>NZ_CP199917.1:0-3154576 GCF_052783725.1 Okibacterium fritillariae
CCTCATCTGGTGGTGTTAAAGCGAAAATGGCCACCCAAGCGTGTTGGGTGGCCATTTTCAATGTTAAGTCCGGCGGTGTCCTACTCTCCCACAGGGTCCCCCCTGCAGTACCATCGGCGCTGAGAGTCTTAGCTTCCGGGTTCGGAATGTGACCGGGCGTTTCCCTCTCGCTATGGCCGCCGAAACATTAGGGATCATACGATCAGTTCATGTTCCGAAGACTTCACCCCTGGGAACCTGTCACAACACGGGTGTTGTGGGGTTCTGAACGGGTGTAGCTGTTCAGTTATGTTGTGTTGCTTTGTTCTCGACCGTACATCGAGAACCACAGAGTGGACGCGTAGCATCATGTCATTCGATACGAATTTCATGCTTCACCCCTCAAAGGGGGTGGTTGATTATCAAGTTATCGGCTTATTAGTACCGGTCAGCTCCGAGAGTCTTTAGTCCTCTCTTCCACATCCGGCCTATCAACCCAGTCGTCTGGCTGGGAGCCTCTCGCCCGAAGGCATGGAAATCTCATCTTGAGGCCGGCTTCCCGCTTAGATGCTTTCAGCGGTTATCCATCCCGAACGTAGCTAATCAGCGGTGCTCCTGGCGGAACAACTGACACACCAGAGGTTCGTCCAACCCGGTCCTCTCGTACTAGGGTCAGATCCTCTCAAATTTCCTGCGCGCGCAGCGGATAGGGACCGAACTGTCTCACGACGTTCTAAACCCAGCTCGCGTACCGCTTTAATGGGCGAACAGCCCAACCCTTGGGACCTACTCCAGCCCCAGGATGCGACGAGCCGACATCGAGGTGCCAAACCATGCCGTCGATATGGACTCTTGGGCAAGATCAGCCTGTTATCCCCGAGGTACCTTTTATCCGTTGAGCGACAGCGCTTCCACAAGCCACTGCCGGATCACTAGTCCCGACTTTCGTCCCTGCTCGACTTGTCAGTCTCACAGTCAAGCTCCCTTGTGCACTTACACTCGCCACCTGATTGCCAACCAGGTTGAGGGAACCTTTGGGCGCCTCCGTTACTTTTTGGGAGGCAACCGCCCCAGTTAAACTACCCACCAGGCACTGTCCCTGAACCGGATTACGGTTCGAAGTTAGATATCCAGAGTGACCAGAGTGGTATTTCAACGATGACTCCACGAACACTAGCGTGCCCGCTTCACAGTCTCCCACCTATCCTACACAAGCCACACCGAACACCAATACCAAGCTGTAGTAAAGGTCACGGGGTCTTTCCGTCCTGCTGCGCGTAACGAGCATCTTTACTCGTAGTGCAATTTCGCCGAGTTCGCGGTTGAGACAGCTGGGAAGTCGTTACGCCATTCGTGCAGGTCGGAACTTACCCGACAAGGAATTTCGCTACCTTAGGATGGTTATAGTTACCACCGCCGTTTACTGGGGCTTAAATTCTCAGCTTCGCCTTACGGCTAACCGTTCCTCTTAACCTTCCAGCACCGGGCAGGCGTCAGTCCGTATACATCGTCTTGCGACTTAGCACGGACCTGTGTTTTTAGTAAACAGTCGCTTCCCACTGGTCTCTGCGGCCCTGCAGCGCTTACTGGAGCAAGTCCATTCACGCCTTAGGCCCCCCTTCTCCCGAAGTTACGGGGGCATTTTGCCGAGTTCCTTAACCACGATTCTCTCGATCTCCTTAGTATTCTCTACCTGACCACCTGAGTCGGTTTGGGGTACGGGCAGCTAGAACCTCGCGTCGATGCTTTTCTTGGCAGCATAGGATCATCGGATCATGCCCTTACGGGCTCCCCTTAAGTTCTCAGCCTTCATGAGAGACGGATTTGCCTATCTCTCGGCCTACAACCTTGGCCTAGGACAACCATCGCCTAGGACCGACTACCTTCCTGCGTCACACCTGTTAATACGCTAACCGCACCAGCATAGGGTCGAGCGCTAGGCCTTGACCGTCACCCCGAAGGGATCAGTGACAAGGATTCAGACTCTTAGCATCACTGGATTAGTTTGGGCGGTTCTTCGCCGGTACGGGAATATCAACCCGTTGTCCATCGACTACGCCTGTCGGCCTCGCCTTAGGTCCCGACTTACCCAGGGCGGATTAGCCTGGCCCTGGAACCCTTGGTCTTTCGGAGGACGGGTTTCTCACCCGTCTTTCGCTACTCATGCCTGCATTCTCACTCGTGTGGCGTCCACGGCTGGTTCACACCGCCGCTTCACTCGCCACACGACGCTCTCCTACCCATCCATACGCCTGGACCCACAAGTGGGCCGGGCTAAAATATAAATGCCACAACTTCGGTGGCGTGCTTGAGCCCCGTTACATTGTCGGCGCGGAATCACTTGACCAGTGAGCTATTACGCACTCTTTCAAGGGTGGCTGCTTCTAAGCCAACCTCCTGGTTGTCTGTGCAACTCCACATCCTTTCCCACTTAGCACGCGCTTTGGGACCTTAGTTGGTGGTCTGGGTTGTTTCCCTCTCGACTATGAAGCTTATCCCCCACAGTCTCACTGCTGCGCTCTCACTTACCGGCATTCGGAGTTTGGCTGACGTCAGTAAGCTTTTGGGCCCCATCGGCCATCCAGTAGCTCTACCTCCGGCAAGAAACACGCAACGCTGCACCTAAATGCATTTCGGAGAGAACCAGCTATCACGAAGTTTGATTGGCCTTTCACCCCTATCCACAGCTCATCCCCTCCATTTTCAACTGAAGTGGGTTCGGTCCTCCACGACGTCTTACCGTCGCTTCAACCTGGCCATGGATAGATCACTTCGCTTCGGGTCTAGGACATGCGACTGAATCGCCCTATTCAGACTCGCTTTCGCTACGGCTACCCCACACGGGTTAACCTCGCCACATATCGCTAACTCGCAGGCTCATTCTTCAAAAGGCACGCTGTCACCCCTACAAGGAGGCTCCAACGGTTTGTAAGCAAACGGTTTCAGGTACTATTTCACTCCCCTCCCGGGGTACTTTTCACCTTTCCCTCACGGTACTTGTTCACTATCGGTCATCTGGGAGTATTTAGGCTTATCAGGTGGTCCTGACAGATTCACACGGGATTTCTCGGGCCCCGTGCTACTTGGGATACTCTTCGGGCGATAACTGCATTTCGACTACGGGGTTCGCACCCTCTCTGACTGATCATTCAAAATCATTCGTCTATACAGCGCTCTAACCCTTCTCCATCGGCAGACAGAAAAGAAAAGTCCCACAACCCCGACCATGCAACTCCTGCCGGATATCACACATAATCGGTTTAGCCTGTTCCGGTTTCGCTCGCCACTACTCACGGAATCGCTTTTGCTTTCTCTTCCTGAGGGTACTGAGATGTTTCACTTCCCCCCGTTCCCTCTACCCGCCCTATATATTCAGGCGGGAGTCACCAGGTCACCCAAAGGGCCTGGCGGGGTTTCCCCATTCGGAAATCCTCGGATCACAGCTCGTTTATCAGCTTCCCGAGGCTTATCGCAGATTACTACGTCCTTCTTCGGCTCCAGATGCCAAGGCATCCACCGTTTGCTCTTAGAAACTTGAAATCACATGAGTTCGAATCGAATTTCTCGTAAGAAATTGACCAATGGATCACCAACACCGAAGTGTTGGATAAATCATTGTGTTTATCAAGACACGGAACATAAAGTTCCGCATCTAAGATGCTCGCGTCCACTGTGTAGTTCTCAAAGTACGGGCGGTACCTACCCAACCGGCCAGTAATGCCGATCAACTAGGTCCCAGACCAAAAAGGTCCGTAAGAGTCAGTCCCGCAAATCCCCCTCAATAGGAGGCCTTCACGTTTCTGGTCCCTCAGGACCCAACAGCGTGCATACACCACCACTCCCCTGCCACAACTTTCCAATCTCCCGAAGAAGACGTACTCGCCGTAAACACGTTCACGATGATGTCAATGTCAATGTTCCACCCATGAGCACCACGCGAGAACATTCGTCTCGATCGCGGCTCTGGACACCTCAACGAAGAGGCGCCATATGCTCCTTAGAAAGGAGGTGATCCAGCCGCACCTTCCGGTACGGCTACCTTGTTACGACTTAGTCCTAATTACCGATCCCACCTTAGACAGCTCCTTCCACAAGGGTTAGGCCACTGGCTTCGGGTGTTACCGACTTTCATGACTTGACGGGCGGTGTGTACAAGGCCCGGGAACGTATTCACCGCAGCGTTGCTGATCTGCGATTACTAGCGACTCCGACTTCATGAGGTCGAGTTGCAGACCTCAATCCGAACTGGGACCGACTTTTTGGGATTCGCTCCACCTTGCGGTATTGCAGCCCTTTGTATCGGCCATTGTAGCATGCGTGAAGCCCAAGACATAAGGGGCATGATGATTTGACGTCGTCCCCACCTTCCTCCGAGTTGACCCCGGCAGTATCCCATGAGTTCCCACCATTACGTGCTGGCAACATAGAACGAGGGTTGCGCTCGTTGCGGGACTTAACCCAACATCTCACGACACGAGCTGACGACAACCATGCACCACCTGTATACGAGTGTCCAAAGAGTTGACCATTTCTGGCCCGTTCTCGTATATGTCAAGCCTTGGTAAGGTTCTTCGCGTTGCATCGAATTAATCCGCATGCTCCGCCGCTTGTGCGGGCCCCCGTCAATTCCTTTGAGTTTTAGCCTTGCGGCCGTACTCCCCAGGCGGGGAACTTAATGCGTTAGCTGCGACACGGAGACCGTGGAATGGTCCCCACATCTAGTTCCCAACGTTTACGGGGTGGACTACCAGGGTATCTAAGCCTGTTTGCTCCCCACCCTTTCGCTCCTCAGCGTCAGTTACGGCCCAGAGATCTGCCTTCGCCATCGGTGTTCCTCCTGATATCTGCGCATTCCACCGCTACACCAGGAATTCCAATCTCCCCTACCGCACTCTAGTCTGCCCGTACCCACTGCAGACCCGAGGTTGAGCCTCGGGATTTCACAGCAGACGCGACAAACCGCCTACGAGCTCTTTACGCCCAATAATTCCGGACAACGCTTGCACCCTACGTATTACCGCGGCTGCTGGCACGTAGTTAGCCGGTGCTTTTTCTGCAGGTACCGTCACTTTCGCTTCTTCCCTGCTAAAAGAGGTTTACAACCCGAAGGCCGTCGTCCCTCACGCGGCGTTGCTGCATCAGGCTTTCGCCCATTGTGCAATATTCCCCACTGCTGCCTCCCGTAGGAGTCTGGGCCGTGTCTCAGTCCCAGTGTGGCCGGTCACCCTCTCAGGCCGGCTACCCGTCGTCGCCTTGGTGAGCCATTACCTCACCAACAAGCTGATAGGCCGCGAGTCCATCCTTGACCAAAATTCTTTCCACAACCAGACGATGCCGTCGGTTGTCATATCCGGTATTAGACGCCGTTTCCAGCGCTTATCCCAGAGTCAAGGGCAGGTTACTCACGTGTTACTCACCCGTTCGCCACTAATCCACCCAGCAAGCTGGGCTTCATCGTTCGACTTGCATGTGTTAAGCACGCCGCCAGCGTTCGTCCTGAGCCAGGATCAAACTCTCCGTAAATGTTTATCTGCCAACCACTCCCAAAGAAGCGACGGCACATTCAGATGTGTGAACAGCCACCGGAATAGGCGAACAATCCACACGAGTTCAATCTGACCAAATCCGAATATCAACTGACATTCATTTTCAATCTCAAAGAAATCTCAAACACCCAAAAAATGGATGCCGAGGTTATTTGGCATTTGACATTGTGCACGCTGTTGAGTTCTCAAAGATCAGACGCACCCAACAAACCCACCCGAAGGCTGTTCATCAGGGCAACTTCTCTAACCTACCACATCTTGAAGTCTTGTCAAATCGAACCGGTTTGTCATTTTCAGGCAGACTGATTCACATCGAAGATTTCGTTGTGTGGGTTTTCCACGCTGACACGATGATCCGTAATCGGATTTTGTGCTTCTCAGCGGGGGTTTTGGTTGACTTCGCTTCTGGGCCTTTCGGCTTCCGTCCCCGGCAACTTGTCTACTGTACGACAGATTCAGAGGCCGTAGAAGCCATTTCTCATACACGAGCCGTTTCCACGGCCGCGATGAGGCGGGGATTGCTCTGTTTACCGGGGAAAAGTGATTCTGGAAAAACTTCTGAAGAATTTCGGGGTGGCCCGTCTGGCCCGGATATCCTCGGAATGGCGGGGTGTGACGCGGGTGACACGGCCGCTCAGGCGAACACGAAAGGCCGCACTCGGTGAGCGCGGCCTTTCTAGCGGGTGGTGAACCCAGGGGTGTTACACCGGGCGACTACTTCGTGAGGGAGTCCACGTAGTCGCGGTTGTCTTCGATCCACTTCGCCACGATGGGCTCGTAGTCGTCGCTGGAGTTCTCGTTGAACATGGCGTTCTCCAGCGAGTAGAGCTGGTCGCTGTCCATGGTGAAGTTCTTGATCCATCCCTCGAGGGTGGGGAACTTGTCGCCGAACTGCTTGCTGGATACCGAGTGGATACTCTCGGCATCCCCCAGCGTGCCCTGCGGGTCTGCGAGGTCCTTCAGGGGGAAGGCGTCATAGGCCCAGTGCGGCGTCCAGAGCGTGACGACGACGTTCTCGCCGGCATCCGTGCGGGACTTCAGCTCGGAGAGCATGGCGGCCGTCGACGAGGTGAGGTACTCCATGTCCTCCAGACCGTAGCCGGGGATGACCTTCTCCTGCGTGGCCTCGGTGAGACCGGCACCCGGCTCGATGCCGATGAGGCGGTTGTCGAAGAGGTCGGCGTTGTCGGCCAGCTCCTCGAGGGAGTCGATCGGGGCGTCCTCGTTCACGGCGATGGTGAGCTTGGCGTCGTCATTCCAGGCACCGAGGTCGGTGACATCCTTGCCGTAGCGGTCCATGTAGGTTTTGTGGGTCTGGGGGAGCCACGTGTCGAGGACCAGGTCGTAGTCGCCCGAAGAGAGTCCCTCATAGACGGGGGCGACGTCGGCATCCTCGAGTTCGACGTCGTAGCCCTTCTCCTCGAGGACGGCCTTCCAGAGGTAGCTGGCGGCCACCCCTTCGTCCCAGCCCTGGAAGACGGCGATCGTGACATCCTTCTGGTCGCCGTTGTCGAGGGTTTCGGCGGTGCCGGACGAACAGCCGACGAGGCCGACCATTCCGGCGAGCGCGACAGTGGCGAGGGTTGCTGTGGTGCGGTTCTTCATTGTTTCCTTTCGTCCCGTCGGAGAAGACGGGGGTGGGGGTATGGGGCGCGGCGGGGTCAGCTCGAGGTGCGAAGCATCACTGGGACGCGCGTGCAGAGGCCGGGGCCGGGGGGAGAGGGGCGCTCGAGGCGGCGGGGGATGCGGCATCCGCTGCGCGTTCGGTGCGAGAGGGGCGGCGAGCGCGACGCGTGCCGAAGGACGCCGTGAGGCGGTCGAGGAAGATGGCGAGGATCACGACCGCGAGACCCGCCTCGAAGCCGAGACCCACGTCGACGCGGCCCAGGCTCGCGACCACCTGGGCACCCAGACCACCGGCGCCGACGAGACCCGCGATGACGACCATCGAGAGCGACAGCATGATGACCTGGTTGATGCCCGCCGAGATGCTGGGCATGGCGAGGGGCAGCTGGATCTGGCGCAGGATGCGGCCGGGGGAGGCACCGAACGCCTGGCCGGCCTCGACGACCTCCTTGTCGACACCGCGGATGCCGAGCTCGGTGAGGCGCACGCCGGGGGCCATCGCGAAGATGATGGTCGCGACGATTCCGGGTACCACGCCGACGCGGAACAGGATGAGGGCCGGAATCAGGTAGACGAAGGCCGGCATGGTCTGCATGAAGTCGAGGATCGGTTTGATGATCTTGGACGCCGTATCCGAACGCGCCGCCAGGATGCCGACGGGAACGCTGATGGCGATGGCGATGGCGCTGGCCACGAGGACGAGCGCCAAGGTATCCATGGCGTTCTCCCACTGGTCGACGCCCACGATCAGGAGGAAACCGACCGCCGAGCCGAGCGCGAACTTCCAGCCGCGCACGAAGAAGGCCAGCGCGACCGCGACGATGATGACGGCCCAGAACGGGGGAGAGGCGAGTACCAGGTCCACCGCGTCGTAAAGGGCGGCGAAGATGGCTCGCAGGACCGCGAAGAAGCCGCTGAAGACATCCGTGATGAAATCGACGACGCTTTCGGCCCACTCGCCGAGGGGAATGCGGAACTCGTTCATACGAGGGTCCCTTCTGTGCTGCTGTTCGGGGCCGTGACGCGCAAGGTCTCGGTAATGGTCTCGACCGAGACGCTGGGTGCCGGTTCGATGGTGTCGAGCTCGGAGGTTGTCGTCGGCACGTTTCCGAGCGCGGCGAGCAGGGTGACGCGGGGGATGGCGCCGAGCAGACGGTTCTCGGCGTCGAGCACCGCGACGGGCAGCGGGCTCTCGACGGCGCTCTCGAAGAGGTCCGTCAGGTGGACGTCACCCGTGACCGTGGCGGCGTCGTTGCGGATGACCGTGCTGAGGTCGGTTTCGTTGGCCTTGACCAGACGCAGCACGTCCTTGTCGCGCACCACACCGAGGAGGCGACGACCCGGGCCGACGACGAACGCGGCCGACGTCTGCAGGTCGCGCATGGCACGGAGGGCGGCGCGCGGGCCGGCGGCGACCGAGACGACCGAACGGGCGGGCTCCATGACACCCGCGGCGGTGAGCACACGGGCGCGGTCGACATCCTGCACGAACTGGGCCACATAGTCGTTGGCCGGGTCGGTGAGGATGTCGTTGGGGGTGCCGACCTGCACGATGCGGCCGTCGCGCATGACCGCGATGCGATCGCCGAGGAACATGGCCTCGTTGAGGTCGTGCGTGATGAAGATGATGGTCTTGCCGAGCTCGGCCTGCAGTTCGACGAGCTGCTCCTGCATCTCGCGCCGGATGAGCGGGTCGAGAGCCGAGAACGCCTCGTCCATCAGCAGGACGTCGGTGTCGGCGGCGAGCGCGCGGGCCAGACCGACGCGCTGCTGCATGCCACCCGAGAGCTGCGCGGGGAGCTTGTCGGCCCATCCGTCGAGCCCCACACGCTGGATGATGCGCTCGGTCCGTTCGCGGCGCTCGGCGAGGGGCATGCCCTGGATCTCGAGCCCGTAGGCCACGTTGTCGCGCACACTGCGGTGGGGGAGGAGCGCGAAGTGCTGGAAGACCATCGAGACGTTCTTCTTGCGCACCTCGCGCAGCTGGGCGTCGGAGATGCCGGAGATGGGCGAACCCATGACCTCGACCGTTCCCGACGTCGGCTCGAGCAGGCCGTTGAGCATGCGGATGAGCGTGGACTTTCCCGAACCGCTCAACCCCATCACGACGAAGATCTCGCCCTGCTTCACCTCGAACGAGGCGTCGATCACCGCGGCTGTGCCGAGGCCGGTGAGCTCGTCGCGCGCACTTCCCGCCGCGAGACGCTTCACCACCTCCCGCGGTTTTCTTCCGAATACCTTGTATAGATTCCGTGCGCTGACGGCAACCATTTCTGACACGTGTTCTCCAGCGCATTGCCGACGCCGGGCGCGGGCAACGCATTTCGTTTCTCACGGCCGGGTCACGGGGCGCGCGTCGGAACCCGCCACATCAAGCGGCGCACGAGTCGTTGCGGAACGGACTCAGCGCGGCGATACGGGTTCGCGGTCTGGCTGCTTCGGAGCCGGCCAGAACGCCCTGGACCATACGACCGCGGCGCGCGGACCCGGAGGCCCTGCACCCCGATCGCGGACTGGGTGTGTGGTCGTCATGACCGTCGTCCAGCCTAACGACGGGCGGCCGAGTCGCCTATTCGGGGGACATCGAGAACGGCCGGATGTCGCGGCGAGACGGGCTTCGCGGCGCCCTAATGTGGCCCTGACCAGGCAATCGGCATTGTTGTCCTACCGTGACCTTCGAGGGCATCGAGAAGCGCCATCGAAGGCGTCCAGCCGGGGCGATCTGAGCGACGTTCGGAGCCCGGCGCGGCGAGATGACCCCGTCGCGCGATCGCGCCGCGCGGGGGGCCGTCCGTCAGTCGAGGAGGAGCGCCGGTTCTTCGATGATGGCCGCGACGTCCGCCAGAAAGCGGCTCGCCACGTCGCCGTCGACGACGCGGTGGTCGAACGAGGCGCCCAGGGTCGTGACGAAACGGGGGCGCACCTCGCCATCCACCACCCACGGCTTCTGCTTGATCGTGCCGAGCGCGACGATGGCCACCTCGCCCGGGTTGAGGATGGGCGTGCCTGTGTCCATGCCGAAGACGCCGATATTGGTGATCGTGATGGTGCCCTGCTGCATATCGGAGGGCGGCGTCTTGCCGTCGCGCGCCGTCAGCGTGAGTTGTTCGAGGGCGCGGGCCAGCTCGAGCAGCGTCATCGCCTGAGCGTCTTTCACGTTCGGCACGATGAGGCCGCGCGGGGTGGCTGCCGCGACACCGAGGTTGACGAAGTGGCGCACGATGATCTCTTCGTCGGTCCAGGCCGCGTTGACCATCGGGTTGCGGCGCACGGCCCAGATCATGGCCTTGGCCATGATGAGCAACGGCGACACCTTGACGCCCGCGAAATCGGTGGAAGCCTTCAGCCGCTTCACGAATTCCATGGTGCGGGTGGCATCGACATCGACGAACAGGCTCACGTGCGGGGCCGTGTAGGCCGACTGCACCATGGCATTGGCGATGGCCTTGCGCACACCCTTGACGGGGATGCGCTCCTCGCGCTCGGGCGCCCACTCGGGCGTCTCGATGTTGCGGAAGACCTTCGGCTGGCTGGCCGCGCGCACGACGTCGTCGCGCGTGATCTCGCCCGCGAGACCCGTGCCCTCGAGCGTGTCGAGCGCGACGCCGAGGTCTTTCGCGAGCTTGCGGATGGGCGGTTTGACGATGATGGGGACGGCGGCCGCGGCCGGCACCGACGCCAGGACAGAGGCCGGGGGCGCGGGACGGAGGTTCTGGCGTGACGTGGCCGTGCGGCGGCTGGAGACCTGGCCGCCCGTGCCGTAGCCCACCAGGACGCTGCCCTGCTTGGGCTCCTCGGAGGCGATGGAGTCACGGGTATCGGAGACGGACTGCTGAGCCGATGCGGAGGCCTCGGCCTGAGCTTCGGCCTGCGCCAGCGTGGCCGGGACATCGGCCGTGCCCGCCATGCGGAACTGCGCGCTCTCGGCGGGGCCGGCTGCCGCGGCGGCCGAAGGGATGTCGCCGACGCTGCCGGTACCCACGGTCGTGGCGGTGCCCGAACCGGAGGGGGCGGCGGCCGCAGAAGCGGGACCGGACGCGGAGGGGGTGGCTGCGGCATCCGCCGACTCGCCCGACTGGATGGTGACGATGTGGGTGCCCACGTCGACCGTCGTGCCCTCGTCGACCAGGATCTCGCCGACCGTGCCGACGAACGGCGACGGCAGCTCGACGAGCGACTTGGCCGTCTCGATCTCGACCAGCACCTGGTTGAGCGCCACGTGATCGCCGGGGGCGACCTTCCACGACACGATCTCGGCCTCGGTCAGGCCCTCGCCCACATCGGGAAGAGGAAAGCGCATCTCGCTCATGAGTTAGTCCATTCGGTGCGTGCGGTGCCGCTCGGGGCGGTACGGGTGAAGCGGGGTTCGCCGGCGCAAGGCCGGCCGGGTGTTGGCGTGCCGGCTAGTAGGCCAGCGACCGGTCGACGGCCTCGAGGATGCGGTCGGCGTCGGGCAGGAACAGACCCTCGAGTTTGGCGGGCGGGAACGGCGTATCGAAGCCGGAGACCCGCAGGACGGGCGCCTCAAGCGAATAGAACGCGCGCTCGGTGATGGTGGCCGCGATCTCCGACCCGATCGACGCGAAACCGGAGGCCTCCTGCGCGACGACGGCGCGACCGGTCTTGCGCACGCTCTCGACGACGGGACCGTAGTCGACCGGGGAGAGAGAACGCAGATCGACGACCTCGACCGAGGTGCCCTCGGCGGCGGCCAGCTCGGCGGCCTGCAACAGCACGGTGACCATGGCGCCGTGGCCCACGAGCGTGACGTCGGTGCCGGTGCGGACCACGCGCGATGCGTGCAGCGGAACGGCCGACGACGAGAAGTCGACCTCACCCTTCGGCCAGTAACGGCTCTTGGGCTCGAAGAACATGACGGGGTCGTTGGAGGCGATGGCCTCCTGAATCATCCAATAGGCATCGTTGGGCGTCGACGGGCTGACCGCGCGGAGGCCCGGCGTGTGCGCGAAGTAGGCCTCGGGGCTCTCCTGGTGGTGCTCGACCGCGCCGATGTGCCCGCCGTAAGGAACGCGGATGACGAGGGGCATGCTGAGCTGGCCCTCGTGCCGGTTGGTGAGCTTCGCCAGCTGCGACGTGATCTGGTCGAAGCCGGGGTAGATGAAGCCGTCGAACTGGATCTCGCACACCGGTCGGAAACCGTGCATGGCGAGGCCGATGGCCGTGCCGATGATGCCCGACTCGGCGAGGGGCGTGTCGAGCACGCGGTCGGTGCCGAACTCGGGCTGCAGGCCCTCGGTCACGCGGAAGACGCCGCCGAGACGGCCGATGTCCTCACCCATCATGAGCACGCGCGGGTCGTCGAGCATGGCCTGGCGCAGACCCGCGTTGAGGGCCTTCACCATGGGCAGGTTCTCGATGCCGCGCGGGGCCTCGGCTCCGTCGCCGCCGGTGGCCTGCGTGTTCGTCATCGTGTCGCTCATGCGGACTCCCCGCCGTTCATCGAGTTCTCGTACTGGGTGAGCCACGCCTTCTGCTCCTCGAGGAGCGGGTGCGGCTCGGAGTAGACGTGATCGAACATGAGACTCATGTCGGGCGTCTCGAGGGCCAGGGTGCGGCGACGGATGTCGGACGCGAAGTCTTTGGCCTCGGCATCCACATCGTCGAAGAAGGACTGCGGGGCACTCTGCGAGCGCAGGTAGGCCTCGAAGCGCGCGATGGGATCTTTGGCCACCCACGAGTCGAGCTCTTCCTGCGTGCGGTACTTGGTGGGGTCGTCACTCGTGGTGTGCGCGCCGATGCGATAGGTGAGCGCCTCGATGAGCTGCGGGCCCTGACCGGAGCGCGCATCGTCGAGGTGCTTGGCCGTGACCGCGAAGCTCGCCAGGACGTCGTTGCCGTCGACCTGCACGTTGGGCACACCGAAGCCGTCGCCGCGTCGGTGCAACGGTGTGCGCGACTGCGTGGTGACGGGCACCGAAATGGCCCAGTGGTTGTTCTGCAGGAAGAAGACCTGCGGGGTCTGGTAGCTCGACGCGAAGACGAGGGCCTCGCTGACATCCCCCTGGCTCGTGGCGCCGTCGCCGAAGTAGACCATGGTGGCCTCGTCGGTCTCGGGGTTGCCCGTGTTGGTGCGACCGTCGAGCTTCTGGCCGAGCGCATAGCCCGTGGCGTGCAGCGTCTGCGAGCCGATGACGAGCGTGTAGAGGTGGAAGTTGCCGTTGGTCGGATCCTTCGGGTCCCAGCCACCGTGCGTGACACCGCGCAGCAGGCGCAGCACGTTGAGCAGGTCGATGCCGCGCACGAATCCCACGGCGTGCTCGCGGTAAGAGGGGAAGAGGTGATCTTGCGGCCGGGCGGCGTGGGCCGAACCCACTTGGGCGGCCTCCTGCCCGAAGCTCGGCACCCAGAGGGCCAGCTGGCCCTGGCGCTGCAGGTTGGCCGACTCGACGTCGAACGCCCGCACGACCGACATGTCGCGGTAGAACCGGCGGTGGTCGGCCTCGGTCAGACGCTCGAGGTAGGGGGCGTACTGCTCGCTCTGCTCGGAGACGCTGAACACGCCGTCCGTCGACAAGAACTGCACGGCAGGCGAAGCCTGATCATGAAGGGGAACTGTCACCGTTCTAACCTAACGTCGAGTGGGGATGTGCGGCGGGAAGCAGCTGGGCGATCTCGTCGGCCGCGCGGAACAGGCTCGCGATCGACTCCTCCTCGCCGATGCTGATGCGCACGCCGGAACCGGGGAAGGCCCGCGCCACGATGCCGTGGGAGTAGAGGACGTCTTGCACACGATCGGTCTCGTCGCCGGCGCCCAGCCAGATGAAGTTGCCCTGCGCCTCGGGAACGCGCAGACCGCGGTCGAGGAAGCCGTCGCGGATGACATTGCGGCGAGCGCGGATGTGCGACACACGCTCGGCCAGCTCGGAGTCGCGCTCGAGCGATGCCAGGGCGGCGACCTGCGACGGCTCGGTGACCGACAGCGGGATGGCGCTCGCGCGGGCGGCGTTGAGGATGTCGACGGGCCCGATCGCCCAGCCGATGCGCAGCCCGGCCAGACCGTAGGCCTTGGAGAAGGTGTGCAGCACCACGAGGTTGGGGTAGCGACCCGTGAGCGCGAGACCGTCGACGGCGTCTTCGCGGTCGATGAACTCGTAGTAGGCCTCATCGAGGAGGACGAGCAGGTCGTCGGGGATGGATTCCATGAAGTCGGCGAACTCGGCGGCGCCGACCACGGTGCCCGTGGGGTTGTTGGGGGAGCAGACGATGACGACGCGCGTGCGCTCGGTCACGGCCTCGGCGAGCGCGGGGAGGTCGAGCGAATCATCCGCTTTCAGGGGCACCTGCACGCTCGTCGCGCCCGCGACCGTGACGAGACCCGGGTAGGCCTCGAACGAGCGCCAAGGGTAGACGACCTCGTCGCCCGCTCCGGCGGCCGCGCTGATGAGCTGGCTGATGATCGACACCGAACCGGCGCCGATGTGCACCTCGTCGACCGAGACGCCGTTGCGCGCGGCCAGCACCTCGCGCACGGCGAGCGCCGTGGCATCCGGATAACGGTTGAAGGATGTCGCACGCACGACGTCCTCGATAACACCGTCTAGGGGAGGGTAAGGGTTCTCGTTGCTCGACAACTTATAGGCGTCGACGGGGGCCGGTTTGCCCTGCTTATAAGGGGGCAATGCGACGATTTCCGGGCGCAACTTGACGGGTCGGCGTTCGGCGGAGGTCATTGTGCGATTCTACGGCGCTGAGATTCCGAGCACGGAATACGGCCAACGGGCGAATAACAGCTTTGTCACGACGGGAGGCCGATGGGATAGTGGGTTCCATGGGCAAATTCTTGATACGGATCGTGATCAACGGCGTGGCGATCTGGCTCACGACCCTCATCGTGGCCGGCGTGCATGTCACCCCCTATGACGACGGCATCCTGCCCACGGTCGTCACCTATCTGGTGGTCGGGCTGGTGTTCGGAATCGTCAACGCGATCATCGGCACACTCATCCGTATCGTCGCCTTCCCGCTCTACATCCTCACGCTCGGGCTGATCTCGTTCATCGTGAACGGCATCCTGCTGCTCATCACCGCCGGCGTCACCTCCTGGTTCGGCTTCGGCCTGACCATCGACGGTTTCTGGTGGGGTGTGCTCGGCGCCCTCGTGCTGGGCATCATCAACTGGATCTTCGGGGCCATCCTGAAGCCCCAGTTGAACGAAGGTCGACGCTGAGTTGACCGGCCAGAAGGCCGACCTCGACGCCGAGCCCCCGCAGAAAGAGATCGTCCCCTATCGGGTGAGTTTCGTGTGCGCCGGCAACATCTGCCGCTCACCCATGGCCGAAGTCGTGTTCCGCTCCCTCGTGCGGGGCGCGCGGCTCGAAGAATACGTCGTCACCACCTCGGCCGGCACGGGTGACTGGCATGTGGGGGAACAGGCCGACCACCGCACCGTGGCCGCTCTCGCGCGGCGCGGCTACGACGGTTCGGCGCACCGGGCGAAACAGTTCGACCCCGGCGAGTTCGGCAAGCTCGACCTCGTGGTGGCCCTCGACCGCAGCCACGACCGCATCCTCAAGGCCTGGGCGCCCACCGAGGGCGAGCGCAGCAAGGTGCAGATGCTGCTGAGCTTCGACGCGCGGCAGGCGCACCTCACCGATGTGCCAGACCCCTACTATTCCGACGATGCGATGTTCGACCAGGTTCTTGGGATGATTGAGCAGGCGTGCAAGCACCTCTTCCGCCAACTCGAACCCGCCATCCGACAGGGAGCCCTCCGATGACCTCACTTCCCCCTCAGCCGCTCAGCCCGCTCGACGGCCGCTACAAGGCCTCGGTGCAGCCGCTCGGCGAATACCTGAGCGAGGCCGGTCTCAACCGGGCCCGCGTGCAGGTCGAGGTGGAATGGCTGATCTACCTGACCGACCACAGCATGTTCGGCTCGTCGCCGCTCGAGGCGGCGCAGAAGGAGAGCCTGCGCGCGCTCTACACCGAGTTCTCGCAGGCCGACATCGACTGGCTGGCCGAGAAGGAAGCGGTCACGCGCCACGACGTGAAGGCCGTCGAATACCTCGTGCGGCACCGCCTCGACGAACTCGGGCTGGCGTCCATCGCCGAGTTGACCCACATCGCCTGCACGAGCGAAGACATCAACAACCTCAGCTACGCACTGACGGTGTCGCTGGCCGTGCGCGAGGTGTGGCTGCCGGCCTACCGCGGCGTGATCGCCGAGCTGACGCGTCAGGCGCAGGCCTTCCGTGCCGACGCCATGCTGAGCCGCACGCACGGGCAGCCCGCGACGCCCACCACCATGGGCCGCGAGCTCGCCGTCACCGCGTGGCGGCTGCGACGCATCGAGACACAGATCGAGGGCACCGAATACCTCGGCAAGTTCTCGGGTGCCACCGGCACTTTCGCGGCTCACGTGGCCGCCGACCCCGAGGCATCCTGGACCACCATCTCGCAGGAGTTCGTCGAATCGCTCGGGCTCACGTGGAACCCGCTGACCACGCAGATCGAGTCGCACGACTGGCAGGCCGAGCTCTACAACCGGGTCTCGCACGCCAACCGCGTGCTGCACAACCTGGCCACCGACATCTGGACGTACATCTCGATCGGCTACTTCCGGCAGATCCCCGTCGCCGGCGCCACCGGGTCGTCCACGATGCCGCACAAGATCAACCCCATCCGCTTCGAGAACGCCGAGGCCAACCTCGAGCTGTCGAGCGCCCTGCTCGACTCGTTGGCGGCCACGCTCGTCACCTCGCGGCTGCAGCGCGACCTCACCGACTCGACCACGCAGCGCAACATCGGCGTGGGTCTCGGGCACTCGCTGCTGGCGCTCGACAACCTGGCGCGCGGCCTGCGCGAGATCGACCTCGACCGCGATGCCCTGGCCTACGACCTCGACCACAACTGGGAGGTTCTCGCCGAGGCCATCCAGACCGTCATCCGCGCCGAGGTGGTTGCCGGGCGTTCGTCGATCGACGACCCCTACGCGATGCTGAAGGATCTGACCCGGGGTAAGCGCATCGGTCGCGACGACCTGGTCTCGTTCGTCGAGAAGCTCGACATCGGGGATGCGGCGAAGGCGCGTCTGGTTGCGCTGACGCCCGCCACGTACGTGGGGTTGGCCGACGAGCTGGTGGACCGGTTGCCGCAGGCCTGAGCGCTGAACGCAGAATAAGAAGAAGCCCCGACCGGATGTGGTCGGGGCTTCTTCTGTGTGTGCCAGTGATTAGTGAGGAGAGACCGGGGACTCGTCGTCTTCGTCGTCGATCTCGTGCCGCTCGATGTCGTCGGGTTTGATCGACAGCACGAACATGGCGATGACGACGAGCGTGACGACGAACGCCACGCCGAAGGCGACGAGGGCGATGACGGGCTCGCGCGTGGACATGAGCACGATGACGCCGGTGAAGACGGCCGCGATGGCCGCCATCACGAGAAGTTCGATCGGTTTCAGGATCTCGCGGCGGGACGGTTGGCTCATGAGGAGGACTCCACGGGTGTAGCTTCGGTGCGTCGATCGGCCGAGGCGCCCCATTTGAGGGAGAGCCCGCCGATGAGCAGGTAGACGCCGAGCACGGCGGCGTAGGCGCCGAACATGCCGACGGTGACGACCGCGGACGTGAGCGAGCGCTCGACGCCGTCGGGGCCGACGAAGTGTTGGTCGAGGCCGCCGGGCACCAGCAGCACGGCGATCGCGAGGATGAGCCCGAAGGCTCCGGCGGCGAGCCATTCGCGGGCGGCGGCGAGCGTCTTGCGAGCGCGCAGGCCGGCGATGAACTCGGTGGCGCCCGTGATGGCGGCCCAGAGGACGATGAGCCACATGAGCGCGCTGGTGCCGTTGCTGCGCACGATCAACGCGATGATGCCGGCGACGGCCGTGAGGGCACCCGAGGTCATGATGAGACGAATGCTCAGTGCGTCGACGTGGCTCGCCGCTTCGGCGCGACGTGCCAGGAGCGCTGTTGCGATGCCCGAAGGAATCGCGAACAGGGCGAAGACCGTGAGCCCGAATTCGGGGGAGTGGTCGGCCGAGAAGGTCACGACGGCGGCGATGACGAGCGCGAGCACGGCACGGACCACGAGAGCGATCCAATAACGCGAGCTCGTGGGCTCAGCGACAGCGGATCGTGCCACGTGCGGCGCCTCATTTCTCGTCAGGGGGATGCATCCATCCTACGCGCTCGCGCTGAGCGGGGGCGGTGTGCCGATCGCGCGGGAGACGGCGCGCGCCGAGCTACATGCCCGGCGCGAGGTCCGCGAAGCGGGAGTAGTGGCCGTGGAACGCCACGGTGACGGTGCGCGTGGGGCCGTTACGGTGCTTGGCGACGATGAGGTCGGCCTCGCCCGCGCGCGGGTTGTCTTTCTCGTAGGCGCTCTCGCGGTGCAGCAGGATGACCATGTCGGCGTCCTGCTCGAGCGAGCCGGACTCGCGCAGGTCGCTGATGGCGGGCATCTTGTCGGCGCGCTGCTCGGGGCCACGGTTCAGCTGCGACAGCGCGATGACGGGCACCTTGAGTTCTTTGGCGAGCAGCTTGAGCGCACGTGAGAACTCGGAGACCTCCTGCTGGCGGCTCTCGACGCGCTTACCGCTCGTCATGAGCTGCAGGTAGTCGATGACGACCATCTTGAGGCCCACGCGCTGCTTGAGCCGACGGCATTTAGCGCGGATCTCGACGAGCGTCATGTTGGGGCTGTCGTCGATGTAGAGGGGAGCGTCGTTGATCTTGCCGCGCGTCGACGCGAGCTTGGTCCAGTCGCGCTGGTCGACGTTTCCCTTGCGCATGCTCTGCAGGGGCACGGATGCCTCGGCCGACAGGAGTCGCATGGCGATCTCGCTGCGACCCATTTCGAGCGAGAAGACGATGGTGGGCTGGTCGTTGTGAATGGCGGCGGCGCGCGCGAAGTCGAGGGCCAGCGTGGATTTACCCAGTGCGGGGCGGGCGGCGACCAGGATGAGCTGGCCCGGGTGGAAACCATTGGTGAGGTCATCCATCTCGATGAAACCCGTGGGAACACCCGCCATCTGACCGTCGGTTCCGCTCGCGGCCTCGATCTCGTCGAAGGCCGCGCCCACGGCGTCGCTCAGCGGCACGTAGTCTTCGCTCTCGGTGGACCCGGTGACGCCATAGATCTCGGCCTGCGCGTTGTTGACGAGGTCGAGCACCTCACCCTCACCCGCGTAACCCATCTGCACGATGCGCGTGCCCGCTTCGACGAGGCGGCGCAGCAGTGCGCGCTCGGCGACGATGGAGGCATAGAAACCGGCGTTGGCAGCCGTGGGAACGAGGCTCGTCAGCGTGTGCAGGTAGTCGGCGCCGCCGGCGCGCGACAGCTCGCCCTGTTTGATGAGTTCGTCGGTGACGGCGATGACGTCGGTGGGCTCGCCCTGCGAGTACAACGCGAGCAGGGCGTCGAAGATGATCTCGTGTTTGGGGACGTAGAAGTCGGGGCCGCGCACGACCTCGACGACGTCGGCGACGGCATCCTTCGAGAGGAGCATGCCACCCAGGGCGGATTGTTCGGCCAACAGGTCGTGCGGCGGGGTGCGGTCTGAACCGTAGGACGGGTTCGAGCCCGAGCGATCATCTGCGAGGCCGAGGTGGGCGATTGACACTCTGGTCTCCTTCCCTGGTGCACACGTAGTTTTCGGGGCGCCACAGGCACGGGAACCACCAACGGATGCTGGAGCAGCGTGTCACTTCGGGTGCGGCGTCTGCTCTAGTAAACCTCCGACCGCTGACAGTGCTGGATCGGTGACTCGTTCTCGCGTCTTCGCTCGGGAACGAGGCGCTGCCCCACACTAGGGACAGCCGTCTCTCCACAGCAAATGTGCCTGTGGATAACTTTGTGCATAACATGGGCGAAACGCCGCACGCTGTGTGCACAACCTGTGTGGAAAGCTGTGGATAACGAAATAATTTACTGACCGAAAGTCTGCTTGATCAGGTTATTAGTCACTCACAGGCAGCCGGTGGAAAACTCTTTCGATCACACATTGAATGTTCACAACGTGCCGTTAACCTGTGCATAGATCGACTTGACTCGCAACTCGCCACGGGTGTACGACGTCCGATGGGCCCGCGCACAACGACGCCCGGTGCCTCGAACGCGAGCGACACCGGGCGGCGACTTTCTCTCGGAATGGGCCGCCGACCGGCCCCTCCCGTTGCGACTTTATTCGTGTACCGCGAGACCCTTCACGGCCGGCCCCTCGAGCAAGTGCCCCTGCGCCGTGAATCGAGAACCGTGCAACGGGCAGTCCCACGTCTTCTCCTGGTCGTTCCACGACACGACTCCTCCAAGGTGGGGGCACACCGCACTGACCGCACAGGTCTTCCCGTCGACCGTCGAGGTGCCGACCGGCGCGAGACCGTCGGAGGCGCGCGTAACCACCCCATCGCCCTCGGCCGGAGCCTCAGAAGGCGCCCCCGTGAGCACGTGCGCCCAGCCCTTCACGATCTCCACGCCGACCTCGGCGTTGTGCAGGGCACCTTCCGCAAAATCGGCAGGCGTCGTGATGCGCGTGCCCCAGACCTTCGCCCAAGCGGGCTGCTCGGCATCCGTCAATTCGGCCAGCAAACGCAGGGATGCCGCGGCCGCATTCGTCATTCCCCACTTGTCGTAGCCCGTGGCCATGTAGACCTTGCCGCGCCCGCGGGGGAGTGCCCCGACGAAGGGGATCTGGTTGTGCGAGCTGTAGTCCTGCGCCGACCACGAATACGCCACCTGAGCACCGGGGAAGTGCTCCTCGGTCCAGCTCACCAGGTCGGCGACCTTCTCGCGTTCCGAGCCGCCGCGCCCCACGGGGTGGTCGTTGCCGCCGACGACGAGGTAGTCCACGCCATCCACTGTCGCCTGGCGCACCGAACGGCTTGGGGTGTCGGCCGAGAGGTACATGCCCTGGGGGATGATCGAGGCCCCCGTGAAGGCGATGGCGTAGGAGCGCGTGGGTGCGACCTTGGCGAAGTAGCCGCCGCGGTCGAGGATCGGGATGCCCGTCGCCAGCACGACGTTCTCGGCGTGCACGTCACCTCGCTCGGTTTCGACGAGGGTGGGCGATTCGATGTCGACGCCCGTCACGCGCACGCCCGACACCACGCGGCCGCCGTGAGCCCGAATGTCGGCGATGGCGGCCGGGATGAAGTCCATGGGGTCGAACTGGGCCTGGTCCGGCATCCGCACGGCGCCCTCGATGTCATAGGGCAGCTCGGATGCTTCGACCCACTCGACACCCAGACCGAGCTTCTCGTTGGCCTCGAACTCCTTACGCGCCTGTTTCAGCCCCTGATCTGACACCGCATAGGTGTAGGAGTCTCGGATATCGACCGGGACGCCCCACTCGGCGCACAGGGCCAGCAGAAGGGCTTGCCCGTCGGTGTTGGCCTCGACATACGCGCGGCCCAGCTTCTCGGAGTGGTGGGACAGGATGGTCGACAGCTTCGTGCCCTGCAGGACGCTGATCTTGGCGGTGGTGTTGCCGGATGTCACGGCCCCGGGCGTGCGCGCCTCGAGCACGAGCACATCGACGCCCGCGCGGGCCAGCAGGGTGGCCGTGATGAGGCCCGTGAGGCCCGCACCCACCACGATGACATCGGCGCGGTCTTCGACCACGAACGGGTCGCTGACGAATTCGGGGGCGTGTGCGTTCCACAGCGATACGGGGCTCATCGTCATCCTCCTCGGGCGGCCAGGCGTCGCGGCCACGTCTCCATGATCGGATGACGCGCGAACGACGGTCTACGGCTCGACAGACCTCGGATGATGCGCTAACAACCCCATTGCGCACCCGAGAGCGGGCACTTAGCGTCGAACCGCACGGCTGCACAGCCGAGCACCGCATCAGGACGAGAGGACGACACATGTCTCATCACGACGACGACATCGCATCGGGCGACTACCTGCGAGAGGACGAGGCGACGGCTCCCGTTGCCGAAGAGGACAACGAGGTCATCAAGAAGGTCGACCCGGATGACTCGGACGAGGTCGCGGGCGAGGCCACCGACTGAGCGACACTCACTCGCGCGCACGCAAAAGCGGGGGCCCAGGCAGATGCCCGGACCCCCGCTTTCGTGGTGTTACTTGGCTGCAACCACCTGAAGGGTGATCGTGGCCGAGAGGTCTTCGTGCAGGCGCACCGTTGCGGTGTGCTCGCCGACGACCTTGATCGGGTTGGGGATCTCGACCTTGCGCTTGTCGACCTCGCCGACGCCCGACGCGGAAACCGCGTTGGCGATGTCGGAGGTCTTCACGGACCCGAACAGACGGCCTTCGGCGCCGGCCTTGACCGTGAGCTTGACCTTGTTGTTCTCGAGCTTCTGCTTGAGGTCCTGGGCTTCTTCGAGCGTGGCGAGCTCACGAGCGGCGCGAGCCGCCTTGATCTGCTCGATCTGCTTTTCGCCACCGCGGCTCCACGTGACAGCGAAGCCCTGGGGAACCAGGTAGTTGCGGGCGTAGCCGTTCTTGACGTCGACGACGTCACCCGGCTGACCGAGGCCGGTGACCTCGTGCGTCAGAATCAATTTCGACATGGGGTTGCTCCTTAGCGGCCGGAGCCGGCGTAGGGGAGGAGCGCCATTTCGCGGGCGTTCTTCACGGCACGGGCGATGAGGCGCTGTTCCTGCACGGAGACGCCGGTGATGCGACGAGCGCGGATCTTGCCTCGCTCGGAGATGAACTTGCGGAGCGTTGCGACATCTTTGTAGTCGATAACGCCGACGCGGATCGCCTTCGCGGGTGCGACGACCTTTGCGCCCTTACCGCGGGCGGGCTTGCGGCTCGAGCCGCCAGACTTTCCAGCCATAGTAGGTTTCCTTCGTTAAAGTTTTAGAACGGGGTGTCGTCGCCGTACGAGCCGGGAGTGTTCCAGCTGTCGGCGCCTGACGAGGACGACTGAGCGGGGGCGCTTGCGGCCCACGGCTCGTCTTGGACGGCTGCCGGTCCGCGGCCTCCACCGCCGCCGGCGCCACCAGGGGCTCCGGAGGACTGGGCGCGCTGAACCTGAGCGGTCGCATAGCGGAGCGAGGGGCCGATCTCGTCGACCTCCAGCTCGATGCTGGTGCGCTTTTCGCCCTCTTTCGTCTCGTACGAGCGCTGCTTCAGGCGACCGGTGGCGATGACACGGCTTCCCTTGGTGAGCGATCCGGCGACGTGCTCGGCGAAGTCACGCCAGACACTTGCACGCAGGAACAGCGCTTCGCCGTCTTTCCACTCGTTGGCCGCGCGGTCGAAGCTGCGCGGGGTGGAAGCGATGGTGAAGTTGGCAACCGCGAGGCCGTTCTGCGTGTAACGCAGTTCAGGATCGCTCGTGAGGTTGCCCACCACGGTGATTACGGTTTCGCCGGCCATGGGGACTAGGCGTCCTTCTTGGCGGCGCTCTGTGCCTTGCGGGCAGCCTTTTCTTCCGAGCGCTTCTGCTCGAAAGCGACCTGAGCGATGGCTTCTTCGGCCCGCAGCACCTTGGTGCGCATGACGGCTTCGGACAGCTTCAGCTGACGGTCGAGCTCCTGCGTGGCTTCGCTGGTGGCCGTGAAGTCGACGACGGCGTAGATGCCTTCGGTCTTCTTGTTGATCTCGTAAGCGAGACGACGACGGCCCCAGATGTCGACCTTGTCGATCGATCCGCCATCGTTGCGGATGACGTTGAGGAACTTGTCCAAGCTCGGAGCGACGGTGCGCTCATCGATCTCGGGGTCCAAGATAACCATGAGTTCGTACTGATGCGTCATTAACCCACCTCCTTCGGACTTAACGGTTGCAGACTCTCTGCAACAGGAGGGTTGTGGCATCGTGCCCGGCTAGACGTAGCCCAGGCAACCTGCCTATCGTAGCCGACTTCGGCCCGATTACCTACTTGTTGATGGCGACGTTGGCCGCATCTTGGGCTTTCTTCAGGCCGTCGGAGACGGGCGTCTGGCCCGCGAAGATCTGCTTGAAGATGGGGTCGTAAGCGGCGAACCCGGCGGCATAGTTGACGCCGGACGGCGACTCGATGGGCTTCGCGGCCTTCACGGCGTCGAGGAACGGTGTGACGTCGACATCCTGCTTCTTCCAGTAATCGAGGAAGACCTTCTGGGCCGAATCGACGGCGGGCAGTGCGGCGCCGTCGGTGGCGAGGTAGGTGTCACCCTCGGTCGAGCCGAGCCAGGTGAGCACCTTCTTGGTGGCGTCGAGATGCTCGCTCTGCGCGTTGCCGGCGGCCACGATGCCGTTGGTGACCGTGACGTTGCCGGCGGGACCGGCGGGCGCAGGCGCGACGCCCCACTCGAAGTCGGCACCCTCGTCGATGCTCTTGAGGTTGTAGAGGCCCGACTGGAACAGCGCGATCTTGCCCTCGAGGAACGCGTCGCGGCTGAAGTCCGAGTTGTCGTTGGTGTCGGATGCCGGGGGCGCGACCTTCTTGTCGTTGACGGCCTTCACGACATACTCGACGGCCTCGGTCGTCTTGGCATCGGCGAAGTCGAAGTCGTCGCCGTCTTGGAACTGGCCGCCGTTGGAGCCGATGTAGGGGAGCAGGATGGCCTGCAGGTCGTAGCCCAGGTTGGTGCCGAAGGTGGCGATCGCGTTGGCATCGAACTCACCGTTCAGGCGGTCTCGGCCCGACGTGTCCTTCGTCAGCTTTTGGGCGACAGGCAGGAAGGTGTCTTTCGCCTCGTCAGGGTTCCACTCGAGATCCTTGAGCGTCGACGGGTCGATGCCGGCCTCGTCGAGCAACTTCTTGTTGTAATACACGGCGATGCCCGCGTCGTAGGTCTGCGGCACGCCCCACAGGGTCTTGTCCCGGGTGAACTGCTTCACGACGGACGGCGTCCAGTCCTTCTTAGCGTTCTCGCCCAGCGCCGTGTCGACGTCGATGAGGTTGCCACTGTCGGCGTAATTGCCGAAGTAGGAGTTGTTCATCCAGAAGACATCGGCCGCGTTTCCCTCGGCGACGTCGGCGCGCAACTCGGTCCAGTAGTCGGCCCAGGGCACGACCTCGACGTCGACCTCGATGCCGGGGTTCTGCTTCTCGAATTCGGCGAACGACTTCTCGTAGGATGCCGCGGCCGTCTCGTCCCACAGGCGGAACGTCACGGTCGTGTCGGCGCTGGAATCGGCCGAATCGGATGACGTGGACGAACCGGCCGAGCATCCGGCGAGCGCGAGGGCTGCGGTGAGGGCGACCGTGGCCGACTGGAGGAGTTTGTGACGCATGGGGAGCTTTCTATCGGGTGTATGTCATCGCGGCGCACCCGCCACGAACGATCGGACGTCGTTCTGACGGGCTCGCGGTGGGGTTCCGCGACAGGTCGCAATGCCGGCGGCGCACGTCGTGCACACCGGTCTGCAAAGGGGCGAGGTTATCAGGCGCACCGTAAAGTCGGCTGAAAACCGCCCCAGATCAGCTCAAATCGGTCGGCGTGAAGTTCTTGTCGGCGAGCTGCGTGCGACCGGTCGATCCTTCGCCGGCACCGAGCGCGGGTTCGTCTTCGCCGTCAGCGTCGGTGGGGTGACCGAGCGAGGTTGGGGCGGCATCCGCTGTGCTTCCGGGGCCGATGAGCTCTTCGTCGTTGGGACGATCCGACATCGATGTTCCTCTCCGTTGACCGTTATGACTTCCGTCCACTGTAGGACAGGTGTCTCGGCGGGCGCCAGGTCACGAAGAAAGGCCACCCGGGCGGCAGGGGTTTCACGTGAAACGGCGCGCTGCTCGGGTGGCCACACAGGGGAGGGTCGGGCGTCAGTCCTCGGAGATGGCCGAGTTGTTGCCGGGGGTCGCGTGCGGCACGTGCTTCTCGGCCTCGTGCTGGGCGTCGGCGATGGGGACACCGGGCGTCGCGACATCCGCACCGCCGTTGTCGTCGTCGTCATCGCGATGGGGGTTGCCGGGCGTCGTGTACTCGACGTCGCCCTCCTGCTGCTCGTGGACGGGGTTGCCCGGGGTCTCGTATTCGACAGCGTCGTCGTTCTTCTCGTGGCTCATGGCATCAAACTACGCCGCAGGGGGAGCGGTGTGAAGAAGATTGCACGAACTTTCAGGCGGAACGCTCGGCCCACCACGCGCGCAGGCGGCGGATGGCTTCTTCCTCGCCGAGCGGGCCGTTGTCGAGGCGCAATTCGAGCAGCCAGCGGTAGGCCTCGCCGACCTCACGCCCCGGAGGAATGCCGAGGACCTCTTGGATGCGGTTGCCGTCGAGGTCGGGGCGCACGGCATCCATTTCTTCTTGTTCGCGCAATTCGGCGATGCGCTGCTCGAGGTCGTCGTAGGCGAAACCCAGCCGGTCGGCCTTGCGGCGGTTGCGCGTTGTGACATCGGCGCGCGTGAGCATGTGCAGGCGCTCGAGCAACGGCCCGGCATCGCGCACGTAACGGCGCACGGCCGAATCGCTCCAGGCACCCTCGGAGTAGCCGAAGAAACGCAGGTGCAACTCGATCAAGCGCGACACGTTCTTGATGGTGTCGTTGTCGTAGCGCAGAGCCGTCAGTCGCTTCTTGGCGAGCTTCGCGCCGACCACGTCGTGGTGGTAGAACGTGACGGTTCCGCCCGATTCGAGCTTCTTCGTGGCCGGCTTGCCGATGTCGTGCAGCAGGGCCGCCATGCGCAGCGTGAGGTCGGGGGGTGTGCCCGGATGCCGCTGCTTCTCGTAGTCGATGGCCTGATCGAGCACCGTCAGCGAGTGCTCGTAGACGTCTTTGTGGTGGTGGTGCTCGTCGACCTCGAGGCGCAGCGCCGGAATCTCGGGCAGCACCAGGTCGGCGAGCCCGGTGTCGACGAGCAGCTGGATGCCGGCGCGGGGGCTGTCGGTGCACAACAGTCTGGTGAGCTCGCCCTGCACGCGTTCGATGCTGACGATCGACAGGCTGTCGGCGCGTCGGCGCATGGCCTCGACCGTGTCGTCGCTGGGCGTGAACCCGAGCTGGGCGGCGAAGCGGGCGGCGCGCAACATGCGCAGGGGGTCGTCGCCGAACGAGACATCCGCCGTGCTGGGGGTGCGCAGAATGCCGGCCAGCAGGTCTTCGACGCCCGTGGACGGGTCGACGAGCGCCATCTGTGGCAGGCGCAAGGCCATGGCGTTGACCGTGAAGTCGCGGCGGGCGAGATCGCTCTCGAGGGTGTCGCCGAAGGCCACGACGGGTTTGCGGGTGACGCCGTCGTAGGCGTCGGCGCGGTAGGTGGTGATCTCGACCTGATCGGTGAGGGCGGCACCGGATGCGTCGCGCGCGCTCACCCGGGCGCCGATCGTGCCGAACTCGCGGCCGATGTCCCAGTGCGCGTCGGACAGGGGGGCGATGACCGCCAGGATCTCGTCGGGGCTCGCATTGGTCGTGAAGTCGAGGTCGTGCACCTCGCGGCCGAGCATGGCATCGCGCACGGGCCCGCCGACGAGAGAGAATTCGAACCCCGCCGCGTCGAATGCCTCGGCGAGCCGGGCCACGATGGGGGACTGTGCGAGTGCGCCGAGGCGTGCCAAAGAATCCGCCATGCTCACCATGCCCCCAATCGTAGCGGGCGGCGCCGGGGCAGGTGGGTCAGGCGACGCCGCGCAGGGCGGTCAGGCGAGCGGCTGCACGAAACCGTCGAGGATGAGCTGGCGCACGCGGGGGAGGAGTTCCTGGCGGAGCGCCGGCACGTCGGCCTCGAGCAGCTGTGCGATGGCCTCGACGATGACGCCGACCGGCAGCTCGCCATCCGATGCGCCGACGAGGGCCGCGAGCGCCGTATCGAGCTTCACGGTGCGGGCGAAACCGCCGCCCTGCTTGAGCGTGATGGTGGACGGGTCGTCGTTACCCGGCCAGTAGTTGCGTTCCTCGGTGACGTCGGGTGCCACCTGCAGCGTGGCGCGCCAGAGCGCGTCGTCGTCGTGCGCCGCGATCCAGTCGTGCGCGTCGAGCACGGCGGCGATGTGGGTGCCGAGACCCGATGAAGCGGCGAGCGCGTCGGGCATGCGCTCGAAGCGTCGCAGGGGTTCGGCGGTCGGGACGGCGGGGGCGCGGCGCAGCGTGAGGTAGCCGAAACCGACCGATTCGACACCGCGTTCGGCGAAGTCATCCAGCCAGGCGTTATAGAGACGGTCGAAGTCGGGGGTTGCGCTGCGCGTGCCGCCGTCGCGGATCCACGTCTCGGCGTAGGCGGCGGGGTCTTGTCGCTCGCGTTCGATGAGCCAGACGTCGAGCGGCGTGTCGGATGCCTGCACCCACCCGCGCACGCGGTCGAGACCGTCTTCGCCCGAGCGGTACTCCCAGTTTCCGAGCATCTGTGCAATGCCACCGGGGTTCAGGTGACGACCGACGCCCGTGACGACCTCGCGCATGATGCCGTCGCCGATGCGACCGCCGTCGCGGTATTCGTAGGCCGGGACATCCGATCGGCGCGGGGTGATGACGAAGGGAGGGTTGGTCACGATCTGGTCGAAGCGCTCACCCTCGACGGGTTCGAACATGTCGCCGAGACGGAACTCGATGTTGTGCACACCGTTGAGCCGCGCGTTGAGGGCGGCGATCTCGAGCGCGCGGGGCGAGATATCCGTGGCGACCACGTGCTCGGCGTGGCGCGCGGCGTGCAGGGCCTGGATGCCGCATCCGGTGCCGAGATCGAGCACACGCCCAACCGGCCGCGACACCATCAAGCCGCTCAAGGTGAGGGAAGCTCCGCCGACGCCCAGCACGTGATCGGTCGTGAGCGCGCCCTCGAGCACCATCTCGCCGAGATCGGAGACGATCCACCAGCTGCCGGCGCCGGCCGTGTCGACGAAACTGTAGGGCCGCAGGTCGACGCGGGCGCGGGCCCGACCGTCCTCGACAGAGACGAGGCCCAATTCGACGGCGCCATCGAGGCCCAGGGTCGGAAGGGATGCGGCGAGCGCCGACGCATCGACGGGAACGCCCAAGAGAAAGAGGGAGGCCAACGTGGCCGCCGTCTCGGCGGGATCGACGGAGGCGGACATCGATTCGGATTCCGACGCCGAGGCCGGCTCCGGTGCCTGTGCTGCTTGGCGTGCGGCGAGCGCACGTAGCGCCGGAACCCGCTCGCCACGGTGCAGGGCCTGCTCGGCGCGCTCACCCCACAGCTCGGACAGCGTACCGACCGAGAAATCGGAGGTCTCGAGGTCGGCGGCAAGGCGGTCGATGAGCGTGTCAGTCACCTCACTATTCAACTGCATGCCCCCGCGCTCGACCGACCGAACAGTGCACGTATGATGAGCACAGAGCCCGAACCCGTCCGCGCACCGCATCCCATCGATCGCGCGCCAGACAGGGTGCAGGGCAGCGACGACGACGTCGAGGCGGGGAGAGCCGAGGCTCAGCCGCCGCGGACATCCGACCACCGGTCGGCCCGCCACACAACGACGATGCTCCCGCCAAACGGCGCGCATCGTGAGCACCACTCGCATCAAGCACACGGAACAGGCCTCGCGGCCACCGCAGGCGAACGAACTCGAACCGAGAACCGCTCGCACAACACCCGCACCGGAAGGGGGACGCAGATGACAACAGAAGCCACCACGCAGTCAAGCGGAGGAGACGGATCCTCGTTTATGCGCTCGGCGCCGAGCCTGCCCGAATCGCAGATCTCCACCGCCCCCGAGCTCGTCCTCATCGCCAACAGCACCCGGCCCCGCCGCCTCGAGCGCGATGACATCGTGCAGCGCAAGGGCAAATTCGCCCTGCTCAACGGTCACCTCACGCCGCGCGACTCGATGATCGAAGACCTCATCGCCGTGCGCGACGCCCTCGAGGCCGCCGGCATCCAGTACCTCCTCGTGCGCGGCGACAACGACCGCCTCGTGATCGCCGTCGACCGCAAAGAACGCCGCGCCCTGCAGGCCGCCTTCGCCGAGGCATTCGCCAACGAGCCCTTCTACTCAGAAACCGTCGACCGGGATGCCGGTGAGCCCGTATTGCTCGCCGACGGCGCCCTCTCCGACACCCGCAAGGCCGCCATCTTCCGCCTCTACCGTCCCCGCGTCGAACCCCTCGGCCGCCTGCGTTACGGCCCCGAGACCGCCCTGCAGCTCGAACTCTGGCGCTTCGGCGACGACGAGATCGTCGCCCCCACCGAAAACGCGCTCATGCGCCGCGAACTGCCGCGCTCCGAGGCCGTCGAAGACACCGTCGAGATGTTCGGCCGCACCTGGCCGACGCTCGAGAACATGTTCGCCCCGCTCGCGAGCGACCTCAACTTCGACATCGACATGGTCTTCAGCTGGGTGGATGGCTCGGACATCGAGTTCCAGCGCGCCCGCGCCAAGCGCATGAAGAACTACGTGGTCGGCGACGGCGACGACTCCGAGGCCCGCTACCGCCAGATCGACGAACTGAAGTACGCCCTGCGCAGCGTCTACATGTTCGCGCCCTGGGTGCGCCGCATCTTCATCGCCACCGACTCGCCGCGCCCCGCGTGGCTGGCCGAGCATCCCCTCGTCACCATCGTGCCGAGCGAGACGTTCTTCCCCGACACCTCGGTGCTGCCCACGCACAACTCGCACGCCGTCGAATCGCAGTTGCACTACATCGACGGCCTGGCCGAGCACTTCCTCTACTCCAACGACGACATGTTCTTCGGCCGCCCCATCGGCCCGCAGCTGTTCTTCTCGCCCGGCGGGGTGACCAAGTTCGTCGAGGCGCACACGCGCATCGGCCTGGGCGACAGCGACCCGTCGCGCAGCGGTTTCGAGAACGCCGCCCGCGTGAACCGACGCCTGCTGCGCGAGCGCTTCGGCAAGGTCACCACGCGCCACCTCGAGCACTCGGCCGCGCCCCTGCGCAAGAGCGTCATGCGCGAGCTCGAAAACGAGTTCCCCACCGAGTTCACGCAGACCGCCGCGAGCCGTTTCCGCTCGGCCACCGACATCTCGGTGACCAACTCGCTCTACCACTACTACGCGCTCATGACCGGCAAGGCGGTCGTGCAGACCGATGCCAAGGTCAAATACATCGAGACGACCCTGAAGTCGTCGCTGCGACAGATGGACCGACTGCTGAAACGCCGCAACCAGGACATGTTCTGCCTGAACGACGGCTCGAAGCCCGAGATCTCGGTCGAGACCCGCACCGAAGCCGTCACCGACTTCCTCGAGCGCTACTTCCCGATCGTGGCGCCGTGGGAGAAGGCCGCGGTCAGCGAAGCGACGGCACCGGCTCCGGCACCGAAGCAGGCTGAGGCACGGTCAACGGCTCTTCGCGGGTCGGTGCACGAGTAACAGGCCCGCCGATCGTGACGCCGGCCCGCAACAGGCGGCTGGCGCTCTCGTCGGCATCCACATAGCCGAGCGTCGGGAATTCTCCGAGGGGAACCACCGAGTGCAGCACGGTGGACGGGTAGACGTGCACCAGGTTGAACGCTCGCGCGCCATCCTGAGGCCGTGTGCCGCCCGTGGGCACCGTGAGGTCTTGTGTGTAGCACGTGGCCGAAGCGACCGAGACGGGGATGCCCGCGAACGTGCCGCTCGACGAGTAGTGCAGGTGACCGGCGAGGATGCTGCGTACATCGGTGCCCTCGAGCACCTCGGCCAGGCCGCCCTGGTCGCGCAACTCGACGCTGACCGCCAGGTCGAGCACGCTGGGCAGCGGCGGGTGGTGCATCGCAAGGATGGTGCCGTGCGGCGCCTTTACCGAGAGCTCCTCAGCCAACCAGTCGAGCTGCTCGCCCGCGATCTCGCCATGGTGCAGGCCCGGAACGGTGGAGTCGAGCGTGATCACGCGCAAACCGTTGATGTCATAGACGCGGTCGACGGGGCGCATCGTCGGCACCTCGTCGAACAAACCCTCGCGGAAGTTCTCGCGGTTGTCGTGGTTGCCCATGACCCAGATGACGCGGGCACCCATGCGGGCGGCAGCCGGTTCGACGATCTCGCGCAGACGCTGATAGGCCTCGGGTTCGCCCCGATCGGCGAGATCGCCCGTGAAGACGATGGCCTCGGGGCGGCCGCGCGACGCCTCGAGTTCGACGAAGAGTCGGCGCAAGTACTCGGTGCTGTCGACCTGCCCGTAGAGGCGCTTGGTGCCGGCCAGCAGGTGAGTGTCACTCACGTGAAGAATGAAATGGTCCGGCCTCGGGTATTCGGCCGTTCGGAGATCCACAGGATGTCCCATTCGTCGAGCGGCCCAAGCCCATTGCTCAAGCCTTCGTGATACTTAGCTCAGCAGACTATTCCGAACATTCGGTGAACGCCACACAAAAGACGGAAGCGGATGTGGGGCCGATGTGAGTGTCGGATGTCGGGCGTAACATGGCCGCATTGTGAAGATCGCGCCACACCAACTCGAAAAGATGCGCGCCGACGCTCGACTCGAACTCTACGTTCTCTATGAGCACCGGTCGCGTCAGGGCGAAGACCCCGCCGATTTCGTGCACGAGCTGCCGAGTGCCGACGAACTCGTCGTTGCCGCCATCCGCGACGACGAACTGCACGATTCGGGCCTGGCCGCCCAACACGGAATGGCCCGGCTCGCGGGGCTGAGCTCGCTGCCCGATGCCGCCCAGCACCGGCAGAACGCGGATGACGTGGAGTTCGAGTTGCTGCGACGCATCGCGCTCGAGCATCCATCACTCATGAGGGCCGCCTGGTCGATGATGGGGCGCATCCGCCGCGGCTGAGCGACCTTCGCGTCACGGTTCGCGCGCCGTGGGGGCGGCGCACAGCGAGTCGCCCTAGAATCGGGAGTTATGTCGGCTCGAACGTCGCGCGCCGGCAGGCAGCCTATGAACCCATTCCGATCAGCAGTACGACTGCGCCAGGTGATCGCCCTCGCAGTCGGTTCGGCGTCCCTGATCGTCGGCGGGCCAGCATCCGCCGCACTGGCCGTCACGAGCCACGGGGGAGTGGCTTCCCCGGTCACGGCGGTTGCCCCGGGCATCGCCCCCGGTGTCGCGCAGGCAGATGAGATCACGGCCAATCTGCACCTGAGTGGCAGCCCCGTAGCGCCCGGCGGCATCATGACCGTCACGGCGTCGGTGACCAACCGCACCGCCGAGACCATTCCCGCCGGCCGGCTCGTGCTGTCATCCGGATCGAGCCGCATCGACGCGACCAACGCCTTCGACGCGTGGATGGGAACCAACCCCGGGGCGGGCGACGACGGTGCTGCCGAGGCCGACCAGCTCGTCGCCGATATCCGCACCGGACACGAAATCACCGCCGTCGACGTCGACGAAATCTCACCAGGTGCGTCGTTCTCGACCGAATCGATCCTCGTACCCGCCGATTCGCTGGAACTGCCGGCGGACTACGGCGTATATCCCATCCGCGCCTCCTACTCGGCCGGCGCGGCCACAGCCGAATCTCGAGACACATTCATCTTCACGCCGACCGCGGCACCCGCCACCGTCGGCGTCGCCGTGGCCGTGCCGCTCACCGTTCCGGCCAGCGCCGATGGCCTCATCCCCGCCGACCTGCTCGAAACCTACACCGGACCCTCCGGTGTGCTCACGCGTCAGCTCGACGGAGTCCGCGACCGCCCCGTCGCGATCGGCATCGACCCTCGCATCATCGCCTCCATCCGCGCCCTGGGAACGGCCGCCCCCGAATCGGCCACGAGCTGGCTCGAACGGCTCCAATCGGCCACCAACGAGACCTTCGCGCTGCAGTACGCCGACGCCGACCCGGCGGCGCAATCGCAGATGGGCTTCGACGCGCTCCTGCAGCCGACCTCACTTCTCTACGGCATGAACCCCGCCAACTTCGCGGGCATGACACCGCCGCCGGCCGTGCCCACAGAACCGTCGACCGCGGGCACCGACGGCGCGCACAGCGTGCCGGGCGCTACCCCGACGGCCACGACCCAACCCGACGGTTCACCCGCGCTCCCCGACCTCGCCCAGCTGCTCGACTGGCCATATACCGATGACGGCATACTCTGGCCGGCCGACGACAGCGCGGCGGCAAGCGACCTGCCCGTCTTCCAAGCGTCCGGTGCAACGCAGACCATCCTCTCGAGCACCAACACGCAACTGGATGCCGCAGCCACCGCCTCGGCCTCAGCCCGCGTGGGTGACGCATCCGTGCTGGTGTCCGATGCCCCCGCGTCGGCCGAATTCCGCGCCGCAACCGTCACCGCCGTCACGCCCGACCAGCAGCAGGATGCCCTCAACGCCCTGTCGTCGCGCCTCGCCGTGCTCTCGAGCAACGCCGCGTCCGACGGCACCGTGGTCCTGCTGACACTCGACCGGGGCGTGCCTCCCACCTCGTTCCGCGTCGGTGAGGCGATCGGGTCGCTGCAGAGCTTGGCCGGCACACGCGTCGCCACACTCGACGACGCGCGGTCGCAGCCATCCGTCGAAACGGCCATTGTCGACGCCGCCGAACCGAGCGACCGCCTCTCGGACCTCGCGGACCGCTGGAAGAACGAATCCCGCCTCGGTGAATTCGCGACCGTGCTCGACCAACCCGAACTGCTCACGGGCCGCGAACGCGCCGAACTCCTGGCGTTGACCGCGATCGGATGGCAGCAGACGCCCGACACCTTCGACGCCGCCGTCGACAAGCACCGCGAGCAGACCTCGCGCACGCTGCAATCCGTGCAACTGGCCACGACGAGCCAGATCACCATGATCAGCGGCCAAGCATCCCTGCCCTTCGCCGTGCGCAACGACCTCGGCTACCCGATCACCGTGCGCCTCGACGCCAGCGCCAGCAACCCGCGCCTCGACATCGACGGTTCGGTCACCAAGAAGGTGCCCGCCAACTCGCGCGAGACCGTTTCGGTGCCGGTCGAAGCACGCCTCGGCAACGGTGACGTCACGGTGCGCCTGCAGCTCTTCAGCGCCACGGGTGTGCGGGTCGCCTCTGACGCCTTCGTGCCGGTCGTCGTGCGAGCCGACTGGGAGGGCATCGGCGCGATCATCCTCGGCACCTTCGTGTTGCTGCTCTTCGTCGGCGGATTGGTGCGCACCATCCTGAAGCGTCGTGCGGAACGCCGTGCCGACGAGACGGCCGCAGCCCCCGAGACCGCTGCAACTCCCGAGACCCCCGAAGCAACCGAAGCAACCGAAGCAACCGGGAAGCCGGACGGCAATGACTAACGCCGCCACCCCCGCGCGCGGCAACCGATCTTCCAGCATCGGCCGGGCCAGCGCCCTGCTCGCCTCGGGCACGCTGGTGTCGCGCCTGCTGGGCTTCGTGAAGGCGATCATCCTCACCGCCACCCTCGGTCAGATCAGTGTCGGCGGCAACGCCTTCGCCAACGCGAATCAGCTGCCCAACACCGTCTATGCGATCATCGCCGGCGGCGTCCTGGGCGCCATCCTGGTGCCGCAGATCGTGCGGGCCACCCTGCACGCCGATCGCGGCCACGCCTACATCAACAAGCTTCTGACCATCGCGATCGTCGTGTTGGCTGGCGCTACCGTCGTCGCGACGTTCGCCGCGCCCGTGCTCGTGCGGTTGGTGGCCGCCACGCTGCCGCCCGATCAGATGGCTCTGACCATTGCCCTGGCCTACTGGTGCATTCCTCAGCTCTTCTTCTACGGCCTGTATACGGTGCTCGGCGAGATCTTGAACGCACACAAGATCTTCGGCCCCTTCACGTGGTCGCCCGTGCTCAATAACGTGGTCGCGATCGCCGGGCTCGTGCTCTTCCAGATCGTCTACGGAGCCGAGGCTGCTAGCCCGCGCGAAGCCGGCGATTTCACACCCGACATGATCGCCGTGCTGGGTGGCTCGGCCACCGTGGGTGTGGCCGTGCAGGCCGTCATCCTGTTCGTGTTCTGGCGCCGGGTGGGCTTGCACTTCCGGCCCGACTTCCACTGGCGCGGAGTGGGCCTGCGCGCGACCGGACGCCTGGCCGGGTGGACCTTCGCGATGATCATCGCCACGCAGCTCGCCGGCCTCGTCCAGTCGCAGACCGCCAACGTCGCCTCGGGTGAGGGACCGTCGGTGCTGGCGCTCCAGAATGCCTGGCTCATCTTCATGCTGCCGCATTCGGTCATCACGGTGTCGCTGACGACGGCCTACTTCACGCAGATGTCCGAGCACGCCCGCGAGCGGGACTTCGTGGCCCTCAGATCGGATGTCTCGACATCCATTCGCCAGGTGTCCCTGCTCATCGTGTTGGCCGCCGCGGGCCTCATCGTCTGCTCCTACCCATTCGCCAGCCTGTTCTCGAGCTCCTATGCCGAAACGGTCGACTTCGCGCTCCTGATCGTCGGATACGTGCTCGGGCTCGTCCCGTTCTGCATCCTGTTCGTCGTGCAGCGCGCGTTCTACGCTCTCGGCGACACGCGCACGCCCTTCTTCTTCACGGTGTTCCAGGTGGTCCTGTTCTCTGCCTTGGCCTCGTTCGCGCTGCTGTTGCCGGCGGATGCCATCGCCTTCTGGTTGACCCTCACGAGCACGGTCGCGGGCACCCTGCAGATGTTTTTGGCGTTCTTCCTGCTGCGTCGGCGTCTGAACGGGCTCGACGTCCAGCACGTCGTCAACAGCGTGCTGCTGTTCAGCTTCTCGGCTGTTCCCGCGGCCGTCGTCGGTGGCATCGCAGGTATCGTGCTCGGCATCGATTCTCCGGATGGTTTCGCGGTCGGCAGCGCGTTCGGAGCGCTCGTCTCGATGGGCATCATCGGAGCCGTCATGACGCTCGTTTATGTGCTCTTCCTGGCGATCTTCCGGGTGCCCGAGCTGCGCCAGGCGCTGCGACCGGTGTTGCGCCGATTGGGTCGCTGAGGCGCCACGCGTCGTCCCGGGCGGCTCGGAATACTGCGCGGCTAGGATGTGTTTTAGCCGTCACGAGCACAAAAGCGAGGAGCATCCGTCGTGCGTAACGTCATCATTATCGGTTCGGGTCCCGCGGGTTACACCGCGGCCATCTATGCCGCACGTGCAAACCTCAAACCCGTCCTCATCGCGTCGAGCGTCGAGGCGGGCGGCGAGCTCATGAACACGACCGAGGTCGAGAACTTCCCGGGCTTCCCCCAGGGCATCCAGGGCCCCGACCTCATGTTCAAGATGCAGGAGCAGGCCGAGCGATTCGGCACCGAGGTCATCCTCGACGATGTCACCGAGGTCTCCCTCGACGGCCCCGTCAAGACGGTCACCACCGGCTACAGCGGCACCCTCGAGGCCCGCTCGGTCGTCTTCGCCACCGGTTCGGCCTACCGCAAGCTGGGTCTGGCCGACGAGGAGCGCCTGAGCGGCCGCGGCATCTCATGGTGTGCCACGTGCGACGGGTTCTTCTTCAAGGAGAAGACCATCGCCGTCGTCGGCGGCGGCGACTCCGCGATGGAAGAGGCCACGTTCCTCACGCGCTTCGCGTCGAAGGTCTACGTCATCCACCGCAAGGACTCGCTGCGGGCCTCCAAGATCATGCAGGAGCGCGCCTTCCAGAACGAGAAGATCGAGTTCCTGTGGAACAACGAGGTCGTCGGCATCAACGGTGAGAACGCCGTCGAGTCGGTCACGCTGCGCAACACGGTCGACGGGTCCGAGCAGGTCCTTCCCCTCGGAGGCCTCTTCGTCGCCATCGGCAACGACCCGCGCGTGCACCTCGTGCACCAGCAGCTCGAGCTCACCTCCGACGGCGTCATCGCGGTCGACGGTCGCTCGTCGCGCACGAGCCTCGCCGGTGTCTTCGCCGCGGGTGACGTGATCGACCCGCACTATCGTCAGGCGATCACCGCGGCAGCCTCGGGCACGGTGGCTGCTCTCGACATGGAGAGCTACCTGGCCGAACTGGAGCAGGCCGAAGCCCACCTCGACGCCCCGGCCGATCATGAGGTCGAGGCGGAAGCCGAGGCCGTCGAAAGTGCCAGTGCCCGCGCCGCGGCCAGCGCAAGCGAAGCGGCCACCGTCGGCGCCTAACCGGCACCGCTGCGGCCCTCCAGCCTCACCAACCCCGGCTCGCACGTCGAGCCGTTCAGACTCACCCGACCACCAACAAGGAGCAGATAACAATGAGCGCACGCGCCGTAACCGAGCAGTCCTTCAACCAGGAAGTGCTGCAGTCCGACAAGCCGGTCCTCGTGGACTTCTGGGCCGCCTGGTGCGGTCCCTGCCGCATGGTCTCGCCGATCCTCGACCAGATCGCGTCTGAGAACACTGACAAGCTCGACATCGTCAAGGTCAACGTCGACGAGAACCCGCAGCTGGCCGTCGACTACCAGATCACGTCCATCCCCGCCCTGAAGGTCTTCAAGGGTGGCGAGGTCGTGCAGTCCATCGTGGGCGCGAAGCCCAAGGCCGCCCTCGAGGCCGACCTGGCCGCCTTCCTGGCATAGCCTGACGCACTCGAGTGACCCGTCCGGCAATCTGCCGGGCGGGTCACTTTTGTTTAAGCACCCGAGAAGCCCCGATAGCATGTGAAGAGATCAGAACGGATTTGACGTGGAAGAACCAGGCACCCCCCGCTCCGTCGGGAACAACCTTGACCCGTGGTATTCGAACTACGCCGAGCGCACCGCCGGCCTGTCCGCCAGCGAGGTCCGAGCCCTCTTCGCCGTGGCCAGTCGCCCCGAGGTGGTTTCGCTCGCCGGTGGCATGCCCAACGTGTCGGCCCTGCCGCACGATGTCATCACCGACTCCATCGCCCGCGTCATGCGCGAGCAGGGCGCCACGGCGCTGCAGTATGGTTCGGGAGCCGGTCAACCAGTGCTGCGCGAGCAGATTCTCGAGGTCATGGCGCTCGAGGGCATCCGCGGCACGGTCGACAATGTCGTCACGACGGTGGGTTCGCAGCAGGCGCTCGACCTCGTCACCAAACTCTTCATCGATCCGGGCGACGTCATCCTGGCCGAGGCGCCCAGCTACGTCGGTGCGATCGGCGTGTTCCGGTCTTATCAGGCATCCGTCGTGCACGTCGCCATGGACGATGACGGCCTCATCCCCGATGCGCTGCGCCAGACGATCGCGCAGCTGCGCGGCCAGGGCCGTCGCATCAAGTTCCTCTACACCATCCCCAATTTCCACAACCCGGCCGGCATCACGTTGAGTGCCGAGCGCCGCCCAGAGATCCTCGAGATCTGCCGGGCCAACGAGATTCTCGTCGTCGAAGACAATCCCTATGGGTTGCTCTACTTCGATCACCCGGCTCCGGATGCCCTGCGCTCGATCGACGACGAGGGTGTCATCTATCTCGGCTCCTTCTCTAAGACTCTGGCCCCGGGCTTCCGCGTCGGCTGGGTGCTCGCACCGCACGCTATCCGCGAGAAGCTCATCCTCGCTGCCGAGTCGGCCATCCTGTCGCCCAGCGCGTTCAGCCAGCTGACCGTCGCCGAGTATTTGAAGACGGCTAATTGGAAGGGTCAGATCGACACCTTCCGCGGGGTCTACCACGAGCGCAAAAAGGCCATGGTGTCGGCGTTGGCCGAATACCTGCCCGACCTGACGTGGACCGATCCGAACGGTGGCTTCTACGTCTGGCTGTCCCTGCCCGATCAGCTCGACTCCAAGCAGATGCTGCCGCGCGCGGTGAAGGAGCTCGTCGCGTTCACGCCCGGAACGGCGTTCTTCGCCGACGGCCGAGGTCGTCACGCCATGCGCTTGTCGTTCTGCCACCCGACGCCCGAAAACATCCGCGTCGGCATTCGGCGCCTCGCCACCGTGATCAACGGCGAGATCGATTTGCTCGAGACCTTCGCCGGCACCGGCATGCTCGAGTCGCGCTCGAGTGATCGCCACGTCAGCACACCCCCGCCGAACCTGAACTGATCCCCGAGAGGCCGATCGATGTCATCCGAGAACTCTTTGTCCGTCGTCGTCCTGGCGGGCGGCATCTCCCATGAGCGGGACGTCTCCCTGCGTTCGGGCCGTCGGGTCGCCGACGAGCTCGTGGCCGCCGGCCATCGCGTCACCCTGCTCGACCCCGGTGCGGGCACGCTCGCGACGATCCTCGAAGCCGGGCCCGACGTGGTGTGGCCCGCGCTGCACGGCGCCAGCGGCGAAGACGGCGCGCTCCAAGCCCTGCTGGGTGCCCGCGGCATCCATTACCTCGGCAGCGGACCGCACGCGGCGTCTCTGGCCTGGTCGAAGCCCACGGCGAAGATCCTCGTCGACCGTGCCGGCATCAAAACGGCGCCGTGGATCAGCATGCCCCGCGAGACGTTCCGCGAGCTCGGCGCCGGGGGAGTCATCGTTGAACTGGCGGCCGCGGTCGGCACCCCCTCGGTGGTCAAGCCCGCGCAGGGCGGTTCGGCGCAGGGAGTCACCATCGTCGCGGACGAGTCCGACCTGCCGCGCGCGCTCGTCGACGCCTATACCTACTCCGATGTCGCGCTCGTCGAGCAGAAGATCGAGGGCACGGAGCTGGCCATCTCCATCATCGACACGGGTGACGGCCCCGAGGCTCTTCCCGCGGTCGAGATCGAGCCGGTCTCGGGCGTCTACAGTTTCGAGGCGCGGTACAACGCGGGGGAGACGACCTTCTACGCACCCGCGCGCGTCTCCGACGAGGTCGCTGCTCGCGCATCCGAGGTCGCCCTCCAGGTGCACCAGGTCCTGGGCCTGCGCCACGTTTCGCGCATCGATGTCATCGTGGATGCCGCGGGCGAAGTGTGGTTCCTCGAGGCCAACATGATTCCCGGCACGACAGAAACCTCGCTCTTCCCTCAGGCCATTGAGGCTGCGGGACGCTCGCTCGCCGACACCTACGGCGCTTTGGCAGAGTTCGCCGCCCGCGGCTGACGCACGCTTTCGTCCCACGACAGGCAGCCTTCACACCTGGAGGGTGCCTGTCGTGTTTCACGTGAAACATGTGATGGGCCTGTGTCGACTGGCAGTCTTTGCTCGGCCGCAGTCATCCCTATCGGGGCTGCTTTCACGCCCGCAGTGCTGCTCTCACGCCGGCAGTGCTGCCCCCATCCCTGACGGGGCTGCTCTCATCCGTATCAGGGTGGCTCTCATGGCTGACGCGCTGCTCTGCGTCTAACGCGCTGCTCTGCGTCTAACAGTGCTGCTCACGTGCCTGACGGCGCTACTCTCGTGTCTGACGGGCTACTCTCACGTTGAACGAAGCTGCCTACTGCCTCGGTGCGCTGAAGAAACGGGGTGTTATCGTGCCTCGGGACTTGCCGTGAGAGGGGCTGACGACAGGAAGCGGCGGGCCCCATTCCCTTGGAGCTGGTAACCGCTGGGCGTGTGACCGCTGAGCATGTGACCGCTGAGCATGCGGCCGCTGAGCGTGGTGCCCCTGCTTACACGACCCCGTCGTTCCTTCGGATCGTACGCAGACGAGCGCCGTCAGAGAAACGAAAGGCGGCCCGTCGTTGCCGCGGGCCGCCTCGTGTCGCCTCTGTTCCGGCTAGTTTTTGTCGGCGGATGCCGCGGTATCTCCATATCCGGGTTCACCGAGGATGCCGAGGATACGGTTGAGGTCCCCAATGGTGGCGAAATCGATCGCAATCTGGCCTTTCTTTGCCGACAGCCCGATGCGCACGCGGGTGTCCAGGCGATCGCCGAGACGATCTGCGATGTCATCCAGAACCCCGCGGCGGCTGCCGGCCGACGGCTTGCCCTTCTTCGCGGAGGACTGACTCACGGCCGCTTCCGCTGCGCGAACGGACAGGTCCTCGTTGACAATCTTGTCGGCGAGCTTCTGCATCGCTTCGACATCGCCGGCCGCGAGCACGGCTCGAGCGTGTCCTGCGCTGAGAACGCCGGACGCGACCCGGCTCTGCACTGTTGCGGGTAGCTTGAGCAAGCGGAGCGTGTTGGAGATCTGCGGACGCGAACGTCCGATTCGTTCCGCCAACTGCTCTTGTGTGATTCCGAAGTCCTCGAGCAGCTGTTGGTAGGCCGAGGCCTCTTCGAGGGGGTTGAGCTGTGAGCGGTGCAGGTTCTCGAGCAGGGCATCGCGAAGCATGTCCTCGTCGGCGGTGTCCTTGACGATCGCGGGGATGGTGGTCAGCCCGGCCTCCTGCGATGCGCGCAGTCGCCTTTCACCCATGATCAGCTCGTACTTGCCCTCCGAACCGGGCAGTGAGCGCACGACGATGGGCTGCAGAACACCCACTTCACGGATGCTGTGCACAAGCTCCGACATGTGCTCCGGGTCGAAGTAGGTTCGCGGCTGTACGGCATTGGGCACGATGTCGGATTGTGCGATGCTTGCCAAGCGCGCACCCGGCACGGCAACCAGGTTCGGTGTGCTCTCGGAGTCAGGGGTCGCCACCTCGGTCACAGCCGGAACGTCGGCAATGGTCTCCACGTCCGTCGCGGGGGATTCGGGCTGCGAGGCAGCCTTCGACGCGTCGCTATGAGGGAAGAACACATCGACCGGCCGCGCGGCAGAGCCTTCGGGAGCCGTAGGGATCAGGGCACCGATGCCCCGCCCGAGTCCTGTTCGTTTCGTCGCCATCTGTGTTGCGCTCCTTAGTTCTGCGGGGAAGTTGTGAGTTTGTCGCCGTACCGGCGCGCCATTTCATTGGCGGCTTCGAGGTAGGAGATCGCACCGAGCGACGACGGATCGTAGGAGATCACTGTCTGGCCAAAACTCGGCGCCTCGGAGATGCGCACGGCGCGAGGAATGACGGCCTGAAGCACCTTGTCGGTGAAGTGGCTGCGCACGTCGTCGGCCACCTGGTTGGCAAGATTCGTGCGGCCATCGAACATCGTGAGCAAGATAGTCTGCAGGGAGAGAGTCGGATTGAGATGCTTCTGAATCAGCTCGATACTGCCCAGGAGCTGACTCAACCCCTCCAGCGCGTAGTACTCGCACTGAATAGGGATCATGACCTCGGATGCCGCGACGAAGGCGTTGATCGTCAACAAACCCAGCGACGGCGGGCAGTCGATGAAGATGTAGTGGTACGGCTGGTCGACAGAGCGTTGCAGATCTTCGACAGCCGTCCGTAGTCTGTGCTCACGGGCAACCTGCGAAACGAGCTCGATTTCGGCCCCAGCCAGGTGAATCGTAGATGGCGCGCAGAAGAGAGTGTCGAACTCGGGGCTCTTTTGGATTACCTCCGTGAGAGGGAAATCGTCAATGAGAACATCGTAGACACTGGGGACATCGGCGTGGTGTTGCACCCCGAGTGCAGTGGATGCGTTGCCCTGCGGGTCGAGGTCGATCACGAGAACGCGCGCGCCCAGTTTCGCCATGGCCGCGGCCACGTTGACGGCCGTGGTCGTCTTACCCACGCCGCCCTTTTGATTGGAGACCGTGATGACACGGGTCGTTCGGGGGAGGGGAGCGGACACATCGGCGACGCGCTTACGACGCTTGGTGAGGTCAGCCAGCTCGCGCGCCAGCGGTGAATCCTCGAACGAGCCGAAGCTCATATCGTCGCCGCTTGGCTCTGATTGTTTCACGTGAAACCTTCTTGTGTCGGGGTCATATCAACCGTACCCGACGGCGCCGACGGCTGCCGCCATCGAACCCACCCTCTTGCGGTCAAACTCCTCGATCGCAACTTCGCAACACTGAATTAGCGGTCTGAAAGCTACAATTTTTGCATCCTGCGATCGCCGCCGTCGGCCTCAGGATCGTTCTCAGCGCGATTTTTCTCGGCAAATTCAGTCCAACTGCGATCAAGAACCGCCTCGCAATCTCGATTTCGGTGCTGTGGCTACCTCGAGAGCCGGCCGTCCCGACGGATAGCTCCCTCAGTGCAACATGGACGGAGTCCAGCCTGTACGGAGCTCAAGGTGTACGAAGCCCCACGTCCGAAGAGTTACCCTTCTTTCAAGCCGCTCGCGACATGTGCTCACCATCTGCTCGGAGGACTATCGCGGAGTGTTCGAGCGAAACGACTATCGCGGAGCGTTCGAACGAAACGACTATCGCGGAGCGTTCGAACGAAACGACTATCGCGGAGCGTTCGAGCGAAACGACTATCGCGGACCCCGGAGAGGTGCTTCACGAGGCGCCTTCCAGGAACGGTCGCAATTGCGTGCCGGGATCTCTCCCACACCCCGAACACACTAGGCCGCGCACTCCGGCGAACCGCGCAATCGGAGAGCAGAGACCCGCGAGTGTTTCACGTGAAACGCAGCAGCGGCCGGCAGGGAATACTCCGCATTGAAAATCCGCAGGCAGGCAACTTGTATTCGACCGAAGTGAGCCTATGAAGTACCGGCCGCTACGCAGCACCGGGGATAGCGATGCTGCCGCCGGTTACTCTCCACAAGAATGATTCGACTGTGAAGCTGGTAGCGGCGAGCCATCAATGGCTCATCCGAGCTCTTTCACCGCACTCCGGACCGTTTCACGTGAAACATGTCTCCGCTCCTCTAATGAATCGTAGAGGCCAAGCCGATTATCGATGATATCCAGGTATGCGTTACAGCCTTTGTAGCTTCACGACATCCGTAGGTATGACATGCCAGGGGGTCGCCCCGCTCCTCCGGAGTGGGCTCAGAAGATCGCGTCCCCGGAGGTAACGTGCCGCATCAGCCCACCGCCGTGCCCGGAGCCAGGAGGAGGGACAGCGCGTTCAATCTCAGCCCCAAGCCGAGAGTCCGCGGTGCCATCCTGTCTGCAGGACGATGAACGATGCGAGCACCCACGAAACGGATCGCGTCATCATGTTTCACGTGAAACATAGGATCAGCGAGGCTCCAGCTCGGTGACGGCAAATCGAACTGGCGTGCGCCAGCCAGCACGAGCGCACAGGTTGATCGACCGGCTGCGCACAACGCAGTACGTGGGAGTTGGCGGTCAGACCGCGACGCAGAGTTTCGAATCAGCCGATCAAGACGCATCCGCCGGGGATCCCTCCGACGCAGTGGAGTCGCGCCATCCCGGGAAGTTCCTGATGAGAGGGAACTTAAGGACGCCCGACAACGCCTAGAAAAACTGAATCACGAGGTAAAGGGCCACCATCAACGATCACCGTAGAAGCATGGTCGACCAGAGATGAGCTAGCGAACAGTGCCGAGCAACGCACGAGTGGGCTCAGCGACGACGCCTTCACCCAACACCTCCACGCGGACATCCTTCACGCGGTACTTCTTGATCTCTCGGGCGGCGGCATCGATCTCGGCCTGCGCGTTCGCACCCTTGAGGAGCACAAGTTCACCACCGTCGCGAAGCAGGGGAGCGGTCAACGCCAGAAGCTTCTTGAAGGCACTGACAGCGCGCGCGGTCACCTGGTCGAGCTGGCCCTCGAGACCGGACTCTTCGGCGCGGGCGCGACGAACCTCGACATTGTCGAGACCCAATTCCCGCGCCTGCGACGACAGCCAGTCGGTACGACGTTCCATCGGCTCGACCAGAACGAACTGCACGTCGGGTCGCTGCAACGCCAGCACCAGCCCCGGCAGACCTGCGCCCGATCCGATATCGCCTACCAGCCCGGGCTGAAGCAGCGGCCCGAGCAGCGCTGAGTTGAGAATGTGCCTGGTCCACAGTCGAGGAAGCTCGAGAGGCCCGATGAGGCCGAGCTCTTCGCCGTGCTGCGCCAGGTTATGCGTGAAGGCACGCACGGCGTCGAGGCGGTCGCCGAGAACCGTCTCCGCAGCAGCGGGTTCGGGCTCGAGTGCCTCGAGAATATCGGGGGAGAGGGCCACGTTAGGAACGCGTGATGACGGTGTGACGGTCGCGGCCTTCGCCCTCGGACTCGGAGACGAAACCGCGCTCGGAGACCACATCGTGCACGAGCTTGCGCTCATAGCTCGACATCGGGGGGAGTGCCGCGGACTGAGCGCCGGCCTCGATCTGCTCGATCGCACGCTCGACGAGCTCGGTCAGCTCCTGCTGGCGGGCCTCGCGGGACCCGCCGATGTCGAGGATGAGACGCGAGAATGCACCGGTCTTGCTCTGCACGGCGAGGCGTGTGAGCTCCTGCAGGGCGTTGACCACGTCGGTCTTGGCCAAGACGCGCAGGCTGCTGTTATCGGTCGCCGTGACGCCAACGTAGGCGCGTCCGTTGCGGGCGTCGATGTCGAGGTCGCCATCGAAGTCGCAGATGTCGAGGAACTCTTCGATGTAGTCTGCCGCGACTTCGCCCTCTTCTTCGAGCTGCGAGAGTGTGGGCGCGTCGTCGAGGACGCGTTCCTCGGCGTGTGTGGTGTCAGACATCCGTCTAGCTTCCGTTCTTGATGTTGGGCGTGCCGGGGGCGCCACCGGTCTTCTTGGCGCGGTTCTTGCCCATGGGCTGCTGGCGCTGCGTGGGCTTCTTCTCCTGCACGACGACCGTCTCGGCCGAAGGGGACTCGACGACGAGCTTGCCCTTGCGAGCCAGGCGCTCTTCGCGCTGCTTCGCCGCTTCGGTGCCGGGCATGGGCATGTTGCGGATGATGAGGAACTGCTGAACCATCGTCCAGATGTTGGAGGTCAGCCAGTAGAACATGACGCCCAGCGGGAACGTGAAACCGGAGAACAGGAACACGAACGGGAGGATGTAGAGCAGCACCTTCTGCTGGCGGAACATCGGGCTGGCCTTGGTCTCGTCCGAGATGTTCTTCGAGACGATCTGCAGCTGCGTGATGAACTGCGACGCGGTCATGAGAACCACCATGATTGCCGCAACGACCATCACGCCGACCTCGGGGCCGCCCACGGCGTTCATGGCGCCCGAGAAGCTGAGGTGCAGAGGCGCAAAACCGAAGAGGGATGCGTCACCGAACTGGTCCGCCAACGTCGCGTTCAGCGGGCCGACACCCTCCTTCGAGTGCTGAGCATCGTTCAACACCGAGAACAGCGCGAAGAAGATGGGCATCTGCACGAGGAGGGGGAGGCACGAGCCGAGCGGGTTGGTGCCCGTCTTCTTGTAGAGCTCCATAGTCTCGCGGCTCATGGCCTCACGCGAGAACTGGTCCTTCTTGCCCTTGTACTTCTCCTGAATCTTCTTCAGCTGGGGCGCGACCTCCATCATGCGTCGCTGGTTCTTGATCTGCTTCACGAACAGCGGGATGAGCGCGGCACGAACGACGAGCACGAGGCCGACGATCGAGAGAACCCAGGTCAGACCGGCTGCCGGGTCGAGGCCGATGGCGCTGAACACCCAGTGCCAGGCGACGAGCAACAGCTCGACCACCCATTTGAGTGGCCAGAGGATGGTCGACAGAAGGTCCATTGCGGGGTTACGCCTTTCTCTGGCTGTTCGTAATGACGAACCCGTGCGGGGTCACGTCGTAACGGAAGTTCTTTTTCGCGGGCGCATCGTCGACCCCGCCGGCCGCCCACGGGTGGCACCGTGCAATTCGAGCGGCTCCGAGCGCCGACCCGATCACCACACCGTGTTGCTGGATCGCCGCGACTGCATATGCAGAACACGATGGATAATACCTGCACACCTCGCCATAAAGCGGTGAGATCACTGTGCGATAGGCCTTGAGTGCCGCGACGGCCGAGTTGCGGGGGAGAAGCAGCACCGAATCGACGACAGCGTTCATCGCGCATCCTTCGGCGCCATGGCGCGGGCAAGCTCGGCACTCAGATCAGCGAAGGATGCATCGGATGCCGCGGGAAGCGCTCGCACCACCACATCCGTTCCATCGCCGACCGTGGGAACCAGCGCGTAGGCAGCTGCCTTCAAGCGCCGACGGACACGGTTGCGATGAACCGCGTTGCCCACGTTTTTTGCAACAATGAACCCGAACCGCGGGGATCCGCCGTTCGGGTTCATCGTGATGTAGGTGACCGTGTTCGCCGCTGCACGCCTCTTGCCACGGCGCACTACGCGGCGGTAGTCGTCGCCGCGAGTAATTCGGTGCGAGGAGGCGAGCACGGAGAACCGTAGCTGCGCTGTTACGCGGAGAGCTCGGTGCGCCCCTTGCGGCGACGTGCGCCGAGGATGGCGCGGCCGGCGCGGGTGCGCATGCGCAGACGGAAGCCGTGCACCTTGGCGCGACGACGGTTGTTCGGCTGGAAAGTTCGCTTGCTCATAGTTTTCACTCCACTTGGGATCTCACTGCGACATCGGGATCACAGGGAAAGATTTAGCGCCCGGAGGCATACGTCAACTGATTAAAACTACGGCCTCGAAGCCGTGCGGTCAAACCGAGGGCAGACCAATCTACGATTATGGACGAACTCACGGGTAAAACGGATGCTGACACGCGGGGCCTCGTGGAGTAAATTTGCCCGAATCACTGCATGGTCGTTACCGTTGGGGAAGTTATCCCCAGCTTTCTGCGCCGAGTTCCCGATCATTGCGGGCATGTGCGAGCATCGGTGGATAAACCTGTGAATAACTTCCCGAGGATGTATGTCAGACGCTACCGATCCAACCACGCGCATGTGGCAAGACGTGCTCGGCGTACTCGCCACTGACGAACGCATCACGCCGCCTCTGCATGGCTTCCTCAATCTGGTCGTGCCGAAGGGCGTCATGGCCGGCACGGTCTACCTCGAGGTGCCCAACGAATTCACCGCTGGCCAGCTCAACATGCGCATGCGCGCACCGCTGCTGCAGGCGCTGACATCCCTCGAAGATCAATACGGCGCCAGCACGTTCGCCGTGGTCGTGAATCCCGAGATCATCGAGGAAGAGTACGAGGCCTACGCCGAGACCGCAGCAGCAGTGGGCGCGTCCGAGCCGCAGGGGTACATCGACACCCCGCAGTCGCAGTTCCCGGGCAACGGCATGGGTGGCATCAACGGCGTGAACGCCGGCGCGGGGGGCATGTCGCCATCCGAACCCGTTCTGCCGCCGCGCCAGAACGACACACGCCTGAACATGAAGTACTCCTTCGACAACTTCGTCATCGGACAATCGAACCGGTTTGCCCACGCCGCTGCCGTTGCTGTTGCCGAGGCGCCCGCCAAGGCATACAACCCTCTCTTCGTCTATGGCGAGTCCGGCCTCGGCAAGACCCACCTCCTGCACGCCATCGGTCATTACGCGATGAGCCTGTATCCCGGCGTGCGCGTGCGTTATGTGAGTAGCGAAGAGTTCACGAACGACTTCATCAACTCGATCGCCAACAACCGCGGCTCGGTGTTCCAGGCCCGTTACCGCGATATCGACATCCTGCTGATCGACGACATCCAGTTCTTGCAGGGTCGCGCCGAAACCCAGGAAGCGTTCTTCCACACCTTCAACACGCTGCACGACCACAACAAGCAGGTCGTCATCACGAGCGACCTGCCGCCCAAGGCGCTGACCGGTTTCGAAGATCGTATGCGTTCGCGCTTCGAGTGGGGCCTCATCACCGATGTGCAGGCGCCCGACCTCGAGACGCGTATCGCCATCCTGCGCAAGAAGGCGCAGAGCGAAAAGCTCCAGATCCCGGATGAGGTGCTCGAGTTCATCGCCACGAAGGTGTCGTCGAACATCCGCGAACTAGAAGGAACGCTCATTCGCGTGACGGCCTTCGCGAGCCTCAACCGCACCCCCATCGACATGGTGCTCGTGCAGACGGTGCTCAAAGACCTCGTCACGCTCGACGACGACAACGTCATCGCGCCCGTCGACATCATCAATACGACCGCGGCCTACTTCAAGCTCACCGTCGACGACCTGTATGGCTCGTCACGATCGCAGGCCGTCGCCACGGCGCGTCAGATCGCCATGTACCTGTGTCGTGAGCTGACCAACCTGTCGCTGCCCAAGATCGGTCAGCTCTTCGGCAACCGCGACCACACCACGGTCATGTACGCCAACAAGAAGATCGGCGACCTCATGCAGGAGCGTCGTTCCATCTATAACCAGGTGACCGAGCTGACGAGCCGCATCAAGCAGGGACACCGCTTCAACAACTGACGTGGGCGCCGACGGGCCGCGCGTCCGTCGCACGCCTTCCTGGCACCGACGTGCCGCGCCGTCCTTCCGTGTACTTAGTCGATGCGCTTGATCCTCCGATGCGCATCGACGTGTCCCTACGCTCCTTGCCGCGCTTGACGTGCCTCGCCGCGCTGGGGGCGTGGATGCCTGCCCGCCACCCGCTCCGCCGGCCCCGCTCTGTGCAGCGTCATGGATTGCGTAACCTCGAGCGCGCGCCACCCGCATCCCGCACCCCGAACCCGGAACCCCGAACCCCGAACCCCGAAAATCGTTCTCCAGAAACGATCCTGAGCACCCGGAGAACAATCAGTTGAGAGCCTCAGGACAACGCTTCGAAGGCTCCACGGCGGCGCTCCACCAGAACTTCGTGATTTCCCTCGAATTTTTTTGGGATGCCGACACCTCATGGGCTTCGACGCGTTTCACACAAGCCAACCTCACGCTTGCCGCCGAACCGGTGCCAAAACGTGCCGATCCGCCTCGAGTTATCCACAGGCTACGAAGTAATCCACAGGCTGGGGAGAGACGAATTACGGCCGTGTTACACAATGTGGACAACCTGTGGATAACTGTGGATTATCTCGGGCGTGTCTGTTGAAACTCGACCGCGGCCTGTGAATAGACCCGTGTTTATGCGGAATTGGCCGGCACCGGCATCCCCACCCGTTTCACACCCTGTCAACAAGTCACACGGTTGTAGTTCCCAGTGTTTGAGCGCTCTCCACCGAGTTATCCACATTATCCACAGGCGTTAACACCATTAACAGTTCTTTAAACATTTCTCTGGCCGACAACCTTTTGCGGCTGGGCCGAACGAGCGCGGTTCGTGGAACTACAGCGATCCAGGCATCCGGCTAACATGGTCACGACTCGTACCTCGAAATGACAGGGGAACCACTGTGCGATTTAGCGTCAACCGGGATGTCTTCAGCGAAGCCGTCTCGTTCGCCGTCAAGCTCCTGCCCCAGCGCACGACCCTCCCGATCCTGAGCGGTGTCCTCATCGACGCCCGCGAAGACGGACTCGTGCTCTCGAGCTTCGACTACGAGGTCTCCTCACAAACTCAGATTCAGGCAGACGTCGAAGAAGCCGGAACGGTGCTCGTCTCCGGCCGCCTCCTCGCCGACATCGCCAACCGTCTGCCCAACGCGCCCGTGCAGTTCAGCACCGACGAGAACCGCATCCTGGTGTCGTGCGGATCGGCCAACTTCACATTGCTCTCGATGCCCGTCGAGGAGTACCCGAGCGTTCCGCAGGTCGACGAGCAGTCGGGCCTCGTTCCTGCCGAGGAATTCGCCACGGCCGTCGCCCAGGTCGCCGTGGCCGCCTCCCGTGACGACGTCACCCCCGTCATCACGGGCGTGCAGCTCGAGGTCTCGAACAACTCGCTCGGCCTCGTGGCCACCGACCGATACCGCGTCGCCGTGCGCAACATCGATTGGGACAACGGAACCTCCGAGGGCGGCGACTTCACGGCGCTCGTCCCGGCCAAGACGCTGCAAGAGGTCGGCAAGACCTTCGGCCACTCGGGCACCATCTCGGTCAGCTTCACCAACAAGGACGACCGCGAGCTCATCGCTTTCAGCGCCGACAAGAAGACCGTCACGTCGCTGCTGATCAAGGGCTCGTTCCCGCCCGTGCGCCGCCTGTTCCCCGAGAACACCGAAAACTACGCGGTCATCAACACCGCCGAGCTCATCGAGGCCGTGCGACGCGTCTCTCTGGTACTCGAGCGCGAAGCTGCGCTCCGCTTCAGTTTCACCATCGACGGACTCATCATGGAGGCCGTCGGCAGCGAACATGCGCAGGCATCCGAGAGCATCGACGCTCTCCTCACCGGCGACGACATCGTGCTCTCCCTCAAGCCGCAGTTCCTCATCGACGGCCTGAACGCCGTTCGCAGCGAATTCGTGCGCTTCTCGTTCACCAAATCGGAGAACACGAACAAGCCGGGACCCATGTTGATCACGAGCCAGAGCTCGAAAGACCAGCCGGGCGCCGACAGCTACAAGTACCTGCTGCAGCCCAACCTGCTGCTGCGCTAAGTAAACAGAAGAAAGCGTGATTGCAATGCACATTGGCCTCATCGGTCTCGGCAAAATGGGAAACAACATGCGCACCCGCCTGCGCGAGGCCGGCGTCGAGGTGACCGGTTTCGACCGCAACCCCGATGTCACCGACGTTCCCACGGTCGAAGCGCTCGTCCAGGCCCTGCCGGCCCCCCGCACCGTGTGGGTCATGGTCCCGGCCGGCCAGATCACCGACTCCGTCATCGAAGAGCTCAACGGGCACCTCGAAGCCGGCGACCTCGTGATCGACGGTGGCAACAGCCGCTTCACCGAAGACTTCAAGCACGCCGCGCTGCTCGCCGAGAAGGGCATCGACTACATCGACGCCGGTGTCTCGGGTGGTGTCTGGGGTGTCGAGAACGGCTACGGCCTCATGGTCGGCGGTTCGGCCGAGCAGGTCGAGCGCGTCATGCCCGTGTTCGACGCGCTGCGCCCCGAGGGCCCCCGTGAAGAGGGCTTCGTGCACGTGGGTGAGGTCGGCGCCGGCCACTACGCCAAGATGGTGCACAACGGCATCGAGTACGCCATGATGCAGGCCTACGCCGAGGGTTACGAGCTGCTCGAGAAGCGCAGCGACCTCATCAAGAACGTTCCGGGAACGTTCGAGGCTTGGCAGCGCGGCACCGTCGTGCGGTCCTGGCTGCTCGAACTCCTTGTGCGCGCGCTCAAGGAAGACCCGACGCTCGCCAAGATCGAGGGCTACGTCGAGGACTCCGGCGAGGGCCGTTGGACCATCGAAGAAGCCATCGACAACGCCGTGCCCGTTCCGACGATCGCCGCGTCGATCTTCGCGCGTTTCGTGTCGCGCCAGGACGATTCGCCCGCCATGAAGGCGGTCGCGGCCTTGCGCAACCAGTTCGGCGGCCACGCGGTCAAGTCGAACGACTAACACCTCTGCCGCTGGGGCCGAGGCTCCAGTGACGGACGACGAGGGTAAGGTGACGGCGTGATCGTTCGGCACCTTACCCTCTCTGATTTCCGCAACTACGCGGCGGCCGATGTCGAACTCGCGCCCGGCACCAACCTCTTCATCGGCCGCAACGGCCAAGGCAAGACCAACCTGGTCGAGGCCATCGGATATCTGAGCACCCTCGGCTCTCATCGGGTGTCGTCCGATCAGGCCATGATCCGGGCCGGCCGCGATTCCGCAATCATCCGCACCCGCCTCGAACACAACGGGCGCGACCTGCTGGCCGAGGTGCAGATCAACCGGTCGACACCCAACCGGGCGCAAGTGAATCGCGGTCAGATCAAACCCCGCGAGCTGCCCCGCTACTTCTCGAGCGTGCTGTTCGCACCCGAAGACCTGGGCATCGTGCGCGGGGACCCCTCGGCCAGACGCAAATTCGCTGACCAGCTCATCGTTCTGCGCACGCCGCGCATGGCGGGTGTGTATGCCGACTACGACCGCACGCTGCGCCAGCGCAACACGCTCCTCAAGTCCGCCCGGGGCTCGGGGCTGAAGGAAACTCAACTCTCGACGCTCGAGGTCTGGGACGACAAACTCATCACGCTGGGCACCGAGATCATCGGCGCGCGCAGCCGGTTGGTGGCCGAGATGGCCGCGCCACTGCAGGATGCATACCGCTCCGTCGTGGGTGACGACCACGGTCCGCGCATCAGCCTGATCATGTCGGTCGACGGTGTGGATGCGGACGACGACGGTTTTCCGAATGCCCCGGCTCCGGCATCCGCTGCGTCTGGCGCTTCGGGTTCGGTTGGGGCAGAGTCTGCGTCGGATGGCGTCGGCAGCACGGCGTCGGCGACCGACGGTTCCGGTGCCGCACTGCCCACGCCGGCCGAGGTCACCGAGGCTTTCCGTCGCCGCATAGCGGAACGTCGCCGCGCCGAACTCGACCGCGGTGTGACGCTCGTCGGCCCGCACCGCGATGACCTCCTCTTCGAATTGAACGGCTTGCCGGTCAAGGGATACGCGAGCCACGGCGAATCGTGGTCGTTCGCGCTCTCGCTCAAGCTGGCTTCGGCCGAGCTGCTGCGCCGCGAATCCAACCTCGGCGACCCTGTTTTGATCCTCGACGACGTGTTCGCCGAGCTCGATCAGTCGCGTCGCCGCCGCCTGGCGGAGGCCATCTCCGGCTACGAGCAGGTGCTCATCACCGCGGCCGTGCTCGACGATGTGCCCGAGCAGCTCACGGCACGCACCGTGCGGATCGCCGCGGGCGAGATCGTCGGAACGAGCGACAACGCAGTGCTGAGCGATGACCCGACTGACAACCCGAGTGACAGCGCGGTCGCCACGGAGACCGACCGTGGCTGATAACACCGAAGCCGTGCGCGTGTACGAGCACTTCAAGGAGATCTTCGCCGGCGAACGCCCTCGATATAAGGGACGCAAACGGCGCGAGACCGTCGACGCCGACACCGTGCCCTATGGCAAGGGCCGCGAACCCCGCGGCCTCGGCGACGTCGTGATGTCCCTCACCTCCGAGCTCGGCTGGGACTCGCCCCTCGCGCAGAGCGAGCTCGTCGATCGGTGGGCCGAGCTCGCGGGCGAAGAGACCGCCAACCACTCGACCCCCGTGGGCGTCGAGGAAGGCGTGCTCATCGTGCAGTGCGCCTCCACCGCGTGGGCCACGCAACTGCGCATGATGCGCGTCGAGATCATGACCCACATCGTGAAGCGTTTTCCCGAAGCCGGGGTTCAGAGCATCCGCTTTCTCGGGCCGGACGTCCCATCCTTCAAACGGGGCCTCAGATCGGTTCAAGGGCGCGGCGTGCGCGATACCTACGGATAACCGGACAAAACAGGTCACCCACGCGAAAATAGTGGCTCAGATCGCCAAATACGCCCGTGAACTGGGACTCAACTGATAGAATCGACTGTCGAGTAACAGACGGTTTGGAGCCCAATTTCATATGTCATCAGAACCGAAAAGCGGTACGACGCAGCACGAATACGGCGCCAACGATATCCAGGTTCTCGAGGGGCTCGAAGCCGTTCGCAAGCGCCCGGGTATGTACATCGGTTCGACGGGCCCCCGCGGTCTGCATCACCTCGTGTACGAGATCGTCGACAACTCCGTCGATGAGGCCCTCGCCGGTTACTGCGACACCATCGACATCACGATCCTCGCCGACGGCGCCGTCCGCGTGATCGACAACGGTCGAGGCATCCCGGTCGACATCCACCCCGTCGAGAAGAAGTCGACCGTCGAGGTCGTGCTCACCATTCTGCACGCCGGCGGCAAGTTCGGCGGCGGCGGATACGCGGTCTCCGGTGGCCTGCACGGCGTCGGCAGCTCGGTGGTCAATGCCCTCTCCAAGAAGTTGGATGTCGCGGTGAGCCGCCAGGGCAACGTCTACCGTCAGAGCTTCCAGAACGGTGTGCCCGACGCGCCCCTCGAAAAGGGCGAGGCCACCGACAAGACCGGCACCACCATCACGTTCTGGCCGAACGACGACATCTTCGAGACCGTCGACTTCGACTACGACACGCTGCGCACCCGATTCCAGCAGATGGCGTTCCTGAACAAGGGCCTGAAGATCGCCCTGCGCGACGAGCGGGCCGGACAGGTCGTCATCGAGACCGGTGAAGACGCCGCGACCGAGGGCGAAGACGTCACGGTCGAGGAGAACGCCGAGCGTTCCGACGTGTTCCTCTACGAGCGCGGCCTCGTCGACTACGTCGAATACCTCAACCAGGCCAAGCGCTCCGAGATGGTGCACGACGACGTCATCTCGTTCGAATCCGAAGACACCGAGCGCAAGATCGCGCTCGAAGTGGCCATGCAGTGGACGACGGCATACACCGAGAGCGTCCACACCTACGCCAACACCATCAACACGCACGAGGGTGGCACGCACGAAGAGGGTTTCCGTGCGGCGCTCACGTCGCTCGTGAACAAGTACGCGCGCGAAAAAGGCATCCTCAAAGAGAAGGACGACAACCTCTCGGGTGAAGACGTGCGCGAGGGCCTGACGGCCGTCATCTCGGTCAAGCTCGGCGAGCCACAGTTCGAGGGCCAGACGAAGACCAAGCTCGGCAACACCGAGGCCAAGGCGTTCGTGCAGAAGGTCGCCGGCGATCAGCTGGGCGACTGGTTCGGCCGCAACCCGCTGCAGGCGAAAGAGATCATCCGCAAGGCCATGCAGGCCAATACGGCGCGCCTCGCCGCCCGAAAAGCGCGTGAGACCGCGCGCCGCAAGGGTCTGCTCGAGGGTGGCGGCATGCCCGGCAAGCTCAAGGACTGCCAGTCGAAAGACCCGTCCATCTCCGAGATCTTCATCGTCGAGGGTGACTCGGCCGGCGGCTCGGCGGTGCAGGGGCGCAACCCCGAGACCCAGGCCATCCTGCCGCTGCGCGGCAAGATCCTCAACGTCGAGAAGGCGCGCCTCGACCGCGCCCTCGGAAACGCCGAAGTGCAGGCCATGATCACGGCCTTCGGTGCCGGCATCGGCGAAGACTTCAACCCCGACAAGGCGCGCTATCACAAGATTGTGCTGATGGCCGACGCCGACGTCGACGGCCAGCACATCACCACACTGCTGCTCACGCTGCTGTTCCGCTACATGCGTCCGCTCATCGACCAGGGCTACGTCTACCTCGCGCAGCCGCCGCTCTACCGTCTCAAGTGGACGAACGCCGAGCACCAATACGTCTACAGCGACCGGGAGCGCGACGCCCTGCTCGCCGACGGAATCGCCGCCGGCCGCCGCATCCCGAAAGACAACGGCATCCAGCGCTACAAGGGTCTCGGCGAGATGGACTACAAAGAGCTCTGGGAGACCACCATGGACCCCCAGACCCGCACGCTGATGCAGGTCACGCTCGACGATGCCGCCGCAGCCGACGAGATCTTCTCCACCCTTATGGGCGAAGACGTCGAAAGCCGACGCACATTCATTCAGAAGAACGCCAAGGACGTGCGGTTCCTCGACATCTAACGGGCCCGCCCGCACGATGACGACGACCGCGAACTGAGTTAGACGAAGCGAACGAGAAAAGAAGACATGGCTGACGAAACCCCCACGACCGGCGACGCCGACGACCAGGCATCGACGCGCGAAGCCGAAGCGGACGCCGCCGCGGCCGAGGCCGCCGAAACGCTGCGCTTCAACCAGCACGGCCGCATCGACCAGGTCGACCTGCAGCTCGAGATGCAGCGCTCCTACCTCGACTACGCCATGAGCGTCATCGTGGGTCGCGCGCTGCCCGAGGTGCGAGACGGCCTGAAGCCCGTGCACCGACGCGTCATCTACGCCATGTTCGACGGCGGATACCGCCCCGACAAAGCCTTCTCCAAGTGCGCGCGCGTCGTCGGCGACGTCATGGGCCAGTTCCACCCGCACGGCGACTCGGCCATCTACGACGCGCTCGTGCGCCTCGTGCAGCCGTGGAGCCTGCGCTACCCGCTCGCGCTCGGCCAGGGCAACTTCGGTTCGCCCGGCAACGATGGCGCCGCCGCCCCGCGATACACCGAAACCAAGATGGCGCCGCTCGCCCTCGAGATGGTGCGCGACATCGACGAAGAAACCGTCGACTTCCAGGACAACTACGACGGCCGCACGCAAGAGCCCGCCGTGCTGCCCTCGCGCTTCCCCAACCTGCTCGTCAACGGTTCGGTCGGTATCGCGGTCGGCATGGCCACCAACATCCCGCCGCACAACCTGCGCGAGGTCTCCGAGGGTGCCCTGTGGCACCTGGCCAACTCCGAGGCATCCCGCGAAGAGCTGCTCGAGGCGCTCATGCAGCGCGTCAAGGGACCCGACTTCCCGACCGGAGCCCAGATCCTCGGCGTGAAGGGCATCCACGATGCCTACCGCACCGGCCGCGGCTCGATCACCATGCGGGCCGTCGTCAGCGTCGAAGAGATCCAGGGCCGCACCTGCCTCGTCGTCACCGAGCTGCCCTACCAGGTCAACCCCGACAACCTCGCCATCAAGATCGCCGACATGGTCAAAGACGGCAAGATCGGTGGCATCGCCGACATCCGCGACGAAACCTCCGGCCGCACGGGCCAGCGCCTCGTCATCGTGCTCAAGCGGGATGCCGTCGCCAAGGTCGTGCTCAACAACCTCTACAAGCACACCCAGCTGCAAGAGAACTTCGGCGCCAACATGCTGGCGATCGTCGACGGCGTGCCGCGCACGCTCGCGCTCGACGGCTTCATCACCGCGTGGGTCGCCCACCAGATCGAAGTCATCGTCCGCCGCACCACCTACCGCCTGCGCGAAGCCGAGGCCCGCGCCCACATCCTGCGCGGCTACCTGAAAGCGCTCGACGCCCTCGACGACGTCATCGCGCTCATCCGCCGCTCGCCCACCGTCGACGACGCACGCAAGGGCCTGATCGACCTGCTCGAGGTCGACGAACTGCAGGCCAACGCCATCCTCGAGATGCAGCTGCGCCGCCTGGCCGCCCTCGAGCGCCAGAAGATCATCGACCAGCACGACGAGATCGAACGCCAGATCACCGAGTTCAAGGCCATCCTCGCCAGCCCCGAGCGCCAGCGCGAGATCGTCTCAGAAGAACTCACCGAAATCGTCGACCGCTTCGGCGACGACCGCCGCACCGAGATCATGTTCGGCTACGACGGCGACATGAGCGTCGAAGACCTCATCCCCGAAGAAGAGATGGTCATCTCCGTCACGCGCGGCGGCTACATCAAGCGCACCCGCAGCGACAACTACCGCCAGCAGCACCGTGGTGGCAAGGGCGTCAAGGGCGCCCAACTGCGGGCGGATGACGTGGTCGACCACTTCTTCGTCACCACCACGCACCACTGGCTGCTGTTCTTCACCAACAAGGGCCGCGTCTACCGCGCCAAGGCCTACGAGGTGCAGGAGGCCGGCCGCGACGCCAAGGGTCAGCACGTCGCCAACCTGCTCGCCATGCAGCCCGACGAAGAGATCGCCGAGATCCTCGACATCCGCGACTACGAGGCCGCCAAGTACCTGGTACTCGCCACGCGTAACGGCCTCGTCAAGAAGACCGCGCTCACCGAATACGACACCAACCGCTCGGGCGGCATCATCGCCATCAACCTGCGCGAGGGTGACGAACTCGTCGGCGCGTTGCTCGTCGAAGAAGACTCCGACATGTTGCTCGTGTCGCGCCAGGGAATGTCCATCCGCTTCACGGCCTCCGACGAGACGCTGCGCCCCATGGGCCGGTCGACCTCGGGTGTGATCGGAATGAACTTCCGCGGCGACGACGAGCTGCTCTCGGCATCCGTGGTCAGCGATGAAGGATACGTCTTCGTCGTCACCGAAGGTGGCTACGCCAAGCGCACCTCGGTCGACCAGTACCGCCTGCAGAACCGAGGCGGAATCGGCATCAAGGTCGCCAAACTGAGTGAAGACCGCGGAGAACTTGCGGGCGCGCTGATAGTCCAGGAGGACGACGAGGTGCTCGTGGTTCTCGCCGGAGGCAAGGTGGTAAGGTCTGCCGTGGCCGAAGTTCCGGCGAAAGGCCGCGACACCATGGGGGTTGTCTTCGCTCGGTTCGCCGAAGAAGACAGAATCATCGCCCTCGCGAAGAACAGCGACCGGAATCTTGAGGTAGCGGAAGCAGACGTTCCCGCAGCCGAGATCGAGCCGGTCGCCGAGGCGGAGAAGGAAGAATAACCACATGAGTACTGTTGCCGAGAAGCTGGCCAAGAAATCGACCAAGCGACCCAGCACCAAGCAGGTGCGACTGAAGCTCGTCTACATCGACTTCTGGTCGGCCGTGAAGCTGTCCTTCCTCGTCGCCGTCGCCCTCGCGGTCATCACCATCGTGTTCTTCTTCCTGGTGTACACGGTGCTCGATCGCACCGGTCTCTTCGGCGAGATCGACAAACTCTACGAGACCGTCGCCGGTGAAGGCATGACCCTCACCGACCTCTTCGGCCTCGGACAGGTCATGGGATTCGCCGTCGTGCTCGCCATTCTGAACCTCGTCGTCATCACCGCGCTCGGCGCGATCACGGCCGCTCTCTACAACCTGAGCGTCAAGATCACGGGCGGTCTGCTGGTCGGATTCACCAACAACTGACCACAAACGGGGCAGGAGCGGCGCCGATTTACGAATCCCACGGAAATCCGGTAATGTCTAACCTGCCCAGACGGGGCTATAGCTCAGGCGGTTAGAGCGCTTCGCTGATAACGAAGAGGTCCCAGGTTCAAGTCCTGGTAGCCCCACTCGGGGAACGTCACTGATTCTCACCAATCACAACAATCCCCAACGGGGACGTAGCTCAATTGGCAGAGCACCTGCTTTGCAAGCAGGGGGTTAGGGGTTCGATTCCCCTCGTCTCCACCCGTAATATTTCTGAACCCGCCGGTCCCCGCCCGGCGGGTTTCGTCGCTTAACGCGACGATCTGGGTGCGACGCTTTTGCGCAGCCGTCACAGGGTCCACAGGCGCGCAGTGAGGCATGACTTCCGCTCAGAAGCGGCACTCTCACGACGGTCATTTCGCTGGGTCCCACGAGCGCGTAGGAAGGCGGGAATAGATTTGCGTGGGGGGTGTTGGAGTGATTGTATGCAAATGCATAGACATGGAAAGAGGCGATGAGCATGCAGTTCGGCATCTTCACGGTGGGCGACGTCACCACCGATCCCACGACCGGGTACACACCGACCGAGGGTGAGCGCATCCAGTCGACCCTGCGCATCGCGCAGAAGGTCGAAGAGGTGGGCCTCGACGTCTTCGCGACCGGTGAGCACCACAACCCGCCCTTCGTGCCCTCCTCGCCCACCACCATGCTGGGCTACATCGCGGCGAAGACCGACCGCATCATCCTGTCCACGTCGACGACGCTCATCACCACGAATGATCCGGTGAAGATCGCTGAAGATTACGCGATGCTGCAGCACATCGCCGGCGGCCGCGTGGACCTCATCATGGGCCGCGGCAACACGGGGCCCGTCTACCCGTGGTTCGGCAAAGACATCCGCCAAGGCATCCCGCTGGCCATCGAGAACTATGCGCTGTTGCACCGCCTGTGGCGCGAAGACGTGGTCGACTGGGAGGGGCACTTCCGCACGCCCCTGCAGGGCTTCACGTCGACGCCCCGGCCTCTCGACGACGTGCCCCCCTTCGTGTGGCACGGCAGCATCCGCAGCCCCGAGATCGCCGAACAGGCGGCCTACTACGGCGACGGGTTCTTCGCGAACAACATCTTCTGGCCCAAGGAGCACTACATGCGCCTGATCCAGCTCTACCGCCAGCGCTTCGAGCACTACGGTCACGGTCGCGCCGACCAGGCGATCGTCGGCCTGGGCGGCCAGGTGTTCATGCGCAAGAACTCTCAGGATGCCGTGCGCGAATTCCGCCCTTACTTCGACAACGCGCCCGTCTACGGACACGGTCCCTCACTCGAGGACTTCACCGAGCAGACGCCCCTGACCGTCGGCAGCCCGCAGCAGGTCATCGACCGCACGCTCGAGTTCCGCGAGTACTTCGGCGACTACCAGCGCCAGCTGTTCCTCATGGACCACGCCGGACTGCCCGAGAAGATCGTCATGGAGCAGCTCGACCTGCTGGGCGAAGAGGTCGTGCCCGTGCTGCGCGCCGAGTTCGCCAAGCTGCGGCCGGCCCACGTTCCCGAGGGTCCGACGCACGAGGCGCTGGTTCTTGCTCGCGACTCCGAGCTCGCAGCCGCTGCAGGCGCACAGAGCGACGCTGCGGCATCCACTGACACTGACTCACGTTCTACCGACGCCCAGCGCGTCGTGGCCTAAGGAGGGCCGTCATGACCGAGAAGAAGATCGTCGTGCTGAGCGCCGGACTGAGCAACCCCTCGTCCACGCGCCTCTTGGCCGACCGGCTTGCGGATGCCACGGTGTCGCGTCTGGCCGAGAGCGGCGTCGAGGCATCCGTTCGTGTCATCGAGCTGCGCGACCACGCGCTCGACGTGACCAAGAACCTGCTGACGGGGTTCCCTTCGGCCGAACTACGTGAGGCGCTCGACGCCCTGTCGGCGGCCGACGGCATCGTGGCGGTAACGCCCATCTTCAGCACGAGCTACAGCGGTCTGTTCAAGTCGTTCATCGACATCCTCGATCGCGAGGCGATCGTCGGCACGCCCGTGCTGCTCGGGGCGACCGGGGGCACGACGCGACACTCACTCGCGATCGACTACGCCATCCGCCCGCTGTTCACCTATCTGCACGCGGCGCCCGTGAGCACCGGAGTGTTCGCGGCCAGCTCCGACTGGGGCGACGGCGCCGACACGGTGGCCGACCTGCCTTCTCGCATCGCGCGCGCGGCCGGTGAGTTAGCCAACGCCGTGATCGGTTCGTCACCGCGGACGCCGCAGGCCGACCCGTTCGCGCTCGAGATGTCGTTCGAGGACATGTTGCGGGCCCAAGGGCAGTAGCCCCGCCCATGTGAGGTTGACCGTCGTGGAGGGTATCCCCGCGTCTGACCCCGGGATGCCCGCGTAGGCTGTGCGCATGGACATTCGGGTTGCGGCATACGGTGTGATCATCGAGGGCGACAACATCCTGCTCGCCCACTGGAACGAGCGCGGGCACGACGGCTGGACGCTTCCCGGCGGCGGCATCGACCCCGGTGAAGATCCCTCGGATGCCGCGGTGCGCGAGATCTTCGAAGAAACGGGCTACGAAGCCGAACTCGACGGCCTCATCGGCATCGACTCCTATGTCGTGCCGGCGACGCGGCGGCTCGACCCGGCGGCGCAGGGTCCGTTGCATGCCATCCGCATCCTCTACCGCGCGCACGTGACAGGCGGCGACCTCACGTTCGAGGAGGACGGCTCGACGGACTATGCCGCCTGGCATCCGTTGTCGGCGCTCCCGACGCTCAAGCGCGTGGGCCTCGTCGAGGTGGCGATGCGCATGCTCGATGAGACACTCTGACCGACCGAGACAGAGGGGCGGCTGCTCAGCCGCCTCGCAGATGCGCGGTAGACATCGCTCCGCGTCGGTGCCGGCCGGCGCTGCCCCACCCGGCGGTGGAACGAAAGAAGGGCGCACCCTCGGTGAGGATGCGCCCTTCTCGGCGTGACGGCCGCGACCTGGCGGAGCGGCCGAACGATCGTTACAGGTTCGGCAGAACCGGCTCTTCTTCGGCGACCCAGAGCTCGTCGTCGGCGCGGAAGGTCTGCCAGACGGCGTAGGCCACTCCGGCAGCGGCGACCACGCCGACACCGATCGCGATGACCGTGCCCGCGCCGGGACCCTTCTTGACGGGCGGCTTGCCCTGCAGGCGGTTCAGCGCTGAGCGAACACGGGTGTCCTTGGCGATGTCGCCGACGCTGAGGACAGCGCCGAGCGCCGTGCCGACAGCGGGGAGGACGTTCTTGTTGAACGCCCGGTTGGCCTCGTCGGCCACTTTGTGCGTGACCTTCACGCCGCGGTCGACGACCGGGGCGAGGCGCTGGTCATAGGCTCCGCGAACGACGGGAGCGACCTGCTCGCGGCTGTAATTTCCCAGTTGACGGCCTGCTTCTCGCGCGACGGCGTTGGCGTGGTCAAGGATTTCCTGCTGCGACTGCCACAGATCGTTGGCGTGGTTCTTGAGCCGTTTCAGCTCCTTCTTGCGCTTGCGTGACAGACTCACTGCTGACCTCCATCGATCATCGATTTCGTGCGGACGAATGCCCCCATCTTGCCATTGAATGCTCGGAGAGGCACATGGGTTGCGCAGGTATGCATGTGTAAGAATTGGGAACATGTCATCGCACACCGCTGTCGCAACGCTCCACACCAACTATGGCGACATCGTCGTCAACCTGTTCGGCAACCACGCACCGAAGACCGTGAAGAACTTCACCGGCCTCGCAACGGGCGACATCGAGTGGGTCGACCCCACCTCCGGTCAGCCCACCAAGCGTCCTCTCTATGACGGTGTGATCTTCCACCGCATCATCCCCGGCTTCATGATCCAGGGCGGCGACCCCCTCGGCACCGGAACGGGCGGCCCCGGCTTCCAGTTCGACGACGAGATCCACCCCGAGCTCGGCTTCACCGAGCCCTACATCCTGGCCATGGCCAACGCCGGCACCATCGGCGGCAAGGGCACCAACGGTTCGCAGTTCTTCATCACCGTCGGCCCGACCACGTGGCTGCAGGGCAAGCACACCATCTTCGGCCAGGTCGCCGACGACGCCAGCCGCAAGATCGTCGACAAGCTCGCCGCCGTCCCCACCGACGCGCGCGACCGCCCGCTCGACGACATCGTCATCCAGAACGTCACCGTCACCGAGGCGTAAGCCCCGACTGGCGCGACCAGCGCTTCCGCGGCCTCGGCGCCGAATCTCTGCTCCTCCAGGAGCGGGTTTCGGTTCCGGGGCCGTTTTTCTTACCGCACGTCGTCGATCCGCCCCAACCTCGAGGAGCTGAAGGTTCGCATGAGCCAGGCCCAACCCGACCGCGACAACTTCTGCTACCGGCATCCCGATCGTCAGAGCTTCGTGCTCTGCCAGCGGTGCGGTCGCACCATCTGCGGCGAATGCCAGACCCCGGCCGCCGTCGGTGTGGTGTGCCCCGAGTGCATGGCCGAGCAGCGGCGATCGGCGCCGCGACAGGTGCGCCCCACCATCCTCACCGCGTCGTCTGAGGCGCCGGTGGTCACCTATGCGATCATCGCGATCTGCGCCGTGGTCTATGTGCTGCAGCTCGTGACGGGCAACCTGGTCACGAATGCGCTGTCGTATGCGGGCGCCTACTCGATGCCCGGCATCGGGGTTCCTTTCGAGCCGTGGCGCATGCTGACCGCGGCGTTCGTGCACGGCAACTTCCTGCACCTGGCGCTCAACCTCTACACACTGTTCCTCTTCGGCCGCATCCTCGAGCCGATGCTGGGGCGCGTGCGTTACCTCGCGCTCTACCTCATGTCGGCGCTCGGCGGTTCGGTGGCCGTGATGTTCCTGGCCAGCCCGTTCCAGGGTGTGGTCGGTGCATCCGGTGCGATCTTCGGGTTGATGGGCGCGTTCCTCGTGATCCAGCGACGACTCGGCGGCGACATGACCGGCCTGCTCGTGCTGGTGGGCATCAACCTCGTGATCGGCTTCGTGCCCGGGTTCGGCATCTCGTGGCAGGCGCACCTCGGTGGGCTGGTCGTCGGCGCGATCATCGGCCTCATCCTGTTCGAGACACGCCGCCGCAACCAGAAGAATACGCAGATCGCGCTGCTCATCGCCGTTGCCGTCGTGCTCGTCGCCGTGAGCCTGATCTACGTCTTCGTGTAGACCAACACAAAGTTATCCACAGGTTTATTAACACTGGGGATAATTACACCCGTGTAATTGCGGTAAGGGCGCTCGGGAGTCCCACGCAGCCCCAAAGACACGAAAAAGCCGCCGCACCTGGTTCTCAGGATGCGGCGGCTGATGTTCGGCAGCGCGAAAACGTGTGTGGTGGGACCCGCTAGCGCCAGCGTGTCGTCATGAGGAAGCCGATGAAGGCGATGCCGAAGCCGACCGCGATGTTCCACGACGCCAGCGCGGGGATGGGCAGAACGCCCTGGCTGACGTAGAAGACGATGATCCACGCGAGGCCCACGAGCATGAAACCGAACATGACCGGCTTGAACCACACGGGGTTGGGAGCCTGCTCGCCCGATCGCTCGGTGTCGGATGCCAGGGGCTTGGTGTTCTGCTTGGTGCGTGCCATGCCGCCCATTGTAGCGGGAGGATCGACCCCTTCGCTGAGTGAACGGTGCTGGTGGGGGCGCGCTTCCGCCGGGTGCCCGCGACGCTCCCACGGCACTCGCAGGGTTTGCGTCATACGCGCTCGGTAGAATCGCCACCATGACCACTGCCCACGGCACACCTGTGACCCGCCGCGAGCGTCGCACCCGCAAGACGGCCAAGCGGCCGCCCAAGGTGACGTTCCTCGGCGTGCTCGGCGAGCTTCTCTTCACCGCCGGACTGCTCGTCATGCTGTATCTGGTGTGGCAGCTGTGGTGGAACGACATCGTGGTGCGGGCTGAGCAGGACCGAGCCGCGTCTCAATTGAGTGAGAGCTGGGCAGGCGATCTGGGCGACTTGCCGACGTCCGAGCAGACTGACTTCGGTGCGCCAGCTGTCTCGCCGGATCCTGCCGACGGAGAAACATTTGCCGTCTTACGCGTGCCCCGTTTCGGAGAGAGTTACTTTTCGGAGATCGCCGGCGGCGTCAGCAAGGCACGCACACTCGACAAGATCGGCATCGGCCACTACCCCGACACGCAGGTGTTGGGAGAAAACGGCAACTTCGCGCTGGCGGGTCACCGCAACACCTACGGCAAGCCCCTCAACCAGATCGCCGAGCTGCAGGTGGGCGACTCGATCATCGTGCAGACGAAGCAGGGCTGGTACACCTACAAGTTCCGCACCCTCGAGTACGTCACGCCCAAGGCCGTCGACGTCTTGAACCCGGTGCCGCAGACCGAGGTCACCGAGATGACCGATTCGTTCATCACGCTCACGAGCTGCAACCCCAAGCTGTCCACGGCCGAGCGCATCGTCGCCTACGGCGTGTTCGACTCGTGGCGCCCGACCGAGGCCGGCCCACCGGCCGAGCTCGCGGCGCAGAAGTAGCACCCACACTCATCGAGTAAGAAGAGGACAAGACATGTACGGAGCGTTCTGGCGCATCCTGCCCGGCCCCTGGTGGATCCGGCTGCTGATCGTGCTCGTGATCGTCGCTATCGTGTTGTATAGCCTCGTCACGTGGGTCTTCCCCTGGGTTCAAGAGCTCACCAACGCGACGGATGTCACCGTAGGAGGTTGACCGCATGACCCGAGTACTCGTCATCGATAACTACGACAGCTTCGTCTACACCCTCAACGGCTACCTGCAGCAGCTGGGTGCCGAGACCGAGGTGTTGCGCAACGACGCCTTCGCGGCGGCCGATTCCGCGGCGAAGCTCGCCGAATACGACGCCGTGCTGGTGTCGCCCGGCCCCGGCAAACCGTCGGATGCCGGCGTCTCCATCCCCATGGTCAACGCCGCACTCGCTTCGGGTACGCCCCTCTTCGGCGTGTGCCTCGGCCACCAGGCGATCGCCGAAGCCTTCGGCGCCACCGTCACGGTCGCCGAAGAACTCATGCACGGGAAGACGTCGCTCGTGGAGCACGACGACAGCATCATCTACGACGGCGTTCCGCAGCCGTTCACGGCCACGCGCTACCACTCGCTGGCCGTCGTCGACGGCACGACGCCCGCCGAACTGACCGTGACCAGCCGCACGCAGGGCGGCGTCATCATGGGTGTGCAGCACGAGAGTGCGCCCATCTACGGCGTGCAGTTCCACCCCGAGAGCGTGCTGACGCAGGGCGGCTACCAGATGCTGGGCAACTGGCTCGCGGCATCCGGTCTGCCCGAGGCCGCTGTGACGGCGCGAGGACTCAGCCCCCTCGTTCAGCTGTAGGGCTACATCTCGCGCTTTCTGCTGTGACGTTGAGGCACGGCTGTCGACCGCTAGGACCGCCGTGGCTGCGGGGATATGAGCCGCGTGAGGTCCGCCTGGGCTGCGGGGATATGAGCTGCGCTAGCCCTCGTCGGGGGCCGGGGCGGACGGCGTCGAGGGTGCGCCACCCGAGCAGTAGCTGAGCTCGATCGTCGAGCCCTGGGGGACGTCTCCGGGAGCCAGCGACTGGTTCGTGACGGGGCTGTTCGCCTGCGCCGGGCACGACGGGTCGGGCTTCGGAGCGACCGTGAGGCCGATGGCCGGGTCGGACATCATCTCGGTGGCGACCGACAAGATCTGGCCGCGGACATCCGAAATGGTGACGAGGCCCGACGACACGATCAGGTTGACGGTGCTGCCCTTTTCGACCGGCGTGCCAGCAGCGGGATCCGACCGCATGACCGTGTCGGCGGGAACCGTGGGAGAGTTCTCTTTGTTCTGGGAGCCCGCGACGAGGCCCGCGGCCTGCAGGGCTTGCACCGCGGCATCCGTGCCCTGGCCCGTGACCTCGGGTACGACGGCCTGCTCGGGGCCCGAAGAGACCGTCACGCGCACGCTCTGCTCGCGCGGCACCTTGAGGCCCGCGGCGGGGTCGGTGCGGATGACGATGCCGGGGTCGACGGTGTCGCTGGCCTCACGCTGCACGACGGGGACGAGATCGAGCCCGTTGAGGGTGTCGAGGGCGTCTTGTTCGGCGACGTTGACCACGTTGGGCATGGTGCGGGTGTCGGTGGGCAGCGTGGAGCCCGTGGGCAGCGTGACCACCCAGAACATGACCGCGAGGAGCATGACGGCGACGGCGGCGATGCCCGCCCAGATCCAGACGACCGGGGGGCGGCGCTGCGTGCGTGTGACCGTGGTGTCGGTGGTGAGCTGACGGAGCGCCTGCTCGGTGCTGGTGGACGTGGGGACGGCCGTGCCGAAGAGCGCCGTGCTGGCGTCCTCCTGTCGGCGGTAGAGCGGAACCTTGCCCGAACCGGCGAGCACGAGGTCGTCTCGGAACTCGGCGGCCGTCTGGTAGCGGTCGTTGCGGCCCTTGTGCAGCGCGCGAAGCACGACGACATCGAGGGCGGGCGAGACCTGCGGGTTGACCGAGGACGGCTTGACCGGCGTCTCGCTGACGTGCTGGTAGGCGACGGCAACCGCCGTGTCTCCGCGGAACGGCGCGCGACCCGTGAGCATCTCGAACAGGACGACGCCCGTCGAGTAGAGGTCGGTGCGTGCGTCGACCGTCTCGCCCTTCGCCTGCTCGGGCGAGAAGTAGGCGGCCGTGCCGAGGATGGCGGTGGTCTGCGCGACCGTGGTCGACGAATCGGAGACGGCCCGGGCGATGCCGAAATCCATGACCTTCACCCGACCGTCGGGCGTGATCATGATGTTGCCGGGTTTTATGTCGCGGTGCACGACGCCCGCGCGGTGCGAGTACTCGAGTGCGGTGAGGATGCCCTCGGAGATGCGCACGGCCTCGGTCTGCTCGATCGGCCCCTCGGCGATCATGGCCTTGAGGGTGCGGCCCTCGACGTATTCCATGACGATGAACGGCTCGCGCACGGTGCGGCCATCTGCGGCGGTCGTCGTTTCTTCACCCGCGTCGTATACCCGCACGATGGTGGGGTGCGCCATGCGCGACGCGGCCTGCGCCTCTTGGCGAAAACGGGTGCGGAAGGCGGGATCGGTCGCGAGCTCGGAGCGGAGGATCTTGATCGCGACCGTGCGCCCCAGGCGCGTGTCTGTGCCCCGGAACACCTCGGCCATGCCCCCGTGACCGATGAGGTCGCCGACGAGATAGCGTCCGGCGAGGACGCGTTGATCGTCAGCCACGCAGGTACTCCTTCTCTTCGACGATCCGGCCTCCCCAAGGGGAGAGGATCGTGGTCGTCTTAGCTTTTGATACTAGGTCAATTAGTCGGCGTGGGTGTCGGCTGCGACGTGTCGGCGATCGTGGCGTTGGCCGACGGCGACTGCGAGCTCTCGCCCTCATTGCAGAATGCCGAGTAGGACGCCGTGAAGGCACCGGGGGCGTCGTTGATGAGCACCTGCGCGCTGTTCGACTTCACCGCTCCGCCGGGTGCGTTCTGCACGACCCCGCCGGAGGTGGTGAGGCGGTATCCCGTGAGCTCCTGGCCGGCCGGGCAGCCGGTGAACGTGGGCCAGGTGACCGTGACCGTGGAACCCGGGGCGAGGGTGCACGCGGCGCCCGAGCATCCCGAGATCGTGGGGGTGGTGGTGGGCGTGGGGATCTGAGCGATATCGCCGTAGACCGTGACCGTGACGACCGAGCCGCGCGGGAGGTTGCCCTCGGGTTCGATCGAGTAGACCGTGCCGACGTCGTCGGAGGTCGATGCCGCGCTTCCGACGGCGCGCTTCGACGCGAGGCCCAGCTGCTGCAGGCGCGCAGCGGCTTCGTCGTAGGTCATGCCCACGAACTCGGCCTGGTCGACCGCGATGAGCGACGGCGTGGGCGTCGACGACGGGGTGGGCGTCTCGGCCGGCTGCGAAGCCGTCTCTGACGGCACGGGTGTGGTGCTGGGGTCGGTGGACGCGTTGTTCTGGTTCATCAGGGCGATGAGCGACAGCACGAGCACGATGACGAGCAGGCCGACGAGGGCGATGAGCGGCCACGTCCACGGGCTGCGCTTCTTCTTCTCGGGGTCGATGGGCGTGGGCGCGGTGGTGACGGGCGGCTCGGATGCCGTGAGCAGCTGCGTCGCGTCGTCGGCACCCCCGGCGGCCAGCAGCGTGGTGGCCGCGTCGGAACCGGCGGCGACACCGGCGATGGCGGGCACGGCGATGGTGGCGGCCGTGATGTCGCCGCGACGCAGGGCCTGAGCGGCGCGGGCGACGTTGGCCGCCGTGGAGGGACGATCGGCCGGCTTCTTGGCGATCATCGACATGACGAAGCGGCGCACCGGCTCGGAGACGGTGACGGGCAGGTCGGGCGGCATCTCGTTGATCTGCGCCATGGCGATGGCCACCTGCGACTCGCCCGTGAAGGGGCGTCGGCCGGCGAGCGACTCATACGCCACGATGCCGAGCGAGTAGATGTCGGTGGTGGGGGATGCGGGGTGCCCCGACGCCTGCTCGGGCGACAGGTATTGCACCGTGCCCATAACCTGGCCGGTCGCGGTCAACGGAACCTGGTCGGCGATGCGTGCGATGCCGAAGTCGGTGATCTTGACGCGGCCGTCGGGCGTGATGAGCAGGTTGCCCGGTTTGATGTCGCGGTGCACGAGACCCGCGGCGTGCGCGGCCTGCAGGGCGGCGGCCGTCTGGGCCACGATGTCGAGCACCTTGTCGGCCGGGAGCACGTTTTCGCGCTCGAGCAGGCTCGACAGGGCTTCGCCCGGGACGAGTTCCATGACGAGGAAGGCGCTGCCGTCTTCTTCGCCGTAGTCGAAGACGTTGGCAATGCCCTCGTGGTTGACGAGCGCCGCGTGTCGGGCCTCGGCGCGGAAACGCTCGAGGAAGCCCGGGTCACCCAGGTATTCGTCTTTCAAGATCTTGATCGCGACGGTGCGGCCGATCACCTGGTCGGTGGCCTGCCATACCTCTCCCATGCCGCCGATGGCGATCCGGGACTCCAGCTCGTATCGCCCACCGAAGGTGAGCCCTGCTGTGGGTCTCATTTGTTCAGCACCGCCTCCATGACTTTCTTGGCGATCGGAGAAGCCACGATGTTGCCCGAGCTGTGCCGCCCGAGGTTTCCATCGTTCTCCACCACGACCGCCACAGCGACCTCGGGATTCGCAGCCGGCGCGAAACCGGTGAACCACAGCGTGTACGGATCGTCATCACCGTTCTGCGCGGTTCCGGTCTTACCGGCCACGTCGACCCCCTCTATTCTTGCATTGTTGGCCTGGCCGGTATCGACGTTGGCGATCATCATCTGGGTCATCTGCTTGGCCACATCCTCTGAGATCGCGGTTGATTTGACGCTGGGTTCGAACGTTTGCAGCGCCTCGAAGTTTCGGCCGACGACGCGGTCGACGAGGCTCGGGTTCATGACGTCGCCGCCGTTGGCGATGCCGGCCGAGACCATGGCCATCTGCATGGGCGTGGCGCGCACATCGGACTGTCCGAAGGCCGACAGCCCGGTCTGCGGTGCGTTGAGGTCGTCGGGGTAGACGCTGCCCTCGACGGTGGTCGGGATGTCGAAGCCGCTGTTGAAGCCGAACTTCTCGGCCTCGGCTCGGATGACGTCGTCGCCGAGCTTGATGCCGAGCTCGGCCATGGGCACGTTGCAGCTCTGACGCAGGGCTTCGGCGATGGTCACCGTCTCGCCCGGGCCGCAGGCACCGCGTGTGAAGTTGAAGACCTCGGTGGAGGTGCCCGGCAGTGTGTAGGAGACCGGGTTGGGCAGCTCGGTGTCGGGCGTGTAGTCGCCCGTGGAGAGCGCGGCCGAGACGACGACGAGTTTGAAGGTCGACCCGGGCGGGTTCATGTTGCCCTGGATGGCGCGGTTGATGAGCGGCTGCAGCGGGTCTGCGTTGAGCGCCCGGTATTGCTCGAGGACCTGTTTCGAGTCGTGCGAAGCGAGCGTGTTGGGGTCGTAGTCGGGGCTCGTCACCATGGCGAGGATCTTGCCCGTCTTGGGGTTCATGGCGACGACGGCTCCGCGGCGGTCGCCGAGGGCATCGGACGCGGCCTGCTGCACGACGGGGTCGATCGTGAGCTCGACGGCCGCGCCGCGGGGCGCCTGGCCCGCGACGATGCGGTTGAGCGTGTCGAAGAACTGCGTGTTGCTCGTGCCCGACAGATACTCGTTCATCGAGCGCTCGATGCCCGTCGAACCCTGCGTGGGGTTGTAGTAGCCCGTGACGGCCGAGTAGAGATCGGCCTGCGGGTACTGCCGCTGGTACATGAACTCGTCGCCCGTCGGCACCGATTGCGCCACCACGGTGCCGTCGCTCGCCAGGATGGCGCCGCGCTCGACGTCGTAGGAGTCGTAGAGGGCACGCGTGTTGCGGGCATCCTTGGCGAGGGCCTCTGCCTGGATGACCTGGATGACCGTGGTGCTGCCGAAGAGGGCCAGGAACATGGCCAGGACGACGACGCTCAGGCGCCGGAGTTCGCGGTTCATGCCGACACCCCCTGGTTTCGTTTGACGCTGTCGCTGAGGCGCATGAGCAGCGCCACGATGATCCAGTTCGCCACCAGCGACGACCCGCCGGCGGCCAGGAACGGTGTCGTCAGACCCGTGAGGGGGATGACGCGCGTCACGCCTCCGACCATGATGAAGACCTGCAGGGCCACCGTGAACGAGAGTCCGACGGCGAGCAGCTTGCCGAAGTCATCCTGGCTCGAGAAGCCGATGGCAATGCCGCGCGAGACGAGCAGCAGGTAGAGCGCGAGGATGGCGAACACGCCCGCGAGGCCGAGCTCTTCGCCGAGGCTGGCGATGATGTAGTCGCTCTCGGCGAGGGGCGTGATCTGGGGGCGACCCTGGCCGAGGCCGGTGCCGAGCAGTCCGCCGTGGGCGAGCCCGAAGATGCCCTGCAACAGTTGGAAGCTGCCACCCTGCGCGTCGTAGGCCTGTTGGCTGAAGGCATCCAACCAGTTGTTGAATCGCCCGTTGACGTAGGTGAGGGATTGGCTGGCGATGGCCGCGCCGCCGAGGAACAGCGTGAGGCCGATGAGCACCCAGCTGAGGCGGGCGGTGGAGATGTAGAGCATGACCGTGAAGAGGCCGAAGTAGAGCAGGGCCGTTCCGAGGTCGCGCTGGAAGACGATGATGGCCATCGAGAGGGCCCAAACCACGAGGATGGGGCCGAGGTCGCGCAGGCGCGGGAAGCGCATGCCGAGGAACTTCTTGCCCACCATGGCGAGGCTCTCGCGCGTGCGCACGAGGTAGCCCGCGAAGAAGATGGCGAGGGCGATCTTGGCGATCTCACCGGGCTGGAAGCTGAGGACGCCTCCGATGCCGACCCAGACGCGCGCGCCGTTGACCTCGCGGCCGATGCCGGGGATGAGCGGCAACAGCAGCAGCAGGAACGCGAGGAGGCCGAACACGTAGGTGTAACGGAAGAGGACGCGGTGGTTGCGCACCACCAGGATGACGACGATGGCGGCCACGATCGCGATGGCGCTCCACACGATCTGACGCGTGGAGAATGCGCTCCACCCCGCGTATTTCTCGGCGATGTCGAGGCGGTAGATCATGGCGACGCCCAGGCCGTTGAGCACCGTGGCGATGGGCAACAGCAGCGGATCGGCGTTGGGGGCGACATAGCGCAGGCACACGTGCAGGGCCAGCACGAGAACGCACAGGCCCGCGCCGAGCATGAGCAGCTCGGGTTCGACGGCGCCGAGGGCTCCCAATTGCACGAGCACGAGGGCCGAGAGGTTGATGACGCTCGCGAAGATCAGCAGCGCCAGCTCGCGGTTGCGCAGCTTCTTGGGCAACCGCAGCTTCTTCATCGTGCGGATGACGCCTGTGTCGGCCTGGAACTCGTTCGTGCGGTTCTGCACGTCGACGACGGGGCCGGAGGCGCGGTTGACGCCCACCGTGGGCGTGTTGTCGGCGGCGGTCATTCGGTGCCCCCCGCCGTGGTGCGCAGCCTCGAGACGATGTCTTTGGCGTCCTTCAGCGACTCGGCGCTGATGGTTCCCTCGATCTGCTGACGGTCGTAGGTGGAGAGCAGCGACAGGGGCACGCCCGTGTCTTCATACCGGTGCGACAACGAGATGGGCCCGACGTCTTGCTGGATGCCCTGGTAGATCACGACCGTGTTGGTGTCCGACCCGACGTAGAACCGGGTCTGCGTCCACGCGTAGGCCAGGAGAACGGCGAGGATGATCGCGAGGGCGATGACGATCGACCCGACCAACCATGTGAGCCGGCGCCGTTTGGCGCGGCGTGCATCTTCTTCGATCAGCTCGTCGTAGTAGTCCTCGGCGGCCGACTCGAAGTGGCTGGGGCCCGAGGGCGTGGCGCGGCCCGAGTGCAGGCGCAGCGACGGCAGCAAGCCCGTGCGGCGCGGCTCGTTCGACTCGAAGGCGAGCGGTTTGGCGGCCGAACCGACGACGACGGGGGATGTCGCGGCCGGCGTGGGCTCGGCGCCCACGTCGTAGATCACGACGGTGACGTTGTCGGGCGCCCCGTGGTCGAGGCTGTCCTTGACGAGTTTCTGTGCCACCTGCTGGGCCGGAATCTCTTCGGCCAGCGCCTTCTTGATGGAGTCGTTGTCGATGACCCCCGATAGGCCGTCCGAACAGATCAACCAGCGGTCGCCCGGGTGCGTCATCAGCACCTGCGTGTCGATCTCGGGCGCCGAATCGACGTCGCCCAGGACGCGCATGAGCACCGAGCGGCGCGGATGCACCATTGCCTCTTCTGCCGTGATGCGGCCCGAGTCGACGAGCCGCTGCACGAACGTGTGGTCGACCGTGATCTGCGACAGCTCGCCGTCGCGGTAGAGGTAGATGCGCGAGTCGCCGATGTGGGCGAGAGCGATCTCGTCGCCGACCACCACGATGGCGTCGACGGTCGTTCCCATGCCGGTCAGCTCGGGATGCTCGAAAACCGTGTCGGCGAGCTCACCGTTGGCCGCCGTGATGGCCTCTTGCAGCGCGAGTTCGGCTTCAGCGGCGGTTTCGTAGGGGACATCCGCCTCGATGATGCGCTTGAGTGCGATGGCCGAGGCGACGTCGCCGCCCGCGTGCCCGCCCATGCCGTCGGCAACCATGAACAAGCGGTTTCCGGCATATCCGGAATCCTGGTTGTTCGAGCGGATCTTGCCCACATGGGAGATCGCCGCGCTGTTGCCTGAGGCCATTGTGTCTACCGTCGCAGCTCGAATGTCGTCGCGCCGACCTTGATCGGGGTGCCGAGCGTGATCTGCGTGGGCGAGGCGATGCGCTTGCCGCCCAGATAGGTGCCGTTGGTCGAGTCGAGGTCCTGCACCATCCAGTCTTCGTTCCAGAGCAGGAGACGGGCGTGGTGGGAGGAGGTGTAGTCGTCGCGGATGACGAGCGTCGAGTCGCTCGATCGCCCGATGGTGAGCGGCTCGCGCCCGAGGGGCACCTCGAGCCCCTCTTTCGGACCCGCCGTGATGACGAGCCTGGTGGTGTTGTGGATGGTGGCGGCCTCATGTCGGCGGCCGCTCGCGACCGGCGCTGCCGCCTGTTGGCGCGGTTTCGGCTTGCTAGCCGTGGCTGCGGCGGCGCTCGCGGCCGCGAGACCTGCCCCCGCACCGGCACCGGCTGCCCCGGCTGCGGCGGGCGAACCCGAGGCGCGCGCACCCTTGGCGTCGGCGGGTTTGCGCGTGCCCTGCCCGAACATGTCCGAGCGCAGCGCGTAGACGACACCGAACACGAACAGCCACAGCAGCACCAGGAAGGCGATGCGCAGCACCAGGAAAGTCAGTTCACTCATCGGCCGGGCCCCCAGAAACCGTCGTTCACATCGTTGAGGCGGGTCACGTCGTCGGCGCGGCCAGCGCTGGCGCGGCCCGCGTCGTCGGACTGCGGCAGGATGCGGAAGATGATGCGCGTGCGGCCGATCTGAATGGCCGAATCGGGCTCGAGGGCGGCCTGCGAGAACGGGCGGCCGTTGAGCTCGGAGCCGTTGGTCGAACCGAGGTCGCGAGCCTGGGCGTTGGTGCCATCCCACAGGATCTCGACGTGTTTGCGGCTCGTGCCCGAGTCGTCGATCGTGATGTCGGCGTCGCTGCCGCGGCCGATGACCGTGCGGCTCTGCGTGATCGGGTAGCGCTTGCCGTTGACGTCGAGGACGGGAGTCCAGCTGACCTGGCCCTTCACGTTCTGCGAATCGACCTGGACCATGCCCGATGACAACGTTTCGTCGGCGGCGAGGTCGATGCGCACGCCGCCCGCGAACTGGTAGCCCTGCTTGGTGGCGTGCGACTGAACAACGTCGACGAGCTCGTCGATGAGGGCCGGGCCGAGGCCCTGCATGCGCGTGAGATCGGTCGTGGCCATGCGCACACGGAAGCGGTTGGGGGCCAGGATGCGCTCGCGTGTGACGACGGCCGCGCGGGTGTCGAGCTCGCGCTTGAGGGCGGAGCTGATCTCGACGGGCTGCAGCCCCGAGCGGAAGGTCTTCGCGAAGGCGCCATTGACGGCGCGCTCGAGACCTTTCTCGAAGTTGTCCAGTATGCCCACGGGTCTCCCGATCCAATAAATGCGTGCTCAAACGGCTAGGGACATGTTAGTGGGATGTACTGAGAGACGCGTTCAGAGCAGCGGAAACGCGGCCCGACGGGGGCTATTTGCGACCCGCCTCGCGGCGGCTCCTGCGCCAAATGGCGCGGAGGAAGTCTACGTGCTAATCTCGCTGAGTTGACACGTTCGCGTGTCGCGATCGCGCGAGTGGCGGAATTGGCAGACGCGCTGGCTTCAGGTGCCAGTGCTCGAAAGGGCGTGGGGGTTCAAGTCCCCCCTCGCGCACAGATCGTACGCAGTGAGATGATGGCCCGACCGGGAGACCGGCCGGGCCTTCTATCATTCATGGCGCCGCATGTTCGTGCGACGGATTGCGCGATGCGCAAGGGCCTGGGGGATGTCGGTGGGGCGATTTAGCATGGGGGCATGACAGACAACAGTGGTGAGACCCTGGGCGGTCGGGGAGCCGACGCCGACACGAGCGCGAGCAAAGATCCGAGCGACTGGGTGACAGGCGACGAGCCGATCACCGAGGCGCAGAAGAGCTACCTCGACACGCTGGCCCGCGAGGCCGACGAAGAATTGTCGGCCGATATGACGAAGGCCGAGGCATCCGAGCACATCGATCGCCTGCAGAAGAAGACGGGGCGCGGCGAGTAACACCGCCCGACTCCTTATATAGAGCGCCCGTTCTGCCGAGAAGGCAGGGCGGGCGCTTTTCTGTGCTCGCCGCGTCCCGAGCAGCGGGCTGAGGAGGACGTTTCACGTGGAACATCTTGCTCGAGACAGTTTGGCGGAGGCGGGACGGGGCAGCGTGACGGGCGCGCGTTCGGGCCGAGCGTTCTGGTTTCGTGAGGGGTGGGGGAGGGGGCGTGAGGAAAACGTGAGGATCGTTTAGGCGAGGTGCGGGCGGGTGTCTGATGGCTCTGGCGCCGAACAGGGGCCCGCGTGCCGCGAGGTGCGCGCAGGAAGTCTGGATGGAGTCTTGCCGTGCTCGACGTTCTCTATATCGTCGGCGTGATCGTGCTTTTCGCGGTCGTCGCCCTGGTCGCCCGGGGGGTCGAGCGACTGTGATCGTCTTCAACGTCCTCGCGGCCGTGCTGGCTGTCGCCGCCATCGGCTACCTTGTGTGGGCGCTCGTGAAACCGGAGCGCTTCTGATGGACACGTGGTTCGGCATCCTTCAGGTCGCCACGCTCGTGGCGGCACTCGTGCTCGTGTACAAGCCCCTCGGCGAATACATGGCGCGTATCTACACCTCCGATCGCGACCTGCGGGTCGAGCGCGGCTTCTACCGGCTCATCGGCGTGAACCCCCGCTCCGAGCAGACCTGGCAGGCCTATCTGCGCGGCGTGCTCGCCTTCTCGCTCATCGGGCTGCTCTTCGTCTACGTGCTGCAGCGCGCGCAGGCGGTGCTTCCGTATTCGCTCGGGTTCCCCGCCATCCCCGAGGACCTGTCGTTCAACACGGCGGCCTCGTTCGTGGCCAACACGAACTGGCAGTCGTATTCGCCCGACGTGACCATGGGCTACAGCGTGCAGCTGGCCGGTCTCGCCGTGCAGAACTTCGTCTCCGCGGCTGTCGGCATCGCCGTGGCCATCGCCCTGGTGCGCGGCTTCGCGCGACGCCGTTCGGGCACCATCGGCAACTTCTGGGTGGACCTCAGCCGCGGCATCCTGCGCCTGTTGCTGCCCTTTGCCGCCGTGGCTGCGGTCGTGCTCATCGCCGGCGGAGTCATCCAGAACCTGAACGGGTTCACCGATGTGAACACGCTCGCGGGCAACACGCAGTCGATCCCGGGCGGGCCGGTTGCCTCACAGGAGGCGATCAAGATGCTGGGCACGAACGGAGGCGGGTTCTTCAACGCGAACTCGTCGCATCCGTTCGAGAACCCGACCGCGTGGACCAGCCTCGTGCAGGTGTTCCTCATGTTGGTGATCCCGTTCAGCCTGCCGCGCACCTTCGGGAGCATGGTGGGCAACAACAAGCAGGGTTACGCCATTCTCGCCGCCATGGCATCCATCTTCCTGGTGTCGTTCACGGCCCTGACGCTGCTCGAACTCGGGGGAGCCGGCACCGCACCGCAACTCGCGGGCGGGGCGATGGAGGGCAAGGAGATGCGATTCGGCATCATCGGGTCGACGCTGTTCGGCTCGACCTCCACGCTCACGTCGACGGGTGCCGTCAACTCGATGCACGACTCCTACACGAGCGTCGGCGGCATGATGCCCATGATCAACATGATGCTCGGCGAAGTGGCGCCCGGCGGCGTGGGCTCCGGCCTCTACGGCATGCTCATCCTCGCCGTGATCGCGGTCTTCGTGGCCGGCCTGCTGGTGGGCCGCACGCCCGAACTGCTGGGCAAGAAGATCGGGCCCACGGAGATCAAGCTCGCGAGCCTCTACATCCTCGTCACACCGACTCTCGTGCTGGCGGGAACGGCGCTCAGCTTCGCCATCCCGGCGGTTCGCGGAAACGTGGAGGGCACATCGATCTGGAACCCCGGCCTGCACGGCCTCTCCGAGGTGCTCTACGCCTTCACATCGGCCGCCAACAACAATGGTTCGGCCTTCGCCGGGCTGACGGCCAACACGCCCTGGTTCAACACGGCCCTGGGCGTGGCCATGCTGCTCGGCCGATTCATCCCCATCGTGCTCGTGCTGGCGCTCGCCGGCTCGCTCGCGGCGCAGGACAAGGTGCCCTCGACCGCCGGAACGCTGCCCACGCACCGACCGCTCTTCGTCGGCATGCTCGTCGGCGTGACGGTCATCGTCACCGCACTCACCTATTTCCCCGTACTCGCGCTGGGTCCCCTGGCGGAAGGGTTGTCATAAACATGTCCAGCTCGAACACGATCGAGAACGCCCCGGCCGCCGACGGCGCGCACGACGGCCACGCTCTCGCCGACGGCACGCACGCTGACGGCTCACCCCGGCAGCTCGGCGCGCCGCACCGCCGCGGCAAGAAGGCATCGGATGGCGCAGCCCCGGCCCCCCGCGTCGGCGCCATCTCGCCCGCGCAACTCGTCCAGGCCCTGCCCGGCGCCTTCCGCAAGCTCGACCCGCGCCTCATGTGGAAGAGCCCCGTCATGTTCATCGTCGAGGTGGGCGCGGCGCTGACCACGCTCATCGCGATCGCCGAACCCTTCGTGGGCGGCGTGGGAACCTCGGGCGGCCAGAGCGTGCCCGGCGGCTTCACGTGGGCCATCGCCGTGTGGCTGTGGCTGACCGTGCTCTTCGCCAACCTGGCCGAGGCCGTGGCCGAAGGTCGCGGCAAGGCCCAGGCCGACAGCCTGCGTCAGACCCGCACCGACACCGTGGCCGAACGCGTCACCAGCTATGACGCCGACGCGGATGCCGCGGCCGAACACGCCCCCACCGAGAAGGTGTCGTCAGCCGATCTCACCCTCGGCGACACGGTCATCGTGCGCGCCGGCGAGTCGATCCCGGGCGACGGCGACATCGTCTGGGGCATCGCCTCGGTCGACGAATCGGCCATCACGGGCGAATCGGCCCCCGTCGTGCGCGAATCGGGCGGCGACCGCAGCGCCGTCACGGGCGGAACCCGCGTGCTGAGCGACCGCATCGTCGTGCGCATCACGTCGAAACCCGGCGAGACCTTCGTCGACCGCATGATCGGTCTCGTCGAGGGCGCGTCCCGGCAGAAGACGCCCAACGAGATCGCCCTCAACATCCTGCTCGCCAGCCTGTCGATCGTGTTCGTGATCGTCGCGCTGACGCTCAACCCGATCGCGTCCTATGTGGGCGCGGCCGTGAGCGTGCCCGTGCTGATCGCCCTGCTCGTCTGCCTCATCCCGACCACCATCGGGGCGCTCCTCTCGGCCATCGGCATCGCCGGCATGGACCGCCTCGTGCAGCGCAACGTGCTGGCGCTGTCGGGTCGTGCCGTCGAGGCCGCGGGCGATGTGACCACGCTGCTGCTCGACAAGACCGGCACCATCACCTACGGCAACCGGCGCGCAACCGAGTTCGTGACGCTCGACGGTGTCACGCTCGGCGAACTGGCGGATGCCGCATCCCTCGCCTCTGACGCCGACCCGACCCCCGAGGGCAAGTCGATCGTCGACCTGGCCCGCAACGAGGGGCTCGGATCGCGCGAGGACGGCGCCGCGCTCGAGGTGGGAACCGTCGTCGTGCCGTTCACCGCTCAGACGCGCATGTCGGGCGTCGACCTGCCGTCGGGCGAACAGATCCGCAAGGGCGCCGGCTCGGCCGTGCTCGCTTGGGTGCGCGAGACCGGCGAGGTGAACCCCGGCGTGGCCGGGCGCCTCGACAAGGAGATCAACCGCATCTCGCAGTCGGGTGGAACACCGCTCGTCGTCGCCGTGCGCGAAGCCTCGGCGGATGCTGCGGCACCCCGCACCCGCATCCTCGGCGTCGTGCACCTCAAGGACGTCGTCAAGGAGGGCATCGCGGAACGCTTCGCCGAACTGCGCGCCATGGGAATCCGCACCGTGATGGTGACGGGCGACAACCCGCTCACGGCCAAGGCCATCGGCGCCGAGGCCGGTGTCGACGACGTGCTCGCCGAGGCGACGCCCGAACAGAAGCTCGAACTCATCCGCCGCGAGCAGGAGGGTGGCAACCTCGTCGCCATGACGGGCGACGGCACCAACGACGCCCCCGCGCTCGCGCAGGCCGACGTGGGTGTGGCCATGAACACGGGCACCTCGGCGGCGAAAGAGGCCGGCAACATGGTCGACCTCGACTCCGACCCGACGAAGCTCATCGACGTGGTGCGCATCGGCAAGCAGCTGCTCATCACGCGCGGCGCGCTGACCACGTTCTCGATCGCGAACGACATCGCCAAGTACTTCGCCATCATCCCGGCCATGTTCGCGGGCGTTTTCCCGGGCCTCGCGGTGCTGAACATCATGCAGCTCAGCTCGCCGGCCTCGGCCATCCTGTCGGCGATCGTCTTCAACGCGCTGGTGATCGTGGCGTTGATCCCGCTGGCGCTCCGGGGCGTGAAGTATCGCGCGGCGAGTGCGTCGAGCATCCTCGGCCGCAACCTGCTGATCTACGGTCTCGGCGGCGTGATCGCGCCGTTCATCGGAATCAAGCTGATCGACCTGATCGTCAGCCTGATTCCCGGGTTCTAGCCGGCCCCGGCCGCCCTCACACACACTCAGTCACAGACATCCAGAAAGAAGAAGGAATCATGGGCCAGGCCCGGAACGCAGCGAAACAGTATTGGGTGGCGGTGAAAGCGATGCTCGTCTTCACGGTGGTGCTGGGCCTCGCCTACCCGCTCGTGATCCTCGGCATCGGGCAGGGCGCGCTGCCGGCCCAGGCCAACGGATCGCTCGAAGAGGTCGGCGGTCAGACGGTCGGTTCGGCGCTCATCGGGCAGTCATTCAGCGACGCCGACGGCAACCCGCTGCCCGAGTGGTTCCAGCCCCGGCCGAGCGCCGCGGGCGACGGCTACGACTCGGCGGCCTCCTCGGGCTCGAACCTCGGGCCCGAGAACGCCGACCTGATCGCGGCCATCGAGGAGCGTCGCGCGCAGGTGGCCGACTTCAACGGTGTGCCGGCCGGCGAGGTGCCGGTCGACGCGCTGACGGCCTCGGCATCCGGTCTCGACCCGCACATCAGCCCCGAATACGCGCTGTTGCAGGTGCAGCGGGTCGCCGACGAGCGCGGCTTGAGCTCCGACGACGTGCGGGCGCTCGTCGAGTCTAAGATTCAGGCAAGGGATGCCGGCTACCTCGGCGAACCGACCGTGAACGTGCTGCAGCTCAACGCCGCTGTCGCCGAGATGGGTTGATGACCTGATGAAACGTGGGCGGCTGCGGGTGCTGCTCGGCGCCGCTCCCGGCGTGGGCAAGACGTTCGCGATGCTCGAAGAGGGGCATCGGCTGCAGCAGCAGGGCGTCGACGTGGTCGTGGCCATCGTCGAGACCCACGGCCGCACGGCCACCGCCGCACTCGTCGACGGGCTCGAGGTGGTGCCGCGACGACAGGTCGGGCATCGGGGTGTCGAGCTCGACGAAATGGATACGCAGGCGGTGCTGGCGCGGCATCCGGATGTGGCCCTGGTCGACGAATTGGCGCACACCAACGCGCCGGGCGATGACCGCGAGAAGCGCTGGCACGACGTGGAGGTGCTGCTCGACGCCGGAATCGATGTGGTGTCGACCGTGAACATCCAACACATCGAATCGCTCAACGACGTGGTGCAACAGATCACGGGTGTGCCGCAGCGCGAAACGGTTCCAGACGCCGTGCTGCGCGGCGCCGACCAGATCGAGGTCATCGACCTGGCGCCCGAGGCGCTGCGCGATCGCCTGTCGGGCGGGCTCGTCTATCCCGCCGCACGCATCGACGCCGCGCTGTCGAACTATTTCCGCCTCGGCAACCTCACGGCGCTGCGGGAGCTGGCGCTGCTGTGGTTGGCTGACGAGGTCGACAGCGCGCTCAAGCGGTATCGCCGCGAGCACGGCATCGACCACAAGTGGGAGGCGCGCGAGCGCGTGGTGGTGGCGCTGACGGGCGGGCCCGAGGGGGAGACCCTGCTGCGCCGCGGGGCCCGCATCGCGGCCCGGTCGTCGGGGGGCGAACTGTTGGCCGTGCACGTGATCAGCCAGGACGGGTTGCGCGACGCGCAGCCCGGGGCCCTGGCGGCACAGCGCGCGCTCGTCGACACGCTGGGGGGCACGTATCACCAGGTGATCGGCGAAGACGTTCCGCGGGCCCTGGTCGATTTCGCGAAGGCGTCCAATGCCACACAGCTCGTCATCGGGGTGAGCCGGCGCTCGCGGTTGGCCGCGGCGTTCACGGGGCCCGGCATCGGGCAGACCGTCATCCGCGAATCGGGTGACATCGACGTGCACATCGTGACGCACGGGGCCGCGGGCTCGCGGTTCACGCTGCCGGGGCTCGGCGGGTCGCTCAGCCCCAAGCGCCGCATCATGGGTGCGCTCGTGGCGCTCGCGGGTGGTCCGTTGCTCACGTGGCTGCTCGTGCAATTCCGGTCGGACGAATCGATCACCTCGGATGTCCTCTCCTACCAATTGCTGGTCGTGGTCGTCGCCCTCGTCGGCGGCATCTGGCCGGCGCTCTTCGCCGCGCTGCTCTCGGGGCTGACGCTCGACTACTACTTCGTGCAGCCGCTCTACACCGTGACGGTGGGCGACCCGCTGCACCTGCTCGCCCTGCTGCTCTACATCGTCATCGCCGTGCTGGTGAGCGTGGTCGTCGACCAGGCGGCCCGGCGTAGTCGATCGGCGCGCCGCTCGGCCGCCGAATCCGAGCTTCTCGCCACGGTCGCGGGCAGCGTCTTGCGGGGCCAGGACGCCCTGCAGGCCCTCGTCACGCGCACCCGTGAGGCCTTCTCGTTGACGGGCGTGCGACTGCTGGATGCCTCGAGCCACACGGTGCTCACCACCGACGGCGAACCGGCCGCCGACGATCGCGTCACCACCATGCCGGTCGGGGAACGCGCCATCCTCGAGCTGCACGGCCCCGACCTCGCGGCCTCGGAGCGCCGCCTGCTGAGCGTCATCACCACGCAGATCGACCAGGCGCTCGAACACAACGCGCTCGCCGAGACCGCCGACGTGGTGGGCTCGCTGGCCGAGGCGGACCGCATGCGCAGCGCCCTGCTCGCGGCCGTCGGGCACGACCTGCGCCGACCGCTCACCGCTGCGACCGCCGCCGTCAGCGGACTGCGCTCCACCGAGGTCGCGTGGACGGCGGCCGATCGCGACGAACTTCTCGCCACGGCATCCGAAAGCCTCGAATCGCTGGCCGTGCTGGTGACCAACTTGCTCGACGTCAGCCGGGTCGAGGCCGGGGTGCTCGCGGTGTCGCTGCAACCGACCGATGTGGCCGAGGCCGTGCTGCCGGCGCTCGACGAGCTCGATCTGGGCCCGGGAGACGTCGAACTCGACCTGCCGGGCGGCCTGCCCGCGGCGCTTGCCGACCAGGTGCTGCTCGAACGCGTGGTCGTGAACCTGCTGTCGAACGCCGTGCGCTATGCGCCCGAGGGCAGCCGCGTGCGCGTGGCGGGGAGCGCATTCGGGGGGCGGGTCGAGATCCGCGTGAGTGACCAGGGCCCCGGCATTCCGGCCGACCGCCGCGCCGACGTGTTCGTGCCGTTCCAGCGACTCGGTGACACCGACAACAGCACGGGCCTGGGCTTGGGGCTGGCGCTGTCGAAGGGATTCGTCGAGGGGATGGGCGGAACCCTCGAGGCCGAAGACACCCCGGGCGGCGGGCTCACCATGATCGTGGCGTTGCCCGCGGCGGAGCTCGGCTGCGAACCCGGCGCCCGAGACGCCCAGCCGGTACCGAAAGAGGACACCCCGTGAAGATTCTGATCGCCGACGACGACCCGCAGATCCTGCGGGCGCTGCGCGTCACCCTGGGCGCCCGCGGCTATGAGATCGTGACGGCCGCCGACGGGCGCGAGGCCCTCAACGCCGCCATCGAGCAGCATCCGGATCTCATCATGCTCGACCTCGGCATGCCCCATTTCGACGGCATCGACGTGATCGAGGGGGTGCGCGGATGGAGCGAGGTGCCCATTCTGGTCGTGTCGGGTCGCACGGGCGCCGCCGACAAGGTCGACGCGTTGGATGCCGGAGCCGACGACTATGTGACCAAACCGTTCTCGATCGACGAGTTATTGGCGCGCATCCGGGCCCTGACGAGGCGCAAGCCGACCGCGGCCGACGAACCCGTCATCGAGTTCGGAGACGTGCGCGTCGACCTCGCGGCCAAACACATCGTGCGGCGCGGGGGCGACGGAACATCGACGCCCGTGCGCCTGACACCCACCGAGTGGAAGATCCTGGAGTTGCTGCTGCGCAATCCCGGCAAGCTCGTGACGCGCGACGCGTTCTTGACCGAGGTATGGGGGCCGCACCACACCGAGGACACCGGCTATATGCGCCTCTACATGGGGCAGTTGCGCAAGAAGCTGGAGGCCGAACCATCCCGACCCCGGCATCTGCTCACCGAGGCCGGCATGGGTTATCGCTTCGCGCCGGATGGGGGCGTCGAGCCGTAGGCCGTTCCGGGGTGGATGGTCGGGGGAGCCGGGGGAGCCGGGGGAGCAGGGGGAGCAGGCGGAGTCGGGGAAGCGGCGGCAGTTGGAGCGCCGGGGGCCTGGGGCGCCGCCGTCGCGGCGGCTGGCTGGGCAGACACCGGGGACGGGTTGGACGCGGGCTCCTGAGAGGGTGCCGAAGCGACGGGTACTCCGGGAGCGGCGGCGGGGATAGACGCCGTTGCGCTGGGGGTGGCCGCGGGCGCCGGCTGCGGGGCGGCGGGTTCGAGCCGAACGACGGCGGGCGCGACATCCGATGCGATCTTCTCGCGGTCGAACAGGGTCGAGTAGACGAAGCCCGCGATGAGCCCGCCGAGGCTCGGGAAGACGAGGAACACCCAGACCTGCACGAGCCACGGCGTGCCGGCGAAGATGGCGGTTGCGAGCGAGCGGGCCGGGTTGAGCGAGGCGTTGTCGATAGGGATGGCGACGAGCAGCAGAACGGTCAGGGTGAGCCCGATGGCGATGGGCGCGAACCCGGCGTTGGCTCGGGCGTGCGTGACCCCCAGGATGACGAAAAGGAACAGCGCCGTGGCGACCACCTCGACGATGACGACCGAGAACAGCGAGAACAGGTTGGGCGAGAGCTCGCCGTAGCCGTTGGACGCGAACCCGTCGACGAGCGTGCGCTCGAGGTAGCCGAGCGGCCCGCCCGAGGCGATCGCCAGGACGGCAGCCGCACCGGCGATTGCTCCGACCAGCTGCACCGCGATGTAGGCGGGGACCTCGCGCCACGCGAAGCGGCGTGCCGCCGCGAGGCCGAGCGTGACGGCGGGGTTGAAGTGGCCGCCCGAGATCGGGCCGAAAGTGTAGGCGCCGATCATGACGGCCAGGCCGAGCGCGAGGGCGACACCCAGGAACCCGACACCGAGGGGGTTCGAGGGTTCGATGCCGAAGAAGGCCGAGAACGTGGCCGTGCCGGTCAGCGCGAAGACGAGCAGGAACGTGCCGGCGGCTTCGGCGAGGAGTTTGGCCGAGGTATGGGGCTGAGGGGTCGCGGGTTGGGGCGCATCAGGGTAGCTCATATTCTCTACTCTAGAATATCAACGTCTGAACGGAAGAAATTTGCTGAGAACGTCGGCGCGTCGAACTCAGGCCCTCCCCGGCGCACCGAACCCCCCGCCGCGCGGCGTCCTCACAACTCGGGCGCTTCGCGTTCCTCCAGGCCCCACGGCGAGCCATACCCGGCAGGCGCCGGCTGGGCGAGCAGCTCGAGGAACGGTCGCGCGTCGAAGGCCTCGGGGCCGAGCACCCCCGCTCCCGACCAGGTTCCCCGCGCCAGCAGCTCGAGCGCCACCACGGGGTTCACCGCGGTCTGCCACACCACGGCCTGCGAGTCGTACTCGCGCATGGACCACTCGTTGTCGACCACGTGATAGAGGTAGACGGCCCGGGGTGCGCCATCCGTGCCGCGCCCCGTGACGTACAGGCCCGCGCACGTCTTCCCGCGCATCTTGTCGCCGAGCGTTGCGGGGTCGGGCAGCGCCGCCGCCACGACATCCCGGGGGGACACCTGCACACCCTTCACGGTGAGCGGCTCGGTCTTGTCGAGACCCAGCTTGTTGAGCGTCTTGAGCACCTCGATGAACTCGTCGCCGAGGCCGTATTTGAACGTCACCTTGCGGGCGTTGGTCCAACGCGGCATGAGGATGACCTCCTCGTGCTCCACGTTCACGCATTCGACCGGGCCGATGCCTTCGGGAAACTCGAACACCTCCGGCTCGGAGAACGGCTCGGTCGTGTACCAGCCGCGCTCGCGCTCGAAGACGACGGGCGGGTTGAGGCACTCCTCGATCGTCGTCCAGATCGAGAACGAGGGCGCGAAGTCATAGCCCTCGACCGTGAGGTTGGCGCCGTCGCGCACGCCCAGCTCCTCGATCTCGGAGAAGAGCTCGTCTTCGGCATACCGGGCGAAGACATCGGAGAGGCCGGGCTCGACGCCCATGCCCACGAGCGCCAGGCGCCCCGCATCCGACCACGCCGAGGCCGCCGCGAACTGCTCGTCACCCAACATGACGCCGGTCTGAGAAAAGGGGTGGTCGGGATGCCGCTCCGACAGGCTCATGGCCATGTCGAGGTAGGTGGCGCCGCCCTGGAAGGCGCCCTCGAAGATGCGCATCACGAACCGCGGGTCGACGGCGTTGAGCACATGCGTGATGCCGTGCTCGCGAATGAGGGCGGCGACGGCATCCGCGGATGACGCATCCACCTGTGCCGCGCGCAACCGGTCGTCACCGAGCGCGTCGACGAGCACCTGTGGGCGGGCCGGATCGTAGTCGGCCACCACGAGCAGCTCGAAGAACTGTCGCCGCACGGCGATGCGCACGGCCGCAGAGCCCACGCCTCCCGCTCCGATGATGAGAATGCGCAGGCGGTGCTCGGTCATGGACTACTTCCCTTCGGGACGGGCGGTGGGGGCGGTGTCGTCGTCGGAGTGCGCGGCGATGGTGTGCGCGGCGACGGTCAGATCGGGGGAATCCGGCACGAGCACCGGGGTGTCGCGGTTGAGGCTCTCGCCGCGGTAGAAACGCTTCGAGCCGGGGAACGCCCACCAGATGATCGCGAGCACCAGCCCGAGGGCGAGCGAGCCGATGCCGACGACGAAGGTTCCGCCGATGCCGAGCAGCGTGCTGTAGCCGTAGTCGACGCTCACCATGTCGATGGCCGACTTCACGAACGCGGCCGTGAGCAGCACGGCGCCGAGCAGCGGGAACAGGAAGCGGAAGAAGAAGTTATGCGCCGAGTCGAAGAGGTTGCGGCGGAAATACCAGACGCACGCGAAACCCGTGATGGCATAGTAGAACGCGATCGCGAGACCCAGCGACAGGATGGAGTCGGCGAGGATGTTGCTCGACACGGCCGTCATGATCACGTAGTAGGCGATCGAGGCCGCGCCCATGACGAGCGTCGAGAACGACGGCGTCTTGAAGCGCGGGTGCACCACGCTGAAACGCGCGGGCAGAGCCTGGTAGACGGCCATCGACAGGGTGCCGCGCGCGGTCGGCAGGATGGTGGTCTGCGTCGACGACACGGCCGACACGAGCACGGCCACCACGAGTAGCCACGCCCGCGGACCGAACAGCGCATCCTTGAGCGCGAAGAAGATGTCGTCCGAGCCGTCGGGGTTTGCCAGGCCCAGCCCCGATTCGCCGACGCCCGCATACATCATGGCCGCCACCGTGACACCCACGTAGGTGACCAACAGGATGACGGTCGAGATGATGGCCGAACGGCCCGGGATGCGGCGGGGATCCTTCGTCTCTTCATTCAATGCGAGGCAGGCATCCCAGCCCCAATAGATGAAAAGCGCCAGCAGGATCGCCTCGGTGAAACCCGTCGCATCGGTGAACGCGAACGGGTTGAACCAGTCGAGCGTCGGCATGGTCGGGTCGGGCGCCGTGCCGTTGACGACGCTCGCGATGGCCAGGATCGCGAACAGCGCGAGGGCCGCGTATTGGATGGCGAGCAGAACCACCTGCAGCTTCTCGCCGATCTCGAGCCCGCGGTAGCTGATATACGTCATGGCGGCGATGAAGAAGACACCCGTGGCCGTGACGAGGAAACCGTTCTCGGCCAGCGAGCCGTCACCGATCAGCAACCAGAGGTAGGTGCCCGCGATCTGGGCGAGGTTGGCGAGCACCACGATGCCGGCGACAGCGACGCCCCACCCCGCCATCCACCCCACCCACGGGCCGAAAGCCTTGGTCGCCCACGTGAACGACGTGCCGCAATCCGGGATCTCGCGGTTGAGCTCGCGATAGGCGAAGGCCACGAAGAGCATGGGGATGAACGCCAGGATGAACGCGATCGGGGCCTGAGCGCCCACGGCCAACACGACGAAGCCGAGCGTGGCGGCAAGTGAATAGACGGGGGCCGTGGAGGCGAGCCCGATGACGACCGAACCGGCCGTGCCGAGCGTGCCCGCCGCGAGGCCCTTGCCCGCACCGTTCTCGGGAGGGACGGGAGGGCGGCCGGGGGTTCGGGTGGACGGTGCATCGGTCATCGTGCGGGCATCCTTGTCTCTGGGCCGCTCGGGGCGGCAGATAACGCCGATGGTGCTGTGGTGCGTTCACACTAGACCCGCGGGGCTCAGGTCGTGAGGGTTTTTCTCGTGACACGCGGAACGGCGGCATCCCGTTCGAAACGAGACGCCGCCGCCGTTGTCATGCTGTGCGAGGTTTAGGCCTCGACGTCACCGCGCCAGGCGCCGTCGGGGGTGCCCTTCGACTCGATGTACTCCTTGAAGTTCTTCAGGTCCTTCTTGATGGCGTGGTTGTCGACGCCGAGCGTCGAACCGAGCTTCTCGAGCAGGCCCTTGGGCTCCCAGTCGATCTGCACGGTGACACGCGTCTCGGTGTCGGACAGCTTGTGGAACGTGACGACACCGGCGTGGTCGACCTCGCCACCCGTGCTGTTCCAGGCGACGCGCTCGTCGGGGTGCTGCTCGGTGATGTTCGCCTCGAACTCGCGCTCGACCGTTCCGACCTTGACCTTCCAGACCGTCAACGTGTCGGTGACCTGGGTGATCGATTCGACCTCGTCGAGGAAGTGCGGGAATTCCTCGAACTGCGTCCACTGGTTGTAGGCGACGGACACGGGGACGTTGACGTCGACGGTTTCGATCGTTTGGGTCATGGTGATACTCCTCTGCGTTGTGCGGTTTACGAGATCGATATCGACGCTACGCCGGGGCATCTCTTCGCGCGCGGGGTGTCGAGAATGCGCACGACGTGCTAGAGGACACGCCGCGTTCGAGAGCCGGGTTTGCGGGCCCGTCGGGGGCCGCCGGTAGCATGGCTGACGCGACCTGGGAGGTGCACCATGGCCCGAAGCCGAACGACGACCGCGCTCGCCGCGACCGCGCTGGCGGGGCTCGTGGCCCTGACCGGCTGCACGGCGACGAGCCCGACCGGGCCGAAGACGCCGTCCGCCGCGCGCACCGTGCTGACGGCCCCCACCGACGCGCTCACGGTGGCCGACGGGGATGCCGCGGCGAATGCGCTCGTGGCCAGCCGGCAGCTGTTCGGCGAAGCATCCGTGGTCGTCGTCGCTGCGAGCGATGACGCCGATGCGCAAGGGGCCGCGGCTGCCGAGGCCGAGAAGCTGGGTGTGCCGATGTTGCTCGGCGCGGCGTCTCGCGAGACGGGGTCGACCGCCTCCGCTTCGCCCGAAGAGGGCTCCGACGAGCAGACGGCGAACGCTGTCGACGACGAGCTCGACCGCCTCAAGGCGCACACGGTGGTGACCTACGGACAGGTCGACGCGCAGCGACTCGACGTTCCCGGCGATGGCTCAGATGGCGGCGGTGGTGACGAGCGACGCATCATTACGGGGTCCGCCGCATCCGACGACGATGTACCCCGCCTCGAACGCGGCGAACGCGCCGGCAAGACCCTCGCCCTCGCGACCGACGACCCGAGCGCGCTCGCCGCCTCGGCGACCGCCCGCGCGGCCGGTGTGCCCGTGCACGCGCTGCCCGCCGCAGACGCCAACCCGCAAGCATCCGCCGACGCCATCACGGCCCTCGCCGCCGCACCCGACGACGCCGTGCTCGCCCTGGGCGCCCCCTTCGCCGACCAGCAGGCGCTCGACTGGAAGGTGCGTTCGGCACGCACCGGCTACCAGCTGCCTGGTGGCGGTCAGATGCTCTTCCCCGGTCACCAATTCGTGGCCCTCTACGGCGCCATCGGCACGGGCGCGCTCGGCGTGCTCGGCGAGCAAGATGCCGCGGGCACCGTGCAGCGCGCGAAAGACGTCGCCGCGCCCTACGAAAGCCTCAGCGACAAGACCGTCGTGCCCCTCATGGAGATCATCGCGACCGTGGCGGCGGGGGCGGCGGGGCCCGACGGCGACTACTCCAACGAGATCGACCCCGAAACCATCCGCCCCTGGATTCAGGCTGCCGCGGATGCCGGGCAATACGTGGTGCTCGACCTGCAGCCCGGCCGCAGCGACTTCCTCACCCAGGCCAAGCGCTACCAATCGCTGCTCGAACTGCCCAACGTGGGCCTGGCGCTCGACCCCGAATGGCGGCTCAAGCCCGACCAGGTTCCGCTGCGCCAGATCGGCTCGGTGTCGGCGGCCGAGGTCAACGAGGTGTCCGCCTGGCTGGCGCAGTTGACCAACGAGAAGGGGCTGCCGCCGAAGATGTTCGTGCTGCACCAGTTCCGTCTCGCCATGATCCAGGACCGGCAGACGCTCGACATGTCACACCCCGAACTGGCCATGCTCATCCACGCCGACGGCCAGGGCGGCCAGCCCGACAAACAGGCCACGTGGCGGGCGCTGCACCAGGGCGCCCCCGAGGGCATGGCGTGGGGCTGGAAGAACTTCTACGACGAAGACAAACCCATGCTCACGCCCGAGCAGACGATGCGCGACGTCGCGCCGCTGCCCGACCTGGTCACCTACCAATAGCGGGGGAGCGCAACATTCTGAGCGAACCGTCGCTCGGCGTCGAGAGGAACCGCGCAGGGCCGAGGTGGGCGACGAAATGACCGGCGCTCGCGTGTCAACTGTCCGGCGGCGCGGCCAGTGCCGCGAGGCCCGCGAGGTCGAGGCGCAGGCCGGCAGGGGAGTGGTGCAGCGTGAAGAGCGTGTGGGTGCAGCCGCGGCAGATGACGATGTCGGACGAGTCATCGCGCTCGACGACGGCCGTGGCGAGCGGGGCCTCGTCGCCGCAATGACGGCACGTGACGAGCGCCGTCGTGAGGTCGGCGGCAAACAAGGCCGAGAGTGGCCCGGCGAGGGCGTTGCCGTCGACGTTCTCCACGGTCGAGGTGACGCCGTCCGCCAGATGCGGGAACGGGTGAGACGACATCACGAACCTCCAAAACGTTCGGTGCGAATGCGTTGCGGGTCGTGGCCGAGGGCGACGAGCGCCTTCGCCGTGGCCTCGACGAAACCGGTGGGGCCGCACACGTACACGGTGGGGGCATCGGAAGCCGACAGCGACGTCTCGGCCAGCAACTCGCGCGTCACCCGGCCGGCGGGGCGAGGCCATCCGCTCGGGGTCTCGCGCGTGTAGACCCAGTCGAGGGCGAACGAAGCGTCGACCAGGGACAGCAGCTCGTCGGCGAAGTACGCGTCGGCCGGGGTGCGCACCGAGTAGAGCAGGCGGAACGGGGCGGCGCTCGCCGCGGCGTGGTGGGCGCGGGCCATGGCGACGAGGGGAACGATGCCGCTGCCGCCGGCGATGAGTTGCACGGGTTCGGTCTGCTCGGCATCCCAGACGAAGAAGCCGCCGAGCGGCCCGCGCACCTCGAGTTGATCGCCCACGATCACGTCTTCGACGAGGTAGGGCGACACCTCGCCATCGGGCAGCTCGTCCACGGCCAACTCGACGGCCTGACCGTCGCCGAACGAGGCGATCGAGTAGGAGCGCACGGCCTGGTAGCCGTCTTCAGCGGTGAGCCGCAGGTCGAGGTGCTGGCCGGGGCGGTTGCCGGGCCAACCGGGAACCTCGACGAGCAGACGTCGGCCCGTGCGCGTCAACATCGTCGCCTCGGTCACGGTGCCCACGAACCACTCGGCCCGCGTCACCAATACCGCTGCTCCTGCCACGGGTCACCATAGGTGTGATAGCCGTTCTGCTCCCAGAACCCGGGGTCGTCGTCGTTGTGCATGACGATGCCGCGCACCCACTTGGCGCTCTTCCAGAAATACAGGTGCGGCACGAGGAGCCGGGCGGGGCCGCCGTGCTCGGGCTCGAGGGGCTCCCCGTCGAACTCGGTTGCGATCCAGGCTTTGCCGTCGAGCAGGTCCTCGAGCGGCAGGTTTGTCGTGTAGCCGCCGTAGGAGTGCACCATCGTGAAGTCGTAGCTGGTCTCGACCTCGGCGAAGAGCGTGTCGAGCGAGACGCCGCGCCAGGTGGTGCCGAGCTTCGACCAGCGCGTGACGCAGTGGATGTCGGTGTCGATGGTCTCTTGCGGCAGCGCCTGCAGCTCATCCCACGACCACTTCTTCTCGTCGCCCGTCTCGGTGCGGATGAGGAATTCCCACTCCGCGGTGTCGACCTCGGGCGTCGGCCCGGCCGAGAGCACCGGGAAGTCGGTGGTGAGAAACTGCCCGGGCGGGAGGTCGGGCGTCGATTCGCGGCGGCGCGCCCCGAACCCGCGTGAGATGACAGCCATGGTGTCGCCCTTCGATCGGTGCGCGAGTGGCGCGGCGGATGGCTCGACCGCCGCCCGTGCGAACGCGCAACGCGTGCCCTGCCGCTGATTCTCGTGCGTGCGGCTGGGGCGGCGCAACACTTATTTGTCGAAGGATTGCTCGTTGAAAGGCGGAAGGGGCGACGTTCGACGACCGAGGACGGGGTGACCCGCGGCCGTGACCGCGTCGTTCAGTGACGGGGGCCGCGCGTGTCAGTGGTGGACGTCGCGTCTGTCAGCCGCGGATCGGCGCCTGCCGCGGCCCGGCGTCGTAGCGGGCGAGGGCATCGGCGTCTTGTGCGAGCCGCGCGGCCCGGCGGGCGATGTCGAGCGCTTCGACCGGATCGGCAGACGCGCCGGCGAGCACGATCTGTCGTTCCGCTTCGGCGAGGCGCGTGCGCGCCTCGGGACCCACGCGCGAACGATTCGACGTGATGAAGTCGGCCGCGACCTCGATGTAGCTGTTGGCCGAGAAGATCGCTCCGCGCAGGGCGGCCTGCGCATTCTTAATGCGTTCGACGTTGCTGCGGGCCTCGGCCAGCGCCTGGTCGAGTTGCAGGGATGCATCGCGCAGTCGTCCGACGGCCGGCAGCGGATTGAGCCCTCCCACGGGAACGAGCTCGCGTCGGGCGTCGGTCGCGGATTCGCCGTCAGCCTCGGCGACTGCGGGGTCGCCGTCATCGGCGCGCGGCGGAAGGCTCGCGGCACGGGCACCGTTCGCGGCGCCAATCGCTCCCGTTGCGGTGGGCCCCGTGGCGAGGGCGCGCACCTGCGTCTCTGCGTCGTCGGCCGCGCGCTGGGCAACGGTGATCGCGTCGCCGATCAGGTCGGCCGCATCGGGCAACGGGTTGGCGTCACGCGCGGCGCGAGCCTCGGCAATGCCCGCCCGCGTATCGGCGAGGGAGCTTTCGAGTTCACTGGCCGCCCCGTTGAGGGTCTCTGCGATGTGCTCGACCTGGGCCAATGTGGTGCGGGCCGTTCCGAGGTGGCGCGCGACGGCGTCGAGGTGGGGAGCGGCGAGTGTTCCACGTGAAACGGCGTCGGCCGCGGCATCCGCTGATCGTCGCGCTTCGGCGAGCAGGGCCGCCGCGGTGCGGGGTGCGTCGGCAGCGGCACCGATTGCAGTGGGCGAGAAGCGGCGGGCGAGGGCGTCGAGCGTGGCCCGCGCGGCGGGGAGGGCGGCTTCGGTTTCGGCGAGACCGGCGGTCAGCTGGGCAAGTCGTTCGGGGGCATCGCGCTCGACGGAGCGTCGCTCGCTCAGTGAGGAGTTCTCTGTTTCGACTAGTCGCGTCGCCGTGGCGCACAGCTCGATGATGCGCGTATTCCAACGGGTGCGGTCAGATTCCGTATCGGGAATATGATCGTCGAGCTTCTGGCGCAGGAGGAATGCTTCGCGCAGGGCCTGTCGTGCCGAACTCACCGCGCGAGCCACCTGGGCGGCATCGGATTTGCCGAACTGGGCCTCGGCGAAGCCCACCTCGTCCTCGGCCTGCCGCACGACATCGTCGGCTTGAACCAGGGCCAGACCGGCACGCTGGTCGAGGGCCTCGGGGGTGCGCCCCTCAGCCTCGAGCACCCGGCGGCCCCGGGCGCGTAGACCGCGCACGAGCAGAACGGCCGCGACGGCGGCGCCCCCGAAAACGATGAGCGAGGGAAGCCACCACAGTGCGCCAGACATACGCCGATTCTAGGCAGTTGCGGTGTGTGAACCCTCAGAACCAGCTTGTTCTGGGCGGATCTCGTAGCGGAACGTGCCTCGGTATTCGTAGATGAGCCCGACGAGGGGGAGCGACAGGGTGACGTCGACGCGCTGGCGGTCGACGGATTCGTCGAAGGCTTCGCGCAGGGTCACGCGCGGTGCGACGACACGGGGGATGCGCAGACGCCGCGTGCCGAAGCGCAGGGCGACGGCGTTCGACCGAAGCAACAGTGCGCCGTCTTCGGCGCGTGCGTCGAAGCGGGCCCAGAGCGGCGCTCCGAGTCCCAGACGGTCGATGAGTGAGCCGTCCTCCTCGGCGATGACATCGACCATGTCGCGGTCGCGGCGGCCCGATCCCGAGCGCCCGGCCAGGCGAAACGTCCGTGTGGCCGCGACCCCGGGGTGCCCACCCGCACCCACCACGGGCCTGTTCTCCACAGTGAAGGGCACGTCCCGCTGCCACACGGGAAAGAGGATGCTGCGCCGGGCCAAGACTGCGAGCACGGGCCACATCCACCGCCGCGGTGTGCCGACCGTGTGGAACACCCCCTCGCCGCGGCCGACCGACCCGCGGGGGATGGCCGAGAAGTAGAGGCGCAGGCGCGGATGCAGGAGAGCCAACACCGCGGGAATCGCGGCTTCGTAGGGCGACGGGGTTGGCATATGGGCGACTCTAGCCCGGCGGAGCCCGGTCGAGCTCGCGCGACGCTGGACGCGCCTGCACCGAGGCCGCCGGGGTCGGGTCGAGCGGCCGAGGCCCGCGCTAGCTCAGCGCGAGGGCCTCGTCGAGGGAGATGGACGGGAGGCCCAGTGCGCGCGCGACCGGGGCGTTGGTGAGCGAGCCGGCGTGGGCGTTGAGACCGAGCGCGAGCGCCTGGTCATCCGAGACCGCCTTCTTCCAGCCTTTCTCGGCCAGCGCGATGGCGTAGGGCAGTGTGGCGTTGGTGAGCGCACGGGTGGACGTCTCGGGAACGGCGCCCGGCATGTTGGCGACGCAGTAGTAGACGCTGTCGTGCACGGCGAAGGTGGGGTCGTCGTGGGTGGTCGGGCGTGAACCCTCGAAGCATCCGCCCTGGTCGATGGCGATGTCGACCAGAACCGAGCCGTGCTTCATGGTCGAGACCATCTCGTCGGTCACGAGCTTCGGCGCCTGCGCACCCGGGATGAGCACCGAACCGATGACCAGGTCGGCCTCGCGCAGCTGCGCCGCGATCTCGTAGGTCGACGACACACGCGTCTGGATCTGGCCGCCGAAACGAACCTCGAGGTCGCGCAATCGCGGGATGGACAGGTCGATGATGGTGACGTCGGCGCCCATGCCGAGCGCGTTGGCCGCGGCATGCTCGCCCGCCACGCCGCCGCCGATGACGACGACCTTGGCCTTCTGGGTTCCGGGCACGCCGCCCAGCAGGATGCCTCGACCGCCCGCCGCGCGCATCAGATGGTAGGCGCCGACCTGGGTCGAGAGTCGGCCCGCCACCTCGCTCATGGGCTGCAACAGGGGCAGCGACCGGTTCGGCAGCTGCACGGTCTCGTAGGCGATGGCCGTGGTGCCCGAGGCGAGCACGGCGTCGGCGCACGGCTTCGATGCTGCGAGGTGCAGGTAGGTGAAGAGCGTCTGCCCGGAGCGCATGCGCGGGTACTCCTCGGCGATGGGCTCTTTGACCTTGAGGATGAGATCGCCCGTGGCCCAGACCTCGTCGCCCGTCTCGGCGAGCGTCGCGCCCGCCGCCGTGTAGTCGCCATCGGAGATCGACGAGCCGAGACCCGCGCCCCGCTCGACGATGACCTCGTGACCACGTCTCACGAGTTCGTGCACTCCGGCGGGCGTGATCGCCACCCGGTTCTCGTTGTTCTTGATTTCGGTGGGGATGCCGACGCGCATGCGTTTCTCCAATCGAGAGGCCGTCTCAGCGCCGGCGTCGTTGCCGGTCGTTCGCGACAGAACAATGCTCCGTATTCTGCGTTACGAGGACGTAAACTGTGCAGAATCAGCGGTTCACTGCATCCAATTTGCAGGATTATGCGGCGAGAAGGGGTCTCGATGTCGGTGTCACCGAAGAATGTGCGGGAGCGGGCGGGTGAGCAGGGCGCGGTGCGCGGGCGCGATCAGACACGAGACCTGGACGAGATCGACCGCGCCATCCTGGCCCAGCTGGCGGGTGACGCTCGGTTGCCGAACAATCAGTTGGCCGAGCGGGTGGGCATCGCCCCCTCGACGTGCGTGGCTCGCGTGCGTTCGCTGGTCGACCGGGGTGCCATCCGCGGGTTTCGGGCCGACATCGACCCGGCGGCCGTCGGGCTCGGGCTGCAGGCGCTCATCAGCGTCAACATTCGCGCGGGTGCTCGTCAACAGATCCGAACCTTCACCGAAGAGATGCGTTCACTGCCGGATGTCGTGCAGCTCTTCTTTCTGGGGGGCTCGGAGGACTTCATCGTGCACCTGGCCACGCGTGACTCAGACCATCTGCGGGACTTCGTCGTGACGCACCTCTCGGCCCACCCCGCGGTAGCATCGACGCGGACGAGCGTGATGTTCGAGCACTACCAAAACAGCCCGGCGCTCGACCCCCGTTAGCCGCGAAAGCGCACCGGGCCTGCGTGATTCCTTCGCCTGTCGAAGCGACCACTCTTCGACGACCTGTAAAGCGAAATTATAGAGCAAATAGACCTCAAATTTCGCCCCCTTGCGGTCAGATTTCGGGAACTTCTACGCGGTCCATAAACTCGGAATCCGATCCCCTCCGCCCACCCCCGGGAGCCTGGTGCGATCGTTTTCAGAGGAGACTGGCGCGGCACGATGGGAAAACTGATCTACGGTGACGGAAGCACCGAAATCGAATTCGAAGACCGCCTGCTGGCCCACCTCAAGGTGGCCATCGTGACGAAGCTTCGTCGCGGCGAGACCTTCACGCTGTCGTGGGATCACGGCCACGATCAGGGCAGCGGGCGCAGCACCATCTGGTTGCACCCCGGCATCCCCCTGCACTTCCTCTTCTTCGGCGGCCGCGAGCCCGTGCTGAACCGTGCCTGGGCCGAAGCCATGCTCATCTCCGCGTCGAGCACCAACGGCATGCAGATCATGCCGGAGCCGCCGCAGGCCTGACCGCACGGCCGCATGTGACCGAAAAAAGGGACCGATCGTCTGATCGGTCCCTTTTTCGTGGGCGGGCGAACCTGAACCGCTCGCCGAGTGCGTGCTTAGTACTTGATCTCGGCGAGGGCGTCGGAGATCGGCGTCTCGCCCGAGATGACCTCGAACTGCGTGCGCACGGCCGTTCCCTCGAGAATGGCGGTCGCCACGATCTCGGCGACATCGGCGCGGGGGATCTCGCCGCGGTCGACGGTCGCACCGGTCGTGATCTGTCCGGTTCCGGCGTCGTCGGTCAGGGCGCCGGGGCGCACGATCGTCCAGTCGAAGTCGCGCGAGCGGATGTCGGCGTCGGCCTCGCTCTTGGCGCGGCGGTACACCTCCCACACGGCGGCATCGTCGTTGTCGTCGACGGGCAGCGTGGACTTCTCGACGTCGAAACCGTCGACCGACATGGCCGAGATGATCACGTAGCGGTCGACGCCGGCCTTCTCTGCGGCATCCGCCAACAGGATCGCGCCGTCGCGGTCGACCGTCATCTTGCGCTCGGCGCCGCTCTTCGCTCCGCCACCGGCCGCGAACACCACGGCGTCGGCACCCTGCAGGTGCTTCGCGAGCGTGTCGGCGTCGATCGACTCGAGGTCGAGCACCAGGGCTTTCGCTCCGGCCTTCTCGAGGTCGGCGGCGTGGTCGGGGTTGCGGATGATTCCGACGACCTCCTGGCCGGCATCCGCCAGTCGACGCTCCAAGAGCTGGGCGATCTTTCCGTGTCCTCCTGCGATGATTACTGTCATCTTCGGTACAACGTCCCTTCGGGGTCAGAATTCCTTCGGCGCGGGTCGCTAGCGCGGTTTCGTGAGGAAGACGCGTCGCAACGACCGCAGTATCAGGATGAACCCGACGAGCCCGATCGTCGACCCCAGGAACGCGAAAAGTCGCACGTCGGGCACGATGTAGGGCCCCGAATCGGTCACGACGAGCACGATGCCGGCCACGACCGCCGTGATGGCGATGAGCACACCGACGGTCTCGGAGACGAGCGTGGACACCCACCAGCGGTCGTCGCCCGTGGCGAACGAGCGCACGCGCACGCTGAAGGTGCCGTTCTCGATGCGCGACGACACCGATTCGATGCGCCGCGGCAGCTTGCGCAGCGTGGCGAGGGATGTCGCGGCCTGCGCCTGAGCCGATGCGAACAGTCGCTCGGGGCTGAGCAGGTGCCGCATGAAGTGGGGCACGCGTTTGAGGGCGTGATCGACGAGGTCGAAATCCGGATCGAGCAGTGTCAGGCATCCATCGAGCGTGACGATGGTGCGAAAAGCCGAGCTCAGGGATGCGGGCAGCCCCAGGTGGTAGGCCCGGATCACGTCGAGCAGCACGCTGAAGATCGAGCCGTCGCCCTTTCTGCGATGCCGCATCAACGTGAGCACCTTTCCGATCTCGCGCTGCATGGCCTGCGTGTCGGTGCCGTCGGGAACCGTGACCACGAGCAGTAGGGCGTCGGTCGTCGCGACATCGTCTTCACTGGCCGCGGCTAGCAGCAGTGTGGCTAACGCCTCGCGCATGCTGCGCTCGAGCACACCGATGGCACCGAAGTCGATCATGCCGAGCGTGCCGTCCTCGCGCAGGATGAGGTTGCCCGGGTGCAGATCCGCGTGGAACACGCCCTCGACGATGACCTGCTGCAGCACGGCATCCAGCAACGCCTCGGCCAGCGCCTGGCGGTCTACCATCGGCATGCTCGCGAGGTGTTCCTGCGCCTTGCCGAGAGGGATGCCGTCGACCCGCTCCTGCGTCAGCACGCGGCGGCTGCTCGCCTCGCCGAACACGCGCGGCACCGACAAGACGTGGGATGCCGTGTGCTCGACGGCACTGCGGATTATCTCGGTGTTGCCGAATTCGATGCGGTAGTCGAGCTCTTCTTCAAGCGTCTTCGCGAAACCGTTGGCGAGCGACACGGCCCCGAACTCGGCTCCCCACGACGTCTTGGCCTCGATGCGATCGGCGATGCGCAGAATGATGTCGACGTCGGCGCGCACCTGGCGCTCGGCATCCGGCCTCTGCACCTTGAGCACCACATCGGTGCCGTCGAGAAGCGTCGCGCGGTGCACCTGAGCGACGGATGCCGCGGCCAGGGGTTCGTGATCGACCCACGCGAAGACCTCGCCGAGCGGCCGACCCAGCTCGCGCTCGACGACGCGCTCGATATCCGACCAGGGGAGCGTCGTGGCGCTCGTCTGCAGCGACGACAGCGCCTCGATGAAGCGCGGGGGCAGCAGGTCGCGACGCGTGGACATGACCTGGCCGAGCTTCACGAAGGTGACTCCGGCGTCGTTGAGGAACGAGACGATGGCGTCGGGGGAGCGGGTGGCCCCGGAGGGCGACGGTGTGCTGCTGGGGGTGGTCGCCACCGAGGCGCCGGCCGTCGCATCCGCCGCTGTGCGTCGATGAGGGTGACCGTGGATGGCGTGCCCCACGCCGTGGCGCGAGGCGATCGCGAGGATCTGCAGGTAGCGCTGGGTGCGGCGGCGGCGGTGCACGGCCTCCTGGAACGCGTAGATGGGGTTCGGCACCGACGCGGTGGGCCAGATGGCCTCGATGCCGACGAGGAAGGCGACGCCGAACGCGAAGGTCCACCCGAAGGCGAGCAGGATGAAGGCGAGCGCGACGACGGGGTGCACGTCGAGGCCGCCGGTGCCGTCGAGCAAGCCCGCCTTGCCGGCCGTGTACTGCGTGAACGGCACGCTGGTGGCGAAGACGACGAGGCCCACGACGAAGGTGCGCGGCCACCCGACCGGTGCGCCGAGCAGGCGGCGGGTGACGAAGCCGACGCCGAGGGCGTAGACGATCGCGAGGGGAATGACGATGAACAGATACACGTGTGAAACCCCCGGTGTCGGTCGCCTGGCGCGTGCGCTCAGCCTAGTGCGGGGCGCGGCCGGGGGCTCAGGAGAAATGTCCGCGCGCGGCTCGGGTTCGTCTGTTGCGTTTAGTGCCCGTTGCCCGTTGCCCGTTGCCCCGGGCTGGGATCGGGTCGATCGTTACTCTGATGCCTGCCGTCGACGGGTTCCGTCGGCCCGACACTACTCCTGACGAACGGAGCCCAGGCGGTCCCGTTCTCAAGGTTCGAGGATGAGACCCATCAGGGCCGGTGGCGGCGGATGCGGATGGGGCCGCGGGCCGTGGAGGGGTCGACGACCGAGCCGCCCTGCGTGATGTCGACGACGCCCGCGTCGACCAGGCGGCGGGCGGCGCGGCGGGCGGGCTCCATGAGGTCGCGCCAGTCGTCCTTCGTGCCGACGGCCCGCGCCGCATCCGACGGGCAGATGGTGGAGGTGGCGGCGCGTTTGTCGAGGAGTTCGATGATGGTTTCTTCGAGACGGCGGTCGACGTCGGTGACGCCGCGGCGTCGGCAGGCGTCCGAGCAATAGCGCACGGCATCCCAATTGTCGGCCCACTTCGATCGCCACTGCATCTCGCGGCCGCAGGAGGCGCAGACCTTGCTCTCGGGCACGGGGGAGGCTGCCGAGCGTTGTTTGTGAGCCATCCTTCAAGTGTGCGCGACGGCACGCCCGCGTCAAGGGGCTGGCTCCCCGCGACATCCTTCAGGTGCGCGGCGGCACGCCAGCGTTACGGGGCTGACGAACCGCCGCGCGGTGACCTGGCAGCCGACTAGTAGTCGATGCGGCCGTGGCGGCTGTGGAACTCACCCGTCGGGCCGTCGGCGCCGACGAGGGCCAGGGCGACCGTTGCGTCGGTGCCCTCGGTGATGGTCTGGTGGCCGCCGTGCCCGTTGAAGTCCGTGGCGGTGTAGCCCGGGTCGGTCACGTTGACGCGGAAGTCGGGAAGGTTCTTCGCATACTGAACCGTCAGCGCGATGACCGCGGCCTTCGAGGAGGCATAGGGCACGGCCTTCACCGGGAACTCGTCGGCCGTCTCGGTGGACAGGAATCGCGGCCAGCCCACGCCAGAGGCGACGTTGACGATCACGGGATGCTCGGACGCTCGCAGAAGCGGAAGCGCAGCCTGCGTCACCCGCACGATGCCGACGACGTTGGTCTCGAGCACGGTGCGCATGGCGTCGGCGTCGAGGTCGTCGACCCCGAACGAGGTGCCCAGGATGCCGGCGTTGTTCACCAACACGTCGAGGTTCGGCAGGGCGGCGATGGCGGCATCCACGCTGGCTTGGTCGGTGACGTCGAGTTGCACGATGCGGGCGCCGAGGGCCCGGGCGGCGTCACCGTTGGCGGGGTCGCGCATGCCGGCATAGACGGTGTGGCCCGCGTCGATCAGGCGGCGGGCGGTTTCGAGGCCGAGGCTCTTGTTGGCCCCGGTGATGAGTGTCGTTGTCATGTTCACAGCCTGCGCCCCGATCGGCCCTGCGCACAGGCCTTGGTCGACGGTAGGACTGCTGATACCACCGACCGGGCGCGCCGCCGGGGCATGATGGGGTGATGAGTGAGTTCGCGAGTGTGCTGCGGTCCTGGCGTGAACGGCTCAGTCCCGCGGATGTCGGGCTGCCGACGGGTTCGGGGCGACGCGCCACCGGTTTGCGGCGCGAAGAGTTGGCGGCGCTCGCCGGGGTGAGCGTCGACTACATCGTGCGGCTCGAGCAGGGGCGGGCGCAGCATCCGTCGCCACAGCTTTTGGGAGCCCTGGCCCTGGCCCTGCGCCTGAGCGTCGACGAACGCGACCACCTCTACCGTGTCGCGGGCGCCGCGCCACCCTCGCGCGACCTCGTGCCCCGCCACGTCACGCCCGGGGTGCAACGGCTCGTCGACCGGCTCGGCGACGTGCCGCTCGCGGTCTTCAGCGCGGCGCACGACATCATCATGTGGAACCCGCTGTGGGCGGCCGTCAACGGCGACCCGTCGGCCGAATCGGCGCTCGAACGCAACCTGGTCTGGCGGCACTTCACGCACGGGCACGACGGCGTCGAGTTCGATGACATCCACGAGGAAGAATTCGCCAGCGACCTCGTGGCCGATCTGCGCGCCGCGGTCGGGCGTTACCCGCGGGACCCGTCGTTGGCTGCCCTCGTGGCACGCCTGCGGTCCAGCTCGCCCGAATTCGAGCGTCGCTGGGGCTCGGCGCGCATCGCGGAACACCGGTCGAGCCGCAAGGTCGTGAGCACACCCGTCGGCCCCATCGAGATCGACTGCGACGTGCTCGCGGTGCCGGGCGGCGACCTGCGCATCGTCGTCTACACGACCGTTCCCGGCAGCCGGCACGCCGAAGCTCTCGAGCTGCTGCGCGTCACGGGGTTGCAGACCTTCGCCGGGTCGGCGTCAGCCGTCGAGGTGCCGTAGATAGCGCTCGGGGGCGTCGAGGAACGCCCGCCAATTGCGCACCAGGTCGAGGTTGTCGTAGTCGCAGGCGCGGATGCCCCACTCGCCGATCTCGTACAGCTCGGCCCCGGGGATGGCGGCGAGCACGGGTGAGTGCGTCGACAGGATGATCTGCGAGCCCCCGGCCACGAGATCGCGCAGCAGGCCGATGAGCGCCAAGCATCCCGGCAGGGAGAGCGCCGATTCGGGCTCGTCGAGGATCCAGAGGCCGCTGATGCGCGACCGCTCGACCACGATGTCGAGGAACGACTCGCCGTGGCTGCGCTCGTGGAACACCCCGGAGTCGCCGATCGACTCGAGGTAGGTGAAGAAGCCGTGCATGGTCTCGGCGCGCAGGAAGAAGCCACGCTTGGATGCACCGCCGTTGCGCACCAGCTGCAAATGTTCGGCAAGCCCCGACTCGTCGACGCGCGATTGATATCTCGAACTCGTCGACCCGCCCTCGGGGTTCAGGCCGTAGACCGCGGCGATGGCCTCGACCATCGTGGACTTGCCGGCGCCGTTGTCGCCGACGAGCACCGTGATCGCGCCGAGGTCGAGACCGTCGTCGAGCAGCTGCCGCACGGGCGCCAGGGTGGCCGGCCAGCGAGTGCGCGCCATCGGTTTGACCGACAGCTCGCGCACCTGCCGCACGGGCAGGCGACCGAACGCGTCCGAATCATCCTGGGCCATGTGAATACTCTGACAGACCCCACCGACATGGAATAGGGATGCTGCGCGAGCGTTTCAGCGTTGGTACCGATCTCTCGAAAGGCTTCATCAATGGACCTGTTCTCGCCCGCCACCTTCGGCGACCTGCACCTTGCCAACCGCATCACCATGGCCCCGCTGACCCGCATGCGCTCGAGCGCCGACGGGGTTCCCGGCGACATCGTCGTCGAGCACTACACGCAGCGCGCCGGCCTCGGCATGATCGTCACCGAGGGTGTCTTCCCCGTGCAGGAGTCGAAGGCCTACTCGGGCCAGCCCGGCATCGAGACCGACGAGCAGGTCGCCGGCTGGAAGGTCGTCACCGATTCGGTGCACGCCGCCGGCGGAACCATCGTGCTGCAGCTCATGCACGGCGGACGCGTCACCCACACCGACATCACGGGCACCGACCGCATCGTCGCGCCGAGCGCCGTCGCCATCGAGGGTGAGCTCTACACGCCCACGGGCAAGCAGGCCTTCCCCGTGCCGCACGCCCTCACGCTCGACGAGCTCGAGACCACCAAGCAGGCTCTCGTCGCCGGCGCCCGCAACGCCATCCGCGCCGGATTCGACGGCGTCGAGGTGCACAGCGCCAACGGCTACCTGCTGCACGAATTCCTGTCGCCCGTCGCCAACGTGCGCGAGGACCAGTACGGCGGATCGCCCGAGAACCGCGCCCGCTACGGCGTCGAGGTCACCACGGCCATTGCCGAGGCCATCGGTGCCGGCCGCACGGGCATTCGCATCTCGCCGGCTCACAACATCCAGGATGTCTGGGAGAAGGACGACGCCGACGTGCGCGCCACCTATGAGGCCCTCGTCGACGGCATCGCGCCCCTCGGCCTGGCCTACGTGAGCGTGCTGCACGCCGAACCTACGGGCTCGCTCGTGCAGGACCTGCGCCACCGCTTCGGCGGCAACTGGATCGCCAACACCGGTTTCGGCGTCATGACGACGCGCGACGAGGCTCTCGAGCTCGTCGGTGGCGACCACGCGGATGCCGTGGCCGTCGGCCGCCTGGCGATCGCCAACCCCGACCTGGCCGAGCGCTGGGCCCAGGATGCCGAGCTGAACGAGCCCGACCCGTCGACGTTCTACTCGCCCGGCCCGCACGGCTACACCGATTACCCGACGCTGGCCGAAGCCAACGGAACCCGCGAGGACGCGAACGCGTGACCTGCGGAACGCACGAAACGACGCCCGCCCTCGGCACTGCCGGGGCGGGCGTCGTCGTGGTGACCGGAGTTACGCCATCTCTGAGAGAACCTCGTCGACGGTCGTCAGCTCGATGAGCGGCGCATAGAGCGCCATGGCGTCGAGCGCGCGCTGATGGTCGGCCGCGCTGGCACCCGCGCAGGCATCGGTGACCACGCGCACGTGCACCCCGGCATCCGCGGCGGCGAGGGCCGTCGAGAGCACGCAGCAGTCGGTCGACACTCCCGTGAGCACGAGGCTGTCGGGGTTGCCGAGCGCGGACCGGGTGTTGTCATCCCACTTGCCGAACGTGGTGCGCGTGATGACCGTGGCGTCGTCGACCGGGAACTCGGGCATCAGCTCGTAGAGGTCGGCGTTGGCGGGATCGAGGGCGAACGGCCAGTCCTCGTAGTAGGGCACCCACGCGCTCTGCGGCTCGGCCGGAGGGACGAAGCGGGTGAGGGCGACGCGCGACCCGAAGGCGGCACGCAGGCGGCGCGAACCCTCCGACGCGGCCGCGAACTCGGGCGTGAACCATCCACTGGTCTGCTCACCGAAGATGCGTTGCATGTCGATGATCATGAGCGTGCTGGTCATCGGTCGAGCCCCGTCGGCGTCGTGGCTTCTGCAGCCGCCCGACCCGCGATCTGCTCGTTGTTGGTCGGCAGCGACTCCTGGCGGCGCACCGAGGCGCGGCCGAAGACGAGCGTGCCCAGATATCCGATCACGAGGGCGAACAGCACGCCCAGGTTGGCGTAGGCCCACTCGCCGTCCTTGCCACCGACGAGGCCCAGCAGGTAGCCCTCCCACTCGAAGCCGGGCGACGAGCTGACGACGAAGCCCCAGCCGACGATCGCGCCGACGACGATGAGCAGGATGGCGCGCACGTTCCAGTTGCCGTAGCGACCCTTCGGGTCGAACAGTTCGGCCAGCGCGTAGTCCTTCTTGCGCAGCTGCAGGTCGGCGATGAAGATGCCGCACCACGCCGCGACCGGAACGCCCAGCGTGATGAGGAACCCCTGGAACGGGCCGAGGAAGTCGGCCGCGAAGAACACCACGTAGATGGCACCCGCGATCATCAGCAGCCCGTCGATCGAGGCGGCGACATAGCGCGGCGCCTTCAAACCGGTGCTCAGCAGCGCGAGGCCCGACGAATAGATGTCGAGCACGGCGCCGCCGACGAGGCCCAGGATGGCGACGATGGCGAACGGCACGAGGAACCAGATCGGCAGGATGGTGGTCAGCGCGCCGATCGGGTCGGAGGCGATGGCGGCGTTGAGCTCGGGGTCGCTGCCGGCGAGCAGCAGGCCGAAGAAGAGCAGCAGCAGGGGTGCGAGCGAGGCGCCGAACGTGGTCCAGAACACCACGCCGCGACTGGAGGCCGACTTCGGTAGGTAGCGCGAATAGTCGGCGGCGGCATTCACCCAGCCGAGGCCGAAACCGGTCATCATGAACACGAGCGCGCCGATGAATGCGGGGGCTGAACCCGCCGGGATGGCCGAGACGGCCGCGAAGTCGATGGTCGGCGCGACGAGCACGATGTAGACCACCGTCAGCACGCCCGTGACGATCGTGATGTACATCTGCAGCTTCATGATGAACTCGAAACCGAGGATGCCTCCGCCCACGATGAGCGCGGCGACCACCACCAGCGCCACGACCTTCGTGACGACGCCGCCCTCCCAGCCGAGCGCCTCGAACACCGTCGCGGTGGCGAGCACGGCCAGCGACGCGAGCACGGTCTCCCAACCAACTGTGAGCACCCACGAGATCGCGGAGGGAACGCGGTTGCCGTTGACGCCGAAGGGCGCGCGGCTGAGCGTCATGGTCGGCGCGTTGCCGCGTTTGCCCGCGAGCGCGATGATGCCGCAGAAGAGGAACGACACCACGATGCCGATGAGGCCCACGACGGTGGCCTGCCAGAACGAGATGCCGAAGCCGAGCAGGAACGAGCCGTAGCTCACGCCCAGTACCGACACGTTGGCGGCGAACCACGGCCAGAAGAGGTCGCGCGGGCGCCCCTTGTGCTCGCTCTCGTGCACGACGTTGATGCCGTTGAGCTCGACGCCGAGCGTGCGGCTGGCGGCATCGGCGGCCGTCGATGACGCTGACGACGAGGCTGACGATGAGCCCGCTGGTCGCGACGACGGGGCGGATGAGGAGGGCGTGCTGTTCGCGGACATGGCGGTCCCTTCGTCGGCGGGGCACGGGCATCGGCCGCGCTCGGTGTGTCAAAGGTAACGGACGCCGCGCGCTCGCTCATTCCCGCGGCGTGCATTCAGACGCGAGAGGGGCCGAAGCCGACCCCTTTCGCCGCGACGATGGCCGCGAGGGCCCGCTGGGCGCCCCAGAAGTCGACGGACGTCAGTTCGTTGGAGACGAAGCAGTACGCGGCGGCGCTGTCGGCCGGCAGCGTGGTGTCGAGAAGCGACGGATCGGCGAAATGGAGCGCGCCTGCCGAGCCCGCTTCACGTTTGAGCCGCTCGTAGTCGTCGAGGTGAAAGTTGAAACCGCGCTGACCGTCGCCGAGACCGAAGGGGCGCGCGAGCACGGAGACGCGCGACATCCACTTTCCTCGGCCGCCGGCGAGGGTGCCGCCCTGCTCGTCGACGACGCTGACCCGGCGGATGTGCCGCCACGGCACGACGACCTTCTGGGCGATGAGCACGTGATCGTCGAAGACCTGCAGCACGCTGCGATCGCGGCTGCGCGCGACCGCGACGAACTCGGCGAACGTGGCGAGCGGCAGCAGCGTGGGCAGCACCCACAACACCACGAGCAGCCACGCGGCGGGTTCGCGCCATGCCAACCAGAGGAAGTAGCCCATGAGCGCGGTGGCCGCGAGCACGCCGAGCCCCGAGCCCACCAATTGCCGACGCAGGCGACGCGGATCATGAGCGATCGTCAAAAGCGGCGTCGCCGGAACGGAGGGCATGCACGCCACCCTAGCCGGGCGCTTAGCCTGGGGGTCATGGATATCGGGGAGATGCAGGCGGCGTTCGATGACGTGTTCGACGAGGCGATCGTCTTCCATGGCTTCACGACGTACATGAGGGATTACGAGGTCGTGATCGAGACCAGTGCCGCGCCGAGCACCGGCATCCCGACGCGCTTCCTCCGGTTCCTCTTCGTGAACTGCGTTCGCGCCGAGGTCACGACGGCCCTGAGCCCAACCGGCTGGGCGGGTTCGCTCGACGAACGTCTGATCGACGCGGCGACCGGGATCGACCTCGACGGGTATGTCTGGGGCGTGAAGTGGCAGGCGATCTACCCCGGTTTCGCGATTGTTCCCGATTCCGAGCTCGCTCGCTCCTGGTCGGCCGACGTCGGGATCCCGTTTCACGAGGTCCGCGTGCAGGCGAACGGCCACACCCTGACGGTCGTATTCTCCGATCTGCGCGTCGAGCCGGCACCCGCGGGCTATGCGCCCTTCATCGTGCCCGCGCACGGTCGTTAGGCTGTGGCGATGGTCGGAATCCGTTACCCACGCCCCCTCGTCGCCGGCGATCTCGTCGGCGTAGCGACACCGTCTTCGGGGGTTCCCGCGTCGCTGCACGACCGGCTCGACGCGGCGCTCGACGCGGTTGCCGCGCACGGATTCCGCACACGTGTCGGCGAGCTGGCCCGCGTGGACGGCGTGACGTCGGGCCCGCCCGAGGCCCGCGCCGCCGAGCTCACCGAGATGATGACCGACCCGACTGTGCGCGCCGTCATCCCGCCGTGGGGTGGCGACCTCGCCGTCGACCTGCTCGACCGGCTCGACGTCGACGCATTGGCCGTCGACCCGACCTGGCTGATCGGCTACTCCGACCTGTCCACGCTTATGACGCCGCTGACCCTCGCAACGGGCATCGCCACGCTGCACGGGGCAAACCTCATGGACACGCCCTACGAGCTGCCCGTCGAATTCTCCAGCTGGGTGGATGTCGTCACCGCGCCGGCCGGGGCCATCCTCGTGCAATCGGCCGCCCCTCGCCGCCGCATCCGGCCGTGGGGTCCCTGGGCCACCGAACCCCGCACGCGCGACGACGCCTACGAGCAACCGACGCGCTGGCGCCGCCTCGACGGCGACGACCCCGTCACGGTCACGGGCCGACTCATCGGTGGATGCCTCGAAACCATCGCGCTCCTGCCCGGAACCCCCTCCGGCGACCTCGACGGATTCGCCCGCCGCCACGCCCCCGAGGGCCTGCTCGTCTACCTCGAGGCGGCCGAAGCCGACACTCTCGAAACCGCGCGCCTGCTGCACCGCCTGCGCCTCGCCGGCTGGTTCGATCACGCCAATGCCGTACTCATCGGCCGCACCCCGGCCCCCGAAAGCCCGGGCTACCCGCGGCTGCAGGCGCTGACCGACACGCTCGGCGGCCTCGGCATCCCGGTCTTGTACGACGCCGACGTCGGCCACGAACCGCCGCAGCTGCCGCTCGTCAACGGCGCGCTCGCCGAGGTCGAGTGGGATGCCGCATCCGCCCGCATCACGCAACGCCTCGTCCCCTGAGCGCGCCTCCTCGCTGAGAGAACCGCGCGGGCGGCCCGGTGCCCGAACCTCGCGCCACCCGGCGACCGACTTTAGGCTGGACGCATGAGCGACAACGGCGACCGCATCCGATTCGGCATCATGGGCAGCGGATGGCGCAGCGAGTTCTTCCTGCGCATCGCCCGCGCCCTGCCCGACCGCTTCGAGGTGACGGGCCTCGTGACGCGCAACCCCGAGACCGCCCGCGCCATCGAAACCGAGTGGAACGTGCGAGCTTTTCCCGACATCGACGCGCTCCTGGATGCCTCCACCCCCGAGTTCGTGGTCGTCTCCGTGCCGCGCGACGCCGCGCCCGCGATCATCGCGCAACTCGCCGAGCGCCGCATGCCCGTGCTCACCGAGACGCCGCCCGCACCCGACGTCGCGGCGCTCGAATGGTTGCACGAGCTCGTGCTCGGGGGCGCGATCATCCAGGTCGCCGAGCAGTATCACCTGTCGCCGCTGCTGCGGGCGCAACTCGGGGTCGCGGCATCCGGTCGCCTGGGCACGGTCAGTTCGGCCCTGGTCGCGCAGTGCCACGACTATCACGGCGTGAGCGTGCTGCGGCGGGCGCTCGGCATCGGTTTCGAGGATGCCGTGATCACCGCGTCACTCTTCGAGTCCCCGCTCGTGCAGGGGCCCGACCGCGACGGCGATCCGCGCGAGGAGTCGCACGTGACCGCCCGGCAGCTCTCGGCCCGCCTCGACTTCGGCGACCGCCTCGGCGTCTACGACTTCGCCGACGAGCAGTACTTCTCCTGGATCCGCGCGAACCGCATCCTCATCCGTGGCGACCGCGGCGAGATCAACAACCTCGACCTCGCGTACCTCGACGATTTCCGCACGCCCGTGTTCTCCGAGTTCCGCCGCGTCGCGACGGGGGAGGGCGGCAACCTCGAGGGCATGTTCCTGCGCGGCATCCTGGTGGGCTCGTCGTGGGAGTACGTCAACGAGTTCGCGCCCGCGCGCCTCAACGACGACGAGATCGCCATCGCCAGCTGCCTCGTGCGCATGCGCGACCACATCGCGGGCGGCCCCGCGCTTTACAGCCTCGCCGAGGCCAGCCAGGACCACTACCTGGGGATACTCATGCACCGGGCCGCCGAGACGGGCGACACGATCCGCTCCGCGCGCCAAGCCTGGGCCGACTGACCCCGTTACTCATAACCGTCAGCCCAGAGATTATGAGTAACTGAGTTACTCATAAAAAGCGCCGCCGAGTTTATGAGTAACTCGGATACTCACGGGACGGAAACGCAGTTGCTGGCCGGGTCGCCTCAGGCGTCACGGCCGCTAGGCTGACGGCGTGCATGACCGGGGGAGTTCTGAAGACGTGAATGTGACCGCTACCGCTACCGCTACCGCAAGTGGGACCGCTGCGGCGAAGACCTGGAACGTGTGGCTCTACGTGCTCATGGGCATCGGCGCTGCCGTGGTGGGGCTTCTGCCCTGGATCATCACGGGTATGCGGCTGCCGTTGCAGAACCTGTGGGCCGACGAGGGGGCCGGGCTCGGCGAGCCGATGCCGTTCGTGTTGCTGCCCTTCAGTCAGTACTTCGTGACGCTGCTCATCGGCGTGATCGCGGTGGGTTCGGCGCTCGGCGGCCTCGTCGCGCGCCTGACGAAGCAGCGCCGGCCGCGATTCGGAACGGCGGCGGTGGCCGCCGGGGTTCTGCTCGTGCAGCTGATCGCCGTCATCCAGACCGCCTCCGTCGTCGAGGACGGTCTGCGCGAGACCAGCGCCACGGAGCTCTACTTCTACGGCCTGACGGGCGGTGCTGCGGCATCCATGGGGGTCGGGATGCTCGTGCTCGGCCTCATCGCCGCAGCCCCTGCCGCGGGCGTCCTGGTCGGCACGAGCCTCGCCGCCGTCGCGCTCGGCCCCTGGTTGAGCGGCCTCATTCTGCCGCACACGCTTCAGCCGGTCCCGCCCGACTTCCTCGCGTTCCTGCAGTCGGCCTCACTGTGGATCCCCGCCATCGTCGTCGGCCTCACCATCGCGTGGTGCGGGCTCGGGTCGGCGGGCCGCATCGTGGCCGCCCTCTTCAGCCTCATCGTGCTGTGGATCGGCCCGGTCACCTTCACGGCCGTCACCTCGTCCATCGGCTCCCGCGGCCTCGCCCGCTACCCCGCAGAAATGCTCGACTACGGGCTGCAGGTCTTCCAGGCCGCTCTTCTCGAGCCCGGCGTCTCGCTCCGCTACGTCGCCCTCGCGATCGTCGTCGCCGCGCTCGGCCTCGCCGCCCGAGCGTTGCGAACCCGATCAGGCGGGGGTCGCGTTCGAGCCGTCGACGTCGGCGAGCGTGACGGTGTAGCTGAGCGCCGCAGCTGAGGCCGCGGCATCCGGGGCGTCGGCGTCGGGCCAGGTGACCGTGGCCGTGACGACGCCGCAGTTGGGGTAACCCGAGGGCGGCGACACGTTGGTGGGCACGAGGTGCCGCAGGAGGCTGCCCAGCATGGTGCCGTGCGTGACCACGATGACGTCACCCGAACCCGAGCGCGCCTCGGCAAGGATGGTCTCGAAAGCCGTCTCGACGCGCGCGCGAACCTGAGCGGATGTCTCGGCCCGGCCGAGCGGGTCGTGCGCGTGGATCGAGTCGATCACGTGGTCGAAGCTGTCGATCGTGAGCGCGGGCCAGCTGCCCGAACCGGGTTTGTAGGTGAAACCGTGGTCGGCATAGACGGGCGTCCACATGTCGGGGTTGGGCTGCCCTTCCCATCCGCCGTAGTGCCACTCGCGCAGCGCCGTCATGGGCACGGGCTCGAGGTCGGGGTGGCCGACCAGCGCGCCCGCCATGGTGGTGCGCGTGCGCGTGAGGTCGCTCATGAACGCCGCGGTCAGCGGCACCCCACGCATCCACTCGCCCAGCGCGGCGACCTGGCGTTCACCGCGTTCGGTGAGCGGCGAATCGCACCACCCCTGCAGCTGGCGGTTGACGTTGAACAGCGTCTCGGCGTGCCGGACAAAATGGATGCGCGCGACGGAGGGCACTAGGCGTCGAGGTCCGACTCGAGCAGCGCCTGTAGTTCGTCGGCGACACGCTCGGCGTCGTCACCGGTCACGTCGAGGGTGACCTCGTCGCCGTGGCCGATCGACAGCGCGATGACCGAGAGCAGGCTCTTCGGGTCGATGGTCTTGCCTTTGGCCGTGAGGGTGACCTCGTGGCCGGTCTTGGCGACGGCCTTGGCGAGCACGGCGGCGGGGCGGGCGTGCAGGCCGACGGACGAGGCGACGGTGGTGGTGCGTTGTGCCATGGGTGGTGCCTTTCTTCTGTGATCAAACCTATTCGGATGACGCCCGTGCAATGTGCAGGGCGAGGAACGCGACCTCTTCGTTGGGGAGGTCGGCGTCATATTCGTGGCGCACGAAGGTGCGCACCCGTTCGGCCGAGGCGACGGCCGCGGGATAGCGCTCGCTCAGGCTGCGGAACAGGAAGTCGTCTTCGCTCGTGAGCAGCTTGCCGGCGAAGAACCGTTCGGCGAAGTACTGCAGATGCGCGACGAACCGTGAGGAGTGCAGATCGTCGCGGTTCACGCGCACGCCGCTCGTGTGCGACACGATCTGGGTGACCTGCGCGATGAGCTGCACGACGCGCTGCGAGTCGATGCCCACCTTGCCGACCTCGGCGTTGACGAGGTGGAAGGCCACGTTGGCGGCCTCCTCGGCGGGTAGCTCGACCTGCAGCCGCTCGCGCAGCCGCTCGACGGCGCGCACCCCGATGGCGTGTTCGGTGGGGTAGACGGTGCGCATCTCCCACGCGAGCCGGTTGGCCACGAACAGCCCCCGACGCTGCCGGTCGACCGCGAAGTGCAGGTGGTCGGTGAGCGTCAGGTAGATGTGCGGGTCGAGCTCGAGACCGGAGCCCTCGGCATCCGCCACGATGGCGCGCGTGAGTTCGACGTATTCGGCCGGAATCTGGGCCAGCAGTTCGACGAGGTTGCGGTGGTCGGAGTCGTCGAGCGCCACGAACACCTGGTCCGCGGCGGTCGACGGCAGGGCGGTTCCGGCCTTCTGACCGAAACCGATGCCCTTGCCGAGCAGCACCCGCTCGACGCCGCGCTCGTCTTCGACGAGCACGACCGACGAGTTGAGCACCTTCTTGATGATCTGCATGCGTGACTCCATCGACACCCACCGCACCGGGCGGCGGGGCGACTACTCCAGGTCGGTGCCGTTCGAGGCGATGACCTTCTGGTACCAGAAGAACGAATCCTTGCGCAGCCGGTCGCCGGAACCGTTGCCGAGATCGTCCTGATCGACGTAGATGAAACCGTATCGCTTCGAGATCTGAGAACTCGATGCGCTGATCAGGTCGATGGGAGCCCAGCTCACGTAGCCCATGAGGTCGACACCCTCATCGACGGCCTGGATCATCTGCTCGAAGTGCCGGCGGAAGTAGTCGATGCGGTAAGGGTCGTGCACCTTTCCGTCATCCGTCAGCTCGTCGCGCATGCCCAGGCCGTTCTCGACGATGAACAGCGGTTTGTTGTACCGGTCGTACAGGTCGATGAGCGAGATGCGCAGGCCGACGGGGTCGATCTGCCAGCCCCACTCGCTCGACTCGAGGAACGGGTTCTTCACACCTAAGACCGTGTTGCCGGGCGTGCGCTCGGCGTCGGGGTTCACCGACTCGGTCATGGTCATGTAGTAGCTGAACGAGATGAAGTCGACGGGATGCTCGCGCAACAGCTCGACGTCGCCCTCGACGAACGGGATCTCGACGCCCATGCGGCCCAGCGCGTTGAGCGCGAGCGAGGGGTAGGCGCCCGCGGCCTGCACGTCGGTGCACAGGTAGAGCAGGCGCTCCTTGGCCTGGGTGGCGGCCACGTCGTCGGGGTGGCAGGTGTTGGGGTAGGTCGTCAACATGGTGAGCATGCATCCGATCTGCGCCTCGGGCCACAGCTCCTTGAGCATGCGGGTGACCGACGCGGATGCCACGAACTGGTGGTGCAGGGCCGTGTACGACGCCTGCAGCACGCTGCCCTCGACGGTCTCCTCGATGATGCCGCCTGACGTGAACGGGTGGCGGATCATGCCGTCGATCTCGTTGAACGTGAGCCACATCTTCACGAGGTGACCGAAGCGCTCGAAGCACGTGCGCGAGAACCGCTCGAAGAGCTCGATCGTGCGGCGCTCGACCCAGCCGTTGTGCTTCAGGGCCAGGGCGATGGGCGGGTCGTAGTGCGACAGGGTGACGAGCGGCTCGATGCCGACGCGCTGCATCTCTTCGAACAGCGCGAGGTAGTAGGCGACGCCCTCCTCGTTGGGCTCGAGTTCTTCGCCCGTCGGGTAGAGGCGGGTCCACGCGATCGAGACGCGCAGGGTGGTGAAGCCCATCTCGGCGAACAGCGCCAGGTCTTCGGGGTAGCGGTGGTAGAAGTCGATGCCGCGGCGCTTGGGGTAGTAGACCGTGTCGTCGTCCTCGAGAGCCGCCGTGATGCTCGCGACCGTGTTGACGTGGTGGAGCGCGTACTCCTTGGGGTCGGCCTTGGGCTTGTAGGTGGCGACATCCGAGACGGCCGGCCCGCGGCCCCCTTCGCGCCACGCGCCCTCGACCTGGTTGGCGGCGAGTGCGCCGCCCCAACGGAAACCTTTAGGCAGCGCCATGGGCGTTCTCCTTTTCTTTCGCTGTGACCGAGACGAGCGGTTCGCCCGCCTGAACGGCCCCGGTCTGGTCGACCGTGACGGTGTAGTCGTCGCTGTTGACGACGACGACCGGTGTGATGGTGTCGTAGCCGGCCGCGCGGATGGCGTCGAGGTCGGCCGTGACGAGCAGCTGGCCCGCATCGACGCGATCGCCGATCGAGACGTGCGCGGTGAACGGGGCGCCCTCGAGCTGCACGGTGTCGAGGCCGACGTGCACGAGCACCTCGACGCCGTTGTCGCCGCGGATGCCCACGGCGTGCTTCGAGTCCATGAGCGCCGTGACGGTGCCGCCGAGCGGGGCGCGCACGGCGCCGTCGGTGGGTCGCACGGCCGCACCCTGGCCGAGGATGCCGGCCGAGAAGACCGCGTCGTCGACGCTGTCGAGCGGCACGACCTCGCCCGTGAGGGGGCTGAGCAGGGCCGTCATGGTGGTGCCGGCCGCGGCGGCCGAGGCGTCGGCCGCGGGGGCCTCAGCGTCGGCGTCGGCGTCGACGCTGGCCGACGAGGGGGTGCCCGAGACGGCGGCATCCGATGCGGCGTGGCGCGGTGCTGCCGTGCCGGCGACGACGGATGCGGCGGGGACGGCTGCGGTCGAAGTGCCGGTGGCTGCAGCATCCCGCCCGCCGTTGGCGTTCTCGAGGGCGCGCACGGTGCCCGAGTCGGAGTCGCGCCACAGGATGGCCGACACCGTGAACGAGACCGCGATGGCGATGACGAGGCCGATGAGCGCATTGAGGAAGTTCCACGGGTTGGCGCCGTCGATGAACATCGAGATGCTCGCGGCACCGGGGCTGACCACGGCGAAGGCCGAGACCTGCGTGAGGCCGAGGTAGGCGCCGGCGGTCATGCTTCCCGCGACCACCGAGATGAGGGCGCGTCGGTTCTGCAGGGTGACACCGTAGAGGGCAGGCTCGGTGATGCCGAAGAGCGCCGAGACACCGGCCGAGATAGCCGTGGCGCGCAGCGTGCGGTTCTTGGTGCGCAGCGCGACCGCGAAGCTCGAGCCGGCCTCACTCATGTTGTGGGCCAGCGACGCGACGAGGTAGAACGAGTCCTTGCCGGAAGCCGCGACCGTGGCGAGCGTCGGCGGGATGAACGCCTTGTGCATGCCGACCGAGATGATGAGCGGCAGCACACCGGCGAGCAGCATCACGGCCACCCATCCGAGCGTGTTGTAGAGGCCCAGCATGGCGCCCGTGAGCAGCGTGCCGAGGCCGTAGCCGAGCGGGCCGAGCACGAAGATCATGAGCGGCGCGACGATGATGAAGCCCATGAGCGGCACGAAGAACGTGCGGATCGGCGCCCACGTGATCTTCGTGAAGAGGCGCTCGACACCCCACAGCACGACGACCGAGATGATCGCGGGGAACACCTGTGCGTTGTAGTTGACGTTGGGCACGGTTAGGCCGAAGAGCGCGACGCCGCCCTCCTGCGCCACGAGCGCCGTGAACGCGGGGAAGAGCAGCAGGCCGACGAGTCCGAGGGCCACGGGCCGGTTCACGTCGAGCTTCTTGGCGGTCGTGTAGGCCACGAGCAGCGGCAGGAAGCCGAAGACGGCGTCGGGGATGGCGCTCAGCAGCTTGAAGTTGTCGGTGGTGGGGTCGAGCCAGCCGAGGGCCGACGCGAGCACGAGCAGCGACTTGAAGATTCCCGCGCCGGCGATGGCGGGGATGATGGGCGTGAAGACGCTCACCACGAAGTCCATGAAGACCGAACCGGTGCGCTTCCACGAGAACGGCTTGCGGCCGCCGGGGCCACCGGATGCCGCGCCGCCCGTGGTGGCCGAGCCACCCGCGCCCGAGCCATCCGCCGCAGCGCCGGCAGCCGCGCCGGAGCCGCCCGAGGTGCGCAGCTTCTCGACCGCCGTGTACATCTCGGCGACCTTGCTGCCGACGATGACCTGCGTCTGCGGGCCCTTGACCACGCCGATGACGCCGGGAACGGCCTTCAGCGCGGCCTCGTCGGCCAGGGTGTCGTCGACCAGCGCGAAGCGCAGTCGGGTGGAGCAGTGCTGCAGTTTCGAGATGTTGGCGGCACCGCCGACATTGTCGAAAATCGCTTGCGCGCTCTCTGTGGTCGTCATGGATCCTCCTTGAACCGGGGTTGTCAGGACCGTTCCGGGCACAAAAAAAGGACCCGACCTCGCGCAACGTGCACGAATTGTCGGATCCTGCCTGCATGACCAGTCACATGTCCGCGAGAAAACTAACACGCGGCCGCGACGGGGCCAAATCGACACCTGTCTGGAGAGGCGCGGCGGGTCGAGATGCGCGGATCTGCGCGGCCGCGAAAAAACGGCGGGCCGGGTGCGGGGCTGTTCGCCCGGCATCCGGCCCGCCGATCTTCTCTCAATCGCGTGCCCCGCGCCCGACGCGCTAGGGGAGTGCGACAGTGGGCCCGGCGGTGGCCGTGGCGAGAGAGAAGTACACGAACCCGTTGGTCGGAGCGACCGCGTCGACGAGTCCGATGCGCAGGGCCGAGACCGCGTACTCGGGGCTCTCGAGGGGCGCAGCTCCCGGGTCGAAGGTGCTGCCCGGCAGCGGGTTCGGTTGGTCGGGCTGCACGTTGACGCCCACCGACAGCACGCTCGGCAGGGCGTTGAAGACACCGCCGACGGCCGTCAGGACCGGGTTCACCGCGGTGGCCAGCGTCGACCCGAGCGTCGTGACGAGACCGAAGAGGTTCGTGCTCAACGTGGCCGCGATCGGGGCGAGGAGGCCCGTGGTGAGGCCCGAGGTGAGGGTGCTCAGGATGGTCGTGATCGTCGGGAGGCCGAGCCCGCCGAGGATGATGTTGACCACCGTGACGACGCCCACGACATCCGTATCGATCGTGACGGGGGCCGTGCCGGCGCGGATGGAGGCGATGCTCGCGTTCACGTCGACATCGAGCGTCGCCACCTGCAGCCCGCTGTTCGGGCCCGAGCCCAGGATGCTGATCGCGCCCGAGAGGTCGATGGTGACCGTGGCGTTGTCGAGGGCCGTGGTGAGGGCCTGTGTGACCTGGGTGGTCCAGGCATCCAGCAGGTCGCCGACCCGGTCGACGAGCGGGTTGAGCACGGCGTTGTTGATGAGCAGCTCGGTGTTGGGGGCGAGATCGTTCAGCCCGTTCGCACCGTCGCCCAGCAGCGAGGCGAGATCGACCGACACGGTGCCCGCGCTCAGATCGATCGTGACGGTCCCGTCGGTGAGCGGCGTGGTCAGCAGATTCTGCACGGCGCCCGTGAGGTCGAGGTTGCTGATGGTCACGTTGCCGCCGAGGTTGACGCCCAGCAGCCCAGGGAGGTTGGCGGCGACCTGAGTGCGCACGAGATTGGCGATGCCGCCGTTCACACCCGAGAGCGCCGTGACGGCGGTGTTCAGGTCGGTGACGGTGTCGTTGACCTCGGTGACGAGCCCCGAGACGAGGGGGCTGTCGACGACGAGGTCGAGGCCGGCGATGCCGTAGTCGCGCGTGACACCCGTGACGCTGCCGTCGCCCCATTCGTCGCTTTCGCGGGCGGCGCACCAGTCGAGGGCCGATGACGCCGCGACCGCACCGACCTCGAGCGAGACATCCCCGACGCCCGTGAGGGGGCCGAGCACGTTCGAGAGCTGCAGTGTTGCGGGTTCGGGCAGCTCGGAGTCGGGCGTGGTCGACGTGACGCCGACGCCGCCCGAGTTGGTCACGAGGCCCGCCGCGCCCGCCGAGGTGCCGAGCGTGGATGACTGGCTGTACTGGTTGACGGCACCCGTCGAACCGGCGGGCAGGCCGACGCTGAGGCCCGTGAGGTCGAGCACGGCGAGGTCGTCGAGCACGCTCACGGCGAGCGGGTTGGCGTAGGTGCTGACCTCGGGGTTGGTGCCACCCAGGTCGACGGCGTTCGGCGGGTCGACGACGACGGGCTGGCCGGGCTCGCGCACGGTGCGGATGTCTCTCAGCTCGGCGATGTCGTCGAGGTCGATGCCGAGCAGCTGACCGCTCAGGAACGTGCCGGACGACGTGGTGCGGTAGTTCGTGTCGGTGCCGCAGTCGAAAGCCGAGGTGCCGACGGCGGGGGCGTGCACCCACTCGCTGTCACCCCACGACGCGACGGTCTGGCCGACGGTGGCGGGCACGGTGGCAACGACGAGTGCCGCCGCGGCCACCCCGGCGAGCGAGCCCAGCAGGCGGTTGTTGTCCGTGACCCTGCGCAGCAGGCCGCGCAGGGAACGCGGGTGCGGGGCGAGCCCGTGCCGGGACGGTGTGGTGCGGGTCATCGCAGGTCTCCTCGGTCGTCGGTGATGAGGGGGGTGCCGGTAGTGGCAGCGGCGGCGTTGCGTCGGCCGGCCGCGCGGGCCGACGAGACCACGAGGCCGAGGCCGATGGCTCCCGCGCCCAGAGCCACGAGGGCGACGATGTCGACGCCCGTTGCCGCGAGGGGCGAGCGGCCGGTGGCGCCGGGTTGGCCGCCCTGGCCGGGCTGCGCCGGTTGGCCGGGCTGGCCCGGGGCTCCGGGGGTGGCGCTCGGGCCGGGCGTCGCGGGCGTGCTGGGCGACGGGGTCGGAGTCGGCGTGGCCCCGATGCTGTCACCGGTCGCCGTGAGGGCGAATCCGATGTCTCCCGTGAGGTTCATGAGGCTCTCGTCGGCCGCGGCCTCGGGCGAGTCTTCGACGGCGAGCGTCACGAGCAGGAATTTGCCCGAGGCGGCGGTGAGGCCATCCAGGTCGAAGACGGGGCTCGTGGACGAGTAGTCGTCGAGCGGTGTGGCTTCGGTGACGAGCACCGGGTTGGCGGCGCACGTGGGGGCATCCGGGAGACCGGTCCATTCGGCATCGCAGCGCTCGACCGTGACCTCGAGGCCGCGCGGGTGGTCGACGAGTTCGCCGTCCTTGCGCATCTCGAGCGTGAGGCGGGCGGTCTCGGCATCCTGCAGGTCGGCGGCGATCTGCCAGCGGGCGGGCGAGCCGGGCGAGAGTTCGAGGAACTGCGCGGGATAGGGATCCGATCGCAGGGAGAGATAGCCGGGGGTGCCGGTCTCGGGAACGTCGTTCAGCACAGCGAACGCGCGGACCGAGAACAGGCTGGCCCCCGCGACGAGCACGAGGGTGGCGACGCTGGCGAGCACGAGCCGCAATGGGCTCCACGCTCGGTGCAGCTTCGTCGATGCGCCGATGGTGTGCACGAATCCTCCTCAGGATGTACGGACGGGCCAGAAGGCCCAGATGACGAGCAGCATGACCCCGAGGGTGAGGGCGCCGAAGAAGATCGGTGTCTGCATGATGGTGAGCGCGTGACCGATGAACGGAGCCCCGACGATGACGCGGTCGGCCGCGGCGACGATGTAGGTTTCGCGGTCGTTGGTGTCGTTGTCGTCGCCGCGCAGCGTGAGCTCGCGGGCCTCCGGTCCGGCACCCGACAGCGGGTCGACGGGGGCGATGTCGACGATGCGGTGGGTGACGGGCAGCGGCTGGCCCTCGCGGGGCACAGTGACGACGTCCCCGACGCGCAGCTCGGCGGCGGGCACGGCATCCTTCACGATGGCGGCCGCGCCCGTCGGCAGCGTCGGCGACATCGAACCCGTCATGAAGATCACGATGGAGAGGCCGAAGACGAGCGAGGCGACGAGCCAGAGGATCGACAGGATGCCGCCGATCCCGGCGATGAGGAGCAGGACTTCTTTGATGAGGCGGGTGGCGCGCGATCCGTTGGCGCGGGGGCGCCGACGTGGTTCGCGACCCGAGAGCGAGCGACGGGTCGGGACGGGGGTGGATGCGGGGGCGACGGGGGTGTCGCCGCCCACATCCGATCCGTCACGGTCGTGCGTGGGAGTGGTGCTGACCGTGTTCATGGTGTCCGTCCCGACCGTCTCGTCGTTCTCGTGCGTGATGTGCCTCAGCGGATGATGCGGGCTACTCGGACTCCGCGGCGAACTCCCACGCGGGCGCAACGGTGCGGCCCTGCAGATCGTCGAGCGTCGTGCCGGCGGGCAGCGTGGGCGCGTCGGGCAGAGTCAGCTCGAAGCAGTAGTACTGGGTGTTGCCGCTGTCCGCGTTCAGTGCCTGCGCGGCGTTACCCTCGGCGTCGGCGAGCGTGCCGTCGGCGATGGTGCTGGTGGGTGTGAAGGCGGCGGCGTCGCAGGCGACGGCGGTCGTGTTCACGGCGACGCGCAGCTCGAGCGCACCGAAGAGGACGCCATCGGCGTCGGTCACGGTGATGCCGTCGGCGGCAACGGCTGACTGCAGGTCGATGGAGCCGGCGACGGAGCCGTCGACCGTGCGCAGGGCGACCGGGGCATAGACCGAATCGCCGGGGCTGAGGCTCAGCGCGTCGAGGCCGAAGGTGAGTGGCGAGCCCGGGTTCTCCTCGTCCTGCACGAAACCGGCCGCGTCGAACGGTGCGGTGACGTTCTGTTCGACCTCGAAGGCGCTGGTGCCGACGCCGGGTCCGTCGCCCGCGGCGTTGCCGCCGAACACCCATTCGGTGTCGGTCCAGGCGGCCAGGGTGGCGGCGGTCGCGAGCCCGATGACGAGGCCGCCGGCCGCGATGGCCATGACCTTTCCTCGACGGGAGCTGCGCGGTGCGGAAACGTGTTGAGCCATGGTTTTCCCCTTGCTGATGCACGGTGACGTGCCCGTCGTCGAGCTGCGTCACATCACGTGTGCCACCCCGGACGGGGTAGCTGAGGAAAGCTTCGGGTTTTGGCGCGCAGGCGACCACACTGGCCCCGCGTTCTCCGTGATTACCCCCGTGTCCGGGCCTCTCGCCCCCGCAGTTCTGGTGCCTCGGGGGCCCGTCCCCTCCGAGTTCGACACGCGGTACTGGGACAAGTCAGTGGCCGAACTCAGTACTCGGGCGACGTAATCGGGATAGATTCTCGGCATACTGGGAGGGAAGAAGCAGGCTCAGGAGCAGCAGCGTCGCCGCGCCCGAGCACTACCCGAGTGCGAGTCTTTGGGGGACGAGTGCGATGAATGACGCAGAGCGTGGGACGGCATCGATAGCTGTCAAACGGTGGCCGGGGAGCCATCGCATGGTGGGCCGGGGGAAAAACCCGAGGCGGCTCTCCGAGTGTCTGATGGCGGGTCGCAGCGTCGTCATCGTCGGCGAATTCGGCTTCGGCAAGAGCTATCTGGCGTCGGCCGTGGCCGAACTGCTGCGCGCCGAGGGCATCGAACCCGTCACGCTGCTCGGGCTCCACCGCGACGGTACGACGGCCCTCGGCGGATCGCCCATGGCCGGAGGGCTCGACGATGCGCTCAGCTTCATCGACGAACGCATCGAGGCCGGGCACCCTGCATCCGCCCCGCCGCTCATCGTGCAGGTCGACGACGCGCAGACCCTGCACCCGCGCATCATGCGCCGCCTGACCGGCATCGCCGAGTCGGGAACGGCGACGCTTCTGCTGACCTCGACCCCCGTTGCCCTCGGAAGCGCATCCGACGGCGATCACCGTTACGACCCCGACACCGTTCGGGCGATCAACGAGCTGTGGATCGAACGCGGCGCCGAACGCGTGGACGTCGCGCCGCTCACCGCCCGCGAGGCCGACGAGTTGCTGAGCCAGGTGATGCCCGACGCGGTCTTCGACACCGTGTCGCGGGCGCTGATCTTCGCCAACAGCGGCGGTTCGCCCCAGCTCATCAAAGAACTCGCGGCCGCGGTGCACGCGCTCGACCCGAACGAATCGCCCATTGCGGCGTTCTCGAACCTACCGGCCCAGTCGCCCCGCATCCTCGACCTGCTGCAGCACCAGCTGCGCGTGTTGACCGAGCGGCAGCTGACCGCGCTCGCCACGCTGCACGTGACCGGGCCGATCCCGCTCGGCGTGCTCGGTGCGGCGGCCACCCGCGGCGACCTGCGGGTGCTGTCGCAACACGGATTCATCGCTTCGGATTACGCCTCGACCCAACTCGTGGTGCCGGGCGCTCTCTTCGCGGGCGCGGCCTTCGAGATCGCCGACCCCGACCGGGTGCACCAGGTCACGGGCGCATTCGGTGAAGCCATCCTGCGCGATGTCGACCACCTGCCGAGCCCCGCCCAAGCCATGGCGATCGCGGGGCAGTGGGGGTACGACGAAGAGCCGACGGCGCTCGCAGAATGGGGCGAGGAGCGCGTTGCCGAGGTGCTGTTGGCTGCCGCTTCGGGAAGCAACCGCTTGGGTGAGTATGTGCGCGCCGAACGGTTCGCCCTGCGCAGCCGCCGTCTGCATCCGTCGGTCCTGGCCGATGTCGAACGCTCGCGGTCGCTTGCGCAACGCGGCCGTCAGCGCTCGGCCCTGACCGTGCTCGGCGAGGCCGACGTGCGCGGGGCGTCCGCACCCGAGTTGGCCCGCCTGGTCATCTGGTGGGCCGAGCTGGCCGTTTCTCTGCCCGACGCGGATGCCGAACTCGACCGTCTCTTCGACACGGTCACGGCCTGGGTCGATGCGGGCCAGGCGGGCCCCTGCCTCGCCGCCGGTGTCGCCGTGGTGCGTGCCAATGTGATGGGCGACCCTGAGACGGCCATCCACCTGGGCGAGACGCTGCTGCGCGACCCCACGGCCGATCTCGCCACGCGCATCGTCGCCGGATGTCTGACCGCCCTGTTGCTCTGCCACACGGGCCGCTGCGGTCGCGCGCTCGACGCTATCGACGTGCTCGACTCCCTGATCGACGACATCTCGCCCGCTACCGTCGCCTTCGGTTCGGTGGACTATCGGGCGAAGGTGCGCGGCACCGAGGCCGTCATCCGCTGCACCGCCGGTTTCGACGTGGGCCTCGCGGCCGACAGCATGGTCGAATTGCTGGCCCGCCCGGATGCTCTCGACGATCGCTATTTGCTCGCCGCCATCAGCATGGTCGCGGCGCTCGTGGCGCTGCACGAGGGCGACGATGCCCGCGCCACCGTCGAGTTGCGGAGCGCCCAGCAGCGTCTCGACCCCTACGACATCGCGGGATGGCGACCCTGGATGCTCGTGCAGCTTGCCCTGGTCTCGGCGCGCCGGGGCGACGCCTCCGCGACGCGTCGCAAACTCGCCGCATCGGTCGGACGCATCACGCTCGAGGGGCAACACGCCTGGTTCGCCGCCGTCCTGGCCTTCATCCCGGGCGAAGGGGCCGACACGCGCACCGAACGCGATCGCGCCGTCACGCTCATGCTCGACCAGGACGATCCCATGGGGAGCGCCGTCGGGGCCTGGGGAATGTTCGAGCTGTTCCGGCTCGGCGCGCAGACCGACCGCATCGTCGATCGTCTCGAGCGCGTCGCATCCCTCACCGACGCACCGCTCCTGCATGCCAAGGCGGCCTATGCCCGGGCGCTTATCGACACCGATGGGGGTCGACTGGATGCCGCGGCGTGCCGATTTGCCCGCATGAATGCGTTCGGGCTGGCCGCCGATGCGTCCCGTCACGCCGCCGTCATCCATGCCTCGCTCGGCGACCACGCGGCCGCCCAGCAGAGCCGTGCGCACGCCGAACGACAGGAGTGGCGGCGCGCGAGCGACCAGGGCTCCGCACCCGCGCCGATCGTCGAAGTCGAGACGGCGGCGACGCTTACGCGGCGCGAGCTCGAGGTCGCCACGCTCGCGGCCACGGGGCGCAGCGACCGCGAGATCGCGCAGACGCTTTTCCTGTCGGTGCGCACCGTCGAGTCGCACCTCTACCAGGCGCGCCTGAAGCTCGGGGTGGCGTCACGGCGCGGGCTGGCCGCGGCGCTCGGGGTCGAACCCTCCGCTTAGGCCCGCTCCACCGCGGCGCCCGCGGCGCAGGCGGCCCCGCTGCCCAGGCGCTCCTCGGCTCAGACGTCGCGTCGCGCCGCGGCATCCTGGCGGTTGCGGGTGAACCGGGCCACGAAGTACAGCACCACGCCAACGGCCAGCAGGATCGCCCCGAACAGCCACACCTGCGGGCTCTGCTGAGTGAGCAACAGGATGCACGAGGCGACGCCTAGCACGGGCACGAAGGTCCACACGCGGAAGTGGTCGTGCTCGACCGGGTCGCGGCGCAGCACGAGCACGGCCACATTGGTGCTGATGAACACGAAGAGCAGCAGCAGCACGACGGTCTCGGCGAGGGTCGAGACATCCCCGACGAGCGTGAGCAGCATGGCCACGAGCGTGGTCGACAGGATGGCGGTCCACGGCGTCTTGCGCTTCGACAGCACCTTGCCCAGAACGCTCGGCAGAAGGCCCTGCTCGGCCATGCCGTAGGTCACGCGGCTCGCCATGATCATGGTGAGGAGCGCGCCGTTGGCGACGGCGACGAGGGCGATGAGGCTGAAAATCCAGTTGGGGATGCCCACGCCGGTCGCGGCCACGACGTCGAGCAACGGGCTCGAGGAACCCTCGAGGTCGGCGGGCGGCAGGGCGATGGCGCTGGCCAGGCCCACGAGGATGTACACGACACCGGCCGTCGCCAGCGAGCCGAAGAGCGCCCGGGGGTAGACCTTGCTCGGGTTCTTGACCTCTTCGGCCACATTGGCCGAGGTCTCGAAGCCGACGAACGAGTAGTACGCCACGATGGCCGCGCTGAGTGTGGCGAGGGCCGGCACCGAACCCTCGGGGAACTCGCCGATGCGGCTGACGTCGCCGTCGCCGCGCCCCAACATGACCGCCACGACGACGATCACGATGACGAGGCCGCTGAGCTCGATGATCGTCATCACGAGGTTGCTCTTCATCGACTCCGAGATGCCGCGCGCGTTGAGGGCGCCGATGAGCAGCAGGAACACCATGGCCGTCGGGATGGGCGGCAGGTCGATGAAGACCGAGAGGTAGTCGCCCGCGAAGGCGAGCGCGAGGCCCGCCGCCGAGACGACCCCCGCGGACAGCATGCTGAAGCCCACGAGGAACGAGATGAGGGGCTGTTTATAGGCGCGCTCGGCGAAGATGGCGGCTCCGCCGGCCTTCGGGTACTTCGTGACGAGCTCGGCGTAGGAGCCCGCCGTCAGGAGAGCGAGGAGGAGTGCGACGGCGAGCGGGGCCCAGAGGGCACCTCCGACATCCGCCGACAGGCTGCCCATGAGGGCGTAGATGCCCGCGCCGAGCACATCGCCCAGGATGAACAGGAAGAGGAGCGGGCCTGTGATGCCCTGCTTGAGCTTGGAGCCGGAGTTCGAGCCGGAACCCGAATCGGTGTCGGCGGCCGCGCCGGATGAACCGGGGCCCGTGGCGGGTCGTGTCTTGTCGCTCATGATCTCTGACTTTCTGATGGGGCGTGGCCTCGAGGCCGGTTAGACGGTACTGCGCTCGCCGCGACCCACGAAAGGGGGCGAGAAATCTTCGGCGATGGGCTATCGGCGCGACTCGAATACAGAGAAGGCCGAGCAAGGGAAGGGATTGACCAGCGCTTCTCGGCTGTGGTTACTGGGAAGTAGTTTTCCCAAGGAAGTGAGGAACACACGTGAAGAAGTCACAGAAGACTCTGCTCGCCGTCGGGGTCGCGACCGCCATGGTCGCACTCGCGGGATGCTCCGGCGGGGGCAACGACACCGCCGCCGCCGATTTCACCACCACGCCGACGGGCACGCTCAACGCCTGGGGCTTCGACAACGCCGACGACGTGGGCACCAGCCGCCTCGACTACGCGAAGGCGCAGCTGAAGGGCGTCGACATCAAGATCGACCAGACCGCCTTCGACGCGCAGAAGTTCACCACGCGCGCCGCCAGCGGTTCGGTGCCCGACATCGTGCAGATGGACCGCCAATTCGTGGGCACCTACGCCGCGCAGGGCCTCATCCAGCCCCTCGACAAGTGCTTCGCGGCGGGCGGCGTCGATGCCGACGAGCGCTGGTACGAGAACGTGGTCGACGATGTCACTTACGACGACCAGATGTGGGGTGTTCCGCAGTTCTACCAGCCGCCCGCAATCATCCTGAACAAGAAGGTCATGGATGCCGCCGGCGTCACGGCCGACCAGATCGACACCTCGAAACCCGATGTCCTCATCGAGGCCGCCAAGAAGATGTACAAGGAATCGGGCGGCAACCCCACCACCATCGGCTTCGACCCGGTCGCGACCGGCCAAGGCGAACTGTGGATGCTGGGCTACGGCGGCCAGGTCATCGACGACGACGGCAAGCCCGCGCTCGACGACCCCAACAACGTCAAGGCCATCGAATTCTTGACCGAGCTGGCCGACGCGCAGGGCGGCTTCGCCAAGATGAAGAGCTTCTCCGACTCCTTCGACACGTTCGGCGACAACAACCAGTTCGTGGCCGACCAGGTCGGTGCGCAGCTGAACGCGCAGTGGTACGTGAACGTGCTCTCGCCCTATGCCGACCAGGTCGAGATCGAGGCCGTGCCCTTCCGCGACCAGGACGGCGAGCCCTTCTCGGTCACCGGCGGCACGGCGTTCGTCATCCCGACGGGCGCCAAGAACCCGTCGGCCGCGTGCCAGTGGGCCCTCGACCTGACCTCGCAGGACGCCTGGATGGCCGCGGGTGAGGCTCGAGCCGACACCATCGCTGCGAAACCCGGCGCCATCAACACGGGCCTCTTCACCGGATCGCCCGAGGCCGACAAGGCCGTGCGCGAGAAGTTCGTCGGAGACAGCGGTAACGCGGGCTTCGACCAGACGATCTCGACGTTCTACGACGTCGCCGCCGAGGGCCGTTCGTTCGGCTCCTCGCCGGCCGGTCAGGCCATCAAGAGCGAGCTGAACAACGCCATCACGTCGGCGCTGCTGGGCGACAAGACGCCCGAGAAGGCGCTCGAAGACGCGCAGGCCGCCGCCATGACGGCCTACACGCAGGCGGGCGGGCAATAGCCGATCACGCTCGAACACGAGGGGTGGGATGATGCGCGGGCTGCGGCATCCCACCCCTCGTTCGTGTGGCCGAATCCGTGCGCCGCCGCTGCCGCGCAATCATGCCTGCGCGGCGACGCAACCGTGCCGGCGGGCCGCGCAACTGTGCCGCACCGGCCGCGCAACCCCTCCCCGCGCGATTCGGGAAGCAGGTAACTTCGGGGGATGACTTTCAACGACAACGCGCGCCTCGACACGTCCAAGGTGTCGAAGCGCGGCCGCAACACCGCGATCGCCGGCGGTGGCGGCGCGGTCGTGGTGGTGGGCCTGTTCATCCTGTCGCAGCTGCTGGGCGTCGACCTCACGGGGCTCGTGGGCGGGGGCGGAGTCGGCGGGGGCAGCTCCTCGCAAGAGGTCGCGCTCGACTGCGAGACCGGGGCCGACGCCAATGAGCGCACCGACTGCCTGGTGGTCGGCGCCTCGAACTCGCTCGACGACTACTGGGCCGAGGCGTCGCCCGCCGTGCTCGGGGCCGCCTATCGCTCGCCCGCCGATGTCAACCTGTTCAGCCAGGGCATCTCCACGGGCTGCGGCCAGGCGTCCAGCGCCACGGGCCCGTTCTACTGCCCGGCCGACGAGCAGATCTACGTCGACCCGTCGTTCTTCGAGCAGCTGCGCACCCAGTTCGGTGCCTCTGGCGGTTCGCTCGCGCAGATGTACGTGATCGCGCACGAGTGGGGTCACCACATCCAGAAGGTCACGGGCGTTTTCGACCGCACCGACCGCGGAGGATCCGGCCCGGCATCCGATTCGGTACGCACCGAGTTGCAGGCCGATTGCTACGCGGGCGCCTGGGCCAAGTTCGCGTCGACCACCGAGGATGCTTCGGGTCAGGCCCTGCTCAAACCCTTCACCGACGAGCAGATCGCGGATGCCCTGAATGCTGCGTCCGTCATCGGCGACGACCGCATTCAGGAACAGTCCTCGGGTCAGGTCGACCCCGACACCTGGACGCACGGCTCGAGCGCCTCGCGCCAGAAGTGGTTCACCGCGGGCCTCGACGGCGGCCCGCAGGCGTGCGACACGTTCGCCGTCTCGGCCTCGGAACTGTAGGGCGCGCCCGTGTTACTCATCTTCGGCAGCCGCGTGACCGAGAGCATCGTCAACGTCGTCACGTTCGTCTGCGCCGTGTGCAATGTGCGGGCCCCGCAGCAGGTCATCAAACGCGCCAACCGCTTCACACTGTTCTTCGTCCCCCTGTTCTCGTTCTCGAAGAAGCACGTCAACCGGTGCACCAATTGCGGCGCCGAGACGCAATTGAGCGCCGAGCAGGTGCAACACTCGCTCGAGTGGAGTGCCTCGCAGCGCTGAGTCGCTGCGCTGCGAGGCCCCGGCCCGAGCGGAACAGTTCCTAGCGGTCGGCGAGTGTGATGTGCTCCCCGCTGTGGGCTTCGAAGAACCCGAAGAAGGTTGCGGCCTCGTCGAGCCCGCCCATCGTGAAGTGGGCGGCGCCCCGTCGACGGCCTTCTTCAGCACGCCGAGCGCATCGAGGAAGATCATGCCCACGACGACCTGCTTGGGCACGCTCAGCACGAAACGCGCGTCGGCCGGGACGGAATCTGTCACCTCGAGCACGCCGTTGCGCACGATGAGCCCGACCGTTTCGTCGGTGTCGAGGACGTGAACGCCCGCGGCGAATGTCGTCGTGCCGGCCACCTCGGGGTCGATGCGGAAACGCAGACTCGCGAGCAGGGCGGAACCGGGCATCGCCGCGATCTGGTCGGGCGCGTTGATCTCGATGCTGAGCGAGTAGTCGATGGTGCCGTCGAGTTCGCGCGCCGCCGTGAGATAGAAGTTGCGCCAGTTCGAGTTCGGCGTCTGATAGCCGAGTGCGCGCAACGCGTCGGCTTTGAGAAGCCGCGCCTCGGTGTCGTCCCGATTGATGCGCACGAGGTGGCTGACGAGTTCGGCCGCCCACTGGTGGTCGCCGTCGCGCGTTGCGTCGCTCGCGATGGCGAAGACGGCGTCGCGCCCGCCGAGCAAGGCGACATAGCGCTTCGATGATTCGCGGATGTTCAGCGGGGCGAGCGTCGTCGGGTCGGCGTTGAACCAGCCGAGTTCGCCCACATAGATCTGCCGCACCGAGTGGGGCACTCCGCCGTAGAAGTTGCCGAGCCACTCGCTCTCGGCGAGGGCTGCAGGAAGCGTCACGCGCTCGACCAGGTCGTCGGGCAGGTAGCCCTTGTTGATCCAGCGCAGTGTCTGGTCGTAGACGTAGGAGATGGCATCGCGGTAGTCGGTGAGCACCTTGGCGACCTCGGCGCGACCGGCGAGGGGCCGCCCGTGCGAGGGGATCATGACCTCGGCGGGCAGCGGGCGGAGGTTCTTGTCGATCGACGTGAACCAGGCTTGCGGGTCGCGGTAGCGGCTGCCCCGGATGGAGTGCAGGTTGGGGAACGATTCACCCTGGATGACCTCGGCCGATTGCAGCACGCCAAGGTCGGGGAACCAGGTCACGATCTCGTCGATGGCTTCAGAGGGCGCCCAGAAGATTTCCATGCGCACACCGGCAACGGTCAGCTCGAGGCGATCGTCGACGAGGGTGTTGGGTGTCACGAGAGACATCGTCTCCATGATGAAGTCGGGGCCGAGGCCGCCGTTGACGCGCCCCTTCGGCCCGACCTCGAGCAGGCCACCGAGCGAGTAGTCGGCGCGCACGGCGATGATCGGGCCGTCGCCCGAGATCGAGTTCGAGATGATGTTCGACATGAAGTCGCGGTGCGCAATGACGAGCACCTCGCCCGAGTCGGCCTGTTCCTGCGTGATGAACGCCTTGACGCCCGCATTATGGTCGGTGTGCCAGTGGGAGTAGAGGACGGCCTTGATCGGCTTGTCGCTGATCTTGCGCAGCTCGACGAGCTGGCGTTTGCCCTTCTCGACGTCTTCGGGAGGATCGATCAGGATGAGCCCGTCGTCACCCTCGACCACGGTCAACGCCGACAGCGCATAGCCGAAGATCTGGTAAACACCCTTGCCCGTGATCTCGAAGACCCCGGGGTTCATGGTGCGTGAATGCTGCGTCATCTCGGGCGGAACGGTGTCCGCGTTGTCGGTGTAAGCGGTGTTCTCGCCCGATGGAGTGAACGTGATCCCCGCATCTGCGCCCAGCCAGTATTTGTCCATGGCGCTCACGGTACTCGCGGCGCCGTGCCGCTGATAGAGCACGAGTGGAGCGATCTGCGGGAAAAGCGAGAGTGGGCCGAGTTTGCAGCGTTTGGAGGGTGCCGCCGATCTCGCGTCTGACGGCGTGTCGGTCCGTTCGCCCGTCGCTGGCGATGCTCCCGTGGAAGAATTGGGGTTCCTTCGAGGGGGTTTCAACCGTGACATCCGACACCGCACGCGATCCGCACGGGGCCGCACGGTCCACGTGCCCCGGCCGCCTGCCGGCACTCGCGACCGTGGTCGACGCCCTGGCCTGTCCGGTGTGCGGCCTGCCGGTCGAACTCGATGCGGATGCGGCAGCCCTGACGTGCCACGGCGGACACGGGTTCGATATCGCGAAGCAGGGCTATGTGTCGCTTCTCCGCGGCGGTGGCAACGCGTCGACCGGCGATAACGCCGAGATGGTCGCGGCGCGGGATGCCCTTCTGGAGCGAGGCCACTACGCACGCATCGCGGATGCCGTTGCGGATGCCGTCGAGACCGCGAAGCCACAGGGGCTCGTCGTCGACCTGGCTGGCGGTACCGGCTATTACCTCGAACGGGTCTTGCGCTCGCATCCCCGTCTGCGCGGCATCGACGTCGATCTGTCGAAATTCGCCGCGCGCCGTGCCGCCCGCCGCGGCGCACCCGTCGCCCTGCCGCAACCGCAGACCCTCGCGGACAACCAGACGCAGACGGCCGTGGGAGCGCAGCTTTCCACGCTCGACCCGGCTCCGACGCTGGCCGCGGTCGTGGCGGATGTGTGGCAACCGCTGCCCCTGCAGACGGGCGTCGCGGCCGCCATCCTGAGCATTTTCGGGCCGCGCAATCGACCCGAGATCCTGCGCGTGCTGCAGCCCGGCGGCCGGCTCGTCGTCGTCACGCCCACCGCTCGTCACCTGCGCGAGCTCATCGGGCCTCTGGGCATGATCGGTGTCGACGATCGCAAACAGGAGCGCCTCGCGGCCCAGCTCGACGGTTTCGTCGACCTGTCGTCAACCTCGGTCGAATACGAAACATCGATGAGTCACGCGGATGTCGTGAACGACGTGCTCATGGGGCCGAGCGCCCACCATGTCGATGCCGATAGGCTCGCGGCGCGCGTCGCCGAGCTGCCCGACCCGGTTGCCGTGACCGTGTCGGTGACCGTGACCACCGCTTTCGCGCCGCGCGAGCCTTCGGCCGACCAGGGCTGAGCGACCGCTCGCATCGGTCAGAGGGCCGAGCCGAGGATGAGCCCGGCGGTGGCGAGCACCACGCAGAGTGCAAGCATCCCGAAGCCGTTCAGGGCGGCCGCGCCGAGACGCCGCTCCTGCAGCAGCCGCACCGTCTCGAAACTCGCCGTGCTGAACGTGGTGTACCCGCCGAGGAAGCCCGCTCCCACGACGGCGTGCAGCGTCTCGGGGAGGAGCTGCGCCGAGGTGAGGCCGACGACGAGTCCGAGGAGGAGCGAGCCCGTCGCGTTGATGACGAAGGTGCCGACGGGGAACGTGGTGCGCTGTGTCGTGCGCGCACGCACAACCCCGTCGAGCACGAACCGGGCTGCGGCGCCGAGACCGCCGGCGACCGCGATTGCGACGAAGAGAACAGGGGTCACGAGTCGCCTGCGCTCTCGGATCGTGTGGTCGGGCGGGAGCCTCGAGTGCGGTTGCCCGCCTGAGGGGTGGGGTTGCCGACCGTAGGGGTGTCCGAAAGCCGTGCGCCGCGACCGCCGACCCACATGCCCAGGGCGCTCGCCGCCCCGCCGATGACGATGCTGGCCACCGCGTAGGCGGCGCCGGTGAGTTGCTGCCCGGGCGAACCGCTCGTGAGTAGACCCGCCGTGTCGGCGGCGAGGGCGCTATAAGTGGTGAAGCCGCCGAGTACACCCGTTCCGAAGGTCACGCGCAGGGTGCGGCGGCGTCCGACATCCGGCCCGCGCGCGGCGAGAGCGGCCAGCAATATGCCGAGCACGAAGCCGCCGCCCACGTTGATCGCGCCGACGGTGAGGGGAAGGCCGGGGGCGATGGCACCGATCGCCCCGTCGGTGGCGGATGTCTGCACGGGAAACGCCAGGGTCAACGCCTCGCGCGCGGCCGTTCCGACGGCCCCGCCGACCGCGACCAGCGCGATGAGGAACCATCGCAGATGCGCGGGCTTCTCGGCGCCGGCGAGCCCGGTTCGCTTCGACGAGGGCGGCTTGAGCGGGCGGCGCGCTTCATCGGCGACGAGATCGCTATCGATGGGCAGGCCGTGTACACCGGATGTCGATTCCCGCTCGTCCACGTGTCTCCCAACCCACGGCCGCACACACGCGACCCGTCGATCCTCCCACCTTCGCACGGGCGCGACAATCGTGCCGCCAGGCCCGCGCGAGTGCCGTGCCACGGGACTAAACTTCTGGCCGAGCGGCGGCGAGACACGCACTCGATCACCGCCCGACACGCCGAGGGAGGCGCAACGTGCAGCAGATCAGGGATGCCGCGCCGAACGACGGCCGCGACGAGACACCCAACGAGCGTTCCGACCGCAACTGGGACGAACTCATGCAGGAGTTCCGGGTGGTGCAGACGGGCACGCAGATCCTCGCAGGCTTTCTCGTCACCCTCCCGTTCCAGGCGCGCTTCACGAAGCTCGACGCGTTCGAGGTGACGACCTACCTCGTGCTCGTCTTTCTGGCGGCCGCGGTCACCCTGCTCGCTCTCGCACCCGTGGCTCTGCACCGCTTGCTGTTCCGCCGCGGGGCGAAGGTCGTGCTCGTGACGGCGGCCAGCCGCATCCTGATCGTGTGTCTCGCTCTTGGCTCGTTGCTGTTCGGCGGCGTCGCCATGTTCGTGTGCGATTTCGTGATCGGGCGCACCGCCGGAATCGTCGCGGGCGCCGGCATCCTCGTGGTCGTCGCGGTCATCTGGGTGGTCGTGCCGCTCATCCTGCGACGCGCGAAAGACGAGTCTGTCTGACCGGGGAGCTCGGCGGGCCTGCCGGCTGGTTGACACCCAAAGCTAATGCTGTTAGTTTTTAGCTAACGGCGTTAGCCGAAACTGACAGGAGTCCACCATGACCGAGTTCCTCGCCCTCGATGAAGGCACCCTCGCTTACGACATCGTCGGCTCCGGCCCGCTCGTCGTGCTCGCTCACGGCATGGGGGACAGTCGCGAGGCGTTCCGCTTCATCGCCCCCGCGCTCGTGGCGGCGGGCTACCGCGTCGCCTCGGTCGACCTGCGCGGCTGCGGTGAATCGAGCGTCGAGTGGCCCACCTATACCCGCACGGCCATCGCGGGCGATCTGCTCGCCCTCGTGCGTCACCTCGGTGGCCCGGCGGTGCTGGTCGGGCACTCCATCGCGGGCGGCGCCGTCAGCATCGCCGCAGCCGACGCGCCCGAGCTCGTCACCGCGGTCGTCGAACTCGGCCCGTTCACGCGCAAGCAGAAGATCCGCCTCGGCGACTTCGGTGTGGCTCGTTACCGCCGTGGCGCGCTGCACCTCATCGCGACGACCATGCTCGGCAGCACCCGCCAGTGGTCGAAATACCTCGACGGCGCCTACCCCGGCGCCAAACCCGCCGACTGGTCGGGGCGCCTCGCCGAGATCACCACCTCGCTCGAGCAGCCGGGCCGCATGAAGGTGCTGCAGAAGATGGGCTCGCTCCCGCCCGTCGACGCCGGCCAGGCGCTGCCACGCGTCACGCGCCCCGTGCTCGTCATCCAGGGCTCCGACGACCCCGACTGGGTGTCGCCCCGCGCGGAAGGCGAGGCGATTCTCGCCGATCTGCCCGCCGGCCTCGGCCAGCTGACCGTGATCGAGGGCGCCGGGCACTACCCGCACGTCGAGGCGCCGCATGAGACACTCGAGGCGATGCTCCCCTTCCTCAGCACGATCGCCCCCACCCGCAACGGTTCGCATGCCTAGGGCGGGCCTCGACCGGGCATCCGTCGTCGCCGCGGGCGCCGACCTGGCCGACGAGATCGGCTTCGCGGCGCTCAGCATGGGGGCGCTCGCCCAGCGTGTCGGTGTGCGCACTCCGTCGCTCTACAAGCACGTCGAGAACCAGGCCGACCTCAACCGTGCGATCGCGACGCTGGCGCTCACCGAGGCGGGCGAGGCGATGGGTGCCGCCATCCAGGGGCTCGCGGGCCGGGATGCGCTCGCCGCTGCGGCGCACGCGCTCCGGAGCTTCGCGCTCGAGCATCCGGGTCGCTACGCCGCAACCGTGAGTTTCGAGCCGCTCAGCCCCGACGACCCTCTGGCGCTCGCCGCGGCGGAGGGCCTGCGACCCCTGAGAGCCGTGCTGCAGGGGTACGACGTGGCGCCCGAGCAGTCGACCCACGCGTTGCGCGCCGTGCGCAGCATGTTCCACGGGTTCGCGAGCATCCAGTCGACAGGCGGATTCCGCTGGGCCGAAGACGTCGACGACAGCTTCGAGTGGCTCATCGACCTCGTCGACCGCGGCCTGCGCTCGCAGAGCTAAAGCGTCGGGAGCGCTAGCGTCCCTGCGTCGTGGCGACGAAAACCGTTCCGCTGCCCGTGAAGATCAGCCGCCCCTCATCCGGTGTGACGAAGGCGTATTGCCCGCGGTCGAGGGTTGTCGATCCGTGCTTGCCGGTGAGCGTGACCTGGCCATCGGTGACGATCGCGATGGCTGGGCCGGGCAGGTCGAACTCGGATGCCGCGTCGGAGTCGACGTCGGCAGCACTCACGTCGGCCCGCAGCAGCTCGAAGTCCGGCACATCCCCCGGCACGAAGAGGTCGAGGCCCTCGGCGAGGTGGGTCGGTTCGAGGCGCGGCACGGGGCGGGGCTCGAAGTCGAGCACGTCGAGCAACTCGGGCACATCGACGTGCTTCGGGGTGAGCCCGCCGCGCAGCACGTTGTCGCTCGCGGCCATGAGCTCGATGCCGATGCCATCCAAATAGGCGTGGATGTTGCCGGCGGGTAGGAACAGGGCCTCGCCCGCGCTCAGCGTCACCAGGTTGACGAGCGTCGCCACGACGATGCCCGGGTCGCCCGGGTACTCCTCGGCCAGTCGCGCCACGAGGGCCCGCTCGGCCGCGAAATCGGAGGATGTGTCGCCGCCCGCGGCCGCAGCCACGACCGCGCTCACGAGTCCCTGTGCCGGCTCACCGAGCACGCGTGCAACCGTCGTGCGCAAACCATCCGGGGCGGCCAGGCTCTCGCGCAAACCCTCGACCTGCGCACCCTGCTCGGCCGTGGGCGCGGTCGACGCGAGATCGGCCAGCAGGGCGTCGGTGCCCGATAGCTCGCGAAAACCGCACAGCGCCTGGAAACCGTCGCGCAACGCGACGATGAGCTCGGGTTTGTGCAGGCGGTCCTTGTAGTTGCGGTGGGCGGCATCGAGGGGGACGCCGCGCCGCTCCTCCTCGTCGAAACCTTCCCCGGCGCGCGCCATTGACGGGTGCGCCTGCAGCGACAGCGGGTGCGCCGCGGCGAGGATCTTCAGCAGGAACGGCAGCTCGTCGAGCTTGCCGAGTGCCGTGCGCGGGTCGCTCGCGAACCAGTCGGCGAGGTCGGCGTGTTCGCTCACGGGCGCCCCCGCTGCGATCGGCGTCGGTCGACCCGAGTGAGCGCCCAACCACAGTTCCGCCTCGGGCGCACCGGATGGCGTCGTGCCGAGCAGCTCGGCCATCGCCGTGGTCGACCCCCACGCATAGTCGCGGGGTGTGGCGTCGAGGGGGACGAACATGTTTTGCGGTCCTCTCAGGGGAGCTGCGCTCACGCGGACACCGCAACGGTCGCTGCCCCGGGGAGGGCGGTCCATTGCGGCCACTTCTCAGCACGATACAGGACCTGCCCGACGCCGTGCCGAACGCACGAGTGGCGGAGCGATCGACGAACGCCCCGCCACTCGCCCCGGAACTAGCGTGCCAGGAACTCGAGGATCACGCGGTTGAACTCCTCGGGGTGGCTCGCGTTGATGCCGTGCGGCCCACCGGCGATGACGTGCAGTTCGCTGCCGGGGATGGCGGCGTGCGTGCGGGCACCCGATCCTTCGAAGGGCACGACCGCGTCGCCGTCGCCATGGATGACGAGAGTCGGGACGGTGACCTTCTCGAGGTCCTCGCGGAAGTCGGTGTTCGCGAACGACGCCATGGCCTCGAGCGCGGCCGGCTTGAAGGCCTGGTGCGCGAGGGTGAGCGCTGTCTGGCGCTCCTCTTCGCTCACGACCAGCTGGCCGTCGACCGAGAAGAAGTTCTTCGTGAAATCGTCGTAGAACGTGTCCTGGTTGGCGGTCAGACCGGCCGTCATCTTGGCGGCTTCCGTGGCCTCGAGGGGGCCGTCGGGGTTGCCGGGCGTCTTCAAGAGATACGGAGGAACCGCGGCCGCGAAGACGACGCTGCGCAAGCGCTCGGCACCGTACTTTGTGAAGTACCGCGCCACCTCGCCGCCGCCCATCGAGAATCCGACGAGCGTGACGTCGTTCAGGTCGAGGGCTTCGAGCACGGCGTGCAGGTCTTCGGTCAGCGTGTCGTAGCTGTAGCCGGTGAGCGGCTTGTCGCTGCGGCCGAAACCGCGGCGGTCGTACGTGACGACGCGGTGCCCGGCTGCCTCGAAGGCGGCCACCTGGTGCGCCCAGGACTCACCCGAGAGCGGCCAACCGTGGATCAGCACGACGGGTCGGCCGTTTCCCCCGGTGTCGTCGACGTGCAGGTTGATGTCTTTCAGAAGTCCGTGGTGTGCGGTGATCTCGGTCATGACAGTCCTTTTCTGCGCCACTCGCGGCGACGCTGCTCAGAGGTGTTTCGGCGTCATCCGCCGCTTCGGATTGGTCAGTTAAGGGCCGGCGTGTCGGTGGGGATGACGCCGCCGCCGTAGAGGTCGCTGGCGAGGTTCTGCAGCGCCCGCAGTGCTACGCGCTGGGTGAACGGGCCGTAAGAGACGCGGGCCACGCCGAGCGCCTCGAGCTCCGGGGCCGGCAGGGCACCGGGGGCGCCGATGACCGACAGCTTGTTCGCTCCGAGGCCCTCGACGAGACGCTCGATGGCCTCGCGGTCGAGTGCGCCGGGCACGAAGACGAGGGCCGCACCCTGGTCCAGGAACGCCTTACCTCGGGCGATGGCATCCTCGATGCTCTCGTGGGCCGGGCGGTCGCCGCCGCGCACGATGGCGTCGGTGCGGGCGTTCAGCTGGAAGGCCACACCCTCCTGCTCGGCCGCGCGCATGATGGCGCTGACGCGCTGCACCGACTCGTCGAAGGGGCGCAGGCGATCTTCCACGTTGGCGCCGACGACACCGAGCGCAATGGCACGGCGAATGGTCTCGGCGGGGTCGGAGTAGCCGTCGTCGAGGTCGGCGGTCACGGGCAGGTCGACGGCATCCACCACGGTCTTCACGCCGGCCAGGGCCACGTCGAGCGGCATGCCGCCGTCTTCATAGCCGTAGCTCGCGGCGATGGAGTGCCCGGCGGTGGCGATGGCGGATGTCTGGGGCAGCGCCGCGACGGCCTTCGCGCTCACGGCATCCCACACGTTCACGACGCTCAGAATCTTCGAGTCCTGGTGCAGCGCCTGCAACGCGAGCGCACGGTCTTTGGTCACCTGTTCAGTAGTCATGCTCCAGCGTTACACCCGGATGCCTCGGCGGGCAACGGGCTGAGCAACCTTCAGCTTCCTGGGCTAAGACAGAAGCGGTGCACATCGCGGCGCTCGGAATTGTGACCGGGCCCGCCGCGTTGCCGACACTGACGGGCCCGTCGCCCGCCCATCGTTTTTGTCGAGGAGGAAGACGTGAAGGCTGTTCAGTACCGACGCACGGGTGATTCGAGCGTTCTCGAGCTGGTCGATAAGCCGGTGCCCGAGGTCTCGAAGGGCGAAGTGCGCGTGCGCATCGTCGTCTCGGGCGTGAACCCCACCGACTGGAAGTCGCGCGCCGGCTCGGGTTCGAGCGACGAGTTCGACACCCCGAAGGTGCCCAATCAAGACGGGGCAGGCTTCGTCGACGCGATCGGCGACGACGTCGAGCACGTGCGCGTGGGCGACCCCGTGTGGGTGTGGGATGCCGCCTGGCAGCGCGACGACGGCACCGCGCAGGAGTATGTGGTGCTGCCCGAATACCAGGTCGTTCCGCTGCCCGACGAGGCCTTGCTCGATGTGGGCGCCTCGGTCGGGATTCCCGCGCTGACCGCACACCGCGCGCTCACGGCATCCGAGACCCTGCCCGATCGACTCACGCCCGCGAGCCTGCACGGCCGCACCATCCTGGTCACGGGAGGCGCCGGGGCCGTCGGTCACGCCGCCATCCAGCTCGCTGTCTGGGCCGGGGCCACCGTCATCACTACGGTGTCGAGCGACGACAAGGCCGCCCTGGCGCGTGCGGCCGGCGCTCACCACATCATCAACTACCGCACCGAGGATGTCGCAGCCCGCGTGCGCGACATCGCCGCGGGTGGCGTCGACGTGATCGTCGACGTGAACCCCTATGCCAACCTCGAGGCCGACCTCGCCGTCATCGCGCCCTCCGGCACCCTCTCCCTCTATGCCACCGACTCGAGCGAACCGCTCGCGGTGCCGTTCCGGGAGAGCATGGTGAAGAACATCCGCTTCCAATTCATCCTCACCTACACGACGACGAGCACGCAGAAGCAGAACGCCGTCGACGCCGTTTCGGATGCCATCGCCGACGGTGCGCTCGCGGTGGGCGAGGAAGCCGGCCTGCCGCTGCACCGTTTCGCGCTCGCCGAGACCGCCCAGGCGCACGACGCCGTCGAGAACAACACGGTCGGCAAGGTGCTGATCGACGTGACCCAGAAGGAGAACCGATGACCGACACCTCGAACACCACGAACAACGCCACCACCGGCACGAACGCGAACGGCACCGAACGCCCCGCCGAGGCATCCGGCACCTTCACCCTCGGCGGCGACCTCACGGTCAACCGCCTGGGCTACGGCACCATGCAGCTCACGGGTGACGGCGTCTGGGGCGAACCGCGCGACCGCGACGAGGCCATCCGCGTGCTGCGTCGCGCCGTCGAACTCGGCGTGAACCTCATCGACACGGCCGACGCCTACGGCCCTTATGTGACGGATGCTCTCATCCGCGAGGCGCTCCATCCCTACACCGACGACCTCGTCATCGCCACGAAGGTGGGCTTCACGCGCCAGGGCCCGGGCGAGTGGATCCCCGTCGGACGCCCCGAGTACCTGCGTCAGCAGACCGAGCTCAACCTGCGCCACCTCGGCGTCGAGCGCATCGACCTGCTGCAGCTGCACCGCATCGACCCGAAGGTGCCGCTCGAGGAGCAGCTCGGCGAGCTGAAGAAGCTTCAGGATGAGGGCAAGGTGCGCCACATCGGCCTGTCCGAGGTGAGCGTGGACGAGTTGCAGGCGGCCCAGAAGATCGTCGACATCGTGTCGGTGCAGAACCTGTTCAACCTGACCAACCGCAAGTCCGAGGCGCTGCTCGACTACGCCACCGAGAACGGCATCGGATTCATCCCGTGGTTCCCGCTGGCCACGGGCGAGCTCACCAAGGAAGACGGCCCGCTCACCGAGATCGCCGCCTCGCACGGTTCGACGCCGAGCCAGCTGGCCCTCGCGTGGCTGCTGCGCCGTTCGCCCGCCATGCTGCCCATTCCGGGCACGTCGAGCGTCTCGCACCTCGAGGACAACCTGCAGGGCGCCCTCATCGAGCTGAGCGACGACGAATACCAGACGCTGGATGCCGTCGTCTAAACGCTGACGCATCGGCGGGTGTCTACGCGGCACCGCGCGCCGAGACGTCCGCAGACGCAGAGAGAGCGGGGCCGCCTCCCCAGGCGATCCCGCTCTCTCTGTGCTCAACGACAAAGTCGGAGCTGTTCCGGCACATCGGAGGCTCCCCCCATCGATTCCCCATCGATAGATCTCCGACGGCCGGCGCCGTCTCGCGCCCGAACAGGGCCGGGGCGGTGCTAGCGCTGGAAACATAACACCGCGTCGGTGCCGACAGGCAGCAGAATGTCCCGATTTGGCGCGGTTTCCGGCCAGAAGTAGGGCGTTCGTCTCACAAAATGTGACTTTAGATGTAGTGGCCCTCGCCGCTCGATGTGCACTTCTCCCGGGACTGAGACATGATCGACGGAGGGGACGGTGTCGTACCCCACGGATCACGATCGGGGGAGGCGAGATGAGTGACGGGGCCACGCGTCCGCCGCACCGCGAGACGATCGACCGTATCATCGCCGATCTGGTCACCGCGCTCGAGGAGCGGGGCAGTTCTCACGCCTCGGGCGGCGCCCTCGACCCGATCTTCGAGCAGCAGGCGCGCTCGATCCTGACCGAGTCGCTGGTGCTCACGCATCCGGATGACGGCACTCGCGTCACCTCACCCGTCGCCGTCGACTATTCCAGCCCCGCCGACCTCGATCGCGTCGGCCGCCTGCGGGCGACCCAGAACGCCGACCCCGCCGAGAATCTCATGGCCGCCGAGGTGATCTACTTCGTCGCGCTGCCCGTTCTCGTCGAGCTCTACGTCGACACCACGGCACCCGCCGCGGATGCCGTCGCCCTCACCCAGCGCATCGCCAACACCCTGCATCACGCCCTGTGGCGTCGCTTCCCGCCCGGAGCCATCGCCTACGTCGAGGGTCTGCGCGTGCAGCTGGCGCAGGCCGACCAAGATTCGCGCAAACGCATCTCGCGCGCGCTGCACGACCGCGTGGCCCACGGCATCGCGGCGGGTTTGCAGCGCGTCGAACTCAGCTCGATCGCGGGCGACGTGGGCCACCTCGACGACGCCGTCGAGATCTTGCGCACGACGCTCGAAGACGTGCAGGGCATGGCTTTCGACATCCGCCAGCTCGTGGGCGCGGCCTTCCTCGACGAGGCGATCAAGAACTACCTCGACCAATCGCGGTCGATCCCGCCGGCGCCCGAGTTCACGACCGCGGGAACGCCCGTGCGGCTCGCGCTCGACGTGGGCGAAGAGACGTTCACGATCGTGCTCGAGGCGATTCGCAACGTGCGCAAACACGCGCGCGGCGCCACCCGCATGCACGTGTCGACCGAGTGGCTCGACGAGAGCGTGGTCGTGCGCGTGACCGACAACGGCCCCGGGTTCGACCCCACCGTGCGCCGCGGCGGCTCGCTCGGCCTCGTCGGCATGCAAGAGCGAGCGGATGCCGTCGGCGCCACGCTAGAGATCGACAGCTGTTCGGCCGGCACCCGCATTCGCCTCGACGTTCCGACCGTCCCCGCCGTTTCCGGCGCCGCCGCTGCGAGCCGCGGCTGATGCCGATGCCGATGCCCACGAAGCCCGTCGCCCCCGTCATCCGCCTCGCCATCGCCGACGACCACGATCTGTTCCGCGACGGGATCGTCGCGATTCTCGGACACGACCCACTCGTCGACGTGGTCGCCGAGGCCTCGGACGGGCACGACGCCCTGCGCGTGGCCATCGCGCACCGGCCCGACGTGCTGCTGCTTGACGTCGAGATGCCGGGCCCCGGTGCGGCCACCACGGTGCGCCGCATCCGCCGCCAGGCCCCCGAGACCCGCATCGTCGTGCTCACCATGCACCGCGACGCCATGCTCACCGAGTCGCTGCGTCAGGCCGGCGCGGCCGCCTACCTGACGAAGACCATGCCGAGCGCCGACCTGTTGCGCGCCGTGCACGCGGTCGCCGCGCGCACCGACCAGACCGCCGTGGGTGTCGACGTGGGGCTCGTCTCGCCGCGCGAATACGAGGTTCTGCGCCTCATCGCACTGGCGCGCTCCAATGCCGAGATCGCGAGCGAACTGTCGATCACCGAGGGCACCGTCAAGCGGCACACGAGCAACCTCTATGCCAAGTTGGGCGCCACGTCGCGCATCGACGCCGTGCGCCGCGCCCTGTTGCTCGGCGTGCTCGGCCACGACGCCTAGAAGGGGCGGGCGCAAGCCCCCAGGCAGTGAGCATCCAGTGCCCAGGGAAACGTGGGAAAATGAGCGGATGCCCGAGTAACCCCTCATTCCTCTCGGTGCATGGGAAATACGGAACAATTGACCGGTGGTGTGTGTTTTCACCCGCGACCAGACCAATAACTCGATAGGACTACCCGTTGGACGGAAACGCAACGACGACTCACAGCAACGTCGCATTGCTGTCGGTGGCGACCACGATCGCCCCCCGCATCACGACGAGTGAAGACATCGACAGTCGCTTGCAGCCGGTTCTGAAGAAGCTGAAGCTGCCTCAGGGTCTTTTGCAGCGGGTCGCGGGAGTGCTCGAGCGCCGCAACTGGGACGAGGGTCAGAACTTCGACGACGCCGCGGTCGAAGCGGGCAAGAAGGCGCTGGCCGAGGCCGGCATCGAGCCGTCGCAGATCGGCCTGATCATCAACACGTCGGTCACGCGCAAGCACCTCGAGCCGTCGGTTGCCGTGCGCATCCACAACGGGCTCGGCCTGCCGTCGTCGGCCATCAACTTCGACATCGCCAACGCGTGCCTCGGCTTCGTCAACGGCATGTCGCTCGCCGCCCAGCTCATCGAGTCGGGCCAGATCAAATACGCCATGATCGTCGACGGCGAAGACGCCGACGAGATCCAGGTCAACACCATCGAGCGCCTCAGCAAGGGCGGCATCGGCCGCAAAGAATTCATGAGCGAGTTCGCCAGCCTCACGCTCGGCTCGGGTGCCGCGGCGGCCGTCATCGGCCCCGCCGACCTGCATCCCGAGGGTCACCGCATCCTGGGCGGCGTCACGCGCGCGGCCACGCAGTTCAACGAACTGTGCGTGGGCAGCGTCGACGGCATGTTCACCGACGCCAAGGCCCTGCTCAAGGGCGGCATGGAACTCGTCGTCTCGGCCTGGAAAGAGGCCAAACGCGACTGGAACTGGTCCAGCATGGACCGCTACATCCTGCACCAGGTCAGCGAGGTGCACACCAACGCCATCGTCAAGGCCGCGCACATCGACCGCAGCAAGGTTCCCGTCACCTACCCGCACTACGGCAACGTCGGGCCCGCCTCCATCCCCATCACGCTCGAGGCCGAGAAAGAGACCCTGAAGAAGGGCGACCGCGTTCTGCTCATGGGCGTGGGCTCCGGCCTCAACACCGCCATGATGGAAATCGCGTGGTGACAGACCGGATGCCGGGTGCCGCACGCACCCCGGCGCCCGCGTCGATGCCACCCCAGGGCCTGCCGGGGCTCGACTCCCGCTTCTCCCGCATCGCCCTCGTCCCCGACTCGGGCGACGCCATCGGCACCACCCGCGGATGGCATGCGCTCGACAACGGCGCCGAACTCGATCGCCTGGGCGTCACGCCCGTCGGCACCATCCTGTGCGTGCACGGCAACCCCACCTGGTCCTACCTCTGGCGCGAGCTCGTGCAGCAGGCCACGGATCTCGCGGCGACGGGCTCGGGCGACGCCTGGCGCGTCATCGCCGTCGACCAGCTCGACATGGGCTTCTCGGAGCGCACGGGCGTGCACCGTCCGCTCGCGCAGCGCGTGCGCGACCTCGCCGACTTCACGCTCGCGATCGGGCTCGAGGGCCCCGTCGTCACGCTGGGCCACGACTGGGGCGGCGTCGTCTCGATGGGCTGGGCGGTCGATCATCCCGAGCTGCTCAGCGGCCTGATGCTGCTGAACACCGCGATCCACCAGCCGTCCGACGCGCCCATCCCGGCGCCGCTGCGGCTCGCGTTGGCGCGCGGCGTGCTCGGTCAGGCCACCGTGGCCACCCCCGCTTTCCTCGAGACCACATTGGCGCTCGGCCACCCGGCCGTCTCCCGCGCGGTGAAGGATGCCTATCGGGCGCCCTATCGCGGCGCGGCCCGGCGCGGGGGCATCGGTGGTTTCGTCGCCGACATCCCGGTGGATGCCTCACACCAGAGCTTTGCCGAGCTGACCCGCATCTCGTCGGCCCTGCGCCGCCTGACGGTGCCCGCCGTCATGCTGTGGGGCCCGCGCGACCCGATCTTCAGCGACCGCTACCTCGACGACCTGATCGACCGCCTGCCGCACGCCGATGTGCACCGCTTCGAGGGTGCCGGGCACCTGATCGCCGAGGACGTCGACTACGCCGGTGCCCTGCTCACGTGGCTCGGCGACAACGCCGCGCGCGTCACGACCGGCGCTGCTCGCTCTGAACAACCGACCGAGGACTACGCCGATACCGTCGCGACCGGTTCGAAGGCGGCTGCGTCGGATATCGATGGCTCGTCCCGCTCCTCTCGCTCGACCGCTCCTTCTGGAGGCTTGGCCGACGGGTCTGACGCGTCGGTCGCGCAGGGCTCGAAGGCGGCTTTGGTCGAGAAGGCCTCGGATGACGCCGAAACGGGTGCCGCGGCATCCGATCGGCCGCTCTGGCACTATCTCGACGAGCTGAGCGACAGCGGCGAGACGGCCCTGGTGGAGATGAACCCCGGAAACGGCGCCGAACCGCGCGTCGTCAGCTGGAAACTGCTGTCGCGGCGCGTGCGCGAGATCGCCGCCGGCCTGGCCGGCGTGGGCGTGAAGAAGGGCGACCGCGTGTCGCTGCTCGTGCAGCCCGGCGCCGACCTGACCGCCGTTCTCTATGCCTGCCTGCGCCTCGGCGCGGTGGTGGTCGTCGCCGACGCGGGCCTCGGCCTGCCCGGTCTGACGCGCGCCGTGCGTGGCGCCCAGGCCGACCACGTGATCGGAGCGGCCCCCGGGCTCGCGGCCGCACGCGCCCTCGGCTGGCCGGGCCAGAAGATCTCGGTCGCGACGTTCCCGCGCGCGGTCGCCCGTGCGCTCGGCATCTCGCACACGCTCGCCGAGCTGGTGCGCGACGGGCGCGGCGCGACGCTGCCCGAAGCGCCCGCTCCGAGCGACACCGCCGCCATCCTGTTCACGTCGGGTTCGACGGGCCCCGCGAAGGGCGTCGTATATAGCCACGCTCAGCTCGGCGCCATCCGTGACACCCTGGCCGCCCAGTACGGCGTCGGGGTGGGAACGGGCCTGGTCGCCGGTTTCGCGCCGTTCGCGCTGCTCGGCCCGGCTCTCGGCGCCCGCTCGGTCACGCCCGATATGGACGTCACCTCGCCCAAAACCCTCACTGCGACGGCCGTAGCCCAGGCCGCCGCGGCCGTCGATGCGACCGTCGTCTTCCTGTCGCCCGCCGCCGTCACCAACGTCGTCGCCACCGCGGATGCCCTGACCGACGCCCAGCACGACGCCCTCGCCGGTGTGCAGACGTTCCTGTCGGCCGGCGCCCCCGTCTCGGAATCGTTGCTCGCCGCCGCGGCCGACCTCATGCCGAACGCCAGCGCCCACACCCCCTACGGCATGACCGAGGGCCTGCTGATGACGGACATCTCGCTCGACGGCATCCGCGAGGCCGCAGCATCCCGAGCGGTCGGCGGCGTGTGCGTGGGAACGCCCGCGGCGTCCGTGCAGGTGCGCATCAGCGCGCTCGACGACCTCGGGCAACCCGTCGGCGAGCCCACGACCGAAGCCGGTGTCACGGGCGAGATCGTCGTCTCGGCCCCGCACCTCAAGAGCAACTACGACCGGCTCTGGATGACGGATCGCGCCTCCCGCGTGGGCACCGACTCCGCGTTCGCCGACCGCCGCGACACTGGGGATGGCTCACCCGGGGCCGTCTCGGCCGCTGCCGCCGCGGCATCCACGCGCACCCGCTGGCACCGCACGGGCGATGTCGGACACCTCGACGAGGCCGGCCGCCTGTGGGTCGAGGGTCGCCTGCCCCACGTCATCGCCACGCCCGACGGTGTCGTCACACCCGTCGCGCCCGAGCAGCGCGTCGAATCGCTCGACCGGGTGGCCCGCGCCGCCGTCGTCGGGGTCGGTCCGCGCGGCACGCAGCAGATCGTCGTGATCGTCGAGACGGCCTCGCCCGCGCGGCGGGTGGCGTTGGCAGATCGCGAGCTCACCTCATCCATTCGCGGAGTAGCCGGTGTGCCGGTCGCGGCCGTGCTCGAGGTGCCGCGCCTGCCCACCGACATTCGCCACAACTCGAAGATCGACCGCAGCGGCCTGTCGCGCTGGGCCGCCGACGTGCTCGCGGGCGGACGGATGCGTCAGCCGTGAAGGTTCTCGTCACGGGAGCATCCGGTCTGCTCGGCGGTGCCACGGCCCGCGCGATCGCCGCGCAGGGCCACACGGTGCGCACGTTCCAGCGTCGACCCTCGGGCCTGGCGGGTGAGCCGGGTTTCGAAGACCACCTCGGCTCGGTGACGGATGCCGCGGCCACCGCCCGCTCCGTCGACGGTGTCGATGCCATCGTGCACCTGGCGGCCAAGGTCTCGCTCGCGGGCGACCCGGCCGACTTCCACCGCGTCAACGTGGGAGGCACGGGCATGCTCCTGAACGCCGCCCGCATCGCCGGCGTCGAGCGCTTCGTCTTCGTGTCGTCGCCGTCGGTGGCGCACTCCGGATCGTCGATCGTGGGCGACGACGCCCGGCCCGCCGACCCCGAGCGGGCCCACGGCGACTATGCGCGCACCAAGGCCGAGGCCGAACTGCTCGCCCTCTCCCGCGACTCGGATGCCTTGCGCGTCGTCGTCGTGCGCCCCCACCTCGTCTGGGGCCCGGGGGACACGCAACTCATCGAGCGCGTCGTCGACCGTGCGCGTTCGGGCCGACTGCCCATCCTCGACAACGGCGCCGCACTCATCGACAGCGTCTACGTCGACAACGCCGCCTCCGCCATCGCCGCCGCCCTGCGCCGCGTCGATGCCGTGCACGGCAACTCGTATGTGGTGACGAATGGCGAGCCCCGTCCGGTCGCCGACATCCTGGCGTCGATCTGCGAGGCCGCGGGTGCCCCGGTTCCCGCCTGGCGGGTTCCCGCGTCGGTGGCGCGCGCGGCGGGTTCGGCCGTCGAGGCGCTGTGGTCGGTCAAACCCGGTGTCGACGAACCGCCCATGACGCGCTTCCTCGCCGAGCAGCTGTCGACCGCGCACTGGTTCGACCAGCGGCGCACGCGGCGCGACCTCGAGTGGACACCCGAGGTGTCGCTCGACGAGGGTTTCCGGCGACTCGCCGCGTATTACCGGTAGGGAAGCGGTGCCCGCACGTCTCGCGAGCACCGGTGTCGGCGGTCTGTAGTAACATTCTGGCATCCCCACACTGCGCCCTCGGAATGTTTTGATGGTGCATCGCGCCCCGCGGGGGGAGAATGAAACGGCCCGGCTGGCAGCCTCCCGACTGCGCGCCCGGCCGACACCCCCGAAGGAGCACAGGTGGCTCTCCTAGCCCTCACATGGCGCACAGCCAAGCCCTATAAGGGCTGGTTGGTCGCGGTTTTTGCGCTGCAGCTCATCTCGACCATCGCGGCGCTCTACCTGCCGAGCCTCAACGCCCAGATCATCGACGAGGGTGTCTCCACGGGCAATACCGACTTCATCTGGGCCACGGGCATGACCATGCTCACGGTCTGCCTCGTGCAGGTCGCCGCGGCCATCGGCGGCGTCTACTTCGGCGCCAAGGCGGCCATGGCCATCGGCCGAGACCTGCGACGCGAGGTCTACCGCAAGGTCGATTCGCTCGGCGCCCTCGAGGTGGGCGGCTTCGGCAGCGCCACCCTCATCACGCGCGGTACCAACGACGTGCAGCAGGTGCAGATGCTCGTGCTCATGGCGCTCAACTTCATGGTCTCGGCGCCCATCATGTGCGTCGGCGGCATCATCATGGCGCTGCGCGAAGACGCCGGGCTGTCGTGGCTCGTGTGGGTGAGTGTTCCGCTGCTCTTCATCATCGTCGGGTTCCTGGTCTACCTGCTGCTGCCCCTCTTCCGCCTCATGCAAGACCGCATCGACGGCATCAACAGCGTGCTGCGCGAGCAGATCGTCGGCATCCGCGTGGTGCGGGCCTTCGTGCGCGAGCCGTTCGAATCCGAGCGCTACGACCGGGCCAACGAGGCGCTCACGCGCGTCTCGGTCAAGGTCGGCAACATCTTCGTGCTCATGTTCCCCGTCATCATGATGGTGCTGCACCTGGCCACCGCGGCCGTGCTGTGGTTCGGCGGCCAGCGTGTCGAGGCCGGCGAGATGCAGGTCGGCTCGTTGACCGCGTTCCTGCAATACCTGCTGCAGATCCTCACGGCCGTCATGATGGGCGTCTTCATGGCCATGATGATCCCGCGCGCCGTGGTCTGCGCCGAGCGCATCACCGAGGTGCTCGAAACGACGCCCAGCCTCGAGGTGCCCACGAACGCCGATGTGCGCATCCCCACGGCCGGTCGCGTCGAGTTCAGCCATGTCACGTTCGGCTACCCGGGCGCCGAGCGTCCCGTGCTCGACGACGTCACGTTCACGGCCGAGCCGGGCAAGACCACCGCGATCGTCGGCTCGACGGGTTCGGGCAAGACGACGTTGCTATCGCTCATCCCGCGCCTCTACGACCCGCAAGAGGGTCAGGTCACCATCGACGGCGTGCCCGTGTCGGCGCTCACCCGCCAGCAGATGGCGGGCGTCGTGGGCATCGTGCCGCAGAAGCCCTACCTCTTCTCGGGCACCATCGGGTCGAACCTGCGCTTCGGGCGGCCCGACGCCGACGAGACCGAGATCTGGGCCGCGCTGCACACCGCGCAAGCCGACGACTTCGTGCGCGCCAAGCCGAAACAGCTCGACGACCGGGTGGCCCAGGGCGGCACCAACGTCTCGGGCGGCCAGCGGCAGCGGTTGTGCATCGCGCGCGCCCTCGTGGCCCGCCCGCGCGTCTACCTCTTCGACGACTCCTTCTCGGCGTTGGATGTCGCGACCGACGCCCGGCTGCGTGCGGCGCTCGCGAAAGACACGAGCGACGCGACCGTCATCATCGTGGCCCAGCGCATCGCCACCATCCGCGAAGCCGACCACATCCTCGTGCTCGACAACGGCGCCATCGTGGGCCGCGGGACGCACGACGAACTGCTCGAGACCAACGACACCTACCGTGAGATCGTCGAATCGCAGCTGACCACGGAAGGGGTGGCATGATGGCCCGTTCACCGCGCAAGGATCGTCGCGGCGCCGCATCCGACGCCCGCTCCGCCGACACCGGCTCGGCCGACACCCGGCAGGCGACCGAGATCACGGCCACCGAAGACGAGCTACTCGACCCCGAATTCGTGCCGAGCGAGGCCGACGGCGACATGTTCGGCGGTGCCCCGGCCAAGAAGGCGCAGCAGTTCTGGCCGTCGGCCAAACGGCTGATGGGACTGCTCGGGCCCGAGAAGGCGAAGATGACGCTCGTCGTGGCCCTGGTGGTCGTGTCGGTCGTGCTCACCGTGATCGCGCCCAAGATCCTCGGCCAGGCCATGGACACCATCTTCAAGGGTGTGCTCGGCGCGCAGCTGCCAGCGGGCGCCACGCTCGACCAGGTCGCGTCGGCGGCCCGTGCAAACGGCAACGGTCAATACGCCGACATGATCGAGGCATCCGGTGTCGTGCCGGGTCAGGGCATCGACTTCATGGTGCTCGGCCGCCTCATCATCATCGTGCTCGGCATGTATGTCATCGCCTCGACGCTCAACTGGGCGCAGGGCTATGTGCTCAACGGCCTCGTCATGCGCGTCGTCTACAAGCTGCGCAAGGACATCGAGACGAAGCTCAACCGCCTGCCGCTCAGCTACTTCGACACCCGCCAGCGCGGCGACCTCATGTCGCGCGTGACGAACGACGTCGACAACATCCAGACCGCGCTGCAGCAGGCGTTCTCGCAGCTCGTGCAATCGGCCCTCACCGTGATCGGCATCATCGCCATGATGTTCATCGTGTCGTGGCAGCTGGCCCTGATCGCGCTCATCGCCCTGCCGCTCTCGGCGCTCGTGGCCGGTGTGATCGGTTCGCGCTCGCAAAAGCTGTTCTCGGCGCAATGGAAGAACACCGGTTCGCTCAACGGGCACATCGAAGAGTCGTTCTCCGGGCTCGAACTCGTGCGCGTCTTCGGCCGCGACAAAGAGATGCTGAAGGAGTTCGACGAGCGCAACGACAAGCTCTACAACGCCGCGTTCGGCGCCCAGTTCGTCTCGGGCATGATCATGCCAGCCATGACGTTCGTGTCCTACCTGTCCTACGTACTCATCGCCGTGGTCGGCGGGCTGCGCGTGGCCTCGGGCCAGATGACGCTCGGCGACGCGACGGCCTTCATCCAGTACTCGCGCGAGTTCTCGCAGCCGCTCGGCCAGATCGCCGGCATGGCCAACCAGCTGCAATCCGGCGTGGCGTCGGCCGAGCGCACCTTCGAGCTGCTCGACGCCGACGAACAAGACCCCGACACCGTCACGGCGCATCTGCCCGAGAGCGCCGACGGGCACGTCGAATTCGACGGCGTCTCGTTCAGCTACACGCCCGAGAAGCCGCTCATCGAGGATCTGTCGTTCTCGGCCAAACCGGGCGAGACGGTGGCCATCGTCGGGCCGACCGGCGCCGGCAAGACCACGCTCGTCAACCTGGTCATGCGGTTCTACGAGCTGACCGGCGGGCGCATCCTGCTGGATGGTGTCGACGTGACGGCCCTGTCGCGGGCCGAGCTGCGCTCGCAGGTGGGCATGGTGCTGCAAGACGCGTGGCTGTTCGAGGGGTCGATTCGCGAGAACATCCGCTATGGGCGCCTCGATGCCACCGACGACGAGGTGACGGCGGCCGCCGAAGCCACCATGGTCGACCGGTTCGTGCGCCAGCTTCCCGACGGCTACGACACCGTCATCGACGCCGACGGTGGCAGCATCTCGGCGGGCGAGCGGCAGCTCATCACCATCGCGCGCGCGTTCATCGCGCAGCCCAAGCTGCTCATCCTCGACGAGGCGACCTCGTCGGTCGACACCCGCACCGAGCTGCTCGTGCAGCACGCCATGGCCGCGCTGCGCACCGACCGCACGTCGTTCGTGATCGCGCACCGGTTGTCCACGATCCGCGATGCCGACACCATCCTCGTGATGGAAAACGGGCGCATCGTCGAGCAGGGGTCGCACGACGTGCTGCTCGCCGCGAACGGGTCCTATGCCGAGCTCTATCGCACGCAGTTCCGCGGCGGTCAGGACGAGCTCGTGGCCGATGCCGAGGCGGCGGGGCTGCACAGCTGACGCGTGCGCTGCTGCGCGCGTGCGCGACGTTTCGTCCGACGGGCGGAGTCGTAGCCCCGAGTGGGCTGCGCCGTGCGTCAGAGGATGGTGACTTCGTCGTTGAAGGTCGAGAGCAGTTGGGCGAAGCGCACGACATCGTCGTCCGACCAGGCGTCGAGGGCGCGGCCGAAGCGTTCGTGCGTGGCCGAGCGGATGGCGGTGAGGCGGGCCTGGGCCTCGGGGGTGGCGCTGAACGCGCGCACGCGGCCATCCGAATCGTTGGCGACGCTGACGACGAAACCGGCCTCGGCGAGCAGCTTCAGCTGGCGGCTCACGAAGCTCTTGTCCATGCCGGTCTCGGTCGCGATGTCGGCGGGGCGCACGGGCTGTCGTCGCACGATCGTCCGCAGCACCAGGTAGGTGGTCGGCTGCATGCCGGCGTCGAACGCGTCGGCGTTCTTGGCCACGACCCGGCGCGCCGTGCGCACGAGGCGCCCGACATCCTGTTCGAGCGAACTGATGGCGTCTTGCCGGCTGGGAGTGGCGTCGGTCATGGGTTAAGGATGCCCGATCGGGCTGGGTGATGCGCACGCTTTCGCCCGATTCGAGGTTCGTCGTTGAATGTTAGGGATCTAACTGTTAGAGTTCTAACCATGAGCGAAGAATGGACCGGACCCGGCGGAACGTTGGGGCTCGTGAGGTGGATCGGGTTGGCGCAGCGCAAGGCTGCCGAAGACTGGATCCGCACGCGCGGGCTCAGCCACGAACAGGGTTTCGTGCTGGGCTATCTGGTGCAGAACCCCGGTTCTATTCAGCGAGACATCGCCCAGGTGAGTCGCACGGCACCGGCCAGCGTCTCGAGCCTTCTGCAGGGTCTCGAGCGACGCGAGCTCATCGAGCGGCGCACCGAGAACGGTGACGAACGCCGCAAACGGGTCTATGCCACCCCGGCCGGCGCCGAACTGGTCGCCGGGTTTGCCGACGCGGTCGCCGCGGTCGACGAGACCATTCTCGAACCGCTGACCGCCGACGAGCGCGCCGCACTCGACGCGCTCCTACTCAAGATCACCGCGAAACTGCCCCAACCGACCCGGCCGTAGCCGGCGATACGCGGCCCCGGCCGTGTAGCTCGAACATCCGCTCGCTGTCGGAGTAGCGCCACCGACAGCTCGACCTTCGTCATGCCCATCAGGGGCACGCACCGCGCAGACGACCGCCGTCTCAAGGCGGTGTTCGGCGCGCCCACACACCCATCCTCGCCGTGCCGGCGTTCGTCGGCGCGCGCTCTGACCTGCCCAGAAAGGAGCAGTCATGAGCATTCAGAACCCGTCCAACCCGTCCGCCGACACGGTCGGCTCCAACCGCTGGTACCTCTCCTCGGCGCCCATCGTGCGCGCCCTCATCCATCTCTGCATCCCCATGGCGGCCGCCATGATCGTCGGCGCCGTCTACAACGTGATCAACGCCGGGTTTATCGGCTCGCTGCACGACACGACGCTGCTCGCGGCCGTCACTCTCGGTTCGCCGCTGCTCGCGCTCGTCATGGCGGTCGGCGGCGTCTTCGGAACGGGAGGCGGCGCGCTCATCTCACGCTTGCTCGGGGCCGCCGAACACGATCCCGCGAAAGCATCCGAGATCAAGCACGTGTCCGCGTTCTCGGTGTGGGGCGCCGTGATCGTGGGCGCCGTGCTGGGTGGCATCGGGTTGCTGCTGCTCAACCCGCTCGTCGCGCTGCTCGGTGCGGATGCCGCATCCGCCCCCGCCACGGCCGGATTCGTCGCCGTCACGCTGGCGTTCGTGCCCGTTCTCGCCGCCGCGTTCTGTCTCGAACAGCTCGTGCGGGCCGAGGGCGCCTCGCGTCAGGTGATGGTGGGGCTCATCGCATCCACGATTGCGAACGTCGTCTTCGACGTGCTGTTCATCCTGGTGCTGCACTGGGGTGTGGCGGGGGCGGCGCTGGCGGTGGGGCTCGCGAACTTCGTCGTGATCGGCTACTTCGCCGTGTGGCTGCACCGCAACAGCGAGCACCTGAGCCTGGCGCCGCGCTGGTTCACGCTGTCGCCCGCCGTGGTGAAGCCCGTGTTCGCGGTGGGGGTGAGCGAGCTGTTCCAGGCGTCGTTCCTCATCGTGACGGCGCTCGTGCTCAACAACCTCGCCGCGAACTATGGCGACGGCGCGCTCGCGGCCATGGGGGTCGCGGTGCGCATCGCCCAGGTGCCCGAGTTCCTGCTGATGGGCGTGACGCTGGGCGTGCTGCCGCTGCTCGCCTACGCCTACGGCAAGGGTGACCGCGCGCGATTCGCGGCGGCGGTGCGCACCTCGGCCGTGACGGTGGGCGCGATCGGGCTGGTCGCGGCGAGCCTGGCCTTCGTGTTCCGTGAGCAACTCTTCGGTGCGTTCGTGTCGGATGCCTCAGTGCTAGCCCTCGGCGCCACCGTCCTGACCGCGCAGCTCGTGGCCATGATCGCGAACGGGTTCACGGGACTGCTGACGTCGACGTTCCAGGCGACGGGTCGAGCCGTGGCCGCGACGACCATGTCGCTCACGCAGGGCCTGCTCTTCATCCCCGTCGTGCTGCTCGGCAACCTGTGGTTCGGCCTGCCCGGCATCATCTGGGCGCTGACCGTGACCGAGGGCGTGATGCTGCTGGTCGGCATCGGGCTGCTCGTGGGGTCGCACCGGTCCATCGACCGCGGGCTCGCCGAGGGCAGCGCCGAACGCGCCGAGCGGATGCTGGAGGAAGCCGCCGTCTGACCGACGCGCGAATCGGCGGGCCCACGCGTCAAGACGAGGGCCGCGGCCAGGAGGGTCACGCTGATCAGGGCGGTGAGAGGTGTGATGCCGACGACGAGCAGCGAGACCACGCCGACGATGCCGAGCGCGTTGGCTGAGATCATCACTGACACCCACCATGAGGGCGTGCAGCGCCACGATGAGGACGAGGCAGGCTGCCCGCACGAGATCGACGGCGCCGTCGCGACCACGGGTTGCCGAGCGATCGGCCGTGCCGACATCGGCGTTCAATGCTGTTTTGAAGCTCATGTTTCGACGCTATGAGCGGCCGCTCGCGCACGGCATGGTGCGAGCGCCCGTCCCGCTGGGGGACAACCCCCAGGCCCCGACGTGCGATGGCGGATGCGGCGGGGGAATGGCGAATGCGGCGACGCGCGTTAGCCTTCCCACACGGCGTTGTTCGTGTTCCACCCTCGCAGAAAGGTGCCACCGTGCTCGCACTCGAGATGGTCGTCATCCTGGGCATCACCATTTTGATCTGCACCGTCGTGGCCCGCCGCGCCCGAGTCGCCCCGCCCATTCTGCTGCTCGTGTGTGGAGTGTTGCTCGGCTTCATCCCCGCGCTGCGCGGCGTGCAGTTGCCGCCCGAGGCCGTGCTCCTCCTCTTCCTGCCGGCGCTGCTCTACTGGGAGAGCATCACCACGTCGCTGCGCGAGATTCGCAAAAACCTGCGCGGCATCATGCTCATGTCCACGCTGCTCGTGATCGTCACGGCCGCGGCGGTCGCCGTCGTGGCCCACCAGCTCGGGCTCGCGTGGGGTCCGGCCTGGGTGCTCGGTGCGGCCGTCGCGCCCACGGATGCCACGGCCGTCGCCGCGCTCACCAAATCGTTGCCGCGCCGCAACGTCACACTCTTGCGTGCCGAGAGCCTCATCAACGACGGCACCGCGCTCGTGCTCTATTCGATCGCCGTCGCGGTGACGGTCGGCGAGATCACGTTGTCGCCCGGCTACCTCGCCGGATCACTCGCTCTCTCCTACGGCGGCGGTGCTCTCGCCGGGGCGCTCGTGGCCGGCATCGTGATCCTGCTGCGCCGACGCACGGGGGATGCCCTCACCGAGAACATCGTGATCGTGCTCACGCCCTTCGCGGCCTTCCTTGTCGCCGACCTGATCGGCGCATCGGGCGTGCTGGCGGTTGTCGTCGCGGGACTCATCATGAGCCAGGCGGGGCCGCGCGTGGGTCGCGCCGACAGCCGGCAAATCTCCGAGTCCTTCTGGGGATTGTCGACCTTCCTGCTGAACGCCTCCCTCTTCGTGCTCGTCGGCATCGAGGTGCAGGCGGCTGTGCGGGGCCTCAGCATGTCTCAACTCGGCGACGGGCTTCTGGCGGTCGGCGCCGTGTCGGTGCTGCTCGTGGCCGTGCGGTTCGCGTTCCTCTTCGGCAGCGCCTACCTCATCCGGCTCGTCGACCGCCGGCCCTCGCAGCGCGCCCGCCGACAGACGCACGGCGCCAGCGTGATCAGCGGCATGTCGGGTTTCCGCGGTGCCGTGTCGCTGGCCGCCGCGCTGGCCGTCCCGCGCACGGTCGCGTCGGGTGCACCGTTCCCCGACCGCGACATGATCGTCTTCGTCACGACGGGCGTCATCGTGGTGTTGCTGGTCATCCCCGGTCTGCTGCTGCCGGCCATCGTGCGCTGGGCGAACCTGCCGACCGACACCGGTGTCGACGCCGAGCGCCGGCTCGCCGAGGTCTACGCCAACGAGAAGGCGCTCGAAGCTCTGCCCGACCTCGGGCGAGAGAGCGGGGCGACGGATGACGTGATCGAACGCCTGCGCACGGAATACGCCGACCACCTCGACGTGCTGCGCGCCGAACCTGACGAGGCCGAGGGCACCGAGACGCTCGCCCGCCACGACCACTACAGCCAGTTGCGCCTCGCCCTCATCGGACGCAAACGAGCGGCCGTCGTGCAGCTGCGCGACGAGGGCCGCATCGACGACATCGTGCTGCGCGACATCCAGGACCGCCTCGACATCGAAGAGGTGCGCATCGTCGGCCGCGGGCACGCGGAGTAGTGCAGACCGATCGTCGGCACTCGAGAGGTTGCGACGCGCGTGGCCGGACGGAACATAGCAAGGAGCCTTGGGCGCTTCAATTGTGACGGCGGCCTGAATGCCCTCTGATCCCGAGCGCGATGAGCGCGATCCCGCCGGCGACCCCGGCTATTCCGACTAAGGGGACGTCTGCGATTGGGAGGTAAGCAAGGCTGGTCGTGCCGATAACGGAACCAGCCAGGACTGCGGGCAAATCGAGTTTGGTTGACATCGTAGATCTCCTGTTCCTATCGAAACCTGGCTGTCGAGCGCCACAGATCGCGACAGGGCCCAGACAGTCCGGCGGCACCGCCGAAGATCGCTGCGCCGATTGCCTGCCAACTACGCGAGGCGCCCCCAACCAGTGCGCCTGCGAGGGTGAGGTTGCACTGCAAGAGGAGATTGCGCTCGCGAGCGCTCAACTTCGGCGTTGGAGCGTAGATGTTCTTACCGTTCTGCTGGCCGATGCATCCCGAAGAAGAGTTGCAATACTCCGCAGGACTCCAGAAGGATTCTCGCGCTGCGACAGGTGTTGCTGAGGCCAGCGTTAGTCCACATACGATCGCCGCGATCACGATTCGTCTTCTGATATTTTTCATGTTGGAATTAAGACATCTGGGGGGTGGTCGGTAAAGACCGCACGCATCATTTGAGTGGCGTGTGCAGCAAGTTGAGTATTCAGGGCCGGCGCGCTGAGTATTTGGCCGCTCTCATTGAGTAGCTGAGGTGGCCGAAAGTGCGCTGGCTGCGCGCCGACTGAGTGGCGCGAGCGGCCGCGGGCACAGTGTTTGTCGAGGAGGGGGCTCTAGGTTTGGGGGCATGACGCTCGTTCAGAACCCGCGCCCTTCTCGTTTTCGTGTCAGCCCTCGGCTGGCGGCCACTCTGGCGGGCGGGATGCTGGCGGCCGGTGCCCTGACCGGGTGCTCCACCGTCGAGGGCATCGTCGCCGAGCAGGTCGACAAAGCCACGTGTGCGATCGGGTCGGGTGTCATCGACCAGGTGTCGACGAACGTCTCCGATGCGATCGCGCAGATCCAGGTTGACCCGTCGGGTGCCCTCAACACGCTCGAGACCGCGCGCGCGACCCTCGCGGCTGCCGGCGCCACCGCCGTCGAAGGATCCGAGACGGCCGACGCCATCGCGGGGTTGCGGTCCACGGTCGACGACCTGATCGCCCTGGCCAACGACGCCGTCGATGGCACGTCGGTCGACCCGCAGGCGCTGGCCGATCTGCAGGAGCAGAGCGAGGCTCAGATCAAGCAGCTCGTCGGCATCTGCTGACTCACCCGCCCCCGGAATCCAGACGCACGGTGTAGACCTACGCCGCCACGCCTGCTACGGTCGTATCTCATATACGATCCGATGAAGGGCGGTGAGCGATGGCGCTCCCCACGGCGGCACCCCCGTCACGAACGACGTTCGTGCTCGAACTCTTGCGCTCCGGCATCCTGAACGGCGATTTCCCAGCGGGTCGCGCGCTCGTCGAAAGCGAGCTGGCGGTCGAACTCGGGGTGTCGAAGACGCCCGTGCGCGAGGCGCTCAAGACGCTCGAGGGCGCGGGACTCGTCGTCATCCGCCCCTACGCCGGCGCCTCCGTGCGCTCGCTCACCGAGGCCGAAGTCGAGGCGATCTATGACATGCGCCTCTTGATCGAGCCCGAGGCGGTGCGCCGCAGCATCCGAAACGGGGTGGATGTCGGAGCCGCACGGGCTGCCCTCGACCGGGCTGCTTCGGCACCGGATGCCTCGGGGCGCAGCACGGCCAACCGCGACTTCCACCGCATCCTCTTCGCGGCCTGCGGCAACCCGATCCTCACGAAGACGCTCGACGACCTGCGCGACCAGATCGCGCTCGTCTCGGTGTCGGCGTGGGCGCGCACGGCCTCGTGGCAGAAAGAGGCCGACGAGCACGCGCGCATCCTCGAGGCCGCCGAGGCGGGCCGAGCCGACGAAGCCGCCGCGCTCGTGGCCGCGCATATCGACGATTTCTCGCGTCGGCAGAGCCGAGAGGAGCCGTAGCGCCAGCCCCAGAACACCAGCACCACACGCACACGCACACGCGTCAGGATGCGGCCCGGTCACCGGCAAGTAAGCGGGCCGCACCCCTTCACCACGTTCCCTGACGGGAGCGCTCACCGTTACTAGCTAGGAGCAACGATGCTTCATCATGACACACGGCCTCAGGCCACCGACCGGCCGTCCCGGCCCCGCCCGCAGCGCAGCAATATGCGCTGGACGATCGTCGGATTCTCGGCCCTCGGCCTCGCCATCGCCTACCTCGACCGGGCCGCCCTCAGCGTGGCCCTGCCCTTCATGTCGAAGGAATTCGAGATCAGCCCCGCCATCCAGGGTCTGCTCCTCTCCTCCTTCTTCTGGACCTACGCCCTCTTCCAGATTCCCTCGGGATGGCTGCTCGACAAGTTCGGCCCGCGCGTGATCTATCCGATCGCGGTCGGGTGGTGGTCGATCTGGACCGCTCTGACCGTCTTCTCGACCGGCGTCGTAAGCGTCATCGTGTTCCGCCTGGGGCTCGGCATCGGCGAGGCGCCCGTGCAGCCCGCCAACGTGAAGGTCGTCTCGAAGTGGTTCCCGCGCAAGGAGCGCGCCTTCGCCTCGAGCCTGTTCGACATGGGGCAGCAGATCGGCACCGCGGTGTCTGTTCCGCTCGTCACGTTCTTCGCGATCACGTTCGGCTGGCGGTTCGCCTTCGTGCTCATCGCCGCGGTGGGTGTGCTGTGGATCATCGGCTGGGTGGCCGTCTATCGGTCCCCCGAGACCCACCCGCGCGTGTCGCAGGCGGAGCTCGATTACATCCGCTCGGATCAGGGCGAGATGGTCGAGCAGGAGCTGTCGGGCGAGAAGAAGCCGTGGCGCGACCTGCTGAAGAACAACCAGGTGTGGGCGCTCACGTTCGGTTACATCTTCCGCTCGCTGGCCGGCGCGTTCTTCCTCACCTGGTATCCGAGCTATCTTCTGAACGACCGCAACTTCAGCGAAGAAGACTTCGGTCTCGTGGGTGCGATTCCGGCGATCATCGCCATCGGCGCCACCGTGCTGGGCGGCATCGTCTCGGACCGCATGCTGGCGGCGGGGCTCTCGACCAACGTGGCGCGCAAGGTGCCCATCATCTCGGGTCTCGTGCTGAGCGCGTGCATCGGGTTCAGCCCGTTCATCGACAGCAACCTGGTGCTCATGATCGTGCTCACGGTGTCGAGTGCCGCTCACTCCTTCGCGGGTGCGGCCATCCTGAGCCTTCCCGGCGAGGTCGCCGACTCACCCGACACGGTGGGCTCGATCGCGGGCTTCCAGAACTTCGGCTCGCAGGTGGGAAACCTGATCAGCCCCATCGCGATCGGACTGTTTCTCACCTTCAGCAACAACTCCTACGTCGGCCCCATGATCTTCGCCGCCGTGAGTTGCCTGATCAGCGCCTCGATCTATGCCTTCTGGGTGCGCATCAAACCCGTCAAGACGCTCGACGAGGTCGCCGCGCTGCGACCCGAGAACACGGAGAACCACGCATGACCCTGACGAACGCCAACCCCGGCAACGCGGCTCGAGCCTCGCTGCCCGCCGACCGCACGGCCGCCGACCGCACACCCGCCGACGAGACGGCCAACCCCGAGCTCGCCGACCTGCGACGACGCCTCAACACCGTGATCGGCATCCCCGTCGTGCCCTATGACGAAGACGGCGCCGTCGATCTCGACCTCACGGCCGCGCTCACGCGACGCCTCGTGCAGAACGGCGTCACGGCCCTCACTCCGAACGGCAACACGGGCGAGTTCTATGCCCTCTCGCCGCGCGAACGCCGAGACGTGCTCGCGGTCGTCATCGGCGCCGCACAACCCGAGACGGTCATCATCGCAGGTGTCGGTTTCGACCTCGACACCGCGGTCTCGGACGCCCGATTCGCGCGGGACGCCGGCGCCCACGCGATCATGGTGCACCAACCCGTGCTGCCCTACCTGTCGCCGGGCGGCTGGGTCGACTACGTGACCACGGTCGCCCAGGCGGTGCCCGAGCTGGGCGTGCTGCCCTACGTGAGTTCGACGCTCATCACGGGGGCGGATGTCGCGAGCCTCGCCGACCGCGCCCCCAACGTGATCGGGCTGAAGTACTCGGTGCCCGACCCGGCCTTCTTCGCCACCACCCGCTTCCACGCGGGCGGCGACCTGCTATGGATCGCGGGTCTCGCCGAGTCCTACGCCCCCGCCTACTGGTCGGCCGGGGCCCGGGCCTTCACGTCCGGCCTCGTGAACGTGTCGCCCCGAGTCTCGCTCGACATGTTCGACGCCCTGGCCCGCGGCGACGCCGAGGCGGCCAACGATGTGTGGCGCGACATCCGCCTCTTCGAGGAGCTGCGCGCGCGCAACCGCTCGGCCGACAACGTGTCGGTGGTGAAGGAGGCCATGCATCAGCTGGGTCTCTGCCTGCCCAGCGTCCGGCCGCCGAGCCGGGCCCTGACCACCGAGGGGGCCGCCGAGGTCGCCCGGTCGATCGCCGCCTGGCCCGCCCTTACGGGGGTGCGCGCATGAGCCTGCGCATCGACCGGCTGCAGACCTTCCTGCAGCGCGTGGGCAACCGGCCGCGCGTGCTCGTCAAGATCACGACCGACGGCGGGCTCGAGGGGTGGTCAGAGGTCTACAACCACGGCCCCGACCTGGCGTTCCCGCCCATGCTCGACTACCTCTTCGCCCAGATCAGGGGCATGGATGCCTCGCGCACGAGCTTCATCAACCAATACCTACTCCAGTCCTCGCGTTTCCCTCCGGGCGCCATGGGTCTTGCGGCTATCGCGGCTATCGACCACGCGCTCTGGGACATCGCGGGCAAGGCCGCCGGGCTGCCCGTCTACCGACTGCTCGGCGGTTCGGTTCGCGACCGCGTGCGCGTCTACGCCGGCCTGTATTCGGCGCCCGACCTGCCCGACCTGCAGGACCAGACGGCGGCCCTCAACGAGCGGAACGGGTTCACGGCGTTCAAGCTCAGCCCGTATCGCAGCGACATCCACCGCACGCGTTTCGGGCTGGCGGCGCGCGAATTGGGCGACTATTTCGCGAGCGTGCGGGCAGGTCATCCGGATGTGTGGGAGTTCGCGTTCGACGCGCACGCCTGCCTGTGGGAGCCGCGCCAGGCCGTCGAGCTCGGGGCCGCGTTGGCGCCCTCGGAGCCGCTGTTCCTCGAGGAGCCGATTCGTCCCGAGTACATTCCGGCGTGGGCGCGCATTCGACAGGAGCTGGCTGTGCCGCTGGCCACCGGGGAATCGCTCTACTCGCCCAACGAGTTCCTGACGCTGCTCACGGCGCAGGGGGCCGACATCATCCAGCCCGATATCTGTGTCGTCGGCGGGCTCACGCAGATGGTGAAGATCGCGGCGCTCGCCGAGGCGCACTACGTGCCCGTGTCGCCGCACAACCCGCTCGGGCCGCTGGCGACCGCCGCCAATGTGCACTTCGCGGCGGCGACCGTGAACTTCGGGATTCTCGAGTTCAAGCCCGACCCGGTGTCGTGGTGCCACGACCCCTATGAGCCCGTCGACGGGCACCTCGAGTTGCGGCCCGACCGACCCGGCTGGGGGATCGAGATCGACGAAAGCGCGCTCGTCGAGGACGACTGGGTGCACTGGCAGCGCGTGGTGCCGACGAAGACGGATGGATCGACAGCATGGATGTAGGACGCGAACAGGTGGGTGAGACATCCGCCGCGGAACTCGACGTGATCATGGCTCGCGCCGTTGCGGCCGCGCGGGTAGCCGAGGGTGTGCCCGCTGTCGAGCGCCGGCGCTGGCTGGTCGCGGCGGCCGACGCGATCGACGCCGACGCCGCCGAGCTGGTGCGGATCGCTGCTCGCGAGAGCCACTTGCCCGAGGCCCGCCTGACGGGCGAACTCGCGCGCACGACCGCGCAGCTGCGGCTGTTCGACCGCGTGCTCGACGAGGGTTCATATCTCGAGGCGACGATCGACCACCCCGACCCGTCGGCCACGCCGCCCGTGCCCGACCTGCGGCGCATGCTCGTGCCGCTCGGCGTGGTCGCGGTGTTCTCGGCCTCGAACTTTCCGTTCGCGTTCTCGGTGGCGGGCGGCGACACGGCGTCGGCGCTCGCGGCCGGTAATGCGGTGGTCGTGAAGGCGCACCCCGGGCATCCCGAGCTGTCGGAGCGCACGGCTCGCACGGTCACCGCGGCCCTTGCCGAGGCGGGTGCCCCCGACGGACTGTTCGCGCTCGTCAGCGGTTTCGATGTGGGCCCCCTGTTGGTCGAGCATCCGGACACGGCCGCCGTGGGTTTCACGGGGTCTGTTCCGGGTGGCCGCGCGTTGTTCGACATCGCGGCCCGTCGCCCCTCGCCCATCCCGTTCTATGGCGAGTTGGGCAGCCTGAACCCCGTCGTCGTCACGCCCGACGCGTTGCGCCAGCGCGGCGCGGAACTTGCGCGCGGGCTCTCCGAATCGGTCACGCTGGGCGCCGGGCAGTTCTGCACCAAACCGGGTGTCGTCTTCGTGCCCGGGGGTGAACGGGCTTCGGATGCCTTCGCCGCTGCGGTCGCTCAGTCGCTGCCCGACACGACCTGGACGCTGCTGACGCCGTCGATCGCCGAGGGCTTCGCCCGGCGCACGGCCGAGCAGCTCGCCGCGGGCGCTGTCGCGGTCGGCGGTTCGGCGGGCGCTTCGGCGGGATCCTCCAGTGCGAAATCGGGCGCAGCGGAGGAGGCGATTGCCGGCTCGGACGTCGGGATTCCAGGCGCGGGTGCTGACGCAGGCGCGAGCGCCGACGGACAGGTCGCCCCGGTCATCCTGAGCGCGGATGTGTCGACCGTTCTCGCACACGCCGACACGCTGCTCGAGGAGAGTTTCGGCCCCTCGACGCTGCTCGTGCGTTATGCCGACGACGACGAGCTCGCCCGTGCCCTCACGGCGCTCGACGGCAGCCTGACGGCCACGATCCATGCCGAACCGAGCGAGGAGATCGGCGACCTGGTGGCCCTGCTGCGACCCCGTGCCGGCCGCATCCTTTTCGGTGGATGGCCGACGGGCGTTGCCGTCTCGTGGGCCCAGCACCACGGCGGCCCTTACCCCTCGACCACGTCGGTGCACACCTCGGTCGGTGCGACCGCCATCCGCCGCTGGCTGCGCCCCGTCACCTATCAGACGGCGCCCGAGGCGGCACTCCCGCCCGAACTGCGCGAGGGCAACCCTCTCGGCATCGTGCGCCGGGTCGACGGGGTTCTCGGCCGATCGTGAGCGACTCGGCGGCGGCCTAGCGCCTCAGTGCGAGCTGCTGCGGCCGTCGGCATCATCCGGGCCGTAGAGCTCGCGCGCCAGCTCGACCAGCGCCTCGACCTCGGGCCCGGCCTCGCCCCTCCGCCAAGCGAGCGACACCGGAATGCGCGGCGCGCCCGTGAGCGGACGGTAGGTCACGCCGCGGCGGGGGTGTCGCGCGACGGTCGCCTCCGCCGTGGTGCCGACGGCCCCGCCCGTGGCGATCTCGTCGAGCCACTCCTCGGTGCCCCAGATGCGGCGCATGGTGACGGCACCCTCGGGCCAGAGCGCCGCTGTCGTGGTGCTCCATTCGGGGTTGCCCACGACGACGTGGCCGACGAGGTCGTCGAGCGTGAGCGTGCGGCGCCGGGCCAACGGGTCGCCCGACGGCACGGCCGCGAACCGGCGCTCGCTGCCGATCGACGCGGTCTCGAACCGGTCGTCTACCTCGACCCGCAGCACGGCCACGTCGACCAGGTTCTCGGCCAGCCCCGCGGTGCGCGAATTCACGTTCATGAGTTCGAGGCGCCGGGCCGGATGCGTGACCCCCCACCGGCGGCGCAGCTCATCCGTATGCTCGCCGAACGCGGCCCAGGCATAGCCGACCCGCAGCGGAGTCGTGTGCCCGTCGGCCAGCGTCCGCACGGCCTCGAGTTCGGAGAGCACCTTGCGGGCCTGCGCGACCACGGCGGTTCCGAGAGTAGTCAGCTCGACTCCGCGCGGCCGACGCACGAGCAATTGTGCGCCGAGCTCTCGTTCGAGGGCCGCAATCGTGCGCGAGGCGGCTGCCTGCGAGAGCCCGACGGCTATGGCCGCATCCGTGATCGTTCCGGCGTCGTCGCACGCCACGAGAACGCGCAGCGAGCGGATGTCGAGAGCCATGCACTCAGCGTATGGCAGCGCGTCCTCGCGCATTACGTTCGCCGCCAAACCCGAGGCAGTCTTCCTGTGTGGAGAATCAACCCGCTCAAGAACCCGCTCGGCAATCGGCTCAGCAACCCGCTCCGCCGGCCCGCCGCCTCACCGGCGTGGCGATGATGATTGCCTCGGCCGCGAGCAACCAATTTGGTGCCGCGGTCGGGGCCGGGGCCTTCGCCACCATCGGGCCGCTCGGTGTCGTCGCCGTTCGGCAGTTCGTGGGCGCGGCCGTGCTCATGACGACGGTGCGGCCGCCGCTCCGCCGCTTCACCCGGCGCCAGTGGTGGCCCGTGATCGTGCTCGGCGGAGTCTTCGTCGTCATGAACCTGAGCCTCTATACGGCCGTCGATCGCATCGGCCTGGGACTGGCGGTGACGCTCGAGTTCCTCGGACCGCTGGGCGTGGCGCTCGCCGCATCCCGCCGGCTCGTCGATGTCGGTGCCGCCATCGCCGCACTCATCGGCGTCTACGTGTTGGTGCTGCCGGGCCCGTCGAGCGACGTGTGGGGCATCGCGAGCGGTTTGTTGGCGGGGGCTTGCTGGGCCTCGTACATTCTTCTGAGTCGGCTGATCGGCCAGCGGACGGAGGGTTTGCAGGGCGCCGCCGCGTCGAGCGCGGTGGCGGCAGCGATGTCTCTGCCGGTAATCGCGATCTTCGCGGTGCAGGGGCGTTTCACCGCGCCGGCCGTGCTCGCCGCGGCCGTTGCGGGACTGCTCTGCACCGTCGTGCCCTATGCCCTCGACCTGTTAGCTCTGCGTTTCGTGCCAGCTGCCGCCTTCGGCGTGTTCATGAGCGTGAACCCGGTGCTGGCGGCCGTGGCCGGCCTCGTCGTGCTCGCCCAGGTTCCGGCGCCGCACGAGTGGCTGGGTGTCGCGATCGTGGTCGCCGTGAACGTCTGGGTGACGGTGCGCGGCTCTAGAGGGGCGGCGGCGGTGTGAGTGGCTCGACAGGTTTCTCGCTGGTCACGACGGCATCGACACCAGCGTCGGTCAGTGCCGCGCCGAGGGCCGCGACGACCCGGCTCGTTGCCGCGACGTCGTCGGCGGGCGCGTGCCAGAACTGCACGGTGAGGCTGATGCGTTCGGGTTCGATCGTGCGCACGATGACGGCGGGCGGATGCTCGGGCCGCAGCCCGGCCACCGTGCCCAGTGCGGTGAGCGCGACATCCGTGACCGCCGCGAGCGGTGTCGTCGAGCGAAAGCGCACCTGCACCTCGGAGCGCCGCCGGCCCAACTCGGAGTGGTTGACGAGCGGCTCCTCGAGCAGCAGCGAGTTGGGCACGTGCACGGTGCACCCGTCGCGCGTGGTGATCACGACGCTGCGGCCGTTGAGTTCGCGCACGCGGCCGATGTAGTCGCCCGCCTCGATCTCGTCGCCCACCTTGAGCGGGTGGCGGGTCTGCAGCACGATGCCCGCGGCGAAGTTGGCCGAGATGCCGCGCAGCGCGAGGAAGATGACGGCCGCGACGATGAGCCCCACGGCGAGGAACGGTTGGATAGAGGCGCCGAGGAAGGCGAACGCCGTTCCGATGCCGAGGAGCAGCACGGCGTAACGCACGATGCGCGCCGTGAGGATGGCCGCCCCTTCGCTGATTCCTTGCAGTCGCCGAAGCGCCGCGAGCACACCCTTGCGCGCGTAGATGGACAGGATCCACCCGACGAGCACGCTGCCCGCCGCCAACCCGAGATCCCATCCGCTGACGCTCGTCGGCGTGAAGAACTGGCCGAAGTCGGGCGGGGTCGCTGCGCTTATGCCAGGAATGCCGACACCGCCTTCTGCAGTTGCAGCAGCGCGATCACGAGCACGAGGGCCGCGTTGAGCACGCTCGTATGCGAGGCGATCCAGCCGCGGATGGACGCGAGCACGGGTGTGGCCTGCTCACCGCGCACGAGCAGAAGCAGCACGGGGATGAGGATCGGCAGGATGCCGACGACGCCGAAGAGGATCAGGACGAGTGCGTCGGTCGCACCCCCAAAACCCGCGAGGCGCACATCGAGCGCGGCGATGATCGCGCAAGACAGGTCGACGGGATTGAGCACGAAAATGCCGACGCCGAGCAGCAGGCTGCGGGTGGGCGTGAAGGTCTCGACCGACCGCAGCCATCCGGGCAGCTGCGGCGCCGCCTCGGTCACCTCGGTCGGCGTGCGCGCATGGGCCATGGCGACCGCCCGCGCGTGGCCCTTTCTGTAGATGTAGACGGCGCCCAGTATCAGCACGAGCGCGAAGACGAGCCGCACGGCCGACACCCAATCGGGCGGAGTGCTGCGCGGCTGCAGGTCGAACAACCCCAGAACGGCATAGCTCGCCCCCAACCCGATCGCGATTCCGAGCGCCCACCCGAGCGCGAAGAACACGCCCGTCACGCGGGCCCGCCGGGACAGCAGAACGGCCACGAGCGCCATGATGGCGAGCGGGCTCATGACGATGCCGAGCGCCAGCGGCAGCAACGACAGAACGAGGTCGCCCATGCCCTCTCCTCCCGTCGGTGGTCCCAGTGTGGCCCTCAAGGCCGCCTTCCGCCACCAAAAATTCGACACGTCGAACCATCACGGGAAAGTCGTCAGCTGCGCAGGTGCGACGCCCCGTTGAGGTCGAGGATGGTGCCCGACGCCCAGGTGGCCTCGGGGGACGAGAGGTAGAGCACGGCGGCCGCGATCTCGTGCGGTGCGGCGACGCGGCCGAAGGGGCTCTGGGCGCGGATGGCGTCGCCCGCCGGGCCCGAGAGCTTCTCGGATTGGCGGTCGGTGGAGACGAAGCCGGGCGCGATGGTCGAGACGGCGATGTCGTGCGGGGCCAGGGCGACCGCCATCGACTGGGCGAAAGCGTGCAGAGCGCCCTTCGTGGCCGCATAGGCGGGGTAGTCGGGTTCGCCCACGAAGACGCCGCGCGAGCCGATGGTGACGATGGTGCCGCCGCCGCCGGCCTCGATGCGGTGGTTCGCGAAACAGTAGGTGAGGTTGGCGGCGCCGCGCAGGTTGACGTCGATCATGTCGGTCCAGACGCGCTGCCAGTCGGCGTAGGAGACCTCGTCGACGCGGTGCGCCTTGGTGGCGGAGGGGCCGATGGCGGCGTTGTTCACGAGCGTGCGGATGTCGCCGAGGGCGTCGCTTGCGGCATCCATCAGGGCGCGCACCTGGTCGCCGTCGGCCAGATCGCCCGAGACCAGGGTGTGACCGTCGCCCGCCAGGAGCGAGAGGGTTTCTTCGCCGTCGGCACGGCTCGACCCGTAGTGCACGGCGACGCGGTCACCGCGCGCGGCCAGCGCGATCGCGATCGCTCGACCGATGCCGCGGGAGGCGCCCGTGACGAGGGCGGCGGGCCGTTCGACGGCGGCGTCGGAACGGTCGCGGTGGCTGTCGTCGGTCGCGCGGCCGAGGAGTTCGCGTGCGTGGTGGGCGGGCTCGGCGGGGAGCGGCGGCGGCGTGGAGGTCATCCCCTCACGCTACGGTGCCGGAACCGCCTTGCGCAGCAGTTCGCCGATGAACGCCTCTTCGTCGGGGCCGAGTTTCGTGACGGCGAAGGCCGTTGGCCACATGGTTCCCTCGTCGAGAGTCGCGTTGTCATTGAACCCGATGGTCGCGTAGCGCACCTTGAACTTGGCCGCGGCCTGGAAGAAGACGACCACCTTGCCGTCGAGCGCGTAGCCCGGCATGCCGTACCAGGTCTTCGGTGTCAGGGCGGGCGCGTGCTCGGCGACGATGGCGTGCAATCGCTCGGCGATGGCCCGGTCGTCGTCGGTCATCTCGGCGATCTTCTCGAGCAGGTCCTTCTCGGGGTCGGCCTTGGCGCCCTTTCTCGCCTGTTTGCGCACCTCGGCGGCGCGCTCCTTCATGGCGGCGCGTTCCTCGGGCGTGAAGTTCTCGGTCATGGCGCTCCTTCGTCGGATGTCGGATGTCGGACGTCTTGCCACGACCTTACGACCGCGGGGCGGCCCCCTGCTCGAGTAATTCCGCGCGGAAGGAGTCCGGCGCTCGCCGAGACGCCGGTCGGCAACCGCTCGACACGACGACAGATGGGCTCGCACCCGGATGATTCCGGACGCGAGCCCATCTGCCGTTGCCGGCACTTCCGCCGACTGCCGTGCGGGACGATCGCTCACGCGGATGGCGGGCCGGCCGCGTGTCGTCGCCTCAGAGAGCCGTCCGGCCTACGGCGTGTCAGACCCGGGGATGCTCGAGCCCGACGGTGATGCCGACGCCGCGGTCGCGGCATCCGATCGACGTCGACGCAGCGCCACGAGACCGACGACGGCGGCACCGAGCAGCACCGTTCCGGTGGCGATACCCGCCATGACCAGCGGGTTGTCGGCGCCCGTTGCGGCCAGGCCCGGCGGGGTGGTGCGCGGAGCCGGCGGAGTGGCCGGGGGCGTGGTCGGCGGAACCGTCGGCGGCGTCAGCGGTGGTTCGGCCGGGGTCGGCGGCACGGGCGGGGTAAACGGCACGGTGGCGCACGGGTTCTCGTCGGTGCCGAACTCAGAGGTCGACGGGCGGTGGGGAGCCGAGGCGACACACGCCGTATTCACGATATTGGCTCGCGCAGGGTCGTCGTTCGGCAACACCGTCACGCTGAACGTGAGGGTCGAGGTCGCGCCGACGGGCAATGCTCCCGCGTTCCAGACCACGCGACCCTGGGCATCGACCGTGGCCGAACCGGTCGTCGTGCGGATGCTGCCGTCCACGAGCGTCGCCTTGTCGAGCACGCCCTGATCGAGGTGGTCGACGGCTTCGGCGGGGTTGGTCGTCGTGAAGTCGCCCGTGCCGTCGCTCGTCAGGATGACCGTGTAGTCGATCGTGCTGCCGGCGACCAGGGGTGACGCGCTCGCGGTGCCGTGCTTCTCGATGCTGAGGTGCGGCGTCAGCGGGTCGATGGCGACGGATGCGACGGCGCTATCGGCCCCGAATGTCCAGTCGTCGATGCTGCGCTGGTCGCCCCAGCTGCCCGTCGTGCCCGTGTTGGCGTTGGGGGAGCGGTTCGCCGACGTGTCGTCGCCCGCCCAACGGTGCACGCCGCCGGTGCTGTCGATGCCGCCCGGGCCCGACGCGTGCAGCGACGTGTTCGAGTAGCGCTCGGCCGAGGTGTCGGTGAAACGCGAGTCGTCGAAGTAGACGACGCTCGGGTTCGTGCTGCCGCCCGTGAGCCGCAGCAATTCGATGCCGCCGCGCGAGACCTCGGTGTCGACGCGCAGGAAGTGCGCCTCGTTGGTGTGGGCCAGCGTCGTGCGGAAGGCGCTCGCGACCGAGGCGTCGACCGGATCGCCCGCGGCGTTCTTGCCGTCCCAGTCGAACGAGAACGGCCCGGTCTGAGGAACGATCACGGACTGTGCGACATCGGCGGGTCCGTCGAAGACGCCGTCGCCGTCGGCGTCGATCTCGAGTTTCACGGTGCCCGGTTGCGTGTCGAGCGTGCCCGTCAGGGTTCCGGCGTTGCCGGCCGTGCCCGAGCGGGCGAAGCTCAGGCCCGAGATGGTGGGCGGCGTGTAGGTGGCACCGACCCAGGTGTCGGTGGTGCGGCCATCCGCCCAGTTGGTGCTGGAGGAGGGCAGATCGGCGGCCGGCTGGTCGAGGAAGAGGCGGTAGCGCTCGAGGCCCGCGCAGGTGGCCGAGGAGCTGGGCTGCTCGTATGCGGCGCCCGACCCATCGGATTCCGATGACCCGGGCATCGGCACGGAGAGGTAGGCCGGGTCGCAGGCGGCGTCGCCGGAACGCACATTGCCTTTGTTGGTGACCAGGATGGTGGAGTCGACGCCGTTGTAGTCGCGCAGGGTCTCGCGGTAGAGCCCGCCGGTCTTGGTGAGCGCGAAGAGGCTGAGCGTGGTCTCGGTCGGCGTGTTGAAGGCGAGCGACTCGCTGAAGACGCGGCCGGGGATGGCGACGCCATTCTTCTCGGCCGCGATCTTCCACGTCACCCCGGGAAACTGGGGTCGGTTGGTGGCGATATCGGCGGGGTCTTCGACCGTGACCGCCCACACGCCGTCGACGTCGGCGACGATTCGCGTGTCGAGGGACACGGGGCCGCCCGGCGCGCTCGTCTGCCGCACTTTTCCGAGCGGATCGATGATGGTCACGGTCATGCGGGAGTCCATGCCGGGGTGTTCACCGAACGTCGCGGCGAACGCTTCGCCCGCCTTCACGTAGGCGAAGACCGTGGTCTTGTGGTTGTTCGTGGCGCCGCCGTGCAGAATCGTGCCGGGCAGCGTGGTGGCGGCCTCGCCCGCGGCGTGCGCGGCGGGCATGGTTGCCAGCAACGAGACGGATGTGAGGCAGGCGGCGGTGGCAAGCGCGGTGAACCGCGCGAGTCGTGGGCGGTGTGCCCGTGGATGGGTTCGTATCGGTGTGTTCATGTCGTCCTCCGTGGTGGCCTGTGGCGCCCGCCGTGGCCGTGGGGCCAGGTGATCGGGAACGCCGTGCGAGTCCTGCCACAGTATGCAAGCCCTATGCATCCGTGCCCTGTATTAATACAAAGCAGACACGGGGATGCCTCGCCTGCGCCGAGTTCGTGCGGAATCGGCACGCCGAAGTGGTCCCGACTTTCTGTCCGCGATTCGGCGTGTCGGAGTCCGTCGCTGCGGTCGAAACGCGGGAGGAAACGACGGATGCCGCCGCCCGAGGTGGGGCGACGGCATCCGGGGTCGTGCGTGAGATCAGTTGTACTTGTAGAAACCTTCACCTGTGGCGGTGCCCAGCTTGCCCTGGTCGATGAAGTTCTCCTTCAACAGGCGGGCGAACTCGGCCTGCTTGCCGCCGTGCGTCGAGGCGATGTTGTAGGCCGTGGTGAGGCCGACGATGTCGTAGATCTGGAACGGTCCGAGCGGCGCCCCCGTGCCGATGCGCCAGGTCTTGTCGACCGTCTCGGGGTCGGCGATGCCGTCGACATAGAGCTCGGCGGCGGCATCGAGCAGCGGCACCAGAAGCGAGTTCAGCACGTATCCGGCCTTCTCCTTCTTGATCTCGATGGGGACCATGCCGATCTGGCCGGCGAACTCGACGACCTGCTGGAAGACCGCGGGGTCGGTCTGGTCGGTGCCCATGACCTCGGCCGTGTTCTGCACCCACACGTGGTTGGCGAAGTGCAGCGCCAGGAACTTCTCGGGGCGACCCGTGAACGCGCGCAGGTCGCTCGGCAGCAGCGTGCTCGAGTTGGTCGCGAAGATGGTTTTCTCGGGGGCCGCGGCGGCCAGCTTCTGATAGGTGTCGCGCTTGATGTCGAGGCTCTCGGGCACGGCCTCGATCACGAGGTCGGCGTCGGCGACGGCGGCGGCCAGGTCGGAGCTGTAGGTGATGCGGCCGAGCGCCTCGGTGGTGCTGGCCTCGGTGGCGCCCTGGACCTCGTGCGTGTAGACCTGCGCGAGGCCGGCGGTGCGCGTGCGGGCGCCCTCGAGCACCTCGTCGCTGATGTCGTAGGCCACGACATCGAAGCCGTGATAGGCCGTCTGGTAGATGATCTGTGAGCCGAGAACGCCGGTTCCCAGCACGGTGACGCGCTGAAGCTTCGTCATGAGTTGTCCTCTTTCGTGGGTGATTCTGTGAGGGATGCATCCGGGGTGAGCGGATGCCGGGAGCGGAGGTAGCCGCTCGAGATCAGGTCGACCTGCCGCGCGATCGTGGCGGTCAGGTCGTCGGGGGAAGAGCCCTCGAGGGCGGCGCGCGCGATCTCGAGGTGCAGAACGTTGCTGATGGCGCGGGCAGCGAGGGTGGCGTCATCGCCGACAGCCGCTTCGCCCACCGGCGAGGCGTCGGCGCGTGCGGGCTGGTTGTTGGTGTCGGCGTTCCCGGGGCGGCCCGAGATGCGCCCGCTGAGGAGATCTGCGATCTCCCGCTGCAGTGTCTCGGTTAGCGCGAGACCCTCGGCGCGATAACGCTCGGTCGGCTCGCCGAACAGCAACTCGCGTTGGTAGTGGGTCGTGTTCTCGTGGGGATCGCGGCTGCCGCGGGCGATCGGGGCGAGCAGCGCCATTATGCGCGTGGCGGGCTCGGCTGTCGGCTCGGATGCGATTGCCTCACGCCCCTCGGCGATGCGCGCCGCGAACTCGCTGTTCATGACCATGAGCAGCAACTCGGCCTTGTTGGCGGCGTAGCGGAACAGCGTGCCGTTCGTCACGCCGGCGCGCTCGGCGATGCGCTGCGTCGTCACGCCCTCATAGCCGTCGGCACCGAAGAGTTCGGAGGCGGCCGCGAAAATCCGCTCCTGTTTGTCGAGCTTGTTGCGCTCGCGCCGGCCTTGCTCTGGCGACATGCCGCACCTCCCTGATCCGATTCGATCCGATCAACCGATCCTAAAAAGGAGTGTACTCCGTTTTGTCAGCGCAGGGAACGCACGCTCAATGTTCCGGCGCAGGGGATTGCCAGCAGATCACCTTCGGACAGGTCGGCGGGCAGCGCGACGAGAGCGTCGGTCGCGCAGGGCCCGCGGTGGTGAGCCGGATCGGCCGCCACCTGTGCCGTGCGGACAGCCGCGGTCGACGGCCGTCCGATCAGGCGCGTTTCGCGCCACGTCGCGGCGAGGTCATCCAGGCACGCGTCGACGAGCACGTCGAGTGAACCGTCGGGGCGACGCGCGACAGAGGTCACCGAGACCACCACGACGGCCGCCTGATGCACGGGCGACGGTCGGCCGTGGGTTCCCGGGATGACAGCGGCCGCGGTGTGCACACACGGCGTCTCGCAGAGTTCGACGAGTCGGCAGAGCGATACGCCGGCTACGGCCACGTCGTCGACGGTCGCGACGGTCGCCTCTGGCCAGGCGTTCACATCGAGCGGGTCCGGGATGCTGCGCCGCAGCGACGGCATGATGGTCGTGAGGGTCATCGGGCGGCCCGTCCGCAGTGTGACGCGAAAGTGCTGTCGGCGGGTTCGTCTCCCGCGCGGGGGTCGGCGGTGGGGTCGTAGCCCACGCCGGTTCGTGCTGATGTCATAGGGCGAGTCAACGCGCGTGGACGAGCGGATGCAGCATCCCTCACGACCCTCGAACGGAACCCGCCGACATCCTCACGAAACCGAAACGGGCTCAAGCCCGCGAACCGCGGACGCGCTACGGCAGGGCGCGGCAACCCACGCCACGCGACGGCGCGCCACGCCACCCCACGGCACGGCGGCGAAGCCGGACGAGGCGCGCCCTCAGGCCTGCACGTGGTGCTTGCCGATGGGTAACATGAGCGGCGCTCCCGACGTGGGGTCGACGATCACGCGGCTGTCGAGGCCGAAGACCGCGCGCACGCAATCCTCGGTGAGAACCTCGGCGGCGGGGCCCGCGGCGTGCACCGCGCCATCCGCGATCGCGACCAGGTTGTCGGCGTAGCGGGCCGCGAGGTTGAGGTCGTGCAGCACCATCACGACGGTCGTGCCGCGCGCGCGGTTGAGGTCGGTCAGGAGGTCGAGCACCTCGACCTGGTGGTTCACGTCGAGAAACGTCGTCGGCTCGTCGAGTAGCAGCAGATCGGTCTGCTGGGCCAGGGCCATGGCGATCCACACGCGCTGGCGCTGGCCGCCCGAGAGCTCGTCCACCGAACGCTCGGCGAGATCGAGGATGCCGGTGGCCTCGAGTGCCGCCGCAACGGCCGCGTCGTCGTCGGTGCTCCACCGCGAGAAGATGCCCTGGTGCGGATGCCGGCCGCGCCCCACGAGATCCGACACCGTGATGCCCTCGGGTGCGATGGGCGACTGCGGCAACAGGCCGAGCGTCTGCGCCAGCTGCTTGGGCGGCATTTTGTGGATCTGCTTGCCGTCGAGCAGCACCGAGCCGCCGCGGGGCGTGAGCAACCGGGACATCGAGCGCAGCAGCGTCGACTTGCCGCACGCGTTGGCGCCGACGATCGCTGTGATGCGGCCGGTCGGGATGACGAGGTCGAGGCCGTCGATCACGACGCGGTCGCCGTAGCCCAACACGAGCCGTTCGACGACGAGCGTGTGCTGTTCGGTCACAGGGAGCCTCCGGAGCGGTTCGAGCGGATGATGAGCCAGATCAAATAGGGCGCCCCGAGCACGCCGGTGACGACGCCGACAGGGAAACGCGAGCCGAAGGCATACTGCCCGGCGAAATCGGCGACCAGCACGAGCAGCGCGCCCACGAGGGCCGAGGGAATGAGCAGCGAGCCGCCGGGCCCGACGAGGCGGGCCGCGATGGGGCCCGAGAGGAAGGCGACGAAGGCGATGGGTCCGGCGGCGGCCGTGGCGAACGAGATGAGGCCGACCGCCGTGACGATCACCACGAGGCGCGTCACGTTCACGCGCACGCCGAGGGCCGCGGCCGTGTCGTCGCCCAGCTGCGTGGTCGACAGGTCGCGCGAGCGGCTGAGCAGCACCGGGCCGAGCACCGCAAGAGCGATGAGCACGGGGATGACCTGAGGCCAACTCGCTCCATTGAGGCTGCCGGTGAGCCAGCGGGTCGCCTCCTGCAGGTCCCACTGCGCCGCGCCCGACAGCACCCACGTCGTGAGGCTCTCGAGCATGGCGGCCACGCCGATGCCGATGAGGATGAGGCGCGTGCCGGCCACCCCGCCGCGATAGGAGAGACCGTAAACCACGAGGGCGACGACGAGGCCGGCGACGATGGCGAAGGCCGAGACCTCGGCGTCATCCAGCGAGAGGGTGACGATGGCGAAGGCCGCGGCGGCGCTCGCTCCGGCGCTGATGCCGATGATGTCGGGGCTCGCCAACGGGTTGCGCAGCATCGTCTGGAACGTGACGCCACCCAGGCCGAAGCACAGGCCGGCGGCGATCGCGAGGGTGGCGCGGGGCAGGCGCAGGCGGCCGACCGTGAAGCTGGCGCCCGGGACCTGCTCGCCGAGCAGCACGTGCCACACGTCGAGCGGAGAGTAGAAGGTCTGGCCCACAATGAGGCTCACGAGGAAGACGGCCGCGACGGCCGCGGCCAGCACGATCATCACGGTGCGACGGCGGCGCCCGCGGCGGATGCGGTTGCGGGCGACCTCGTCGACGAGACGACGGCCCGCGGCATCCGAGGTCAGGTCGGAGGTCGGCGAGGAGGGGCGCAGGGCGTTCGACGTCATAGCTGCCTGATCTTCTGGCGGCGCACGATCCAGATGAAGAACGGCGCTCCGATGAGGGCGGTCAAGATGCCCACGTCGATCTCGGCCGGTCGCGCGATGATGCGGCCCACGACATCCGCGATCGTCAGCAGCACGGCGCCGACGACGGCGGAGAAGGGGATGAGCCAGCGGTGATCGACGCCCACGATGAGGCGCACGGCGTGCGGCACGACGAGGCCGACGAACGCGATCGGACCCGTGATGGCCGTCGTGGCCCCGCACAGGATGACGGCACCGAGGGCCGCCGACCCGCGCGCGAGGGCGACCCGCTCCCCGAGACCGGCGGCGAGTTCATCCCCGAGTGCGAGGGAGTTGAGGCCGCGCGCCGACAGGATGCAGATGGCGAAACCCACGAGCAGGAAGGGCGCGACCTGTTCGAGGCTCGCGAAGGTGCCGCCGCCGACGCCGCCGATCTGCCACGAGCGGATGCTGGCCGAGACGTCGCCGCGCGGGATGACGATGGCGCTGACGAACGAGGCGAGGGCGGCCGACGTGGCCGCACCGGCGAGGGCCAGCTTGAGCGGGGTGGCGCCGTCGCGGCCGAGCGAGCCGATCGTATAGACGAAGACCGCGGCGATCGCGGCGCCGGCCAGCGCGAGCCAGATGTAGCCGCTCGCGGCCGTGAGGCCGAAGAAGGAGATGCCGATGACGACGGCGAGCGAGGCGCCCATGTTGACGCCCAGGATGCCGGGGTCGGCGAGCGGGTTGCGCGTCACGCCCTGCATCACGGCGCCCGAGACGGCGAGGGCCGCACCCGCGACGACCGCGAGCAGCGTGCGGGGGATGCGCTTGGCCACCGACGCCTCGGCGAACCCGTCGGTGCTGCCGCCGAGCGCGGCGAGAACATCCGAGACGTTCACGTCGCGCGACCCGATCGTGAGCGAAGCGAACATGGCTAGCGCCAGCACGCCGAGCGCGACCAGCAGCCAGAGACCACGAAGACGCCGAGGACGCCGCACGATGGCGGCATCCTCGGCGCGATCAGGCGTCGTCAGGACCACTACTGCTTGTCTGCGGCCTGCGCGAGAAGCTCGGTGTATTCGCCGAGAACGTAGGAGATGGACAGCGGCGTCGGGTTGGCCGCGGTGCCCAGCGGGCCCGTGCTCGGCAGGGCGACGATGGCCTTGTTCTTCACGGCGGGCATCTGCGACAGCACGGGGTCGGCCTCGAGGGCGGCGACGAGGGTGTCGTCGCCGTAGGTCACGATGACGTCGACGTCGTTGAAGGCATCCGCCTGCTCGGCGCTCTGCGTGAGCGAGAAGAGGTCGGTCGTGGCCGAGGCATCCTCGATGCTCTTCGGCTGGCTGAGGCCTAGGTCGTCGAAGAAGGCGACGCGCGTGTCGTGGGTCGTGTAGAAGCTGACCTCGCTGAGGTCGGTGCTGTCGACGTGCGTGAGGAACATGGCGGTCGTGCCGTCGAGCTGCGGGAACTTCGCCGCGGTGTCGGCGATCTCCTTCTCGAGCTTGCCCACGAGCTCCTCGCCCTCGGCCTTCATGCCCATGGCCTCGCTGTTGATCTCGATCATCTCGCGCCACGGGGTGCCCCACGCGGTCTCGGGGTAGGCGACGGTGGGGGCGATCTCGCTGAGCGTGTCGTAGTCCTCCTGCGTCAGGCCCGAATAGGCGGCGAGGATGACATCGGGGTTGGTGTCGGCCACGGCCTCGAAGTCGATGCCGTCGGTCTCGTCGAAGAGCACGGGGGTCTCGGCGTCGAGGTCCTTCAGCTTGTCCTCGACCCACGGCAGCATGCCGTTGTCGTCGTCGTCGCCGAACGTGGCGGCGGCCATGCCGACGGGTACGACGCCGAGCGCCAGCGGCACTTCCTGGTTGGCCCAGTTGACGGTGGCGACGCGCTCGGGCTTGGCGTCGATCGTCGTGGTGCCGAGGGCGTGCTTGATCGTGATGGTCTCGAAGTCACCGCCGTCCGACGAGGAGCCGGTGGTGCCGCCGGAGCTGCAGGCGCTGAGGCCGACGGCGAGGACTGCCGTGGCGGAGATGGTCAGAAAGCGGGACGCGCGAGACATGGGTTCCTCTCGAAGAGCCCGCATCCCCGCTCGGCGCCGACGTCGCACGGAAGGGCGCGAGCGGCTGAACGGGCCTCGGATGCGGCGCCTCAGGGTGGGGATGGAAGGTGCAGTAAGGATTGCCTAACCAAAGTTACGGAAACACGAGCCTTCGTGCAAGTCGAGGCGTCGTGCACGTGGAAGCGCCCTGCACATCGAGGCGCCCCGAGCGTCGACGGGTCAGTGGCTCGGGCGGGCCGGCCGCAGCCGCGTGTCCTCGAGGTCGAGCATCGACTGGGCCTCGCGCAGCACCCGTGAGGGGTAGGCCCCGCGGCTGGCGGCTTCGAGCAGGCGTTCGCGTTCGGCATCCACGACCGCCAAGCGCAGCGTGCGATAGAGGTGATGGGGCGTGGAGCGCAGGCTCGTCTCGTCGGGGGAGTCGAGCTCGTGCGTGCGCTCCCACACCGATTCAGCCCGCAGAAAAGACGCCTGCCGCACGCGCTCGATCACCTCGGGGTCGATCTCTTCGGTGCTGCCCAGCGTCTCGTTCGGGTCGTCGAGCACGGCCAGCCCCGCATAGCTGATCTCGTCGAGCAGCTCGGCCAGCTCACGGTGGTCTTGCGCCTGGTCGATGCCCTCGATGCGCAGCAGGCGGATGAGCGCGGGCAACGTTCCGCCCTGAATGACGAGTGTCAGCACCGCCACGGTGAAGGCGATCAGGATGAGCTGCTCCCGATAGGGCGTGTCCTCGGGCAGCGATTGCGCGGCCGCCAGTGTGACCACGCCGCGCATGCCCGACCAACTGAGCACGAGCCCGCCGCGCCAGTCGATGCTCTCGCGCCGCAGCTGCTCGAGGTCGGAGCGCCGCCGGTCGTACAGCCGCTCGGCCCGCCTCAGGCGCCGCGCCTCGAACGAACTCCGCAGGGGCACGGTGCGGAAATACATGAGCGCGAGCGACATCTGATACGTCTGCTTCTCGGCCCGTTGAGCGCGGCGCTGCAGGCTCGCGACGAGCGGCCCCATCCACAGGAAACGGATGCCGACGAGTGCGACGGTGGCGATGGCGCCGATGCCCACGGCGTCCCACACGCCCAGGATGGTGGGGTCGACGTGTTCGATGAGCGTGCGGATCTCGAGGCCGATGAGCAGGAACACGGCGTTCTCGAGCAGGAACTGCACGGTGCGCCAGTTGATGCGGTCGCTGATGCGGGTCTGCGCCGAGAACGAGCGCGGCGACGCGTGCCCCGTGTAGAGGCCCGCGACGACGACGGCCAAGACGCCCGAGGCGTTGAGGTATTCGGTGGGCATGAACGCCGCGAACGGCACGGCGAACGAGATCGCGGTGTCGAAGACGGGGTCGTGCAGTTTGGTGCGCACCCACACCGTGACGAAACCGACCACGAGGCCGACGACGATGGCGATGACGACGGCGTAGAGGAAGTCGGTCACGGTGGCCCAGGGGGTGAGCAGTCCGCCCGCCGCGGCCGCCGTGGCCGAACGCAGCAGCACCAGGGCGGTGGCGTCGTTGACGAGCCCCTCGCCCTCGAGCATGGTCAGGATGCGCGGGGGAAGACCCAGGCGGCGGCCGATCGAGGTGGCGGCCACGGCATCCGGCGGGCTGATGATGGCGCCGAGGGCGATGGCTGCCGCGAGGTTGAGGTCGGGCAGCAGGGAGTAGAGCAGGAACCCGGTGGCGAAGGCCGTGACGATGACGAGCACGACCGACAAACTCGTGATCGTGCCGAGGTTGCGGCGAAAATCGACGACGGGAACGCTGATGGCGGCCGCATAGAGGATGGGTGGCAGCACGCCGTCGAGCACGATCTCGTGCGGCACCTCGATGAAGGGGACGCCCGGCAGATAGGACAGCACGACGCCCACGATGACGAGGATGATGGGGGCTGCCACGCCGAGGCGACGCGAGAAGTACGCGACCCCCACGATGACGGCGATGCCGACCACCGCGTAGACGCCGAGTTCCATGGAACAAGCCTAATCGCGCGCGTCGGGGCGGCGCGGGTGCGGTGTCGCGGATTGACACACAGGAGGGGCGGGCCTACACCCGCGGCGCCGGACCATCCGCAATCTTCCGGGTCGCTCAGACGGTCGAACGCCCCGGGTTGAGCGCGCCGAGCGCCGACGACCCGGCGGCGGGCTTCAGGCCGAGCGCGCGCACGATCTCGGCGGCCTCCTCGGCGGGTTTGCGGCCCGCGTCGATCAGAATTCCGCGCTCGTCGGGCTCGAGCGGCTCGAGCGTGTTCATCTGCGAGTCGAGCAGCGTCGTGGGCATGAAGTGGTCGATACGCTTCGTCAGCCGCGTTCCGATGAGCTCCTTCGAGCCCAGCAGGTGCACGAAGATGACGTTGTCTTCGCTCAGCACGTCGCGGTAGACGCGCTTCAGCGCCGAGCACGTGATGATGCCGGGAACATCCGCCATGGTGTGTTCGATGATCCATGACGACACGGTGTCGAGCCAGGGCCAGCGGTCGTCGTCGGTGAGGGGCGTGCCGGCGGCCATCTTCTCGACGTTGGCGTCGGGGTGCAGGTCGTCGCCCTCTTCGAAGTCCCAGCCCAGCTGCCCCGCGAGCAGCGCCGCCACGGTCGACTTGCCCGACCCGGAGACACCCATCACCACCAGCACGGGCTGCCGACCGTTCAGGTCGATGTTCTGCGTGATGGGTTCCATGGATGCCTCCGAGTCTGACGTGTGGCGGTGCTGCTGGTCTGTGCGTGCCGGCGTGTGAGCCGGCGTGTGCGGGCTAGACGAAGATGTCGAGGATGAGCACGCCGCCCAGTCCCACGACCGAGATGATGCACTCCATCACGGTCCAGGTCTTCAGGTTCTGACCGACGGTCGTGCCCAAGTATTCCTTGACCAGCCAGAAGCCCGCATCGTTGACGTGCGAGAGGAACAGCGAGCCGGCACCGATCGCGAGCACGAGCAGCGAGACCTCGGCGCCCTGCAGGTTGGCGGCCACGGGGGCCAGGATGCCGGCGGCCGTCACGGTCGCGACGGTGGCCGAACCGGTGGCCACACGGATGAGAGCCGCGACGACCCAGGCCAGCAGCACGACCGAGATCCCCGTGTCGTTGATGGCGTTGGCGATGACGGTTCCGATGCCGGTGTCGATCAAGACCTGCTTGAAACCACCACCCGCACCCACGATGAGCAGAATGCCCGCGACATCCGGAAGCGAAGAAGCCATCGACTTCTGCACGCCCGCGCGGCCCATGCTGCGGCCGAAGAAGACCATGGCGTAGACGAGCGCGATCGACAGGGCGACCATCGGGGTGCCGAGGAAGTCGAGGAATGCCTTGAACGAACCCTCGTCTCCGGGGGCGACCGAGTCGGCGATGCTGCGCGCGAGCATGAGCACGACGGGCAGCAGGATTCCGCCGACGGCCACGGCGAAGCTCGGGCGACGACGCTTCTCGTCCTCGTCCTTCGCGGCCACGAACAGGTCGGGCACGGGCACATCCACCCAGCGGGCGGCGATGTTTCCGAAGATGGGGCCGGCGATGATGACCGTGGGGATGGCGACGAGGATGCCGAAGGCCAGCGTCAGGCCGAGGTCGGCGCCGAGCGTGGACACAGCCACGAGGGGGCCGGGGTGCGGGGGAACGAGGCCGTGCATGACCGAGAGGCCGGCCAGCGCGGGGATGGCCACCTTGATGAGCGAGATGCCGCTGCGGCGGGCCACCAGGATGACGATGGGGATGAGCAGCACGAGGCCCACCTCGAAGAACATCGGCAGGCCGACTAGGGCGCCGATGAGGCCCATGATCCACGGCAGCGACTTGGGGCCGGCGCGCTTGATTAGGGTATCGACGATGCGGTCGGCTCCGCCCGAGTCGGCGAGCAGCTTGCCGAACATCGCGCCGAGGCCGATGAGCACGCCCACGCCGCCCATGGTCGAGCCGAAGCCCGTGGTGTAGCTCGTGACGGCCACGCCCGGGGCGAGACCCGCGCCGATGCCCACGCCCACGGCGCCCACGGTGAGGGCGAAGAACGGATGCACCTTCAACCAGGTGATCAGCGTGATGATGATGGCAATGCCGACGAGCGCCGCAATGATGAGCTGCGGTTCACTGCTGGCCGGCTGGATGGCGTCGTCGGCCATCGGTGCAATGAAGGGGTACATCTTCGTCCTCCCGCGGGGACGCTTCGATGCGACCCCATTGTCAGGGCAGTCTCACATGTCGACCGAGGTCGGGCATAGTAGAAACTGAAAAGGTTGATCCTATTTATCTGATTAATCAGACTCAGGAAGTGTTACACGCCGAACGCGGTGCGTCAAGACGCGCGCCCGATCGGCCGGCGGCAAAGGAATGGCGATGGCACTGAACACGGGCGGCGCGGCCCCCACCGAGCGCGGTCTGCACGCGCAGGTGCTGGCGGCCGTGGGCGAAGACATCGTCGACGGCATCTACCCCATCGGCCAGGTGCTCAACCAAGACGAGCTGACGGCCCGTTTCGGCGTCTCGCGTTCGGTACTGCGCGAAGCCCTGCGTGTGCTCCAATCGCTCGGGATGGTCGAGCCCCGGCAGCGCGTCGGCACCCTCGTTCAGCCGCGCCACGCCTGGAACCTGATGGACCCCCAGATCATCTCGTGGCGCGGACGCGGGCGCGAATACTTCGTGCAGCAGCGCGAACTGCTCGAGCTGCGGCTGGGCATCGAACCCGTGGCCGCGCGGCTGTGCGCGGCCCGCATCACGGATGCTGAGGCATCCGCCATCGTGGCCGCCGCCGACACCATGGTCGACGCCAACGCCGCGGGCGACGAGCGTCGTTTCTTGCAGGCCGACATCGCGTTCCACTCGCTGATCCTGCGGGGGTCGGGCAACGCCGTCATGGGCCACTTCTCGGGCACGGTCGAAGCACTTCTGCGCACCCGCCCGCGCGAGCGCCGCGGCACGATCACCGAATACACGTCACCGTCGGCGCACCGCCACAACGAGCTCGCCGCCGCCCTCGGCCGCCGCGAACCCGAGGCCGCCTACCGCTGGTCGTTCGAGCTGCTCTCGGCCACGCTCGAGGAGTTCATCGCCGAAGGGTGATCGTTCGGCATCGGCCGCCCGTCGTTAGTCGTCCAGTTCGCCTGTCTCGTTACCCGCGCCTGCCTAGCTAGGGTGGGCGCATGAGGCGATGGATGCGGAAGCGCGCTGTGCGCGCCTACATTCGCCCTCGAGTCCTGCGCCTCAGCGATCATCTCCTTGACGAGTTCTACGTCTTGCGTGTTGAGTCGTTCGGAGAGGCGCTCGAGACGATGAGCGACGAGCGCGCCGATCTGGCGATCGACCTCGACTGGGCGCAGACGCAGACCGTCGGGAGCTTGTTCTGGGGCATCAACCGCGAGGGATCCCGATGTCGCGCGGACTGGCTTGCGGATGCGGAGCGGCTTCGTAGAGAGGCGGCCGCGCAGGGCTTTGCGGAAACGGAAGCGCGCCTGGCTGAAATGTGCCGATTGCTCGGAGCGCTGCATACTGCGTGATGCACTGAGCGGTCTTTGCGTGCGGCATTGCCTCAGCTGCCTGCCTGCCTGCATGCATGCATGCTTGACTGTCTTGCTCGGCTCGGGGTGGTCAGGCGCTTTTGCTGGCGGGCGCGGCCGAGGAGAGGCGTTCGAGCCAGTCGAGGAGGAGCGCGCGCTCGTTCGCGCTGAGGATTTTTCCGGTTCCCGTTCCGGCCGCCGTGATCGAGCCCGTGCGAGCTGGCCGGGTGGCGGGGTCGTCTGTGTCGGTCGGAGTCGCGAACAGGGCGGGTGCAGTGTCTTCGGCCGCGGGGGAGTCGTCGTGCAGGAGCGCCGCCAGTGTTGAGGCGACGGCCGCGAGTCGAGCCTCGGTGTCGGCGGCCGTGCGCGCGGCGTTGGCGCCCGTCGGCGCGGTGAAGACCGAGTCGCCGAAGACTTGCGCGTGGATGGCGTCGCGCAATCGGCCGGAGAGTGACGGGTCGTCGAACTCGGCGCCGCGGTTGATGATCATGAGGCAGGTGCCGACATTGGCCGACAGGATCATCTGCGCGGCGACCGAGGCCGAGACGGTCAGAAGCCCGACCGCCGCGGCCCGTTCGAGGTCGCGCTGCAGGAACGCGTGCGCGTCGGCCGCCGCCCGGCTGCCCGACACGAACGGCGAGAAAATGAGGCGGTAGAACACGGGATGCTCGAGGGCCCAGGCGGTGTGCGAATCCCAGTCGTCGCGTACGACCTGCACGGGGTTAGCGTCGGCTGCGGGCACGCGCTTGGGGTCGAGGTGACGCGAGAACGCCTCGTCGACGACCGTGGCGATAAGCCGATCCTTGTCGCCGAACTGCCGGTAGAGCGTGGGGGCTTGGATGCCGGCGCGCTCGCAGATCTCGCGGGTCGAGACATCCCCCGTCTCTGACGCCGCCAACAGCTCGGCCGTTGCCCGGATGATCTGTTCGCGCGTCCCCACCTTCAAACGTTAACGCACGTGGGTTAGCGCTACTGACGCGAAAACCGACTATCGCACGCAGGGCATGCTGGGGCTGATTGTCCGGCCAAAACCTCTCTGCCGTTACTCTGACAAAATGGTGTCCGCATTGTGGCGCCTAAAAGACGGCCGCCGGCACCTCTAAACGAGGGCCGACGGCATCTAACCGATTCGACTATTAGACGAAGGTTCTCTTGTCCAGATCCTTCACCAACGACTCGTAGAGCTTCCAAAGGTCTGACTCGCCCTCAGGCTTAGCCCAGTCGTGCGAATTTCCTTCAACTGTCAAGGGGTTGGGTAGGCCGTCGTACCAGACAGTCAGCTCGATCATCCCTGGCCAGGCGTCGGCGGATGATCCTTTGCGATCAACAGGTTCGCTAGCTCGCACGGCGTAGCTGGCGATCGCTGACCGTCGTGCCACTTTAGCTACACTCGTCACGTCCTCGTCAGTGATGTCGACAACGGTTGCGACGATCACACGATGCTCAGTGAACACCACCACTTGGGCAGTCCAAGAGTCTTCGTCCATGTGGCCATAGCCGAATTGCACCGAGTCGCCATTTGCCGCTGTCGCGAGGCTGCTGAGAAGCCTCGAATACCAGCCGTCGTACTCGTGGTCTTCGAGTGCGTTGATCGAGAATCGGCTTGTCTGCCGGACGCTCCTAAGTGCCCAATCTAAATCGTTGATTATCTCGGTATGGATCTTGCTTCTCGACATATTTCCCCCTCGTTGATGAAGCACCGATTGGTGCACGATTGCGCTGTGTGGCGGAAGAGCGCTGCTCAAGTGGCTGCGGCAAATACGAACGATCCTCCGGCGCCGCGCCATGCGCGCCGTTTGCCCTCGCGGTGATCTTCCGTTCTTTTAGAACGTACGATGCCGCCAAATCCTGAAGCGAATATCGGCGGCATCTGGCCCAGCGGATGGTCTAAACCGCAGGTGCTGCTATGGGTCACCAGCATGAAACTAGTGACCCACACAGATGCCCCGAGCTAGTAGTAGAACTTACAGATAGCCACGACGGGTTGTGTATCAGCACCCGACTGGCGGGTGAATCCGCACCTTGAATATGCGTTAGAGATACGAGGATGGAGCATGTCAACGGCTTCAGCCGAGGAAACTTCAGCTTGGTAAAGCGCGCCGCCCTGCCGGAACGTTTGGATCTTCTTGTTCAGATATGAACCATTGAAGTACCCCCGGCCTCCCGTCAATGAAGGCTGAGTTCCGACGCCGGACCATTGTCCGTGCACCATAGTTCCATCCTTATAGATCGTCGAAGCCGCCTGAGCCGGGATAACGGCTGTCGCGCCCACAAGTGCGACACCGGCTACAAAACCTGAAATGAGTTTGCCTGCACGACTACTCGATTTCATCTGAAATCTCCTGCGGCATGATCTCAAGTTTCACTCCGCTGTCGCTCAGAGACTCAGAAATTTTGACCCGTTCGTCGGCTGACACGGAAGGATCGAGCGTTACGAGATTGCTGCTGGTTTGTTCAAGCGGCAACGCAGAGGCCGAGCGCTTGGCCGACCTTGAAGACAATTTCTGAGCCGCCTGGTCTGAAAGCAGATAGACCTCGGACGTACCTTCAGGTCCGGAGATGCGAATGTTCGCACCTGACTCATTGAACTCGGAAGGGGAGCTGCACCCAATTCCGGCAGTCCATTCCGCCCCAGATACGTAAGTTATGACACAAAGCTGACCTTGTTCGTCGAGCGCCGAATAGGTGGACCCTGAATCCGATTGGTCTAGAAGTCGCACTGTCTCAAGCTTGTACGCACCCGGTTCCAGCTGAGCAGCAATCACCTCTGGGAGAGCGACAGCCGGCTCGTTCGAGGCCAGCAGATCGAAGTCATACTCCGATGCAGCAAAGGACTTTTCGGGCACAGAAACATTTGGCGACGCCGTAGCTCCCAATGTCGTGCTCCCAATTACGAGCGCAAAACTGAAACCAACAACCACTCCCGCCGGTCCCCAGTTCCGAAGAAGATTTCTTGACTGTTTTTGATCCTTCATGATTTCCCCTAGGTCCTCAGTGACTGTACGAGCAAGTGATAGGTATGGCGGAACTTGATGTGCCAGTTGGCGCACGCCAACCACATCGGCTCACGACATTCGTATAGGACTGATGTAGGACCTGCGTCCCCGTCCCAATTTCATCAGCAAAATGTAGCGTCTGGTTGAACCTGCTCGTTGCAATTGTGGAAACCCCCTTTGCCCCAAAGTTTCCGCTGATCCGGCCACCATTCATCGTGGTAGTTGCGCTTGTTCTTATTGCGCCGGAAGCTGAATTGCCGTTTTTATACGTACTCCATGACGCGTTCGCAGAAGCAGTTGATCCCGCGATCAGCGCCAACACGAGGGCGAGGCTAGACACCGCTCGCGGCAGAAATTGCTGCCTTTTTGACTTCACTCTTCAAATAGCTTTCGGCTATCGCCAGAAAGGAAAAAATCGACGCGAGCACACCAATTAGCGCCAATCACGCGACGATACTTCCCCCCAGAACCAGAGTCCCCAGCTCTTGTTGTGAAAGTATCAGCGACCCGCCAGCTTGTCTAGAGACCTACGAGGAAGGTCCCTGGACATAGGCATAATCACCGACAATCTCGGCACCCTCAGGAGCTTCGAGCCCTTTCTTCAAGTCCGTGAGCGTAACGGTATAGCCATCTTCGGAAGTCAAGGAGATCGGCAGTTCATTCCCGCAACCTCGAGCCCAGCCTGAATTTCCATCAACGTTGACGGTAAGAAGGCACATCTCCTTGGGTTCCGAACTGGTCTTCGCGGCAAATATCGAGACACCGCGTCCGTCCACGCCAATAAACCGGGTCGATTGATCGTCAATCTTGGCCTCCTCGACGATCGCGCCGCTGACGGCATCCTGCCCCGACTTTGGCTGATTAAACACCGCCAAAGGCTCCTGCGGCGTGCACCCCGAAACGCTCGAGAGAATAACGAGAAGACCGGCAAAGCCGAGTGTTGTCTTATACCTATGAGTCATGACAGGAGCATAGCTCGGAGGTACAGGCCGTCCATTGACAAGGCCGCTTTGGCTGGGATGGGGGATCAAATGGACATCGTCGTATGTTCGACCTCCGACGAGACTCGCTAATTCCTGCACGGGCCCAGGCCCGTGCAGGCCCATGCAACACAGTTTCGTCTGAAGAAACACCACATCGTTCCTGACCGAGAACGAGACCTTGTCGTAGTTCGTATCAATGGGCTTGAACTACTGGTCCACGGCGGCGATATTTTCCTAGGTCTCTATGACCACGAGAAGCACTGTTGTTACAGCGAGACTAGCCAATTCCGCTGTAGATACCCTCTCGGTATATGCAGTCGTGAAACGCGTCGGAAGGCAGCAGTTTCGAACAACCGCGATAGCTTCCACCCGAACCGTCAGATTGGCTCGTTGACCCGATAATCCATCCCCCCACACAAGTTATGACAATTACCATCAAAACAGCGAGACAGCCGATGCCGCACCCCTTGCCGCTTTTCGAAACAGGAGCGGGGGCTGACTGACTTTCCGGATCAACCTCTCTAGAAGCCGAGGCCAATGGGTGATGCTCTTCGTTATGAACGAAAGCGACTGAAGCCGGCTCATCGTCTCCGTCGAATATGGGGCGATAGTCGCTCGTCCACGTCTCGCCGTTCCACCAACGCTGACGAGCGCTCCCGTCAGGTGCCCCATACCAACCAGATTGTGAGTATGGGGGCGGCGCTTCCGACATGGTTGAACCTTAGCGAATACCGTGCGTGGCGGCTCTCCCTAATGCCGAGGATCCAGGGGTAATCACCCGTAACGGCAGAGTGAAGGGACTGCCGCGCATCTGATGGGCTCGGCAGCTACTCGCGCAGATCTCTCTTCAGCCCGGCGACAAGAGCCCAAAGCGGGGCGGGATCATCAGGTCGGAAGGAGTCATAGCCTTCGCCCGCGAGCTCAACTGCTTTGGCAAACGCGGGATATTTCAATGAAATTGAAATGCCGCCCGGCCACTCATACTTGTTTCGACCCGACGCATCGATCTGTCCATTTACGCCGATAGACAGTGATAGGAGCGACGACCGAGGAGCCACGACCACGCGAGGTACAGCATCGTCTGACAGGCTTTCGACCGATGCCACGATGACGTTGTTTTTGGTGAATACGGTCACCGTGGGTGCTGGTTTTGCCGCGCTCCCGTTGGCATTCGCATAGGCAAATTCCAGCGTATCCCCCTCCGTAACCACGACGAGAGCAGACAAGAGGCGCGCATACCAACGTGAATACGTGCTTGGGTCTATCATCGCGATGGCATTGAAGGAGCCCGTATTTGACGGTCGGATCATCAGATCGAGTTCGTTAGCGCGGTCTTCGTGGGTCTGCAATCGGGTCATGATGGCTCTCCTATCATCAAGTGATAGATACCAGGAACGGCTGACGTTCCTGGCGCGTCCCGCTGTGTGCGCTTTTGCCCGCCCGGTGATCTGCCGGCCTCTCGCACAACGAACGATGCCGCCGACTCCTGGGGTAGAGGTCGCCGGCATCTGGGCAACTCGCGGGTTGGCTTGAGCGTAATTCCCATGTGACCGTGACGTCGGCAGGGCCCCCGCTACGACAACCTCGCAATCACCCACCGTGGGGCCTTTGCTCTTTGAGGTGTCCTGACCTGGGTATGTGCATGACGATCGATCATTTGCAATAGCGCGCACGAAGCGCTCGGAGCCGCGCTCGAGTGACTGAGTCGCTCTAGTAGCTTCGGAGTCGTCGAGGAGGGGCTATGTCCGACGCTGGTCGCATCACGGTTCTCGTAGCCGAGCGAGAAGCTCTTTTGCGGCGCGCCCTGCGAGAGCTCGCAGATAGGGATGCGGAATTGACCGTCGTCGGAGAGGCCCGTGATCGGCAGGCTGTCGTGCGGCAGGCGGCTGCCCTGAACCCCGACATCATCGTGCTCGGCCCGCGCCTGGTCGATTCGGAGGGCGCTGCTGTGGCGGAACAGGCTCTCGACGGCGATTCGAACGCTCGGATCGTCGCGATCTTCTCGAGGGGTGATTCCGCGGTCGCGTTGTTGCGCGCGGGAGTGGCCGGAGTGGTGTGGGCCGACGGCGAACCGGAGGAACTCACGACGGCCATCGGGAGCGTGGCCTCCGGATGCGAGGTTCTTTCCGCTCGAGCGTCTCGCGAGGTCATCCGGTTCGTTCGAGAACAGCCGGCCCGCAAGACCGCTCCCGATCCGCGCCGACACGGACTTTCGGGGCGCGAGATACAGGTCGTGGTCTCGTTGGCGGGCGGCCGATCGAACAGCGAGATCTCCCGCGACCTGCGGCTGTCGGAACCGACCGTGAAGAGTCATCTCAGTCGGGTCATGGCCAAGTGGCAGGTGCGCGATCGCACCCAGGTGCTTCTTCTGGCCGCGCGGTACGACCTCGTCGATATCTCGTCCGACATCGCTGGCGACGTTCCCAGCGAGCGTCGCAAGCGGGGGTCGACGACCTCGGAGATCTCCTAGAGAGCCTGCGGGGAAGCATCCGATCGGTCTCGGACGATGCGCTGCTGGCCGAGGTTGCCGATCCAGCGCACCGCGAAGGCGAGCACGACGAAGACCACGATGAGTGCCGCGCAGTAGAGCGCGACGCCGCCGTAGCCGCCGTTGGCGTCGGGGTTGAAGAAGGGGTAGGCGTAGAAGCCGGTCGCGGCGCCGCGCACGAGGGAGTAGACGACATAGGCGGCCGGGAAGATCATCCAGGCGAGTGCCGCGCGCACCGAGAGGCGCGAGAGGGGCGGCCAGACGATCCAGTCGAGCATGACCGCGGCCGGCATGATCATGTGGTGCACGACGTTGATCCAAGGCTGCAAGGCGCCGAGGTCGACATCCTGGAGAAGTGCGCCGAAGACGATGCCGACGAAGGCGAGGTAGACGACCGAGGCCCCGCGGATGGCGTCGTCGGTGCGCGAGGGCGGAACCCGGCGGATCAGGCGCACCGCCCCCACGATGAACACCACGCTGCCGAACAGGTTCGACAGGATCGTGAAATAGCTGAAGAAGCTGACCAGGTCGAACCCGAGGCTGGCCGAGATCACCAATTGGGTGATCACACCGGCCAGGGCTGCGGCGGCCAGAATCAGCCGACCCGCGATCACGGGCACTCGAAGACTCATGGTCGAACTCTAGGCCGAATCGTTCTCCACAGGGAGCTTTCTGCGATCCTTTCCACAGCTGACAAGAGGGGGCAGTGAGGTCGCACAATCCCCCCTAGTTTGCGAGAATGACGAAGGAAGTGAAACAGCGGGAGGTCGAGCGTTTCCTGCGCCGCGCCGGCTGGCGACTCGTTCGCGTTCGAGGTGGGCACAGCGTTTGGTCGAGTGGCGACGGTCGGCTCACGCTGGCGATTCCGAGACACGGGGTCGTGTCGCCCGGCGTGGTGAGGCAGATCATCAAGGTCGTGCCGAACGCGCCCGAGAGTTGGAGGTAAATGGTGGCAGGACCGACGAATTCGAGGTCGAAGCGACGCTTTGAGGCGACCGCGCGGCGCGAGGGCCGGTGGTGGATCGTGAGTGTCGACGAACTGCAGGCCGTGACGCAGGCGCGCTCGGTGCGCGAGATCGACGACATGGCGACCGGTCTGGTGTCGGCGTTGCTCGATGTCGAGCCCCATGACGTCGAGGTGCACGTCGACGTTCAGCTGCCCGCCGAGGTTGCCGAAGCGTGGCGAGAGGCGGGCCGATTGCGCGAGCAGGCCGATGAAGCATCCCGGCAGGCCGCCGAGCTCAGCCGTCGTGCCGTGCGCTCGCTCGTCTCAGAACAGCGCGTCACGCAGGTCGACGCCGCCGCGCTCCTCGGCATCTCGCAACAGCGCGTGCACCAGCTCGCGCACTAAACCCTCCTCGCTAGGGGACGATGGCGTAGGCGCGCACCGGGAACGTGCCGAAACCCTCGACCGCGGGCGGCGCCGCCGTGAAGCGGGCCCCCGTCGTCGGCACCGAGCCGAGGTTGGTGAGGTGCTCGACCACGTGAATGCCCGCCGCCAGAAGCTTCGAGTGCACGGGCCGTTCGCCGCCCGATTCGGTGTCGTCGATGTTGAGCGAGTCGATGCCCACGAGCGCCACCCCCGCCTCGATGAGGTAGTCGACGGCGTCCTCGGCCAGGAACGGCGCGCCCGAACCATACTCGGGGGTGCCGAAGCGCGTGTCCCAGCCCGTGTGCACGAGCAACGCGTAACCCGCGAGGTCGAGGTTGCAATTGGCGACGAGGCGGGCGACATCAGAGGCCGGGATGCCTCGGCTCGCGGCATCCGGAACGTGCAGCACGGCCGTGGGCAGGTCGACGAGCGTCGAGAGATCGAGGCCCGCCAGGTCGGGGCCGTCGCCGTAGCGGTGGAATGGGCTGTCGAGGTAGGTTCCCGTGTTGCCGATCATCGTGACGATGTCCATGGCGAACTCGGTGCCCGGGGCATAGACGGTGCGCGAGTGCTCGCGCGTGAGGTGCGGGGTGAACGTCGGCACGGGCAGCCCCGGGTAGGTGACGAGGCCCTCTCGGATGACATGGCTCAGGTCGATGACGCGGCGTGCGCTCGTGGTGGGCCCGTCCTTGTGATCGTCGGAGTGGTGCGAGATCGGGGTGGTGCCGTCGTAGTCGCTCATGGGCTCATTATTCAGGAGGACGGCGCACGCGGGGATGCGCCGGGAGGAGCTGGCGGAAAAGCGTCCGAGCGCGACCGTTCTTCGCTACCGCGAGGCTGCGGTGTCCGGCGGAGGCGGCTGGCGTTCGTGATCATCGGCGATTCTTCGCGCTAGGCTCGCCCGCTATGAGCGACGTCGTCAGCCTCGAACTCCTCCTCGACCGGGCAACCGAAGACGCGGTGCGCGCGGAATGGTCGGCGCTCGCCGACGCTCGCATGTCGAGCCTGGCGCCGCACACCTCCCCGAGCAACCGGCCCCACGTGACGCTGCTCGTGCGGCCGACTCTCTCGCCGCTGGATGCCGCGCTGCTCGCCCGCATCGCCGCTACCCTTCCGCTCGCGGTGACGTTGGGTGAACCCATCCTGTTCGGCGATGGTGATCGTCGCGTCTTCGTGCGCCCGGTCGCGCTCACGCCCGAGTTGGAGGAGTTGCACCGGATGCTGCACGCCGGCGTTGCAGTCGGGGAAGGCCCGGATCGGCGTGAGGTCGCCGGTGCGCGCGGCAGCCAAGATGTGCCGCTCCGGGCCTCTGATCGCACTGGCGCTTTTGAGGGCGACGATCCACCTATGGATGAGGATGCCCCGCACACGCGACCGGGGGAGTGGACGCCGCACGTGACGCTCGCGCGACGACTGCGGGTGTCGGACATCCCCGCTGCACGGGCGCTGGTCTCGGGTGAGCTGCACGGACGGGTGACGGCGCTGCGTCGGTGGGATGCGGCATCCAAAACCGTCACTGAGCTTGTCGGCTAGCGCGGCCGAATCAGGTCAGCGCTGCTTCAGAAGCATGAGTGGTTTCAAGACCGATTCGGTCGTACCGGCACGCTCTGGCCACGCTCGGCTTCGTCGGAGGTGCCCTGGGCTACGTCGTCGAACCGGCGCCGGTGGTCGGAAATCTGATGCTGATTGTCGCTCACCCACTCGGCGAGCGAGAGTGCGAGTGCCTGCAGGGAACGCCCGAGGTCGGTGAGTTCGTACTCGACCCGGGGAGGCACCTCGGCGTAGACCGTGCGCGTGATGAGGCCGTCGCGTTCGAGGGCGCGCAGGGTGACGGTGAGCATGCGGCGAGAAATGCCCGGGATCAGCTCGGCGATCTCGGTGAACCGCCGGCGGTCCGTTCCGAGAATGCCGATGACGAGCAGCGTCCACTTGTCGCCGATCCGAGAGAGGAGCGATCGGAACAAGTCTGGCGACTCGCCGGTGCAAAGCCGCGCCATGGCGGGCATGGTGTCGCCGATCCGGTCGTTCATGGCGCTGATGAGGGTCAGCTCGCGCTGGGACAGATCGGTCACGCCATACCTCTCGGTTACCCCGCGGTAACAGGGCCTCAGTTGCCGTAACGGGCAACGGTGCTGAATAGTCACTAATCGTAACCCATGCCGGATCACGGGTCCGGCAGACCGAGAAGGAGAACCATGTCTTTGTTCCGTCTGGACGCCAGCATCCGCACCGAGGGCTCCACGAGCCGCGCGCTCGGCGACGTCGTGGAGGCCGAGTGGACCGCCGCCCACCCCAACGCCGCGATCACCCGCCGCCACATCGGCGTCGACCCGATCCCCGCCACCGCCTGGGCCGACGCCGTCGCCGCGTCGATGACCCCGGAAGCCGATCGCACCCCCCAGCAGGTCGCCGCCGTGCAGCTGGCCGCGACCCTGGCCGACGAGTTGATCGGCGCCGACACCCTGCTCTTCGCGGTGCCGCTCTACAACTTCGGGGTTTCGCAGCACTTCAAGGCCTACGTCGACCTTCTCATCACCGATCCGCGCCTCGCCCCCGGAGCTCCCGACGCGCTCGCCGGCAAACCCGCCGTGCTCGTCACGGTTCAAGGTGGCAACTACGCTGCCGGAACTCCCCGCGAGGGCTGGGACCACGCCACCTCCTGGATGCGCCGCATCCTCGAGGATGTCTGGAAGCTCGACCTCGAGGTCGTCACCCGCGCGTTCACCCTCGTCGGCGTGAACCCCGTCCTCGACCAGTTCACCGACATCGCCGACGAGCTCAGAGACCTGGCCGAGCGGAACGCCGCCGACAGCGGTCGCAAACTCGCCGCGCGCCGAGCGGCCGCCTAGTCCCGAGCGCGACGGGCTGCGGCAGAGCTGGTCATGCCGCAGCCCCGCCGCAGCCCTGTGGTCGAAGACTGAGCACCTTTCCGGCGTCGCGTACCTGAGCTGAAGACATCCGCGGTGTGAATCGCTGGGAGCAGTGAGGTTGGGCGGGAACTAGGGTCAGGGTATGACTCGCACCGACCGGCTCTACGCGCTCGTGGAGGAGCTGCGGGCCGTGGCGCCGCGACCGAGAAGCGCTCGGTGGCTCGCCGACCGATTCGGCGTGAGCTCGCGCACCATCGAGCGGGACCTGTCGGCGCTGCAGCAGAGCGGGGTGCCGATCTGGGCAGAACCCGGCCGCACAGGCGGATACTGCCTCGACACGACGCACACCCTCGCACCGCTCGGGTTCACGGTCGACGAAGCGCTCGCCGTGATGGTTGCCCTGGGCACCCTGGCCGAGAGCCCTTTTCGTGATTCGGCGACGTCGGCTCTGCGCAAGATCGTCGCCGTCACAGACGATCGCAGTTTGAGGGAAACGGCCGACCTCGCTTCGCGCATCCATCTGCTCGGCGACGAGAAGCCGGCTGAAGCGCCCAGCGGTCTCGCCGCAGCCTTGCACACGGGGCAGGTTCTTCGCATCTCATACACCGACCGGGATGGCGGCACCACCGAGCGCGATGTCGAACCGATGGGTTTCGTCGGCAAAGGTGACAACTGGTACCTGATCGCATGGTGTCGGCTGCGCGATGGTCTTCGCGCATTCCGGGGCGACCGGATCGCCGACGCCGAGCCTCTGACTGAGCGGGCACCGCGTCGAACCCTGCGGGCGGAGGATCTCGGCATCGTCGAGGGGCGGCTCCGAGCGATCGGGCCGGGCCAGGATCCAGCCTAAACACCGACACGACGTTGTCGCTCGGGACCCGCACACTGATGAGGTCGGGCCGAATGGCGCGGCTGGAAGGATAATCATGGACCTCGCATCGATCCGCATCATCACGCACGACGTCGACCGCCTCACCCGCTTCTACGAGGCGGTGACGGGAACCGCAGCCACGCGGCCTGCCCCGGTATTCGCCGAACTTCGAACGACCTCGGGCACCGTGGCGATAGCCAGCACGGCGACGGTTGCCATGCTCGGCGACGCCGCGCCACGGCCGGCCAGCAACAACTCGATCATCATCGAATTCCTCGTTACGGATGTCGACGCCGAATTCGCACGCCTCGGCGACGCGCTCGACGACGTCGTTCTGCCACCGACAACGATGCCGTGGGGTAACAGGTCCACGCTCTTCCGCGATCCGGACGGCAACCTGGTCAACCTCTTCTCACGCCCGGCGCTGTGACCGAATGGAGCCTCGTGCTGAGAGGGGTTCTCGAGTCAGCGGAATGCACGGCTGACCGCACCGCCCGTCTGGAACAGCGTGATCCACACGATGAACTTCTGAATGGGACGCAGGGGTAAAGCGACGAGCCTTCTCCACCCCGGGCGTCGCGACCATGACTTGGTGATCTTCACCTGCGTGCCGCCAGTCGTGGTCGCCAAGGTGAACTCCGTCAGAACAGCATTGCTGTGCGGGGCATCGGGGTAGGTGAAGCTCCACGCGATCCTCTCCGGTTGGTGCGCTGTGACGAGTTCGATGCCGCGGCGGCGGAACCCGGGCTTCACCTTCAGCGGCTTGCCATCCGGGCGGCTTGCGGGAGCAACGCCGTGCCACGCCGTGCCGGGTGTGACGTCCTGGGCTGCATCGTCGATGCAGCCGACACTCATCTCCCAATCGGGGATGCGTGCCGGGTCCGCGAGCAACTTCCACACGTCGTCGATCGGCGCTGAAACGAATGCCTCGATCGACCCTGACGCCCGTCCCTTCACCTGTGTGGGCTTGGTCGCCGTTCTTTCGGCAGTCGCGTCGAACTGTTCGAGATGTTCGAGATGTTCGAGCACAGCCTGAGGTGTCGTGCCGAGGCGGTTGAGGATGTCGGCGATCAGTCCGCTGGGCTCGGAGACGAGTTCTCGCAGCACGGCGGCGGCATCGCCATTCTTGTCTTTTTCGACGGAGCGCGCGATGGCGTCGTAAGCGCGTTTGCTCCACTCATATCCGGCGGTCTCGTGAAACACGATTCGTCCGGCCTCGGGGAATGAAGCCTCGATGCCGAGTGACGCCAGCTGGGCCGCATGTGCTTCCTCGACGGCACGGCGGGCGCCCTCGATGTCGATGCCCATGCTGCGCAGTGAGGCTCCGGCGGGTTGATCGCTGATGACGAGGGCGAGGAACAGGTGCTCGAGGTCCGCTACGCGAAGCCCTGCTCGGGATGCTTCTTCCATAGCGGCGAGGGACAGAGATTGACTGGTCTGAGCGGCGCGAACGAACTTGCTCATGCGTTCCTCCTGGGGATCGGGATCGTGGGGTCGACTCGTTTGGAGTGCTTCTTATGGGCGGCCTGCCGCGTCACCCCGAGCGCGTCAGCGATGTCCTGCCAGGTCATCCCCGCCCGCAGTGCGGCCTCGACTTGCCGAAGCTCCAACGTGTCGGCCAGAACCCGCAACGATGCCACGGCCCGCAATCCTGCTTTCGGGTCGCTGGTGTCGGCAGCCACCGACGCAATCTGTGAAGACTCCATGTCGTCAACCTACGTTGCTAAAAGCCGATTTGTCAACCTGGGTTGCTCTGGGGTTGTCGGGCCGAGCCTCGACCGGAAGTACCCGCTCTCGATCCAACGTGCAACGGAGTAGCCGACGGCTGTGCCAACATCGATATGGGATGCTTCAGCACATCGAACTGCAACACAAGACCGGTGGCGGGTCGGAGGCGGCTCCATGGCGGCTCCATGGCGGCTCGCTGGCGGCCGATTGGCGGCCCGGTGACGTGGCGCTGACATGAAGGGCCAAGCAATGGTTGAACTATGAATCAAACACGAATAATCGAACTCCGACAGGCCAAGGGGTGGACCCAAGAACGGCTCGCAAACGAGAGCGGCGTCGGTCTTCGGACCGTCCAAAGACTCGAGGCAGGGCAGGACGCGAGCCTCGAAACACTTTCCCTCGTCGCAGATGCGCTGATGGTTCCAGTGCGAAGTCTCTTCTCTACGATCGATAGTGAAGACCTCAGCAACCGGGTCGACTCAATGCAAAGCCGCGTTGATGAACAGCAAGCGGCCCGCGACCGGATCACGACTGCCTGGCGCTGGCTCTATGTCGGAATCGGCATTGTGCTGACCTTGCTCAGCTTCACATTTGCCCAGGGCTTTGTTCTGTTCCTGAGCTACTGGACCGGCGGCTATCTCATCCTGGCCGCAATACGGAGGATCTACCTCGAACCCCATCTGGACGCGAAGTATCCCCTGTCCCGACGCCAGGAAACACGACGAGAGCGACGTCAAAAGGCGCGAGGCGATGACTCGGCGCACGCTGAGACAATCCGCTCCACAGAGGACTGAGGCCACCCAACAAAGCGGGGTTGCTTGTCGCGTTTTTCTTGGTCACTGAGACGTTTTCGCTCGGGTTTGTCATGTTCTCGATGAGTGATCATGGTGAAGGGACCAGCGATGAAAGAACACGACATGTCCGACCTCGAGTCGGCAAACCCGGTCGCAGCCGACGGTGACGACAAGCTTCATGAGCTAGTGGGGCAGATGGCGCGTGCCGCTTGGCTCCAGGCCGGGGAGGAAAGGTCCGTGGAGGCGGCGACCTGGTGGAAGCGGCCCCGTGCCCTTCTGCCGATCAGTGTCGTGAGCATCGTCGCGCTCACGGGCGGGGCGATACTCATCCCGCTCACCCTGTCGGTCAGCGGCGTGCAGGTCGAACCCGACGTCGAGATCCCGATCGTCTATACGACAGACACCGGCGTGAACGTGAGTTGTCGCGAACAGATCTTCTTCGGCGAACCGAGCGAACGCGACGAGGCGGATGCCCGCATAGCCGAATTCATGCGCACCCATGACTGGACGGGTATCGGCCAACGGATCTACGAAGACGCCCTCGCCACTCCGATCATCCCAGAACGCGACGGTGGCACGGAACCGGGTTTCGACCAAGCATCCTTCTCGGCCGCCGCGAGCCGGCTGATCGAGGCGGAAATCCCCGCCTCTCTCCGAGGGGCGGGGGAAGAAGAGGGCACGGTCTACAGTTCGGCGACAGATTGCACGGGAGAGCTGCACCGATGACTCGACCCGCCGCCCCAGACCCCGACAGCTGGGCCGAAACGGTCATCATTACCAACGCCGACGACCTTCTTCGCTATTTTCGTCGTCGCGTCGATGAGCCGGAGGATGCCGCCGACCTTTTGGGGCGAACGTTGCTCGCATTGTGGGAAAGCGCGCGAAAAGTGCCTGCGGCTGACGAGGCGGCACGGATGTGGTGCTTCGGGATCGCACGCAACCTGCTTCGCGAGCATTACCGGAGTGCAACGAAACGTACGTCGATTGCGAATGCTCTGCGGGATTACCTTGCCGATTCTGCGTCTGTGGGCGAATCCGCGGACACGGTTCTCGACTCGGACCTGCAGGCACAGTCGGTGCGGCGAGCCGTTCGGCGACTTGATGAGCGCTCTCGGGAGCTCGTCATCCTGATCCATTGGGATGGTTTCAGCATTGCGCAGGCGGCACGGCTTCTGTCGATGAATGCATCCACGGCGCGCACCCGTTACGGCCGCGCGCTGCAGCGGCTCCGCAACGAGCTGGACGGCCTTTCCTTCGCGGACGACGCAGGCGAAACGCCATTGGGAGGCGGTGCAGGCCAAATCGATCGCCTACACGCTCGATCCGCCGGCGTTACTGACCGATAGAACCAACGAAAAATCAGATGTCCCCGATAGGGGATGCTTCACCGGACGCCCGGAGCGTGAAACACCCGGATGTCCGGCTCAGACCCGCTCACCCGCCAGTAGTTACCGGTATGTGTCGGGGTGTGTGATCCGGCGTATTACTTGCTGTCGGCGCGACCAATCGGCTCGACGCTGCTGTCGAAAGCCGTGCGGGCTGCGGACCAGCTGTTCTCGTCGACATGCAGAGCGGACTGAAGGTAGGCGGTAGTCATCCGCTGGATGACGGCGACCCGCTCAGGGTTCTCGTCGGTGGTCTCGGCCACTTCGTACCCGACGATCCCGCCCAGGGCGTGTTCCGCGCCATAGAAGGTGAGGAGGTCGGTGGCGCCGGGGCTGTACGTGTACGCGTCGGTGAACCAGTCGGGTCCGCGGCTAGACATCTTGGACTGGTCGTGGTCACCTGCGATGACGAGGGTGGGTGTGGTGAGCTCCTGGAATGAGGGACGCATGAACGGGAAATTCGCCTGCGCGAACGGGTGAAGGTCATCCCCGCCGATACCTGTAGCGGCCAACAAGATGCCCGCAGTGACACGGCTGTCGGACAGGTCCTCGCCGACCTGGCCTGCTTCGGTGAAGATCCGGGCGCCCAGGAGCGACTGCGCCGTTTGTCCGCCCCAGGAGTGACCGGTAGTAGCGATCCGGCTGCGGTCGATGCGTTCAGCCAGCCCTGGGATGGCATCCTCGACGGTGTTGAGCTGGTCGAGGATTCGCGTGAGATCTGCGATGCGCTCGGTCCAGATCGTCGGAAATACCGGAGAGTCGAACCCGAAGCCGTTTCGGCGCGAGTCGAGGTGCGTCGGCTGAATTACAACAAATCCCCGCGACGCCCAGAACGCGGTGAGCGGGGCATAGCCGTCGAGATTCCAGCCATTGCCATGCGAGAACAGCACCACCGGGAGGTTCGTGCCGGTCGCCGGCGCGGATACACGCACCTCGAGTGGGACAGCCCGGTCGGGCGCCGACAGGGTGACGGGGGCGGCGGAGACCACCGGCGCGCCCGTTCCGATGATGTCGTCTAGAGCGTCAATGAGAAGCGAGGTCATAGCAATTCCTTTTCGAAGCGCGCTCTGCAATACTGGTTATCGGAGCGTCGTTCCGTAACGTTACGGAACGGTGCTCCGAAACGCAAGCTTGTGTTAGAAAATGAAGAGGGCGGGCAGATGTCAGAGGTACACAGCGACGAATCGCATTCTGCACAGACCCAGCACGTTGGCCGCCCTCGTCGAAGCCAGCAAGCACTCCTTGACGCTGCGGCAGCGGTGTTCGTGACCTCTGGTGTCGAGGCGCCGGTGCGTGAGATTGCAGCGAAGGCCGGCGTCGGTGTGGGAACGATCTACCGTCATTTCCCGACGCGTTCAGAGCTTGTGGTGGCGGTCTATCGGCATCAGGTTGAGGCGTGTGCGGACGCCGGCCCGCGGCTCCTCGCTGAGCGCCCGACGCCCGAAGAGGCCCTGCGCGCATGGGTAGCTCTCTTTGTCGAGTTCCTCGTCACTAAACATGGGCTCGCTGGCGCGCTGCAGGGAGACAGCGCCGGCTCCGATGCTCTTCATACCTACTTCGTTGGCCGTCTCGTCCCAGTGTGCGGCGAGCTTCTCGAAGCAGCGCTCCAAGCCGCGGGTTCCGCGCCGCCCGTCGATGCCTACAACGTTCTCAAGGGCATCGGGAATCTGTGCGTTGGTGCTGCAAGCGATGCGCGGTACGACGCTTCTGGTCTCGTCCAATTGCTCATCTCGGGCGTGCTGTCGGGGCAGCCCCGCGGTATTACCATCGGAGGGTGTTCAACGTAGGTCAGCGCACCGCCGTAGAGGGCGCGTTCGCTCTCGCTGGCTACGAAGGGGCGATTCGAACGCTGCCCGTCACCAGCGAGGACGAACGCATATTCGTGCTCGGGCGAGACGACTGGGGCCGGCTTCGCGACATCCGGACGCTGGAGCAGATCGTTGGCCAACTGCTCGGGCGCAAGGTCGCAATCATCGATGTGGGACCCGATTCCCCTGCATCTGTCCCGTTCACGTAGTGCCCGGTAGCGGATGCTTGGCCGGGCGCGACCTCCTGTGATTACTTTGTGGCCCATCGATGGCACCCGCGCCGGGCGGTACCCGTGTTGTTCAGGCGCGGTGACGCTCGTTCGGGGGTCTCGTTCTGGTGCGGCGAGGAAAACAAACCTGTCAGTATGAATTGTGCCGATCTTCCGCCGCCTGCCCCGCATCCGACGTTCCTCTGCCCGGCCCCTCGGCCGCCGTGCGCCCACAGCGCTGTTGGCCGCCGCGGTGATCGTCGTCATTCCGCTGGGATCGGCCGGTGTCCGCGCGACTGCCGGAACGGTCGCTCACGCATCCGGAAGCGCCATCGAGGGGCAACATTCGGGCGTGACGTCGACTGGGATAGCTGCCGCGGCGCCCCGCGAGGCAGGGCTCGGCGGCCGCGCACCCGAACTGACGACCGCGGATGCCGAGGCCTGGCTCGACGGCCTGCTTCCCTCGATGCTGCAGCGCGAGGGCATCGCGGGTGCAGTGATCTCGGTGGTGTCGCACGGCGAGGTCGTGACGCAGCAGGGTTACGGCTCGTCCGAAGCCGGGACCTCGACTACCGAACCGCGTCCGGTCGACGCCGACATGACGCTCTTCCGCATCGGTTCGGTGTCGAAGCTCGTCACCGCGACGGCCGTCATGCAGCTCGTCGACCAGGGACGCGTCGACCTCGACGAGCCCGTGCAGAACTACGTCGACATCGAGGTGCCGAACCGGTTCGACCGGCCGATCACACTGCGACACCTGCTGTCGCACACCGCGGGTCTGGAGGACGAGATCGGCGGCCTCATCACGAGCGACGCGAACGGTCGCCCCACGCTGCGCGAAGCACTCGCCTCCGAACCGCCGGAGCAGATCTTCGAACCGGGCACGACGCCCGCCTACTCCAACTACTCGAACGGGCTCGCCGCTTACGTGGTCGAGCGGGTGACGGGCCAGGATTTCGAGGCCTACGCCACCGAGAACATCCTCGAGCCCGCCGGCATGGCAACCGCCACCTACGCCCAACCGCTCTCCGCCGAGCAGCAGAAGAACATGTCTCGGGGCTATGACTTCCGCGGTTCGGAGGAGGTGCCCTTCGAGGTCGTCACCCCGTCGCCCGCGGGCGCGATCTCGGCGACCGCGACCGATATGAGTCGCTTCATGCTCGCTCAGCTCGGACACTCCCCGGTGCTCTCGCCCGCCATGCTCGAGCTCATGCACGAGCCGGCTCTCGGCGCCGACACGTTGGGCGGCCTGGCCGAAGGGCCGCGCATGACGCTCGGCTTCTTCGAACGCGACCGCAACGGTCACCGCATCCTGAGTCACGCGGGCGACCTCACGGCGTTCCACGCGCAGCTCGAGATCTTCCCCGACGACGACGCGGGAATCTTCATCTCGCTCAACAGCACCGGGGTGAACGGTGACGCCACCACCGCCATCCGCGATGCCGTGACGACCGGTTTCGCCGACCGTTACTTCCCCGACACGCGCCCGGCGCCCGCCCCGATCGATACCGCGGCCGCGCACGCAGAGACCCTGGCCGGAACTTACGAATTCTCGCGACGCGGCGAGTCCACCTTCATCCGCCTGTTCTTCATCCTGTCGTCGGCCGAGGTCGTGCCCCAGCCCGACGGCTCCCTGACCGTTTCGGCCATCGTGGATGCCGCGGGTCAGCCCCTCACCTTCGTCGAGGTCGAGCCGTGGGTGTGGCAGGAGCGCGACGGTCAGCGGCGCATTGCCGCGGACGTGGTCGGGGGAGAGGTGCGCGCCATCTCGTTCGACCCCGCGTTCACTCTGCAGCCGATGTCGGGTGACCGGGCCGCCGTTCCCCTGATCGCGGCGTTCACCCTGGTGGTGCTGGCGATCGCGCTCGTGTCGTGGCCGGTCGGTGCCGGCATCCGACGGTTTGCACGCCGACCTTCGACATCGCGTGCGTTCGTGCGGCGGCTGCGCCTGGCCGTGCATGTGGCCTTGCTCGCGCTCGTGGCCGCCGTGCCGCTGTGGATGATGGTGGCCGAAGCGCTCCTGACCGACTCGGGTTCGCCGGGCCCCGTCGTCATCCGCGGCGCGCAGGTGCTCACGGCGATTGCGGCGCTGGGCGTCGTTCCGTCAGCCTGGCTGGTCGTCGAGACCATGCGGTCGCGCGAGCCGCGCCGGGCGTCGTGGTGGCTGCTGCTCGCCGGGCGCGTCATCGTCACGCTGGCCTTCCTCGGCCTTGGCTACCTGTGCCTCGTCGGCGGTATCTTGCAGCCGAGCCTCAGCTACTAAACAAGAAGTTATTTACCGCGGCAGCTTCAGTAACTGGGCCGGAAGCCACACGACCACTTGATCGCGGAGTAACGTGCGGCGGCCCCAAGGCTGCACTCCAGCGTCGTCCCATCGTTCTGGTCGGCCCTCCGGCGGCTGGAAAGGAAGCTTGCTCGAGAGAATGCGCAGTGCCTGGGCCAACCAACATCTCCTCGTCGACGTGTCTGATAGGGGCTGTATACCGGGCGGCTCGCTTGGTGATCCTACGACCAATTGGTGTGCGGTGTAGTTAGCGACCGTTGACGCAGGACCGCTGGTGCACTGAGAAGGGCGGCACTGAGGAGGACGAGCGCTGGCGCATTCGTGATCTCCCGTGTCGACAGGGGAACCAAGAACAATTTGGCGGCCAGCAGACGGGTGGTCGCGGTAATGGTTGTGTGACTTAGTTGACCCCCACCTCATACATCGTGGGTATTACGGTGGCATCGATCGGTATTGGACGCGTCGGCACCCCTTTGCAATCGTTAGATGCGTGATAACAAACCAGACAGCGCTCGTTACGGGTGCGAATAAAGGCATTGGATACGCAATCGCACGCGGGCTCGGGAAGGAAGGCTTCACCGTCGCCGTAGGTGCGCGTGATGAGCAAAAACGGGAGACGGCTATCAGGTCACTGCACGCGGAGGGGATTGAAGCGTTTGGCGTGGCCCTCGATGTTTCCTCCGATGTCAGCGTTGCCGCTGCCGCAGAGATCATCGAGCGGACAACGGGCAGGCTCGACGTGCTGGTCAATAACGCAGGTATTGCCGGCCGCACTGACGCAGGGGCACAGATCCCCTCCACCTTGAACCTCGACGTGCTGCGCACTGTGCTCGAAACGAACGTGTTTGGGGTCATTCGCGTGACGAATGCGATGCTGCCCCTTCTCCGCCAAGCCGACTCGGCGCGCATCGTCAACATCTCAAGCAATATGGGGTCATTAACACTACAAACCGGCCCTCAAATGGCTGCCTATGCGCCATCGAAGACCATGGTCAATAGCATCACGGCGCAGTACGCTCGTGAACTCGAAGACACAAGCGTGATCGTCAATGCCGTCTGCCCGGGCTATGTTGCAACCGATTTCACCGGTTTCGCCTCACCGCGATCAGCGGAACAGGGCGCGGTGATCGCTTTACGTTTCGCGCTTGCGCCGGACGATGCTCCACGCGGCGGGTTCTGGGATGACGCCGGCCCCGTGCCTTGGTGACGATCAATCAGGCCGCCCCTACGTTCGGGGAATGGTTCAGTTCGGTGGCTACGCGAATCACGCCAGCGAGCTCAGGGGCGAGGCTCGAGGCGGGCCAGGCAATGACGGTGGTGATTTCGAGTGCGTCTGTGACAGGAACGGCAACATGATCCGGCCACTGCCAGGCGCGGCTGGATGCTGGTATCACTAGGAGGGTTTTCCCGAGGGCGACCAGTTGGGCGATTTGAGATTGGGTCCGAACCTCGGGCCCAGGGCCCGGAGGATATGTACCGTCAAGCCGAGGCCAGCGCGCAAGCGGCAGGTCTGACACATCCTGTATCTCTCCCAGAGTGAGCTGCTCGCGAAGTGCGAGGGGGTGCCCTGCCGGCACAATCACGACTTGACCCTCGACCATCAGGTCTTGCGTCTTCAAACCGGAGAGATCGTCAACCGGCCGATGCATGAGCGCAACGTCCGCTCGGCCGTCGCGTAATAATATGGCCTGCTCGCCCACCTCGCAGAGCATGACCTCGAGGGGCGGGAGATCTGCAGTAGCAGACACCGCACTAAGTAAACCTTGTAGCAGCGCGTGTGACGCCCCCGCCTTTGTCGCGAGAATGAAGGGCCTCTGCGGTCGCCCTGCGCGCTGCGTTCGGCGGACGGCAGCGGCGATCGCATCAAGAGTCGACCCTGACTCTCGGAGGAGCACGAGCCCTGCTTTGGTGAGAACAACTCCGCGGCGGTCGCGTTCGAAAAGTTGCACGCCCAGACGCAGTTCCAACTGCTTGATTGCTCGCGAAAGCGGGGGCTGCGAGATGCCGAGCGCATGGGCGGCGCGCCCGAAGTTCAACTCACGGGCAACGGCAACAAAATAACGGAGCTCTCGCGTCTCAATATCAGCCACAGGCCTACCTTAGGCACCGGCGGCTGGGTAAAGCGGCCATGTGTTCGCGCTCCGCACCCTCACGAGTGCGGCGCCCCGGGGTGGCTGCTAAGAGCTGACGCGCGGTCACCTACCGCCCACAGAGCTAACCTCAACGTCGGTGAGCGCAACGTGCTCGCTCCAATGGGCGTCGTCAGGTTCGTGCTCGGAGTTGGCGTCGGTTGCAGGATTGAACATAGGAGTCGAGCCAGCGCTTTATTCTTCTCCCCACTTCAACTTCCTGTACTGCTTTGAGAGCTTGTACGCGTTGACGCCGGCGAAGATGGTCGCAGGCACGCAAAACACAAGAACTGCCAACCAAACTATCCACGCCGTTGCTGATCCATCGGTCCTCAAGGCCCACGCCAAAAAAGCTCCTTGTAGAAAGAAGGATGCGACCATGACGAAGATGTACATCCGGATGCGACTCATCAAACGTTCGTTGCTAGCCATATTGGTCTGACTACGTAGAAGCTCGCCGGTCAGATGATGAACGCTGCCGCCGCGATCGTGCCAGCCGCTGTGACACGGCGGGGGCCGTAAGTGACGATGAGGCCGTAGAGCACCGCGGCGACGATGGCGTATGCGCCACCGGCTGGGCCCTGCAGGAAGATGTGCATGATTCCCCAGGTGCCGGCGAGCACGATACCGCCCCACGGGGCTGCGCGCCGCCCGAACTGTTTCTCGCCCGCGCGCTGCCCGAACAAGATCACCAGAACAATGAGCGCAGCCTCCGCCACGTAGTACGCCAGGAGCGCGGTGATGCCCAACGGTGCCAAATTGCCTGAATCAGAGATGATGTCGGCGATTTCTGCGCCGATTTTGAATTCGCCGAACGCGGCCGCGCGGATGAGAACAGCGGCCGACGCGGCTGCCACGGCGACCAGGGTGCGAGTTGTCACGGAACCGGTCGGCGCCGCGTTCGTCCGATCGGTGAACACGCCAACCCGGGCGGCGCTTCGCGATAGAAGTGCCGCGCCGAGAGCCCACCCTGCGGCCGTGATCGCGTGATGCCAGATCGGCGCCGCGGGGTCGTTCTCGTCCCGGAAGAGGAACGGATCTATCAGCAGCAAAACGACGAATTCCCAAGCGAAAACGGCGAAGACAATCAGAGCAGAAGCGAGGTCATCCCAGGCGGAGTGAGGTTCGTAGTCACCTTTCGACCTTATTGGGCCAGGCAAATGCGATGCATAAGTTGTGGTCGAGATTCCAGTCCTTAGTGGCCTTTGGGGTTACGTCGACCGTCATCTGCTTCATACTCGTTCCCGCTTTCGGGTCGCCGATGTCGGCTGCCACTGCCGCGATCTGTGAGCACTCCATGGTGTCGACCTACGTTGCTAGGGATGGGTGCGCCAATCTAGGTTGCGTTGGCTCGGTTTGGTGCGCTCATCCTCGAGCGCGGCGACGCTCGGAATCATCCTGCTCGCCGTGCTCATGTGCCATCCGGCGCAGCCTGGACTGGCTAGGTCGTGCGGCGCTAACCTGTGCACATGGTGTCGACACAACCGAAACGCAGAGGGTTCTCCGCCTGGTGGTTTGTTCCGATCGGGGTGGCCGTGCTCGCGATGGGCATGCTGCCGCAGATCTACGGTGACTATGCCGCGTCGTGGTGGCAGATTCTGCTTCTCGTTACCGGCCCTGCTCTCATCATCGTTGGGATAGCAGGGGGCCTGACCGGCTCTGGCACCAAGAAATAGTCTGGGCGGTATTCCGTCAGGCTTGCCACTCGCGTCTCGTCGCGATTTTCGGTTCGGAATGAGAGTGCGGCTCATCCGGGCAATCGCGGCGGCGCCGTGTACAGCGCGCGGAACCTCCCCCGCGACGCTGGTCCCTTCTTCGCGCTGGGTTATGGGGTGTGCGGCCCTCTCAACGCGTCGACAATGACCCGGGGATCGACGTCGACGTTCCCGGTAGCGATCGAGCGTCGGCGCCGTTTGCCCGCGTCTTGCCGGGTGAACTCTATGCGCGACCCCTGCAAGCCAGACGCGGGGATAATCGAGGCGCTTGTGCCGTCCCTGGCCCATTCCTCGGCACGGATTCGAGGTGCCAGCCCAGACGGCCGATCCATGGCAGGGAAAGTCACGGCGGTGGACGTGATCGTGACGGCGATCTCGGGCAGGCGCGGCTGTCGCCGAAGTTGCCGCACGCCCAGCACCCCCAGCGTGATCGGAACGAGGAGAAGCGCGATGGCGGCGAGGATCAACACAACGTCGGTGTCGTTCGTTTCGATGAGTGCGGCGCCGAAGGGCACCACGATCAGGAGCCCGAGGAGCACGCCCAGAGCCAGCATCGAGATGCCCTGGCCCCGGGCAAGCTTGTGGAGCGTCGTCTCGGCGGATGCGCGGCGGGCCTCGTCGTAACGCACGACCAGCGCCGCACCGGTGGTCATCGGTCGCTCCCGGCCACGGCGCCGCCGCGTTCGGTGGATGTTCCCGCTTTCTCAGTCATGCGTGTGCCCTTCGCGTGTTTGTCGTCAGCGTGCAGTGTGGCGTCAGCTGTTATTGCTGTTGCCGCCAGCCGGTGAGCCGTTCGAAGCTTTGGCCATCGATCGGAGCTGACACGTCGATCGGTGGGACGGAGGAGGAGTGTTCAGCGCCGAGGTGTGCAGCGGCGTTCTCGATGGCGGACTTCGTGCGTTTGGCGACCAGGTTGACCGTTCCGGCGTCGCCGCGGTGACCCCAGACCGTCGTTGCGAGCAGTTGGGCGCCGTCGCCTCGGGAACGCACGGCGACCGGCACGGCACACCGCGCAAACGGGCGTCCCACCCCCACGAGACTCAGCAGGGGCACGACCTCCAACAGGAACGCGTTCCGGGTCGAAGCTTTGTTGCTACCGATCACTCCATACCGCACATTCCATCCCTCGAACTCGTACGTGTTCGTCTCGATGGTGAACCCCTCGTTGTGCAGTGCTTGTAGGACCGCACTCTGGGTTTCCTGAGGCGATTGACGCGAGAGAAGCTGATGGAAGCGCACGATGCTCCCAATCGCGAAGGCGCTGTCACTCACAGATCACTACCGGTCTCTCGTTAGGACGCCAGCGGCCGCCCGACAGAGCGCCGGTCCGTGACGCAGTCTCTACGCGCGTGAATTACGCACTATTTTGTGCGACGAGAACTCCGTTCACGTAGGCGTACACCGGTTGCGGCCGGAAACCCGCGAAGAAGGCCGCTCGGTGCTTCTCGATCCGGACGATGTGTCGTTCATTCCAACCAACGGGGAATTCCCACGTCGCGACTCTGCTGAGGGATACGACGCGCACGGTGTCGACGACGCTCTGACCATCGACCGTGATGCTGAGGCGACCCCAGACCTTATCGAACGAGAACACAACGGTGTGCTGCTCTTGCACGCCAACGACGACAGTCATGATCATGCCATCACGATAGTGGTTCCGCGCTGGCAGGCGAAAGGGCGGTCACTGCCACCAGAATGCTCGACCCGGGCCCACCATCTGAGCGAAACCGGCGGGGGAGGACGCAAGGTGTGCGGGGAGGTTTCTGCTGTCGAACCACTGGCTGATGGCGACGTCGCGGAAGTGCGAAGACAAGTCGGTGAGGACCGGGCCGAACACCTCGTGTGGGTCGTAACGGGTCCGCAGCGTCTGATCGATTCCGTGCACGCTCAGCAGCGCCTGATCCGCCTGCGCACGTTCGACGACGACGTGGTAGCTGATATTGAACCTGCCGCCTCCTCCGGATACGAGGAAGTCCGCGAGGTTCGCGCGCAACCACCTCCCTCGCCCACCCAACCGGTAGAGACGCACATTCGCGCTCGAGCTCGGTAACTCTCGCGGGCGAAAGGAGAGAGCGGCCTGGAGTTGGTTGTCAAGTCTCTCGAGGAAGAGCTCGAGCCGTCGGGGTGGTGCAGCAAATGCGATCGCCGGTGAAACGCTCATTTGTAGATACGCGAGGTTTTGCGCCCCGGCGTCGTGCGGGTTGGACGGTCCACGGTGCGTTTGGTCGGCGTTCACGCCATCACAGTAGCAAAATTGCCCCGCCCCGCCGATGGGTATTCAACGCCGCGCATTCGCCGAGCGAGAAGCTCCTTCTGATATGACCGGGTCAACAAACAATCAAGAGCTGTCCGCCGGACGGGGGTGCGCGAATTGGCTGCCTGACATCACAGCCTCGTGCCCCTACGGGCACCCTTTTCCGCCCGCGGAGTGCGGATCCGTCTGGGCGCCATGTCTGAGGCTAGGCGGTAACAAATCAGGACCATCGGTGCGAGGTAACTCTCGTTCGCATCGAGGATGTTCTTGGTGTATCGCGACGTAATAGTTACTTGACCCATACTTTGCGAGGCTCAAAACAGGAGCGTGTCGGGCTGCGATAACGCAGGCCTCTCCCACGGGCACCGCCAGATTTTGTTTCCCACAGTGCGATATTGGGTGCAATATCGGGTGGCGGCGGTAAGCTGGGTATATGAGTATCGCTAGCGAGACGTCCGCCCGCCCAGGGCTGCAGGCATATAACGACTCGGTCCGGTTAGAAACTGGCGACGTTGTTTCGGGGTTGCGGGAGATTGTTGGGGCGAAGCTTGTCGCATACATTGGCCATGTCTCGAATACGCGATCGGTGCGGGAGTGGGCTGATGGTGAGCGGGCGCCTGGCGCCGAGGTGATCCAGCGGCTTCGCGTTGCCTATCACGTTGCCGGCCTGCTGTATGAGCGCGAAGGGAAAGCAACGGTCCAGTCCTGGTTCCAGGGCATGAACCCGCAACTGGACGATAATGCGCCGGCGCGTCTTCTGCGCGATGAACCGCTTGACGTGGTTGGCCCGCAGGTGGTCGCTGCGGCTCGCGCGTTCGCGGCTGTCGGCTAGTGGCGGGGGAGGGGCTGCCGGTCTCGCGTGAACCGGGAACGGTGTGGAGGGTCGGCTACGCACCGAACCCGTGGGAGTGGACGGACTGGAAGTTCGCCAACACGGACGGCCGCTTCGACGGACGGTGGGATGACCCTGCAGGACAGTACCGAACGCTGTACGTCGCGGAGAGTGCCATAGCCTGCTTTATCGAGGTGCTGGCTAAGTTCCGTCCAGACCCGCGGGTTGCGGAGGGCCTCGGCGAGATCGAATCTGATGACGTCGACGAGATTGCGTTCCCGACCCTATCGCCCGGGAGTGTGTCGACGGACTGGATCGAGAACCGGCGGATTGGCAGCGCCACGCTTCGGGGTGCCTACGTCCAGGTGACGCACGCCGCGGCCGTCGCATCATTACGGCCCGACTGGGTGTCCCCGGCGCGGCGACTGGGCGTGACCGATTTCGACACGTCCGCGTTGAAAGACTCTGGACCCCGCGCCCTCACGCAAGCCATATCACGCTATCTCTACGAGACGACGGTCGAAAGCCAGCCGGCCTATAGCGGTGTTGAGTTCGCCTCGAGACACGGCGACGACCTACGACTCTGGGCGATCTTCGAATACCCGAACCATGCGCTCGTTTCGCCCGAACTCGCTGACATCACGGATGAACCGCTCACGGCAGCTCATCCAGCCCTTCAAGAAGCGATGACCCTGTTTCAGCTCACCTGGGTCGACCAATGACCGAAGTCATCATCCGTATTGGTGACTGGGAGCACGAATGCTGCGGCGAGGCGGTCGAGGTGAATCAGATCGTCGAATTCAGATGCCTCACGCTCCGGCGGGCGTCGGGCGAGGAGCAGCTTGTCGAGACTCATCATGACAGCGAGCCGGATGTCTATGTTCGAGGCCGGGTGAGCGAGATCTCCGTCGTCGATGGCGCGGGAGTGCAGCGCTCAATCGTCCGCGTTCCGAGCGGATTGGCCCTTCGTGGTTTCGATCCGCGGGACGACGGCCACCTCGAGGAACAGCACACAGGCGTGGTCGTCGACGCCATGCTGGACGACTTCGACGTGAAGGTCATAGCAAACGAGATCTCGAAGGAGTCCACGTAGCTGCTGGCATCCAGGTTGACAAACTACTGAAAAGCGCGACGTTTATGTTTCTGAACCATTCCAGTTGTCGTGGCCGAGCAGGGATCTTGATAGGCACTGAGTGGAGTCTCGGCAAATAGTGGGCTGGCCCACGTATGTCTGCTGGTTGCGCCAGGTACAACCCAGGCGCGATCCCGCCGCACTTATGTCCGATAGGGGATGGTTCGCCGGACGTTTTCCACGTGAAACAAAATCGTCGACGGTGTGCGGATCGATTCGCTTGGTGGCGTGCTGATGTGAGCGTTCAGTGGCGTCGCAGCTTGCGCGGCTCTCAGGCGGAGGTCGTGATGACGAGCTTGCCATGAACTCCACGGGCTTCCAGCGCGGTGTGGGCTTCGGCGGCGCGAGACAACGAGAATGTCCGGTCTAGTACGGGCCGAAGCTCGCCGCGCTCGACTCGAGTGGTGAGGAGTTCGAGGTCGAGCCGACCAGGGTTCCCGCGGAAGAAACGGATGCGCCTGGAGCCGAAGACCCCGCTGGCGGTGATCGCGAGTAGGCTGCGCGCCGGGGCGTCCGCGTCGACCGCGATCGAGACCATCCTGCCCCCCGGTGCTAGAAGACGCCGGAAGGAGAAGAGACTGCTCCCGTGCGCATCGAAGACAATGTCGAACGCGCCTAGCTGTGCTGGCGATGTTGCCCGGTAGTCGATCACCGCGTCAGCTCCCAGGTTGCGGACGAACTCCGAGCTCGACGCGCTGGCGAGTGCCGTCACCGTAGCTCCGAGAGACTTCGCGAGCTGCACTGCCACGCTCCCCACGCCACCCGCTGCACCGCGCACGAGCACCCGCTCGCCGGGTTGCACCTTGGCGTGATCGACTAGAGCAGTGTGGGCAGTTGTGCCGCCCGCGATGAGTGTCACAGCCTCCTCCGCAGTCAGGTTGCCGGGCGCCCGGGCGATCTGGGTTGCAGGTATGCTCACCCATTCGGCAAGCGAGCGAGGACCTCGTCGGGGGTCCACCGCCCCCCATACTCGGTCGCCGATCGATAGACCGTCAAGATCGGGATCAGCCTCAACCAGGGTGCCGACGAAGTCGATACCGAGCTGCTTGGGGAAGCGTCGGCCGGTGACGAGCGCGAGCTTGCCCGACCTGAGCATCAGGTCGGCACCATTAACCGATGTGGCATCGACTCGCACAACGACATCGCCCGCTCGCGCCACTGGCATCGCCACATGTCTTTCGTGCAACACCTCCGGGCCGCCGTAGCGGTCGAACACGACTGCGCGCATACTCTTTTCCATCTGGTTCTCCTCATCGCACTCATAAATGGTGTGGCTTCTCCACTTACGGCACGGTAGCATCAATTGGGTAGTACTCACCACTTATTAGCAGCGGCCCGCTGACATGGCTCGCGACGAGGAGAGAGGGCGGGGCATGGCACATGCGCCTCGCCGCCTGCGGGCGGATGCAACACGAAACCGGGCACTGATCCTCACCGCCGCGCGCGAGGCGTTCGTTGAGAACGGACTCCACGTCTCCATGGCTGAGATCGCGCGTAGGGCTGGGGTCGGATTCGCGACGGCGCAACGCCGTTTCCCCACAAAAGCGGACCTCATCCGCGAGATTGTCGCCGAGGAACTCGCCGAGCTACGCGACACTGCAACCGATCCCGATTCGGCAACCCACCCGTGGGAGGCGTTCACCGAGGCGATTCGCGCATGCGCGGCGCACCAGGCCACGCAGCCCGGACTTGCAGGGGCGATTGCCGATGCGGTGAGCGAAGCGGCCCATACAGATGCCACCGGCGGTATCAGCTCGATCTTCGCCGCCGTCACACAGCACGCACCCGGCTCCGGTGTGCTGAGTTCGGACATTACCCTGGACGACGTCTTGGCGATCTTGTACGGAAACGCCGGGGTGATTGCTCACTCGCCGGGTTCGGAACAACCTGCATCTGCTCGCTACGTCGAAGTGGCGCTGCGGGGTATCCGTTCCGCACCGGCGCAAGGCGTGACGCCACCCGCGGTGCCGTCGTAGACAAGCGCTCAGCTTGAACGCGTCCAAACCCTCACCCCAGAGCTCGTCGATGCCGCCAACGAAGCCTTCGCGTCTGCCAATGAGTGGTCCCAGAAGCACGCGATCAAGCGATGCGATCCACACTCTTCCGTGAATGGTCCATCGAAAAGGTTGTCTCACGGACGACTGTTCATGAGGCAGCCAAGAGTCAAGGCGCCTAGTTCCACCATTCGTATCTCAAGACGGGTGTTAACGATCTATGTGAAGCAGGCGGCTTTCGCGTTTGGGTTCATGCTCAGCTGTAGACCCTGCCCGATAGGGGATCGTCCAGCGGACACTTTTCACGTGGAATCAGCCGTGCCTGTGAGCAGCCTCGCTCTGTGTCGTCGTTTTCGCTGCGATCGGTGTCGGGTCAGGTGGTGCCGATGACGAGGGTGCTGCGGGCGGCCTCGACGACGTCGTTGGTGATGACGTCGAGCTCGTTGATCTTCAGGACGCGTTGGATCTGAGGGAGGAGGCGCTCAAGGAGCCGGAAGTTGCCGCGGGTGATGCGTTCGACGGCGGCGATGGCTTGCGCGTCGGTGAAGTCGTCGGGGTCGAGCGTCTTGCCGAGCTTGCGCCATTGACGTTCGAGGACGAAGAGCAGCTCGTCGTGGCCGAGCGGACGGTACTGGTGGGCGAAACCGAGGCGGCTGTAGAGCTGCGGGTAGTGGCTGAACTGCTTCTCGATGCCGGGCATGCCGATGAGGATCATCGCTATGCCGGTGCGGTCGTACTGGTCGCGGAGCCACTCGATCGCGTTGCCGGTGAGGCGTTCGGACTCGTCGATGATGATCAGCTCGAGCAGGGACGGGTTGGGGCCGTGTGCGTGGTCGAAGTGGCGACCCTGGAGCAGGAGGTGTTCCTCGATGCAGCGTTCGGTGCGGAGCATGTCGTGCCGGAGGTCGTCCTGCAGGGCGCGCATCGTGGCGGAGACCTCGGGCGTGTAGAAGACGGTGCGGGCTCGGTGGGCGGCGGCGTAGATCTTCGTGTCGTCTTCGCTGCGTGCGGCCCATCTGGCGATGAACGGGCCGATGCTGTCCCAGTGGGCGTAGCGGCGTGCGGAGAGGGTCTTGCCGACGCCAGCGGGGCCGAAGCAGACGCCGATGGTGTTCTGCTTCCGGACGGCGTCGGCGAACTCCGCGAACCGACGGTGTTCCTTCGTGATGATGAACTGGCTCGTCATGACCGGTCCTCCTCGTAGGTCATCAGTCGCGGTTGATCCGGTGCCGGTGCGGGTGCTGGTGGGGTGTGATCATCGGGTGTGGGGCGGACGATCGCGATGCGTTCGCGGATCTGCCCGCGCAGGGCTCTTCGTTGCGCGTTCCGGGCGGCCTGGATCTGCTTGAGACTGATGGTCTCGGTCTGATGCGCGGTACTGATCGCGGTGCACAGGAACGCGTCGCGGTGAAAGACACGGATCTCGGTGACGTCGCGGGGGTCGTACCGGACGCTGACGGTGCTGCCCACGAAGGGTGCGAGAGTGGTTGCGGTGTAGCGGAGCCCTTCGAAGTGGATGCCGTCTCGTTGCACGACACGCGTGGTCGGGACGGTGAGCAGGAACCCGTCGAGCTGCTCGAGGGAGTCCGGCATTCGTGGCAGCCACCCGTCTGCGATCCACGCTTCCAGTGGGCTCTTCCGGAGCTCGCGGTGGATGCGGGCGTTGTAGCGGCGGATGAACGTGTTGATGGCACTGTCGACACCGGCGAGATCCAGCGCCGGCGTCGGCGCCGGCGCCGAGGATCCGGGTGCGAGGTGGCCGGGGAGCGTTGGGAGCAGCTCGGTGTTGATGGTGCCGAAGAACCGCTCGATCTTCCCGCGGCCCTGGGGGCGAGCGACCTGCGAGTGGATGATGCGGAGGTGCAGCACGGCGGCGGTGTCGCCGATTCGGTGGCTGGTGAAGTCGGACCCGTGGTCTGTGTAGAGCACGTCTGGGATCCCGCAGACAGGCCAGTCCGGTTCCGGCTTGTGCCAGATCGCTTGCCGGAGCGCGAGCGCGGTGTTCGCGGCGGATGGGGCGCCGAGGAACACCATGTACCCGCAGACCGCGCGGGAGTAGTCGTCGAGGATCACCGTCAACCACGGCCGTTCGGGCTTGCCGTCGGGTCCGACGATGAGCAGATCGAGCATCGTGTGGTCCGCCTGCCAGATCGCGTTGGGGCGATCCGCACGACGTCGGAGCAGCAGTTCGTGCTTGTCCCGATATGACGCGGGCCCCTCAAGCGCGAGCGTCACCATCCCGGGATCAAGCCCGTTCACGATCGACCGCACAACGGAGTACGACGGCGCTGAGAGACCTCGTTTGGTGCAGTAATTGTCGACCTGGCGGTGAATCGTGGCGATCGAAGGTCGTGGCTTGGTGAGTGCGAGCCCCTCAATCAGGCGCACCAGTTCCGGTGCCGTCCGTCGGGCGCCGTGATCGGTGCGGGTGCCGTCGGCGAGAGCCGGGTATCCGCCGGTTCGGTAGCGGGCCAACCAGCGTTGCAGGGTGCGCTCAGCGACGCCCGTGGTGCGGGCCAGGGTGGCGAGCGGGATGGCGTCCTCGACGTGCAGTCGAAGGATGCCCCACCGCTCGCTCGCGTCCATAGCCAGCTACATCGTTGGGGAAGGCTTGGTTCGTCGCGCCGCGACGGGCTCGGCGTGCTTCGCGAGTGCACGGTAGATGGTGGTGCGGCTAACGCCGAGCACGTCGCCGATCTGCGCGACGGTCATGTCCTGCTGTTCGTAGAGCCGGCGTGCGGTGCGCACCTGGTCCGCGGAGAGCCGAGATGGTCGGCCGCCGGTGCGGCCGCGGGCTCGAGCGGCGGCGAGGCCGGCGTTGGTGCGTTCCTTGATGAGGTCCCGTTCGAACTCCGCCAACGCGGCGAAGACGTGGAACACGAGCCGGCCGCCGGGCGAGGTGGTGTCGATGGTCTCCTGCAGGGACCGGAACCCGATGCCGCGCTCGGCGAGAGCGTGCAGCTGATCGATGAGGTGCCGGATGGACCGGCCGAGCCGGTCGAGTCGCCAGACGACGAGAGTGTCGCCGGGGCGGAGCTGGTCGAGGAGCTTGTCGAGCTCGGGCCGGTGTTGGAGCGACCCGGACATGGTGTCGACGAACACGCGGTAGCAGCCAGCGGCGTTGAGCGCGTCGATCTGCAGCGACGCGTCCTGGTCTGTGGTGGACACGCGCGCATACCCGAGAAGGTGACCCATGAAGAGAACGTAGCGAAACTCGACCAGGAGGGGTAGTGGCGGCACGTAGATTCTGGGACTGGGTTCCGCTACAAGACACGGCGCCTCGCACCCGGACTGAGCGCCGGTACGGATAGTTGTAGCGGAATCGTTCGTATTTGTTACGTCTGCCGCGCTCGCGCGGCGAGCCGGAGTGCTTGCACGGAACGGAGGTGTTGTTCCGATCGGTGGCGGCCGTTGGCGGGAGACGGATGTGGTGCTGCGATGACCGGAAGGAGTCGGGGGTGCTCGTCCAGGGTGAAGTGTCGCATGACGCCGTCGAGGGCAACGGCCCCGTACGTGACGATCGCAGTGAGAGCGGGGAGGGCCGCGAGCAGTGTGGCGAGGGCATGCCGCCCCTCGTCGATGTCCTCGAGTCGCACGCGGTCGGGCAGTTCCCATGGGACAAGGTTCCAGCGGACGTACTCGCCGCGTGCGAGTCCGGACTCGATACGGGCTGCTCGGAACGCGGCCGCGGTCGGGCCCGGGTTGTCCTCGCTGCAGATCGCTGCGTGCGCTGCGGCGATGGTCTGGGGGCCAGGCGACTGCATCAGGACCAGGACACGGCTGAATCTGCCGCCGGATCGTGGGTCGAAGCTCGGGACGAACCGTCGGCTGCCGTCGGGCGCGGTCCGCCACGTCTCCGCGAGACCGTTCAGCGATCGAACGTCAGCGAGTTCCTCGGGGGTACTCATGCCGGCTGTGGCGGTGCCAGCAGGGTGCCACGGATGACGGATCCGTGAAAGGTGCGAAGGGCAACGGTGATCCATGCGGCGACGAGGCCGGCGTAGTAGATGACGGCGAGGACGGCAACGACGGTCAGGCCTGAGTGCAGGGCGAGCCCGTTCAGTCCGGTGACGCAGGTGCCGACGGGGAACGTGAACGACCACCAGGTCAGGCTGAACGGCAGGTGTTCGCGGGCGGTCCGGACGGTGACGGCGAGGGCGATGACGGTCCACAGCAGCGCGAAGCCGAGCATCGCGAACCCGTACACCAGCGCCACGACGAGGAGCGCGTGGGCGGTGGATGCGTCGACGACGGTGGGTGCGTTCGATGCGAGGAGGTTCACCGCCGTGATGGATTGTCCGACGGGTCCGAGGACGATCCACAGGGTCGGTACCATGCCGGCGGCCCCGACCTTGTGGTGCGCGAGCCGGTTCCAGATCAGCGTGATCACGACCAGCGACGTCACGAGACTGAGCCCGAAGAAGCCGTAGCAGGACCACAGCAGCGTCTCCCGCGCCTGTCCGGCGGGAGCGTACGGCAGCAGCAGGGCGCCGGTGGAGGCGGACACCATCGGCGGGACGGTGGGCATCAGCCAGCCGCCGAACGCGGAGTCGGGCTTGTTCTCGTGGCGGGTGAACGCCAGGTACGGCACGAGCACTGCCGCGAGCAGTCCTCCCATGGTGCCGATGGTCCACAGGACCCAGTCGATGGTTACGGCGGCGGGCAGGCCGACCCAGTCCTTGCCGAGCAGGAGTGTCCCGGCGCCGACGGTGAGGAACGCCATCGGTGGTGCGCCGTAGAAGTGGGAGATGACCGGGTTGAGGTGGTGCCTGGCTGCGGTGCTCCGGTAGCGGATCCAGTGCAGCACCGTCGCGATCGTGAGGGCGACGAGGAGCACCGCGGCGATCGCCCACACGACCGTCGCCGCGATGCGCAGACCGGGGAACTGCAGTGGGAGTGACGCAGCTGCGACAGCGACGATCCCAGTGCCCATGATCGACGCGAACCAGTTCGGTGTGAGATTCGACACGATCAGGCCTGGCCGCTCCAGGTCACGGAACAACGCCGTCTGCGGCCGTTGGGGCGGCTGGCTACCGTTCGCGGGTGCAGGGTCGGTGCGGAGCGTTGTCATGGGCCAAGCCTGCGCGAATCCTGCCTCTGGCGGTACCGGGAACCTCTTGGCGGGGTACAATCGTTGGTTGTGGCACTACGGCGACTCACGGACCGAACGCTCGACCTCGACACACTCGACGTGCTCGCACGCGTCGCCGAGACCGGCTCCCTCTCCGCTGCCGCTGGAACGCTCGGCGTCACGCAACAGGCAGTGTCTGCTCGGATCCGGGTCGCCGAGCGCATGGTCGGTCACTTGTTGGTGCACCGCTCGACCACGGGGTCGGTGCTGACCGAGACCGGCCGGCTCGTCGTCGGGCTGGCCGGACCGGTCCTCGAAGGGTCTCGCCACCTCGAGGCAGGAGTGGCTGCGCTGCGGGCTCCCACGGGTTCGCTCGTCGTCGCAGCGTCACAGACGATCGCGGAGCTGCTGCTGCCGGGCTGGCTGCTCGAATTTCGACGCCGTGAACCCGACGTGCGGGTGCGTCTGATCGCGGGCAATTCCGCCGCGGTGACGGACCTCGTGCAGTCGGGTGGCGCGAACCTCGGGTTCACGGAAACCCCGGTGACGGCAGCAGGTGTGTCCGCGCAGGTGATCGCGGACGATGAGCTCGCGGTCGTCGTCGCGCCGGACCATCCCTGGGCTCGGTCGACCGGGATCACTGCGGAGGTCCTGGCGGCGACGGCTCTGCTCCTGCGGGAAGAAGGTTCCGGGACTCGCGCGACCCTCGCCGCATGGCTCAGGGAGGCCGGTTTGAGCATGTCGGTTCCGGCCGCGGTGCTGGAGACCACGAGCATCATCCGGGCGAACGCGCAGGCTGGAATTGCACCGGCGGTGATGAGCCTTCGCACGGTCGCCGCCGACATCAACGACGGGTCGCTGGTGCGGGTCCCGCTCTCTGGGCCGCCACTTACCCGGCCGTTGCGGGCGATCTGGTCGGGAGAGCCCCAGCCAGCTGGTTCTGCTTTCCTGCGCGTCGCCCACGAGGTGGCCGGTCGGGGTCAGCGCAGCCCGTAGGGCAGCTCCGGATTGTTCTCCGCGATCTCGGTGAGCCGGTTGTACTTCGAGACGCGTTCTCCGCGGGCGGGGGCGCCGGACTTGATCTGTCCGGTTCCGCTGCCGACGACGAGGTCCGCGATGAACGTGTCGGTGGTCTCGCCGGACCGGTGCGACACCATGCTCCGCATCCCGAGCGAGCGTGCGACGCCGATCGCGTCGAGGGTCTGGGAGACGGTGCCGATCTGGTTCGGCTTGATGAGCGCTGCGTTCGAGAGCCCGTCCTTCCCGCCGTCGCGGATGCGCTGCGGATCGGTGACGTAGAGATCATCGCCGACGATCTGGAGCATGTCGCCGAGCGCGAACGACATCGCCTTCCATCCGCCGTGGTCATCTTCGGAGAAGCCGTCTTCGATGCTCCGGATCGGATACCGGCTGATGAGGTCGCGGTAGTAGTCGACCATGCCTGCGCGGTCGAGCCGGCGGTCCACGACCCGGTAGCTACCGTCACCGAGCGCGAACTCGTTCGCCGCCGGGTCGAGTGCGATCGCGACGGTGTCCACGCCGGGCTCGTAGCCAGCGGCACTGATCGCGGCGACGAGGAGGTCGAGGGCCTCCTCGGGCGCGGCGATCGATGGGGCGAAGCCGCCTTCGTCCCCGAGACCGAGACTGCCGAACCGTTCCCGGACCAGTGCCGCCAGTGCGTGGTAGACGTCCGACCCGATCCGAACCGCGTCGGTCATGGTCTCGGCGTTCACCGGGGCGATCATGAACTCCTGGAAGTCGAGCGCGTTCGCTGCGTGCGCTCCGCCGTTGAGCACGTTGAAGTGCGGGACGGGCAGGCGGGGCGTGCTGCCGGTGACGTCTGCGATCCAACGCCAGAGCGGCAGCTCCGCTGCGGCGGCGAGAGCGCGTGCCATCGCGATCGAGGTCGCGACGACACTGTTCGCGCCGAGCCGGCGGTAGTTCGGGGTGCCGTCGAGGGCAGCGAGGGCGGCGTCGGCCTGCCCGATCGAGGTCCACGACTGGCCGGTGATCATCGGTGCGACGTCCGTCGTGATGAGGCGCAGTGCCTGGCTCACGTCGCGGCCGCCGTAGCTGCTGCCGCCGTCGCGAAGCTCGACAGCCTCATGCGCGCCAGTGGATGCGCCTGCGGGGGCGTCACCGGTGACGACGGTGCCGTCCTCGAGCTCGAGACGCACCTGGATCGTTGGGTAGCCGCGGGAGTCGAGGATCCGGGAGCCGTGCAGGCTGCTGATGGTGACGGGGCGGCTGGTGTGGGTCACGTACTCGCCCTGATGGTGGGTGGTGTGGTGGACGTTGCTGATGTAGTCGTTCATGGAGGTTGTCGCCTTTCGGGTTGGTCGTGCGGGTCAGGGGTGCGGGGTGAACCGTTCCTGTGCGGAGCGGATGATGGCTTCGGCGTCGACACGGTTCGCCCACCCGTTGGTGGTGACGTGCTTGCCGTGCTCGACCTCTTTGTAGTGGGCGAAGAAGTGCTCGATCTCCGCCAAGACCGGCTCGGCGACGTCGGAGATGTCCTGGACGTGGTCGAAGCGGACGTCTCCGGCGGGGACGGTGAGGATCTTGTCATCGCCGCCGTTTTCGTCGACCATACGGAGCATCCCGACCGGGCGGACGTCGATGACGACGCCGGGGAACGTGGGCCGGGGCAGCAGCACGAGCGCGTCGAGGGGGTCGCCGTCATCGCCGAGAGTGTCGTCGATCGAGCCGTAGTCCTGCGGGAACACCATGCTGGTGAACACCGCCCGGTCCAGGCGGATCCGTCCGGTGGCGTGGTCGACCTCGTACTTGTTGCCGCTGCCGCGGGGGATCTCGATCGTGATGTCGAAGTGCATGAGCTGTTCTTCTCCCAGTCGGATGGTCAAGTGAGGGTGCCGAGGGTGACGCCCCCGGCGGCTGCGGCGACGGAGACGACGAGCATCCCGAGCCCGTTCACGGCAGCCGCGGTGGTGCGGCCGGTGCGTGCGAGGCGGACGGTCTCGAAGCTGGCGGTGCTGAACGTGGTGTAGCCACCCATGAGCCCTGTTCCGAGCACCGCGACGGGGGTAGCGCCGAGGTGACCGGCGGCGCCGGTGATCAAGCCCAGCAGGAACGAGCCGGTGATGTTGATCGTCAGCGTCCCGACCGGGAGCCGGAACTGCCGACCCCGGTTGATCGCACCATCCACGAAGAACCGTGCGGCCGCGCCGACACCGCCAGCGACAGCGACGCTGAGGAAGGCCAGGGCGCTCATGATGTGGCTCCGTTCGGTCGGACCAAGCCCGCGATCGCGAGGCCGCTACCGGTGGCGATCGCGCCGGCGAGGACCGTCAGGAGCCCGTACCCGGTGCCGGCCAACCCGCGGCCGGCGAGGAACAACACCGCGGTGCTGGTCGCGAGGGTGCTGTAGGTGGTGAACCCGCCGAGGACACCGGTTCCCAGAAGCAGGCGCAGTGTCCGGCGGCGACCCTCGTCAGGTCCGCGATGCGCGAGGTGTTCCAGCAGCACACCGAGTAGGAGCGCGCCGGCGATGTTGATCCAGAAGATCGCCCAGGACACTCCGTGCTGAGCGGGGAACGCGGTGCTGAGTCCGTCGCGTGCGGCGGTACCGATGGCGCCGCCGAGTGCGACGACACCGAGGTACCGCCACCGCAGATGCACTGGCCGGTCGATACGTTCCGGGTCGTTGGCGTCGATGTCCGGGTCGGGCGGGAGCTGCCCATCGGGCAGGTGCGTGTCCGTTCGGGAGGTCATGTTCCACCTTCCGCAGCGACCGCTGCCGCTGCTGCTCGTGCTGCCGGATGCAGGTACTCCCCACCCCGCGGACAGAACCCACCGTCGCCGTCGAACCGGTAGATCAGGGGTTCGCCCGTGGGGAGGTTCAGGTCCGCGAGCTCACCGTCGGTTAGGCCGTCCATGCAGGCACACAGTGCCCGCAAAGAGTTGCCGTGCGCGACGACGAGCACTGTCTGCCCGTCGCGGAGTGCCGGGGTGATGCTGTGCGACAGGACGGGTTGGACCCGGCGGATGACGTCGGAGAGTGTTTCGGTTCGACGAAGTGCCGCCCACGGCAGTCCACGAAGCGCCGGCGTCCGCCGGAGCGCCAGCCACGCGCGGATCGACATGCGTGGTGGCCGTCCCGTGCGGGTCCGACGAACAGCGAAGAACTGCTCCGCCCCCAACGCCGCTTGCGCATTCTGCTTGGACATGCCGGTGAGGGCGCCGTAGTTCCGCTCGTTCAACCGCCACGTCGACTCGATCGGCGCATCACGTCCGAGGACGTCGGTGACGAGCTCCGCCGTGTGGAGCGCCCGCTCGAGCGTCGACGTGAGCACGAGGTCCGGTCGGATGCCGGCATGCAGAAGTAGCAACCCAGCCCGATTCGCTTCGGCGCTGCCCTGTTCGGTCAGCGCGACGTCTCGCAAGCCGGTGAAGGTACCGGCAGCGTTCGCAGTGCTCTGTCCGTGGCGGAGCAGAACAAGCTGGCCGGTCACGGGGTGTCCCACGGCAGTGGGGCATCGAACCCGACCGGATCAACGGGCACTACGAGCACTGAACGGTGCTGCTGATGGGTCAGCCGTACCGCGACCGACCCCGTGAAGAACTCCGCGATTCGACCCGCTCCCGTCCTGGCCCCGACGACCAGCATCGCCGCGTCGCGGTCTTCGGCCACTTGCGACAGTGCCCGGCTCGGATCCCCGACACCCGGGACGAACGTGACGTCGACGCCGTAGGTCGTTGCGGCAGCACGTACTGCCGCCTTGTCACTGTCCGACAAGCCCTGCGGTGTCGTGTCAGCGGTGTCAGGGTCGATCGGTTCCACCATCACCGACCCGTCCGAGCGCGTACCGGCATCGAAGAGCGATGCATCCACGCTGACGCACACCAGCGTCGTACCGAAGCGCCGCGCGATAGACGACGCAACCTCGATGACCCCCGGAGCGAGGCCGGGCAGGACGCCGACGACGACCGGTCCGGAACCGATTGGTGCTGTCATGACACTCCCTACCTCAGGCGCGCAGAAGCGCGACCAGCTGAGATAGGGACTGTTGTCGACAACTGTCGAGGTTGGGTCCGGCAAGCCCCACTACCGGGTCCGAAGACACCACCATTATGCACGCGAACCCCAAGTCACGCGGGCCGTCTCGCGCACCCGCGACGTCCCGACACCGAAGGAAGCGATTCCGACGACACGGAGCGAAGCTGCCCACACGTGCCGCTTGGTTTTCGCTCCGCGGCCGGTGACCCGTTCATTCAAGGCTTTGCTCTTGCGTCATCTTTGGCATCACGCAGTGCTGACCCTTTGAGAGGATGCAGAGATGACCGGAGATAACGCGATGGGCCAGGCTCGGGCACGTATTGCGGCGGGCCGGCGGCACTCCGTCGCGGTGGCGTCAGGGGGAGTGGTTCTGACGGCCGGCCGGGGGTCATCGGGAGAGCGCGACGTGGCGGAGTGGCGCGACATCGTCGCCGTGGCGGCCGGCAACGTACACACGGCCTCTAACACAGGGCGCTCCCATACGGTCGGTCTGCGTGGTGACGGCACGGTGGTCGCCGTCGGGTGGAACTCGGACGGACAGTGCGACACCGACGGTTGGACCGACGTCGTGAAGGTCGCGGCCGGCTGGCGGCGCACCGTGGCTGTGCGTGCCGACGGAACGGCTGTGGCAGCCGGTCGGCAGAGTGAAGGCGCGAACGCCATCGGCGATTGGAGTGATCTGGTCGCCATCAGTGCGGGGGACTGGCATACTGCCGCGATTCGTGGCGATGGGACGGCCGTCGCCGTCGGCAACGGCCGTCGAGGGCAATGCGCAGTCGACGGATGGCGCGGGCTGCGGGCGATCAGCGCCGGTTACCTCCATACGGTTGGTCTCACTCGCGACCATCGGGTGCTTGCCGTCGGCGATCGGATGGCGGGAATCTCGGACGTCACTGCGTGGCGGGATGTCGTCGCGATCTCTGCGGGCAGTGCTCACACGGTCGCGGTTCTGAAAACGGGTCGCGTGCGCGCGGCGGGGGACAACAGTCGAGGTCAGTGTGACGTGGCCGCATGGACCGAGGTCGTGGCCGTGGCGGCAGGGTCGACGCATACCCTCGGTCTTCGTTCGGATGGATCGGTGCTCGCCACCGGCAACAACGACGATGGACAATGCGATGTCGCGGGGTGGCACGCGGCAAGCATCATGTGATCGGGGCTCGTACCATCCATGAGGTAAGTCATTAGGCGAGAGGTCGACCGTGCGGCCGGGCATAGTGGGCGCGGAGAACCAGCCACTTTCGCAAAGGATTGGGTTGGAGGTTCGCTGTCGGGGAGATGTCGGGTTGGTGTCGTGGCCCGAAACCCTCTCGGTTCGTAGGGTTGGGGCTATGAATGAGACACGAATCGTGGAGCTGCGAAAAGCTCGTGGATGGACTCAAGAGAAGTTGGCCGAGATGAGTTCGGTGACGGTGCGCACCATTCAGCGGTTGGAGGCCGGCAGCGACGCCAGTCTCGAGACCCTGACTCTCTTGGCTCGCGCCCTGCAGGTGCCTGTGCGTGACCTTTTCGCTGACATCCAGGACGCCACGCTCGATGATGCCGTCACCAACCTTGACAGGCGGACCGCGCTGCAACAGGAAAGGCGGCGAACGATCACCAAGGGCCTCGAGAGCCTGTACTACGGGGTCGGGGCTCTGTTGACGTTGGGTGTTCTGGCTGCCATAGCTACCGACCTGTGGCCCAATATCGCGCTACTCATTGTTCCGGGCTACTGGGTGGGCGGGTGGCTTCTGTCGATCTTCCTGCTCTTCGTTGTCGTCGGACCGCGCCTCGATCGGAAGTACCCGCTCTCGATCCAACGTGCGACGGAGTAGCCGCCGGGCGTGCTGAGCGTCCGAGGGCAGAGTCCGATAGGGGATCCCTGGCCGGACGGTGGCGTTGCGCCGGCATGGTGCGGTGTCTTCAACGAGCGGCTCGAGTGTGAAGGTTGCGCGTGTCGCCGATGGGGCTCGCGGTAAGCGATACCCGGCCAACAGCGACAAGCGTTTGTATAGGCAAAGATCGACGTATGAGAATCGGAGAACTGTCTGCCCGGAGCGGGGTGAGCGCTCGGTCACTGCGGTACTACGAGACCCAGCGCCTGCTGAGCCCGGGGCGCACTACGGGAGGCCAACGTGTCTACTCAGAAGAACAGCTCGGTTTCGTACTTCAGATCCAAGAGTTGTTCCGAGCCGGATTCTGCAGCTCAGTGATTCAGGAGCTATTGCCGGTTCTCGGCTCGTCCCGCCGAGATGCCGAGGAACTTCGCTCTGCATTTGATGCGGCCGAGGCCCGGCTCGAGAGCGAGAAAGAGTCGATTGAGGCAGAGCTTCTCGCGCTGAACGCTATGCGGTTGCGGCTGGGGCTTGCACCTGACACCCGTGTCAGCCTGCAGGGTGGTGGTCATGACTCTTCACCAGCCGCCGCGCCAGCTCCGTTTGATCATCGAGACCGACGACTTCGATGAGGCTGTTCGCTTCTATCGCGATGTTCTCGGGATGCCGGAGCAACCGGCGTTTGCCACCCAGGGAGATGATCGTGTGTCGATCTTGCAGGTAGGCGCTGCCACGATTGAATTGGCCACGCCTACGCACGTGCGTGCGATCGACGCGTTAGAGAAAGCTCCTACGTCTGATGGAGCGACGCTGCGTATTGCGCTCGAAGTGGCAGACACGGCGCTGGCGGTAGCGGCCTCGGAGGAGTCAGGCGCGGAGGTTCTTGCGCGACCCACGGATACCCCGTTCCAAACAATCAACGCACGGGTGCAGGGGCCCGCCGGTTGGCAGGTCACGTTCTTCCAAGAAGTCGAGTCGCTTGAACAACGCGGAACACGAGAAGGCTTCACGACGGATGATAGACGCGTCCGATAGGGGATGCTTGGCCGGGCACCCGACGCGTGAAACGGATCGAGTTGGCTAGCAAGGAGTACCGTGCTGTGTTCGCGCGGCTAGGCGCCGGCTTTCTTTGAGCGGTGTTTTTTCGATTCGCTACTTTTCATGTGACTGAGACGTTTTCGCTCGGGTTTGTCATGTTCTTGATGAGTGATCATGGTGAAGGGACCAGCGATGAAAGAACGTGACATGTCCGACCTCGAGTCGGCAAACCCGGTCGCAGCCGACGGTGACGACAAGCTTCATGAGCTAGTGGGGCAGATGGCACTTACTGCTCGACTCCAGGCCGAGGAAAGCTCCGCGGAGGCAGCACAGTGGTGGAAGCGGCCTCGCGCCCTTCTGCCGATCAGTGTCGTGAGCATCGTCGCGCTCACGGGCGGGGCGATACTCATCCCGCTCACCCTGTCGGTCAGCGGCGTGGAGGTCGAACCCGACGTTGAGATCCCGATCGTCTATACGACAGACACCGGCGTGAACGTGAGTTGTCGCGAACAGATCTTCTTCGGCGAACCGAGCGAACGCGACGAGGCGGATGTCCGCATCGCTGAATTCATGCGCACCCATGACTGGACGGGTATCGGCCAACGGATCTACGAAGACGCCCTCGCCACTCCGATCATCCCGGAACGCGACGGTGGCACGGAACCGGGTTTCGACCAAGCATCCTTCTCGGCCGCCGCGAGCCGGCTGATCGAGGCGGAAATCCCCGCCTCTCTCCGAGGGGCGGGGGAAGAAGAGGGCACGGTCTACAGTTCGGCGACAGATTGCACGGGAGAGCTGCACCGATGACTCGACCCGCCGCCCCAGACCCCGACAGCTGGGCCGAAACGGTCATCATTACCAACGCCGACGACCTTCTTCGCTATTTTCGTCGTCGCGTCGATGAGCCGGAGGATGCCGCCGACCTTTTGGGGCGAACGTTGCTCGCATTGTGGGAAAGCGCGCGAAAGGTGCCTGCGGCTGACGAGGCGGCACGGATGTGGTGCTTCGGGATCGCACGCAACCTGCTTCGCGAGCATTACCGGAGTGCAACGAAACGTACGTCGATTGCGAATGCTCTGCGGGATTACCTTGCCGATTCTGCGTCTGCGGGCGAATCCGCGGACACGGTTCTCGACTCGGACCTGCAGGCGCGGTCAGTGCGTCGAGCCGTTCGGCGACTGGATGAGCGCTCTCGGGAGCTCGTCATCCTGATCCACTGGGACGGGTTCAGCATCGCGCAGGCGGCACGGATTCTGTCGATGAATGCATCTACCGCGCGCACCCGTTACGGCCGCGCGCTCCACCGGCTCCGCAACGAACTGGACGACTTTTCCTTCACAGACGACACAGGCGACACACCGTTAGGAGGCGGCGGAGGCCACATTGATCGCCTACACGCTCGATCCGCCGGCGTTACTGACCGATAGAACCAATGAAGGCTCAGGTGTGTCCGATAGGGGATGCTTAGCCGGGCACCCGAGACGTGAAACGGATTGGTCCTCGAGCGACCGCTCTCATAGAGTTTTCGTGTTCAGCAGCTCGAGTGGACCACGGTTGCCGTGTCCCCATCGACGAGGAGTGCTTGATCGTCGCGGAGTGAAATCAAGGGGTATTTGTCGCCGAATGTGTCCAGTGTTCGGCGAATGAGCTCAAGTGGGTAGGGCGGGAGCTGCCCATCGGCGTGCGGAATTATCGTTTTGTCGATCACAGCCAGCCCAGCGAAATTTGTGAGAGCGGGCCCGTCTGCAGGATCGTCCATCAATGAGGCTGGGGTTACATCCGGCCCAGCGATGATCGACCCTGCGCTGGCCCCGACGTACGGCAAACCTTTTCGCACGTGTTCAGTAAGCACGGCGGAATTGCCCGTTGTTTGCAATGCCTCGAGGAGCGCGAACGTGCTTCCGCTCGCGACGTAGACCGCATCGAATTCTGCAAGCATTCGATCAAAGCGAGCAGGGCTTGTCTCGCGGGTGGTGATTCGCGTCACCCTGTGGACGAGTTTCTCTACGGACTCGCTCTCTGCCTGAACGAAGGGCGCCCCAGAGAAGGCGACTTGCGCGTCGTCGATATAACCGATGTGGAGGGAGCTGGGCGTTGCGCCGGTCGCCTCTGCAAGGAAGGGGGCCATCGCTCCGACGTGGCGTGAGAGGAGGAGAATCTTCATGCCAGCACGCTAGCGACCGCCCCCGACACTCTGTCCGATAGGGGATCGTTCACCGGACGCCTTTCTCGCCGGTCGAGATCCGCGCAACGGCGTGTCCTGTGAATCGCAGCGCTAAGTGGCCGCGTTTTCACACGCTATTTGGCGCCCCGAACTCGTTTGAGGTCGCATTCAAATGGAGGTTCACCCAAACCGGATCACCCGGCTAAACCTCATAAGCGCGGCCGGGATCGCGCCGGGAAGCGGATCCATCAGCGGTGTCGTTTGTTTCGACGATTGCGGCGCCGATCGGCACCACGATCAGGAGCCCGAAGAACACACCGAGAACGAGCATCGAAATACCCTGGCGGCGGGCAAGCCTGTGGAGAGTCTTCTCGACGGATGCGCGGCGGGCCTCGTCATAGCCCACGACCAGAGTCGCGCCGGTGGTCATCGGTCGATCTCGCCCGCGGCGCCGCCGCGTTCGACAGCTGTTCCCGCTTCCTCAGCCATGCGTGTCCACTTTATGCGTTTGTCGTCAGCGTGCGATCTGGCGCATGTCGTCATTGCTGTTGCCGCCAGCCGGTGAGCCGTTCGAAGCTTCGCCCATCGATCGGAGCTGACGGGTCGATCGGCGGCACGGACGAGGAGTGTTCGGCTCCGAGGTGCGCGGCGGCGCTCTCGATGGCGCTCTTCGTGCGTTTGGCTACCAGGTTGACAGTCCCGGCGTCGCCACGATGGCCCCAGACCGTAGTTGCGAACAGTTGCGCGCCGTTGCCTCGAGAACGCACAGCGACGGGCACGGCGCACCGCGCAAACGGGCGCCCCACCCCCACCAAGCTCAGCAGCGGCACCACCTCCAACAGGAATGCGTTCCGTGTGGAAGCGCTGTTGCTTCCGATCACTCCGTACCGCACATTCCATCCCTCGAACTCGTAACTGTTCGTCTCGATGGTGAATCCCTCATGGTGCAGGGCTTGTAAGACGGCACTCTGGGTTTCCTCTGGCGATTGCCGCGAGAGAAGCCGGTGGAAGCGCACGATGCTCCCGATCGCGAAGGCGCTGTCACTCACAGGTCTCTACCGGTCTTTCATTGGGATGCCAGCGGACGCCTGACAGGAGGTCGATCCGTGACGCGGTCACGACGTGCGTACTTCACGCACTATTTTGGGCGACGAGATCTCCGTCCACGTATGCGTACACAGGTTGCGGCCGGAATCCAGCGAAGAATGTCGCTCGGTGCTTTTCGATCCGGACGATGTGTCGTTCATTCCAACCTACGGGGAACTCCCACGTCGCGACGGTGCTGAGGGATGCGATTCGCACGGTGTCGACGACGCTCTGGCCATCGACCATGATGCTGAGGCGGCCCCAGACCTTGTCGAAAGAAAACATCACGGTGTGCTGCTCTTGCACGCCAACGACAATGGTCATGATCATGTGGCCAGGGTATCGACGGAGCGCCAGCCCGTCCAGCATCCTCCCGGGGGCGAGGCTCGATTCGGATGTCGGGTGGCACCGTCATCTCAGCCAGCAAGTCCGAGCATCGAGGCCACCACCGCGGGCGAGAGCGCGACTGGTTGTTTGGCGATGAGTGGGCTGAGGATCACCATGACGATTGCCGCCAGGCCTACTTGTGCAGTCGCGATAGAGATCGCGGCGAGCCCTCGGGGGAGAGGCGAACCGGCGCATGTAGACGAACGCCATCCCGTAGCTGAGTGTCGCTCCTAGGCAGGCGAGATAGCCGAGCGGGCCGGTGTCGCCGTCGAATCCGCTGAACGGATCGAGAACGAGCAGGATTCCGACGAACCCCATGCCAAGACCGCCCACTTTTCAACGGTCCGAACGCTCGGAAGGCAGCGCCAGCAGCGCGGCGGCCATGGTCATCAATGGGGTCGTCGCATTGATGATGCTCGCCACGCTTGACGGGACATGCTGTTGTGCCCACGCGAACAGTAAGAACGGCACAACGCAGAGCAGCATCGCCACGACGAAGAGGTGCGCCCAGATGCTCCATCCGCGAGGAAGTCGCTGACGGCTCACCAGGCAGACGGCGAGCACTGGCCCCCGTGACCGAGCATTCAATCGGAAGGGACGTGCATCACCGTGCCAGCAGTGCACCGGTTAGCGATTCCGCTTGTGGGCGGGCGCTGGCAGGCCGCCTTTTAGGCTCACGGGTCGACTGTGAGGGGATCCAGTCGAAGAGCACGGCGGTGGAGGTGAAGTCCGTCACTCGACGGATGTACGAGGACGGCTGTCCTTCTAGCCTGGATGAATAAGCAGAAAGGGCACACCATGAATAGCGCATCGAACTCGAAAGTGGATCTCTTCCGGGCCGCGACGGTCTTGACGGTCGTCATTGCTGTCGCGTTCATCGTTTTCGGACTCGTCGTCCAGAGTTGGATAGTAGTCGCCGTGTTCACCCTCATCGGCATCGCGGGACTCAGCACTTGGCCGACGGCCACTCATAACCCCTGAACGGGCGTGGCATCCGCACCCTGTTGTCAACACTCTGCGACGGAGTCAGTCGGGTAATTGACCGAACAGTGGGGAAACACACTCGGTGCTCCGAGCCGCAACAGTACTGTTTGACACCGGGCCATGACCAAGGCGAGCGAGAGAGCATCTGCCGGCTTGGCTCGGGCATACTTCGTTAGTCGTCGCCCTCGACGAAACTGCAATCGACTGTTCCGGCGCGCTCGTCGGCGACCAAGACGGTGCCGTCGCGGCGGATCTCGCACGAGATGACCGTGGTGGAGACCGCCGTTCGCGCGTTGATCCCGATGACCGTCGCGTTCGAGTCGAGGGTGATGGTGTTTCCCGAGTCCCACGTCACGCTCGTGCGATCGGCACCGTCCCTGATCACCACGTCGACAGGATCCGGGGAGTCGACCTCGATCATGTAGACCGAGGACGGGGCCGCGGCCCCTGAGTAGATCACCGAGCCGACGACGACAGCGGGAACGATCATTGCCAGCGTAGCCAGCATGAACGCGATGACGGGCCCGGGACGAGCGACGGCGGATCCTCGAGCCATGAGAGCGAGAACGAGTGCGACCGCACCGAGGACGACAGGTCCGACCAGGAAGGCGACGCGCGACGACGACAGGAGCATCGCCATCGCGAAGAAGACGAGCGCGACGATCGAGAGCACCACACTCGCCAGGCGCAGCCGCGACACCGCGAGAGTCCGACCTTCAGGCATGGGATACCCCCTCATCGAGCGCGACCTCACAAGCCCGCGATCTCGGCCGATCCCACGACGAAGTACACCAGTATTGCGACGAACGCCACGACGAGCACGACCGCGCTCCAGAACATCGCGATGCGGAGCCGACGTGTCTGTGTGGATTCGCCGGGTCTGTTCCAGGGTGCACGGGCCATAGAAGAACAATATCTCGCGGTCGGTGTACCAACCTAGTTTCGGGCCGGGGTGGCGCTGCGCGGTCGGGGGCGCTCTCAGTTGCCGGCGCAGCTTCGGGGCGGTGGCGGGTGTCTTCAGGTAGTGAGCCGGCGTGAGTGGTGAGCTCGCGCAGCTGCTGTTTCAGGGCACGGCTTTGCTGGCTCCTCGCCGCCTGCAGATCGGTGAAGGACACGGTCTCGGAGGAGCGTTCGGGTGCGATCGCGCGACACAAGCACGTGTTGTCGTGGAACACTCGCACCTCGCCGAGGTCGCGGGGATGCTACCGCACCGTGACGTCTTCGCCGACGTATGCGGCGAGGACCGGTGAGATGTATCGGGTCGATGCGAAGCGGATCCCGTCGCGTTGTACACGTCGCGTTGCGACCGCAGTCAACAGGAGCGAATCGAGGTCTTCCGGATGGGCGGGTATTCGAGGGATGAAGCTCTCACTCCGCCAGCGAATGTGAGGGGCTGCGCCGGTCGCTGAATGTGGACGTTCCTTGTACTCGTTGACGATGAATCGCTCGAGCACGTCAGCGAGTTGGTGCAAGGTAATCGTGGATCGAAAGATACCTTTCCCCGGGAGGCCCCTAGTCACCAAGCAGATCTATCCGGTGCGGGATAGCGTCCGATAGGGGATGCTTCACCGGACTGGGATTTCGTGAAACGGGTGTCTCACGGGGTGGGTGTTGCGGTTCCGCGCTTACTGGGGAGGACGGGCTTGATAACGCTCGTGGCGTCAGAAACGGTAGAAGGCGTGGGGGCCGGGTCGAAAACCCCGACCTTGATGTCAACGCCCTCACAATCCAGGCCGGGTTTGCTGATTCTCGACGTCAGCTTCAGGCCTCCTTCCACCTCGGTGAAACCGTAGATGGCGCCTAGTACTCGGATCGGTTTCTCGGGCACCGTTCCTTCCTCGGAAGCCCAGTTGTCGATCTGGCACCCTATGACATGGATTTATTGTCCGTCGTCGGTCATCCAGCCTTTCTCCACCGTGAGCGGGGTGAAGGGTCTCGGCCCCGGATATATGAGGAAAGGTGCATCGCGATTCAGCTCCCATTTCGCGGTCGACGCTTGGTTCGCGAGGTCTGGGTAACCGATGGTTTCGTAGGCTTCCGGCAGCGTGTAGTTGCGTTGGTTGTGTGCGGCGGCCATGGCGGGGAGTGCTTTGCGGAGTACCTGCACGTACTCGTTGGACTCGAGCTCCCCGGTCGGTGCCCCGTCTTGCTAGACGATGGTCGGGACCGGCTCCGGGGTTGGCTCGGTTTTCGGGCTGATGACGCCGCACGCAGATGTGCTGATGATGACGCCGGCGAGAATAGCTGCGGTCGCGAGAATGCGTGCGGGGTTCCGCAATCGGTTCCCAAGAAACGTGTGGTCGGTCATGCGCCCACGATAACGGTGTGTGGTATCGGCTGGAACGGGCACGACTACCCATCGCGGTGCACCGGACCGGCGCCCCCAGCGTGTCCGATAGGGATCCTTCACCGGACGCCATCCTTGGAGTGCGAGATCCGCGCACTGGCGTGTCTGTGAATCCCAGCACTAACTGGCCGCCAGTTCGCAGCGTTATCTGACCGCGTACCGGCCTTGGCCAGGTGCTTGCGCCGTTATCTGGCAGCTAGCTCGGTCCGTGTAGCGCTAGATCGACCAATCGGCCTCGAGTGACGGTCAGAAATTCTGATGTGTCTTCCGTGTGGCGTCGTCATAAATGGTGATGAGTTGGTCTAGGAAGCGTTGTATCGTCATTCGCTCTTCCGGAGTCATGGATTCCACGAGTTGTTCGACGCCTTCAATCATTGGTAGGACGTGCGAGTACGCCAGTTCCGCCGAGTTCTGCTCGGCGGTGACCACGAGTTTTCGCCCGTCGGTGGGGTGGCGTTCTCTGTGGATGTGGCCCGCCGTCTCGAGGCGGTTAAGAACAAGCGTGGTCGCGGCGGTGGATATTTCGAGACGTCGGGCGAGTTCTGTGGGTGTAGCTGGTCCAGTAGATATGAGGTGGTCCATTGCTTCGATGCCGGCCGCGTCGACGCCGAGCTCTTTGGCGAGGTGGCGTTCGAATCGTTGCTGGCGCACGCCGAGCTGCTGAATCCGAGCCCGGATATCGTCGTCCGCCATGGCTCGCCCGTCACGTCTGGCGGCTTCTCTGTCGCGCCGATCGTCGCGCTCGGGCGTAGGCCTGACAGAGGTTGCTTTGCTCATTCGCCCATGGTACTACTGATACTTGCTAAAAAGGTTGATAATCAAGAAATGGGACGATCATGTCGGATCAGACGGTGCGAGGCACATACAAATGGCGGTGGGTGATTCTCGGCGTGATGCTCGCGGCGGAGATCATGGACCTGCTGGATTCGACGATCGTGAACGTCGCCGGGCCTGACCTGGAGAGCTCGTTGGGAGCCTCGGCTCTGGGCCTGCAGTGGGTGATCGGCGGATATGCCCTGACACTGGGCGCCGGTCTCATCCTCGGTGGGCGCCTGGGTGATCGGTTCGGTCGCCGCCTGATGTTCCTCGTCGGGCTCGCCGGCTTCACGGTCGCGTCGCTTCTCTGCGCGATCGCTCCGACAATCGAAGTTTTGATCATCGTCCGGCTGGTGCAAGGCCTCGCTGGTGCGATGCTCCTGCCGCAGGGGCTCGGACTTCTCCGTGAAAACTTCTCCGGGAAAGAGCTCGCGAAGGTATTCGGTGTGTTCGGTCCGGTGCTGGGTCTGGGAGGCATCCTCGGCCCGCTTATCGGCGGTGGGCTCATCGAAGCAGACCTTTTCGGGTTGGGGTGGCGCGCGGTTTTCCTCGTCAACGTCCCGATCGGGGTCGCCTCGCTAATCATCGCGTGGCGCATTCTGCCGCACCGGACCGGCGACAAAACGGTAGGCGTCGACGTAGTCGGGACGGCCATCATCGTGGCTGCTTCCGCGCTGCTGGTGCTGCCGCTGAACTTCGGTCAGGAAGAAGGGTGGCCGCTGTGGACGTGGCTCAGCATTGCTGCCGGCCTGCTGGGCTTTGTACTGTTCGCGTGGCAGCAACGTGCCGCATCAGCACGAGGGCGCACACCTCTGGTGGTACCGGGGATCTTTTCCCGGCCCGCATACACGCTAGGACTGGCCGGTATCGCGTTGTTCTTCAGCGCTCTCATCGGAACCCAGCTGATCCTCACGCTGTTCCTGCAGATCGGACAGGGCTTCACCGCGGGCGAAGCGGGACTCGGCAACCTTCCCGTCGCCTTGGGCACAGCAGTCGGTGGAGCGATCAGCGGCGCGTTCCTCGCTGAAAAGCTTGGCCGGGCAGTGCTCCAGATCGGTGCCTTGGTGCAGATCCTCGGCGCAGCCCTGTTGTGGGTCGAATTAGGAGCCAGCGGGACTTTTAGCATCTGGCAGATCGTCCCCGGTATTGCCATTGCCGGCGTCGGGTCCGGCCTGGTAATCGCTGCGCTGTTCAGCATCATCCTCGCCGCGGTCCGCGACGACGAAATCGGATCCGCGTCGGGTGTACTGACCGCTGTGCAGTCCCTCGCGAGTTCGATCGGTGTCGCCGTCTTCGGGTCAGCCTTCTTCTCCGCAATCACGTCCGGGTCTCCGGCGGACGCGTTCCGCACGACGCTTCTCATCCAAGCGTGCTTCCTCGTCGTGTTCCTGGCCCTCACCTTCTTGTTTCCGAAGAAAGGCCGCGAAGACGAATTCGCCGACACCAGTGATGCCACGAGCGACACGAATGCCCCCGTATGACTGACGGGCCCGCGCACCCAAGAACGACCCAGCTGACGACGCGTGCCGTCCATGTACTCGACCAGCTGATCGCAGGGAGCCCACACACCTACGTGGACCTCGCATCACGATTACGCTGCACCACCCTCGAGGTCCACAACGCTCTCTGGGAACTGCACTGCGCCGACAAGATCGATTTCCAGCTCGGACACCGCGGACAGATGACTCACGTTACCCTCCGCCAGCCGCCCCGCGCCGCTAGTCGCGAACCTCGCAATGAAGTGACGACCCAGAAGGATCAAAAGCTATGAGTGAGAAAACCGTCCTGATCTCCGGAGCAAGCATCGCGGGCCCCGCACCGGACTGAATCTCGGCCCAGCAAGGTTGGATCGCCGCTGAACGCGACCAGCTATGACTATGTCAAGGCTATTCGGACCCACCGGGGCAATCTAAGCAGGACTCACTTCGGGCGCCGCTGCTGGCACTTTGCTCTAGTCGGCGAGTTGGGCTTCAGGGCACGCGTGGTGCGTCGCGATCGTCGCGTTCTCAACGAGAGAGGGCGTGAAGAACGGCCAGATCTCCGTGGCGCATTCGCGATGCCAACGAGAAGATCAATTGCGGCCGCGGCGGCCACCTCGAGGAACAGCACACGGCACGTGTGAAAACCTGAACCCCATCTAGCGCAGGCTAAGAGCGACGAGTCTTTGCGCTCAGCGGCGAACGGGCAGCGTCACTCGAAGAAGCGAAGACTTTCGAACTGTCTGAGGTGACGCGCGCAGCATGGACATGTGCGAAGGTGATGTGCAGCCAGTTTTGGTAGCGAGGCTGGCCGGGTCGAGATTCGTGCCGCGTGACGCTTGCATTCAGGGCCACCTCGCATGAGAAGCAGACGACAGACCTCATTTCCGAGTGCTACGCGCGCTCGGCGTGATCGGGTTGCGATGACTGCCGCCGTCACACAGAATTCGCGCGCGAGTTCCTTCGGGCGGCGCCCGCGTACTGCGGTTTCGATCAAAATGCGCTGTTGGCCTTCCGGCAGGTTTGCAACAGCTTGATGGAGAAGTGTTACATCGTCGGCAAGCTCAATCTGGCGTCGTCGATTGTCGTCTTCATTGATGAACAGTTCCGAGAGCTCAAGGTCGCGTGGATCAGTGACGTATTCTCGCGACATTGGCGATCGATAGAAATCGATCACGATGTTCTTTGCTGATCGGAGCACATAGGCGCCGACATCGTTTGGTAAAGGCTTGCCTGCACGAGATCGTTCGGCAAGTCGAAGTATTGCCTCAGATAAGACGTCCTCAGGATCGAGGCGTCCACAGTGGGATCGCAAACGACTGATCAAATAGGCGCGTTGCTCCGCCAGTTGCGCCATAGCAGCGACGGTGGTGTCCAATGTGGCCCCCTCGACCAAAACGAACATGCCCACTTCGTTGTGAACATGAGAGTGGTTCGTAATGGAGCCCGTTCTGGTTTGGTTCGGATTTCCTCACTTGCGAGATGCCGATTGTGGCGCGAAGTAGGCCAGTTGGAGGGAGACGTGAACCCGGAGAGTGATGTCGAATGTCTTTCTGAGAATTGCTCCATCGCGTGTCATAAATCCGGCTCGACCTCGTCCACATTTAGGTGAGCTTTGTCCGTCGAATCCGCCCGATCGAAACTGAGCGTTGCGACGACAATCATCGCTTCGGAGTGCGCGGTGTCGCTCTGAACCACTTCTCATAATCGGATGGATCAGCATGGCCAACACTTCGCCCGATGGTGGAGCGGCTCCCTCGCCGAACGCCTAAATAGCAGCTCACGCAGTGGGCGTTTCGCGAGGCACTCCACTGGGCGCGTAATAGGCGTGAAGCTCGAGGCTCCCAACGCTTGAAAGCGGCGAATTCGAGATTAGACGCTCAGACGGAACAGCGAAGTCCCAAGTGGAAGCATCTCGATTCGCGAAGTTATCTCAATATGGGGCAGATGGATGACTTAGATGCCATCTGACTTGGGGGCTTCGTGAGCGAATGTGAGTTTCCTCATAAAAAAAGATATGTGCATCACGAAAACCAATTCCGTGCGTCGTTAAGCATGTAGAAATTCGGCGGCGAAGTGAGCCTACCTGCAGCTAGAAGTCGTCCCGCCTTTAGAGAATCTGAGTGATATGTTCAATTACCCTCCGAAGTACGAGTCTGCAAGTGAACAGGAATTGGTGGTGTATCTCCGAACCGGAGATACCGCAGCTCTCGCTGAATTGTGGAAGCGCCATGCGCCAGCGGGACGCATTGCTGCTGCACGATTCCCCGACCATTCAGCGGACGACCTAGTGTCGGAAGCTTTCACACGCATACTCGCAGCCGTTCAGAACGGGAAGGGGCCAGAAGAATCCTTCCGCCCCTACCTGCTCACAACAATCAAACACCTCGGGTACGAACGGACACATCTGCCTTTGCCGATAGATCCGGCGAACGTCGAGCAACGACTCGATAAGGTTTTTGCCGGCCCCTCCGTCGAGACCCTCGCTCTACGAAACGCGGCCAAAAACGTCGGCATAAAGATTTTCCAACAGCTGCCCAAGCGCTGGCAGGAGGTTCTATGGCTATCCGAAATCGAAGGTCTCAAGCCACGGGAAATCGCGCCGTTACTCAATCTGAAACCGAACGCAGTTTCCGCACTCCACGCCCGTGCGAGGAAAGGTATGCGCGACGCTTGGTTGCGAGATCACCTCTCTCACTCGCAGAGCCCTTTCTGTGAAAGCGTTATCAACCAGATTCCCGGATACTTGCGAGGTGCCCTCACTCCAGAGCGAGAGGCAGCAATAAACGAACACATTGGAAGCTGTGACGGATGCTCCGCATCCCTCGAGGAAGCCAGGACCATTGCGTCAGGTTTGCTATGGGTCCTCCTTCCAATGCTGTTCACGGTGGCTGGAATCGCACCGTCGATTGTCGGTGCTGACTCATCAGCGATGGCAATGTCGTCGGCAAGCGCGATGGCAGCAGCTGACCGAACGCGCTCACGTAGCCTCTTCACCGGAGCGGCCTGTGGACTGGTCGCCGTGTCGCTGAGCGCTATCGTCACTTTCGCGATTGTGGCAGAGCCCACGGCTAAAGGCCCAATATCCGCGAGCGAATCGATCAACCCGCACGAAACGGAACCCACAGAGACTCCGTCGGACACGCCCATTTACACTCCAACGAATGATCCCGACGCGGAATCCAACACAGCACCGATCCCTGGGCCGCCAACCCAATCTGCACCGACATCGCCGCCCAAACCTGAAACGGTCCTCGAGAACTCAACTCCGGTCGTCTCTTCGGACGAGACCACCCCAGCACCCCAGGAGGGACTCGAGGGCAAGTCCGGAATGAAGGTTGCAGACATGCAGGTACTTTCATTGGTTGTAGAAAGTGACCCAACCGGCCGTTACCTTCCAATCATCTCCGGGGGTAAGGCGGAAGTTGGGGCGACTATTCAAGTGTTGTCATCCGAAGGGGCACTACTGGGCAGCGTCGTCGACACTGACGGAGGTGAGTGGCAAATCACTGATCTACCTGGAATGGGCTGGGGTGCACAAACTTTCGCCGTCCGACAGATAAATGGTGCACGAATGTCTCAGCTCAGCGGCTCATCGACGGTTGAGATCACTGAACCACCCACTCTCATTTCTCCGAAAGAAGGTGACCTTGTCGACAGCAGCAGCTATGTGATGGAAATTGTTGGTGAACCGAACGCGACAATGCAGCGCATCGCAAACGGTTCCTTTCGGGACCAAATCATGCTCTTGGATGATGACGGAGAGTTCGTGCAATCGTTCTCTGCACCGGTCGGAGAAATGGCCCTTGGGCTGCGATACGTTGATCCCTCTTTTGGTCGTTTCGGACCCACGCGCATCCAGAGTTTCACCGCGCAATGATGCCCCGTAACTTTTGCTCGGACAAAGATCTGATCTCACTGAGATCACAGGTTCGATAGACGTTTTCGACATGAAATAGGCACGTTGGCTCACGCGCCGTGGTTGCCAGAATGCGCCGATGCGGAGAGCTCCTAGCCGTGTATGTGCGCCGCTATGCCGTATAGGGAAAGGGTCAGGCCCACAGCGATCCATGACGGTAGGAGCACTAACCAGGCGATCCTCGCAACACCTGAGTCGCTCCGCGCTTCCTCCTGGCTAGCTTTCAACGTGATGCGTGCAGACCTCCGCATATGACCCTTCTCTCTGCTTGATGCCGAGCCCAAAAGATCGGCAGGCGTTGGCTGCACATACTTGAGCCAGGAACAACGTCGTCAGAGTGGTGAAACTTTTCAACCTGGTTCGTCGACGCCTCTTTTTTCCTTTTCTGAAGTTGTACTCGATATCAGATAGGAGGGATTCTGACGCGTTACGTGACGCGTGGGCGAGGCCGTGAACAAATAGACCCTTGGCGCTGGACTCCTTCTTCGCCAAAGAGGAAGAGCATGGCTGGTAAGAACCGACTCGCATCAATTTCCGCGACAAGTCACGCTCCGAAGGCTTTAGTGGGAGGTGTCGCTTGACGCCCGGTCGGGTCGCAACTGTGGGCGCTCACGGTAATAGACGTGTCGAGGATTTTCGTTGCTAGAGGCCGCGGCCGTTTAGAAAACTGCCTCGTCTTATGTCTGGCGGCCAGGGGAGGGGGTGGCTTCCATCCAAAGAAGGTCGGATACGTCGACATATAGGTGCAGCTGATGATGGCTGCTACCGGCGGCTCTTTTATTGGACTGACGATCGAGTGCATATATCTCGGCCGGTAGTGGTGGATACACAGTCGAGGACGGCTGCGCAATATTTGTTAGGAGATATGCGTCATGTTTTTCGAGATTTCGCGTCGTTATATATGGATGGCTTAGACAACCTTCCAGGATGCGGCTCTTGCTCCATCCCCCGATACGGGCGAGAGCCGCATCATTTGAAACTCTGAAATTCTGAGCGCTAAACGTGCTGACTGCTCGGGTTGCGATCAGTGTTGCCGAGAGGCAGAACTCCCGGGTGAGCTCCTTAGGGCGGCCCTGCGCATGGATGTTCGAACAAGAGGCCCTCTTGGCGTGACGGCCGGCTTGCCACCGCCTGATCGAGAAGTTGAACATCGTCGGCTATCTCGATTTAGCGTCGTCGATCGTCGTCTTCATCGATAAGTAGATCTGAGAGCCCGTGTCCGTGCGGATCAATGGGGTCCTCTCGCGACAATCGTGATCGGTAGAAATCGATCGCATTATTTTTTGCTGATCGGAGAACGTGGGCGCCAAGATTTCGGGGCAAGGTTCCCCCGGCACGAAATCTCTCCGCTAGCCGGAGTATGGGCTCGGACAGGACATCCTCCGGATCGAGACGTCCACAGTGCGGTCGCAGGCGTTTGACGAGGTGGACGCGCTGCCTTGCCAGCTGCGCTGCTGTGAGGGTGTCCAATGTGGCTCCCCAGACCAGTATCGGGCGGGCCGCATCATTGTGGCTATGGCTGTGATTCGCAGCGAACTCCCTCCTGGTTTAGCTTGAATCTCTCCCTTTCTGCTTACAGATCGAGCCGGTGAGACTGGTTCGCCGAATCAGGATCAGATCCACCAAAGAACAACGCTCAACTTTTTTGGCGAAAATTCGCCAACTAGGCGTCATAAATCTGGATCAATTCCGTCTGTTAGTTCGAGGGCTTTGTCAGTTGCTGATTGATCGAACCAAGGCGCTGCAACGACGTATGCCACGTCTGAATGCGTGGCATAGCTCTGAACTAGCACCTAGGAACCTGCTCCGAAAGGACCCCATGCACGCAACAAGACCACCGACCGCCGGAGGCAATACCGGAACGGTCAAGAAAAGCACCGCGGCTGCCGTGCTATTCGCCCTCCTAATGGGCATGATCACCGTCCTGAACGTGTTCATCCCAACTCAGACTGCCCTTGCGGCGCCGATCTGCGCACCCGGGAACATCTACGTAAACACAGGAAGTGCTACACCTGTCCTGAACCAGTATTCAGACGCAGGTGCGCTCGAAAGCAGCGTGCCGGTTCCGCATTCGTATACGGACATCGCTTTCTCCAGCAATGGCTTGACCCTCTACGGCATCCTCCCCGGCGTGCCGTTTTTGTACACAATCGACCCCAACACCGGGGCGGAGACTGCACAAATCGCCATAACGGGCCTCCCGGCAAGCAACTACTTCGTCAATGCTCTGAGTTCGTTGGCTGATGGTTCGCTCCTGGTCGGTGCCTCGCCAGGCGGTGGAGCGACCGCCCAGCAAATCTTCCGCATCAACCCCGCGTCCGGCGTCGCAACGCTTTACGAAGCCGCTTTCCCAACGGGCTTCGGATCTGCCGGCGACTTCCTCTCCCTTGCGGACGGCGACATCCTCGCGGTTGGTGCGGGATCGAACGGCAATGCACTGTTCCGCATCTCGCCAAGCTTCGCGGTGACCCAGGTCGGTACTGTCCCCGAATCGTTCGGCGCGGCACAAAGCGGTGGCAAGGTCTTCCTTGCGGGTTCCACTGGCACTATCTACGAGATCACGTCGATCCCCACGGCTGCCTCGACAGCACCAGTGGCCACTACGGCCATCGCAACGACAGGGCTTACTCTCTTTGGTGCCACGTCTCAGCAGGACAGCGGCTTATGCTCCGAGCTGACCATCGCAAAATCATCCGATCCAACGTCGGGTACCTTGGTGGCTCTCGGACAGACGGTGACTTACTCGATCACGCTGGCGAACGCGAACGGGACCGCTCCTGCGCAGGTCGACCTCACTGATGACCTCTCGTCGGTTCTCGACGACGCGACGGTCACAAGCGCACCCGCAGTTTCGTCTGGTACCGCGCTGACTATCGACCCCGTCGCGAATAACGGCTTTAGGATAAGTGGGATTATTCCGGTCGGCGGTCAGACAACCATCACCTATGCGGTGACGATCAACGACCCAGCAACTGGTGACCGACAGCTGTCGAACTATGTCATCCCTACCGGTACAACTCCACCAACGTCGTGCGACCCCGACAACCTTGCCTGCACCACGAACCCCATCTCAGATCCGGCTTTGACGATTGCGAAGACGGTTGCTCCGGCTGATCAGACCTCGTATGAGGTGGGTGAGGAGTTGACGTATTCGTTCCTGGTCACGAACACGGGCAACGTGACGTTGACAGATGTGGTCGTGAACGAAGGTGACTTCAACGGTTCGGGCGAACTGGGCGCAGTTACGCCAGCATCGGTTGCGACGCTCGCTCCTGGAGCGTCGACGACGTTCACGGCGACCTACACACTGACGCAGGCGGATGTTGATCGCGGGAACACGGCGAACACGGCGACGGCCACGGGCGTTCCGCCCACCGGTCCCCCCATTGAGTCGCCGCCATCGACGGTCGAGGTTCCCTCAGTCCCCGCACCGGCTTTGACGATTGCGAAGACGGTTGCTCCGGCTGATCAGACCTCGTATGAGGTGGGTGAGGAGTTGACGTATTCGTTCCTGGTCACGAACACGGGCAACGTGACGTTGACAGATGTGGTCGTGAACGAAGGTGACTTCAACGGTTCGGGCGAACTGGGCGCAGTTACGCCAGCATCGGTTGCGACGCTCGCTCCTGGAGCGTCGACGACGTTCACGGCGACCTACACACTGACGCAGGCGGATGTTGATCGCGGGAACACGGCGAACACGGCGACGGCCACGGGCGTTCCGCCCACCGGTCCCCCCATTGAGTCGCCGCCATCGACGGTCGAGGTTCCCTCAGTCCCCGCACCGGCTTTGACGATTGCGAAGACGGTTGCTCCGGCTGATCAGACCTCGTATGAGGTGGGTGAGGAGTTGACGTATTCGTTCCTGGTCACGAACACGGGCAACGTGACGTTGACAGATGTGGTCGTGAACGAAGGTGACTTCAACGGTTCGGGCGAACTGGGCGCAGTTACGCCAGCATCGGTTGCGACGCTCGCTCCTGGAGCGTCGACGACGTTCACGGCGACCTACACACTGACGCAGGCGGATGTTGATCGCGGGAACACGGCGAACACGGCGACGGCCACGGGCGTTCCGCCCACCGGTCCCCCCATTGAGTCGCCGCCATCGACGGTCGAGGTTCCCTCAGTCCCCGCACCGGCTTTGACGATTGCGAAGACGGTTGCTCCGGCTGATCAGACCTCGTATGAGGTGGGTGAGGAGTTGACGTATTCGTTCCTGGTCACGAACACGGGCAACGTGACGTTGACAGATGTGGTCGTGAACGAAGGTGACTTCAACGGTTCGGGCGAACTGGGCGCAGTTACGCCAGCATCGGTTGCGACGCTCGCTCCTGGAGCGTCGACGACGTTCACGGCGACCTACACACTGACGCAGGCGGATGTTGATCGCGGGAACACGGCGAACACGGCGACGGCCACGGGCGTTCCGCCCACCGGTCCCCCCATTGAGTCGCCGCCATCGACGGTCGAGGTTCCCTCAGTTTCCGCACCGGCGATCACCGTCGTAAAGACGGCCGACATTGCAGCCCAGGAAGACTACGTCGTCGGTCAAGTCGTCACTTATTCCTTCCTCGTCACTAACACCGGCAACGTCTCACTCACCGACATCACTGTGAATGAGGGTGAGTTCTCAGGTGCGGGTGAGCTCTCCGAGGTCACCTGTCCTGCAGAACCGGCCGCCCTGGCACCCGGCGAGCAGATCACTTGCACCGCCACCTACACGGTGGTGCAGGCAGACGTCGATGCGGGCACGATCACGAACAATGCCACTGTTACCGGTACGCCACCGAACGGGGGCACCCCGCCCACCTCGCCGCCGTCCGAAGTCACGGTCCCGTCGCCGCCTGCGCCGGGCATCGCGGTCGTCAAGACTGCGAACGTTGAGAAGGCGACCGCGGTTGGTCAGCTCATCACCTACTCGTTCCAGGTGACCAACACCGGTAACGTGACGCTGAGCAACGTAGCGGTTGATGAAGGTAAGTTCACTGGAGCAGGATCGCTTTCAGCGATCATCTGCCCGGCGGAAGCTGCTTCCCTCGCGCCTGGTCAGCAAATCACCTGCACCGCCACCTACAAGGTGACGCAGGCCGATCTGACCGCCGGATCGATCAGTAACACCGCGACCGCTACGGGTGTCCCGCCCACCGGTCCGCCGATCGAGTCGTCACCGTCGACAGTCAAGGTGTCGACAGTCAAGGTGTCGACACCTGGTCCGGGGCTCGCTTCTACCGGCGCCAACGTGCTGCCTCTAGGCATCGGCGCGATCATCCTGCTTTTCGTAGGAGCCGGTCTAGTCGTAATTCGTCGCACCCGTCGCGGCGCCGCATAGGGATACGTAAGTAACTTCGGGCGGGTGGAGTTTCCAAAATCCACTCGCCCGAAGTTATTTTGCGGAACTTGCTTTCATCGGCAGCAATAGATTCGCCGTCATCTGCGGCTCGTGCACCTGTGGATGACTCGTAGTCGCCCACGTCCGAGACACACACGTATAAGGCCTCTTCTCTCGAAGACACGTCTTTCGCAGCGCTGCAGGAAAGTCGCTGGGCCTTTGCTCAAGCGTTGTATGAACTCTGGCAACGTCTGCCCCTGAGCGCAAAAGACCGTCGAACGGGCGAGGTCAATCTGTGGCTCGTGAAGCGGGAACTGAATGGGCTCGACGCGGTGCGCGCCGAGATCGAAGCCTGGGACGTTTCGGATGTCGCGACTTTTGTTCGAGAACTCGACGACTAACCAGCCAGATGCGCGACCTCGCCGGGATCATTACGGAGCCGGGCGATCACGGCGCCCGCCAGATACCTGCAGGACCGCCCCCTCGGCGAAACGTGACAGGTTGTCCGGGTGAGGAGCGGCCTGAGCCTGGCTGCCGAACGTAAAGTAGTCGCGTTGAGTGCTTGGCCGGCGGGCGCGCAGGTGCGAAACGATCACACCAGCTGTCGTACGTGCGGAGAAGAACCGATACCGTTCCGAAGTAGAGAGACTCTCGAGCGGTGGCTGTCTGAGTTCCGCACTTCTTTCGCGGCCGCCGGTCAGCCGCGCAGGGCGAGCTGTTCGCTGCGCCAGAGCGCGTAGAGCTGCCACGGGTCGTCGACGCCCCGGCGCAGAGTGTCGATGTGGGCCAAGAGCTCGTCGTGGGCCGCGAACCATTCCGAGCGGCCCAGGCGGTGGGCCGCGAACTGCGCGTGGCGCCGCTGCTCGAGCGACCGGTTGCCACGCTCGAACGCGAGCAGCTCGTCGTGGCGGATGGCCGCGAGCCGATGCCGTGGCGTCGCCGAGGTGCCGATCTTGATCTGGTCGCGAAAGCGCAAGTAGTAGACGACGTCGACGCGCACGGCGATGACATCGGCCTGGTCGACGACGGCGCCGACCCGCCACTCGCAGATCGCGCACATCCACCCAGAGGGGTAGCGGACGCCGAGGCGCGAACCGCACGCGAGGCACGGTGAGGGCAGCAGGTCGGTCACGCCCGCGTCGCCGGCCACCCAGTCGTGCGCGGCGAGGAGGTGGTCGTGGCACAGGTCGATCGGCGCGCCCGAGGCGACCGGTTCGCCGCACGCGAGGCCCGTCGAGAGTGGGATGACGCAACCGTCCATGCTTGAAGGCTACGGGTCACGGCCGACATCCGTGCGCGGCTGTTACGCGGGTGGGCCTGTCCAGGTGCGTGGAAACCGCGGTGCGCCGATCGCCCCGCGTGCCGCACCGACCCCCGCTGGCTATAACGTTGCAGGGTGCAACCCGACAGCAACGCGAGTGATCCTCGCCAGCCGCTGGCCCCCCGCCAGCCCCGAACCCCGCGCACCTCTCGCCCACCCCGCGAGCGCCAGGTCAAACACAGCCGCCTCGAAGACGCCTTCGGGCTCTTCACGGGGGCCTTCGTCGTCTCCTTCGGCCTCTTCCTCTTAAAGGCGTCCGGCGCCGTGACCGGTGGAACCGCCGGACTCGCCCTCCTCCTCAGCTATTCGACGCCTGTCTCGTTCAGCATCTGGTTCGTGCTCGTGAACGCGCCGTTCATCGCCCTCGCGTTCTGGAAGAAGGGCGTCGTCTTCACGGTGCGCACCATCATCGCCGTGGTCATCGTCTCGTTGCTGGCCTACCTGCATCCCACCCAGTTGGATGTCTCGAGCATCGGCCCCGTCTATGGCACGCTCACCGGCAACCTGCTCGTCGGCATCGGCCTGCTCATCATCTTCCGCCACCGCGCCAGCCTGGGCGGCATCAACATCGTGGCTCTGCTCGTGCAGGACAAGACGGGCTTCAAGGCCGGCTACGTGCAAATGATCTTCGACGTCATCATCGTGGCATCGGCCTTCGCCGTCGTCTCGCCGCTGACCGTGCTGCTCTCCGCGCTGGGCGCGGTGTTGCTCAACCTCGTCCTCGCGATCAACCACCGGCCCGACCGCTACATCGGGCACTAGCCCAGATTGCCGGGCAACCGGTCGCCCCACGTGCCTGGCCGCTCATCGCGAACCGTTCATCGTCAACCGTTGGCCGCGCTATCGAGCGGCCGCCGGGGCTCCCGTTGCCTACGGTCGGCGGGCTAGCCAGAGGCTGCGCGTGCCATTGACGGTGAGGTCGCCTCGGTTGAGCAGGCTGTGGGGGCCGTCTGCGGCGAGCAGGATGTCGAGCGTGTCTCGGTCTTCCTGGTTCAGGCCCGGCCGCGCGGCGTCGCGCAGTCGCAGCAGCGACGTGTGCGCATAGCGGGCGAGAACCGAGGCGCGCTCGCCGGGCGTTGGGCCGGAAGCGAAGCGGGCGAGGGCCTGAGGGGACGTGGCGATGTCGAAGCGGTGGCGCGCGACATCCGTGAATCCGGCGCGCACGAGGGCGTCGGTCCAATCGGGGTGCAGGTTCATGGGGGCGCGGGCCGGCGCGACGGCGGCGTGGATGCGCGCCTCGAGGCCGGGGGTGCCGAGGTCGAGGTCGTCGGGCAGCACGAAGGGTCGCGTGTCCATCTCGACGACCGCGAGCATGCCGCCGGGAGTCAGGGCCGTGAGAATGTTCTCGAACACGCGGTCGGGGTCGGCCACCTCGTGCAGTGACAATGACGCCCACGCCACGTCGAACGGTTCGAACGCGGGCCACACGTCGTCGAGATCGGCCCGCACGGTGTGAACGCGCTCGGGGATGCCGCGGAAGAACGCCTTGCTGCGCACCAGGTCGAGCATCTGCTCGGAGCGGTCGAGAGCGTAGATATCAGCGCGCGGAAAACGCTCGGCGAGAGCCATCGTGCCCGTTCCGGTGCCGGCGCCGAGGTCCAGAACGCGGCGCGTACGCTGCCCGTCGCGGGCCGCGCGCAGGGTGTTCGTGATCGCGAACAGGGCCTCGTGCAGAACCTCGGCGTCCAAGTCGAGGAGCGGCGCGATCCCCGCGTGATCGTGGCCGTGGCCGTAGTGTTGCGGGCTGTGAGCGTGTGGCTGCGTCATCCCTCAACCGTAGACGCCACATGCGCCGACGGCATAGACTCTTGCGCATGAAGCAAGAAGAGCCCGACCTCGACGCCGTCATCCGCCAACGCATCCGGGCCCTGCGGGTGGCGCGCGGTTGGTCGCTCGACACGCTCGCGGCGCGCTGCTTCCTGAGCCCCTCCACGCTGAGTCGCATCGAGACGGGTCACCGCCGCATCGCGCTCGACCAGCTCGTGCCCATCGCTCGCGCCCTCGAGACCACGCTCGACCTGCTCGTCGAAACCGAAGACGAGGATGTCGTCATCCGCCCCCAGCGCAACGAAATGCGCGGCCGCACCGTGTGGACGCTCGCCAAGGAGCGCGCCCCGCACAACATGACGGTCGCCAAGATGCTCATCGAAGAGAAGCTGGCGCCGCGCGATTCAGAGGAGTTCGCGTCGCAGGGTGGCGTGCACCCGGGCCGCGACTGGTTCATGGTGTTGTCGGGCACGTTGCACCTGCGTTTGGGGGAGCGCGACATCCTGGTCGAGGCGGGGTCGGCGGCCGAGTTCTCGTGCATGACGCCGCACGCCGTCGGCGCCCACAACGGCCCCGTCGAGATCCTGTCGATCTTCACGCAGGAGGGCGAACGCGCGCACCTCGACGACTGAGTGGCTATTCGCCCAGTCGGTGCGCCCCCGCACCCAACTGTCCGAGCGCGTCATCGGGGTTGAGCAGCCCACACGCCTTCATCGACAGGCACCCGCAGCCGATGCATCCGGTCAGTTCACGCTCGAGCCGCTCGATGCCCAGCCGCCGCTCTTCGAGCTGCTTCTTCCACCGCAGGGATGCGCGCTGCCAATCCTCTTGGCTCGGAGTCTCGTCGTGCGGCAACGCCTCGAACGCCGACTGCACGTCGCTGAGGGGGATGCCGAGCCGTTTAGCCACCGAGATGAGCGACACTCGCCGAATCATGTGCCGCGGGTATCGCCGCTGATTGCCGACGGTGCGACGCGACGTGATGAGCCCGAGATCCTCGTAGAAGCGCAGGGCGGAGGCGGCCACCCCGGTGCGCCGACACATCTCGGCGACCGTGAGCAATTCTTCGGATGCCTGTGACATCGCCTCACCTTTCGCCAGCCCTTGACCTCAACCATACTTGAGGTTTTAGAGTGAGGACATGCACGAAACCGAATCGTTGGCCTCCCAGGCGGCCACGGCCCAATCCTTCAAGAACGCCTTCCGCGAGCATCCGGCGGGCGTGGCCGTCATCACCGCCATCACGCCAGAGGGTCCCGTCGGCCTGACGGCGTCGAGCGTCGCCTCTGTGGCCGTCGACCCGCCCGCGCTCTCGTTCTCGGTCACGCGGGCCACCGGTTCGGCCGGCGCGCTCCTCTCGGCCGACACCTACGTCGTGCACCTGCTCGGCACGCAGCACATCGACGTGGCCGAGGCCTTCGCCCGCTCGGGCGCCCCCCGCTTCACGCCCGAACAGGGTTTCACCACCCTGCCGACGGGCGAGCCGCTCCTCGCCGACGCCCGCCAGGCACTGCGCTGCCGCACCATCCAGGTCGTCCCCGTCGGCAGCTCGCTGCTCGTCGTCGCCGAAGTGCTCGACGTCATCACGGGCCCCCCATCCGAACCGCTCGTCTACCACGACCGCCGGTTCCTGCGCCTCAGTCACGACTGATCAGCCTCCCTCCATCCCACAACAGAAAGAGAACATCGGATGCCCAGCTACACCCTGCCCGACCTGCCCTACGACTACTCGGCCCTCGCCCCGCACATCTCCGCGCAGATCATGGAGTTGCACCACTCGAAGCACCACCAGACCTACGTCACGGGCGCCAACACGGCCCTCGAGCAGCTGGCCGAGGCCCGCGACTCGGGCAACCTCGCGGCCGTCAACAAGCTCGAAAAGGACCTCGCCTTCAACCTCGGTGGTCACATCAACCACAGCGTGTTCTGGCAGAACCTGTCGCCCGAGGGCGGCGGAGAGCCCACGGGTGACCTCGCCGAGACCATCGGCGCCAACTTCGGCTCGTTCGAGAAGTTCCAGGCCCACTTCACGGCCACGGCGCTCGGCGTGCAGGGCTCCGGCTGGTCGGTGCTCGGCTGGGACAGCATCGGCGCGCGTCCCGTCATCTTCCAGCTCTTCGACCAGCAGGGCAACGTGCCCGTCGGCATCACGCCGCTGCTGCAGCTCGACGTCTGGGAGCACGCCTACTACCTCGACTACCAGAACGTGCGCGCCGACTACGTGAAGGCGTTCTGGAACATCGTCAACTGGGCGGATGTCGAGGCGCGCCTCACCCGCGCCCGCACCGCGACGAACGGGCTCATCGTTCCGTCGGCCGTCTAGCTGACCCCGCCGCGCCTTCCCCCTCGCGCCCCGTCCCTCCCTCGTCGGAGGAACGAGCGTCACGGTCCGTCGATGTCCGACGCGAGGGGGAGGCCCGGCAATCCAGCCGTCCCTAGGCTGGATGTATGACGAACCACACGCCGAATAACGGATGGGTAGAAACGGCACCGCGTCCCGTCGTCACGCACGACCAGGGCTTACGCGTGAAGCCCCAATGGTGGCGCGGAACCCTCGCGATCGTCGCCCTCGTCGTCCTCTTCTTCGTGCTCTCGACCATCCTGAGCCTCGCCGGCGTCTTCTTCGACGTCGCCACCGGCCAATACACGTTCGACGAATGGGCCGAGAACCCGCTGCGCCTCACGCCCGCCGTCATGCTCGCCAACAACCTGGCGCTCGGCGCCATGTGGCCCGTCTCGATGCTGCTGCAGTGGCTGCTGTTCGGCGTGCGGCCGGGCAACCTGTCGTCGGTGACGGGTCGCTTCCGGTGGCGCTGGATGGGGCGGCTCGCGCTCGTCATCGTGCCCGTCTGGCTCATCTACGTGGCCATCTCGTTCATCGGAACGCCGCCCGACGAGTTGCAGTTCACCGCCAGCACCATCTCGATGCTCGTCATCGTGTTGCTCACCACGCCGCTGCAGTCGGCCGGCGAAGAATACGGTGCGCGCGGCCTCATTCAGCGGTCGGTGGGCTCGTGGTTCGGACATCCCACGGCCGCGTTCGTGTCGGCCACGTTCATCTCGTCGTTCGTGTTCATGCTGGCGCACGCGGCGTCCGACCCGTGGCTGCTGGCCTACTACTTCATCTTCGGCGTCTCGATGGCACTGGCGGCGCGCGGCACCGGCGGGCTCGAGGCCCCCGTGCTCATCCACGCCACCAACAACGTGCTGCTCTTCATCCCCACCGCCCTGCTCGACCAGACCGACCAGGTCTTCGAACGCGAAGCGGGCGTCGCCGACGCCTGGATGCTGATTCCCATGGCCATCGTGCTCGCCGCGGGTCTCTTCAGCGTCTGGTGGGGCCGCCGCTACGGCCTCGTCACGCGCGCCCCGCTGCCCCGCTCCTCCTACGAGAAGCACCCACAGTCGCCGCAGGCGCACTACCCGCAGCCGCAGCAGTACTCGCAACCCTGGCCGCCCCAGGCGAACGCTTCGCAGCCGGGATATCCGCAGTCCTGGCCGCAGTCGTCCCCGCCTTTCTCGCAGGGAAGCGGTGAGTCGGCGCCCCCAGAGTCTTACCCTGGCCGCCCCGATCAGCGAGGATGAGGGAATGTCACACATTCTCATCACGGGGTCGACCGATGGGCTAGGCCGCGGGGCAGCGGAGTCTCTTCTCGCGGGCGGGCACACGGTTATCGTGCACGCTCGGAATGAGCAGCGAGCCGGGGCCGTCGCACCGTTGATCGAGCGCGGCGCGGAGCTCTTCGTCGCCGACCTCTCTGATCGCGAGCAGGTCATCGACGGTGCGGCGCGGCTCAACGCCGGTGGGCCGATCGATGCCGTCATCCACAACGCCGGAATCCTCTCCGGTGCCGCCGTCTTGCCGGTCAACGTGGTCGCGCCGTACCTCTTCACCGCGCTGCTGCGCACGCCGACTCGGCACGTCTATCTGAGCAGCGGCATGCACCGGAGCGGCCAGCCCACCCTCGACGGGCTCGACTGGTCAGGTGGCGAGGCGACGGCGAGCTACTCCGACAGCAAACTCTTCGTATCGACTCTCGCCGCGGCGGTCGCACGACGGTGGCCCGACATCCAGGGCAACTCGGTCGACCCCGGCTGGGTCGCCACCAAGATGGGCGGCGAGGGCGCCCCGGATGACTTCGACCTCGGCTATGAGACGCAGGCGCGGCTGGCCACCGACCCACAGGCCCGCATCAGCGGCGGCTACTGGCACCATGGCGCGCAGCAGAAGCCTCATGCATCCGTCGAGGACCTGGCGTTTCAGGCGCGGCTGATCGACGCGCTCGCCGCCGAGACCGGCATCGAGCTGCCCGAGCGCATGCCGCCCTCTGCTTAGACTCGAGCGCCCGCTCGATCAACCCACGTCGCATGACTCGCTCGGGCGGAACGCTGATCGTTGCCTTGAGCGATCCACCCTCGCTTCGACCGCCTATAGGCGCGGGTCGATAGGCTCCGACTCCATGGCGAGCACGCCGAAGACGGCCTGGTGCACGCGCCAGGTGGGTTCGCCGGCGACGAAGCGCTCGATGGCCTCGACGCCCAGCGCGTATTCGCGCAGCGCCATGGAGCGTTTGTGGCCGATGTCGCGGTCGCGCAGCCGGGACAGGTTGCGCGTTTCGGTGTAGTCGGGGCCGTAAATGATGCGCAGGTATTCTCGGCCGCGCACCTTGATGCCCGGCTGTGCGAGCGACTTCGTGCCGCGGGTCAGGCCGGCGACGGGTTTCACGACCATGCCCTCGCCGCCCGCGCCCGTCAGCTCCTCCCACCAGAGTATCGCCGCATCCTCCGACGCGGGGTCGGTGAGGTCGACCGACACCGAGCGGGTGGCGCGGATGAAGTCGGGGTCGGCGTCGACCAGTCGCCGCGCGATGTCGAGGTGCCACGCGTGCTCGCGGCCCAGGTGGCTGGCCCCCTCGGATGCGAGCAGCTGGAACGGCGCCAACTGCACGCCCTCGAGACCCTGCGACGGTGCGGCATAACGACGGTAGGCGTCGACGTAGGCCGAAGCATCCTCGGATCGTCGGCGGGTGCGGTCGAGTAGGTCGCCGACATCGATGCCGGCCGAGGCGGCGCGCTCGAGCACCGACACCGCGGCGGGCAGCGAGGCGGTCGCGGCCGCCCCCACCGACGCGTACTGCTCGCGGATGATGGGGCCCGCCTTGAGCGACCAGGGCAGCAACTCGGCGTCGAACAGCAGCCACGAGGCGTCGAGCTCGTCCCAGAGTCCGGCCGCCGAGACGGCCGCGTCGAGCCGCGTGAGGAACGCGTCGGTCAGGGCGTCGTCGAAGAAGGGCCGCCCGGTGCGCGTGTGCACCACGCCCCGCCATCCGTCGGGCGCGTCGAACCGGCCGGGGTCGCGCGTCAGCAGCACGACGGCGCGCGAACCCATGTGCTTCTCCTCGCAGATCACCTGGCCGAGCCCCTCGCGGCGGTAGGCCTCGAACGCTTCGGCGGGGTGTTCGAGCAGGTCGTCGCGCTTCGATGTGGCCGGCGGGCTCATGGTCGGGGGTAGGTAGACGAGGTGGCGCGGGTCGGTCGCGAAACGGCTCATAACCTCGAGGGCGCCGGCCGCGGCATCCTCGCGAATGCCGACCTTGCCGAACACGCGCGTCTCGACGATCTGTTTGCCGAGCACATCGTCGATGCGCAGCAGGCCCGGGTCGCGTTCGTCGACGGATGCCTGCGCGGCACGTCCGAGCGGAGCGGCCGGTTCATACCAAACCTGCTCGGCGGGCACGTCGACGACCTCGCGTTCGGGCCACCGCAGCGCGCTGAGCTTGCCGCCGAACACGCAGCCCGTGTCGAGGCACATGGTGTTGTTCACCCATTCGGCCTCGAGCGTGGGCACGTGGCCGTAGAGCACGGTGGCGTCGCCGCGGTACTCGTTGGCCCACGGCAGGCGCACGGGCAGGCCGTATTCGTCGGTCTCGCCCGTGGTGTCGCCGTAGAGCGCGAAGGAGCGCACGCGCCCGGAGGCCCGACCCTGATACTTCTCGATCAGCCCGGCGTGGGCCACGACGAGGGCGCCGTCGTCGAGCACGAGGTGGGACACCAGCTCGCGGCAGAAGCGCTCGACCGCGGCGCGGAATTCGTCGGTCTCGCCGGCCAATTGTGAGAGCGTCTCGGCGAGGCCGTGGCTGGTCTGCACCTTCTTGCCCTGCAGCGCGCGCACCAGTTTGGCCTCGTGGTTGCCGGGCACGGCGAGGGCGTGTCCCGCGCGCACCATGCCCATCGCGAGCCGCAGCACGCCGGGGGCGTCGGGTCCGCGGTCGACGAGGTCGCCGAGGAAGATCACGCGTCGGCCCTCGGGGTGCACGGCGTCGACGGGGCGGCCTTCGGCGTCGCGCACGAGCTCGTAGCCGAGTTTTCCGAGCAAGGTTTCGAGTTCGGAGCGGCAGCCGTGAATATCGCCGATCGCGTCGAACGGCCCGCGCTCCTCGCGCCGGTCATTGAGCAGGGGCTCGCGCACGAACCGCGCCTCGGCCACCTCCTCCTCGCTCGACAGCAGGTGCACCTTGCGGAACCCCTCCTTGCCGAGGTGCTTCAGCGACCGTCGCAGCTGGTCGTGCTGCCGCTTGATCACCGAGGCGCCGAACGTGCGGTCGGTGCGCTGGGCGTTGCGTTCGACGCACACGCTTTCGGGGATGTCGAGCACGATCGCCACGGGCAACACATCGTGTTCGCGGGCGAGCTCCACGAGGGACCGCCGCGATTCGGGTTGCACGTTGGTCGCATCGATCACGGTGAGCAGGCCCTTGCGCAGCCGCTGGCCGGCCACGTGTTTGAGCGCCTCGAAGGCCGCCGCGGTCGCCGACTGGTCGTTCTCGTCGTTGGAGACGAGCCCGCGGAAGAAGTCACTCGAGAGGGTCTCGAAGCGACCGAAGTGCTTCGCGGCGAACGTCGACTTGCCCGAGCCGCTGGGGCCGACCAGCAGCACGAGCGACATGTCGGGCAGCGCCAGCGGCGGCTTCGCGGCATGCTCGGCCACGGTCGACTCGGGACTACCGGGTTCGGTGTGCTGGCTCATCGCTGACCGCCCTTTCGAAAGAGTGCGAGCTGGGTGGGCGACCCGAGGGCCGCATCGACGTCGCCGACCGTGCGGTATTCGACCGTGTAGCCGAACCGTTCGCACACGCTCGCGGCCCACGCCTCGAACTCGGCCCGGCTCCACTCGAACCGGTGGTCGGTGTGCCGGAACTCGCCCGCGGGCAGCGACGGGTACAACGCGTTGTAGTCGCTGTTCGGGGTGGTGACGATGACGGCGGCGGGGGCGGCGGCGCCGAAAACGGATGCTTCGAGCGCACCGTGGCGTGCGGCATCCACGTGTTCGATGACCTCCATGAGCACGATCGCGTCGAGCCCCGCGAGCCGGGAATCCTGGTAGGTCACCGACGACTGCAGCAGCTGGATGCGGTCGCGCACCCGGTCGCTGGCCTCGCGCAGGTTCAGGCGGCGGGCCGCCTCCTCGAGTGCGCGAGCCGACACGTCGGTGCCGATGACGCGCGAGAACGCGGGTTCGGCCATGAGGTGCACGAGCAGTGCGCCCGGGCCGCAGCCCACGTCGGCGACGCTGTGGGCGCGGACATCCGAGAGCGCCTGCAGAACGGCGGCGGCGCGCAGGCGGGCGAGTGAGGGGGAACGTTCTTGAACGGCTCGCGCGCGGCCGTCGGCCGCAACATCTCCGGCCGCAGCATCTGCCGCTGCGACATCCGAGCTCGCTGACAAGTCCGTGGCGCTCGCATCGCCGTCGAGCAACGCCTCGGCGTCCCCGACCATGCCGCGCTGATGCGCCAGGTAGCGCCGCGTGATGAGGTCACGCTCGGGGTGCTCGGCCAGCCATCCCTCGCCGGCGCGCATCAATTTGCCGATCTCGTCGTCGGACACCCAATAGTGTTTGGCGTCGTCGAGCACGGGCAGCAGCACATAGAGGTGCCTCAGGGCATCCGACAACCGGATGTCGCCCGTCAACGTGAGGTCGACGTAGCGCGAGTCGCCCCACTCGGGATGCTCGGGGTCGAGCGCGATCGGTCGCGCATCGACCTGCCAGCCGATTGGCTCGAACAGCTGCCGGACGAGGTCGGCACCACCGCGGGCCGAGACGGCGGCGACGGTCACGGTCAGGGGCAGCGTGCCGGCGGCGAGCTCGGGGAACGCGTCGCTGCGGCCACCCATCGCCGTGCGGAACACCTGCCCGATGGCCACGGCGACCATTGATGAGGCGGCGTACGGTCGGTCGTTCACATACTGCGCGAGGGTCGATGCATCTCCGCCGCGGAAGCGTTTGTCGCGCACCAGGCCGACGGGGTCGACCTCGAGCATCATCGCCGCGGTGCAGCACTCGTCGTTCGCCTCCGGGTAGAACACGTGCGCCTGCCCGACCGACAGGTCGAACACCTGCGCCTTGCCCGGATGCTTGCGCAAAAGGTGGCTCAGGTTCGAAGCCTCCGGCGCGGTCGACGTCAACGTCACGAGCACAGTGTCCCTCTTCCCCTCGACAACACTCCCCTCACCGTAACAACCCGCCCCGGCCGCCCGCGCCGTGCCCACCCCGCGCGGCACCCCCACTCCGGGAGTCGCGCCGCCTTCGCGGGGCGCGGCGGCCCGAGATGCGCGGTGGCGCGGGCATCGTCGGGGGCTACACTTCAGCTGTGATTCCCCAGGACCAGCACGCGTCCCGTGCTCCTGAACAGCCGCTTCTTTGCAGTCGACCGGCGACGACGGTTCAGGGCGTTATTTGAAGCGCCGCCAGAACGTCGACCAGCGTGTCGGGGTCGCCGACGTTGCCGGGCACGACGACGTAGAGCAGCTCGCGGCCGTCGTGGGCGTTCAGTCGCCACACGGACACGCCGGGCAAGATCTGCCCGAGCACGTAGGCCGAGGAGGCGCCGATTCCGGTGCGGGCGACCTCGGCCGAGGTGATGCCGCCCTTCGCCACGACGGCGGACACCTCGGGCAGCAGTGTGCGCACCGCCGTCGTGAGCGCCGTCATGACCCGTTCGCCGTGTTCGAGGGTGTTGTGGCCACCCGACCGCACGCGTTCGCTCGTCACGACGGCGAGGGCGTGATCGGCGAGCCCCGGCCGCGCCCGTTCGGCGGCATCGAGCCCGGCCAGCGCAGCAGAAGCAAGAGCTTCCTCGGTGTCGACGACGGCGGCCTCGCCGAAGGTGGCTACTACCGGGGCCAATTGCTTGGCCGCTCCCGCGGTGTGTGAACCGCAGACGAGCAATGTGGCGACGGGGGTATCGACGAGGGGGCTGGGCAACAGGCCGTCACTGGCCACCCCGGCGAGTTCGGCGGCGAGGGGTGCCGCCGAGCGGATGACGAGGCTCGCGCCCGCATCGATGGCGGTATCGACGGCCGCCGCGATCATCCGGATGTCATGGGCATCGACAGCGTCCGGCACGACGACCGTGCCGGGGGCGGCGCTCGTCAGAACGTCTGCGAACCCACCCGCGCGGACGACGTCGAGCGCGACCGGGATGCCCAACCGGCCCGATTTCTCGGCCACGTACTGCGCAAGATCGCTGCTCGCGAACGGAAAAACGGGGTCTTCGGCGTACTCGGTGTGGTGCGCCGGAACGTCGTGCCCGTCGACGCGCACGTAGTGCACGCCGCCGCGGGTTGTCCGCCCGCCGTCGGGGAACGCGGGCACGAACAGCAGCACGCCGCCGGCGCCCTCATCGAGGAAGACCTCCGATTCGGCGAACACGTGGCCGCGCAACGTCGAGTCCCCGCGGAGCACGAATCTCACCGGCTCGCCGAGTGCAGCGCCGGCCGCTTCGCCGTCTGCGCGAATCCGACGGGCGAGGGTCACCGCGGCCGCTTCGTCGAGCGCTCGGCTGTTGGTCTGCACGTAGACGCTGTCGGCGTGCCGAAGCGCGTCGGTCAAGAGGGCGGCGTCACTCTCGAGGAGCACGGTGACGCCGGTCGCCGACTGCGTGCCGGTCGGGTCGTCGTCGAGAACGATTGTCTTCATGAGGTCGCTTTCCTTGCAATCGGCGGGCGGCGTTCGCCTGTCGCTGACCGCGTATGCGGGCCGGCGATCTGAGCCGTCGGGCGAATTGGTGGGTGGGGGTGGAACGCTGGGGTGGAACGGTGCAGGGCGCGGGTCCCCGTGCGCCCTGCACCGGGTCGGCAGGGGTTATTCGCCGGCGATCACGCGGTCGGCGGCTGCCCGTTCGGCGGGGCCCCAGGTTTCACGGGTGAGGAGCGCTCCGATGAAACCGAGGAGGCCGCATCCGAGATAGACCCAGGCGACGCCCTGCCAGCCGAGAGGAACGGCGACGGCCGTGGCGATGAGCGGGATGAAGCCCGAGATGGCCGCCGAGAACTGGTAGCCGATGGATGCGCCCGACGAGCGCGTGTTGGTGGAGAACAGCTCGGAGAACCAGGCGCCCTGTGTGCCGGCCAGCGAGTCGTGGATGATCGACATCGCGACGATGTAGACGAAGACGATCAGGTAGGGCAGCCCCGTGTTGACGAGCAGGAACATGGGGAACGCGAAGGCCATCAGCAGCACGGAGCCGGCGATGTAGACGGGCCGTCGGCCGATGCGGTCGGTGAGGCGCCCGAACAGGATCGTGGTCACGAGCCCGATGGCCGCGGCGATGATGAGGCCGGACAGCGCCGTGGACCGTTCGGCGATCGGCTGATCACCGGTCGTCAGGTAGGACAGCATGTAGGTGACGATCACGTAGAAGCCACCCGACTCGGCGAGGCGCAGCGAGATGACGCGCAGAATCGTGCGCCAGTCCCGCTTGAAGACCTCTTTGATGGGGTTCTTCACGACGAGGCCGGCGGTCTTGGTGTCGGTGAACTCGGGCGATTCCGAGACCTTGTAGCGGATGATGAGGCCCGCGACGATCAGCACCGACGACAGCAGGAACGGCAGACGCCACGCGAGTTCGCTGTCGAGCGTGCTCGACCACAGGAAGACGAGGTTGGCGAGCAGCAGGCCGAGCGGCACGCCGGCTTGGGGGATGGCGGTGTAGCGACCACGCTTCTTCCAGGGGGCGTGTTCGAAGGTCATGAGAATGGCGCCGCCCCACTCCGCTCCGAAGGCGATGCCCTGGATGACGCGGATAAGCGTGAGCAGGATGGGGGCCAGGAGGCCGACCTGCTGGTAGGTCGGCAGCACACCGATGAGCACCGTCGAGATGCCCATGAGCAGCAGGGCGCCGACGAGGACGGGTTTGCGGCCGATCTTGTCGCCCAGATATCCGCCGATCACGCCGCCGAGGGGACGCATCGCGAACCCGATGCCGAAGGTGGCGAAGCCGAGCAGAACGCCCACGACGGGGTCTTCGGCGTGGAAGAACACCGTGTTGAAGTAGAGCGCGGCGGCGGTGCCGTAGGCGAGGAAGTCGTAGTTCTCGATCGTCGTGCCGACGGCGCTGCCGATGGCCGTGCGCAACTTGTCGGGTGACCCGTGTTCTGCGCGGCGCGCGAGGTCGGGGGCGGGGCTGGTGGTGGTCATCGCGTGGTCCTTATCTCCGTTGATAATCGGACGGGGCGGCGCCCCGGCCGTCGCGGGAGACCGCCCGTCACTCGATGGGCGTCGTCCCGCGTGCCTTCGTCGTCTTGTAGAAATCGTTGATGTGGGTGTTCACCCGTTGGGAGGCCAGCAACCCGTCGCGTTCGATGATCGCGGCGAGGATGTCTCGGTGCTCGGCCCGCACGATGGTTGCCGTTGCCCGCCAGTCGGCGAGTTCGGCATATCGGTCGACCATCTGTTGGTGGATGGCGGTGCGCAGCGAACTCATGAAGTGGGCGGTGAGCGCATTACCCGTCGATTCGGCGATCCTCACGTGGAATGCGGCATCCAGTCGGTTGAATTCGGCCGAGTCGATGCCGAGGTCGTCCATCCTGTCGAGGATCTTGGCGAGCTCGCGATGGTCGTCGTCGTTCGCTCGGGCCGCCGCTTCGCGCACGCTCCACTCTTCGAGCGTCAGCCGGGTCTCGACCACGTCGTTCGAACTGAAATGCGCGAGGGCGATCTGCAGCTTGAGCAGGTTGACGAGGCCGTCGCCGGGCGTCTGAACGAGTGCTGCGCCACCATCCGGGCCGCCGCCGCGACGGATCTCGACCACGCCGAGGGCCTCGAGAACCCGCAGCGACTCTCGCAGCGACGGGCGGGACACCCCGAGCAGGGCGGCGAAGTCCCGCTCGCTGGGGAGATGGTCTCCCGCTTTGAGCCGTCCATCGAGAATGCGCTGCTCGATCTGGGCCATCACCTGTTCGTAGGTGCGGAGTCGCTGCACCGGCTCCCACTGCTCGGTCGATGCCATTGTCGAACTCCTCAGGTCCCCCCAGCGCGGCTGATCCCGCGGTGATGATGTCCATCGTAGTTCTCGCGGTGAATGGTTAGACCAACGCGGCGGTGTGCTCGGCGCGGAACTCGTTTTCGAGTTGGCGACGGATCTGCACGGCGAACTGCGACTCGTCGAGCTGCACGTCGTCCCACGAGACCGTCTGGTCCTTCGGCACATCGCGGATGAGTTTCGCGCCGTGGGCGAGGCCCAGGGGGAGTGCATTCCGGCCCAGGGAGATGTGGGCGGGCGCGAGCTTGCCGAACACCGTGTAGCCGCCCTCGCCGTCGAGCGTTTCGCCGGCCTTCAGCGCGCGCTTCGCGGTGGTGACCACGTCGCCGCGGAACCCGGTCGGGGCGCCCGTCGCCTCGCCGCGCAGCACGGCCGCGGCGATCGACACATTCAGCTCGAGTCCGATCATGTGGTACGGCCGGTAGAGCGAACCGTAGCGACCGGTTTCGTCGGTGTGCACGCCGTATTCCTGGAAGCACTGCACCGCGTAGTCGGTCGTCGCCTCGAACGTGACGTAGACGCCCCAGCGCAGGTTGTCGGGAACCTCGGTGCCGTCGCGATACATGCTCGATGCGATCTCGACCGTTCCGCGACGCGTCAGGCTTCCGCCCTGGTGGGCGTTCTCGCGGAACACGGTGGGCAGGTCATCCTTGCTCGCAGCCGGGAAGAGCAGGCCCTCGTCTTGCGGGATGAGCCCGGTTCCGTTTGCGACAGCCGCCATCTCGATCGCCGACTTCGTGCCGTCGAGGAACGAGTTGAACATCTTCGGGTTGTAGTCGCCGCTCTCGAGCTGCTCGGCACTGAAGCCGTAGTAGTCCCAGACGGTGTCGGGCGTCGAGTAGTTGTACTCGGGCAGGTACTTCGTTCCCTTGCCGGCCGCGACCACGTCGAAACCGACGGTGCGGCACCAGTCGACGAGCTCGCAGATGAGCGCCGGCTGGTCGCCGTAGGCCATCGCATAGATGACGCCGGCTGCCTGGGCGCGGCGCTGCAGGATGGGCCCGACCATGCAGTCGGCCTCGACGTTGACCATGATCACGTGCTTGCCGTGATCGATGGCCGTGACGGCGTGATAGGTGCCGACGAGCGGGTTTCCGGTGATCTCGAGGATGACCTCGATGGCGTCTGATTTCAGCAGCGCGTCGGAGTTGTCGATGACGGCGGTGCCACCCGTGCGCAGCGCTTCGTCGATGGATGCCGCGGCGTAACGCTCTTGCGGCCAGCCCGTGCGAGCGAGCGCCGCCTTCGCTTTGGTCGGGTCGATGTCGGCGACTCCGACGACGTGGATGTTGTCGCTCCCGACGGCCTGGGTGAGGAACATCGACGAGAACTTGCCGGCGCCGATGACGCCGACTCGAATGGGGCCGGCTTCGGCCGTGCGCTTCTGCATCAAGCTGAACAGGTTCATGGGCTACTCCTTCGTAGTGGGACGCGGTCTCGGCTAGATGGTCAGACCAATGACGTCTCGCAACAAAGTAACTGATGGTCTGACCATCTGTCAATAACTTCTGAGAGTGGTGCCGAGACAGGAGCCGTCAGAGCGATTTCATGCCGGTAGTGGTGTCGCCAGCACGATGTCGACTGTCGCGCGCTGTTGCCTCAGTCGCAGTTAGGCGCCGTCGGCATCGAGGGAGGCGAGGTAGTCGGCGTTGCCGCGTAGGGCGGGTTTGTAGCGTTCGAGCTCGTCGGCGTGCACGTGGTCGGCGAGGAGTGTCAGCAGGCTGCCGAGGGCCGTGTTCGCGCGGCCGGCGGCGTGCAGTGTGAGCGCCTCGAAGGCGCCGAGGGCGACCGAGCCGGGGAACTCCTCGCGGGCTCGCGCGAAGATGTCGAGGGACTCGTCGAGCCGCCCGAGGTTGCGCAGGGTGCTGCCGTATTGCAGATAACAGCGGCGGCGGATGTCTCCCGACAGCCCTGCGGCCATCGCGCGTTCATAGAACCCGACGGCGGTCTCTTCCTCGCCCGCCGTGTCATAGGCGCCGCCGACCTCGTAGAGCACGCGAGGCTCGGACGGGTGCGCTTCGTAGATCGGCAGGAGCGCCGCGATCGTGGGCCCCATGTCGTCGCGGTTGCGGCCGGCGAAGATGCGGTCCAATTGGGCGTCGAGGGCGGCAGGCGTCATGCCCCTATCCTGGCCGACGAGCCGACGAGCCGACGAGCCGACGAGCCGACGAGCCGACGAGCCGACGAGCCGATGAGCCGATGAGCCGACGAGCTGTCGGGTGTCAGCGCTCGTCCGGGCGCAGCCCACTGACGAAGGCCGTGAGCTCGGCCGCCACGAGCTGCGGCGTCTGCCAGGCCGTGAAGTGACCGCCGCGGTCGAGGTCGGTCCACCGGCGGATGTCGCGATAGGTGCGCGCCGCATAGCTGCGCGGCAGCCCGCGCTCCCCGTGCTGCACCGCCACCCCGGCGGGCACCGTGATCTCGGGCAACTCGGCTTGCAGCCGGTGGTCGCGGTAGGGCGCGAACGACGTGCCGATGCTGCGCGTGAACCAGTAGAGGCACACCGTGGTCAGGAGTTCGTCGTCGCTCCACCACTCGCCCTCGCCCGACCAGGCGAGCAGCTTCTCGACGATCCACGCCGCCAGACCCGCGGGTGAATCGCTCAGCGCGACGGCGAGCGTCTCGGGTCGCGTCGACTGCATGGCCGCGTAGGCGAGCGAGCGCTTCCAGGCGGCATCGTGGTCGGCCACCCAGCCGGCCTCCTCCGCCGTGAGGTTCTGCGCGCGCGATTCCGGCGGGAATGCCGCGTGGGTGGCGAAGAGGCCGAGCACGGATTCGGGGTGGAGCGCCGCCATCCAGTCGCTCGTCGTCGACCCGACGTCTTCGCCGTAACAGACGTAGCGGTCGTAGCCGAGCGTGTCGACCATGAGCGAGTGCATGAGCTCGGCGACGACGGGGCCGGTGAAGGGGCGGTCGACGAGCGCGGGGGACGGCCCATAACCGGGCAGCGAGGCGACGACCACATCGAAGACCACGTCGGCGTCTCCATCCGCGGTCAGCAGGCGTGCCAACGGCAGCATCTCGATGAACGAATACGGCCACCCGTGAAAGACGATGACGGGCACTCGGTGCCCGCGAGCCTCGGCCGGCGCCCGCACATGGGCGAAGTGAATGACCTGGCCGTCGACCGTCGCCGTGAACTGCGGCACCGCCATTAGCTCGCGCTCGACCCGCCGCCAGTCGAATCCTTCCCGCCAGTGATCGAGCAACCCGCCCAGGCGCTCGAGACCCAAACCGCTCTCCACCGCCGCATCACCGATCGGCTGCGGGAGCGCCGTGCGCTCGAGCCGGGTCCGCAGGTCGGAGAGCGCGTCGTCGTCGATCGTCAGGCGATAAGGCTGCATACCAGCAGGCTAGGGCAGGCCACCGACGGTGGTCGGGCGGTGCCGCAAGCCCCCTGCGGGATGCGCCGATCGGTGCTGGGATGAAGGCATGACTACTCTTGCTATCGTCGGGGCCGGCCGTGGCCTCGGTGCCGCCGTCGCCCGCCGTTTCGCCCGCGAAGGTTTCGCCGTCGCCCTCATCTCGCGCAACCGCGAACACGTGGATGCCCTCGCATCCGACCTGGCCGCAGAGGGCATCAGCGCCGCCGGTTTCGTCGCCAACGTGCGCGAGCCCGCCAGCATCGCGGCCGCCCTCGAAGCAGCCACCGAGAAGCTCGGACCCATCGAGGTGCTGCAGTACAGCCCGCTGCCGCAGAAGGACTTCATGCGCCCGGTGCTCGAGACGACGTCGGCCGACCTCGTCGGACCCGTCGAGTTCTCGATCTTCGGGCCCGTCGCCGCGGTGCACCAGGTCGTGCCGGGGATGCGTTTCCTGGGTGGCGGAAGCATCCTGTTCGTCAACGGTGGGACCGCCGTGAAACCGGTCGGGCGGCTCGCGGGCACCTCCATCGCGTTTGCGGGACAGAGTGCCTTCGCGACGATGCTGCACGACGAACTCGCGGGTGACGACATCCATGTCGCGCAGCTCATCATCCCGGGATCGATCGACGAGAACCACCCGCAGAAGAACCCGGCGGCGCTCGCCGACCTGCTCTGGAACATGCACAAGGAACGCAACGAGTTCCGCACCTACGCCACCGAGCTCGACGCCGACTGACGGGGCCGCCGGCGAGCGTCACTCCATGACGTAGGCCTGCGCCGTCGCGCGAGACAGGTCGAGTTCCATGCCGATGCCGGGTTCGACGTTCGGCGTCAGCAGCCCGCGCACGGGTGTGACGGGGTTGCGCAGGAACAGCTGGTGCACAGCGTTCCACTTGATCAGGTCTTCCTGCATGGGCGTGGATGACGGCGACTGCGCCAGCGAGAAGTGCAATGTGGCGGCGGCCGAATGCCCGTGCGGGATGACCATGACGTCGTGCGCGCTCGCGGCCGCAGCGATCTTGAGCGTCTCGCTCAGGCCTCCGCACCAGTAGATGTCGGGCTGCAGAACGTCGACCGCTCCGGCATCCAGGAATCGGTGGAAGCCCCACCGCGTGTACTCGTGCTCACCGCCGGCGATGGGGATGTCGAGCCGATCGCGCAGCCGTGCATACCCGTCGATGCGGTCGGGCATGAGCGGTTCTTCGAGCCACCGCGGCTGGTAGGGCGTGATGCGGCGGGCCAGCTCGGCCGTGTAGGTCGGGTCGAAGGACTGCCAGCAGTCGAACATGAGGTCGTAGTCGGGTCCGACGGCCTCGCGCAGCGTGCGGACCAGTTGCACGTTGGCGCGCATCCCCTCGTAGCCGCTCGACGGGCCGTTGGCGAAGAACCACTTCTGGGCCACGTAACCGGCGTCGCGATAGGCGGTGGCGCGCGCGGCGACCAGGTCGGGGTCGCTCACCGAGAAGCCCAGCATCGAGGCGTAGGCCGGGATGGATGTCCGCGTGGGCCCGCCCAGCAGTCGGTAGACGGGCTGATCCATCCACTTTCCGCGCAGGTCCCACAGGGCGGCGTCGACGGCCGAGATGGCGAGCATCGTCTGGCCCTGGCGGCCGTGCACCTGCGTGCGGTGCATGACATCCCACAGCTTCTCGCCCGCGATGCCGTCGGCGCCGACGAGGAGCGGGCGCAGGTCGGAGGCGATGATCTGCGCGATGCCCGCCGTGATGGGGCCGCCGCGGCCGACCACCCCGGCGCGCGTCGTGATCTCGACGAAGTACGTCTGCACCGCGAACCCGTCGGGGCCCTGCTCGCCGCCCTCGGCGTAGTGCGCGTCGCGGATCTCGGGGTAGATGTGGGCCGGGCGCACCAGCCAGTCCTCCCAGAGGTCGCCCTCGGTCGGCAGCGTTCCCGCGAGGCTCAGGATGCGGACGGACGCGATCGCGGTGTCGGGAGAGGCCCCGGAAAGGGCGGATGCGCCGGTTCCCGCGGTAACGGCAGGGTCGACGGTAACAGGTGCGTCGGTGGGCGTCTCGGTGTATTCGGTCATCGGAGCTCCTTCGAGGGGCGGAACGCGGTTCCGCTGGCCTGGGCGATGCCGCCGGCCTGCTTCGCCGCGAGGCGGATGGCGAACGTGAGGGCGACGGCCGCGAGCACGCCCATGAGCGCCAGCCACAGCAGGCCGCCCTGGAAGGTTCCGGTCGACTCCTTGATGGCGCCGATGACGGCCGGGTTGACGACACTCGAGATGTTGCCGAAGGCGTTGATGAACGCGATGCTTCCGGCCGCGGCGGCGCCACCGAGCAGCGCGGTCGGCACGCCCCAGTAGGCGGGCAGCACGCCGAAGACGCCGATCGCGGCGATGCACAGGGCCACGAACTGGATGATCGGGGTGGGGGCCAAGGCGGCACCCACGAGCCCGACGACCGCGATGCCGAGCGCGAGGTAGACGGCATCCGATCGACGCTTGGCCCGGTCGGCGTAACGGCCGAGCAGGATCATGCCGAGCAGGCCGAAGGCGTAAGGCACGGCGGCGACGAACGTGGTGCCCGTGTTGTCGAGGCCGAGCGGTCCGAGAATCTGGGGCAGGAACGTGCTGATGGCGCCGTTGAGGTTGGTGAGGCCGTAGTAGGCCAGGGCGAAGACGAGGATGCGGGGGTTCAGCAGCATCCGAAGAATGCTCTGGTGCTTCTTTTCGCCGGGGGCTTCGGCGCGCTCACGCTCGAGGGTGGTGGTGAGCCAGCTGCGTTCGGAGTCGTTGAGGAACTTCGCCGTTTCGAGGCTCTTGGGCAGCATGAAGAAGAGCATGAACGCGATGACGACGGCGGGCAGGCCCTCGATGATGAACAGCCACTGCCAGCCGCGCAGGCCCAGGATGCCGTCCATGTGCAGCAGCAGGCCCGAGAGGGGCGTGCCGATGACGAGGGCGATGGGGATGCCCATGGTGAAGATGGCCATCATGCGCCCGCGGTATTCGCGTGGGAACCACTGCGTCAGCAGGAAGATGACGCCCGGGAAGAAACCGGCCTCGGCGGCACCGAGGAACGCGCGCATGACGAGGAAGCTCGTGCCATCCCAGACGATGGCGTGCAGCGCCGAGAAGATGCCCCAGGTGACCATGATGCGGGCGAGCCAGACGCGCGCGCTGAAGCGGGCGAGTGCCAGGTTGGACGGGATTTCGAGCAGCACGTAGGGGATGAAGAAGACACCGGCGGCCAGGCCGAAGATGGCGGGTGTGATGCCCAGGTCGGCGTTCATCGTGAGGGCCGCGACGCCGATGTTGGCGCGGTCGATGATGGCGATGAAATAACCGGCCACGAGCAGCGGCATGACGCGCCAGGCGAGTTTGCGGATGACCGCTTTTTCTTGAGTGGGGGTCGTAATGGCCACGTGTCCTCCTTTGGACGTTGCTTGCCGACACGCTACCGGAAACGTTTCCGTTAAGTCGAGCCCCGCGTATGGCATTCTTGGATGACCTCGAAAGGAGTCCACATGGCGCAGGTCGGCATACGCGATGTCGCCGAGGCGCTCGGGCTCTCGATCTCGACCGTTTCGCGGGCCATGAGCGGGCATCCAGAGGCCAGCCCGCAGACCGTTGCGCGCGTGCGCGAGGCCGCATCTCGTCTCGGCTATCGCCCGAACCAGGCGGGTCGTGCACTGCGGCGCGGATCCACGGGTTCGGTCGCCCTGTTCGTTCCCGTCGATACGGCTCGAACCTCGCTCGGTGAGACCTTCTACTTCTCGCTCGTGGGCGGGCTGCAAGACATCCTGAACGACAGCGGCCTGGATGTCGTGATGGTGCCCACGCGGTCGGATGGCGACGGCCTGCGACAGGTGCGCGGCATGGTCGAGCGCTCGATCGCCGACGCCTACGTGCTGACGAACACGAGCTGGATCGATGCGCGCGTCGACTATCTGCAGAACGCGGCCGTGCCCTTCGTGACGTTGGGGCGCACCGAGCGCCGCGACCATCCGGCGATCGACCTCGACTTCGCGGGTGTGGCGCGCCAGACGGTCGAGCGGCTCGCGGGTGAGGGGCGGCGGCATCTCGCGCTGGCCAGCGACGACCGCGACATCACCGGCACCAATATCTTCATTGAGGCGTGGCACGACGCCGTGCGCGCCGCCGGGCTGGCCGAATCGACCGTCATCCGCGTGCGAGACTCGGCGGCTGGCGGCACTGAGCTGGCCTCGCGGTTGCTGGCGGGGCAGGGTGAGCGGCCCGACGGGTTGATGCTGCTGCAAGAGACGCTGGCGCTCGGCCTCTATCCGGAGCTCGAGCGGGCTCGCGTGGCCATCGGCTCAGAGCTCGCGGTCATCGGTTTTCGCGACAACCCCGTCTGCTCGATGCTGCAGCCCCACCTCTCGACATTCCACCTCGACCTGCACGCGCTCGGCACGCGCCTCGGCCAGCTCGTCATCGAAGCCGCGTCGGGTGCCCCCGCGAGCCCCGCCGAAGAGGTGTGGCCGCTCACCCTCGCGGAGGAACCTGCCGGGGCGACCTCATCCACAACCTCAAGAGCGACGAGCTGAGCGGCGCGGCATGTATGTCTCCGAGTCCGGGCCGCCCGACGCCGATCCGGTTCTCCTGCTGCACGGCGGGGGCGTTGCCGGCTGGATGTGGGATGACCTCCGCGCGCGACTCGAGACAACGCACCGGGTCGTCGTCCCTGACCTTCCCGGGCACGGCCGATCGGCGGATGAACCGTACGTGTCACACACGCGGACGCTCGAGCTCCTGCGCCGCGACGTGGGACCAATCGCTGCCCGCCGGCCCCTCTCGATCGTCGGTTTCTCGCTCGGCGCTCAGCTCGGCATCCGAGCCGCATCGGAGTGGCCGGGCCTCGTGCGACGCGTGGCCGCGGTCAGTGCCCAGGCCAAACCGTTGCCCTTCTCGGCCCTCACTCTGCGGGCGCTGAAACTCACCGCTCCTCTGGCCCGCCAGCGCTGGTTCGCACAACTGCAGGCGAAGGAACTCTTCATCCCGCCCCGGCTGATGGAGGACTACATCGCGACGAGCGCGGCAATCACGGTGCCGACGCTGCTCGCGGCGGTCGGGGACAACATCGCGTTCCGCGTGCCATCGGGCTGGGCGTCATTCGCCGGCTCAGCCCTCGTGATGGTCGGCAGCACGGAGCGCCGCTTGATGCGTGATTCGGCCGAGGCCATCCATGCGGCTGTGCCGAGGAGCACCCTCGAGATAGTCAGTGGATGCGGCCATGGCATCCCTCTGCAGCGACCTGAGTGGTTTGCCGAACGCATCACCGCCTGGTTGGCAGAGGGGCCGGCGCCGCGGTAGATTTCCGCGAGCGGGTCAGGGCCCACCGGATGGTGGTGAAGAGTGCGCCCGCGACGATGATGTGAACGAGCACGAGAGCGATGGCATCCGGTTCGACCCAGTCGATGCGCCACCCGGAGTCGGCCCAACCCGTGCCGCCGAGGAGGGTGCGGGTCACGGTCAGCTGGGTCCAGTGAAAAGCGACGGCGATGAACAGGGCTCCGCGAATCGGAATGCGGCGTGCGGCGACCAGGGCCAGCCCGAAGAGCGTGAGCTGGATGATGTAAACGATCGGGTCGTTGCCTGCCGGAAAAATTCTGATGGTGGCAGGCTCTGCTCCGAGTGCGGTAACGGTCAGCCAGGCTACTGGCCCGACGATGACACCGAGGAAGGGGAACAGGGCGGTCGTGCCGATGGTCGCGGCGGCGACACCGAAACCGTCCTTGAGGTTGGTCCAGACGTGCCCTCGAAGGGCCAGCTCTTCGGGGAGTGCTTCGTACAGGGCGAGAACGGCTCCGTTGATCACGAGGAAGGTGGCGAACGTGGGGACGTCGACGCTGTCGATGCGGATCCACCCGAGGGCGACCGCTGATCCCCAGATGACGATGCCCGTCGCCGCGCCCACGGCGAGCCCGAGCGCGAGAGGCGCCGCGGCACGTCGGTCGACGCCGAGCTCGCCGAGTGATCGTTTGTCCAGGTATCGACGCAGCATGACGATCGACGAGATGGCGAGAGCCGCCATGATGACGGCTTGGATGAGCGCAACCGGCAGGGCATCCAGGTCGAGATGCTGCTGGAGCGCTCTCGTGATTCCGGTCGCGAGGCCGAGAGCGACACCGAGGCACACCCAGCCCAACAGGGCTGACACGAGCAGGCGGATGGCTGGTCGAGCTCCTCGGCGGCGATCGGTGAGGCGACTCTGGGTGGCGGGTTCCATACGGCGTCCTCGCGGTTGACGGAATGTTTGATAACACGAACGTGTTGCCAACAAGCTAGCACGCGCGTGTTACTCTCACCGAATGCCGAAGCTCATCGACCATGCGGAACGCCGGGACGACCTCGCCGACGCCACCTGGCGCGTAATCATGCGCGACGGCATCACGGGCGTCTCGATCCGAACCGTGGCTGCCGAAGCCGGCCTGTCGACCGGGTCCCTCCGGCATGTTTTCCCCTCGAAGGTCGACCTTCTCGTCTATGCGATGCAGCTCGTCAACATCCGGGTGACTGCGCGCGTGACAGCGATCATGGCCGAAGCTGATGCCGGCGACCGCGGTCGAGTGCGGGCCGCCCTGCTCGAGTTCCTTCCGCTCGACCCGGGCCGTCGTGCCGAGATGGAGGTCAACGTCGCGCTGTTCGCCGAGGCGCACGTGGAGGCGATCCGCGAGGTTCGCGATGAATCGGCCGAGAAGCTGCGACGGGCGTGCCGTCACTTCCTCCAACGCCTGGGCACGAATGGACCCGAGGGGGAGTTGGACGACTCGGCCGCCGCGCTCCACGCGCTCGTCGACGGGCTGGCACTCCACCTGCTCATCGACGACAGCCCCTCGGCTCGCAAACGCACGGAGCGCATTCTCGACGCCCACCTCAACGCCGACGTTCGCGGCTGACATCGGCCGCGCTCCTACGATGGGTGCATGGAGACGGCGCTGGGCATGACGAGGAGAACGCATGGTGCCGCGTCGGGTCGTGCCGCTCGGCAGCCGCGCGCGTGGCGAGCACCGGTGCTGAGATTCGCGTTCGGGGTCGCGGTCGTCGCCGGGTTGTGGATCACCGTGGCGCCCACGGACGGGGAGGGACGTTGGGTTCAACTGGCGCTCGCGGCGCTTGCTGTGGCGGGCCTCGTGGCGAGTGGCCGCTGGCCAGTGCTCGCCGTCGCCGTCACGGGCACCGCCACCGGCGTTGCCGTGCTGCTTGGCCTGACCGCCGATCCTTTCGCGCTGACGGGCTTCACCGTTTTCGCGCTCGCGGAACAGCGCGGTTCCCGCCGGTTCCCCTGGTGGATGGTTGCGGGTGTGGCAGTTCTGCTCATCTCGTCCGCAGGGCTCAGCGCCGAGGGCGTCGAGGAGAGGTTTCGCGGGCTGCTGCTGAGCGCGGTGGTGCTCTCGGCATCCTGGGTCCTGGGGGTGCGCACACGCCAAGCGCGGGTCGAGGCGGCTGCTCGATCTCGAGCGGAGGAGCGCTTCCGTCTCGCGCGCGACGTGCACGACGTGCTCTCCCATTCTCTCGGCACCATCGGGGTGCGTGCCGGTGTTGCCGCGCACGTGACCTCGCTCGACGAAGCCGACCTGCGTGTCGCCTTACGGGACATCGAGCAAGGCGCACGGGAGTCACTGGCCGAGCTGAAAACACTCCTGCACCGCGAGCGCGCCGGCAGCTCCGACGCGCCCGAAGGTCTGACACCACCCTCGGCACAGCTGACAACCCTTCTTGCCGACACCGTCGAGCACGCAGAGCGCGCGGGGCTTCGAACCCGTCTCGATCTCTTCGGCGCGATCGATGAGCTTCCCGCCCCCGTGCGCGTCACCGTGCACCGGGTCACGCAGGAGGCCGTGACCAATGCGCTCCGTCATGCCACGGCCTCATCGTTGGTCATCTCGGTGCGAGCATCCTCCGACTGCGTTGGCATCGAGGTTCGAGACGATGGGCGCGGCGCGGCGACGGGTGTTCGCGAGGGGCATGGTTTGACCGGCATGCGCGAGAGGGTCGCGCTCGTCGGCGGTGTGCTCGATGTCACTGCCGGCGCGCTCGGTTTCACCGTCACGGCATCCCTGCCGCTCATCGGCGCACCGGTAGGCGGCGCGTCGTGACCAGCATCCGGGTGTTGATCGCTGACGACGAGCCCGACATTCGAGCATCCTTGAGCGTTCTCGTCGAGGACGAGCCGGAGATGTCGGTCGTCGCGGTGGCGGGTGACGGCGACGAAGTGGTTCGGCTCTCGAGCGCACACAGTCCGGATGTCGTGCTGATGGATGTTCAGATGCCGCAGATGAATGGGCTCGAAGCGACCCGCCTGCTCTGCGAACGCGCTGACGGCCCGCGGGTCCTCGTCCTGACGACGTTCGATTGGGACGATTACGTGTACGAGGCCCTGCGCGCGGGCGCCTCCGGTTTTCTGCTGAAGAACAGCCCGCCGGGCGAGATTCTGCGCGCCATCCGCGTCGCGCATGAGGGCAACGCCCTGCTCGCCCCCGAGGTGACCCGGCGGCTGATTGCGCGTTTCGCTCCGAGGGGAGGAGATGCGCGGGTCGAGCACCTCACCGCCCGGGAACGCGAAACGCTCGTGCTGATCGGGCGAGGGCTGTCGAATGCCGAGATCGCGACCGCACTGTTCGTGACCTCAACGACTGTCCGCACCTATGTGAGCCGCATCCTGACGAAACTTCATGCCCGCGACCGGGCGCAACTGGTGGTCGCCGCGTATGAGAGCGGACTCGTCGGCACCGACCCGCACGGCTGATCGTGCCGATGTTGTCGACTCTCGCAGACTGACGGATGCCGTCGCGCTTGCTTGAGTGATGGGATGATCGAAGTCAGCCATCTCGTCAAACGTCACGGCCACCGCACGGTCGTCGACGATGTCAGTTTTACCGCTCTGCCCGGCCGGGTGACGGGGTTGCTCGGCCCGAATGGCGCGGGCAAGAGTTCCACCCTCCGCATCCTGCTCGGCCTCGACCGGGCGACCTCGGGCGTCGCAACTATCGACGGCAGCCCGTATCGCTCGCTGTCTCGCCCGCTGCTGAGCGTCGGCGCGATGCTCGGCGGCCCGGGCGCCCACGCTGGCCGCACCGCGCGCGCCCATCTGACCTGGGTGGCCCAGTCGAACGCGATCCCCGAGCGGCGAGTCGACGAGGTGCTGGAGTACACCGGTCTGAGGGATGCTGCGCGCCGACGCATCGGCGGTTTCTCCCTCGGCATGGGCCAACGTCTGGGCATTGCGGCCGCGCTGCTGGGCGACCCGCGGGTGCTCGTGCTCGATGAACCGACGAACGGTCTCGACCCCGACGGCATCCGGTGGACGCGCCGACTGCTGCGTTCCCTCGCCGATGAGGGCAAAGTGGTGCTCGTCTCCAGCCATCTCATGACCGAGATGGAAGACACGGCGGATGATTTCGTGGTCATCGCCCGCGGCAGGGTCGTCGCCTCCGGCGCTGCGGCCGACGTCACAGGCAGCCATCGCACGCTCGAGGACGCCTTCTTTGCCCTCACCGACGAGGGCGCCGATTTCCGCTCCACCGGTCCGGATGGCGGGACACGGTGACCGGCATCGCACTCGTTCGTTCGGAGCTGACCAAGTCGGTCACGTCTCGACCGGCGTTGATTCTCGCTCTGGTCGCGATCCTTGGGACGTGGGTGATGGCCTGGACCAACGCCGCCTCGGCCGTCGGCATCGCGCCCGACGATCCGCGGTTGTTCGCCGCAGAGCCCATCCCGCTGGAGTATCAGGGCTTCGAGATGGCCGGTTTCGGCTACGTTCTCGTCGTCGCCCTCGCGGCCCTGTCGGCCGGCAGCGAATACGGGGCGGGCCAGCAGATCCGGGTCACGCTGCTGGCTACGCCTCAGCGACCGCGGGTGTTCTTCGTGAAAGTCCTGCTCCTCGCGACCACGGTCGCGGGGGTCGGATTTCTGACCATGGCCGGCTCCGTCGTCATCACTCACGCCGCAGGCTCCACGGGGGTCGATCCGCTGGAGCTGACACCCGCTATCTGGGCGAATATCGGTGGCGTTGCGCTTGCCTGGACCTTCACGGCCCTTATCGCCTTCGCTCTCGGCAGCCTCGCCCGGAGCGCGATCCTGCCCCTCATCCTCATCACGCCACTCGTGGTCGGCGTCGGTGATTTCGTCACCGGATTCTGGGATGGCGCGAGGTACCTCCCTATCGCTGCCGGGGCTGCGCTTTACAGCGATCCCGCTGCCGGCCTTCTCGCCCCCCTGGCCGGCGGACTCGTGCAGGCCGCCTGGGCACTCGTCCTGCTCGTGATCGCGGGGATCGTCTTCAACCGTCGGGATCCGTGAAGCTCGATGATCCCCCCGATCCCTCAGCCCCACCTGGCGCACTCGATCCGCGCGGAATTGACCAAGGCGTTCACGCTGCGCGGTATTCAAGTAACCCTTCTCGCCGCGCTCGTGGCACCGCCGGCCTTAGCTCTCGCTGCGGGGCTCGCGTTCGACCCGTCTGCACCCTCCTCGGCAGCGTTTCCGCGTGAGACCCACGGGTTCGAAACCGCGGGATTCGGGCAGCCTCTCGTCATCCTGCTCGCCGCGCTCATCGCCGGCACGGAGTACGTAGACGGTCAACTGCGCACCACCGCTCTCGCCACCCCTCGCCGCGGTCGTGTGCTTGCCGCGAAGCTCATCGTGATCGCGGCCCTCGCCATTCTGATCGGGCTGGTCGCCACGACAGCGGCCGTGCTGCTCAAGCACGCTGCCCTCGGAGAGCGCGGCCTGAGGATCGACCAGTTCACGCCCGGTATGGGCTGGAATCTGCTCGGTGTCGCCCTCAACTACCTGCTCATCGCGGTGATCGCCGCATCGATCACCGTGCTCACCCGCACCGTCGTCGCCACCCTCGTCGTGCTCGTCCCGTCGGTGCTCGGCCTGACCCTATCCCTGCTGGGGTTTTTCCCGGCGGTGAGGTACCTTCCCGACCTCGCCGGGATCCAACTCCTCACCCGCTACCCGGGCGTCGGGCTGCTCGAGCCGGTCGCGGGCGCTTCGGTGATGGCGGGCTGGGCCGCTCTCCTGGGCGGGGCGGCGTGGTTCACATTCCGCAGGCGCGACATCGCGTCTTAGCGGTATCGAGCTCGTGAGCCGTGGAGGCTGGTGGTCGACTATTACGCGGGATCAGGCGCCTCGGGGAAGAACAGTTCCTCGATTGGCCGCTCGAAAACCGCGGACAGGCGAAAAGCGAGGGGGAGGGATGGGTCGAACTTCCCGCGCTCGATGGAGATGATCGTCTGACGCGAGACGCCGAGCTCATCGGCGAGTCGCTGCTGTGACCACTCTCGGGACCTGCGTGTGTCAGCGATGATGTTGCGCACCTCAGGCCTTCCGGCGGAGCAGCTGGTAGCGGAGGGAGAAGCTGAGGAATGAGGCGGCGATCACCCCGAGCAGCACCAAGCGGGCATCGATCTGGCCGCTCCCCGGCATCAACGTGAGAACGAAAGCTCCGAGGGACGCCGCAAGAATGACATCCGTCTGGGCGCCAGCTGCTGCCTGCGTGTACCAGCGGGATTCGATCGACTCCTCGGGATCCTTCGCCGCCCCCTGCAATGTGGACCGGTCGACGATGATCGCCCACACCAGCAAGACGACGGGCACGGCCAAGCACAGCGCGAACACCGCGGCGCCCAGCCATGGTGCGGGCCCGGTCAGGCCGCTCATCGCGCCGACAACCCCCATGGCGATGCCCACGAGGAGCCCGCACGGTAGTGCGATTGCCATTGCCGGTCGTCGACCCGACCCAAACTTCGTGCGGCCCCATTTTGTGCGCTCGGTGTTTTCGCTCATGTCGTAACTCCTCGATGTACAGTTCGCTTTACGTGTCAAGTTCACTGTACATGGGTGCTGGGTGTGCATCAATGCCCGATAGGGGGGGCGGTGCCGCCCGGCCCCGGCCTGCGCAGCTCAGGCGCCGGCGGGGAAGGTCTGCATGCCGTCTTGGGTGAACACGATGATGTCCCTCAGCTTCCAGGCGTCGTTGAGATTGTCGGTCTGGATCGTCTGGCCGGCGGTGCGCGCCGTCTCGGCGGTCAGGTCGAGGGGGAGGAGCGTGCCGTCGGGCGCCAGCTGGGGCAGCACGTAGATATCGACGATGGTGTCGTCGGGGATGAAATAGAGCACCGAGCCGTAGTTCGGGCCGGCCGCGGGCTTGAGGGTGAGGAAGATGCGGGCGAAGCGGGTGCCCTGCACATACTTTTCCTTGCCGCCGACCGTGTTGACCGCCTCGGGGGCGGTGATGATCCCTCTGATCGTGGATGCCGCGGGGTCGTAGCCGCTGTCGGCGAGGATCTGGTGCAGCTGCGGTGTGACCGACGTCGGCCGCACCCCGGCGAGCAGGCCCTCGAAGTCGACCGCATAGGTCATCTCGAAAGCGCCGGCATCGAAGCTGCTCGTCTGCAGCTCGACGCCCTCGATCTGGCCCATTCGGCTCCAGGTGGCGACAGCGTCGGCAAGGGCCTGTGTGTCGGCGTCCAGGGGCATCGGCAGGTCGAGGTGTGGCCCCCCGCCCTTTGAGCCGGCCTCGATGATGCTGAGCTGGAAGCGGGCCGGGGCGTCGTAGGTGTCGGCGACGTCTTGCGTGACGGCCTCGGGAACACCCGACGCGTAGAACAGGTCGAGCGCCTCGAGGGTCGCCTCCTCGGCGCGGTCGGGGTCCTCGATGGCGAATTCCAGCGTGTAATCGGGGTAGCCGAGTGACTGGCTCGGGTCGGAGAGGCCGTCGACCTTCAGGAGTTGCTCCCGCAGTGCGGAGCTCGAGGTCTCCACCGGGTTCGGCGTCGATTGCGGCTCGGGCGTCGTGCAGGCGCTCAGTGCGATCGCCCCGGCCAGTGCGAGCACTGCTAGCGCGCCGCCCTTCGCACGCATCCGCACCCCCGGATCGCTCGAACCATGTGCCCCGCTTGCCGTATGCATATCGCCCCCTCCTGGTCCTCCCGCCGACTTTCGACGATCGACCACATCCGTGCCCGACCCTATCGGCATGCGCGGGGCCGGGGCGATGGGGAGTGGTCCCCTCGGTGTGCTCGTTGCTGTTGTGCGGGATGCCGTCCACGCCGTCCGCGCGCGGGCTGCGGATTCAGCGGCCCGCGAGGCTAGTGGCGCGCCGGTTCGGAGGCGTGGTCGAAGGCGTCGTCGACGATGTGGGCGACATGCGTATCGGCCACCGAGTAGGTGGCGTCGCGCCCCGAGCGCTCGACGTGGACGAGCCCGGCGGTGCGCAGGACGCGCAGGTGTTGGGAGACGAGCGGCTGCGAGAGGCGGGTCGCCTCGACGAGGGCCGTGACGGATGCCGGAGCGGCGGCCAGGTGCCGCAGGATGACGAGCCGCGAGGCCGAGGAGAGCGCTTTGAAGAGCTCCGCGGTGGCGGCGAGGCGGGCGTCGTCGGTCATCCACTCATATTAGCGATCGCGAATGCGTTCCCCGCCGAAACGAGAAAGACCCCGGCGCGAACCGGGGTCTGTCACGGGGTGGGCGAGGCTCAGTGCTCGTCGTAGTGGTCGCCGTGCTCGGCGTGCTTGTGGCCGTCGTGCAGGAAGTCGACGTGCTCACCGTGGGTGACGGCCTCGTGACCGCAGTCGGTGCCGTGCTGGTGCTGCTCGAGGGTGTGTTCTGCGTGGACTTCGGTGTCAGCCATGGTGGCTCCTTCGGTTGGTGAACGTCGTTGACACCAGCAAAACAGATACATAAACGAATTGCAATGTATCTATCTAATCGATAACCGTAATCGGGTTCACCTGTCTCGTGACCATGGGTGACGTTGTTCGTCGGCGCTTAACGATAAACGTTCTCATTATCAGATAGAGTTCGATCGCAGCCGAGCGGCACCGACGCGCCCGCTGCCTTTACCCGCCCCTCATCTAGCAAGGAACTTCATGCGCTCACGCGTTCCCTTGGGGATCTTCGCCCTCGGAGCCGTTCTGGTCTCCACAGGCGTCATCGCCACCCACAGCACCCCGATAGACCCGAACCGGGTGGCCCTGCCCGGTTCTGTGCCCAGCTGGTCGGACGATCGGACCGGAACGCCCTTGGCGGCCGCCGATCGCGAGCTCGACATCCGATTCAGCGTCATCATCGACGAGAAGCGCGCCGACGATGTGCCCGAGGTCGCCGCCTGGCTCACGCGAAACGGACTGCAGCCGGGCGACTACCGCGCCTCGGCCGGCATTCTGCCCGCGACCGGCACCGTCGATGCCGTCAGCGCAGCCTTCGCGACCTCGTTCCAGGCGTATGAGGTGGGCGGCACCGACGCCATCGCACCGCGCAGCGCGCTCTCGGTGCCCACCGAGTTGCCCGCCGTCGTCGGTGTCTCCGGCCTCATCCAGGCCGATACCTTCCGCCCCACGCTGTCGTCGCCCCGCGCCGCCGCACCCGTCGTCAGCCCCGACTGCGCCACCTACTGGGGCGAGAAGCTGAGCGACCAGTGGCCGGCCGGCCTCGACATCGAGAAGCGCTCGAACTCCCTCTGCGGCTACACCCCGGCCCAACTGCGCGCCGTGCAGCAGGTTCCCGCCGACGTCACGGGCGTCGGCGCGACCATCGCCATCGTCGCCGCCTACGACGACCTCGACGTCGAGGCGAACACCAACACGTACTTCACGGCTCAGGGGGAGCAGCCCTTCGCGCCCGGCCAATACGTGAGCCACTCGCCATCCAACCCCGACCCCACGCGCTGCGGCGGCCCGTCCTCGTGGACCGAGGAGCAACACCTCGACGTGCAGGCCGTTCACGCCATGGCACCCGACGCCCGGGTCATCTACTGGGGGTCGGATGATTGCACCACCACGTCGATGTTCACCCGCATCCTCGACGCTGTCGAAAACGGCGACCCGGATGTCATCTCCCTCTCGTTCGGAGCCCTCGAAGAGCTCGACACGGCCGACGACCGCACCCTGCTGAACCGCGTTCTCGTCGAGGCCGCCGCCCGCAACATCTCGGTCTTCTCGTCGGCCGGAAACGACGGCGACTACAGCAACTTCGGCGACCACGCGGGTGGGGCCGAGGTCACATCGCCCGCATCGAGCCCCTACATCACGGCCGTCGGTGGCACGAGCACGGGCCTGAACCAGGACGGCTCGCTCGCGGTCGAGGCCGGCTGGGAGACGCAGACGCGTTTCGCGCGCAACGGCGCCATCATCCCGCCCGGTTTCGTCTTCGGATCGGGCGGCGGCGAATCCGTCGTCTACGACCGGCCGAGCTGGCAGCTGGACCTGCCCGGACAGACGGGCACCGGGCGTCTGCTTCCGGATGTCGCGTCGCTCGCCGACCCCAACACCGGGTTCACGGTCTATGGCCCTCACGTCGGGAGCACGCAATACGTGAGCCACGGTGGCACGAGCCTCGCGACACCCATGGTCGCGTCGATGGTGGCGCTCGCCAAGGCGAAGACCGGCGTCGAAGTCGGCCTGGCCACTCCCTTCCTCTATGAGCTCGCCGGCACGGATGCTTTGCGCGACGTGACCCCGGCCTCGGCCGCCACGTGGTCGCCGAACGGCACCGAGAAGGATGCGCTCTACCCCGAGACGATCTTCGTCTGGGACACCAAACCGCAGTCGCTGCAATCGGCGCGCGGCTGGGACAACGTGACGGGCCTGGGCGTGCCGACCGGCTCCTCCTTCATCGAGAACTTTGGAAAGCTCAAATGACGACTCTGACCCCCTCCCCGGAACCACAACAGCACACCCACCCCCAATCCGGTTCCGGCCTCGGATCCGGATCCGGCTCTGGCGCTGGCGCTGGGCCGAGCGCGCGATCGCTGCGACCGAGCGCTCGCGGAATCGTCGCGGGCGCGCTCGCGGTGTTCCTCGCCGGCGGCGCCGTGATCGGGGGCGCCCTCTCGGCGACCGCCGACACCGCACCCCTGACTCAGGCATCCGGTGTCGAGATCTTCGACATCGACGGCGGCACGCTGCAAGCCAAGAAACCCCTCGCGGCCTGGTCGTCCGGGGCGACCGTGCGGCAGACCGCCGACAGCACGGGTGACGTGTTGAAGCTCAACACGACGCGCACGAGCGGCCTGGTGGCCGAGGCGCGCGCCGACGGAGCCTCCGCCACGATCGCCTCGGGTGAGTTCACGCTGCGCAACCGCGTGCCCGTCGTCTTCACGGGGCTGTCGGCCACGTGCGACACGAGCGGTGGCTCGGCGGTCGACTTCTCGAAACTGACTGTCGACGGCGTCGACATCACGGCATCCGCCCTGGCATCCCCGGGCTTCAGCTACGCGCTCCCGGATTCGATCTATGGCCCCACGCGCATCATCGTGGGCGAGCGGACGGTCGCGGCCGACGGACGACAGACCACGACGGCCCTGCGGGTCGAGGGCGAATCGGGCGCGTCGGAGATCTGGCGGGTTCGTGCGGGACAGGTGATCTGCGGGGTCGCGCCCGCCGCCACTCCGACCCCCGAGTCGACACCGGCGCCGACTCCCGCGCCGGTGCCCACACCGGCCCCGACGCCCGGCAACCCGAGTGACCCAGTGGCGACCTCGCCCCAGGTGAGCGGCGTGCGCGTCACAGCTCCCGACGGCACCGAGCTCATCGACGGCAAGCCGAGCGTGACTCGCGCCGGCGCGACCGAGACCGCCGACCTGCTCCAGGCCGACGACGGCTTCCCGGCAACGGCCCGCGACGTGACGGTCGCGACAGGGGCGGATGGCTCGGCCACCGCGTCGGTCGGCGAATTCACGCAGGTTCCCGACCGCTCCGAGCTCGGCGAATACCGCTGGAACGCCCTGCGCGTCTACGGCCTCGAGCTGGCCGTTAAGGCCGACGGCACATCATCCGTGTCGTTCGCCAACCCCTCGAGCGCCGTCTTCGTCAACGGCGTCTGGATCAACACCGCGACCGACCTCTACACGGGCGTCGACGCGGCCGGCACCGAACGCGTGCGCGTACACCTCAACGAGCGTGTGCAGAACACCGACGGTTCCACCACGATCACGGCCCTGCGCTACGAGGACCTGACGCACGCCAACCCCGACGTCCGCCTCGGCTCGGTCGTGCTTCCGGCGCCAGACCCGGTGGTCGTTCCGCCGTCGACCGGCGTGGGCATCGCGAGCACCGTCGGCGTTCTCGTGACCTCGCCGACGGGTGAGGCGCTCATCGACGGCCAACCGCGCGTGGATGCCGCCGGTGGCTCGGTCACGTCGGCACTCGTCGCCGCGTCCCAGTCGTTCCCGGCTCGGGCCAAGAACGTCACGGTCACGGCCGACAAGACGGGTGCCGCAGTCTCGCTCGACGAGTTCACGCAGGTCCCCGACACCTCGGCGATCGGCGAATACGTGTGGAGCGCCCTGCGCGTCTACGGCCTCAACCTGGCCGTGGCCCCGGATGGTTCCTCCACCGTCACCTTCGACAACGTGTCGAGCGCCGTCTTCGTCAACGGCGTCTGGATCAATACCGCGACCGACCTCTACACGGGCGTCGACGCGGCCGGCACCGAGCGTGTGCGCGTGCGCCTCAACGAGCGCGTGCAGAACGCCGACGGTTCCACCACGATCACGGCCCTGCACTACGAAGATCTGACGGGCACCTACCCGGATGTCCGCCTCGGCATCGTCACGGTCACACCCGCGTCGACCGAGCCAACGCCCAACCCGGCGCCGGAACCCACGCCTCCGCCCGGACACGGGGGAACCGAGCTGCCCGCGCGCCACGCGTATGGCGTGCAGGCGACGGGCCCGAGCGTCATCGACGCGACGCCCCTCGCATCCGCCGCCCCTGTGTCGGTGGAGCGCACCGAAGCCGATGCTCAGGCTCCGGCCGCTGGTGCTGCTGCTGTTGCAGACGCGCTCGTGCTCGGGGACGGGGCCGCCGGTCAAGTGAGCGTCGTGGCCCCGAGTGCGCGTGTCGACGCGTCTCGCTCCGAGGTGACGACGGGACCGATCTCGCTCTACCCGGGCACGACCATCGCGGTCGACCTGGCGGGCCTGACGGTCGTCACGACCCCCTCGTCGATCGAGGTCTCGTCGCTCGGAGGAACCATCGGCGACACGACCATAGCCGCCGGTCCCATCGCCCCCAACACGGTCGTGCCCCTCGCGGGTTCGAACGTGCGCGTTGTCTTGAACGAGCAGATCCTCACGGTCGACGAGGCCACCGTGATCGGCGTGCACGTGAGCGACACGGCCGGCCTCGGCGCCGACGTGCGCGTGGGTGCCATCACCTCCGCAGCCATCGAGGTCGCGCCGGTGCCCGACCCGTCGCCGACCCCCGACCCGTCGACGCCCGTCACGCCCGCAAACCCGGGCACCCCGGGTTCCGGCCTCATGCCCGGCGCCCTCACGCCCGACGGCAACAGCCCGGCAGGCACGAGCGGCACGAACAACCGCGGTCTCGCGGCGACCGGTGCCGAGAGCGGCATTGCCATCGGCTGGGCCGCGGCGGGCCTGATCGTCGCAGGCTTCGGCGCGCTCGCCCTCGCGAAGCGCCGACGCGGCACCCCGGCCTCGAGGAAGTAGCGCTAGGCGAATAAAGAAGGAGGGGGACGAGCGCGATTGCTCGTCCCCCTCCTCTACGCGCGCGACACGAAGGTCCTCCGCGCGGCAGTACCCGAGATGCTCGGGGCTGGCTCGCGCGCAACCGGCTCGCGCATCGGTGTTGCGCAAGCAGCTGCTTCGCTCGTCTAGTTTCGGGGCACGCGAGCCGAGCGCGGCGGGTCGAAGCGCGCGCCTTCCGGGTCCGGGCGCGTCACCGTGAGCACGAAGAGGGCTACCCAGCCGAGGATCGGGATGAAGCCGATGAAGAACCAGGCACCGCTGTGGTCGGTGTCGTGGATGCGGCGCCACAGGAGTGCCAGGCTCGGAACGATCGTCAGCGCCCAGAACGTGAAGGCGATCGGGTTGGGCGCCGTGATCGAGAGGCCGAAGGGCAGGGACTCGAAGAAGGGGTCGACAGCGTCGCTGCGCCCGGTGAAGTTGCCGACGTTGTTGAGGATGCCGGTGACGATCCAGGAGGTCAGCATCCACCACCAGTATTCGCTGCGGCTGGCGCGGCCGCGGAAGACGCCGTACTTCAAGAAGAAGCGTTTGATCGCGGCGAAGTAGGGCGCACGGTAGTACGGAAATGCGAGGGCGGGCTCAGGTCTCCGAGATGGGCTCATGCTTCGATACTGGCGTCTTCCACCGTGATGAGCCAACCGTCGAAACGGTTTCTGGTCACGTGGGCCCGTAGGATCGTCGGCAGTGATCATCACGCGCATGTCCTAGGCCCCGCATCCTCCGCTGCTCTTTTCGCACTCGTCAGGGATGTCGATCCGTTGTGCCAGAAAACGGGTTCTCTCGAGAACCCGCACGGCCCACCACGTTGATCGATCCCTGGAGAATGTCATGCCCATCCCCTCACGCGACGACCGTCGCTCACTTCTCGCCGCCGATTGCGCAAACTGTTTCGGCTTATGCTGCGTCGCCCTCTCGTTTGCCCGCTCGGCCGACTTCGCGTTCGACAAGCCCGCGGGCGAACCCTGCGCCAACCTGCAGACGGACTTCGCCTGCGGCATCCATGAGCGCCTGCGCCCGTCGGGGTTTCGCGGGTGCACCGTTTTCGACTGTTCGGGCGCCGGCCAGAAAGTCTCGCGGGACATGTATGGCGGGGTGAGCTGGCGCGACGACCCGGCCGTGCGCGCCGAGATGTTCGCCGTCTTTCCGGTGGTGCGTGACCTGCACGAGTTGCTGTGGTACCTCGCCGAAGCATCCGAGCTGTCTGTCGACGCGGCTCTGCGCGACGAGGTTGCCGCCGCATTCGCGAGCACACGTGACCTGACCGACCTCGCGCCCGGCGATCTGCTAAGTCGCGATATCGAGCCGCTTCGGTCGCGCGTCGGCGAGATGCTCGGGCGCGTGAGCGAACAGGTGCGAGGCCAGCTCACGCCGCCGTGGACGCCCTCCGCAGTGACGCGCAAGGTGGGCCCACGCGCCGACCTGATGGGTGCCCGGTTCGCGGGGCGAGATCTGCGCGGTGCCAACCTGCGCGGATCCCTGCTCATCGCCGCCGACCTGCGGGGCACCGATCTCACGGGCACCGACCTGCTGGGCGTCGACCTGCGCGACGCGGTGCTCGACGGGGCTCAGCTCGACGGTGCCCTCTTCGTCACCCAACGCCAGCTCAACTCGGCGCGCGGCAGCTCCGCGACCGTGCTTCCCGCTTGGGTCGATCGCCCGTCGCACTGGGGATGATGTGGGCTCCCGTCGTTCCCCGCGCGGGTATGGCCCAACCCCCAAAGACACATTTGACGGTGACGGCTCGGCGGGCGACGATTGCGGGATGTCTTCCCTCGACGAATTGCGCGCGACCGCCCATCCGATCCGTCTGCGTTTGCTGTCGTTGCTCACCGGCGCGGCGATGAGCGCGGCCGAAGCGGGACGCGAGCTCGGCTACTCGCAGGCCACCGCGAGCTATCACTTGCGCGTCCTCGAGCGCGCCGGGCTCGTGCGGGTGGTCGAGACCGTGCGGCTGCGGGGCGGGGAGGCGAAACGGTATCGCCACGAATCCTCGGCCGAACGCTTCCGGTTCGACGACGCTCAGGCGAGCGCGAGCGCGGGCATGACCGCGGATGCGGGCGCAGGCGCGGGTGCAGGCGCGGGTGAGGCGGGGACAGCTACCGGTGCGAGCGGTGCGAACGGTGCAGTCCGGGTGAGGACTGTTGTGCCGAGTCGTGCCGCTTCGAGTGCCGAGGACCGCGCTGAGTATGTCGAGGCCCTCATTCACGAACTGCGTCGCCGCAACGCTCGCCGCGGCGACGGCCCGCAGGTCTCGACCGACGCCGAGCTCTGGGTCGCCCCCGAAACCTGGCGCCGCGTCGTTCGTCACATCGGGGATGCGTCGGCCCTCCTTCATGCGGCCGCGAAACCCCCGCGCACCCCGGGCACGCGGCCCGTGTCGATGACGGCGGCACTCTTCCCGCTCAAGCGACCATGACGAACGAACCCCGGGCCGGGACCGGCGCGAATTCGACGCACTTGTCCGCCGGATCGGGCCAGGGCGACCGCTGCCCGAGCGGCGACCCGAGCGACTCGAGCGACTCGAGCCCTATCGTGGCGCCGGCGGGCCGCCCCGACACCGCGGGCGACGGCCGCACCACGATGAACCCGCTCCGTCACACCCCGTTCCGCTGGCTCCTCGCGGCTCGCACGACGAGCATCCTGGGCAACGCCATCGCGCCGATCGCCCTCGCGTTCGCCGTGCTCGACCTGACGGGTTCGGCCGCCGATCTCGGCCTCGTCGTGGCGGCGCGTTCCCTCGCCAACGTCGCGGTGCTGCTCTTCGGGGGCGTCATCGCCGACCGGCTTCCTCGTGACGTCGTGCTCGTCGGCACCTCGCTGGCCGCCGCAGCAACGCAGGGGGTGATCGCGGCCCTGGTCATCACGGGCTCGGCGACCATCGCGTTGCTCGTGCTGCTCGGCGTGCTGAACGGAGCGGTCGCCGCCGTGAGCCTGCCGGCCTCGGCCGCCCTGGTGCCCGAGACGGTTCCGACCGACCTCTTGCGGCCGGCCAACGCCCTGCTCCGCCTCGGCCTCAACGGCGGCAGCATTGTGGGCGCCTCGGCCGGTGCGGGCCTCGTCGCCGTCGTGGGCCCCGGTTGGGGTCTCGCCATCGACGCGGCCGGTTTCGCCGTCGCCGGCCTGCTGTTCTCGCGGATGCGCCTGCCGCGCCGGCCTCGCGAAAAGGGTGCCGGTCGCCGCCCCTCGATGTTCGCCGACCTGCGCGAGGGCTGGCGCGAGTTCTCGAGCCGGAGCTGGGTGTGGATCGTCGTCGCCCAGTTCGCGATACTCAACGCCGCGTTCGTCGGGGCGACGACCATCCTCGGCCCGGTTGTCGCGGATGCCTCATTCGGTCGCGCGGCCTGGGGTCTCGTCATAGCCGCGCAAACGGTCGGCCTGGCGGTGGGTGCCGTGATCGCCCTGCGCTGGCGGCCGCGCCGTGCCCTCGCGATCGGGGTCGCACTCATGGCGGTCACGGCCGTGCCTGTCGCGGCGCTCGGCATCCTGCCGCACCTGCCCGTCCTGCTCGGCGCGTTCTTCCTGGGCGGCGTGGCCCTCGAAATCTTCGCCATCGCCTGGGACCAATCCCTGCAAACCCAGATCCCGCGCGATGCCCTCTCCCGCGTGTACTCCTACGACATGGTCGGCTCGTTCGTCGCCATCCCGCTCGGCGAGGTTCTCGTCGGGCCGCTCGCGCATCTCGTCGGCACCGGCCCCACCCTGCTCGGTTGCGCGGCGATCATCGCGGCGGTCTCTGTGCTCGCCGCATCCAGTCGGAGCGTGCGAGGGGTGAGGGTCGAGAGAGGTCGTGCCGCGTAGGCCGCGATCGTCAGCGGGCGTTCCGTTGCCTGGACTGGTGGCGGGCCACGCGGTTGCGGTTGCCGCATCCGGCCGCCGTGCACCACACCCGGTTGTGCCGCGGCGAGGTGTCGAGATAGACCCAGCCGCAGGCGTCGTCGGCGCACTGCCGGGCTGTCGAGAGATCGCCCGTCAGCAGCTCGGCGGCGAGCAAGGCGATGCGCGCTCGGGGCGTCGCGAGCGTGAGGTCGAGTCGCCACTCCCAACGGTTGTCGGGTGAGTCGGCTTCGCGTTCCAGCCGAGCGGATGCGATAGCCCCGGCATATTCGGTGGACAGAAGCTCGGCGGCGGCCCCTAATTGTTCGAATACGGCCGCGAAGATCGCCTCCCGCATCTCCTGGATGGCGCTGTGCTCGCGCGCGGCCGCGTCGGGTTCGTGCGCGGCCGATCGCCGCAGCGCCGCGCAATCATGGGGCGACAGCAGCCCCATCTGCTCGCACCAGTCCACAACGTGGTCGTAGGAGCGCAGGGTGTCGATGAGTTTGGTCTCGCTCAAACGCCAATGCACTGTGTCGACGAGATCGAGGGCGTGGTGGCCTGCGACCTGAGGGTAGCTGAACTCGGCGGCGGACGACATGAATTCAATCTAATGCCTTTCTGGGCCTTGTGGCATTAGTTCTCGATCTGCCAGGGTCTAACGCATGCAACCCGTTTCGCCCATTAGTCGCGATCGGTCGACGTCTAGCCCCACCCGGGCCGCGCCTCGCCGACTCGGCCGCGACTTCTCCCGTTTCTGGACCGCGCAGGCGACCTCAGCCTTCGGTGCCCAGATCGGCGACCTGGCCCTGCCGCTCCTCGCCGTGCTCCCTCTCGGCGCGAGCGCCGGCGAGGTCGGACTGCTCGCGGTGCTGCGCTGGCTCCCGTTCCTCCTACTCGCCCTGCCGCTCGGCGTACTGGTCGACCGGCGTCGGCGCCGCCCGCTTCTCGTGGGCGCAGACATGGCTCGCGCCATCCTGACCGGGATGATCGTTGTGCTCGCGGTGTGCGGGGTGCTCAACCTGCTGCTACTCGGTGTGGTCGTGTTCTGTGTCGGCATCTTCACGGTGCTCTTCGAGGTGAGCTATCAGTCCTACCTGCCGGCTGTGGTCGGGCGACCCGCGCTCGAGCGAGCCAACGGGCGTCTGCAGGCCACGGCGTCGGCGGCGCAGGTGGGCGGGCCAGGGCTGGCGGGTCTGCTCGTGCAGGCGCTCGGCGCGCCCTGGGCCGTGCTCGCTCACGCGCTCACCTACGGCGCCTCGGCGCTGGCACTCATCGGCATCCGCACGCGGGAAGAGTCACCGGCACCGACCGGCCGACGGTTCTGGCGCGACCTGGTCGACGGCTTGAACGTGGTCCGCGCCGACCCGATCCTCGTCTCGCTCGCCGGTTTCAGCGGCATCTACAACCTCTTCGCCCAGTGGATCATGGTGCTCTTCACAGTGCACGCCGTGCGCGATCTCGGGCTGGATGCCGGCGGCGTCGGCCTCGTGCTCAGCCTCGGTGCGGTGGGCGCCGTGCTGGGGGCGCTTGCCGCACCCCGTGCCGTGCGGCACTGCGGTGCGGGCGTCGTGCTCGTCTCGTGCGCGGTCGCCGAATGCCTCGCGCTCGCGGTCCTACCGATCCTCGACCCGACCGTGCCGCAGCTCGTCATCATCAGCGCGCTCGTCGCGGCGTTCGCGGTCAATGGCGCGGGCACGGCCCTCTCGAGCGTCGTGGCCCTCACCATCCGCCAGCTGCGCACGCCCGACCGGGTGCTCGGCCGTGTCAACGCGACGCTGCGTTGGCTCACCTACGGCACGGTCGCTGTGGGTGCGGGCCTCGGCGGTCTCGCGGGTGAACTGTGGGGCACGCGGTTCGGCATCGCCATCGGATGCTCGGGGCTGCTGCTCGTGGTCCTCTGGGTCGCCCTCTCGCCACTTCGTTCCGTGCGTGACCCCCAGAGCCTCGACGTGACCGAGGCGCCGGCCGCGACATCCGCCGCCCCTCATGGGTAGGGCTCCCCATCGCCCGGGCCACGGGCATGCCGATAGGTTGAAGAACATGATGAAACTGCGACCCCTTGCCCTCACCGTGGCCGCGTGCGCCTCCCTCACGGCCCTCGTCGGATGCTCGTCCAGCTCGGCGCCGAGCGACGACACGTCCGCCGCCTCGTCGGCCCCCGAAACCTCCGCGGCCGCCGCGGGCGGTGACTTCTGCACCGCCTACGCCGACGCGGGCGGCACCCTCGCCACCCCCAGCAACTTCCAGGTCGGCCTGCCCGCCGACGAAACCATCTCCGATCTCTCGGGTCGCGTCGCCGTCATGGATGCGGTCACCCCACCCTCCGAGATCGAGTCGGCCTGGCAGTCCGCCCGTGGCCTCTACGCTGAGGGCGTCGAGATCGCCGAGGCCGTCCCCGACAAGAGCTCACCCGTCCTGGACTCCCGCATCTTCGCCATCGTCAAGGAACTCTCGGGCCCGACAGGCGACATCCGCGACTACCTCGACGCCACCTGCTGAGCCCCTCTGACACACTGATGCCATGAGTGCACAGCGCACGAGCAGCTACTGGCGGCAGCAGATCATCCTGAATGCCGTACTCGGCGTGCTCTTCAGCGTGTTCGGGATGGCCTTCCTGCTGCTCAGCCCCGTCGACAAGGGATATGGGCTGATCTTCTTCCTGGCTGGCCTGGGGTTTTTCGGCGCGCTGATCTTTGTGAGCCGGCAATATCGGCGGATGTCGAAAGAGCAGCGGGCCGTCTATGCGTGGGCAATCGCGCAGCAGATGTCGGCAACCGGATTTCGCACCACGGGCGGCGACATCGAGATGATGGCCATCGCGACCCAAGCTCAGAAGGGTGCTCTCTCGGCGGCCGAACTGCAGCACTTGCAGGATCTCAACCCGCGCAACCCCTACCCGGTTCGCCCTCCGGCTCCGCCCACGCCCACATGGTCAGGCCCCGAGCTTTAAGGGCAACGCAGCCGTGGCGCATTGTGGTGGGCGGTAATTAGGCCGAGGGGCCCGATTCGGTGATGTTGCGGGGCAGGCCGCGCGCGAGGCGCAGCTTCTGGGCGCGGCGTTCCTTGATGTAGTAGCTCCAGGACGCAACGGGGGCTAGGAACATGAGGAAAAAGAAGAACCACATCACGGGGGTGGACTCGGTGTCGCCCTCGACGACGGGCACGAGGCCCATGCTCTGCATGACGATGATGACGGCGCCATATGCGACGCCGATCGAGATCAGCGTCAGCACGATCGATATGATCAGCAGGCCGCTGGCCGAGTTCACGGGCTGGACCGCGCTGCCCACGCTTCCCTTGTAGACGCCGTACTCCTCGGGGGTGAGCCCCTGCCGCTCGGCATCCAGCTCGGCTTTGCGCGCGTAGAACTTCTCGCGCCGCGCTGCGTTGTCGGCCATGGCGATTCCCCTCGAGCGATGGTGAGAGGGCCCCGCCCGTCATGTGACCGGCGAGACCCTCCACGATGTGGCTACAGCATATGCCGCTACAGCACCTTCGACAGGAACGCCTTGGTGCGCTGGTGCTGCGGGTTGCCGAGAACCTCGCGGGGGTCGCCGCTCTCGACGACCACGCCGCCGTCCATGAAGATGAGCGTGTCGGCGACTTCGCGCGCGAAGCCCATCTCGTGGGTGACGACGATCATGGTCATGCCGTCGGCCGCGAGCTGCTTCATGACGTCGAGCACCTCGCCGACGAGCTCGGGGTCGAGAGCCGAGGTCGGCTCGTCGAACAGCATGAGCTTCGGGTCCATGGCCAGGGCCCGGGCGATGGCGACACGCTGCTGCTGGCCGCCCGACAGGGATGCCGGGTAGGCTTTCGCCTTCTCGGCCAGGCCCACACGCGTCAGTAGTTCCATGGCGCGCTTCGAGGCGTCGGCCTTCGACTGACGCTTGACCTGCTGCGGCGCCTCGATGATGTTCTCGAGCACCGTCAGGTGCGGGAACAGGTTGAAGCGCTGGAACACCATGCCGATGTCCTTGCGCTGCTCGGCGGCCTCGCGCGGCTTCATCTCATAGATCTTGTCGCCGCGTTGGCGATAACCGATGAGGGTTCCATCGACGGTGAGGCGCCCGCCATCCACTTTTTCGAGGTGGTTGATGCAGCGCAGGAACGTGCTCTTGCCCGAACCCGAGGGCCCGACCACGCACAGCACCTCGCCGCGCTTGACGGTGAGCGAGATGTCGCGCAGCACCGTGTGGGAGCCGAACGATTTCACGACGCGATCGGCGACCACCATGGGCGTGTCGGTGGATCCGGCAGACCCGGCGGATGCGGCGGGCGAGGGGTGTGCAGTCGTGGCGCTCATGCTGAGCCTCCGTCTCGTTTTCCGCCGGGGATGGTGCTTGTGACACCGGTGGGCGTGGCGTCGGATCCTTCGGCACCCGGTGTGGCTGCGGCATCCGCACCCGGCCCCACGTCGACGAAACGGGTGCCGCGGGCGAAGCGGCGCTCGAGGAAGTACTGGCCGACCATGAGGATGCTGGTGAAGAAGAGGTACCAGATCGACGCGACGATGAGCAGCGGGATCGGGTTGAACGTCTCGGCCGAGATGTCACGCGTGCGCGTGTAGAGGTCGAGCGAGAACGGCACGGCCGTGACGAGAGACGTGGTCTTGAGCATCGAGATGACCTCGTTGCCCGTGGGCGGGATGATGATGCGCATGGCCTGCGGCAGGATGATGCGACGCATGGTCTTCGACCACGACATGCCGAGCGCGGTGGCCGCCTCGGACTGTCCTTCGTCGACCGACAGCAGCCCGGCGCGCACGATCTCGGCCATGTAGGCGGCCTCATTGAGGGCCAGACCGATGACGGCCAGCCAGAAGAGGCTGATGACATCCTGCGTGGTCCACTCGGCCCACACCACGTCGGTGAACGGGATGCCCACCTGGATCTGCCGGTAGATGGTGGCGATGAGGCCCCAGAACACGAGCTGCACGTAGACGGGTGTGCCGCGGAAGATCCAGAGGTAGATCCACGCGATGCCCTTGAGCACCGGGTTGGGCGACAGGCGCATGACGGCGAGCAGAACGCCCAGCAGGATGGCGATGATCATCGACAGCACGGTCAGCTGGATGGTGACGAACGCCGCCTGTGAGACGCGCACGTCGAAGATGTATTTGCCGACCGCTGGCCAGTCATAGGCGGGGCGGTTGGTGGCGGCATCCCAGATGAACGCCGCGACCACGAGGATCAGGATGACGGCGATGACGTTGCGCAGCGGATGCCGGAGCGGGATGGCCTTGATGGGCTCAGGCTCTGAACCGCCCGCGCTGGGCGCCCGGTCGGGGCGCCCAGCGGTGGTCGTGGAGGTCATTATTACTCCGTGGCTCCGTTGATGTCGATGGCGTCGATGGCGCCCTGGTCGACGCCCCACTTCTTCAAGATCTCGGTGTAGGTGCCGTCGTCCATCAGGGACTGCAGCGAGGCCTTCAGCGCCTCGCCGAGACCGGAGTCCTTGGCGATGGGCATGCCGTAGAGGAACACGGAGTAGACGTCGCCCGAGGTTTCGAGCTTGCCGTCGGACTGGGCGACCGCGTACTGCGTGACGGGCGAGTCGGCCGAGAGGGCGTCGGCGCGGCCGAGCGCGACGGCGGCGGTGGCGTCGTCCTGCGTGTCGTAGCCGAGCAGTTCGATGGCGGGCTTGCCGGCGGCCACGCAGGCTTCGCTCTTGGCGGGGCCGTCGTCGAGGGCCTCGGTGGTGCCGTTCTGCACGGCGAGCTTCAGGCCGCACGCGTTGTCGGGGTCGATGGGCTTGCCCTTGGGCGCGGCCCACTGGATGCCGGCCGTGTAGTAGTCGATCATGTCGACCTGCTGCTGGCGCTCGACGGTGTCGAAGAAGGAGGAGACGCCGACGTCGTATTTGCCGCCCGTGATGCCGGGGATGATGTTGTCGAACTTGGAGATCGTGTATTCGGTCTTCAGGCCGAGCTTGGCGGCCATGGCGTCGGCCAGCTCGATCTCCCAGCCGGTGGGGTTGCCGTCGGCGTCTTTGAACTCGTTGGGGGCGTAGGTGGCGTCGGTGCCGACGACGAGCTTGCCCGAGGAGGCCACGTCTTCGGGCAGCAGCTTGGCGGCCGCGTCATCCTTTTCGACGGTCATGGCGGCGGCCGAACCCGATGATCCGGGGCTGGGGGTTTCGTTGTTCACACAACCGGTGAGCAGCAGGGCTGCGCTGGCGAGCAGGGCGAGCGGTGCAAGGGATTTCGCTGTCATGTTGGTTCTTTCGTCGGGCCGTGGTGGCGGTGCGGGTGGAACGGGTGAAGCGGTGCGGTGCGGTGCGGTGCTGTGGTGTGGAGCGGGTAGTGCGGTGGAGCGGGTTGGTGCGTCAGGTTAGCGAAGTCGATGAGGTGAGGTCGAATTCGCGGTCGTGGGCCGGCGCGTCGTAGAGGCGTCGGCCGCGCACCCAGGTCTGGCGGGTGCGGGTCAGGTGGATCTCGTCGGCGGGCGCGGCGAACGGGTCGCGGTCGAGCACCACGAGGTCGGCGGCGAAACCGGGGGCGAGACGTCCGGCGTCGTCTTGGCCGTTGAGGTGGGCCGAGCCGGAGGTGTAGGCGGCGAGGGCCGTTTCGAGGGTCAACGCCTGCTCGGCGAAGAACGCGCGCGGGTTGAAATCGGGGTCGGATGCGGGCAGCCGCCGGTTCACGGCCACGTGCAACGCCTGCCACGGGTCGGGTGTCGTGACGGGCCAGTCCGAGCCGGCGCCGAGTCGGGCCCCGGCGCGTTCGAGCGCCGCGAACGGGTACTGCCACGCCGCGCGCTCGTCGCCCAGGATCGGCAGGTTGAGCTCGACCATCTGCGGATCGAAGGTGGCCCACAGTGCCTGCATGTTCACGGCGGCGTCGATCCGGGCGAAGCGCGGCACGTCATCGGGATGCACGATCTGCACGTGCGCGATGTGGTGCCGGTTGCTCGGGCCCCCGTCTGCGCGGCCGTTCTCGGTGCGGGCCGCCTCGAGCGCGTCGAGGGCCTCGCGCACCGCCCGGTCGCCGATCGCGTGGACGTGCACCTGGAAGTCGGCGGCGTCGAGGGCCGTGACGTAGCGCCGCAGGTCGGCGGGGTCGATGTAGGAGTGGCCCGTGCTGGGCGTGCCGCACCGGCATCCCGACGGGTCGAGGTAGGGGTCGATCATCGCGGCGGTCTGGTTCTCGGGGATGCCGTCTTGCATGACCTTGACGGATGCGGCGCTGAAGCGCGGGTTGTCGTGCAGGGCGGCGCGGCGGGCGACGAGTTCGTCGAGCTGGTCGAGGCCGCGCTCTCGGTCCCACCAGAGGGCGGCCCGCACGGTGGCGGTGAGGTCGCCGTTGTCGGCCGCGCGCCGGTACACGTCGCCCGTGTCGGTGTGGCTGCCGTAGTTGCCGACGATGGCGTCCTGCCAGCCGGTGACGCCGAGCGAGTGCAGGTAGGCCTGGGCCGAGAGCAGCGCGGCGTATTCGTCGTCGGCGGTGTCGGCGGGCATGAACGGGGTGACGAGTTCTCGGGCGCCCTCCTGCAGCACGCCGTTGGGGCGGCCGTCGGCGAAGCGTTCGATGCGGCCGTCGGCGGGGTCGGGCGTGTGCGCATCGATGCCCGCCAGCTCGAGGGCGCGGCTGTTCACCCAGGCGCCGTGGTGGTCACGGTTGGCGAGAAAGACGGGTCGGTCGGGCACGGCCGCGTCGAGCGCATCGAGCGGGGGGATGCCGCCGGGAAAAGCCGCGAGCTGCCACCCGCCGCCGCGAATCCAGGGCTCGTCGGGGTGCGCCACCGCATAGTCGCGAATGATGCTCAAATAGTCATCGGATGTCGCGCCCACCGACAGATCGCAGCGCATGCGTTCGAGCCCGCCCTCGATGGGGTGGATGTGGGCGTCGACGAACCCGGGCTGCAGCAGGCCGCCGTCGAGGTCGACGACCTCGGTGTGCGCGTCACGGAGGCCGAGGGCATCCGGGCCGACCGCGACGATCGTCTCGCCCCGCACGGCGACGTCGGTGCCGGGCGCGAGCAGGCGTCGACCGTCGAATACCGTGCCATTGACGAAAATGACGTCGGCGCGTGCTGTCATCTGGTGCCTGTTTCCTGTCACCGCCACGAAGCGGATCACTCCGTTGCGGTTCCCAGATCGTATCCCGGCGACTCTGCCCGGATGGCCTGCGTAATCAAGTATTTACATTATCCCTACGGGGTGCCCGGCAGGGCCGGGCGAGCCGGTTCCCCTTCGGGGTGTGTCCGGGGTGCGGCCGCGGGTCCTAGATTTACCTCTTGTGCGTGTGTACGCACCGGCCGATCGGCCAACACAGTTTGGGAAAGGGCTCAGGCAATGAAGGCGGAGGACGCTCAGGCAGTTCTCGAGGGGCTACGTCCGCGACTCTCGGAATGTTTTGCGTTCGTCGGTATGCAAGATTCGCGCGCATATATGCGGGTCGAGGACCGGGAAGACCCCGACCGATGGGCGGCGGTGTACACGCCTGGTCAGGGTTACTTCAGCGTCCAAACGGAGACGACGCTCACGTGGGACTATGTCGACGACGACGCATCCGACGAGGAGGTCCATGCTGCGCTCTCCCGGCTCGTTTCTCTGGCGGTGTCATATGTCTTGGGCCAGGGCGAAGAGATGCGGTCTCGGCGACTCGGTTTCCCATCATTACGCCTTCACGACGACGAAGGGACGGTAACGCTGAAATTGCCGATGCAGGAGGGCCTCTCTTTCGTTCTGAGGCGGTTCCGGCGCTCATGAACAGGAACACGGCGTCGCGGTGGCTCGCTCGGATTGCGCTGGCGATTTTGGCGTGTGCAACGCTCGCGCAGATGTGGCTCGTCGTTGAGGTGACCGTCTGGCATCTGTCGAATGCGTCCGCCGTTCCGGTGGAGGCCGATGGGATGCTTAATCTGATTGCCCCCGCCCTCGTGGGAGCGATGGTGATCGGCTATCTCGCGACGGTTATCGTCATCCTGCGCCGCCGCGCTCTGGTCTACGTCCTCCCCGTTCCACTGGTCATGTTCGCCGTTTTGTGTACAGTCCTGCTGCAAGGCGGCGGTTTCTAGGCAGCCCAAGTCGGATCGGCTGGTTCGAGGGTGTTTCCCCTTCTGGGGTGTGTTTGGGGCCCGCCGCGGCCCCTAGATTTGGCTCATGTGGATTCAGGGGGACGGGACGTTCGGCATGGTCGCGCGCCTCGACCCCGAATCCCTGCTCGACCTCGAACTGCGCGACAGAATCGACCGCCTGTCAGATCGCGAGAAGGTCGAGCTGATCGATGCGCTCGGAGCTTACGAGGATGCCCTCGGGGAAGAGCTGCAGGGCCGCAGGGATGAGTTCGCCAACGCAGTCGTCAACGAACCGTTTCGTCATCTCGACATCCCGGACGAATACATCCTGCGCAACAGTCCTTCCGAGGACGACCTCTTCACTGTGCTGCGGGAACAGGTCGCGCACACACCGCCCCGCTGGCAGCTGGAACGGATTTACGCCCCCATCGCCTACCTGTATGACTCCGGGCCTGGCCCCCGCAAGATGAAGCGCATCCGCAAGGATACCGTCGTCGATAAGCGGTTCGTGAGGGTCTTCGGCACCGAGCGTGTTGCTCTCGGCGTAGCCGGGGCCACGTGGGGCCTGGCCGGGATCGTTGCGGCGATCGTCGGACCGTTGCATGATGACGCGGCGAATCGTCTGGGTCAGATCTTCTTTGGCGCGGCAGCTGCGTACTTCGTCGGGCGAGCAATGTTCATGGGGTTCTACACATCCGCTTCGTCGCTGAAGGTCGTCTCGTGGTTTCGCACGTACGTGATCGCTCGAGAGGATGTTCGGCGCATAGATCACGAGGCGTACGACGGCGTTGCTACTCGTGGCGCCGAGTTCGGGTTGGTCAGAGTCGCTGTCATCAACTTGCGCCCGGGAACCTCACGCGCCTTCCGGGGTGTACCTCTGAGCCGTCGTCGAGTGCGGCGCGTCGCTCAAGTAATTGCGGCTTGGTCCAGCCAAATCTCAACTACAGGGTGAGATACAAACCGTGATCGCTTCCCTGATAACTGTTGCAGTCGTCGTAATCGTCTTCGCGGAGCTCGAAAACATACGTGCAGCGAGAAAACACATTCGAAAGCTGGAAACGCTGAGCAGCACCGAACTTTCCGATAAGGAACGCTCTCTAACCCAGAACAGGCTCGAACCGGCCACGGAAGGACTCGGCATTCGTGTTCGGTTGACGTGGATCTGCGCGATCGGAGGCATGATCTTGATCGCAGTGGCCCTGGGAATCACGTACGTCATCGACCATCCCGACGCTTCTTCGGAGGGACCGCCGGTCAGCTATATGCCGTTGGTCATTGGATTCGGCTTCATTATTGGGATCGGTTTGAGTGTCATCTGCCTCGCTCACGCCTTTGCGCGCAAGTTACCCCCCCCTCACCGGAAGCACCATTCCGACACTCGAGACGGACGCGTGCCATTTTGGCAGGCGTTGGGGCCACAGGAAGCATCGGCCTGACCCTGGGAGCGATTTTCTACTACGTGGTGTGACCTTGGAAGGTGTGGCGCCCCTCACGCGGTCGTGAAGCGGGCGCGGTAGCGGGAGGGGGTGGTGCCGAACTCGGCGAGGAAGAGTTGGCGAAAGGTGACGGCGCTGCCGAAGCCGCAGTCGCTGGCGATGTGTTCGATGGGCAGGGTGCCCGTTTCGAGAAGGCGGCGGGCCTCGTCGAGGCGGCGGGCGCGCACCCAGGCGGCGGGCGTGGTGCCGGTGCCCGTGCGGAACGCCCGGATGAAGGTGCGGCGGCTCTGGTGGGCGCGGGCCGCGAGCGTCTCGATGGTGAGCGGTTCGGCGAGGTGCGCGAGGGCCCAGTCGAGCACGGTGGCGATGGCGTCGTCGGAACGATCGTGCGCGATGGGCCGCTCGATGTATTGCGCCTGACCGCCCTCGCGGTGCGGCGCGATGACGAGGTTGCGGGCGACCTGATTCGCGGCATCCGCACCGAGGCGTGTGCGCACGACGTGGAGGCAGGCGTCGAGACCCGAGGCGGTGCCCGCTGACGTGAGGATGTCTCCGTGATCGATGTAGAGCACGCCCTCGTCGAGCGCGATGTCGGGGTGCAGGCTCGTGAGCAGGCCGAACTCGCGCCAGTGCGTGACGGCGCTGCGGCCCGCGAGCAGACCGGCCTCGGCGAGGGGGAACGTTCCGAGGCACAGCCCGGCGATGGGGGCGCGGCGGGCGGATGCGTCGACGAGAACTCGTTGCAGCGCGGGGGTGGATGGCCGGCCGTCGTCGTGCCAGGACGGGACCACGACGAGGTCGGCGTCGGCTGCGGCTTCGGGGCCCGCCACGCCGCCGATCGTGAGCCCCTCGGCGCTGCGCACGGAACCGGGGTGGTCGGAGAAGACGACGGTGGTCCAGTCGGCGAGGCCCAGGCGGCGCACCTCATCGAAGACCATCTGGGGCACCGAGAGGTGGAACAGGGTGATGTCGTCGAACGCGTAGATGGCGATGCGCATGCTGTACTCCGTTCGTGAGGCCGGTTCGCGGCGAGTGACCGCGGTGGCCCGAATCCATTGTAAGGCGGCATGCGTGCCACTCACGCGGGGGAGTGCTGCCGGGCGACGATAGTGAGGTGCCGTTGCCGCGGCGAGAGAACCGCGGCTCAGGCATCCCGACAACTTGGAGGAAACCTCATGACGAACCCGCGCCGCGCCCTGATCCTGATCGATGTTCAGCAGCAATACTTCGACGGAACCCTCGAGATCCACTACCCGCCGCACGCCGAATCGCTGCCGCGCATTCTCGCCGCCATCGATGCGGCCGAGGCCTCGGACATCCCCATCGTCGCCTTCCAGCACAGCGGCGGCGAGGGTGCTCCCCTCTTCGCACCCGGCACGCCCGAATTCGAGCTGCACCCCGAGATCGAGGCGCGTGCGACCGACGAGTGGACGCGCATCACCAAGTCCTACAGCTCCGTCTATGTGGGCACCGGCCTGGCCGAGTGGCTGCGCGAACGCGACCTCGACACCGTGACGCTCGTCGGCTACATGACCAACAACTGCGTTCTGGCGTCATCGGTCGAGGCCGAGTTCCTGGGTTTCACTACAGAAGTTCTCTCGGATGCCACGGGCGCCATCAACATCGCCAACTCGGCGGGTTTCGCCAGCGCCCAGACCGTGCACACCACGCTCATGGCCCTACTCAACTCCAACCTCGCCACCGTCGCGACGACCGAAGCATGGACGGCGGCGCTCGCCGACGGCCAGCCCCTCGAAGCGAGCAACCTCATCGAGTCGGCGACGACGGGCGCGAGCCGCGCCGCCTAAGGCACTCGCGCGTCGCGCCATCGGCCGAGCATGAGCGCTTCGTGTCCGACGCTCACTGCGCGTTCCGCGGAGAGGAGCAACCCCCTGCAGGCGTCGCCACGCGGGTAGTAACGTGAATGCCAGAAATGCCCCCGCTCTCATTAGCGGGGGCATTTCTTAGCGGAAGGTGCGGGATTCGAACCCGCGATGAGTTGCCTCAACCGCGAGACGCGCTCGCGGACATTGGGCCAACTCTGTCAACCTCGTCGCCAGGCTACGTCTGGTGCGGCCCGCAGCCTACGGTTCTCGCAAACAAAACTCGGACGGGGGGTGCCGCGCGGCGACGCGCTCACGCCGAACGCGCGTGCCGGCCGGGTCGCTAGCGAGCCAGGCGCGCCTTCAAGACATCCTCGACGGTCGTCCACTCGTGCGCGCCGTAGCGGTCGTTGTCGACGTGGTGCAGCTGTGCCTGCCCGCTGAACATGCTCACGAAGTACTGCATGCCCTGCCAGGCGGGGAAGGGTTCGTCCGACGAGCGTGAGGCCAGCTTCATAGCCTTGCTCATGGCCAGCAGGGTTCCGGCGGTTCCGGCCCACTGCAGCTTGAAGGGCGTGCCCGTCAACCGCGTCATGGTGCGGGCGACCTCGCGGGCCGACACCTGCGAACCGGCGACCTCGACCACGCGCGGGGCGTTGTCGTCGAGCGCGGCGAGGGCCGTCACACGCGCGGCGTCGTCCTTGGTCGTGAAGTCGAGGATCTGATCGGCGGATGACCAAAACAGCACGCGCTTGCGGTCCCACAAGATCATCGGCGCGTCGCCCGCGAGCAGGTCGGTGAACATGCCGTTGAGAATCGAGGTGGCCTGCACGGGTGCCGCGTCGACGTCGGCCGCGAACTCGCGCCGCAGCTCGAAGTTGCGGTTGCTGTCGGGCGCGATGCGGCGGTAGTCGGCCGAGTAGTCCGACGGGATGAAGCGGGGCACACCGGCCGCGACGGTCGCCTTCAGGAGGGCGCGCTGGGCGTCGACGATCACGGAACGCAGGCCGTTCACGGCCGACACCACGACATCCACGCCCGTCATCGCCTGGGTCAGCGCGGCGTGGTCGGTGTAGGCGGCGGTGACGATCTCGATGCGTTCTTCGTGGCCGAAGAGCGTGGTGGCGGTTTGGCTGCCGGGGCGGGTGAGCACGCGCAGCTGCACGTCGTGCGTCAGCAGCTCGCGCACGATGCGCTGGCCGAGGTCGCCGGTGGCGCCCGCGAGGAGGATTGTGCTGGTCATGGGTGGTCTCAATCTGTTGGGGTCTGTGGTGATTCGTCGATCGCGCAGGTCGCCGTGTCGGCGGTGCCGAGAGCCACGCGGGCGAGGAGTTGGCGCAGGGTCGTCTGCTCGTCGTCGCTGAGGTGGCGCATGAGCACGCCCTCGACCTCGCGCAGGGCGATACGGGCCTTCGCGAGCAGAGATCGGCCGGCCCGGGTGGGAAGGACCTGCCGGATGCGGCGATCGGACGGGTCGGGGCGGCGTTCGACGAAACCGCCGGTCTCGAGGGCGTCGATGACGTAGGTCATCTGGGTCTTGTCGATGCCGAGGCGCTGGGCGAGCGCGAGCTGCGACGAGGGCTGCTCGGTCGTGACGGCGACGAGCACCTGATAGCCGCGCGGCCCGCCGGGCACGTCGGCCACGGCTCCCGTCGCCGCGCGCGAGAACCCCTGATACATGGCGGGCAGGGCCCATCCGAGCTCGGTTTCGATTCCGCCGGCGCCCCAGTCGATCTCGGGCACCGAGGTGAGGGTCGGTGAAGCATCCATGTTGCGATCGTATGCCGAAAAGATCGTCTCAGCGAAAGACGATTGACCCTTGACAGGAGCTTCGTGGGCTGCTCGAGCTGCGCGGATCGCGGCGCGTGACAGAGCTATAAGCTTCGAGCGTGCACCCGCAGACGACACTGCTCTATGACCCCACGCGCACCCGCTGGGGTAGTGACGGGCCTCGACCCCTCCGCATCCGGGTATGGCCCCGCACGCAACCGGGCCCGGCCGCCACCGTTCTGCTCTCTCACGGGACCGGGGGAGCGGGCGAGGACCTCGACTGGCTGGCGCAGCCGCTGAACGACGCAGGTTTTCTCGTAGCCTCCGTTGATCATCATGGCAACAGCTACCAGGACGAGTACCTGGTCGAAGGTTTCACCCTGGTCTCCGAGCGGCCGAGGGATATGAGCTTCCTTCTTGATCACCTCGTCGCCGCATACGACATCGACCTCGATCGCGTCGGTGGCGCCGGCTTCTCCCTGGGCGGTTACACGGTTGCCGCGCTGCTGGGCGCGCAGGTGGATGCTCGCGTCGTCGCGGCCCTCTTCGCCGGCCACGTTCCCGCGCCCGCGGTGCCCGAGTTCCCCGACATGATCGCGGCGCTGCGCTCGTCGTACTCGGATGCGCAGCTGGCGGGCCTCGCCGAATCGACCGCCCTGCCCGTCGCCGACCCACGCCTTCGGGCGGGCGTCCTTCTCGCCCCCGGAATCGGAGAACTCCTCACGCCAGACTCGCTTGCGCGCATCGATGCGCCGGTCTTGATCCGCTGGGGCGATCAGGATGACATCACCCCGCCCGCCGGCAACGCCCAGCTCTACGCGGCTGCCCTCCCCCGGTCGCAGGCGCGCAGCGTCGGCTCGGACGTCGGCCACTACGTCTTCCTCGGCGACCGAGAAGACCCGACCGGCGTGCGCGACGCGGTGGCGCGGGATGTGGTTGCCTTCTTCGACGAGAACCTGTGACACCGCAGAAGTGTAAGTAAGTTTTGGTCTTACTAACACTTTCTCGACGAAACGTTAGTAGGATCGATCTATGCCAACGTTTTCGAGCGAAACCGAGCGGGCGGCTCAGCCCCACATGGTCGTGCCGCCGATCACGTTCGACGACCGTGAGTGGCGGCCCGTCGATTCCGGCCGGTACTCCCGTCGCGAACTGAACCGACAGACAGGGCCCTACAAATCAGCGGTGCCCGCCGTTCTCGCGGACTGGCAGCCCGACGTAGAGGGCGGGCTCGGAGCCGACGTCGACGAGGCAAGCCGAGCGCTCGCCGACTTCGACTCGTTCGCTGCGCGCACGCTGGGCTCTGACAATCCCGCCATCGCTCCGATGTCCGCAATTCTTCTCCGCACCGAGAGTGCGTCGAGTTCGCAGATCGAGAACCTGACGACGAGCGCCAAGCAGCTCGCCCTCGCCGAGATCGACGAGAGCGAAAAAGCGAACGCCATGACGGTGATCGGCAATGTGCGCGCCATGGAGGCGGCGATCCGGCTCTCCCGCACGATCGACGAGAGCACGGTGCTCGCGATGCACCGCGAGCTCCTCCGGCACCAACTCGGCTTCGAGGAGCACGCCGGGGTCCTCCGCGACGAACTCGTGTGGATCGGCGACGGCAACGCGGGCCCACGCGAAGCCCAGTTCGTGGCGCCGCATCACGAGCGCATCGAGCCAGCGCTGGCTGACCTCATCCGGTTCATCGCGCGCGACGACGTGCCCGCGCTGGTCCAGGTCGCGGTCGCACACGCTCAGTTCGAAACCATCCACCCGTTCGTCGACGGCAACGGGCGCACGGGGCGCGCGCTGGCCCAAGCGATGCTGCGCAATAAAGGGGTCGTCTCGCACACCACGATTCCCCTCTCCGCCGGCCTCCTCGTCGACACGCAAACCTACTTCGACGCCCTCACCGCTTATCGAGCAGGGGATGCTGCCCCCATCGTGAGCCGGTTCGCCAAGGCGGCGCTCTTCGCCGCGGCGTCCGGCAGAACACTTGTCGAACGTCTGGCCGCCCAGCTCGACGATTCACGCGAGCGGATGTCGGGAGTGCGCGCCCATGCCGTCGCGTGGAAAGCGCTTCCCCTCCTCATCGGCCAACCGGTCGTCAACGCCAAATACCTGAAGGCCCAGCTCGGACTCAACGACGTCACCGTGCAGCGCACCCTCGAACTGCTCACCGAACGCGGCGTCCTCGTCGAACGCACGGGCCTGCGTCGCAACCGCGTCTGGCAGCACCCGGGCATCCTCGCCGTCCTCGACGATTTCGCCGCCGACATCCGCCGCGCCCGCTAGGCATCGGGGCGGCGACTTAGCCGGTGGGGCGAGATGTCCTGTCCCGGGTCGATGGCACGAATGCTGCCAAAAAGGTAGACCAAACCGGACGCCTGCAATATTGTTCTGACCTGCGTTGCAGTAGCGACGTCAAGTGAACTCGGCAGCCTTCCGGACGATGGGTGAGCCGAGTTTCGCGCTCAACGCCGTTCCTGAGCTGGACGTGACTCTCAGCGCTGCGAAGATGAGTGGATGTCTGAGAGAAACTCCGCAGCCGCCGCGGTCACGATTCGCCCGCTGGGGCTTGAGCAGAGCGCGGCGGCGACGCGGTTGTGGGAGGAGGCCGGGCTGACACGGCCGTGGAATCCGCCCGCCGAAGATTTTGCGCGCGCGGTGGGGGGCGAGACATCCGCTGTGTTGGGGGCTTTCGACGGCGACGAGCTGGTGGGCACCGCGATGGTTGGGCATGACGGTCATCGCGGCTGGATCTACTACCTGGCCGTGGCCGAAACGCGGCGAGGGAGCGGGCTCGGGCGGCAGCTGAACGACGCCGCCGAAGAGTGGATGCGTGAGCGCGACGTGCCCAAGGTGCAACTCATGGTGCGCTCGACCAACGCGGGTGTCGTCGACTTCTACGAGCGACTCGGTTACGAGGACGGCGAGGTCGTCGTCCTCGGAAAGTGGTTGCGCTAAGGCTGCGGTCGCATCGCCAGGGTGTGCCGCACGCGATCAAAATCTTTCTGTGCTGCCGCGGTCCCCATGTTGATACTCCTCAGGATGAGAGTCACATCTTTCAAGCGACGCCCATGCTGAACCTGAAAGGTCTGTTCGTGATGTCCGATGCGATTGCGAAGACGGCGAAGTCTCTCGAGCGCAAGTCCAACCGCGTATCCGTCTTGGACACCCGCAGGTAGTCCGGCGGGTAAATAGGGCTGCCAACTTTGCGTCAAAGCCGGTGACAGATTGGGGAAAGCTGGCCGCAGCGCGTAGAGCCACAGATTCTCCCTATTGCTGAGCCCTGAGCTGCGCTGCCCTCGTTGCGAGGGTGGATCTACGGGGAGAAGATGAATCAAGGACCCAAAGCTGAGTTGCGCAACTCGATCGTCGAAACTGACGGCAGCTCCGTGACGGGGGTGAGTGTTAGCACGCCTTAATTGAGCTTGCTGTGCGCGGTAGCTGGTCTCCTGCTGAGCTTTCCCGACGAGCCCCGAAAGAGGAGGCGCCGCATCAAGTAACCAGTCTTCCGAACGACCTTGGGTGCGGTTCCAATCACGCAGAGCCTGATCTAACGAATTTCGAACGATGGCCTCGGTATATGAAAGCGTCTCGTACCACGCCGCACTCAGGGAGACCTGCCACGCGTACAAAGCCGCGACTGCGGGACGGCTCACAGCGGATGGTGTGGTCTGAGCCAGCTTGGCCCATTCCTGCTCGTAAGACGACAATCGAGCATTGTTCATCCCGGCAATAAGTCGCTGTGGCATTGCTCCCCCGAAACTGCAAAAGCCCTGCATGATGCAGGGCTTTCACACTAGTAACGAACAGATCCTGTCTGCCGTTGTTCATCTCGAGGCTATCACGGGGACGATGGCAAGCACGGAGGAGTTTTTGCGTTCGTCCGTCAGAATCCAAGCTTCAAAGCAGAGTGTCAGGTTCACGGGCGAGCGATAATCAGGGGATGAGGCGGCGGTCGCGCAGGTCCTGGAAGATGCTGAGGAACATGGCTTCGGTGTCGACGTAGTCGTGGAAGCCGGCGCGGCGCGACTTCGAGGTGTCCGCGATGACGTCGTAGTCCCAGGAGAAGACGAAGTCGCCGAAGGGCCACGATGAGACATCGGAGTAGGGGGTGGGCTCGAGGTCGTGGCGCTCGATCATCCGCTGCCAGAGGTCGGCCTTGTCGGCCATGACGTCGGTGAGACTGAGGGGCAGCGGCGGCGCGACCTCGAGGCCGAAGAATGCCGCGATCTTGGGCCACATGCTCGACCAGCGGAACATGTCGCCGTTCGTGATGTTGAACGCCTCGTTGCGCGTGCCCGGTGTCGTCGCCGCCCAGGTGGTGGCGCGCGCGAGCAGGTCGGCGTCGGTCATCTCGATGAGGCTCGTGTAGGCGCCGGGCGCGCCGGGGAAGCGCAGGGGCACGCCCAACTCCTTGCTCATCGAGGCATAGATGGCGACGACCATGGCCAGGTTCATGGGGTTGCCGAGGCCCACCCCGGCCACGACAGACGGGCGGATGGCCGACCACGACCAGGCGGCGCCGCGCTGACGTTGCTCGAGAAACTGCTGCTGGTCGACGTTGAACTCGGGAGGCATGTGCGGAGGATCGCTCTCCTTCGCGGGCGTGGCGAACGGGCCGAGGTGGGCGCCGTAGACCTTGTAGCCCTGCATCAGGCTGATGTGTTCGAGCTGCGGCGCGACGGGTTCGAGGGCATCGACCACGTTGGTGAGCATGGCGAGGTTCGGCGGCACGAGCTCGGCCCACGTCGGCCGGTCTTGGTAGGCCGCGTAGAAGATGTGGGTCGTCTGCGTCAGGGCGGCGAGCTTCTCGGCGGTCTGCTCGCGGTCGAGCAGGTCGACGGCTATGTGCCGGGTGGCGGCCGTGTCGGTGCCGCCGCGCCGCGAGAGCCCCACGATCTGCCAGTCGCCCTCGCGTTCGAGGTGCGCGATGAGGTTGCCCCCGATCACGCCCCGGGCTCCGACGACGACCGCCGTCTTCGGTGCTGCCGCTGCCGCTGCCGCTGCCGCTGCTTCTGTTTCCGTCATGCTCGCCCATCCTCATCGTTAAATCGTGATTTACCGATCTAAGGTTTAGCACATCATCGGTAAATCGCGATACGGCGATGTAAGCTGGATGTCATGAGCGAATTGACGGACGACGAGGTGGTTGCCGCCTTCAAGGCGCTGGGGCATCCGACCCGCTTGGCGATTCTCGGATGGTTGAAAGACCCCGAGTCGTTCCCGCCGCAAGACCGCCCGGCGCAAGAAGTCGGTGTGTGTCTCAAACACATTCAGGCGCGGGCCGATGTCTCACAGTCGACGGCATCTCAGTTCATGGCCACGCTGCAACGCGCCGGGCTCGTCACCTGCCAGCGTGTCGGCCAGTTCTCGCACTACAGCCGCAACGAAGAAACGATCGCGGCCCTCGGCAAGAGAGTCTCGCTGGCGATCTAGTGTCGCTCGACTAGCCCTGGGGGAGGCGGGCGCGCAGGTAGGGCGCCGTGCGGCTGTCGGGGGAGGCCGCGACGGTGGCCGGGGTGCCGGTCGCGAGGATGCGGCCGCCCGCGTCGCCGCCCGAGGGGCCGAGGTCGATGACCCAGTCGGCCGAGGCGACGACCGACATGTCGTGTTCGACGATGACGACCGTGTTGTCCTGGTCGACGAGACGGTTCAGTTGCGCGAGCAGCAGCTCGACGTCGGCCGGGTGCAGGCCCGTGGTCGGCTCGTCGAGCACGTAGAGGGTGTGGCCGCGGCGGGCGCGCTGCAGCTCGGTGGCCAGTTTGATGCGCTGGGCTTCGCCGCCCGAAAGCTCGGTGGCGGGCTGTCCGAGGCGCAGGTAGCCGAGGCCCACCTGGCGCAGGGTGTCGAGCGCGCGCGCAGCCGAAGGGACCTCGCGCCAGAAGTCGGCGGCGTCGTCGACCGTCATGGCCAAGACATCCGCGATGGATGCCCCGGCATACGTCACCTCGAGGGTCTCGGCGTTGTAGCGCGCGCCGTGACAGGTGGGGCAGGGCGCATAGCTGCCCGGCAGGAACAGCAGCTCGACCGAGACGAAACCCTCGCCGAGGCAGGTCTCGCAGCGGCCACCGTCGACGTTGAACGAGAACCGGCCGGCGGTGTAGCCGCGGGCGCGCGCCTCGTCGGTGGCCGCGAACACCGAGCGCACGGTGTCGAAGAGGCCCGTGTACGTGGCGAGGTTGGAGCGCGGGGTGCGACCGATGGGGCGCTGGTCGACGCGCACCAGGCGGTCGACGGCGTCGAGACCCGTGATGCGGTCGACGGTCGTCGTGGCGGGGGCGGTGCCGGTGGCGGCTTCGGCGGCTGCGGCATCCGCATCGGGTTCGCCGTCGGCGGCGGAGCGGGAGGCCCCGTCGGCATCGGCCTCGGCCGTGAGATCGGTGAAGGATGCGAGCTCGCCTCCGTGTTTCAGCCCGACCCGCACGGCGTCGGCCAGCACGCGGCTGACGAGCGTTGACTTGCCCGAACCGGACACACCCGTGACGGCCGTGAGCACGCCCAGCGGGAAGTCGGCATCGAGGCCGCGCAGGTTGTGGCGCGAGACGCCGCGCAATCCGAGCCACGATCGGGGTTCGCGGGGCTGACGGTAGCCCGGCGCTGACGAGTCCGTGCCCGAGCCCGCGTTCGAACGGCCGCCCGTGGATCGTTCGCCGAGCAGATACGGCCGCGTTACCGACTCCGCAACCTCCGCGAGCCCCTCGACGGGCCCACTGTAGAGCACATCCCCGCCACCGGCACCGGCGGCCGGGCCCACGTCGACGAGCCAATCGGCCTGGCGCACGACATCCATGTTGTGTTCGACGACGAAGACGGTGTTGCCGGATGCCTTGAGCTGCGAGAGCACGTCGAGCAGGGGTTCGGCGTCGGCGGGGTGCAGGCCGGCGGACGGCTCGTCGAGCACGTAGACCACGCCGAACAGGCCCGACCGCAGCTGCGTGGCGATGCGCAACCGCTGCATCTCGCCGGGGGAGAGCGTGGTGGTGACGCGACCGAGGCTCAGATATCCGAGGCCCAGACCGATGAGCACGTCGGCGCGCGTGACGAGGTCGGCGGCGATGCGCACGGCCACCTCGGTGGTCTCGCCCGAGGAGGCGTTCGACACGGCCGTCGTGGTCTCGGCCAGCTGGGCGGTGGGGCGCAGGGCGTCGGCGAGGCCGGCGAGCGGCAGGGCGTTGAGCTCGGCGATGGTGTGGCCCGCGAAGGTCACGTCGAGCGCGGCGCGGGTGAGGCCCGTACCGCCGCACAGGTCGCACGGCCCCGACTCGACGAAGCGCTGCGCCCGCTTGCGCGCCATCTCGCTGCCCGAGTCGGCGAGCGTGTGCATGACGTAGGCCTTGGCGCTCCAGAACTTGCCCTTATAGGGCTTGGCCACGCGGTCGCGCTGCGGCATGACCTCGACCACGGGCTGCTCGTCGGTGAACAGCAGCCAGTCGCGGTCCTCACGCGGCAGTGTGTTCCAGGGGGCGTCGATGTCGTAGCCGAGTTTGGCGGTGACGTCGCGCAGGTTCTTGCCCTGCCAGGCGCCCGGCCAGGCGGCGATGGCACCGTCGCGGATGCTGAGCGTGGCGTCGTGCACGGCCGACCGCTCGGTCACGGTGTGCGCAATGCCGAGCCCGTGGCAGCGGGGGCACGCGCCGGCCGCGGTGTTGGGCGAAAACGAGTCGGACTCGAGTCGAGTCGCACCCTCGGGGTAGGTTCCGGCGCGCGAATAGAGCATGCGCATCGAGTTGGACAGGGTGGTGAGCGTGCCGACGGTCGAGCGCGAGCTGGGGGCGCCGCGCCTCTGTTGCAGCGCCACGGCGGGCGGCAGGCCCGTGATCTCGTCGACGTGCGGGGTGTTGCCCTGCGCGATCAAACGGCGCGCATAAGGGGCCACCGACTCGAGAAACCGGCGCTGCGCCTCGGCGAAGATGGTGCCGAACGCGAGCGACGACTTGCCCGAGCCCGAGACGCCCGTGAAGGCGACGATGCTGTCGCGCGGCACGTCGACGTCCACGTTGCGCAGGTTGTTCTCGCGCGCCCCGCGCACCCGCACGAAGCCTCCCGCGGTGGGGTCGGCCGGGTCGTTGGGGATGTCGTGCGGCTGGGTTTCTCGGCGGGAAGACACCTGCTCAACCCTAGGCGCTGCACGTGAGTGGGGCTCGGGCCTTGCGCTCGAGCATCCCGGCGCTATTACCACGGCGACGCCCACTCGTCACCGGTGAATCAGGAATTCGCGGCAAATGCAAGGGGTCCGCCCTGGCTTGCCCTTTCGGTGAACCGGGTCCAGCATCGTAACCGACGAGTCATGTGCCAGACCCCGGCGCGCACTCGCTAAACCGTTTAGAAGGGACACATCATGGGATTCTTCGGTTTCCTCATTCTCGGCCTCGCAGCCGGTGCCATCGCAAAGCTCATCCTCCCCGGCAAACAGGGCGGCGGATGGCTCATCACCCTGCTTCTCGGAGTCGTCGGCGCACTGCTCGGCGGTTGGCTCGGTGGCCTCCTGTTCAACGCACCCCTCGAGGACTTCTTCTCGATCCAGACGTGGCTCCTCGCCATCGCCGGCTCGATCATCGTCCTCCTCATCTACGGCCTGATCGTCGGACGCCGCAAGGCCTAACGATCGGTTGTTCCTGACCGCCCCTTCGGCGGCTTGTGCACGGGAAACGCCCGCTCAACCTTCACGGTTGGCGGGCGTTTCCTGGTTAACCGGCGCCGGCTGTTGCTCGGCGGCTAGCGGTCGGATGTCTCGACGGCTCGCACCTTCGACGGCCACCAGAAGCGATCGCCCGTCAGGAACACGAGCGCGGGCACGAGGATGGTGCGCACGAGCAACGTGTCGAGCAGCACGCCGATGCACACGATCACGCCGATCTGCGTGAGCGCGACGACGGGCAGCACGCCGAGCACGGCGAATACGGCCGCGAGCAGGATTCCGGCGCTCGTGATGACCGCGCCGGTGGAGGCCAGGGCCCGGATCATGCCCTCGCGCGTGCCGTGCAGCATCCGCTCTTCTCGAGCCCTCGTGGTGAGGAAGATGTTGTAATCGACGCCCAGCGCCACGAGGAACAGGAACGCGAAGAGCACGACGTTGGTGTCGAACGCGGGAAAGCCGAGCACGTTCTGGAACAGCAGGTTCGAGGCGCCCAGGCTGGCGAAGAACGTGGCGAGCACGCTCAGCAGCAGCAGAACGGGGGCCACGAGCGAGCGCAGCAGCACGGCCAGAATAACGAAGACGATCACCAGGATGAGCGGGATGATGAGGTTCTGGTCACGTTCCGAGACGGTCCGCTCGTCGAGCGCCGTCGCATCCGTGCCGCCCACGATCGTGTCGGAGACGTCGCCCGAGGCGTCCGCGTAGTTTGCGCGCAGGGCCGTGACGGTGTCGAAGGCCTCGTCGCTGTCGGGCGCGGCCGTGAGCGACACCGAGAGCTGGGCCAGGCCGTTGGCCGTTTCGCCGGGGCGCACGCTGTCCACGCCATCCGTGTCTTCCGCGATCTGGGATGCCTCGGCCACGGCGTCTTCGGGGGCGAGCACGATGGTCTGCCCGGTCAGTCCCGCCGAGAACGAGTCGTCGACGATCTTCTGCGCCGTCACCGACTCTGGTTCGCCGAGCAACTGTTCCGTTTGCGACAGGCCGACGCTCGCGCCGACGAGGCCGACCGAGAGGGCGCCGAGGCCCAGCACTGACACCACGAGAATCGTGACGGGTTTGCGCGAGACGCCACGCCCGAGTTTGGTCCACAGGCTCGTCTTGGTCGCGGCGTGCTCGCCGACGTGGCGCGGGATGAATGGCCAGAACAGTCCGCGGCCGCACACCACGAGCGCCGCGGGCAGCACGATCAGGGCGAACAGCACGGCGATCACGACACCGATGGCGCACGCGAAACCGAGCGCGCGGTTGCCGCTGAGTTCGGCGAACAGCAGGGTGATGAGGCTGAGCGCCACGGTTCCGCCCGAGGCGGCGATGGCGGGGCCCGCGCTCGTCACGGCCGTGAACATGGCGGCCGAGCGATCCTCCTGTTTCAGCAGTTCTTCGCGATAGCGGGCGACCAACAGTAGGGCGTAGTTGGTGCCGGCGCCGAAGACCAACACCGAGAGGATGCCCGAGATCGACGCGTCGACGGTCACCCCGAACGACTCAGCCGCGGCCTTCGCCACCTTGCCGGCCAGTCCATCGGCGAGACCCACGACGGCGAGTGGAACGATCCACAGCACGGGGCTGCGGTAGGTGACGATGAGCAGCACGGCCACCACGATGACGGTCACGAGCAGCAGGCGCACGTCGGCCCCCGCGAACGCGTTGCTGATGTCGGCCTGAAAACCGACGCCGCCCGTGAGGTAGCTGTCGAGCCCGTCGGGCAGGTCCTCGGATGCCGTGGCGCGCAGTGCATCGGCCGTGCCCGCGAGGTCGTCCTCCGCGGTGGCCTTGTCGAGCGGCACGACGACGAGCGCGGCCTCCCCGTCGTCGCTGAACTGCGGGCGCACGGCCTCGGGCGCGGTCGAGTCGGCGGCCAGGGCGGTCGCACGCTCCTGGATGGCGGCGCGATCGTCGTCGGTCAGCGAGCCGCCCTCACGGTTCCACACGAGAATCGCGGCGGTCTGCTCGGCCGACGGAAAGTCTTCGAGCGCCGCGGCCACCTGCGCGCTCTGCGTGCTGTCGGGCAGACCGGATGCGGGGTAGGCATCCGTTTCGGGCGTGGGGAGGAACGCGAACAGCAGCCCGACGGCCACGACCGTGGCGCCCAGAACCGCCCACGCGGTGCGCTTCCCGCTGATGAACCGCCACAGAGCCCGCATGATTTTCCTCCAGGAACTTAATAGTTAAGCAACTTAACGACTTACTGCATTAGCATGACGTTCATGGAAGACGAGCGCAAGTCGGAGGGACCGCGTCGGGTGCAGACCGCGGGGCACGAGCATCCGACCGCCGGCGCCATCGGCAACCAGCTGCGTGCGATCGGCGCGCTGTCGAAGGCGTTCGAGCAGCACCTCGGGCGCACGTTGGCCGTCAACGACACCGACCTCGAGGCCATGGAGCACTTGATTTTGTCGGGCCCCATGACACCCAGCGAGCTCGCGCCGAAGCTCGGCATCTCGAATGCGGCCACCACGTTCTCGGTTGACCGCCTCGTGGCCTCGGGTCACGCGCGCCGCGAACCCCACCCCACCGACCGTCGCAAAACCGTGATCGTGCCATCGCCGCCGTCGGTGGCCCGCGCGTTCGACGCGCTCATGCCCGTGCTCAACGGCGTCGCGGATGCCGCAGCCGACCTTCCCGCCGAGCACCGCGACATCGTCGGCGCATTCCTCGCGTCGGTCATCGACGTCTATGAGGGCGCGCTGGAGGCCGGCGCCGCCGAGGCTGACACGCCGGCCTGACGCGAGGCGTTCTTTAGAGGGCGGAGGCGGCGCTTGCCAGTGCGCTGTAGAGAATTCCCGAGACCGCGCCGATCAGCACGGTGGCGCCGATTCCCAGCCCGAGAGCGGCGAATGTCTTCGAGGCGCCCTGGCGTGTGAGGGCCGTGAAGCCGAGAATGACGGCCAGCAGGCCGAGGAGGAATGACAGCACGGTGCTGGCCAGCGTGATGACGCCGAGCATGGCGTAGGCCCCCGTGCCGATGAATCCCGCCTGCACGAGGCGGAGCACGAAGTCGACCACGATGACGGCCGCGCCGGCGAAGAAGGAGTAGAGGCCGAGCTGGTTGGGCGCGCCGCCGTCGTCGAAGAGTTTGCTGCGCTTGCGCGGCGCGGGTGTTGCAGAGGGGTGGCCGCCCTGCTGGCCGGACTCGTAGCCCTGCTGGCCCGACTGGTAGCCCTGCGGGGCGCCCGGGTAGCCCGCCTGGGTGTTCGAGGGGTAGCCCTGCGGGGCGCCGGACTGCTGGCCCTGTTGACCGTGTTGACCCTGCTGCGAGTATCCGCCCTGGCCGAAATCACGGTCGTTGCCGTCGTTGTTGGTGGACGGCGGGCCGTACGGACTGTCGCTCATGCTGATTCCCCTCGTGGCGGCATCCGCTCGTCGGCGCCACCCCTATTCTGGCGCGTCAGCGTTGCGCGGCACCAGCCGGTTGCGTCGCCGTGGACTTCTTCGGCCAGAGGGTGTAACCGACGGCCCAGATCGTGTCGATGCCGAGCACGATGAGCAGGATGCCGAACCAGTTCTGCAGCTCGGCCGTGCGCGTGGCGTCTCCCACCCACCACGTGAGGCCGAGCAGGATGCCCGCGGCGATGGCGACCCCGAGCAGGGTGCGCGCGACATCCCCCCAGCATTTGCGGGTGTAAGCCCAGCCTGTGAGCGGCGCCGGGATGCTGCCGCCCGCGAACCGTTTGGCGAAACGCGCGTCGGCCCAGGCGATGAGGCGGTGACCGTAGGCGACCGAGAACCCGATGTAGACGGCGGCGAGGCCGTGCTCCCAGGATGCATTCGCGCCGCTCTTGAGGTGCAGGCCCGTGGCGATGAGCAAAACCAGGTCGATGACGGGCGCGAGTGCCAGCAGGACGACGCCCAGGCGCGGAGCCTTGAGTAGATAGCGGGCCGCGAGCCCGGCGCCGATCGCCACCCAGAAGCCGATCTCGCACGCCACGATGATGCCGAAGATCATGCACCCCTCCTTGTTTGCACGGTTGTACTAACACAGCGATGCTAGCACGACTGTATAAACTCGGACCATGCCCAAGTTGATCGACCACGACGCCCGCGAGATCGAGGTCGCCGAGGCCGCCTGGCGCGTTCTGCTGCGCGACGGCATCACCAAGATCTCGGTGCGCAACGTCGCCGCCGAGGCGGGCTTGGCCACGGGCTCGCTGCGCCGGTCCTTCCCCACGCAGGACTCGTTGCTCATCTTCTCGCTGCAGCTGGTGCAACGCCGGGCCCGTGACCGCATCCTCGCCCTCGAGCCCGGCCCCACGCCGCGCGCCACGGCCGAGGCCTGCCTCATGCAGCTGCTGCCCCTCGACGCCGACCGCCGCGTCGAGATGGAGGTCTACCACGCAATGGGTTCCCTGGCCCTGACCTCCTCGGCCCTCCGCCCCGCTTACGACCAGATCCTGGCCGACACGCGTGCGGCCTGCCGGGTCTTCCTCGAGCGCCTGCTGCAAGCGGACGATCTGGATGCCGCCAGCCTCGACCTCGACCGCGAATCCGCCGCCCTGCACGCCCTCGTCGACGGCCTCGCGCTCCACCTCCTCGCCGCCGACCCGCACGACGACGGCGCGGATGCTTCGCGCATCCTCTCGGACTACCTCGACCGTCTCCCGGGCTCGACCCGCGCTTGATCGTTGGGGTTTCCTGTCGCGCCGAGGCGGCGCGATCGCCGTACAGTCTCGGCGATCGCGTCGGGGCCGGGTCTCGCAAGTCCGAGGATTCCTCTTGCGCCCGGGCGCAACACAGCCCCGCGCAGTTTGGGGTTGCGCGGGGCTGTGAGCGGTGGCTCTGACGAGCCGTCTGGGGAGGGTTATTCGGCGCTGGCGGTGGTGCTCGCGGTCATGCGACGGCGGGCGAACAACAGTGCGCCGCCACCGAGGACGAGCAGGGCGCCCATGCCGGCGATGATTCCGGCGTCGGAGCCGGTCTCGGGCAGGGTGCCGTTGCCGGCGGGGGAGGTGCCGGGCAGGGCGACGGGTGCGGGCAGCACGGCGGCGACGCTGAAGTCGACCGTGCCCGATACTTCGGAGATGCCGATGAAGGTCGGGGTATTCAGGACCTGCATGGCACCGACGCGGTAGGCGCCGATCTCGAGGGGCAGCACGACGCTCCAGTTGCCGTTGCCGTCCACAATGATCGGGTCTTCGGGGTTGCTCGGCTCGGGCTCGGCGGCCAGGGCCTGCACGCGGGCGCCGGCGGCGGGATCGGTGCCGCCGACGGCGTCCTTGATCAGCGCAACCTGTTCGGCGACGTACTGGTCGAAGTAGCTCGGCGTGGCGACGAACACGGCGACGTTGGCGCCGGGGCGACCTGTTCCCGAGATCGTGACGTTCTGGGCGCGAACGACTTCACCGGCGGTGGGAGACGTCACGATCGGAGCATCGGTCACGCCCACGATGGGGGTTCCGGTGGCGATGAAGGTCGGCGCGACCGACCAGCCCGACGCCGCCGTCGGGGCTCCAGACGCGTCGACGGTATAAGCGAACCCGCCGACCTTGAAGGTTCCACGCAACGGCAGCGGGAAGGTGTAGGACCAACGCCCATCCACGATGGGGACAGCGTCTTCGTCGTTGTCCACGTACTCGGCGGCCGTAGCGGGGTCGACTCGCACGGTGTCGTCGTACAACTCGGGTTCCGCCACCACCACGAACATGAAGTCACCCTCTGCGGCCGTGCCCGTGATCGTGACCGAGTCACCCGGCACGCTATCGCCCTCGGCGGGGGAGGTGACGACGGGCAGCGGGAGGGCCAGAGGGACTGCCGCCAGAGGGGCGACGGCGTTTTCGGGAGCTCCGGGTGCCGGCTCCGCCAGCGGCGTGGCGATCGGCGTGGCGATCGCTGTATCGTCGCTGGGCTCTTGGGGGGATTCAGGCGTGGGCGCAGGAGTACTCGTCGACTCCGCCGTGGGTGTCGCGGTTGCGGTTTCGGTCGAAGGTGCCGTCTCGCTGGCCGTGGGCACATCGGGTGTTCCGATGGCGTGAGCCGGTGCAATGGTCAGCAGTGCGCCGCCGAGGCCGATGGACAGGGCAGCCGGCACGGTGAGCACTTTCTGCCAGGTCTTGTTTTTCACGTTTTTCCCCCTACTCGACGCGTCATCGGCGTCAAGGACATGACGAACCCGTCGGCCATGGTGGCGGGCGGGTTCGCGTGTGATTTCGATGGGGCGCTTCACCGCGCCCATCCTGAACCTAGCGCACGGTTTGTTTCCGAAGTGAGTGGATTTTCCTCACGTATATAACGATTCGGGATGCCTGATCGCGACGTGTCCGGGCGCAACACAGCCCCGCGCAGTTTGGGGTTGCGCGGGGCTGTGAGCGGTGGCTCTGACGAGCCGTCTGGGGAGGGTTATTCGGCGCTGGCGGTGGTGCTCGCGGTCATGCGACGGCGGGCGAACAACAGTGCGCCGCCACCGAGGACGAGCAGGGCGCCCATGCCGGCGATGATTCCGGCGTCGGAGCCGGTCTCGGGCAGGGTGCCGTTGCCGGCGGGGGAGGTGCCGGGCAGGGCGACGGGTGCGGGCAGCACGGCGGCGACGCTGAAGTCGACCGTGGCCGACAGCTCGGACAGGCCGAGGGCGGTGTCGTCGTTAGCGGCCTGAACGGCGCCGACGCGGTAGGCGCCGATCTCGAGGGGGAGCACGACGGTCCAGTTGCCGTTGCCGTCGACGATGATCGGGTCTTCGGGGTTGCTCGGCTCGGGCTCGGCGGCCAGGGCCTGCACGCGGGCGCCGGCGGCGGGGTCGACACCGGCGGCGGGGTCTTCGAGCAGCGCGAGCTGTTCGGCGACGTACTGGTCGAAGTAGCTCGGCGTAGCGACGAACACGGCGACGTTGGCGCCGGGCTTACCGGTTCCCGAGATCGTGATGTTCTTCGCGCGAATGACCTCACCGGCGGTGGGCGCGGTGACGACCGGGGCGGCGGGAGCGGCGACGGTCACCGAGACGGGGGTGCCGCTGGTGATGCGCGATGCGCCCGTGATGGCGCCATTGGCGTCGACCGAGTATTCGCGGGCCGCGAGGACGTAGTCACCGGAGGTGGGGACCTTCGTGCTGAAGGTCCAGGTGCCGTCGGCACGAACCAGCGAGCCACCGAAGTAGGGGTCGGGGTCGACGGGGGCCGCGGCGCGCGAGGTGGGCTTGGGCAGGGCGGCGAACTCTTCGGGGGTCATGGCCTCGACGAGCACGTAGTTGCCGGCGGTGCCGGTTCCGGTCGCGGTGACCTTCGGGCCCTGGAGGGTGGCGCCGGTGGTGGGCGTCTGCACGACGGGCGTGGGCAGCAGCACGGGAACGGGAGCCTCTGCAGTGGGGTCCTCGGCACCGGCGCCAGCACCGGGCGCGGGCGTCTCGGTGGGAGCGGGCGTCTCGGTGGGCGCTGCGGACTCGACGGGAGCCGGCGTCTCGGTCGGAGCCGAGGTCTCGGCGGGTGCCGGGGTCTCGGTGGCACCGGGCGTGGGCACGTCGGTCGGAGCGACCTCTGCGGTGTTCGAGGTGCCGTCGATCACGACGGCGTGGGCGGGCGCGACGGCGAGCAGGGCGCCGCCGAGGCCGATCGAGAGCGTGGCCGGAACGGCCAGCACTTTCTGCCAAGTGTTTTTCTTCACGAAGGTCCCCCTAGACGACGCCTCTTCGGCGCCGAAGACATGACGATCCCGTCGGCCGGAAGTGGTCGGCGGGATACGTGTGGTGATTGCTGAGGAGCGCGACATCGCGCCCAATCAAGAACCTAGCGCATGGTTTGTTTCTTAAGTGAGAAATATTTGGCGTCTAATCTCGACTTTTTCGGCCCGGCCCAAAATGCCCCCCGCATGGGGGGCGTGCCGGGTGGCAGCGTTCGCGCAAGAAAAAAACCCCGCCCTGTCGAAACAGGTCGGGGTGGGGTGACGCCGGGAAGTGCAGGGCGTCAGGATGCCGCGAGGACGACGGAGCGGATGGCGACGAGCAGCGAGCGGTGCTGCGAGATCTCCTCGGCCCAGGGGTAGACGAGACCGGAGAGGGCGACGAACACGGGCCCCTCGACATCCACGAAGCCGACGGTTTCGCCCGACTTTGCGATCGCATAACGCGTGGAGGACACCAGCGAAACGACGACATCGTCTCCGCCGAGAGAGGGGTGCGCCGGAAGGGCGAAGGTCTCTTCAATGGCCAAACTCATGTGCATTTCTCCCGTCGCTTCGGTCTTCTGGCCTGCTGTTCTTTGAATGTATTTCAGGCAAGGTGCTGTCACCTATTCGAGGGGTGGCCCTTGCGGTTAATGCATGTGCACGCTACGCATCTGTGCCACATGCACACTTGCAAACGCTTGCAGTCAGACATCCATCGTGATGAATTTTTCTTGACATCGACAAAAACGTTTATGTAGAGTCATCGCCAACGGAACAAAAACGTTTTGGGAGAGAAGTTCAACGATGAGCAAACGAGTGGGAATCAGAGACGTCGCGGCAGCCGCGGGCGTTTCGCTCACCACCGTCTCCCATGCCCTGAGCGGAGCCGGCCAGCTGAGCGATGCCACCCGCGAGCGGGTGCGCTCCGTGGCCGCCGACCTCAACTATGCGCCCAACCGGCTCGCGAGCGGCCTGCGCAGCAAGCGCTCCCAGATCATCGGCTTCGTGAGCGACGAAATCTCGACCACTCCCTATGCCGGACGCGTGCTTCTCGGGGCCCAAGAAGCCGCCGCGAAGAACGACTGGGTGCTCATGATCGTGAACACGAGCGCCGACCCGCGCTTCGAGGGCCGCAGCATCGAAGCCCTGCTGCAGCACCGCGTCGACGGCATCATCTATGCCCGCATGTACCACCAGACCGTCGCGGTGCCCGAGGCTCTGGTCGGGGTGCCCACCGTCTTGCTCGATGCCTCCACCGGCAACGACCACATCTCGAGCGTCGTGCCTGACGAAGAGGGCGCGGCCCGCACGGCCGTCGAACACCTCATCGCCGCCGGGCACCGGCGCATCGGCTACCTTTCGAATGTCGACGACATCCCGGCCACGCGCGGCCGCCTCGACGGCTATCGCGCCACGCTCCGGGCGCACGGCATCGAGGTCGACGAGACACTCATCACCGCGAGCGATTCGACCACCGCGTCGGCGCGCGCCGCCGCGGCCCTCCTGCTCGACCGAAGCGACCGGCCCACAGCGCTGTTCTGCTTCAACGACCGCATCGCCATGGGCGCCTACCAGGCCGCCCAGACGCGAGGCTTGCGCATTCCGGACGATCTCTCGATCGTCAGCATCGACAACTTCGAGATCCTCGCCGACGCGATGCTCCCCGGGCTCGACTCGGTCGCCCTGCCGCACTACGAGATGGGGCAGTGGGCCATCGAACGCCTCGCGCTCGAACTCCACGCCGACGGCGACGACGACGACGCGCCCGCCCCCCAACAGATCCGCATGCATTGCCCGCTCGTCACGCGGCAGTCGGTCGGCCCGCCGCCGCACTAGGCGACGACGGACCCCCAACCCCTCGACCGCTGCAACGGTCGCGGTGATCGGCGCTGCGCCGACGAGCATCCCACCCCAACGATGAAGAAGGAAACAAGAATGCGACACGCAAAGAAGCGCCTGATCGTAGCGAGTGTACTCGCCGCCAGTCTCGTGGCATCGCTCGCCGGCTGTGCGAGCGCCGGCACGGGCACCGACGGCAAGAACGGCGAACTCACGCTGTGGACCCACAACGGTGGCAACACGGAAGAGCTCGCGGCCGTGCAGGCTGTGGTCGACAAGTACAACGCCAGCCAGGACAAGACGACCGTCAAGGTGCAAGCCTTCCCGCAGTCGTCCTACAACGACTCGGTCGTGGCGGCCGCCGCGTCGGGCAAGCTGCCGTGCATCGTCGACATCGACGGCCCCAACGTGCCCAACTGGGCGTGGGCGAAATACCTGACGCCCCTCGACCTCAGCGTCGACCTCGACGAGAACCTGCCCAGCACGCTCGGAAAGTGGAATGGCGAGACCTACTCGGTGGGCTACTACGACGTGGCCCTCGCCCTCTTCGCCCGCACATCGGTGCTCGAGAAGGCCGGCATCCGCGTGGCCACCATCGACGAACCCTGGACGAAGGACGAATTCGACGCCGCCCTCAAGGCCCTGAAGGCCGACGGCACGTGGGACAAACCGCTCGACCTCGGCACGGCCGACGTGGGCGAGTGGTACCCCTACGCCTACTCGCCCCTGCTGCAGTCCTTCGGCGGTGACCTCATCAACCGCGACGACATGCAGAGCGCCGACGGTGCCCTCAACGGCAAGAAGGCCGTCGAATGGGCCGAGTGGATGCAGAGCCTCGTGACCGACGGCTACGTGGCCCCGAAGAGCGGCGCCGACGCGGCCCTCGACCTCGAGAACAACGTGAGCGCCATCATGCTCGGCGGCAGCTGGGCGGCGGGCAAGCTGTCCACCGCGCTCGGCGACGACCTCTCGGTGCTGCCGCTGCCCGACCTGGGCGAGGGCGTGAAGATCGGCGGCGGTTCGTGGCAGTGGGGCGTGACCTCCGGCTGCGCCGACCCCGAGGCCGCCATGGACTACCTGTCCTTCTCCCTGTCGCCCGAGAACATCGCCGACGTCGCCAAGGCCACGGCCACCATCCCCGCAACGGATGCCGCGGCGGCTCTCGTCCCCGGATTCGAGGAGGGCGGCGACCTGGCCCTGTTCCGCGAATTCTCGAAGCAGTTCGCCGAGCTGCGGCCCGAAACCCCCGCCTACCCGTTCATCTCGAGCGAGTTCACGAAGGCCACGCAGGACATCCTGAACGGCGGCGACCCGCAGGCCACGCTCGACAAGGCGGTCAAAGCCATCGACGGCAACATCAAGTCCAACGGCGGCTACACGCAGAAATAGCCGTGGGCGTGGATGCGGCGGCCACCGCGAGTGCCGGGGCCGCCGCATCCCACCCCCGACGGGAGGAACACCCATGACCACCCTCGAACGATCGGCCCGCGCGGACGCCCGCACGGCCACCCGGGCCGCCAAGGCCACCCGCCCCGCCCGCACCCCGCGGCAGCCGCTCTCGCGGTCGGGCAAGAAAGAGCAGCGCACCGGCTGGGCCATGCTCGCCCCCGCCGTCATTCTGCTCGGCCTCTTCATCCTGATCCCCGCCGTGCTGGCCTTCGTGCTGGCCTTCACCAACGCGCGGCTCATCTCGCCCTACCCCGCCACCTTCGTGGGGCTCGACAACTTCGCACGCCTCTTCACCGACCCCACGTTCTTCCGCGCGCTGCTCAACGTGGCCTACTTCGCCGTGATCGTGGTGCCCGTGCAGGCCGGTGTGGCGCTCGTGCTCGCGTTGCTCATCAACAAGCAGGTGCGGGGCACCACGTTCTTCCGCACCGTCTACTTCTTGCCCGTCGTCACCTCGATGGTGGTCGTCTCGCTGCTGTGGCTGTTCATGTACCGCCAGGACGGCCTCATCAACGTGGTCATCGACCGCGTCACGTTCGGCCTGGTGCAGGGGCCCGACTGGTTGAACGACCCCTCGACGTCGATGCCCGCCATCATCCTCATGTCGGTGTGGCAGGGCGTGGGGTTCCACATGGTCATCTGGCTCTCGGGCCTGCAGACCATCCCCGCCGACCTCTATGAGGCCGCCGACCTCGACGGTGCCGCGGGCTGGCAGCGCTTCCGCTACATCACGTGGCCGGGGCTCTCGGCCACGCGCAGCCTCATCCTTGTGACCATCACCATCCAGGCGCTCAGCCTGTTCACGCAGATCAGCGTCATGACGCAGGGCGGGCCGCTCGATTCAACCACGACGGTCGTCTATGAGGCCGTGCAGTCCGGTTTCGTGCAGCAGGAGACCGGCTATGCGTCGGCGATCTCGCTCGTGTTCTTCGTGCTCGTGCTGCTCATCTCGTTCGTTCAACGGTTCCTCACCAGAGAGAAGAACTGATCATGGCTCTCACACAACTTCCGGATGCCGCGGCGTCATCGCCCGAGCAACCCGCCGTCGTCACGGTGGCGGGTTCCGGCCGGCGCGGCACCCGCTCCCGTCGCGGCGGCACGACCGGCGGGGGACGGGCCGACGGCCTCTCGTCGCGCTGGTCGGGTCGCCGACGCGCCGGTCTCGGCGGATGGCTGCTGCGCCTCGCCCTCGCGGTGGTCTTCGCCTTCCCGCTGCTCTTCATGTTCGTGTCGTCGCTCAAACCCGATCAGCAGATCTTCGGCGACCTGTCCTCGGTCGCGGCGTTCCTGCCCATCGGCAACATCTCGTTCGACAACTACGCGGCCGTGTTCGACCGCGTTCCGGCGGCGCGGTTCCTCGTCAACTCGATCGGCATCTCGGCCATCACGGTGTTGCTCGGCATCCTCGTCAACAGCCTGGCCGCGTTCGCCCTGTCGCGCATGAACATGCGGGGCAAGTCGATCATCCTCACGCTCATCATCGCCACGCTCATCGTGCCGTTCGAGACGCTGGCCCTGCCGCTCGTGTGGTGGGTCAACCAGCTGCCCTCGCTCACGCTCGACGGTTTCAGCCTGGGCTTCAGCAAGGGATGGATCGACACCTATCAGGTGCAGATCATCCCGTTCATCGCCAACGCGTTCTCGATCTACCTCTTCCACCAGTACTTCGAGTCGATCCCCAAGGAGCTCGACGAGGCGGCGCGCATGGACGGGGCCGGATGGTTCCGCATCTACCGCCAGGTCGTCATGCCGTTGTCGGGTCCCGCCGTCGCGACCGTCGCCATCCTCACGTTCCTGCCCGCGTGGAACTCCTATCTGTGGCCACTCATGGTGGTGCAGACCGAGGAGCTGCGGCCCGTGATGGTCGGCGTGCAGTACTTCTTCCAGCTGAACGTGTCGTGGGGCGAGGTGATGGCGTATGCGTCGCTCATCACGCTGCCCGTCGTGGCCCTGTTCATCGCGTTCCAACGTTCGTTCGTCAACAGCATCGCGTCCAGCGGTGTGAAAGGTTAGGCCCCCATGTCTTTGCAGCTTCCCGACAAGTGGATCTGGGACTCCTGGTATGTGCAGGACGGCGGCGTCACCCACGCGTTCTATCTGCACGCCAGCAAGGCGCTCGGTGATCCCGATCGTCGGCACCGGCATCCGATCGTCGGCCACGCCGTGAGCCGCGACCTGACCACGTGGACCGTGGTCGAGGATGCGCTCATCGTGTCGGAACCCGGCGCGTTCGACGACGCCACCACCTGGACCGGTTCGGTGGTGCGCGGCGACGACGGGCTGTGGTGGATGTTCTTCACGGGCACGTCTCGCGCCGAGGACACCATGGTGCAGCGCGTCGGCGCCGCGACCTCGCCCGACCTGATGACGTGGTCGAAGGTGTCGAGCGCACCGCTCGTCGAGGCCGACCCGCGCTGGTACGAACTGCTCGACCGCTCGCTCTGGCACGACCAGGCGTGGCGCGACCCGTGGGTCTTCCGCTTCCCGGGCGAGGCTACGTGGCACATGCTCATCACGGCGCGCGCCAACCACGGCGATGCGCGCGTGCGCGGTGTGCTCGGCCACGCCACGAGCGAGAACCTGGTCGACTGGGCGGTGCAGCCGCCGCTGAGTGAGCCGGGGCAGGGTTTCGGGCAGCTCGAGGTGTTCCAGTTCGAGATCGTCGACGGCGTGCCCGTGCTGCTGTTCTGCTGCGGCTGGGCCGAGTTGTCGCCCGAGCGGCAGGCCGCGGGGGAGGCGGGCGGCGTGTACAGCGTCGTCGTCGACGAGCGGCTCGCCGAGGTCGACTTCTCGCGCGCGCAGCTGTTCGAACGCACCGACCTGTATGCCTCGCGCCTGGTGCGCGCCGCGGATGGCGGGTGGGCGTTGCTCGGGTTCGTGAACATCGTGGATGGCGAGTTCGTGGGGGCGTTGAGCGATCCCGTGCTGGTGACGGCCGATCCCGTGCTCGGGTTGGTGCCGCGGGTTGCTGCTGGGGCCGGGGCCGAAGTCGAGGCCCAGGCGTCGGATGCCGGCGAGTCGGATGCCCGCGAGTCGGATGCCCGCGAGTCGGATGCCCGCGACCGGGATGATGTCGACAACGACTCCGACCTGTCGGTGAGTGCCGCGCGATGAGCGAAGTGGCGTCGCCGGACGGGGTATCGGCGTCGGCATCGTCGGCGCAGCATGTCGCGGACCGGGGCCCGGACTCGCCGGCGTCGCCCGGGCAGCCGCGCATCGTCGTCGTGGGCGAGGCGCTGATCGACCGCGTGTTGCGGGCGAACGGCGAGTCCGAGGACGCCCCCGGCGGCAGCCCGGCCAACGTGGCGCTGACGCTGGGCCGGTGGGCGCGGCATCCCGAGCTCGTCACGATGCTGGGAGCGGATGCGGCGGGCGACACCGTGCGCGCCTGGCTCGCCGAGTCGGGGGTCGCCGTCGTGTCGTCGGTGGAAGGGTCTGGCGAGTCTGTCGTGACCTCGGTCGCCACGGCTCGCCTCGACACGTCGGGTGCCGCCCGTTATGAGTTCGACCTGCGCTGGCAGCTCGACCGGCGGTCCGTCGGCCGCAGCGACATCCTGCACGTGGGGTCGGTGGGCGCGTTCCTGCTCCCCGGTGCCGAGGATGTCTCAGCTCTCGTCGCCGAGCGCTCGCCGCAGTCGCTCATCACGTTTGACCCGAATATCCGACCGGCCTTGATCGCCGACGCGGATGCCGCCGCCGTGCGTGCCCGCGTCGACGCCCTCATCCGCGCCGCCGACGTCGTCAAGCTCAGCGACGAAGACCTCGAGTGGCTGCGGCCCGGAGTCGACCCCCTCGACGCCGCCCGCGACTGGCAGCGCTCGGGGCCCGCGCTCGTCGTCGTCACGCGTGGCGCCTCGGGTGCCACCGCCGTCACGTCGCGAGGCGACCTCACGGTCCCGTCGGAGCGCACGTCCGTCGTCGACACCATCGGCGCCGGCGACACCTTCATGGCGGGCCTCATCGAGGGCCTCGTGCGCGCCGACCTCTCGGCCGCCTCGGCCCGCGCGCGCCTGCACGACATCACGCTCGACACGGCCGACCGGATGCTGCGCCTCAGCGCCCACGCCGCCGCCATCACCGTCTCACGCCGCGGCGCCAACCCGCCCTGGCTGCACGAACTGGGCGGCTCGACGCCCGCCCCCTGACGCGTTTGCGCCGAAGCCCGCGCCGCCCGCATCCATCGTGCGGTGCCCCCGCTCTCATCGGCAATCTCGTGCGCTTCGGGGAAGAATCTCCCGCCGGAGCGCACGCCACCCTAGAATGGGTGACTTCGGAAGTTTCGCCCCCGGAAGGTCACCGTGCGTTCACGCTCCACCCGTTCGACGTCGTCGCGTTCTTCGCGCACCGCCGTGCAGAAAGCCGACGCCACGCGGGCCATCAACCGAGAGCCGTGGCGCACGCCGCAGAGCCGCCGTTTCTGGCAGAGCTTCCGCCGCTCGGCGATCCTGCTGCTGGCCGTTCCCGGTCTGATCGGAACGCTTGCCCTGCCGGCCTTCGCCTTCACCGAGTCGAACCTGCCGCCGGCCAGCAACTTCTCGCAGCTCGAGGCCCAGAGCCTCAACGTGAACGAGAAGGCCCTGCCGATCCTCGTCAACCGCGACACCTACTCGGCGACCACGACGGCCGAGCTCACGGCATCCCGCGCTGCCGAGGCTGCTGCCGCCAAGAAGGCCTCCGACGAGGCCGCGCGTCTCGCCGCCCAGGCCGCCGCCGGCACCGCCGCTCGCGCGTTCGACCCCAACCGCTCGTCCTCGGGCTCGACCGACGCCGACCTCAGCGGATACCTCGACACCGTGTCCACGGTGTGGCAGCGCCCCGTGGCCGGCCCGATCTCGTCGCCCTACGGCCCCCGCGGCCTCATCTGCAACGGCGCCGGCTGCTCGAACAGCTTCCACGACGGCATGGACTTCAGCGCCGACTGCGGCACCCCCATCAAGGCCGTCTCGGCCGGCCGCGTCACCTTCACGGGCAGCGGCGGGTCTTACGGCCAGCGCGTCATCGTCGACCACGGCGGCGGCGTCGAGACCATCTACGGTCACGTGCAGACCGGCTCGTTCAAGGTTGCGGTCGGCGACCTTATCGAGGGTGGCACGATCGTGGCGCTCGTCGGCGCGACGGGCGTCGTCAGCGGCTGCCACCTCGACCTCAAGGTGCAGCTCGACGGCAAGTTCACCAACCCGCAGACCTACCTCGAGGCGCGCGGCGCACTCTAGCCCCCACCCGGCCTAGACGCCCGCGTCGCGCAGTGCCAGCATGGGCCGTAGGGCCCGACGGCTCGTACACCTCGACAAGGGAGTTTCGGTGGACACGAACGCGCACGCACGAATCGTTGTCGGACACGACGGATCGGCGGGGGCCGATCACGCTCTCGAGGTGTCGATCTCGTTGGCTGAGCGACTGAAGTCGTCGCTCGACATCGTCCGCACGTGGAGCCTCGACACGCACCTGCCCGCCGTCACGCAGATCCTCGGCCGCTCGCAGAGTGATGAGGATGTCTCGGCCACGGTGCGTCGCGACCTCGAATCCGACACGGCCCGCGTGCGTGACCAGCATCCTGTCGTGCCCGTCGAGCTCGAGGTGCACCGGGGTTCGCCGGCCGAGGTGCTGGTCGAGAACTCGGACGGGGCGCGCCTGCTCGTCGTGGGAGCGCGGGGCCACGGCGGGTTCCGGGGACTCACGCTCGGGTCGGTGACAATCCACCTGTTGCAGCGGTCGCGCGGGCCCGTGCTCATCGTCCCGTCGCCCGAGCACGCGGCCAAGACGGCGGCGGATGTCTTGCACGACGTTCCCGCGGGCGCCGAAGCTGAGGCATCCTCGCGCCCCGCGCCCGCCGGGTCGATCGTCGTCGGGCATGACGGCTCGCCCGAGGCCGACCGCGCGCTGCTCGAAGCGCTCTCGCTCGCCGACGACCTGGCGGTGCCCCTGACGGTGGTGCGCGCGTGGAACATCGAGACGGCGCCGCGCGGTTCGGTGTGGGGCGAGGGCGGGGTCTCTCCGCACCACGAGATCTCGCGGGCGGTGTGCGAGGTGCTCGGAACGCAGGTCGCGCCGCACGCGGCATCCCACCCGTCGGTGTCGATCGAATATCGAGCGATGCTCGGTCATCCGGCCGAGGTTTTGACGCGCCTCTCGCGGGAAGCGCTCATGTTGGTGGTCGGGCGGCACGGCCGCGGTCGGCTCGCGGGTCTCGTCGTCGGATCGGTCAGCGCCCAGAGCGTGCACCGCGCCACGTGCCCCACCCTGGTGGTGCCGCACCACGAGAAGTGATGGACTGGGGTCATGGACTTTCGCAGTTTCGTGGCCGTGGGCGACAGCTTTACGGAGGGCGTCGGCGACGAGCTGCCCGACGGGCGCGTGCGCGGCTGGGCTGACCTGGTGGCGCAGGGCCTCGCCCTTTCGGCGGCCCCCGAAACCGTGACCTATGCCAACCTCGCCATCCGAGGCCGGCTGCTGGCGCCCATCGTCGGACCCCAGATGGATGCGGCGATCGAGTTGCGGCCCCAGCTGATCAGCATCAACGGCGGCGGCAACGACATCATGCGGCCGAAGGTGTCGATCGACGACGTGGCGTCGCAGCTCGTGGCGGCGGCCGATCGGGCGGTGGCTGAGGGCATCCATGTGCTCGTGATCAGCGGCGCCAACCCGACGAAACATCTGCCGATGGGGGCGCGCATCGAGGCGCGCGGCGACCTGCTGGCCGAGGCGGTGCGGGCGCAACTGCCGCGCGAGGGCATGACGTTCGTCGACAATTGGGCGGATGCCGAACTCGCCGACCTGCGCTACTGGTCGCGCGATCGGCTGCACCTGGCCCCGCGCGGGCACCGACGGGTGGCCTCGAACATTCTGGCGGCGCTCGACGTGCCGGCCCCCGAATTCGGCCCCGACCATGAGGATGTCTCGCGCCCGGCTACGGCGGCGTACTGGCGGGAGTACGTGCTGCCCTGGATCGGGCGTCGGCTGACCGGGCGGTCGTCGGGGGACAACCGGGAGCCGAAGTTCGCGACGTTGCAGCCGGTCGAGCTGCCGGGTGCGGTGACGAACGGTTAAGAGGAGTGGGCTGGGGGAGTGGCTGGGGGAGTGGCCGCGAAGGTCACCCGGGTGAGGGCTAGGTGCTCTTGCATGAGGTCGAGTAACGTGCGCGAGCCGCCGAGGTCGAGCCAGCGGTCGAGCGAGACGTTGAAGACGACGGCCGCCATGCGGCCCACGAGAGCTGAGGTCACCTCATCGACCCCGCGGTCGAGAAACCCCTGCTCGATCGCCTCGGCCAGCACCTCTTGTTTGCGCAGTTCGCGCTCGCGCAGCCCCGCATCCGATCGGATGACGGCACGGCGTGCGATCAAGAAGTCGAGCAGCCCGTCGAACCGGGTCGCGGCCACCGTCTCGAGGCTATGCGTGAGCGTGTCGTAGGGGCCGAGCTCGGCCGGCGCCTCAGCCATGAGCTGCGCGATGAACGGCGGCAGCCCGGCCTCGGCCGCGAATAGAACCTCGCGTTTATCGGCGAAGTGGCGGAAGAACGTGCGGGTGGTGAGCCCCGCCTCGGCCGTGATCTCGGGGACCGTCGTCTCGGCGAACCCCTGCCGCGCGAACAGCTCGAGGGCCGCGCGCTCCAGGCGCCCGCGCGCATCCGGCTGCCATCGACTCATAGACCCCAGTGTAGGTGATGACATTGCGTGTCATGTGGTGATACCTTTATGACACGAGATGTCATCACTCGATGCATCGCCCAACACTCCGCTGCGTTCGCTCCGCGCAGCACCCCGCGCTCGACATCCGTCCGCGGCCGCCCGACCCGACCCGCAGAGGACATCGCATGCCCACCAATCAGGCCGCCTGGCTTCCGCCGAAACATGCTCGCCTCAGCGTCGGGCCCGCCCCCTACACGCGCCCTGAGGCCGACGAGATCGTGGTCGAGAACCGGGCCGTGGCCATCAACCCCCTCGACTGGATCCTGCAAGAGGTCGGCACGATCATCTACCCGTGGGTGAAGTATCCGGCCGTCATCGGCACGGATGTCGCGGGCGTCGTCGTCGAGGTCGGCTCGGCTGTCACGCGCTTCGCCGTCGGTGACCGGGTGCTCGGCATGACGGTCGGCACCGACAAGGACAGCAACTCGTCGGCGCGCGGAGCCTTCCAGCGCTACAGCGTCGTCTTCGAGCGCCTGGCCTCGCCCATCCCCGACGACCTGCCCTTCGAGAACGCCGCCGTCCTGCCGCTCGGCCTCTCGACCGCCGCGTGCGCCCTCTTCGAGGCCGACCAGCTGGCGCTCGACTACCCGACCGCCGCTTCGGCCGGGACCGCGAGCAAGGGTACGGTCCTCGTCTGGGGTGCGTCGACGAGTGTCGGCAGCAACGCCGTGCAGCTCGCGGTCGCAGCCGGCTATGACGTCGTCGCCACGGCATCCCCCCGCAACTTCGACTACGTGCGCTCGCTCGGCGCCTCGCAGGTGTTCGACTACTCGAGCGCCTCGGTGGTCGGCGACATCGTGGCAGCCCTGCGCGGCACAACCTTCATGGGTGCGGCGGCGATCGGCGCCGGCTCCTCCGAACGCTGCTCCGACATCGTCCGCCGGGTCGACGGCCGCAAACGCATCGCCCTGCTCAGCACGCCCGTCTCCTTCAACAACGTCGTCGAGCCCGGCCGCCGCAAACGACTTCCCCTCACATTCATGCGCATCGGGATGTCGCAAGCGGCGTACTTCGCCAAGGCCGGCATGCGCGGCATCCGCTCGAAGTTCGTGGTCGGCAGCTCGCTCAAGAACACCCCCGTCAGCACGGCCATCTACGCCGACTTCCTGCCCCAGGCCCTGGCCGCGAAGACCTTCGCGGTCGCCCCCGAACCCCTCGTCATCGGCCACGGCCTCGACCAGGTGCAGGCCGCCTTCGACGCCAACCGCCGCGGCGTCTCGGCCCGCAAGGCGGTCGTCACCCTCTAAGTGACTTCACGCTCCCGATGATTAGTCGCCGGAGGCCGCGGTTTCGGCGAAGAGCGAGGTGTAGAACTCGCACTGCGCTGGGTGGTAATCGCGCTCGAAGTTGATGGCCGAGACATCCTCACCTGCGAGGTAGGCGGCCAATCGATCGAGGTAGTACTCCCACCCGGGTGCGACATCCGACACGGGGATGCTCCCATCCACCGACTGAGCAAACGTCAGCGTCGTGACCCCTGCCGTCTGGGCCAGCGTGATCTCCCAGTGCCATTCGTCGCCCGGGCCGCTCGCGTCGGGCTCGCTCTCGCCGGACCCGTTCTCGTCGCCGTCGGGTCCGCCGCCCATGTAGATCCGCGCCCGCAACCGTGACGGTGCCGAGCATTCGTCGAGATAAACGGTCTCGGCGGGGACATCGTCACCCTCGGCAGTCATCCGAAATTGCACGGAGCCGCTGCCAGGATCACCCGTCCACTCGCCGACCCACTGCTGCAGCTCGGCCGATTCGGTGATCGACGCCCACACTTCGTCGATTCCCGCCTCGAACCGCCGATCGAACACGACCGCCTCGCCAAACTCTCTCGCCTCTCGACGCCCCGTCGGCTCTGCGGCCATGGTCACCCCTTTCGCTCACCCCAGCGTCCTCCTCCCGTGGACCAAACGGAAGACCTGCAGCTGTACCCACCGAGCCGCGGTTCGTCGCTCTGGGCCAAGCCGATCAAGAGCCGCCGCCTCAATGCCTCCCGTGAAGTGCCGGGTGTCGCCGCTGATTCGGAATTCCGCCGGACTCCGACCAGGGGAGGGGGCCGGCCGTGGCTCGTGGATACGACACGAGGCCGCCGGCGCCTCAAGGGCAACGGCGGCCTCGCAGGCGCTTCGGGAGACGGGGCTAGCCCGTGGTGTTCCAGTGGTAGTGGCCGTTGGCGTCGGGGCCCTTGCCGCCGCAGACGTAGGTGCGTCCGTTGTCGGCGACGCCCGAGCTGCCGACCGCGGCGTCGGGGCAGAAGGCGCCTGGGATCACGCCGCCCGGCGCGGGGGCCGGTGCGGGAGCGGGAGCGGGGGCAGGTGCGGGAGCCGGAGCAGGCGCGGGCGCCGGGGCAGGTGCCGGAGCGGGAGCGGGCGCAGGCTTGGGCGCGGGAGCCGGTTTAGGTGCGGGCGCGGGTGCCGGAGCAGGAGCAGGTGTCGGCGCCGGAGCGGCAACCGTGATCGTCACGGTCTGCCCCTTCTCGAGCGCACTACCGGCCGAGGGCGTCTGCGAGACGACGTTCCACGAAGCGCGGGTCGCCGCATCGACACCATCCGCGCCGGCATAGGCGATTACATAGCCGGCCGTTTCGAGGGTCGTGGCGGCGTCGGTGGCACTCTTGCCCACGACATCCGCGATCGGGAATGCCTCCGGGGTCGGTGTGGGGGTGGGGGTCGGCGTCGGAGTGCGCGTCGGGGTGGCCGAAGCGCTAGCGCTCGGGGATGTCTCTGCCACAGACGTCTGCGCTCCGGCCGGCAGCAGGGCACCACCCGCGATAAGCGCGGCCACGGCGACACCGGCCGTGATGCCGCCCGCCCCGCGCGAACGCAGCAGCATGGCCCACGAGGCGCGCCCGGTGATGGCGACGTAAACGCCCGTGAGCAGCCCGGCGATGCCGAGCATCATGAGGAATCCTCCGAGGCCGCCCGACACGAGCCCGATCAAGGCGAACGCCAGGACGACCGCGCCGACGATCCACGTCGAGGCGCCGATCTTGCGCTGAGGCTTCGCGCCGTGAGGCCCGGTCACACTCCGCGCCCCTGCGGCCCGATTCTGAGCGGATGTCGGAATCACCACGGTCGGAGCCGACGACCCGCTGCGCGCATCAAACCCTTGCGTCTTCTCGGTCCAGCGCATGCCGTCCCACCACCGCAGCTGACCGTTGTTGTCGCGGAACCATCCCGCGGGCGTGTTGCCTGATTCATCCATGAATTCATCCCCACTTAGGCGCCTCATAGCGCGCCCAAAGAGTATGAGCGTCCTACTTTGTCGCGCTATCCCTCATTCGGGGTGACCCTCGACGAATCCTCGCAATCCCGCGGCCCGCCCGCGCGCCGTTCACCGCCGAACAGGGGCTACCCCCTCAGCGCCGCATGCGTTTACCGGCCAACCTGCTCGATCAAGCCCTGAATAAAGGGGATGACATCTCCCGCCTGCCCCACGGCCGCAAATGCCGTCGCCACCAACGGCCACAACGACACCACCAGCGTGGAAATCACCGCACCCACCGCCAGAACCCACGCCACCGCACCATTGCGGGTCGCAACGATCAGTGCCAACAACACGAGCGCGAGCCCCAGCCCGATCACGAGCGCCACCGCGATCGACCCGACGGGAACGTCGAGTGCCCCCACGGTGCTGCCATCCGCCGCCCCGATCAGTCCGAGCACCGGCAGCAGCACGAACACCACGGTCGAGACGCAGAGAACGGCCCCGGTCACAAGAGCGGCCCACACCGCTGCGGGCCGCGGGCGACGAGCCCCCGAGGTCGAAACACGCGAAAAGAGTGGCACGGTCGTGAGCTCCCGTCTAATCATCCTGTCGTCGAGCGCCCAATACGCCCTCCCCTAAGACGCTCTCCGACGAGGTTTCGTCACGATTTGCTGGATGAGGGTCCACGACTGTGCGCCAATTGCCCGGCGGTCGGCCACCAGCGGTCAGAAGACGAAAGGCGGAAGCTGCGGGGGGCAACGAATTTCGCTCACGACGACGAACCACGAACTCGCACGCACACGTCCCGGAGGGCAGCAGGGTCACAGCGGGTCTCGTAGAGTCAGGGGATGCCGCGCCGAATCGAACTCCAGGACGCCGCCGACGGGATCAGCGGCCACCTCGGTCGTTACGCGCCGTGGGAGGACCGCCGGGATTCGTCCGTGATGTGGGAATGCCTGAAAGACGCCGCCTGGCGCGACACCACGTTCCATTTCGACATGATCACCGGCCTGGTCGAACCCCGAGGCCGCCACACCGTGCGCACGGCCGCCATGCTCCCCGCCGACCTGTGGCGTCACGTGGAACGCCGACGCCTTCCCCGCGACTGGGTGCGCGTGGCATCCGTCTCGGTGAGTGTTGCCTGGCCGGACGACGACACCGAGCCGATCCGCGCGCGGCTGCAGGCCCGCATTCTCGACGACCGCGCCACCGAACACACGTCGACCCGCAATCTCACGATCGACCTCGACGACATCAGCGTGCCGCGCCGCCCACGCGATCCGGATGCCACAGCCCCCACCCACCGCGGCCCCTTCGCCCGCCTGCGCACCCTACTCTCTCGCCGGCGCTAACCAAGCCGCCTCCCACCCACCGAGCATCCCTCACATTGCGGATACCCTGGACTCGACGAACTTTTCGAAGGAGCACAACATGGCGGAATTCCTACTCCCCTTGATCGGCCTCATCACCCTCGTCGGCGGTGGCCTCGGCGCGGCAGCCCTCCTCGCCCTCGCGCGCAGCAGCCGCTACTAAACCCCACCCCTTGGTGCCCCGCCCACCAACCCAGCGGACGCCATGAGCGAAGACGACCTCGCTCGCGACAAGCCGACGGCGATGAACCGCGCCGTCTTCTGCGGCCTCATCACGCTGGTTGCAATCGCGGGCGCCATCTTCATCCCCGACACGGCCCTCTCGCGCGTCCTCGACATCCCGCTCCGCTGGCTCAGCCTCGTCGCCGCCCTCATCTTCCTCTGGATGACGATCTCGGCCATCCGCGTCATGCGCCGCAATGAGTAGCATCTGTCGCAGCGGGGCGGTTGGGAGCGCGTAGCCAGGTCAGACGGATATGTCTTCGAGGGCGAAAATCTGCGGGAGCGTACGACGCCTACTGGATCATCGAGTGCTCACGAAATCAGCCGGGCGCGCGAGGGGGCTCCTTTGGGTCCGCGATCAGACTGTTTCGGATTACGAAAATCATGTCTCCAACGTGGATGGCGGGAGCAGGTCCGGTAAATGAAGCTTCTATGGCCCAGGCCCACTGGGGTGCCACCCGACGCGCCGGGAGGGGCGCGACGAACCGGACGGATCGCGGATATCATCCAGACCAACGCAGTTGTTATCCAAAGCACTCGCGCTTGAACGCAGGGGTGGAGATGAAGTTCGGGGGAAGTTCGTCGATGGAGCTCAGCTTCCGTACCCGGCAGCTCCGGGAATTCTGCATCAGGCCTACCGCGGGTGTAATGCACCTGGAGGATATTGCCGACCTTGTGGCGACGTTGGCTGACCTAATGGCTGCCGGCGAGCTCAGGGAGATACCCTGGGGTGTGGTCGTGAACGAGCTGGACCCTGGCGAGGTCACCATCAGCATCAATCCTGGCTGGAACATTGAAGGTCGCGTGGATCATGTGCCACAACTGGCGAGGCATGCCGGCTTGCGTTCAACCAGAATCCGCATCGATGAGCTGCGTAATAGGGAGAACAGAAGATGAATCCAACTACGGCCTTTGAGCCTCGGTGGGCTTCTAGTCCTTCCGAAGCGGTCCGACGATTGATCAAACAAAGGGGCTGGTCGATTGAAGACCTCGCCGACCAGCTCGGTATTGGTGACCCCGCTACTCGACGACTAATTGCAGGAACTCACGAGTTCACTGACGAACTCGCTACGTTGCTTTCGGACCGGCTCGGCGGATCGGTCGATTTTTGGTTAACACGCGAGCGTCAATACCGAGAAGCGAAGGAATGGCTTACCGTCGACGAGTTCGTGCAGCGCATGCCTTTGGCTCAAATGATCCAACTAGGGTGGGTCGAGTCGAGCGACAGCTGGCGATCTCAGGCGAGGATAGGTCTGGACTTCTTCGGAGCGTCCGATGCCGAGGAGGGCTCCAAGAAGATTAGCGAAGCCATTGGGGCTGCCCATTATCGAACCTCTAGCGCCTTTTCTTCCGAAGAAGTGACGTTGGCCGCCTGGCTACGGCGAGCTGAGCTGGAAGCCGATGCGCTTGAGGTTGACGAATGGGACGCCACTCGACTTCACCAAAATCTGCCGGTTATGCGGAGCTTGACTCGTATGCCGGATCCCACAAATTTCCTTCCGGCTCTTCAGAAGCTTTGTGCCGAGGCGGGGGTTGCGGTAGTCGTGGTTAGGGCGCCGAAAGGGTGCGTCCTTAGTGGGGCAGCGTTCAAGACATCGAACGGCGTAGCCGCCATCGCATTGTCTGCGCGACACCTTAGTGACGACCATTTCTGGTTCACGGTTTTCCACGAGCTCGGCCACCTTTTACTACACGGCACTGATGAAACGTTCCTTGATGATTTCGAGACGGCGCCTCAGTCGGATGGGATCAGTTCGCTGGAGGCTGAGGCAAATCGATTCGCACAAGAGTCCCTCATGCCCGGTGGTCTGGATGCCTTGCGGGTGGCTGGCCGGGGTCCGACCAAGCGTGACTTGCTGAGGTTCGCATCGAGTTGCAACATTTCGGCTGGGGTCGTGGTAGGCCAACTACAGCACGAAGGAGTTCTTGGCTACAACCAGCTAAACACGCTTAAGCGTCGCTACAAATGGGACGGCGTTACCCTGAGAACCTAATGTAATGAGCCGGGCTCTTCTGCCAATTGCAGATCGCGTCTTCCAGTACGTCTGGGGAGATACCTGTCGCCGAAGACAGATTTTGTAGCGAAGATTGAAGTTCGCGCGCGCTGGCATGAGAGCCGTTCTGACTCAACAACATCGTTGCACCGGCAAGCGGTCCGGTAGCGCCAACGAGATATGAATGCGGCGGCACCACCTCAAGTAAGCCCAAACGATGCAGAGTCGTGAGGTAGTCGAATCTTGCGATTCGACCGAATCGCCTAACATCTCGCATTGACCGAAATAGCGCGTCGAAACGATCTTCCGGGCTCAGTGAGACGAACGGTGCGAAACGCTGATTATGCTCGCCTCCCTCGGAATGCACCCAGTCGATATAGCTTTCAAACGCTGACCCGGTCCCGGTCTGGGCCCATGCATTGAGGCTCTCGTACTTCCGATGATTGCCAAACCCGTGCGGGCCCGGTTGCCTGCGCAATTCCTGGTTGTTGTCATGGAGCCAGAATCGGAAAGCGGTGACATCGTTTGACGTATTCGACCAGTTCCAAAGCCCGCCCTGTCCAAGTCGCCCGTAGACCTCGCGGACGTAACGCCACCCTGCGCGGCGGTGTTTTCCGAAGTGAACATAGAGGAACACCAACCAGATGGCCTCGTCGTATTCGCCGGCTCGCTGTTTGATGATGGCCGCGCGCAACGGGTCGAAGCCAGGCGATGCGGGATCTACACTCGCAGGGTCTAGCTCGCGTTCGAGAAGGACTGCGAAGTAACGAACGCGTTGTTCCGAATCGATTATCTGCTGAATTAGCGATCCGCGCACGCCGGGATCGCTGATTCCAGGTAAAGGACCGTTGTGCGCCTCGAAATCTTCAAGAAGCGCCGCTATCCGCTCGGCCTCAGTGATGTAGTTAGCGCGCACTTGTTTCCTCGAATCGCAGAAGTCGATCAGTCAGGTAGACCTTGAAAAAATCATTGGTAAATGACGCTCGTATCTGATTGAGTTCAGTTTCGGACGAAGCGCGTAAGGCAAGAAGCAGACGAATTAGATCGTCCCAATAGTCCGCTCCTAGATCACCTAAAGCCGGGACGCTCACATTGACCCGCAGAGCTTGTTCGGCGGACTGTAACCGAGCCACGCCCGCCTCGAGGTCGTCTATCGGCATCGATGGCATCGGCGTCGACGGGTGCCACCCCTCACCAATAAATGCGCGAGCGTCATCGGAGTTCCGTGCGTATAGGTGGAGGCTGCCGACGAAGTGCTTGTAAGTCCCCAGCTTCACTCCTAGGCGTATCGCGACAAGCTCTTGAATCATCGTGAACGTGAATATGTCGTGTGGCAGTCCCAGGTACGCGTCGTTCGAGCGCATATGTGTCACCATGTCCAACCGTCCCTCGCGGATGAAGAACTGAATATTTGTGGTGCATGGGACATCTTTCTCATTCTGAAGGTCTTGATGCGCGAAAATCTGCACAACGGCCTGACGGCTCGAAGGGCGTTGGCGTAGAAGGTCAACTACGTCCGATAGCCGATGGTTCTCGCCGAATAAACGAGGTCCATATGCGCCCTCAACTCGGCCATCCACCGCAAATTCGGGATAGATCGAGATGTAATATTCGATGAATTCGAGATCATCCGATCCGGACATATACCAGAGCAATTCGCCTAGGGCGCTGAAAATGCGACTCCGCTTAGCGCTCCGACTGACTCTGGCACGAGGATCCGTAAGCTCGATCACTGCCCCGGTGATCTCGAGCGCCTCACCCTTCGTAGGGTGGATCGTCACACCGTCCCGAAGGAGCCTTGAATATGTCTCCTGCAAAACATCATCGAGTGACGCTTCGCTAACGCACAGAATCGACATCTTCCCCCTCGAATTATTCGAACCCTCGGCTCACGTTAGCGGACGAGAATGACTCGCATCGACATCTAAGAGGGGTTATCACCGTGGCGATATCGCAGGCGGTTAGAGTTGCTGAATGCTTGGTGACTACGATGCGTTACGCGTGGCTGCAGCGATCATAGAACAGGACGGCCTGGTGCTCGTGTGCCGTCGAAATCTCGATCGAGATTTTGGCGGAAAGTGGGAGTTTCCGGGCGGAAAAATCGAGCCGGGCGAATCACCGAGCCAAGCTCTCGTCCGAGAGATTCGCGAAGAGCTGGGCGTTACAGTCTCGGTCACCGGCACGTTCACTACGGACGACACAGTCGTGGGCGGCCTGGCGATCAGGCTTTTCTGTCTTCGAGCAGAACTGCTCGGTTCGCGACCTGAAAGCAGCACGGATCATGATGCCATCCGATGGGTGCAGTACGAGCGTCTCCCTGATCTGGACTGGGCAGAAGCGGACCTACCGGCCGTTCGGCTTCTATCCCTACGGAGGATCCGGTCCTAGTGCCCGGCAAAAGCCCAGCAAAGCTAAGCGGGTGATTAGCTGGTGCCCTGTGTGTAATCCGCCAACCCGGTGCGAGTGATCGACGGTTGCGGTCCGAACTAAATATTGATCTGAATTAGACCCACGGCCAGCTTGTCGGCGCGGAAAGCGTGATTCGACCTTGGCACTTCGCAAGCCTGCTTCAAATGAATGGATTAGTAGGTCATTGAGTGATTGCAGCATGGTCTAAATAGCTACCGCTCACTCATCGCGAGGTTCCGGCGCCCTCCTTCAGCAATAGCGCGCACCTCCGTCGCTGATTGCCATATTGTGTGAGCATGACGGACTGGAGCACACTCGCCCTCGGGGCCACTCAGGAGTTAGATGACGACGGAACCGCCGTCCAGGTGTATCACTCCGAGGGAGGGGTCTTTGTAATCCGACGCTACTTTGACGGTGCTTGGCAGAGTACGGTCTGGGTTCGTAGAGTTGCCCTTGGGTGGTCGGTCGCAGGAGGGCCAGAGACCTTTGGTGAAGTCGCCGGTGACCTCGGCATTGGAATAGCTCAAGGGATTCTGCGTAGCAGGGAGTCAACCTCGTAGGCCTGTGATCTTCATCGTCTTGCCGAATCAGCTAACTCGGAAGGTCAATGGCATCGTTGGATTGGAGGCGCTCGTAGGGTAGTTCTTCCAGGCGCCTGCAGGCGGGAGCTCAACAGGTGCATAGGGTGATGAAGAGCCCGGGGGAGAGTTTTCGTTCTGGGGGCCTTTATCTGAGTCGAGGCGAATGCTAGTTCGAATGTGCCGAACGGACGTGAACTTCAACTTCGAGTTGCCGGATCGCGTCCTACGCCCTCGCAACTGCCCGAGCTGGGACAGCAGCGGACTGCCTTGAGTTGCGATTCATGGAACTCTGCATATGAAAGCACCCTGTCGAGAGCCGCTTCACCGAGCCCGCTCACCGTACGTTTGCCGCGCCTGAAGATCGAAAGTTTGCTTCTGAGGCCTTTGCCTCGCAGGCGTATCGCGGCCGTCCGGCCAGCATGGGTCTCGCGGTACCGAACGGTGGGCGATAGAAGCCGATCGCATCGTCGTCGGTTTCGACATGAAAGTCGCCGCCGGGATGCGCCTCCGAATTCGTGAACGGCAGTGCGCGTAGCGACTCGAGCGGGCAAAACCATCCAGCGGTTTGCCCAGCTTGAAGTTACTGGCCCCCGCACCAAAATGATTCAGCATTCTGCTAAGTATTGCTGTGGGCGAGTGTCGTCGCTCTATATTTATGAAATGCACCTGCAGCGCCGCATGGTGAACAACTCGACGTTTCAGGGGGCAGTGTGGCTTCATCAGTAGATTTCAGCGAGGAAACTATCCGGAGAATCTTTGGTCACGAGGCCGCTGAAGATGAGGACGGAGAACGACTCAGGGAGTATTACCTCAAATCTTCAACCTACGAGCAAGTGACCGCGAATTTGCCTCTTCGAATCCTTGTCGGTCACAAGGGTGTCGGAAAGTCGGCACTCTTCCAGGTGGCGATGGCGGACGATCGTGATGCCAACCGCCTAACGCTAGTCGTTCAGCCGGACGACATCGCCGACATGGCAGAAGATACCCATGATTTTCTCAAGACAGTTCGCGCCTGGAAAATCGGACTTGGGGACCTACTGGCCAAAAAGGCCCTGACGGGGCTTGGATTCCGCGGAGAGACTGTGCCTGACCTCGCTAAGCGGTGGTCGGGGAAGCTCACCGATTACCTAATGCATACGATCAAAGATCCAAAGCTAGTTTCTCTGGATCCTACGAAAAAGGCTATTACCCAAAGTTTCCTGGATCGTGCGGAAATCTCGGTGTATATCGACGATCTCGATCGCGGGTGGCAGGGGCGGAAACAGGACATCACCCGTATATCTGCTCTACTGAATGCAGTACGAGATATCTCTAATGAGAACAAAAACATACGGTTCCGACTTGCCCTCCGGACCGACGTTTACTTCCTCGTGCGGACCAGTGATGAGTCAACGGACAAAATTGAGGGTTCGGTCGTATGGCAGCGATGGACTCAACAGGAAATCTTCGCGCTTCTCGCCCTCAGGATAGATACGTATCTGGGCCGGGACATCAACAGGGCGAGTTACTCGAAGAGTTCGCAGGGTTACCTTTCTCATTCTCTCGACCAGCTATTCGACGCGTATTTCAGCGGCGAGGGCCACTGGAAGGGCGCGCCGACCCACCGGGTTCTTATGTCCCTTATTCGTAAGCGGCCTCGAGACTTGGTGAAGCTGTGCACTTTGGCGGCTCAAAATGCCAAAATTTCGGGAAACGACCACATTACGAGCCAGAACTTGAAGAACATTTTCGAGGACTATTCGCAAGGGCGGATGCAGGACACCATCAACGAGTACCGGACCGAACTCCCTCAGATTGAAAGGCTCCTGTTTGGGATGAAACCCTCAAAGAAGGAGCGCACCGCGAAAGCCGGTTACACCTACGAAACATCGAAACTTCTCACCAAAATAAAAAGCATTCAAGAACAAGGCGCCTTCAAATTCGCCAACAGTAAGGTGGCCTCGACCAAGGATCTCGCTGCTTTCCTATACAAGATCAACTTCATCACCGCGCGAAAGGACTCTGGTTCGACGATAGAACGTCGGTACTTTGAAGAGTCCCGCTACCTACAAGCATCCTTCGTTGATTTCGGGTTCGATTGGGAAGTGCACCCTGCATATCGCTGGGCTTTGCAGCCGGAGAATATGGGAGATATCTTCGCTCAGCTAAAACTGTCTTCAGACGCTGATTAGGCGCGTCGGTCGACTTGTGTGTCATCGCGAGCTCGTGCATGCGATTAGGTGTCCTGCACGGCCTTTGGCTCTTCCGACTTCGCCAAGTAGCGCAATGGTAGTCGACAACGACCACGTTGGAGGCGCAAGAGTGCGGGCAACGCGCCTGAGCCTCCCGGCTGCCAAGAAGCCTTGCTTTAACCGGGTGCGCGCCGAGTCTGATTCAGGCGAGCACGTCGTGCGGTGGCGCGACAGGTTCTCTTTTTTTGGGCGTCGATCCAACACCTAGTACGACTCGTAGTGCAACCGGAAGACAAAGGATATTGATGATTGCTCTGCGTACCGATGAGCGTCGATTTCCAGCGGTCGAAGCGCTATTCGCCGATGGCGCTCGGCGCAAACTCATTATTGTTATCGACATCGACACTATCGACTTAGTCAGCGGTGTGACCGTGGAGACAATGCTGCTGGCGGGGCAGCTTGGCGACGAGAACATTGACTCATATAGATACTCCGACGGTGGAGCTCCCTCAGATGCATCGACCTTGACCACTAGATTCTGGGGCTCAGCGCCTATCGGCTGGTTGGAAGTTACTCCGGATGAAGAACCGGACGCCCTCCGAACCCACGGAATCTCTTGGTGCGATGGGGAATTAATCCACGATGGTGCCATTGGCGGTGAGACGGCCGCTGCGCTCGGGATGAATATCGCGCAGGTTCGTGGCGAGGATCTCAAATTTGAGAGCACACCTGACTCTGTCCTCGTAGCTGCGTGCGCTGAGATGGGCGCGGACATCTTGGTCACGAGCCGCGCAGGGTTAGCCTCACTTCGATCCGACTTTGCTCGGAATCTTACGATCGTTGGCGTAGATCCCGCTGTAGCGCTCGTCGGCCTATTCCTCCGATCGCGCGGAATTTACCTTCAAGCGGCGACACCGAATATTACGGTTAAGACCAGTAAGACGAACTTCTACCAATCCTCCGCATTGCTCTTCCTGCCGGATCACATCGAGCTACTTCATCGCGTTCAGATTCAGGCAGACGATAAGGGGCTGCCTCAATTGAAGGAGCTCGCGGGCGCCGCATTCAGTCGGATCAGCCGGTGCATCGAGCGTAGGGACCAGGTGTGGAGGCTGATAGACCAGCCTCCGACCATAGACACTGGGGAAGATATTGCCGCGACCATGGAGACGTTACTCACGTATCTAATGGGGACATTGGATGCAATGGCCCGCCTATTGCACATCGTTTATAGTTTGCGAGGTGAGCTTCATCACGTCGGTTGGCAAAAGGCGACGTGGTCAAGCGAGTTGCGCAGAAACGGGCTCTCGATTTGGGAAACCGTTTACGGGCACCCGAGCCATCCACATGCACTGACCGTCGTTCGTTTACTTCGAAATTCCATCCATGCTGAAGGCCTCGCATCTGTTGCGTTCAGGCAAAGAGGGAAGATCGCGGAGCTGCGGCTCATGATCCCGCGAAAGGATGGCCGGCCGATAATGGCAGCGGCGTCGCTTGTCTCGCCACTCAGCGGATGGGGGTTACAAGAGCTCGCATCTGGCGAGTTCATTGCCGACCCGGGACTGATAGTGGAGCGAACAATACTGGCCACCATTGAGTTCGTCGCTGACGTTGAGGCGGCGCTCTTGGGCTATCTACGTACCGTCACACACTTGCCCGGGATGCCCTTCGCCGAGCGAGGTATTTTTTCTCGAGAGGCGGTCGCGGATGCTCAGCGCATGCTCTTAGGCTGGAACAGGTCGGATTAGCCTTCGAGTAAGGCAGCTAGGGGCAACTGGACCGGAACACTTCAGTCGCGTCTTGCTCGGCCAGGCGTGTCGATTCGCGAGGCTGTTCCGACGAAGTTCGACTTTTCCGTGCGCACCGTCAAACGGGATCTCGCCGCCCTCGAACGCAGCGGCGCGCCCATCTGGTCGCGGCCCGGGCCCGGCGGTGGCTACGGGCTGGCGGTGGGTGCATCCCTGCCGCCGGTCAGCTTGTCGGCAGAGCAGGCGGTGGCGCTCATGGCTGCTGCGTCGGCCGCGCGCGATGCCCCCTACTCAGATCTGGCGGCAGCCGGCATCCAGAAGATCGTGGATGTCCTCGACCCCCGCACCCGCGCCCGCGCGGAGCAGCTGGCCGGCCGCGTCTGGGTCGACGCGCCACCGTCGCCCTCGCGTGCGACCCGTCCGGCGCTGGAGGAGGGGATGGCCGAGCAGCGAGTCGTCCGCCTCCGCTACACCGCGCAATCCGGGGCCACGACCACGCGCGACGTCGAGCCCGTGCTGTTCGCGTCCACGAACGGCCAGTGGTACCTCATCGGGTGGTGCCGGATGCGCGACGCAATGCGCTGGTTCACGGTGTCCCGCATCGAGCGGGCTAGCGTGACCAAGATGGCGTGCGCAGGGCACACCGTGGATGAGGTCGGCGAGCCGCCGGCAAATGCCAGGCCGGTGCATGGGCGGGGCGACTGAGCCACGTCAGTGGGCACCGCGAACATTAATAAAGGTGTCCATTCCGCGGTTCAACCTGTCGATGCGAATGCGGAGTAGACAATGAACAGAAGGCCGAAAAAGCCTGCCGCAATCAAACCGAGAATTCCGAGTACAACCCCTCCTCCGTTCTTGATTTTGAAGAACGCGAAGAGCGCTCCTACTAGCGCCGCGATGGCGAGGAGGAGGCAGAATGCAATGCCTGGGTTCATGCGTTGGTGCCGCCTTCTAGGATCATTTCGGTCATTTGGGCCGGGGCGACTGGTCTTAGTCAGTGCCCATTGAGAACAACGTAGGAGCTCAAGCGCGTTCCCACGCCGAGCAGACCCGTCAGCAGCGGTGGCCGTCGCAGGTGGGCTCACTGTAGTAGTTCAGCGAGTTCTGCACGACGAGGACGTACTCGGATTTCATGTTCAGGACCGCGTGCGCGACTTCGTCACCGAAAGGGGCGTCCTGCGTGACGGGCGTCGAAGGATAGATCTTCGGAGCATCCGCTATGTCGGCGAGGACACCTTCGTTCTGGATGCTTCCCAACTGTAAACCGATGGTGGGTTCGTAGACCTCGCAGCTGTAACCGCCCGTGACGAAGTACCTGGACGGGGCGGTCGAGTTCAGATTGTCGGCGGTGGCGAGTTCGGGTGCAAGTGGTGCCTCGTCGCATCCCTGCGTTGCGTATGCGCTATTCACTGCCGTGGCGATCTCGGCCGGGTCGGTCATTTGTGGGAACGCGTAGATGCTTACGCGCGTCATGGAGCAGCTGTACGTCTGGACTGAGTAGGGCGGCTTGAAGCCGTCCCCGGTCGAGCTTCCGCCGCACCCGTCGACCGTCCTTGCGGCGATGAGCGGAAAACCTGCCGTAGTCTTCAGAAAACTGGACTGCGCGGACATCCGTTCGGTCGCGGCGGCTCGCTCGACTTCCGCCCATGACGGCGACGGCACATCGGCATCATCCGTCTGCGGCGTGCACCCGCAGAGCGCCAGAACGCAACAGATAGCGGCCAGGCCGACCGACTTCATTTTCATGTCACCCTCAATTCAGCGGCACCCGCCAGGGCTGTACGTGCGCCTGTGTCCGTGCGTCAGCTTTCGACTCTTGTTGCGGCAGGCTGTTTGCACGGAGGCGACGCGGCGAACGGAGATGAAACAACTGCTTAGATGTCTACACCAACGGACACGCGATAGGGGGCAGCGATGGTTCTACTCGGTGTGGTGGCGGTCGCGATTGCGTTCTGCGTCGCGTATTACGTCTTCGCTAAGGTCAATCGAACGGCCGGGGTCTTGGTCGGCGTGGGCGCGCTACTGCTCGCGCCGCTCGTGGGCGTGATCGCTCTGGGCGACATCTTGCGATCAACGGCGGGATGAGGTTCTAGTGATGGCCGAGGTTGTCGTGCAGGTTGGCGGCTGGGAGCACGAGTGCTGCGGCGAGGCGGTCGAGGTGAACCAGATCGTCGATTTTGGATGCCTCGTGCGCCGACGAGCATCGGGGGAGGAACAATACGTCGAGACCCACCATGATGACGAGCCGGATGTCCGCATCCGGGGTCGCGTCGTAGACATCTCGGTCGTCGACATCCATGGTGCGAGGCGCTCAATTGCCCGTGTTCCGAGCGGATCGGCGCTCCGCGGGTTCGACTCGCAGGACGACGGCCACCTCGAGGAGCAGCACACGGGACAGCTCGTCGACGCCAAACCCGATGTTTTCGATGTGCGGGTTCTGGCAAACGAGATCGCCTAACGAGCGAGTGCGGCTGTGCGCGAGCCGCCTAGACTCGGGTGTCATGGTGAAGGTATGGCGCATGGTCGCGGCGATCCTCGTCGGGGTGCCGACGCTCGTCGCCGCGGGCGTGATCATCGCGTGGATGCCGCCGCCGAGCACTCTCGATGTGCAATGGTCGGGCACAGAGGTGACCAACACGCAGCCCCTCTGGGCCTTCTTCATCCCGATCGTTCTGCTCACCGCCGTGGGCCTCGTCCTGGCCGTCACCGCGGCGATCGATAGGGACCGAGGGTCCGCACATAAGGGCACCTTGTTCACCGCGGCCCTCCTGACGGCAGTTAGCGGAGGGGTGGCGGTCGCGCTTATCGCCATCAATCTGGGACATGCCGAGCCCACGGGCCCGGCCATTCTCGGCGCGATCGCGTTCGCTCCGATTTATGCGCTGCTTCCGCTCTCTGTCGTGGCGCTCGTGGCGCGGCGCGGCGGTTAGGCTACCTCGCGCACCGCTGCAGCGAGCCTCTCGAGAACCCCATGGCTGGCCATTTCAGGGCGGCGCGATTTGGGGCCGTGAGGTTGGCCCGGCTGCGCTGACCGGGAGAAGCCGATCACGGACGTCTCCTTCCGAGGAGCGGTCGGCCGAATGCCGTCCGGTCAAGGAAGAAGTGGCGCGCGCCGCGTTGGCAGGAGACGCGCGCCACAGTTGGGGTGGCCCGGATCAGGTCCGAGCGCCGCGGCGGTTCGGCTGCTCGACCTCGGCCGCGTCGATGAACGTGCGGGCGCGCACCGTTCCATCGACGTCTGTGAACCAGACGAGGAGCCGCGCCGCTTCCCGGGGCGGTTGCACCGTGAGAGTGCCCGGAAGCGAGACCTCGAAGGGGCGCGCGGACAACGGGGCGGACGCGAACAGGGATGCCTCAGCATCCCCCTCAACCGCCGAGGAGACGTTGATAGAGGCAGAAGCCCCAGAGCCCGCAGACCCCGTTGAAGCCACAGAAGGCGACCCCGACGTGAACGACGCGAAGGAGCGCCCGGCCTCGACCCACGTGGCGTGCATGCGCCCTGTGATGGTCTGCCGCCCGTGATGCGACAGGCGGATGCCGAGCTCGAACGGCTGCGTCGGCACCGACATATCCGCTCCCGCGCAACGCGGGATGAGGTCGACGATGAGCACCGTGTCGGCATTGCTGTCGGCGGGGTCGAGGCCACCGGCATCCTTGGCTCGTCTGTCGACGTCGACGAGGCCCGCGCTCTCGTGTTCGACATCGGCGAGTTCGGTGTAGACGTAACCCGCGAACCTGTCGTGACGCCGCAACTCCTGCGTCTGCCAACGCACGTGCCAGGCGCGCTCGAGGCTCGTGAATCCCTCACCGAACTCGCTGTTCAGAATGGGCACGCCCATCGGCGTGTTCTGTCGCGTGCCGTAGAGGCTCTTGTCGACAACGAAGTCGGGGCCGAGTTTCACCGGGAAGTCGTGACGGACTCCGGTCGCCAGGTCGGCGACGCTCTGAGCCCACGTGGCTGGATCGGGTTCGTAGTAGTGCCAGTCGACGAGGTCGGTTTTCACGTGCGACCAGCCCGAGTTCTCGACGATGGGACGCGTGTGGTCGATCGCCGCGAGGGTGTCGTAGGCCGCGACGGCCGCTGCCGCGCGTTCCGGGCTGCCGGGGATATCCCAATCCAGGCCCCACTCCTCGTTATAGAGCCCCCAGATGACGATCGACGGGTGATTCCCGTCGCGCTCGACCATCGGCGCGATCTGTTCCTCGAAGGCCCGCGCGGCCGCCGGCGTGAAGCGGCTGGGGCAGGCCGGCTCGGCCCACACCAGCATGCCCATCTCGTCGGCAGCGTGCAGCCACCGGGGTTCCTCGAACTTGAGGTGTTTGCGCACGAGGTTGAAGCCGAAACCACGTGCGAGTTCGAGGTCCCGCAAAAGGGCGTCGTCGTCGGGTGCGGTCAGACCGGATGTCGGCCAGTAGCCTTGGTCGAGCACGCCCCGCACATACAGGCGTTCATCGTTGAGGAACAGCTGCTCGCCCCGCACCTCGATGCGGCGTAGACCCGTCGTCACGACCACCGCATCCGTGCTCGCGCCATCCTCGGTCGTGATCTCGACACGGTAGAGGTGCGGATCTTCGGGCGACCAGAGTCGGGGTTCGTCGAGGTCGAGGCGTGCCGAGAAAGAGCCGTCCGACGCCCGGCCGACGTTCACTGTGTCACCACCGGCAGCCCCGTCGCCGAGGATGCGCGCCGAGACCGTGGCCTCGTCGGGTCGATCCCCGGCGACCGAGACGCTCACGTCGATACCGGTCAGGGAATCGCCGCGCAGCGTCACGGACGACGCGTATGTGCGGCCCCTCGCCTCGAGCCAAACGCTCTGCCAGATGCCCGACGAGGGCGTGAATGAGACCCCGTCGTAATCGTCGCGCGGGATGGAGCGTTGCTTGCCATGCACGATCTCGCGCTTATCGGCGGGTGCCGACACCTCGACGGTCAGTTCGGCGGAATGCCCGACCGTGACATGGTCGGTGACGTCGAATTCGAACGATGTGTACCCGCCGGTATGCGTGCCAACGAGAACGCCGTCGATCGACACCGCGGCCTCGTGCCAGACGGCGCCGAAGCTCAGCACGACGCGATCGCCCGCCCACTCCGCGGGCACGGTGAGGGAGCGCGTGTAGGTGGCGCGTTCCAGCCAGGTGCGGGCAATTCCAGATGCTTCGGTCTCCCACGCGAACGGCACGATGATGGTGGCGTCGCCGTCGATGCTGCGGAAGTCCCATTCTCCGTTGAGGCTCAGCCAGCGATCGGAGCGATCTCTGTCGGGTCGCGGATATTCCGGCCGCGGTATCGGCGACCGGTCGAACGCGGAAGCGTCGAGATGGTGTCGATCGGTTACGAGTGTCATTCTGTTCAGCCCTTCACGCTTCCAGCGAGGATTCCGTTGATGAAATGGCGCTGCAGTGCGATGAAGAGCACGAGCAGCGGTATGAGAGCGACCGAGCTGGCGGCGAGCAGTTCGCCGGTGACGGTCGCATAGTCGGCGCCCACCCGGTTGCCCGTGATGTTCTGCGCCAGGGTCGAGAGCACGACCTGGAGGGTCGACATGCGCTCGGAGCTGGCTATGACGACGGGCCACACGAAGTCGTTGTAGATATTCATGATGGTCAAGACGGCGAGACCCGCCAGGCCCGGTCGGATGACGGGCAGCACGACCCTCCAGAAGATGCCGAATTCGCTGCATCCGTCGACTCGTGCGGCATCGAGCAGCTCGTCGGGAACCGCGGAGATGACCTGGCGCATCCAGAAGATTGCGAAGGCGTCGACGGAGCCCGGCAGGATCAGCGCCTGGTAAGTGTTCACCCAGCCGAGCTGTTTCATTTCGAGCAACAGCGGAATGATGAGCACGATCGTCGGCAACGTCAGCGTGAGGAGCACGGCACCGAAGATCACGTTCTTGCCGATGAAGTCATACTTCGCGAACGCGTAGGCGGCGAGCGGCGCGAAGAACAGCGTGATCGCGCCCTTGAACACGAGCACCACGGCCGTGTTGAAGAAACCCGATCCGATCGGGACGTCTTGGAACATGGCGATGTAGTTGTCGAGCGTGAAGGTCGAAGGATCGAACGAGAGCGGCGCGCGGATGATGTCGTTCGCGGGTTTGAACGCCGACACCAGCGCCCACATGACAGGGGCGAGGAAAGCTACCGTCAGCAGCACGAGGAAGAGCTGCGAGCCGATGGCCGGCCGCGCCCGCCGGTGGGGTCGTGGTGGTGCGACGGCCGTCCGTTCGTTACGCGAGGCGGGTGGGCCGGGGGGAGCGGCGGGCGCAGACTTCTGCACAGTCGTCACGGTTCAGTCCTTCGATCGCAGCAGTCGGACGAACACGAGCGAGAGCGCCATCACAGCGATGACGAGCAGGAACGAGTTCGCGGCGCCGGTGCCGAGGTCGGCGCGCGTGATGTGGTTGTAGAGGTAGTACCCCGCCGTCGTCGTGGACCCGTACGGCCCGCCCTGCGTCACGACGAACGGTTCGGCGAACATCTGGAACACCGCGAGTGTCTGCAACACGACGGCGAACATGATGGTGCGGCGAATCAGGGGAATCGTGATGCTCCAGAGCTGCCTCGGGCCCGAAGCACCGTCGAGATCGGCCGCCTCATAGATGTTCGAGTCGATCGACTGCAGCCCCGAGAGCAGGATGATGACGATGAACCCGGTGGTTTTCCACAGGAACAGCAGGGCGAGGGTAGGTTTCGCCCATTCGCTGGTGGTCAGCCATCCGACATCCGGCAACCCGACCAGATTCAGCAGGCCGTTCACCGCGCCATAGTCCTGGTCGAAGACCACCACCCAGATCTGCGCGATCGCCACGAGCGGGGTGACGAACGGCACGATGAACGCCACGCGGTAGAAGCCACGCAGTTTGAGCTTCGCGTTGTTCAGAAGCACGGCCGCGAGGACCGCGACGACCAACTGCACCGGGATGATCAGCAACCAGAGGGTGGCCGAGTTGCCGAGAGACGCCCAGAAGCCGGGGCTCGTGAGTAGATAGATGTAATTGTCGAAGCCCACCCATTTCGCCGCGCCGAACCCCCGCCAATCGGTGAAGCTGAGACGCGCGGTGAAGATGAGCGGATAGATGCTGAACGCCAGGAATATGGCGACGAACGGGGCGACGAAGACATACGGCGCGAGGCGGCTCCTCGGGCGCGAGCGAAGGATCGTGGAGATGTTCCCTCTCCTTACTGTCGGTCGATCAGGTTCTTCTGGATCTCGTCGGACGAGTTCCCGATGACCTGATCGGGCGTGAGGTCGCCGTCGAGCATGCGTTGGATGTTGTTACCGAGGTAGTCGACGGAACCGGCCCACCACGACGGCGTCGGCACGCTCCGCGGGATCTCGGCGCCGGCCGTCGTCGCGACCGCCCACAGGTCCTGACCGCCGAGTGCATCGACGGGCTTGAAGAGCGGTGCGTCGGACTGTGCGGCCGGTTGGTAGCTGGGGATCGACGTGTTGAGGCCATTTGGATAGATATCGTTCGGACCCCACACGGCTGTGTAACCCGCTTTATCGAACATGAGGAACTGATAGAAGAGCCACGCCAGCTCGGAGTTTTCGCCGCCGCGCGGGATGACGAACGACGAGCCACCCATGGCGCCGCTTCGAGCGCCTCCGTCCTTCCATGCCGGGAGGGGCATCGCGCGCCAGTCGCCGAGCGTCTCGGGCAGCAACTGCTGGGTGGCGAAGCTGTACCAGATGGCCCAGGGATAGAAGACCTGGTTGCCGTTCTCCAGTTCGGCGATGTCGGTTGCGTTCAGGTATTCGGCCCGGGTGCCGAGTCCATCGGTCTGAACCGTGTCGAGGAAGGTGAGAATCTCTTTATATTCGGGCGAATCGAGCCTCAACGCGCCATCGGCGTCGGCGATGCTCGTGCCGAGTTGGCTCGCATACATCTCGAGCTGCAACTGACCGAGGAACGCCGATTGCTCGAGGTGGATGGGTTTCGCCGTGGGAACGGCCTCTTTGTACGCGCGGGCCGCGGCGAGTAGGTCGTCGTAGGTCTCGATGGTCGACGCATCCACGCCGGCCTTCTCGAGCGCCGCGGCGTTGTAGTAGAGCAGACCCGGGTTGGAGTCGAACGGGACACCATAGATGCCGCCGCCGATGGAGTTGACGTCGACCTTCTGGGGCGCGATGTCGTTCACGTAGGGGGCGAGTACATCGCTCAGGTCCCAGAGCGAGTCGGCCAGGCCAGCGACTTTCGCGTCGTCGAGGAAGACGCCATCGGGCACATCGGTGCCGGTGATGAGGGTGTTTTGCAGCTTCGCATCGATATCGACGGCTTCATGGTGCACGGTGATGTCGGGGTAGACCTTGTTGAAATCCTCGATGGCATCGTCGAAGACCTCGTAGAGGTCTCCCGAGCGATCCCAAATGGTGATCTCGCCCTTCGGGGATTTCTCGGTCGGGGCGGCGAGGCGATCGGACGTTGCGGCATCACCCCCTCCCGTGATGTCGGGGCCGCACCCGGAAGCTCCGAGCGCGACGCCGGCGGCCAGGCCGATGGCGAAAATGCGTTGTGCCGTCTTGCGGGGACGGCGAGGTTTCTGTGACACGTGACACTCCTTCGTGACGGCGTTTGCCAACGTGTGCAAAACACTAGCCCCTGTTTGCGCACGTTGCAAACGATATGCTCGAGAAGTCGGAAAAAGGGATTCGCAGTGACCGCTGCACCCGTGACAAGTGAGGGGGGTGACCATGGCAGCGACTCTGCGGGACGTTGCCGATCATGCGCAGGTCTCGATGCGCACGGTGTCCAACGTGGTCAGCGGCTATACGCACGTCAGTGAGAAGATGCGCGCCCACGTGCTGCGCTCGATCGAAGAACTCGACTACCGTCCGAACCCCGTGGCTCGCACGCTGCGCACGGGCCGAACGGGAGTGGTGGCGCTGATCGTCCCCGAGATCGATGTGCCCTACTTCAGCGCCCTCGCCCGGGACATGATCAACGCCGCGGCGACCTTCGGCTACCGCGTGATGATCGATCAGACCGGCCATGACCACGAGCGCGAACGCGACCTTCTCACGGGAAACGATCGCACCATGCTGTTCGATGGCATCCTCTTCAGCCCGCTCGTCACGAAACTCGAGTTGCTCGAGATGAACTCACCGACCAAGATGCCTCTCGTCCTGCTGGGGGAGCATGACTTCGACGGTCGCTACGACCATGTAGCCATCGACAACGTCAGGGCTGCTCAGGATGCCGTGCAGCACCTGCTCGATCGCGGTCGAACCCGCATCGCGGCCATCGGCGCCCAGCCGCTCGAGCAATACGCCACTCCGCAGCAGCGCAGCGCCGGATACGAGACTGCACTCACCGAAGCGGGCATCGCCATCGAACCCGAGCTGGTGCGCGAGGCCGAGCACTACAGCCGCGCTGACGGCTATGACGCGGCGACCGCTTTGATGGCGCTGCCCGAGCGACCCGACGCCATCTTCTGTTTCTCCGACCTGCTCGCCATGGGGGCCATTCGGGCCGTCTTCGATGCCGGATACTCAGTGCCGGAGGATGTGGCGATCGTCGGGATCGACGACATCGAGGAGGGGCGGTTCTCGCGCCCCTCGCTCAGCTCGGTATCCCTCGATACGGCCTTCATCGCCGAGCGGTCGATGGAGCGGCTGGCCGCGCGCATCGATGATCCCGATCGTGCCCCCGAGCAGATCATCGCGCCCCATGCCCTGCGCGCGCGCGAGAGTACAGCCATCGCACAGTCCCCATAAATCGGGACTTGCCACGATGGCAAATTGTGGGCAATGTAATCAGTGCGTTGGCGCGTTCTCGAAAAAAGGGATAACAATGTCGTCATTCGCACGCCGCTCGATCGAGCCCAGAATTTTGCTGGTGTTCGCCTTCCTCGCCAGTTTTCTTCTCATAGCTGGCGCCGTCGGGGGCTCGCCGGCACCCGCGCAAGCCGCGCAGGCCGGCCAGGTGCTGTACTCACCGAATCTCAGTCAATTCCCCAACGGTACGGTTGGCTACCCGCGCGCCATCCGCGTCGACAACGACGGATCCGCAGCGCAGACCATGCTCGCCACCTTTGCCCAGGGTGGCCACAACGGCCCGGGCACGATGCCGATCTACCGCAGCACGAACGGAGGTGCGAACTGGAGCCAGATTTCCACGGTCACCTCGCACACGGCGGGCTGGACCATCGAAGCACCGACGCTGTATGAGGTGCCTCGCAGCATCCCGGGCCTCAACCAGGGTGACATCCTCGCCGCGGGCACGGCGTGGTCGATCGGTGACTACACGCAGCAGAAGGTGGAGGTGTTCAGGAGCACCGACAAGGGCCAGACCTGGACCTTCCTGTCGAACTGCACCCAGACCTCGGGGTTGCCCAATTCGATCGGCCACGGCATCTGGGAGCCGTCTTTCCTCGTGACCGACAACAACGCATTGGCCTGTTTCATCTCCGACGAGCGACCGGCCAACTCGGCCACCAACAATCAGGTCATCGGCCACTACACGTCGACCAACGGCGGTGCGAGCTGGAGCAGCACGCAGACCCAGGATGTCGCCTTCCCCACCGACAATCTGCGACGACCCGGCATGCAGACCTTCGCCGCCTTGCCGAACGGTACCTTCGTGATGTCTTACGAGATGTGCCGCGATGCCACGAACCCTGACCACGCGTGTGAGGTCTACATCAAGTTCAGCGACGACGGTCTCAATTGGGGTGCCCTCGGCACCGCCGGAACCCTCGTCTCCACGTCCGACTCTCGCGAGCTGCTACACACGCCCTACATCTCCTGGGCGTCCGGCGGCGGCCCGAACGGAACGCTGCTGATCTCGGGCCAGCGCGTCGTTTCCGGGCCGACCGGAAATAAGACAGTGCTCGCAGAATCGGGCACCGTGCTGTTCCAGAACACGAACCTCGGGGTCGGCGCTTGGACCGAGGTCGAGGCTCCCGTGACCGTCAACCCGACCGGCGGCTACGCGCCGGGTGTGCCCTCCTGCCCCGGCTACTCGACGCCCGCCATCCCGCGCGAGGACGGCACATCGTTCGTCTACTTCGCGGCCACTCTCAAGCAGGGTTCTCAGTGCGAGCTGAAGTTCGGCATTGGCAGCCTGCCCGGCCGCACGGGCGCTATCACGTCGCCGTCGGGCAAGTGCCTCGACGTCGACACGAATACTGCTAACGCCGGACGAGCCGTCCAGCTCTACACCTGCGGTGTTGCCACCGGCCAACGCTGGTCGATCTCGGCCAACGGCACTATCCGCGCCTTCGGCAAATGCCTGGACATCACGGCCAACGGAACGGCGAACTTCAGCCCTGTGCAGCTCTGGGACTGCCTCCCCAACGCCGGAGCCCAGCAATGGGTGGTCGGAGCGAACGGCAGCCTGCGCAACCCGCAGTCCGGCCGATGCCTCGATGTGCCCATGGGCAACACCGCTGACGGCACCAAACTGCAGATCTACGACTGCAACGGACTAGCGAGCCAGACCTGGAACCTGCCCGCTTAGGCGAGTTGCCGTATGGACGGCCGTCGCAGCGCTCAGCTGCGCGGCCGTCTGTCGTCATGGACATTGGCGCGGCGGGCGGCCCGCCGCCTACTTCGCCGCGCCGCTGAAGATGCCGTTGACGTAGTAGCGCTGCAGCAGGAAGAAGATGAGCAGGCAGGGGATCATCGAGACGACGACACCCGCGTCGAGCAGGCCCCAGTCGACCTTGCCGAATTGGCCGATCTGCTTGGTCTGCAGGACCACGGGGAGCGTGAAGAGAGCCTGGTCCGACAGGAGGACGAGGGCGCCGAGGAACTCGTTCCACGCGTTGAGGAACGCGAAGATCGCGGCCGTGACGATGCCGGGCACGACGAGGGGCACGAACATGCGCAACAGGACACTGCGGCGCGAGCATCCGTCGATCATGGCCGCCTCTTCGATCTCGTCGGGGATGGCCGCGAAGGCGTTGCGCATGATGAAGATGCAGAACGGCAACTGGTAGGTCGTGTAGACGAGCACCAGGCCGAGCAGGGAGTTGCTGACGCCGAGGGTGCGCAACACCACGCTGATCGGGGTGAGCAGCACGCTGAACGGGATCATCATGCCCGCGAGCACGACGCCGAACAGGAGGGTGCTTCCACGAAAGCGGAAGCGGCCGAAACCGTAGCCCGCGAGGGTCGACAACACCACGGTGAGGGCCACGGTGCCGATCGCGACGACCAGGCTGTTCGCCAGGCCCGTGAGGGTGCCTTGCGAGGGGTCGAACAGGCGAGACCACGCGTCGCCGCTCAGCGTCTGCGGAAAGAACGTGGCCGGGCGTTGCTGCAACTCGGCGGGCGACTTGAGGCTGCCCGTGACCGCCGAGAGGAGTGGCAACGCGAAGAGCGAGACGAGCACGATGCCGCCCACCCACCACCAGACGCCGACGGCTCCGCGACCCCGCTTGCGACGCGGGGACGCGGCCGGAGTCGGGCTGATGGCCGCGATGGCCGCAGCCGGGGGAGCGGCCACAGCGGTGGACGACGAGGCCGGAGCTGACGCATCCGATCGGGGCTCAGTCATTCTTGGGTCCTCTCAGAAGGCGGATCTGCGCGGCCGCGACGATGAGCAACAGCACGAGCATGATGACCGACAGCGCGGCGCCATAGCCCAGTTCGAACTTGGTGAAGGAGACGTTGTAGATCCAATAGACGGCCGTGACCGTCTCGTTGTCGGGGCGACCCTTCGTGATGAGGAAGAACTGCTCGAAGGCGAGCAGTGAGCCGCTGATCGAGAACACCAACACCAGGATGATCGTGGGTTTCATGAGCGGCAGGATGATTCCGGTGAGGCGCCTCCACCACCCGGCCCCGTCGATCTGCGCCGCCTCGAGCACATCTTCCGGAACGCTGTTGAGGCCACCGAGCAGCAGGATCATTTGAAAGCCGACGACCTTCCACGTGACCATGACGATGACGTTGATGAGGGCGGGCCACTGCTCCACGAACCAGGAGGTTTGGTCGACCTCGGTGCCGAGGCTCGTGAGGATGGCGTTCACCGAACCGGCGCTCGGATCGGTGAACCACAGCCACAGGAAGCTGGCCGCCGCGAAACCGATCACATAGGGCGTGAAGAAGATGGTGCGGAAGAACGTGCTCGCGCGAGACGGCCGCCGTACGAAGAACGCGAGGGCGAGGCCCGCCACGAACAGGATCGGCGTGATGACGACCGTATAGATGAGGGTGAAGCCGATGGAACGCAGGAACGTGTCGTCGGCTGTGAAGGCGCGCACGTAGTTGTCGAGGCCGATGAAGGTGCTGCGGCCGAGAAGAGGCCACCTGTGCAGGCTCATCCAGGCCATGAGCGCCACGGGCACGACGAAGAACACCGCCGTGAGGAGCAGCGCGGGTGTCACCGCCAGCAGTCCGGTGCGGGAGAGCCGGCGCTCCCGGAGGGACGGACCGGCCGCCCCTCCGGGTCGACGCCCGCGAGAGGTGGAGCGGACACGCGAAGACGCGCGGCGCGACGTGTCCGGCGACGGCGTCACCGGCGTGCTGAGGGTCTCGGTCATGTCTGCTCCATCAACTCGTCGGCGGCTATTCCGTGGCGTTCTGCGTGACGATCTGCTCGGCGGTCTTCTGCGCGGCGGCGGATGCGGCATCCACATCGTCACCGAACACACCGGCCTGCATCAGGCTCACCATGGGGCCGTTCGGGTCGCTGAACAGCGCGTTGAACGACACCGTGTACGGCACCTGACCCTGCAGCGCGGCCTCGACGAGTGCGGCCTGCTCCGGTCCCTTCGAGCTGTAGTCCGACTCGTAGAGGTCGGTGCGCACCGGGGTGAAACCACTCTCGGCCAGGGACTTCTGCGCGTCATCCCCGGTCGCCCACTTCACGAAGTCCCAGGCGGCGTCACCGTTCTTGGCACCCTCGGGAATGGCGAGCACATCGCCACCCACCATGGATGAGATCTCACCGGCATTCTTCCCGGGCAGCGGCGTGACACCCATCTCGAACGGCAGATCGGACGACTGCAGCGTGTTCAGGTAGAACGAACCACTCGCGACCATGCCGAGCTTGCCGTTCTCGAATGCGCCGCCATAGTTCTCGCCGCCGTCGGTCTGGCTGGCCGTCGTGATGCCGCCATCCGCCACCATGCCGTTGAGCAGTTCGATGAACTCGGTGACGACCGGGTCGGTGAACGTGGCGTCGGGGTTCAACGCGCCGCTGTCGGCGTCGATGAAGTCGCCGCCGGACGCCCACACCATGGGGGCGAGGGCGAACGCCGCACACCCGCCGCAGCCCGCGGAGTAGTGGTAGCCGGTGATGTCGTCGCCGAGGCCGCCGATGCTGTCGGCCGCGGTGGCGAACTCCTGCCAGGTGGTCGGCGGCGCCTCGGGGTCGAGCCCCGCCTGACGGAACAGATCCTTGTTGTAGTAGAGCACCGAGGTGTCGGCGGTGAACGGCGACGTGTACTTCTTGTCCTCGAAGGTGCCGGCATCGACCTGGGCGGGCAGGAGGTCGTCGGCGTAGTCGAGTCCGTCGATGCGCTCGGTCAGGTCCTGGAAGGCGCCCGCGTTGATGAAGTAGGGCGCCTTCACGACGTCGATGGCCACGACATCCGGCGGGTTGCCCGAGCTGATCGCCGAGCCCAGCTTCTGCTGCACATCGGAGTTCGGCAGCACGGTCACATCGACCGTGAGACCCGGGTTGGCCTTCTCGTACATCTCGGCGAGCTGCTTGGTGTAGACCTCGCCGTCGGAACGGGTCCAGACGGTCAGGGTGTCGGCGTCGCCACCACCCGAACTGCAGGCGGACAGCGAGAACGCGGCAGCCGTTGCGGTGCCGAGCGCGATCAGGCGAAACAGCGTTGTTCTTGAGTGCCTCATGGTGCGTCACTTCTCCTTCTGAAGGGTGGGAGCGGCCCGGCGGGGGTCGGGTCGTCGTGCGGTGGAGCGGGAGTCGTCGTGCGGGGTGTCGTCGTGCAGGGTTATGCGGTGGTGCGGTCGGTGGGGGTGGGGTGCGCGGGGGCCGAGGCGCGGGGCATCCACACGCGCATGGCGGCGGGTGCCGGCCCGTTGCCCCAGAGGGCGTAGGGGCGCAAGATCAGGCGCGCCTTCTCGGCTTGCGACGCGGGGATTGCGCCGGATGAGCCGGATGAGCCGGATGCAGCGGCTTCGGGGGATGCCCCGGCAATCGGCTCCGGGGTGTTCGAATACAGGCTCACGGCCGCCGGATCGGGCAGGGTGCGCAGCGCGGCGATACTGAGGAAGGGCCCGAAGCCGCCGACGATCTCGCTGCCCGAGACCTCGACGACCGAGGCGTCGGCTGCGACATCCACGGTCTCGATGTCGACGGCGTTGTCGGTCTGGTCGACGCAGTAGACGAGTGGCCCGCGTCGGACCGCGACACTGCCGCGCAGGCCGTCGATGCGCGGATGCGGGAACACCAGGCTCGGGCTCACGTCGAGCTCCAGCCGAATCACGGTATCGGCCGCGAAGGGCCCCTCCACGCGGAGCCACCCCGAGTCGACGGGGGCGTTCGCCGAGGCGGAGTCACGAGGCTCGCCATCGACGGTGAGCCGCGCTCGCCGCCCTCCGGTGCGGGACCACTCGGGAACGCGTAGCTCGAGCGTTCCCGCCCAGGCATCGTCGAAGCGCAGCGTCACCGAACCCGAGGCCGGGTAGTCGGTGTCGACGTGCAGCACGGCGGCTTCGGCATCCGCGGATTCATCGGTTGAGGTCGCCCCGGTGGCGTCGATGCGCGGCAGACGGATGCTGCTCGCGGCGTAGTTGGCCACCTGCACGGTGTCGCCGCCCGAGGTCGCGAGCAGGTTCTGCAGCGACGCGAACGTGCGCATGAGGTTGGGCGGGCAGCACGCGCAGCTATACCAAGCCAGACGGCGACCGCTCGATTCCTCCTGGCTGGCGCCGTGGTCGGGCCGCCTCTGCAGCGGGTTGCTATAGAAGTAGGACAGGCCGTCGACCGAGATGCCGGCCGACACCACGTTGTAGAGCGCGTTCTCGGCGGCATCGAGGTAGCGGGACTCGCCCGTGGCGACGTGCAGGCGCCACGCCCAGTTGATGAGGGCGATTCCCGCGCAGGTCTCGGCATAAGCGCGTTCGCTCGGCAACTCGTAGGCGTCGCCGAACGACTCGTCGCGGTGCCGCGAGCCCGTGCCGCCCGTGAGGTAGAGGCGTTTTCCGACCAGGTCATCCCACTGGGTCTTCATGGCGTCGAGCAGGGCTTCGTCACCGCGTTCGAGGTAGAGGTCGGTGACCCCGGCGTTCAGGTAGAGCGCGCGCACGGCGTGGCCGCGCATGATGTCGGTGTCGAGCACGCTCGTGTCGTCCTGGTAGTACTGCGCACCATAGACGCCCTCGCCGATGAAGCCACTTCCCCGGCGGCGGATGAACGCCTCGGCCAGATCGAGGTGACGCTCGTCGCCCGTCGTGCGATACAGCTCAACGAGGGCCGTCTCGATCTCGGGATGACCGCAGTACACGTCCGATTCGGGCCCGCCATAAAGGTCGATCACGAGGTCGACGAAGCGGATGCCGACCCCGAGCAGTCGATCGTCGCCCAGGGCTCGATACCCCGCGATGCCCGCCTGCAGCAGGTGCCCGAGGCAGTACAGCTCGTGGCCGTGGGTGAAGTTCGTCCAGGGCCCGGCGTCGCCCTCGCCGAGCTGGTAGGCCGAGTCGAGATAGCCGTCGTCGCGCTGGGCACGTTCGAGCAGGCCGACGGTGTCGCAATAGAACCGCATGAGTTCGGGATGCTGCGCCTCGGCGTCGCCCACCTGCCACGCGATCGCCTCCAACGTCTTGTACACGTCGCTGTCGGCGAAGAGCTGCCCGCGGAACGGAGCATCGGACTCACCGGCGAGGCGCCTCAGGTTGTCGAGGTTGCCGGCGGTTTCGAGCATCGCGATGCCGTGGGGGAGGGAGGCGTCGACGTTGCGACGCAGCCAGGATGCGTGCAGGCCCGACGTGAAGCTCGCGGCGTCGGCATCGAGGGGCTGGCGGCGCGCTCGGCGCGGTGTGGCGAGGGGGCCGGTTGATCGTGCACTGGTGAGGGTCACCGCGCATCCTTTCGTTCGTTCATTCGCAGCGATGCGATGAGTCGAACGACCCACGGCGACCGCACGCTCTTGTGCTATGTCACATATCGAAGCCCACCACAGTGTCGGCAATGAGTCGATCTGGTTACCGTAATGTAAAACGAAAGCGGTTTCAAGAGTTGAGATTTTGCGGATGGTTCTTCGGCGCTCGCGAGAGGTCCGCTACTCTAGAAACCGCACGGGGCTGGCGGAGATGTGGCGCCGTCGAACGGTGACAAAACATTTTCGAGGAGTTTTGGATGCGGCGCAGCAAAGCGGTCACGCTGGTCGATGTGGCGCGTCTGGCCGGGGTGTCGGTGGCGACGGCCTCGAAGGCACTGAACAACCGCTCCGAGGTCCGCGAAGCGACGAAGACGCGCGTCCACGAGGCGGCGCGATCGCTGTCGTTCGAGCACAACGCGATGGCCCGCAGCCTGTCCCGCGGGCGCAGCGGAACCGTCGGCCTGCTGACATCCGACCTCGAAGGTCGTTTCAGCCTGCCCATCCTCATGGCCGCCGAAGACGCTTTCGGGGCCGATGAGATTTCGGTGCTGCTGAGCGATGCTCGGGGCGACGCCATTCGCGAGCAGCGTCACGTGCGCACGCTCGCCGCCAAACAGGTCGACGCGCTCATGGTCGTCGGCAGCCTCACCGACGCCCGTCGCTCGCTCGGAGCGTCGCTTCCGTTCCCTGTCGCCTACGTCTACACGCCCTCAGACGATCCATCCGACTTCTCGCTCACGCCCGACAACGTGCAGGGCGGGCGCATCGCCGCCGAACACCTCCTCTCGACCGGCCGGCGCCGCATCGCGCACGTGCGCGGCCTGCCGACGGCGCAAGCGGCGCGCGACCGGGCGCTCGGCATCGACGCCGCACTGACGGCGTCCGGGGTGCCGCTCGAGCACCGCACCGACTATGGCGAGTGGACCGAACGCTGGGGCCGCAGCGCCACCCTCATGCTCCTCGACACCCATCCCGAGATCGACGCCGTCATCTGCGACTCCGATCAGATCGCGCGCGGTGCCCTCGACGCTCTGCACGCGCGAGGCAGACGGGTGCCGACGGATGTCGCCCTCATCGGCTTCGACAACTGGGAGTTGATCACGGCCGACACCAATCCACCCATCTCCAGTGTCGACATGAACCTCGACTTGCTGGGCCGCCGCGCATCCGAGCTGCTGTTCGCCGCGATCGACGGGTCGCCGCTGCCGACCGGTATCGAACGCACGGACTGCCGGCTCGTCGCGCGCGGTACGACGATTCCCTAAGCGCGAGGCGAGGCGAGTCGAGAGGCTACTTTTGCTCGGGCTCGGGCTCGGGCTCGGGCTCGGGCTCGACGTCGTCCTGGGCTGCAGCTGCAGCCTCAGCCTCAGCCTCGGCCTCAGCGGATGGCGCAGCCGGGCGCACGCGCGGCGGCCGGCCCGAGTGCCAGACATAGGCCGTGGCCGTGAGGAGCACGCCCGCGGCGATGAGGGCCCACCAGGGGAAGGTGGGGATGTCGGGGCGTTGGCCCGCGCCGTCGAGGTCGGATTGGGGGGTGGGGATGACGCGCTCGCCCGTGACCAGGATGCGGTGGCTGTTGACGCCGAGGGGCGTGCAGGTGACGAGCGTGACGAGGTCTTGGCCGTCGACCGGGAAGAGGCTCTGGCCGTCGGTCGGTTCGACGATGCGGGTGTCGATGACGCGGTAAACGAGCACCTCGCCGAAGACCTCGATGGTGAAGGTGTCGTCCTCCGTCACGCGGTCGAGGTGGGTGAAGAGTTCGGCGGTGGCGAGGCCGCGGTGGGCGGTGAGCACCGAGCGCGTCGACGCGCCACCCACCGGGAACGCCGTGCCCTCGAGGTGGCCGACGCCGTGCTCGAGCACGTCGGGGCCCGTGCCATGCGAGACGGGGAGGTCGACGTTGATGGCCGGGATCTTGAGCCGGGCCATGAGGCCGGCCTTGTCGGCCTTGAGGATGTCGTCGTATTGGCCGGTCTGGTCGGGTTCGTCGGCGACCGGCAGGCGTTCGTTGGCGAGGAGGTTGGCGCCTCCGCCGACGAGGTTGCGGTTGTACTCGCGGGCTTGGTCGAGCTGTTGCTGCAGGGTGGCCGTGCCGAGGTCCGAGACATCCTGCGTGAGGCCGTTGATGCGTTGGGATTGCTCGTATTGGCTGAACCACGAGACGACGGTGGGGAACAGGAGAAGGCCTGCGCCCAGCACCGAGATCAGGGCGATGACGAGGGAGACCCACGACATGCGCCAGCGTTGTGGGGACGACGAAGGCGGGGGCCCCGAAGGACTCCCCGCCTTCGTGTGCATCACGTCAGACTACGCGGACGTCGTTGCTGCGACGGGCGTCTGCTCGGCGACGGCACCGGCTTCGGCGCGACGACGAGACACGATGACCGCGGCGCCGAGGGCGATCGCGAGGAGCGCGCCGCCACCGATGCCGAACCAGACGCCACCGTCACCACCGGTGAAGGGCAGCAGGAAGTTCGCTGCCGACACCTGGGTGTGGTTGAACTCGACGTAGTTCTGCACGGGAGGTGCCGTCGAGGTCGGGCCCGCGACGACCACGGTCTGCACCGGGTTGCTCTGCGGCAGGTTGAAGCCCGCCGGCGGGGTGATCTCACGCACGTAGTAGTTGCCGGGCGTGATGATGGGGATCGCGACGAAACCGGTGGCATCGGTGGTCCAGTTGGTGCTGCCGTTGATCGTGATCGGGTTCTGCTGGTTGTTGGCGTCGTTCTGGTTCAGGTAGACCTGGTAGACCGCGCCGCCCAGCGGCGTGCGGGCGCCGCCGTTGTTGCTCTCGTAGGCCAAGACGGTCAGCTGACCGATCGGGGTCGTGCCCGAAACCGTGTCGGTGAGGCCGTTGATACTTGCCGTGGCCGTGTTGGTGATCAGGCCGTTCGGCGGGATCGAGACGGCGCGCGTCAGCACGTTGAACGACACGACGCCGCCCTGCAGGGAGGTGAGGCGGTTGAGGCCGGCCGCCGTGAAGGTCAGCACCGAGGTGCCGTCGGCCGTCGCGGTGGCCGCGGTGTTCGTGATCGTGTAGTCGGCTCCGAGGGCGAAGTTCTGCGCGACACCCGCGGCGCTGGTGACGGTCACGGTCGACGGCGAGACGCCCGCGGGCGGTGTCGCGGGGAACACGAGCGCGCTCGGCACGGTGTCGGTCAGGGAGAACGCGGTCACCGCGTCACCCGCCGCCAGGGTGGGGATGCTCGCGGCGATCGACCAGCGGATGAGGTCGGGGTTGCGAGCCTCGGCCGAGTTGGCTGGGGCGGGGATGCGCGTCTTGGTCGTCTCGGTGACGGCGTTCTTGGGGTAGACGTGCACGTCATAGATCCACTGGTTCGCCGGGGCGCCGGACGGGCCGGTGGGCAACGGCAGCGACACGAGGAACGGGGCCGTCGGGTTGGTGGCGTCGGCGGGCAGCACCGTCTCCTGCACGTAGAACAGGCCGAGCGGCATGGTCGTCGGGAACGTGGCCGTGCCGTTCGCGGCGGAGGGCGTCGACGTGAACGGCGTGCCCGTGAGGCGCGTCGAGGCCGACTGCGGGCTCAGGCTGTTGGCGATGGCCCAGCCCTCGGGGGTGGTGAGGTCGACACCGGCGACCTGCGTCGCGGTGAAGACGGCGCCCGACAGCGGCGTGCCGAGGTTGGTGGTGGAGGGCAGCTCCTGGCCGGTGCCCGCGATCTGGCCGTTGTTGGGGCCGAGCGCGAACTTGTGCACCGTGAGGCTGCGGGGCTGGTCGGGGTTGATGTTTCCGGGCTGCGTGACAGCCTGCGCGGGGGCCGTGGCCACGAACGCCGCGCCGGCCGCCAAGACGAGGGCGCCGATCGCGGCGGTGACCCGCCGGGTGATGGACCTGGACATTGTTGCTCCTGTCAGAGATGAGAGTGAGTTGACAAAGCTTGAAAAGTAGAAAGCAAATTGCGTGAAGAGAAGGTGACAGTGAAAGTCAGGGACGAAGGCGTCGAGGCAGTGTGATCAATGCTTCACATCGCACTCCTTCGCGTGCGGCGGCGTCGTTGCCAGGCCGCGAGGGCCAGGGCGAGCGTCAAGACGGCAATACCGCCGATGACGAACGCGTCCGTGCTGGGTCCCCCGGCGAGGGGGAGTATGGGGGGCGAGACGGGCGCGTTGACGTAGCGATAGATCGCCGTCTGCCCGGCCGCCGGGGCCGTGATGGTCTGCGAGCTCACGGGGGTCCACGTGCCGTTCGGCTGCCGCAGTTCGAGGCGCAGCTGCTGGTAGGCGAGGCGCGTGCCGCTCTGCGCGAGGGCTTCGCTGAGTGTGTAGCTGTGCCCCGGCCGCACGGCGAACGTGCTCGCCGCGTTGCCGTTCGTCGCCGAGTAGTCGGCGCCCGGAACGGTGGTTGCGCTGAGTCCCGTCAGGGCGGCGGGCGTGGCCGTCAGGTTCCAGGTGGAGGGCTGGAATCCGGTCGACGGGTTCTGCACGTTCTTCAGCAGCGTGATGGCGGCCGTCGCGTTCGTCACCGTGCACGTGACATCCGTGGCCCGGGTCAGGGTCACGTCACCGGCCGCGGTTACGGGAACGGCCGTGCCGGTCGCGGTGACGCACGCCCAGTTGCCCACCTGCACGTAGGTGGCGGGACCGCCCGCTTCGGCCAGGCGATACGGGGTGTCGGCCGAGACGGGGACGGCGTTGAGGGTGCCGCTTCCGCCCGCCCCGGTCGGTCCGGCCAAGGCCGTGGCCTGACTGCGCGTGGCGCTCAGCTGCCAGGCCGAGGGGGCCGCCGCGCCGAACGACACGTTCTTGACGAGCGTGAGCGTGGCGGTCGGTCGGTTGGTATACGTGCAGTCGACGGCAGCGCCGGGTGCGACATCCACGTTGACGGCGCCGCGAACCTGCGTGCCCACGGTCGTCACGGTGGTGGCCGCCGCGGCGCCGTTCACGGTGCACACCAGGCTCTGGTAGCGGAAACCGGTCTGCGACGTCTCGGCCACGGTCACGCGCCCGCGCTGGGATGCCGCACCGAACAGCACCTGCCACGTGGCCGAACCGTCGGCCCCCGTCTGCTGCGAGGGGTTGCGCGACGGCAGCACGCTGACGGTGCTCCCGGTGTTCGCGACCGCGGTCGTCGTCATGGTCCATCCGGCCGTGGGCGTGCGGTTGGCGCCGTTGAAGTCCTCGACCACCTTCGTCACGCGCACGGTGGCAAACGGCGCCGGCGAGTTCGAGAACGTGCACGCCACGCCCACGCTCAGACGGTTCGGGATGGTGATGGCCGCCGTTTTGTCGGTGCCCGTGAAGATGCGCACGCCGTCGGCCCAGCATTCATAGACCGAGGTGTAGGCGGTCAGCGGCGAGACCGAACCGGATGCCATGGTTTCGGAGATCGTGACCGACGTGTTGATCTGCACGGGCGTCGGGCCGATGCGGGCGCTCTGTACACCGGTCGCGGTGCCGGTCGTCGTGGCGACGGTCGATTCGGTGAGGGGCGAGCCGGCCGACAGGGCGAGGCGGAACTGGTCGGCCGCGTTCACGCGCCCGACCACGTTCTTCTCGAGCGAGATCGTCGACGGCGACGTGCAGGCGGCGAGGTCGGTGGCGGTGTTCGGGGCGGTGGTGCCGATGGTGGCACGCGGGCTGTTCGGCACGCGGGTCCAGGTGAGCGGGTCGAATTGGTAGGCCGTGGTGCCGTTGCCGAGGTAGACGGTTCCGGTGGGCGAGAAGGCCACGCCGTTCACGGCCGTGAGCGCGTTGCCCGTGTCGGTGCCGCTCAGGGCGCGACGCGTGGTGGCGCTCGAGGGGATGGTGCCGCCCGATGCCGCGAGCAACGACTCGCGCGTGACGCTGAACATGCCCACGTTGCTCGAGTCGGCCGCCGTCTGCACGACGTGCAGGTTGCCCTGTGCGTCGAACGAGATGTCGCCGTTCTCGCCGGCCGTCGTGCCCGTCGTGACCTGCCCGAGGTAGAGGAAGCGGCTGCCGTTGTTGAGCGTGTTGGGCGTGTACTCCCACAGGCGCACCGAGCCGACCGCCGACTTGCCGACGACGAATCGCCCGTTGAGCGGGTCGACGGCGCCCGCGATGATCGTGCCGTCGAGCGCGGCACCCGAGCGGTCGAGGAACGACCCCTGCGTGCCCGTGAACGCCGTGCGGTTGCCCTGCAGTGCGCCGCTGACGATCGTGTAGTTGACCACGCCGCTGGCGTTGACCGCGTTCGTTCCCGTGCGGTCGATCGCGATGGCGCTCGAGCCGTCGCCGTTCACGCCCAGCGCGTTGATGTCGGTCGCGCCCGTCACCGCGCCGAAGAGCTGCGTCGGCGCGGCCGAGCTCGTGGCGTTGACCTGGGCGATCGAGCCGTTGGTGCGCACGGCGTAGTAATAGGTGCCGTCGCAGTAGAGGGATGCGGCCTGGGGCGTGTTGGTGAACGTGCAGACGATCTCGGCGCCGGCCTCGTTGGGGATGGTGATGGGGCCCGAGATCGAGGTGCCCGTGGCGATCGTGGTCGTGCCGCGCAGGCATTGATAGCCCGTCGTATAGGTGTTGAGCGTGGCCGTCGAGACGATGGATTCGGAGATCGTGTAGACGCTGCCGCGCGTCACGTTGATGGGCCCGATCTGGGCCGATTGCAGCCCCGTGTTGGCGCCCGTCGTGGTCACGCTGGCGACCTCGGTGGCGCCGAGGCTGAGGGCGAGGCGGAACTGGTCGCCCACGACGGCGCGGCCCGCGACGTTCTTCTGGATGGTGATGCGGGCCGGGGCCTCGGCGACGAAGGTGGCGCCCTCGGGGGCGTTCAGCACGGTGGCGACGTTGGCGGGGCCGTTGGTGAACGTTCCGGGGGCGGTGGCGACGACATCCACGGTGATGGTGCAGCTGGCGGCGTTGGTCGCGAGGTCGCCGCCCGTGACGACGATCGAGCTGGCGCCGGCCGCGGCTTGCACGCCGAATGCCGTGCCCGTGACGTTGACGCACGTGCCGCCGACCGCGGGGGTGGGGGCGACGACGAGGCCCTGCGGCAGGGTATCGGTGAAGTTCCAGTCGTTCTTGGCCGCCAGCTCGGACGTGTTCGTCACGGTGAAGGTGAGCGTGGTGGGCGTGCCCGTCGTGGTCAGGTCGGTCGAGAACGCCTTGTCGAGGCTCGGGGTCGCGTCGACGATGCGCAGGTTGTCGACCGCGAAGTCGTTGCCGGTCGACGCCGAGATCTCATTGCTGACCCGGATGCGTGCCTGTGCGGCTTGCGCGGGGGTGAGACGCACGGCCGTGTCGGTGAAGAACCGGCCGGCGCGCACCGCGGTCTCGGAGCCGAAACCGCCGGTCAGCGCGGGGGAGGTGTAGCGGCCGGCGGGCGTGTTGCACGCGATGATGGGCGCCGCGGTGAGGTTCGTCGCCGTCGCGCCGACGACGAGCGCGACATCCAATCGGGAGTTGTTGTTGACGCCGCCCGGGCGAGCCGAGCACGAGTCCTCTGCGACGTCGATGGATGCCGCGTAGTAGCGCTCGGCGGTGGCCGACAGCCCGACGGGTGCGACCGATTCGATGAGCGTCTGGTTGGCCGTCGTCGTGCCGCCCGCCATCGTCAGCGCGGCGAGGGCCCGGTTCGCCTGCGATCCGGCGGTTCCCGTGGTCGAACCGTTGACGGGCGCGGTGTTGCTCGTGCTGCCGACGACGCCGAGGCGCGACTGGCCGAGCACATCGGCCAGTCGACGCACCTGATTGCGCGACACCGTGTCGCTGGTGGTGCCGCAGAATCCGGTGGCGGGGAACGTGACGGTGTAGTTGAGGAGCACGCCGTTGCAGTTGGAGTAGTTCAGCCAGAATGCGGCTGCCGTGTAGCGGTTCGATGCATAGGTGCCGAGCTGCGCGGGCGGCGTGCTCGCCTCGAAGTCCTCGAGCCAGAGCTGGGCGGGTGCCTCGGGCACACCCGCGGCGAGAATCGAGACGTCGGAGGCCACGCGCGCCAGCGCCGTCTGCTGCGATGCCGTGCTCGGCGCGAGTGCCTGGGTGACGGTGGCGTCAGCGGATGCGTCGAGGGCCGTCGACGGCGCCGCGGGCTGGGCCTGCGCGGCGGCCGAAGCGGTGGCGGCCGACGCGCCGGGAGCGATGAGACCCAGTGTCAGGGCGACGACGGCGCATGTCGCGGCGGCGATCGTGCCGATTCGGCGAGGCCCTGATGCGCGGCCGTTTGAGGCGCGTCTGTCACCGCCCGTGCGTCGAGAAGCCACCTGCGGCCCCCCGGATCGCGGTCAGATGGATCGGGGTGCTCGAGAAAGCACCGCACGACCACAGAGATCGAGACATGCGCACCGCGGCAGGAAAGCCGCTTGCATGCGTGGGATGAAACCCTCTTCTCATCCCTGTCTGTCACAGCGTAGAAATGAAGCATCCTCACCGGCAATGCTGAGGAGTACTTAACTTTTCGGCGCGACTACTGGGATTCGGATGTCGTTCCGGCGCTGGGCGAGCTCCGGATGCGATATCGCGCGAACTGTGGCGCCCCGGGCGCGGGGTCGGAACTTGTCGCACTCTACTCTTCCCGCCAGGGCTTTTGCGGCCCTCTTTTGTGGGGCGACACAGCGGTCGTCGGGCCTAGAGTGGGCGCATGGTGGCATCGGAGGTCTTCGAAGGTGAGCGCGGCCGGCTGACCAACATCGCCGCCCGCATCCTCGGCGATCGACACGAGGCCGAGGATGTCGTGCAGCTCGCCTGGATCCGCCTGCACGAGAACACCGCCCAGCTCGACAGCGCCGCCGCCTGGCTGACGACCGTCACGACCCGGTTGTGCCTCGACCGATTGCGCGCGCGCATCCCGGAACCTGCCGACACGGCCGAGGCCCATGATGTCGCCGCCTCGCTCGAGCCCGGCCCGGAGGAGGCCGCCCTGCACCGGGAGTCGGTGGGTCAGGCCCTGCACGTGGTGGTCGACCGCCTCACGCCGAACGAACGGGTCGCATGGGTGCTGCACGAATCGTTCGGGTTCGACTTCGACTCGATCGGCGAGATCCTCGACCGCACGCCGTCGGCGGCCCGCAAACTCGCCTCGCGGGCGCGCGCGAAAGTCGCGGATGCCGAGCGGGGCGGCCCCGAGACCGACCAACAGGTCGTCGACGCCTTCATGGCTGCGGCCCGGGGGAGTGACCTGATGCGGCTTCTCACGCTCCTCGCGCCGGGGGCGACCGTCAGCGCCGACGCGGCCGCGATCGCCGCGGGTACGCCGACACGCATCGAAGGTCGCGAGGCCGTGGCCGGTTTCTTCAACGGGAGCGCACACGCCGCACTTCCGGCGCTCGTCGACGGGCGACCGGGTGCGGCCTGGTTCAACCGCGGGCAGGCAATGGTCGCCTTCGACTTCACGGTTGCCGATGGTGTGGTCGAGGCCATCGTCTTCCGCGCCGAACCCGAAGTGTTGGCCGCGATCGTTCGACGCCCGGTCGTGCGCGACACGCCCGGGGCGACGGCGGAATGATGCGGATGGTCACATCCCACGTGGCCCGTTCGTCAATATGGTGAGAGCCGCAGCAGACGCGACGGCGAGAACGGAGACACGATGAAGACCATGACCTGCGCCGACCTGGGCGGACCCTGCGGCCTCGAGCACCGGGCCGAGACCGCCGACGAGATCATCCAGGCCCAGGATCGGCACCTCAAGGAGGCGGTCAAGGCAGGTGACGAGGCTCACGTTCCGGCGCGCGAGGACATGAAGGGCCGTTGGCGCCACCCGAAGAAGTCCCTCGACTGGTACAACGGCGTGAAGAGCGCCTTCGCCGAGCTGCCCGCGTCGTAGGCGACGCATCCGGATGTCCGCCTAGTTTGTGATCGTTTGGTGCAGGCGGCCACTCAGCGAAGCGACCGAGGCCGCCTGCCTGACTGGGGTGGATCGGCCGCTTGTCCGCCTGGGATCGCTTAGCGCAGGCGGCCGCCCGTTAAGGCTGTCGAGGCCGCGATGACGGTGTCGAGCGGGCAGTCGATGGCGACCTCGCCGAGTTGGAAGCCGAGTTTGCTCAGGGTGGCGAACGACTTCGTGGGCAGCGTCGAGTGGATGCCGGGCGACTGCGCGGTCACGCCGGGGGCGAGGCGGAACGTGAGGATGCGGAACTTGCCACGGCGGCGCACCGAGAGGCGTTCGATGGCGGGCCAGGGGAGGAAGACATCCCCCTGCTCGATGCTGCTGTGCAGGCCCGCCGTGTCGAGTGTGAGAACTGTGCCCGGGCGTGACCGCGCGCCGCGCACCGACGCCACCTGCGCGACCGTGAACAGGGTGAACCACGACACGAGCAGCAGCGGTAGAGCCGACACGAAGCCCATCGCGAAGCCGCTCGACGACGCGATGAGAGCGGCGACGGTTGCCGCGAAGACCGGGACGAGCGCCGCGGCCACCAGGGTGAGAACGAACGAGGGTCGCGTGGCCCGCTCGGTGCGAACGGGGTCGGAGCCGACGACGAGCGGCGGAAGGGGGGCCTGCGGGTAGTCGGTCATGGTGACAGTATGTCGCCTCCTGTCGCCGCAATGCTTCCGCCACGGTTCGCACGCGCCACCTTTGCATTGTTTGCATATAATACAAACATGCTCATTAGACTTTCGGATGGCTCACCCGCCTCGATCGCCGAACAGATCTCGTTCCAGATCCGGCTCGCGGTCTCGCGCGGCGACGTCGCGGTGGGCGAGAAGTTGCCCTCGGCTCGAGACCTCGCCGCCTCGCTCGACGTGAACATGCACACGGTATTGCGCGCGTACGACTCGCTGCGCGAGGCGGGGGTCATCGCCCTGAGTCGGGGTCGCGGCGCGACTGTCGTCGGCGGCGACGAGCCGGGGGTGCGCGACGTGCTCGAGGCCGTGGCGGCGATGGTCGCCGAGGCGGCGCGAGCGGGCATCTCGCCGCGAGAACTCGCCGGCATCGTGAAGGGGATGGAGACGACATGAGACGAATATCGGGTGCAGGCCTGCGGCGAAGCGCCGCGGTGGTCCTGCAGATTCTGCCCCTGATCGCCATGGGGGCGGCCGCGCTCGTTTTCGCGCCGCGCCTGGGGCCCACGATGGCCACGCACTGGTCCGGTTTCGCGATGGAACCCGACGGCTACGGCTCGACGTGGATGTCGTTCTGGATCTCTGCCGCCATCGCCGCGGCCGTCACGGCGATCGCCGTCGCGGTGGTGCTGATGGGCAGCGCCTCCCGTGAGAACCGCAAGATGGCGTCGGCCGCCACCCTGATCGCGGCGTTCCCCAGCACTGTGTGGATCGTGTTGGCCGGTACGACGGCCGATGCCGCCTCGCCCGAGTCCGCCGATCTCGGAGCACGGCTCGGTTTCCTCGTGATCCCGTTCCTCGTCGCCACGGTCGTCTTCCTCCTGTTCCCCGTCGTCCCCGAGACAGAAGACGAGGTGTTGAGCGCCGCGCAGGGCGTGCCCGAGCCGCTCGAAAGTCTCGCCTCGAACGAGCGCCTGGTCTGGTCGCGCACCATCACGAGCCCGTTGCTGGTGGCCATCGCCGTCGTGCTCGTGGCCTCCGCGGTGGCCCTCGGTGTCGCGGCGGCGAGATCGGCGGATGCGGGGCTGTGGACGACCTGCGCCACGCTCTCGTTCGTGGCGCTCTCGGTGCTCGCGTTGTCGCCGGCGCGCCTGACCATCGACCGGTTCGGAGTGCGTCTGCGTTCAGGTGCCTTCGGCATTCCGCTCATCCGCATCCCCCTGCGCGACATCGACGTCGTCTCGGCCGAGACCATCGAGCCCGGGCAGTGGGGCGGCTGGGGGTATCGCTTCTCGGGACGCGGGCGTGCCTATGTCATCAGGCGAGGCTCCGGCGTGGTCGTTCACCGCGCGGGCGGATCGGTCGTCGCGGTCACGGTGCGCGACGCCGAGGAAGCGGCGGCGGCTGCCAATGCGTTGCGCGAGCGAAGCCGGGTGCAGCAGGGAAGCTGACGCCGGTCGGTCTCGGTAAGCTTCCGGTTGAACCGCCGTCGTCTGGAGGGCGTGCTGTGGGGGAGACATGAGCACACTGTGGCGCCGCACGGCGATCGTTTCTCTGCTGACCGCGGTCGTTCTCGGGGCGAGCGGGTGTCTGCCCGTCATCGGCCCGCCGACATCCGCACCCGACAGATTCCCGCGCAACGAATACGGCGTCGTGCACTCGGGGCCCGAGCCCACCGCCATGACCTATGAGGACGGTGTCGAGGTCTGGGATCTCACTGTGCCTCCCAGCACGGAGGCGTTCGGCATCGATACCGATGTCCGCCCGAACACCCCAATTCTCGTGGGCGCCTACAGTTCGACCTCCGTCGGCCCCCGGCCGGTGCGCTTGCTGCTGCCCGAGGGGAAGAGCGTGCAGGTCGACGCGACCGAGGTCATCTTCGAGGCCTCCGATCACGACGAAGCCATCACAGACCCGACATCCGATGAGGTGCTCGTCCCCGCCGGTCGGCTTTTCGGTCTGCAGATCAACGCCGCTATCGAGCACGGCCCGGATGACGGGCGAGCCGTGTATCGCGACGTGCTCGGCCAGCTGGATCTGCCCCTCGACAGCCTCACCGAACTCGACGCAAAAATCGTGGCGGCCGAGAACGCCGACCCGATCGAGGACTGGCAGCTCGTCGGTGTGGGCGAGTCGCTTCCCGCGGCGGGCGGACTGCAACTCAGCGCCGGGACATCCTTTCGCCCCACCTCGGTGGACAAGCTCTTTCACCTGACGGTGAACGTGGCATGGGATCCGATACCCGTTCCGTGAGAGCGGCCGGGCTCAGGAGGAGGCGCGGTCCTGCGCCGAGACCTCGGTGTTGCTCGGGGCGGGAGTCTGTTGCGGTGCGCCGGCGAGCGAGCGAGCCCGATCGGCGGGGCGGCGCACGACGAACGTGATGAGGCAGGCGAGGGCGCCGGCCATCATGACGCCCGAGATGATCCACGCCAGGATGCTCGGGGGACTCGATGCCAGCAGTGCGATGACGATGATCGAGGCGAGGGCAAGCGTCACACCGATGGCCAGAAAACCGGTCGACAGGCTGATGGGCTGAGGGGCCTCGTCGTCCGGCTGCGCGGGCGCCGGTTTCCAGACGACGATGAGCAGGGTGGCGATCGGTCCGAGGAAGATCGAGACGAGGAACCAGTTGAGGCGCGATCGGTTCTTCTGTTCCGCCAGGCCCGCATTGACCAGGGCTAAAGCGAACCATCCCCAGGAATTCACTGCTGCTGGATCCATCCCACCAGCCTATTCGGTCGATAAGAATCCTCAAGCTTGGGCCTGTTCGCGGGCGTCGGCGGCTGCCACACTGAGGCCCATGACTGACAGCGCCTTGAGCATCCCTCGCGTGACCTACCTCGAGGCCGCGGCCAGCGCCGTCGACCTCATCGGCGATGAGCGGGTTGCGAGCAGGTGGCACGAGGAATCCGTGCTGCCCGGCATGACCATGGGGGTTTTGGCGGCTCATCTCGGGCGCAGTCTGACGCAGGTCGAGTTCCTCCTCGACCTCGAGGTTGACTCCGGGGTCGACTCTGGCCCCGACTCGGACAGCGGTCGTGAGGCGGGCGGCGGGCCCGGGGGCACCGACATCGCCGTTATCGATGCATCCACCTATTTTGGAACCTTCGAGGGCATTGCCGATCGCGAGTCAGACGTCAGTCGCGGCGTCATCCGACGTGGAACGGAATCAGCGGAGAAGGGTGTTCTGGCTGTGGTCGCGCAGTGCCGTGAAACCCTCGATCGCTTGCGATCGCGCCTCGCTATGGAACCTGCCGAACGTCGCCTAAGCGTTGCGCATCGTCCGGGCGAGATCATCTCGCTCGACGACTACCTGCGCACCCGTCTCGTCGAATTCGCCGTGCACACGGATGACCTGTCCCTCAGCATCGGCGCGGCCGTCACGAGTCCTCCCGCCGCCCTGGCCGCTGCCGTCGACGTTCTCGTGGGTGCGGCGCGTGTGCGCCACGGCGACCTCGCGGTGCTGCGCGCTTTGAGCCGGCGCGAGCGCGACGAGTCCGACGCGCTGCACGTCTTGTGACCGAAGAACCCGAAAGGCGAGGATCAGTGACCGAGAGTATGAGAAGCCATCACGTCAGTCGGGTCATCTCGGCTTCGCCGGACGCCGTGTATGAGTATGCGTCGAATGTCGACAATCTTCCGCGGTGGGCGGCGGGTCTCGCGCAGTCCGAAGTGGTTCGCGAGGGCGACGTCCTCGTCGTCGAGTCGCCCATGGGCCGGGTGACCGTTCGATTCGTCGAGCGGAACGACCTGGGAGTCCTCGACCACGATGTGACCCTGCCATCCGGGACCGTCGTCACGAATCCGGTACGCGTGCTCGCCCATCCAAACGGTGCCGAGATCGTCTTCACGGTGCGCCAGATCGAGCTCACCGACGACGAGTTCGCGCGCGACATCGAGCTGGTCGCCGCCGACCTCGAGCGACTCGAGCACGAGGTTCTGCGCGAGCAGCACGGAACCTGACGGGCCGACGAGCCGTCCGGCCGGCGCTAGCTGCGCGGAGTTCGCGTTTGGTCGATGCGCAGTCCGAGCGGGTGTGGACCCATGAACAGCCAGACGAAACCGGCCATGAGTGGGAAGAAGATGACCGCCAGGATCCACACGGTGCGTTCGGAGCTGTTCAGCGTCGGTTCGCGCCGGATCTGCGTGATGGCGTAGACGATGACCGCCACGTAAGCGCCGACGAAGACGACGCCGAGAACGATCGCGAGTGCGACATCCATGATTTCCCCCATCCGCCGACCCGGCCGGTCTGTGCGCCCAGCCTAGTGACCGAGCGGAGGCGCACCTAGCGTCGCGACGCGGGTGCCAGTTGCGAACGGATGTAGTCGAGCCAGGCGTCGGAGGGGACGAGCTCGCGGGGCAGAACGGAGGCGATGCCGCCGCGGCGCGTTTTGAGGAAGACGAAGCCGCTCTGTTCGATGAGCTTCTCGAAGGCGTCGTAGCGCACGATCTGTTCGGCCACCGGTGTCTGTTCCCAGAACGTCTCGGCGTCGAAGCGCGCGGAAAGAGTGCTGCCCGTAGGGAGTAACGCAGCGGTAGACCGCCTCTGCGCGGCGTACAGGAGGACCGCGATGAGGCACATAAAGGCGAAGTAGATGAGCCCAATCCACGAGAGCGCCCCGGATTCGACGATGTCGGCGGCATCCAGCCCCATGAGTATGAGGTACAGCGCCGCGACGACGATGAAGGCGACCGTGAAGCTGCGGGTGAAGAGGCTCGCGCGCAGCAGGGCGACGGCCGATCGGTGCGCGAAACCCAGGGGGATCACATAGTGCGTCATCTCGCTGGGCATCACGAGCGCGGCGGGCAGGGGCGCGGATGCCGGAGTCGACGACGACGGCGGCGGAGTCTGGGTCACGGATCGACCCTAGTGCGTCAGGGCGCCGGCGTGAGCGGGGGGAGGCCCTCGGTGGAGAAGACGCGGTCGAGGAACATGCGGGCCGCGCCGCGCAGGCCGCCCGTGCCCTGGTGACGCGTGACCTCGACGGTGAGCTGCTCGGTGGCCATGGGCAGGCAGTCTGCGTACAGGGTGGAGCGCACGCCCGCGACGAAGACGGCCGAATCGGCGAGCACGCCGCCCAACACGAGGCGGTCGGGGTTGAAGAAGTTGACGATGGTGGCGAGCACGCCGCCCGTCATGACGCCCGCGTTGCGCAAAAGGCGTGTGGCGAGGGGGTGGGAGTCGCGGGCCAGGGTGATCATCGCCTCGACGGTGTGCACGTCGTGGCCGGCGAGTTGCATCTCGCGCACCAGCGCGTTGCCCGAGGCGAGGGCGTCGAGGCATCCGGTGCGCCCGCACGAGCACGGAACCGCCGCGGCCCCGGGCACCGAGACGTGGCTGATGTCGCCCGCCCAGCCGTTGCTGCCCGTGTAGAGCTCGCCACCCGACACGATGCCGCAGCCGATGCCCGAGCCCACCTTCACAAAGACCTGGTTGGCGAACGCGGCCGCTTCGTCGGCGTCGAGCAGTTCGCCCGCGGCCATCAGGTTGGCGTCGTTGTTGACGACGACGGGCAGCTGGATGTCGCGCTGCACGACCTCGGCCACCGACACGCCGTTCCAGCCGGGCATGCGCGACGGCGCGACGATGCGGGACGTGGTCGACGACACGGGCCCGGGCACCCCGACCGAGATGCCGCGCAGGCGCGTGTGGCTCGGAACATCCGACTGCTCGACCATGTCGACCAACTGGGCGACGGCGAAGGAGAGGACGTCGTGCGGGCCGGCCGCGATGTCGAGGTCGAGGTGGCGCTCGCCGACGAGGTTTCCGGCGAAATCGATGAGGCCGAAGGTGGCACGGTCGACGCCCAGGTCGATGCAGCCGACGAGACCGGCGTCGCCGCGGATCTCGAGGTGGCGGGGGCGCCGGCCGCCGCGGGACTCGCCGTGCCCGACCTCGACGATGTGGCCCTGCGCGATGAGGTCCTCGACGCGCGACGCGACGGTCGAGGGGGAGAGGCCCGTGGCCTTGGCGAGGGCGGCGCGCGACGTGGCGCGGCCGGAGCGCAACGGCCCGAGGATCTCGACGTTCTGGGGCGCGTGGCGGGGCGGTGTGCGGAACAACTCGCTCGTGCTCATCGGGGCTCTTCCGGTCGCGTCGGGGTGGCGGATGCCTCCGCAGTTGCTCCAGTATTGCATAAAGTTTATCGAAATCTACGTGTAACAATCAGTTGTTAGGTTGATCCCGTCATCATGGATGGGGGATCCGACCGAGGATGGCGATGCGGCCCCCGAAGGCCGCATTTCACGAGAAGGCGGCACTATGGCACACGCACCTGGAACCCCCACGGCATCGTCCGCGGCACGCACTGCATCGACCGACATGGTCGTCATGACCGACGTGCAGAAGCACTTCGGCGAACACCACGTGCTGAAAGACGTGTCGCTCAGCATCGCGCCGCAAGAGGTCGTCGTCGTGGTCGGGCCGTCCGGCTCGGGCAAGTCAACGCTGTGCCGCTGCATCAACCGGCTCGAGACGATCACGAGCGGCGACATCCGCATCGACGGTGTCACACTGCCTCAAGAGGGCAAGGCGCTCGCGCAGCTGCGGGCCGACGTGGGCATGGTGTTCCAGTCGTTCAACCTCTTCGCGCACCGAACCATCCTCGAGAACGTGACGCTCGCCCCCATCAAGGTGCGCGGCGAGAAGAAGAAGGATGCCGAGAAGCACGGCCTCGAACTGCTCGACCGCGTGGGCATCGCCGACAAGGCCGACAGCTTTCCCGCCCAGCTCTCGGGCGGCCAGCAGCAGCGCGCCGCCATCGCCCGCGCGCTCGCCATGCGCCCCAAGGTCATGCTGTTCGACGAGCCCACCTCGGCTCTCGACCCCGAGATGGTCACCGAGGTGCTCGACGTGATGGTCTCGCTCGCCAAAGAGGGCATGACCATGGTCGTCGTCACCCACGAGATGGGCTTCGCCCGCCGCGCCGCCGACCGCGTCGTCTTCATGGACGACGGCCGCATCGTCGAACAGAACACGCCCGCCGAGTTCTTCGACCACCCCGAGTCGGAACGCGCCCGCGCCTTCCTCTCCAAAATCTTGACCCACTGACCCGCAGCCCTACAGCCACACAGACACACAGCCCTAGAACCCCACCGAGAAAGGCACCACCTTGCGCGTTTCACGTTCACCCCTTCGCCGGGCCATCCCCGTTGCCGCCGTCGCCCTCACCGCCATGCTCGGCCTCGCGGCCTGCTCGGGCGGAGACGCCGCCGTTCCCGGCGCCGACCCCACGGCCTCGTCGGCCGCCTCCTCGCTCGACGAGGTCTACAAGAACGCGGTCGTCGCCGAGGCCGCAGACATCCTGCCCGACTCGACCATGGCCAAGATCAAGGAGCGCGGCAAGCTGATCGTGGGCGAGGCCCTCGACGCTCCGCTGCTCTCGCAGCAGGACCCCTCGAACCCCGACGACGTCGAGGGCTTCGACGCCGACCTGGCCAAGCTGCTGGCGATCTACATTCTGGGCGAGCCCAACGTCGAGATCATCCCGCCGGCCTCGGAAACCCGTGAGGCGCTGCTGCAGAACGGCACCGTCGACGTGGTCTTCAACACCTACACGATCACCGAGGAGCGCGCCGCGCAGGTCTCGTTCGCGGGCCCCTACCTCGAGTCCGGTCTGGCCGTCGCCGTCAAGAGCGACAACGACGACATCAAGGGCATCGAGGACCTCGCCGGCAAAACCGTCATCGTCGGCGCGAACACGCCGGCCGTGACCGCCGTGCCCGAAGAGCAGCCCACCGCCACGCTCGTCTCCTTCGCCACCGACCCGCAGGCCATGCAGGCTCTCAAGCAGGGTCGCGGCGACGCCTACGTGCAGGACTTCACGCTGCTCGCCTCGAACGCCGCCTCGGATGACTCGATCAAGGTCGTCGGCCAGCCCTTCACCACCGAGGCCTACGGCATCGGTCTGAAGCACGACGACGACGACTTCAAGACGTTCATCAACGACTGGCTCGTCAAGATCCAGGAAGACGGCACCTGGGCCAAGGTCTGGGACGCCACGCTCGGCGCGGCCGTCGAGTCCGAGACGCCCGACGCTCCGAAGATCGGTTCGGTCCCCGGCTCCTAAGCCACAGCAGACGCCGGATGCCGGTTGCCTCACGTTTCTGAGGGGCAACCGGTTCCGGCGGCTCGCGCCCGGGCCCCGCGGCATCCGCGTCGTCTCGCACGTCGCGCCGCGTCTGCGTCGCCCGGGCTGAACCGCACCACCCGTTTCATCCGCTTCACCTGCCCCACCTGCCCCACCCGAACAGCCCCGAAACCGCCCGAAGGAAGTTATGGATATCTTCGTCGACAGCGCCGGCCCGCTCCTCGCCGCGCTCGGAACGACGGTCGTGATGGCGGTGGTCGCCGGCATCGGCTCGCTCATCGTCGGAACGCTCATCGCGGCGGCCCGCATCAGCCCGATCCCGGTGCTGCGCGGAGCGGCCTTCGCCTACGTGCAGTTCTTCGTCAACGTGCCACTGCTCGTGCTGCTCATCCTCGCGGTCTTCGCACTGCCGGATGCCGGCATCCTCATGCCCCTGGCCCCCACCACGGTCGTCGTGCTGACGCTGTATGAGGCCGCCTACGTGGCCGAGGCGATCCGCAGCGGCGTGAACACGGTGGGCAACGGGCAGATCGAGGCCAGCCGCGCGCTGGGCTTCACGCTCGGCCAGACCCTCAGCCTGGTGGTGCTGCCGCAATCACTGCGCGCCGCCGTGCAACCCATCGGCAACGTCATGATCGCGCTGACCATGAACACCGCCCTCGCCGCGGCCGTGGGCGTCGTCGAGCTCACCTCGGCGGCCAACAAGCTCAACCTCGTCGAGGCGCAACCCATCCTCATCTTCACGGCGGCGGGCCTCGTCTATATGCTGCTCGCCCTCATCATCGGCCTGAGTGCCGGCCGCATCGAGCGAAAGGTGGCGATCGTCCGATGAGCGCGACAACGCAAACGACCGGCACCGGCACGGGCGCGGGCAAGGGCGCCGCGACGCAGAAGGTGTCGCTGTACGACGAGCCCGGGCCCAAGACCCGCCGCAATATTCGCATCTGGTCGGCCGTCGTCATCCTGATCCTGGTCGGGATCGTCGTGGCCGGGCTCATCCAGTTCGGCTCGAAGGGGCAGTTGGATGCCGACAAGTGGACGCCGTTCCTCTCGTGGCCCGTGTGGGAGTACCTGCTCGTCGGCCTGTGGGGAACGATCCAGGCGGCCGCGCTCGTGGCCGTTCTCGGAGGATTCCTCGGATTGTTCCTGGCGCTCGGACGCCTGAGCCGGGTGCGCGTCATCCGCTGGCTGTCGACCGGGTATATCGAGATCGCACGCACGGTTCCCGTGCTGCTGCTCATATACCTGATGCTGTTCGGCCTGCCGCAGCTGGGGCTCAACTTCCCGCTCATCTGGAAGCTCGTGATCCCGCTGACGGTGGCCAACTCGGCCGCGTTCGCCGAAATCATCCGCGCCGGCATCCTGGGCCTGCCTCGCGGTCAGCGCGAAGCCGGCCTGAGCCTCGGCATGTCGGAGGCGCAGACCTCGCGACTCGTCGTGTTGCCGCAGGCGCTGCGGTTCGCCACGCCCTCGCTCGTGACGCAGCTCGTGAGCCTCGTGAAAGACACCTCGCTCGGCTACATCGTGGCCTTCACCGAGCTGCTCTATCGCGGCCAGGTGCTGTCGTCGTTCAACCACCTGCTGATTCAGACGTTCGTCGTCGTCACACTCATCTACCTGGTCTTCAACGGCGCGCTCTCGACGCTCGCCGCCCGCCTGCGCACGCGCCCCTCGAAGCGCAGCCTGCGCAAACCGGATGCCGCGGCGCCCGTGCCCATCGTGGGCGCGCCCGTGCTCGACTGAGCGTCCTTTCTCTCCCGATCGACTGTCGCACCGCGACGAAGGAGCAACACCGTGGCAACCCTTCCCTCCTCTGACCTGGCCGCCTCGTCCGCGCCCGCCGCGGCGTCGTCCGTGCCCGCTGCCGCCTCCGAGCTGGCCGAGCTCGCCGTGATCGTGCGTTCGGGTGTGATCGAGAGCCGCCACTTCGGCTGGCTCGTAGCCCTCGACGCCGACGGAACGGTGGCCGCCGACCTCGGCCGCGGCTCCACGCAGGTGCTGCCGCGTTCGACCACGAAACCCCTGCAGGCCCTCGCCTGTGTCCTCGCCGGCGCCGACCTCAGCGGCGAAGAGCTCGCGATCGCCGCCGGCAGCCACACGGGCGAGGACGCTCACGTCGACGCCGTGCGCCGCATCCTCGACCGCGCGGGTCTCGACGAGTCGGCGCTCGGCTGCCCCGTCGACTGGCCCGAGGACGAGCCCACGCGTGAGCGCCTCATCCGCGACGGCGAGACCCGTTCGCGTGTGCGCATGAACTGCTCGGGCAAGCACGCCGCCATGCTGCTGGCGTGCGCCGCCAACGGCTGGGACACGGCCACCTACCTCGACCCCGAGCACCCGCTGCAGCAGCTCGTGCGGCAGACGGTCGAGCGCGTGGCGGGCACGGCCGTCGAATACACGGCGATCGATGGATGCGGCGCGCCCCTGTTCAGCACCACGGTCGAGGGTCTGGCGCGCTCGTTCCGCGCCCTCGTGACGGCACCCGAGGGAACCCCCGAACGCCTCGTCGCCGACGCCATGCGCGCGCACCCCTTCTTCGTGGGCGGCGACAACCACGCCAACAGCGACACCATGACGCGCGTGCCCGGCGTGCTCGCCAAGGGCGGCGCCGAGGGCGTCATCGGCATGGCCGCGGCCACGGGTCAGGCGGTCGCGATGAAGATCGTCGACGGCAACCCGCGCGCGACGACCCTGCTCGCGCTCGAGGTGCTGGGCGCGCTGGGCGTGGATGTCGCGGCCGCCGGTTCGCTCGTCGAGCTGCCCGTTCTGGGCGGCGGCGTGCCCGTCGGTGAGATCGCGGCGGGTGCCGATGTGACGGCGTGGATCGCCGCGCGCGGTGACGTGCAGTGAGCGCATCCGACTCTGCGCAGACCAGCCGCGTGCTCGTCGAGCTGTGCGTCGACGACCTGGAGGGGGCGCTCGTCGCCGACCGTGAGGGTGCGGACCGCATCGAGCTGTGCGCCGACCTGCTCGAGGGCGGGACGACGCCGAGCATGGGCACGATCCTGGCGGTGCTCGACGCCGTCGAACGCGTCGGCGTGCAGATCATCGTGCGGCCGCGCGGGGGCGACTTTGTCTACAGCGAGGCCGAGGTCGACGTCATGTGCCGCGACCTGCGGGCCATCGCGGCAGCCGCGGCCGGTGCGCGCACTCCCGTCGGCGTCGTCGTCGGCGCCCTGACCGCCGCAAGTGAGGTGGATGCCGCCGCGCTCCGCCGCCTGATCGACGCCGCGGCGCCGCTGCCCGTCACTTTTCACAAGGCGTTCGATGCGACATCCGATCTGCTGGCCGCCTATGACGTGCTGGCCGCGGCCGGCGTCGAGCGCGTGCTGACCTCGGGTGGACCGCATCCCGCGCTTCAGGGCATCGACGTGTTGGCCGAACTCGTGCGCTGGTCGCGCGCGGAGCCCGCAGCCCCGACCGTGCTCGTCGGCGGATCGGTGCGCCCCGCCAATGTGCGAGAGATCCTCAACGCGACGGGCGCGACCGAGGTTCACCTGCGCGCCCAGACCGCGTCGCCGCGCGGGGACGGGACGCTGCGGACCGACCCCGACGTCGTGCGTGACCTGTTCGCGGCGCTCGAGAATCCGACGACCGACACGCTCTCCGACGCATCCGTCGTCATCGCCGTCGACATCGGCGGCACCAACCTCAAGGGCGCCATCGTGGATGCCTCGGGCCGCACCATTGCGTCGCGGTCCGTGGGCGTCGGCGCCACCGGGGACGAGTCGATCGCCCGCATCATTGAGCTGCTGCAGGGTTTGCGCGCGCACACCGAACAATCGGGACACCACGTGGTCGGCATCGGCGTGGTCACGCCCGGCATGGTCGAGGCCGAGAACGGCATCGTGCGTTACGCCTCGACGCTCGACTGGACCGACGTTCCTCTGGGCCCCATCCTCTCGGCCGAACTGGGCGTGCCCGTCGAGATCGGCCACGATGTGCGGTCGAGCGGGCTCGCCGAGAGCCTCTTCGGCGCCTCGAAGGGTGTCGCCAACTCGGTGCTCGTGGCCATCGGAACGGGTGTCGCGGCCTCGATCTTGAGTGGCGGGCATCCGGTCGTCGGCGCGGTCACCACGGCCGGCGAACTCGGGCACATCCCCGCCATTCCCGACGGCGAGCCGTGCACGTGCGGCCAACACGGATGTCTCGAGGTCTATCTCTCGGGTGCCGGAATCGCGCGCCGCTACGCCGCCGCCGGGGGAGAGCCTGGCCTGGACGCCGCCGCTATCTCGGTGCGCCTCGGGCACGACCCCGTTGCCGACCGCGTGTGGGCCGACGGTGTGCACGCTCTTGCGCTGGGACTGAAATCGGTGACGCTGCTGATCGACCCGGCCGTCATCGTGCTCGCCGGCGGAGTGTCGCGCGCCGGCGGCCTGCTGCTCGACCCGTTGCGTGCCGAACTCGCGCAGTCGCTCGTGTGGCGGGAAGCGCCCGAAATCCGCGTCTCCGAACTGGGCACGGCGGGCGGGCGCATCGGCGCCGCGGTCCTCGCGTTCCGCGCCAGCGGCCACGGCGAGGTCGTCGACCGGTGGACGACCGCCGACGTCTTGGCTGAAGAGCCTCGCGCCTGAGCGGCGTGCACCCCACATCATCCCCGTATCGAAAGGCACGTGACATGGCCGAAGTCGTCATCCTCCCCACGAAAGAAGCCGCCGGAGACCTGGTGGCCGACGCTATCGTGCGTCTCATCACGAGCACACCGGATGCCGTGCTCGGCGTCGCCACGGGCTCGACCCCGTTGCCCGTCTACCGTTCCCTGGCGGCACGCTCGGCCGGCCTCGATCTCTCCCGCGTGCGCGCCTTCGCCCTCGATGAATACGTGGGGCTGCCCGCCGAGCATCCCGAGTCGTATCGTTCGGTCATCACGCGTGAGGTCGTCGAACCGCTCGGCCTCGACCCGCAGCTCGTGCACACCCCCAACGGGGATGCCGCCACGATCCAGCACGCGGGCGCCGACTATGAGGCCGCCATCGAAGCCGCCGGCGGCGTGGACCTGCAGATTCTGGGCATCGGAACCGACGGCCACATCGGCTTCAACGAGCCGGGCTCATCGTTTGCGTCGCTGACCCGCGTGAAGACGCTCACCGAGCAGACCCGCCGCGACAACGCGCGCTTCTTCGACAGCGTCGACGACGTGCCCCGCCACTGCATCACGCAGGGTCTCGGCACCATCCTGCGGGCGCGTCACCTCGTGCTGCTCGCGTTCGGCGAAGCCAAGGCCGAGGCGCTGGCGGCCGCGCTCGAAGGCCCGCTCACGGCGTCGGTGCCGGGCTCGGCCGTGCAACTGCACGGGCACGTGACGGTCGTGGTCGACGAGGCCGCCGCCTCGCGCCTGGCCCACGCCGACTACTACCGCTACACCTACGACAACAAGCCGGACTGGCAAGTGTTGTAAAGAGGTTAGCCACCGTTCATTTTTCAGCGCTGTTCAGTTTCACTGAACAGTGGCAAAAAGTGAACGCTCTCTTTCGTCGATCAGCGATCGGCGGAAGGTGAAGCAACCTCAGCGAACGGGGATGGCCGAGATCATGCCGAGGCCGACGCTGATGCGGTCGGCTACCTCGACGAGTTCCTCGGACAGGGCGTCGAGGTCGTGGTCGTTCATCACGGTGAGGCGGCCCGAGATGGAGATCGCGGCGACCACCGAGCCCGTGGCGTCGCGGATGGGGGCGGCGACGCACAGGCGGCCGAGCGCGAGCTCCTGGTCTTCGAGGGCTGTGCCGCGTTCGGCGATGCGCGCCAGGTCGGCGGTCAGCGCCTCGAACGTGGTCAGCGTGTTCTTCGTGTAGCGCGGGTAGGGCTCGTCGCCGAGCAGCTCGCGGCGCTCGTCGTCCCCGAGGCCCGACAGCAGGCATTTGCCGAGCGCCGAGGCGTGCAACGGTTGATGCAACCCGACCATGGTGTGCGATTTGGGCGCGAGCGAGCCCTCGAAGTGGCAGAGGTAGACCGAGCTCGCCCCGTCGCGCACGGCGACGTTGACGCTGAGGCCCGTGCGGTGGGCCAGCTCTTGCGCGGCGCTGCGGGCTTCGCGGTGAACGGCGTTCTGGTTGAGCCCGGCGCTCGCCAGGGCCAGGATGGCGGGGCCGATCGTGTAGGCGGGGCCGGCCGCGAGCTTGCTCACATAGCCGAGCTCTTCGAGCGTGCCGAGCAGCCGGGCGGTTGTCGAGGCGCCGAGCCCCGTCGCGCGGGCGATATCGGATGCCCGCAGCGGGCCGCTCGTCGACGCACCGAGAGCCTCGAGCACCGAGGCGGCGCGGCCGATGCCTTGCTGGATTTCGCCGGGCACGGGGACCTCTTTCGCTCGGGACGGACGGGGACTCAGCTGTCAGCCTACCCAGGCATCTCCGGCGCGGCCGCTCGGCGCCGAGTACGCCTTGAGCGCGACGACCGTGACATACGGCGAACCGTTTGTGCCGCGCACCACCAGCCGCAAACCGTCGGTCGTGACGGCGTCGATGTCGTGCACGCGGTGGCGGTGGCGGTTGCCCGAGACCTCGGCCACCGGCATCCATTCGCCCGTGGCGGTGCGCGCCTCGACGGCGTAGTCGGACACGAGTTCCGGGATGACCTCGAACTCCGTGCGGTGGTGGTGCAGGTTCACCAGATCCTCGTCGACGTCGTCGTTGAACACGATGCGCACCGAACGGATGGTCACCGGCTCGGACCACGTCGCCTCGACCGTTTCGGGGTGGGTGGCGAGGTCGCGGGTCGGGTCGAGTGGGGCCGACGACCACAGGTGTGGTCCGCCGAAGGGGCGCTGCAGGCCGTCGATCAGGTGGGCGGGGGAGTAGGCGGTGGTCGCGGGCGACACGGTCGCGACGAAGCTGCGGCGGCGCAGCATCCGGGCCGTCCAATCCGTGACCGGCTGGTCGCCCTCTTCGGGGATGTGGTCGTCGAGGGACTCGTCCGAGGCGTGTTTGGCGGTGAGGGCGAGCACGCCGTAGGGGCGCTCCTCGGCCAGGTGCAGCGCGATGTCGGGGTTGGCCCGCACGACGACGACGGCGTTCTGGGGGTCGTCGGGCAGCCAGTCGAAACGGGCGGCGATCGGGATGCTGCGGCCCGCCGTCACCGCGACGGTGCGGGTGTCGAGCGGCACGATGGGGGCGTAGTTCTGCGGTTTGCCCGTGCCCCAGAGCTCGACCGTGACGGTGGTGTCGGCGCTCGCGTCGGCGCGGAAGGTGATGTCGTCGAGGCGCGGCTCGACCGGGATGACGAGGGCGACGTCGCGGTCGAGGGGGAGGGTGGTGTCGGCCCCCGCGTGCGGCACCGTCGAGAGGTGGGTGAGCGTGCTCGACGCGGTCAGAGTGGCGGTGTGCATGAGGTCGTCGGGATCAGCCGCCCGCACGCCGATGACGGGCGCGTCCTCGCGCAGGAGCGTGCCCTGCAAGACGTCGAGGTGACGGGAACCGAGCTCGCGCGGGGTCACGTCGAGGCGCGCGGCGAGGGCCGCGGCCGTGCCGACCGCCTGGCCCTGGGTGCTGCACGTGGCCATGACGCGCGTCGACCCGAAGGCCACGTGGGAAGCCGAGATGTTGCGCCCGGCGAACAGCAGATTCGAGACATCCCACGAATAGAGGCTGCGGAAGGGGATGTCGTAGGTGCCATCGCTGAAACGCTGCTGGGCACCCGGTTTGTCGGCATAGACGCCCTCGACGGGGTGCAGGTCGATCGACCAGCCGCCGAATGCGACGGCGTCGTCGAAGCGCACCTGATCGAGGATGTCGTGCTGGGTGAGCGTGTGGTCGCCCACGAACCGGCGGTATTCGCGTTTGCCCGGGATGGCACCGACCCATTCGAGCGTGAGCGTGTCGGCGTCGAATTCGCCGGAGTTCTTGATGTGGTTCCAGATGCCGAAGACGACGCCCCACAGCTCGTCGCGGATGCGCTCGTTGTCGCCGACGGTGTCGAGTTCGCCGCCCCATTCGATCCACCAGTAGTTGCAACCGTTGTCGCCGGTGCGGATGATGCGGTTGGCCAGGATGGGCGTCTGGGCGAGGTCGATGGCGATGCTCGGCGGCACGAAACGCTCGGGGCGGCCGGCATCCTTCGTGTAGAAGAAGATGGAGCTGCCGAGGAGCTCGTCGTCGGCCTCGATGGGGGCCCACGGCTCGTTGTATTCCGAGCGGGCCTCGCGGCCGATGCGGTAGGTGGCGCCGGCTTGGGCGCCGATCAGGCCGTCGCCCGTGCAGTCGATGAAGATCGGGGCCTCGAAGCGCGTTTCGATTTCGCTGCCCATGGTCCAGCCGATGACGGCCTCGATGGCGGGTGCGGCAGCCCGGGCTGAGTCGGGGGCGGCAGCGGGCGCGGCGTCGAGGGTGGCAGCGGGTGCGGCAGTGGGTGTTGCGTCGCGCATGACGGTGGTGCGGACATCCGTGTTGAGGTGCAGGTGGATGTTGGGCTCGGCGCGCACGAGGTCGAGCACCGTTTGGTCCCAGTAGTAGGGGTTGCCCTCGGCGTTTCGGTATTGGTTCTCGAGGAAGAGCTCGCCCATGATGCCGGTCTCGCGGGCGAATCGATGGTGGCCGTGCGCGGTGGCGCCCACCACCCACACGCGGATCTCGCTCGACGAGTTGCCGCCGAGCACGGGACGATTGGTGATGAGCGAGACGCGCGAACCGAGTCGGGCGGCGGCAACGGCGGCTGAGACGCCGGCGAGGCCTCCGCCGATGACGACGACATCGCTGGACTCTGTTCGACTCTGCATGGGGTTGGGCTCCTTTGACCGGGGGACGACGACCTCAAACTATCACTGAATGGGATTAATGTTCCGCTCAGTGGGATTAAACGATCGCTTGGTGGTATGTTGATCGTCGCCAGCTTCAACAATGACGTGAGGATTCCCGATGAGCGAGACAGTGAAACAGCCGCAGGCCGGCCTCGACGAGGCCGCCGCCCGCACGAGCCTGACCCCGTTAGACGACGCGGAACGCCGCCGGCGCATGCGCAAGGTCATCGGCGCCGCGGGGGCCGGGCACTTTGTCGAATGGTTCGACTTCGGCCTCTATGGCACCCTCGCCACCGTCATCAGCGTGCAGTTCTTCCAGCAGGGCAACACGCAGGCCGCCCTCCTCTCGGCCTTCGCCGTGTTCGGCGCCGGCTTCGTGATGCGCCCCCTCGGTGGCCTCTTCTGGGGCTCGATCGGCGACCGGCTCGGCCGCAAGACGACGCTCGCCACCGTCATCCTCGTCACCTCGGGTGCCACGGTGGTGATGGGCCTCTTGCCCACCTTCGACATGGTGGGGCTGTGGGCGCCGTTCTTACTCGTGATCGTGCGGCTCGTGCAGGGCTTCGCGGCCGGCGGCGAAAGCTCGGGGGCGACGACGTTGCTCGCCGAATATGCGCCGTCCAACCGCCGCGGTTTCGTCACCAGCTTCATCGACGTCTTCGGCTTCGCCGCCTTCGTTGTGAGTGCCGGCCTGGTGTTGCTGTTCACCACGACGCTCGGCGAAGACGCCCTCACCGACTGGGGATGGCGCGTCCTCTTCCTGCTCGCCCTGCCGCTCGGTCTCGTCGGCCTCTACCTGCGTAACAAGCTCGAGGACACCCCCGAATTCCAGGCCGTGAAGGCCGCCGGCGAGGTGTCGGCCTCCCCGCTGCGCGATTCGTTCCGCACGTCGTGGCGCGCGCTGCTGTTCTGCGTCGGATTCGTCGTGCTCAAGGCCGTCGGGCACTGGATTCTGCAGACCTTCATGCCGTCCTACCTGCAAACCGACCTGGGCTATAGCAAGACCCTCAGCTACGGCGCCACCGTCGTGGGCCTGCTCGCGATCGCCACGCTCGTGCCCTTCATGGGTCTGCTCAGCGACAAGATCGGTCGCAAACCGGTCATGATCGCCGGATGCCTGGGCTTCCTCGTGCTCACCTACCCCACGCTCATGCTCATGAACGCCGGCAACTTCTGGGCGGCCGCCGGAGCCATGATCATCCTGGGTGTCTTCATGGCCGCGTTCGATGGTGCCGCCAGTGCCGCGATGGCGGAACTTTTCCCCACCCGCATCCGCTACGGCAGCATGTCGATCGCTTACAACATGTCGGTCGCCGTGTTCGGTGGCATCACGCCCTACTTCGCCACCTTCCTCATCGCCTCGACGGGCAACAAGTTCGCCCCCGCCTTCTACGTGATGGCCGCCGCGCTCATCAGCCTCATCGTGGTGCTGCGCGCTCGCGAGACCGCGAAGGCCCCGCTGCCGTCCTAGGCCGGCCCGCACTGCGCGGGTCGTGCACGTGACGCGCGACCCGCGCGGCTGTGACAGGTGGCTCAACCGTTTGTCCCCGCCTGGCTAGGATGGCGTCAGCACCGGTGCGACGGAGAGGGGCGTGATGGCGGCAACATTGCGGGATGTCGCGGCGCTCGCCGGAGTCTCGGTGAAGACGGTCTCTAACGTGGTCAACGGCTACGAGTTCGTGAAGCCGGCAACACGCGAGAAGGTGTCCGCGGCCGTGACGGAGCTCGGTTATCAACCGAATATCGCCGCCCGCAACCTGCGCACGGGTCGCACGGGCGTCATCGGTCTCGCCGTTCCCGAGCTGAGTTTCAGCTATTTTGCCGATCTGGCCGACCTCGTGCTGACGGCCGCGCGCGCCCAGGACTTCACGGTCCTCATCGAGCAGACCGGCGGCGAGCGTCACCGCGAGATCGATGTGCTCGAGAGCCCCCGCATCGCCATGCTCGACGGTCTCCTTTTCAGCCCGCTGGGCATGTCCAACGAGGATGCCTCGCATCTCGACGTCCCCTACCCGTTGGTGTTGCTCGGCGAGCGCATCTTCGGCGGCCCCACCGACCACGTGACGATCCAGAACGTCGAGGCGGCGCGCGCGGCGACCGAATACCTCATCCGCTCCGGTCGGCGCGATATCGCCGCGATCGGTGCCCACGCCCGCGAGGCCGTCGGTTCGGCGGCACTGCGACTGCAGGGCTATCGCGAGGCCCTGGCGGCTCACGGCATCCCGTTCGATGAGAGCCTCGTGGTCTATCGCGAGGGCTGGCACCGCATGGACGGCGCCGGATCGATGCAGGAGTTGCTGGCGCGGGGCATCCAGTTCGATGCGGTGTTCGCGCTGAACGATGAGTTGGCCCTCGGCGCCATGCGTGTGCTGCAGCAAGAGGGCGTGCGCGTGCCGACCGATGTGGCGGTGGTCGGTTTCGACAACCTGACCGAGGGCCAGTTCTCGTTGCCGAGCCTGACCACTATCGACCCGGGGCGGCGGCAGATCGCCGAGGCCGCGGTGTCGGCGCTGATCGAGCGCATCTCCGACCGGGGTGGCGCGATCGGGCAGCCGCGGCGCATCAACGCGCCCTTCGCGGTGGTCGAGCGTGAATCGGCGGCCGTGCGCCAGGCGGTGTGAAGGCGTGAAGGCGTGTAGGCGTGAAGGCGTGAAGGCGTGAAGGCGTGAAGGCGCGACGGTGTGGCGGCGTGATGGCGTGACGCCGTGAGGCTTCGAGGGTGGCGAGGCCCCCATTTCGGCGCATTCTCGACGGGGCGTGTTGATACTCACACGGCTCGGGGCCGGGGTTGACGGGTGCCCTGCTGAAGCGGCGCGCTCAGGCATCCGTCGTGTCACTCGTTTTGGGCATGAGGGATCTGCGCAAATGAATTGACAGTCTCGTGAGCTCGTGCCTATCATCACTTTTACAACGTTGTAATTGCAGCGTTGCAGAGATCTCGCCCGACACGGATGTCGGCGAGCTAAGAGAGGCATTCAATGAGGAAGCTCTTGGCGACACTCGCTGTCGCGGTCACGGCCACGGCGGCCCTGGCCGGTTGCTCCACGTCTTCGTCGTCGACCGACAGCAACGGTCACATCGACCTCACCTTCTGGCACGGCTACACCGAGGCAGACGGCAAAGTCCTCGACGGCATCGTCGACGACTACAACAAGTCCCAAGACAAGGTGACGATCAAGACGCAGGTGAAGACCTGGGATGTCATCGACGACACCCTGCTCACCGCGCTCTCGGCCAACAAGGGCCCGCAGATCGTGGCTATGCCCGCCGAACGCCTGCCCGTCTACGCCTCGAAGAAGGCGCTCGTCAACCTCGACGACTTCTACGCCGACGATAAGAACGCGGCCGAGATCTCGGAGCAGGCCGCGGCCATGGAAACCGTCGACGGCGCGAAATACGGCGTGCCGACGGGCTTCGTGCCGCTCTCGGTCTTCTACAACAAGGCGCTCTTCGAAGCGGCCGGCGTCACTGAATTCCCCGAGACCTGGGACGAATGGGTCGACGCGGCCAAGAAGCTCACGGTCGACCAGGACGGCGACGGCACGCCCGAGCAATATGGTCTGGCCCTGGCCGATCACGCCACGGTCGGCAACGGCGTCTGGCCCTCGCTCTTCGCGGGCAACGGCGGCGAGATCGTCGACGACTCGAAGTCCGTCATCGACTCTCCCGAGAACGTCGAGACCCTCGAATACTGGTCGAAGGCGCTGAACGACGACAAGATCAGCCCCACAGGACTGGATGGCGTCGCCACCGACAAGCTGTTCTCCTCGGGCAAAGCGGCCATGACGATCGGCGGACCCTGGATGGCCAGCGTCTCGACCGAGAACAAGATCGACTACGGCATCGCCGCGATCCCGGCGGGACCCGTCGCCCAGGCATCCTCGGGTATCGGCGTGTCGATGGCCGTCACGGCTCAGGCCTCGCCCGAGGAACAGAAGGCCGCTCAGGACTTCTTCTCCTACTTCTTCTCGAAGGATGTCGCCACCGAATGGTCGCTCGGCTCCGGGTGGCCGCCCCTGCGCACCGATGTTCCGGCCGCTGACGTCTCGTCCAACCCCGTCGTCGCCTCGCTCACCGACATCTCGTCGACCACCAAGGCGCTGCTGCCCGGCGTGATCAACAGCACGGATGTCCTGAGCGCGATGGACGAGGCCACCCAGAAGGCCATGGCGGGCGGCGACCCGAAAGAGCTGCTCGGATCGGCATCGACCGCCATCGACAAGGCCCTGAAGGACTAACGCTTCGGGGGCGGCGGCACACGGCGTCGCCCCCGAATCTGTTCTCCACATCGCCATTGGCACGACTTTCTCCACAGTGCCGCCGCCACGAGGCGTCGGCTCCGATTCAGCACACAAGGTTGAGACATGACCAGCACCACGAGGGAGCGTCCGCGCAAGCGGCTCCGCACCCCTGCCCCTCTGGGCGGGCGAGGCCCCATGCCGGGCGGCACGCAACGCCGCCTCACAGCCGCCGCCTTCCTCATCCCCGGCCTCACGATCCTCGTGGTGTTCGTGGGCTGGCCGATGGTGTCGGCGCTGCGGCTGTCGTTCACCGACGCGTCGGGGTTCGGGGCCGAGAACTTCGTGGGGCTCGACAACTATGTGCGGGTCTTCACCGATCCCGACATCCTGCAGTCGATCGGCAACACGGCGCTCTACTCGGTGCTGTTCACGCCGCTCGCGGTCATCGTGGCCCTCCTGCTCGCCGTGGCGCTCAACAACCCGCGGCTGCCGTGGCGGGGCTTCTTCCGCACCACGCTGTTCCTGCCGTTCATCGTGTCGTTGGCCGTCGCCGCCTTCGCGTGGCAGTACCTGCTCGACCCGCAGATCGGCTTGCTCAACTACTGGCTGCGTGGTGCCGGCATCAGCCTCGGCAACGTGCTGCAAGACCCGGCCCTCGCTATGCCCACCGTCGTGCTCGTGGCGGTGTGGAAGAACTTCGGCTTCTACATGGTGATCTTCCTGGCCGGCCTGCAAGACATCCCGGGCAGCCTCTATGAGGCGGCCAAGATGGACGGCGCCAACGCCTGGCGCCGTTTCACCAACATCACCCTGCCGCAGCTGTCCAACACGCTGGCCTTCGTCGGCATCGTGGCCCTCATCGCCGCGCTGCAGGCCTTCGACCAGATCTACGTGCTCACGGGCGGCGGCCCCTACCGCAGCACCCAGACGGTCGTCATGGAGATCTACGAGTCCGGCTTCAAAGACCTCGACCTCGGCTTCGCCTCGGCACTCTCCTATGTGCTGCTGATCGCGACGCTCATTCTCTCGCTCGTTCAGTTCGGCTTCGCCGGCCGCCGCGAAAAGGACGCCAGCTGATGTCACACACCCTCGAAACCCCGGCCGACGCCTCATCCGGCCGCACGCCCCGCTCCACCCGCTCCACCCGCTCCGCGCGCGGCGGCTCGCGGTCGACCCGCCCGGGAGGTGCGACGGCGGGCCGGGTCGAAACGCCCGCGCGCAAGAAGGCCCGTCAGCGCAGCCTGGTGCTCCGCGGCATCTCGCTCGTGGTGTTCCTCGCGGCCACGTTCTTCCTGCTGCTGCCGATCATCATCATCGTGTTCACGGCCTTCAAACCCACGAGTGAGGTCAACGCGTTCCCGCCCACGCTCGTGCCCACCGAGTGGACGTTCGACAACTTCACGCGCATCTTCACCGAGCTGCCCTTCGCGCGGCTCATCGCCAACAGCTTCGTTTTCGCTGGCGGCGTCACGATCTGCGCGCTGGTCTTCGATTCGCTCGTGGCCTACGCGCTCGCCCGCATCGACTTCCGGGGCAAGAACGTGCTGCTGATCGCGATCATCGCCAGTCTCATGATCCCGTTCCAGGCCACGCTCATCCCCGTCTACCAGCTCGTGAGCGACCTGGGCTGGGTGAACACGTTCGCGGCGCTCATCATCCCGAGGGCCGCGGATGCCTTCGGCATCTTCTTCCTGCGTCAGTTCTTCGTCTCGCTGCCGCGCGACCTCGACAGTGCCGCCCGCATCGACGGAGCCTCCGAGTGGCGGGTGTTCCGCAGCGTCGTGCTGCCGAACGCCGTTCCCGCGCTGCTCACGCTCGCCATCTTCACGTTCGTGAACAACTGGAACGACCTGTTGTGGCCGCTCGTGTTCACGACCGACAGCGAGATGGGCACCATCACATCGGGGCTCACGCTGCTGACCGGCCCCGGCGGCATCATCCCCTACGGCGTCATGATGGCCGGCTCGCTCATTGCGGTGCTGCCCCTCGCCATCATGTTCCTGTTCGTCCAACGACGCTTCATCGAGAGCGTCGCCACCACCGGTCTGAAATGAGCCCCGTGTCTGACCCGACCGCGCCCAGCGCTACTCCCGCTTCTGTCGCCACCCCCGGTGTGGCCGCGGCCCCGTGGTTCGCCGACGGCGCGCTGCACTTCGCCCTCGGCATCGAGGACACCTTCGTGCCGCAGACGCGCGCGGGTGAACGGGCCATCGACGAATACGAGCTGACCGAGCACTACGAGCAGTACGACACCGACTTCGCGCTCGCCTCCACGGTGGGCGCCGAAATGCTGCGCTGGGGCGTGCCGTGGTACCGCGTGACGCCCGAGAAGGGCGTCTGGGACTGGGGCTTCGTCGACCGTGCCGTCGAGAGCATGCAGGAGAACGGCATCCGGCCCCTCGTGGACCTGCTGCACTACGGCACGCCCGCGTGGCTCGAGCGGCAGTTCGCGCATCCCGACTACCCGCAGCATGTCGCCGAATACGCCGAGCGCTTCGCCGATCGATACGGATCGTTCGTCACCGACTACACGCCCGTCAACGAACCCGTCATCCACGCGCTCTTCTCGGGCGAATACGGCTACTGGCCTCCGTACCTCTCGGGTGCCGACGGGTTCGTGCAGATGTCGCTGGCCCTGTCGAAAGGGTTCGTCCTCACCCAGCAAGCCATCTCCCGCTCGATCGGCGAGCGCGCCACCTTTGTGCACGTCGACGCGGGCATGCGCTACACGGGCGACGCCGAGGCGACCGAACACGCCGAGCTCGCCACCCGTCTGCGACACCAAAGCTTCCTCGTCGAAGACCTCGTCACGGGTGGTGTCGGCCCCCATCACCCGCTGCTCGACACCCTGCGGCACAAGGGCTGCACGGATGCCGAGCTGACCTGGTTCCTCGACAACGCGGTGCGCCCCGACGTCATGGGGGTCAACTACTACCCGCGGCACTCCACCGAGGTCTTCGAGGCGGGGGTGCACCACGGTGGGGGATTCGCCGATCCGCGACCGTCATTCGACGCCGGCACCGAGGGTCTGCGGGAGGTGCTCGAGACGTATGCGGCGCGTTACGGTGCGCCCGTCATGGTGACCGAAACCTGCGTCACCGGAACGGTGGCGGAGCGTATCGAGTGGCTCGATGCATCCGTCGAACTCGTGCACACGATGCGCGCCGAGGGGCAGCAGGTCGTCGGCTACACCTGGTGGCCGCTCTTCGACATGTACGAGTGGACCTACCGGCACACCGAGAACCCGCGCATCGACCACCTGCTCACCATGGGGCTCTACGACCTCGTCGAGAGTCCGTCGGGTCTGCTGCGGCAGAAGAACCCCGTCGCCGACCGTTACCGGCAGCACGCCGAGGCCGCCCGGCACGCAGAAGACACGCAACACGCCCTATCCGCCCGCGCTTTCGGCGCCCCGCACATTCAGGACCACCATGCTTAACGCCCGCATCACCGTCAACCCGCGCCAGACCATCGGCGCCGTCAACCGCCGACTCTTCGGCTCGTTCGTCGAGCACCTCGGGCGCTCCGTCTACGACGGCATCTACGAGCCCGGGCACCCCGCGGCCGACGCCGACGGTTTTCGCACCGACGTGATCGAGCTCGTGAAAGAGCTCGGGGTGTCGGCCATCCGCTACCCCGGCGGCAACTTCGTCTCGGGCTTCCGCTGGGAGGACAGCGTCGGGCCCGTGGCCGATCGGCCGCGCCGTCTCGACCTCGCGTGGCACTCCACCGAGACCAACCAGATCGGGCTGCACGAGTTTCAGACGTGGCTCGACAAGGTGGGCAGCGAGCTGATGCTCGCCGTGAACCTCGGCACGCGGGGCACCCTCGAGGCGCTCGACCTGCTCGAATACGCCAACCTGCCGGGCGGCACCGCGCTCGCCGAGCGACGCGCCGAGAATGGCCGGGCGTCGGCCTTCGGCGTGAAGATGTGGTGCCTCGGCAACGAGATGGACGGCCCGTGGCAGCTCGGGCACCGCTCGGCCGACGACTACGGCAAGCTGGCCGCCCAGACCGCCCGCGCCATGCGCTCGTTCGACCCCGACCTCGAACTCGTCGTGTGCGGCTCATCCAGCGCCACCATGCCGACCTTCGGCGAATGGGAGCGCGTCGTGCTCACCCACACCTACGACGACGTCGACTACATCTCCTGCCATGCCTACTACGAGGACAAGGGCGACCTGCCCAGCTACCTCGCGTCGGGTGTGAACATGGACCACTTCATCGACTCGGTCGTGGCCACCGCCGACCATGTCAAAGCCGTGCGCGGCAGCGACAAGACCATCAATATCTCGTTCGACGAGTGGAACATCTGGTACAACACGCGTTTCGAGAACGTCGACAAGATCCAGGGCGTCGACAACTGGCCCACCGCACCGCGCCTGCTCGAAGACCAGTACTCGGTGGCCGACGCCGTCGTGTTCGGCAGCCTGCTCATCGCCCTGCTGAAGCACGCCGATCGCGTGACGAGCGCCTCGCTCGCGCAACTCGTCAACGTGATCGCGCCCATCATGACCGAGCCGGGCGGGCCCGCGTGGAAGCAGACCACGTTCTTCCCCTTCGCCGCCACGTCTCAGCACGCCGTGGGCACAGCCCTCGACGTGGCCGTCGAGAGCCCGACCTATGACACGGCCGATTACGGAACGGTGCCCGTGGTCGACGCGGTCGCAACGCACGACGAGACGACGGGTGCGGCATCTGTCTACTTGGTCAACCGGTCGACCGACGACGAGGTCACCGTGACGATCGACCTCGCGCCGTATCGGCGGAACGGGGCCGACGTGCACGCGACGGCCCGCACGCTCGCCGACGACGACATCCACGCGGCCAACACGCTGCAGCAGCCCGAACGCGTGCAGCTGCACGCAAACGACAGCGTCCAGCGCGACGGCGACACGATCACGATCGTGCTGCCCGCCGTCTCGTGGACCGAAATTCTTCTCGCGCCGACCGACTGAGCACTGCCGGGGGTGGGGGAACGCCGGGGCGGGACATCCGCGCCGGATCAGTGACAACTATCGGAGGAAAGATGAGCACAGTCTCTTCGGGTGTGGACGACGTCGTTCGCACCCCGCGCCGAGCGAAACGGCGATTCACCGTCGCCGGTCTCGGCACCATCGCGCTGCTCCTGCTGGGGCAGCTCGCCGGGGCAGCCCCCGCCCAGGCGGTCACCACCGGCAACGGTGCCCTCGTCTACTCGCCCGCCGCCGGCAGCTCCTTCAACCCCGAGGGTGGGCGCGCGGCCGGCACCACCTACGCCAAGAACCTCGTGCTGAAGAACAGCGGCACGGCCAACGGCACCCAGATCGCCACCTTCGACCAGCTCGTGTTGGTCAACGGCAAACAGGTCTACCCGATCTATCGCAGCACCAACGACGGTGCCAGCTGGACCAAAGTGGCCGACATCAACCCCAGCGTGCAGTTCCCGACCCTCACGCGCACCGCCCAGCCGTTCCTCTATGAAGTGCCCGTCCAACTCGGCAACCTGCCCGCCGGCACCCTGCTGTTGAGCGGCATGATCATGCCCGAGGACCGCTCGAGCAGCCGACTCGTCGTCTACAAGAGCCTCGACCACGGTGTGACCTGGAGTTACCAGAGCACCATCGACTCGGGTGGCCCCGCCGTCTATGACCCCAGCCCCACCTCTACGACGACGACCGTCTGGGAGCCCTCCCTCGCCGTCGACGCCAACGGCGGCCTCGTCGCCTACTTCTCCGACGAACGTCAGAAAGCCAACGGCGTGCTGCAGGCCGTGTCCTACCGGCGCTCCACCGATGGTGGCCTCACCTGGGGTCCCCTCGTGAACGTGTCCGCACCCACCAACCAGAGCGACCGACCCGGCATGATCACGGTCACGCGGCTGCCCGACGGTCGATACATGGCCACGTTCGAGGTCGTCAACCGGCCGAGCCAGACGCAGAACACCGCGCCCGTCTACTACAAGTACTCTCCCGACGGCCTCACCTGGTCGCCCGAGACCAGCATCGGCACCCAGGTCAAACTCGCCAACGGCCGCGGCATCGGATCATCCCCGTTCGTGCGCTGGGTGCCCACCGGCGGTCCCAAGGGCATGGTCGTGATCGCCTCGAAGTGGGCCCTCAACTCGTCCAACGCCATCGACGGCGGGCAGAACTTCTACGTGAACTACAACCTGGGCGAAGGCCCGTGGGAGCGCCTGCCGTTCGGCGTCACCTACGACGCCGCCGATGTTCAGGGCGGCACCTTCACGGGCTTCGCGCAGAGCTTCGACACCAGCGTCGACGGGCGCACGCTCTACCACGCCACCAACGTCGAAAACCTCGCCACTACCTACAACGACGTGCGGGTCGGCTCCATCCCGCTCGATGCGCAGCAGTACGAGGCCGAGAAGGCGGCGCTCGTCGACGCCACCCTGGTGACCCACGCCGATGCGGCCAACGGGTCGAAGGTGGGCAACATCAATAACGCCGGGAGCAAGGTGACCTTCACGGTGCGGGCGCCGGCCGCCGGCACCTACACGGTCAACGTGCGCTACGACAACGGAACCGGGGCAACGAGCACCCACAACGTGTCCGTCAACGGCGGCACGGCGTCGAGCATCTCCTACCCGGCGACCTTCGACTGGGGTCGCTACCTGTGGGCCCAGAAGACCGTCACCCTGAACGCGGGCGTCAACACCATCGCCTTCGCCAAGGGGACCGGTTTCGCCGAGCTCGACCAGATCCAGCTCTACCGGCCGGCCACGGCGACCGACCCGCAGTTCCGCATCACCAACCGCAACAGCTCCAAACTGCTCGAGATCGCCGGTGCGTCCACGGCCGACGGCGCGCTCGCCAGCCAATGGGGTGACACGGGCAACGCCACCCAGGTGTGGAACGCCCGACCCGTCACCGGCGGAACGCAGCTGATCAACAACAACAGCGGCAAGCTGCTCGAAATCCCGGGCGCCGCAACCGGCGACGCCGTGCAGGCCGCCCAGTGGGGCCCGACCGGTAACGCCACCCAGGTGTGGACGCTCGCAACCGCCTCGGGCTGGTGGACCATCAAGAACACCAACAGCAACAAGCTGCTCGAGATCGCCGGCGCCTCCACCGCCGACGGCGCGGCCGCGCAACAGCGCACCGCCAACGGGAGTACCACACAGCAGTGGCGCCTCGTGAAGGAGGGCATCCAGTAGGTTCCGCGAGGAAGAACCGCGGAAAAAGTGCGAGGGGTCGAACGGGTTGCAGGTCCGTCCGGCCCCTCGCTTGTCGGCGGCACAGAGCAATAGATTAGTGATGCAGTCGGCCGGATGCCGAGCCGTGTGTCCGTTTCATCCGTAGGGGGAAGCATGGTCACGTACCGCATCACCGCTGGCGCCGTCGAAGGGCTGCCGGTCGAGACGCCCGGCGGCCCGGCGGTCGCCGTGCTGGGCGTGCCCGTCGCGAAAGTCACGCGACGCTTCGCCGCGGCCGAACCCTCGACGCCCTGGAAGGGTATCCGAGCAAGCGCCCTCGGCCCCCGCGCCTGGCAGAGGAACGACCCGCACGACCCTGATGCAGGCAGGCCCCGACACGAACGCGACTGCCTCAACGCCAACATCTGGATCCCGGCCGAACCCGCCTCGTCTCCGCGACCCGTGCTCGTCTGGGTGCACGGCGGCGCGCACGTCTTTGGCTCGAACGCGCACCCCCTCTGTGATGGCGCCCAATTTGCCGCCGCACACGGCGTCATCGTCGTCGCGCTCAACTACCGCCTAGGCGCATTCGGATATTTGCGCCTCGAGCACCTTTTGGGTGCGGACTACGCGGATGCCGACAACCTCGCGCTCATCGACATCCTGGCCGGCCTCGAATGGATACGGCACGACATCGTTGCGTTCGGGGGAGACCCGACCGCGGTGACACTCATGGGGCAGTCGGCGGGCGGTGTCGCCGTCACCACGCTCCTCGCCGAAAGTACCGCCGGAGCGCCGTTCCAGCGCGTGATCGTGCAGAGTGCAACGGCCGAACGCGTGCACACGCGGGATGAGGCCGCCGGCGTGACCGATGAGCTGCTGCGCGCCCTCCCTGGCGGCAGCACCGACCCCGAGCAGCTGATCGATATCCCGCCGCAGGCCCTCGTCGACGCTCAGACCGGGGTCATCGAGAAGCAGGCGGGGCTCAGTCGGGGGCCCAGTGTGCCTTTTCGGCCGATCATCGACGGCCGCGTCGTTCACGACACACCACTTCGAGTGATCGCGGCCGGGGGAGGGGCCGGCATAGACGCCATCTTCGGCACGAACCTGAACGAAGCGTCGGCCTACGTCGACCTCGGCGGGATGACCGGCGAGGAGGCCCGTCGCGCGCTGCGTGCCGAGATTGCCGCGCGCCGCGAAACGTTCACCCCTGACGAATACGTCGAGGCGTGGGCGTCGCGTGGCGTCACCGGAGCCGGCGCCGCCGGGGCACTCGAGGCCTATCTCAGCGATGCGCTCTATCGGCAACCCACGCAGCGGATGCTCGACGCACGGGTGGTGGCAGCGGCCCGAACGCCGGACCCATCGGGGCCGACCGCCTCGCGACAGGGTTCGACTCGCTCCTATCTTTTCGAATGGGCGCGCAGCGACGGCGAAACCTGGGCGAGAGGCGCCAGCCACTCGCTCGAACTCCCTTTCGTCTTCGGGCATGTGAACGACACGGCCTGGGCGCGTGAGGAACTCGGAGAGCGTGCTCCCGTCGAACTCGCGTCGTCGATGGGATCCGCGTGGTCGAGTTTTGTTCGGACCGGTGAGCCCGTGGCGATACCAGTGCCCGCCACCGACGGCCCCGCGGACACCGGCCCCGCCGACCTCGTCTGGCCCGAATACGCCCCCTCCCGCGACGCACTGCTGTTCGGCGAGCGGGTGCGCGTTGTCCGCGACCCGCTCACCGAGGAGCGACGGCTGTTCGTGCGCTGAGGCTCGAACGGCGCGCGACGCGTCAACCCACGGCCACCTCGCCCTGATTCAGGACGCGACCGTTGAAGTACGTGCTCTGAATCTGCGCGTTCCTGTTGTTGGCCCGCAGTTGCTCCGACCACATCATGAAGTAACTCCACCGGGTCTGGGAGTTCAGGAACGCGGCATCCGGAACCTTGCCCATCTCGGCAATCGCGATGGGTTTCGTGCCAGCGATGGTCTGCAGCTGTTGGTAGTCGCCCGCCGATGGGTAGGACTTGTACCAAACGTCGAGCGATACGACATCGACATACGTGCTGCCGGGGTAGTAATTCGCCCAACCGCCCGCCGGATTGTCCTGCACGTTCCAGACCCAGATCAGGTTGTCGAGGCCCTGCGCGTCAAAGTAGTCGCGCATCTGCTGGAAGATCTTCGATCCACCGTTCGCGCCCGGGCGTCCGCCCCACCAGTTCCAGGTTTCGTTCATCTCATGGAAGGGGCGGAACAACACCGGCACGCCTGCATCCTTCAGCTGCTTCAAATAGGGCACCACGGCGGCCATCCGCTGGCGCCAGGTTTGATTGAGGGCCGTGCCGCCCGTCACGATCTGCGTGAACTGGTCGTTCGAGATCGTCGTCTTCACCCCGCCCTCGAACTCGCACGTGGCACCGACGGTCGGCGAGCATGCGTGCCACGTGAGTGCCACGAGCGAGCCGTTCCTCCATTCGGTCTTCGCCTGGTCGATCACCCGCTGGCGGTTTGCCGCATCGTCGGCGCGGAACATGAGGTCGCCTCCCCACAGCCCGGGGTATTGCCCCGTGATCTCCTTCACCTGTTGTGTGTACTGGCCGGGCGCGGATGCTGGCTCCTTGTTGTGCTGGCCTGACACGATATTCGTGCCGGCGATGCTGCGCAGGTAGGTCAAGACTTGCGCCTTGTTCGTGGCGCCGAAAGCGGATGCATCGGTGATGGGCGCCACGGTGGCCCCCGCTCCCGCACTCAGCCCGGCGAGCACGGCCGTAGCGGCCGCGGCAGCGAACAGTCGTTTTCTCAACGTCATTGTTGTGTTCCCCGAATCTGTTTCGTCGAGAGGCGACGGTGCCCCTCGACGCCAGAATCGCGGATGTCGAGCCGCAAATCAAGACTTAATTAATTAAATGATTTAAGCCGCTGGAATCAGTGACGGGCCATGACCGGGCGCGATCGAACCCTGCAATACGAGGGCCGCAGCCCCGATCGCGGCCGCATCGCGCGGGTTCGACGACAGCTCGACCGCGATCGAATGCGCATTCCGCGCGAAGAAACTCCGCTCCAAGCGTTCGCGGATGGCCCGCGCATACACCGACCCAGCCACGGCCATGCCCGGCCCCGCGAGTACGATCCGCTCGAGATCGAACAGGTTCGCGAGCGTGACGGTCGCCGCAGCGATCTGGTCGGCCGAGCGCTGCAAGAGTTCGGCCGCGACTGTCTGTCCGCCCACCGCCGCGCGAGCCAATTGGTCGAAATCCCGGGACAGGGAGGCTGGATCGAACGTGAGATTGACGTCGTCGAGATCATCTCGCGCGGCCCGGGCCGCCGCGATCGTGGGGCCGGGCGCGGCATACCGCTCCAGACATCCGCGATTGCCGCAGTAGCAGGGCTCGCCATCGATCTGGATGGTGACGTGCCCGAGCTCACCCGCATTCGAGCTCGCGCCGCGCAGCAGCGCTCCGTCGAGCACGACCCCGGCCCCGATGCCCGTTCCGAGGTAGACGCACGCGAAGGCTTCGTTCCGGCTCACCTGGCGGCTCCAGAATTCGCCGATGGTGGCGGCCGCGGCATCGTTGCCGATGATGACGGGAACGCCGAGTGCGTCGGCGAGCACATCGCGGAGTGGGTATCCGTCCCAGAGCGGCAGGCTCGGCGCCGCGAGGATGGCTCCCTCGGCGAGGGCGATCGGCCCGGGCGTCACGACGGCGACGCCGGCTACTGATGCCGCGTCGAGACCCAGACCCGAGAGGAAGGCTCGATAGAGGTCGACGATGCGCTCCGCGGTCTCGTCGGGTTGGCCGGCACCCGCGCCGTCGACCAGTTGGCGACCGACGACACCTCCGCGCACATCTGTGGCGACGATGGTGATGGATTCGAAGCCGAGCTGCACACCGATGCCGTAACGGGCGCGCGCATTGATCTCCAGGAGTGTGCGCGGCTTGCCACCCTGCGAGGGGGTGCGACCCGATTCGCGCACGATTCCGTCGTCGATCAGGCGGCGGACGATATTGGAGATCGAAGGCTGTGTGAGTCCGGTGGCGGCCGTGAGCTCGGTGCGACTGATGGGCCCGGACGAGCGGATGAGATCGACGATCAGGGCCTGGCTGCCCGGTCCGGTGAGGATGGATTCGCGGCGGGCCATCTTTCCTCCTCGTCGGGTGGTCATCGGGGGACGCGCTCCGGCGCATGCGGCGGCAGGGCCTTCGCCTGTCGAGGGCATAACGTGTACCCGTAGAGCGTGAAACGCACGCGCAGACCCGACAAGAAAGGCCGCCAGCCGATGGGCCTCGATTTCGACCACACTACCGCCAACCACCGCCCGGTTGGGCTCACCCTCGTTCGCGCCTCCGAGGTCTACGGCGCCGAACCGTTCTACCACGAGGTCATCGCCGGCATTGATCGCATTGTGCGCCCGCAGGGGCTCTCGGTGCTGATCCGCGTTCTGCCGACCCGTGAGCAAGAGCTGGAGACGATCGAGCGGTGGGTGCGCGAGCAGACGGTGAGCGCCATCATCCTGGTCGACCTGGTCGCGCGGGACGAGCGGTTGTCGGCGGTCGCGCGCGCCGGGGTGCCCGCGGTCGTGCTCGGTTCGCCGACGGTCGCGCGGGGTCTTCCCGCGATCTGGACGAACGACGCCGAGACCATGGACCAGGCCGTGCAGCACCTCGTCGCGCTCGGTCACCGGCGTCTGGCGCATGTCACGGGCCCGTCCGAGCTCGCGCACACGGCATCCCGCAAGGAGGCGTTCGAACGCGCGGGAGGCGAGCGCGAGTTGACGCTGCAGAGCATCGAGGGGGACTACTCGCTCGAGTCGGGCGCGCGGGCGATGTCGGCCCTGCTGGCAGGTGCGGAACCGCCGACCGCCGTCGTCTTCGACAGCGACCAGATGGCGCTTGGCGGCCTGCGCGCCACGCAGGAGGCCGGTTTGGCCGCCCCGCGCGATGTTTCAATCGTGGCCTGGGATGATTCCGCGCAATGTCAGTTGTCCGAGCCGGCCCTCTCGGCGCTCAGCCACGACGTGCAACGCATCGGCGAGCTGGCCGGGGAGTCGTTGCTCGCGCTCCTGAGTGGCGACGCGGCCGCCGACCGGGAAGCGCCGCGCGCCACGCTCGTTCGGCGGGCCACGACAGGGCCAGTGCCGCAGCCGTAGCGGGCTCATTGCAGCTCGTCGGCGGGCTCGAAAGCCTCCGACGAGCCACTTTTTCGTTATTTGCCCGTTACATAAATTAGTAATGTATGTATTGCAAGAGCACCGATTCCCCTCCATACTCGATCACAGCGGCGGCGCACCCACCCCACCCGTCGCACCGAACGAAGGAGTTCACGTGACCATCAGACCGAGCCTCGGTGTGGCAGCAACCGCCGCCATCGCCGCACTCCTCCTCAGCGGCTGCGCCGGTGGCGCCGCTAACGACGACGGCGAGCCGGCCGGCACCATCACGGTTCTGACGAACAGGACCGACCTCGTCGACACGACGTTCAAGGACTACGCCGCCGAGTTCACCAAGAAATACCCGGGCACCGAGGTCAAATTCGAAGCGCTCACCGACTATGAGGGCGACGCGAAGATCCGGCTCAACTCCCGCGACTACGGCGACGTGCTCCTCATCCCGTCGTCCAACGTGACCAAAGACAAATACGCCGACTACTTCGAGCCCATGGGCAGCACCGAAGAGTTGTCGAAGAAGTACCGATTCACCAACGAGGGCTCGTTCGACGGCACGGCCTACGGCGTCTCGACATTCGGCTCAGCCATGGGCTACGTCTTCAACAAAGATGTCTGGACGAAAGCCGGCATCATGACGCCACCCGCCACCGAAGAGGAGTACCTCGACGCGCTCGAGAAGGTCAAAGCCACCGGTTCGATCCCCTATTACACGAACTACAAAGACGGATGGCCGCTCGCCACGATCGAGGGCAACCTCGGCACCGTGCAGGGCGACACCGTGCGCACGCAGATGATCGATGACGACGCTCCGTGGACCGAGGGCAACGACCAGTACAACATCGACGGGCTGCTCTTCGACACGGTCTCGGCCGGTCTGAGTGAACCCGATCCGACCACCACCAACTGGGAAGAGTCGAAGAACCTTCTCGCGTCGGGCGAGGTCAGCTCGATGGTCCTCGGTTCATGGGCCGTGAGCCAGATGCAAGATGCCGCTGAGGCAGCCGGTGAATCCCGCGACGTCATCGGATTCTGGCCGATGCCCTGGAAGACCGACACCGGGTTCACATCGGTGACCGCCTCGGACAAGTTCCTGGCGATCAGCAAGTATTCGAAGAACAAGGCCACGGCGAAGGCATGGGTCGACTGGTTCACAAACGAATCCGGATACGCCGCCAGCCAGGGCGCGATCAGCCCCGTCGTGAGCGACCCCGCTCCCGACACGCTCAAAGACTTCCAGGAGCTCGGCGTGAACTACATCGAGCTCGCCGCTGACCCGGTGGGCAAGGAAGCCGTGATCAACGACATCGCCAATGAGGCCGAGATCGACCTGTTCGGCAACACCTACCGGCAGAAGCTGATCGACGTGGCGCGTGGCGCCGCGGATGGTGACAAGGAGAGCGTCTTCGCGGACCTCAACGACCGGTGGGCCGCTGCTCGCGCCACCGTCGACGCGAAGTAGCGCCCTCCACACGAAGCGCCGTGGTCCCGCAGCGTGGCGGGGCCACGGCGTCCACCATCGAACGAATCGAAGGTAGAAGCATGTCCACACTCAAGGGCGATCCGGCCCTGACCGCCCGAGCGCTCGCGCCGATATCGTCACGCCGCCGCAACCGGCTGACCGGCTCGGGCACGACACCCTGGCTGTTCCTCATCATCCCGCTGGCGTTCCTGATCGTGCTGACCTACATTCCCGTCGGCAACATGTTCTGGTACAGCCTCACGTCGTGGGACGGCCTCGACCCCGACATGGAGTTCGTCGGTCTCGGCAACTTCGTCCGGATTTTCACGCAGCCCGAGATCTTCCAGGTCTTCTTCGTCAGCCTGTACTACCTGGCGGGCGCCATCGCGCAGCTCGTGCTGGCGCTGTACTTCGCCACCCTGCTGAGCTTCAAGACGCGCTTCCGCAACCTGTTCAAGGGCGTGATCTTCTTCCCCTACCTCATCAACGGGGTGGCGATCGGCCTGGTCTTCCTGTACTTCTTCCGGCCGGGCGGCACCCTCGACGCGCTGCTTGCGGCTGTCGGCATCCACGACCCCGGCCAGTGGCTGGGCGACCCGTCGCTCGTGAACATCTCGCTGGCCGGCACGTCGGTGTGGCGCTACATGGGCCTCAACTTCGTGCTCTTCCTGGGGGCCATCCAGTCGGTTCCCGCCGAGCAGTACGAGGCGGCCGATCTCGACGGAGCCAACTCGTGGCACAAGTTCCGGTTCATCATCCTGCCGAGCATCCGACGCATCCTCGGGTTGTCGTTCATCCTCGCCATCGCCGGTGCCCTCTCGGCCTTCGAGATGCCCTACATCATGACGGGCGGCGCCAACGGCTCCGAGACGTTCGTCATCCAAACGGTGAACACGGCGTTCAAATTCTCGAAGGTCGGCCTCGCATCGGCCATGGCCGTGGTTCTGCTCATCATCGTCCTCGTCATCACGGCGGTCCAGCGTCGGGTGTTCCCCGACGAGAGAGGGGATGAATCGTGAAGAGCACGGTCGCCACAACCCTCAAGTACCTATCGCTCATCGTCGCCAGCCTGTTCGCGATCGTGCCCCTCGTCACGATCTTCATGCTGGCCTTCAAGACCGACCAGGAGCAGCGCACGACCGGTCCGCTCACGCCGCCGTCGAACTGGCTGAACTTCGAGAACTTCGTGACCGCGTTCTCGCAGGGCGGCATGGTGATGGGGTTCATCAATACGGGCATCATCCTGGTCGTCTCGGTGGCGGGCACGATCTTGATCGGCACTATGGCGGCTTACGCGGTCGATCGTTTCCGCTTCCGCGGGCGCAAGCTCGTGCTCGGCCTCTTCCTCCTGGCCACCCTCGTGCCGTCCGTGACCACACAGGTGGCCACGTTCCAGGTGATCTCGGCGCTCGACCTCTTCAACACGCGTGGCGCCGCCATCCTGTTGTTCGCCGGCACCGACATCGTGGCGATCTACATCTTCCTGCAGTTCATGTCGTCCATCCCGGTCTCACTCGACGAGGCGGCCATGCTCGACGGCGCGAACCGATTCACCATCTATTGGCGCGTCATCCTGCCGCTCTTGAAACCCGCGATCGCCACCGTGATCATCATCAAGGGCATCGCCATCTACAACGAGTTCTACATCCCGTTCCTCTACATGCCGTCGCAGGAGCTCGGGGTGATCTCGACCTCGCTCTTCCGCTTCATGGGCCCGTTCGGCTCGCAATGGCAAGTCATCGCCGCCGGAACGATCCTCGTCATCATCCCCACCCTCTTGGCCTTCCTCTTTCTTCAGCGATACATCTACAACGGCCTCACCTCAGGAGCAACGAAATGACCCTCACCACCGCCGACCTGTCCACCGTGATCACGCGCACCCTGCACGACGGTTGGTCGCTGCGGGCTCTGCGCGGCCCGGTGCCCGCCGATCTGAGGGAGGTCTCGGTCCCGGCCCGTGTGCCGGGCCTCGTGCACACCGATCTGCTCGAGGCCGGCCTCATCCCCGACCCGTATCTCGACCGCAACGAGCAGAAGGTCACGTGGATCGGCGAATGCGATTGGGAGTACCGCACCACGTTCGAGTGGCATGCGGATGGCCGTGACCGCCACGATCTGGTGTTCGAGGGCCTCGACACCGTTGCGACGGTGCTCCTCAACGGCCAGACGGTCGCGTCGACGCGCAACCAGCACCGCACCTACCGGCTGCCGGTCGCCGAGCTGCTGGTCGAGGGCGACAACGAGTTGGTCGTGCGCTTCGGGTCGCCCGTCGCCTTCGCCGATCAGGCCAGCCTCGACATCGGCTACCGCCCGCACACGTACTTCCACCCGTTCAACGCCATCCGCAAGGCCGCCTGCAATTTCGGGTGGGACTGGGGGCTGGACGCCGCGTCGGCCGGAATGTGGAAGGCCGTGACATTGCAGTCGTGGCAGGGTGCGCGTTTGGGAGCCGTGCGCCCGATCGTGACGGTCGATGCGCCCGCGCGCGGCCGCGTCTCGGTGCATGTCGACGTCGAACGGTCGGATGATCGTGCCGTGACGGTCGTCGCCGAGGTTGCGGGAGTCCGCGCCGAGGTGCCGGTCACCGGAGCGGTCCCCGCGGGTGGCGTGTCGTCGGTCGCGGTTGAGCTCGAGGTGGACGACGTCGACCTGTGGTGGCCGAGGGGTTTCGGCGAGCAGCCGCTCTACGACCTGACCGTGCGCGTTGTGGATGGCGCGCCGACCGACGACGCCGAGCTCGACATCCGTGCCCTGCGCATCGGTTTTCGCACCGTCGTCGTCGAACTCGAACCGGATGCTGAAGGAACCTCGTTCCGCTTTGTCGTCAACGGTCAACCGGTCTGGGTGCGCGGCGCGAACTGGATTCCCGACGACGCGTTCGTGACACGCGTCGACCGTGCCCGCCTGAGCGCCCGCCTCGATCAGGCCGAGATCGCCAATATGAATCTGCTGCGGATCTGGGGCGGCGGCTACTACGAGAGCGACGACTTCTACGAGCTGTGCGACGAGCGCGGCATCATGGTGTGGCAAGACTTCCTGTTCGCCTGCGCGAGCTACGCCGAGGAAGAGCCGCTCTGGAGCGAGGTCGAGGCCGAGGCGCGCGACAACATCACCCGCTTGATGCCGCATCCGAGCCTCGTGCTCTGGAACGGCAACAATGAAAACATCTGGGGCTTCGAGGAATGGGGCTGGGGCAAACGCCTGCAGGGTCGCACGTGGGGGCTCGGCTACTATCTCGACCTGCTTCCGCGTCTGGTCTCGGAGCTCGACCCGGGCCGTGCCTACACGGCGGGGTCGCCCTGGTCGGGCAGTATCGACATTCCCGCCAACGACCCCGACCACGGTTCGGTGCACCTGTGGGAGCACTGGAACCGCGTCGACTACCCGGCGTATCGCGATGTCTCGCCGCGATTCGTCGCCGAGTTCGGGTGGCAGGGCCCGGCCACATGGTCGACGATCGAACGCGCCATCTCGGACAGCCCCCTCACGCCCGAATCGCCCGGCATGATCGCGCACCAGAAGGCGACCGACGGCAACGACAAGCTCACCGACGGTCTCGTCGCGCACCTGCCGTTGCCCGATGACACCGAAGATTGGCACTGGGCGATGTCGCTCAACCAGGCCAACGCGGTCACCTACGCGATCGAACACTTCCGGTCGCTCAGCCCGCGCTGCATGGGCACGGTCGTCTGGCAGCTGAACGACTGCTGGCCCGTGACGTCATGGGCCGCGGTCGACGGCTACGGCCGGGCCAAACCGTTGCTCTATGCCCTGAAGCACGTCTACGCCGACCGGCTTGTCACCATCCAGCCGCGTGAGGGTGGCTCGCTCGCCGTCTCGGTGGTCAACGACGGGCCGGATGCCTGGGCCGACACGGTGGAGATCACCCGCTTCGCCTTCGACGGCACCGTGCTGGCCTCCTCGACCGCGGCCTTGGCCCTCGAACCGCGCTCGTCGATATTGATCGAGGCGACGACGGATGTCGCGCAGGCCACCGACCCGGCGGGCGAGGTGCTCGTGGCGACGGTCGGCAGCGACCGCGCGTTCTGGTTCTACACCGAATGCCGGGACTCGTCGATCGAGGCAGCCAACCCGCGTGTCGAGGTCGAGCGCGTATCGGACGGCTACGCCGTGACGGTGACCGCCGACGTGTTGGTGCGCGACTTGGCCCTGCTCGTCGACAAGGTATCGCCCGACGCCGTGGTCGACGACATGCTCGTCACGCTACTGCCCGGCGAGACGCACACGTTCTATGTGCGGCTCGACGCCGAGGTGGATGCTTCGGCGCTCGCCTCGCCACGCGTCGTGCGCACGGCCAACCAGCTCGTCGCCGACTGGCGCTGAGCCCCGACGTTTTCACCGCTGGACGAAGGAGCCCACGATGACACCACCCACCCTGACGACCCGAGCGATCGCCGCGGTCGCGACCGGCGCGATCGCCCTGACATCGCTCACGGCGCTGACCCTTGCGGGGGCTGCCACCGCCCCCGCGAGCGCGGCGCCCGCGGACTGGACGTCCCAGAACACGGAATTCGTCACCCGCGACGGTGCCACCTTGCGGCTCGGCGGCGAACCTTTCCGGTTCAACGGGGCGAACGCTTATTGGCTGGGACTCGACGAGAACGTGGGCGGGGTCGACTATCCGACCTTCTTCCGCATCAAGGACGCCATCGACACGGCCGACGAGATGGGGCTGACGGTTCTGCGGTCGCACATGATGACGTCCACGGGTCAGAACGACGCCAACCCGCTCGCCATCATGCCGTCCCTCGGCGAATACAACGAGGAAGCGTTCGCGACCATCGACTTCGCGATCGCCTATGCGGGGGAGCGCGGCATCCGGCTCATTCTGCCTCTGACCGATGAATGGGAGTACTACCACGGCGGGCACCGGGATTTCACGACGCCCCTGGGGCTGCAATCGGCCGACTTCTACACCGATCGTGCCGCTATCGGCGCTTACCAGGAGTACGTCGACCGAATTGTCGGCCGCACTAACACCCTGACCGGCGTGCCGTATGCGGCTGACCCGACCATCCTCGCGTGGGAGCTCGGCAACGAACTCGAGGGGATGACGCTGCCCTGGATCGACGAACAGGTCGCCTTCATTCGCGAACGCGCGCCCGAACAACTGGTGTCGGCCGGCCGCCGCTTCGACATCGACCCCGACACGTTGGCCTCGGCCGACCTCGACATCGTCGATGTGCACTACTACCCGCCGACCGCCCAGAAGGTGACAGCGGATGCGGCAGCCGTCGTCGCGGCGGGAAAAGTCTATGTCGCGGGCGAATACGGCTCGAATTCGGCGTCGCCCGCGCTGCTCGACCCGCTCGTCGCGAACGACGACGTCTCGGGAATGATGCTGTGGTCCCTCTTCGGCCACAACGACCGCGGCGGGTTCGTGCCCCACGACGACGGCTTCACGCTGCATTATCCGGGCACAACGGCGAAAATGCGTGAGCAGGTCGTCGCCATCACGGGCTTCAGCCGCGCGCTCAGGTCCGAGACGGGCACGCTGGCCCTTGGGCAGCCCCTCATCACATCGGTCGACAACGTCAACGGGGTGAATGAGATCGCGTGGCGCGGAACGGCAGGGGCCGCCACCTACCGTGTCGAGGTGTCGACGGATGGGATCACGTGGACGTCTCTCGGAGCGGGAGCCGTCCCGGCCGAGGCCTCACCCGCGACCGACCTCGCGTCGACCCCGGGTTCGCGCTACCGGGTCGTTCCAGTGAAGCTCGACGGCTCTGTCGGGCCGGCTTCCGAGACCGCTCAGCCGGGGGCTGACGCCGACCTGCTCGTCGATCCGCTGCAGAGTTTCTCGCTCGCGTCCGCACACCCCGGCGTGGTGCTCGAGGGAACGCCGCGGGGCGCGATCGCCCGCGCCGGTGGATCGGGCGGCAGTATCACCTGGGCCGGAGAGCGGATCAACCGCGTGCAGGTACGTTCCGCGGCCGGAGCCGCCCCTGCCGGCAGCATCTCGATCGAGGTTCGCCGCGGTGACGCGGGTTGGCAACGCGTCGAGGGTGCGAGCGTGGGAGACGTTGTGGACACCGGAGTGTTCGAGGATGCATCCGCCGTTCGCGTCGCGCTGATGCCCGGAGTGGCTCTCGCATCCGTCACGCTGTCCTCGGCCGCCGCGGTGCCGACGTCGGCGCCGGGAGCCTTCGCGTTGAGTGCGCCCGCCGACGGCGCCGAGGGTGTGCGTGCGACCCCGCGCTTCGTCTGGACGGAGGCCCCCGATGCGGCGTACTACCGCTTCACCTTGCGCGCCGAGGGTGCCGAGGAACCGCTCGTCGCCCTGACCGGTTTGCGGGGCACGACGCTCGATCCCGCCGTGGAACTCGCGCCCGGAACCACGTATGTGTGGACGGTCGTGGCCGTGAACGGCACGGGCGAGACGGTCTCCGACCCTCGATCAGCGACGTTCGAGGCGGCGCCACTGCCCGAAACCGATCGCGTCATCGAGGACTTCGAGTCCTATGCCGACGCCGCGTCGGTGAACGCGGCCTACGTGCGCAACACGGGTGGCGGTGCCATCGCCGGTGCGCTGGCAGAAGCTCCCGAGGGTGACGGCTCCAGCCCGGACGGGCAGACCGCGGACTTCGCCTACGACCTCGCGGGCCCCGGCTATGCCGGCGTCACGCACAAACTCGCGGCGCCCGACGATTGGTGGGGATACGACTCGATAGCCTTCACGGCGCGCGGAGGCAGTCCCGACCAAGACCTGAGCGTGCAATTCGTGGCCGGTGGCGCGTTCTGGGAGGCGACGGTTGCCATGCCAGGCGCCGACTGGACCGAGATCGAGATCCCCTTCGACGACTTCGCGCCGCCGAGTTGGGCCGGTGAGGGTGTGCTCGATCCGACCCAGGTGACCGAGTTCTCGTTCTACCTCGGCGGGTCGGGCGCGGGGACCCTCTCGGTGGACGATGTGCGACTGGTCGCACCGGCGGCCGTGGTGCCACCCGTGACCGAGCCCACTCCGTCTCCCTCGCCGACGCTTCCTCCGTCGACGGAGTCGCCTGTCCTCATCGATCCCGACGCTGCCGGGGCCGAAGGCGCAGCGCCCAACGCTGGCAAGGGTCTTGACGCGCGGCTCGCGAACTCCGGTGCGGACGGGGGAGTGTTGGGGGTCCTCGCACTAGCCCTTCTCGGAGCGGGCCTCGTTATCGCCGCCTCTCGACGACGCCGGGGCCGGACGGGCTGACACATGGTCGGGACTCATCCCTCGCACCACGGCAGTCCTCTCGCGCTCGCCGTCGACATCGGTGGCACGAAGGTGGCTGCGGCATTGGTCGACGACCACGGCTTCCTCGTGCCGGGCAGCACCGCGCGGGCCGCCACGGGTGGAGTCGGTAATGCCGCCGGGCTGACACGCAACATCGTCGGGGTGGTGGCCGACGTGCTGCGGACCGCGCCGCGCGGCGCCCGAATCGTCGGTGTCGGCATCGGATCCGCCGGCCCTGTCGACCTGGCGCGGGGTACCGTTTCACCCAAGAACCTGCCGGCCTTGGACCGGTTCCCGGTCGTCGATGTGATCACCGCAGCGGTTCGGGCGGAGCGGCACACCGAAGCCCTAGACATGCCGGTGATCCTGCGTCTCGACGGCACCTGTATCGCGCTGGCGGAACGGTGGCGGGGCGCCAACCGCGGTGCCCGCCATTCGATGGCGATCGTCGTGTCCACTGGCGTCGGCGGCGGCATCATCCTCGATGGCGCCATGGTTTCGGGTGCGTCGGGCAATGCGGGCCACATCGGCCAGCTGCGCCTGCGACCCGCGGATGCCGGCGGCCCGAGCGACTCGGGAACCCTCGAGGGCATCGCGGCCGGGCCTCGCACGGTGGCCTGGGCTCAGAGCCGAGGATGGCTCGGGCAGACGGGCGAGCAGCTGGCCGCGTCGTACGCCGACGGCGACCCCGTCGCGAGAGCCGCCGTGCGGCGGTCGGCCGAAGCTGTCGGGTTGGCGATCAGCAACGTGACGACCTTGCTCGATCTCGAGGCGGTCGCCATCGGTGGCGGGTTTGCGAATGTGGCGCCCGACTATGTCGACTTGGTGCGGGCGGCGGCGGAAGAGAGCGCGCTGTTCCCCTACGCCTCCGCCGTCACGATCCGCCCGACGGGTCTCGCGGGAGACGGGCCGTTGATTGGTGCCGCGGCACTGGTGCACCGGGCGTCGGACCTGGCGCTCCGGGGCACGGTCGAGCCGGAGCCCGCGCAGTGCGAACTAGCCGATGGCGTCGGTCAAGAACGCGACGACGTCGGCGTTCATGCGGGCGTGGAAAGCCTCGCGGTCGAAGCCTGACGGGTCCTGAGAGGGCGGGAAACTCGCGTTCTGCATCACCTCGGGGAACGGCGTGAGGGGCGAGAAGTGCCCGCCGTTCTCGACGACCTCGTGCCGCACGCGCGCCCGGTCGGGCACACCGTCGAGCACGATATCGCCCTGCCACGCGGGGGTGTGCTTGTCGTGCTCGGCCGACATCAGCAGAATCGGCACCTCCACGTTGCGCAGCGCCGTTTCCTCCTGGAACCACGGCGTCGCCGGCGCGAGCAACACCAGCGCACCGACGCGGCGACTCGTGCGCGGGTGCAGCCTCTCGGGTTCGCCCGACTCGGTCTCGCGCGCGAAAGCCGTCGGCACCGCGCCCGCGGCCGCGAGCACCGAGTAACCACCCATCGAATGCCCGATGAGGCCGACATCCGTGGGCCTCACCACCGACGCGAAACGAGGGTCATCCAGCATGAATTGGATGACCTCAACCACATGCCGCGGCCGGTCGACCAGGTTCGCCACCCGCCCGTAGGAGGCGTTGTCGCCGATGCTGTTGCCCGGATGCGTGGGTGCGGCGACGACGAAACCGGCGCGAGCCAGCGCCGCCGCGAGGTCACGGTAGAGCAGGGGCGAGCCGCCGTTGCCGTGTGACAGCACGACGAGCGGATAGCGCGACCCGTCGGCGGGAGGGGCGATCGCGGCGTCGAGCGCGACGCTCTCGGTGTAGGGGCCGAGCGTCGTCGGCAGCTCGGGCGAGTCGGTCGGATACATCACCAACACGGGGAAGGGGGACCCGGTCTCGTCGTCGTGAACCTCGACCCACCGGCATCCCGCGTTCTTCTGCATTCTGTTAAGGGTAGCCGGGGTCGTGGGCCCGGCCGACATAGGCTGAGCGGATGGGGGAACAGAGCATCGAGGTCACCGACAGTGTCGTGCCGGGGCCGCACGGCGGCGTTCCGATTCGGCAGTACATCGACCCGGCACATCCGAGGCCGACCGCGCACGTGGTCTGGGTGCACGGTGGCGGATTCATCCGGGGCAGCCTGGATCTGCCCGAATCGGACCAGGTTGCGCGGGCGCTCGCCGCCGAGGGCATCGCGACGACGGCTGTGGGCTATCGCCTCGTTCGCCCCTCGCTCAGCCGCACCGCCCATGACGCCGACGCCCACGACCGTCGGGCGCGGGCGCGCAACCGATTCCCCGTGCCGCTCGACGACGTCGTCGCGGTGGTGCGCCACCTCCACGAGCAGCATCCCGAGGGCGTCATCCTGGGCGGCGCGAGCGCGGGCGCCTGCCTCTCAGCCGGTGCCGTCATGCGGCTCGCCGCCGACGGTGACGCGCCGCTCCTCGGCACGTTCTTCACCTACGGGTTCTTTCACGCACGGCTGCCCCGGGTGCCGGGCGCGGATCGACCGCGATCGCGGCGTCACCGGCGCTTCACGCACGCGGCCGCGCTGCTCGACGTCCTGAACCGCACCTATGTCGGCGACCCTGCGCTGCTCGTCGAGCCGACGGCGTTCGCGGGCGGGCACGACCTGAGTGGTTTTCCGCCATCACTCGTGGTGGATGCCGACCGCGACACCATGCGGGCATCGGGCGGGCAGTTCGGGCGCGAGCTCGTGGCCGCCGGTGTCGAGACCGACTACCGTGTGATGCCGGGGACGGCCCACGCCTTTCTGAACCGGCCCCTCGACCCGGCGTTCCGCCCGGCTATCGATCACATCGCCGACTGGGTGCGGGCGCGGAGCGTGATGCACCCTCAGTGAGGGTCGCTCGGGTTCGCGTGGCGCCCGCGGCGCACCTCGTCAGGCTGCACGCGCCCGTCGGCGAGCCGGATGACCTGATCGGCGACGGCCTCGATCTTCGGGTCGTGCGTCGAGATGATCGCGGTCGTCCCCTCGGCGCGCACGACATCGCGCAACAACGTGAGCACGCCGGCACCCGTGTCGGCGTCGAGCTGCCCCGTCGGCTCATCCGCGATGAGCAGGCGCGGCCGCCCCGCGAGCGCCCGCGCGATGGCCACGCGCTGTTGCTGCCCGCCCGAGAGTTCGCCGGGCCGCTGCTGGGCCTGCGCGCCGAGCCCCACGAGGTCGAGGTAGTGCGCCACCCGCTCCTCGCGCTCGGCCGGATCGAGCCGTCGCAGTCGAAGAGGCAGGCTCACGTTCTCGGCCGCGGTGAGCAGGGGCAGCAGGCCGAACGTCTGGAACACGAACGCGATCTTGTCGCGGCGCAGGGCCGTGCGGGCGCGATCGTCGAGGGTGGCGACATCCGTGCCGTCGACGATCACGCGGCCCGATGTGGTCGTGTCGAGACCGCCGATGCAGTTGAGCAGCGTGGTCTTGCCGGCACCCGAGCGGCCGACCAGCGCGGCGATGCGACCCGGTTGGATGCTGAACGTCACGTCCGAGAGCGCATCGACCGTGCCTGTGCCCGACGGATACGTGCGCGTCAGGTTCTCGACCTGGATCATGGCGTCGGTCATCGTCCGGTCTCCTCGGAGTCGGTGGAGTCGGTGGAGTCGGTGGAGTCGGTGGGGTCGGTGGGGTCGGTGCGGGCGCGCCGGGGACGCCGGAACGGGGAGAGGGAGGGGTCGTCGGCGTCGGTCGCCGGGGTCTCGACTGGCTCGGCAGCGCGGTCGGCGAACACCCCCACGTGGTCGCTTTCGAGCTCGAGCCGCACCCGATCCCGCAGCCCGAGCCGCTCCCGATACGCCGCGGGAACCTGCATGCGCCCGGCCCGGTCGAGCAGCGCGAACTCCTCGGCGTGCACCGTCTCGGCACCCGCGTCGTCGACGACCGTGCGGCGCACCACCTCGGTCGAGGTGCGGCCATCCCGAATCGCGATCGTGCGCTGCACCCGCCCGGACACCGAGGCGTCGTGCGTGACGATGACGACCGTCGTGCCCAGCACCCGGTTGGCCGTGCGCAGCGCATCGAAGACATCGTCGCTCGTGGCCGAATCGAGCTCACCCGTCGGCTCGTCGGCGAGCAGCACGGCGGGCTCGTTGGCCAGCGCCACCCCGATCGCGACGCGCTGCTGCTGCCCACCCGACATCTCGTGCGGGCGTCGCGCCGCCAGCTCGGCGATGCCCAGGGCGTCGAGCACCTGCGCCGTGCGTTCGCGGCGACGCGCGCGAGAGGCCCCGGCGAAGCTGAGCGCCAAGCCGATGTTTTCGGCGGCCGTCAGGTAGGGCAGCAGATTCTTGGATGTCTGCTGCCAGATGAATCCCACCACCTCGCGGCGATAGTGCACCCGCTGTCGCGCGCTGAGCGTGAGCAGGTCGTGTCCCGCAACGGTCGCGCGCCCGGCCGTCGGCAGGTCGAGCCCCGACAGAATGCCAAGCAGCGTCGACTTGCCCGACCCCGACGCGCCCACGATGGCGACCATCTCGCCGGGCTGCACGACGAGGTCGAGCCCCTGCAACGCCTGCACCTCGATCGACCCGGTCTGGAAGATGCGCACGATGTTGTCGCACACGATGACGGCGTCGGCACCGTAGGCCGCGGCTCCCGGAGCCCTCGCGGCCGGCGTGATCACAGGTTCGGTCATGAGCTCTCTCCTACTCGAAGAACGGTCGGCAAGGCGCGGCGGTTGGCGGCCACGCGCTCGCCCAGGATGGCCGCGGCGAGGGTGAGGATGATTCCGGCAGCGGCCACGGCGAGCGTCGCCTGATCGAGCACCATCGCGGTCTCCTCGCGGCCCGTCAGAATGTCCAACCCGAGCGACGGCCCGACCAGATACAGGATGAGCGCACCCGCGCCGACCCCGCCGAGGAACGCCGCGAGGGCCACGGGCAGGGTCTGCGCGAGCGCGAGCCACCAGCCCGCGCCGCGCTCGGCCCCGAGCGTGCGCATCAGGGCGACGTCGCGCACGCGGCCGCGCGCTTGCCCCAGCACGGCCGCCGCAACGGCGAGCATCGCCAGCACGAAGGCGGCCCCCGCGGCCAGCTGCATGGTGTGCGTGGTTCCCGCGATCAACGCCGAACCGCGCCGCTCGGCCAGCCAGCCGGCCCGCGTCTCGACCTCGGCGTCCGGGCCGAGGCTCGCCACGGCGCTGGCCGCCCCCGCGCCGTCGACGACGATCGTGGTGGCCGGCAGGGGGGTGCCGACGGCATTCGAGAGGGCGTCGAGGTCGACGAGCAGACGTGAGCCCACCTCATCCGTCTGCCCGGCGAGGGGCACGTCGAGTGGGCCGACCAGATCGAGCTCGACCATGCGGTCGTTGATGTCCACGCTCAAACCGGTCTCGCCGTAGCGCTCGATCAGGGCGGCGTCGGCCAGCGCGCGCACGGGCGCCTCGACCTCGCTATACGAATCCTCACCCCTCAGTGAGCGGATGTCCGTCGCCGTCGCCCGATAGTCGGGATCGTCGGGCCGCCCACCGATCAGGCGTTCCGAACCGGCGGTCACGCCCGTCACGCTCACGAGCGTGCTGCCGCGGTCACCCGTCGCGTCGACGCCGCGCAACACCAGGCGGGCGCCCGCGGCCGTGACATCCGGCGACCCCTGCACCCGCGTGACGTCGTCGGGCGTGAACGAACCGTCGGCGCGCGCATCGCCCCCGACGGCCAACCAGGAGGCGTTCTCCTGACCGCTGTCGACCGTCGCAGCGAAACTGCCGCCCGCGAACAGGATGCCGACGGCCAACGTGGCGGCGAAGACGGGCAGGATGGTGGGCGTGCGGTCGAGCTGGGCCGCGATCAGCAGGCCGGCGATTCCCCGGGAACGGCGAGCGGGTCGAAGTGCCGGGCGGAGCGCGAGGGGCAGCAGTCGGGCCGCCGCAACGGCCACGCTCGCCGCGATGAGGGCGGGGGCGATGGCGACGAGCGGGTCGACGCCGAGGGCGCCGGGCGCGAATGCCGAACCCGGTCCGCCGCCCGTCGGGCCTGCAGGAAGCGCGCCGCGCTGCACGACGGCCACCACGGCCGCGAGCGTCACGGCACCGAGCAGGGCTTCGAGCACGAGACGTCGGCGCCCCTGCATCCGAGCGGCCCGTCGTCGTTCGCTGGGATTCGCCACCCGCCGGCTCGTGGGCCAGGCGGCGCGCGCCACCCGGACGGCCTGCACGACGGGCACGGCAATGGCGACGAGGCCCACGAGGGCGACCACCCACCACAGCGTGCCCGGGCCGGGGAAGACGAGGCCGGCACCACCGACGCCGACGACGGTGGCGAGGGCCGTCGTCACGACCGCCTCGACGCCCGCGCGACATCCGATGCCCACGAGCGACGTGCCGCGTGCGCGTTCGAGTGTGAGGCCGGCCGCGCGGCGCGCCGTGAGCAGCGCGCTGGCGAGCAACAGCACGGTGATGGCGGCGACGAGCATGCCCGCGATGGCGATCGTCATCTGGGCCGTTGCCGCCGAGGCGGCCGGCGGATAGTCGGCCAGCGCCGCCTCGAAGCTCGACTGCGCGAGCAGGGTGATCGGCTCGCCGGGGGTGAGATCGGCTGCCGTGCCCTTCAGCGCATCGATGTCCTGCGCAACGCGTGTCACGAGGTCCGCCGTGAACCCGTCGGGGTCGAGCGTCACGCGAATGCCGGCCGGCACGGGGTCGACCAGGGCCGCCGTGACGCGCGTCATGGCCTCCGGGTCGATGAGAACCGACACCTGCTCGGTTCTCGGGCGGCCCGTTCCGACCACGGGTTCGCCGTCGGTCTCGTCGGGCCACAGGTTCGGGATGTCGATCCACGACGCCCGCTGGTCGGCAGGGGTCTGGCCCGCGTCCGGTGCCACGAGGGCCGAGACCCGGATGTCGAACGCATCCGTCGCCGTCTCGAGACGCAGCACCGAGCCCACGTCGGCGCCGATACGGCGCGCGGCGACGGCGGACAGGGCGACCCTGATGGGCGCATCGTCCGATGCGCCGGCGGTGGCACCGGGCAGCTCGCCGCGCTCGACGACGAGATGTCCGCGGCCATCCGGCGTGAGGGCGGCGAAGCGCATGCCCACCTCGACGGGGGCTCCGACCACATCCACCGCTTGCGTCACCGCGAAGGGAAGGGCCGACTGTGCCACGCCGCGCAGGGCCGGGGGCAGCCGCTCGGGGATCAGCGGGGCGAGATCGATGACCTGCTGCGCGGTGACCGGGGTGGAACCCGTGCCCGGCAGATCGGCGATGAGGTTGCTGCCCAGCACGAGGTCGGTGCTGCGCCCCGCCGTGGCAACGGCTTCTCGGGCACCGCGGTCGACGGTGTCGTGCACGAGCCGCGGGGCCGCGCAGGCCAGGAACACCGTGACCGCCGCGATGAGGGCGGTCAAACCGAGCAATCCGAGGTCGCGCCGGGCGCGCCGCAGAATCAGGACGACGCTCATTCGGGCGCCCCTTCCCGCAGCAGCCGGGCCGGTTCGACCAGACGCTGCGTGGCCCAGACCGCCACGACGACCGCGCCGACCACGACGAGGAGCTCGACGATCAGCAGGGCGATCGGCGCCGCGGGCAGCACCACGCGCACCGCGGGCACGGGCGGCGCGCCCGTGGGGGACACCGAGACGAGCGGCCCGAGTAGCTGGGCCAGCACCACACCGCTCACGACGCCGAAGAGGATGCCGATCGCGCTGAGCACACCCGCCTCGATCGACACCGTCGAGAGGATGCCGCGGCGCCCGAATCCCACGGCGCGCAGTTGCGCGAACTCGAGTCGTCGCCGGCGCAGCGAACCCGCGCTGTGCATGCCGAACCCGATCGCGAGCAGCACGGCGCTCGTGATGATGGTGAGCCACAGGGCGGCCTGCGTGCCGATGCGCAGCGGGCCCTCCTGCAGCGAACGGGTGACGCCGTCGATGCTGATGCTGACGGCGGAGTTGGCGGCCTGCTCCTGGCGCACGACGTAGGCCTCGCCCGACCCCGCGGGCACGTCGACCCACCACTCGTCGAGCAGCGTCCCCGCCGCCCCATACTGAGCGAGCGCTCGCGCGAGCGATTCGCTATCGGCCACGAGGTACACACCGCCCGCGGCCGATCCGTCCGAACTGGTGGCCGCCAACCCCGCCGTCCCGCCGACGAGGGTGCGGGCCTCGACCGCCCCCGGCACGGCCGGGGCCATGCCGGCGACGGCCGAGGGGATGGCCGCGTCGCCCAGGGTGAGCACGAAGGGGGCCGCGAGCCCGAGACCCAGCCGCGTGGCCTGATCCGTCGGCACGACCACGGGCAACGCGGTCACGGGCTCCCACGCCACCAGCGACGCGACGGCACCGGTGCCCGCGAGGTCCTGCGGCAGGTCGACGCTCACGGCGAGGGCCGGCGCGGGCGACGGCGACGGCGCAGGCGCCGAGACGACCGTCGGCACTTCCGCCTGGTAATCCGACGTCACTCCCGCCCACCCGATCAGGGGCGCGATGTCGAGAGCCACGGGTGCCGCCTCTCGAGACGAGCGCGCGCCGGCATCCGAGAGAATCATGCTCACCGGCAGCCGCGACCCGCGCAGGGAACGTGTGGCGGGCTCGCCCTCGAAGCGCAGTTGCAGCCCGACGAGCGTGCGCTCCGCCGAGGGCTGCGAGAGGGGGCCGAGCAGCGCGTGCGGTTGCCCGTCGAGATCGGCCGTGCCGAGTGCATCCACGGTCACAATGCCGGCCGCATCGACCGTGATGGCCGACACCGTCGCCCGCACGCCGGTCGGAGTATCGGCGGGGTCGGCCGTGGTCGGAAGAGCCGTCACGGTCACGCCCATCCAGGTCACATCGTCGTCGATAGCGATCCCGTCGAGGGCTTCGCCGGAATCGTCCGCGTCGTCGCGCGGGGCGAGCGCGCTGGCGATCTCGGTGCCACCCTCCTCTCCGAGGCGGCCCGCGTCGATCAGCTGCCGCGCGGACTCGTCGAGCCCCAACACGTGCACGCGCGAACCGGAGGGTGCGGCGTCGTTCCACGAGGCGACCGCATCTCGTCGCAGGGCAGCCGAGGGTGAGGTGCCGGATGTCGCGCCGACCGCGAGCGCCTCGGCCTGCTCACTCGGGGCCCGGCCGTCGGCCACCAGGCGCACGGGTGGGCCCACCGCGAACGCCGCCTGATCGGCCTGCGACTGCCGCCACGTGTCGAGGAATGAGACGCTGAAGATTCCGACCGCCAGGGTCACGGCCACGAGGAGCACGGCCGCGATCGACGAACGTGCTCGTCGCGCGAGTTCCCACGACGCCAGCGCGGAGGCGGCACCCCGGGCGCGCCGCGAACGTCGCTCGGCCGCCGCGGAGACGAGGGGCATGAGTCGCAGGCACAGGAGCACGGCCCCGAGTAGCACGATCGCGGGGGCCACCGCCGCGATGGGGTCGACGCCCAGGGTCCCCTCGCGCACGGTGCCCTGCAGGCGGAACAGTTGCAGGGCCGCGACGACCGCCACGGCGATCACGGCGAGGTCGAGCCCCGAACGCATGAGCGGCGCGAGGCGCCCGGCCCGCGCGGCCGAGTCCTGCTCGGCGTCGAACTCGGCCTCGGCCCCGCGACGCACGAGGAGGGGAGCCGACACGATCGCGACGAAGACGACCGCGACGCCGGCCGCCACGAGCCAGGCCGCGAGCGGGATCGAGGCGGTAGCCGGCATCCGGGCGGCCCTCATGGCGGGAACGGCAGCCATGGCCTGATAGACGAGCGCGCCGAGTCCCGGTGCCACGAGGGCCGTGACGATCGCGACGCTGACCGCCTCGAGGCCCACGAGCGCACCCACCTGGGCGGGGGACGCGCCGCGCGAACGCATGAGGCGCCGGTCGACGATGCCGCTCTCGGTCATGAGCCGCGCCACCTGCACGAGAGCCGTGACCGCGAGGAGGGCGAGGAGCACGCCCGAGACGGCGACGACCGTGCGGGTGACCAGGATGCCGCCGCCGACCGCGTCGAGGGTCTGGGGGAGTTCGGTCGTGAGCGCGACGGTCGTGGCCTGCCGGCCGACGGCCGACGAGAAGGAGACGTCGGCGTCGACCAGTCGCTCGCGCAGCGGCGACAGCGCCGACTCGTCGACGGCCGTGAAGTCGGGGCGGAAGATCGTTTCGGCAAACGCGGCCGAGACGTCGCGCGCCTCGAGCGTGCCCGGGGCGGCGAGCAGCGGCCCGATCGCGACCACGGGTTCGTAGCTGCGCTGGCCGGGTTTCGCGAAGCCGATGTGTGCGCCGCCGCCCTGCAACGGATCGATGGCCCACTGCTCGGCGGGGGCCTGGGCGCTGGCCTCGGCGAGGCGGTAGAAGCCGCTGATGCGCAGTGCCACATCGCCCCGCGTGGTCTGCACGACGAGCTCGTCGCCGATTGCGAGTCCGACGACCGTGCGCGCGGCCTCGGGTGCCACGACCGATCGATCGTCGCTCGCCCACGCGCCGTCGACGAGGCTCGTTCGGCTCTCGGCGTCGGTGAGCTCGCCGACCGAGGCATACACCGCGGTCTCGGCGACGAGCGGGGAGCCCGTGCGCGTGACCGGTCGCAGCGCCGATTCGGTGAGCGTGAACCGCTCGGTCGGGATGTCGGGGCCCAACACATCCGCGGCCGTGTCCGCGAGCGTCGCGTCGAGCTCGGTGAGCGAACCGCTCGGTCGCAGCAGATCCACCGTAAGCGACGTGGCGGCGGGGTCGGTGTCGGTGAGCCCACCGCGCAGAGCCCCGGCATCCGACGAGGCGGCCAGCACGGCCAGCGCGCTCAAGAGGGTCGCGACAAGCACGAGCACGGCCGTGACGGTGCCGAGAAAACGCCACCGGAACGCGGCCCGACGCGCGAACACCCGCAGCAGGTACACGCCATCGCGTGAGGGGTGCGCATCGGCGGGCATAGGCGAAGCATAATGCGCAATCGAGCGCGCATCGGCACCGCCGCGACGGCGACCGTCCGGGCAGGCAGCGCCGTGCCGGACCGCGCCAGTCGTCTTCCGTGTTCGCGCTTCCATCCCCGGCTTTGCCGACGCCGCGTCGAGTGCATAGGGTCAACCGTGTGAACACGTTCGAGGCGACCCGACCCGGCCACCCGCCGCGGTGCGCCGCATGATCGACCTCCTGCGCGACCGCCGCCGGCTCATCCTCGCCGATGTCGCCACCGGCCTCGTCGTCGCGTTGCTGGCCGTGTTCCCGCCGCTCGAGGTCAACGCCGCCGGCATCCTCACCGCCCTGCTCGCTTTCGTGGCGATCGGATGCCGCAACGTCTCGCCCCTCGCCAGCCTCGCGCTCGTGTGGCTGCTCGCCATCGCCCAGCTCGTCCTGAGCGAGCGCCCCGGTTTCGCCGACCTGGCCCTCCTCCTCGTGCTCTACGCGTGTGCCCGCCGCGGAACCCGCTGGGAGTTGGGCGCCGCAGCCGTCTCGGCCATCGCGGGCGGCGTCATGGCCTCCTCATATCTGACGCAGACGGGAACGCGCTACGCCCAGATGGCCTACGGCTCGACCGAGGGGCAGATCGCCGCGTCGGTCGCACCCGTCGTCGTGCTCGCATCCGCCTGGCTGTTGGGTTTCGCCGTGCGGGCCCTGCGCTCGCAGCGCATCGAGGCCGGCCGACGCGTCGAGGCCGAGACCGAGATGGTGAAGGCGCTCGACAGCGCCGAATTCGAGCGGTTGCGGGCCACGATGGCGCGCGACGTGCACGATGTGGTGGGCCATTCGCTGGCCGTGATCATCGCGCAGGCCGACTCGACCGAATTCATCCACGACGAGGCTCGGCTGCGGCAAGTATCGGCGACCATCGCGGCCACGGCCAGGCGTTCGCTGCTCGAGGTGCGGCAGGTGCTGAACGGCGACCCGGCGGCGGGCATCGACGACGAGACCATCGACCTGGATGCCCTGATCGAGCAGGTTCGCGAATCGGGCGTCGCCATCGAGCGCGTCGTCCGGGGCGAACCGCGCCTGCACGACGCGGGGCTGCGGCTTGCCATTCGCCGCGTGGCGCAGGAGATGTTGACGAACGCCATCCGACACGGGGATGCGCGTGAGCCCGTGGCTTTTCGCGAGACCTGGCGCGCGCAGGACGTCGTCATCGAGGTAGAGAATCGAGTGGGACTCACCCGCAACCCCGGCTCGGGGTCGGGAGTCCGTGGAATGCGCGCACGCGTCGAAGGGATGGGCGGCATGTTGGAGGCCGAGGCCGTTGACGGCGTCTACACCGCTCGGGCGCGCATCCCGGCACCGGCGTCTGCGTCTGCGGCTGAGCTGGCACCCGGGTCAGCTTTGGAGTCGGCACCCGCGGCGGCGACTGTGACTAGGTCGCCCGCTTCTCCGGCGTCGTCGGCGGGGGCGGTCCCTCATGAGTGACGCCGGGCCGATCCGCATCCTGCTGGTCGACGATCAGGAGCTGTTCCGCGGCGGCGTGCGCGTGGCGCTCGAGGCGCAGCCCGATTTCGTGGTCGTGGGCGAGGCGGCGAACGGGCGTGAGGCGTTACGCCTGATCGACGAGCTCGGGCCCGATGTGGTGCTGCTCGACATCCGGATGCCTGTGCTCGACGGTGTCGAGACGGTGCGCGCGATCTTCGGGGCCGGGGCCAATGGAGCGACTGCGGATGCCAGCGCAAGCGCCCCTGGCGCACGCCCGGATGGTGAGGTGGGCTCATCTGCGAGCGGAGCCATCTCGCGCAAACCCCGCGTCATCATGCTCACGACCTTCGCACTCGACCGCGCCGCCGCGACCGCGATCCGGCTGGGCGCGAGCGGATTCCTGCTCAAGGATGCGACGCCGAGCTTCCTGGCCGAGGCCATCCGCACCGTGCACGCGGGCAACACCGTGCTGGCGCCCGACGAGCTATCGCAGCTGTTCTCGGCCGATGTGCAGCGCGCCGCCCCCACGCCGGCGCCCGAGATCTTCCGCCAGCTGAGCGTGCGCGAGCGGGCCGTCTTCTTCGCCGTCGCGCAGGGTGCCACCAACGCCGAGGTGGCCGAGCGGCAGTTCATCAGCGAGTCGACGGTCAAGGGTCACGTCTCCAGCATCCTGAGCAAGCTTCAGCTGCGCGACCGCGTGCAGCTCGTCGTCTTCGCGCACGACCACCGGCTGACCGAAGACCGGGTCTGACGTACCGCCGGAACGCGTCGATGGGATGATCCGACGCGGTACCGCCCGCCGTTCCCCGCCTCCGGCTGCCGCGAAAAGCTGAGGGTATGAACAAGAACACCCTGTCTTCGCCGTCGCTTTCACCGCTGCCTTCGCCGTCGCATTCGCCCCGTCGTGCCGCCGGCGCCCTGCTCCTCGCCGCGCTCGTGCTCGTGTCGGCCACGGGCTGCGGGGCGGCCCGCAACACGCTCGATAACCCCGGGCACACGCTCGTCGACGGTCTTCGGGGCGGCGACTCTGCCGCGGCGCCGGGCGAGGGGGATGGTTCGGGCGACGGCACCTGGGGTGACGACTCGTCCGGCGGGTCGGCCGATAACGGATCGACGGAGGGTGACATCGACTCGTCCGAGCTCACGGCCGACGACGGCTACCCGGTCTACGGCGAGCGTTTCGGGCTGAGTGACGATGTGCCCGCCGTCACCAACCTCGACCCCGCCCTCCTCGACGCCCTGCGCCGCGCCGCCTCTGCCGCCCGCGCCGACGGCGGCATCGGGATCACGCTCACGGCGGGATGGCGCAGCGAGCGTTACCAGCGCTACCTGTTCCAGCAGGCGGTCCATAAATACGGCAGCGTGCAGGAGGCGTCGCGCTGGGTCATGCCGGGCACGACGTCGAAGCACCTCGCGGGCCAAGCCGCCGACGTCGCGACGGTCGACGCCATGGAGTGGCTGAAGTCATCCGGCGCCCGTTTCGGCCTCTGCCAGGTCTACTCCAACGAGAACTGGCACTACGAACTCACGGCCCGCAAGGGCGTCTGCCCGCCCCTCCTCACGGACTCCTCCGGCTCCTGACGGGTCTGGACATCGGTGGATGCGCGGAGCAGCATGGGGGCATGACCGAGACTCGCACCCCTTCGCCGACCCCACGGCTGCGACAGTTCGTGCTCGACGCCGAAGACTCGCGGGCGCTCGCCGAGTTCTACCATCACCTCACGGGGCTTCCTTATATCGAGGGAGACGAACCGCGCACCGACGGCGCACCCGAAGGTTCCAACGCGAATTTTCTCGTCTTGACCGACGGGGATGGTGTGCGGCGCCTCGCTTTCCAGAAGGTGCCCAGCATGCCTCCGCCCACCTGGCCCGAGGGTCCGCGTCCGCAGATGATGCACCTCGATTTCGAGGTGGCCTCTGATGCGGAGCTTCAGGCCGTGCAGCAGCGCGCCCTCGAACTGGGCGCCACGGTTCTCGACGATCGCGCGGATGACTCCGACGAACGTCTCATCGTCTTCGCCGACCCGGCGGGTCACCCGTTCTGCGTCTTCATCCCGGCCGGCTGATCGGACCGCGGCCCCGTCATCCGATCGACCCGAGCGGCTGATCGACCCGAGCCGCTGATCGACAGAGCTGCAGATTGACCCTGGCCGCCGACCAACCCTGACCGCTAGTCGACTTTCAGCCCGCGGATGATGAGAGCGGCGACTGCACGCGCTTCGGCCACCCACTCGGGCCGGTCGGTGGCGCCGCCGATGCCGTGTAACGCGATCATGACGGATGCCGGGGTGACGTCGTCGCGAATCGCCCCGTCGGCAGCGGCCCGACCCATGAGCTCGGCGAGTGTGCGTTCGAGTTCGTTCCCGCCCTCGGCTTGGGTGGCGGGGTCGACAACCGTGGCGAGTGTGCGTGCAAGGGCGGCGTGCTCGACCACGTAGTCGACGAAAGCGCGCAGGAACGCGTCGAGGCTTTCGGCGGCCGGCCCGGAGGAGTCGCGGGCCTGCTCACACAGTGCGACCACTTCGCCGCGGTAGACCGCGGCCGCCAATGCCTCGCGCGTGGGGAAGTGTCGGTAGAGGGTTCCTACTCCGACGCCGGCGCGCGCCGCGAAGTCGTCGAATCGCAGCTGCTCGTCGTGTTCGAAGACCGACCGAGCGGCCGCGATGATCGCGTCCCGGTTGCGGCGAGCGTCGGCTCTCAGCGGTTTTGCGTCGATCATGGGCCCCTCGCGTTGACAAGTGGAGATAGTCTCCATATAGTCCGGAGTGGAGACAATCTCCACATTATCGGATGGGTGAGCCATGAAAATTCTCATGTTCGGTCGCGGAGTCATCGCGACGATCTACGGTCGGGCGTTTGAGGCGGCCGGCCATGAGGTCGAGTTCTACGTGCGCCCCGGGCGGGTCGCCGACTATGGAACCGATGTGCACATGGAGCTCATCGACGGTCGCCGTGCGCCCCTCGGGCGTCAGACCCGCGCCACTTTCGCGCCGCGACTGCGCGAGTCGATCGACCCGCGGGATGGGTTCGACCTCGTCGTCCTCAGTGTCGGGCATCATCGCCTGAGCGAGGCGGCCGCCTTTCTCGCCCCGCGAATCGGCGCTGCGCCCGTGCTGGTCTTCGGCAACATCTGGCAAGAGCCCCTCGACGCCATCGCGCCGCTCCCGGCCGACCAGGTCGTCTTCGGTTTCCCGCAGGCGGGCGGCGGTTTCGACGAAAACGGCGTCCTGCGGGGTGCGCTGCTCGGCTCGGTCATCCTGGGTGCGTCGAACGCGTCGAACACGTCGAACACGTCGGCCACGAAACCTCATCGGGTGGCGCGAGCCGTCTTCGCGCAAGCCGGCATCGGCGTGAGGGAGGAAGAGGACATGCGGGGATGGTTGATGCTGCACGTCGCCCTCGACGCCGGCATGTTCTCGCAGGCTCTGCGCGTCGGCGGGTTGGCGAAGATGGTGGGTGACCCTAGGGCGCTCCGTGGTGCCTTTCTCACGAGCCGAGAATTGCTCCCCGTGCTGGCCGCGCGGGGCGTCGATCTCCGGCGGCACCGCGCGGCGGCGATCCCCACGCGTTTCCCTCTGCTGATCGGCGCGCTGACGGCCGCGGCCAGTGCGGCCCTCCCGATCGCGCGGGCCAGCCTGGCGGCGCACACCGACCCGAATGCGGCCGAACCCCGAGCGGTCCTCGATGACACCCTGCGCACCGCCCGCGAGCTCGGCATCGCGGTCCCGCGCCTCGAAGGCGCGCTGCGCGGCGTGTGAGCGCGGCGTGGCCCGGCCGCGCGGGGTCGCCGTCGCGAGGGCTGCGAGCGTGTGTCGGTGTCAGCCCCCAGCGGTCAGTGGGGCGGCCGATGCGGCGGGCGACGTAGCGGTCGGTGTAGTGGGCAATGCCGCGGGTAGCGCCTCGGCCTGCGAGCGGATCGTCATGGGTCGGTTTCCTCGGCGCCAGCTTGTACGTACAGACTGGACTATACGTACTGAGCGGGCTAGAGTACGAGGGTCGGCGCGCCCCGCGCCGCACAACGAAGCGAAGGATGTTCGGCGCGACGAAGCGCGTTTCGACGGCTCGGCCCAGTGAGCCAGCCGCCCCGGGCCGCAGGTCGAGGGCGCGCGTGTCCGAACTCGAAAGGAATGTCATGCCTTTGGTCAGCGGTCTCGACGTCATCACCGAGTGCGGGGAGCGCGGCCTCGTCGCCGGTGCCTTCAACACCACGAACCTCGAGACGACGATGGGTATCGTGGCGGCCATCGACCGCGTGAAGGTGCCGACCTTCATTCAGGTCGCGCCCACCAATGTGGCGCTGTCGGGCTACGCCTACATCTACGACATGGTCGCCCGCCGCCTCGAAGACACCGATGTGCCCGTGGCGCTGCACCTCGACCACGGCAAGAACCTGCAGGCCGTCGAAGACGCCCTGGCCGCTGACTTCACCTCGATCATGATCGATGCCTCCGAGGAGCCCTACGACGAGAACGTGCGCATCTCGGCGATCGCCCGCGGGCTGACTCCCGCCACGCTCGCGCTCGAGGCCGAGCTCGGCAGCATCGGGGGCAAGGAAGACGACCATGGTCCCGAGATCGAGTCGACCACGAACCCGGCCCAGGTCGAGGACTTCGTGCGCGCCGTGAACCCCGACATGCTCGCCGTGTCGGTGGGCAATGTGCACGGGTATTCGCCGACCGCGGCCATCGATTTCGATCTCCTGGCCCAGGTGCGCGACGCGAGCGCCGTCCCCCTGGTCGTGCACGGAGGCTCGGGTCTGCCCGCCGAGCAGCTGAGCCGCCTGGCCGAGTTCAACGTGGTCAAGGTGAACGTGGCCAGCGACCTGCGCAACGCCATGATCCGCACGTTCGGCGAATCGTTCAACGCCAATCCCAACGAGGTGTCGCTCATCCGCGTCTCGACCGAAGCCGTGACCGCAATCGCCGACGTGGTCGAACGCCGCATCCGCACGCTCAACCCGTCGGTCGCCTGACGACTCGGCCCCGCTCATGCACATGCTGCCCACCATCACGATCGACATCGGCACGACGAGCGTCAAGCTGCGCGCGTTCGACGCCTCGAGCATCCCCCTCGCCTCGGAGACTCACGCGACGCCTACCGTGCGCGACGCCTGGGGCGAGATCTACGACCTGGATGCTCTGACCGGCTACATCGATCGATTCATCCGGGGGCTCGAAGATGCCGACCGCGCGGGCATGCAGCGCATCGCCGTCACGGGCGTGGGCGAATCGGGTGGACTCGTGCGCGCGGACGGCAGCCTGGCCTCGCCCATGATTCTGTGGCACGACCATCGTGGGGCCGATCTGCTCGCGCCTCTCGATGACGCCGAACGCCTGCGCATCTACGCGATCACGGGCCTGCCGGTGAACGCGAACTATGGCCTGTCGAAGGCCGCCTGGGCCCTCGGGCACGCCGACGACGCCTCGGATGCGCAGTGGCTCAACGTGGCCGAATACGTGGCCGCGCGCCTGACGGGCGTGCGCTGGTCGGAGTACTCGCTCGCCAGCCGCACCATGGCGCTCGATTTGACGACCGGCACCTGGTCGGCCGAGGCATCCGCCCTGCTCGGGCTCGACGTCGCGCTCTTCCCTGAGCTGCGCCCGGCCCGGGTCGGCGAGCCGCTCAGCCCGTCGGTCGCCGCGCGCCTCGGTCTCGCTGATGACGTGCGCGTGCATGTGGCCGGTCACGACCACATGGTCGGTGGCGTCGGTGCCGACCTGCGCGCCGGCGAGCTGCTCAATTCGACGGGCACCACCGAGGGACTCCTTTTTCTGCGCGAGGCACCCCGCCTCGACGCGCAGACCGCCCGCACCAAGCTCGCCAACGGCATCGCGTGCACGGGCGACGATTTCACGCTCTTCGCGTCGATCCCCACGGGCGGCTCGGCCTTCGCCACCCTGCAATCGCTGCTGTCGCTGACCCCGCAGCAGCTGTCGGGCCACGTGGCCGAGCTGTCCGAACGGTATGCCGCCGGCGATATCGACCTCGACGCCATGCCGCTCGTGCTGCCGCAGTTCCGGGGCAGTCCGCCGCCCACCAAACGTGCGTCGGCCCGCGGCGTGGTGTCCGGCATCCGCACCGATACGACGGCGGCTGACCTGATCTTCGGATGTTTCCTCGGGCTCGCCCTGCAGTTCAGAGACGTGCTCGACCTCTTCGGGCAGCGGGCCGAGGTCGTCAAGGTCATCGGCCCCGCCGCCGCGAACCCCCTGTGGCTGCAGTTGAAGGCCGACCTCTTAGGAGTTCCGCTGAGCGTGTCGCAGGTCTCTGAGGTCGTCTCGCGCGGTGCTCAGACGCTCGCGTCGGGTGCCCCGAGTTCGTGGCTCGACTGCGACCCGCGCGACATCGAGGTTGACGACCGTCGTCGCGATCGACTCGCGGAATGGGACGCCGACATCCGCCCCCAGTGGGATGACCTGAAGGGCCTCGAGCGATGACGCTTGTCGCAGGAATCGATTCATCGACGCAGGCCTGCAAGGTCACGGTGCGAGACGTCGCCACGGGTGTGCGCGTGCGCGAGGGCAAGGCGAGCCATCCGCCCGACAGCATCGTCGACCCCGAGGTGTGGTGGCGCGCCCTGCTCGAGGCCGTGCGCCATGCGGGTGGGCTCGACGATGTCGCCGCGATCTCGGTCAGCGGTCAGCAACACACGCCCATCTTCTTGGATGCCGGGGGCACACCGGTCGCCCCGTCGCCGCTGTGGAACGACACCGGGTCACACCCGCATATGCTCGCCCTCAACGAGGAGCTCGGCCGCGACGAGTGGATCCGCCGCACGGGTTTGCCGCTCACGCTCTCCGACACGGCGCCCAAGCTCCGGTGGCTGCGCGACACCGACCCGGAGGCCGCACGACGCACCGACGCCGTCGCCATCGTGCACGACTGGCTCACGTGGCGGTTGATGGGCTTCGGCCCCGGCACGGGCGGAATCGATCGACTGACGACGGACCGGTCGGAGGCATCGGGCACCGGGTATTGGTCCGGCGTCACGGGCGAGTACACCCTCGACCTGTTCGAGCATGCGCTGGGCAGGAGCGCCGTGCTGCCCGAGGTGCTCGATCCACTCGGACGCGCGGGTGTCACCGGCGAGGGTATCCCGGGCATCCCCGCCGGCATCCCCCTCGGCGTGGGCAGTGGCGACAACGCGGCCGCGGCCCTCGCGCTCGGCCTCGAGGAGGGTGACGCCGTGCTGAGCCTCGGCACATCGGGCGTGGTCTATGCGCGCACCGCCGACCCGGTGCAGGACTACGCCGGCTACGTGTGCAGCTATGCCGACGCGACGGGAGACCACCTGCCGCTCGTGGCGACACTGAACGCCGCCCGCAATCTGCACCTCGGCGCGGGCGTGCTCGGTTGCACGTATGCCGAGCTCTCAGACCTCGCGCTCGATGCCCCCGCCGGTTCGGAGGGTCTGACCCTGTTGCCGTATTTCGAAGGTGAACGCACACCCGATCTGCCGCATGCCCGTGGTTCGCTGCACGGCGCGACGCTGACGAACTTCACACGCGCCAACTTCGCCCGCGCCGTGGTCGAGGGCACGCTGGCCAGTCAGGTCGCCATGCTCGATGCGTTGCACGCGTGCGGTGTCGAGACCAACCGCCTGCTGCTCATCGGCGGTGCCTCCAAGAACCCGGCCGTGCAGAAGGTGCTCGCCCAGATGGTCGCTCCGCCGCTCCTGGTTCCCGAGTTCGATGAATACGTGACCAAGGGCACGGCCATGCAAGCCGTGGCCGCGCTCGACGGAGGCTTTCCGTCGTGGAACGTCACGATGACCGAGCTGCCGCAGACGCCCCTGCAACCGCAGATCGCTGAGCAGCACCATGCGGCGCAGGCGGCGCTCGGCTACATCGATCCCGCTCGCGCCCGGGCCTGATGCGGTGCGGGCGCTATCGTCGTCTGCAGGCGCTGAGCCGAGCGCCCGCTCGCACGGATGGTCGGGAGCGCAACCACACGCAGGAGGTATCGAGCTGACCCGCACGTTGCGCATTCCCGTCGCCTGTGGCGTCGACCTCGGCAGCACCAACACCAAGGTCGTGGCTCTCGACCGCTCGGGGGCCGTTGTCGCCCGCGCGAGCCGTCCGACCCCGCGCGACGCCGAGCTCTCGGTCAAGGCCGAGGCCCTCTTCGCGGTCGTCGAAGAGATGCTCATCGAGGTCTGCGGCGATGTCTACTCCATCCACGCCGTCTGCGTGGCCGGGGTGGGGGAGGACGGCGTCCTCGTCGACGACGACCTGCGGGTGCTGACGCCGCCGCTCACCTGGTTCGACCCGCGTCGGCGCGACATCTTCCACGGGCTGCGCGACCGCTTGCACGACGACGACTCGTATGACGCTGAGACCGACGCCGTGCGCACGCTCGTCGGATGGTCGTGGGCGCGCGAACAGCGCGCGGCTCGGTCGGCCCGACACTGGCTCGCCCTGACCGATCTGGCGGCCGTTCGGTGGACGCGGCGCCCGTTCTTCAGCGACACCCTCGCCGCGCGCACCTCGGCGTGGCGCTCGACGGATCGGCGCTGGGCGTCGGAGCGCGTCGAGGTCACGCTCGGCTCGGCCGATCTGCTGCCCGAGGTGCTGACGACCGGCGAGATCGCCGGGCCGCTCGATTCGGCCACGCTGCGCGCGGCCGACGTCGTCGCCCCGGATGCGATCACCGTGGCGGGTGGGCACGATCACCCGATCGCCGGGTGGGGTGTGCGGCAGATGATTCCGAACGCGGTGCTCGACTCGATGGGCACGGCCGAGGTGGTCGTGGCTGAGGCATCCGTGCCCGCGCCGCGCGGGGCCCACGTCGACGTCGGGCCGGGCATCCGTTCGAGCGGTTTCACTCTGCTGCGCGTCGAGGAACTGGCGCGCAACGTGCAGTGGGCGTCGCAGGATGCCGCCGTCGCGGATCAGATCCGCGCCGTCCTCGTGGGCCGCATCGAATCACTGCCGCTCTGGGATTCGGGCATCTTCCTGCCGGGCGAACGGGGTGGCGGCACGCCCGCGTTCGCCCCCGATGCGCCACGAGACCCGCTGGCGCTCGCGTCGGCCGTGCTCGGCGCGCTCGCGCGGGCGGGCCGTGACGCGGTCGATGCCGTCGGTGCGCCGGGTGGTGGGGTGCGGCTGGCGGGCGGCTGGGTGCGCTCGCCCGGGTGGATCGAGATCAAGTCGGCGGTGCACGGAACACGGGCGGCCCCCATCCTCGAACCCGAGGTCACGGCCGTGGGTGCCGCATTGCTCGCGGCCGCCGCGCGCGGATGGGCGCCCGATGCGACGCTCGCCCTGGGCGGTTTCAGCACCGAGATGCTCGGCTGAGGTGACGTGTGCCTCAGCTCGCGGAAACGCTCACCTCGAGCGGAATCACGTCGGTGAGCACCCACGTCTCGTAGTAGTCGAACTTCGTGCCGCGGTCATCCCACGACAGCGAGCGCACGCGCAGCACGGGCTCGTCGGTGCCGACCTGCAGGTGCGCGGCGACGGGCTCGGGGGCGCGCAGGGCGTGGATGACGCGTTTCGCGCCGCTCGTGACGAAACCGGCCGCGCGCAGGCGCTCATTCACCGAGGCCGATCCGTCGAGCACATCGGAAGCGGTCGACATCGATTGGCCCGAGGCCCCCGGGAACCAGTTCGTGCTGAACATGGCGATGCGCCCCTCGAGCGAGCGCACGCGTTCGAGGGCGAAGACGTCGTCGCCGGCGCCGACCTGCAGCGCGTCGGCCACGTGTCGGGGCGGGCGGGTGAAGCGTGCATCGATGACGCGCGTTTCGATGCCCACGCGGCCGTGCCGGATCTGGGATTCGAGGAACCCTTCTTGCACGGTCCACCCGGATGTCTCGACGGGCGTGCTCGCGAACACACCGCGGCGGGGCACTCGGCGCGCGAACCCGTCGGTCTCGAGCTTCTGCAGCGTCTGTCGCACGGTCGCGCGCGACAGGCCGTATTCGCGGCAGAGCTCGGATTCGCTGGGCAGTCGCTCATCGGGCGGGATGGCTCCGTCGAGAATCTGCGCGCGCAGGATCTCGGCGAGCTGTTCGTAGTAGGGCACGGGTGAGGTGCGTTCGATGGTCTGCGACATTTCCACACTCCTTCGAGCGCCATCGTATAACCCGATACCGGCACACCGGTCGATTCGTATTGTCGAGACCCACTGGTCAGGCCGCCTGTCCGGGTGGTACTGTCTGTACGTACAAGATCGAACGATCAGCAAGGTCGCTGACCCACCGGGCACCACTCGGGCCGCCACGACCGTGAGAGAGAACGGGCGCCCCGCCCGGCTCGCGACAAGTATTCGCAGCGCTGCGCTGCGTGACACGAGGGAAAATCAATGTCAGTGACGACGAGTATCCACTCCGACGGCTCGAAGGCCCAGGGGTTCATCGAAAAGATCGGAATTCCGAAACCCCTCGTCTGGGGTTTCGTCGGCCTGCTGCTGTTCATGATCGGCGACGGGGTCGAATCGGGCTACATCGCCCCGTTCCTCGCGGACAACGGCGCGGGCGGCGAGACCAACGCCGCCGTCATCATCACGGTCTACGGCCTCATGGTCACGCTCGGTTCCTGGTTGTCCGGCGCCCTCTCCGATGTGTGGGGCCCGCGCCGGGTCATGATCATCGGCCTCACGCTGTGGGCCGTGCTGCAGGTGCTCTTCCTCGCCGTGGCCCTGCCCACCGAGAACTTCACGCTCATGCTCGTGATCTACGGCCTGCGCGGCGTCGCCTACCCCCTCTTCGCCTACGGTTTCCTCGTGTGGGTGCTGGGTGCCAGCCCGGCCAACCGCCTCGGCAGCGCGGTCGGATGGTTCTACTTCGCCTTCACGGGCGGTCTCCCCACGCTCGGCTCGCTCGTCGCCAGCGGCACCGTGCCGTTCATCGGCCCCTATTGGACCTTCTGGGTGGCCCTCTCGCTCGTCGTCCTCGGTGGCATTTTCGCCCTCGTCGGGTTGCGCAACGCGCAGGGTGGCGGCCGTCAGGCGGCTCCGCACATCACGACGGGTCGCAGCCTCATCGACAGCGTGGCCATCGCCTTCACCAACCCCCGCGTGGGGCTCGGCTGCCTCGTGCGCGTCATCAACACGGCGCCGCAATTCGGCCTCTTCGTCTTCTTTCCGACGATCTTCGCGGTCGACCTGGGCTTCGGCACCTCCGGATGGCTGCAGCTCGTCTTCATCCTCGGCGCCTCGAATATCTTCGCCAACCTGTTCTTCGGTGTGTTGAGCGACCGCCTCGGCTGGCACCGAACCCTGCGGTGGTTCGGCTGCATCGGTTCGGCCGTGGCCGTGCTCGCCTTCTACTTCCTGCCGCAGTACGTCGGCGACCAGTACTGGGTCTCGGCCCTCTGCGCCGCGTTCTTCGGCATCACGCTCGCCGGTTTCACGCCCATTTCGGTGCTCATGTCGCTCATGGCCCCCGCGCAGAAGGGCAACTCGATCGCCGTGTTGAACCTCGGCGCCGGTGCGGCCACGTTCGTCGGCCCCGGTATCGTTGCACTCTTCCTCGCGCCTCTCGGCGCCGGTGGCGTCACGATCATCTTCGCCGTGCTGTATGTGCTCGCGGGCATCTCGGTGCGCTGGCTCCAGGTTCCCGACGAGGCCCAGCGCGTGGTCGAAGAGGGCGGAACCCTGCAGGCCTTCGTGGGCGACCCGGCCGCGGCGACGGGTTCGGCCAAGACCCAGGGCTGACGGTTCCCGCCGCGGGCCCGCAACGCCCCTCACCTATCGAACACCTTTGTGGAGTGAAAACATGACCGATCGAACAATGCGTGCCGCCGTCCTCGACGGAACGGGTGGAATCGACATCCGCGAACTACCCGTACCCCGCCCGGCGGCCGACGAGGTCGTTATCGCTCCCGTGGGAACAGGTGTGTGCGGAACCGACCTGCACCTGGCCTCGGGGGAGTACCCGCACGGGCGCTTCCCCGTCGTGCCCGGACACGAGTTCGCCGGCTACATCACCGCCGTGGGATCGGATGTCTCGACATTCGCCGAGGGCGACTACGTGGGCGTCAACCCCAACATCTCCTGCGGCATCTGCACGTGGTGCCGGCGCGGCGCCACGAACCTGTGCGTCAACATCCTGCCGGTCGGCGTGGCCGTGGATGGTTCGGTGGCCGAGTTCGTGGCCGTGCCCGCGCGCATCACGTTCCCCCTCGACGAGCGCGTCACGCACCGCGCGGCGCCACTCATCGAACCTTTCGCGTGCGTGCTGCACGCCCTCGAGCGGGTGCCCGACTGGAAAGACCAGGAGCTCGTGATCTTCGGAGCCGGCTCGATCGGACTCATGGCCGTCATCCTCGGCATTGCCGAGGGGGCCACAGGCATTCGAGTGGTGGAGCCCAACCCGGCGCGTCGCGAGGCTGCCGCCCAGCTCGGTGCGCTGCAGGCCGTCGCGTCGGTCGACGAGCTCGACCGGGACGTGTTCGACCTCGCGCTCGACGCCAGCGGGCATCCCGTGGCGATCGAGAACGCGATCTCGGTGCTCGGCCCGCGGGGACGCCTCGTGCAGATGGGGGTCGCGGCGCCTACGGCCAGTGTGCCCCTGCTGCCGTATGAGGTCTTCGCCAAAGAACTCAGCATCATCGGCTCGAATTCGCTGGCCGAGAAGTACGGCGAATCGGCCGAGCGCATGGTCGACCTGCAGGGCGAGCTCGAGGGCCTCGTCACGTCGACCTTCGGTATCGAGGACTACGCGGAGGCCATGGCCGCCGCCACGCGACCCGACCAGATCAAGGTGCAGATCGTCAACTGATCGGTCGGGCGCGCAGGGCGCAGGCCGCGTGACGTGCCCGAGCCCGTGCCCGGGCGTCGCCCCCGCTAGACGTGGTGGCGACGCTCGAGCGCCGCGCCCTCGACATCCACGTTGGGCAGGATGCGGTCGAGCCAGCGTGGGATCCACCACGCCGATCGCCCCAGCAGGTGCATGAGCGCCGGCATGAGCAGCATGCGCACCACGAACGCGTCGAGCAGCACGCCGAAGGCCAGGCCGAAACCGATCGAGCGGATGATGGTGGCCTCGGAGAAGATGAACCCGCCGAACACCGACACCATGATGAGCGCCGCGGCCGTGACGACGGCGCGACCCGCCCGGAAGCCCTGCATGACGGCGAGCCGTGCGGGCGCCCCGTGCACATACGCCTCGCGCATGCCGGATGCCAGGAACAACTGGTAGTCCATGGCGAGTCCGAAGAGGATTCCGACCAGGATGACCGGAAGGAAGCTCAGGATCGGGCCCGTGCTGTGCAGGCCGATGACGTCGGCGAACCATCCCCACTGGAACACCGCGACGACCGCGCCGTAGGTGGCGAAGAGCGACAGGATGAACCCGCCGGTCGCGATCAGCGGCACCAGCAGCGAGCGGAACACGAGGATCATGATGAGCAGCGACAGGCCAACGACCACCGCGAGGTAGAGCGGCAGCACGGCCGCCAGACTCTCCGAGATATCGATGTTGATAGCGGCCTGGCCCGCGACGCCCAGCTGGATGTCGCCGTCGATGGCGGGCAGCAGGCGCAGGTCGCGCACGAGCTGTTCGGTCGACACGCTGTTGGGGCCCTCGGCCGGGATGACCTGGAAGGCCGCGAGTTCGTTGTCGTCCGACACGGCGATGGGTGCGACCGAGACGACATCCTCCTGGTCGGCGATCTCCTCGGCGACGAGCACCTGCTTCTCGAGCACCTGGTCGTCGTCGAGGCCCGACGGCAGCTGCGCGGTGACGAGCAGCGTGCTGTTGGTGCCGGCGCCGAACTCGTCCTGCGTGAGCGTGTAGGCGCGGTAGGACGCGGAATCTTCGGGTTCGGAGGAGCCGTCGGGCAGGCCCACGCGCATCGACAGCGAGGGGATGGCCACGACGAGCAGCGCCACGATGCTCACGAGGACTGTGACCACGGCACGCACGGTCGACATGGGCTTGACGGGTTTCTCGACCCGCGCGTGGTGGGCGGCACCCGAACCGGTGCGCGCCTGGGCGGCGCGGGCACGGGGCTTCTTGGCCAGCACGCGCTCGCCGACGAGACCCAGCAGCGCGGGCGTGAGCGTCACGGCGATGAGCACGGCCACGGCCACGCACACGGCGCCCGCGGTGCCCATGAGGCCGAGGAACGGAACACCCGTCACGTTGAGCGCCAGGAGCGCGACGATGACGGTCGCCCCGGCGAAGATCACAGCGTTGCCGGCCGTGCCGTTGGCGAGACCGATCGACTCGCGCACCTCGGCGCCCTGCAGCAGCTGCTTGCGGTGGCGGTTGATGATGAACAGCGAATAGTCGATGCCCACCGCGAGCCCCAGCATGACGCCGAGAACGGGGGTGACCGAGGCCATCTGCACGACGCCCGAGAACGACAGCGTGGCCAGAACGCCGATGCCGACGCCCACGATGGCGGTCACGAGCGGCAGGCCCGCGGCGATGACCGAGCCGAGCAGCACGAGCAGCACGATGGCCGCGATGACGAGGCCGATCACCTCGCCCACGCCGAAAATCTGAGGAACGCCCTGCGCGATATCGGTCGAGAAGCTCACGTCGACGCCGTCGATGGGCTCGGATTCGAAGTGCGTGATCACGCCCTGCTTGGCCTCCTCCGAGAGCTCGAGGCGCGGTTCGGTGAATGCCACGTTGACGAGGGCGGTCGAGCCGTCCTCCGAGACGAATCGGATGCCGTCGGCCAGGTCGAGCAGGCGTGCGCCGAGTTCGAGCTTCGACGTCTGGGTGGCGAGTTCGGAGCGGCCATCCGTGAGCGTCTGCTGCTGTGCGTCGAGCTGCGCCTTCGAGGCGTCGAGCTGCTGCTGCTGTGCGTCGATCTGGGCGGTGGGGAAACCGGCGGCCTCGGCCTGCGCGCGGGCCTGGTCGAGCTGCGTCTGGGCGGCCTCGAGCTGGGCGGCCCCGGCATCCAACTGGGTCTGGCCGGCGTCGAGTTGCGCGGCGCCGTCGGTGATCTGCTGGCGTCCGTCGACGAGCTGCTGGGCCTGGTTGGCGCGCTGCTGCTCGGTGTCGAAGGGGTCGATCACATCCGAGACATCCTCGAGGTCGCCCGAGTCGGCGATGAGGGCGCTGATGCCCGCGCGCTGCTCGTCGGTGAGCGCGCTGCCGTCCTCGGTCGAGAAGACGACGGTTCCTGATGCTCCGCCGAAGTCGGGCAGCTTCTCCTGCAACTCGTCGGTCACGGCGCCCGATGCGGTGCCCGGGATGTCGAAGCTCGACGTCAGGCCCTTCGAGCCGATCAGGTAACCACCCACCGCGAGCGCGAAGATCACGGCCCAGGCGGCGATGACGAGCCAGGCACGCCGTGCCGAGAGTTTGCCCAGGCGATAGAGGAGTTCAGCCATGCGGAGTGTGCCTTTCGGAACCGATAAATTTGCAATACGCACCGTCTCGTATTGGTGACAACGCTAGCATGGCGGCATGGAACATCAGCGCGGACGGGCCCGCAGCGAGGCGGCGCGCGTGGCCATCCTGCAGGCCACCGCGCGACTCTTCGCCGACCGCGGCTACGAGCAACTCACCATGGAGGGCATCGCGCACGAGGCCGGTGTGGGCAAGCAGACGATCTACCGCTGGTGGACGTCGAAGGGTGCGCTCGTGGCCGACTGCCTGCTCGAAGGCTTGCTGCTGCCCGAGGGGATAGCGCCAGACGATACGGGCGACATCCGCACCGATCTGGTCACGTGGCTGCACAAGATCTTCGTGCTGCTCGAGAGCAAGGGTGGGCCGGCGCTCATGCGGTCGCTCATCGCGGCCGGCGCCGAGAGCGACGACGTCGGCGGGCGACTCGGCGACACGTTCGGCACCAGCTCCTTCCTCGTCGAGCGGTTCGACAAGGCGGTCGCGGTCGGGCAATTGCCGCCAGATGCGCCCCTTCAGCAGATGGGGGAGGCGCTGCTCGGAGCGGTGATCTTCCGCACCCTCACGCGCGCCCCCGCCGACGCCGACGTGGCCGCGCGCCTGGTCGATGTGGCGCTCGGGCCGCGCCTCGCCGATGACGGAATTCGTCACGGCGACCTATCCGAATGACGCATTCCTATGAAATAACACAGAGACTTCTCTGAAACACGATCGATACACGGCGCCCGTAGATTGCGGGGAATGCCCACCTCTGGGCACATTCCCTTGCAGAAAAAGGACGCATGTCACACGACGATCGTTCCACCCCCTTATCCCCTGCCCGCTCTTCGAGACGAACACTCCGCCGCTCCGGCGCCACCCTCGCCGTCGGCATCCTCGCCGCCGGTGTCATCATCCCCGCGACGGGCGCCACGGCCGTCTCGAGCACCACGGCCGCCAACGGTGCGGTGTGGCAGATCCACGACGCCGCCCCTCCCGGACTCGACACGGGAAGCATCCGCACCGTCAGTCAGTCGCGCGTCGACGGCTTCGGCAACATCTTCGTGAAGGTGACGGGTGCCTCGAACCCTCGCTTCAACGGCGAGATGATGCGCGGCTTCGGGCTCACCGCCACGGCCGACGGCGCCGCCTACGACACCACGCAGTCGGTCGACCTCGGCGGCATCGACATCACGCGTGACATCACCATGGGCAATGCCGACAGCACGGCGCGCTACTTCGACACCTTTACCAACACGACGACCGCGCCGGTCACGGTGGATGTCTCGTTCGGCGGTTCGCTCGGCTACGGCACCACGACCAACCAGGGTCTCGTGCGGGCGACGGCCGACGGCGACACCACGGTCGCCCCGACCGACTCGTGGGCGCTCGTCGCCAACACGCAGGCCACCCAGCGCCCCGTCGGCGTCGTGCTCGGCAGCCCCGCCCCGTTCGCTGGTGCCCTGAACCGCACCGGCAACCAGCAGCGCAGCCCGTTCACCAACCCGATGGCCACCTCGGGCAACGAGGCCAACTTCTACGGCTTCATCAACACGCTCACCGTGAAGCCCGGCGAGACCCGTTCGTTGGCGCGCTTCGTGCACGTCGGCGCGGCCGGGCCGGATGCCGCGACATCCCAGGCCGCGGCCACCACCACGCTGCAGACGCTCGCCACCACGCCGAACTTCGCGGGCCTCACGCCCGCCGAGATCTGCACGGTCAGCAACTGGGACCTCACCACCATCCAGGGCTTCGACGCCGCCGCGTGCGCACCCTCGACGAAGCTCGACGTGCCCGCCTCGCCCGCCGCCGCGACGCCCACCACCACGTCGCGCTATGACGTCGTCAACAAGACGATCACCGAGATGCAGGCCGATATGACGGCGGGTCGCACCACATCCGTCGCCATCGTGCAGGCCTACCTCGACCGCATCAACGTCTACGACGACGGGCAGTTCGGCTTCAACGCGTTCCTGCACGTGGCCGCCGACGCGCTCGACCAGGCGAAGGCAGCGGATGCCGCACGAGTCGCCGGCACGACCGGTGACCTGCTCGGCATCCCCATCGCCCTGAAAGACCTCTACGACACCAAAGACCAGCCCACCACGGGCGGAACCCGCGCCCTCGAGGGCTGGCAGCCCGACAGCGACGCGTTCCAGGTGGAGAAGCTGCGCGCCGCCGGCGCCGTGCTCATCGGCAAGACCAACCTCTCGGAGTTCGCCAACTCGGGCAGCTTCAGCGAGTCCGGCTGGGGCCAGGTGTGGAACGGTCTCTACGGCTCGAAGACATCCTTCGGGTCGTCGGGTGGTTCGGCCGTCGCCGTCGCCACCAGCATGGCCGCGGGCGCCATGGGCACCCAGACCGGTGTCTCGCTCTACGCGCCCACCACGGGTTCGAGCCTCACGACGTTCCGCGGAACCGACGGCATGGCCTCGACCCGCGGCGTCATGCCGCTCACGTGGGGTCAGGACTACGCAGGCCCCATCGCCCGCACCGTCAGCGACCTCGCCGTGCTGCTGAACGCCACGACGGGAACCGACCCGTTCGACATGCTCACGGCCCAGGCCGACGCGCGCAAACCCGCGGACTGGAAGACCGCGCTCAGCACGCAGGCCCTGCAGGGCAAGCGCATCGGCTACCTGCCCACGTCGTTCGTGTCGTCCTACGCCGACGACGGAACCGGTGAGGCGGCCCTCGCGCACCTCGCCGACCTGCGCGCCGCGGGTGCCACGGTCGTCGAGATGCCCGCGCCGCCGTCGGGTGGCTCGAACCCCGCCCGCAACGTGTCGCAGGAGGGATGGGCGCTCTACATCGAGGAGCAGACGGGCTTCCCCTACGCCGACGGCAACGCGCTGCTCGCGTCGCCGAAGGTTCTGCCCTACAACCAGCGTTCGCTCTCGACCGCGCCGCGCATGACGCCCGAGAACGTGCAGGCCTACATCGATTACCGCACCAACTACAAGCGCATCATCGATGCGTGGATGGCTGAGCAGGGCGTCGATGCGGTGGTCTACCCGGGCTTCATCAGCGACGTGTTCAACAACGACGCCTCGAGCTCGCAGCTGTCGTCGGACCGCGCCACGGGCGTCCTCACTTCCACCGTCGGCCTGCCGACCGTGGTCGTGCCCGTTGGCCTCAACCCGCACGGTTACTCGATGTCGATGCAGCTCGTCGGTCCCTCGTGGAGCGACGCGTCGGTGCTCGGCATGGGTTACGCGCTCGAGCAGCAGACGAAAGCTCAGGTTCTCACGACCCTGGCGCCGGCCCTGGCTCTCGATCCCTCCGTTCCGGTCGAGCCGACTGAGCCGCCGGTGCCGCCGGTCGACCCGACCACGCCTCCCGTGGACCCGACCGTGCCGCCCGTCGAGCCGCAGCCGAGCGCGACGGCCGTGCCCATCCCGAACATTCCGGCCGATGCCGGCTCGACGCCGAAGCCCGGCGCCTCGGGTTCGCTGTCCACGACGGGTAGCGAGATCGGGCCGTGGTTCGTCGCCGCGTTCGCGCTCATGTTCGCGGGGGCCGCGGCGACGTTCATCCGTCGCCGACGCCGCACCGCGTCGGAGTAGCCGCAATGGGGCGGTCGCGCCGGCACCTGCTGCCGCGACCGCTTCCATGGGACGGCCGCGCACGCTGGAGGATTCCGCCGGCCAAGCGACCATTCGCGATGTTCGATGCGTGTGTTGTTCGATCATCCGCGTCGGCCTGACGGCCGCACTGCGCTAGGGCTCCGAGAAGGGGACGGGCTCACCAGCCCGTCCCCTTCTCGCATGTAAGGCCGCCCTAACTTCTGCGAGACAATGAACCTATGACAATTGCTTCCCCGCGCCCGCCCAAACCGCAATGCGTGCTGCAGGTGCAGCGCAGCGAGTGGGTGTCGCCGCACCTCGTGCGCGTCATCCTGGGTGGCGAGAACTTCGACGATTTCGTCGACAACGGGTTCGCCGACAAGTACGTGAAGATCGTCTTCGTCAAACCCGAGCTGGGCCTCGAGCCGCCCTACGATCTCGCCGAGCTGCGCACCTCGCTCGCGCCCGACGACCGCCCGGTCACCCGCACCTACACCGTGCGCTGGGTCGACCAGGCGGCTCGCGAGCTGGCCATCGACTTCGTGGTGCACGGCGACGCCGGTCTCGCGGGCCCCTGGGCCGCGGCGGCCCAGCCCGGTGACACGCTCGTCTTCGCGGGACCGGGCGGCCTGTTCAACCCCGACGCCACGGCCGAGTGGCACCTGCTCGCGGGCGACGACTCCGCCATTCCCGCCATCAGCGCCGTGCTCGAGGCCATGCCCGCGGATGCTGTGGGCCACGCGTTCATCGAGGTCGACACCGATCGCGACATCCTGCCCCTCACGGCGCCCCACGGCATCGAGCTGCACTGGCTGCTGCGCGGGGGAGTGCCGGCCGGTGAGTCGACCGCCCTCGTCGACGCCGTCGCCGCGCTCGACTGGCCGGCCGGTCGTGTCAGCGTCTTCGCGCACGGTGAGCGTGAGGCCATGAAGGGCCTGCGGCGCGTGTTCGCGGCCCACGAGGTGCCGCGGGCGGATCTGTCGCTCTCGGGCTACTGGGCTTACGGCCGCACCGAGGACCGGTTCCAGGCCGAGAAACGCGAACCCGTCGGTGTGATCTTCGACGAGGATGCCGCGCCGACGCCCCGGTGACGGTGGCGCGTGGTGGAATGGTCGCAGGGAGGCGATCGATGTCGCGCAGTCAGTCCGGCGATGCCGTGAGCGGTGACGACCGCGCCGTTTCCCGCGCCTACAACTTCCCGGGGTTTCCCACCTTCGCGGGTGTGGTGCCGACCGGCTACCGCGAGACCGTGCGCAGCCGCGAGATCGGGCGAGGCCCTGCCGTCTTCGAGGCCGCCGTCGGTCTCGTGCTGCACTGGCAGGTGCATTACGGCTCGGGTTTCGTCGCGATCGAGGTGCCGGATGCGGTGACCGACGATGCCGAGTCGGTGTGGGGCATCCCGTTCGGCCCGTTCCGACCGCGTGTGGCCTGCCGCGTCTTCGGCGTCATCGATGAGCCCGGCATCGGCGGTTTCGGCCACGGAGCGCTCGAGGGTCACCCGCAGAGCGGCTGGGAGAGCTACCTCGTCCGTCTCGACGATGACGGCCGGGTTTTTCTCGACATCCGCGTGGTGTGGAAACCGGCCGCCTGGTGGATGCGTGCGGCGGGCCCGTTCGGCGCGCTCGGCCTGCACATCCTGCTGCGCAAGAACCTGCGCGCCCTCGACGGCCTGCTGCCCGCGTCGGACTGACGTCCGATGGCTGGCTGGCTGTCACGAACGTTTTTGGCCGCGCTGTCGGCCGCGTCGGTGTCTCGAGCTCAGGACGCAGCGAACCGGGCGTGCACGCGCGCCGCGACGACGATGTCTTCGGGTTTCAGTTCGAGGCTGGGCGCGTTCGAGGTGGCGGCGGCGGCGCGCATGAGGGGCGCGGCGGTGACGCCGGATGATGGCTGCGTCTGGTCGCCCAGCATCCCCGGTTCGGCGAGGGCCGTGGGCCTGACGGTGGTGAACCCGAGGCTGGATGCGTAGGCGTTCGCCTTTTCGACCGCGTTGCGCACGGCCCGCTCGCGGGCTTCGTCGGTGAGCCGCTTCTTGGTGATCACGGTGAGCGCCCATTCGATGCTCGTCACGGTGACGCCGTCGAGGGGTGACACGGCTTCGACCCAGCTGGCGAGACGCCCGAGGTCGCTGAATTTCACGTCGAAGCCGATGGTGGCGTGGTGTACGAGGGGCAGTTGTTTGCCTTCGTTGTTCCAGGGCCGTTCGTTCCAGACGCGCAGGCGGTCGGTCGACCACCAGGTGACGGGGCCGTTCGCGCCGTCGTGGAGGCCGCGGATGTCACCGCTCAGCCGCGCGTGCAGTTCGGTGGTGCGGGCGACGACGGCGGCTTGGTCGGGGCCTTGAAAGCCGACGCGCATTTTCACGGTTCCGCGTTCGGCGGGGTGGTGGTGTTCGAAAACACCCTCGACGGTGATGATCGTTTCGGTCATGCGGCGATGTTAGCCGTTAGCGCAGGGCGACGGCGTCGTGGGTGGCGATGCCGACGGTGACGCCGGGTTGGCGCAGGCTCCCGATGGTCTGGTTGGTGTGGGCGACGATCTGTTCGCCGGTGGTGACGACGCCGTTGTAGTCGCTGTCGCTCGTGGTATGGGCGTCGCTGACGAGCACGGTGTCGTAGCCGCGGCCGGTGGCGCTGAGCGTGGTGGTGATGACGCAGTAGTCGGTTTGCGCGCCGGTGATGACGAGCCGTTCGGTGCCGAGTTGGTCGAGGATGGTGGTGAGTTCGGTGTCGGCGAAGGAGTCCCGGTAGGTCTTGTAGACGCGGGGTTCGCCGTCGAGCGGTTCGATGGCGGGGTCAAATTGCCATTCGTGGCTGCCGCGGGGCATGCCTTCGTCTTCGTGTTGCACGAACACGACCGGGGTTCCTTCGGCGCGCGCCCGGTCGATGAGGGTGCGCGTGTTGCGCAGGACGCGTTTGGTGTCGAAGCATCCGGGCAGCACGTCGTTTTGCAGGTCGATGACGAGCAGGGCGGTGGTCGAGGGCGCGGTTGCGGTCATGCGCTCATTCTCCCTTTGTGCCGGTGCCGGGGGTAGTGCTTCGGCGTGTCAGCCGAGCAGCAGTTGGCGCAGGGCGTCGACGGAGTGGACGACGGCGATGGCGCCGTCGGCTTCGGCGGGTGAGCCGTAGCCCCATTCGACGAGCACGGTGGGGATGCCGTGGGCGGCGGCCCCGGTGACGTCGTGGTGTCGGTCGCCGACCATGATGGTTTGGCTGAGGTCGATGCCTTTGTCGGTGAGGCGGCGCACGGCTTCGGCGACGACGTCGGCTTTGGCGCTGCGCACTTCGTCTTCGCTGGCGCCGGTGATGACGTCGAATTTGTCGGTGAGTCCGTAGTGTTCGAGGATCACGAGGGCTTGCGATTCGGGTTTGCTGGTGGCGAGGGCCAGGGGGATGCCGGCGTTCTTCAGGCTGGTGAGCAACCCGCTGATGCCGGGGAAGATGGCGCTGTCGTGGGCGGCACCGACTTCGGCGACCTGGCGCCGGTAGATGGTGAGGGCCTCTTGCGATTGCTCGGCGTCGAGACCGGCGAAGTCGCGGAAGGAGTCGAGGATGGGCGGGCCCACGTAGCGCAGCAGCTCGTCCTGGCTGGGCACGGGCAAGCCGAGCTCAGTGAGCGTGCTGGCGAGCCGTCCGGTGATGCCGGGTGCGGAGTCGACGATGGTGCCGTCGAGGTCGAACAGGATGCATGTCCAGTTTCGGGTCAGGACCGGGGATTCGATTGTCACGTCCTCCATGCTAGCCCGCTTCGGTGAACGGTCGCCGCCGCGCCGGAGAACGGTGAGAGCGTGATCACCGGGCTCGCACGCTCGACGTGCCCTCGGCCGATGTTCCGCTAGAACAGGCGGCTGTGGCCGTCGTCGATGCCGCGCATGGCGTCGTAGTCGAGCACGAGGCAGCGGATGCCTCGGTCTTCGGCCAGGGTGCGCGCCTGCGGTTTGATCTCCTGCGCCGCGAAGACGCCCGTGACGGGGGCGAGGTGCGGGTCGCGGTTCATGAGTTCGAGGTAGCGGGTGAGTTGCTCGACGCCGTCGATGTCGCCGCGTCGCTTCAGTTCGACGGCCACCGACTTGCCGGCGGCGTCTCGGGCCAGGATGTCGACGGGCCCGATGGCGGTCATGTATTCGCGGCGCACGAGCGTGTGCCCCTCGCCCAGCAACTCGATCTGTTCGGCGAGCAGCTTCTGCAGGTGCGCTTCGACGCCGTCTTTCTGCAACCCGGGGTCGACGCCCAGGTCGTGCGCGGAGTCGTGCAGCACGTCGTAGATGGACACGACGAGCAGGTCTGCTGTCTTGGCGTGCGTCACCTTCCACACCTGCGTGATGCCGGCCTCGGCCTGTTCGGGCTCCGGTTCGGCGACGCTGAGGGTGCACGGCGGGCTCATCCAGTTGAGCGGTTTGTAGCTGCCGCCGTCGGAGTGGATGAGGACGCTTCCGTCGCTCTTCAACATGAGCAACCGGGTTGCCAGAGGCAGGTGGGCCGAGAGCCGGCCGGCGTAGTCCACGGAGCATTTCGCAATAACCAGTCGCACCCATCGAGAGTAGCCGATGCCGACCGCGCACTGGCCGCGTCGACACCGTCTCGGCCTGCCGGCTGAGCCCGTCGCGGGGTCGAGGGGGTCTCCCCACCGACCCCGCGACGGTTTCGCATCCCGCGTGACCTAGCCGAGGTGCACTCGTCTGGCGCCGACGTGGGCGCGTTACGTTGGCCGCTATGAGGTCGGCGCCGGCGGAGTCGCGTCGTCGGACGAGGCCCGGCGATTGCGTCGCCTCAGAAGATAGGCCGCTGCACCGAGGGCCACGGCTCCGGCCGCTCCGATTCCGATCGCTACGGACTCAGATCCGGTGCTGGCGAGTGATGAGCTGTCGCTGCGAAGCGGTGTTCGGGGTGTTCCCGGGTGGCCTGAGGTGGGCGTGGGGGCGGGCGTCAAGGCCGATGCGGGTGTCGGCGTTGGAGAGGGAGTCGTGGTCGGCGGCGGCGACGTCGGAGTGGGTGTGGCCGTCGTGGTGGGCGCCGGAGTAGGTGCGGGTGTCGGGATGTCGGCGGCGAGCACGAGGTTGGCGCTCGCGCGGTCAGCTCCGAATGCCCAGTCGTCGATCGAGCGCAGGTCGCCCCACGACCCGGTCGACCCGTCGTTCATATTGGGGTTGCGGCCGGCAGCGGTGTCGTCGGGAGCCCACCGGTGCAGTCCGCCGAGCGAATCCAAGCCGCTCGGGGGTGAGACCGCCGGCGTGGATCGTGAGTGTCGAGCTGCTGAGCTGTCGGCGAACAGCGAATCGTCGAAATGTACGGCTCGTGGTGCCGTCGTTCCCCCGGTCAATCGTTCGATCTCGATCCCTCCGATCGAGCGCTCGGCGTCGATCCGCAAGAAGTGAGCTTCATTGGTACGCGACAGCGTGGCGCGCATGGACACCGGTTTGGTCGTTGGAGTCGGCGCGCCCGCGCCGTCCTTCCCGTCCCAGTCGACCGAGAATGTCCCCGTCCGCGGGACCGTCCGGCTGAGCCTAACGTCGGCCGATCCGTCGAATTGGCCATCGCCGTCAGTATCGATCTGGAGGTCGACCGTGCCGGGTTGCGTGGGCAGCGTTCCGGTGAGGACGCCGGCGTTCGCTCCGGACGCTCGACGTGAGAATGTCAGGCCGGTAACCTGCGGCGGCGAATAGCGCGCACCGAGCCAGGTGTCGGAGGTGCGACCATCCGCCCACCTCGGGGTGATTGCAGGGAGATCTGGCGCGGGTGCCTCGAAGAAGAGCCGGTAGCGCTCGAGGCCGGAGCAGTCTGAGGCATCAGAAGGTTGTCGGAACGTGCGGCCGATGCCGCCCGCCTCGGGGGATGTCGGCATGGGGACGGAGCGATACGTCGGCGAGCATTCTGGGTCACCGAGCCTAGTGTTGCCCTTGTTCGAGACCTGAAGTGTCGAGTCGATGCCGTCATAGGCGCGGAGCAGTTGCCGGTACAGTCCGCCCGTGCGGGTCAGCGCGTACAGGTCGATGTCGGCGGGCGGGCCCGTGTGCACCCCCAGCGATTCTGTGAATACTCTCCCGGGCAACGGGGCGCCGCTCCGGGTAACGCTGACCTCCCACACGAGATTCGCTCCGCGCACTTCTCCCGCGGGTGGGCGATCTTCGACGACGATCGACCACACGCCGTCCTCGGTCGACACCCGTTCCGAACCGACGATGGTGGTCAGCGTCGTGCGTTCATCGACGGTCAACTCATCGGTGACGACTCCGGAGGGCGAGATGAGCTTGATCGTCGACGGTGCCCACGAATCCTGAGGGAGTGAGCTGCGGCGGAAGGCGGCGCGCACCGTATCGCCAGGTTTGGTGTAGGCGAAAAGAGTCGTCTTCAGGCGATTCGTCATCCCGCCCTGAACGAGCACCCCGGGGAGCGTTTCGGTCAGGGTCGTGGGCGTCGCCATCTTCGTGGCGCCCGCCCAGGCCGATGCGGAGAAGCTCTGCGCGGCGGTGGCCGGAGTGGCACCCGCTGTTGTGGCCAGGGCGGCGAGCCCCAGGCATCCGACCACGCGCCTGCCGCGTTTGAAACGCCGCGGAGGGTAGGGCTCGCCGCGGAAGGTCTCGGATGCGGGAGGCCGAAGAAGGGGCTGCGACGCGGGTTGTCGGCTGAGAGTGGTGACCGGGTGATTGGTGGGCATGTGCTGCTCGCTTTCGAGACGGACTGGTGCGACATCCGGGTGATGTCGTCTGTCAGGCCATCCAACGACGAACGGGCAAGCGGCGGCGGGCGATCGCGCGAACGGTGGAAAGACCGCGCGAAACCCGCCTGTGGAGAACGCCCCCGCTCACCTACCGGCGAGGCTGCTGCTCGCGCGCGGCGGGCGATGCGAGACCCGCCATGACGACGAGACCGAGCACCAGGAAGAGCGCGTTCAGCAGCCCGATGTGCTCGCCCAGGAGTCCGATCACGGGCGGCCCCACGAGGAACGCGAAATAGCCGATCATGGCGACGGCACTCACGCGGGCCGCGGCGTTGCGCGAGTCATCCGCCGCCGCCGACATGCCCACCGGGAACCCGAGCGCCGAGCCCAAGCCCCACAACACCGTGCCGACGACCGCCACCCACAGCACGGGGCTGAGGATGAAGAGCGCCAGCCCGACAACCGCGCTGAGCGCCGACACCCGCAGCACGGGAACGCGCCCGAACCGGTCGATGAGCGGACCGCCCACCACGCGACCCACCGTCATGGCCACCACGAAAACGCTGAACACCAGTGCCCCCGTCGCGTTGGTCGTGTCATAGCCGTCGACCACGGCCAGGGTCAGCCAGTCGTTCGCGCTTCCCTCGGCAAAAGCCATGCCCAGCATGATGATGCCGATCATGATGAGGCGCCCGTCCTTCCACACCGCCAGGCCAGCACGCAGGCGCTCGCCGAGAGAGGGGCGATTCATGGATGTCGCAGCCCCCGCATCCGCCCCGCCCCCGTCGCCCAGCTCGTCGCTCACCGGCACGTAGCGCACCGTGAACACGATCACCACGGCGATGAGCGCCGCCATGCCGAGCGTGTGCCACAGCACCGAGACGCCGAGCGCCGCCATCGCCGCACCGATACCGGCGCCGATCACCGTGCCCAGGCTGAAGCTGGCGTGCATGAGGGGCAGAACGGTTTTGCCGATCTCCTTCTCGGCGGCCGCGCCCTCGACGTTCATCATCACGTCGACCGCGCCGTTGCCGAAACCGAAGAAGATGAGGCCGACGAGCACGACCGCGGGCGCTTCGAACAGCACGGCCCCCGACCCGATGAGCGCCAGACCGACCGAGACCGTGACGAGCGAGAACACCATGCCGCGGCGGGGCCCGAAGCGGCCCATGATCAGCTGCGCGGCGATCAGACCGACGATGGAACCGGCCGACATGCCGAGGATGAGCAGGCCGATCTCACCGGTCGAGAGGCCGAGGCCGTCGCGGATGGCGGGCAGGCGGGCAACCCACGTCGACACGCTCAGGCCGCTGAGCGCGAAGACCACGAAGATCGCGTTCCTCCACGCCGAGAGTTCGCGGCGCGGTCGGGCTTTCAGGGGTGTCTGCTCTGACATCTTTTCTCGTATCTGAGTGGCGGATCCGTCGCAATCGAATCGATTCGACAGTGCACTAAGCTAGCAGACCATGGAGCCGGAATCACGGGCGCGACCCACCCTCGCCGCCGTCGCTCAGCGAGCGGGAGTTTCGCCGTCGACCGCGTCGCTCGCGTTCAGCGGCACGGGCCCCGTCTCTGACACCACGCGCGACAAAGTGCTGCAGGCGGCCCGAGACTTGGGCTACGCCGGCCCCGACCCGCGCGCCCGATCACTGCGCCGCGGGCGCAGCGGCATCATCGCGGCCGTCATCCCCGACAGCATCCGCATCTCATTCCTCGACCCCGTGCTGATCCAGACGCTCGACGGGCTCGCCGACGAACTCACCACCATCGGCGCGAGCCTGCTCCTCATCCCCGACACGGGTGACGGCGAGGAGTCGGTCGCCCAGGCCCCTGTCGACGCGGTCGTGCTCATGGGCTGCAGCGACTCGTCGCCCAGCATGATCGAGGCGCTCGGCCGCCGGGGCATCCCCGTCGTCTCGATCGAGGGGGTCGAGGCACCCGGTTTCGTGGCCGTCAACGTCGACAACCGCGACGGCGAGCGCATGGCCGCCGAATACGTGCGCTCGCTCGGCCACACGCGCGTGGCGCAGGTCGCCCTGCAGACCACCCGCGGCGGCGAACGCGGGTTCGTTGGCGCCAACGAGTGGCGCTCGCTCGTCACGGTGCAGAGCACGCGCGAACGCTGGATCGGCGCCGACGAGATCTACCCCGGCATCCGCACGTGGGCCACCCGCGGCTCGCGCATCGAAGAAGGGCACCGCGGGGGGATGGCGCTGCTCGACGTCCCCGCCGACGAACGACCCACGGCCATCCTGGCGCAGAGCGACCTGCTCGCGGCCGGCGTGATCGGCGCGGCCGAGGAGCTCGGGCTCAGCGTGCCGGGCGATCTCAGCGTGATCGGTTTCGACGGCATCCGGGTCGAGGGTCTGGGCCACGACCTCAGCACCGTCGTGCAGCCCTCCCGGCCCAAAGGGGTTGCGGCGGGCCGCATCCTGCGCAGTATGCTCGCCGGAGAAGCCGCCGACGAAGCCAACTTCCCGGTGCGCCTGCACCCGGGCGGAACGGTCGCCGCGCCGCACGGTGAGCACCGCAGCGAGAAGTCATAGCGAGACGCCCTAGCGAGACGCCGTAGCGAGAGCAGCCCACACGCGAGAGGAATTCGATGTCGAACCCTGAAACGGTCCTGCCGGAGGCGGCACGCATCGCCGCCGAGCTGGCGCCCACCTACCGCGATCTGCACAAGCATCCCGAGCTCGCCTTCCAGGAGTTCCGCACGGCCGGGCTCGCCGCCCGCACGCTCATGGATCTGGGCTTCGAGGTCACCGAGGGCATCGGCCAGACGGGCGTCGTGGGTGTGCTGTCCAACGGCGATGGGCCCACGGTGCTGCTGCGTGCCGATATGGATGCCCTGCCGGTCGAGGAGCGCACGGGCCTCGACTACGCGTCCACCGACCGGGCCACGGATGCCTCGGGCGCCGATGTGCCCGTCATGCACGCGTGCGGCCACGACGTGCACGTGACCGCATTGCTGGGTGCCGCAGAGCTGCTCGTCGGATGCCGCGACGACTGGTCCGGCACCCTGATCGCGCTTTTCCAGCCGGCCGAGGAGGGCGGCGGGGGAGCGCAGGCCATGATCGACGACGCGCTGTTCGAGAAGGTTCCGCGCCCCGATGTGGTGCTCGGCCAGCACGTCGCCCCGCTCGGCGCCGGCCTGATCGGCCTGCACCCCGGCCCGGCCTTCGCCGCGACGGATGCCTTCGAGATCACGTTGCACGGCCGGGGAGGCCACGGTTCGCGCCCCGAACTGACGGTCGACCCGGTCGTGCTTGCCGCCGCCACGGTCATGCGCCTGCAGACGGTGGTGTCGAGAGAGATCGCGGGTACCGAGACGGCCGTCCTCACGGTCGGCACCCTGCACGCCGGCACGAAGAACAACATCATCGCCGACCACGCCATCCTCGGGGTCAACGTGCGGAGCTATGACACGGTCACGCGCGATCGGGTGATCGAGTCGATGACGCGCATCGTGCACGCCGAGGCGCAGGCGTCCGGTTCGCCGCGCGAGCCCGAGATCGTGGCCACCGAGTCGTTCCCCGTGCTGGTCAACGACCCGGATGCCTCGGCCCGCACGCGCACCGCCTTCGCCCGCGTGTTCGGCGACGAGCAGGTCATCGACCCGGGTGTCGTCACGGGCAGCGAGGATGTCGGAATGCTCGCCACCGAGGCGGGTGTGCCGCTCGTCTACTGGTTGCTCGGCGGAGCCGAACTCGAAGCGTTCCAGGCCGCCTATGCGACGGGCCGCCTCGACGCCCTGCCCTCCAACCATTCGCCCCTCTTCGCCCCCGTCATCGAGCCCACCCTCACGGTGGGTGTCGCGGCCCTTGCCACCGCCGCACTCGAGTGGCTCGACGAGCGGGCGCTGCCGGGGGTGTGACGGCCGAACCTGGCCTAGCGTGACCACCGAACTCATGGGTCGAGCGGATCAGGAGTGCTCGTGCGTTCCAGTTCCCGTTCATCCTCACTGGCCAGTTTGTCGTAATCCGTGGGGACGCAGGGGCCGTCGTTCATGAGAAGGATTTCCCAGGGGTCCATGTCGAAAGACAGCCTGCCCCCTCCTGTGTTCCGCCCCATCACAATGCGCATATCGTCTGAGTAGGCTGCGCGCTCGATGCTGTAGCCGAGGCTCTTCCACCGCGCTGCGACAGAGTCTGCGATATCGGTGAGATGAGTTGTCGAAGGAGTGCCGACGAAACGCATCAGCGCCGAATAGTAAGCCCCTTCGTTGCCCCGCGCCGTCGTGCAGGGGTATGAGATGCCTGCAAGTTGGAGTTCCCACTCGCCACCAATGAGGTTTGTCGTATCTCGAAGTTCGTTCTGTACCAAGATTTTGCTTTCCAACGGTGAGAGTGACGTCTCACTGACACCGCGGTGCGCGTCGGGCTCATCGACGAAGGGCGTCTGTGAGCATGCGGTGGCAATCACGGCGCAGACCCCGATCACCACGGTTGCCAGCAGTGCGGCGCTCAGACTCAGACCGCGCGAAGTATTAGCTCGGATCATTCAGCAATCTCCGGTCCTGGGCGGGTGCCAAGAATCTCTGCTGCGGATCCTTGTCCTTGATCGGAGGTTCGATGACGTCTGGTGTGGTTCCCCAGAGGGGGTGCGGATACGTCGCCGATCCCGGTGTGAGGCGGTCCGGATCGCCCGCAAGAATGTGAGCGATATTCCGTGCGCTCTCTGTGCCAGGTGCTGTGTAGGAGCGGCTGCCCTCCTGCGCGCTTCCCTCGACGAAATCGTGGCCGGTTGTGGACAAGAGGGTGGTTCCATCGGCGAGTCTGGTGCCCTCGGTTCCGAACCGAACGGCGCCCCAGTCGTCCAATGTCGGGTTGATGCGGCCCGACCATGTCTGTCCCGGCGAGGCCCAGGGATCCTTCTTGGCGATGGCGACGAACACGTTGTCGGGCGAAATATGCAGCTCGCTTAGGGTCGTTCCGGCAAGGAATCCCGCCGGACCCACGGCGGCGAAAGCATCGACGCCGTGCGAATCTTGGGCGAGGACTGCCGCGCTCGTCGTTGCTCCATAGGAATGACCGATGAGCACAGAGCGAGACCCCGTGATGGCCCGCTGCACGGCCCTCAAACCGTCCAATTCTCGCCCCAGCCGCGGAGCACCCGCTATCGCGAAGTTTGGCGTCAGCACGGAAAGGTCGGCGCTGGGCGTCCGGTAATTGAAAGACAGCAGCACGGCGGAGTCGTCGGCATCCTTCACGATTTTCGAGAAGTTCGACCGGTAGGTTTTGATGTCGGCAGACCCCGAGCCCATACCCGACACGACCGTACCCGTGTTGGACGCCGTCCCGGGGTCGCCGATTGTCACGACGACGTAGGGTTCCCCCGGTGGTGTCGTATCGAGGCGTACGAGGAACTCCGGGGGTAGACGCTGCGCCGCCCGGCCGTCCCCGTACGTCTCGATGAGGTAGTCGAGCACCCTAAGACGCTCCTTCAGCAGGGCGGCGCCGCCGACCTCGCTACGCTCAGCGATCTGCCGGACGGTGGCGTCGTGTTCGCCGGTCAGGCGAGCGACATTGGCCGTGTTCCGGTCGCGGTAGCGGGCGCCCTCGAGGTTGCCGACGGCGGCCGGATTGCGCGAGATGAGCGCTGCGATGAAGGCTGCCGGAAGGGTCGCCCAGATACTCGCCACGACATCGGGTGTGGCAGTCTCGAGCGCGCGAATGGCGGCATCCGGGTCGGTGGCGTAGGTGGCTGTGAACAGCGTCGGTGACAGAGCCAGCCAGGATGCCACGGCGGCCTCCTCGCTCACGGGCGGGGCTCCTGCGCGGGCCGCCGTCACGGCAGCATTGAGGGGCGTGTTCTCGAGGGCGGCCGCGCATGCGTCGTTGGCCGAGGCGCGCGTGTCGGACAGCGCCGCATACGAAGCGCGGCAGGTGTCGATGGTGCCGAGAAGGGCCCTCCAGCGTCGGACTCCCGCGTGCAGGGCGGTCACATCGGCGGCGGTCAGCGTGCCATCTCTGACGGCCTGATCGATCAGGTAAGCCGGAAGAAGTGGGGGTCCGGCGGGCCAGTCGTACAGACTGGAAGACGGGTGGAGTTCGGTCAGGTAGGGCAGGCGCCCGCCGCCCAGATCGCCGAGCGCCTCACGTGTGCGCGCAATATCGGCCAGCGAGGAGTCGACATCGGCTCGCAGGCGACCACTCCGCCCCGCGATGTCGTCGATAGCCGCAGCGAACACCTCGAGCGCCGCCGCGGCGGACGAGTGCGAGTCGGACAGGGTCTGAAGCGGCGGCGCGAGATGCGTCGCCTGCGCTTCTACCGCGTCGACGGCTTCGGCTTGGTCGCCGTCGAACCAGACCTCCGCTGCCGCGAAGGCGTGGGCGTTGGCATTCCACCGCGCGGCGGAAGCACGGTGCAGCCCAGCGATCTCGCGGATGGTCGCGGGGTCGCCCGCCGCGGGGTCGTCGAGGTCGCCGAAGGGATCGCTCGGGCTGGCACCGAAACCGGGAACCGTCGTCATGAGCGCATCACCGCGCAGCCTCGGCGAGCTCGCGATCGGTCGCGGCGAACCCGGACTCGACCGCGATGATGGCATCGCAAATGCCCGTCGCTGCGGTGGCGCAGAGGTCGGCAGCGGCCCGGGTCAGAGACTGCGCCGACGCGTATCGGCCTGCTACGGCAGGAGCCGCAAAGGCCCCAGATGCGCCGAACGCCGCAACGGCCAGGACGCCGTCACCGGCCAGCGTCAGCGCGAGGTCAGAGGCAGCGCCGGTCGCGGTCGTGGCCGCTGCCCCGAGCCCGCCCGCCGATATCGTGATCCCGTCCATGCGGAAACTGTGCCAGGACGGGCGCCGGCCCGCGGGGCGGTATTTCAGCGGATGTGAGCGAACCTCAGTCGCATCGACGCCCATCGCCGGAAGCACCCGGAACTGCGTCCGGCAGGCGTTCGCCCCCTGCGCAAATCGCGTCTCAAAATGTTCGCCCGCCTCGGCGTGTCCCGCCCGTGAGGTAGCGTGAAAGCACCCATGCCAAGCCGCTACACCCGCACCCGAACCCCCTCCCGCCGACGCCGCACACGCTTTCCGCTCGCGGCCCTCATCCTCGTGCTGGCGCTCGCCGCCGCGGTCGCACTCTGGCCGAAACTCTTCTCCCATACCTCCGACCCCCTCTCGCCGGGGGCCTCGAACACGGGCTTGCGCGACGCGGGGCTGGTCGTCACGGTCGAGGGCGTCGAGCGCATCGACGCGCAGGCCGCCCAGACGCTGCTCGACGGCATCCCCTCGAGCGATGGGTCGTCGGGTGACGCCCGCTACGACCGCGACCTGTTCGGGCAGCGCTGGGCCGACCTCGATCGCAACGGCTGCGACCAACGCAACGACGTGCTGCGGCGCGATCTGACCACTTTCGTCGTGCAGCCGGGCACCCAGAACTGCGTGGTCGCGTCGGGCGTGTTGAACGACCTCTACGGCGGCGACAGCATCCGATTCGTGAAGGGCGAGCAGACGAGCGCCGACGTGCAGATCGACCACGTCGTGCCGCTGTCATGGGCCTGGCGGCACGGTGCCTTCGCCTGGCCGGCCGACCAGCGCGAGCGGTTCGCCAACGACTTCGACAACCTCTTGGCGGTCGACGGCCCGACGAACACGTCGAAATCCGATTCGGGTCCCGCCGAATGGATGCCGCCCCGCCGCGAATTCGCCTGTGAATATGTGGCGCGCTTCACCGTCGTCCTGGCGGAATACGACCTCGGCGTCGACCGCGCCGACCGCTCCGCCATCGAATCGGCCCTCGACACCTGCCCGTAGGAACCACGGCGCCGCGAAACCGGACCGTCGCGAGAGGACGATGTCGGGGCCCCACGATGCCACGACACCACGCGCCACGACACCACGCGCCACGACACCACGCGCCGCGAGACCACGGCGCCGAGAAACGACGAGGGCGAGACATCCTCTCGGAATGCCTCGCCCTCGTCGCCGCACAGAGCGACGAGCGTCTAGCCCAGGTGCACGGCCTTCTCGTCACCCGTGGGCAGCAAGCTCTCTTTCGAGCCGCGGATGAACACAACGGCCAGGATGGACGCCACCACGAGCGCCACGGCCGTCGCGATAAACGCGGCCGAATAGCCCGTCGTGAACGCCGTGAACTGCGACGCCTTGTCGACGACCTCGACCCCCGCGACCGCGCCGGCGTACACCGTGGTGAAGACCGACAGCCCGATCGAGCCGCCGATCTGCATGGCCGCGTTGGCCGTGGCCGAGGCGGCACCCGCGTCGTGCGGGGCGACCCCCGACAGCGCCAGGTTCTGGATGGGGACGAACAGCATGGCCATGCCGACACCCAGGATGAGCAGCGCGGGCAGGACCTGCACGAGGTAGGAGCCGTCGGGCGTGATGCGGCTGAGGTAGACGAGGCCGACGGCCGCGATGAGCGGTCCGACGATGAGCAGCACGCGGGGGCCGATCTTGGGCAGCAGCTTGGTGGCGATGGGCGCCGTCACCATGATGGCGAGCGTCATGGGCAGCGTGGCCAGACCCGCCTCGAGGGGCGGGAAGCCGAGCACGATCTGCAGGTGGAAGGTGAGGTAGAGCATGGCGCCGATCATGACGCTGCCGACGATCATCTGGATCAGGAACGCACCGCCACGCACACGGTCGGTGACGACGCGCAGGGGCAGCAGCGGCTGGGCCACGCGCGACTCGATGAACACGAACAGCGCGAGCAGGCCCGCGCCGAGCGCCAGGAAGCCGATGGTCTCGGCCGATCCCCAGCCCTCCTCGGCGCGCGTGAAGCCGTAGACGAGCGAACCCAGGCCGAGTGCAACCGTGAGGGCGCCCCACAGGTCGTACTTGTTGTCGCCCTCGGCCTTGCTCTCGGTGACGAGGATCATGCCGGCGACGAGGCCCACGAGCACGAACGGCACGTTGACGAGCAGGCACCAGCGCCAGTCGGCGAACTCGGTGAGCACGCCACCCAGCACGAGGCCGACCGCGGCACCCGCACCGGCGACGGTTCCGAACACGGCGAACGCGGTGTTGCGGTCACGGCCGTGCGTGAACGTGACGGTCAGCAGGGCGAGGGCCGCGGGGGCCATGAGGGCCGCGAAGACACCCTGCAGGCCGCGCGCGATGATCAGCTCGGTGCCCGACTGAGCCAGACCACCGAAAGCGGATGCCGCGCCGAAACCGACCATGCCGACGAGGTAGGTGCGCTTGCGCCCCCAGTAATCGGCGATGCGCCCACCGAGCAGCAGCAGGGCGCCGAACGCCAGCGCATAGGCCGTGATGACCCATTGGCGCTGCGTGTCGGTCAACCCGAGCTCCTGCTGCGCGGCGGGCAGGGCGATGTTGACGATGGTGCCGTCGAGCACGACGATGAGCTGCGTCAACGCGAGGACGACCAGCACCCACCAGCGGCGGGAGCCAGAACTCGTGCGCGAACCCGCGGCAGAGCCGGTGGCCGAGGCGGACGGAGACGTGTGTGTAGACAAAGAAATACCCTTCGATCGGATCAGGTGCTGGGGGTTTTCAGCCCCAGATCGATACTCCGGTCACAACACGGGCATCAACCACCCCGACCGATCGGTCGGGCAGATCTTCTATCTTATCAGCCGCGCGGGCTCGCGTAAGCCCCTCGCAGAGAACTCAGAAACCCTCGGAGGCTCGCACCACGTAGGGCTCCTCGAGGCGCGCGAGCTCGGCATCCGTCAGTGTGACCGAGACGGAGGCGACGGCATCCTCGAGGTGGCTCATCTTGGTTGCGCCCACGATGGGCGAGGTCACGGCGGGCTGCTGACGCACCCAGGCGAGCGCCACCTGGGCCCGAGGAATCCCGCGCTCGGCGGCGACGGCGGCCACGGCATCCGAGATGGCCCGGTCGCCCTCTTCGCGCTGCGTGTAGAGGGTCTGGCCGAACGTGTCGGTCTCGCTGCGATCGGTCGTGTCGTCCCAATCCCGCGTGAGCTTGCCGCGCGCGAGCGGCGACCAGGGCAGCACGCCCACCCCCTGATCGAGGCAGAACGGATGCATTTCCCGCTCCTCTTCGCGGTTGATGAGGTTGTACTGGTCCTGCATCGAGACGAAGCGCGTCCAGCCGCCCAGATCGGCCGTGTACTGCGCCTTCGCGAACTGCCACGCGAACATCGACGACGCCCCGATGTAGCGCGCCTTGCCGGCCTTGACGACGTCGTGCAGCGCCTCCATGGTCTCTTCAATGGGCGTCTCCGGGTCCCAGCGGTGGATCTGGTAGAGGTCGACGTAATCGGTGCCGAGGCGTCGCAGGCTGTCGTCGATGGACGACATGATGTGCCCGCGCGACAGGCCGGCGCCGTTGGGATCGTGCCGCATGCGCCCGTGCACCTTGGTGGCGAGCACGATCTCTTCGCGCGTGGCGTAGTCGGCCAGGGCACGCCCCACGTACTCCTCGCTCGTGCCCGCCGAGTAGACGTCGGCCGTGTCGAACGTGGTGATGCCGAGCTCGAGGGCGCGGCGGATGAAGGGGCGACTCTCGTCTTCGCTCAGCGTCCACGCGTGCGCGCCCTGCGCCGACGCGCCGTAGCTCATGCATCCGAGCGTGATGGCCGAAACCCGCAGTCCGCTGCTGCCGAGGCGAACGTAGTCCATGTCTTCTCCTAGTCGAGCGAGGTGGGGCGAAGGGGTGAGGCGACGGGGCCATTCCATCATGAAACGGGGCACCGCCGTCGAACGAAACGGCCGAAGAGCTCGGGATGCCGCGCCGCACGTCCCCCGCACGAGGGGTGTCGTATAACACTCCCACGGGCCGCGCAGAAGGGGGTTCCGCAGCCCGGCACCCTCGCTAGCGTGGAGGCATGGACAAGCTCAAGAACCGACTCTGTGCCCCCACGCTCGCCTCGGCCGCGATCCTGACGCTTGCGCTCACCGGCTGCGCCACGGGCAATACCGACTTCGCCGGCAACGACACCCCGTCGGCCGCGGCCACCGCGCCCTCGACCAACGGCAACGCCTCGACGAACACCCCCGACGACGAGGAGGGTGACAGCGAGGCCAACGGTGCGATCCTCGAATGGGCAGAGGATGTGCTCGATTACGACGACGGCGAGGGGATGGTCGCCGGTTCGCAGGGCCGATTCGAGGAAGCAAGCTCCAACTCCGACACCTACACCAGCCAGGCCCCGGGCTCATACACCGTGAACGCGGTCTGCCGCGACGGCGGCCCCGTGACGTTCGTCGTCTCGAGCAACGACGCCGAGGTCGCGCGGCAAGACGTGACCTGCGACGAGACCATCGTGCCGATCCAGGTCACGACCTCGAGCGAAGGCCTGAAGATCGAGACGTCGACGAAGAGCGACGGAGCCGACTGGGCCTACGCGCTCCGCGAGGGCGTCGGCTCCTAACCGACCCCGGCACCGACCGCGACAAACCAGCCCGCCTCAGAACAGTTTGCTCGCCGCGATCTCGGGCGGCTCTTCGAGCTCCAGCAGAAACAGCTTGCGCTCGAGGCCACCCGCATATCCGGTGAGCGAGCCGTCGGCTCCCACGACCCGGTGGCACGGGATGGCGATCGACACCGGGTTGCGCCCGACCGCCTGCCCGACCATCTGGGCCACCGTGCGCCCGCCGATCTCGGCCGCGATCTGCCCGTAGGTCACGGTCTGCCCGAACGGGATGCGCTCGAGCACCGCCCACACGCGCTGCTGGAACTCGCTGCCGACGGGTGCGAGCGGCAGGTCGAACGTCGTGCGCTCGCCGTCGAAGTATTCCTCGAGTTGCGCCTGCGTGCGCTCGAAGACGGGATCATCGGCGACGCCCACGCGATCGCCCCACGCCGTGTCGTCCGGTTTTGTCCAGTGGCCCGGGAAATAAATGCCCGTCAGGGAAGCATCGTCGGCGACGAGCGTGAGGGCGCCGATGCGCGTGTCGATGACGGTGTGCCGGGCGGTCACAGCATCCCCCACTCTTGGGCGCGGGTCACGGCCCGGGTGCGGCTCGACACCTCGAGTTTTTCGAACACATGGATGAGGTGTGTTTTCACGGTGGCCTCGCTGATGAACAGGGCCGTGGCGATCTGGGCGTTGCCGAGACCGTCGGCCACGAGGCGCAACACCTGGGTCTCGCGGGCGCTCAAAGACGGGGCCGCGGATGCTTGGGGCTCGCGCATGCGCCGCACCAACGTCGCCGCGATGGCGGGTGCAAGAGCGGTCTGCCCGGCGACGACCGAGCGCACCCCCGCCACGATCTCCTCGGGCGGCGCCGCTTTCAGGAGGTAGCCGCTCGCTCCGGCCTCGATGGCGCCGAGGATGTGGTCGTCGGTCTCGTAGGTGGTGAGGATGAGGACGCGCGTGGCGGGCTGCTCCTCGACGATGCGCGCCGTCGCCTGGCTGCCGTCGAGCTGTTCGCCGGGTGCCGCCGCGGCGTCGGGCATGCGCAGGTCCATGAGCACGAGGTCGGGTCGCTCCGAGCGCGCGAGCTCGACGGCGGCGCGGCCGGTGGCGGCCTGCCCGACGACCTCGATGCCGTCCGTCGCGCTGAGCAAGGCGACGATGCCGGCGCGCACGATGGGGTGGTCGTCGGCGACCACGACGCGGATGGGGTCGGTCATGAGGTCCTCTCGACATAAGCCGCGGGCGGCGTGGCCGGCGAAGCGGCGCTGCCAGAAGTGGGTGCAGATGCGGGTGCCCGCGCGGTCAGGCTCGCGCCGACGGGTTCGCCGGCGGGCGTCCGCAGCGTGCGGATGCTCAACGTGCCGTTCGCCAAAGCGAGGCGCTCGCGCATCCCGGCCAGGCCGAAGCCGCGCGCCGACAGGGCGTCGATGCCAGCCGCCCCGGTTTCGGCATCGTCAGCGGTCTCGTTCTCGGTCTCGTTCTCCGATTTCGCCGGGCCCCGCGTCTCGGCCTCGGCCGGATACCCGCGCCCATCGTCGTCCACGCGCAACTCGACGAAGCCGTCCTCGACGCGCAGCGACACGACGGCCGCCGTGGCCCGGGCGTGCTTGCGCACATTGGCGAGCCCTTCCTGGGCGCACCGCAGGAACATGACCTCGAGTTCGCGGGGGAGCGGCGGCAGGGCATCGGCCTCGACATCCACGCGCAGTGACGTTTGTCGCCCGAAGCGTTCGGCCACCCGCCGCACGGCCTGCTCGAGCGTGGCGTCGGCATCGGGCAGCTTGGCCAACGTGGCGACGAGAGCGCGGGCCTCGTCGAGCGCCTCGCGACCCATCGATTCGATCAGCTCGAACGTTTCGGCGGACGCCCCCGGCCCGGTTCTGTCGGCAGCGCCGCCGCCGCTCAGGCCCCCATTGCTCAGGTCACTGCTGCGGTCGCTGCTCCGCTCATCGTTGACGCCATCACGGGCGTCGTCCCGCGAGACCTCGGTCACCTCGGTCACCTCGCGTCGCCCGCGCTGCGCCAGCATGACGATGCCGGTCACGCTCTGCGCGATGGTGTCGTGGATGTCGCGCGCGATCCGTTCCCGCTCGGCCGCCGCCCCGGCATCCCGACTCAGGCTCGCGAGCTGGTCTTGCGCGGCCGCCAACTCGTCATAGAGCAGCGTCTTCTGCCGGCCCAGCTCGGCGATGTTGTTGATCCACAACCCGAGCACGATGCTGAAGCCGAGCGACAGCCCCTCGATGAAGAACGCCTCGATCCACAGGTGTCCGCTGCCGCCCAGGCCCGTGGCATAGGCCACCACGAACAGGGGCGCGGCTACGACGTTGAGCACGATGGCGTGCCGGATGCTGCTCGACAGCACCCAGATCAGCGGAAACAGCAGGCACTGCATGATCAGCAGGTTCGGTTCGGCATACACCCCGACCGCGACGACGAGGATGCTGGCGGCCAGGTAACCCGTCGCCCGCGGGCAGTCTTGCCGCAACAGGCGTTGCCCCCACGCGGCATAGAGCACGGCGAAGGCAACCAGCGCCCCCGCGGCCAGGATGCGCATCTCGGGCGTGAGGCGCGGCATCCACCCGACGAGCCCGAGCAGCAGCACGACGAGGGCACCCGTGCCCACATGCCACCACTTCATCGCCGTCTCCGTTCGCCGCGAGCGTCCCACGCCCTGTCAGCTATCTTTGCGGATCCAACGGAAGGTGACGCGCGCCAGCACCATTCCGATGACGGCCCAGACGAGCAGGGCGATGGCGACGCCGGGCAGATTCCACACGCCACCCTGTTCGGCGGCCTCGAACGACTCGGGCAGGAACACCGAACGCATTCCCTGGGCCATCCACTTCAGCGGGAAGATGCTCGCCACGTTCTGCAGCCAGTCGGGCAGCATCGTGAAGGAAAGGTAGACACCCGAGATGAACTGCAGCACGAGCACGATCGGGATGACGACGGCCGTGGCGCTCTTGCCGGTGCGGGGCACGGCCGACAGCGCGATGCCGAGAACCGCGGCCGTCACGATGCCGAGCAGATACACCCAGGCGAAGGTGAGCCAACGCGATGGTTCGGTGGGCAGCGCCACGTTGAACAGGAACCGCGCACACAGCAGCAACAGGATGACCTGCATGATCGACGTCACGAGCACCTGGCCCGCCTTGCCGAGGAAATAGCTGATGACGGGCAACGGCGAACCGCTCAACCGTTTGAGGGTGCCGTCGCTCTTCTCGGTGGCGATATCGACGGCGAGGTTCTGCACGCCCGAGAGCAGGATGCCGGCGGCCATCATGCCCGGCAGGTAGAACGCGGCCTGCGAGATGCCGCCCGAACCGTCGGGGTTGGTGCCGATGTTGCCCGTGCCGCTGAAGGCGACCGAGAAGATCGCGAGCATGACCACGGGGAAGAGGAAGGTGAAGAAGACCTGGTCACCGGCGCGGAAGTACTGCTTGACCTCGTAGCCGACGCGGCGTGCGCCGAGGCGCAGGCCGCGGCCGCGGGCCAGTTTCGGCACACCCGTGTCGGGCGGCACCGAGGCGACGGCGGCCAGGGCGGCCGTGCGGGCGGGGTCGAGGTCGGTGGTCGATGCGGTGGCAGCGCCCGTCGTGGCGCCGGTTTCGAGGCTCATGCGCGTTCTCCAGTCGGCTGTGCGGCGGTGTCGTTCGAGGCGTGGATCGTGGGCGTCTCGTTCTGAGTGTTGGCGGCCACTCGCGCTCGGGCGTCGGTCTCGACCAGGTCGAGGTAGATGTCTTCGAGGCTGGGACGCACGATCTCGACCTCGGTCGGCTCGCCCAGCTGGCCATACAGCGCGGCGACCCGTTCGGCCGGGCGCGTCGTGCGTTCTTCGTGGGCGACCCCCGCGGCATCCCGCCAGCGCACGGTGGGAATGCGCGCCTCGGCGCCGCCGATCTCGTCGACGGTGCCGATGTCGATCAGGGTTCCGCCGGCGATCACGGCCACGCGGTCGCTCAGGTGGGCGGCCTCGTCGAGGTAGTGGGTGGTCAGCAGGATGCTCGTGCCATCCGCCTTGAGCCCCTCGATGAGGCTCCAGAACTGGCGCCGTGCCTCCGGGTCGAAACCCGTGGTCGGTTCGTCGAGGAAGAGCAGCTGGGGGCGGCCGATGACGCCGAGTGCGACATCCACGCGCCGGCGTTGCCCGCCCGACAATTGGCCGATGCGGGTCTTCGCCTTGGCGGTGAGGCCCACCGCCTCGATCACCTCGTCGACGTCGCGCGGCCGCGAGTAATACCCGGCAAACTGCGACACCTGCTCACGAACCGTCACGTTGGCCGCCTCGGCGCTCGACTGCAGAACGATACCCAGCTGAGCCTTCCAGTCGAGGCCGGCGTCGTCGGGGTCGATGCCCAGGACGCGCGCCTGCCCGCCCGAGCGCTTGCGGAAGCCCTCGAGAATCTCGATGGTGGTCGACTTGCCGGCGCCGTTCGGGCCCAGCAGTGCGAAGGTCTCGCCGCGGCGAATGTCGAACGACACCCCGCTCAACGCGTGGAACGATCCGTAGTGCTTCTGGAGGTCGATGACCTCGACGACGGTCTCAGATGTGCTCATGGTGCAATGCTCCGCGTTCCGGGCGTCGCGCAACAGAGCCCGAACGGTGGAGAAAGCTCATCAACCGATCGGTGGATGGGGATCGGTGGATCGACGGTTGGTCGGCACCGCGGAACCTGAGAACCCCCTGTATGGGGGGCATTGTTTCCAATCCGATGTCGAGGAGGCCCCCGAAGCTCTCGTGTCGGCCGGGAAATTCCAGCCGGCGGAACAACGAATAGGAGTTCACCTGATGAATAGCTTCACGAAGAAGATCGGTACCGCAAGCGCCATCGGCGTCGCAGCATCCGCTCTGGTGGTCGGCGGAATCGTCGCCCCCGCGAACGCGGCTCAGAACGACGAGCCGAGCAACAGCCAGGACAGCTACTCGTTCGACAGCACCAGCACCACGCTGAACGACCTTCTCAACGGCATCCTCGGCGGCAACACCGCTTCGGGGATCGTCGGCAACGACACCGGTCTGATCGACGGTGGCCTCATCAACGGCCCCATCGTCGAGACCGGAGACATCGGCTCGGGTAACGAAGCCGGCGACATCGGCTCGGGTAACGAGACCGGCAACGGCAACGAGGTGGGCTCGGGCAACGAGACCGGCTCGGGTAACGACGTTCAGGCGCCCATCGGCTCCGGCAACGACGTTCCGGTCGGCTCGGGCAACGATGTCGACGCCCCCGTCGATGTTCCGATCGAGGCTCCCGTCGACGCACCCGTCGGCTCGGGCAACGACACGAGCGTGGACGCTCCCGTCGACGCCCCCGTGGGCAATGGCACCGAAACCGGTGTCGAGACCGGCGACGCCAACACGAACACCGACCTCGGCACCTCCGTGTCGAACTCGGTCGACGCCCTCCTCAACGACACCCTCGGTGGGTTGGGACTCGGTCGCTAAAGCGACATGAGTGTGCGCGCCCTGTCTGGGCAGCGCGCACCCTCAGGAAGGGGCGGTCTCCTCGAGGCCGCCCCTTTCTGCGCGCCCGACGCTGCCTCACCGCGTGTCCCGCGGATCTCTCGACCGCGCCGCACCCGCCGGCGTGGTCACATCGAACGGTCGCCACGGCAAATGCAAGCCCTCTCCTCCGTTCGGGTGCACCGGGTAGTGTGCCGACATGAGTGTTCTCGTCTCGCGCCTGGCCGAATGGATTGCTGACCAACGTTGGTATGCGACCAAGGGCCGGCAGCCCCGCATCCGTGTGATCGGAGCCCTCGAGGGCGCCGTTCCCGCTGGCCACCCGCACGCCGAGGGCGCCACCGTCGTCAGCTACCTCCTCATCGACGAGGCGCACGAGAAGCCGGTTCTCTACCAGGTGCCCGTCGTCCACCGCGATGCTCCGCTCGAGGGTGGCGAGACCTTCCTGATCGGCGAGGTCGACGGTCGGCACCTCTATGACGGCCCCCATGACCCGGCCTACGCGGCCTCCCTGCTGCACCAGATCACGCACGCGCTCGAGAGCTCGGGCGAGGGTGCCACGGCATCTGGCCACGCGCTTCTCGACCCCGGGGTGCGCGTCGATTCCCGCGTCCTGCGCGGCGAGCAGTCCAACACGTCGATCATCTACGACGTCGAAGGCGGCCCGGTGCCCCACGTCATCGCCAAGGTCTTCCGCGTGCTGCACCACGGCGAGAACCCGGATGTCACCACGCAGGCGGCTCTCACGAGTGGCGGGTCGCGTCGCGTGCCCACCTCCTTCGGCTCGCTGACGGCCACCTGGCCCGACCCGGGTCGCGAGAGCGGCACGGCCACCGGACACCTCGCGTTCGTGCAGGAGTTCCTGCCGGGCCTCGAGGATGCCTGGCGCGTCGCCCTGCGTGCCGCCGAGGCCGGTGAGGACTTCTCCGAGCAGGCGTTCGAGCTCGGCCGCACGGTCGCCGAGGTGCACCAGGTCCTGGCCGAAACACTCGACACGGTCGAGGCGGGTCCCGACGAGATCGCCGGCGCCCTCGAGAGCATGCGGCGGCGGGTGCGTATCGCGTCGGCCGAAGCTCCCGCGGTCGCCCCGTTCGGCGAGCGCATCCTGGCGCTCTACGACCGCACGGCGCATGTCGAGTGGCCGCGGCTGCAGCGCATCCACGGCGATCTGCACCTCGGTCAGGCTCTGTACTCGCCCGAGCGCGGGTGGGTGCTGCTCGATTTCGAGGGCGAGCCGCTGCGGCCCATGCCCGAGCGGTCGCGGCCCGACGTCACGCTGCGTGATGTCGCGGGCATGCTGCGCTCGTTCGACTATGTGGCGGGTTCGCTCGCGCACAGTGAACCGCCCGTGGATGCATCCGCCTGGGCGTCCACGGCCCGCCGATCGTTCGTCGACGGCTACATCGCCGCCTCGGGCACGGATGTCCGCGCACAACGCGCTCTTCTCGACGCGTTCGAGATCGACAAGGCCGTCTACGAGGCGGTATACGAGGCGCGCAACCGCCCCGATTGGGTGAGCATTCCGACGTCGGCCGTCGAACGCCTCGTCGCACGTTCCGCTCCGCCCGTCACCGCCTAGGTCGCGGCGGATCCGAGCCGCGCTCGGCCGTGCGGTGTCGTGCTCAGCGGTGCCGTGTCGTGTCGTGCTCAGCGGTGCCGTGTCGTGCTCGGCGGCTCGCCGAAACGCTCGCGGTATTGGGCGGCGAATCGCCCGAGGTGCACGAACCCCCAGGTGTGTGCGACCGAGGACACCGTGCCTTCGTCGTCGCGTTCGAGCGCGCGCAATTCCTTGCGCACGGCCTCCAGCCGCACCATCCTGAGGTAGGTCAGCGGCGACATGTCGAAGGTGCGGCGGAATGCCGCCTGAATACCGCGAACGCTCAGCCCCGAGGCTTCGGCGATTCCCCGGATGTCGACCACGGCGTGCGCATTGTCTTCGATGTACTGCACGGCACGTCGCACCGATGCGGGTGCCGCTCCGACATCCGGTTGGCGAGGTCCGTCCATCGTGTTGTTCGGGAAGGTGCGCAGCAGCGCCAAGATGAGCGTGCGGCGGGCTTCCTCCCGCACGAGCGGGTTGGCCATGAATTCGGGATTGCTGAGCACATCGCGATTGGCGTGCTGCACGGCGGCCTGCCAGACGTTGGCGCTCTCCGTGTCGATCGGATTGTTGCCGGTGAAGGCGAAGCGGGGTCCGGCACCCAGCAGGCGGGCGATCTCGATGACTTCTTCGGGGGCGATCGTGACGAGACCCAGATGCAGATCGTGCCAGGTGTGCTCGACCTCCCGGTGCGGGTAGAGCACGGGGGTGCGCACGTCGAGGTTCTGTTGCCCGGCGGTCAGACTCCAGCGCCCGCCCAGCAGGTGCCCGACGACGAAGCGCGGCGTGACATCCATCGTCGCGGTCGCGCGCGCCTGGAATGTGAGGCGTTCGATGGTGAAATTGTCGTCGCCCAGAGCGGTGTGTTCGAATCCGAAGGCGCGGGGGTCGGCCGCTTGAATGCGGAACCGGGAGTACCGTTTGGTGAGGTGAGCGGACGCCTCATCGGGACTTGCGGTTTTGAACCGGAAATTGACCACCCTTCGGTCCATTCGGCCAAATTATCCGGTCGTTCTCGCCTGGGAAAGCAAGTTATCCCCAAAGCGCAGGGCCGCAAGCGTGGCCTGTCGGGCCCGATTCCCGGGCGTTCGGATGCCGAACGAGCGTCGCGCAGTCGTGCGTCGTCGGAACGGCCGAACGAATCCTGCCGGTGGGGCCGGGCCGTCTAGAGGGCCGGCCAGGTGGTGCAGCGCTCGGCGGTGTACCCGGGCGTGCCGGGACCGCGCAACGCCCGATCGCGCAGGAGGGTGCTGCTGGGCCGTCGAGGGTCGTTGCAGACGAGGGCGAAGTCGGAGGTGCGGTCGGTGTATTCAAGCCCGATCACCCGCGTGCCGTAGACGTCGGTGAAGGCCGAGCAGTTCTGGTCGGCGATGCAGTCTTCGGCGACCGCGAAGTCGAATCCGATCTCGTCCGATCCGGCCCAGCCCAGCTCGGGCGTGTTCTTCTGACCGATGGGCATGCCGAGCGCATGCGCTTTGGCGGTCAGGAGCGCCGCGAACGCCGACGCTGCGCCGAGGTCGAACGCCCCGCCCGACCGCGTGTAGGAGTCGAGGTTGTCGAGTTCGACGGCCTGGAACCCTCGGGCCACGCAGGCGCGCAGCTCACGGGTCTGGATTTCTGCGATGCGTCCCCGCTTGGCGGAGGTCGAGATGTCGAGGATGTATTCACCCGGCGCATCGGGATCAGCGAGTGGTGCACCCGAGGCATCCCACAGCAGGAGGTCGCGGTTGTTGCTCAACCAGAAGTCGACGTCGGCGCGCTGGGTCTGGAACGCGTTGACGGCGCACACGTTGTAGAGCCCGTGCTCGGGGAACGCGGTGGCGGTGCGCACGACGAGGTTCACGCCCGGGGCGGGGTCATAGGTGACGCCGACCTGGTAGTCGGCGACGGGCGACTCGGGGAACGGTGTGATGCCGGCGGCCAGGGCTTCGTCGGATTCGGAGGCCGGTCGGGCGGCTGTCGGGCTCGGGGTCGAACCCGTGCCACCCGCCGCGAGGGGCTCGTTTCCGGCTCCGGACGCGGCTGGCCGGCCGGAGGTATCGACGGCGGCGGGACCGTCGTCGAGCGCACCGGGCCCCGGGGCGGCCTGCGCGGTAGCGCTCACGCTCGGGGTGCCGCTCGACGTCGCGAGCTGGCTGGCCGATGGAGCGACATGGGTCGTGGCGAATCCCGCGAGGGCGATGGCGGCGACCGCTCCGATGACCAGGGCGGTGCCGAGGCGGGGGGAGAGGGGGCGGCGGATGCGGGACACGTCAGGAAAGTAACAGCCGAAACTGGACCCGGCGGGGACTCTGCTGTCAGAAAGGGCGAGGGTTATGGATTCGTGATCGCCTTGTCACCGTCCGTTCAGTTTCGCGCCGCTGACCGTTCCGATGCAGTGGGCCCGGACGCCAGCGACCGTTCGTCAGACGCCCGTGCGCATCCATCCGTCGCCGCGCGCTCGCGCCCACAGGGTGACTCCGCGGGCGCCGAGGTAACCGAACATGAAGGCGGCCGTCAGTGTGGCGAGCCCGCCCGCGCCCGTGCCACCCCAGGCTCCGGCCGCGAGGGCGAGCGGCACGAACACGGCCAGGTTGATGAGCCCGGTGAGGGCGAGGTAGCGCGCATCACCCGCGCCGATGAGCACGCCGTCGAGCACGAAGACGACACCGCCGAGCGGTGCGGCCACCCCCGTGATGATCAGGCTGAGCTGGATGAGCTGGGCGAGACGTGGATCACCCGTGAACAGCAGGCCGATGGCCCCGCTCAGAAGCGCCACGAGGAGTCCGAGTGCGACACCGGAGAGCAGGCCCCACTGCAGGCAGCGTTTCAGCACCTGCTTCACGCCCGCGACATCGGCCGCGCCAAGCCCCTTTCCAATCAACGCCTGCGCGGCGATGGCTAGAGCGTCGAGCGCGAACGCGAGGGTGGCGAAGACGGTCATGACCACCTGGAAACCCGCTAGCTCGTTGGTGCCGAGAGATGTGGCGATGGCCACGGCCAGCAGCATGGCGGCGCGCAGGCTTGCGGTGCGCACGAGCAGCCAGCCGCCCGACTTCGCCGAGCCGCCGATGCCACCGAGGTGGGGGCGGACACGCGCCCGCGTGCGTCGAGCGTGTCGACCGACGACCACTGCGTAGGCGATGAACATGCCCCACTGCGCGATCACGGTGCCGACGGCCGAACCCGCGATGCCCCACCCCGCTCCATAGATCAGCAGGAAGTTGAGCGCGATATTGGCCCCGAAACCGGCGCCCGCGACCACGAGGGGCGTCGTGGTGTCTTGCAACCCCCGCAGGAGCCCCGTGCCGGCGAAAATGGCGAGCATGGCCGGAATGCCGAGCATCGAGATGGCGAGGTAGGTGTGGGCCTGCTCGGCCACCTCGGGCGACGCGCCGAACAACGACACGACGGATGGTGTGAATATGACCCCGGCGATCGTGAGTGCTACTCCGAGCAGCAGTGCCAGCCACATGCCGTCGATGCCCACCGATACGGCGCCGCGCTCGTCTCCGGCACCCCATCGCCTCGCGGCGGCCGGGGTTGTGGCATAGGCCAGGAACACCATGAGCCCGATGATCGTCTGCAGCACGGCGCTGGCGATGCCGAGGCCCGCGAGCGGTTCGACGCCGAGGTGCCCGACCATGGCTGAATCGGCCAGAAGGAAGAGCGGCTCGGCAATGAGCGCCCCCAGCGCGGGCACGGCCAGGCGCACGATCTGGCGATCGACCGTGGGGGGCGCAGGCGTGCTCATGTTCCGACCCTAGCGGGGGCCACCGACGGCCACCGACGGCGCTGATTCGACCCTGCCGAGCGTCGGTTCAGGCGTCTAGGGTGGAGGGATGACTGACGCCCCGCTCTCCTCCGGCATCGCCCTCGACGAACTCGATCCCGCGGTCCGCCCGCACGACGACCTCTTCCGCCACGTCAACGGAAAATGGATCGACCGCACCGAGATTCCGGGCGACAAGGCGCGGTGGGGTTCGTTCCACCAGCTGGCCGAGGCAGCCGAGAAGAACGTCCAGCAGATCATCTTCGACGCGCAGGATGCCGCCGAGGGCACGGTCGAGCGCAAGATCGGCGACCTCTATACGAGCTTCATGAACGACGAGGCCATCGAGCGGCTGGGCATCGAGCCCGTGCTCGAGCATCTGGCCCAGGCATCCGCCGTCGATTCGGTGCCAGCATTGCTGCGCACCATCGGCGAGTTGCAGCGGCAGGGCATCGGCGGCGTTTTCCAGCCCTTCGTCGACAACGACCCGGGCAACCCCGAGCGCTACCTCGTGTTCCTCGAGCAGGGCGGCATCACGCTGCCCGACGAGAGCTACTTCCGCGACGAGAAGTTCGAGGCCGTGCGCGCGGCCTACCTCGCGCATCTGCAGACCATGCTCGAGCTCGCCGCCGAGGCCGGTGCGCCGGCCGCCGACGACGATGCGGCGGCGCGGGCCCACCGCGTGTTCCAGCTCGAGACCGACATCGCGGCCCTGCACTGGGACAACGTGAAGACGCGTGACAGCCAGGCCACCTACAACCTGCGCAGCTGGGATGAGTTCGCGGCCGCCGTCGGCGGTTCCGATGCCGCCTCGACGCTCGATTTCGAGGTGTGGCGTTCGGCCCTCCTCGGCGAGCACGAGCACGCCTTCGCCGAGGTCGTCGTGCGCGAGCCCAGCTTCTTCGAGCAGGTCGGCGGCCTCTTCACCGACGACCGCCTGACCGCCTGGCGTGACTGGCTGGCCTGGAAGATCGTGCACTCCGCCGCCCCCTACCTGCCGGCCGCGTTCGTCGAGGCCAACTTCGACTTCTACGCCCGCACGCTCACCGGCACACCCGATATGCGCGACCGGTGGAAGCGCGCCGTCTCCCTCGTCGAGGGTGGTCTCGGCGAGGCCGTCGGCCAGGTTTACGTCGCCCGCCACTTCCCGCCGCAGGCCAAAGACAGTATGGATGTCTTGGTCGCCAATCTGGTCGAGGCCTACCGCCAGTCCATCGAGGCCCTCGACTGGATGAGCGAGGAGACCCGCCTGAAGGCACTCGACAAGTTGTCGAAGTTCACGCCCAAGATCGGTTTCCCCGAGAAATGGCGCGACTACTCCGAGCTCGTCATCGAGCCAGACGACCTGTTCGGCAATGTGCGCCGGTCGAACCTCTTCGATCTCAACCGCGAGCTCGGCAAGATCGGCCAGCCGCTCGACCGCGACGAGTGGTTCATGACGCCGCAGACCATCAACGCCTACTACAACCCCGGCTTCAACGAGATCGTCTTCCCGGCCGCCATCCTGCAGTACCCGTTCTTCGACGAGACGCGCGACGCGGCCGCCAACTACGGTGCCATCGGTGCCGTCATCGGCCACGAGATCGGTCACGGCTTTGACGACCAGGGTTCGCAGTACGACGGTGACGGCCGCCTCACCAATTGGTGGACGGATGCCGACCGCCAGGCTTTCGAGCAGCGCACGGCGTCGCTCATCGCCCAATTCGACGCACTTGCGCCCGCCCAGGTTCCCGACCAGCACGTCAACGGGTCTCTCACCATCGGCGAGAACATCGGCGACCTCGGTGGACTGGCCATCGCGTGGAAGGGCTACGTCATCTCGCTCGACGGCGCCGAGCCGCCCGTCATCGATGGGCTCACCGGGGCCGAGCGCTTCTTCCTGTCGTGGGCGCAGGCGTGGCAGCAGAAGGGGCGCGACGCCGAGGTCATCCGCCTCTTGTCGATCGACCCGCACTCGCCCAACGAGTTCCGCTGCAACCAGATTGTCAGAAACATCGACGAGTTCTACGCTACTTTTGGCGTCACCGAAAAAGACGCCCTCTGGCTGCCGCCCGAGCAGCGCGTCTCCATCTGGTAGCCGAAAGAGTTTCGTGACGTCTACGCCTCCGCCTTCCCACGGTCGTGCCCGCCGACGACAGCGACCCCGTGCTCGCCACCGGGCGGTCGAGCACGCCGAGAGTTTCTCGCGCAGCCTCAAGGCGCTCGATTTCCTCGCGCGGAACGGCGTGCAGGTGTCGGCGCGCGTCAGCGACCTCACGACGGGCGAAGAGCTGTTATCGGTCGACGACTACGTCATCATGCCCACGGCAGGCATCGGCACCACGCTGCTGCTGGTCGATGTGGCCGCTAAGTTGAACGACACCGAATTCGCGGCGCTCACCATCCTCGATCGCGAGTCGACCGACTTCGTGTCACAGAGCGGCATCTGGCAACACCTGCAGGCGCCCTCGCTGCCCGTCGCCGATGTGGCCGCGCTCATCGGTGCCACCGGCGACAACCTCGCCACCAACGTGCTGCTGCGCAAGGTCGGGCTCGACGCCGTGCGGGTGCGCACGGAAGACCTGGGCCTGCGGCGCATGGCGCTGCTCGACGTAGCCCGCGACAAACGCGGCCCCGACGACGCGCCGCACCTCTCGGTCGGCTCGATGAAAGAGGTCAACTGGCTCTTCGCGTCACTCGCGCGCGGCACGATCGTCGACCAGGCCACCAGCCAGCGCGTCGTCTCCTGGCTCAGCCTCGGCCACGACCTGTCGCTCGTCGCCTCCGCGTTCGGCCTCGACCCCGGTTCTCACCGCACGGGCGATCACGGGCTCCGGCTCTTCAACCGCACCGGTGTCGCCGCGGGCCTGCGCGCCGAGGCGGGTGTGCTCACGGGCACCCGGGCCGGCGTCTCCTACGCCGTCGGCGTCACGTTCACCGACGACAGCTTGCAGGCGAGACTCGCCGTCATCGACGCGCTCCGCACCATCGGCTACGACCTCGTCGAATACGTGCAGGACTAGCGGCTCGGCTCACGCCGGTTCGCGACCGTCGGCCGTGCGCTCCGCACGCACGCGCACGCACGCCACGCGTTCAGGCGGTAAGCGATTGCCTCACGGCCGCCAGGGTCTCGGGCGCGCTCAGCACCTTGAAGTGCCCGTGCACAGGAACCTGCACGTTGCGCGCCTCCGACAGCACGCTGCCGTCGGGCACCTGGGCGTCGAACGTGCCGAAGATCGAAGTGATACGCGGGTTCACCGAGGCATCCGCCCCCAATTGAACGATCGTCTCGTCGGCCGGATCGAAGATGCGCAGGCGTGGATCGAGCATGTACCTGGCGCGCCGCGAGCCGGCGAACGGCGTGGCGATGGCCGTCAACTTCTCGATCCCCAACTCGGTGCCGTGCGCCCGCAGCAGGTACTTACCGATCAGGCCGCCTTTGCTGTGCGCCAGAATCACCCGCCCACCCGACGGCACGGCCAGCGCACGCAGGGCTCGTGTCAAGCGCGTCGCGGTCTCGGCAATCGGCAGCAGGTTATAACCGAGCCCGCCGACCGCCGCGATGCGATAGCCATCCTCGTTCAGGGCGTCGGCGATGACCCGCAAGAAGTTCCAGGTTTCATAGACGCCCGGCAGCAGCAGCACGGTCGGCTTCGACGGGTCGCCGTGCCGATACCGCTCCGGCGGGTTCGGATGCAGCGCCGCCTCGGCATGCAGCCGGGCCGACTCGATGAAGTCTGCCGTGGTCCACACGGCCTCCTGAACCAGCGACGGCCTGGCGACCGGGAAGTCGCTCATCGGTGGCTCCCCGCCCGAACGTGTTTCAGGATGAGTTCGCCCACGCGTCGATAGCCCGTGATCATGGTTTCGTGCCCCCGCCCCGGCACCTCGGCCAGATGCGCGTGCGGCAGGATCGTCGCCACGCGCACGGCCCAATCGTGCGGGCACACCGGGTCTTTCTCGCCGCGGATCACGAGCGTGCGCGCCTGCACCCGCGGCAGCGTCGCCTCGACCCGATGATTCATCATGCTGCCGAGCTTCTCGATGTACCACCGCGGCCCCGCCTTCAGGTAGTACCGCGCCCCCATCCACAACACCCGCGGATGCGTCGTCGACAGGTCTTGCACCAACCGCAGCGCCTGCTTCGCCACGGTGCGCTCGGCAGGGTTCACGGTCGGCGCGATCAAGACGACCGTCTTGAACAGCTCGGGATGGTGCGCCGCCGCCTCGGCCACGATCTGTGTGCCCATCGAATGCCCGACGAGCACGGGCCGCTCGATGCGCCACCGTTCCACCAGCTCGGCGAGCAGCTCGCCCGACGCCACCATGTCGAGCGGCCGGGCGGGCTCCGGCGCATCGCCGAAACCGGGCAGATCGAGGGCATACACGCGCCCCACCTTCTCCAGAATCCGCGACAGCCCCGACCAGTAGCGATGCCCCATGCCGATGCCGTGCACGAGCACGAAACTCGGCCCCGTGTGCAGGCCCGATTCGGTCACGAGCGTCACGCGCTGCTCCGAATGAAACTCACGTGTCGAGCTCTGCCGCCGCGGTTCGGCGACCGGCCGTCGCCGTCGCATCAACCGGTCGAGCACGCTCAATCGATCGCTCCTGCCGCAGCGAGCAAGCGCAGCACCTCGCGTCCGGCGGGTGGGCAGCGGTCGGCGTCGCGCGTGTCGCACCAGTGCAGGGCACTGACCTCGCTCGAGGGATGGGGCTGCTCGGTCGTGTCGGTGCCGAAAACGGTCATGCGCACCATCCGCCCCTCGGCCTGCCCGTGGGCCAACGTCTCGACGACGAACAACTCGGTCAGATCGGATGGCTCGAGCGCCAGTCGCACCTCTTCGAACGCCTCGCGCGCCGCCGCCTCGGCCGGTGTCTCACCCGCATCGACCTTGCCGCCCGGCATGTAGTGCACGTCCCGCCCCCGCGCCGTCACCATGAGCACACGCCGGTCACGCACGAGCGCGATCGCGGCCACATCGAGTGGTGGCGGGGGCGTCTGGGTCACCCCTCCAGACTATCCGCGGCGCCGCGGCCCGGCGCGCCTCAGAGCAGCAGCGGCGCCATGAGAATCTCTCAAATGAAATGGATGATGATCGACGAGCTGCGTGCCTTCGGATGGCACTTGAGAACCGCACAACAACGGCGCGGGGAGCGATACGCAACGGATCTATAACGAAAGACATCCGAGTGCCATTTTCATGCAGCAAACGCCGTGCGCCTGGTAGAAAGTGACCGCGGACCACTTTGGTGCCGCAATAAGCATGGGGACGCGCTTCGGCGCGAGAATTGGGGATCTGGCGATGACGCCGTTTGCACGAAAATCACTGGCCGCGTGTTCGGGGCTTCTTCTCATCGCCGGGTCGAGTGCCCTTCTTCCGGGAGCGGCACTCGCAGCAGATGCGGGCGATGCCGTAATCAGCGTCGTAGACGTCCCCGAAGTCGTTCCGTCTGCAGGCCCGGCCTCGACCGCCGAGTCGACTGCGACCGCGGAGGGCATCGTCGAGCCGTCCACGGAGCCCACGGCGACTCCGACACCCGAACCTGTTGTCGAGCCGTTCGCAGCGCCTTCGCCGACGCCGACGGTGGAGCCGGCTCCAGCTCCGGCTCCGACGGAGGATCCCGCCCCGGTGGCGCCTCAGGCTGATCCCGTACTCGAAGAGATCCCGATCACGGTGAGCTCCCCGAACCTCGCAGGATGGAACGGCCCGATCGTGGCTCCGCGGCGGTTCGAGATCAGTGGGAACGCGGTTTCCAATGCAATCGTCACCATCAGCGACGCGAACGGTGTTGTTCTTGCGACCGTCCAGGCGTCGGCATCGGCGCTCGGTGACTGGCGGACCAGCGTCTCCTACCCAGAGGACGCCTACACAAATCAGACGATCGTGATCACGGCGAGCGCGCGGGGCTGGGCCGACGGCCGATTCGAGCAGTCGTTCAAGCTCTACCCGCCGGAAATCGCCGACGCCTCGATCACGACGCCGGCACCGGGAAGCACGTTCCGGGGAACCGGCACCCTGGTGAATGTGCCGTTCACCGGGACCGGCCTCCCCGGTGCGCAGGTAACGGTCTACGCCTATCCGTTCGCGGGTATTCGGCGCGCCGATCTAGATGGCGACCAAGAGTCGACGATCGTGAAATCGACCACGGTGGCTGCTGACGGAACGTGGGCGGTCGACTTCGATTTGCCGGCGAAGGGGTACTCGTTCTCCGCCGCTCAGAGTCTGCCCGAGCCCGAAGGCTCGCCGTATTATCCGTATCGCGGCATCTCGAACGGGCTCGAGTTCCGCGACATCTTCGTCGTATCCAGCGCCGCTGGCACCCTGCCCGAGACCGGTGCGAATGATCAGGTGCTCTCGGTGACCGCGATGAGCCTCATGGCAGTAGGCCTTGTGGGCATGATCGTGGCGAGCGCGCGGGGACGCCGCAAGACGGCCTAACGGCATCCCTGATGAGCGGCGTCGCTCCCCTCCCCGGGGCGCGGCGCCGCTCTCCGTTAGGATGGTTCGCAACCAGGCAGCCAGCCTGGGTTCTGTTTTTATTGGGAGTATCGTGGCCGCACCGACCCGTCTTGATTCCGTCATCGCCCTGGCCCGCCACCGCGGGTTCGTCTTCCAGGCGGGTGAAATCTACGGGGGTTCTCGCTCCGCCTGGGACTACGGTCCCTTGGGCGTCGAGCTCAAAGAGAACATCAAGCGCCAGTGGTGGAAGACCATGGTGCAGTCGCGCGACGACGTGGTCGGGCTCGACTCGAGCGTCATCCTGCCGAAGCAGGTGTGGGAGGCATCCGGTCACGTCGAGGTGTTCACCGACCCGCTCGTCGAGTCCACGATCACGCACAAGCGTTACCGCGCCGACCACCTGTGGGAGGCCTTCGAGGCGAAGCACGGCCGCGAGCCGTCGAGCTGGGATGAAGTGCCCGACCCCGACACCGGAAACCGCGGCAACTGGACCGAGCCGCGCGCCTTCTCGGGCCTGCTGAAGACCAACCTGGGCCCCGTCGACGACGAGAGCGGCCTGCACTATCTTCGCCCCGAGACCGCGCAGGGCATCTTCGTGAACTTCGCCAACGTGCTGCAGGCGGCGCGCATCAAGCCCCCGTTCGGCATCGGCCAGATCGGCAAGTCCTTCCGCAACGAGATCACGCCCGGGAACTTCATCTTCCGCACGCGCGAGTTCGAGCAGATGGAAATGGAATTCTTCGTCGAGCCCGGCACCGACGAAACCTGGCACCAGTACTGGATCGACGAGCGCCTGCGCTGGTACACCGACCTCGGCATCAACCCCGACAACCTGCGCCTCTACGAGCACGCGCAGGAGAAGCTGTCGCACTACTCGAAGCGCACCGTCGACATCGAATACCGTTTCGGTTTCACGGGCGGCGAGTTCGGTGAGCTCGAGGGTGTGGCCAACCGCACCGACTACGACCTGACGACGCACTCGAAGGCATCCGGCAAGGACTTGTCCTACTTCGACCAGGCAAAGAACGAGCGTTGGACGCCGTATGTCATCGAGCCCGCCGCCGGTCTGACCCGTTCGTTGATGGCGTTCCTCGTCGACGCCTATCACGAAGAAGAGGTGCCCAACGCGAAGGGCGGCACCGATAAGCGCACCGTGCTGAAGCTCGACCCGCGTCTGTCGCCCATCAAGGCCGCCGTGCTGCCGCTGTCGCGCAACGAGGCCCTGTCGCCTCTCGCGCGCCAGGTGGCTAAGACCCTGCGCGAGCAGTGGAACGTCGACTTCGACGACGCGGGTGCCATCGGCCGCCGCTACCGTCGCCAGGATGAAATCGGCACCCCGTTCTGCATCACGGTCGACTTCGATTCGCTCGAGGACAACGCCGTGACCGTGCGCGACCGCGACACCATGCAGCAGGAGCGCGTCTCCATCGACGAGCTCTACCTCTTCCTCGCCGAGCGACTGCGCGGCGCCTAGGCAACACCCGGTGCGCGCGACGTCCCGCGAACCCCGCACCCCGCAACACGTGTCGCGTAGCGGTCATCGTTACGTGCCTGCACGGCAGCGCGGTCCGACCAGTGGTCATGTGATTGACACGGTTCGGGCCGCGCTGCCAGCATGAGAACGCCCACGTCTAGAAGGAGCCCCATGTCGGACAACACCTCGAACAACGACCCCTCGCCCTACGGCGACCAGAACGCGCACAACTCCGGCCAGCAGCCGGGTGGCTCCGACCAGGGCCAGGGCTACGGTCAGCAGCCCTCTTACGACCAGCAGCAGTACGGTCAGCAGCCGTCATACGACCAGCAGCAGGCATACGGCCAGCCGGTTTACGGCCAGCAGAGTTCTGACCAGCCTTACGGTCAGCAGCCGGCCTATGGTCAGCAGCAGTACGACGCGCAGCAGTACGGCGCCTACGGCCAGCAGCCCCAGAAGTACAACGTGCTCTCGATCGTCTCGCTCGTGGGCGCGATCATCGGTTTCAACTTTATTGCCGTCATCCTCGGCTTCATCGCCCTCTCGCAGATCAAGAAGACGGGCGAGCAGGGCAAGGGCCTGGCCATCGCCGGCATCGTGATCGGCTTCGTCTACTTGGCGTTCATCATCCTGATCACCATCATCGTGATCATCATCAGCATCGGCGCCGCGTCGTCGGGCGACTATTACACGAACTAAAGCTCGTCACGAAACGCCCCGCCGACTCGAACGGCGGGGCGTTTCGCGTTGACGCTGCGGGCGTCGACTGCCGGTGTCGTCGGGCTGGGAAGCGCCGCGCCAGTTGGGCTAGGCGGTGGCTTCGCCGCGAGCGGCCGCGTCGTCGGCGACCGCGCGGTCTTCGGCGGCCGAGGCCAGGCCGTCGACCGAGATGCCGAACAGCGTCTCGATGGCGTCGCGATACTTCTGCGCTTCGCCGGCGCGCGCGAAGTCCTTGGCGCGCGTGGTGGGCGTGTGAAGCAACACGCCGGTCAGGTGGCGCAGGGCGCGGGCGGTCTCGCCGTCGTCGCCGCGACCCGCCGCGCGCTGGATCTCGTCCTCGAGCAGATCGAAGACGTGGCTGCGCAGGGCGACGACCGCGTCGGACACGCTCTGTTCGTCGGTGACGTCGGAGAACTTGCGGGCCGCGCGGGACACGATCTTGCGCGCCTCGTCGGTGGCCTGCAGCTCTTCGAGGGGCGCGTGGATGCGGATGGTCTCGAGGTCGAGCAGCTCCACGCCGCGCACGGTCTGCACGTCGGGGTCGACATTGCGGGGCAAGCCCATGTCGATGACCAGCTGAGCGCGGGCATCGTGGTCGACGGGGCACCCGTCGGCGGCGTCGAGCATCGCGCCGTCGAGCCCTGTTCCGGTGCTGAGTCCCGTTCCGGCGATGACGTCCGTTCCGGCGTTCGGGCCCGATGTGGCTGCTGCGTGGGCGGCGGCCGAGCCTGAGGCTGCGGCGACGACACCGATGGGGGTGACGGTGGCTGCGGCATCCGTGCTCGCCGCGTGCGCTTCGAGGCGGCCGCGCTGCAGCAGCTCGGCGTCGATGACGTGCCCGTTGGCGGTGGTGCAGGTGACGATGACATCGACGGATGCTGCGAGCCGCGCGAAGTCGGTCGACGACACGTTGTCCATGTCGTGCTTCGTGGCGAAGCGCGCGCCGCGGCCCGAGGGGGAGTAGACGCTCACATCGGTGACGCCGCGGTCGCGCAGGGCGGCGAGGCTGGCGCCCGCGTAGGCGCCCGTGCCGACGAGGAGGACCGTGGTGGCCGACCAGTCGCTGATGCGGCTCTCGGCCAGGTCGAGTGCGAGGCGCACGATGGAACGCCCGGCGCGGCCGAGCGGTGTGCGGTTCTTGATGCCGCGGGAGGTCTGCGAGGCGCGCTGGAACAGGCGCTCGAGGTCGCTCGACGTGGTGCCCTCTTCGCGGGCGCGTTCGAGGGAGCGGCGCACCTGGCCGGCGATCTCACCCTCGCCCACGACGACGGATTCGAGCCCGGCGGCGACGGCGAAGAGGTGCTCGGCGGCGTCTTGACCCGAGTGCACCTCGAGGCTCTGGCGCAGGATGGCGGCATCGATGCCACTGGCGGCCGCGACGGCGTCTGCGGTGGCCTCGAGGGCGACGGCCTGAGCGCTCGTGAGCGGCTCGTCGAAGTCGATGTAGGCCTCGAAGCGGTTGCAGGTGGCCACGACCACGGCGCCCGAGACACATTCGGTGTGTTCGGTGATGCGGCGTGCGACCGAGTCGGTGCGTACGCTCAAGGCCTCGAGGAGGTCGAAGCTGGCGTTTTTGTGACTCGCCGTCAAACACATGAGCACTGAGTCATTCTACGCGCTCGCTGCTTCGCCCGCGGCCGTCGGGTTTCGCCCTGCACGAACGTGCGGGTCACGGCGGGGTTCCGAGGCTCGCCGACCGCGCCGGGTTTGAGAGAATGGGGGAGTGAAACTCTCCCCGCAGCATCCGCTCGCCTCTGGCCGCACTACCGATTCGCGTCTCGTGCGCACCTACCAGGGCGTCCGGCAGGAGGTCACGCCGGTGTGGTTCATGCGCCAGGCGGGCCGGTCGTTGCCGGAGTACCGCGATCTGCGCATCGGCACGGCCATGCTCGACGCGTGTCTCAAACCCGAGATGGCCTCCGAGATCACGTTGCAGCCCATCCGACGCCACGGGGTCGATGCCGGCATCTTCTTCAGCGATATCGTCGTGCCACTCAAGCAGGTGGGTGTCGACGTCGACATCGTTCCGGGCAAGGGTCCCGTGCTCGGCAAGGCGGTGCGCACGGCGGCGGATGTCGACGAGCTCATCTCCCTCGACCCCGCCATCCTCGACGACACCCTGGTGCCCGTGCGCGAGGCCGTCGCCATGACGGTGGCCGAGCTGGGCGAGAAGCACGGCGACACGCCGTTGATCGGTTTCGCGGGCGCTCCTTTCACCCTGGCGGCCTACCTCGTCGAGGGCGGCCCGTCGAAAGACCACATCCGCGCGCGCACGCTCATGCACGCCGACCCCGAGTCGTGGGCCAAGCTCATGGCCTGGTCGGCCGAGGTCACGGGGCGTTTTCTGCGTGCACAGGTGCTCGCCGGGGCATCCGCCGCGCAGCTGTTCGACTCGTGGGCGGGCGCGCTGTCGCTCGACGACTACGTGCGGCACGTGGCACCGGCCTCGTCGAAGGCGCTCGAACATGTGCGCGACCTCAACTACGACGTGACGACATCCGAGGTGGATGCCGAGGGCGCGGCTCATGAAACCACGCACGCCCGCAACGTTCCCATCGTGCACTTCGGGGTGGGCACGGGCGAGCTGCTGAAAGCCATGCACGACATCGGCGCCGACGTGGTGGGCGTCGACTACCGCGTGCCGCTCGACGAGGCGTCGCGCCGGCTCGGGGGAGTCGTCACGCTGCAGGGCAACGTCGACCCCGCCATCCTGTCGGCGCCGTGGCCCGTGCTCGAGGCGCATGTGGTCGACGTGCTCGAGCGCGGCAAGGTCGCCCCGGCCCACGTGCTGAACCTCGGCCACGGCGTGCCTCCCGAGACCGACCCGACCGTGCTCACGCGTCTCGTCGAGTTCGTGCACGACTACCGCTCATGAGCGAAGGTCACGGCCCCGAGCGTCACGTCTCCGAGCGTCACGTCTCCGAGCTGCACGCGGTCGTCGTGGGCGGCGGTGTCGCCGGGCTCGTAGCGGCACGTGAGATCGCCAAGATCGGCGTGCGCGTCACCATCCTCGAGGCCACGGATGCCGCGGGCGGCGCACTCGCGCAGGTGCAGGTCGCCGGCCTCACCGTCGACAGCGGTGCCGAGAGCTATGCCACGCGCGGCGGACACGTCGCGGCCCTCGTGCACGACCTCGGACTCGACGACCAGATCGTGAAACCCAACCCGCAGGGTGCGTGGTTGCGTCTGCCCGATGCGGCCGGCGGCGAGCTGACCATCCCCATGCCCAAGGGCGGCGTGCTCGGCATCCCCTCCAACCCCTTCGCCGACGATGTGCGCCTGGCCCTCGGCTGGGGCGGCGCCTGGCGTGCCTACCTCGACCGCGTCATGCCCGTGCTGGCGATCGGCCGCGTGCACAACCTCGGCCGGCTCGTCGAGCGACGCATGGGCCGCAAGGTGCTCGAGCGCCTCGTCTGGCCGGTGGCAGGTGGCGTGTATTCGGCCAGCCCCTACGACCTCGAGGTCGACCTCGCGGCGCCGGGGTTGAACAAGGCGCTCACACGGGCTGGTTCTCTGTCGGGCGCCATCGCGCTCCTGCGCGGCGACGCGAAACCGGGCTCGGCCGTCTCGGGTCTGCGCGGCGGCATGTATCGCCTGGTCGAGGCGCTCATCGACAGCGTCGCGACGCTCGGCGGCGAGTTGCGCACGGGTGCGCCCGTGGCCACGATCGAGTCGCTCCCCGAGGCCGACACCGCGTCTCTCGCGGCTCCCCGCTGGCGCACGGTCCTGGCCGACGGCGAAACCCTCGACAGCGACTTCCTCGTCCTCGCGGCGCCCGAGAGCGTCACGCGCACGCTTCTCGCCGAGCTGCCGGGTTCCGAAACGCTCCGCGACGCCCTCGACCAGGTTCCGGATGGCCCCGCCCCCATTGAACTGGTCACGCTCGTGCTCGACGCCGCCGCCCTCGACAGCTACCCGCGCGGCACCGGAATCCTGGTCGCCCCGGGTTCGTCGGTGCGCGCCAAGGCCATGACGCACTCCGACGCCAAATGGTCGTGGCTCGCCGAACGCGCCGCGGCGGATGGCCCGCACCGCCACGTCATCCGCCTCTCGTACGGGCGGCAGGGAGACGCCGATTCGACGGCGGCCCTCGGTGACGCCGAGTTGGTCGCACAGGCGCTCGCCGACGCATCCCTTCTCTTCGGCACGCCGCTCACGGCCGAGCAGGTCGTCGACGCGGCACGCACACCCTGGCGCGGCACCGTGCCCGTCGCGACGATCGGTCACCGCCAGGCCGCCGAGCGCGTGCGCGAAGCCGTCGAACAGTTCGAGGGGCTCGAAGTGGCGGGCGCCTGGCTGAGCGGAACGGGGCTGGCATCGGTGGTTCCGGATGCCTCGGCCGCCGCATCCCGAGTGCGACACGCTGTCGTCGCCGAAACCTCTATGCCCTGAGACGAATACGCGCGCAACCCCTGGGCGGCGACACCCGCAACAGGGCTACGCTGGGGTAATTGACCGCAACCTGAACGGAGTCCCATGAAAGGCAAAGTACTTTTCGTCGCCGGACTGGCCACTGGTTACGTGCTCGGCACGCGAGCCGGCCGAGAGCGTTACCGCCAGATCCAGACGAGCTGGGCGAAGGTGTGGAACGCCAAGCCCGTGCAGAAGCAGGTCGGCAAGGTCGAAGACTTCGCCAAGGCCCGCGCGAGCGAGGTTCCCGGCGTGCTGCTGAACGGCGCCAAGAAGGTCGTCAACGTCGTCACCAGCGACCAGTCGAAAGAGCAGAAGGTTGAGAGCGCCAAGAAGGCCGCCGTCGACACCGCGAGCGAAATCGGCAAGTCGGTGAAGGCGGGAACGAAGCGCTCCGCGTCGGCCACCGCCGCTGCGTCCGCCGACACCTCGGCAGACTCCTCCGACAAGACCGAGTAAGGACGATTCGCCGTGAAACCCGACTCCAAAGAAGAGGCGCGCAAGTCGCTCTTCACCCTCATCGGTGAGCTGCCCGAGCTCGTCACCAACCTGATCAAGGCCGAGATCGAGCAGCTCAAGCAGCAGCTCACGCACAAGGTCAAGTTCGCCGGCATCGGCATCGGGCTCTTCGTCGCGGCGGCCGTCCTCCTGTTCTTCGCGGTGGGCGTGCTCATCGCCGCGGCCATCCTCGGCCTCGCCGTCGTGCTGCCGCCGTGGCTCGCGGCCCTGATCGTTTTCGCCGTCTTCGTGATCATCGCGGCGGTGTTGGCGTTCCTCGGCCTCAGATTCTTCAAGAAGATGGGGCAAGAGCCCAGCACGGGCGAGAGCCTGAAGAAAGACGTCGACGCAGTGAAGGGGTTGGGCGAATATGGCGAACACTGAATCCGGCGTTCCGAAGCCTGAGCAGGCGCGCGCCGATCTCGCCGCCGCCCTCAACGCGATCGAAGAGAAGCTCAACGTTCCGAAGCAGATCGACCGAGCCGCCGAGCGCGCCAAGCGCCGTGTCGTCGAGGTCAGCCGCACCAAGCCCGTCGCCCTCGGCGTGGGCGTGGCGGGCACCGCTGCTCTCGTCGGCCTGGGCGTCTTTTCCATCGTGCGTTCGATCGTGAAGCACTGACCGCGACGACCGCCTGACACCACCGCCGACGACGGCCCGCACCTCTCTCGAGGGCGGGCCGTCGTCGCGTCCCGGCCCCGCCCGGGGCCGCCCCAACCGACACGCTGAGAACCCGGTGTGTCGCGCATCCGCTCGCTTTGCTGTATGCGCCGACCTGAGCGAGGATAGAGACATGACCCACCAGGCCGAGGCCTTGACGACCCCCACAGATACTCCCTCCGAACACAGCCCCCAAGATGGTTTCACCCTCTGGGCCGTGTTCCGTCGAAACACCGACGCCCACGCATCCGCAACCGCCCACGCAGGCTCTGACGAGTTCGGTATCACGTCGAGCGAAGACGCCCAGGTTGCCCAGCTCGACAAGTTCATCGCCCAGCAGGCCGAGAAGAACGTCGTCGTGCGCGGCTTCTATGACGTGTCCGGCCTGCGCGCCGATGCCGACCTCATGGTCTGGCTGCACGGCAACAGCGCCGAAGAGCTGCAGGCCGCCCTGCGCGAGTTGCGCCGCACCTCGCTGATCTCGCCGCTCGTGCCCACGTGGAACGCCATGGGGGTGCACCGCGACGCCGAGTTCAATCGCAATCACGTGCCCGGGTTCCTGCGCGGCAAAGAGGCACGCGGATGGCTGTGCCTCTACCCCTTCGTGCGCAGCTACGAGTGGTACCTCCTGCCCGAAGAAGAACGACGCGCCATGCTCGCCGAACACGGCCGCAAGGGCGCCGCGTTCCGCGATGTGCTCGCCAACACCGTCGCGTCCTTCGCGCTCGGTGACTACGAGTGGCTGCTGCCGCTCGAAGCCGACAACCTGGTCGACCTCGTCGACCTGATGCGCGACCTGCGCCAGACCGAGGCGCGCCGCCACGTTCGCGAAGAGGTCCCGTTCTTCACGGGCCGCCGAATCGAGTCCCGAGAAGTACCGGAGGTACTGCGATGACCGACACCATCAGCACGAGCGCGGCCGACGCCACCGAGCCCCTCGTCCGCGACGCCACGCCCGCCGCGGCGACCGGCAAGCCGCACATCGAAGAACCCGTCGCCTACGACGCCATCCTGCTGGCCTCGTTCGGTGGGCCCGAGGGGCAAGATGACGTCATCCCGTTCCTGCGCAATGTGACGCGCGGCCGCGGCATCCCCGAGGAGCGCCTCGAGGAGGTGGCCCACCACTATCGCCACTTCGGCGGTGTGAGCCCCATCAACGACCAGAACCGCGAACTCAAGGCGGCCCTCGAGGCCGAACTCGAGCGCCGCGGCATCGACCTGCCGGTGCTGTGGGGCAACCGCAACTGGGACCCGTACCTGCGCGACGCCGTGCTCGAGGCCAAGGAGCGCGGCTTCACGAAGCTGATCGCCATCGCCACGAGTGCCTACTCCTCGTTCTCGAGCTGCCGACAGTACCGCGAGGACTTCTGGATCGCGCTCGAAGAGACCAACCTGCACGGCGAGATCCAGATCGACAAGGTGCGTCAGTTCTTCGACCACCCCGGTTTCGTCACGCCGTTCGTCGACGGTGTGCGCGACGCCTACCGCCAGCTCGCGACCGACCGCCCCGACATCGACCTGGCCTCCGAGGTCGAGGTGCTCTTCACCACGCACTCGATCCCCTCGGCCGACGCCCGCAAGTCGGGTCCCGCCGAGCGCGGTTTCGGTGAGGGCGGCGCCTACCAGGCGCAGCACCTCGCGGTCGCCGAGGTCGTCATGGAATCCGCCAAGCGCGAGGCCGGCATCGACGTCGACGTGCCGTGGAAGCTCGTCTTCCAGTCGCGCTCCGGCCCGCCCAGCGTGCCGTGGCTCGAGCCCGACATTAACGACGCGATGGACGAGCTGCCCGCCGCCGGCCGCAAGGCCGTCGTCATCGTGCCGCTCGGTTTCGTGAGCGACCACATGGAGGTCATGTGGGACCTCGACAACGAGGCCATGGAGACGGCCGACGAGCTGTCGCTCCTCGCCATCCGTGTGCCCACCCCCGGAGTGCACCGCGACTACGTGTCCGGTCTCATCGACCTCGTCCTGGAGCGCCGCGACGGCGTGCCCGCCGACAGCCGCCCCTCGGTGACGGCCCTCGGCCCGTGGTACGACGTGTGCCGCCCCGGATGCTGTGAGAACGCCCGCCTCGGCTTCAAACCGGCGGCCGCCGGGTTGGTGCCGTGACCCTTCGCATCGGAACCCGCGGTAGCGCTCTCGCGCTGGCGCAAACCGGAGACGTCGCGCGCGACATCACGGCGGCCGTCGGCACCCCTGTCGACCTGGTCACCGTGATCTCGCACGGCGACGTCTCACGGGCTTCACTGTCGTCTCTCGGCGGAACGGGCGTCTTCGCGTCGGCGCTGCGCGAGGCGCTCGTCGCCGACGAATGCGATCTGCTCGTGCACTCCCTGAAAGACCTGCCGACGCAGCCCTATGACGGGCTGATCGTCGCCGGCATCCCGCAGCGGGCGGATGCGCGCGACGCCCTGTGCGCGCGCGACAACCTGTCGCTCGGTGAACTGCCGCGCGGCGCGAAGGTGGGCACGGGTTCGCCGCGTCGCGTCGCGCAGCTGCTCGCCGCACGCCCCGATCTGCAGGTCATCGACATCCGCGGCAACATCGACTCCCGGCTGGCCCGCGTCAACTCCGACGATCTCGACGCCGTCGTTCTCGCGGCCGCGGGTCTCGACCGTATCGGGCGCAGCGACGCCATCACCGACCTGTTCGACCTCGACCGGTGGCCGACAGCCCCCGGCCAAGGTGCACTCGCCCTCGAGGTGCGGGCCAGCGACATCGGTGGAGGGTTCGAGGCCGCGCTCCGCGAAGAGGCCGCGGGAATCGGCGAGCAGATCGCCGCAGCGGTCGGCGCCCTCAACGACCGCGATGCCGCCCTCACCGCCACGGCCGAGCGCGGTGTTCTCGCCACGCTCGAGGCCGGTTGTGCGGCGCCGGTCGGTGCCGCGGCCGTCGTGCAAGACGGAACCCTCTTCCTGTCGGCTACCGTGTACAGCACCGACGGTCTCCGTTCGGTGACGGAACGCGCCGACGCGGAGATCGACGAGCAACTCTCACCCGAGATGCTCGGTGCCCGCGTGGCCGAACGTCTTCTCGAGGCGGGCGTCGCCTCATTCGCACCCGTAGGAGCTTTCTCGTGACCACCGGCGACCCGAAGCCACTCAAGGGCTGGCGCATCCTCGTTCCGCGCGGCGGACCGTGGGGCGACGGCGTTGCCGCCGATCTGCGCGCACGTGGGGCGACGCCGGTCGTGGCGCCGCTCATCAACTTCGCGCCGACACAAGACCCCGAGGCGTTGACCGCTGCGCTGGGCGCGCTCGAACGCGGCGAATTCCACTGGCTCACGGTCACGAGCGCGACCACGGTCGACGTGCTGTATTCGCAGAACGTGCGGGTGCCCGCATCCACCAAGATCGCGGCCGTGGGCGAAACCACGGCGGCGGCGCTGCAGGCGGTCGGCTATCAGGTGGATCTGGTGCCCGAGAAGGACAACTCGGCGCGCGGAATGGTCGACGAGCTCACGGCGCTCGAAACCGAACCGCGACGATTCCTCACATTGCGCTCCGAGATCGCGAAACCGCTCCTCACACAGGGCCTCATCGAGGCCGGCCACAACGTGCAGTCGGTCGTGGCCTACCGCACGGTGGGCGAGCCTGCCCTGCCCAAGGTCGTCGAAGACGTCACCTCGGGGCGCATCAACGCGATCCTGGTGACCTCGGGCAGCGTGGCCGACCAGGTCGTGCACCAGTTCGGGTCGATCCCCGCGACCACCCTCGTGGCGGCCATCGGCCCGCGCACGGCGAAGGATGCCGAGGCGGCCGGGTTGACCGTGCACGTCGTGTCGCGTGAGCAGACCGTGACCGCGTTGCTCGACGCCGTCGTGCGTGCCGTGACGGACGGTCAGCTCGTGGCCTCCGACGGCGTCATCGACTGAGCGGTTCTCGCTGCAGGCGGTTCAGCGCTGAGCGGAAAGGCGGTGCCCGAGCATCCGCTCTCAGCCTTCGCGCGTAGGCTTGAGGCGTGAGTTTTCCGAGCATTCGTCCCCGTCGTCTTCGCACCACACCGGCCATGCGCCGGCTCACCACCGAGCTGCGCCTGCACCCGAATGAGTTGGTGTTGCCGCTGTTCATTCGCGAGGGCCTCGACGAGGCGGTGCCGCTCGGATCGATGCCGGGTGTGATGCAGCATTCGATGGACTCGTTGCGTCGCGCTACGGCGGATGCGGTGGCCGCGGGCGTCGGCGGCGTGATGCTGTTCGGTGTGCCCGAGGTGCGCGACGCGGTGGGTTCGCAGGCGAGTGACCCCGACGGCATCCTCAACCGCGCCACGCGTGTGCTGGTCGACGAGTTCGGCTCGGACATCGTGGTGCAAACCGACCTGTGTCTCGACGAGTTCACCGACCACGGTCACTGTGGAGTGCTCGATGAGAAGGGGGCCGTCGACAACGATGCGACTCTCGAACGCTATGTCGAGATGGCGTTGTCGCAGGCGCGCGCGGGTTCGGCCATCCTGGGTCTCAGCGGCATGATGGACGGCCAGGTCGCTGTCGTGCGGCAGGCCCTCGACGCCGAGGGGTTCACCGACACCGCCATCCTGGCCTATTCGGCGAAGTACGCGTCGGCCTTCTACGGACCGTTCCGCGAGGCCGTCGACTCCCAGTTGCAGGGCGACCGCCGCACCTACCAGCTCGACCCCGCCAACCGCCGCGAGGGCATGCGCGAGGCCATTCTCGACGAGGCCGAGGGCGCCGATATCGTCATGGTGAAGCCGGCCATGAGCTACCTCGATGTGCTCGCCGATGTGGCCGCCGAGAGCACCATCCCCGTCTGGGCTTACCAGGTGTCGGGCGAATACGCCATGATCGAGGCCGCCGCCGCGAACGGGTGGATCGACCGTCGCCGCGCCATCGAAGAATCCGTTCTCGGCATCAAACGCGCCGGAGCCGACGTCGTGCTCACCTACTGGGCCACCGAGCTGGCCGGATGGCTGCGATGAGCGGCTTTTCAGCCGAAGGCGGCCGAATCGACGGCGCCGCAGCCGATAGCACCGCAGCCGACCGCGCCGCGACCGGCCGCACCCCCGAATCATCCTCGACAGGAGCCCCCGTGCAGCACAATGCCGAATTGTTCGAACGCGCTAAGCACTCCATCCCCGGCGGCGTGAACTCGCCCGTGCGCGCGTATGGTTCGGTCGGTGGAACGCCCCGCTTCCTCGTAGAAGCGCGCGGTGCCTATGTGACGGATGTCGACGGCAACGAATACGTCGACCTGGTCGCCTCGTGGGGCCCGGCCATCCTCGGCCACGCGCGCCCCGAGGTCGTCCGCGCGGTGCAGGAAGCCGCCGCCCGCGGCCTCTCCTTCGGCGCGACGACACCCTCCGAGACCGAGCTCGCCGAGCTGATCCGCGAGCGCATGACGGCAGAATCGGCGGACGGCGTGTTGGCGCCGGTCGAGAAGGTGCGGCTCGTGTCGACGGGCACCGAGGCCACCATGACGGCAATCCGTCTCGCGCGAGGATTCACCGGACGCGACCTGCTGATCAAGTTCTCGGGCCACTACCACGGCCACTCCGACGGGCTCCTGGCCGAGGCGGGCTCCGGCCTCGCGACGCTCGCCATGCCGGGTTCGGCGGGGGTTCCGGCCCCGATCGCTGCGCAGACCCTGGTGTTGCCCTACAACGACCTCGACGCCGTGCGCACGGCCTTCGCCACGCACGGCGATCGCATCGCCGCGGTGATCGTCGAGTCGGCGGCCTGCAACATGGGCGTCGTCCCGCCCGAGCCGGGTTATAACGCTGCGCTCACCGAGATTGTGCACGAAGCGGGCGCACTCCTCATCGTCGACGAGGTGCTCACCGGTTTCCGCGTGGGCTCGGCCGGATACTGGGGCGCGTCTCTTGCCGACGGCCCGGCCTACATGCCCGACCTGTTCACCTTCGGCAAGGTCGTCGGCGGCGGTATGCCGCTGGCCGCACTCGGTGGCCGGGCCGAGGTCATGGACTACCTCGCCCCGCTCGGGCCGGTCTATCAGGCGGGCACCCTCTCGGGAAACCCCGTAGCCGTCGCGGCGGGTCTGGCCACGCTGCGCCTGGCCGATCTCGACGTCTACGCCACGCTCGACGCGGTGTCGGCGCGCCTGCAGTCCGCGGTCTCCCAGGCCCTCGCCGCCGAGGGGGTGGCGCACACGATCCAGCGCGCCGGCAACCTCTTCAGCGTGCTGTTCTCCGACACCCCGGCCACGAACTATGCCCAGGTGCAGGCGCAGGATGCCTTCCGCTATCCGCCGTTCTTCCACGCCATGCTCGAGGCCGGGGTGTCTCTGCCGCCCAGCGTCTTCGAGGCCTGGTTTGTGACGGCTGCTCACGACGACGTCGCTCTCGAGCGCATCATCGACGCCCTTCCCGCAGCAGCCAAGGCCGCGGCCGCCGCGCAGCCCGCCTAGCCGACGCACGCCGGAGCGTCTGCGTTGAGCTTCTCCGTCAACGCGGCCGTTATGTCTTTGTGAACTGTCACCATCCCATTCGCGGCATATAACCGGCAGACTGGAAGCATGTCGACCCTTCACCTTCACCCGGACCGTCTCGAGATCACTCTGTCGGCTGCCGAGAAGGCGTTGTCGTTGCGGCGCGAGAACCTCACGGTGAAGCGTTCGCAGATCCGGTCGGCCATTATCACGGATGATCCGTGGATCTGGGTGCGTGGAATCCGCGCGCCCGGCGCCGCCATCCCTCTGACTCTGGCGGTCGGCCAGTGGAAGTTCCACGGCGGCAAGGACTTCTTGGTCTTGAAGGGCGGCCGCCCGGCGGTCGTGCTCGAGCTCGATGGTCACGACTTCGCCCGCGTCGTCGTCACGACGAAGCATGCGAGCGAACTGGTGGCTGCGTTGCGGGTGGATGCAGCGGTGCCCGACGAGATCGCGCCGCCCGCGCAGAAGGCCGCAGCGAAGAAGGCTGCCGCGGCGAAGAGGCCGTCGGCGGTCAAGGCCGCCGCGAAGTCGGCGTCGCGCGCCGCGGCGAAACCGTCGTCGTCGCGTGCTGCCGCACCGAAGTCCGCGGGCCCCAAAGCATCGGCGTCGAAGACCCCCGCCGTGAAGGCTGGGGCCAAACCCGCCGCGTCCAAACCTGCTGCCCCGAAGCCGTCGACCACGAAGCCGTCGACCACGAAATCGCCCACGGTGAAGGCCGCGGCATCCAAGGCCGCTGCCTCTGCCTCCGCCACTGCGAATGAGCGTTCGGCGAGCACCAAACCGGTTCCCGAGAAGCCGGTCATCCCGCAGGCGAGCGCCCCCGGTTCTGCGCCGGCCCCCAAACCGCGTGCCGCGTCGCGAAAGCCCGCGGCGAGCACCCCGTCGACCGACGCGGCACCTGCGCGTGCGCCGAAGAAACGTGCCGTTTCCTCGGAGTCGCCGGTCGAGTCGGATGCTCCGACCGACGAGCCGACCTCGGCAGGGTCTCCCCAGCCGCCGGTCGACGACGGCGGCCGAGACGCCGGGGACAACGAGCGCGGCTGACGCTTTCCTCGCCGCGCCAACGGCTCTCAGTGTCGGCGTGTGGCGTGTGGCGTGTGGCGGGCGACAGGAAACGCGCGACGGGTGACGGGCGACGGGCGACAGGAAACACGCGACGTGCGACGGGAGACGCGCGACGAGAAACGCGCGACGGACGCCGGGAGCAATGGGGCGGCGGGGCGTCGGGCTGTGAGCCCGATCGCGTCAGGCGGTGACGTCGACGACGGTTCGTCCGCGCACTTTTCCGGCGAGCACGTCGCGGGCGGTGTTTCCTGCTTCGGCGAGTGGGATGGTGTGGCTGATGGCGTCGACGTGTCGTGGGTCGAGGTCGACGGCGAGCCGATCCCAGGCTTCTTGCCGCAGCGGCTGGGGGGTTTCGACGGAGTTGATTCCGGCGAGTGTGACGCCGCGCAGGATGAATGGCATGACGGTGAGCGGGAGTTCGCCGCCTTGGGCGAGTCCGCAGGCGGTGGCGATGCCGGCGTATTTGAGGCCGGCGATGGCGTTGGCGAGCGTGTGACTTCCGACGGCGTCGACGACGGCGGCCCAGCGCTGGCTGCGCAGCGGTTTGCCCGCTTCGTTCAATTCGGCACGGTCGATGATGCTGCTGGCGCCGAGCCGGGTGAGGTAGTCGGCGTGTTCGTCGGCCCGTCCGGTGCTGGCGGTGACGGTGTAGCCGAGGCGTGCGAGGAGAGCGATTGCGATGCTGCCGACACCGCCGGCGGCGCCGGTGACGAGGATCTCGCCGTCGGCGGGGGTGGTGCCGTGTCGTTCGACGGCGAGGACGGACAGCATGGCGGTGTACCCGGCGGTGCCGATGGCGGCGGCGCGGCGTGGGCCGAGGCTGCCGGGAACGCGGACGAGGTGCCGCGCGTCGATCCGGGCCCGTTCGGCCAAGCCGCCGTGCCGTTTCTCGCCGATGCCTGTGCCGTTGAGGAGCACGAGGTCCCCGGCGCGATGGTCGGGGGAGCTGGTGGATGTGATTTCTCCGACCAGGTCGATGCCGGGGATGAGCGGTGAGGTCTTGACGATGCCCGGTTGTCCAGTGAGCGCCATGGCGTCTTTGTAGTTGACGCCGGAGTACAGCACCCGGATGGTCGTGTCCCCGTCGCCGAGATCGCTCTCGAGCGCGGTGCCGAGCCGGGATGGCTGCGAGGGATTGCCGTTCTCGGCCCACCATGCTCGGAAGGGGGTCGCGGTGGGTTCCGTCGGTGAATCCATCTCTTCACTCTACGCAGTGGTCACGAGACGTGCCGATGTTCTTCGAATGCGAGGTTCGCGGATGCGTGTGCCCGCAGGTGATGGGCGCGAATGTGGAGAGGCTCCTGCCCCGACGGCGCTTTTGGGGGACGCGCGGCCGGGGCAGGAGGTTTAGGACACGCGCTGGACGTGGCCGAGGGCGGCGCGTGCGCCGGCTCGGACCGTGATCAGCACGGGAATTTTCTTGCCGAGGATGGTTTGAGCTTCGTCGACGGCGGTGTTCGCCTCGGCGGCGATGCGAGCCGGGGATGCCCCGCGACGCGTCGTGATACGAACCCGCACACCCGTGTTGGTGCGGCCGGCGGGCACGCTGCGCACATTGGACGCGATGATGCCGGGTTCGTCAGCAAGGCGCGCTTCGACAATCTGCTCGAAGGCGCGGTTGTCGATGACGATCTCGCCAAGACCGTTGTCGCCCTCGGCCCGCGCGGCGGTGCGGCGAACGCGTTGACGCTGCGCGATCATCCACGAGATGAGCAGGGCCGCGGCTATGACGCCGAGGAGAACCGCGGCGGCGGCGACCCAGTGGGTCTGCGTGCCGGGGATCGCGCTGGCCTGTGCCGCATCGGCGAGGGTGTCGACGCCGGAGCCGGCGCCGGATCGCCAAGCCTTCTCAGCGGCCGGGGCAAAACCGAGGAAGCCGATTGCGGCCCCGATGAGGGCTAGGACGAGCCCGATCAGGAAGAGGAAGAATCGGTTGAGCGCCGCGTGTTTGCCGGTCATCAGCCCACCATTCCTTTCTTGTCGATGTCCACGCTGACCCGCAACGGGGGCGTGAGCGCGTATGAATCTGCAACCTTCTGCGCTTCGGACTGCACAGCTTCACGGTCGACCGGCACACCCGTGGTGGGATGCACGTGCGCGGTGGCGCGACGGCGACCGACGCTGACAGAGACCTGCTCTTCGCGCAGATTTGCGGAGTCTCGGATGACCTTGGCCAGGGCCGCCGCCACGACTGTGTCGTCGATGATGGTCGGGTTGGCGGCATCCGGGGTGTGGTGCAACCCGCGGATGCCGGGCAGGATCGCCCGTACCATGAGCACGAGGCCGATCAACACCAGCACGCCACCGATGGCGTAGAGGAGTGGCTGGCCCAGAGAGCCGATCTGGGTTGCCCCGAGCGCGAGTGAACCCGGAGTGGCGAGGAGCGGCGGCTGGCCCAGCATGTTGAGGATGACCTCGGTGATGAGGTAGGCCAACACGAGCAGGGCGATAATCGCCACGATGAGCGTGGTGCCCGACCGCGTGGAGCGGAGCTCTTGCCGAACGGCTCGCCGGCCGATCTTGTCGGTGGTGCTCATAGGACTCTCCGGTTGTTGATGAACTCGCACCCGGTCACGCGCACACGCACACGGCCGACGAGTGAACCGCTGAGCGCTGTCGTCTGCTCGGCGATGCGGCGCTGGGCCGTGGTCGCGGCGTCGATGACGGACGGGCCGGAGGCGAGGGAGTTTTCGAGATCTACGGCGACGGGCCCTGCCACCTCGATGGCCAGCTTGCCGTCGAGGTCGGACAGATTCACCGAGACCGCAGACGCGCGGACACCCAGCGCTTCGCCGGCAACCGCGCGAACGAGGCCGCTCAGGGCCTTCGATGCGATGCGCGTGCTGCCGACCTGGCGCTCGGCGGGCACGAGATTCGTGCCCGCCCGAAGGGTATCGACGCCGGACGGGGCGGTGACCGTTGTCATGACGAGGACCGCTTGCCCCTCAGCGCGTCGGCAACCGCACCGAGATCGAGCTTGCCCTCGAGGATGCGACCGACGAGGGCGCCGATGGCCATTAGAACGACCGCGAGGAGGAAACCCCAGAAGCCGAACCACAGGGCGACGACCGCCAGGATCGCGCCGACGAAAATACCTACTGTCGTGTTGCTCACTGAACTCGCGACTCCTCGGCCTCAGCGTTGTCGTCGTCGGACGGGATGTGGACGTCGTTGATCGAGATGTTGACCTCGGACACCTCCATGCCGACGAGGTTGTGGATGGCGCGGTAGACCGCGTCGCGGACCTGGTCGGCGACATCCTGCAGCGCAACCGGGTACTCGACGACCAGGGTGAGATCGACGGCGACCTGCTTCTCGCCGACCTCGACGTTCACGCCCTGTGCGTGGTCGGTGGCGCCAACGGCACCGCGGATGGCACCGAACGCACGAGCTGCGCCGCCGCCGAGCGCGTAGACGCCGGGGATGTCGCGGGCGGCGAGCCCGACGATCTTGCCGATGACCTCGGGGGCGATGACGGTCTTACCCGAGTCGCTCACGCTGTCGAGGGAGTCGGCACCGGTGCCCGTGGTGCTGATGGTCGCGGGGGTAACTTTCTCAGCCATGTTCTGCCTTTCGTGGGGGCCCGGGTGGGCCCGTTTCGTTGTCTACGGAGATAAGACGGGACGTGCGGCGGAATCGTCACGGATGACGTAAAAAAACTTTGACAGATTGTGTTCTGGCCGTTTTGGGTGTTGCTTTTTCTCCACTCCTACGTTTGTCCACAGATTGGCGCAAGGCCCGAATCGGGTCGGGATGCGGGGATAGGCTGCGTGAACGCGCATCAGATCGATCGACACGGAAAGGTGGATGATGTCCGCTCACGACGACGCCAGAGTCCCCCTCGCCGAGCTGGGTGACCGTGTGCTCGTCGATCGCGCGACCGACGGGGACGGCCGCGCATTCGAGGTGATCGTGCGCAGGCATGGGCCCCTCATGCGGGCCTACGCCATTCGACTGATGAGTTCGACCGCCGAGGCCGACGATGTCGTTCAAGAGTCCTTCATCACGGCGTGGCAGCAGTTGCACACCCTCACCGACGGTTCGGCGGTGAAGAGTTGGCTCATGCGCATCGTGAGCCGAAAAGGCGTCGACCGCTTGCGGTCGCGGCGTCGATACGATGACATTGACACGGTTGAGGTTGCGGCGCCCGAGACATCTGGCCCAGAGAGCTCCGCTCAGGTGAGTTCGCAGATGGAGGCGCTCAAGAAGGCGCTCGCGAATCTGCCCGAGCAGCAGCGCGAGTGCTGGGTGCTCCGGGAGGTCGGTGGGCTCAGCTACGACGAGATCGCCGAGCAGCTGTCGGTTCCCGTGCCCACAGTACGAGGCCGCATCGCTCGGGCCAGAGAGACGCTGACGCGAGAGTTGGAGGGATGGCGATGAGCAGCACCGATCCCCGATCCGACCGCGCGTTCGACGACATCCGCCCGCTCGCCGACAACGGCTCCACCCCCAGAACGCGCGATGACGGCGTTCTGGATTGCGGTCGTTCGGTGGACGAGTTGGAGGATTACCTCGATGCGGGAGAGCCGCGCGACGCGCATATCGATCACTGCCCTGAATGCCAGCAAGCCCTCGACTCTCTCAAGCGCATGCGACGGGTCACGGCAGAGCTCATCCACACCGATGCGGCCCACGCGCCCGAAGAGGTCGTCGAGGGCTGGCTGAAGGGCCTCGTCGGTCAGCTCGCGCTCGAAGTGCGTGCCGGGCGGCAGATACCGCTGCAGCACGAGGATGGTCGAGCGCGTTTGAGCATCACCGAGGGTGCGGTGCGGGCCCTCATCCGCGATGCGGGCGACCGGGTTCCGGGCATCGTCGTCGGTCGCAGCACGTTCGTCGGTGACGTCACCATTCCGGGTGAGCCGGTTTCCGTTCTGGTGACGGCGAGTGCCCGGCACGGCGTCAATCTCGTGCAGATCGCCTCCGACCTGCGCAGCGCGGTTCTCGCCGATCTCGCCCGGCACACCGAGCTCACGATCACGGCCGTCGACGTTCGCGTCGATGACCTCTACGGAGCCGGCCGATCGGGAGAGGACCTCTGATGGCACACGACAACAACCTGCTCGCCGGAGCGATTGCTCAGGCCGTCGAAGGCGTTCCCGGGGTCGTAGAGGTGTATCCGTCTGTCGTGGCTCGCATCAGCCGAGGCATCCTCGGAACGGTCGAGAACGTGGCCGCCGGGTTGCAGGGCAAGAGCGGCACAGCGTCGGTCGAACCTCCTCGAGTCACCGTGAGCGGCGAGGGCACCGACCAAAAGATCGCCGTACACATCGGCACAGATGCCACGGTGGCGACTCCGGAGGTCGCGCGCGCCGTGTACACCGCGGTCGCGGCTCTCGCGCCGGCCGAGGCCACGATCGAGGTTCAGGTGAGTCGGATCGAGTGGCCTCTCCCTGCTCCCACGGAGTCCCCGAAGCTCGCCGCATCGGTCGACGTCGCTGAATCGGTCGCGGGTTCGACCGGTGCCGGCACCGACCGGTCGCGGATCAGCCACATCCCGGCGGCCATCGACTCCGGCGCATAGACCGAGGCGTGACACTCGTCGCTCTTCCCGCGGAACGCGACCCACATCAACGAGGAGTTCGAATGTACCGAGTACCCGACCAGACCGGCCGAACGATCGTCGTCACGGGCGCCAGCGGCGGCATCGGCAAAGAAGTCGCCACGCGGTTGGCCGGTGCCGGCGCGCACGTCATCTTGGCCGTGCGCAACCCCGAGAAGGGTGAGCAGGCGCTGACTGACATCCGCGCCGAGCACCACGATGCCCGGGTCGAGATGCGTCTCATCGATACCGCCGACCTCGCGTCGGTGCGTCGCTTCGCCGCGGAGGTCGACGACAACTACGACCACATCGACGCGCTGGTCAACAACGCCGGTGTGATGGCGCCGCCGAAGTGGATGGTCACGGTCGACGGGTTCGAGATGCAGATGGGAACGAACTTCCTCGGCCCGTTCGCGCTCACCAACCTGCTGCTCCCTGCGCTGCTGCGGTCCGAGGCTCCCCGTGTGTCGACGATGTCGAGCGTTGCCGCCTGGATGGGCGTCATGCGCTTCGACGACCTCGATTCGGTGGGTCACTACATCCCCATGGTTGCCTACGGGCAAACGAAGCTGGCCGACTACTACCTCGCCAGCCACCTGGCCGAGACGTCGCGGCGGCTCGGCTGGCGCCTGATCAGCAACGCCGCGCACCCCGGGCTGTCCAACACCAACATCACCCGCACCGGGCGCTACCTCGGCAAGTCCATGCCGAACAAGAGCTATATGGGCAACGTGCCTTTCCTGCCCATCCAGGAAGCCGACCGCGGCGCAGAGCCGATGCTGTTCGCCGTCGCCGATCCGGCCGCAGAGAATGGCGGCTACTACGGCCCGAACGGAAAACTCGAGCTCACGGGCATCGTCTCGCCGGCGCGCGTGACCAAGCGCATGGCCGACAGCGACGCCGCGGCGCGGCTGTGGGCCGTCGCCGAGAAGCTGACGGGAACGGCGCTGCCGCAGCCGACACCCGCGAGCTGACGGGCACGGCGCTGCCGCAACCTACGCCCGCAAGCTGAGGGCGCGAGCTGCACCGCTGCGAACGGTCCAGCGAGAGGGCGGCCGCAGGTCAGTAGCCGAGAGTCTTGATCGTGGAGGAGAGGGCGTCGGCCGAGCGCTGCAACAACTCCTGCTCGCCGTCATCCATCGGCACATCGAGAACACGCTCGACACCGCGTGAACCCACGATCGACGGCACGCTCAACGCCACACCGTCGATGCCGCGATAGTTCGACAACACCGAACTGACCGGCAGAACGGCGCGCTCGTCGCGCAAGACCGACTCGACGATGCGCGCGCCCGACAAACCGATCGCATAGTTGGTGGCACCCTTGCCCGCGATCACCCGATACGCCGCCGTCACCACGTCATCGCGCAGGGCGTCGAGAACGTCGCGCGTGAAAACCTGCGTGCCCGAGTCATCCGTCCACTCGCGCAGCGGCGTCAAACCGATGGATGCCTGCGACCACAACGGAAACTCGCTGTCGCCGTGCTCGCCCACGATCGACGCGTGCACGCTCTGGGCCGCCACCCCGGCGCGCTCCGCGAGCAGCCACCGCAGGCGACCCGAGTCGAGCACCGTGCCCGACGAGAACACCTTGCCCGCAGGCAGGCCCGAAATCTGCTGGGCGATGACCGTGAGCACATCGCACGGGTTCGTCACCAGGATGTAGACGGCCTTCGGGGCGCGCTCCACCAGCTGCGGCATGATCTTCTCGAGAATGCGCGCGTTCGTGCCCGCCAGGTCGATGCGCGTCTGACCGGGCTCCTGCTTGGCACCCGCCGTGATGACCACGACATTGGCGCCCGCGATGACATCCATATCGCCGCCGCCCGTGATGCGCGACGCCCCCGTGAACGGCGTGCCGTGCGCCAGATCGAGAACCTCGGCCTCGGCCTTGGCCGTGTTCACGTCATACAACGCGACCTCGCGGGCACTATTGCGGATCAGCGACGCGTAGGCAAGAGAGCTGCCCACGCTTCCCGCTCCGATGATGGCCAGTTTCGTGTTCTCGACGACGCTCATACCTCCATCCTGCCGTGCCGCGGGCGGATGCGGGCAGCCCCGACCCCGCCCGCGGCTGAGAGTTTGTGCAAGCTTCAGCCCTGACGGCCCTTCCATCGCGGGTTGAGCTTGTTGATCACGAATACGCGGCCGCGGCGGCGCACCACCTGCGAGCCCGGCTGATTCTTCAAGGACTTGATCGACGAGCGAACCTTCATTGCAACTCCTTTATTGATAACAGTTATCAATAAGATAGCGTAGACGCATGCAGGATGACTCGAACGCCCCCACCGGCCCGGATGGCGCGGCACGCGACCGCCCGAGAAACGCGGGACCCGCCCACACCGAAGTCGTGCTCGTCTTCGGCCGGTGCACCACGCATCGACACGAGCAGGCCGCGGCCATCGCCCAGAGCCGCGGGGACGCCCGCATCCGGGTCGCTCCGCGCGCGAGCGGGGGCCCACTGGCGGTGCGACTCGCTGATGCTCTCGCAACGGCGGCCCGCGACACCCGCCCGCGGCGCCTCGTCCTCGATCTGCCCGACGACACGCGTCCCGAGGAGGCGATCGGCGCTCTCACGGGGCCCGATGCCCCGGAAGACACCGTGGTCGTCGGCGTCGTCACCGTCGTAGACGCCGGCCGGTTTCGATCCGACCTCGGCGACGACGGCTATCTCGTCGAACCCGTGGGGGATGACGGCCCGCACGAATCAGATGCCGAGACCTACACCGCCCGGGCGCTGCTCACGGTGACCCAGATCGAATTCGCGAGCACCGTCATCCTCGTGGACTGGGCACACCTCGACCAGGCCGAGCTGTCGATTCTGATGGCACTCATCGGACATCTCGCCCCGGGCGCTCGGATGCGTCTCGCTCGTCGCGCGTCAAGTGGGCGCGGTGGGAATGCCGAGGACAGCGCGGCCGACACCACCCACGGGGCGCGAATCACCGACGCGCCGGGGGTCACTAAAGCGGCGGGGGTCACCAACGCGACGGGCACGAGATTCGGGGGGTACCTGGCCGGCGCCGCTCGAAGGATCGACGCGGCGACGCAGCAACCCGGATGGGTGCGCGCGTTGAACGGGGAACACCGCCCGCATGTGACAGACCGCGCCGTGAGCACCTTTCGGTATCAGCAACTGCGGCCCTTCCATCCGAACCGGATCGTCAGGCTGCTGGACGGCGAGATCGAGGCGGGCGCATTCGGCGCGGTCGTGCGCTCGGCCGGTTTCTGTTCGTTTGCGACGCGCCCCGGCATCCCGGCGCGTTGGGACCATATCGGGCGCATGATCTCGTTTCAGCCCATGGCGGCGTTGGCGGGGAGTGAATTGCTCGCGGTGGGACAGGACCTCGTGTTCCAGGGCATCTACCTCGACGAGCCCGGGCTCGCAGGGGCGTTGGACGCGTGCGCTCTCACCGACGCGGAGTTCCTGGCGGGGCCGGGGCTGTGGCGACGGCTGCCCGACCCGCTTCCCCGCTGGGAGGATGGCGCCGAGCGCCGTTTGTAGTGTGACGCCGCTTGGCGCCGGGGCCGCTCAGCGCTGCGGGCGCTCGCGGATGGTGGTCACGACGTCGGCGAGTTGGGGCTCGGGCGGGGCCGATCCGAAACCGAAGGAGACCGGTGGGTCGAGGCGCGCGAGGGTGCCCAAGTCGGTGGAGTCGCGGCATCCCGAAACCGCGGTGATGGCGCGCAGGGCGGTGACGCCATAGAACTCGGTGCGGCCGTTGCCCGCGCTGCCCGCCGTGTGCACGCCCGGGACGAGGAGCGCCGCGACCGGGTCGATGAGCCGCAGCCAGGCCGGGCGCGTGGCTAGGAAACCGGGCACGGCACGCAGCAACCGGCCGAGCGGCGTGAGGGGGCCGATGGTGATGGTGAGCTCGAGTTCATCGCCCGCGACCACGCGAAGGCCCCCCGCCACACGCGTCGTCTGCACCGGCATGATGCGGGTCTCGTCGAACGTGTACGTGCCCGAGACGAAGTCCGCGACGGCCTGAGAGGGGGCGAAGAGGATGCGGTGGCCGTTCGCCTCCTCGAGGAAGATGTCCGTGAAGGCCCCGAGCGGTGACCGCTGCCACATGCCCACCACGAGGCGAACACCCGAGGTCGTGCCGAAACCCGCGATGCGCCCCTCGAAACGGTATTCGTCGCTCGCACTCACGGTTGCTCCTGCGCAGCCCGGCGAACCTGCCACACCGAGGTCAGCCAGAGCGCGGCATCCACCCCGAAGATGAGGGCCGCCAGCGCGATCGTGCCCGCGCCGATCGTGGGCCACAGCAACACGACACCCGCGACGACGAGCAGGATGTTGAGGGTGCGGGCGATGGCCTCGGGCAGGCGAGGGTGGGGGATGTCTGAGCCCGGCTCACGAGCAGCGACGATGCCCTGCCGCACGAGGGGCCCGGTGCCCAATCGTCGCGCGATCGTGCGGCGCACCGAGTAGCCGCCGAGCGCTGAACCGACGAAGAGGCAGAGGAGACCGAGGCCGAACACACCTGACGGTCGCACGGAACGGGCTGTCGGCGCAACACGGGGGCGGCGGGAGGGGCTTCGCGCGAGCCGGTGGGGCGCTCGCGCTGTCCGCCCCGGGCCGTCGGCGGGTTGTTCGTGGAGCGCTCCTCGGGCCGGCCCTGGGCCGCTTGCCGGCTGTATTAGTGTGAGGAGGTGAGCACGTCCATCCCCGCCCCCGCCTCCTTCGCCCTCGAGAACGTCGACTGGAACGACCCCCGCGCGGTCGCCCTGCGCGCCGAGATGGAGGCCGAGATGGACGAGCGTTACGGCTCCTCGCACGGTGACGAGCCCGTCGAGGTCACCGAGGCCCGGATGCGCGCGCTCGCCGTCGATCCCGCGGGCGTGGTGCGAACCATCCTCGCCGTGGATGCCGGGGGCACACCCATCGGCCACGTCGGCGTTCGCTGGCTGAACGGCGTGCTCGAGGTCAAGCGCCTCATCGTCACGGGCGGTCAGCGCGGGCAGGGTCTCGGTCGGGCCCTCATGGCGGCCGTCGAGGACGTCGCGCGTGCCGAGGACGAGACGCACATCATCTTGCAGACCGGCACCAAGCAGCCCGAGGCTGTCGCGCTCTATGAGCGCATCGGATATCGGGCGATCCCCGTCTATGAGCCCTACCGCGAGACGATGCCGTGGTCGCTCTGCTACGAGAAGTTCCTCGACGCGGTCTAGCCCGACTGGCGAACGACACCGACGCGGGCACGAGATCGACCTCCGGACGGGACCGACTCGCGGGCCGACCCGCGGACGGGACCGACTCGCGGACGAGATCGTCTCGCGACTAGGCCGGCTCTGAGGCGAGCCCGGAGACCTCGAGCGACGGCTCGACGGCGGGTGCCGCATCCGCATCCGTGGCCGTCAGCCCATAGATGGCGAGCCAGGCCAGGGCGATAGTCATGGCGGTGAACTCGAGCACCCCTCCGATCTCGGTGCCGAGCTGGGCCACCGAGAGCAGGCCGCCGACGCTCGCCACGACGAGCATGCTGATGCCGGCCGTGGCCGAGATGCGCGCCAGGCGGCGGCGGTGGCGCAGGAAAGCGACCTGGATGCAGGCGTAGCCGCCGGCCGCGAAACCGAGCACGGCACTCGACGTGTGCACGAGGTCTTGCACGGTGCTGCCCGACGTGAAGGGCACGGGACAGCCGGGCGTGCACGTGACCTGCGACGCGAGCGCGAACATGACGCACGCGAAGACGAGGGTCGCGGCGACGGGCCAGGCGCTCAACCAGCGGGTCGTCGAGCGCACCGACCGGGTGCCCAGCGCGATGAGCGTGCCGCCGACGGCGATGCCGAGCAGCGACGCGTTGAACCAGGGGGCCGTGGCGACACCGGTGGCGCCCAACTCGCTGACATAGACGGGGCGCCCGGCCACGACGCGCAACGTCCAGACGGTGACGATGGCCGCGATGATGAGGATCGCCCCGGTCACGCGCAGACGATGCGGATGCCGAGGCGCGCCGCGTTGCAGATCGTTCGCCACCGACATCCCCGTTCTCGCACGGCAGGGCCGGCGTCTCGCGCCCACCGAGCGGTCGACCGTCCGTCGATCGTACTCATTCGACCCGGGCCGGGAAAACCCCCGGCGGGCGAAACCTCCCGAGCGCGGTCAGTGCGCAGCGTCTGCCGCTGTCGTGGCCGCCGTCGAGGCCGCAGCCGCGTGCGCCCCGCAGAACACCGACGCGGGGTCGTGCAACTCGCACACGACCAGCTGCTCACGGCAGGAGGCATCCGCGCAGTTCTGCATGCGCTTGGTCGACGCGCCGCAGACCGCACAGGCCCCGATAACGGCCGCATGATCGCTGAACTCCAGCGACATGCGCTTGTCGAACACGTAGAGCGACCCCTCCCAGAGGCCGTCGTCGCCGAACTGCTCGCCATAGCGCACGATGCCGCCGTCGAGTTGATAGACCTCGCCGAACCCGCGCGAGGTCATGAGGCTCGACAGCACCTCGCAGCGGATGCCGCCCGTGCAATAGGTGACGACGGGTTTGCCCTTGAGGTGGTCGTATTCGCCCGAATCGAGGGCGGCGACGAACTCGCGCGTGTTGGAGACGTCGGGCACGACGGCATCCTTGAACCGGCCGATCTCGGCCTCGAACTTGTTGCGGCCGTCGAAGAACACGACGTCGTCTCGGCTCTGCACGAGCTCGTGCAGCTCCTCGGGCTGCAGATGGATGCCGCCACCCACCACTCCGGCCTCGTCGACGACCAGCTCGTCGGGCGCGCCGAACGACACGATCTCGTCGCGCACCTTCACGGTCAGCTTGGGGAAGTCGAGGCTGCGGCCCTCGGCGTCGAGACCCGAGCCGTCTGACCACTTCACGTCGAGGTTCTTGAACGGCGCGAACTCTTGTGTGCCCCGCAGGTAGCGCTTCACGGCGTCGATCTCGCCGCCCACCGTGCCGTTGATGCCGTGCTTCGAGAGCAGGATGCGGCCACGCACGCCCCAGCGATCGGCCAGTTCGCGCTGCCACAGGCGCACCGCTTCGGGGTCGGCGAGCGGCGTGAACGCGTAGTAGAGCAGGATCTTGGAGAGGGCCACCCGACGATTTTACGCGCGGTCGGTCGGGGTCACTCCGACACCCAGTTCTCGCCGTTCAGCGGGAAACCGTCGCGTCCGCCCCGGCCGGCACCGCGGATGGCCCAGGGGAGGCCGGTCGCGAGCGTGGCGCCCGAGCGGTCCTGGCGTTGGACGTGCAGATGAGGCTCGGACGAGTTGCCGCTGTTGCCGCACGCCGCGAGCACGTCTCCCGCGCGCATCCGATCGCCCACGTTCACGCGAACCGAGCCGCGTTGCAGGTGCCCGTAGGTGAAGAACGTGCCGTCGTCGAGGCGCAGCACGACGTGGTTTCCGATCATCTTGCGGGGGCCGCCGATGCTGCGCAGGAAACCCTCGATGACGGTCATGTAGAGGATGGCATCCCAGGAGTAGCGCGTCTTGTGGTCGACCTCGGCGTCGTGCCGGGCGACGACCGTGGCATCGGCGACGGCGTGCACAGGCAGGCCGAAGCCCGGGAAATCGGTGGGCGGGAGGTAGCCCGTGACCGTGCGGCCGTAGACCGGGCGATGGCGGTCGTCGGGAATGCCGATCAGGTCGACGGCCCAGGTCTGGCCGAGCGTGTGCAGGCCGTGGCTCGGCGTGGCGGAGGCTGGCGAGTTGACGGCCTGCCAGCGCCCGCGCACGGGCGAGTCGACGACGATCGAACCCTCGCGCACGATCGGCGACGCGCTGCCGAAGTAGGCGCCGAGAGCGATGAGCAGCGCTCCCACCATGCCGAGCACCGCCGGCACGAGCCGGGCGTCGACGCCGGACACGACGATGGCGACCTGCAGCAGGAGCGCGCAGCCGATGACGATGAGACCCGCGGTGGGCGCGGCTCCGCGCAGCCAGGCGTGCGGGCGCGGGCGGGGCTCGGTCGAGGCTGCGGGCGGGATGCTGGGCGAGGCGGGAGAAGACATCCCGACAAGCCTAGGGGAGAGGGGTTTCGGCCGGCTCAGGCGCCCTTGCGTCGCGAAATCGCGGGCAGGTGCGAACCGGGCACGTCGTCCTCGTTCCACGTCTTGATGATCGCCCACGCCACGGCCGCGATGGGCACCGACAGGATGGCGCCGATGATGCCACCCAGGATGGTGCCGGCGGCCAGAGCGATCAGGATGACGAGCGGGTGCAGCTTGAGCGACTTGCCCATCACGATGGGCTGCAGGAAGTTGCCCTCGAGCTGGTTCACGCCGACCACGGCCACGACCACCCAGACGGCGGCCCAGAGCCCGTTGGTGACGAGCGCCACGAGCGCCGCGAGGATGCCGGCGACGGTCGCACCCACGATGGGGATGAACGCGCCGATGAAGACGATGACGGCCAGCGGGATGGCGAGCGGGATCTGCAGGATCGACAGCACGATGCCGATGCCGACCGCGTCGACGAGGGCCACGATCGCGGTGCCGCGCACATAGCCGCCGAAGACCGAGACCGAGCGGTTGCCGATGCGCTCGAAGCGCTGGTGGTTGTGCGGCGAGAGCGGCTTGATGAGGAAGGCCCACATCTCGGGGCCATCCTTGAGGAAGAAGAAGAGGACGACGACGCCCAGCGCGACGGCCGTGGCGATCTCGCCCACGACCGTGACGCCGGCGAGCGCACCCGAACCGAACTGGCTCGACGTGAGGAAGTCGGTGGCGGTCTTCTGCAGGTCCTGCAGGTGCGCCTCGTCGATCGGCAGGTTCGTGGTCTGCAGCCACTTCTGCACCTGGTCGACACCGTCCTCGGCACTCTTCACGAGCGACGACCACTGGTTCTGCACGGCGAAGACGATGAGCGTGATGACGCCGCCGATGACGACAATGGCCAGCACGAGCGCCACCCAGGTGGCCACGATCGAGGGCACGCCACGCTTGCGCATGAAGGCGATGAGCGGATGCAGCGCCGAGGCCAGGATCAGCGCGATGATCACCGGGATGACGACGACCTTCAGGTTGATGAGGGCGAAGATCAGGGCGACGGCGAGCAGCAGAACGGCAATGATCTGGATGCTGCGGGTCGCGGTCCGACCGAGGTTGTCGGTCCACATGGTGCGCAGCCCCGGCTTCGGGTCGCTCGGAATGGGGGCGACGGGAGCGCTCGGCTGCGCGCTCTTCACGGTCTTCTTGCGGAACATCGGGTCCTCGTTCATGCGTCGTGGCGTCGGCGTGCGGCGTCGGCCATCCTGATCCGGTCACGGCCAGCCTATGCCGCGCGTGTCGCGCGGGCGCGAAAACGGGCGGGGGTTGCGCTCGCCGACAAACTCTCGGAGTGCTCGGATGGCGGCGGCGTAGGGTGTCTCTACCGACGCACGATCCCTGGAACGGAGTAGTCAATGTACGATTACGATCCCTACGCCCGGCTCGACGAAGTGCCCTCGTTCACGCTCACGTCGACCGATGTCACCGACGGCGAGCCGCTCGCGCTGGCCCAGTACGCCGCCGATTCTGGTGGCGACGAGGTCTCGCCGCAGCTCAGCTGGTCGGGCTTCCCGGCCGAGACCAAGAGCTTCGCCGTGACGGTCTACGACCCGGATGCGCCGACGGGTTCCGGCTTCTGGCACTGGGCCGTGTTCAATATCCCGGCCGACGTCACCGACCTGTCGAGCGGAGCCGGCGCGCCGGACAGCGACGCCCTGCCCCACACCGCCATCACGCTGCCCAACGAGCTGCGCCTGACGAGCTTCGCGGGCGCGGCACCGCCCGAGGGAACGGGTGAGCACCGCTACTACGTGGTCGTGCACGCCGTCGACGTGCCCGAGCTCGACATCGACCGTGAGTCGACGCCCGCCGTGCTGGGATTCAACCTGCACTTCCACACGCTGGCGCGCGCCATCCTGGTCGGCACCGGTTCGTTCGGTCAGGGCAGCGGGGAGTAGTCATGCCGCACGCAGTCATCGTCGACGCCGTGCGCACCCCCTCCGGCCGGGGAAAACCGGGCGGAGCGCTGTCACAGGTGCACCCCGTCGACCTGTTCGCGGGCACCCTGCGCGCCCTCGTGTCGCGCAACGATCTCGACCCGGCCCTCGTCGACGACGTCATCGGCGGATGCGTCACGCAATCGGGTCGGCAATCGGTCAACGTCACACGCAACGCCGTGCTGGCCGCCGGTTTCCCTGTCGAGGTGCCCGCCACCACGATCGATCGGCAGTGCGGTTCGAGCCAGCAGGCCGTCGCGTTCGCGGCGCAGGGTGTGATCGCGGGAGCCTACGACATCGTCATCGCGGGCGGCGTGGAGTCCATGTCATCCACGCCCATCGGCCAGGCGCAGGGCGGCGCGGATGCCTCGGGCCCCCTGTTGCACGAACGCTACCCCGACGGGCTCGTGCACCAGGGCATCTCGGCCGAGCTCGTCGCCGCCCGCTGGGGTTTCAGCCGCCGCCAGCTCGACGAATACGCCGCACGCTCACACGAACGTGCAGCCCGGGCCCGCGACGCCGGCGGTTTCGACCGCGAGATCGTGCCCGTGCAGGTGCCGGCCGGCCCCCTCGTCGACCGCGACGAGACGGTGCGCGCCGCGACCACCGCCGACGGCCTCGCCTCCCTGCCCGCCGCCTTTCGCGACGCCCAGTTCTGCGCGCGCTTCCCCGAGATCCGCTGGAGCATCACAGCCGGCAATGCGTCGCCCCTCACCGACGGCGCCTCGGCCGTGCTCATCATGAGCGAGGAGGCCGCGGCCCGGCACGGGTTCACGCCGCGCGCCCGCTTCCACGCCTCGCGCGTCGTCGGCAGCGACCCCATCGAGATGCTCACGGGCATCATTCCGGCCACGCGACAGATCCTCGAGCGCACGGGGTTGAGCCTCGACGACATCGACGCCTTCGAGGTGAACGAGGCCTTCGCGCCCGTGCCCCTGGCGTGGCAGCACGACCTGGGTGCGTCGGATGAGCGACTGAACCCCAAGGGTGGGGCCATCGCGCTCGGACATCCGCTCGGCGCTTCGGGCACCAAACTGCTGGCCACGCTGATCGGCCAGCTCGAAGACACGGGCGGGCGCTGGGGCCTGCAGACCATGTGCGAGGGCGGCGGCATGGCCAACGCCACCATCATCGAGAGGCTCTGAGGATGAGATACGCGAAGATGTCGGCGATCGTCACGGGAGCCGCGTCCGGGCTCGGGCGGGCGACCGCCACGCGGCTCGCGGCGGCCGGCATGCACGTGGTGCTCGTCGATCTGCCGACCTCCGATGGAGCTGCCGTTGCCGAGGAGTTGCGCACGAATCGCCCCGGGGCCTCGGCGGCGGGCGGGTCGGATGTCGCGGCGAGCGGTTCCGGCGCAGGCGCGGGCTCCTCGGCGGCATCCACTCAGGCCAATCAGGCCGCTCAGGCCACCGCGCGCACCTCGCGTCGTCGCACCGACCGTCGCACCGACAAGCACCTGCCGCGCATCGAATTCGCCCCCGCCGATGTCACCGACGAGAAGCAGGTCGCGGCGGCCGTGGGGCTCGCCACCGAGCTCGCGCCGCTCCGCGTCGTCGTCAACTGTGCGGGCATCGCGACACCCGCCAAGCTGCTCGGTAGGGATGGGCCGCTCGATCTCGCGGCGTTCGACCGGGTTCTGCGCGTGAACGTGCTGGGCACCGTGAACGTCACGCGTTTGGCGGCACAGGCGATGGCCGATGACGCCGGGGCGGGGCGGGGATCCCCACGCGGACCCGGAGCCGGACCCGGAACGGCCTCGGCGACCGGCGAGGGCGGCGTGCCCGACCGCGGCGTCATCATCAACACGGCCTCCGTCGCCGCGTTCGACGGGCAGATCGGCCAACCGGCCTACGCCGCGTCGAAGGGCGCCATACACTCGCTCACGCTTCCCCTGGCCCGCGAACTCGCGCGCTACGGCATCCGCGTGAACACCATCGCGCCGGGCATCTTCGAGACGCCGCTCATGATGGGGCTGCCCGAACGTGCCCGGGCGTCGCTCGGCGAACAGGTGCCCTACCCGCAGCGCCTGGGCCTGCCCGACGAGTTCGCGCAGCTCGTCGAGTCCATCGCCGAGAACGCCTATCTCAACGGCGAGACCATCCGCCTCGACGGCGCGATCCGCATGGCGCCGCGCTAGGTAGGCTGGATGGGTCGACACCGCGGTCGCCCGCGGGCGGCAACGCTCCTCCCACGAAAGGCCCCCGATGTCCACCACCACCGTTCGCACCCACCCGAGCGACGACAACCTCGAGCGCTCCGAGCAGCTGGCCTGGAAGATCGCCCAGGTCGCCGTCGACGACGTGGCGGTGAGCGACGAGGTCACCGAGATGGTGATCAACCGCGTGATCGACAATGCCGCGGTGGCTGCGGCATCCCTCACGCGCTCGCCCGTCGTCTCGGCCCGGTCGCAGGCGCTCGCGCACCCCGTGTCGGTGGGCGGTCAGGGCTCGACGGTTTTCGGCCCGGCCGCCTCGCGCCGCGTCTCGCCCGAGTGGGCCGCGTGGGCCAACGGTGTGGCGGTGCGCGAACTCGACTACCACGACACGTTCCTGGCGGCCGAGTACTCGCACCCCGGTGACAACATCCCGCCCATCGTCGCGGTCGCCCAGCACGTGGGCGCCACCGGTCACGACCTCGTGCGCGGCATCGCCACGGGCTACGAGATCCAGATCGACCTCGTGCGCTCGATCAGCCTGCACGCCCACAAGATCGACCACGTCGCGCACCTCGGCCCCTCGGCCGCCGCCGGCATCGGCACCCTGCTCGGCCTGCCCGCCGAGACGATCTTCCAGGCCGTCGGCCAGGCGCTGCACACCACCACGGCCACGCGCCAATCCCGCAAGGGCGAGATCTCGACGTGGAAGGCGCACGCCCCCGCCTTCGCCGGCAAGATGGCCATCGAGGCCGTCGACCGGGCCATGCGCGGGCAGACGTCTCCCGTGCCCATCTACGAGGGCGAAGACGGCGTGATCGCCTGGCTGCTGGGCGGCCCCGAGGCGTCCTACGAGGTGTGGCTGCCCGATGCGGGCGAGCAGAAGCGCAGCATCCTCGACAGCTACACGAAAGAGCATTCGGCCGAATACCAGGCGCAGGCGCTCATCGACCTGGCCCGCCGCCTGCACGGCAGCCACCCCGAACTCGCCGACCCCGCCAACGTCGAGCGCATCGTCATCCACACCTCGCACCACACGCACAACGTGATCGGGTCGGGCGCCGGCGACCCGCAGAAGTACGACCCCCAGGCAACGCGCGAGACGCTCGACCATTCGGTGCCCTACATCTTCGCCGTCGCGCTGCAAGACGGCGCGTGGCACCACGTCGACTCCTACACGCCGGCCCGCGCCGCGCGCCCCGACACCGTCGAACTGTGGCACAAGATCACCACGGCCGAAGACCCCGAATGGACACGCCGCTACCACTCGACCGACCCCGCCGAGAAGGCCTTCGGCGGCCGCGTCGAGATCGAGCTGACCGACGGCACGCGCATCGTCGACGAGATCGCCGTGGCCGACGCCCACCCCCTCGGCGCCCGCCCGTTCGGTCGCGCCGACTACATCGCCAAATTCCGGATGCTCGCCGCCCCCGTGCTCGACGAAAGCGAGATCGAGCGCTTCCTCGCGCTCGCCGAGCGCCTGCCCGAGCTCACGGCCGACGAAGTGGGTCAGCTCACCATCCAGGCCGCCCCCGGTGTGCTCGCCTCGATCGAACCGCCGCACGGCCTCTTCTAAACGGCCCCGAAGGAGAACAATGCTCTACGCCACCACATCGCCCGCCGAGAAGCGCCGCCTGTTCCGCGAGCGACTCGCCACGGGCGAGCTGCTGCGGTTCCCCGGCGCCTTCAACCCGCTCACCGCGCGCCTGATCGAACGCAAAGGCTTCGACGGCGTCTACATCTCGGGCGCGGTGCTGAGTGCCGACCTCGGCCTGCCCGACATCGGGCTCACGACGCTGAGTGAGGTGGCCGGGCGGTCGAAACAGATCGCCCGCATGACCGAGCTGCCCGCCATCGTCGACGCCGACACCGGTTTCGGCGAGCCCATGAACGTGGCGCGCACCATCCAAGAGCTGGAAGATGCGGGCCTGGCCGGAACCCACATCGAAGACCAGGTCAACCCGAAGCGCTGCGGGCACCTCGACGGCAAACAGGTGGTCGACGAGCAGACGGCGCTCAAGCGCATCCGGGCCGCCGTCGATGCGCGCCGCGACCCCAACTTCCTCATCATGGCGCGCACCGACATCCGCGCCGTGGATGGCCTCGACGCCGCCATCGACCGCGCCAAAGCGTTGGTGGATGCCGGAGCCGACGCCATCTTCCCCGAGGCCATGCGCGACCTCAACGAGTTCGAGGCCGTGCGCCGGGCCGTCGACGTGCCGATCCTGGCCAATATGACCGAGTTCGGCAAGAGCGAGCTGTTCACGACCGAGCAGCTGGCATCGGTGGGCGTGAACATCGTCATCTGGCCCGTGTCGCTGCTGCGCATGGCCGTGGGCGCGGCCGAACGTGCGCTCGACACGCTCAACGAGGTGGGCACGCTGTCGTCGAAGCTCGGCGAGATGCAGCACCGCGCCGACCTCTACGACCTCATCGACTACGAGGGCTACAACCACTTCGACAACTCGGTCTACACGTTCCGCATCGAGAAGTAGCCGGCCGCCTCACCGCGTCCTGTCACGCAGAAACGCCCGCCCCGGATGCTCGGGGCGGGCGTTTCTCGACGTGCAGCAGTGAGTGAGCCTCGTTCTGACGGTCGAGGAACTCAGCCGCAGGTGTAGTCGACGCCGTCCTGCGTGAACGTGCCGTCGCCGTGTTCGGCGCACACCTCCACGACGTGCGCGAGTGCGCCCGCGATCGCGATGATGCCGATGATCACCAGGATGGTGACAATGGCGCCCACGATGATTCCGGCCAGGGCGATACCGTTCTTGCGGCCGGCCTTCTTGGACTGGACGAAGGCGACGATGCTGAGGATGAGTCCGATGATCGAGAACGCGCCGAGGAACGAGACGATGAGGCCGACGATGCCGAGGATCTTGCCCGGGTAGGACGAGGACTGGCCCTGGTTCTGGTCGGGGTAGCCGCCCTGCTGGGGGTACTGCGGGGCGTTGGGCTGGCCGCCGTACTGCTGCGGCTGCTGGCCATATGCGGGCTGCTGACCATACTGCGGCTGCTGGCCATACTGCTCGCCGGGCTGGCCGTACTGGCCCTGGCCCTGCTGGCCGCTCTGCGGGTAGGCGGGAGGCTGAGAATTGTGGCCCTCGTTCGAAGGCGTTCCGTTCGGGTCGTTCTGTGACATGGATTCCCCTTTCTGTGTGCGACCTTAGCGCGCCGGGGCGTCGTGTGGCCGGAGCGCGGGGCCGCGACATCCACCTGCCTCTTCGGGGCGGCGCCGGGTAGCATGCAGGGGTGGGTGGGCATCCACCCGGTCGAATGCAAGGGAGCAGACATGGCCGAGCCCGACATCAAGAAGGGTTTGGCGGGGGTCGTCGTCGACTACACCGCCGTTTCGAAGGTGAATCCCGAGACGAACTCGCTGCTTTATCGGGGTTATCCGGTGCAGGAGCTGGCCGCGTCGTGCAGCGTCGAGCAGGTCGCCTATCTGCTGTGGCACGGTGAGCTTCCCTCGCTCGAGCAGCTCGCCGACTTCGAGGAGTCCGAGCGCTCGCAGCGGGCCCTCGACAACCGCGTGCGCGCCGTGATCGACCTGCTGCCGACGAGCGCCCACCCCATGGATGTCGTGCGCACGGCCGTCAGCGCCATCGGGGCGACTGACGCGAGCGCAGAGGACCTGAGCGACGCCAATACGCTGCGCCAGGCCATCCGCCTCTTCGCCCAGCTGCCCGCCATCGTGGCCTATGACCAGCGCCGCCGCCGGGGTGATTCGCTCGTCGATCCCCGAGACGACCTCGGCTACAGCGAGAACTTCCTCTACATGACGTTCGGTGAGGTGCCCTCACGAGAGATCGTGGACGCCTTCACGGTGTCGATGATTCTTTATGCCGAGCATTCCTTCAACGCGTCGACGTTCACGGCCCGCGTCGTCACGTCCACGCTCGCCGACCTCTACTCGGCGGTGACGGCCGCGGTCGGTGCGCTCAAGGGCCCGCTGCACGGTGGCGCGAACGAGGCCGTCATGCACGTGTTCGACGAGATCGGGGATGCCGCATCCGCCCCCGCTTGGCTCGACGAGGCCCTTGCCGCCAAACGCAAGATCATGGGCTTCGGCCACCGCGTCTACAAGAACGGCGACTCGCGCGTGCCCACCATGCGGGCGTCGCTCGAGACCCTCGTCGAGGCGTCGGGCGAGCGCGACCTGATGGACCTCTACGAGACGCTCGAGACGGCCATGCAGGAGCGCAAGAACATCAAGCCCAATCTCGACTACCCCTCCGGCCCGGCCTATCGCCTGATGGGTTTCGACACGGGAACGTTCACGCCGCTCTTCGTGGCCGCGCGCGTGGTCGGGTGGACGGCCCACATTCGCGAGCAACTCGCGTCGAACGCCCTCATCCGCCCCCTGTCGGAGTACAACGGCCCCGACGAGCGGCACCTCTAGGGCTCGGCCCGGGGAGACAGCCGACGAGCGGCCGTGGTGGGTGCGCGACGGACGAGATGGTGAGGGGCCGCGCGAAGAGTGGCGGCCCCAGCGCAACGGCCCGGTGCCACCCGCGAGGGATGACACCGGGCCGTTGTGTGACCGGAAGTGCGGAGCCGCTGCCTATTCGGCGGCGCGGGTCTCGGCGATGAACGCCTCGAGCAGCTCGCGGCCCTCGTCGTCGGGGTGCTGCACGGGAGGCGACTTCATGAAGTAGGCCGAGGCCGACTCGATGGGGCCGCCCTGGCCGGCGTCGAGCGCGAGCTTGGCGGCGCGGACGGCGTCGATGATGATGCCGGCCGAGTTGGGCGAGTCCCACACCTCGAGCTTGTACTCGAGCGAGACGGGCGCGTCGCCGAAGCCGCGGCCCTCGATGCGCACGTAGGCGAACTTGCGGTCGTCGAGCCACGGCACGTGGTCGCTCGGGCCGATGTGCACATCGTTGGCCGGCAGATTCTCGACGATGTTGGAGGTGACGGCCTGCGTCTTCGAGATCTTCTTGGACTGCAGGCGGCGGCGCTCGAGCATGTTCTTGAAGTCCATGTTGCCGCCGACGTTGAGCTGGTAGGTGCGGTCGATCTTCAGGCCGCGGCTCTCGAACAGGCGGGCCATGACGCGGTGCGTGATGGTGGCGCCCAGCTGGCTCTTGATGTCGTCGCCGACGATGGGCACGCCCGCGTCGACGAACTTCTGCGCCCACGCGGGGTCGCTGGCGATGAACACGGGGATGGCATTGACGAACGCGACACCCGCGTCGAGAGCGGCCTGCGCGTAGAACTTCGCGGCCTCCTCCGACCCGACGGGCAGGTAGCAGACGAGCACGTCGGCACCCGAGTCGCGCAGCTCTTGCACCACGTCGACGGGCTCGGCCTCGGACTCGTCGACGAGCTCGCGGTAGTACTCGCCCAGGCCGTCGAGCGTGGGGCCGCGCTTGACGGCGACACCGGTGGTCGCGACATCGGCGAACTTCATGGTGTTGTTCTCGCTGGCCCAGATGGCCTCGGCGAGGTCGAGCCCGACCTTCTTGGCGTCGACGTCGAAGGCGGCCACGAACTCGAGGTCGCGCACGTGATACTGGCCGAAACGAACGTGCATGAGGCCGGGGACGGTCTCGTCGTCTGCGGCGTTGGCGTAATAGGTGACGCCCTGGATGAGTGAGTTCGCACAGTTTCCGACGCCGGCGATTGCAACACGAATACCCATGTGGTTCTGATCCTTAAACGGCCGACTCTGCGGCCTGAACTCTCGTTAACGTTCTGTGGTGCGGCTTCGTCGCCGACTTCCCACTCTAGAACAATGGGCTGGGTGCGGGCAGGCCGATGGCGGGCCTTGTGGATAACTCGGCCGAGGGCTAGCTGTGCAGAGCCCTAGTCGGTCGCCGAGGTGAGGCGCGAGGCAAAGAGGTTGAGCGCCGCCCACTGCAGCAGGATGACGGTCTTGCCGTCGGCGATACGTCCGTCCGTCGTCATCCGCAGTGCCTCGTCGAAGGGGATCGTGAGCGCCTCGATCTCTTCGCCCTCGTCGGCGACGCCGCCGCCCGGACCCGTCACATCGGCCGACGTCCACGGTGCCACGAAGAAGTGCACGCGCTCCGTGACCGAACCCGGGCTCATGTACAACTCGAAAACGGGCCGCACGGGCCCCACGGTCACGCCCAGCTCTTCGGCCACCTCGCGCCGGATCGCCGTCTCGGGGGAGTCTCCATCGAGCAGACCGGCGGCCGTCTCGATGAGCATTCCGTCGGGGTGATCGTTGACATAGGCGGGGAAGCGGAACTGCCGCGTCAGCAAAACCGTGCGGGCTTCGAGGTCGTAGAGCAGGATGGTCGCGCCATTGCCCCGGTCGTAGGTCTCGCGCTGCTGGGTGGCCCAAGCTCCGTCGCGCCCGCGGTAGTCGAGCGTCGTGCGGCGCAGCACGTGCCAGCCATCCGAGACGACCTCGACATTGCGCACCCGCACATCGGGGTTGCGGTCGAGGTCGGCGCCCGTCAGGTGCAACCCCGTGCGGCCGCGGCTGTCGGGCGTCAGGGCACCCGGTGTGGGGGCGTCGGTGGATGCTGTCGCGGACTCGTCATTCGGGAAAGAAGCCATGCCGCCATCGTATTCGGGGCTCAGCGCACGAGGCGCAGCGTCTCAACGCTCGGCACGTGCTGGCGCTGGCCGCCCGAGTGCACCACGTCGTCGCCGTCCACGCGCAGCTGGCTCTGGTGCGCGCCGAGCGCCGCCATGACACGGGGATGCTGCGCCGCGAAGTCCCGGCGGAAGACATGGGTCTGCGCAGCCGCAGCGGGCGCGGCGTCGAAGTGGAACGCCTCCGCCTCGGCGGGGCTCTCGACGACCTCGGCGAAGGGCAGCTCGAGCCGGCGGGCTGCGGCGAACCCGGCCTCACGCATCCGAACATGATCGGGGTGACCGTAGCCCCCGCGCTCGTCATAGCCGACCACGAGATCGGGCCGGATGCGGTCGAGAGCGGCGACGAGGTCGGCCGTCACTTCGTCGAGGGGCGCGAGGCTCAAGGAGCGGGCGTCGGCGGTTCCGTCGGCTTCGGCGAAACCGTCGGCTCCCCAGCGCATGCCCGAGTCGAGGTAGCGCCGCGCGGGCAGGCCGCCGGCCCGGGCTCCGGATGCTCCGAGGAAGACGTGGTGCAGGGCGGCGCTGTCGCCGGCCAGAGCGGTGAGGGCTCGTTCGAGTTCGCGCTCACGTTCATCGACCAGGGCTGGCGTTCCTTCGAGGGCCGAGAGAGGGCCGGGAACGACCTCGCCGCGTTCGCCGCGGCTGCCCGTGACGATGTGCACCTCGCATCCACTCTCGGTCAGCCAGGCGATCAGGTGGCCGGTCGCGAGCGTCTCGTCGTCGGGGTGGGCGTGCAGGAAAGCGACGCGGGTGGGGCGGATGCCGAGCAACACGACGGGTTCTGAGGTCACCGGGCGATGTTACCCGAGGTCGGGCACGCGACATGGCTTGCGGCGGCTGCGGCCTTTACCGGAAGACGAGGCCGAGCAGCGGGTCGAGCAGCAGGGCGTAGGCCGAGGCGACGACCGCAGCCGTGGCGACGAGGAGGAGCGTGGGGCGCCAGGCTCGCAGCAGCACGACGGCCGTGACCACGAGGAAGGCGAGGGCGCCGCTCGCGACGATCACCCAGGAGCCCCAACCGGCGGGGATCGCGACGAAACCGTGCACGGCATCGCCCAGTATGACGCCGCCGAGCACCCCCGCGGCAATCGCCACGATGCGCCGACTCTCGTGTCGGAGCAGGGCCGTCGCTGCGCCCAGCACCGGCCCGGCGACGAGGCCGATGAGAGCCCACCGGATGCCCTGGTCCGGATAGCCCCGCAGCGTCGAGACGAGCGCGTAGCCCTGCGACATCGCGACGAAAACGAGCCCGCCCGTGATGGCCGACCGCAACACACCGCCGCGCGCCCACGCCACGAGCAGGATCATGGGGATGCTCCATCCGGCCACCGAATTGGCCAGCCAGTTGAGCGTGCCGGGCAGCAGCTGCCCGAACGACGTGATGCCGCCCACGACGAGACCCCCCGCGATGGCGACGGCCGAGAGGAGGAGTGCGCGGGAGAGGGGGCGAGGCCTGGCGGATTGAACGCCCCGCGCTGATGTCGGCGTTGGTGTCGATGTCGCACTACCGTTCTGTATCCCCGCGGGCGGCCGGGCGGGGGTGACTTCCGGCGACTCGACTGAAACGGGCGTCGCTGTGGCGAGGGTCTTGCTCGTGTCGGAGGCCTTGGCCGGCGATGGCGTCTTGGACGTCCCCCGTGCCAGAGTCGCGGGGGCCTGATAGGTCAGGCTTCCGCGCGCGATGGTGGGGTGGGCCGTGGTCGGCGCTGCTACCGACGGAACGCGCGAGGTGGGGGAGGTCATCTTCCCAGTGAAGACGAGACGGGGGCGGCGCACATCGGCCGTGCGGCGCATGCGCATAGACCTGAGGATGTATTCGAGTCAGAGGTGCGAGCGGTAGATGTCGCCGAAGCGGAGCGCGACGGCATCCCAGCGGAAGGGTGCGACGTGGGCAACGGCTCGAGACCGCAAGCGGGCGCGACCGGCGGCGTCGCGCGCCTCGGTGAGGACCGCGTCGAGGGCGGCCGCCCACGATTCGGCACTGCGGTCGTCGAGCAGGATGCCGTTGTCGCCGACGGCTTCGGGCAGGCCGCCGACGCGCGACGCGATTACCGGGATGCCGCTGGCCGCAGCCTCGAGCGCCACGAGCCCGAACGTCTCGGAGTACGAGGGGATGAGGAGGGCCGAGGCCCGGCGCAGGGTCTCAGCGAGTTGCTCGCGCTCGAGCGGCCCGACGAAGAGGACGTCGGCGTCGCGAGTGGGGTCGACGTCGGCGTCGCGGGCAGGGTTGGCGTCGCGAACCGGTTCAGCGCCGGAGTCTGCCGCATCGGGCCCGTCGCCCGTCGTGTGAGCCGCGCCGACGGTGGCGCGCGCATGATTGCAACGCGCTGAGCGCAACCCCAACTCCTCGATGAGGTCGTGTAATGCGGCGACATAGGCGGCGTGGCTGGCCGTAGCGTCGCCGGCCAGGATGAGCTGCGGCCGACGATCCCGGGGGAGCGCTGCAATCGCTCGAACGGCGAGATCCTGCCCTTTCAGCGGTTGAACCCGTGCCGCTACGACGACCGTTGGGCGGTCGACGCTCGTGTCGCCACGCGATCCATCGGATCGTGAGTCGCCGCAGTCAGTGCCGCCGACGGGCTCCTGCTGCGCCTCGAACGGCGAGAGGGGCCGAAAGAGTCGGGTGTCGACCCCGGGGAGAACCACGCGCACGCGCTCGCGCGGGGCCCCGGCAAGGCGAACGGCCGCGTCGGCTTCCGCCTGGGAAACGGCGAGAACGGCGGTGGCGTTTGCCAGGAGTGTTCGCTCGGCGGCCACGCGCGCCTCAGGCTCGGGGGTGTCGCCATCGGCCAGGAGTTCGTTCTTCAGCGCCGCGAGCGTATGCAACGTGACGAGGTGCGGCGCGCCGGATGCCGCGGCCAGCCGCTCGCCAGCCAGGCCAGACAGCCAGTAGTGCGAGTGCACGAGATCATAGGGGCCAGCGGCGAGGGCGCTCGCCGTGAATGCGTCGACCAACCCGGGCAGCTCTTCCTTTGCCACGGATGCAGTGGCCCCGGCCTCGAGGAACAGGACGCGGGTGCCGCCCGGTGTGGTGACGGAACGTTGGTCGGCAGCGGTGCGGCGGGTGAGGACATCCACGTCGAAGCCGTCGGCGACGAGGCCGTCGGCCAACGCGCGGAGATAGACGTTCATGCCGCCCGCGTCGCCCGATCCGGCGGTGGCCAGGGGGGACGTGTGCAGGGAGACGAGGGCGACGCGGGGGCGAGGGGCCGAAACCACGCCTAGCCCACCTCGATGCAGCGCACCCCGGGCAGCTCGCCGAAGTGCGTCGCACGATCGGTGGTGAGGAGGGTGCGTCGCGTCACCGAAGCCGTGGCCGCGATCATCAGGTCGTGTGCTCCGCGCTTCTTGCCCGCCCGGCGTGTGTGGGCAAGAAGCTGCGCATGGGTTTCGGCCACGTCGTCGTCGTAGTCCTCGATCGGGATCTCGCGGATGATCGATTCGACGAACCGCTCGCGCCGCGGGCGCCGCTCATCGGTCGCGAGCTCGACGCCGTAGAGAAGCTCGGCAACCGTGACGGCGGCGATGACGAGGTCGTCATCCTCGGCCACGACCCCGTCGAGGAACGAGCCGTCGCGTTCGGCCTGCACGAGCACGCCCGTGTCGACGATCAGTCGGCGGGCCATTCGTCCCTCTCCTCGGCGAGGACATCGTCGACCGACGCGACGTCGGCGGCGAAATCGGGGTCGACGTTGTGATCTTTCAGCAGGGCGAGGAAGGCCCCGCCGTTGCTCGAGGATGCCGGACCGATCGTGGCGATGCGCCGGCCGCCACGAGTGATGACGATCGTCTCGCCGTGCTCGGCATCGTCGAGCACGGCGGCGAACGACCGGCTGGCCTCGGTTGCGCTGAGCATGTGCATGAAATCAGATTATCTGATTCATGTCGTTTACGCCAGGCGCTTCTCCGGGGACTTCGTCTGCGACGGGTCGGTTTCGGGTAGTGATCCGAGCGCGTCGTCCACGGCCTTCTTCACGTCGGCGTCGAGCTTCACGCCCGAGGCGGCGGCGTTCGACTCGATCTGCTCGGGGCGCGATGCTCCGACGATTGCTCCGGCGACGTTGTTGTTCGAGAGCACCCAGGCGACGGCGAGTTGCGCCATCGTGATGCCCAGGTCATCCGCCACGGGTTGCAGCTTCTGCACGGCCGTCAGCGTCTCGTCGTTGAGGAAGCGCTTGATCATGTCGGCGCCGCCCTTCTCGTCGGTGGCGCGGCTGCCCGCGGGCAGGTCGGCTCCGGGCTTGTACTTGCCCGTCAGCACGCCCTGGGCGATGGGCGACCACACGATCTGCGAGATGCCGAGCTCGGCCGAGGTGGGCACGACCTCCTGCTCGATCACACGCCACAGCATCGAGTACTGCGGCTGGTTCGAAATGAGCTGGATGCCCAGATCGGTGGCGAGTTCGTGGCCCGCGCGCAGCTGTTCGGCGTTCCACTCGGAGACGCCGATGTAGAGCGCCTTACCCTGGCGGACGACATCCGCGAACGCCTGCATGGTCTCTTCGAGCGGGGTCTCGTGGTCGTAGCGGTGCGCCTGGTAGAGGTCGACGTAGTCGGTGCCCAGGCGTTCGAGCGACGCCTCGATCGACTCGAGGATGTGCTTGCGCGACAGACCCGTGTCGTTGGGGCCCTTCGGTCCGGTCGGGAAGTACACCTTGGTGAAGATTTCGAGGGATGCTCGGCGCTCGTCTTTCAGGGCCTCGCCGAGCACGGTCTCGGCAGCCCCGTTGGCGTAGGTGTCCGCGGTGTCGAACGTGGTGATGCCGGCATCCAGCGCGGCCCGCACGCATTTGAGTGAGGTCTCGTTCTCGACTTGCGACCCGTGGGTGAGCCAGTTTCCATAGATGATTTCAGAGATTTTGAGGCCGCTGCGGCCGAGGTAACGGAATTCCATGTCTCGATCCTTCTCCTCGGCGCCGGGGGTGGAAAAGGGGTTGCGCGAATGGGCCGGGCGCGCGACAGAGCGGGGGTGCGGCATCCGGCAACACGAATGCCCCGGGCCGCACAGGGCGTGAGAGCTCGAGGCGCCTGGCAACACGAATGCCTCGGGCCGCACAAGATGCGCGGGCCCGAGGCATTCGGGAAAACCGAGGCTGTTCGCCTCAGCGGGGAATTGCTAGGCCGAGGCGGGGATCGTGGCCGTGTCGATCACGAAGCGGTAGCGCACATCGCTCTTCACGACGCGGTCGTAGGCCTCGTCGACCTGGTCGGCCGAGATGACCTCGACCGTGGCGCCGATGCCGTGCTCGGCGCAGAAGTCGAGCATCTCCTGCGTCTCGCGGATGCCGCCGATGTTGGAGCCGGCGAGGCTGCGACGCCCGCCGATGAGCGAGAATGCGCGGAACGACTGCGGCTTCTCGGGCGCACCCACGAAGACCAGCGAGCCGTTCAGGGCCAGCGTGGAGAGGTAGGCGTCGACATCGATATCGGCCGAGACCGTGTTGATGATGAGGTCGAACTCGCCGCGCAGCTTCGTGAACGTCTCGGCATCCTTGGTGGCGTAGTAGTGGTGCGCACCGAACGCCTTGCCGTCCTCCTCCTTGGAGAGGGACTGGCTGAGCACGGTGACCTCGGCGCCCAGGGCAGCCGCGATCTTCACGCCCATGTGGCCGAGGCCGCCCATGCCGACGATGGCGACCTTCTTGCCCGGGCCGGCGCCCCAGTGCTTGAGGGGCGAGTAGGTGGTGATGCCGGCGCACAAAAGCGGCGCCGCGATGTCGAGGTCGATGCCCTCGGGAATGCCGAGCACGTAGTTCTCGTCGACCACGACGGTGTCGCTGTAGCCGCCATAGGTCTCTTCGCCCGAGTACTGGCGGCCGTTGTAGGTGGCCACGTTGCCCTTGGTGCAGAACTGCTCTTCGCCGGCCTTGCAGTTCTCGCACTCGCGGCACGAGTCGACGAAGCATCCGACGCCCACGCGGTCGCCCACCTGGTATTTGGTGACGCCCGAGCCGACCTCGGTGACGATGCCGGCGATCTCGTGACCGGGAACCATCGGGAAGATGGCCTTGCCCCATTCCTCGCGGGCCTGGTGGATGTCGCTGTGGCAGATGCCCGCGAACTTGATGTCGATGACGACGTCGTGTTCGAGCGGGTCGCGGCGTTCGATGGTGCCGAATTCGAAGGGAGCCTCGGCGTTGGGCTTCTTGATTGCGTTGATCGTGGTCGTCATGAGGATCCTCACTAAGTCGACGGGTCACCCGCCAGCCGGGGGCCCAGCCACTGGCGATGAGCGGCCGGCCGAGCAGGGTGGGGGAGTGTGGCGATGTGCCTTGGTCAGAATACTCGCGCTTTCTGTGGCATCCACTCAGGCCGTGGGGGCCTTGCGCTCGGGCTGATTGTGGGGTGCGCACAGACATGCAGAGGCGCGGATGCCGCGGGCGTAGCATCCCTCGAATGCATCTCATCTTTCGCACCCTGTTCACGTTCCTGCGGTCGCGCCGGGGACTGCGCCGGGGCCGCACGATCGGCCACTACGACGTGGGGCACCTGCGCGTGCGCACCCTGCCCACCGATCTCGACGTGATCGGCCACATGAACAACGGCGTGTATCTGTCGATCTTCGACCTCGGCCGCTATGACCTGCTCGTGCGGTCGGGGCTGTGGGCCGAGTTCTCGAAACGCGGCTGGTATCCGGTGGTGTCGAGCGAGACCATCACGTTCCGGCGATCGCTGCGGTTGTGGCAGCCGTTCGTGATCGAGTCGCGCGTCATCGGCTATGACCACAAGGCCATCTTCATCGAGCATCGCGTGGTGGTCGACGGTGAGATCTACACACAGGCGTTCGTGCGCGGGCGGCTGAAGAAGAAGTCCGGCGGCACAGTGTCGAACGCCGAATTGCACGAGGTGATCGGCACACCGCCCGACGGCCTCGAGGTGCCCGAGTTCCTGCTGCAGTGGGGTTCGGATGTCGCGCTGCCGAACACGCACACCCCCGCACCGAGCGTATGGTCGAAGAGGTAAGACGCGCGGCGATCCCGCGCTGAACAGAAGGAAACCCTCATGACTGATACCTCCTCCCGCAATCCGGCCGAGGACGTGCTGGCCTCGCAGGCGTTCAGCGTGTTCATCGGCGCCGAGATGACCGACTTCGGCGACGGCAACGCGTCGATGGCCATCGACATCCTGCCGCACCACCTGCAGCAGAACGGCTATGTGCACGGTGGCGTGATCGCCTATCTCGCCGACAACACGGCCACGTTCGCGGGCGCCACGGTGCTGGGGCCGCGCGTGGTGACGTCGGCTTTGACCATCACCTACCTGCGGCCAGGCATCGGCGACAAGCTGGTGGCGCGCGCGCATGTCGTCGACTCGACGCGGCGCCAGGCCGTGGTGCACGTCGACGTGTTCGCGGCGACGACGGCGGCTCCGGCATCCGATGCGTCTGGCTCCGTCGATGCGCCCGCCGATGCCGCGCCCGCCGATGCCGCGACCGCCGCGCCGACCGAGCGTCGATGCGCGTCAGCCCAGGCCACGATCGTGATGCTGCCCGAAGGGCGCTAGGTGGTGCGCACTCAGGGATAGCGGGCCTGGATGTCGGCGATCTGCGCCTGCGTGGGCGATCCGGGGTCGCCGAGCGCCGCGATCAGCGAAGCGTGCGGAGTTCGACGTTCGCCGGCAGGTGGCGGTTCGATCTGTTTCTTCCAGTCCGGCGCGACCACGTCGAGCGCGTAGCCTAGCTGGGCGCCGGTCTCGTAGTACAGGGAGCGCTCGAGCAGCTCGCGACGAGAGGGGTCTTCTTCGACCCACGCCAGCACATCGGTGAAGGTGGAGGATGCCCCCGCCTTGTTGGTCAGGATGCCGATGGGCCCGCCCGTGAGGTCGGACATCCGACGCTGCAGGTAGACGGCGGTACCCTCGATCGCCTCGGTGTTGTCTTGGACACGCAGGGCGGGCCAGCGCTCGTACCGTGCGGCCCGGATCGCGAGCAGGTCCCGTGCGCGGGACGCGACGATCGAGGGATCGGTCTGCCCGGTCAGAGCGTCGAGGATGCGGAACTCGGTGCGGAGCAGGCTCATCTGGGCGTCATCGGTCGGAAAGTCGAAGATGCGATCGCCCTCGGGCCCGCGGTCGTAGTCCCAGGCCTGTTGCGCGTTGATGTGGAAGGCCTCGTGCAGTGCGAAGGTCGAGACCGCCTGGGTCTTGTCGTCGCCGCCATCGAGCTCGCCGGGCGCGTATTTCATCGCGAGCACGGGGGTGTCGCCGAGGGTCGTGGTCGTGAAAGCGAGGGGTTGCCAGTATTCGAGCGAGGCGGTGCCGAGCGTCTTGGTGGCATAGACGTCGCTCAGCAGGGGGTTTCCCGGGAAGTCGATCTTCTGCATGCCCGACACGTCGGTGATGTTCGACGCATTGATCACGTAGGCGTAGTGCCAGAGCGAGCTCCGTGTCGAGTCGGCGCGGATGAGGATGAGCGGTTCGGTGTCGTAGCGGTAGTCCGCGGTCCACAGGTCGGACGGTCGCTCGGCGAAAGCGCGATACTGCTCGGTCAGCTCGGCGAAGAGCTCACGGTCGGTCGCGTCGAGCGCCTCGGCGGAAGCGGGTGGCAGGCTCTTGATTCCGAACCAGACGTAGCCCGCGCCGCCCGCAATCGCAAGGATGATGGCGATCGCGGCGATTCGCCACGCTCTCCGTGCCCCGTGCTCCCGTTTTGACATCATGGAATATGAGTATACGCGACGAGAACGCCGTCATCGCATTCTCGGCAAGGGGTTTTCCCCGCGCATCCACGGGTGCATAGTGAGGGGGTGCCCGCGCCCGGCCGCCCGCACGGCTGCACCCTCGCAACGACGCGCAGGAGGAGGACCACATGGCGGATGACGGCAGCGACGCTCGCACCCGGCTCGTGGCTCGGCGCGCTCGCCTGCAGGAGGCGGTGTTCGGTGCAGGATCACAGCGGACGTCCGCGTCGGAACGTGTAAACGCCCTGGAGGAATTGCGTCGCGTCGATGCGCAGCTCGCCGGCGCCGGTTCGCCCGGGCGGGACCCGGGCACCGAACCGAGGGCGCCGAGGCCACCGGCATTGGATTCGACGCCCGCGCCCGCGCCGGCATCGAACGGCAGCAGCGCCACCTGGTTGGCCGCGGTCGCCGAGGCCAAGCTCGCCACCTGGACGGAGCGGTCCGAGGCCGCGGAACGTCTCTCCGAGACAGCGCGTCTGCGCGGGGCGGCCGAGGCATCCGCGCCCGCGACGGGAGTGTTCCACGTCGCTCCGCTCGGCGGCGAGTTCGACGGGCGGAACGACGGTGACATCCGGGACGACGGCGATATCCGGGACGACGGTAACATCCGCAACGACGGCGACATCCGCAACGATGGCGACATGCGCAACGGCGACGGCGGCTCACCGCCGAGGGGGCACACGACTGTCGGGCACCGTTTTCGAGATGCCCGCGCCCGTCTCACCCCGTTCGCCGTCGGTCTCGCGCTCGGTGTCGTGGTTGTCGCGGCCGGTGTCGGTTACGGCGTCGGCGCGAATGTGGCGAGTGTGCGCGGTGAGGCGGGGAGCGGCATCCGGGCCTCGGCCGATGCGTCCGACCGTGCCTCACCCGGGGCGGATGACAGTGCCGCCGATTGGCGCGCGCTCGCCTCGCAGCAGGCGCTCGCCGAGTTCAGCCGCAACCAGCTGTCGGGTGACGTGCCGCCCGACACCGTGGGCGACGACCACTTTCGAGCGGACTCGTTCCGCTTGCTGTTGACCGGATCGATCGCCGATTGGACGGGCCGCGTCTATGCGGCGAAAGACATCGAGGGTGAGATCTGTGTGGTGCTCGTGCAACCCGATTCGAGCTACTCGGCGGGGTGCGCGACGCCCGACCAGTTCGCGCGCGGCGGCGTGCAGGTGACCACGGACGTGAGCATCACCATCCGAGCCGATGACGATGGTTCGGAATCCATGATCACGGGTGTGACGGCGACCTGGCCGGCCAACGGGATGACCGGGCTGCGGTTCTCATCGGCGCGATCGGCCGGCTGATGCCCGACCTGGCCGGTGCCGACGCGTTCCCGCCCCGTGTTCATTCGGTGCCGCCGCTGCGGCCGGCCGAATGTCGGTGGTCTCGACGTAGGGTGTCCTCATCATGTTCGACACCCTCGCCGCCGATTGCGTGCGCACCGTCTATACGCCGACCGAACCGGTCGCGCTGCTCGACGCCGTGTGGCTCATGGCCCGCGGGGGAGACGGCCCCTGCTTTCGTCGCATCCCCGGCGGCGTGTGGCTCACGATGCGCACGCCGCACGGCCCCGCCTCGCTGCGCTTGATGCAGGGCACACGGGGCACGTCCGGCGCCACGCAGATCGACGCGGCCGCCTGGGGCCCCGGTGCGGAATGGGCCATCGCGGGCGTGCCCGAGTTGCTCGGCCGCGACGACGATTGGTCGGCCCTCGACGTGTCGGCCAGCCCCCTGCTCAGCGAGGTGCGCCGCCGCAACCCCGGCCTGCGCATCGGCCGCAACCGCCTGGTTTTCGAGATGTTCGTGCCCGCCGTGATGGAACAGAAGGTGACGGCCTTCGAGGCCTGGCGCGCGTGGCGGCTGCTCGTGCGGCGCTACGGCGAGCCGGCGCCCGGCCCCGTTCCCACGGGGATGATGGTGGCTCCGAGCGCCGAGGGGTGGCGCCTCATCCCCAGCTGGGACTGGCACAAGGCGGGCGTCGGGCCGCAACGCTCACAGACCGTCGTGCGATCGGCGCGTCTGGCCGAGGCGCTCGAACGCACACTCGACACCGACCACGCCGAGGCCGAGCGCCGGCTGATGAGTCTTCCGGGCGTCGGGGTCTGGACGGCGGCCGAGGTCACGCTGCGCGCGCACGGCAACCCCGATGCGGTCAGCGTGGGCGACTACCACCTGGCCTCGACGGTCGGGGTGGCGCTCACGGGCTCGCCGGTCGACGACGACGGGATGCTCGAGCTGCTCGAACCCTGGCGCGGGCACCGTCAGCGCGTCCTCCGTCTCATCCTGCGCAGCGGCATCCACAAGGAACGCCACGGCCCGAAGATGACCGTGCAAGACCATCGGGGCCACTAGGTCGCGGTTGGGCGGGCCGGCCTCAGCCGACCACGATGAGGTCGTTGGGGTTGTCGGCGAGTACGCGCACCGAGAGCTGCGAGCCGGGTTTCCACGAGCCGAGCGATGCGTCGGCGATGAGCTGGCGGTGCAGGAATTGGTAGGGCTCGCGGTCGGGCAGCTCGACGCTGAGCAGCAGGTCGTAGACGCGCGCGCCGTCGAGGTCGGGGCCGGATGGCGTCAGGCGCGCGACGGTGGCGGTGCCGCGCAGGGCGGGGTCTCGGGGTGCCTCGTCGGCCTGCGCGTCCGAGCGCAGCGGCGTGTGCGGGGTGTCGGCGGGCGGCACGTCGGGCGAGAGCGCGGCGGTGCGGGGATCGACGTCTTCGACGACCTCTGTTCCGGGGTCATCGGTGGGCTGGGTGGATTCGACACGCCGGGCGGCAGCGTTTCGGCGCGGGTCTTTTCGGCGTGAGAACCGACGAAAAATCTGCATACCTTTTCAGCCTTCTTCCGACGGACGCGGTCGGGGCACCGAAGCCGTCTGGCCATAACGCTAGCGGCACGTGTCAACCGGCGTCGAGGGGTTGCGAGTGACGGCGAAATAACCGTGGCGGGCGGCGAAGGCATCCCAGTATGCTCGCCGCATGAGCACCAAGAGCCGACAAGGCCCCCGTGACGCAGAAACGCTCGACATCTACACCGGCAAAGAAGGCATGTGGGGCCTCTTGGCGGGTGTCGTGACCGGCGTGCTCATCGCGCTGCCGCTGTCGGCCTCGTTCGCCTTCGCCACGCACCCCTTCAGTCAGCGACTCTTCGGCGGCGAGCTGGCCGACGCCTCGCGCGCCGGGTTCTCCGCCTTCTGGTGGCTGCTCACGCTGCTCTTCGCCGCGCTGCCGTTCGTCGTCGGATTCGGCGTCGCCAAGCTGCACGGTCGATCGCTCGCGATCCTGGCGGGTGCGGTCGCCGTGCTCGTGATCGTGCTCGTGGTGCTCGGGCAGTTGTACGTCTTCTAGGCGCACAACACGCCTCAGCCGAAAACCTGCCGACAGGCCCGACATTCCGGGGCGTGCCGCCCCGATGCTGAGGCGCTCTCGGCGTAGTCTCTGCACTATGCCGCAGACCTCGCCGGGCACCGATTCGAGTGCCGATCAACTCACCGCCGAAGCGATCGTGCTCGCGCGCCGGTGGCTCGACGAATCCGCCGACGCCCCGACCGATCCCGCGGCCGAACGCCTCGCCGGCGTGCTGAAAGACCCCAACGGGCTCGCCTTCGCGGTGGGCTTCGTCGACGGCGTCATGCGGCCGGAGGATCTGTTCGTCGCGGGCTACAACCTGCAGCGCGTGGCGAAGCTGGCGCCCGGGTTCCTGCCCGTGCCCCTGCGAGCCATGATCGCGGCCGGCGGAACACTGGGCCCCGTCATCCCGCCCGTCGTCATCCCGCTCGCGCGCAAGATGTTGCGCCAGATGGTCGGGCACCTGGTCGTCGATGCGACACCCGCGAAGCTCGGCCCCGCCATCGCGCGTTTGCGGGGCGACGGCTCGCGGCTCAACCTCAACCTGCTGGGCGAGGCCGTGCTGGGCGACCACGAAGCCGACCGCCGCCTCGAGGGCACGCGCACGCTGCTGGCCCGCGACGACGTGGACTACGTGTCGATCAAGGTGTCGGCCATCGCGGCACAGCTCTCGATGTGGGCCTTCGACGACGCCGTCGAACGCGTCGTCGAACGACTCACACCCCTCTACGAATTGGCTCTCGCGGGCGGACCCGACGGACCCAAATTCATCAACCTCGACATGGAGGAGTACCGCGATCTCGACCTCACGATCGCGGTGTTCCAGCGCCTGCTCGACCAGCCGCAGCTGAAGGCTCTCGAGGCCGGCATCGTCTTGCAGGCCTACCTGCCCGACGCCTTCGCGGCCATGCAGCGACTGCAGGACTGGGCGGCCGCGCGGGTCGCCGACGGTGGCGCGCCCATCAAGGTGCGTCTCGTCAAGGGCGCCAACCTCGCCATGGAGCACGTCGACGCCACCATGCACGGCTGGCCGCTCGCCACCTTCGACCGCAAACAGGACACCGACGCGAACTACAAGCGCATCCTCGACTGGTCGCTCACGCGCGAACGCACGGCCGCCGTGAAGCTCGGCATCGCCGGCCACAACCTCTTCGACATCGCCTGGGCGCACCTGCTCGCCAAGAAGCGCAAGGTGCAGGACCGCGTCGACGTCGAGATGCTGCTGGGCATGGCGACCGGTCAGGCGCAGGCCGTGGCACGGGATGTCGGGCAGCTGCTGCTCTACACGCCCGTCGTCGACCCCAAGGAATTCGACGTCGCCATCTCCTACCTGATCCGCCGGCTCGAAGAGAACGCGTCGAACGAGAACTTCTTGTCGGCCGTGTTCGAACTGGGCGCCGATGCCACGTTGTTCGAGCGGGAGAAGTCGCGGTTCGAAGCATCCGTGGCGCAGCTGGCCGCCGTGGAAGAAGCCGACGCGAACGGGGATGACGCGGCCACCGTGTCGCTCACGCCCGAGCCGCGCCGCCGCCAGAACCGCGAGACCGAGTGGACGCTCGAGGCCGCCCCGGCGCCCGGCAAGGCGTCGTCGACCGCGCTGTATCGCGAACCCGCGGGGGACCAGCCGGTCGAACTCGGCATGACCGAGCAGGTCTTGGGTCTCTCGAAGCGGCACCAGACCGAGTCGCCCTTCGACACCGTGCGGGTCTACACGACCGACACCGAGATTCGGCTGCCGAAAACCGAACTGGGTGCGCCCGGTTTCGTCAACGCGCTCGACACCGACCCGTCGCTGCCCGCCAACCGCGAGTGGGCCGCGCGCCTGCTCGCCCGCGTGGCCGACAGCACCATCGGCAGCGACACCATCGAGGCCGCGCGCGTGCTCGACGCCTTCCACCTCGAAGACCTGGTCGAAAAGGCGCGGGATGCCGGGGCCACCTGGGGTGCCCGCCCCGCCGCCGTGCGCGCCGCCATCCTCGACCGTGCGGGGCTCGCCCTCGCCGCCAACCGCGACCGCCTGCTCGAGGTGATGGCGTCCGAGACGGGCAAGACCATCGCCGAAGCCGACCCCGAGGTGTCCGAGGCCATCGACTTCGCGCACTACTACGCCGCGCGGGCGCGCGAGCTCGACGCCGTGCGCGGTGCCCGGTTCGTGTCGCCGCGGCTCATCGTCGTCGCGCCGCCGTGGAACTTCCCGGTCGCCATCCCGACCGGTTCGGTGCTGGCGTCACTCGCCGTCGGTGCCGGTGTCATTCTGAAGCCCGCGCCCCAGGCCCGTCGCACGGCGGCCGTGCTGTGCGAGGCACTGTGGGAGGCCGGTATTCCGCGCGACCTGCTCGTGCTGGCCGACGTCGACGAGGCCGAGCTCGGGCAGCGCCTGATCGCCCACGAGGCCGTCGACCGAGTCATCCTCACCGGTGCCTGGCAGACCGCCGCCCTGTTCCGCTCCTGGCGGCCCGACCTGCCGCTGCTCGCCGAGACGAGCGGCAAGAACGCCATCGTGGTCACGCCGAGCGCCGACTTCGACCTGGCCGTCGCCGACATCGTGAAGAGCGCCTTCGGGCACGCGGGGCAGAAATGCTCGGCCGCGTCGCTCGTGATCCTGGTGGGTTCTGTGGCGAAGAGCGAGCGGTTCCGCCGGCAGCTCATCGACGCCGTGTCGAGCCTGCGCGTCGGCTACCCGAGCGACCCGGCCTCGCAGATGGGGCCGCTCATCGAGCAGCCCTCAGAGAAGCTGCTGTGGGCGCTGACCGAGCTGGATGCCGGCGAGCAGTGGCTCGTGAAGCCCAAACAGCTCGACGAGACGGGCGTGCTCTGGTCGCCCGGCGTGCGCACCGGAGTGAGCGCGGGTTCACGTTTCCACCGCACCGAGTTCTTCGGGCCGTCGCTCGGCATCATGACCGCCAAGAACCTCGACGACGCCATCGCGCTCGTCAACGACGTCGACTACGGGCTGACCTCGGGTCTCTTCACGCAGGACCCCGAAGACCTGCGCGTCTGGGCGGCCACGGTCGAAGCGGGCAACCTCTACGTCAACCGCGGCATCACGGGTGCCATCGTGCAGCGCCAGCCGTTCGGCGGCTGGAAGCGTTCGGCCGTGGGCACGGGAGCCAAGGCGGGCGGCCCGAACTATCTCGCGGCGCTCGGCTCGTGGCAGCCCGACAGCGGTTCGGCGTCGACCACGCTGCACCTGCGCGGGCTCGACCCCAAGATCGTGCAACTCATCGAGGCGGCCCAGCCGGCCCTCGACTACCGTGCCTTCGACGTGCTGCGGCGCTCGGCGCTATCCGACGCCATCGTGTGGGGCACCGACTTCGGCGAGACCACGGATGTCTCGGGCCTCGGCGTCGAGCGCAACCTCCTGCGTTACCGTCCCGTGCCGGTGTCCATCCGGTCGACGCGTGATGCCGAGTTGGGCGACGTGCTGCGCGTCGTCATCGCGGCCATGCGTTCGCGGAGTGTGTTCACGTTGAGCCTGGCGCTCGGCATCCCCACGTCGGTGCGGCGCGTGCTCGGCGAGATCGGCGTGCAGGTGGCGGTCGAGACGGATGCGGAGTGGCTCGCGCGGTTTGCGCCGGCTGCCGAGCTGGGAGCGGGAGAGGGCGCTGGCGCTGGGGCAGGCTCGGGTGCCGGCGAGCAGGCCGCGGCCGTTCGTGCGGCGGCTGCCGTTGTCGCCGAGGTGAGCCCCGAACCCGACAAGCCGTCACCCATCGACATTCCGCTCGATGACGGCGGCGGCTCCGAGGCGCATGCCGGGAACGCCGAGACCGCGAACGCCGAGGCCGGGACTGAGACCGAGGCAGCCGAGGTCGGCGAGACAGGGGCCGGCCGGACTCCCGATCCCGCTCCCGTCGTCTCCGCCGTAGCTGCGGCAGACGCCGCCCGAACGGATGCCGCTCAAACGGATGCCGACACGGATGCCGCCCCCGCCGCATCCCCGCTGATCGTCACCGGCGAACCGGCCGTCACGCGCCCCCCGCGCGTGCGCATCGTCGGCACCGAACCGGAACGAACCGCCCTGCACCGTGCGCTCGCCGTGATCGTGGAGGGCGACCCCGATCTCGCGATCTACTCGGGCGCCGTCACGTCGGCGGGACGCGTCGAGCTCCTGCCGTTCCTGCGCGAACAGTCGATCACCATCACGGCCCACCGCTTCGGCAACGCCGACACGTGGTCGGAGGACGTGCTCTAAACAGACGACGCGGGGCCGAATTGTCCACAGCCCCGCAGAGGACTCCCCGCCCGCCACGCGGGAGGGGGATACTGGGCAGATGAGTGAAGAGCGCGCCATCGCATCCAAGACCCGGTCGCTGTGATGTCTGCGGCGGGCGGGACGAGCGCGGCGGGCGGCTCACGAGCTTCGGGAGCCTCAAGCGCGTCGGCGAGTGGCGCCCCGGTCGGCGGCCTGACGCGTGAGCGGCGCGTGCTCATCACCGCCATCCTCGCGTCGTTCGTGGCGTTCCTCGACGGGTCGATCGTCAACGTGGCGCTTCCCTCGATCGATCGCGACCTGGGTGGTGGACTGGCCACGCAGCAGTGGGTGGTCGACGCCTATCTCCTCACCCTCGGCGCACTCATCCTCCTGGCGGGTTCGCTGTCGGATGCTTTCGGCCGCGTGCGCGTAATGAGCGTCGGGCTCGTGGGGTTCGGCGTCACCTCGGTGTTGTGCGCCATCGCGCCGACCGCCGAGATCCTGATCGGCGCACGGGCGGCGCAGGGTGCCGCCGGGGCCCTGCTCGTGCCGAGTTCGCTCGCGCTCATCATCTCGACCTTCCACGGCGTGCCGCAGGCGAAGGCCATCGGCAGCTGGACGGCGTGGACCGGAACGGCCATGATCATCGGCCCGCTGCTCGGCGGGTTCCTCATCGACACCGTCTCGTGGCGCCTCATCTTCGCCATCAACGTTCTGCCCATCGCGTTCACGCTCGTGCTGCTTCACCGCCTGCGCGGCGCGGGGCGGCCCGAGCATCCGGCCCGCATCGACTGGGTGGGGGCGGTCTTGGGCGCGCTGGGCCTCGCGGGCCCGGTCTTCGCTCTGATCGAGCAGGGCCGATTGGGATGGTCGAGCCCCGTCGTCTGGATCCCCCTCGTGCTGGGTCTCGCCTGCCTCGCGGCTTTCATCGCCTGGGAACGCCGCGCGCCGGCCCCCATGATGCCGCTCGGCCTCTTCGGCTCGCGCAACTTCTCGGCCGGCAATATCGCCACCCTGTTCATCTATGGCGCGCTGTCGTTCGGCTTCTTCATCGTGGCCATCTACCTGCAGCAGGTGGCGGGTGTGTCGGCGTTCCTCACGGGCCTCTCGCTCATGCCGCCGACGCTCGTCATGCTGTTCCTGTCGAGCCGTTTCGGCGCCCTGTCGGGTCGCTTCGGGCCGCGCCTCTTCATGACCGTCGGCCCCCTCGTCGCGGGCGCCGGTTTCCTCTGGTTGATCAGCGTCTCGCCCGAGCTCAACTATTGGACACAGATCTTGCCGGGCCTGCTGCTCTTCGGCCTGGGTCTCTCGGCCACCGTCGCGCCGCTGACGAGCGCCATCCTCGGCGCCATCGCCGACGCGCAGGCGGGCATCGGTTCGGCCGTGAACAACGCGGTGTCGCGCATCGCGGGCCTCATCACCATTGCGTGCGCATCGCTCATCATCGGCGAGAGCCTCGACCTCGACGGTCTGCACCGGGCCATGATCGCCACGGCGGCCATGCTCGTGCTCGGCGGGCTGGTGTCCTGGTTCGGCATCCGCAACCCCCGTGCCGCCGCTGCGGACGCGAGCCGCGCAGACAACGGTGCGGCGCCGGTCGGCTAGAGCCGTCGGCGGCGCACGGACAGCGCCCGAAATCAGGCCGGGTGCTGTGCGCCCTCGCGGGGCTCGGCCGAGACCTGCAGGCCGCCCGTGCTGTTGGCGGACATCATGAGCTGTTCGATCCACTCACGGTTCAGCGTGGCGTCGCGGCTGCCCGAGAAGATGAACTGCAGCGGGATGGACGGGTGAATCCACACGGTGCTGCGGCCGCCACCGCCGTCGATGCCGTGGTCCCACGACAGCGTGAATTTCTCGTCGCGGCGCAGTTTCGTCACGATGGCCACCTTGAGGTGGGCGAGCAGACGATCATCGAACTCGATTTCGGCGGAGTCGTAGCCGTAAATGATTCTTCCCACGGGGGTTCCCTACTTCGTTCGTCGGTCCAACGACCGGCGAAAGGTGAAGCCTCCTCGGTCGAGATGAGTCTAAATCACGGATGCTCGCGCGTCTGCGTTCCGTGCAGTGCGGCCGTCACAATCGCCAACGCCTCGGCCGGCGTCAGGCCCAACTGCGCGGTGCGCTCGGCGTAGGCGGTGGCGGCCTGCTGAGCATGCTTCTGGTCGGCGTCCCCGGTGGCCGACACGAACGTGCCGTTGCGCCCGCGGGTCTCGATCACGTCGTCGTGCTCGAGTTCGCGATAGGCGCGCGCGATGGTGTTGGGCGCGAGACCCAGCTCGTCGGCGAGCTTGCGCACCGTCGGCAGCTTCGTGCCGGGAACGAGAGTCCCGTCCTTCACCCCGGAGATCACCTGTGTGCGCAACTGCTCGAACGGCGCTGTTGCCGACGCGGGATCGATACGGAACGGACTCGGCACGCGCTCTCCCTCGCTGGATGGTGGCTGCCTTCAATGTAGCGACACAAAACCGGCGCGGCAAGGGTCGCCCGTATGGCCCGGCTGGCCGCGACGGTAGGGGATAGCGCGCGGCGAACGAGCCGACCTATAGTGGCGGTTCGCGGCACCGACCCGGTGAGAGCGGGCCGGCTCAACCGAGACCCGCCCGTGCTCGCCGTGACGCGCAACGATAGAAGGAGCTCCATGTCCACCTCGCCCACCGCCGTCCTCTTCGATATCGACGGAACCCTCGTCGACTCGAACTATCTGCACGTGCAGGCGTGGGAGAAGGCCGTCGACGGGGTGGGGCGCTCGGTCGACTCGTGGCGCATCCACGCGGCCATCGGCAAGGACTCGTCGCTTCTGATGGAGGCGATTCTGCCCGGGGTCGACGACGAGACGGCGGAGAAGGCATCCGATCTGCACTCGCTTTATTACAAGAAGCTGGCCGAACGACTCGAGCCCCTGTCGGGTGCGCGTGACCTGATCCGCGCCGTCGCCGAACGGGGCATGCGCGTGGTGCTCGCCACGTCGGCGCCCGAGGACGAGCTGAAGATTCTGCGCGAGATTCTTAATGTCGAAGACCAGCTGTTCGCCGTGACCTCGTCGGAGGATGTCGAGACCGCGAAGCCGCGTCCCGACATCGTGCTGGTCGCTCTCGAACGGGCCGGGGTCGACGCTGATCACGCGGTCTTCGTCGGCGACACGGTCTGGGATGTCGAGGCGGCCGCGAAAGCCGGCGTCTCGACCATCGGTGTGCGCTCGGGGGGCATCGGCTCGGCTGAGCTGCGCGAAGCGGGTGCCGCCGAGGTCTATGACGACGCGGCCGACATTCTCGCCCACCTCGATTCGAGCCCGATCGCGGCTCTCCCCGCCCACTGACGCGAAGGGCGGGCCACCCGGGGGTGACCCGCCCTTTCTCTCGGCAGAGCAGTGCAGCGCACCGGTGTGCGGCTCGCGCCCCGCCGGCGCCTAACTCGCCGCCGCTGCGGGTGCGGCGTTGAGTTGCGGCTGCTCGGCGTTCGAGCCCTTCTCGGTGATCTGGATCTTGCGGGGCTTGGCCCGCTCGCTCACCGGGATCAGGATGCTGAGCACGCCGTTCTCGTAGCTCGCGGTGATGCGTTCGACATCGACGCCCTCGCCCAGGCTGAACTGGCGTAGGTAGGAGCCGTAGGGCCGCTCACGCGACAACCAGGTAGCGCCGGATGTCTCGGGCGCCGTGCGTTCGGCGCGGATCGTGAGCACCTGCCCGTCGACATCGACATCGACGGAGCCCGGGTCGATGCCCGGCAGATCGGCGTTCACCACGTAGTGATCTCCGCTGCGGTGCAGGTCGACGGGCATGAAGCGCGGCGACGCCTTGGCGTCGAGAACGCTCGCGGCGAAGCGGTCGAGCTGGCTGAAAGGATCGAAAGACATTGCCATAATGAGTGACTCTCCTCTCGGTGTGAACCGGGTCCGGGTGACCCGGCAGAAATAGAAATACCATGTCGAAAAAGCCGGTTCAAGTCGGTTCAGCAAATTTTGAGAAAGCCCCCTGGTCGGGTGTTTTTCGACCATCCGGAGTTTTCGTTCCGGCGCAAGCGGTAGTCGTGCGCGACCGGTGCGCACTAACATCGAGTCCCCGGCGCGTTCTCTCTGAACAAGCCGGACCGGCACCCCCGATACGCCGGATGGAGAAGCGAATGACCCTCGACTCTGCGCGGCCTTCCCGAGCCGACGGCGGCGGCCGCGACAGTGGCACCGGCAGCGGTCACGGTGACGGTGACGGTCGCGGTGACAACGATGTCGTAGCCGGGCGCTACCGCGTCGACACCCTCATCGGCCGCGGTGGCATGGCGGCGGTCTATCGGGCGCAGGACCTCTCGCTCGGTCGTACGGTGGCGCTCAAGCTCTTCGCCGCGGCGGGGGAGTCGGAGAAGGACGAGGGGCGCAAGACATCCGAGATTCGCTTGCTCGCCTCGTTGAAACACCACGCACTCGTCACCCTCTATGACGCCAGCGATGGATCGGCGCTCGACGGCGAACCGGCCTTCATGGCCATGGAACTGGTCGAGGGACCGACGCTGTCTCAGCTTCTCGACGCGGGGCCGCTCGATCGCCGCGAGGTCGCTCGCATGGGGGCCGACCTGGCCGAGGCGCTGCATGTCGTGCACGCGGCGGGTATCGTGCATCGCGACCTCAAGCCGTCGAACGTCTTGCTCGAGGACTCGACCTCGCCCGACCGCCGGTTCCGTGTGAAGCTCGCCGACTTCGGCATCGCCTACATGGTGGATTCGACGCGGCTCACGATGCCGGGCACGCTCGTGGGCACCGCCGCTTATCTCAGCCCCGAGCAGGCGAAGGGCGAACCGCCGACACCCGCCAGCGATGTCTACTCGCTCGGGTTGGTCTTGCTCGAGTCACTTACGGGTGAGCGGGCTTTTCCGGGGTCGATGATCGAGGCCGCGACCGCACGCCTGCTGCGCGACCCGGTCGTGCCCGAGAGCGTCGGTGCCGACTGGGCCGGGCTCCTCGTCGCCATGACGAACCGCGACCCCGAACAGCGGCCGGATGCCTTGTCCGTGGCGCGCTCCATCCACGAGTTCTCGACGACGGGGAATCAGGAAAGTCCCGTCGCCGCTGATGCGACCGCCATGTCGACCGTCGCCGCTCCGCTGCCCCAGACCGATGTGCCGGATGCTTCTGCCGGGGCCGGGGCCGCGAAGGCTGGTTTCGAGAGTGCCGGTTCCGAGAGTGCCGGCGACGCTCCGACCAGGGCGTTCGAGCTGTCTGACGTGCCGACGACCGAAGTGGATCGGCCGAGTTCGGAGCACGTGCGCACGGAGCACCACGCGCGCACGGAGCGCTTCCCGCAGACACCCGCGGTCGTGCCGTCGCGGTCGCACGACGAGGCGCCCACGGTTGCCGCGCCCGTGGCCGACCGCCCCGAACAGTCCGGGATGTCGGCCGCCCCGAGAAACCGCTCGGGTCGACGGGCCGTCATCGTCGTCGTCGTGTTCGCCGTGCTGTTGCTCGCGGCCATCGCCATCGCGATCGCCGTGGCGGCGTCGGGAGGGTCAAGTCCCGATCAGACGCCCCTGCCCGAGGTGACCGGGCCGTTGGGCGTGCATCTGCAGCAGTTGCGAGACGAGGTGAACCAGTGAGTGTTCGTGCGGTGAACGGGAACGAGGGTGGTGTGCGCTTCGGGCGGGTCAGCCGGTCGGTGGCGAGTCGATTCGCGACGAACCGGTTCGCGGTGAGTGGCGCTGCGGCGTTGGCGCTTGCCGCCACGGTACTGCTTTCCGGCTGCGCGCCGACCGATCCGTCAGACGCTGCGACGGCGCGCCTCGACGCGTCGGTCGTGCAGACGGCTGACCGCGCGGCATCCGGTGACTATGCGGGCGCTGCGGCGAGCCTCGACGTCTTGCAGACGCGCCTGGCCGGATACGTCGAAGCCGGGGATGTGACGGCGGACCGTTCTGCCGAGATCCAGGCGGCCATCGATGCGGTGCGCGCCGACCTGGCGGCGCTGATCGCCGCGCAGACGACGCCGACCCCCGAGCCGACGGAGACCGACACCGGGGTGACCGATCAGACTGAGACCCAGGCGCCTGCCCCGGCGCCCGTCGAGACCGTTCCGGGCACCGTCGAGACGCCGCAGGATGACGATGCCGACGATCAGGCCCCCGACACGTCGCCCGGCAACGGCAACCCGGGGAACGGTAATCCGGGCAATGGGAACCCTGGCAAGGGAAATACGCAGCCCGGCAAGGGTGGCAAGGACTGACGGCTGGCTCGCCTTGCGGCAGGCGCGCCTGTTGCCGGTCACGTGCCGTCCGCCAGGGCACGATCGGACGTATCTGCAGAGCGTCGCTCGGCGTTCGTCAGGTCATCGACAGGGTTGGCCAAACGCGGGTGTGCGGGGACGCGTCTTCTCAGGCCCCCACGTAGGTTCTGAGGTGCTGACCCGTGAGGGTGGAGGCGTCGGCGACGATCTCCGCGGGCGTGCCCTCGAACACGATCCGGCCGCCGTCGTGCCCCGCGCCCGGCCCGATGTCGATGATCCAGTCGGCGTGCGCCATGACGGCCTGATGGTGTTCGATCACGATGACGGTCTTGCCGCTGTCGACGAGCCGGTCGAACAGGCTGAGCATGTGTTCGACGTCGGCGAGGTGAAGCCCGGTGGTCGGCTCGTCGAGCACGTAGATGCCGCCCTTGTCGGCCATGTGGATGGCGAGCTTGAGGCGTTGGCGCTCGCCGCCGGACAGGGTGGTGAGCGGCTGCCCGAGGCCCAGATATCCGAGCCCCACGTCGGAGAGGCGCTGCAGGATGGCGCGCGCCGGCCCCGGGCCGAAGTAGTCGAGCGCCTCGGCCACGGACATGCCCAGCACCTCGGCGATGTTCTTGCCGTCGAGCGTGTACTCGAGCACGGACGCCTGGAACCGTTTGCCCTCGCACATCTCGCACACCGTCGCCACGCCGGCCATCATGGCCAGGTCGGTGTAGATGACGCCGTTGCCGTTGCAATTGGGGCAGGCCCCGGCGGAGTTGGCGCTGAAGAGTGCGGGCTTCACCCCGTTGGCCTTGGCGAAGGCCGTGCGGATGGGGTCGAGAAGCCCGGTGTAGGTGGCCGGATTGCTGCGGCGCGAACCCTTGATGGGTGCCTGGTCGACCGTCACCACATCGGCCCCGCGCGGGATGGAGCCGTGGATCAGCGAGCTCTTGCCCGACCCCGCCACGCCCGTGACGACCGTCAGCACGCCCAGCGGGATGTCGACGTCGACGTTCTTGAGGTTGTGCCGCGTGGCGCCGCGGATCTCGAGAACCCCGGTGCGCAGTCGGGGTGTCTCGCGCAGCTGCACGCGGTCGCCGAGGTGCCGCCCGGTGAGCGTATCGCTCGCGCGCAACTCGTCGACGGTGCCCTCGAACTGGATGCGCCCGCCGTTGATGCCGGCGCGCGGCCCCAGGTCGACGACGTGGTCGGCGATGGCGATGGTCTCGGGTTTGTGCTCGACGACGAGAACCGTGTTGCCCTTGTCGCGCAGCCGCAGGAGAAGCGCATTCATGCGCTCGATGTCGTGCGGGTGCAGGCCCACGGTGGGCTCGTCGAAGATGTAGCTGACGTCGGTGAGGCTCGACCCCAGGTGCCTGACCATCTTCACGCGCTGGGCCTCGCCACCCGACAGGGATGCCGCGGTGCGATCGAGGCTCAGATAGCCCAGGCCGATCTCGACCAAGGAGTCGAGCGTCTGCTGCAGGGTGGAGATCAGCGGGGCCACCTCGTCGTCGACGATGGTGCGCACGAACGCGGCGAGATCGCTGATCTGCATGCGCGAGCAATCGGCGATGCTCTTGCCCTCGATCAGGGATGACCGTGCGGCCTCGTTGAGCCGGGTGCCATCGCAGTCGGGGCAGGTCTGAAAGGTGACGGCGCGGTCGATGAACGCGCGCACATGCGGCTGGACCGCATCTTTGTCCTTCGACAGGATGCTCCTCTGCACCTTCGGCACGAGACCCTCGTACGTGAGGTTCATGCCGTTGATCGCGACCTTGACCTGCTCCTTGTAGAGGAAGTCCTGCCGCTGCTGCTCGGTGAAGCGGCCGATGGGCACATCGCCCGGAACGATGCCCGATTCGGCGAACGTGCGCACCATCCATCCGTCGGCGCTGTAGCCCGGAATGGTGATGGCGCCCTCGTTGAGGCTCTTGGTGCTGTCGAACAGCTCGTCGAGGTCGATGTCGGTGACGTGCCCGAGGCCCTCGCAGCGCAGGCACATGCCCTCGGGGGTGTTGAAGCCGAAGCGGAAGGAGGGGCCGATGTGTGGCTGGCCGAGGCGCGAGAACACGATGCGCAGCATGGCGTTGACGTCGGTGGCCGTGCCCAGCGTCGAGCGTGAGTTGGCGCCCATGCGCTCTTGATCGACGATGATGGCGGCGCTCAGATTGTGCAGCGCATCGACATCGGGGCGGCCGAGGCTGGGCATGAACGACTGTAGAAAGGCGGAGTAGGTCTCGTTGATGAGCCGCTGCGATTCGGCCGCGATGGTGCCGAAGACGAGGCTCGATTTGCCCGAACCCGAGACGCCCGTGAACACCGTGAGGCGGCGCTTCGGGATGTCGAGCGACACGTTCTGCAGGTTGTTCTCGCGCGCGCCGCGCACGTGGATGAGGTCATGCGAATCAGCGGTTGGTCGGGGATTGTTCATGCTGGCCTCACTCGGATCGTTGAGGCGAGACTAGCGCGAACCACCGACGCTCAGAGGGGGCGATGCATGACGTGCAGGCCGACCGGGCCGAGTCGGCGGTGGTCGTAGGCCGCGGGCACGGTGCCGATGATCTCGAAACCCAGTTTCTGCCAGAGCGCGACGGCCGGCGTGTTGCTTTCGACGACGGCGTTGAACTGCATGGCGCGGTAGCCGGCATCCGTGGCCCAGGCGATCGCCCACTCGCCGAGCGCGCGGCCGAGACCGCGGCCGTGCTGCGCCGGGTCGACCATGAAACTGGCGGTGGCCACGTGCGCGCCCCGTCCGGGCCGGTTGGGCAGGACCTTGGCCGTGCCCAGGACGGCGTCGCGGTCGTCGGGGCGCGTCGACACGGCGACGACCACGATGCCGGGCTGCTCGATCATCCACAGCTCTCGTGCGTCGTCGGCAGTGAGGCCCTCGGGCAGGGCGTAGGTTTCGCCGGCCTCGACGATGTCGCGGAAGATCGGCCAGATGGCGGCCCAATCGTCCGAGGTGGCGGGGCGGATGTCGAAATCGCTCACGCCGCACCCTGCGCCTGGTGCTCGATCACGCGGCCCGCGTTGGTGCCGACCCAGCGCAGCAGTGGCACGAGGTGGGCGGCGAGTTCGTGCCCGAGCGGCGTGAGGCTGTAGTCGACGCGGGGCGGGATGACGGGCTGGGCGGCGCGGTGCACGAAGCCGTCGGCCTCGAGCAACTTGAGCGTCTGCGCGAGCATCTTCTCGCTGATGCCGTCAATGGAGCGGCGCAGTTCGCCCCAGCGCAGCGACTCGGCCTCGAGGGCGACGAGCACGAGAACACCCCATTTGCTCGTGACATGGTCGAGGATGGCTCGACTCGGGCATTGCGCATCGAAGACGTTGCCCAGCAGCTGCTGCTGCTCGGCCGTCATGCCGCCGGCGGGTGAGTCGGGCCACACGGTCTGTCGGATGCGCTCGCGGACGTCGTTTTCGCTCATGCGAAACAACTTACCAAAAAGTGGGTACCTGCGGTTGGGAAGCTTCTAGCCTAGCCTCGGTTATAGCACTCAGAGGCTTCCGAACGGAGGCCGGGAAAGGACACCATGACCATCGTCGTCACCGGAGCAACCGGACACCTCGGAAAATCCATCGTCGAACACCTCGTCGCTCGCGGCGTCGCGCCCGCGGACATCGTGGCCGGAGGTCGCAGCACCGAGAAGCTGCAGGCGCTCGCCGACTCGGGTGTGCGCACGGCCGTCATCGACTACACACGCCCCGACACCCTGACCGAGGCGCTCACGGACGCGGATACGCTCATCCTCGTATCGGGCAGCGAAGTGGGCCAGCGTGTCGAGCAGCACCGCAACGCGATCGACGCGGCCGTTGCTGCCGGGGTGAAGCACCTCGTCTACACGAGCGCGCCGAAGGCGGATACGTCGGAGCTCGTCCTGGCGCCCGAACACAAGGCGACCGAGGAGCTCATCCGTGCCTCCGGAATCCCGGCCACGATCCTGCGCAACGGCTGGTACACCGAGAACTACGTCGGCGCGCTGCAGCAGGCGGATGCCACGGGCGTTCTGCTCACGAGCGCCGGCGACGGTCTGGTCTCGAGCGCGTCGCGCACGGATTACGCCGAGGCGGCCGCAGTCGTCGTCGCCGAAGACGGTCATGCCGGCTCGGTGTATGAATTGAGCGGCGATGTCGCCTGGAACCAGCAGCAGCTGGCCGACACGTTCGCCGAGATCTTGGGCAAGCCGGTCGAGCTGAAGTCCGTCTCGTCGGAGGAGCACCTCGCGATTCTGAAGGACGCCGGGCTGGATGAGGGCACCGCGGGCTTCGTTGTGGCGCTCGACGCCAACACGCGTGACGGTTTGCTCGGCGAGACCTCGGGCGACCTCAGCCGCCTGATCGGCCACCCGACGACACCGCTGATCGACGGACTTCGCGCGGCGCTCTAGCCGATTTCGGCGCGCCGTCCCTGTCGCTCTGCGACCCGCGGCGGCGCAGAGCGGGACCACGAGTTACGGCCCCGGTGTTCACACACCGGGGCCGTTCGCCTCGGGTCGCCGTTCGGCTTAGGCCTGAGGTCGCCGTTCGGCTTAGGCCTGGGGTGCCGCCACGCGGACGACCATCTTGCCCGTGTTGGCGCCCTGCATGAGCTGCAGGAAGGCGTCGAAGGTGTTCTCGATGCCGTCGACGACGGTCTCGTCGAAGACGACGTCGCCGTTCTGCAGCCAGGTGCTCATCTGCGAGATGAAGTCGGGGAAGTGACGCGTGTAGTTGCCGACCGTGAAGCCCTTGAGGGTGAGGCCGCGCGTGACGATGTTGGCCATGTTCTTGGGGCCAACGGGCTTTTCGGTGCTGTTGTAGTCGGCGATGGCGCCGCACAGTGCGCCGCGGCCGCCGTCGTTGAAGGCGCCGAGGGCTGCCTCGAGGTGCTCGCCGCCGACGTTGTCGAAGTAGACATCGATGCCCTGGGGCGCCGCCTCTGCCAGCTGCTCGGCCACGGGGCCGTCTTTGTAGTTGAAGGCCGCATCGAAGCCGTACTTCTCGGTGAGCAACGCGACCTTCTCGGCCGAACCGGCCGAGCCGATCACGCGAGAGGCGCCCGTGAGGCGGGCGATCTGGCCGACCATGGAGCCCACGGCGCCGGCGGCACCCGACACGAAGACGGCGTCGCCCTGCGTGAGCTGCGCGATCTCCTTCAGGCCGACGAAAGCCGTGAAGGCCGTCATGCCGAGCACGCTCAGGTAGGCGGAGTTGGGGACGCCGGGGATTTCTTCGACGACGCGGAAGCCGGCGGCGTCGCCCTGCGTCAGGTCGCGCCATCCCTCCTGGTGCACGACGACGGCACCCACGGGCACGTCGTTTGATCGGGACTCGACGACGCGGCCGACCGCGCCGCCCGTCATGGTCTCGCCGAGGGCGTAGGGCGGGGTGTAGGACTTGACGTCGTTCATGCGGCCGCGCATGTAGGGGTCGACCGAGAGGAACTCGTTCGCGACGCGCACCTGGCCGTCTTCGAGGTCGGGCAGCTCGACGGTGACGGTGCGCACATCGTCGGTCGTCGGCCAGCCGCTCGGGCGGCGGACGAGCTGGATCTGGGTGGATGTGCGGGGTGAAGCCATCGGTATTCCTTCGCTACGGGGGTGGTGTGCGGTGTGAACCGCTAGTACGATAGTGAACCGATCGGTACAAAAAAGCAAGAGCGAAATGAGGCGGCATGGGCCGGCAACAAGTCTTCGACACGGTGCACGCCGTCGAGGCCGCGCGCGATCTCTTCTGGCAGCTCGGCTATGAGGCCGTGTCGCTGACCGATCTCGAGCGGGCCACGGGTCTCAATCGCTCGAGCATCTACAACGCCTTCGGCAGCAAGCGCGGCCTGTTCGACGTGGCCGTCGAGAACTACCTTGAGACCATCATCCGCCCGCGCATCGCGCCCCTGCTCGACCCGTCGAATTCGCCGAGCGCAGCCGCCGACGCGCTCATCCGCTACTTCACCGCACTGGCCGAGACCGTTGCCGCCCTGCCCGCGGATTCACCGCGCCATGGGTGCCTGCTCGTCACGGCGGCCCCGGGCATCGCGGGGCAGGACGAGACGGTCCGCCAGGTCGTCGCCGACTATCACTCCGAGCTCGTCGGCGCCTTCACCGCGGCCCTCGAGCGCGCCGGCGGTGCGCAGGCTGGCGAGGTGCAGGTCGCCGCTGCTCAGGATCGTCAGACGCACGCCGACCGCCCGAGCGACCCGAAGTCCGTGTCTCGCGCTCGGCTGTTGGCATCACTCTCCGTGTCGGCGTTCGCACTCGCCAAGGTCGATCGCGGAGAATCGATCGTGCTGCTGCACACGGGCGCCGACTTCGCGACCGAGTGGACCGAGGCGGCGCACCTGCAGCGCTTCTAGAGCGCCTTGCGCATCTGTGCCCGTTTAGAGCGCCTTGCGCATCTGTAGCGATGTGGTCTCGAAGCCCATCGACTCGTAGAGCGAACGCGCCACCGTGTTGAAGCCGAAAACGTTGAGGGCCAACGATGCATAACCGGCGTCGCGTGCCCACTCCTCGGCCGCGCGCATGGTGGCGCGGCCAAAACCTTTGCCGCGCTGAGCCGCATCGATCTCGATGTCCCACACCCAGGCCACGCCGTCGAGACCGTCCGGGTGCGGGCCGACCCACAGCACACCCACGCGTTCACCGTCATGATTCACCACGAGCACCTCGTGGCCCGCGGCGGGCCGGCCGCCCGCGAAATATGTGGCCTGAGAATCGTCCGCACGGCGGGTGGCTGCCGCTTCGTCGTCTCCGGCCGCGATGCGGTGCGCGCGATACTCCGCACGCTGGAGCTCGAGCCAGGCCGGCAACTCCTGCTCGGGGAACGTCACCAATTCAATCGTCATTCCCCCAGTCTGGCATCGCCGACATCCTGAGCCCCAGCTGTGCGATGACGCCGAATGGTCCGCTCGAACGATCCGGATGGACCCTGCGACCGGTCCGCTCGCGCACCGACTTTCTTAGCGTGGAAACATGACCCACACCGGAACACTCGCCTACCCGTCGCCGTCGCACACGCCCGGTCGTGGCGTGCCGTCGCCGAGTTCCTCCGAACGTCGGGTGGCGTCGCCCGCCGGGGCAGGCCGCGCGACATCGGGCGGGCAGTCTCTGCCCCCGCGCCGTTCCCGCGGCCGTCGCGTCGCCCGCGGAGTCGTCGCAGTCCTGGCCGTGATCTACTTGGCGGTCGTCGGTTTCATCACGCTCACGCCCGCGGGGCACGGGGATGCCGTGAGCCAGCTGTCGGGCCGTGCGTTCAGCTTCATCGGCAGCCTGCCCCTGCCGGCCGGTTTTACGAGCGCCGACGCCGAGTTCGCGCTCAACGTGCTCATGTTCGCGCCGCTCGGAGTCTTCGCCGTTCTCCTCTTCGGCGCGCGGGGGTTCTGGCTCGCCGCCCTCGCCGGTCTCGCGCTCAGCGTGGGCATCGAGTGGGTGCAGGAGTTCGTTCCGTCGCGCGTCAGCGACCCGCGGGACCTGTTGGCAAACGGCACAGGCGCGGTCGTGGGAGCCCTGCTGGCCCTGCCGTTCGCCCCGCTGTTTCGCACCCGCCGCCGCTGATGCCCGCCGAGGCTCGCAGGAATCTCGCCGCCGCGAGGACGTGCCCGGCGGCGAGACCGCGCCGCGCCGCTACATGCGCGTCGCGTGTGCCTGGTTCTCGGCTTTGATGCCCTCGTAGTCGCCGAAGAGCGCGTGCTTGGTCATATCGGCGCTCATGGCGCTTCCTTCGGGCGTGCGACCGATCGATTCGGCCAGCGCGCGGATGTGGTGCGGCCCGGCGCCACAACAGAGCCCGACATAGTCGACCCCGGCGGCCACGGCGGCGCGGCCCCAGTCGGCGACCTCGTAGCGGTTGACGGTGAACGGGTCGAGCGCGGTGGGGAAAGCGCGCCCATTGCCGGCCGCCGCGGCCAGCGGGTCTTCGAGCGCCTGGAATGTCTTGTGCTCGTCGGTGGTGCGATAGGGCACGGGCAGCGCCGCGACGGGCACCGATACGGCGGCGCGGATCTCTTCGATGAGCGGCATGATCGTCCACAGCCCGCGGTGGCAGTTGAGGCCGATGACGCTCGCGCCCGCGTCTTCGATGCGGCGCGCGGCGTCGGTGAATGACCAGCCCTCGCGCGTGCGATCGGTTTGGTGGGGCGCGAGCGTGACGACGGCCGTGAGCCCGGCATCGACGATCGCCTTCGTGGCGATGAGGGCCTCGCCCGCGTAGGCCATGGTCTCGGCGACGATGTAGTCGACCCCCGCGTCGGCCGCCCAGCCGATCTGCTCGTCGAAGATGGCGCGGATGAAACGGTCTTCGGCGTCGTCGCCCCCGACGTAGAGGTTGGTGTTGCAGATGTTGCCCGCCGCGATGGTGCCGGTCTCGGCTGCGATGCCCGTGGCGATGCGCAGCGCGTTGCGGTTGAGCGGCTCGAGCAGGTGCTCCTTGCCGATGACGCGCATCTTCTCGCGGTGACCGTAGTAGGTGAACGCCTCGACGACGTCGGACCCCGCGCGCACGAACTCGCGGTGCAGCTCGGCCACCTTCTCGGGATGCTCGAGCACCACCTCGGGCACGTAGGCGCCAGCCTGCACATAACCGCGACGCTCGAGCTCGAAGAGGTAGCCCTCGGCGACGACGACGGGGCCGTCGGCCAGCTTCTGCAGGAGTTTCGATGTGGGTGCCATGGTGCCTCGATCGGTCGGTAGGTCGCGAGATGTCGCGGGGAATCGTGGATCTGCCGAGCGCACACGCACGCCCGGAAGGTGCCGGTCAGTCTGGCAGAACGGCCACCGCGCAGGTCTTGTGTTGCGTTGGATGACGCGAACCCGGGGCGGGCCGGACACGAGAAAGCGCCGACATCCCCATGATGGGTGATGCCGGCGCTCGCCCGTTCGACGGGTCGAAATGAGCCGAAAAGGTTCGAAAAAACCCGAATCAGGCCGCGGTGGTCTGCGGCTTCAGCACGACCTTGATGCAGCCGTCCTTCTTCTCTTTGAAGATGTCGTACATCTCGGCGGCGCGGTCCAGCGGCACGCGGTGGGTGACGAGGTCCTCGACGCCCAGCGGGTCGGCGGGGTCTTCGACGAGAGGCAGCAGGTCGTTGATCCACGCCTGCACGTTGCACTGGCCCATGCGCAGTGCGATCTGCTTATCGAACATGTTCATGAGCGGCATGGGGTCGGCGACACCGGCGTAGACACCGCTGAGCGAGACCGTTCCGCCGCGGCGCACGGCGTCGAGCGCCAGGTTGAGGGCACCGAGACGGTCGACACCCGCGGTCGTCATGACCTTCTGCGCGATCTTGTCGGGCAGGATGCCGGCGGCGCTCTGAGCGAAGGCGGCCACGGGGTTTCCGTGTGCCTCCATGCCGACGGCGTCGACGACCGAGTCGGGGCCGCGACCGTCGGTCATGGCACGCAACGTGTCGAGCACGTCATCCGTGAGGTCGAGGGTTTCGACGCCATAGCGCTCGGCCATGAGTCGACGCTCGGGCACGGGGTCGACGGCGATGACCCGGTGGCCGAGGTGGCGCCCGATGCGGGCGGCGAACTGGCCGACGGGGCCGAGACCGATGACCGCGAGCACACCGCCCTCGGGCACATCGGCGTACTTCACGCCCTGCCACGCGGTCGGCAGGATGTCGCTCAAGAAGAGGTAGCGCTCGTCGGACAGGTCGTGGCCCACCTTGATGGCGTTGAAATCGGCGAGGCGCACGCGCAGGCGCTCGGCCTGGCCGCCGGGAACGCGACCATAGAGATCGGTGTAGCCGTAGAGGTCGGCGCCCGTCTCGGTGTCGGTGTTCTGGGTCGTCTCGCACTGCGTGGTGAGACCCTTCTGACACATGTAGCAGTGACCGCACGCGATGACGAACGGCACGACGATGCGGTCGCCGACCGATAGGTTGGAGACATCGGCGCCGACCTCTTCGACGACGCCCATGGTCTCGTGGCCGAGAACGTCGTCCTTGTGGAGGAACGGCCCGAGCACGTCGTAGAGGTGCAGATCGGATCCGCAGATCGCGGCCGACGTCACACGGATGACCACATCGGTGGGCTCTTCGATCCGGGGGTCGGCCACATCGGTGACGGCGACTTTCTTGTTTGCTTGCCAGGTGAGAGCTTTCATACCCTCTTGTCTACGCGCGTCCGATGCCGCACAACACCGGGTTGCGCGAGCGGATGTCGCGAGTTACCGTCTGAGCGACGTGCCCCCGCGCGAGCGGTCAGCGGTCAGCGGTCGGCGCCAGCTGCGTCGTCGCTCTCGTCGCTCTCCCCGGGGCGCACCACGGCATCGTCGCGGATGTCGATGCGCGTGGGTTTACCGGGCTCCTCGGTCACATCAATGCGGGGATCGGCATCCGATTCGACCGCGTTCGGCGCGGTGGTCAGCTGATCGTGTCGCTTCTCGGCGGCATCCTTGTCCATGGGGGCTCCTTCGTGGGTTCTGCGTATTCTGTCAACGGTCGATGGGCGAGCGCCGGGGATGCGAAGATCGGAGAGAAGATTGCGAGAATTCATACCGATGAATGCGTCACGCGCCACCTCGATTGTTTCGCTCGGTCGTCCGGGCGACAACCCCCTTGCTGCTCCGTCAGATGCCCGAGGCATATCTCCCGCCCTCGACGACCTGGCCCGCGCGGCCGACGAGGCGGCCGGAAATGTGACGGCGTCGCTCGACCTGGCCCGCGGAGTCGGTGACGAGATGCCGACCCCGGGTGATGGCGGCACGCTCGCCCTCTGGGAGGCGCTCGCCACCCTGGCCGCCACGGATGTGACGACGGCACGGGTGATCGAGCCGCATATCGACGCGTTGGGCATCCTCGCCGAGGCGCGCGCCGCCGGCATCGAGGTGCCCGCAGACGTCGCCCCGGCCGACGCGACCTGGGGCGTGTTCGCCGCAGAAGGCCCGGGAGTGAAACTCGAGGCGACACCCGATGCCGACGGCGGCTGGCGCCTCTCCGGCACGAAGCCGTGGTGCTCCCTGGCCGACCGCCTCTCGCACGCTCTCGTCACCGCCTGGTTGCCCTCGGGCGAACGCGGTCTCTTCGCCGTTCCCCTCACCCGCGGCGGGGTGCGCGTGCAGCAGGGCGTCTGGCATGCCGTCGGGCTCGCGGATGTCGCATCCGGCCCCGTCGATTTCGACGACGTCCCCGCGGCCCCCGTCGGCGACGCCGGTTGGTATCTGCGCCGCCCCGGATTCGCATGGGGTGGCATCGGCGTGGCCGCGTGCTGGTTCGGGGGAGCGGTCGGCGTGGCCCGGGCCGTGCGCGAGGCCGCCTCCCGGCGCGAACCCGACCAGATCGGCTTGATGCACGTGGGACGCCTCGAATCCGCGCTCACGACGGGGCGCCTGGCGCTGCGTGATGCGGCCGAACTCGTCGATGCGCGGGCGGGGCTCGCGGCATCCGACCCCCAGCTTTTAGCTGGCAGAACCCGAATGATCATCGCGGATGTCGTGGAACTGGTGTTGGGCGAGGCGGCCCGTGCCCTGGGTCCCGCGCCTCTCGCGCTCGATGCCCGGCATGCCCGCCGTGTCGCGGACCTCTCGCTCTACGTGCGCCAGCACCACGCCGAACGGGACGAAGCCGCCATCGGCAAGGCCGTGCTCGCAGGAGGGGTCGACTGGTGACGTTCACTCATCTCGACGCCGGAACCCCGGAGAGCGCCTGGCTCGAGGCGGCCCCCTGGCAGCGCACGCCCGCATGGTCGCTCGACGGCATCACGCATCTCTTCGTGACGGCGGCTCATCCCGACGACGAGACGTTGGGCGCGGGCGGCGTCATGGCGCAGGCGAGCGCTCGCGGCATCCCGGTCACGGCGATCATCGCGAGCGACGGCGAGGCGTCCCACCCCGATTCGCCCACGACGACGCCCGAGGCGCTGGCGGCCTGGCGGCGGGACGAGGTGGCTCAGGCGCTGGACATCGTGGCGCCCGGCTCGCGTCGACACTTCCTCGGGTTGCCGGATGGTGGGCTTGCTCAGAGTGCGGAACTGGCGGAGCTCATCGCAGGCGTCGTCTCCGGGGTTCTCGGAACGGCCACGGCCACGACTGCGGGCGCTGACGCTGGCCCGGTCGCTGACACTGACACTGACACTGACACCGACACCGGCGTTATCGATGCCGTCATCTTGAGCCCCTGGGCCGGCGACCGGCATCCCGATCACGCGGCCGTCGCGACGGCCAGCGCGCGCGCCGCCGAACGACACGGTCTGCGCGCTGCGGCCTATCCGATCTGGGGATGGCTCTGGTCGGATGTCGAGGGTGACGACATCCCCTGGAACGACGCGCTCGTGCTGCCCCTCTCCGACGAGGATCGTGAACGCAAGCGGCAGGCCATGGCGAGCCACTCCTCGCAGACCGCGCCGTTGTCGGAGCACCCGGGGGACGAGGCCATCCTGTCGGAGCCCTTCCAGGAACACTTCCGCCGCGACGTCGAGATCTTCCTGCCGTCTGTCACCGACAGGGCAACCGTGATCGACACCGAGACCGCGAGCGGGACGGCACCAGACGAGACGGCACCCAGTGAGACGGATGGCGGAGCGGACGGCTCGTTGGGCGCCGACTTCTTCACTGATTTCTATGCAGGCGAACGCGACCCCTGGGGCTTCGAGACCCGGTGGTACGAGGAGCGTAAACGCGCCATCACCCTGGCCTCCTTGCCCGCGGCGCGCTACGCGAACGTGCTCGAACTCGGCAGCTCCATCGGCGTGACGACGGCGCTTCTGGCCGAACGGGCCGACGCGCTGCTCGCCACCGATATCGCCGAGTCGGCGCTCGAGGTGGCCCGCGAGCGACTGGCGGGTCGAGACAACGTCACGTTCGAGCGGCGCACGCTGCCCGGTGACTGGCCTCCCGGTTCGTTCGATCTGGTCGTCGTCTCCGAGGTCGGCTACTACCTGTCGAGCGCCGAACTCGACGCGCTGATCGACCGCATCCTCGGGTCGCTCACCCCCGACGCGACCGTCGTGACCTGCCACTGGCGGCATCCGGTCGAGGAGTATCCGCTCGACGGCGATACCGTGACCGAGCGTTTTCGTGAACGCCTACGCCCGCGCCTCGAGCTCACGGTCACGCACACCGAGCGCGATTTCGTGCTCGACGTGTTCCGCACGGCTCCCGGCCGCTCGGTCGCGCAAGAGACCGGGTTGGCCGAGTGAACGAGCTGTGGCGCGCCGGCGGAGGACGGCGGATGAGTGTCACACACGGCGCTGCGCGACGGCCGCGGTCGATTCGGCGACACGCATGACCGGCGTCGAGCGCGTCGACGGGTTGTCGGCGCACGATTTCTCGCCCGAGCGCACCGGTATCGACGAGGTTTATGTCGTCGTGCCCGCCCGCAACGAAGAGGCGACGATCGCCGCGAGCCTGGCCGCCATCGACCGGTCCGTGCGTGCCCTCGGCGATGAGGCACCGCCCGTGCGCGTCATCGTCGTGCTGGACCGCTGCACCGACGGCACCGCCGAACTCGCCCGGGCGTCGGGCGCGGAGTGCGTAGTCTCGACCATCGGGCGAGTGGGAGGCGCTCGTCGCATGGGCATCGAACACGCACTCGCCGCATCCGTTCGGCGCGGTGACACCCCGCTCGACCGCATCTGGATCGCCAACACCGACGCCGACTCCACGGTGCCGGTGACGTGGCTGTTGCACCACCTGCACCGCGCCCGCTCGGGCTGCGACGCGCTCGTCGGCATCGTCTCGCCCCGGGCAGAGGACCTGACGTCCGGCGAGCTGGTGGTCTGGAAGGCGCGCCACAGCTTCGGTCGCGACCACGAGCACGTTTTCGGCGCCAACCTGGGCGTCCGCGCGAGCGCCTATGAGGCGGTCGGCGGCTTCGAGGACATTGCCACGGGCGAGGACGTGCGCCTCGTCGAAGCGCTGGATGCCTCGGGTGCCAACGTGCATCGGGGGCAGACGCAGCCCGTGCACACGTCGGGGCGCCGCCTCGGCCGTGCTCCGGAGGGGTTCGCCGACTACCTGTCCACACTCGACGACGTGGCCTGCGACTCGCGCTAGGTCGTCAGCCGCGCGCAATCGATGCACAGATCGGCGGCCGGTCGCGCCTCGAGCCGGTCGAAGCCGATCGGCCGGCCGCATCGGCTACAGGTGCCGTAGGTGCCGCCCGCGATCCGCTCGAGCGCGGCGGCCGTCGCCGTCACCTGTCCGCGAAAGGATGCGTCGAGCCCCGACATCCGGGACCACTCCGACGACAGTGTCGGGCCCTCGGGGTCGTGTTCGTCGTCCGCATCCCCGCCCGACCGGGCATCCCTCAGGTCGTGCAAAGACTGGTCGAGCGTGCCGAGTTGCACCAGAAGCTCGCGGTGCTGCGCATCGAGGGCATCGTGCAGCACGCGCACCTCGTCGGGTGTCAGAGGGGCCGTCAGAGCTTGTCCGCCCCGGAAACCCGCCCCGCGCCGCCCTCGGCCAGGTAGGCGAGACGCCGCAGCGCCTCGATGTTGCGCACGTGCAGCGGCGGATCCATGATGAATGCCGGCACGAATTTGCCCGGCCCGCGCACGGCCTTCTCGGTGATGCGCACCACGCAGCCGTCGCCGCGCCGCTTCACGTCGAGCGTGACCTCGGCCTCGCCCATGGGCCATCCGCGAGCTCGCAGCTTGGCGCGGCGGGGCGGGTCCCACTCCATCATCGAGGTGCTGTCGTCGATGAGCACGGGCCAGACCCCGAACGAGTGCTGCAGCTTCGATTCGACGGCCGGCCAATTGGCATCGACGTCGCGCATGCGGGATGCTCCCACCACCCACGAGGGGAAGAGCCATCCGTCGGCGAGCACTTCGAAGACACGTTCCGGCGAGCAGGCGAGGCGGCGATACGTGATTGACATGGCACCATTTTGGCGCACGCGTGGGCGATATTCGAGCGATTGCGCTCACAGCATCCGACCGGGTGCGCCCCATAACGTTTCACAGGTGAGTGATTCTTCATCTTCGATCGATCAGCTCGACGGGCTCGTCGGCTGGGCCGCGCAACTCATCGACACCCTGGGGGCGTGGGGAGTCGGGTTGTTCACGCTGCTCGAGACGGTGTTCCCGCCCATCCCGAGCGAGGTGATCCTGCCGCTCGCGGGTTTCATCTCGCAACAGGGCGAGATGAACTTCGTGCTCGTCATCGTCACGTCCACCCTCGGTGCCTATGTCGGCGCGCTGCTGCTCTACTGGCTGGGTGCCGCGCTCGGGCTCGAACGTTCGATTCGTTGGCTGGCCAAGCTGCCGCTCGTCGACCGTGACGACTTCGAGAAGGCGGCCGGATGGTTCGACCGCCACGGTCGCTCGGCGGTATTCTTCGGCCGCCTCATTCCCGGCGTGCGCAGCCTCATCTCGCTGCCCGCGGGTGCCGAACGCATGAATCTCGTCACCTTCAGCCTCTTCACGGTGCTGGGCAGTGGGCTGTGGAACACACTGCTGATCAGCCTGGGCGCGTTGCTCGGAACGCAGTATCACCTCATCGACCAGTACTCGTCGATTCTCAACTATCTGGTGATCGCGGCCCTGGTGGGCGTGGTCGGGTGGCTCGTCATCCGGCGCATTCGCCGCGGGCGAGCCGAGCGTTCTTCGGGTTAACCCCCACACGGTCGGGGGAGGGCCTCGCTGCCCGCGCGGCCGGCGGCGGGAAGCATGGAAACCGTCGCCCGAGAGGTGAGCCAGCGATAGGCTCGCCGTGAGGACGGCTTCCCGTCCGCCTCACAGAAATCACGCCATGACCTCCTCGCCCGTGCTCCGCTTTCTCACCGCCGCCTTTCGACCCTCGACGTGGCGCGAGTTCGCCTACCTCTGGGGCCTCTTCGGGGTCGCCTGCTTCGGCTGGCTGGTCTTCGTGGCCGTCTTCGCCGCGGGTGCGCCGCTCGCCGTCACCGTGATCGGGCTGTTCGGCACGGCCTTCATTCTGAGCGGTTCTCGGGCCGTCGGTGCCGCCGCCCGTGCGCTGTCGCGTTCCCTGGCCGGCGTCGATGTGCCGGCGCCGGCGCCCTACCAGCGCGGCACGGGTTTCTTCGGCTGGGCCTTCACCCGCTTGTCGGATGCCGCCACGTGGCGTGCCTTCGCCTTCCTCCCCGTCGCGTTCATCACGACCATGTTCGCGACCATCGTCTCGACCGTGTTCCTCGTCATGTCGCTGGGGCTCGCGACGGCCGCGCTCTGGGCGCCGTTCGTCCCCAACGAGCGCGACGGACAGCCGGCCCCGAACGGCATCCAATTCGTGGATGGCTGGGTGGACACACCCGGTGAGTACACGCTCATCGGCGTGATCGGCCTCGTCGTGTTCCTCTTCGTCTGGCCCGCGATGAACCACGGTTTCGCCCGGCTGCACACGCTGCTGGTGCGATCGCTTCTCGGGCGCAGCAACCGCGAACGCCTGCGCGAGGTGACGACGTCGCGCACCGTGAGCGTCGCGACCGCCGACGCCCGCCTGCGCCAGATCGAGCGCGACCTGCACGACGGCACGCAGGCCCGTCTGGTGGGCCTGGCCATGACGCTGGGCGACGCGCGCGATCGGTTGGCGTCCGGGCAGGATGCCGCATCCGTCGCCACGCTCGTCGACAACGCTCATGCCGCCACCAAGCAGGCGCTCGTCGAACTGCGCGACCTGGCCGCCGGCATCCACCCGCCCGCTCTGGACGCGGGGCTCGAGACGGCGCTCGAGACGGTGGCTGCGACATCCGCGCTGCCCGTGAGTTTTCGCAGCAGCCTGCGCGAACGGCCGTCGTCGGTGGTCGAATCGATCGTCTACTTCAGCGTGCTCGAGCTTCTGACGAATGCGGCCAAGCACGCCGAGGCGTCGTCGGCCTCGATCACGCTCAGCCAGCGCGGCGACCGGCTCGAGGTCGTCGTGGGCGATGACGGGCGCGGCGGTGCCTACGTCGGCTTCGGTGAGGATGCCTCGGCCACGGGTCGCGGCTCGGGCCTGCGCGGCTTGCGCGAACGCGTCGGAACCGTCGACGGAACGCTGCTCATCGACAGTCCCGAGGGTGGCCCCACCCGCATCACGCTCGACCTGCCCCTGGCGGCCCTGTGAGCCGCAACGCAACGCTGTTGTCGCCGTCTCGCTCCTTCGACCCCACGGAGAACATCTGATGCGCATCGTCATCGCCGAAGACTCGACCATCGTGCGCGAGGGACTCGTCGCCCTGCTGACGGGCCGCGGCATCGATGTAGTCGCGGCCGTCGGCGATGGCGTCGCGGCGGTCGAGGCCACGCTCGAGTTTCGTCCCGACGTGCTCGTGACGGATGTGCGCATGCCCCCGACCTTCACCGACGAGGGCCTGCGCGTGGCCCTCGAGGTCACCGACAAGGCGCCCGACGTGGGCGTGCTCGTCTTCTCGCAATACGTCGAGACACGGTATGCGCGCGAACTCTTCGCGGCCGGGCGCGGCGGTGTGGGCTACCTGCTCAAGGACCGGGTCGCGGATGTCGCAGCCTTCGTCTATGCCCTGCGCAGCATCGCGGCCGGCAACACCGTGCTCGACCCCGAGGTCGTGACGCAGCTCTTCGCGCCGCCGCGTGCGGTCGATGCGCTGGCGGCCGTGAGCGATCGGGAGCGCGACGTGCTGCGCCTCATGGCCGAGGGGCGCACCAACCAGGCCATCGCGGATGCCCTCTTCCTCACGCCCGGCACCATCGAGAAGCACATCGCCTCGGTGTTCCAGAAGCTCGGGCTGCAGCCCTCCGCCGGCGACCACCGCCGCGTCCTCGCGGTGCTGAAGTACCTCTCCGCCTGAGCGGTTCGTTCTCCCCAGGCCTCTTCGGCGCCCTTCTCTGCACAGGGGAGAGGTGCCCATTCCGTCTGTGCGCGACCGTCGGTAGCGTTCGATGCGAAGGGGGATTCCGATGGCTGATCTACTGATTGATTACGACTCGCTCGACCAGGCGCGGGGGCAGGTGACGCTGGGCGTTACGGGCTACACGTCGAGCTTCGTCTTCGCGGGGTTGGGGTCCGCGGGCGAGATGTCCGAGAGCTCGGTGGGATCAGCCGCGGTGGCGCAGGCTGCGGCCAGCGCGCGTGATGTCTGCGGCCAGGCCGATACGGCGCTCGGTGATTCGGCCACGGCCGTAGCGTCGGCCCTGGCCGCAGCCATCGATGCGCTCAAGGCCACCGATAGTGCTCTGGCCGCGGGCGCCGGTTCAGGGTCGGGCTCGAAACCGGTGGCCGCACAATGAGCGCCCTCTCCGATCTCGACGAGCCCGACAAGGGGGATGTCGCCACCATCCGCTCGGCCGCCGAGCAACACACCGCCGATGCCCAGACCGGTCGCACGCTGCAAACCGTCGTGAGAGCCGCGGGTTCCACGGTCGGCTCATCGAACACGTCCGAGGTCACGGCCCAGACGGCCCTCATGCTCACGGCGCTCGGCGACAAGCTCGAGACCACGGCGGCGAGCCACGAGGCGTGCGCCGCTGCCCTCGGCGCCTATGCCACCGAGGTCGAGTCGATCAAGCTCGAGGCGGGCCTCCTGCGCACGGCGTGCAGCGAGGCGGAACGCAGCATCGGGTCGCTGCGGGTCACGTTGTCCGACCTCTCGCCCTCCACGTTCACGGCTGTGGCCGGGTGGGACAACCCGCCGGCGCGCATCCCCGAGTCCGACACCACGAGCCTGCTGCGCGGCATGAGCGAGACGGATGTGACCGACTTCAACAGCGGTGTCAGCCGATGGGGCACTCTGGCCTCCGAGATCGAGGGCCACCGCGAGTCCTATGCGGCACTCCTGCAGCGGCGGCTCGAGGCCGACGGCGTTGCCGTCGCCGCCCTCAGCGGAACGCCCGTGTCGACGATTGTGTCCGGCGCGCAGGTCGACGGAGCCACGGCCATTGCGGCCTGGGCGACCGTCGACGGGGCCACGTTCGCGGCCGCCTACGCCGACGACCCCCAGGCCGCCGCAGACGCTCTCTCGAAGATGAGCCCCGCCGAAGTGGCCGGGCTGTGGCAGAACCTGCCGCCCGAGTTCGTGGCGGCGCTCATCGCCGCGGCGCCCGCCGTGGTCGGCAACCTCGAGGGTGCGAGCTACACCGACCGCGATCGGGCCAACGTCTCACGCCTGCAGCAGCTCTACGACGAGGCGAAAGCCGACTACGAGGCGATCGTCAACGCCGATGGCCCCTACAGCTACGACGGGGCGCCGGGCGGCGGCGAAGCCTTCGACAAGATGCAGGGCCTGAAGTACCTGCTCGATCGCTATGGCGATGGCCTGGGACCCACCCGCGTTCCCCCGCTCTACCTCATTACGCTCGACAACTCGGCACCGGGTGTGCCGTTGGCCGCCATTTCTGTGGGCGATCTCGACACGGCGAAGTTCGCCACATTCTTCGTGCCCGGCATGGAAAGTAGCGTCTCGTCGAGCGACGACTATATCCGCGCCGCCGAGCGGATGCAGACTGCCGACCCGTCGAGCGCCGTCGTGGTGTGGGTGGATTACGACAGCCCCAATGCCCTCGAGGTGCCCTCCAACGCCCGAGCCGAAGCCGGAGCGGATCGCCTCAGTCGCACACTCGACGGCTACAACGCCTACCGCGAAGCAGCGAATCTGCCATCGCAGCTCAACCTGGTCGCGCACTCGTACGGCACCACGACCATTTCGATTGCGCTCGCCGATAAGGATCACCACGTCGATACGGTCACGTTCCTTGGATCCGCCGGAATTCCGAACGACATCTCGATCAATGATCTGCACGTCGATCCCGAGAAGGTCTTCGTCACGGATGCCGAGCGCGATCGCCTCGCCGACTTCGGCCGTTTCGTCTCGGGCCGCCAAGATCCGGAGCGCACCGGCTGGGGCGCGACGCTCTTCGGCTCAGATGGAACGGTCCTTCCTGATGGAACGGAGCTCGAACCGGCGGACATGCACAACGCTGTCGGAGGGAACGAAAAAGACGACGACCGCAAGTATCTCGGTGTGGACTCTGAGAGTCTGTACAACGTGCAGAACATCATCACCGGACACGAAGAACGCATCACCGAGGGCCGCGCTCCCGTTGAATATGACGCCTACCAGTCGGAAGGCTGGTCGCTGTGATCGGCCGTGCCGGCCGACCTGGGCGGTCTCGGTCTGCGAATCGCGTCGTGACTACAGCGTTCGGTATCGCGGTTGCCCTGCTCACCCTTTCCTCGTGTTCGTCACCCACGCCCGAGCCAACGCCCACTGTGAAGGAGCCCTCTATGACACCCGCAGAAGCACGCGCCGACCTCCTGGCCCGACTCGACGCCGCCCAGCAAGTACTAGGCGGGGAGTGGGTGGCGCAAGACGACACATTGCCTGATCCATGCAACGACGAAGCTGGCTATTTCTACCATGCGTCGCGCACGAGCAATCGGCCAGCCGAAGACCTCGACGCCGTTACTGAAGCGCTGAAACAGGCCTGGAAGGCAGACGGTATGACCGTCGGTACCTCTCAGTTCGACGAGGGACATCGTGGCTTGTCGGGTGAATCGCCCGAGGCGGGAAAGATCAGTTACACCTACTCGGTCGACCGCATCATCTTGAGCGCCGACGGCCCGTGCCGCGACGGAGACTGGCTCAAGATCTACAAAGAGGAGGGTGCCAAGCTTCTCGACACGCCGGCGCCGTAGGCATTCGCCGAGACTCTTTCGGGTCGAACCTGGGAGACGCTCAGTCGAGTCTCGTCCGGTCGGGACAACTTGGAGCCGGACGGCTCAGGTCCGCTCGGGCGGCTAGTCGCCCGAGCGGTTGACGAGCTTCGAGAGGATGATCGCGCTACGCGTGTGGTCGACGTTCGGGGCGATGCGCACCTTCTCGAGGGCCGCCTCGAGGCTCGGGATGTCGCGCGAACGGATACGCACGATGGCATCGGCACTACCCGTCACGGTGCCCGCATCCACCACCTCGGGAACACCCTGCAAGATGCGGCGCAGCTCGTCGGGCGCCACCGTGCCGCGGCAGAACAACTCCACATAGGCCTCGGTCTGCATGCCGTCGACATTCGGGTCGACCTGCACCGTGAAACCGCGGATCACTTTATCGGCCACCAGGCGGTCCACCCGGCGCTTCACCGCCGAAGCCGACAGGCCCACCTCGACACCGATATCGCCATAACTGGCGCGGGCGTTCTGGCGGAGAAGGTCGATGATGCCGCGGTCGAGATTGTCCATCAGGCCAGCCTACGCGGAAATCTTGCGCCAGCGCGACCGATTTTGCTCACATGTTGCGCGGAATGAGACCCATCGGCGCAAGCGTGCGTGACAGACTGGGATTCACGGCGTGCCTGGAGCGACAGCGAACGGGCCTCGAGGACAGTGTCCGCCCCCGATAGGGTAGTCCGCCCGGATCGCACCGACGAACCGGCGCCACCCCGCTTGCACCAGGAGCATCACGTGACCGACACCACGACCACCCCCGACACAGACGCCCAGGCATCCGACACCCGCGCCGGCGCCAGCCGCACGCCCACGCCCCGCACCTACCTCATGTGCCGTCCCGAGCACTTCACCGTGAGCTACAAGATCAACCCGTGGATGGAACCGTCGAACCCCACCGACACGCAGAAAGCCATCGACCAGTGGCAGACGCTCTACGACACCTACGTGGGCCTCGGCCACACGGTTGAACTCATCGACCCCGTCGAGGGCCTGCCCGACATGGTCTACACGGCCAATGGCGGCTTCGTGATCGACGGCACCGCCTACGGCGCCAAGTTCACGTTCGAACAGCGCCAGCCCGAGGGCCCCGCCTTTATGGATTGGTTCGGCCACAACGGCTTCACGGTTGCCCGCCCCGCAGAGATCAACGAAGGCGAAGGTGACTTCCTGTTCGTCGGCGGCGTCATCCTCGCCGGCACCGGGTTCCGCAGCGCCAGCGACAGCCACCGCGAGGTCGGCGAGATCTTCGGCCGCGAGGTCATCACGCTCACTCTGACCGACCCGAGCTTCTACCACCTCGACACCGCCATCGCCGTGCTCGACCCCCGCGATGACGACGCGAACGCCAACATCGCCTACCTGCCGAGCGCCTTTGACGAACGCAGCCTCGCCATCCTGCAGACCCGGTTCCCCGACGCCATCATCGCCGACCCGCGCGACCAGCAGTTTCTCGGCCTCAACTCCATCTCCGACGGCTACAACGTGGTCATCGCCGCCAAGGCCGAGCACTTCGCCCGTCAGCTGCGCGAGCGCGGCTACAACCCGATCGGCGTCGACCTCTCCGAGCTGCTGCTGGGCGGCGGCGGCGTGAAGTGCTGCACCCTGGAGCTGCGCCGCTGAGACACGCCCGCACCCGCACGACCGAACGGCCCGTCCTCCTGGGAGAGGGCGGGCCGTTCGTGTGCGCGTTCGCGTGCGCGGCGGGCGGCGGGCGAGCGTCGGCGCCCGGCCCTGGCGCTAGGACAGCTCCTTGCGGGGCATCACGAGCTCTCGAATGATGAGGATGACTCCGGCGGAGATCGGGATGGCGATGAGCGCACCCGCCAGGCCGAACAGCGTGCCACCCGCGAGGGCCGAGATCAGCACGACCGAACCCGGCACCTGCACGGCCTTGCTCATGACCTTCGGCGTGAACAGATAAGCCTCGACCTGCATGTAGACGAGCATGACGAGCAACACGATGAGCGCCGACACGGGCGACTGGAAGAACGCCACGATCGTCATGATGCACGTCGTGATGATCGTGCCGACGAGCGGGATGAGCGTGATGAAGAAGGCCGCGATGCCGATGAAGAACGCGCCCGGCACGCCCACGAGGGTGAGCAGGATGGTGCTGAAGATCGAGTTGATGAACGCGAGGATCACCATGCCGCTCAGGTATTTGCCGACGTTCTCGAGGATGCGGTTCGTGTAGCTGGCGAACGTGGCCCGGTGGGACTTCGCCACCATGCGGAAGGCGGCCTCTTTGGTCGAGTCATACGTCGCGATGAAGTAGATCGTGAGGATGACGGTGAAGATGCCCGTCGAGACGGCGTCGGCGATGGCCGCTCCGAAGCCCACGACGCCCGAGCCGACGGCCGCCCACGTCTTCGGATCGGCGATGATGTCGTTGATCGACGACAGGGTTTGGCCGAGGAGGCCGTTGGTGGCCGCGTCGACGGTGTCGAACCATCCGGATGCCTGCAGCGCCTCGATCTGCGACGGAATCGACACCGCCAGGCTCGAGATCTGCTCGACCGCGATGGGCACGATGAGCCAGATGACCGCGACGATCGCGGCGACGACGAGCAGGATGACCGTGAACAACGCCCAGCCGCGCGCGAAATGCCGGCGCTGCAACCAGCGGATGAGCGGGTCGAGCCCCACCGTGATGAAACCGGCGAAGAAGATCGAGAAGACGATGGAGCGCAGGTTGTAGAGCGCCAGCCCCGTGACGATGGCCGCGAGCACGCCGAGCGTGACGACATAGCCCCACGCGAAACCGCCGCGGCGGGGCATCTCACCGCCGCGGAGCGGGCCGACGGGGCCCGTTCCGGCTGAGGCCGCGGGCGAGAGCGGCCCACTTGTCTGGACGGCGCCGGCGGTGCTGCTCGACCCGACCGTTCCCGCCGGCGACGCCGCCGCGGACCCTGAATGATCGACGGCCGAGGCGGTTGCGGTGGGCACGGCGGCCGCGGCGGCTGCGGCCCCGGTGGCTTCCGCTGCCCGCAGCGCCGCGTCTCGCGACGACGTGCGTTCGATGCTGATTCGTAGGCGCCTCATGGCTGCTCCGTTCCGGGCGGTGCAGCGGCATCCGACATCCGAAAGCCCGCCCCGCGCTCGTTGGGATCACAGTAGCGCCGAACCGTTCGTCGGTGTCCAAAACCGATGCGATCATCGGCGCGTCGCGACGGCCCTGAGGCTGACCAGGGCCAGGGCCAGGGCCAGTGCCTGCCGGCGACGGCACGCCGGTGCCCGCGGTTGTCAGCGGTGTTCGGCGCGCACGCTGAACGTCTGCACGAGAGGGGGGTTCTGCGGAGTGAGACGGATCTCGACGCGCAGCGCGCCGCGATTGCCGGGCAGTCGCCAGACGAGGTGCGAGGGCGTGGTTGAGGCCTCGCGGGCCATACCTGCCGTGGCCTGCTGCACATCGGGCGTCAGGGGGAGGAGCCCGTCGACGGCGGCGATGGCGCGCGCGATCGCGGCCCGGCGGTTCTCGTACGGCTCGTCGAGGGGAACGTTCTCGGCGAAGATGCGGGCTGCCGCGGCATCCGACCAGTCATGGATGAGTGCGGAGACAGCTCGTTGCGCGGTGCGCGTCTCGGGCCATAGGCGATCGTCGAGCGAGAGAACCTCGGGAGAGGAATCGGCCAGCAGATCGAGCGCAGCGGTCGCGGCCGCCGATACCCGCGAGTAGGTGGCGTTCTCGAAGGCGACGACGCCGAGACCGCGGCTGGGCACCCAGCGCATATGCGCCGAGAAGCCCGGGTAGCCGCCCGAATGCGACACGACGGTTCCGAAGCGCGGATGATGCTCGACCACGAGGCCGAAACCGTAGCCGGCCGGCAGAGCGCTGAAGCCGGGGGCGTAGCGCTGCAACTGTTGCATCTCGCGTCGGGAAGCCCGCGAGAGAGGGGTCGGATGCGACTCGGTCGCCTCATCGAGCGCCCCGAACGCGAGACGCTCGGACGCGAGAGGTTCGGACGCGACGGGCTCCGAACCGGCGGGCCCGTGCGCTGTCGCGCCGCCCGACACGCCATCGGGCAGCATCGGCTCGGCCAGCCAGACGGCCCAGCGGGACAGGTCGGCGACCGTGGAGAACAGCCCGCCGATGGGCGAGAACGCGCCGGGCCCGGTGAACGGCAGCTCCTGCCACGCGCCGTCGAGGAATCGGTTTCCGATCGCCACGCCCGTCACGCCGTCGCTTTCGGCGATCGACACGTCGAACCCCGTGCCGGTCAACCCGAGCGGTTCGAGGAAGCGCTCGCGCACGACATCCCGATAAGCACGGCCCGATGCCTCTTCGATGACGCGGCCAAGCAGCGCATAGCCCAGGTTCGAATAGGCGAACGCCGTGCCCGGGATGCTGTCGAAACTGAGTCCATCGGCGATCAACGCGTCGAGCTGCTCGTTCGTGATCGACTCCTGACGGTCGCCCCAGGGGTCGTCGGTCGGCAACCCGGCCGACATGGTCAGGAGCATGCGCACGGTGGGCACGGGCGCGTCGGCGCTCGGCAGGGGGACCGCGGCGAAACCCGGCAGGAAGCGCGTGATCGGCTCGTCGAGCGCCAGCGCGCCCTCGTCGCGCAACGCCAACAGGGCGGCGGCCGTGAAGCTCTTGGTGCAGGATGCGATGCGGTAAGCGGTGTGCGCATCGGGGACGGTGCCCGCCACCGACCCGTGACCGCCCGCCTGCACGAGACCGTCCGGGCCGAACACGCCCCACACTCCACTCGGAGCCGTGCGCTGGAGGGCCCGCGCGGAGAAGAGCGCGTCGACGGAATCGAGGAGGTGCGGGGTCGGGGCGGTGTGCGAGGTCATCCCCCCATTCTGGTCGAGTCAGTCGTCGTGCAGAATGCGCTGGAACAGGATGTGGTCCTGCCAGCGCCCGTCGATCTTGATGTATTTGGGTGCCATGCCGATGCGTTCGAAGCCGTTGTGGTGGAGCACCTTCTGCGAACCGTGGTTGTGCAGCAGCGTCTCGGCCTGGATGCGGTGCAGCCGCAGATCGTCGGTGGCCACACGGACGACGGCGGCGACGGCCGAGCTCATGATGCCGTGCCCGGCGAAGGCCTCGTCGACCCAGTAGCCGAGGCCCGTCGACTGCAGCACGCCGCGAGTGATGCCCGAGAGGGTGACGCGGCCGATGATCTGAGTGTCGGTGGCCAACACGAGGGGCAGCCCCGTGCCCGCCGCGACGGTCTCGAGCAGCGACGGAATCTGAGCCGCCTGCCAGGTCTTGGTGAAGAAGGCCTCGCTGCGGGTGGGCTCCCACGGCTCGAGGTAGCGGCGGTTGCGCGAGTAGGCCTCGGCGAGTCGCTCGGCGTCGTCGGTGCGGAGCAGGCGCAGGGTGACGCCGGCACGAAGGGGGATGGGCTGCAGCACGCGCTCGACGATACCGGGTGGGCGCGGCCACGTCACGAACGGGGAACGCGGGGTTGCGCCATCCGAAGCAGGGTGCTCGCGCTCGCGCTCGCGTTCGCGTTCGAGCTCGTGCGCACGCGGGTGCTGGGGCTGGTGCTCGTTCGCGCCGGTCACCGCTCGAGCACGAGGGTGTCGCCCGCCGAGACGAGCCGCGCGTCGAGGATATAGACGTAGGTGTCGTCGAGCTGTTCGAGCCGAACGCCGGGCTGCGCCTGATCGACGAACGACTGGATGCGGGGGTCGATGCCGAACCGCGGTGAATGCTTGATGACGATGGCTCGGATGTCGGCCGTGTCGACGAGTGCCGGATCGCCGACGATCTCGTCCTCTTCGATATAGGGCTCGTACTCCCAGGGCGCCATGCCCGCCACGAGCACGTCCCCGTCGGGCGCCGGGTCCTCGTCCAGTGCGTCCTCGACGAGCGCCATCCCCGCGGCACGCTCCTGCCACGTGTACACCGACAGGCGTGCCGCGATGACGACGACGAGCAGCAGCGCCAGGATGCCGACCACGCGGCCGATCACGACGAGCAGGCCGCGGGGCCCGGGGCGCAACAGGCCCGCCAGGCCGAGACCGGCCAGCACCGCCAGCATCCAGAACCACGCGTAGTAGTAGTGGGGGAGCGCCACGTTCGACCCGAAGAGGTGGAAGACGAGCAGCGCGCCGAGGGCCGTGCCGATGAAGACGACGAGGCGTCGCGGGCGGCCGACGACGACGGCGGCGACGAGGCCGACGGCGAGAACGACGGCCGTCGGAACACCCACCCCGACCACCGTGAACCACAGGTTGGCCCACCACGGCGGGAACGGCCCCGTGATGCCCGCGACCGTGATGAGGTGCCCGGCCGCGTTGTGCTCGGCCTGCATCTGCAGCATGTAGCCGACCGCGTCGGTCAGACCCATGGGGAGGTAGAGCGCCACGGCCGTGACGACGAGAGCGATCACGAAGAGCCCGACGTCGCGCAGCACGCGGACGAGGGGCCGGCGGGCGACGAGCAACACGAGGAACCCGACGAGGATGACGGCGGCCGACACTTTGGCCGTGATGGCGAGGCCCATGAACACACCCGAGGCGACGATCCACGGCCAACGTTCGGTGCGGAACCACACCCACGCGGCCGCCATCGCGAACACCGTGAAGGCGACCATGACGGGTTCGAGCAGGGCGAAGCGATCGAGACGCTCGGCGCCGCCCGTGACCCCGCGCGGCAGCAGCAGCCACAGGGCCGCGGGAATGAGGGCGAGAGTGAAACCGACCTCGCGTCGCAGCCACAGCCAAATGACCACGCCGACCGCCAGGGTGAGCAGCCCAACAAAGATGCGGGGCGCGAGCAGTCCTTCGCCGAACATGAGCTGCACGACACCGAACAGATATTTCGCCGTGGGTGGATGCTCGCGGTTGGCGGCGAAGTCGCCGTGCACGTAGTCCCAGCCCGCCTCGACGTAGATGCCCTCGTCGGCGTTCTGGTTGGCCGAGCCGATGTTCCAGAGGCAGAGGTAGGCGCCCCAGAGGAAGACGACGGCGACGGGAAGCCAGCGGGCCCAGCGAGATGATGACGAAAGTTCGGGGGCCGGCACAGTCGGACGATACCAGAGGGTTTCATTAAAGCCCGTCTCTTAAATCCGGCTCGCTAGCCCGGCTCGCTAGCCTTGCTCGGCAACCCGACTCGGGTTTCGTCCCAGGCGCCGCACGGCCGTGCCGGAGGCCCGGTGCCCCGGAAACGACGGATGCCGCCGAGAACGTGTCCCCGGCGGCATCCGTGTTGCGGCGTGTCGACCTACACCCGGTCGCCCGCCTGCAACGGCTGCAGCGTGGTGAAGCGGCTGAGCTGCGTGACGTGCCCGGGCTCGAGCTCCTCGAGCGACGACACCCCGAGCAGCTTCATGGTGCGCGTGATCTCGGAGGTCAGGATCTGGATGGTGCGGTCCACGCCCTCGCGCCCGCCCGCCATGAGGCCGTAGAGGTAGGCGCGGCCGATGAGCGTGAAACGCGCGCCCATCGCGACCGAGGCGACGATGTCGGCGCCGTTCATGATGCCCGTGTCGAGGTGCACCTCGGTGTGCGCTCCGACCTCTTTCACCACGCTGGGCAGCAGGTGGAAGGGGATGGGCGCGCGGTCGAGCTGGCGGCCGCCGTGGTTCGACAGGATGATGGCGTCGGCACCGAGGTCGACGGCGAGCTGAGCGTCCTTCACCGACTGGATGCCCTTGACGACGAGCTTGCCCTTCCACTGCGAGCGGATGAACTTGACCTCTTCGGGGCCCACGGTCGGGTCGAACATGGTGTCGATGAGGGCCGCGACGGTGCCCGACCAGCGGTCGAGCGACGCGAACGCGAGCGGCTCGGTGGTCAAGAAGTTGATCCACCAGGCCGGGCGCGGCAGGGCGTCGATCACGGTCTTGGGGGTGAGCGACGGCGGGATGGTCATGCCGTTGCGCACATCGCGCAGGCGTGCGCCGCCGACGGGCGTGTCGACCGTGACGACGAGCGAGTCGTAACCGGCCTTGGCGGCCCGGTCGACGAGCGCCATCGAGCGGTCGCGGTCGGTCCACATGTAGAGCTGGAACCAGTTGCGGCCGTCGGGCGCCGCAGCCTTGACGTCCTCGATCGACGTCGTGCCCATGGTCGACAGCGTGAAGGGGATGCCGGCGGCGGCCGCGGCGCTCGCACCGGCGCGCTCACCCTCGGTCTGCATCATGCGCGTGAAACCGGTGGGTGCGATGCCGAACGGGAGGGCGACGCGCTGGCCGAGGACATCCCAGCCGGTCGAGACCTGGGAGACGTTCTTCAACACCGACGGGTGGAACTCGATGTCCTGGAACGCCTGGCGCGCGCGGGCCAGCGAGATCTCGCCCTCGGCGGCGCCATCCGTGTAGTCGAACGGGGCCGTCGGCGTGATGCGCTTGGCGATGGCGCGCAGGTCGTAGATGGTGTTGGCCGACTTCAGGCGGCGCTTGCGCGCGTTGAGCTCGGGCTTCTTGAACTGCATGAGGGGGAGGAGGTCGTGCGGTTTGGGCAGACGGCGTTCAACCACGGGGTGTCCTTTCGAGGGGTTCGGTCGGTTCGCGGCCCACGGGTGTGCGCGGCGACAGGGGAAAGTCAGGATGCGGCGGCGACGGGGTCGACGACGGGGTGGACGACGGGATCGGGCGTCGAGCCCGCATCGGGCGAGGACGCGGGGTCTGCGACGGCCACGTGGTCGCCGTGGGATACGGACGTGCGAGCCGCGGCATCCTCGTCCGGCCGCGCGACGGGCGTGCGCCCCGCCAAACCGGTCTCGGCGTAGTAGCCCGTGATGTGGTCGCGCACGAGGGTGCGGGCGGATGCGGCATCCCCCTCTTCGATGGCGGCCACGATGTGGCGGTGCTCGACGGCCAGGCGCTCGGAGGTCTCGGCCCACGACGGCAGGTTGGGCACACCCGCGAGCACGTAGTTCTCGATCGACCCGCGCAGGCCCGCCATGGTCGCCGTGATGACCTGGTTGCCGGCCGCCTCGGCGAGCGAGAGGTGGAACTGCGCGTCGAGCGCCAGGAACTCGGCCTCGGAGAGCTGGCGCGATTCCATGGCGTCGAGCAGCTCGACCGGGCGCGCGAGGTTGCGTTGCGAGTCGCCTGCGAGGTCGTGCACGACCGCGGTCTCGAGCACGAGACGGGTGGCCACGACATCCTGCACCGCGAAACCGTTGGCGGCGACCTGCAGGCGCATGAGTGCCGTCATGCCGCCCGTGGGCAGGGCCACGATGATGGCGCCCGCGGTGGGGCCGGAGCCCGAGGCCGTGCGGATGAGGCCCAGCACCTCGAGCACACGGAAGGCCTCGCGCACGCTCGAGCGGCCGACGCCGAGGTCGGTGGCCAGGGCGCGCTCGCCGGGCAGGCGGTCGCCGGGGCGCAGCCGACCCTGCAGGAGGTCGGATTCGATGTGCTCGAGCACCTGCTGCCAGGCTCGGCGTTCTTCGGTCACGGGGTGTGCCTCTCGTCGTTGATGTGGCGGGCCGTGTGGTAGGACCACATTGTATACAGAGGCGCGCCCCCACGCGCAAGCCCCCTCATGTGCGCAGAACCACGTTCTCGGGCTCGTCGCCGGCCAGCAGGTGATCGATCTGGCGGCGCAGCAGCTTCTCCATGCGCGGCATCATGGCGTCGGTCGCGCCGCCCACGTGGGGGCTGATGAGCACATTGGGCAGGGCGAAGAGCGGATGTCCGTCGGGCAGCGGCTCGGGGTCGGTCACGTCGAGCGCCGCATTCAGCCGACCGTTCGACGTGTGCGCGAGCAACGCCTCGGTGTCGGCCACGGGACCGCGCGCGATGTTCACGAACAGCGCCCCGTCGTGCATGCGCGAGAAGAACGCGTCGTCGGCCAGGTGCCGGGTGTCGTCGGTCAGAGGAACGCCGAGCACCACGACATCCGCGTCGGGCAGCAGCTCGTCGAGGCTCGACAGGGCATACACGTGGCCGCGGTCGTCGTCGCGTTCGCGGCTGGCGACGCGCGTGATGGTGACCTCGAACGGGTCGAGTCGGTCGGCGATCGCGGCACCCACGCCACCGTAGCCGACGAGAAGCACGCGCTTGTCGGCGAGGCCGGTTGCCCGCGCCGGATCCCACTGGCCGCGCGAGGCGCCGCGCACGAAGCGGGGGATCTCGCGCAGGGCGGCGAGGATCAGGGCCACCGTCAGCTCGGCCGTCGCGGTCTCGTGCACGGTGGCCGCGTTGGCGAACGTGATCCCCGCAGGCAAAATGTCGGCCACACCGTCATAGCCGATCGACTGGCTCTGCACGAGCTGCGAGGTGACGTGCGCGAGCGGCGCGAGGCTGTCGACCGAACCCATGTAGGGCGGCACGATGATGTCGATGTGGTCGCGCGGCGGGGTGCCCGAGACATCCCACACGATGACGTCGACGCCCTCGGGCGCCGGGGTGAGTCGATTGAGCAACGTATCGCCGGGCACGCTCACGACGAGGCGGGCGGGAGTGGCGGAACTCGTGGTGTTGTCAGACATCTTTCGACCCTAGACCCGCGCCGTGGTCGGGCGCGATTGGTTGACACGCGGACTGAAGGTGCGGGGCGACACCGTCTGCGCCACGAGCGCTCGCAGCGTTTCGAGGTCGCCGTCGATGATGCCGGCGGCCCGAGCCTGCACGAGCACGTTGCCGAGCGCCGTCGCCTCGACGGGTCCGGCCTCGACGGGCAGCCCGGCGCGATCGGCCGTCAGCTGGCACAGCAGCGCGTTCTGCGAACCGCCACCGACCACGTGGATGACACCGACGCGTTTGCCCGAGAGCTCGCTCGCCGTGTGCACCGCCCGCGCGAACGCCTCGGCGAGGGACTCCAGGATCGAGCGGACGAACTCGGCGCGACTGGCCGGCACGCGCAGGCCGCGCTCGCCGAGATAGGACGCGATGCGGCCGGGCATGTCGCCCGGCGTGAGGAAGCGCGGGTCGTCGGCGTCGAAGATCGAGATCTCGCCCGAGACATCCGCCGCCTGCGCGAGCAGGGAGGGCAGGTCGATGGTCTCGCCGTCGCGCTCCCACCAGCGCACCGATTCGCTCAGCAGCCACAGGCCCATCACGTTGTGCAAGAAACGCGTGCGGCCGTCGACGCCGCCCTCGTTCGTGAAATTGGCGGCGCGGCTGGCGTCGGTGAGCACCGGATGCTCGAGCTCCACGCCCACCAAGCCCCAGGTGCCGCAGCTGATGTAGGCGGCGTCGTCGGTGAGCATGGGCACGGCGACCACGGCGGACGCGGTGTCGTGCGACCCGATGGCCGTGACCGGAACGTGTGGGCCGATGCCCGTATCGGCCTGCACGGCGGGCAGGAGCGACCCGATGCGCTCGCCGGGCGAGACGAGCGGCGGCAGGATGTCGCGCGGCAGGCCGAGCGTGGAGATGAGGTCGTCGTTCCAGGCCGGCCCTGCAGACGGAGCCGCCGCGGCACTCGAGGAGGCGGGACGCCCAGCACGAGCGGCCCCCTCGAGTGCCGTGGCCACACCCGCGGGCCGGAGCAGACCGGTGGTCGACGCGTTGGTGGCCTCGGCCACCTTCTCGCCCGTCAGCCAGTACGCGATGAGGTCGGGGATGAGCAGCAGGTCGTCGGCGAGCGGCAGCGTGCCCGCGCGCTGTTCGGCGGCGAGCTGGTAGACGGTGTTGAAGGGCAAGAACTGCAACCCGTTCTGCCGATAGAGCTCGTCGAAGGGGACGACGGCGTGCACGTCATCCACGCCCTGCTGCGTGCGCTCGTCGCGGTAGTGATAGGGGATGCCGAGCAGCCGGCCGCCCCGCAACAGCCCGTAGTCGACCGCCCACGAATCGATGCCGATGCTCTCGACCTCGGGCGCCTCGCGGGCCGCCTGCGTCAGGCCCGCCGTGATCGAGCGGTAGAGCTCGAGGATGTTCCAGTGGTAGCCGTCGGGCGTGCGCACGGGCGTGTTGGGAAACCGGGCCACCGGGATGAGCGTCAATTCGCCCGCCCCGATGTGCCCGAGCATCACGCGCCCGCTCGTGGCGCCGAGGTCGACGGCCGCGACCGTGCCCCGCCTCGCCGTGTGTGTCGTCATCGAGCTGCTCCTAGCGCAGGAAGGCGGCCGCGACACCCGCGTCGACCGGGATGTGCAAACCGGTCGTGTGCGAGAGGTCGCTCGTGCACAAAACGTACACCGCGTTGGCCACGTTCTCGGGCACGACCTCGCGCTTCAGGATGGTGCGCTGGGCATAGAACTTGCCCAGGTCCTCTTCTTCGATGCCGTAGGTCTTGGCCCGGTTGGCGCCCCAACCCGAGGCGAAGATGCCGGACCCGCGCACCACGCCATCCGGGTTGATGCCGTTGACCTTGATGCCGTATTCGCCGAGCTCGGCGGCCAGGAGGCGCACCTGGTGGGCCTGGTCGGCTTTGGTCGCCGAGTAGGCCACGTTGTTGGGGCCCGCGAACACCGAGTTCTTCGACGAGATGTAGACGATGTCGCCGCCGAGCTTCTGCGCGATGAGCACGCGGGCGGCGGCCTTCGATACGAGGAACGAGCCCTTGGCCATGACGTTGTGCTGCAGGTCCCAATCGGCGACCGTCGTCTCGAGCAGGGGGCGCGAGAGCGACAGGCCGGCGTTGTTGACCACGAGGTCGAGCCCGCCGAAGGCCAACAGCGTTTCGTTGATGGATGCTTCGACGGCGGCCTCGTCCGAGACATCCGCCTGCACGCCCACCGCCACATCGGCGTTGCCGATCTCCGCGGCCGCGGCCCGCGCCTTCTCGAGCGACAGGTCGGCGATGACGACGACGGCGCCCTCGGCGGCGAGGCGCGTGGCGATGGCCTTGCCGATGCCCGACGCGGCGCCCGTGACGAGCGCGATGCGCGTGGCGAGCGGCTTGGGCTTCGGCATGCGCTGCAGCTTGGCCTCTTCGAGCGACCAGTACTCGATGTTGAACTTCTCGGCTTCGTTGATGGGGGCGTAGGTCGAGAGCCCCTCGGCTCCGCGCATGACGTTGATGGCGTTGACGTAGAACTCGCCGGCCACGCGAGCCGTCTGCTTGTCCTTGCCGTAGCTGAACATGCCGACGCCCGGGATCAGGACGATGAGGGGGTCTGCGCCGCGGATGGCGGGCGAGTCATCCTTCTTGTTCCTGTCGTAATAAGCCTGGTAGTCGGCGCGGTACTGCTCGTGCAACTCCTCGAGGCGCGCGATGCTGTCCTCGATGCTGGCGTCTGACGGCAGGTCGAGCACGAGCGGCTTGACCTTGGTGCGCAAGAAGTGGTCGGGGCAGCTGGTGCCCAGGGCGGCGAGGCGCGGGTGCTCGCTGCTGGCCAAGAAGTCGAGCACGACATCCGCGTCGGTGAAGTGGCCGACCTGCGGCTTGTCGGTCGAGGCGATGCCGCGGATGACGGGGGCCAGGGCCGCCGCTTTGGCGCGACGTTCGGCGGGGCTGAGGGCCGCATAGCCTTCGAGGGGGGCGCCGAACGGCTCGGCCTTGGAGTTCTCGGCGATGTAGGCGGCGGCCGTGTCGATGATCCACAGCGAGTTCTTCTCGGACTCTTCGCTCGTCTCGCCCCAGGCCGTGATGCCGTGGCCGCCGAGGATGCAGCCGATCGCCTGCGGGTTCTCGCGCTTCAGGGCCGCGATATCGAGGCCGAGCTGAAAACCGGGGCGACGCCACGGCACCCAGACGACTGTGTCGCCGAAGATCGTGCGCGTGAGCTCTTCGCCGTCGGCCGCCGTGGCGATGGCGATGCCCGAGTCGGGGTGCAGGTGGTCGACGTGTTTCGCGTCGACGAGGCCGTGCATGGGGGTGTCGATCGAGGGGGCCGCACCGCCCTTGCCGTGCAGCGTGTAGTCGAAGGCGGCGACCATCTCGTCTTCGCGCTCGACGCCCGGGTAGGTGTTCTGCATGGCGCGCAGGCGGTCGAGGCGCAGCACCGCGAGGCCCTTCTCGGTGAGCGTGCCGAGGTCTCCGCCCGAACCCTTCACCCAGAGCAGCTCGACCTCTTCGCCCGTGACGGGGTCGATGGCCGTGCCCTTGGCCGACGTGTTGCCGCCCGCGTAGTTGGTGTTCTTCGGGTCGGCGCCCAGGCGGTTGCTGCGGGCGATGAGCTCGGCGGCGGCCGGGTTGGTGGGCTCGGTGGTGCTGTGCGACATGCAAACTCCCTTGTTGGCGCGCGCGGCGCTCAGTGTGCGAACGTGTTAAGTATCACAGCACTTAACAAGTGGCGCAAGTGTGGAGTTGATTACACATCGGTAATGACGGGATGCTCTATACCTTTTCGGTAATAACGGTTAGGCTTATTACAGATACGTAATAGGAGGGGTATGAGAGCCCGGATCAGATCTGCCGCCGACCTCGGCGACCTCGTGCGTCGAATTCGCTCGCAGAACGGGATGTCGCAGGCTCAGCTCGCGGATGCATTGGGCTCCACCCAGCGCTACATCTCCGAGCTCGAGAGCGGCAAGGCGAAGCGCGCCGACGAGCGCTACTTCGACCTCCTGGCGCGCCTCGGCATCGACCTCACGGCCCAGACCCGCGATGAGCCCACCGATGGACGGTGACAAGCAAGGTCTGGTGGTCCGGCTCTACGGCACCCGCATCGGAACGCTGGGCGTCGACGAAGCCGGAGCCGTCCGGCTGGCATGGACCGACGACGCATCCGAGCGGTGGCGGTTGCGGGACACCCCGCTCTCGATGTCTCTTCCGGTCGGCGCGGACGCGGCCGACGCCGCACCCTTCTTCGGTGGGCTGCTTCCCGAGGGGCTCTGGCTGGAACGCTTGGCCGCCGAAGTTCACGTCGCGAGCAACAACGTCGTGGGCATGCTGGCCGAGGTCGGAGCCGACCTGGCCGGTGCGCTCAGTGTGGGGCGTGCGCGCGATCCCGAGGAGCCCCGGCGCCTAGATGCCGACGAACTCGATGCGATCTTGTCGCGGGCATCCGGCTTCTTGCTCGGCGGTGGCGGTTCCGCGCTTCCCGGGTTCCAGCGCAAGGTGACGCTCACTCGACGCGAGGGAGCCTGGTTCGCCGGGCGCGGAAGCATCCCGTCTACGCACATTCTCAAACCGGTTGACGCGGAGAGCGTGGCCTTGGCGGATGGGGAGAACTTCGTCCTCGGTATTGCGCGCTCGATGGGGCTTCTCGCCTATGAGTCGTGGGTCGAGACCATCGGGGCCCGAACGGTCTTGGTGATCGAGCGTTACGATCGCCGCGCGGTGCCGGGCGGGACCGAGCGAATCCATCAAGAAGACTTCGCGCAAGCCTTGGCCCTGCCCTGGGGAGGGGACGATAAATTCGAGCGTCAGAATCCTGGTGCCAATATGCGCGCGATCGCTGCGATCCTCGACCGAGATCGCACGATTTTCTCGACCAGTGAGCCCGACCGCGAGACGCTCTTGCGCTACACCGTGTTGAACGTGGCCTCCGGGAACACCGACGCGCACATGAAGAACTTTTCCCTCATGCACCACGAGGATGGGAGCGCCGCACTGGCTCCTTTCTACGATGCCTCGCCGCTCGCTCTCGCCTATGAAGCGCCGCAGGGGATGGCAATGTCGATCGCTGGTGAATCCCAGATCGGCGCCATCACGAGAGATCACCTCATCGATGAGGCGCAAAGCTGGGGCGTTCGTCCGGCGCGCGCACGCGAGGTCATCGACGAGTCGCTCGAGCAGATCATCGATGCGACCCGGCGCGTCGTGGCACCCGCTTCGATCGAAAAGCACGTGCCGGGCTACATCCGCGGCCAGGCGCAGAACCTCCTCGACGGTCAGCCGGCCCGGCTGCGCACATCCCTGCCCTACATGCTCATGCCGCGCCTCTGACGCCACTCGCGGGTGGCGGTGTCGCCAGGATCGATGCGGCGCGCGGCAAATCTGGCTACGCTCGCCGGAAGGGGGTTCGATGATGAGAAAGCACAGGGGTTTTCGCGCGAGTGGGTGGGTGGCTGGGGCCGTTGTGCTCGGGGTGGCGCTAGTGGGATGTTCGGCGCCGGCCGTGCAGGTGTCGGATCTCGAGCGTGCGGCTTCCGCGGATGATGCGCTGCCCGCGGCGGTGACATCCGACATGACCGAGAGGGTCGATGTCGAGACGGTTCGCTTCGTCGGGGAACGGGCCGGATTCCGTGTTTATCTCGGCGAGTCGACGGACGAAGGGTATTGCATCCTGTTGACCGGGCCGGACGGCACAGACGGCCGTGTCGGATGCGGCGGGGGAGGCGGTGTCGTCGACAACGAGCTGCAGGTCGAGCAGAACGCCTTCCGGTCGGCCTCGGATGGCGTGTCGCCCGGCGACGACTGGGAGGCGATCAGCGAGAACGTCTACTACCGTGAGGTTCCGATCGAGACGCCGACGGACGACTAGCGCGGGGCCAGCGCGGCCAGAGCCGCCTCGGCGGGAGAGCCCGTCGGCACGACGCAGACGATGGACGCCTGGCCGGCTGCGAGGGTTACGGTCGAGGCGCCCACGAAGCGCGGGTGCGGGGCGACCGACGCGGCCGCGAGGCGGTCGAGGGGCACGATGCGGCGCGACTCCGAGAGGGCGGGGCGTTTGCCCGGGACGACCCAGTCCCGGCGGGACACGATCGAGAGTTCGGTGTCGCTGATGCTCACGATGGCGCCCTGCAGGGTGGCGCGTCGCACCCACAGAATGAGCTGGTCGACGACACCGCCGGATGTCGCGAGGCGCTGGTTGGGGTGCGCGGCCACGACACGCAGCCACGGCTCTTTCGCCGCGATCTCGCGGTAGGCGGCTACCAGACCGTTGCCGTCGCGCCCGAGTTCGCCACGTTCGAGCGGTGGGCGCGACGCGATCTCGGGATGCGGCACGAGGGTGGGCGCAACGAGCCGGCGCAGCTCGTCGGTGAGCGACGCGATGGTCGCGCGCGATGAGCCGTTGTAGGGAACCCGCACGCTGTCGCCATCCATCGTGTGCACCGTGAAGAGGCCGTCGAGCAGCTCGACGCTGTCCTCGAAGGCCGCGATGTCGGCGTAGCGGATGACGCGTGTGGTGAAACATGCCTCCTCGCGTCGCAGCACCGTGAAAGCGTGGGGTTCGACGATGAGCAGCAGGTCGTAGAGGTCCATCGCGGGGTTGGCGTCGCGCCGGGCGATGTTGCGAGGAACTTTGAGGACGACGATCGCGGCGCCCAGGTCGAAACGGTGGGCACGGAACAGCCGCGGGATGGCCGATTCGGTGGAGACCTGGTCGATCCAGGGCCCGAAGGCGTCGAATTCGGTCGTGTCTGCGAGTGTCATGGTCGTTCCTCTGCGGCGCTGGAGAAGGGGCCGGGATCGCAGTACGGGCGCGACAAAAGGCCTGAGCGAAGCCTAACCCCCGTTCCGCCGCCACGGTGGGTGCCTCGATCGAGCACCGCCTCGAGACGGCCGTTCAGTGCGGCGCGCTGGCGTGCACGGTGGACGGCGACTGGGAAGCGGCGCCGACTCGCGCCGATGTGACGCCCGCATCCGACAAAAGCCGGAAGTTGTGCACGGGTGGTCACCGCGAGGCCTTTTTGGTCGGAGTCCGGCAAATGGCATGAGAAAGTGTCATAAGTACCGCTGACCGCACGAAAACGAGAACGCATGCCCTTCCGGAGTAAGTCCACGCTCGAGTCCTGGCTCGAAGAGTTTCGTTCCGTGCGCAACGACGGCGACCTCATCCGCGTGATCATCCAGGACGGTGCCGACGGGGCCGACACGGGTCTCGTCATGGTTCCGCTCGCCAATGTGAGCACCGCTATCGTCATGGAACCCGTCAGCGCGGGCGACTCGCACTGGATCATCCGGTTCGAGGCCCGCTCGGATGCGTTCGACCTCACCGCCCAGAACCTGCACGGGCTGTCGGCCGAACTCGCGGTCGCAGCGGCGCTCTGCGACTTCTTCGAACGCAAGTCCATCGGCCACCTCGAAGACTGACCGTCGGTGACTAGCGCGTCGACGCCGTCACGCGAGCGCGTTCCTCTGCCACGAGCGCGTTCATACGCGCTCGTTCGGCCTTGCCGTACGTCTCCCGCGTGATCAGGATGCCGATGAGGCCCACGACGGCGGCGAACATGTAGAGCAGCGAGGCGCCCGGCCATCCGAGCCAGCCGACAAGTGCGGCGGCCAGCAGCGGCGCGAATCCGCCGAGAGCCGCGGCGATCTGGTAGCCCAGCGAGGTGCCGGACGTGCGCGTCGAGGTGCCGAACTGCTCGGTCAGCAACGAGCCCTGCGTTCCCGTGAGAGACGCGTGGATGAAGCCGATGCCGAAGATAAATACGGCCACGACGAGCGCGGGGGTGCCGTCGTTGGTCAGGAGATACATGGGGAAAGCGAACAGGATGGCGACGACGCATCCGACGATATAGATGGGGCGCCGGCCGATGCGGTCGGTGAGCGACCCCGCCAGGAATGTCACGACGATCGCGATGAGGCTCGCGGCCGTGATCGCGCCCAATGCGGTGGGCCGGATGTCGGGGTACCGCTCGGTGAGATAGTTCAGCAGGTAGGTGGCCGTCGAGTAATAGGCGAACGATTCGACGATGCGCAGGGCGATGACGCGCAGGATGCTCTTCCAGTCGCGGCGGATGGTCGTGAGGAACGGGTTCTTCTCGATGCGCCCCTCGGCCTTCGCCTCTTCGAACTCGGGCGACTCGGACAGACGGGATCGCACGACCAGAGCGACGACGACGAGCACGGCGCTCAGAAGGAACGGGATGCGCCAGGCCCAGTCGCCCTCGAGGTTGGCGCACACGAGGAACATGCCGCTCGCCAGCGCGATGCCGAGCGGGTTGCCCGACTGGGGGATGGCGGCGTACATGCCGCGCCGGTTCCAGGGGGCGTGTTCGTAGGCCATGGTGATGGCCCCGCCCCATTCGGCGCCGAAGGCGAGTCCCTGGATCATGCGGATGATGACGAGCAGGATGGGGGCGATGACGCCAACGGTCGCGTAGGTCGGCAGCAGGCCGATGAGGAACGTGGCGCCGCCCATGACGAGCATGGCTCCGACGAGCACCGGTTTGCGACCGAATTTGTCGGCCAGGTAGCCGCCGATCGCGCCGCCAAGGGGGCGCATGAGGAAGCCCACCGCCAGCGTGGCGAAGGAGAGGAGCGTGCCGACGAAGCGGTCGCTCTCGGGAAAGAAGACGGCGCTGAAGTAGAGGGCCGATGCCGTGCCGTAGGCGATGAAGTCGTAGTTCTCCACGCTCGTGCCGAGCGCGGCGGCGATTGCGGTCTTGTTGCGGTCTTTCGAGCCGAGCGGGGACTGTTGCGTGGTCGCCGGTCCGGCGGGGCTCGTGGGATGCGTGGGGTCTGTGGCGTTTGTCACGGGTGGATCTCCTTTGATCGGGACGAACGAACGGGGTCGGGAGGGCTGTGGGCCCCGGGTGGTCAGGAGGTTGCGCGCGGTCGGCTCGGGGTGAGGTCGTCGAGCGCGTTCAACTTGGCGACGCGGCGACGGGTGTCGTCGTCATCGTCGAAGGTGGCGGCGAGGAATTCGGCGACGATGTCGTCGATAAAGGCGGGGGGCACGAGCCACGCGCCCAGGGCGATGACGTTGGCGTCGTCGTGTTCGACGGCCTGGTGGGCCGAGTAGGTCTCGTTGGCCAGGCCGCAGCGGATGCCGGGGATCTTGTTCGCGGCCATGATCGCCCCCGCGCCCGTTCCGCACACGAGAATGGCGCGGTCAGCCGTGCCGTCGAGCACGGGTGCGCACGTGGCCTGGGTGATATCGGGGAAGTCGACGGGTGCCGTGCTGTCGGTGCCGCGGTCGATCACGCTGTGCCCGAGCTTCTCGACGGCGTCGATGACGCGCTGTTTGACGGGGAAGCCCGCGTGGTCGGCGCCGATGGCGACTCGCATGGTGAACCTTTCGGGGAATCGTTTCCATGGAATCGTTTCCACGGACTGCGTTGACACCATGTTGCCCCACCCTGCCGGGTTTGGCAAGCGATCGGTCAGACGTTTCGGCGATCGACGAAGGTGGTCTCGATGCGCTCGGAGGCGACATCCCGGCCCTCGATCAGGCCGATCAAACCTGCAACGCCCAGTCGGCCGATGGTCGCGGCGTCGTTGCGCACGGCGCTGATGGGGGGAGTGGCGAACTCGAACCAGTCGAGGTTGTCGAACGAGACGACCTCGATGCGCGAGGCGGCCTCGACGCCCAGGCGTTCGCGCAGGCCGCGCACCACACCGAGCGTCGTGGGACCGTTCGCGCCGAAGACGGCCGTGGGGCGCACGCCCCGATCGAGGATGCGGGCGATGGCCGCCGCGGCGCCACCCGCGAGGAAGTCTCCGCTGTCGATGAGGGCGTCGTCGGTGCTGATGCCGTGCGATTCGCGGCCCGCCAGATAAGCCGCCAGTCGCTCGGCTCCCGTCGACATGGCCGTCGGGCCGCCGACGAAGGCCACGTCGCGGTGGCCGCCCGCCTGCAGCCAGTCGAGCACGAGGCCGACGCCCTGGGCGTTGTCGGTCGAGAAGAGGGGCGCGTCGAGACCCGCGACGCGACGGTTGAGCAACACGACGGGCATGCCGGAAGCGAGGAGCGACGTGAGCCGCGGTGAGAGCGGGCCCTGCGGCGACAGGAGCAGCCCGTCGATGCGCTGCCCGGCGAAGATGCGCAGGTATTCGTCGGCCTGCGCTTCGTCCTCGTTGGCGTTGGCCAAGATGACGGTGTAACCGCGCCGCATGGCTTCGGTCTCGGCTGCGTGGGCCAGCTCGGAGAAGAACGGGTTGCGAATGTCGGAGACGAGCAGCCCGAGCACATCGGTGCGTGCGCGACGCAACGCGCGGGCCGGCCCGTTGGCGATGTAGTTGAGTTCGGCGGCGGCGGCCAGTACCCGGGCGCGCGAGTCGGGCGAGGTCTGGGTGCTGCCACTCAGCACGCGCGACGCCGTGCCGAGCGCGACCCCCGCGCGCTCCGCGACATCCTTGATCGTGGCCATGCACTCACTCTCGCTGGAAACGTGTCAACCGCACGTCCACTGTACCGAGGCGGGCTGCGTGGGTCTCGCGCGTCGAGGCCATCTAGTCGGGCGGCGGGTTTGCCCGGCCGCCGCGTGTTACGGGCGCGGTCTCTGGCGCAGGCGGGTGTTCGCCTCCGTGCTCGCCGCGCCCAGGCGGGTGGCGAAATCGGCCACGATACGCAGGTGCTCGGGCGGCGTCGATTGCACGACATGGGCGATCTCGGCCCCCGATTCGGCGAGGAATGCCCGCGCCTGCTCCCGAGCGGATGGTTCGGGTCTCAGGGTCACGCGGCGCCTGTCGTCGTGTTCGCGGCTGCGGCGGATGTGCCCGGCCGATTCGAGGCGGTTGAGCAGCACGGTCGTGGCGCCGGATGTCATTCCGATCTGTCGCGAGAGGTCGGCGGGTGTCAGCGGGTGACCGTCTTCGGCCGCCCAGACGATGTGGCCGAGGGCGTTGGCATCGGAGCTCGGCAGGTCCATCCAGGTTGCGAGGTTGAGGTTCAGCTCGGCGAAGCTCGTCGCCCAGTCGCGCAGTCGCTGCATGACCTCGGTCTGCTCGGTCGACCAGTCGGCCGTGAGGGGGTCCACGTCGGGCATGCATATTCCTTCACTGTGTAGTAGCTTTACTGTAAAGCATGACACGGGTCGTGCTCGGAAAGCGGAGCACACTATGACTACACCACACGCCGTCATCTCGGGGGCCAGCATCGCGGGGCTGTCGGCGGCCTTCTGGCTGCGCCGTATCGGCTGGGACGTCACGGTCATCGAGCGCGCACCGAGTTTCCGCGACGGCGGTCAGAACGTCGATGTGCGTGGGGTCGCCCGCGAGGTGCTGACGCGCATGGGACTGTTCGACGCCGTCAAGGCCCAGAACACGACCGAGACGGGCACCGTGCTCATGAAGAAGTCGGGCGCGGTGCGTGTCGAATTGCCCGCCGGGGACGGCAACGGGGCGACGGCCGAACTCGAGATCTTGCGCGGAGACCTCGCCCAGACCATCCGAGGAGCTCTGCCAGAGGGGGTGGATTTCATCTTCGGCGAAACCGTCACCGATGAGGTCGATGACGCCTCGGGGCCCGTCGTGCTCACGACGTCGTCGGGCCGGAGCATCCACGCAGATCTCTTCATCGTCGCCGAGGGTGTGCGATCGAGCACACGAGATCGACTCTTCGCCGACGACGTCGATCTGCGCGACCTCGGGGTGACCATGGTGTTCGGCACCATCCCGCGCACACCCGCCGACGACGATCGGTGGCGCTGGTACACCGCCGTCGGCGGACGGCAGATTCACCTGAGGCCCGATAACCACGGCACCATTCGAGCGATCCTCGCGTATGCCTCGCCGGCCAAGTCGGGCCTCGCGCGGGTCGACCGGGCCACGGCGATGGACGTCGTCGGCCATCACTACAGCGACGCGGGTTGGGAGACCGGCCGTGTGCTCGAGGGATTCCGCAACTCCGACGACATGTATCTCGACGAGCTGACGCAGGTGCGCATGGGTACGTGGCACCGTGGGCGGGTGGTCGTGATCGGCGATGCGGCGTGGTGTGTGACGCCCATGGGCGGCGGCGGCGCATCCCTCGCACTCACCAGTGGCTATGTGCTCGCCGCCTTCCTCACCCAGCGCGCGGATGATCGGGGTGCCGCCTTGCGCGACTTCGAGACGTGGATGCGTCCGCTCGTCGACGATGTGCAGAACGTGCCCGACGCGCTCGTACGCTTTGCCTATCCGCGCACCCGGCTGGGCCTTGCTGGCCGCGCGATCGTGGACTACATCATCACGTCGCGCCCGTTCCGGCCCCTCGCGGCCAAGCTCACCCAGGTGGCCGAGACCACGCAGGAGCTGCCCGAGCTGCGTTAGCGCCCGCCGTCTGGGCGTTGCGGGCGGCCAGTGTGCCGAAGGCCGCCGCGAGCTCGGGCGGGTGGAGCACGTCGATGCGCGCGTCGAAGCGACCCAGCGCGGCGGCGAGGGCCACCCATGACCACGAGCCGGAGACGAGCGTGCAGCGGCCGTCGCCGAGGTCTGTGACCATGCCGTCGGCCGCGAAGGGCGCCACCTCGGCGGCGGGGCGGTGCACCACGACCGTGCCGGTGCACGGCCACTCGTCGCGCTCGGCCGACCCCTTGAAGCGCGCCGAGACGAAGGCCGCGGCATCGCCTCCAGGCACCTCGCGCGTTGAGAAGCGAGGCCCGGTCGGGATGCGCGGGGTCACACGGTCGGCGCGAAAGATGCGCCAGTCTTCGCGGTCGAGGTCCCAGGCGACGAGGTACCAGAGCCCGTTCGAAGCGACGAGGTGGTGTGGCTCGACGCGGCGCGAGGATGCATCCGAACCGTGGTCGAACCGCAGCACCTCGTGGGCGCGGGCCGCGCTCGAGAGGGCGACGAGGACATCCGGTGTGACGGCGTCGGTGACCGCACCGGTGTCGGTGCCGGGGCTCGCCCTCGAGGCGCGCCGCCCAAGTGTCGTGAAGTTGAGGGCGTCCACGCGGTGTCGCAGTCGGGAGGGCATGACCTGTCTGACCGTCGTGAGCGCCCGCAGCGCGGCCTCTTCGGTGCCCGCTCCGAGGAGGGGTGCCGACCGCAACGCCACCACCAAAGCGATCACCTGGTCGTCGTCGAAGAGGAGCGGGGGAAGTTGTTCGCCCGCGTCGAGCCGGTAGCCGCCGTCGGGGCCCATGGTGGCCTCGATGCGATAACCCATCTCGCGCAACCGGTCGATGTCGCGCCGCACCGTGCGGTGGCTGATGTCGAGGCGTTCGGCCAGGAGGGCGCCCGGCCAGTCTCGTCGCGCCTGCAACAGCGAGAGCAATGTGAGCAGTCGCGAGGTGGGGGTGGCCATGCGTCGATTCTAGGTCGAGTGTAGGACCGAAGCTGTCCTAGACGGCTGTCAGAGTGATCGACGTCGGGATGAGCCCGGCGCTAGTCACTAGGAGCAGACATGAGCATCACTACCACGACCCACCTCAACTTCCGAGGCGAGGCCCGAGCGGCCCTCGAGTTCTATGGCGCGGTCTTCGGCGGCCAGGCGACCATCGCCACCTACGGCGACTTCGGTATGCCGAAGGACGTCCCCGGGGCCGACAACGTCGTCTTCGGCCAGGTCGAAACGGCAGACGGTTTCCGCGTCATGGCCTACGACATCCCGGGCGCCGCGGCCGACGCCGCCCCGACGAGCGGCTCGACGCGCCGCGAGAACGGCGTCACGCTCACCGATCAGCCGTTCTTCGTCTCGGTGCGGGGCGAAACCCTCGACGAGATCGAGCGTTACTGGAACGCGCTCTCGGCTGACGCCACGGTCGTCGAAGCGCTCGCGGCCTCGGCCTGGAGCCCGGGCTTCGGCATGCTGACCGACCGCTTCGGCGTCACATGGATCCTCGACGTGGCCGCCGCCTACTCCGCCGAGTAATCGCCTGACACCCGGCGTCTGCCACCCCGCGCGATGTCGCATCGCCTGCCCGCCACCCGGCGCTACATTGTGAGCATGAGTGCGACATCCGCGGGATACCGGTACTGGGCGATCCAATTCGGCGTGGCCATCGCGGGGCTCGTACTGCTGCCCGTCTTCGGCATCGCGTTGAGCGTCTCGTCGCATGAATACCGGGGGCTGGGAGTCATCGTGGTGCTGTGTGCCGTGCCCTTCGTGGTGCTGCTCGTGTGGGTGGGGCGCCAGTATCGGGCCTACCCACGCGAGCAGCGGCTTATCTACGGCTGGGCGGTCATGCAGCAGACGCATCCCGTGTGGCTCGTGCGCGCGCGCCCGCAACTGCGCATCATGGCGACCGCCCGCCGGGCTCGCGACGGCAAGATGTCGCGCCAGGAACTGCTCTGGCTGCAATCGTTGAAGCCGAAGAACCCCTACCCGGGCGTGCTGCCGCCGGTCTGACCGCTGTGCGATCCCGGGCCCGACTCCTCGTCTTGATTTGGGGGATCGGGCGGGGCGGCGTCGGCTGCCTTCCCGCCGTGGCCGATGGTGGAACCCCCTGCCGGATCGTGCCGACGCGATACTACGATGACGTCACGGTTGCTGCAGTCGGTGCGGTCCGTGCACAGACGGGACCGATCCTCATGACGCGATCACGACGCACACCCTCCGCAAGAACGAGGGTCTCGCGCCGATTCGGGATGATCGCGGCACTCGGCCTCGTGCTCGTGGCGGGCACGGCGCTCGCCACGCCCGCGACCTCAGGTGCCAACGCGGCCGGAGTGCTGAGCGCCTCCGTGCCCGCCGCCGCCGTGCCTGCCGCCGCCGTGCCGACGGTCGCCGCGAATCCGGCCGTCGATCAACCCGGATGCCGCGCCCTCCCCGCCCCGGCGCGCAGCGCGCTCCGCGCCGACCAAGCGACCGAAACGTTCGGCGTGGACGGCACGTCCGTCACGGTGGGCATCATCTCGGGGTCGTTCGGAACGAGCGGGCAGGCCGCCGTCGACGCCGATGTGGCCGCCGGTCTGCTGCCGGGCGCGGGCAATCCGTGCGGACGCACACAGCCGGTGCGTGTGCTGATCGAGGGCAGCGATGATGACGAGGGGCGCGCGATGGCGCAGGCCGTGCACAGCGTGGCGCCCGGGGCATCCATCGTGTTCGCGTCTGGCGGTGGAGGTGACGCCGGGGTGGCGACCGCCATCGACGCTCTCGTCGCGGCCGGTGCGACGGTGATCGTCGACGATGTGCAGGCGGATGATGAACGCCCCTATCAACGCGGGGCGGCGGGTGCAGCCATCCAACGTGCCGTGTACGCCGGGGTGCTGTACGTGACGGCCGCCAGCAACTACGGCGTGAGCGGCGCGGCCGGATATCCGAGTGCCGGTTATCCGATCGGCGGGTGGTCGACGGCCGCGTACCGGGCGGGCCCGTGCGCCGCCGATGTGGCCGCCTTGTATGCGCCCGAGAGCGTCGATTGCCTCGATTTCGATCCGGGCGCGGCGGTCGACCCCGAGCTGGAGTTCACGCTGCCCGCTCACGGCGCCATGGCGGCGTCGCTGAACTGGGCCGACCCGATCGGCGCGGTGACGACGCAGCTTGACTACGTGTTGCGTACCGCGGGCACGCTCAACCGGGTTCCCGCCGGCGACCCGACGATCCCTCGCGTCAAGGCGGGCGTCTTCTCGACCGCCGACACGGTTGTCACGCAGGGAGTCAGCATCGTGCGTCATCTTCCCGCGCCCGCCGCGGCGCCCCCGGTGTCGCTCATCCTGACCGGCATCCCGGGCGAATCCGCGATCCTGCACCAGGACCGGTTCGAATCGACGGGCCCGGATGTCGTGGGCTCCACGCTCTTCGGCCACCAATCCGACCCCGCCGCCCTCGCCGTTGCGGCCGTGGACTCCGGCACCCTGACTCTCGAGACGTTCTCGACACTCGGCCCCGCGACAACGTTCTTCGGTGCGGGCATCACCGAGCCGGTGACGGTGCCCGGTCCCGCCGTCGCGGGTACCGACGACCTGCCGGTGTCGACGACGGTCCTCACGGGCAACGGCATCTTCAAGGGAACCTCGGCGGCGGCACCGACGGTCGCGGCCGTCGCGGCACTCGCCCGTGAGCTGGCGCCGGACGCTACGCCGGCCGATCTGCGGGCTGCGCTGACCGAGGGCGCCCGCACGGACGGCGTGCAGACGCCGTGGAATGCGGCCATCCCCGCGTCGCGCTATTGGGGTGCCGGTCTCGTCGATGCGGCGGCCACACTCGAGTTCCTCGCGCCGACGCCTGCTCCTACTCCGACTCCGACCCCTGGTCCGACGGCCTCACCCGAGCCGGCTGCGCCCGCCGCCGACTCCGGCCTCCCGAGCCGAGCGGCGGCCGAGCTGCCCGCGACGGGAGCATCGAGCGATGGGGCGTTGACCGTTGCCGTGGTGGCGCTGTTGCTCGGTGCCGGCCTCGTCGCCCTGCGTCGTCGGCGCGCCTAGGCGGTCGGCCCGGGCAGCGCGTCCTTGAGCGGAGCGGGTGGGGGTCTTCGACGTCGATTCGTCGTCGAGCGTGAGGCTCTCGCTGCGCGCGTCGAAGCGCACCGCGATGATGCCCGCCACGATGAGCGCGCCGCCCAGCAGTTGCAGGGTCGAGAGCTGCTCGCCGAGGAGCAGCCAGGCCCACGCGGCGGCCGCGGCCACCTCGAGCAGGCCCGCGAAGGAGGCGAGCCGCGAGCCGAGCATGGCGCTCGCCGTGATGCTCGTGGCATAGGCCACGGCGGTGGCCACGACGCCGATCACGAGCATGGGCACCCACCAGGGCACCACGTTGCCGAGCACCGTGACGTCGGCGGCGGAGGCGGTGAAGGGCACGAGTCCGGTGAGCCCGAGCAGCGTGAGTAGAAGCGAGCCGACGAGCAGACCGGATGCGGCGAGGGCGACGGGCGGCAGATCATCCGACTCTTGCGCGGCGATGACGAAGTAGACGGCGCAGCACACCATGGCGCCGAGGCCGAAGAGCAGGCCCAAGACGTCGAGGGGCCCGCCATCGGCCGGCGAGACCACGAGCACGAGGCCGCCCGCGGCGACGACCGAGCCGATGAGCACGGGCACGGCCGGCCGACGGCGCGTCATGACCCAGGCCACGGCGACGAGCAGCAACGGCGCCAGGTATTCGAGCAGGATGGCGGTGCCGACGGGAATGCGCTGCACGGCCGAGAAGTAGAAGACCTGGGCCCCCGCGACGCCCACGCTGCCCATGCCGAGCACGCGCCAGCGGGAGCGCCACAGGGGCCGCAGGTTGCCGCGCAGCATCACGAGGGCCACGGGGGCCAGCAGGATTCCGCCGATGAAGGCGCGCAGGGCGACGGCGGCGACGGGGCTCCAGCCGGCCTGCAGCAGCGGTTTGACGAAGGGGCCGGACACCCCGAAGGAGACGGCGGCGACCACGGCGATGATGAGGCCGGTGGTGAGGTGTCGACGGTGCACGCTGAGCTCGTTTCGTCAGGAGCGAATGTTCTTACGCTCCTGACGTTAGACTCGTCAGAGATAAGGAGTCAAATTGCTTTTTGCCCCTGACACAGAAGACGTTCTCGAGTTCAATGCGGCCATCCTCAACACGGTCGCCGGTGCGAGCCGATCGGGTGACGACGAGCTGTCCACGCGCGATCAGTTGAGCACCCTGATGGCCGAATCCGGCTTCTCGGGGCGGTTCGACCGCGACGACGCCGAGCTCGACGCCATGCGCGCCGCGCGGGCCCGACTGCGCGAGATCTGGACGCTCGACCGCGACGACATGATCGTGCCCATCAACGAACTGTTGGCCCGCCTCAACGCCGTGCCCCGGCTCGAACGTCACGACGGCATCGACTGGCACGTGCACGCCACCTCGCAAGAGGCGCCGCTCGCCGACCGCTTCCTCGTCGAGGCCGCCATGGCGCTCATCGATGTGGTGCGGTCGAACGAGACGAGCCGCCTGCGGCACTGCGCCGCCTTCGACTGCGAGGGCATGCTGGTGGACCTGTCGCGCAACGGGTCGAAACGCTTCTGCAGCGTGCGCTGTGGCAACCGCATGAACATGGTGGCGTTCCGGGAGCGCCGCGCCGCCGACCCCGTCGGCTGAACCGTCAGCGGGGGAGGACCGCCGCGGTGACGCCCGAGACGACGAAATCGGCGCGTGGCATGGTCGATTCGATGAGGATCGCATTCTTGCCATCCACCGATTCGGCCCAGGCTTTCGCGGCTTCGGGCGTGCGGCCGTGGCGCTCGTGCCGGTCGACCAGACGGCGCACGCGCTCGTCGTCGGTGGTCTCGCAGAACCAGGCCTCGGCGAGCAGGCCCTTCACATCGGCCCACGGCGTCTCGTCGACGAGCAGGTAGTTGCCCTCGACGATCACGAGCCGGGTGTCGGGCAACACGGCGATCTCGCCGGCGATGGGCTCCTCGACCGTGCGGTCGAAGCTCGGCGCATAGACGGTGTGGGATGTCTCGGCGTGCAGGCGCCGCAGCAGTGCGACGAAACCCCAGCCGTCGAATGTGTCGATGGCGCCCTTGCGGTCACGGCGGCCGAGGCTGTCGAGCGTCGAATTGGCGAGGTGGTAGCCATCCATGGGCAGGTGGGCGGCGAAGTGGGGCGACGGGGCCGATGATGCCGCCTCAGGTGCCGACGCCGACGAAGATGCCGAGGACGACCCGGAAGCCGAGGATGAACCGGAAGCCGAGGATGCCTCAGCAGCGACGATTGCGTTCACCCGGGCCGCGAGCTGCACCGCGAGCGTGGTCTTGCCCGCTCCCGGGCTGCCCGCGATGCCGACGACGGCCCGCCCGCCGCCCGCCGGAACGAGTGCGAGCGCGCGGCGGGCCAGGGCGTCGAGAGCGTCGGCCGCGGCATCCGAGCGTTCGTCGGCTTCTGCGGGGCTCGGCGCATCCGAGTGGTCTGAGACGAGATTAGACACGGGTCCCCTCGAGCATGTTGGTGAGGTAGGCGTGGGAGTGGGCGGCCAGCGCGGGGCCGTCGTTCCAGAGGTTACGCCAGATCGCCAGGTCGTTCGAGAGCGTGGGCGAGACCACGGCAGAGGAGAACGACTCGAACGTGATGGGGCCGTCGTAGGAGATGTCGGCGAGGGCGTGGAAGAACGACGTGAAGTCGAGGTGACCCGAGCCGAGGTAGCCGCGGTGGTTCTCGCCGATGTGCACGTAGCCGAGGCGGTCGCCGACGAGGTGCACGGGGCGCACGAGATCGTCCTCCTCGATGTTCATGTGGTAGGTGTCGAGGTGGATGAGCACGTTGTCGTGACCGATGTCGTCGGCCAGGCGCAGGGCGTCGGCGGCCGTGTTGATGACGTTGGTCTCGTAGCGGTTGCAGATCTCGAGGCCGAGGGTCATGCCGCGTCCCTGCGCCTCGACCGCGAGGTCCTTGAGGGTGGCGACGACGTTGGCGCGGCCGGCCGTCGTGAGGGCGTGACCGTATTTGCCGAGGGCGCTGTAGAGGGCGCCGGTGAAGTGGGTTCCGCCGAGGTCGTGCGTGACGCCCAGCGAGTACTGCAGCAGGTCGGCGCCGCGGCTGACGGTGGCGGGGTCGTCGCTCGAGACGTCGGCGTCGAAGGCGAGGCCGCGCGAGCAGACGATGCCGAGGCCGGCGGCGTCGAGGGCGGCGCGCGCGGCGGGAACGTCGAGGTTGCCGGCGTCGTGCAGCGACAGCTCGAGCAGGTCGAAGCCGGCCTTCTTGGTCTCGGCGATGATGTGGTCGACCTCGGACGGTGTGGTGCCGCCCGAGAAGACGAGGGCGTGGACTCCGAGTTTGTTGTTCGACATGGGGTTCCTTAGGTGAGTTGCGGTGAGTGGATCGCGAGCTGGGCTCGCAGGAAAGCGTTGGCGTGGGCGGAGGCTTCGACGGGGTCGTGCCACAGGCTGCGCCAGAGGCCGATGTCGTCGCGCGTGGCGGGCGAGACGACGGCCCCCGAGAAGGACTCGAAGGTGAGGGGTCCTCGGTAGTCAGCGGCCGCCAGGGCTGTGAAGAGGCCGGCCCAGTCGATCGAGCCGGTGCCCAGCAGGCCGCGGTGGTTCTCGGCGATGTGCAGATAACCGAGGTGGTGTCCCGCATCGCGCACGGCGGCGGCCTGCGAGACTTCCTCGTTGTTCGCGTGGTAGGTGTCGATGTGCAGCAGCACGTTGTCGGCGCCACGGTCGTTCAATGCGCGGATGAACTCTGCCGTCTGCGCGGCCGTGTTCAACAGGTTGCTCTCATAGCGGTTCACATATTCGAGGCCGATCACCACGCCGAGCGATCGGGCGTGCTGGGCGACGCGCGTGAGCACCGAGAGCGAGTTCTCGCGGGAGGCGGCGCTCGCCGGGTGGCTGTACTTCGTCATGGCCGAGAACGTGACGCCCCCGACATACCCCGCCCCGATCGACGCGGCGAAGTCGACGGCGTCCAGCAGCTTGCGCTCGCCCCGAGCCGACAGCTCCGCATCATCCGTGTTGATATCGGTCGACGGGTCGAGCGCCAGCGAGACGACAGCATCCAGCCCGGCCTCATCGAGCAGGGCCACGGTTGCGGAACCATCACGCTGATCGGCATCGGGCAGCGGGATCTCGATCAGATCGAAACCGGATGCCGCAGCCCCCTCGATGGCGAATCGGGCGGCCTCGGGCGTCCACGTGTTGACGAACGTTCCGGCGTGCACGCCCAACGGGGTGTCGAGCTGCGCCGCCCGCCGCGAGAACGCGATCACCTCAGGACGCCTTCGCGCCGGTGATCAGCGCCACGAGCTCGGCGCCGTTCGTCTCGCTCGTGCGGCGCTCGGCCACGGCCGTGCCCGCGCGCATCACCCAGATGTGGTCAGAGAGGCGCATGACCTGGTCGAAGTTGTGGCTGATGAGCAGCACGGCCACGCCCGAGTCGCGCAGCGTGTTGATGACACCTTCGACACGCGCGGTTTCTTGCACACCCAGGGCGGCGGTCGGCTCGTCCATGATGACGATCTTCGAGCCCCAGCCGGCGGCGCGCGCGATGGCGACGGCCTGGCGCTGACCACCCGAGAGGCGGCGCACCTTGCTCGAGACGGGCGGCACGTTGACGGCCAGATCCTTCAGCATGCCCTCGGCGGTCGAGCGCATGACGCGGCGGTCGAGCGTGCGGAACGGGCCGAAGCCGTGCGTCTTCTCGCGGCCGAGGAAGAAGTTCTGCCACACCGTGAGGTCTTCGACGAGCGCCAGGTTCTGCTGAACGGTCTCGATGCCGTGGTTGCGGGCGGCATTCGGGTTGTCGAACGACACGGTCTTTCCGTCGAGCGTGATCTCGCCCGAGTCGGGTTTGTGAATGCCCGATAGCGACCGGACCATGGTGCTCTTGCCGGCGCCGTTGTCGCCGATCAGGGCCGTGATCTCGCCGCGACGCATGGTCATCGACGCGCCCTTCAGGGCATGCACGCCGCCGAACGACTTCTTGATGTCGGTGGCGGTGAGGATGAAATCGCCCGCCGGGGTCGTGCCCGTGTGCGGAGAAGGCTGAGTGTTGGTCATTTCTTCTGGAACCTCGTGAGTAGGGCGGCCAGAACTACGACGAGTCCGACGGCGAGCGGCTGGTAGAACTGCGAGACGCCGAGCAGCGTCAACCCGTTGGTGAGGGCCGTGAGCAGCAGGGCGCCGATCACGGGTCCGACGATCTTGGCCTTGCCACCCGTGAGGCTGACACCACCGAGCACGACGGCCGCGATCGAGTTGAGCAGGAACTGCGTGTTGATGGCGGGTTCGGCGGCACCGACGCGTGCGACGAGCAGCAGGGCGGCGAGACCGGCCAGGCCCGCGGCGATCAGGTAGACGGCGAGGCGCACCTTGGTGGCGCTGATGCCGTTGGCCACGGCGCTCTCTTCGCTGCCGCCGACGGCCTGCACGTGCAGACCGAAGCGCGTGCGGAACATGACGAACCAGGCGACCGCGGCCACGATGGCGGCCAGGATGATCGGGTACCCGAAGATTCCGAGCGAGCCCGACGTGAGCGTCAGCAGCTCGGGGCTGTTCACGTTGATGGGCTTGCCGTTCGAGATGATGAGCGCGAGGCCCGTCGCGACCGACAGGGTTCCCAGCGTCGCGATGAAGTCCGTCACCTTGCCCTTGGCGATCAGCAACCCGTTGATCAGGCCGATCAGCATGGCCGAGAGGATGGCGACGAGCGCCGACGCCCAGAACCCGAGCCCGTTGCTGAACGCGAGGCCGAACCCGATGGCGCCGAGCGTCATGGTGGCCGAGATAGACAGGTCGATGCCGCCCGTCGTGATGACGAAGGCCTGACCGATCGCGAGGATCACGAGGATCGCGGCGGCCACGAGCATGGCGCGGATGTTGCCGAGGGTGAGGAAGGTGGGGCTCAGGATCGAGAACACGATCACGAGGGCGACGAGGCCGATCGGTGCCGCGTTCTCGGCCCAGAAGCTCAGCTGGCGGGTCTGGGCGGCGACCGCCTGCATCCTTCCGGGTCGGGCTTCGGTTGTTGTACTCATGGGGAGTGGGGGTTCCGTTCTAACTCGGGCGATGTCGATGAGTCGGTGAGCCCGTGGCGGGCGGCCTCACGTGTCGCGGGCCGGGGGAGGGCCCGCGACACGCGATCGGTTACTTCTTGAGCAGGTCCTCGAGGGGGTTCTCGAAGGGTGCGAACGGCTGCGGGAATGCGTCGAGCGCCTGGTCGGCCTCGGCCGAGGTGACGAGCGCCGTGGGGGACTCGATGTTCTTCGGCAGGTCGCCACCGGATGTCGCGACCTCGCAGGCCTGCACGCCGAGCTGTCCGACGGCGAAGGGGTACTGCGCGACCGTGGCCGAGAGCCCGCCGGCCTTGACCGACTCGAGCGCGTCTTCGTTGCCGTCGACGCTCACGACCGTGATCTCACCGGTCTTACCGGCATTCTCGACGGCCTTGACGGTGCCGAGACCCATGTCGTCGTTCGCGGCGAAGAACGCCTTGACGTTCGGGTTGGCGGCGATGATGTCGGTGGCCTGCGTGAGGGCCATCTCGCGCTTCCAGTCGGCGGCCGTTTCCTGGATGACGTCGACGTCGCTGCCGACGGCGGCCTTGAAGCCGTCGATGCGTGCGGCGCTCGTCACGTCTCCCGCGATGCCGCCGATGATGGCGACCTCGGAGCCCGGTTCGATCTGGTCGAGCACGAAGTCGCCGGCCTTGCCGCCCGCGGCCTCGTTGTCGGTGCCGATGTAGGTGGCGATGTCGAGGTTCGCGGTCTTGGCGGCATCCGCGTCGATGGGCTGGTCGATGTTGACGATGGTCTTGCCGGCGGTGGAGACCTGGCTGAGCGCCTGCACGAGGTTGGTGCCCGAGATCGGGTTCACGATGTAGCAGCCGAAGTCTTGTCCGACGAGGGCCGTGAGCTTGTCGGCCTGGCCCGTGGTGTCGCCGATGTCGGCGGCCGCCTGCACCTGCACGCTGACGTCGTCGCTCTTGGCGGTGTCCTTGATGCCGGTTTCCATGTACTGGAAGAAGGGGTTGTCGAGGCCCTTGATCACGGCCGCGACGTTGCTGGAAGAGGTTCCGTCGCCGCCGGTGGCCCCGCCGCCCGAGCAGCCGGTGAGCACGAGCGCCGCTACGCCGAGGGGGACGGCGATGCGGGCGGTCCTGAGCCATGTTGCGTCTTTGCTGAACATTGTCATCCTTGGGGATAGGAGCACTACTGTGTGCCTTCCTGAGAGAAACTACGCTCACTTTTGAGTTTTCGCAACACAAAAGTTGCCCAACTTAACGATGTTGCCGTTAGTCTGGGAAAAGACGGCCACGGACAGCGACGGAGCTCTGCGTAAAGTGAAAGACATGCGAACCCATATCGGCGAGATACTGGCGCTCTTTCGCGAGCACGGTGAACTCAGCCGGGTCGACGTCATCGAGACGTCGGGGTTGTCGCGGTCGACCGTCAACCACCGGCTGGGCGCCCTGCACGAAGCCGGGCTGATCTCGGCCATCGAGGGCGGCGAGTCCACGGGGGGTCGACCATCCAGCCGCTTCGTGCTCAATCGCGACCGCGCCGTCATTGCCACGGCGGATATCGGGGCCACGGGTCTCGTCGTCGCCGTCTGCGATCTGGCGGGCGAACCGCTGCGGCACGCGCGCGTCACCGTGAACGTGTGGGACGGCCCCGAGCGCGTGCTCGGCGAGGTCGACGCGGCGCTCGCCGACCTGCTGATCGACCCGGCCACCCATGCGCCCGCCGAGGTCTGGGGCGTCGGCATCGCCGTGCCGGGACCCGTCGAATTCGCCGCCGGGCGCGTCGTCAACCCGCCCATCATGACGGGCTGGGACGGTTTCGATATCGCGGGCTGGTTCTCGGGCTACGGCGTGCCCGTCATCGTCGAGAACGACGCCAACTCGCGTGCGGTGGCCGAGGCGCGCCCGCACCACCACGACAACCTCATCAGCCTGAAGGTGGGCACGGGCATCGGCTCGGGCCTCGTCTTCAACGGCCAGATCATCCGCGGCAGCGAGGGCGCGGCCGGCGATATCGGTCACACGCGCGCGGCCATCGCCGAGTCCTCCGAGCAGCTGCCGTGCCGCTGCGGCAACGTGGGCTGCGTCGAGGCGTATGCGGGCGGGTGGGCGCTCATCCGCGACCTGCACGCCGCGGGGGTCGAGGTCGACGATGTGGCGGGCGTCGTGTCGCTCGTCAAACAGGGCAACCTCGAGGCCGTGCGCCTCATGCGCCGCGCCGGGCGGGTTTTGGGCGACGCCGTGGCCGACCTCGTCAGCATCCTCAACCCCGAGTCGATCGTCGTGTCGGGGCAGCTGTCCGAGTGCGGCGAGATCCTGCTGTCGGGCGTGCGGGAGCGCGTCTATCAGCGCTCGATGCCGCTTGCCACGCGCAACCTGACCGTCGCCGTGTCGCACCTGGGCGAGTTCGGCGGCGTCGTCGGCCTCGCGCTCATCACGGCCGACCGCATCTTCGCGGCCGACCACATCGACGACCTGCTCGAACGCATCGCCGGCCGCCCGCTCGACATCGAGGCTGCGACCGTCTCCTGACGCCGTGCTTTCGAAGCGGCCCTTGGAGCCACGGCGCGCCACCCCTCGATGGCCGACACTGCGACCGTCGACTGCGGTCGTGGTTGCGATGACGATGACGGCGGCGATAGCGATGGCGGGTTACCCCGGCGATCGTGCACCGAGCGGCACAAGACAGGGCCGAGCAGCGCGGGTTCGTGCTTCTCCTGCGTCGTCGTGGGCGATGATGAACGGGTGACCCTCTGGCTTTCGCGACATCAGGTGCTGCTCTACCTTGCAGCGATCGTCGCCGCGGTGGTGGTCGGGCTGATCGTGCCGGCCGCCCACGCGCTGGATGTCCTCGTCACGCCGGTTCTCGCGCTGCTGCTTCTCGCGACCTTCCTCGCCGTGCCGTTTCGGATGCTGGGGCGCGCCGCCCGCGACATCCGCTTCGTGTCGGTGCTCGGCGTGCTGAACTTCGTGGTCGTGCCCGCGGTCGTGTTCGGGCTCAGCCGGTTCGTCGCGGCGGATGATGCGCTGCTGGTCGGGGTGCTGCTCGTGTTGCTGACGCCGTGTGTGGACTACGTGATCGTGTTCGCGGGGCTGGCGGGCGGGGCATCCGATCGCCTGTTGGCCGCGGCGCCGCTGCTCATGCTGGCCCAGTTGTTGCTTCTGCCGCTCTACCTGCTGGCCTTCGCGGGGCCCGCGGCGGTGTCGGTGATCGAGCCGGGGCCGTTCGTCGAGGCGTTCGTGTGGCTCATCCTGGTGCCGCTGATCGTCGCCGCCATCGTGCAGTGGCTCGCTGGATCGGGATCGGGATCGGGGCGACGGAGTTGGCGGCAGTCGTTCGCCCGCGGCATCCTTGGGGTCTTCGAGGCGGCGATGGTGCCGCTCATGATGCTCACGTTGTTCGTTGTCGTGGTGTCGCAGATCGGGCCGGTTGCGGCCAACCTGGGTCGGCTTGCCGGACTCATCCCGCTCTATGCGGCGTTCGTCGTCGTGATGGTGCCGCTCGGATGTCTGGCCGCCCGTCTCGCCACACTCGACGTCCCCTCGGCCCGCGCCCTCACGTTCAGCGGGGTCACCCGCAACTCGCTCGTCGTCCTTCCGCTGGCGCTGGCGCTTCCCGCCGCGTTCGATCTCGCCCCGCTCGCCGTGGTCACGCAGACGCTCGTCGAACTCGTCGCCATGGTCGTGCTCGTGCGCCTCGTGCCGCGCCTGCTGCCGGCCCGGGCGCGGGGCGTGTCCCCGTCGGCACCGAAACCCATGGCCTAGATTCGAGCTATGACGAATTCTGAGGGCGCATCGGCTGCCGCAGCGCCGTTGCTCGTTCTCGGCAAGATCACCGACATCCTGAATGCGTTCTCGCTCGAGACGCCCGTGCTGACGCTCGCGCAGATTCGTGCGTCGACGGGGCTGCCCGGCTCGACGACGCAGCGGCTCGTCACCAACCTCGTGTCGCAGGGTTTCCTCGACCGCGACGACGACCGGTTCCGCGTGGGACTGCGCATGGCGTATTGGGCGGCCCCGGCCGTGCGCGGCATGCGCGTCATCGACCAGATCGCGCCCATCCTGCGTCGGTTGCGCGACGAGACGGGGGAGACGGCATCCTTGTTCCGCTCGGCCGACGACTATCGCGTGTGCATCGCGATCGAAGAGACGCACCACGAACTGCGCCAGGACAGCTACGTCGGCAAGGTCGCGCCGCTCGGAGCCGGATCGGCCGGCCGTGTGCTGCTGGCGTGGAACGACGACCTGCGTGCCGACATCCTCTCTCGGCCCCTGCCGTCGCTGGCCTCGCAGACCGTCACCGACGTCGACGCGCTTGCGGCAGCCCTCGACGAGACGCGCGAGCACGGTTTCGCCATCACGCGCAACGAGCGGGTGGATGGCCTCGCCGGCCTCGCCGCGCCCATCTTCGAACCCGGGGGCGAGGTGCGCATGGCGATCAACCTCAGCGGCCCCGCGGCCCGCATGACCCCCGACCGCCTCGACGGCTGGGCCCCGGCTGTGGTGGCTGCGGCGACCGAAGCCACGCGTCTGCTCGGCGGCCGCACGCCGAGCTAGTCCACGGGCGGGGCGTCGGCGGCCATAATGGCTGCATGACTGCTCTCTCCGGGATCGACGTGGCCGCCGAACTCAGCAAGGTCGAGGCGCATTGGACGCCGCGGGTCGTTGCCCGGGTGAACGACCAATATGTGAAGGTCGCGAAGCTGCTGGGCGAACTGGTGTGGCACGCCCACGACGCCGAGGATGAAATGTTCCTCGTCGTATCGGGCCGCCTCCGCATCCAGCTGCCCGACGATCACGAGGTCGTCCTCACGCCCGGACAGTTCTACGTCGTCCCGCGCGGAGTGCAGCACAACCCCGTCGCCGAGGAGGAGGTGGAGATCGTCCTGATCGAAACCGTCACGACCGCCCACACCGGCAATGTAGTGGTCGAGCGCACCGTGCCGCTCGACCGCCAGGTGGGTGATTTCCGCTGATGCGACCACGCCCGAGGGGGATGTCCCTGCGGTCGCCGCTGTGCCCCGCGGTCGCCCGAGCAGGAGAGAATAGAGCGTGTTCGATGGTCCTGCGCTCGCCGAATGGCTTCCCGTCTCAGCGGCGGCTCTCGCCTTTCTGCTGATCGCGGCCGGCCTCGCGGGGTGGGTGGATGCCGTGGTCGGGGGCGGTGGGTTGATTCAACTGCCGGCCCTCGTGATTGCCGTGCCCGCAGACATCCCGACGCCGTATGTGCTCGGCACCAACAAGCTCTCGTCGTTCTTCGGAACGCTGTCGGCGAGCTGGGTGTATCTGCGGCGAGTGCGCGTGCAGCTGCCGCTTCTGATTCCGCTGATCGTCGGCGCGTTTGCCGGGTCGGCGGTGGGGGCATCCCTGTCGCGCTTCGTGCCGCGCGAGGTGTTGACGCCCGTGGTGCTCGTGGCCGTGGTCGCCGTCGCCATCTATACGCTGCTGAAACCGAAGATGGGCTTGCATCACGAGCCCAAACACACGGCCGTCGCGTCCATCGCGTGGCGTTCCGCGGCGATCGGCATGCTGGTCGGGTTCTATGACGGGCTGCTCGGACCGGGCACGGGGTCGTTCTTCGTCATCCTGCTCGTCGCCGTGCTCGGCTATGGCTTTCTGCAGGCCAGCGTCAACGCCAAGATCGCCAACCTGACCACGAATCTCGCCGCCCTCGCGGTCTATGGAACGCACGGAGAGATCTTGCTGGCCCTCGGCATCGCGATGGCCGCGCTGAACATGGCGGGCGGCTTCATCGGTGCCCGGATGGCCACCCGCAACGGAAGTGGCTTTGTGCGCCGGGTCTTCCTCGTCGTGTTGTCGCTGCTGATCGTCAAGCTCGCATGGGACACGGTCGCGCAGTTCACCTCGCTCTGACGCGAGTGAGTAGAGCGGCGGGGCACGCCTTCCCGGGAACACCCCACCGCTCGTAGACGCCCCCGAACCCCAATGTCTTGGAGGCCAGCGCCACAGAGCGAATTCTCCTCAGAGTCTTCGCATCCCTCCACACTGTAGTGGTGATCGACAGGCGTTGAAGAGCAGGCGGGTGCGCTCCGTAATCCGTGATGGATATGTGATGTAGGACTGCGTTAAGTGGCTAGCCTGTCGTTGCCACGATCCACGGGAAAGCGGCCGCGTTCGAGCGGGCGCCCTGACGTGCCTTCGAGCGGTTGGGCTCGCCCAGGTCGGTGAGCAGGCGCTCCGATTCGGCGACGAGTTGCGCGAAGCGGTTCGGGTCGAGCCAGTCGGGGCGCAGGGCGAAGAGCAGGTCCTCGGTCGCGGTGTTTCCGCTCGCACCCGGGGCGAAGGGGCATCCGCCGAGACCACCGAGTGCGCCGTCGATCACGGCCGCACCCGCCTCGACCGCCGCGAGGGCGTTGACCACGCCGGCGCCCCACGTGTCGTGACCGTGGAAGACGATCTCGCGCGTCGGGGTCTCGGTCACGACGCGCCTGATCAGCGACGAGACCTGGCCGGGGTGGGCCTGGCCGAGTGTGTCGCAGATGACGATGTCCGAGGCGCCGGTCGCCCGCTCGTCGTTCGCGATGGCGATCACGCGGTCGGGGTCGACGTCGCCCTCGAACGGGCACGTGAACGACGTGGCGATACACAGCTGGATGCGACCCCCCACCTCCTCGGTCAGTGCGACGGCCGCGGGCATGGCCTCGAGACTCGCGTCGGTGGACCGGCCGATGTTCGCCTGGTTGTGACTATCGGACGCCGAGAAGCAGTACTGGAAGTTGCGCGCACCGGCCTCGCGGGCCCGCTCGATGTGGCGCGGTGTGGCCACCCACACCCAGCTGTGTTCGAGCTCCTCGGGCGTGAGCGCTTCGATCACCTCGAGCGTGTTGGCCATGGGCGGCACGAGGTCGCCGCGGGCCATCGAGCCGATCTCGACATCGGGAACCCCGGCGGCGAAGAGTGCCCGGGCCAGCGCGACCTTCTGCTCGGTGGGCAGCATCTTGCCCGTCAGCTGCAGGCCGTCGCGCAACGTCACATCGCGCAGGCGGGCTCGGCTTGCGACGCTGCTGAGGGTTGTCTCGGTCATCAGTTGCCTTCCGTTGCGGGGGTTGAGGTCGCGGTCGAGGTCGAGTTGGCGGATGCGGATGCGGATGCGGATGCGCTGCCGGGGCCGGGGGCTGTCGCGGGCGGCCGGATGTCGTAGCGGCGCAGGACCTCGTCCGTGTGCTGTCCGAGAGTGGGGGCGAGCGTGCGGATGGGGAGGGAGGCCGAGCCGAGCACGGGCACGATGCCGGGGAATCCGACATCCCGAGCGATCTCGTCGCCCGCCTCGACGTCGAACTTCTGGATCATGTTGCGCGCCGCGTATTGCGGGCTCGTGCTGAGGTCGGCGGCCGTATAGATGGGGCCGGAGGGCACGCCGCTCTCGTCGAGGATGCTCAGCACCTCGTCGGCCGGCAGGGTGGCGGTCCAGGCCCCGATGGCCGCGTCGAGCTCTTCGCGGCGGTGCCAGCGCAGGCTGTTGGTGGCGAGGTCGGGGTCGGCGGCCAGGTCATCCCGGCCGATGATCTGCATGAAGCGCACGAAGATCGAGTCGCCGTTGCCCGCGATGACGACGCTTGCGCCGTCGGCGCAGACATAGGCGTTGGTGGGGGCGATGCCCTCCATGCGGCCGCCGACCCGTTCGCGTTCGATGCCGTGCGCCTGGTAGTCGGGCACGAGGGATTCCATCATCGAGAACATGGCCTCGTTGAGGGCGACGTCGACGACGCGTTCCACGAGCGGCGCGGGTTCGAGGCCCGCCGCGGCGCGCGTCTGCCGCTGGAAGAGCGACATCATGACGCCGTAGGCCGCATAGAGGCCGGCGATCGAGTCGCCGATCGAGATGCCGACGCGCACGGGCGGGCGATCGGGGTCGCCGACCAGGTTGCGAAAACCGCTCATGGCCTCGGCGACGGCCGCGAAACCGGGGCGGGCCGAGAGGGGGCCGGTCTGCCCGAACGCCGAGATGCGTCCGATCACGATGTCCGGGTTGACCGCGTTGAGCTCGTCGGGGCCGATTCCCCAGCGCTCGAGGGTGCCCGGGCGAAAGTTCTCGAGCACGACATCGCACTCGGCGGCGAGGGCGAGCACGACATCCCGGCCCTCGTCGGTGCGCAGGTCGAGCGTGATCGACTGCTTGTTGCGGTTGATGGTGTGGAAGAGCAGCGAGGTCGTCGACCCGGGATGCAGCCGCCAATTGCGCAGCTCGTCGCCCGAGCCCGGCCGCTCGACCTTGATCACCTCGGCGCCGAAGTCGGCCAGCATGCGACCGGCCGTGGGGGCGGCGATGAAGTTGCCCAGTTCGAGGACGCGCACGCCGGCGAGCGGTGCGAGGGGGGTGGGGGTCATGGCCGGCCTTTCTGGGTCGGGGAGGTTCGTGCAGCTCACAGGAAGATGCTGAGGATGAGGGTCATACCGAGGGCGACGACGGAGGCGACCGAGACGCCCACGGTGCAGGTCTTGAGGGTTCCTCGGGTGGTCTGGCCGAGCAGCGATTGCAGCAACCAGAACGTGTTGCTCGTGACGTGCACGGCGAAGAGCGAACCGGCGCCCGCGGCGAGGGCGATCAGGATGGGATCGAGCCCGATGATCGGCGCGATCGGGGCCAGAATGCCCGCCGCCGTGATCGCCGAGATTGTCACCGAACCGACGGCCACGTGCAGGATGGCGGCGATTCCCCAGACGACGAGCAGCGGGGCGAAGCCGCCGGCCCCGAAGGCCTGACCCAGGATGTCGCCCAGACCCGTTGCGGCAACAGTCGCGGCGAGCGAGCCGCCCACGCCCGTAAGGATGAGGATCTGTCCGCTCTCCCGGAATCCGGCGACGACGGCCTTCTCCACGCGCGGCTGCCCGATGGTGAGGCGGCCGACCAGGCTCGTGCCGAGCACGGCGAGGAGGAGCGCGAAGACGGGGTTGGTGACGAGCTGCAGCACCGGGATCTCGATCTCGGCGATCTGCAAGATGGCGCCCGTGGCGATGAGCGCCAGGCAGAGCAGCAGGGGCGCGAAGAGGATCACGAGCCGGGGCTCGGTGCGGGCCTGCGTGCGCTGGGCGACGGCGACGCCGCGGGGGACGCCACCGACAGAACTGCGGCGGTCCTCCGTCGACAGGGCGCGCGTGGGAGAAAGGGCGGGGCTGGAGGACGGGGATGCGTCGGTGGCGTCAATCGCGTCGGTCGCGTCATCCTCGCCGACCGGCGTCTCGTCTTTCTCGGGCTTCCAAAAGCCCAGGCGGAACAGCCACGACATGATGAAGATCGAGATGACGATGGTGGGCACGACGACGATGAAACCGAAGAGCAGCATCATGCCGAGGGGCACGCCCAGCACGCCGGCGAGGGCGAGAGCCGCAACACCCGGAACCATGAGCACGATGCCGCATTCCAGGCTGATCGCCATGGCCGTCGCGATGCGGGCCGTGCCGAAGCGGCCGATGAGGGGCGCCATCTTGCGCGCGAGCGGGGCCGAGATGACGAGCAAAACGTCGAGGAAGATCGATTGCAGCACGGTGCCGATCGTGAGGCCCAGCGCATAGGGCAGGCCCTTCGGGCCGAAGAGGCGCAGCAGGTGCGAGACGAGCCGTTGGATGGCCTGCATCTCGCTCAGCATCGAACCGAGCAGCACGCCGAACGCGATGAGCAGCCCGACCTCCGCCATGATCGAGCCGAAACCCTCGGTGATGGTGCTGATGGTCTTCTCGGGTCCGAGCCCGATCACGAGGCCGAGGAAGAGGGCGCCGACCACGAGGGCGACGGCGGGGTTCAACCGAAAGCGCGTGATGAGGATCACGACGCCGAGGATGGCGACGGCCGTGTACACGATAGTGAGAATGTCTGACGTCATCGTCGTCCAATCAGGTGGGCCGGCTGGGTGGCGCGCAGCAACGGTGCTGCAACGAACCGGCTCCTACATTATGAGCACGAACTCACGATGTAGGCAACCCTGTGTGGCGTTCAGGCGCATCCGGCACATCGAATGAGCCGTGGACACATGAGGCGATCCGCGGCGACCCTCCCCGGGGGCTAGCGGCCCTGGCGCTTGGGGTAGGGCTTGGGCTGACCCTTGACGATGGGGGCGCGGCCGCGGCCCTTCGAGGCCTTGGCTTTGCCGCCGGCCTTGGGGGCGGGCGCGGGTGCTGCGGCGACGCGGGCGCGGGCCGGGCCGCGGAACGCGAGCGCGGGTGCGGTGAGCGTCAGGGCGCCGTCCTCGTCCTCGATGACGAGTTTTTCGTCGAGTTCGGCCTCGAGGGCGGCGACGGAGGCCTGGATGGTGGCGCGCGAAACGTGTTCGGCGTTGGCGGCGCGTGACCAGTCGCCCTCGTCGGCGACCGCGAGAAAGTGCCGGAGAGCGTTGGTGTCCATCTGCCCAGGGTAGCCGAGGTCGCGCGCGGGCCCGCGGTCGAAGCCGTCCGGGCGGCTCGGATCAGAGCACGTCCTCGATCATGTGGAACGTGCCATCCGGGTTTTCGAGCTGCATGTCGTGGTGCACGCGGGGCAGGCGGCGGATGTCCCAGCCCAGGCCTTCGAGCTCGGCGGCGAGCGTGTCGGGCAGCACGGCGGGGGAGTCATCCGACAAGACGATCGTCGAGGGAACCTCGGGTGGGGCGGGCGCGATGGGGTGGAACGCGACATCCCGGAACACGCCGATGGCCATGCTGCCGTCGAATTCGCGCTGAGCCCGGGCGATCGATTCGCGCACGGCGGGCGGGTAGAGGGCCTTCGCGGCGGCGCTTTTGCGCGCCTGGCGCAGCTGCGCGAAGCCGAGCGTCACGAGCGGCGCGGCCCAGAAGAGGCGACCGCGCAGGCCGGTCGTCGGCAGCGTCAGGTGAAAACCGGGGTCGAGGTAGATGGCCCGCGCGGGGGCGAGCCGGCCGACGGCGCGCACGAGCACCGAGCCGCCGAGCGAATGCCCCACCACGCTGTCGAGGCCGTGCGGAAGGTTCTCGACCAGGTCGTCGGCGAGCTCGTCGAGCGCATAGCTGGAGGCGCGATCGCTGCTGCCATGACCGCGCAGGTCGACGGTGGTCACGGTGTACTGACCGGTCGCGGTCATCCGCTCGATGAAGGGCGCCCATGTGGCGCCGTTGCCGCCGAGGCCGTGCACGAGGGCGACGTGGCGGGGGCCGGAGCCCGTGGTCGAGGTGGTCAGGTGCATGGGGCCATTATGGCGCGGCGAGCCTGACCCTGGGGCGTTACACGGCAGTTCGACGCGCTCGTGGTCGGCGCCGGGTTCACAGCAGTTCGACGCGTCCGCGGTAGGGGTCGAGCAGCGGGTCGGAGGGGTCGAGTTCGGTGACGAGCAGGTCGATGTCGTCGAGCCCGAAGCCCACCGCCAGGGCGCGCTGCCCGAGCTTCGACGATGCGACGAGCAGCACGGTCTCGTCGCTGGCCCGGGCGAAGGCCTGCTTCACCTGCGCCTCTTCGAGGGTGACCTCCGAGGTTCCGAGCTCGGGGTCGACCGCAGCCGACGAGAGGAAGAACCGGCGATAGAGAACGGATGCCGCGGCCTGACAGGCGATGGGCCCGACGAAGCTGTCGGTGCGCACCTCGGCCGTGCCGCCGACGAGTATCGCCGTGACATCCGGGTTCTGCCGCGCCGTGAGGAAGTTGTCATAAGAGTTTGTCGCCACCGTGAGCGGCCCGCTCTCGAGCCGTCGCCCCATGCCGCCCGCCGTGGTGGAGGCGTCGATGGCAAGAGCGCCATCGCTCGGCAGCAGCGTGCGGGCCTTCTCGACGATGAGCGCCTTCTCACGGGCGCCCGTGGCGGTGCGCTCACGGAAGGTGCGCGGCTGCAGCGTCGGGATCGCGCCTCCCCGCACGCGGCGCAGGAGCCCCAGGGCCTCGAGGTCGGCGAGGTCGCGCCTGACCGTCATGGCCGAGACATCCAACTCGGATGCCGCGGCCTCCAGCCGGATCTGCCCGTCGCGTTCGAGGATCGCCGTCAGGTGGGCCCGACGTTCTTCGGCGCCGAGCGTTCCGGTGGTGGCCATGTTCTTCCTCTGCAGCGGATGCGCGGGGCGCGGTGTCGACGGTCGGGACCGTTCGTGTGATCCCCCACAGAATGACACACCGCGAGCAGGTTCCACAGCCTGCGCGCTTCGGCGGCAGGCTGGGCGGCAAAGACTCAGCGGGTCGAGCTCCACTCCAGCTGATCCTCGGCGGCTAGCGCCAGAACGCCACGACGAGGCAAACGGCGAAGAGGCCGAGAGAGCAGGAGATGAGGATGTTGTCGACGCTGGGCCTCGTTTTGAGACGGCGGCCCGGAGTGGCGACCGCGCGGGCCGCTATCGCGTCGGCCTCCGAGACGGGGCGGGTCTCGCGCCAGGCGGCCCAGCGCTCGACCCGGTCGTCGACGGCGTCGACGGCCGCGGCGATGGCGGCCCAGTCGGCGGGGTCGGTCGTGACGAGGTCGCGAGGCGTCGAGAGGATCATCCAGTCGTCGACGATCTCGACGTCGAGGTCACGGACGTGGTCGATGAGACGCGCCATCACGTCGGGGGTGAAGAGGTAGAGGGCATCCGCCTCGTAACCCTGCGGGCAGAACAGCGCGAAGTGGCGGTCGAAGTCGCCCTCGAGGCTGAGGTGCTGCATGTCGCGCGGGGCACCGGCCGAGCTCATACCCGGGCGCCGGCCGCCCTGCGCGCGCAGCATGATGTGGGGCAGTGGTTTGGGAAGCCGGAGCGCGCAGAAGCCGCCGAATTGCGCCGCCAGGTTTTGCGAGTTGCCCTGGATCTCGTAGTCGGCGATCTCGATGCCGCGCTCCTCACGGCTGCGCAGCACGCGGTGGAGGTTGAGCGAACCGCGTCGCCGCCACGGCATCCCCCGCTGTGCGGCCACGGGGCCGGCGAGGTAATCGAACCCGTTGGCTTCGGCGAAGTTCGCCAGGCGAATGTGCGTCCGTCGCATCGTGCGGCGCGCCCAGACCCGCACGGCCACACGCACCAAGACGACGGCGAGCAGAGCCGTCATGACGACCATCGACCCGAGTCCGATGGCGATCCGCACGCCCTCCTCGTCGCCGTCACCGAATGCCAGGATGGCGATGAGTCCCATCAGGGGCACGCCGGCGAGGCCGCCCAGCGCACCGATCGTGGCCGTGAGTCGGCGCATGCGGCCGATGGTGTCGCGCATCTTGGGCTGGTCGGCGACGAGTTCGCGCCAGCGCTGCGTGCGTTCCTGCCGCGGGAGCGGCGCGGTCAGCGCGGTCGTGTCGAGCGGTTTCGGCAAGGCGCTCACGCGCCAGGGGGATGCGCCAGCGGGACGATCGAGGGACATGCCAGGGCCTTTCGGGCATCCGTACAAAACGAGACGCCCTCAAGAGTACCGGCGGATGTTTTCGCGAGCGCGCGCCGGCGCCCGCGCTCCCTTCGGCCGGACCGGCGGTGTGAGGCCGTCGGTTAGTGTGGCGGCATGGTCGCAGGCGAAACAACGGTCGAGCACTGGTTGGCGACGCACGGCGGGGTCGCTCGGCGCGAATCACTCGGCGCGGGCACGGCGAACGCCGTCGAACGCGTCTGGTTGGCGGCGGCCGAGACCGGGTCGGCGCGTTCGGTCGTGACGAAGCGCGCCCCCGATGACGCGACGGCCTTGACCTACGAGCGCGAGCTTCTCGCCACGGAGGCCCTCGCGCTCGACGTCTTCGGGGCGGCGGGCCTCCCGGTGCCGCGAGTCCTTCATCGTGAGCACGCCGCGAGCCATACGAGCCCGCGCACCGACACGAGTGCCGCAATCGTTCCGACCGAGTCGACCGAGAGCCCAGCTACCAACCCGGCCGCAGCGCCGCACGTGGAGGCGCGAAACCGGGATGTCGTCGCCCTCGTTCTCTCGCACGAACGGGGCCATCCCCTCAGCGAAGTTGAGGATGCTTCGGAGAAACCGACCCCCGCCGAACACGGGACTCTTCTCGCGCGCCTGCATCGGGCCGGCGCATCCGCAGCCTGCCCACATGAGGAACTTGTCCTGTTCGGTTATCCGTTCCGCTCGGCGACCAGGTCGTCGAGCCTGCGCGAAACTTTCGGCGCGCTCATCCGCAATCTCGTCGCCGACGCCGAGCGCTGGCAGGTCGACCTCGGTCGCTTCAACGCTCCCTCGCGAGGGGACTCGGACGGCGAGTCATCCGATGCCCTCGACATGAAGGACGAGCTCGCCACCTTCTCGGACGCCTTCGACGATGTGCCACAGCCGACCCTCGTGCATTTCGACCTCTGGCCGGGCAATCTGCTCGTCTCGGGCGGCCACTTTGCCACTGTCATCGACGCCGAGCGCGCGCTCGTCGCCGACCCCACCGCCGACCTCGCCTCCGTCGCGCTCTTCGAGGACGTCGAAACCTGGGCGGCCGAGAACGCCGCGTTCTTGAGCGCCTACGAGCAGACGGCGGGCGATTCTCTTCTCCCCGACGCCGCGGCCGTCGCCCGCGCCCGCCTCTGGTCGATCTACCTGGGCCTCATCATGTTCATCGAGACGGTGCCGCGCGCCTATGAGGGCGACTGGGTCGAACCGCATCGCGAGCGCGTCGCGGCCTGGATTTCGCTCAACCTCGACGCGCTCCGAACAGGAGCTCGAGAGGGCCAGCTGTCGGAGTGACGTCGCCGAGCCGCGGGGCCCGGTCAGACCCCGCGCACTACTTCGGCAGCACGACCTTGTTCTGATACGCCCACACAACCGCCTGCAAACGCGAGCGCACGCCCAACTTCGGCAGGATGCGGGCCAGATGCGACTTCACGGTCGTGACCTCGACGACGAGCGCCGCCGCGATCTCGTCGTTCGACATGCCCTGCGCCAGGAGTTGCAGAATCTCTCGTTCGCGCGGGGTGAGCTGGCTGGCTGCCTCGCTGGTCGTCGACACGGCCTGCAGGGTGCGGCGCCGCGTGAACTCCTGCAGCACGCGCCGCGTCACGGCCAGGTCGAGGGTGCCGTTGCCCGCGGCCACGTGCCGCACGGCGCGGATGATCTCGTCGGGTTCGGCATCCTTCAGCAGAAAACCGGATGCCCCGGCCTCCAGTGCGTTGAACACGTAGTCGTCGATGTCGAAGGTCGTCAGAATCAGCACGGGCACCGGATGGTCGGCGGTGAGGGCCGTGAGTGAGCGTGTGACGTCGATGCCCGTCTGGCCCGGCATCCGGATGTCGAGGCACGCCACGTCGGGGCGTAGCTCGAGCGCGAGCGCCAGGGCCTCGTCGCCGTCCGCCGCCGTGGCGACGACGTCGATATCGGGTTCGGCGGAGAGCAGCGCGGCGAGCCCGGCGCGGGCCAACGGTTGGTCGTCGGCGACGAGCACTCGGATCATGCGGGGTCCTTTCGGGAGTCGGCCGGCGGCACAGGCAGCTCAGACGGCACAGACGATTCCGGTGGCACAGAGGATTCCGGTGGCACCGGCGCCTCCGACGGCAGGGTGAGGCGCACGGTCCAGCCGCCGTCGGGGTCGGCACCGGCGTCGAGGGTGCCGCCGACGAGGGCCGCTCGCTCGCGCATGCCGAGCAGGCCGAAGCCCTCGCGGCTGGGCGCGGCCGGCGAGGCGGGCGGGGTGTTGCGCACGATGGCGACGAATCGGTCGGAGGCGCTGCCGTCGAGCATCACCGTGCACGCGGCATCCGGGGCGTGACGGCCTGCGTTGGCCAGCGCCTCTTGCACCATGCGATACGCGACCAGTTGCGCGAGCGGGCCGATGTCGCCGCCGCCGCCCGAGACGCGCAGGTCGACCTCGCGGCCGGTCGCGCGGGCGGTGTCGACGAGGGCCGGGATGGTCTCGAGGGTTTCGATGGCGTCGGGGGCGTCGGCATCCCGGCGCAGCAGGCCCACGAGGCGGCGCAGGTCGTCGAGCAGCACACGGCTCTGCTCGCGCACCTGCCTCACCTGCTGCTTCGCGAGTGCGGGGTCGGTGTCGATCTGGCGCTCGATGGCCGCCGACATGAGCGCGATGCTCGACACGTGGTGGGCGGCGATGTCGTGCAACTCGCGGGCCATGCCGGTGCGTTCCTGGGCCACGGCGGCTTGCACGAGGGCGTCGCGTTCCCGCCGGATGGCTTCGGACTCGCCGGTGCGGGCGCGCTGGGCGTCGCGGCGCGCCGTGACCGCGAGCACACCGACGGAGGGCAGCCCGACGATCGCGATGGCCTGCAGAATGGCGGCGCCGATCACAGTGGGCAGGGGCACCGAACTCGAGCCCACGATGTCGCCGGCCTGCCCGACGGCGACGCAGAGGGCTGCGATCGGCAACAGCACGCGCAGTTCGCGGGCCGGCACGAGGAGCGCGGCACGCAGAACCGCGATGAGCACGGCAGCGTCGGTGATGTTGGCGATTCCCGTCGGCGTGAAGACTCCGACGAGCAGGGCGAGGGCTGCCGTCACGAGAAGCACCGACCGCGGGGAGGGGCGAGCGAAGCACAGTGCAACGGCCTGCAGGACGAGGGCCCCACCAGTCACCCACCATGAGACCGGGTCGACGACGATGAGATGGTCGGGCTCGAGCAGCTCGGGTGCGGCCGCGACGGCGGCAACCGTTGCAACGCCCGTGCCGAGCGCCACGAGGACATCCGTGACGCTCGGTCGACGCGGCGAGGGGCTCATACCGCTATCTTCTCGGATTCGACGGGCGCGTGTCCGAAGGCCGGCGTCGTGCGGGGCAGGCCCAGGCGGCCGCGGGTGAGGATGATCGTGACGGTCGCCGCCACGGCCGCACCGGCGAGCAGCACGTGTTGCAGCTGGTCACCGCCCACGGTGGGGAACATCTCGGCCCAGAACACCGAGACCGTGTTGTTGAGGCTCACGTGGAAGAGCATGACGATGGGCAGGCTCTGCCCCGACCGGTTGAACAGCCACATGATCACGATGTTGAAGAGGGCGCTGAACGCGACGAACTCGACGACGTTGAGCCAGGTGACGGCGGGCCACGAACCCCATTCGGTGAAGAACAGCGGCACGTGCCACAGGCCCCACAGCGGTCCGAGGATGGCGGCGGCCCCGAGCGGCCCGAAACGCTCCTGCAGGGGCGGCAACGCGAAGTCGCGCCAGCCCGGCTCCTCGGCGAGGCCCGTCGTGAGCATCTGCAGCAGCAGCGCGGGCACGTAGAGGCCGACGGCGAGGAGGCTCGGTGCGTGCACCTGCCCGCCCGAGGCGAGGGTTCCGAGCAAAAGAACGGCGGCGGGCACGGCGAACAGCGCGACCAGGTACCACCGTGGTGCCACACGCCAGCGCAGCAGCCGGCCGACCCACACGCGCAGCCCGGCGCGCCCACCCGTGATCGAGGTGACGATAAAGGCGGCGCCGAGCGGCCCCAGGTAGGCACCGAACAGCATGCCCGTGAACTGCGTGGTGCCGAGGATGCTGGGGAACGAGAAGTCGAGCACGCCGAGCCCGTTGTTCGACAGAATCCAGGGCGTCCAGGCGATCCAGCTGAGCCCCAGCGCGAGCACGAAGAACGACACGAGCGGATGCCGCCGGATGAGCCCGGCGATACCGCCCGGCGGGTTCGGGGTGGGGCGTTCGATGATGGTCATGCGCGGGTCCTTTCCGAGGAACGGATGTCGAGGAGTGCGGTCGTTATCGACACTAGGAAGACGCCGCCGCCCGCTCGACGTCCGAACGGTCGCACTCTCAGACCTCATCCGAAAGGTGCAAGCGGGCCGGCGGAGGGGTGGGGTGGAGGGCGGCGCTTCCACCTGACCATGCGCTCAAACGAGCGATGCCTAAAATCACGTGAGCGGAATCCATATAGTGAAGCCATGTCAAAGATGATGGAGCCCGCGCTGGCGGGACGAACGGCCGTGGTCACCGGGGGAGCGCGTGGTCTCGGCTATGCCATGGCCGAGGCGTTGGCCCACGACGGCGCGGATGTCGTGCTGCTCGACCGGCTCGAGAACGTGGCCGATTCGGCCCGCAGGCTCGCCGAGAAGACCGGTGTGCGCACGCTCGGACTCGTGATGGACGTGACCGACGAGCAGTCTGTCGGTGCCGCGTTCGACACGATCGAACGGGAATTGCGCCCCGCCGACGTGCTCGTGAACTCGGCGGGGATGACCCTCGGTTCCCCTCTGCTCGAGACGAGCACGGCCGACTGGGATCGCCTCTTCGGCGTCAACGTCACCGGAACCTTCCTCACCTCGCGCATCTTCGCGGCGCGCTACCTGGCGGCGCGCGACGAGGAGAGCGGCGGCGAGGCCACCATCGTGAACGTGTCGTCGATGTCGGCCTTCGCCGTCAACATCCCCCAGACGCAGGCGGCCTACAACACCTCGAAGGCGGCGGTCTCGATGTTCACGGCGTCGGCGGCTATCGAGTGGCTTCCCCTCGGCATCCGTGTCAACGCCATCGCCCCGGGCTACTTCGCGAGCGATATGACGCGCGACTTCGTGGCCGAGAACCCCGAGATGGCGGCCACCTGGGTGTCGAAGATCCCGGCCGGGAGGATGGGCGAGCCGCACGAACTGGGCGATCTGGTGGTCTATCTGGTGAGCGAGCGGTCGGCCTACGTCGTGGGCCAGAGCTTCCGCATCGACGGAGGCTACACGGTCGTGTAGGCGGTCACGCACTACGATTTGTGCATGGCATCGTTCGCCCGGCCGGGCTCTCCCGTGCGGCTCGCCGCCGTCGACTTCGGCGGTTCGAGCGGGCGCGTGGTGGCCGGTGTGGTCGATGCCGACGGCATCCGCATCGAGGGCCTCGAGCGCTTCGAGAACGTGCCGATGACGTGGGGCGGCGGGCTGCGGTGGAACGCCGACGAGCTCTTCGAGCGTGCCACGCGCGCCACGTGCCTGCTGCAGCAGCGGTTCGGAGCATTCCACGCCCTCGCCGTCGACAGCTGGTCGACCGACTACGCCCTGATGGCGGGCGGGCAGCTGCTCGAGCAACCCTTCCACCAGCGCGAACCGCGCACGCTCGACGCCATGCGCGAGGTGCACGAAACGGTCGGCACGTGGCCGCTCTATGAGCGCACGGGCCAATCATCCCTGCCGATCATGACGCGCTACCAGCTCGTGGCCGATCGCGACCGGGGGGCCCTGGAGCGTGCCGACGGCATGCTCATGCTGCCCGACTACTTCGCGCACCGCCTGTCGGGCATCGCGGTGACCGAGCGCACCAACGCCACGACGACAGGCCTCGTCGAGGTGCGCACGGGCGAGTGGGATGACGCGCTCATCGAGACGTTGCGCCTGCCGCGCGGCCTCTTCGCCGACATCGTCCCGGCCGGCACGGTGCTGGGGTCGCTGCGCCGCGAGGTGTCGGCGAAAACCGGAATCGACGCGGCCACCCGGGTCGTCGCGGTGGCCTCGCACGACACGGCATCCGCCATCGCCGCCCTGCCGAGCACACGCGACGACGTGGCCTACATCTCGCTCGGAACCTGGAGCCTGGTGGGCGTCGAAACTCCCGCGCCCGTCATCACGCGCGCCGCCATGCGGGCCGGTTTCACCAACGAGGGCGGCATCGACGATCGCAACCGCTTCCTGCGCATCCTCGCGGGCATGTGGATTCTGAACCGGTGCCTCGCCGAGCTGGGCGAACCGCTGCCGGGGTCGGGCCCTCGATCATCCGAGCTGCTGGGGCGTGCCGCCGATCTGCCGAGGCCTGCAGCGCTGTTCGACCCCACCGACCCCGTGTTCATCGCGCCCGGTTCGATGCTCGAACGCCTGCGCCAGCATGCCGATCTTCCCGCCGACCCCGAGCCCGCCCACGTGGTGCGGCTCGTCGTCGAGAGCCTGGCGGCCTGTTTCGCGCGCACGGCGCACGAGGCTGCCGAGCTGTCGGGGCGGCCGGTGCGCGAGATCCACATCGTCGGCGGCGGCTCGCAGAACACGCTCCTGTGTCGGCTCGTTGCCGACTATGCGGGGCTGCCCGTGCTGGCCGGCCCGGCTGAGGCGACGGCTCTCGGCAACCTGCTCGTGCAGGCGCGCGCCCTCGGCGCCATCGGGTCGGATGTCGGAGAGCTGCGTTCGCTCGTGCGCCGCGGGTTCGCGCCCGTCAGGTTCGAGCCGAGCGCCGTGCCGACGCCCTGACCGGGCCGCTACCGGTGGCGAGGCTGTCGTCGTCGAGCAGGCGTTGCGCGAGAGCAGCGTCGGTCACGAGCGAGGTGACGATGCCCGAGCGCAGCGCAGCGGCCACCGCGGCCGTCTTGAGCGTGCCGCCCGCAACGGCGATCACATCGGGGATGTCGCACAACTGAGCGGTATCGATGGCGATCGACCGATCGGTGAGACCGTCGATCTCGCGGCCGTCGCGGTCGAGCAGCGTGGCGCAGATCTCGGCCTGGACGCCCCGGCCGAGGAGCTCGTCGAGAACACCGATGCGGGCCGCGTTGTCATAGAGCTGCGAGTCGGGCGGGCTCCAGCTGCCGATGGCGACGACGGCCTTGGTGACCGACCCGAAGCGGCGCATGGTGTCTTTGATGCCCGGCTCGCGCCGGAGTGCCTCTGCCGTCACGGGCGTGTCGACCACGAGGGGCGCGAAGATGGCGTGAGCGCGGCCGCCCGCCACACGGCTGACGCGGCGCATGACCTCGACGCCGTTCTCGGGTGTCGCCGCGGCGACCCCGGCGAGCTGCACGACCTCGCAGGCCGCGAGTCGGGTGAGGTGCGACGCCGTGGCCGTCAGGGTGCGCCCGGCCGTGAGCCCCAGCACATCACCGTCGACGACGATCTCGGAGAGCAGCTCGGCGGCCGCGATGCCGAGGCGGTCTTGGATGGTCTCGGCGGCCTGGCCGGGCGTGATCACGGCGAGGGCGTGCGTGAGCCCGAAGCGGTCGCGCAGGCCGATCGAGAGGTCGAGGTCGACGCTGTCGAGCGGCTCGATGGTGATCTTGACGATGCCGTTCTCGAGGGCCGATTCGAGCATGCGCGCGATCTTGAACCGCGACACGGCCATCTCGTCGGCGATCTCGACGCGGCTCACACCGTCGATGTAATGGCGCTTCGCCGCATAGGCGATGCGCACCCGCTCGTCGGGCCCCATGGTGTCCTCTTCCCCGCGGCCGTCGTCGACCTCTCGTCATCATAGCGCGCTCAAATGAGCGAGGATAACTCTCATTCGTGAAACCGTCCTATAGTGACTCGTGAGCACCGCCGCTCGGGTCGGTGCAACGACCGCCACGGGCGGCCCGCACCGAAAGGACCGGCCATGACAGACACGTCAGCCACCACCATCCCCGCCGCCGATCTGCCCTCGGCCGCCATAGTTGACACCGCCGCCGCCACCGACGCGCCGGGTTCGCGCACCATGACGGCGAGCGTTCTGCAGGCCGCCCACGAGCTCACCGTCGAACAGGTCCCCGTTCCCGACATCGGTCCCCGACAGGTGCTCGTGCGCATCGCCGCCGTGGGCGTGTGCGGCTCCGACGTGCACTACTTCCACGAGGGCCGCATCGGCTCGTTCGTCGTCGAGTCGCCCCTGATCCTCGGGCACGAGGCATCCGGTGTCATCGTCGAGGTCGGGTCGGAGGTCTCGGCCGAACGCGTCGGGGAGCGCGTGTCGATCGAGCCGCAGCATCCGTGCCGCCGCTGCCGCTTCTGCAAGGCCGGCCAGTACAACCTGTGCGAGCACATCGAGTTCTATGCCACCCCGCCGATCCACGGCGCGTTCGCCGACTTCGCGGTCATCGACGACGACTTCGCGCACGCCGTCCCCGACAGCATCTCTTTCGATGCCGCCGCCCTCATGGAGCCGCTCTCGGTGGGCATCTGGTCGTGCCGCAAGGCGGGCGTCGGGCCCGGTTCGAGCGTGCTCATCGCGGGCGCCGGTCCCATCGGCATCGTCACGGCCCAGGTGGCGCGCGCCTTCGGTGCCACCGACATCGTCGTGAGCGACCCGGTCGCCGAGCGCCGCGACGTGGCCCTGCGCTACGGCGCCCATCGCGGCATCGACCCCATCAACGAAGAAATTCCGGATGCCGCCTTCGACGCCTTCATCGACGCGTCGGGTTCGCCCATCGCCGTCAAGCAGGGCATCCGGGCGCTGCGTTCGGCGGGAACGGCCGTGCTCGTGGGCATGGGCGCCGACGAGGTCAGCCTGCCCGTCTCGACCATCCAGAACCGCGAGCTCGTCGTCACGGGCGTGTTCCGCTATGCCAACACCTGGCCCACGGCCATCGCGCTCGTCGAGGCCGGCCTGGTCGACCTCGACGCGCTCGTCACGGGCCACTTCGGCCTGACCGAGGTCGAAGAGGCACTGGAGTCGGCGGCCAAGCCCGCCACGCTCAAGTCCATGGTGGTGCCGGCCACATGAGTGTCGTCGACCAGTTGCCGGGAGGCATCCCGAATCGGGGTGAGGTCAACCCCGACGCCCCGATCATGCTCGAATGCGTCGACCTGAAGAAGTCGTTCGGCGGCGTGCCCGTGCTGAAGGGCGTCTCGCTGAAGCTCGAGCAGGGCACCATCACGGCGCTGTCGGGTGAAAACGGCGCGGGCAAGTCGACCATGATGAAGATCGCGTCGGGTCAGTATCGACCGGATGAGGGGCGCGTGCTCGTGCGCGGCGAAGAGCTGCCGGCCGGCAACCCCAATGCGGCACACGCTCTGGGCGTGGCCATCGTGCCGCAGGAACTGGCCTCGGTGCTCGACACCACGGTCTACGAGAACATCTTCCTCGGGCGCGAGCGCCGTCGCTTCGGCTTTCTCGATCGCCGGCGCATGATCCGCGAGGCCACCGAGTTGCTCGACGACTTCGGTGTCGACATCCCGGCCACGGCGCGCATGGGCTCGCTGCCCGTCGGCCTGCGACAGATCGTCGAGATCGTCAAGGCCACGAGCACGGGCGCGCGCGTTCTGCTGCTCGACGAGCCCACGAGCGCCATCGCCGAACGCGAGGTCGCGCGCCTGATCGGCATCATGCGCCGCCTGCGCGACCGCGGCGTCTCGCTGCTCTTCACCACACACAAGATGGAGGAGATCCGCGCCATCGCCGACCGCGTCGTCGTGCTGCGCGACGGCGGACTCGTGACCGACGCGCCCCTGTCCACGCTGACCGACGACGACATCGTCACGGCCATGATCGGGCGCGAACTCGAGGACCTGTTCCCCGAGCGGCCCGAGGTGCGGGACGAGACCGTTTTGACGATCGACGAACTCGTGGTGGCACCATCCGGCGCCCCCGTGAGCCTCACCGTGAAACGGGGCGAGATCGTCGGCCTGGCCGGGCTTGTGGGGGCCGGCCGCACCGAGTTGATCGAATCGATCTTCGGCACGCGACCCGTCGTGAGCGGCACCGTCACGATCAACGGCGAGAAACTGCGCCCGGGCAACCCCGCCGCGTCGATCGCCGCCGGAGTCGCCCTGGTGCCCGAAGACCGCAAGGGCGCCGGCGCCGTGCTCTCGATGAACATCCTGCAGAACGGCACGCTGCCGCGGCTCGGCCAGTTCTCGACGTTCGGCTGGCTGAAGGGTCGCAGCCGCACGGCCGCGGTCGCGAAGAGCATGGAGTCGGTGCGGCTGCGCAGCCGGGGCCTCGACCAAGAGATGGAGACGCTCTCGGGCGGCAACCAGCAGAAGGTCGTCTTCGCGCGCTGGCTCACGGCCGACGTGAACGTGCTGCTGCTGGACGAGCCCACACGCGGGGTCGACGTCGGCGCGCGCAGCGAGATCTACCGCATCATCACGTCGCTCGCCGCCGACGGCATGGCCGTGATCATGGCCTCGAGCGACCTCCCCGAAATCCTGAGCCTGTCTCACCGCGCGCTCGTGCTGCGCGGACAGGCCGTCGTGGGCGAGCTCGACCGCGACGACCTCGACGACCCCGCCGTGCAGGACCGCATCTTCCGACTGGCCAGCGGCATGACATCACACACGAAAGGCGCCACCCATGACTGACACCAAGACTCCGGCCCCCGCCGGACAGGGCACGGGCACCGCGTCGGCGGGCGCGGCCTCGGTGGCCCCGACCGGGGTGCGCCGGTTCAGCGGCCGCTGGTTCGGCGACCTGGCCATCCGCTACGCCATGGTCATCGTCATGCTGCTGATCATCGCGTTCTTCCTCTACCGCAGCGCGCGCTTCGGCACACCCGAGAACCTGACCACCATCCTGATCGCCGCGGCACCTTTCGCCCTGATCGCGCTCGGGCAGACGCTCGTCATCCTCACGGGTGGCATCGACCTCTCTGTCGGAAGCGTCATCGCCGTCGCGGCCGTCTACGGCAGCATCACGGCGAAGGCGTTCCCCGACAACGTGTGGCTCGCCGTCGTGACGGGCATGGTCGTGGGCCTCATCGCCGGCTCGATCAACGGCTTCGTGGTCTCAGTGATCAAGGTGCCTCCCTTCATTGCCACTTTGGGCATGCTCACGGCGGCATCGGGCTTCGCCTACGTCGCCGGAAACGGCGCGCCCATCACGGGTCTGCCCGCCTCGTTCTCCTCGATCGCCAACACCCAGATCCTGGGGCTCACGCTGCCCGTCATCCTGATGATCGTCGGCATCCTGGGCTTCGCCGTGATCATGCGCCGCACCGCCTACGGCATGCGCGTCTACGCGGTGGGTGGCAACCCTGTCGCCGCTCAGATCGCCGGCGTCAAGGTCGGCCGCACGCTCTTCAGTGTCTATGCCATCAGCGGTGTGCTGGCCGGCCTGTCGGGTGTCATGCTCGCCAGCCGCGTCACACTCGGCGCCCCGAACCTCGGCCAGGGCTATGAGTTGGATGCCATCGCCGCCGTCGTCATCGGTGGCGCGAGCCTACTCGGCGGCCGTGGCAGCATCTGGGGCACCGCGCTCGGCCTGCTGCTCATCCAGACCCTGAACAACGGTCTCGACATCCTGACCGTCCCCGCCTACTGGCAGGACGTGATCAAGGGTGCGCTGATCGTCACCGCCGTCGCCGTCGACGTCTGGTCGACCAAGCGGCGCCCCTGAATCGCACCATCCGCCATCCCCATCGGCACCCCTGCACCACCGGCATCACCTGCACCGACATCCCCTGCATCGAAATGAGGACTCAATGAAGAAATCCCGCATCACATCGATCGGCGCGATCGCCGCCACGGGCCTGCTGGCCCTCTCGCTCACCGGCTGCGGCGCCGGCGACCCCAACGCGGCCGGTTCGACCGACGCCAGTGGCAAGGAACGCATCACCGTGGGCGTCAGCGTCTACGACATGTCCTCCTTCGTGACCGAGGGCAAGGAAGGCATCGACACCTACGCCGCCGAGAACAACATCGAGATCCTGTGGAACTCGGCCAACCTCGACGTGAACACGCAGGCCAGCCAGATCGACCAGTACGTGAGTGCCGGCGTCGACGCCATCGTCGTGATCCCCGTGCAGGCCGACAGCCTGCAGCCGCAGATCGCCGCCGCGAAGGCCGCGGACATCCCCTTCTTCGACGTGAACGCGTCGCTCGACAGCCCCGACCTCACGGGCAGTGTGCAGCCCGACGACGTGGCCGCGGGCGAGCAGGAGGCGCAGATGATGATGGACGCCATCGGCGGCAAGGGCAACGTGATCATCCTGCAGGGCCCGCTCGGCGGCTCCGGTGAGATCAACCGCGGCAAGGGCATCGACAACGTGCTCGCCAAGTACCCCGACGTGAAGGTGCTCGCCAAGGACACGGCCAACTGGAAGCGCGACGAGGCCGTCAACAAGGTGAAGAACTGGATCTCGGCGTTCGGCGACGACATCACGGGCGTCATCGCCCAGAACGATGACATGGGCCTCGGTGCCCTGCAAGCTCTCAAGGAGGCCGGGAAGACCGACATCCCGATCGTGGGCATCGACGGCATCGCCGACGGGCTCGCCGCGGTCAAGAGTGGAGAATTCATCGGCACATCGCTGCAGAACGGCACGGTCGAGCTCTCGGCGGGCGTCGCCTACGCTGCCGCCGTGGTGCGCGGTGAAGACGTGAAGAAGAACCCCGTCTACCTCATGCCGGCGATCACCGCGGAGAACGTCGACCAGGCGATCGAGCACGTCGTCACGAAGCGCGAGGACTTCCTCAAGGGCCTCACCGACTTGACCAACAAGAACCTCGTCTCGGGCAACATCGCCTTCGAGGGCCTGACCGGGCAGACCGAATAACAGCCGATATACCGAATAACGCACATGCAGCCGCAGGCCCGGGGGTGGGAGAAACCCCCGGGCCTGCGGCGTTTCGGGAAGTCAAACCCCCCGACACGCTTGTCAACTGGTTTCGCCGACATATCCGGGCCGATTGAATGTCTCAGGGCGTATATGCCAGGTGAAGGGAAAGTCATGCCGGTGCTGGAACCGCAAGCCGACCGACAGGGGCGGTGGCGCGTGCTGTTCCGCGCGCAGGTCCCCTTCTTCCTCGGGGTCGGTTTCATCGCCCTCTTGACGGCCTTCGCCGTTCCCGATCTGCTGGACGAGCCGCTGCTCACCGAGGGCTTTCTCGTGGCCCTCGTCGCGACGATCGCGTGCGCCATCCTGCCGTGGGAGCGGTGGCCCCTGCACCTGATGATGCTCGTGCCGGCCGTCGACCTCGTCGCCGTAGCGTTCATTCGCACTGTGCTGTTGCCCGTCATCCCGTCGGTCGGGCTCATCGTCATCTTCCCGCTGCTGTGGCTGGCCTACGGGTTCCGGCGCGGCGGCATCTCGCTCGGCATCGTGGGGGCCGCTCTCGTGGCGGTTTTCCCCCAGGTGTATTCGGGACGTGCCCCGAGCACGGCCCTCGACTGGGTGAATATCGTGACCTTGCCGGTGCTCGCCGTCGGTGTGGCGGCCGCCGTGCACATCGCCGCGCGGCAGCTCGCGCGCACGACGCGCATCGTGGTCGCTCAGAAGGAGCAACTCTCCGAGGCTTTGATCGAGGCGCAGGATGAACAGACCCGGTCGCGAGCGATCTTCGACACCGTGCACGCGGCGGTCGCGTTCTACGACGCCGACGACAACCTCGTCATGGCGAACCGCGAGGGTGAGGCCATGGTCGGGCGGGTCGGTTTCCGCATCGATCAGCCGCCCTTCGCCGGGCCGGACGCGCGCGAGGCCGACAAGAAGACAGTCATCCCGTTCGATCAGCAGATCATCCCGCGGGCGTTGCGCGGCGAGACGATCACCGACCACGTCGAATGGTTGGGCACGCCCGGCGACCAGATCGCCATCCTCGCCTCGGCCGCGCAGGTGCACCGCCCCGACGGACAGCTGCTCGGCACCGTCGTCGTGGCACAAGACGTGACCGATCTGGCCGAGGCCGTCAACGTGCGCGAAGAGTTCCTCGCCACCGTGTCGCACGAGCTGCGCACCCCGCTCTCGTCGATCCTCGGCTATCTCGAACTCATCGACGACGACGTGGATGCCGCGGCGCTCGGCATCGACGACTACATGGCCGTCATCGAGCGCAACGCCCAAGAACTGCTGCGCCGCGTCTCGGAACTCCTCACGCTCTCCGATCGCGGCCTCAGCGTGCAGCCCGAAGACATCGACGTGGCGGATGTCATCCGCACCTCCGTCGCCAAGATGGGACCCGTCGCGAGCGCGCGCCGCAGCACCCTGCGCGTCGACGTGCAGGGTTCGCTGCCCGCGCACGCCGACCCCAACCGCGTGCAGCAGATCGTGGACAACCTCATCCAGAACGCCGTCAAGTATTCGCCCGAAGAGGCCGAGGTCGTCGTGAGCGGCCGCGCGGTCGACGGGGCGGTCGAGATCGCCGTGGCCGACAACGGTGTGGGCATGACACCCGAGGAGGCGCGGCAGGCGACGAACAAGTTCTACCGCGCGCCATCCGCTCGCTATCAGGCCATTCAGGGCGTGGGCATCGGGCTCTCGATCGTGCAGAGCATCGTGCGCGCCCACCACGGTTCGCTGCTGATCGACAGCGAGCCCGGGCGCGGCACGACCGTGCGGGTCGCCCTGCCCGCGACAGCGCACGCCGAACTCTCGGCCCCGGCGGCGGAGGGGTAGGCTCACCGGGTGACCCCTCCGCACGACACGCTGCTGTCGATCATCTACTCGAGCCAGGCGACCGACGCGTTCGACGAGTCGGGTCTCGACGCCCTGCTCGAGCAGTGCCGCGAGAACAACGCGGCCGCCGACCTGACGGGCATGCTGCTCTACCGCGACGGCCGCTTCCTGCAGGTGCTCGAGGGGCCGGAAGAGCCGCTGCGCGCGCTCATGGATGTCCTCGCCACCGACGAGCGCCACACCGGCCTGCGCGTCCTCTTCGAGGAGCCCCTGCGCACGCGGCAGTTCCCCAACTGGACGATGGGGTTCCAGCGCGCCGACGACGCTCCCGAGGGGGCGGCGGACGAGGAACCGATCGGGTACCGGTCGACATTCGACGACCTCGACCGCAACGATCCGACCGCCACCGTTCGGGCGCTGCAGGAGCTCGTGCGCTGGTTCCAGAGGCGCGCCGACCGCTAGACGCGCCTAGTCGCCGTAACGCGTCGTGCTCTTGCGCACGACCAGCTCGCCGCGCAGCGCCAGCTGCGTCTTGGCCCGATCGGCGCTCTGGATGTTCTCCTGCAAGAGCCGCACGGCCTCGGCCGCGATCTGGGTCAGCGGCTGCCGCAGTGTCGTGAGCGACGGCACGTTGAGCGAGGCGTATTCGATGTCGTCGAAGCCGGTGACGCGCACGTCGTCGGGCACGCGGATGCCGCGTTCCGCCAGTCGGCCCGACAACCCGAGCGCGATGAGGTCATCCGAGCAGATGATGGCGTCGGGCAGGTCGCGGCCCGAATCGAGCAGACCGTCGGCGGCCGTGGCACCCCACTCGAGGCTGAAGTCGCCGTCGAGCACGAGGTCGTCGGGCATGGCGATGCCGAGCTCGGCGCACGAGGAGCGCGCACTCTGCAGGCGGTCGAGCGCCGACGACGAGCCCATGATCGAGGTCACGAAGGCCACAGTGCGCACGCCGCGGTCGGCGAGATGCTGCGCGATGAGGCGCATGGCGTGGGCGTCGTCGAGGCCCACCCAGTCGGTGTCGACGGCGCCGACCCGGCGGTCGATCTGCACGATGGGCACGATGTCGCTCGCGCGCTGCAGGGCCGCGGCCGAGCGGTTCTCGTCGACGGGGCTGACGAGGATGCCGTCGACCGAGCCTTGTGTCAGCGAGCGCAGCCGCGTCTCTTCCGTGGCCACGAGGTTGCGCGAATCGCACAGGAACAGGTTGAGGCCGGCCTGCGCCAGGTGGTGTTCGACCTGTTCGACGAGCGACGTGAAGAACGGGTTCGAGATGCTGGGCACGAGCATGCCGATGTTGCCCGTGGAGTTCTGCCGCAGGGCCTTGGCGATCGAGTTTCCCGAGTAGCGCAGCTTCTCGGCGGCGGCCAGAACGCGGGCGGATGTCTGGGCGCTCACGCTCTTCGACCCGGTGAGCACGCGCGACACCGTGGCGGTGGACACGCCCGCTTCGGCCGCGACGGTGGCCACGGTGACGGTCGTCTTGTGCAATCGATTTCCCCCCGCTTACGTGTTTATTACGGTCCTGTTTCGGCCCAAAGTTTCCCTTGACCCGCCCTCACGTCGATCGTAGTGTGTCTCAACAAGGTAATCGATTACATTTTCGTTTCCTTCCCAGAGTGGACATCCCGCCTCACCCGAAGCGGCAAATCGATAAGAGGAAGATCGTGAACAAGCGCATTCTCGCGGCATCCGGTGTTGTCACCGCCGCCGTTCTACTCCTGGCCGGGTGCTCCACGACCCCGTCGTCCTCCAGCACCAGCTCCGGCGCGGCAACGGGCGCGTCGAGCGACGTGCGCGTCGCCTTCGTCTCGCAGATCGAGGGCATCCCCTACTTCAACGGCTTCCACACGGGTGGCGACAAGGCCGCCGCCGACCTCGGCATCAGCTACACGCAGACGGGCCCCGCCAAGGTCGACGCCACCGAGCAGGTGCGCATCGTCGACAATCTCGTGTCGCAGGGCTACGACGCCATCGCCGTCTCGCCCCTCGACCCCACGTCGATCAACAACTCGATCACCAAGGCGCAGGATGCGGGCGTCAAGATCGCCACGGCCGACGCCGACGCCCCCGACTCCAGCCGCAGCGTCTTCGTCTCGCAGGCCAGCGACGAGTCGCTCGGCAAGACCGTCATGGACGAGATCGCCAAGGCCGCCGACGAGAAGGGCCAGTACGGCATCATCTCGGGCGGCGCCGACGTGGCCACCTTCAACAACTGGATCGCCGCCGCCGAGAAGCAGGCCGCCGACGAATACCCCGACATGGAACTCGTCGGGGGCGTGCGCTACACGGCCGACACCGCCGAGGCCCTGCAAGAAGCGCAGAACCTCATGACGGCCTACCCCGACCTCAAGGGCATCATCGCCGTTCCGTCCACCGCTGTCCCCGGCGTCGGTCAGGCCGTCACCAACGCCAACAAGATCGGCAAGGTGGCCGTCACGGGCTTCGGTTCGCCGCAGACCGCCGCGCCGTTCCTTGAGTCGGGCGCAATGACATCCACCGTTCTGTGGAACGTCGAAGACCTCGGCTACCTCACCGTCTGGGCGCTCTACCAGCTGTCGCAGGGCACCGAGTTCGAGGCCGAGAACGACGTGCCGGGCCTCGACGACCCGGTCTCCTACGACGCCGACACCAAGACGCTGCTGCTCGGTGACCCCACCGTGTTCACCAAGAGCAACTACGCCGACTTCGACTTCTAAGGCGCACGAGAACCATGCAGAGCACACCACTCCTCACGGCCAGGGGCCTGACGAAACGCTTCGGCGCGACGAAAGCGCTCACCGACGTGGACTTCGACATCCACGCCGGTGAACGGGTCGCCATCATGGGCGAGAACGGCGCGGGCAAGTCGACGCTCATGAAGCTGATCGCCGGGGTCTACACACCGGATGCCGGCAGCCTGACGCTCGGCGGCGACGCCTACGCCCCGGCCACCCCGACCGATGCGATCCGTGCGGGAGTGTCCACCGTCTACCAGGAACCGTCCGGGTTCTCCCACCTCACGGTGCTCGAGAACCTGTTCATGGGCCGGCAGACGACGCGTGCTCTCGGCTGGCTCGACAAGAAGTCCATGGGCCGCGAGGCGGGCGAGCTGCTCGCCCGCCTGCAGCTGCCCACGCGTCTGCTGAAGCGTCGCATGGGCGACCTGTCGCTGGCCGACCAGCAGCAGGTGCTCATCGCCCGGGCCGTCGCCAACGAGGCGCGCGTGCTCATCCTCGACGAACCCACGTCGATCCTCACCGACACCGAATCCGAGCGGCTCTTCCAGCTGGTCGACCAGTTGTCGGCGGCGGGCACGGCCGTCTGTTACATCACCCACCGCTTCGACGAGCTCGAACGCGTCGCCGACCGGTTCGTGGTGCTGCGCGACGGGCAGAACTCGGGCGAGACCGACGACCCCGACCGCGAGGGGCTGCTGCGCATGATGGGTTCGGTGTCGTCCGTGACGGTGGGCGCCGACGGCGGGCTGGTGGCGGCGGAAGACGCAGTGCCGTCGGCGATTGCCGAGGGCGAGGGCGGGACCGAAGGCGAGGGCGGTGTGCTGACCGGCTCGGGTGTTGCGGATGCCGCAGCTGCGACATCCGCGCCCGTGCTCGTCGTCGACGCGCTCAGCTCGGAGGGCATCTTCCGCGACATCAGCTTCGCCGTGCGACCTGGCCAGATCACGGGCCTCTACGGTCTCGTGGGCGCCGGCCGCAGCGAGCTGGCGCTGGCCATCTGCGGCGAACTGCCCATCGACGCCGGCACCATCGCGTTCCAGGGCAAGCCCTACCGCCCGCACTCCAGCCGCACGGCGCTCGAGCAGGGCATCGCCTATCTGCCCGAGGACCGCAAGACGCAGGGCATCTTCCCGCACCTCAGCGTGGGCGACAACCTGTCGGCGGCCGCGCTCCGGGGCGTCAGTCGCGCCGGGTTCGTGAGCACCGCGGGCGAGCGCGATCTGGTGGCGACGTGGATGGATCGGCTGTCGATCAAGGCCGAGACCCCCGCATCCCCGATCACGTCGTTGTCGGGCGGCAACCAGCAGAAGGTTCTGCTCGCGCGCCTCATGGCGACGAACCCTCGGCTTCTGATCCTCGACGAACCCACGCGCGGCATCGACGTGGGCACCAAGCGGGAGATCCACCGCCGCATCCGCGAACTCGCCGCCACCGGCATCGCCGTTCTCCTCATCTCGAGCGAGATGGCCGAGCTGCTCGAACTGAGCGACACCGTGCACGTGCTGCACGAGGGCCGCCTCACGTGGAGCGCCGTGGGCAGCGAGATCACCGAGACCGCCATTCTCCGAGCAGCGACGGGAGCCGCAGCGTGACCACCCTCACCGACTCACCGGGCCGCGGGGCCTCGACGCCCCCGCCCGCGCCGACCACCCCCACGGGTGGCCCCGGCCTCTCGCTCTATCGCGTCGTGCACCTCGTGCAGGTGTGGCTGCTGCCCGCTCTGCTCGTGGTCGAATTCGTCGCGTTCTCGCTGCTGTCGCCGTTTTTCCTGACGCCGCAGAACCTCACCAACGTGGCCGTGAACGCGGCCGACCTGGCGCTCATCGCGGCGGGCCTGACGCTCGTGATCCTGATGGGCGGCATCGACGTCTCGACCGGTTTCGCGGTGGGCATGCTGTCGTGGGTCGTCGCCTCGCTCATGGCGGCCGGGCAGCCCCCCATCGTCGTGTTCCTCGCGGCGCTCGCCGGGGGAGCGGTCGTCGGATTGCTGAACGGCATGCTCACGGCCCGACTCGCCATCCCCTCGATCGTCGCCACGCTCGGCACGAGCGCCCTGTTCCAGACGGGCCTCTTCGCCCTGTGGAACAGCCGCGACATCTTCTCGACCCCCGTGTTCCCGTTCCTGTCGGGTGGCGCGCGGCTCGGCGAGCTGCCCATCCTCGTGCTCATCGTGCTGGCCGTCTACCTGGTGCTGCACCTCGTGCTCACGCAGACGACGTTCGGCCGGTCGATCTACGCGATCGGCTCGAACGTCGAGGCCGCCAAGCTCTCGGGCATCAACGTGCGGCGCGTGCGGGTGATCGGCTCGGTCATCCTCGGCCTGCTCATCGGTGTTGCCGCGTGCACCTATCTCGCCCGCGTGGGCGTCGTGCAGGCCTCGTCGGGCGGCGAGCTCACCATGCTCGCCATCGCCTCGGTGGTGGTCGGGGGCACGTCGATCCTCGGCGGCGAGGGTTCGGTTCTGCGCACCCTCGGCGGCGTCGTGTTCATCGTGGTGCTCGACAACGGCATCGTGCTGGCCGGCGTGCCGTCGCTCTGGAACGGCCTCATCGTCGGCTTCGTCATCCTGGTGGCCGTCTCGATCAACGGGCTCGCCGTCATCATCAACGCGCGAAAGAAGAGGAGCCTCTGATGTCAGACGTCCAGACCGGAGCGGGTGCGGCATCCGCCCCCACGCGCCCCGACACGCGCCGTCGCGCCCCCGAACGCACACCCGGCTCGGGCCTGAAGCCCACGGGCGGCCTGGCGGGGCTCGCGAAGGACCGCCGTGTCGTGCTCCTCGCGCTCATCGTCGTGGCGTTCATCGCCATGAGCCTCATCTCGCCCTACTTCCTCAACACCGCCAACCTGCTCACGCTGCTGCAGTACTCGGCCGTGATCGGTGTGCTGGCGCTCGGCCAGACGCTCGTCATCCTGGGCGGTGGCGGCGGCATCGACCTGTCGATCGGTTCGACGCTGTCGCTGTGCTCGGTCACTTTCGGGCTGTTGTCGGTGGGAGGCGGCATGAGCCCCTGGCTCGCGGCGCTCCTCACGCTCGCGGTCGGCGCCGTGCTCGGCCTGATCAACGGGCTCTTCATCACGCTGCTGCGCCTGCCGCCGCTCATCGTCACGCTCGGCACGCTCTACCTCTATGCCTCGGCCGCCATGGTGCTGTCCAACGGCGTCGACATCAACGGGTTCGACCGCGACGGCTTCTCGACCATCGGCCAGACGTCGGTGGCGGGCATCCCGTTCCAGGTGCTGCTCGTGCTGCTGCCGCTCTTCATCGTCGGCGCCTTCGTCATGCACCGCACGGTCTTCGGCCGCCAGGTCTATGCCACCGGTTCCAACGCGGATGCCGCAGCCCTCGCCGGCGTCAACGTGCGCCGCGTGCGCATCAGCCTCTACATGATCGCGTCCACGCTCGCCGCCGTCGGAGCCATCGTCACGGCCTCGTGGCTGCTGAACGCCCGACCGGCCGCCGGCTCGGGTTTCGAACTGCAGGCCATCACCATCGCGGTGCTCGGCGGCACGGCCATCACGGGCGGTGTGGGCAAGCTGTCCGGCACGTTCCTGGCGCTCATCCTCGTCGCCATCCTCAACTCGGGCATGCAGCTCGCGGGCATCGGCAGCACCTACCAGATCGGTCTGCTGGGCCTCGTGCTCATCGTCTCGATGCTGGTGCGGTCGCGCGGTGCCGTGCGCGAGACGGCGCTCTGAAGCATCCCCCTTTTTGCACGACTCCTCGTTCGTCGAACCACAGATAAGGAAACCCATGTCAGAGAACACCGACCGCATCCTCGCCGCCGTCGACGCCGGCACCGAACAGACCGTCGAACTGCTGCAGGAACTGCTGCGGGCCCCGAGCGTGAACCCCTGGTTCGGCGACCCCGCCGAGATCTCGGGCGAACAGGCCGTTCAGGATGTCTTCGAACGCCTGCTGCGCGAGCTCGGCGCCGACGAGATCGACGTGTGGGAGCCCAACGCCGACGACCTCGCGCACCGCGCAGACGGCCCCGGCTACTACCCCGGCCGCGACTTCACGGGCCGCCCCAATGTGGTCGCCCGCTTCAAGGGCACCAACCCGGATGCCCCCGCCCTCATGATCCAGGGCCACTGCGACGTGGTCAGCGTGGGCAGCCTCTGGACCGAGGACCCGTTCGGCGGCGAGCGCAAGGACGGCAAGATCTTCGGCCGCGGCGCCGTCGACATGAAGGGTGGCATGGCCGCCGCCCTCGGCGCGATCGCGGCGCTCAAGCAGGCCGGCGTGCAGCTGCAGGGCGACCTCATCGTCGCTTCCGTCGCCGACGAGGAGGCGGGCGGCATGGGCACTCTGGCGCTCGTCGACCGCGGCTACATCGCCACCGCCGGCACCATCGTGCCCGAGGCGACGAATCTCAACATCGCGCCCCTGTGTCGCGGCATCCTGTGGGGTGAGGTCACGCTGCACGGCCGCGCCGGCCACATCGAGCTCGAGCGCCGGCCCTGGCAGGAGGACGGCGCCGTCGACGCCATCGACTACGGTCAGCGCCTGTTGAACGCCATCTCCGAGCGCAACGCCGAGTGGGCCGTCGACCCTATCAAGAACCACAAGTACATCCCCATCCCGTGCCAGATCAAGGTCGCGCAGCTCGACGCCGGGGAGTTCCCCACCACCTACGCGTCGTCGTGCAAGATCACGTTCAACGCGCAGTACCTGCCGGTGCAGAAGGATGCCAACGGCCTCGGCAGCATCGTGAAGAAGGAACTCGAAGACCTCTTCACCGGTTTCGTCACGGGCGACCAGTGGTTCGACGAGCACCCGCCCACCATCAACTGGCTCGTCGACGCCGACTGCGGCGAGACGGCCGACACCGAACCCGTCGTCACGCAGACGCTCAAGGCCGCCCTCGAGGTGGGCCTCGACAGCGAGCTGCAGGGCTGCATGTCGCACACCGACATGGGCCTCATGATCGACTCGGGCAGCCCCACCATCAACTTCGGACCGGGACACATGGGCATCGCCCACCAGGCCGACGAGCACATCTATGAAAAGGATCTCGCGGCCGCCACCAAGGTGTTCGCCATCACCATCGCCGACCTGTGCGGCTGAGACCCACGCTCACCCTTCACGCACACCCGTACGACAAGAAATCAGGTACATCATGACACGCGTCCTCGTTGCCGGTGAAAGCTGGTCGGTCACCTCCATCCACACGAAAGGCTTCGACTCGTTCACCACGGTCGACTACGAAGAGGGCGGCGCGGCGCTGCTCGGGGCGCTCGACGCCGGCGGCTTCGACGTCACCTATATGCCCTGCCACGTCGCAGCCAAGGAGTTTCCCTGGACTCTCGACGAGCTGAGCAGCTATGACGTCGTGCTGCTCTCGGACATCGGGGCCAACACGTTCCTGCTGCCCGCGCAGACCTTCATCAAGGGGCAGAAGACGACCAACCGCTTGGCTGTGCTGCGCGACTGGGTGCGCGCGGGCGGCGGGCTCGGCATGGTGGGCGGCTATATGTCCTTCCAGGGCATCGAGGCCAAGGCCAACTACCGGGGCACGCCGCTCGCCGAGGTGCTGCCGGTCACGCTCGAAACGGGTGACGACCGCGAAGAATCGCCCGAGGGTGTCACGGCGCACCTCACCGGGTCGCACGCCATCACGGCCGGGGTGGATGCCTCGTTCCCGCCGCTGCTCGGCTACCAGCGTTTCGTTCCGACCGCGTCGGCCGAGGTGCTCGCGGCCTTCGACGATGAGGCGCCCCTGCTCGTGGTCGACGGCGTCGGGTCGGGCCGCACCCTGGCCTATGCCAGCGACATCGGCCCGCACTGGGCGCCCGAGGAATTCACCGACTGGGATGGCTTCACCACCATGTGGCAGCAGGCCGTGACCTGGTTGGCCGGGAAGTAGCGGCGTGGGTCGGCTCGTCGTCGTCGGATCGCTCAACGTCGACTCGGTGATCGCGGTTCAGCGGCACCCCGCGCCCGGCGAGACCGTGCTGGGCGGCGACGCGCAGACGTTCTGGGGCGGCAAGGGCGCGAATCAGGCGGTCGCGGCGGCGCGCGCGGCTCGCGCATCACGCTCGTCGGCCCCGGGCTCTGCCGCGGGGGTCGTCTTCGTGGGCCGAGTGGGCGCCGATGCGCCCGGTCGCGCCTACCGCGAGCGGCTCGCCGAGCTCGGTGTGGATGTCGCGCCCCTCGCCGAGACGCCCGGCGTGCCGACGGGTTCGGCCGTCATCGCGGTGAGTGCCGCGGGCGAGAACACCATCATCGTGTCGTCGGGTGCTAACGCGCGTCTCGGTGTCGACGATCTGGAGGCGCTCGAGCAGCTCACTCCCGACGACGTCGTCGTCATCACGCTCGAGGTGCCGCTCGACGTCGTCACGCGGGCCTCGGAACTGGCCGAGCGCGCCGGCGCGCGGTTCGTGCTGAACCTGTCGCCCGTCGTCGACCTGCCCGCCGAGGTGGTGCGCCGCGCCGAACCGGTCGTCGTCAACGAACACGAGGCCGTCGAGCTCGCCGCGCGCTACGACGGGTTGACCTCGGTGCTCGTCACGCGGGGGTCGGATGGCTCGGAGTGGAACGGCGTGTTCGTGCCCTCCGCATCCGGAATCGACGTCGTGGACACGACGGGCGCGGGCGATGCCTACTGCGGCACGCTCGCCTACGCCCTCGCGCGGGGCGACGGCGCCGAGGAGGCCATGCGCGCGGCGACGGCCGCGGCCGCCGATGTGGTGGGGCGCGCGGGCACCCAATGACCGACGCGGGCCGAGGCGGCGGGGGTTCGGCGGGCGAGGTTGCCACGCGCGATCTGCTCGTGGACCTCGTGCGCATCGACTCGACGTCCGGATCGCCCGGCGAGGCCGACGCCCTGCTCTTGGTCGCCGAGGTACTGCGACGAGAATGCGGCGAGACCGGTGTCGTCTCGATCGGCTACGGGCCCGACGGCACACCGGACGCCGTCGTCGTCGTGCCATCGACGCGGCCCGAAACACCCGCCCCGCTCCTCCTCTTCTCGGCGCATATCGACGTGGTGCCGGTGGAAGACCCCTCCGCCTGGAGCCACGACCCGTTCGGCGCCCACATCGCCTCCGGTCGTCTGTTCGGCCGCGGCTCCTCCGACATGAAGTCGGGGCTCGCTGCCGCACTCGTCGCGGTCGTCGAGCTCCTGCGCGAGGGGCGCCCCGTCGCGCTCGCCGTCTCAACGGGTGAAGAGGTTGGATGCCGGGGCGCCGCGTCGGTCGCCGAACTGCTGCGCGGGCATCCGATCGGTGCCGTCATCGTGCCCGAGTCGACCGCCAACGAGGTGGTGCTCGGGCATCGCGGAGCGCTCTGGCTGCGGGTGACGACGTCCGGGCGCGCGGCCCACGGCAGCACTCCGGGGCTCGGCGTCAACGCCATCGAGAAGGCCGCGGCCGTGATCGGGCGGGTGAGCGAGTTGCCGTTGCTGTGGCATCCACAACTCGGCTGCGAGTCGATGAACGTGGGCACCATCGCGGGCGGATCCGTGCCGAACATCGTGCCCGACCGCTGCGTGCTCGACATCGACCACCGGGTCATCGACGACGAGGGCGCACGCCTGACCGATTGGTGGATGTCGCAGCCCGAGGTCTCGGCCGTCGACACCGTTCTCGATCTGGCCCCCGTCTGGACCTCCGTGGATGATCCGTGGGTGCGCGGTCTCGGCGCCCCCGTCTCAGAGCGCCCCGCGTCGTACTTCACCGACGCCTCGGTGCTCGTCCGCACTCTGCCTGCGGGCACACCCGTCGTGGTCTGGGGGCCGGGCGACCCCGCGGTCGTGCACACGGTCGACGAGAGCGTCGACCTCCGCGCCGTCGAGGCTGCGCGGCTCCACTATGTGCGCGTGGGACGGGCGTGGACGGGTGCGGACGGTCCGGCCTAACGCAGCGCCCAGCGGCGTCGCGCAATGAGACCCGCCACGGCGACGACGCCCAGGGGTGCGAGGACGCTCGTCGCGGTGATCGTGACCGCCGCTCCCAGCAGTCCGGCGAGGATCACGCCGTCGAGCGCCCAGATCACCCGGTTGAGGGCGGCGGCGTCGCCGGCGGGCGTCGGAATCGGCGTGAGAAGGGCAAGGGGAAGGGGCGGTTTCAACGCGTTCATGAGTCGCAGCATGACGGACCCGATCGCCACGATGACGGCCGAGGCGATCGATGCCAGGGGCAGCGCCGCGGCCGGTGGCCAGAATAGGGTCACCAGCACGGCGCCGGTCGCGACGACGAGCCCGACCGCCAGCGCGGGAAACAGCGTGTGCAGGAGCAGCAGCGCGCTGTCGCTCGTTCCATAGAGGGGGAGGGCCGAGGCGGCTTCGACGGCGTGCCGCAGGCCGTCGCTGAGGGGGCCGGCCGCGGCATAGGCGGCGACACCGGCGATGGCTCCGAGCATCCAGGCCGGTGGGGCCACGGCCGCGGCGCCGGCGACGAGGGCTCCGCAGGCGAGCAGCACGAGCACGCCGATCGCGAGGCGCCCGGGTGTGCGCAGGGCCGCGACGGCATCCCGCCGCACGATGATGGCGGGCAGGGAGCGCGCACGACCCCCGATCGCGAACCGCCGCCGCCCCGCCCTCGGCACACTCTGATAGGTGGCAACGGATGCGGACAGCTCGAGTGTCGACGTGTGCAACCGCACGGCCTCCCACCGCAGAGACTGCCCGAGCACGACCCGCGGTTCGAGGACCGACAGCAAGAGGGGCACGACGGCGAGCAGGGTCAGCGCGGCGAGGAGGGCGCCGGGCGCGGCAAGAGGATGCGCTCCGACCGCGGCGAGACCCGCGAGGGTGCTGGTGGCCAGAGTGGGGCCGAACGAAAAGCCCCACGCCTGCGCGCCGAACGCGGCGGTCGACAGCGCGGCGAGAACGCCGATCGCGAGTGCCGACCAGCGGGGCGGCACGGCTTGGCCGACCAGCCAGAGGAGAGCCGCCACGATGCCGCAGGCCGCGCCGACGCTAGCCGCGAGGGCGACCCCGAGAGCGATCTCCGGGGTGGCGACGGACACGGACGATGCCGCGGCGAGGGCGGCAGCCGAGGGAGAGGCGACAGCTGAAGCGGCGGCCGAGGCGGCGGCTGAGGCGGCGGCTGAGGCGGCAGCGAGAGTGGCCCCGCAGAGCGCGCCGGCCACCGAGAGCGCGGCGACCGACATCCAGGTCTGCCTCCCGAACGCGCGACGCTGCGGCACCGGGCTGGTCGTGAGGGCGTGGGCGAGGAACGGCGTGAAGACGACGGGCCCGCGCAGGCGCCCGGCGATCACAGCCGCGGCCCAGACGAGGCCGACGACACCCGCGATGACCGGCACCGTTGCGGCGGATGTCAGTGCCACCGCGTTGACCGGATCGGTGACGAACAGCCAGCCGGCGCGCACGACCGGCACGACGGCGACGAGCACGATCAGCAGCGCGAGATAGACCGCGTAGGAGGTGTCGGCGGTCGGCCGGCGACGTGCCTCGCGCACGGTTCGACGCAGGTCGCGCAGAACTGTCGCTGATGCCCGCGTCGAGGAGGAGGCCCCGGTCGTGTCCGTCATCAGGCGGCTTCCCGCAGCACCACGGTGCGGGCGCCGAGGTCGGCCACCAGACGGTCGCTGTGTGTGGCGAACACCACGGTGCCGCCGGCATCGGCCCGTTGCCGCAGTACGGAGATGACGCGGCCGAGCCGTTCGTCGTCGAGTCTCTGCTCGGGTTCGTCGAGCACGACGATGGCGGCCGGGCGCACGAGGGTGAGGGCGAGCCCCGCCAGCTGCGTCTGCCCCGACGAGAGTTCGTGGGGGAAGCGGTCGACGAGCCGCGACATCCCGAGTTCGTCGAGCACGCTCAGGGCAGCGCTGCGGGCGGCATCGGTCGGCAGCCCCCAGGTGATCCCGATGAGGGTGGCCTGCTCGAGAAGCGTCAGGTCGCGCGCAAACGGGGGCAATCCGATCATCCCGGCAACCTGGGCGCGAAAGTCGTGGTCGCGCGGGCGAGGCGCCCGGCCCGACACCGTGACCGTTCCGGCCGAGGGCGTCGTCTGCCCCACGATGAGCCGCAGCGCCGTCGTCTTGCCGGCACCGTTCGGGCCGCGCAGGGCCACGATCTCGCCGCGCCCCACGCTCATCGAGGTCGGGGCGAGCAGCCCCACGCCGTCGATCGAAACCTCGGCCCGCGTCACGTCGATCATCACCCCATGATGCCAGCCCACCCGCGCACGGTCATCCGTCGTGCGACGGGTTCTTTCTCCGTCCGGGTCGGCCTGCGCCAAGGAGCGAGAAGATGGCAGGGAGCGAGACGCGCGAGAGACGCCTAGCGATCGATAGAGGCCATGTTTACTTCGTCGTGGCGGGCGCCGGCGGGAGGTTCCAGGGCCGTGAGCCTGTCGATGTGTTCGTCGGTGAGTCGGATCTTGTCTGCGGCGGTGTTCTCTTCGACGCGGGCCACTCGGCGAGTGCCGGGGATCGGGGCGATGTCGTCGCCCCGGGTCAAGATCCAGGCCAACGCGGTCTGTGCGGGCGTTGCACCGACTTCTTTGCCGATCGCTGTCACTTCGTCCACGATTCGGAGGTTTCGTTCGAAGTTCTCCGAAGTGAAACGTGGGTTCGTTTTCCGCCAATCACCATCAGGGATGTCCGCGGCCGAACGGAGCTGGCCGGTGAGAAGTCCGTGGCCAAGCGGAGAGTAGGGAACGAAGCCGATACCGAGCTCGCGGAGGAGTGGCAGAATCTCGTCTTCCACATCGCGCGTCCACAGCGAGTATTCCGTCTGCAATGCCGACACCGGTTGCACGGCGTGGGCACGTCGAATGGTCTCTGGGGAGGCTTCGGAGAGCCCAAAGTGCAGAACTTTTCCTTCAGCAATCAGATCTGCAACTGCACCGGCGGTCTCTTCAATCGGTGTGCTCTTGTCGACACGGTGCTGGTAGTAGAGGTCGACGTACTCGGTTCCGAGGCGGCGCAGAGATCCCTCGACTGCGGCCTTCACATTGTGTGCGCTGCTGTCGATGCTGCGACCGTCCCCGTTTCCATGGGAGATGAGACCAAACTTCGTGGCGATCCGGACCTGGTCCCGGCGTCCAGCAATCGCGCGGCCAACCACCTCTTCGCTGTGGAAGGGGCCATACACCTCAGCGGTGTCGATGTGGGTGACTCCGAGGTCAAGAGCTCGGTGGATGGTTCGAATCGATTCATCATCATCGAGACCGCCGCCGGTTGTGTAGGTGCCCGCCATCGTCATGGCACCGAGTCCGATGCGGGAGACGTCGAGGCTTCCCAGATGTGCATTCTTCATTCTGCTGTCGCTTTCGTCAGTGGTCGTGTTGGGTGGCGCGCTCAGCCGAGCCGCTTCGGGTGGCCGATGCTTAGAGTCAACGCGGTAATGACGGGTTGTGCGTGGCCCCAACGATAGGTGTATCGGTAGGGACCCCCACCCGTCCTGAGGTCGGGGTAATTTCGAACGCATGGATACACACGAAGAGTTGAGCGAATTCCTCACCTCACGCCGAGCCCGTCTCACTCCGGCGCAGGCAGGGATTCCCGACTTCGGTGGGCGCCGACGAGTTCCAGGGCTTCGACGGGAAGAGGTTGCTCTCCTCGCGGGGATGAGCGCAGAGTATTACAAGCGTCTAGAGCGTGGGAACGCGACGGGTGTATCCGAGGCTGTGCTCGACGGTGTGAGCCGCGCGCTGCAGTTGGATCCGGCGGAGCACGCGCATCTGTATGACCTGGTGCGCAGCGCAAACGCCGGCGCCCGTCCGCAGCGCAGGAAAGTTGCGCCCAAACAAAACCTCACCCAGGGAATGCAGCAGACGATCGACGCCATGTCGACAGTTCCCGTATTCGTGCAGAACGGCCGCCTCGATTTTGTCGCCGCCAACCGGCTCGGCAGAGCTCTCTTCTCGGTGATGTTGGAGACGACTCGTCTCCCGGCAAACGCTGCACGGTTTGTGTTCCTTGACCCTCAAGCTCAGACCTTCTACCAAGACTGGGAGGGCAACACTCGACAGATCGTCGCCATTCTTCGAGCCGAGGCGGGACGCTCACCTTACGACCGGCAGCTCAGCGACCTCGTCGGGGAACTTTCCACACAGAGTGACCTCTTCCGAAAGCTGTGGGGGGCTCACGACGTGCGTGAACATCGCTCAGGGTCGAAAAGTGTCCACCATCCGATCGTCGGAGATCTCGATCTGACTTACCAGGGGATGGACCTTGCTGCTGACCGAGGGCTGCAGATGCTCGTGTTCTCCGCAGAGCAAGGATCCGTCTCCGAAGAGCGGCTACAACTTCTGGCAAATTGGGCTCAATCCGAGATGCCTGCCTATCGCCCGAAGGGGCCTCTCCACGGTGTCGGCCACGAGGAGCACTAATCGGCCGGGATGACGCCACCGCCCGGTCACAGTGCCCGATAGATCTCGCGCCGGTGCCCGACTTCGAGGACGTGCACAACCAGGATGTCGTCCTCGATGGAGTAGATGATTCGATAATCGCCGACTCGCACGCGGAGCAAACCCGGGTGCCCGCTCAAAGCGAGGGCGGTCGGCGGTCGGGGAGTCGTCTCGAGGAGCGACAGTGCGAGCAGGATCTTTCGCTGGGCAACACCGTCGAGCTTGCGGACCGACTTCGCGGCCCGCGCCGACAGCCTGACCTCGTGGCGGTCAGCGGAGCTCAATGCCGAGCTCTGCGGCAAGGTCTGCCAGCGAGGTCGTGGGTGCACCGGCCTCGGTCTCGGCCCGTGCTGCTTCGGCCGCGGCCGCGTCTTCTGCGTCTTCGAGGGCCGCCAGGGCTCGCAACGCCATGTCAGCGTCAAGGATGACTACGGTTCCGCGGCCGTGCTGCGTGATCGTAACGGGCTCGCGACGAGCTTCGTCGAGAGTCTGTGCCCAGCGCTGACGCGCGACGGTGGCCGGAATCGTGTTCATAGCTAAATTGTACATTTTAGCTATGTGCGTCCGCAAGGGCGGGATCCCTGGCGCCCAACCCATCAGCCGCCGGTCGGTACCGGTCTACCGGTCCAGCGGTTCTACGCGCTACCCCTGCGGCGCGAAGCTCTGCTGCCCGAGCACCGCGAGCAGCTCGAGCTTCTGCGCGGCATCCGATCGGGGGGCGGCCGTGAGGGTCAGCAGCGTCTGGCTCTGGTCTTCGGTGAAGAGCGCCTGACAGTCGAGCTCGATGGCGCCGACCTCGGGATGCAGCAGCGTCTTGTGGTCGCTGAAGCGCGCGGCCACGTCGTGCCGCTCCCACACCTCGACGAATTCGGGGCTGATTCGCTGCAACTCGGCGAGCAGCGCCGCCGCCCGAGAGTGCGGACCCGCGGCCCCGTAGGCCACGCGCAGACTCGACACCTGCGCCCGGCTCTGACGATCCTGATCCTCGGCGGGGTAGATGTCGCGCTCGTGCGGGTCGGTGAACCAGCGGTACACGCTGCTGCGCGCGAAACCGGTCAGCCGCGAGTGATCGCCGAGCAGCGCGGCGCCGAAACGATTCTGCGCCAGCGTCTCACCGAGGCTCGACAGGATGAGCGCGGGCGTGCCCTCGAGACGGTCGAGCACGCGCAGGAGCGCGGGTGACACGTGGGTGTCGAGCGGTGTGCGGGCGGGGGCGCTGTGCCCGGCCATCCGAAACAGGTAGTCGCGTTCGTCGGTGCTGAGTCGCAGCCCTCGTGCCAGCGCCGCCAACATCTGCTGGGATGGCTGCGGCCCCCGCGCCTGCTCCAGCCTGACGTAGTAGTCGGTGGACATGCCCGTGACCGCCGCCACCTCGTCCCGGCGCCGGCCCTCCACGCGACGGCGCGGGCCGGTCGACAGCCCGACGTCCTCGGGGCGCAGCTTCGCGCGGCGCGAGCGCAGGAAGTCGGCGAGTGCGGTGCGGTCCATGAGGCCATCTTCGCGCGCGCGACGGCGAATATACAGGGACCGGCAGTCCTACGACATCCGCTCTCTGCCTGGCAGTCGGCGACCGGCGCAGAATCGAGTCATGAACATCACCGACAACACCATCTTCATTCCCGGCGCGACCTCGGGCATCGGCCTGGCCCTCGCCCTCCGCTTCCAGGCCGCGGGCAACACGGTCATCATCGGCGGTCGACGCACGGATGTCCTCGCCGACCTCGCCGCCCGCCACGGCTTCGACACCGTCACCCTCGACACGACCGACCCGGTCTCCGTGCTGGCCGCCCGCGACGAGGTGCTGACGCGTCACGCCGACCTCAACGTGCTCGTCGCCATGGCGGGCATCATGGCCGCCGACGACGTGCGTTCGAGCTCGTTCCTCGAGGGTGCCGAGCGCATCGTCGATACCAACATCAACGGACCGTTGCGTCTCGTGGCCGCGTTCATCGAGCACCTGCAGACCCGTCCGGCTGCCACCCTCATGACCGTGTCGTCGGGTCTCGCGCATCTGCCGCTCGCCTTCACGCCCACCTACAACGGCACGAAGGCGTTCATCCACCAGTTCTCCGAGACCATTCGCCTGCAGCTGGCCGACACCTCGGTGCGGGTCGTCGAGCTGGTGCCGCCGGCCGTGCAGACCGAACTCATGGCGGGCAACTCGACCGACGAGAACTTCATGCCGCTCGACGAGTTCGCCGACGAGGTCATGGGCCTGATCGAGTCGCAGCCCGACGCCACCGAGATCTTGGTCGAGCGCGTGAAGTTCCTGCGCTTCGCCGAGGTCGAGGGGCGCTACGCCGAGTCGGTCCGGGCGATCAACGCGCACGCGTAGCCCGGATGTCGCCAGCGCGTAAGGGGGCGAGCGCTGGCGCCGGCGATGTCGCGAGGATGTGCGCGGGCGACGTCGCGGCCACGTGCGACCGAGCTTCCTAGTCCGCGGCGGGCAACTGATCCTCGAGGTGGAAGACCTCGGTCAGGCGCAGGAACCCCTCGTCGGGCGACACGCCGTCGAGGTCGACGAAGAACTCGCCCATCTCGGCCTGCCAGCGCGCGTTGACCTCGGTGGCGGCCATGCCGGCCTGCGCAGCCTCGAGCGAGGGGGTCTCGAAGTACCCGATCAGCAACCCGTCTGGCCTGAGGAAGAGCGAGTAGTTGTTCCAGCCCGTGGCCTTCAGCGCGGCGGCCATATCGGGCCAGATGGCGGCGTGGCGCCTCGTGTATTCGGCGATGCGCTCGGGTTTGACCTGCAGTTGGAAGCACACGCGTTCGGTGTCGGTCGTGGTCATCGGGCGTCTCCTCATCGAGTCGGATGGCGTGAACCTGAATCGTTTCATGCGCGCTCCGATTCTAGCTGCGAGTGTGCTGACACGGGGGGCCGCGGCATCCGACCCCGTTGCGCCGTCGCGAGCTTTCACGGAAAGCTGGGGGAGTGGTCGACGGTGCGTCGGCCACCTCACGTGATTCAGGAAGAGGGTAGACCGATGGCTGGTTTCGACGACGTTACTAAAAAGGCTCAGGAGTTTCTGAAGAGCGACAAGGTGCAAGACGCCCTCAAGGGTGAGAAGGCCGAAGAGATCAGCGACAAGATCCTCGGCGGCGTGGCCGATGTGGCGAACAAGGTCACGGGCGGCAAGCACGCCGACAAGATCGAGGGCGCGCGCGACGCCGCCGACAAGAAGATCGGCGACCAGTAACCGCCCAGGCGGAGTGCGGCTCGGGCGTCAGCGCGCTCGGGCTCGTCGGCTCGCGGTAACGCACAGTGTCGACTCGCGGCAGCGCACAGCGTCGCCTCGCGGCAGCGCACAGCGTTTCCCCGCGACAATGCACAGAAGGGGCGAGCTATCGCGGCTCGCCCCTTCTCGTGTATGCGGCTCAGGGACTAAGCGCCCCAGCTGGCCTGTGCGCCGCCGACGCGCTCGGCCGCGATCTTCTCCTGGTGACCCGACGCCGCATAGGCGGCCATCGGGTCGGCCGGCAGCCCGCGCGACTCGCGCCACGCGGCGAGGTCGGGGCGCACGTCGCGGTAGAAGGCGTCCATCAGAATGCCGTGGGCACCGAGCACATCGCCCGCCGCCTGGGCCGCCGACAGGGCGTCGCGGTCGATGAGCAACGCGCGGGCCGTCATCTCTTGCACGTTCAGCACCGAACGCATCTGGCCGGGGATCTTCTGCTCGATGTTGTGGCACTGGTCGAGCATGAACGCCACGCCCGAGTCGGGTCCGAAACCGCCGCCGCGGATGACCTCGGCGAGGATGCGGAACAGCTGGAACGGGTCGGCCGCACCCACGATCAGGTCGTCGTCGGCGTAGAAGCGCGAGTTGAAGTCGAACGAGCCGAGCTTTCCGAGGCGCAGCAGCTGCGCGACGATGAACTCGATGTTGGTGCCGGGCGCGTGGTGGCCGGTGTCGAGGCACACGAGCGCTTTGTCGCCGAGCGCGACCGTGTGGGCATAGGACGTGCCCCAGTCGGGAACGTCGGTGTGATAGAACGCGGGCTCGAAGAACTTGTACTCGAGCACGAGGCGCTGGTCGTCGCCGAGGCCCGCATAGATCTGCTGCAGCGAGTCGGCGAGGCGGTCCTGACGAGCGCGGATGTCATCCTGGCCCGGGTAGTTGGTGCCGTCGGCGAGCCAGATCTTCAGGTCGCGCGAACCGGTCTGGTGCATGATGTCGATGCAGCGCAGGTGGTGGTCGATGGCCTTCTGGCGGATGACGGGGTCGGAGTGGGTGACCGAGCCGAGCTTGTAGTCGTCGTCCTGGAACGTGTTGCTGTTGACCGTTCCGAGTTCGACGCCCAGGCCGTTGGCGTATTCGCGCAGCTGGCCGAAGTCGTCGACGACGTCCCACGGGATGTGGAGGGCGACGGTGGGGGCGAGGCCCGTGAGCTCGTGCACCTTGGCGGCGTCCGCGATCTTCTCGTAGGGGTCGCGGGCGGTGCCGGGCGAGCCGAAGACGCGGAAGCGGGTGCCCGAGTTGCCGAACGCCCAGGAGGGGAGCTCGATGGCCTGTTGCGCGAGCAGCGGTGCCACGGTTTCGAACGAGGTTGTCATGTGCTTCTCTCTACTGCTTGTGGCTCGTCTCGGGGGCGACAGCCGAATGTGTCGAAGCGGGGGATGCAGACATCCACCCGTTCTTGAATCGTTTCAATCGTACCGCACGAGGGGCGGTGAAGACGTCTGGCCGGCAGACCACCTCTGCCGGCCAGACGTGAGCGGGTCGACGACTTAGAAGTCGAAGTCCCCGATGTTCTCCTTGTTGAAGACCGTCGGGTCGCCCAACAGCACGACGCCGTCTTCGGCGACCTCGAACGAGCCGAGCTTGCCTGCCTCGAACTTGTCGCCCGCCTTGCCCGTGATGTCACCCTTGACGAGCGCGTCGGCGGCGAAGGCGGCCAGGTAGCCGAGGTCTTCGGGGTTCCACAGCGCGAAGGCCGTGACGGTGCCATCCTCGACGAAGTCGCGCATCTGGTTCGGCGTGCCGAGGCCGGTCACAGCGACCTTGCCCTTGTATTCAGAGGTCTGCAGGTAGCGCGCGGCGGCAGCGATGCCGACCGTGGTGGGCGAGACGATGCCCTTCAGGTTCGGGTGGCTCTGCAGCAGCGCGGCCGTCTTGTCGAACGAGGTCTGGTCGTCGTCGTCGCCATAGACGGTGTCGACGAGCTTCACGTTCGGGTGGTTCGCGGCCAGGTCTTCCTTCATCAGTTCGATCCAGGCGTTCTGGTTGGTCGCGTTGGCGGCGGCCGACAGGATGGCGATCTCGCCCGAGTCGCCGATCTGCTCCGTGATCAGGTCGACCTGGGCCTTGGCGATGCCCTCGGCGCTGGCCTGGTTGATGAAGATGTCGCGGCAGTCGGTGTTGGTGTCGGAGTCGAACGTGACGACCTTGACGTCGGCGTCGCGGGCCTCGTTGAGGGCGTCGCAGATGGCCTTCGGGTCGTTCGCCGAGACGACGAGCGCCGAGACGGCCTGCTGCGTGGCGGTGTTGATGTAGCTGACCTGGGCGTCGGGGGTCGCCTCAGAGGGGCCGACCTCCTGGAAGGTGCCGCCGAATTCCTCGACGGCGGCCTTGCCGCCCTTGGAGCTGGTGTCGAAGTAGGGGTTACCGAGGTTCTTCGGCAGGAAGGTCACGGTGACGTCGCCGCCCCCACCCTCGCCGCCGCCGCCGGAGCCACCCGTCGAACCACCCGAACAGGCGGTGGCGACGAGGGCGACGCTCACCGCGAGTGCGGCGATCGCGCTGACCCGGGCTGCACCCGAGTTACGTGTGTGAAACAACATCCTTGTTCTTCCTTTCAATGGGGTGGGTCGATGTGAGTGCATCGACAAAAAGGTGCGCCTACGCCTGGGCCGCGGAGACTGCTCCTCGTTTTCTCCCGCCGGGTCGCTGCCGCTTCTTGGACAGCCAGGCGAGGAAGCTTGCGGACACCACCGAGAGCACGAGCAGCACTCCGGTGATGATGTTGATGACATCCGACGTGACGTTGGCGAGGCGCAGGGCCGAGGCCAGCACACCGATCAACAGCACACCGGCGATCACGCCGTGCATGGCGCCACGGCCACCGAAGATCGAGACGCCGCCGAGCAGCACGGCCGCGATGACCTGCAACTCGAGGCCCGTGGCGTTGTCACCGCGAGCGCTGCCGAAACGCAGCGTGAAGTAGATGCCCGCGAAGGCCGACACGACGCCCGTGAGCACGAACAGGATGAACTTGGTGCGGGCCACGTTGACGCCCGAGAACGAGGCGGCCTCGTCGTTCAGGCCGATTGCGAAGATGCCGCGGCCGAAGGGCGTGAAGTGCAGCAGCACGATGAAGACGATCGCCAGCAGCACGAACGGGATCATGATGACGGGGAACGGGGAGTCGCCGATCTTGTCTTTGGCGAGGTCGGTCCAGAACTCGGGCCAGTCGGTGACGGCCGTCGTGCCGAGCAGGCCGACCGCCAGGCCGCGATAGAGCGCGAGCGTGCCGATCGTGACGGCGAGCGATGGCAGCCCCACGACCGTGATGAGGAAGCCGTTGAGCGCTCCGCCCAGGGCGCCCGCCACGAGGGCGAAGAGCGCCGCGGCCTCGAGCGGCCAGCCGGCCTGCGTCAGGGTTCCGAGCAGCACGCTCGACAGGCCCACGATCGAGGCCACCGACAGGTCGATCTCGCCCGTGATGATGACGAGGGTCATCGGCAGCGCGATCAGCAGGATGGGCGCCACGTCGAGCAGCAGGTAGGTGATCGTGATGGGCCGGTCGAAGCCGCGCACGGTCGAGATCGCGACGACGATCACGACGAGCAGCAGGGCGATGATGGCCATCTCGCGGGTCAGCAGGATGCGTCGCCACAGGGGTGTGCCGTAGGCGCGGTAGGTGCGAACGGATGCCTGAGCATCCGCGCGCCCGGACGGGTTCAGTGACTCGGGGGTCACGGTGGTCTTCGTGGAATCAGACATCGGTGTCGTCCCTCGCCTCGAGGAGTTTGCGGGATTGTCGGAGTGAGAGCAGGCGGTCGAGCACGATCGCGCCGATGATGAGCACGCCGACCACGGCGCGCTGCCAGAAGTCGGGCACCCCGATGATGGGCAGGGCCCGGTTGATGGTGAGTAGCAGCACGGCGCCGAGGGCCGCGCCCCAGACGGTGCCCGAGCCGCCGAAGATGGCGACGCCACCGATGACCGCCGCGCCGACCGCATCGAGCTCCCAGCCCGAGCCGGCCTGCGAGTTGACGGTGCCGTAGCGGGCCGCGTAGAGCACGCCCGCGAGTCCGGCGAGGGCGCCCGAGGCCACGAACGCGAGCAGGATGCGACGGGTCACGCGCAGGCCGTAGAGCTTGGCGGCATCCGGATCGCTGCCGATGGCGTAGAACTCGCGACCGCCACGTGTGTTGCGCATGTACCAGGCGGCGATGACGAGCACGATGAGCGCCAGGATGGTGAGCAGCGGAATGCTGAGGATCGATCCGGTTCCGAGGGCCAGGAACGGCTTCGGCAGGTCGGAGGCGTTGATGCGGTCGCTGCCCGCCCACAGCACGTTGATGCCGCGGTAGGCGTAAAGCGTGCCCAGCGTGATCACGAGCGCGGGCACCTTGGCGAAGGCCACGAGTGCGCCGTTGATCAGGCCGAGGAACGCGCCGAAGGCGACGCCGGCGACGAAGACGACGATGATCGGGATGCCCGGAACGTCGATGAACAGGCGGCCGGTCAGGTAGGCGGTCAGGCCGAGCGTCGAACCGACGGACAGGTCGACGCTTCGCGTGATGATCACCATGGCCTGGCCGACGGCCACGAGCACGAGGATCGAGGGCGTCAGCAGCAGGTCGCGCCAGCCGTCGGTCGAGAACACGAAGGACGGGTTCTTGGTCGTGGCGACCACGACGACCACGACGATGGCGATCAGGATGCTGGTCTCGCGGGCCTTGAAGAAGTGCCCGATGCCCGCGGTGAGCGCGTTGCCCTTCTTCGGGCCCGGGGCGTTGGTGCGCCGCGTATCGGGGGTGGCTACGGATGTCACGGCTGAAGCTCCTCGGCGTGGGTGGCGGCGAACATGACGGATTCGGCGTCGGCGACGCTGCGGTCGAGGTGCGCGGTGATGCGGCCCTCGCGCATGACGAGCACGCGGTCGGCCATGCCGAGCACTTCGGGCAGCTCGGACGAGATCATGAGGATTCCCATGCCTTCGCCCGCGAGCTGCGACAGCAGGCGGTGCACCTCGCTCTTGGTGCCGACGTCGATGCCGCGTGTCGGCTCGTCGATGATCAGGATGTCGGGGTGCGTGGCCAGCCACTTGCCGAGCACGACTTTCTGCTGGTTTCCGCCCGAGAGGGTGCCGACGGGTGTGTCGAGCGAAGCCGTCTTGACCTCGAGGCGCGATGCCCACACCTTGGCGGCCTGGTTCTCGGCGCCGTTCGTGATGAGGCCCATCTTGGCCAGCTTCGTGCGAATGGCCATGGTCGTGTTGTGAGACACGGATGAATCGAGCACGAGTCCCTGCTTGCGGCGATCTTCGGGCACCAGCGCGATTCCCCGCGCCATGGCGGCCGTCGGATTCTTCTTCGGGATGGCCTTGCCCTTCAGCGTCACCGAACCGGAGTCGTAGCCATCCACACCGAAGACGGCGCGGGCCACCTCGCTGCGGCCGGCGCCCACGAGCCCGGCCAGGCCGACGATCTCGCCCGCTTTCACCTCGAACGAGATGTCGGAGAAGATGCCGGCGGAGTTCAGGTCGCGCACCTCGAGGAGCGTGTCGCCGACGGTGGTCTCTTGCTTCGGGAACAGGTCGGTGACGTCGCGGCCCACCATGCGGCGCACGATCTCGTCGACGCTCGTGTCGCTGATGGCGTCGGTCGAGATGTAGGAGCCGTCGCGCATGACCGTGATCATGTCGCAGAGCGCGAAGACCTCTTCGAAGCGGTGCGAGATGAAGACGAGCGCGCGGCCCTCGTCACGCAGGCTGCGGGCCACGGCGAAGAGCCGGTCGACCTCCACGCCCGAGAGCGCGGCGGTGGGTTCGTCCATGATGAGCACGCGGGCGTCGAGCGAGATGGCCTTGGCGATCTCGATGATCTGCTGGTCGGCGATCGACAGGCCCTCGGCGGGGCGGTCGGGGTCGATGCGCACGCCCAGGCGTTCGAACAGGCCCTGGGCCTCGGTGCGCATGGCCTTGCGGTCGATGCGGCCGAAACGGTTGGTGGGCTGGCGGCCCATGAAGATGTTCTCGGTGACCGACAGGTCGGGGAAGAGGGTCGGCTCCTGGTAGATGACGGCGATGCCGGCGGCCTTGGATTCGGCGGTCGAGCGGAAGTCGACGTCTTCGCCACGCAGGCGGAATTCGCCCGAGTCGCGCTGGTAGAGGCCGGCGACGATCTTCACGAGCGTGGACTTGCCGGCACCGTTCTCGCCGACGAGGGCGTGGATGCTGTTCATGCGCACGGTGAGCGTCGCGGACTTCAGGGCGACGACGGCGCCGAAGGCCTTGCCCACGTCGCGCAATTCGAGCGCGGCCGGGCCGGTCGGCTCTGCGGTGTCGATGGGAGTCGTCATTGACTTGCTTCCTCCACGGTGAGGTCGGACCGCTGATGAATCGTTTCAACCGCGGGATCGTTATGACTTTACGGCCGGGCGCGGCCCGTCGTCAAGTCTGATGCGCAACCGTTACACGAACGCCGGGTGCGCCCGTCCATTCTTTCGTACGCGGCGCACCGGAGATTCGTCGCGACGTCGGGGGAGTCACATATCGCTTCGTCGCCGAAGGCATCCCCGCGCGCCGGTAGAGTAGGCGAAAACTCGGGCGACGATGGGGTAGCCGCCGCATGACCGACACCCGGGAGCCCGCATGATCCAACCGCTCATCGCCGGTGTCGTCGGGGCCGCCATCGCCTTCGCCAGCACGTTTGCGATCGTGTTGGCCGGCCTGACGGCGATGGGCGCGACGCCGGCCGAGGCGGCATCCGGTCTGTTGGCGCTGTGTCTCGTGCAGGGCATCCTGGCAGCCGTGCTGTCGTGGCGTTATCGGCAGCCGCTCTCGTTCGCGTGGTCGACGCCGGGTGCCGCGCTCCTCGTTGCGGCCCACGGCAGCGCCGCGACGTTCCAGGCCGCGGTCGGCGCGTTCCTCGTGTGCGGCGTGCTGCTGCTCGTCACGGGACTGTGGCCCGCGCTCGGGCGGCTGGTCGGCCGCATTCCGTCGCCGTTGGCCGGGGCCATGCTCGCCGGCATCCTGTTCCCGCTCTGCATCGCGCCCGTGTCGGCGGCCGTCTCGCTGCCCGCCTTCGCGGTGCCCGTCATCGTCGTGTGGCTGGTGCTCTACCGTCTCGCGCCGCGCTGGGCCGTTCCCGCGGCGCTCGTCGTGGCCGTCATCGGCATGGTGATCGCCTCGTCGGGTGCCCCCTTCGACGACGCGGATGCCGTGCTGCCCGCGCTCCTTCCGCAGGTGCCCGTCTTCGACCCCCTCGTCATCGTCAGCGTCGCCCTCCCTCTCTATATCGTCACGATGGCGAGCCAGAACATCCCGGGTTTCGCCATCCTCAAGACGTTCGGCTACACGGATGTCCCCACGCGGCCGGTTCTCGTGGGGGCGGGTGCTGCATCCCTGCTCGCGGCGCCCTTCGGCGGGCACGCCGTCAATTTGGTGGCGCTGTCGGCGGGCATGACGGCTGGGCCCGACGCGCACCCGGACCGCTCCAAGCGCTGGGTCTCGTCGCTGTCGAGCGCGGCGGTCTACATCGTGCTCGGGCTGTTCGCGGGGGCGGCCGCCGCATTCATCCGCAATGCCCCGCCCGAGCTGATCGCGACCGTGGCTGGGCTGGCCCTCATCGGCGCGTTCCTGACCGGGGTCACGGCCGCGTTCGAGGAGGCGCCACTGCGGGTTCCGGCGGCGATCACGTTCCTGGTCGTCGCATCCGGGGTCGTCATCGCGGGCATCGGAAGCGCGTTCTGGGGTTTGGGCGCGGGGCTGCTCGTGTGGGGATGGCTCGGCGTCACGCGCCGCAGCTGAACGGCGTTAAGCGCTCGCGCCGCCGCCCACGGGTGGGCCGACGATCAGCAGCGCGCCGAAGACGACGATGACGCCGACGGCCGTGATCGAGGCGACGAGCACGGGGCGCACGAGCACGAGGCGCAGGGCCCGGTTCGGCAAGCTGTGGTCGCGCGGGTCGTCGCTGGCATGGCGGCGCCAGGGGCCGGCGAGCAGACCGCGGCGTGCGGCCACGATCTCGAACGGGATGGTGGCGAACGGGATGACCGCCGAGACGAGCCCGAGCAGCATCGTGCCGATCTTCCAACGCTGATTTACGCCGACGAAGACGACGACCACCACGTAGCAGAGGAACACGAAGCCGTGCAGGCCGCCGCCGATCGAGACGCCCCAGCCTCCGGCATCCAGCACGTATTTGATGAACATGCCCGTGAGCAGCAGCGCCCAGGTGATGGCTTCGGCGATGGCGAAGAGGCGGAAGAGGGCTTTGGGGGTCATGAGGGCTCCCGGGTCGGCGGAACGAGGGTGCGATGAGCGCCCCTCGAGGCTAACGCGAGCATCTCTGAAAGTGCTGCGCGGGCGGGCCTGAAGTGTGCTCGGTTTTCGGGCCTGTCCGTCAGGGTCTATTATCAAGCTCATGGGAATACAGATGTATTCCGAGGAGGAATGATGACAGTTCGTTCGATCGACCACTCGCCGCGCGATCACGCCGTCTGGAGGGTTCGCCATCCATTGGTGCGTGCGACGGGCTGGGCCTTCGTGCCCGTCGTCTTCACCGCCGTGGCCTCGGCCGTGGGCCAGGTCGGGGGACTCGGGGATGGGCCCGCCTCTCTGGTCATCGCGGCGGGCGCGGCACTGTCGGCGGTCGTGGGGCTGCTCGTCGTGCGGCGGTCTCGCGTCTCGCTGCCGCTGTTCGGGTTCCGGGCTCCCGCTCGAGCGCGCGACGCCCTGTGGTTCGTTCCCGCTCTCCTCACGGTCGTGATCGCTCTGGCCACGCAGGGTGTCGGCGCGCCCCCCTCTCTCCTCGGAGCTTTCGCGATCATGTCTCTCGCCGTTGCCGTCAACGAGGAGCTGTGGTTTCGCGGAATCGTGCTCGCGGTTCTGCGCTCCATCGGCACGCGCGCGGCCATCGTGGGAAGCGCGCTGCTCTTCGGGGTGCTGCATCTGGCCAACCTGGCTGCGGGTGTCGATCTCGGCGCAGCCCTTCTGCAGCTCGCGTTCGCGGCGCTCTTCGGCCTCGTCGCCGCCCAATTGGCGGTGCTCACCGGCAGCCTGTGGCCCGCGATCGTCTGGCACGCGGCGTGGGATGTCGTGAACCTGTCATCCGGCAACGAACAGGGCGCCGCGGCATCCGTGGGTCTCGCTCTCGCCTGCCTGATCATGCTCGCGTATGCGGGACTTCTGTGGCGGCCCGTGATGCGCACCGGGGTCGGCGACGGGAGCTCGGGTGTCGCCCCGTACTCTGGGGAGCATGGAATTGACCGCGCGCCAGACGGAGCTCGCTGACGCAGCCCTGGCGGTCATCGCCGACGCCGGCCTGCCGGGTCTGTCGTTCCGCGCCGTAGCCGCTCGTGCTCAGTGTTCGCTCGGGTCGGTGCAGAAGGCTTTTCCGTCGAAGGAGCGCATGCTCGCGGCCGCGTTCGGCCGGTTGCGCGAGCGTTCGGTGCCGCTTCCCGACGGTGAACCGGGTCGGCCGACGGTGCGGGAGTGGTTCGTCGAGCTTCTCCTCCGCATCCTTCCGCTCGATGATGAACGGCGGGCGGCGCAACGTCAGGGAGACGCCTTCGCGCAGCACGCCCTCGACGACCCCGATCTTGCGTCGGCGATCGCGTCGAGCGACGCGCACCTGCGTTCCCTGCTCGCGTCGCTCGTGGCGCGGGCTCGTTCCGAGGGGGAGGTCGGGGCCCACGTCGATCCCGATGTCACGGCCTGGGCGGTCCTCGCGGTGGCGCAGGGCCTGGCGGCGCAGCTGCTCTATGACCCCGAGTCCGAAGATGCTGTTCGGGCGCGCCTGGACGTGGCGCTCGCCGCCCTGCTCCGGTGAGGCCTGGCAGGATGTGTGCATGACGGAGATGCCTGCCTCGACCGCCCTCGCCGCCGAACTCGTCCCCACCAGTCGCCCGAAGGTCCTGGTGTTCCTGCGGTGGCTACCCTCGCTCGTCGGTGGCTTTTTCTTCGGAGACGGCTCGGGCGCGACGTGGAAGGGCACCGATATCGTGGTGCGTCGCGCCGACACGGGCCGCGACGTCCTCCGCATGGGCGGGTTGGATGTCGAGGAGGCCGACCATCTCATCGCCCTGGTCCGCGCCGATCTCGACACCCACACCGTGGAGTCGTTCCTCGACGAGTGGCGCCACCGGGCCTAGTCGGCTTCTGTGTCGCGCGCCGCCGATCTGCCCGCGTCGAGCCGGGCTGAGTCGAGCCCCGCTTCGCCTATTCGGAGTCGGCGACGTGGATGGCCAAGTCGGTGCGGCCGGGGAGAATCTCGGGAGCCAGCGCCCGCGTTCCGGCATAGTCGCCGTCCTTGAGTCGGCGGTAAGGGCGTCCCGTCTCGGTCTTGAGCCGGTCGATCCGCTCCTTGAGGCGCGCGATCTCTCGCTCGACCCCGGCCTCATCGAGGCTGTCGGCATCGTGGATGACGTGCAGCTCGAGCGCTTCGATCCCCACGTACCAGAGCGTGCCGTGCGTGAGCGGGAAGAGCAGAGAGTCGAGGTCCCCGCTGATGCCACGCTCGCCGATCGAGCGTTCATCCTCGCCCGCCGTCACGACGATGAGCGCCTGGCGACCCGCGAGGCCGCCGTCGCCGTAGCGTCGCGGCACTCCGAGTTCGGGATCGAGGTCACCGTAGGCGAACCCGGCTGTCAGCACGCGGTCGAACCACCCCTTCAGAATCGCGGGCGTGCCGTACCACCACAGCGGAAACTGGATCACGAGCAACTCGGCATCCGCGAGCTTGGTTTGTTCTTCGCGAACGTCAGCCGGCACTTGTCCGCGGGCGAAGGCCTCCCCGGCGAGCGCGCCGATGTTGCCGGATTCCTCCCGGAGGTCGCCGAGGTCGCCATTGCCGAGAACGGGGTCGAACCCCTGCGCATACAGGTCGGATGTCGTCACGCTGTAGTGCTCCGACAGCGCTCGAGTCCCCGCGCGAAAAAGCTGCCCGTTGAACGAATCCGGGCGTGGGTGGGCGTAGAGCCACAGCGCCGAGCCGGGCGTGGGTGTGTGAGAGATCGTCATCGTTCGGTCGTCCTTGCGTCCTGTGTGTTTTCGCGGCAGAGGGCCGCGACGAGCTGTGTGAGCGTTGCGCGAGCGCGGTCGGCGTCGATCGATCCGTCGAGCGCGCGGCGGGCCAGCGCGTCACCCGCGCCGACGATGGCTGCAAGGCTGGCCGTATCCAGGGGGCCGCTAAGTGGTTCGAGCGCTGTTCGACACATCGAGAGGTACTCGTCCTCCGCCTCCTGCCGCACCTGGGCAAGCGTCGCCGAGCCGGCCAGGGCTGCGACGACGTCGGCGAGCTCACGACCTTCGGCCAGGCAGCAGTCGATGTATGCCCCTGCGACGAGCTTCGACACGGCGGCCAGGTCGGGCGCCGAACCGCGCAGCGCCTCCTCGAGCGTCTCGCGCTGTCGCGACTCGAATTCACGGTAAAGCTCCGCCAGAACTCCGGCCCGGTCCCCGAAGTGGTCGTAGACCAGCGGCTTCGTCACCCGGGCCCGCTCGGCCAGCCGACCCAGCGTGAACGTGTCGGTCCCCTCATCCCGAATCAGCTCGCGAGCCGTATCGAGCAACTGCCGGTGCCGCTCACTCTTCGACATCCGCTGACGGGGCTCCGTCGCCACATCTCGTTCCATCGCCGCTCCTCGCGCTCCCACAAACTTACTATTAGTAACTTACGCATGGTAACCAGAATGCGCGCAGGAAAGCAACGAGATCGTCGCGAGAGCTTCACCCGCGGCTCGCCGCGGCTCCCATAGATTGAGTGCATGGGCGCAACGACCTTCGCGGTGATGGCGGCGATTGGCGCGGTCTTGAGCGTGATCATTGCTCTAGCGCTACCGTTCGTCCTGCTGCCCAGGATGGCTCGGTTCTCCGTGCTTCGCGAGCGCTATCTGTACTCTCGCCGCGGGTGGATTCTTGTCGGCTGCGTTCTCGTAATGGTCGCCCACATCGTGATCGCCATTGTCGTTGCCGCCGCCGCCGCCGTCTATCCGTTCCTCTGGGCGACGGTGGCGCTCATCGCAAGCGCGTTCGTCACCACGGCGATCTACATGGCGCTTTACATCCGCGTCGCACGCTCAGTCAGACGTCAGTCAGGGTTTTTTCCGTAGCGGCCCGATGCGACGCTGTAAAGCCGTGCGGCGCCAAAGACGCCCAGGGCAGCGATGGCGCAGGCGAAGAAGATCGCGCCGCCCGGGTTTCGACCGTCACTCGCGAACTCGACGGCCCGCACGATCAACATCGGGGTCGAAATCAGCGAGCCCACGAGAGTGATGCCGGCGAGCACTGCATGCACGAACAGGCTTCGCCGAGACGGCTGCGTCACGTCTATCTCTGCGAATCCCATAAGCGGCACCGTATATCGGCGCAATGGTGGCTCGTCGGATGGGAGATGAACTTGCCATGTACATCTCGGATTCAGCAGCGTTTACCAGGATGCGAGACTGGGGAGATGCTCGAGCGGGTGACGGCGGATGAGATCGAGGGGCTGCGGACCTTCCTCGGCGAGGTCGATCTGACTCTGTCGGGGCTCGATGCGCCAACCGTGAAACTGTGGACGGAGCGCGCGCCGGATGGTGCGATCGTCGGCAGTACGGGGTACGAACTGAGCGGCGATGGCGCCCATGCCCTGATTCGCAGCGTGGCCGTGGCGCCGGGCCGTCGGGCGGCCGGGGCTGGTTCGCGGTTGGCGCGGTTCGCGCTCGACGATGCTGCTCGCTCGGGCGCGCGACGGGCCTGGCTGTTTTCGCGGCGATCGGGCCCGTTCTGGCAGAAGCTCGGCTTCGAGCCCGCCGACCGGGCCGAGCTCGCGACGGTTTTGTCGCAGACGCACCAGGTGCGGCTCTTCACCGAGACCGGGCAGCTCGACCGCGAAGTCGCCTGGTCGCGCGGTCTCGAAGACCTCTCCCGCTGAATTCAAGAAAAGTCGACGTTCGCCGTTCGCTGTTCTCAGGCGTCAGTCCGACGGCGCGCGAGGATCGCGCCGTGCGGCCGATAGCCCTGACCCGTGCGGGTGTGTGTCTCGACGATGTCGAAGCCGGCTTCCTGCACCTCTGCGCTCAAAGCTTCGACGGGCCAGAAGTAGGCGCCGATGACGGCGTGATCGAAGCGCTCAACCGACGGCCCGGTGAAGAACCCGAGCAGCAGTCCGCCCCCGGGTCGCAGGACGCGCGCAAACTCTCGCAACGGCACCTGAATCGAGCTGGGCTCATGGTGAATAAGTGAGTACCAGGACAGGATGCCTCCGACCGACGCCGGAGCCGCGCTCAGGTCATCCACGCTCTCGGTCTCGAACGTCTGCTCGGGATAGGTCTCGCGCGCATGCTCGACGAAGCGTGGCACGACATCCACCCCGCGCACGTCGCCAACTCGTTCGGCGAGGAAGGCGGTCCAGTGGCCCGGGCCGCAACCGGCATCGATGAGTGGCCCGTCTTGCTCGAGCGCCCACGCCGAGACGAGCTGAGCGTCCGAGGGATGAACGCTCGCCATCGACCCCAGGTGCTCGACGTATTCATCGGCTCGGCGCGAATAGGCGTCTCGGATCTGTGCGTCCATGCACTCGAGCGTACGAGACGTGACGTGACGAGACGTGGCGGTCGGTGAGGGGTTGCGAGTCGCAGCTCATCGGAAAGCTATGAGCCCAGACAGTGCGCGGCCCGGCCGATCGCGTCAGCCCAGCGTGGCGCGCAGCTCGACCCGCCGCGCGCACGCCCGTGAGGCGCGAGTGGCGATGTCGCGCGCTACCTCGGGGCTCGGGGCTTCGATGAGCCAGAAACCGGAGAGGTACTCGCGCCCGGTGGCGAAGGGCCCCGCGGTCAGCGAGATGTCGTCGCCGCGCGCATCGATCACGACGGAGTCGTCGGGATGGGCGAGGCCTTCGGCGGCGATCAGCTGTCCCGCCGCTACCAGCTCGTCGTTGAGGGCGCCGACGGCGGCCATTTCCTCGTCGGTTCCCGTGCGGGTTGCCGTGTCGATGACAGAGAGAAGAAACTTCATCGTGACTCCTTCGTTCGCGGTGTTGAGGCCACGCTCGCAGAGCCGGAACCCGCCGTCAAGAACGGCGCGTGAATCATCCGCCCGGCCCGCGCATTCGAGGTGCCCGGGCATCGGGCACGGCCGGCCGGCCGGTCAGTCGGCGTCGGGCTGGGCCGCGTCGACGAGGGAGGTGAGGAACGTGAGGACGACGGCGGCGTCATCGGCCGAGAGTTGCTCGATGAGTCGTTGGATGCGCACCTCGGCAGCCTCGCGGCTCGGAGTGGCCGAGGGGGCGATGTCGCGAGCCTCGATCGTGAGGGCGCGTCGGTCAGTGGGGTGCGGCATGCGTTCGACCGAGCCGAGCTTCTCGAGTCGGTCGAGGAGCACGGTCGTGCTCGGGGAGGACAACCCCAAGTGCGAGGCGAGCTGCTTCGGGCCCACGGGCTGGTGCTGGCTGTGCTGGTCGCGCAGATAGTCGACGGCGAGGATGTCGGTGTCACCCATGCCTGTTTCGGCGCGGATGTGTCGGCGCATCGCGATGTCGGTGTTGCGGCACAGCAGCAGTGCGCGCATGATCTCGGCATTCGACTGATCGCGGTTCAGGGGGCCGCGCGTTCGGGTAACCGCCATGGGTGTGCCTTTGTGATCGGTGTCATGTCACGGCTCGAAACCGAGCAGTGGGTGGAGCCGGGCGGGTTCCGCCTATGCTGCGCGGCTGACGGGCGCCGGTTCGGGCAGCGCCTGCAGGCCGTTCGTGCTGTTCGCGCTCGACAGGAGGTCTTCGACCCAGGCGCGGTTGATCGGCACCTTTTTGCTGCCCGAGTACTTGAAGAATAGGGGGATGGCGGGGTGGATCCAGATCGTGGAGCGACCGCTGCCGGCATAGGCCGGGGTTTCCCAGGACAGGACATGCGGTTCTCCACGGCGCAACTTCGTGATGATGGCCAGCTGCAGATGCGCCAGCATGCGGTCCTCGAAATCGATCTTCGCGCCGTCGGTTCCGTACAGAAGTGTGCCCATTGATACCACGTCCAATCATTCAACCCATCTAGTAGTTAGATTCTCTAGTAAATACGTATGAATAACAAATTGGATGCCGGAATGCGCACTCTTGACGGGTGCCGCGTCGCGCGGGACCATCGGAGGAATGAGCGCAGGCCAGCACGCGCCGGCTGCGGCATCCGATCGAGGAGAGACCATGCAGCCACGCATCCACGTCACCAGCCTGTTCGTCGACGACCAGGCGAAGGCCCTGCGGTTCTACACCGACACGCTCGGCTTCGTCGTCAAGACGGATGTCCCCGTCGGCGAATACCGCTGGCTGACCGTCGTGGGGCCGGGCGAGCCCGACGGTGTCGAGCTGCTGCTCGAACCCGACGTGCACCCCGCCGCCCAGGCCTACAAGAAGGCGCTCGTGGCTGATGGCATCCCCGCGACGTCGTTCATGGTCGACGATGTGGATGCGGCGTTCCGCGAGCTCACGGCGCAGGGCGTCACGTTCGTGCAGCCGCCCGTCCCGGCCGGTCCCGTCACGACGGCCGTGCTCGACGACACGTGTGGCAACCTCATCCAGCTGGTCAGCCCGGTCGAGCAGTAGTCTCGCCACCGCCCTGGCCGCAAACTGTGAGGCGCGCACGGCCGCCGAAACGACTGTCAGCCGTCGACGACGATGCCCAGGTGCTCGGCGAACAGCGAGGCGAGTTCGGAGACCTGCATCGACGACATGGTGGCACCCTTCAGGCCCTCGAGCCCCGAGATGCGGCGCAGGTCGAGCGTGCGCAGGTCGACGTTCTGCAGCGTGGCGCGCGTGACGTCGAGGCTGTTGAGCGTGCAGTCGACGAAGGCGAGCCGGTTGACGGTGGCGCCGCCCAGGTCGAGCTCGTCGATGGAGCAGTTCGTGAACTGGACGTCTTGCAGCACGGCCCCGCGCAGGTTGACGAACCCGAGCTTCGACCCGGTGATGTGCACCGACCGCCAATTGGACTCATAGAACTCGGCCGAGCCGATGCGCGACTGGTCGATCGACACCTCGCGGAACCGCGACCGCGGCGCGGCGATGATGGGCGCGTTGAGCCGCTCGATGGTGGTCTCGACGAAACCGGCCCCGCGCAGCAGCACGTCGTGCGCGTCGAGGTCTTCGAACGCGCACTCGGTGACGGTCAGCCCGCTGAGGTCCTGCCCCGAAACGTCGGCCCCCACGAAGCGCAGGCCGTCGACGTTCTCGTGGGCATCGAGCAGACCCGTGTCGCCGTCTTCGAGCCCGACGAGTCGGAGGGTCGGGATTTGCGGCGTGAGCGAGGACTTCTTCTTCGGGGGCATGGCACTTCACTTCTGACGGGCCGGCGGGGCCTGCTTCTCGGCGATCCGAGCTGCGTCGAGGCTATCGTGCGGCACCGACATCCGGCCCCTGCGCTACATCAGCCCCTGATCGGCGAACAGGCGTCGGATGGCCGGGGCGATGTGCTCCGAATACGCGGTCGTCAGGTGCACGGTGTCGTACTTCGTCGGCCACGTCGCGGCGAACGCGGGGCATCGGCCATCCACGCAGTTCACAGCCAGCGCGTCGATGTAGTGATCGCCGGATGCTTGAGCCTGTGCCTGCGTGGCCGCCGAGAAGTCCTGCCACGCGGGGTCGATGTCGACCACGCAATCGCCCGGGTTCGACACCTGCGAGTAGCATGCGTCGAGGTCGGCTCCGAGGGGCGGCGGCGCGAGGTAGACGATCTTGCCGGCGCTGTTGAATCGTGAGGCGAGCGATGCCGTCGAGCTGACCATGTCGGTGGTCGACAGCGCGCGCCCGTCTGACGACTGCCCGAGCGCGAAGGCGTTGGCCACGACGACGAGCTGCGGCTGATCGCTCGCGATGCGGTCGGCAATGTCCTGTTTGCGCTGCGTGCAGCTGTCCATGACGCCGTCGCCGTCGTTCTGCACGAGCACGTCGGTGAAGCGGCAGCCGTAGAGGCCGATGGTCGTGATCTTCCACTGCCCGTCGCTGTTGTCGGCGATCTGGCGGAACGCGGGGGCGTAGGTGAGCGCGATCGAGTCGCCCACGACATACATGTGGTGGGGGGCGTCGCCCGAACCCCAGGTGCAGCCACCGAAGTCGGGCGTCGAACCGGGCTCGAAGCATCCCCGGGCCGGGTTGTCGTTCGAGGTGGTGCGCAGGGCGTCGTCGAGCGAGGGCGACAGGTTGTCGGGCCAGGCCGTGGCCGAGAGCGCGGCGCTCAGGTCGGCGCGCGCCTGGTCGAGCGGGTTTGCGGCGTTCTGCTGCGAGGCTTCGGGGGCGGCCTGCGGGGCCTGGCCGCGCGATGAGAAACCGGCGGCGATGATGACGACCGTGACGACCACGAGCAGGGCCAGGGTCGAGAGGATGAACTGAGAGCCGAACTTCTCCTGCCAACGCGCCCACGCCTCGCTGCGGGCGGTTGCGCGGGCGACGCGTCGGGCTTCGGCATCCGTCACCCCGGCATCCGTCACCCCGGCATCGGAGAACGACCGCAACCACGGGGAGTGGTGCAGCGGCTGCTCGATCAGCAGGTAGGCCAACACCGAGATGACGAAGATGAGGCCCGCGGTGATGAGCGTGCGCTCGAGCGTGGCCTCGACGAGGAACAGCGGCACGAACACGATCACGGGGAAGTGCCACAGGTAGAGCGAGTACGAGATGTTGCCGAGGAACGTGGTGACGGGGTTGCTGATGGGGAAGAGGTAACGCTGCGGCCCGCCGATGCCGGCCAGCAACACCACGGCCGTCGCGACGACGGGCAGCGCGGCCCACGGCCCGGGGAACGGCTTCGAGGCATCGATCACGAAGAACGAGGCGACGATGCCCGCGAGACCGGCCCAACCGAGCACGAAACGCAGGGCGACGGGCAGCCGCAGGAAGAGGGGTGCGGCCGCGGCCAGCACGGCGCCGACGCCGAGCTCCCACACGCGCGTGAAGGTGGAGAAGTAGGCGATCTCGGCGTTCTCTCGCGTCTCCCACATCGCGAAGGCGAAGGAGGCAACAGAGATCAGGCCCATCGCGACGATCACGACGATGCGGATGCGGCGACCCGAGCGTTCGCGGTTGCCGCGGGCGAGCGCCATCCCGATGGCGAACAGCAGCAGGAGCAACGCGGGCCACACGAGGTAGAACTGCTCCTCGACGCTCAGCGACCAGAAGTGCTGCAGCGGAGAATCGGCGTCGGTCTGCTGGAAGTAGTCGGTGCCCGTCACCGCGAAGCGCCAGTTGGCGGCCAGGAAGAAGGCCGAGACGGCATCCCAGATGGTCTCCCAAGCGCGCGTCTTGTTGAACACGAACCAGCCGACGGCCGTCGTGGCGATGAGCACGGTGAGGGCGGCGGGCAGGATGCGGCGGATGCGGCGCCCATAGAAGCCGACGATGCTGAAACGGCCGGTGCGCTCACGTTCGCGCAGAATGAGGCCCGTGATGAGGAAGCCGGAGATGACGAAGAACACGTCGACGCCCACGAAACCGCCGCTCGGCCATCCCAACAGGTGATTGACGATGACGGCCACGACGGCCACGGCGCGCAGCCCCTGGATATCGGCTCGAACCCGCCCGCGCGGCGGTGCCGCCGTCGCCGGAAGAGAAGCCGTCTGTTCGGTTGTCGTCTGCGCTGCCACTCGTCTCCCCGGATGTGAACCGCAGACGAGCCTAGCGCAGCAATGTTGCGGCAGATCGCGCTCTCATCGAAGGGATAAGGGCTGGGCTTATATCTCGAAAATATAAGCCGAGCGCTTATGTTTGCTCGCGGACGTCTTCTGCCGGTCAGCCGCTCTGCCGCGTCCCCAACGAACGATGTGCCCGGTCACGTGAATGACCGGGCACATCGGCTACAACGGGTTCCGCTTACTCGGTCGTGTCGACCGAGCGGGGTGCCTCAGCAGCCTGAGCCGCCGAGCGACCGCGCAGGCGCATCGCACCGAGCGTCGCGGCGCCGAGGGCGAGCAGGCCGGCGGCGAGACCACCGATCAGCAGCGCGTCCGAACCCGAGTTGGCGAGACCGCCCGGACGGGTGCCGGCGCCCGCAGCGGGCGTCGTCGGCAGGGCGACGGGTGCCGGCGTGGCCGACGGCGAGTCGCTCGGCACGGGCACCGGGGTGGGCTCGGGCGTGGGCTCGGGGACGACCACGGCCGCGGGAACCTCGACTTCGGCACCGGCGACGCCGGCCCAGAGGAGTGAGGTGGCGACGTCTTGCGACCCGCCGACCACGTGGGCACGGTAGGTGGGAACCGTTCCGAACAGCAGGACGCGGGATCCGGTGGCTGCCGTCTTGGAGACGACGGCGGCCTGGCGTGCCGAGTTCTCCTGCGCGCGACCGGCCGACGAGGCCCAGTGGCCGGAGACGAACGGGTCGGCGGCGTAGGTCTGTTCGACCGTGGCGGCCGGGTCGAGCACCGTGAACCAGGTGGCCGGGGAGACGAATGCCGTGTCCTGCGGGAAGTCGCTGAGCACGCCGTCTGCGGCCGTCTCGACGCTCACGATTCCGTTGGAACCGCTCGTGCCCGACACCGGGGTGGTGGTCAGCAGGCCGAACGTGTTGGCGAAGTTCGCCGCAGCCGTTCCGCGACCGGTGACACCCTTACCGCTCGCGAGGTAGGCGTTGACGGCCGCGGTTCCGGCGGCCTGGTCGGCGTTGAACGCGAGGTTCGAGCCGATCCAGAGCACGTCGATCTGCGACAGGTCGGTGGCACCCGAGGTGATCGAGGCCGCGTTGACGAGGACCAGGTCGCGGAAGCCGAGGCGTTCCAGCGTCACGCGGTCGTCCTGCGTGCCCGTGTAACCGACACGCTGGGCGCCGAGACCGGTGCTGTCCTCGGTGCGCAGGCGCTGGCCATCCGAGGCCGCGAAGGTGACCTCGTATTTGGCGGTGACCTCGCTGACCGACTGACGGCTGGTCTCGTCGAGCTTCAGGATCATGGTGCCGTCGTCGAAGCGCGAGACCGCGACCCCGTCGTGCAGTAATTCGTTGATGGCCTGGATGGATGCCACACCGCTGGCCTCGAGCTCGAGGTAGGCGGCCGTGGCCGGAACGACGGAGCTGAGCGGCGTCGAGGTGACGGGCGTCGCCGTGACGGCGAGCGGGGCGTCGGTGGTGCTGCCGATGGCGTCGACGTCGGCACCCCACAGGAGCGAGAGGCTCCACGCGGAGATGTCGTACATGTCGGGCACGCGCTCCGAGATGTCGGTTCCGTCGGCGAGCAGCACGTTGGCGAGGCCGCGCAGCGGCTGGTGCATGTCGACGAGGTAGGAGCCGGCGGGATAGGTGGTGCCATTGGCCGTGAGGGCCGACGTGGTCTTCTGCACCTCGATGCCGTTGACGAGCAGCTGGTCGACCAGCGTGTTGGCGTCAGTGTCCGAGCGCTGCGTGCCGCCGACGGGGATGACGTAGGCGCGGGGAAGCTGGGCGGTGTAGACGTCGGTCTCGTCCCAGATCTCGGCCCAGGCGTTCGGGGCGGGAACCGTGGCGGGGTCGATGTCGGCGGGAACCGTGCGGAGCGGTTCGCCGGCGTCGCCGCGGCGGAAGATCTCGATCTGGTTGTCGAGCAGCGCGTCCGAGTTCTCGACCACGTAGTCGACGGCCGTGTCGATGACGACACCGGCCACGGCGACGTTCACCTCGCCGCGACGGGTTCCTTCTGGCACGTTGTTGTTGACGCGGCCGAGGGGCAGCTCGACGGTGTTGGTGATGGCGCCCTGGAACGCCACGTACTGGGGCGCGAAGATGGGGGGCCAGTCGTCCCAGCCCGCGCGGATGTCGCGGTAGGGGATGAGGATCTTGCCCGTGTTGGTGGTCGTGGCGCTGCCATCCGCGGCCTGGTAGGTGTTGCCCGGGATGTTCGCCTCGACGACGGCCTTCTCGATTTCGAGCGCGGCGTCATAGGCGTGCGGCAGGAACAGGTCGTACTCGTAGTTCTCACCGTGGGGCGGGCCACAGGGCTCGACCTGCAGGATGTTCGTGTAGCCGTGGATGTCGATGAAGTTGGTCGGCTGGATGATGTTCGACAGGTCGCGCGTGATCGATGCCTCGACCGTCGCGCCCGTGATGAAGTCGCGGTTGGGGTCGAAGCCCGCGGCCACGGCGCGCTGGCCGAGTGCGCGGCCGTCGGGGTTGTTCGTCAGCGTGAAGTAGATGCGGTGGGTGCGCAGCAGCTCGGCGGTTTCGGCCGAGGTGTCGTTCAGCATGTCCTCGATGTACTTGATGCTGGCGTCGGTGCCCTCCCACTCGTTTCCGTGGATGTTGGCGTTGAACCAGATCGGGATCTTGTAGCCGTCCTGCAGCGCCTGGTCGGTGGCGGCCGCGGCGGCGTTGTTCTTGATCTTGTCGCGCCAGGCGTTCTGCTGAGCGGTTTCGGCGGCCGTCTCGGGCGCCGTCAGGGTGATGAAGTGGATGTCGCGGCCGAGGTCGGTTGTGCCGACCACCTGCGCGGAAACCTTGTTGCTGCGTGCGAGCCACGAGTTGATCTTGGGTGCGATCTCGTCGTAGGGGGTCAGGCCGCGCTGCGTCGATGCATCGGCCGGGAAGTCGGCGGCCAGGGGCACGGGCTGCTGGAAGGGGTAGCTGGTCGGCATCTTGATGGCCGGGTTGGTGGGGCGCACGATGGGAGTCGCCGACGACTCGGCATCGGCGACCGCGGGGTCGGGGAAGAACGAGAGAAGCGCCACTGCTGCCGATATGGCACCAACGGTGAGGATGGGTCTTTTCTTAGCCATGGTTTCCGTTCGTCGAAAGAGGAGGTGCGGGTGACGTGCAAGGGGGGTGCCGCCCCAGAATAGGGGCGCTGCGTTTCAGCCCCGGTTTCCTTACGTTTCCGGCTCGTTTCAGCTTCGTTTGCGTCATTTGTCGCGCTAGACAGGCCTTTCTGACGCATTATTTCGCGAGGCGCGCAAAACACCGCACGGGTGGATGCCGCGCGCAACGATCGTGCGCCCCGTGCGCGTTTCGGCCCGTGGGCTCAGGCGGCGGTGACGATGCGGAACGGCGCGCTCTGTAGATCGGCGAGCCGCGAGCTGGTGCCGACGAGCAGCTCGAAGTCGCCGGGCTCGACGATACGGTCGCCCGCGGCATCCACGAGCGAGCAGGCCGAGGCCGGGAGCTGGAGCGAGACGTCGACCGTGGCCTCCGCCGGCACGGTCACCTGGCGGAACGCCTTCAGCTCGCGCTCGGCCCATGTCACGCTCGTGACCGTGTCGGTGACGTAGACCTGCACGGTCTCGGTGGAGGGGCGCTCGCCGACGTTCGTCAGCGTCACGGTGGCGCGGATGGTGTCGGCCGCCGTCACCTCGGAGTCATCGAGTCGCAGATCGCTGTACTCGACGCGCGAATAGCTGAGGCCCTCGCCGAACGCGAACAGCGGGTCCTGCGTCAGGTCGGCATAGCGGTCGCCGTGCTGCCCGCGCAGCTGGTTGTAGAAGACGGGCAGCTGCCCCGCGTGCCGGGCGAACGTGATGGGCAGGCGCCCCGTCGGCTCGATGCGGCCGAGCACGAGTTCGGCCACGGCCAGCCCGCCCTGCATGCCGGGGTTGAACGCCTCGACGATCGCGGCGGCATGGAGCGCCGATTCGGGCAGGACCGACGGTTTCGACTGCACGAGCACCACGATGGTGGGGGTTCCCGTGGCCACCACGGCGTCGAGCAACGCGGTCTGGGCGCCCTGCAGTTCGAGCGTTGCGGTCGAGCGTCCCTCACCCGCGAGTGCGACCGTGTCACCCACGACGACCACGGCCCAATCGGCGGATGTCGCAGCCTCGACGGCCTCGGCGATCATGCGTTCGTCGGAGCTCGCCGCCTGGAAGTACGGGGGCCGCGGCTGCCCGTCGGGGAACACGCCGCGGGGGTCGTCGGCCAGATCGCCGATGTCGGCGCCGCGCGCGTGCGTGATCGTCCAACTCTCGGGCACGGCCCGGCGAAAACCGTCGAGCACGGTGAGGACGGTCTCGCGGGGATGGCCGTCGAGCATCCAGTCGACCTGGCCCGAAGCGCCCGCCCAGTCGCCGAGTTGCGCGTGCGGGTCGTCGGCGTTGGGCCCGATGACGGCGACCGTGCGGGGTGCAGAGGGCGCAGCATCCGGTGTCTCGAGCAGTGGCAGCGTGCCGTTGTTGCGCAGCAGCACAAGTGAGCGGCGGGCCATCTCGAGGTTGAGGGCGGTGTGGGGCGCGCTGCCGATGACTTCGCGCTGGCGCTCGGGGTCGGGCAGGCGCGGGTTCTCGAACAGGCCCAGCTCGAACTTGAGCCGCAGGATGCGTGTGACGGCGTCGTCGATCTGAGCCTCGGTCAGGCGGCCAGAGGCCACGGCTGCGAGCGCGGCGTCGCGGAACTTCGGCGTCGCCATGATGAGGTCGTTGCCGGCGGACACGGCCACGGCGGCGGCGTCTTCGTAGGTGGCCTGGACGTGTTGTTCCCAGACCATCCGGCCCACGTTGTCCCAGTCGGTGACGAGGGTTCCCTCGAAACCCCACTCGCCTTTGAGGACGTCGTTGAGCAACCACTCGTTGGCCGTGACGGGAACGCCGTCGATGGCCTGGTAGCCGAGCATGAAGGTGCGGGCGCCCGCCTCGACGGCGCGTTCGAAGGGCGGCAGGAACCAGGAACGCAGCTTGCGGCGGCTGAGGTCGGCCTCGCTGGCGTCGCGCCCGCCCTGCGTCTCGGAGTAGCCGGCGAAGTGTTTGGCGGTGGCGAGCACGGCGTCGGGGTCGGTGAGCCCCTCGCCCTGGTAGCCGCGGATCATGGCGGCGCCCAGCTCGCCGATGAGGTGCGGGTCTTCGCCGAACGTTTCGTCGACGCGGCCCCAGCGCAGGTCGCGCGAAATGCACAGCACGGGGGAGAAGGTCCAGTGCAGGCCCGTCGCGGCGACCTCGACGGCCGTCGCCCGCGCGCCCTGTTCGACGAGGGCCGTGTCCCACGTGGCCGCCATGCCGAGCTGCGTGGGGAAGATGGTGGCGCCGGGCCAGAACGAGTGGCCGTGGATGCAGTCGTCGGCCATGAGAAGGGGGATGCCGAGGCGCGTCTGGGTGACGAGCTGCTGCGCGCGAATGTTGCGCTCGGGCGAGGCGTGCAGCAGCGAGCCGACGAGTGAAACGCCCACGAGCTCGTCGAGGTCGGCGCGCGCGTCGAGCTGCATCATCTGCCCGATCTTCTCCTCGAGCGTCATGCGCGACAGGAGGTCGGTGAGCCGCTCCTCGACGGAGAGACTCGAATCGCGGTAACGCGCGGGCCGGAACGCACCGGTGGCGTCAGTGCCTTCGGTGGAGGGAGCGGAGGAGGCGGCGGAGGGCGGTGTCGGTGTAGAAGTCATGGCTCAGTAATCGTTCCAGATGTAAGCGCTTAACTCCATCGTCGATCTGGCCCTGTGGATAACTGTGAGGGCGCTACACCGCGAGCCCGATCGAGAGCCTCACCGCGACCCCGACAGAGCGCGCCGCGCGCTTTCCGCCCGATGCCCCGGCGCCCCGGTGTTAGCGTTTCGCTATGAGTACACCGGTCGTTCCCCGCCTCACGCTCAACAACGGCGTCACCGTTCCGCAGCTCGGCTTCGGCGTCTACAAGGTCGATGCGGCCGACACCGAGCGCGTGGTGTCCGAGGCGCTCGAGGCGGGCTACAGGCACATCGACACGGCGTCGGCTTACGGCAACGAGGCGGCCGTGGGGCGGGCGCTCGCAGCATCCGGTCTGGCGCGTGACGACGTCTTTCTCACCACCAAGCTCTGGAACGACGAACACGACAATGCTCGGGATGCCGCGCGTCGCAGTCTCGATGCCCTCGCCGTCGAGCGCCTCGACCTCTATCTCATCCACTGGCCGGCCGCCGATCAAGACCTTTATGTCGCGGCCTGGCGGGCCCTCGAAACCCTCGTCGACGACGGCCTCGTGCGCGCCATCGGTGTGTCGAACTTCCAGCCCGCGCACCTCGAACGCCTGCTCGCCGACACGGATGTCGCGCCCGCCGTCAATCAGATCGAACTGCACCCCTACCTGCAGCAGCGCGAGTTGCGCGAGCTGCACGCGCGCCACGGAATCGTGACCGGGGCGTGGAGCCCGCTCGGCCGCGGAAACGTGCTCGCCGACCCCACCATCGCGGCCCTCGCCCGCAAACACGGAGTCTCGCCCGCGCAGGTCATCGTGCGGTGGCACCTGCAGCTCGGCAACATCGTCATCCCCAAATCGGTGACACCCGAACGCATCCGCTCGAACCTCGACGTGTTCTCGTTCGCGCTCGACGGGCCCGACCTCGCGCGCATCGACGCGCTCGGCCTGCACGAGCAGCGTTTCGGGTCGCACCCCGACGAGGTGCGCGCCGACAAGAAGCTGTAGGAGCGGCGGCGCACCCGTACGCGGCCGGCATGGCGCCTCCTGCGGGCTCACGCGGCGGTCACGCCCGGGCCTGCCCGACGAAACGGGGGACTGCCGAACGTCGGACCCCCTCGCTACGCTGTCCCCACACCCTCATCCGTCGAATCACCCCGTGGAGGACGCTATGAGCGACGACGATGCCGCCCCAAACGCCTCGAGTGCCGTCGTCAGAGACGTGCCGCAACCGTGGAAGCGCAACGTCACCCTGTTCCTGAGTGGGCAGACGGTGTCGCTCTTCGGCTCGATGATCGTCCAATATGCGGTCATGTGGTGGGTCACCTTCGAGACCCGGTCCGGCCTCGCGGTCGCGCTCTATGCCGTGGCCGCCTTCCTGCCGCAGGGCATCGTGTCGATCTTCGGTGGCGTCATCGCCGACCGCATGAATCGGCGCGTGCTCGTCATGGTGGCCGACGGGTCGATCGCGATCGCCACGCTCGTTCTCGCTGTGCTCATGATGAACGGCATCACCGAGCTCTGGGTCATCCTGTTGGCCGTCGGCGTGCGCTCGGTGGGCGCCGGATTCCAGTCGCCGGCCGTCCAGGCGATGATTCCGCAGATCGTGCCGCCCGAGCAGCTCATGCGCGTCAACGGCTTCTTCCAGACCATCCAATCGGCCATGGCCCTGCTGGCCCCCGCGGCGGCCGGGGCGGTTTTCGGCATCTTCGGCATCGTGCCCGTGTTCTTCATCGACGTCGTCACGGCCGTCATCGGCATCGGCTTCCTCGCGTTCGTGACCGTTCCGACACTGGCGTCGCTGGTCGACAAGACGTCGAGCTATCGAGAGGACCTCTCCGAGGGGTTCCGCTTCATCTGGAACAACCGGGTGGTGCGCTGGCTGCTGGGCGTATTCGCCATCGTGTTCCTGCTGTCGGTCGCGCCGTCGTTCATCACACCCCTCATGGTGGCCCGCTCGTTCGGCTCAGAAGTGTGGATGGTGACGGTGCTCGAGCTGGCGTTCAGCATCGGCATGATCATCGGCGGCGTGTTGGTGGGCACGGTGCTCGCCAAGCGCAGCGCCATGGGCCTCATCCTCTTCGCGTCGTTCGGGTTCGCGGCCTTCACTCTCGCGTTGGGGCTGAGCCCCAACCTCTGGGTCTTCTACGCCTTCATGTTCGCGTTCGGGCTGCTCGTGCCGCTCTTCTCGGCGCCGTTCATGACCATCATCCAGGAGACCGTGAAACCCGAGATGCACGGCCGGGTGTTCAGCTATGTGGGCATCGTGATGGCGCTGGCCACACCGCTCGGCATGGTGGTCTTCGGCCCGCTGGCAGATGTCATCAGCGTGCAGTTGCTGCTGATCGTCGCGGGCATCGTCATGATCGTCGTCATGGGTGTGGCCATCGTGCTGCCGTCGGGTCGTGCAGCCATCGCCGCCGCCAAACCAGCGGGAACCCCGGTCGCCGTCGCCGAGGGTGACTCAGCTCAGCTGTAGTGGAACCTGCACTGCGCGATCAGAATTTGATCGTCGGCGAGCCGATAGACCAGTCGGTGTTCGTCGGTGATGCGACGCGACCAATATCCGTGAAACCCGTGTTTGAGCGCCTCGGGTTTGCCGATGCCTTCGTTACCGTTTCGCTCGATGTCCTTCAACAGCAGGTTGATGCGTTTGAGCACCCGCCGGTCTTCGGATTGCCAGTGCGTGTAGTCCTCCCACGCATCCATCGAGAACGTGTACTTCACTCGTCGAGCTCGTGGTCGACGCCTTCGCCGCCCTCCAATTGCACGATCGAACGCAGGATGCGGTGCGCGTTTACCGGGTTGCGCAGGAGGTAGGCCATCTCTTTGAGTGACTCGTAGTCTTCGAGCGCCACGAGCACCACGGGCTCCTTGCCGGCGCGCGTGATGACCACCTCTTCGCGATCGTCGAGGACCGAGTCGAGCGTCGCGGCGTAATGCGCTCGCGACTGCGAGTACGTCAGTGTCTTCATGAAAACCTCCAGGTACAAGAAAGTGTACTCGTTCGCTCACTCAGCCGCGCGATCAATACGCGGGTTGCACGGCGCTCATCGTTTGAGACGGGCCGTCGTAGCGCCAGATCCCGCTCGTGCCGCGCGCGATGATGAAGCGGTTGTCTTCTGACGAGGAAGCGCCCGTGCCGCCCGTCATATCGGTCGGCACGGGCACGCGCGCGTTGAGAACCGCGTCGGCGGCCCAGCTCGCGCCGTTGTCGATGCTGCGCCACCATCCGCCGGTGCCCCACGCGAGAACCGTGAGGCCCGAATATGCGACCATGGTGGCGTTGCCGTCGGGCAGTGGTGCCGCCGTCGTCCAGGTGTTGCCGAAGTAGTCGCTGACCTTGATGGTCGAGCCGTCGGTGGTCGCATTCCGTCGCCCCGCCGAGTCGGAGTCGATGATCCCCGTGGGCGGGTTGAGGGGCGCGAAGACGTTCCAGGAGCCGGGGGTCCCCTCGGCCGCCGGGTGCTCGGAATACCACCAGGTCGTGCCGTTCGTCGCCATCACGACGGGCACGATGGTGTTGGAGGTCGCCATGACGGCGGTGATGCCGGATGCGGGGAGCGCGCGCATCCGCCAATCGCCGCCGTCGTATCGATAGGCGTACTGCGTGCCGTCGAACGCCACACTGAGTGCGCTCTCGGCGCTGAAGCTCGTCGGGCGGAACGGCGGCGGCGGAAAATCGGTCCACGTCGACGCTCCCGCCGGTCCGAGTCGAGCCCCCTCTTCGCCGTTGGTGGCGCGGGTCACGTCGAGGGTTCGGGCGATGCGGGTGCCCAGCTTGTCGACGCTGAAGGTGGCGGATGCTTGCGCCGCATCCGATACGAACGACGCCCGGGTGCCCTGGGCGGAACCGGCGAGCCCGAGCCCGGTAGCCAAGCCGGCGAGTGTGATCACCGTCACGGGAAGGGTGATGGTTCTCGAGACTGATCGATCTCGCGAGTAGGTGGTCGGCGTGGCGTGCGGCACGCGCGGTGGCCGGCGGTCGTTGCGCCGCCTGACCGCCCACCAGGTGATCCAACTCCCGGCTATCGCGCCTCCCGCGAAGACCACGAACGGATGCTGCAGCGCCGTGACCGCGTATCCCCACATCGGCGTCGACCAGATGACCACGTCGACGCGCGAGACGGTCTTCTCGGTGGCATCGTCGGCGCCGTTGGCGTCGCCGCGGGTGGTGAGCGTCATTCGGCCTTCGCTCCCGCGGCGCAGATCCACCACGCGGTGGGTGGTGCGGATGCCCGTGCCGCCGATGGTCGAGACCACGTCGCCGACCGACACCGTGCGGGCCGCCCGGTCTTGCACGAGGGCCAGGGCGCCTGTCGGCATGGCCGGCGCCATCGACCCGGAACGGAAGACCACCGGCGTCACCCCGGTCACGAGCATGAGGGCGCTGCCGATCAGGCAGATCACGCCCAGGGCCGCGGCCGCGCTCAGGATGGTTTCGCGCACGATGCGCCAGACGGATGTCGTCACGCGACGGTCCTCTCTCGTCGAGTCAGGCTGGCGCAGTCACGGCCAGCGATGCCGAGGTGGCGTGGGGCGGCACCGTGTGATCGTCGGTGCCGCCCCACCTGATCAGACGGCCGCGACCGCCGTGAGCGTGAATGTCGGCGTGACGGTGACGCCACTCAGTGAATCCGGTGCCGCCGCGGGAAGGACGGCCTGGAAGCACAGGGTCTCGCTCGTGCCGGGCGCCAGTGTGCGCGGTGTCGCGATGGCGAGCGCCGACAAGGACCCGGTGCTCGTCACGGGCGTTCCGCCGGCGAACGCGGCGGCGTCGCACGTGCTGCCCGTGATTGCAACGATGCTCGCTTGAAGCCCGGTCGGCCCCTCGGCGAGTGCTGTCGTTCCCGCTAGGGCGGGTGTCGCCATGGTGTAGGTGAACGGCGAGGTTCCCTTGTTGTTGACCACCAGCGGCGCGTATTTCTCGCTGGCGGGAACCATGAGGAGCGAATCCCAGGCGGTGAAGGCGTAGGGGGTCGGCTTGCCCTCGTTGGTGCCGTCGAGCGCGATGTCGACCGACCCCGTCGCGAACGTCGAGGTGAAGGATGCGGTGTCGGTGAACGCCGCGAGTGTGCCGACGGCGCCGAGCCCGACGACGATGCCGGTCGCGAGCAACGCCCTGGTCTTTCCGGTCTTGCGTTCATGCAGTGTCGTGATGCTCATAGCAGTAACCCCCTTCGTGAGCGCGCTCTGCGCTTCTGGCATCATGATATGTCAGAGTACGAACGCACGCTAGGGTCAGATTTCGTGGGCTTTTCGGCCGAAGCGTGGCCAAGCTGCGAGAAAGCGCCGCACGGGCGTGTCGCATTCGGCACGCGGGCGCGCCGCCGACTCGCGGGGGACCGACGCAGAGACGGCGCGCCGGTCGCACCGTCAGCGAGAAACGCCGTCAGCGGGGAACGACGTCGGCCGGGATCAAGGTCAGGGAGCAAGACGTCAGGGAGCAAGACGTCAGCGAGGCACGCCGTCAGCGAGGCACGGAGTCAGGGAGCGATGACCGGCGCCCTGGCATCTTCGAGCCGGGGCTGGGGGTTGAAGCGGCCGACCGCGACATCCGTCGTCGTGCAGGCCACATTCGACCGGACGATGCGCGACACGAGTGCGTCGGCATCGCTGCCGTCGAAGACGAACGTCAGCTGGGTGGGTCGAGAGTCTGCGGGGTCCTCGGGCGCGGGGTGGTCTTCGGAGATGTACCAGCCGTCCGCGAGCGCACACCCCGTGACGACCGTGTTGCCGTCCTCGTCAGTGTCGATGGCCGTCGCATTCCACGGCATCGGGCCGGGTGCGACACGAGGCTCGAAGTTGTCCGGGTTCTTCAGGGAGTTCGCACGGTCGGCGGACATGGTTCCGATCGCCGGTCCTGTCCACGTGGAGCGCAGGTCGCCGCGGCTGAAGTCGTTCGAGTTCTGCGCGAGTTTCTGGGCGAGGTCGGCGGCCCGGGCGCGCTCGACCAGGGGGTCCGATTCCAGAGGGCCCGTCGGCTCGTTGGTGTCCCACACGACGGACGGGTCCGGGCCGACGGTGCGCGGCGTCGTGCACGCGGCCAGGCCGAGACCCAGGGCGCAGGCGACGGCAGCTGCAGCCAGGGACTCCAGCACGCGTTTCGCCATGCTCAATTTCCTTCCGCCCACTGAGCGAATTTATCGCGGAGAGGCTCGTATCGCGTCTCGAGTTCGCTCACGCTCTCGTCGCTCCCCGTCGCCTCCTGGTAGGCCTCGTCGAGTTGGGGTCAGCGTAGCGAAAAACGTCGCGCTCGGACCATGGATAGCGCTGCCCATGCGTCGTCACCCGAGGGGCGCCCGCAAAGACGCCCCGCAGCATGCCCTCACGTTTGCCGGCCCACGGCGTGTCGCCGGTTCGCGCGCGTCGTTGCACCCGCAGCGGCGCGGATGCAATCATGCAGGGGGAGCCATCATGCGTTCCGGGGATCCAGGCTGGAGTGTGATGGCGTGACCATCAGTGTGAAAGAGGTGGCGGCGCTCGCCGGGGTGTCGGTCGGCACCGTGTCGAACGTTCTCAATCGTCCCGACAAGGTCGCTTCCGACACCGTGGCCCGCGTGCAGGCCGCGATCGACGAGCTCGGGTTCGTGCGCAACGACGCCGCGAGGCAGCTGCGCGCCGGTCGCAGTCGCTCCATCGGCCTCATCGTGCTCGACGTGGCCAACCCGTTCTTCACCGACCTGGCCCGGGGCGCCGAGGACCGCGCATCCGAAGACCACCTCGCCGTCCTCCTCGGCAACAGCGACGAGAACACCGAGCGCGAGATCGCCTACCTCGACCTCTTCGAAGAGCAGCGCGTCCACGGCGTCTTGATCTCACCGCACGGGGATGTCGCGGCGCGACTCGATCGTCTGCGTCAGCGTGGCACGGCCGCCGTCCTGGTCGACCGTGGTTCCGAGGACACCTCGTTCTCGTCGGTCGCCGTCGATGACGTGGCCGGTGGTGACATCGCGGTCACGCACCTCATCGAAACGGGTCGTCGACGCATCGCCTTCGTGGGCGGGCCCTCGAGCATCCGGCAGGTGCAAGACCGGCTCGCCGGGGCCGAGAGGGCGGTTGCCCGGCATCCAGAGGCCACTCTCGAGATCTGCGCGACGGACTCGTTGACCGTGCTGCAAGGCCGGGCGGTCGGGGCACAACTGCGCGAGCGCCCCGCGACCGCGCGCCCTGACGCGGTCTTCGCGGCCAACGACCTGCTCGCCATGGGCGTCTTGCAGGCGCTCAACATGGGCCCGGCGCGGCTGGTGCCCGAGGACATCGCGCTCATCGGCTATGACGACATCGGGTTCGCGTCGGCCGCGGTCGTGCCGTTGTCGAGCGTGCGGCAGCCGAGCACGCTCATCGGCTACACCGCGGTGGATCTGCTGCTGCGTGAGGCCGCGGGTGGGCTCGGATTCGAACACGAGCAGATCGTGTTCCAGCCGGAACTCGTCGTGCGCGAGTCGACGCGGGCCCGCGACGCCGACGGCGTCTAGACGTCCAGGTCGAAATCGATCTGATCGGTCGGCCAATACGATCCCGAGCCACCCTCATGCGGAGCCTGATCCGACTCGCGGCGAGCATGCTCGTCGGCGGGCAGGTCCTCTTCCTCGATGAAGAGGGTCAGGCCGGGGGAGACGAGCACGGACAGCGTGTGGTTCGGCCCCGCGGGCACATCGACGAATCCGCCGCCTCGCCTCAAGGCATCCTCGATCGCGTCTTTCAGCGCGGTGATGTCGCTCGTCACCGGCACAGCGAAACGCTGCTTGTCGATCGTCACGGTGATTCGCTTCACGTGGCGTTCCTTCCCCAATGTGGTCGCGCCTCTCGGCACGCTTTCGGCCGCGAGGAATCCCACGACCCGGTTCGTGCCACGAATTCTCGCCGTGCGTTCAGCCGTCGTGCGCAGCGTGGGCTCAGTGCGCCCCCGTGTCGCGCGGCATGTTGATCTCGCTCTCGTCGACCTCGACGTCGCCCACGTCGTCGGGTCCGCCGGTGCCCGGGGCCACCTTCACGTCGTCCGTGTCGATGTCGACGAGGTTCTCCGACGTGCGTTCTTCCTGCTTGCGGCTCGTCTCGGTTTCGGAGGCCGGGCTGTAGGTGCGGTCCTTGCGAATCTGGTCGTTCTGGCTCAGATCGTCATCGGTCGTGGGGGTGCGGTGGTCTTCGCTCTGCGTGTGATCCGAGTGCTGGGGGCCGCCGTCGGCCGGGTTCTGGTTGTCGATGCTCATGGGTGGCACGCTACGTCGGGCTCCCGGCATCCGTAACCCCCTTGCGTTGTGGCGGGGGCGCGGAATATCGAGGGCCATGACACGTTTTACCCTGCGGGCGCCCACGGTTCGGCGCCGACAACTTGGAGGAACGCATGACCGCACAACACACTCGTCTCGGCAGCTCCGACCTGGCCGTCTTCCCGCTCTCGCTCGGCGGCAACGTGTTCGGCTGGACCGCCGACCGCGACACCTCGTTCGACGTGCTCGACGCCTATGTGGCCGGCGGCGGCAACTTCGTCGACACGGCCGATGTCTATTCGCAGTGGATCCCGGGCAATTCGGGTGGCGAGTCCGAGCGCATCATCGGCGAATGGATGTCGGCGCGCCACGCCCGAGAAGACGTCGTCGTCGCCACCAAGGTGGGCAGCCTGGCCGAGCGCAAGGGTCTCGGCGGTGACAACATCCGCGCCGCCGTCGACGAGTCGCTCGAACGTCTCGGAACCGACTACATCGACCTCTACTACGCCCACATCGACGACGAAGAGACGCCCATCGAGGAGCGCATCGAAGCGCTGTCGGGTCTCGTGGATGCCGGCAAGATCCGTTACATCGGCCTGTCCAACTATTCGGCGGCCCGCATCGACGAGTGGTTCGAGGTGACCGAGCGCGAGGGGTTCCACAAGGCCGTCGCGCTGCAGCCGCACTACAACCTCATGGAGCGCGGCTTCGAGAACGAGACCCGTCAGGCCGCCGCGCGCGCCGGACTCGCCGTGGTGCCCTACTTCGCGCTCGCCTCAGGCTTCCTTACGGGTAAGTACCGCGACGGTGCGGATGTCGACAGCCAGCGCGCCCAGGGTGCGTCGGCCTACCTCGACGACCGTGGCCGCCATGTGCTCGAGGTCCTCGACCAGACCGCCGCCGCGCACGACGCGTCGGTCGCTTCTGTCTCGCTCGCCTGGTTGCGCCAGCAGCCCACGGTCGTCGCGCCCATCGCGAGCGCCCGCACGGTCGAGCAGCTGCCCGACTTGCTCGCCTCGGCCGAACTCACCCTCACCGAAGCCGAACTCGCCCAGCTCGACAAGGCCTCCGCCGCTTCCTAATCGAACTACTTCAGGCCGTAGGTGAGGAGGGCGTTGCCGGCCGACGTGATGCGCGACTTCTGGAGGACAAGGCGCGTGGTCGGGTCGGTCGGCTCGAAGAAGTGGCGACCCGATCCGGCGACGACCGGGTGGGTCATGAGGGTGAGCGAGTCGATGAGACCCGCGAAGAACAGCTGGCGAACGATCGAAACGCTGCCGCATACGCTGATCTCGCCGCCCGGCGTCTCTTTCAGGTCGCCGACGAACTCCTCGAGCGGCCTGTCCATGAGCGACGCGTTGTTCCACGACAGCTCGCCCGAGAGGGTGCGCGAGGCGACGAACTTCTCGACCGGGTTGATGAACTCGGCGAACGGGTCGGTCGCGGTCGGCCAATACTCCGACCACTGCTCGTAGCCCACGCGGCCGATGAGCACGGTGTCGACGCGCGACATCATGTCGGTCATCTCCTCGCCCAGCTCGGCGTCGAACGAGTCGAACTGCCACAGGTTGGGCGCTTCGACGACGCCGTCGATGCTGTGGAAGAGTCCTGCCGTCAGTTTTCGCACTGCGAGCCTCCAAGAGGGTGAGGAGCCGCGTTCCGGCCCGATGCCTCGAAGCGTACTGCGGCGGCGGATGGGCCGCACCTGGCAGTTCTGAGCAAGCCCGCAGCATCCGCGTCATCGAGCGCGACACGCCGCGACACGCCACGATCGCGCGGCCGTCACACGCCCGCACACGCCCGAAATCTGCCCGCAACATGAGCCGGTCTATGCTCGGTCCATGGCGGATCTCTTCGATGGATACGGCGCAACACTGGCGCCGCGCAGAACCCCGGGTGGCGACCTCCCGTGGGACGAAATGTTCGGCGAGCCCCTCATGCACGGCGACCATGCGCCGTCTCGTGAGTCCTACAAGGACATCTATTCGGCGCTCGCCAAGATGACCCAGGAAGAGCTGCGCGGACGCACGGAAGCGCTCGCGAGCTCCTATCTCGCGCAGGGCGTCACGTTCGACTTCGCGGGCGAGGAGCGGCCCTTCCCGCTCGACGCCGTGCCCCGCGTCATCGAACAGGATGAATGGGTCACCATCGAGGCCGGCATCAAGCAGCGCGTGCGCACCCTCGAAGCGTTCCTCGCCGACGTCTACGGCCGCCAAAACGCCGTGCGCGACCGCGTCATCCCGGCCGGTCTCATCTCTTCGTCGTCGCATTTCCACCGCCAGGCGGCCGGCATCACGAGCGCCAACAACGTGCGCATCCAGGTGTCCGGCATCGACCTCATCCGGGATGAGCACGGCAAGATGCGCGTGCTCGAGGACAATGTGCGCGTGCCATCCGGTGTCAGCTATGTCATCTCGAACCGCCGGGTCATGGCGCAGACGCTGCCCGAGCTTTTCCTCTCGATGCGCGTGCGCCCCGTCGGCGACTACCCCAACAAGCTTCTGCAGGCCCTGCGCGCGAGCGCGCCGCACGGCATCGACGACCCCAACGTCGTCGTGCTCACGCCGGGGGTCTACAACTCGGCCTACTTCGAGCACACGCTGCTGGCGCGGTTGATGGGTGTCGAGCTCGTCGAGGGCCGCGACCTGTTCTGCTCGGGCGGCCGTGTCTTCATGCGCACGACGAGCGGCCCGCAGCGCGTGGATGTCATCTACCGCCGCGTCGACGACGAGTTCCTCGACCCGCTGCAGTTCCGCGCCGACTCGATGCTCGGATCGCCGGGCCTCATGTTGGCGGCGCGCCTCGGCAACGTGACGATCGCCAACGCCGTGGGCAACGGTGTGGCCGATGACAAGCTCGTCTACACCTACATGCCCGACCTGACGCGCTACTACCTGGGCGAAGAACCCATCCTGCCCAACGTCGACACCTGGCGCCTCGAAGAACCGGGCGCGCTCGAAGAGGTGCTCGACCGGCTCGACGAACTCGTCGTGAAACCCGTCGACGGTTCGGGCGGCAAGGGCCTCGTCGTGGGCCCGGATGCCTCCAAAGAGGAACTCGCCCAGCTGCGGACGCGCCTCATCGCCGACCCCCGCGGCTGGATCGCGCAACCCGTCGTCATGCTGTCCACCATCCCCACCCTCGTCGAGGACGGAATGCGGCCGCGGCACGCCGACCTGCGGCCCTTCGCCGTGAACGACGGCAACGACATCTGGGTGCTGCCGGGCGGTCTCACGCGCGTGGCCCTCCCCGAGGGGCAGCTGGTCGTCAACTCGAGCCAGGGCGGCGGGTCGAAGGACACGTGGGTCGTCGGGCAGCCGGCGGGCACACAGCCGTCGGAGGTCGCCGAGCACGACATCCAAGGGCTCGTGGCCGATCAGGCGACGGCCACCCAGGCCATCCCGATCATCTATGACGAGAAGCCAAGCCCCGAGCATTCCCCGCATGATGGGCCGCAGAACCACGACCAGCAGGAGCAGCAGCAACAGCAGGGCTGCACGGCCGCATCGACCACCGACCGGGAAGCGGGTGCCCCATGCTGAGCCGCATCGCCGAGAGCCTCTTCTGGATCGGCCGCTACATCGAACGCGCCGACGGCACCGCCCGCATCCTCGACGTGCACCTGCAGCTGCTGCTCGAGGACCCGTGGATCGACGAGGACTCGGCCTGCCGGTCGCTGCTCTCGGTGATGGGCAGCGTCGCGCCCGAGACGGGCGGCCTGACTCGCGCCGACGTTCTGCAGCAGCTCGCCGTCGACCGCACGCAGCCCGCCTCCATCGCCTACTCGTTGAGCGCCGCCCGCGAGAACGCCCGCCGCGCCCGCGAGATCGTGTCGACCGAGCTGTGGGAATGCCTCAACACCACGAGTGCGCGCATGCCGAGGCGTCTGCCGAGCGACAAGGTGCACGACTTCTTCGGATGGGTGCGCGAACGCTCGGCGCTCGCCGTCGGTGTTGTCGACTCGGCCACGAGCCGCGACGACGCCTGGCAGTTCTTCACGCTCGGCCGCAGCATCGAACGGGCGGATATGACGGCCCGGCTTCTGGCCACGCGCTCGCTGACCGAGGCATCCGGGCCCAGCTGGACGACCATCCTGCGGTCGTGTGGCGCCTACGAGGCCTACTTGCGCACCTATCGGGGCGTGCCGTCGGCGCGCAACGCCGCCGAGTTCCTGCTGCTCGACCGCCTGTTCCCGCGCTCCATCGTGTTCGCCATCGCGCGCGCCGAAGAGTGCATCCAGGCCGTCGAGCCGCGCACCGACCGCATGGGCGTCTCGGGCAACGCGCAGCGCCTGCTCGGCCAGATCCGCAGCGAACTGGAGTACACACCCGTCGCGGATGTGCTGGCCGACCTGCCGCGCTACATGGATAGCGTGCAACGCGCGACGATGGAGACCTCGGAGGCGGTGCGCGAGCGGTTCTTCCCCACGCACGCCGAGCCGAGTTGGATCGGGGAGAACTCATGAAACGCCTGCGCATCGTGCACAAGACGGGCTTCAGCTATCAGGGGCAGGTCAAGGCGTCCTACAACGAGGCGCGCATGCTGCCCTCGACGACCGACGGTCAGTTCGTGTTGTCGTCGACCATCGAGATCCAGCCGACGGCATCCCAGCACGCCTATGTCGACTATTTCGGCACGCGCGTGACGGCCTTCGAGCTGCTGACACCGCACCAGGAGCTGTCGCTGCAGGCCTCGAGTCTCGTCGAGGTGCGGCCGCGGGCGCATGCCGAGGCGTCGACGAGCTGGGACGATCTGCCGGGCATCGCGGGGCTGCGCCTCGAGACGCAGGAGCAGACCGCCCAGACGCGGCGCACCGAGCCGTCCGAAGACCTCATGGAATTGGCGCGCGATATTGCCGAGAAGCACGACAACCCGTGCGAGGCGGCCTCCGAGATCGCGCGCACGATCGGCGAGCAGATGGAGTACGTGCAGGGTGTGACGAGTGTGCACACGAGCGCCGCCGAGGCGTGGGCCGACCGGCGCGGCGTGTGCCAGGACATCACGCATATCGTGCTGGGGGCGTTGCGCTCGGTGGGCATTCCCGCGCGCTATGTGTCGGGCTATCTGCATCCGAAACCGAATGCCGAGATCGGCGAGACCGTGGTGGGCGAATCGCACGCGTGGGTCGAATGGTTCTGCGGGTCGTGGCACGGCTTCGACCCGACGAACATGCTCGACATCGGCGACCGCCACGTGCTGGTGGGCCGGGGCCGCGACTATCAGGATGTCGCGCCGCTGCGTGGCGTCTACGCGGGCCCGTTCCGCTCCTCGCTGTTCGTGTCGGTCGAGATCACGCGCGAGGCCTGATCCCCGCGAGAACGCGACGGGGATAGACGTAGGGCGCCCGGGTGTGGTTCGCTCGGGGGAACGAGGGGAAGACCATGGCACGCGTGATGATCGTCGAGGATGACGCCGACCTGCTGCGGTTGCTCGCCATTCGCCTGCGCAAGGCCGGGCACGACGTGGTGGAAGAGGCGGATAGCTCGATCGCCCTCGACCTGATGCGACTCGATCGACCCGACGCGGTCATCCTCGACTGGATGATGCCGCTGCTGTCCGGTGTCGAACTCAGCCGCCAGATACGCCAGGAGCCCGGGCTCGAACGCGTGCCCGTGCTGATGCTGACGGCCAAGAGTTCGGCCGAGGATGCCGAAGAGGCGCAACGAGCGGGCGTGGACGCGTTCCTGTCGAAACCGTGCTCGGCGGCCGAGCTGCTGCATCGGCTCGAAGCGGTGATCGAGGCGAAGGCCCGCCTGCGCGACTTTTCGGCCTAGCTCGCTGCGAGCGGCGATTCGCGAACCGCGAACCGCGAACCCGAGTTTCGACGAGGAACAAAGCCAGAGTAAGGGGGTAGCCGGACCCGAACCAGCTACCCCCTCAGGCAGGCCCACCCGTCCGATCGGCGTCCGGGCATTCTCCGATAATGCCTAAGCGACAGGACTCTGGGTGGGGGGCCTTTCGAGACATAACTTACGCGAGCCGCGCCCCCCGGAGGAGGGGCTTGACGAAAGAAAACCCCCGGGGTAAAAGCTGCGGGCGACACCCGTGTGTGGGCGGGAAAAGAGCCGCCATCGACATCCGCGGGTCTACTGTGTGAAGGTGAGCCCGAACTCATCCTCGCCCCGCCCCACGGGGCCGGCGACACCCGAGACCTTCACCCTGCGCGACGCCGACGACGTGGAGGTGTTCTTCTACGTGTGGCGGGCCGAAAGGCCGCGTGCCATCATCCACGTGTCGCACGGCGCCGGCGATCACGCGCGGCGCTACGACGAGTTGGCGCGGCACCTGGTCGACGCCGGCTACACCGTGGTGGCCGACGACCATCGTGGGCACGGTCAGACGGGGCTCGGCCACCTCGGACTCTCGCATCTCGGGCCCGGAACCACTCAGGCGGCCACCCGATCGGTGCAGGCCGTCGGCGAGCGCATCCGTGCCGAGAACCCCGGTGTTCCCCTCGTCATGATCGGCCACAGCTGGGGCTCGCTCATGGCTCAGAAGATCGCGAGCACCACCGACATCTACGACGCCTTCGTGCTCTCGGGCACGTCGCTCGCCCTGCCGGGCGTGCTGAACGGCGGAGACCTGAACAAGCGGTGGCGCGGCCCTGACGCCACGGGCCTCGAATGGTTGAGCCGCGACCCGGCCGCGCGCGATCGTTTCGCGGCCGACCCGCTCACGTTCGACATCGCCGTCACACCCGTATGGACGCTGCGGCAGGCGCTCGCGTTCCTCGGCCGGCCCGCCAAGAAGATGTCGCCGACGTTGCCCGTGCTCATCCAGGGTGGTTCGGATGATTCGCTCGGCGGAACGCGCGGCATGACCCTTTTGCAGAAGGCCTACCAGCGCCGGGCAGGGCTCTCCGATGTGACGCTCATGGTCTATCCCGGGGCGCGTCACGAGATCTACAACGAGACGAACAAGCTCGACATCATCCGCGATCTCATCGGGTGGCTCGACGCCCGGTTCCCGCGCGCATGAACTACGTCGTCGAAACCGCATCCGGGCGCCTGCTCGGTGAGTCTGCGGGACCGGTGTCGGTGTGGCGCGGTATCCCTTTCGCCGCGCCGCCCGTGGGCGAGTTGCGTGGCCGTGCGCCGCAGCCGGTGACACCGTGGGGCGGCGTGCGAGACGCCACGCGATTCGGTTTCATCGCCCCTCAGGACGACCAGCGCACCTCGGGCATCATGACCAAGGCGGGCGGGCCCGAACAGAACGAGGACTGCCTGAACCTCAACGTGTGGTCGCCGGGTGCGCCCTCGAGCGTCGGCGGGCGGCCGCTGCGTCCGGTGCTCGTGTGGTTCCATGGTGGGGCCAACGTCTCGGGTGCGTCCTCGGTGCCGGACTACGACGGTGCGTCGCTGTCGGCGCGCGGCGACCTCGTGGTCGTCACCGCCAACTACCGCCTGGGCGCGCTCGGTTTCGGTGACTTCTCGTCGTTCGGCCGCGGTGCCAGCCGCGCCGGCCGCTCCGGGCTCGCGGGCCGCGACGGTTTCGACAGCAATGTGGCCCTGCGCGACGCCGTGGCCGCGCTCGAGTGGTTGCGTGTCAACATCGCGGCCTTCGGCGGCGACCCCACCCGGGTCATGATCATGGGCGAATCGGCGGGAGCGGCGATGGTCACAACGCTGCTGGCCACGCCCGCGGCCGCCGGTCTCTTCCGTGGGGCCATCGCTGAGAGCCCGCCCGTCACCACCGTCTATGGGCGTGAACGGTCGGCGGCCCGGGCCCGCGAGATCCTCGACGAGCTCGGCATCGAGACGTCCGAGGTGGCCCGCCTGCGTGAGGTTCCCACGTCGCTCATCGTGCGGGCGTCATCGGCCGTCCTCGCCCGCAATGCGCGCGATCGCCCCGGCACCTTGGCTTTCGGGCAGGTGGTCGACGGGTCCTATCTGCCCCAGCATCCGCTCGACGCCTTCGAGAGTGGTCGCACGCACGCGGTGCCGTTCCTCATTGGCACGAACGACGACGAATCGACACTGTTCAAGCGCGCCGACCCGCCCCTCTTGCCGACATCGGTCGACCTCATGATGAAGGCCCTCGAGAACGCGGATGACGTGAGCCGCCACAACATTCTCGGCACCTACCCCCGCCCCCACTCGTCGCGAGCGGCCCTCGACTTCGCCACCAACTGGACCTTCCGGCAGCCTGTCTTGCGCGCCGCCGGCGGGCACGCCGCACACGCCGCCCGAGCCGCCTCCGACGCGGGCACCGGTGGCCGCGCCCGCCGCACGGTGCCACGCGCTCACACGTTCGTCTACCAGTACGGTTTCGCCTCGCGCATCGAGCGGCTTCTCGGTCTGGGGGCCACCCACGGATCAGAAATCCCTCTCGTGTTCGGAACGCTCGGCGGGCCCATCGGAAAAGTTCTCGGTGTGCTGGGCCCGCGGCGCACCATCCGCCGGCTGTCGGCCGAGGTGCAGGATGCGTGGATCGCGTTCGTGCGCGCGGGCGACCCCGGCACGCCCGGCCACGCGTGGGCACCACACCACGAGGGCCGCTCGGTGCACCGTTTCACGGCCGACGGCGGGCACGACGTGGCCGAACTCGAACCGGAGAAACGCGAAGCCTGGTCGACGCTCGTCTGGCCGCGGTGACGTGGCGTGATGCCGGGATGCGATTGCGGAGTGCGATTCCGGGGTGCGCCGTTAGGCTGGGCATATGCATGGTGAGTACAAGGTTCCGGGCGGAAAACTCGTCGTCGTAGACCTCGATGTCGTCGATGGAAAGATCGCGAACTTCCGGCTGGCGGGTGACTTCTTCCTCGAACCCGACGAGGCGCTGGCCGATATCGATCGCGCCGTCAACGGCCTCCCGGCGCAGACGGATGCCGCAGCCCTCGCCGCCGCCATCCGCGCCGCCCTGCCCGCCGACGCCACCCTGCTGGGCTTTACCCCCGACAGCGTCGCCACGGCCATCCGCCGCTCGCTCTCGAATGCGACCGATTGGCGCGACTACGACTGGCAGCTCATCCACGACAAGGCCGTCGCGCCGCGCGTGCACCTGGCGCTCGACGAGGTGCTCACGGCCGAGGTGGGCGAGGGTCGCCGCGGCCCCACGCTGCGCATCTGGGAGTGGAACGAGTCGGCCGTCGTCATCGGCAGCTTCCAGTCGGTCAAGAACGAGGTCGACCTCGAGAACGCCGAGAAGTACGGGTTCGACGTCGTGCGCCGCATCTCGGGCGGCGGCGCCATGATGATGGCCAAGAACTCGATCGTCACCTATTCGCTGTATGTGCCCGCCGAGATGGTGCAGGGCATGACGTTCGCCGAAAGCTACGCCTATCTCGACGACTGGGTGCTCGTGGCGCTGCACTCGCTCGGCATCGACGCCAGCTACGCGCCCCTCAACGACATCACGAGCCCCGGCGGCAAGATCGGCGGGGCCGCGCAGAAGCGTCTCGGCTCGGGTGCCGTGCTGCACCACGTCACCATGAGCTACGACATGGACGGCGAGCTCATGACCAAGGTGCTGCGCATCGGCCGCGAGAAGATGAGCGACAAGGGCACCACGTCGGCGGCCAAGCGCGTCGACCCGCTGCGCAGTCAGTCCGGGCTCGAGCGGTCCGAGATCATCGACCGCATGAAGGCCACCTTCGTGTCGCTCACGGGCGCCGTCGAGGGCCACATCACCGACGACGAGTATGCGGCGGCCGAGGCGCTCGTCGAGTCGAAGTTCGCCACCGAGCAGTGGCTGCACCGGGTTCCGTGAGCGCGCCCGAGCCCGTTCCTGGGCCCGCGTCCGTGCCGCAGCTCGTTTCGCCCCACGTCATCGAGGGCGACAATCTGGCCGTGCTGCCGACGCTCCCCGACGAGGCGTTCACGCTCATCTACATCGACCCACCGTTCAACACGGGCCGCACCCAGACCCGCCAGACGAGCACGGCCAAGCGCACGGTCGCGGGCGGCTCCGGCGAATCCGGCGGGCTCGTCACGGGTTTCAAGGGCCGCACCTATGAGCGCATCCGAGGCGACCTGAAGCGCTACGACGACGCCTTCGACGACTACTGGGCCTTTCTCGAACCCCGTCTCATCGAGGCGTGGCGCCTCCTCGCCGACGACGGAACCCTCTACCTGCACCTCGACTACCGCGAGGCGCATTACGCCAAGGTGCTGCTCGACGCCATCTTCGGCCGCGACTGCTTCCTCAACGAGATCATCTGGGCCTACGACTACGGCGCCAAGTCGAAGAACCGCTGGCCCACGAAGCACGACACCATCCTCGTCTACGTGAAGAACCCGAGCGGCTACTACTTCGATTCGACGACGGTCGACCGCGAGCCCTATATGGCGCCCGGGCTCGTCACCCCCGAGAAGGTGCTCAAGGGCAAACTACCCACGGATGTCTGGTGGCACACGATCGTGTCGCCCACGGGTCGCGAGAAGACGGGTTACCCCACGCAGAAACCCGAGGGCATCCTGCGCCGCATCATCCAGGCCTCCAGCCGCGAGGGCGATTGGGTGCTGGACTTCTTCGCGGGCAGCGGCACGACGGGCGCGGTGGCGCAGAAGCTCGGCCGCAACGTGGTGCTGATCGACCAGAATCCCGAGTCGATCGCGGTCATCCACGCGCGCCTCGCGGCTGATGCGTCGGCTGCAGTGCCAGCGCCAGAGCCAGTGCCAGTGCCAGCGTCAGTGCCAGCGCCTACGCCTGCGCCAGCGCCTGCAACGGCGCTCGGGGACTAAGCGCGCCCTGCCGTGACCTGCTGAACGGTGTCCTCGGCCGCGACCCAGGCCAACATGGCGCACTTCACACGCGCGATGTATTTCGAGACGCTCTCGAGCACGGCGGCGTCGCCGAGCGGTTCGTCGTCCTCGACCCCCGCGCCGCGCGACCGCATCATCTCGCGGAACAGCGCGATGCGCTCGGTCAGCTCGGTGGGCGTCAAACCCGGGGCCAGCTCAGAGAGCAGCGAGGCCGAGGCCATCGAGATCGAGCATCCCTGACCGTCCCAGCTCAGCCGTTCGATGATCGGCTCGCTCGCGCTCCCGCCCGCCGTCGCCCCGTCGTTCGAGTCGGAGCCTGAGCCTGAGCCTGAGCCGGTGGCCGAGCCCTCCACGAGGTGCAGGCGCAGCGTGATCTCGTCGCCGCACGTTGGATTCAACTGGTGTGATTCGGCCACACCGCCGTCGATCAGACCCGAGCCTTTGCGCAGCTTCGAGTGGTCGAGAATGACCTGCTGATACAGCCCGGCCAGTTCCGGCGACGCCATTACACGACCCCGAAGAACGAGCGGATGTCGCGCACACCGTCGACGAAGGCATCCACGTCTTCGAACGTGTTGTAGACGTAGGTGCTCGCGCGGGTCGAGGCCGTCACCCCGAACCGTCGATGCAACGGTTGCGCGCAGTGGTGCCCGACGCGGGCGGCGATACCGCGGTCGTCGAGGAATTGTCCGACGTCGTGGGCGTGCACACCGTCGAGGTCGAATGCGACGAGTCCGGCGCGGCCTTCGGGCGTCTGGGGGCCGAGCACGCGCACGCCGTCGATCTCGAGCAGGCCGGCGAGCAGCCGTTCGCCGAGCGTGTGTTCCCACGCGGCCACGTCGTGCATGCCGATCGCGCCGAGGTAGTCGGTGGCGGCGGCCAGGGCGATGGCCTGCGAGATGCGCTGGGTGCCGGCTTCGAAGCGCTGGGGGGCCGGCAGGTAGCCGCTCTCCTCGAGGGTGACGGTCGTGATCATCGACCCGCCCGTGAGGAAGGGCGGCAGTGCGTTCAGCAGCGAGCGGCGGCCGTAGAGTGCGCCGATGCCGGTGGGGGCCAGCATTTTGTGGCCCGAGAAGACGGCGAAGTCCACGTCGAGGGCGTGCAGGTCGAGCGGCATGTGCGGGGCCGACTGGCAGGCGTCGAGCAGCAGCAGGGCGCCGTGGCGGTGGGCGATCTCGACGAGTTCGGCGATGGGGTTGATCACGCCTGTCACGTTGGACACGTGCGTGACGGCAACGATGGCGGTGCGATCGGTGATGAGGCGCTCGGCGTCGTCGAGGGACAGGGTGCCGTCGTCTTGCAGCGGGATGGCCCGCAGCGTGGCTCCCGTGCGGGCGGCCAGTTCCTGCCAGGGCACGAGGTTCGAGTGGTGCTCGCCTTCGGTGATGACGATCTCGCTGTCGGCCGTGAGTCGCAGGGCGTCGGCTTCGGGGCCACCGCGGCCCAGGCTGGCGTTCGAGAGGCCATAGGCGACGAGGTTGATGGCTTCGGTGGCGTTCGAGGTCCAGACGATTTCGTCGTCGTCGACGCCCACGAAGGTGGCGACCGTGTGTCGTGCCTGCTCGTAGCTCTCGGTCGCGAGGGCGGCCAGCGTGTGGGCGCCACGGTGAACGGCCGCGTTCTGCCGCTCGTAGTAGTGCCGCTCGACGTCGAGCACGGCGCGCGGTTTCTGCGAGGTGGCCCCCGAGTCGAGGTAGACGAGCGCGTGCCCGTTCACCTCTTGGTCGAGTGCCGGAAAGTCGGCTCGCACCCGCTTCGCGTCGTCGTTACCGAAGGTGGTGCGGGGCTGGTCAGCGAGTGTCACGGGGTGTTTCCTCTGCGGGGTGTGGGCCGGGCGGCGAGGGGCGCGGCGGGATGCTCGAGCATCCGAGGTACGTGTCTATTCTCGCGGGGCGCACCGTGTTTCGCCAGCGTGGCGGCTGCTGTTACGCCGTGAGCGTCACACGGATGCGTGAGTCACACGCTCGTGCGCTCGACCAGGCGTGTGGGGGTGATGGTGGCGCGGGGCACGGGGTCGCCGGCGATGAGTTGCACGAGTTTGCGGGCCATTTCTTCGCCGAGGGCGACGGGGGACTGGTCCACCGTCGTCAGGGGAGGGGACAGGGTGGCGCCGAAGTTGTCGTTGTCGAAGCCGATGAGTGCCACGTCGTGGGGAACGCGCAGGCCGGCCTCGGCGAGGGCCCCGTAGGCTCCGGCGGCCATCTGGTCGTTGGCGGCGAGGACGGCGTCGAGCGGCTGCCCGGTGGCGAGGAGTCGCCGCATGGCATCGGCGCCGCCGGCGGGGGAGAAGTCGGCGGTTTCGACGGGGCCTTCGGTGAGCCCCGCGCTGGCGAGCGCTTCTCGGAACCCGCGCAGGCGGTCGATGCCGGCGGGCATGTCTTGGGGGCCGGCGATGGCGGCGATCTGGCGGCGGCCGCGGCCGATGAGGTATTCGGTGGCGATGCGGGCACCGTGCACGTTGTCGGCGTCGACGTAGTAGCTGTCGGTGGCGTCGGCTTGCAGGGGGCGCCCACCGAAGACGATGGGGAGCGCGTTGCCCAGCTGCGTGTAAGAGTGGTCGCCCGAGTGGTGCGAGACCACGAGGGCGCCGTCGACGTTGCCTCCGAGCAGGTACCGGCGGGTCTTGTCGGGGTCGGTTTCCGACGCGATGAGGAGGTTGAGCGTGTAGTCGGTGCTCGAGAGGTGGGTGGCGACGCCTTGCACGACCGAGGCGAAGAAGGGGTCGGCGAAGACTTTGGCCGTGCTCTCGGGCACGATGAGCGCGATGGCCTGGGTTTTGCGGCTGGCGAGCGATCGGGCGGCGCGGTTGGGCACGTAGTTGAGTTCGGCGATGGCGGCGTTGACGACGGCGATCACTTCGGGCGTTACCTTGGGCGAGTCGTTGATGACGCGGGACACGGTGGCGCGCGAGACTCCCGCCACTTCGGCCACCATCTCGAGGGTGGGCGTGCGGCGGGGGACGGTGTGCTGCGACGACGACTCCACGGGTTCATCGTATTGCGCGTGGGGGTGGGTCGCGTTCGCGGCACGTGCAGCCTTTTCGTCGGTGGTGCAACGTACGATAGAAACGTCGACTTTAGGGGGTCCTCATCCGTTCTTCGTCTTTCCACCGTCGCGCTCTGCTGGCGTCTGTCGCCGTCGGTGCCGTCGTGGTGTTGTCGGCGTGCACGAGCACGCAACCTGTCGCTTCTACATCCACCCCCGTGGCGTCGTCGACGTCTTCAGCGGATGCGTCTTCCGCGGCCCCGGCCGTTTCCGGGGTCTCTCCGGCGGCGGGTGCCCTGTCGGGTGGCACGACGATCACGATCGCGGGCTCTGGCCTGTCGAAGGTCGACGCGGTCATGGTGGGCGGCGTTCCGGCGACCGATGTGACGGTGGTCGACGACAAGACGGTCACGGCGGTCACGCCGGCGGCGGCGAATTTCCAGCCGACGGATGCGGCGCTCGAGGTTTCGGCGGCCGGTGAGGCGGTGTCGCTTCCTGGTGACGCGGCCTACCGCTTCGAGTCGGTAACGCCTCTCGACAAGCAGATGCAGTACGCGTTGTCGCATTGGAAGGATTACAACCTCGCCGAGTGGGGCAATCTCAACCCGGTGGGCGGCGATTGCGCCAACTTCGTCAGCCAGACGCTTATTCAGCGCGGCTGGACGCAGACGGGGGACTGGCACAACTTCAATCAGGCTGCCGATTGGACTCCCGCGTGGGGTTACGTGCCGGCCATGGACCAGTATTTCCAGGCCACCCCGTCTCTCGGCCTGACCCGGTTGTCGCTCGACCAGCGCGATCAGGTGAAGGTGGGCGACGTGGCCATGTTCGACTGGAATCAGAACAACATCCCGGATCACGTGATGATCGTCTCGCAGGTCGTGAAAGAGGGCGACAAGACGATCATCAAGGCTGTCGGCCACAACAAAGACTTCGACTTCCGTGATCTCGATGAGACGATCACGGTGGAGCACCCGGGTGGCAACGCCTGGTTCTGGAGCGTTCCGGCCTAATCACGCCCCCGGCGCCGAGCAGTTACGCCCCGTGCGCCGAGCAGTCGGGCCCACGCTCAGCCGAGGCTGACCGCAGGCCCGTTGCCTGACCGCTGATGCGCTGTCTAGTCGGCGATGGCCGCGTCGACGATCTTCTTGGCTTCTTCTTGCACCTGACGCAGGTGGTCTTCGCCGACGAACGACTCGGCATAGATCTTGTAGACGTCTTCGGTGCCGGAGGGTCGCGCCGCAAACCATGCCTTGTCGGTGACGACCTTGAGGCCGCCGACGGCCGCATCGTTGCCGGGTGCATGTGTGAGCTTGGCCGTGATCGGGTCGCCCGCCAGTTCGGTCGCCGTGATGGCGTCGCCGTCGAGCTTGCCGAGCTTGGCCTTCTGCGCCTTCGAGGCGGCGGCGTCGACGCGCTGGTAGACGGGGTCGCCGAACTTCTCGGTGAGCTCGGTGTAGAGCTGCGACGGGGTCTTGCCCGTGACGGCGATGATCTCGCTCGCCAGCAGCGCGAGCAGGATGCCGTCTTTGTCGGTCGTCCACACGGTTCCGTCGAAGCGCAGGAAGCTCGCGCCGGCGCTTTCTTCGCCACCGAAACCGACCGAACCGTCGACGAGCCCGGGCACGAACCACTTGAAGCCGACGGGCACCTCCCACAGGCGCCGGCCGAGCGACTCGGCAACCTTGTCGATGATGCTCGATGAGACGAGCGTCTTGCCGATGGCGGCGTCGCTCTTCCACCCGTCGCGGTGCTGGTAGAGGTAGTCGATGGCGACGGCCAGGTAGTGGTTGGGGTTCATGAGGCCGCCGTCGGGCGTGACGATGCCGTGTCGGTCGGCGTCGGCGTCGTTGCCCGTGAGCACGTCGTATTCGTCTTTGTGGGCCAGAACCGACGCCATGGCCGAGGGGCTCGACGGGTCCATGCGGATCTTCTCGTCCCAGTCGAGGGTCATGAAGCGCCACGTGGGGTCGACGTCGGGGTTGACCACGGTGAGGTCGAGCTCGTAGCGCTCGGCGATGGCCTGCCAGTAGTGCACGCTCGCGCCGCCCAGCGGGTCGGCGCCGATGCGCACGCCGGCCTTCTTGATGGCGGCCACATCGATGATGTTCTCGAGGTCGTCGACGTAGTGACCGCGGAAATCGTATGTCTCGACGGCGCTGGGCTCGGCCATCTTGACCTCGATCAGGCCGCCCTCGATGAGCTCGTTGGCGCGATTGGCGATCCAGCTCGTGGCATCGCTGTCGGCCGGGCCGCCGTGCGGGGGGTTGTACTTGAAGCCGCCGTCGGCGGGCGGGTTGTGGCTCGGCGTGACGACGATGCCGTCGGCCTGGTCGTCGTTGCCCGCGTTGTTGTAGCGCAGGATGGCGTGGCTCAGCGCCGGGGTGGGAACGAAGTCGTCGAACTCGTCGACGAGCACGCGCACCTCGTTGGCCACGAGCACCTCGAGGGCCGTCGTGCGAGCGGGGGCGCTGAGCGCGTGAGTGTCGGCCCCGAGGAACAGCGGGCCGGTGATGCCCTGGCTCGTGCGATATTCGACGATGGCCTGGGTGGTGGCCGCGATGTGGTCTTCGTTGAAGGCGGTCTTGAGCGACGAACCGCGGTGGCCCGAGGTGCCGAAGACGACCCTCTGCTCGGGCTCGGAGACATCCGGTTTGAGGTCGTAATAGGCCTTGATGAGCGCCTCGACATCGATGAGGTCGGACTCTTGTGCTGGGGTTCCTGCTCGCGTCGTCATGTGCCCATTCTGGCACCGGACGGCGACGGCGAGACAGCCCTTGACGAGCCTGTGGAGAGATTCGCAGATCGCCGCCTGTGCAGAAGAAGTAGTACGTCGGCCGGGTGCCGCGAGCCGATACGCTTCCTCTATGTCTGAAGCCGCCGCATCCGCCCCCGAACGCACCTACAGCTTCCTGGGCCCGCGCGGAACGTTTACCGAGGCCGCGCTCGCGCAGGTGCCCGAGGCGGTCGGCCAGACCTGGCGCACCGTGAACAACGTGGGCGAGGCGCTCGGAGACGTCATCGCCGGGCGCAGCGACGCCGCCATGATCGCGATCGAGAACTCGGTCGACGGCGGCGTCTCGGTGGCGCAAGACGCCCTCGCCACGCTCCCCGATCTGCGCATCGTCGGCGAATACCTCGTCCACGTCAACTTCGTGCTCGTGGCTCGGCCGGGCACGACGCTCGACGAGGTCACAGTGGTGAACGGGCATCCGGTGGCCTATGCCCAGTGCCGCAAATGGCTCGATGCCGCGGTGCCCGACCATGCGCACATCCCCGCGTCGAGCAACGTGGCGGCCGCGGCCGACCTCTTCGACGAGCCCCTGCGCCCCGGGCACGCCGCCATCGCGCCGCCGGGGATCGTCGAGCATTACGACCTCGATGTCCTCGCTCGCGACATCGGCGACAACAAGAACGCCGTCACCCGTTTCGTGCTCGTCAGCCGCCCCGGTGTGCTTCCCGCGCCGACGGGCGCCGACAAGACGAGCCTCATCGCCGAGCTGCCGGTCGATCGCGCCGGTGCCCTGCTCGAGTTGCTTGAGCAGTTCTCCACCCGCGGGGTCAACATGAGCCTGCTCGAGTCGCGGCCGGTCGGCGACGAGCTCGGTCGCTACCGCTTCGTGATCGATGCCGACGGCCATATCCTCGACGAACGTGTCGCCGACGCCCTGCTGGGTGTGCGGCGATTCAGCCCCGAGGTGCGCTTCCTCGGTTCCTATCCGCGCGCCGACCGGGTCCCCAACGATTACGACGACCGCTACTCCGACGCCGTCTTCATCGAGGCGCGCGACTGGTTACGTGCGCTCATCACGGGTGAACCGTACGATACCCCTGAGCGGTGAGGCCGCCGGGCGACGCCCTGTCGCCACCAGACCACACGGTCACCCCGGTGACCGCCCGATCGTGAGGACCGCCCGATGAGCGACGACGCCTCGTTCGACCCCCGCTTCGCGCCCGAGTTCCAGCGCGGCTTTCCGCACACTGATGGTGCGCAGGATGCCTCGCGCACGTCGCCCTCCGTCCCCGGTCGCTCCGGCGGCTCGTCGGGATCGTCGTCCTCATCCGAGCCCGCATCGTCCCGTCCGGGTTCGACACCGACCGCGGGTCTCGGAGAGCGCCGTCGAGCGCGCGGGGGAGCCGTCGCGCGCGAGCTGCCCGGCCACCGCACCGAGGCTCGCTCACTCATAGGCATGCTGCCCGAGGAGGCGGAGCGCCTCTCGCCCTACGCCGCGGCCGATACTGCCGCCTCGTCCGCGCAATTGTCCGCGCAATCGTCCTCGCAATCGTCCTCGCAGACTTCCCTGCCGACGGCCTCCGGGGAATCTGCGCGGCTCCCGTCCGTGTCGGGGCCCCTCTCTGAAGGCGGCTCGACGACCGCTTCGCCGCCAGCGGCAAGCCCGGCGGGCGAGGCCCGACCCGAAGGCACCGGTGCCCCGACATCCACGCGCCGCCGCATCTCGCCGTGGCGCAACCCGTGGCTCTACGTGCTCTTCGTCGCGGGCGCCGCCGTGACGATCGCCGGTGTCTCACTCACCCGCTGGTCCCTCTTCATGATGTACAGCCCGCTCGCCGGATCGCAGAGTTCGGGCGGCGAACCCGTCGACTACGCGGCCGTGCAGGTGGCCTGGATTCTCGGGCCCACCCTCGTCATCGTCGGCGGAGCCACGCTCATGGGGGCGCTGTTCTTCGTCGCGGCGAGCTGGTTGGCCGCGCGCCCGCTTCTTCCCGACGCGGCCGACGACGCCGCTCGCGACGGCCACTTCCAGTCGTTCGACGACGACGACGACGACCGCCACGGTGACGGTGCCGGAGCCGACCATCGAGGGGACTGGCGAGACGCGACGGCCACCTTCGTGCCCTTCGACCGCACGGGCCCGTCCGACGACTCCCGCAGGCGCTGATGGGCGTCAGCAGGGTGGGGCGTCGGCTGCTCGGCATGGGGCCGGGTGCGCGCGTGTGGCTGCTGTTCATCCTCGGCGCGCTGGTCACCGCATCGGGGCTCGGTGCCGTCTGGGTCACCGCCCACGACCGGATCGCCGAGGCCGAGGCCACGATCGTGCTCGAGGATGGCGTCGACCCCACGCTGCGTGGCATCGCCGAGCTGCGCGTCGGCCGCATGTCCGACACGATTCGCTCAGGGCTCGTTCCCGGGCCCGTGACCGTTTCTCCCTACAACGGCGAGGACATCTCGCAGATGAATGCCTACACCGATTCCGAAGAACGCGTCCTCATCCGATCCGAAGCGGGTGGCGTCTTCTGGGAATTCGCCCGCCGCCCCTACTCTGAGCCGTCCGCCATGCTGCTGATGGCGGGCGTCGGCATCCTCGTCGCGAGCGCGTTGGTCGCGGCGACGCGCTATTCCGGCAGGTCCGAGCGCTCGAGCCGGGCCGCAGCAGCCGCCGACGGCTTCTAGACCGCCGGCACCCGCACCAGCAAAGCGCCCGCATCGGTCGAGAATCGCGCACGGGTCGCACGGCCGAACTCGTCGCCGTCCAGCTCGATCTCCTGCGGCTCCTCGAGCACGATCGTCGTCGACTCCGAGCGCAGGTAGGTCACCATCTTGGGCCCACCGTTGTCGGTGGCCTTCACGATCGTGCGCCCGAGCGACGACTTCGCCAACGCGCTGTTCTCCCACCGCACCTTGCGCCACACCTGCACCCACCCGAACACGCCCTTGGGTTGCAGGAACGCGATGTCGAGCAGCCCATCGTCGACAACGGCGTCGGGCAGCAGCTCGATATTGCCGGGTAGCGTTCCGCAATTGCCGAACAGGATGGTCGAGACGTGCGCCGTGTGCTCATGACGCCCGCGCAGCTGATAGCGGATCTTGAAGGGACGGGCCTTGGGCAGGGCGCGCATGCCCGCATCGACGTAGGCGAGCCATCCGACGGCCTTCTTCAGCGCGGGATTGGTGTTGGCCATGATGGTGGCGTCGATGCCCATGCCCGCCATCACGAGGAAGGCGTGTTCTTCGTCGGGGCCGTCTTCGCGTCCGATCGTCACGATGCCGAGGTCGATCTTGCGGTCGGCGCCCTGAAACGCGATGGCCACCGACGCGGGCACATCCGACAGGGGCAGGTTGAGGTTACGGGCCAAGAGATTGCCGGTGCCGCTCGGGATGATCGCGAGCGACGCCCCCGAGTCGCGCAACCCCTGCGCTACCGATCGCACCGTGCCGTCGCCCCCGGCCGCGAAGACCATGTCGATGCCTGACCGCGCCAGCTCTCGCGTGACGCCTTCGCCCGGGTCTTCGACACTCGTCTCGACCCACTGCGTCTCGGCCCACCCGGCCTCTGCCGCGGCGGGCTCGATGAGCGCGCGCAGATCGGCGACGCGCACCTTGACGGGGTTGTACACGACCGCCGCTCGGCGCGTCTTCGTCGGGGTGCCGGCCTCGGCGTTCTCGGCGCGCCGAACCTCGTCGATCTGACGGGGAGTCTCGCGTGCCGCGCCGTCCGGTCCTGCCGCCTCGATGGTCATGCAGCCCACGCTACGGTACGCCGCGCGATCTGCCCTCGGCCGAGAGGATGATTGAGGCACACACCTGCCCGCACGCCCGTGCAGAACTGTTCGGTCGATAGACTTGGCGGGTGATCGATCCAGTGCTCCTCCGCGACCAACCCGACCTCTTCCGGCGCTCGCAGAAGGCGAGGGGCGCCTCCGTCTCCGTCGTCGACGAGGCCCTCGCCGCCGACAGCTCCCGCCGGGCCGCCATCTCGGCCTACGAGGAGCTGCGCGCCGAGCAGAACGCGTTCGGCAAGCTCGTCGCCAAGGCCCCGAAAGAGGAGAAGGCCGTCCTCGTCGCCGAGGCCAAGGGTCTGGCCGACAAGGTGAAAGAGGCGCAGCAGCTCGCCAACGAGAGCGAGGCCGAGTTCGTGCGCCTCGCCGGCAGCATCCAGAACCTCATCGTCGACGGCGTGCCCGAGGGCGGCGAAGACGACTTCGTCACGCTGCGCGAGGTCGGCGCCAAGCCCGAGTTCGACTTCCCCGTGCGCGACCACCTCGAGATCGGCGAGATGCTCGGCGCCATCGACATGGCCCGCGGCACCAAGGTCAGCGGTTCACGCTTCTACTTCCTCAGCGGCATCGGCGCCCGCCTCGAGATCGCGCTCATGAGCCTCGGCCTCGACCGCGCCCTCAACGCCGGTTTCACGCCTCTCATCACGCCCACGCTCGTGCGCCCCGAGATCATGGCGGGCACGGGTTTCCTCGGCTCGCACGCCGACGAGGTCTACCACCTCGAAGACGAAGACCTCTACCTCACGGGCACGAGCGAGGTGGCCATGGCCGGCTACCACTCCGACGAGATCATCGACCTCGAGAAGGGGCCGCTGCGCTACGCCGGATGGTCCACGTGCTACCGCAAGGAGGCGGGCTCCTACGGCAAGGACACCCGCGGAATCATCCGTGTGCACCAGTTCAACAAGCTCGAGATGTTCGTCTACACGCGCCCCGAAGACGCCGAAGAGGAGCACCAGCGCCTGCTCGGTTGGCAAGAGGGCATGCTGCGCGACCTCGGCCTCAGCTACCGCGTCATCGACACGGCGGCCGGCGACCTCGGCTCGAGCGCGGCCCGCAAGTTCGACGTCGAGGCCTGGGTGCCCACGCAGGGCGCCTACCGTGAGCTCACCTCCACGTCCAACTGCACCACCTACCAGGCGCGTCGCCTGAGCACGCGTTTCCGCGGCGAAGACGGCAAGACCACGCCCGCGGCCACGCTCAACGGCACGCTCGCCACCACACGCTGGATCGTCGCCCTGCTCGAGACGCACCAGCGCGCCGACGGCTCGGTCTTCATTCCCGAGGTGCTGCGCCCCTACCTGGGCGGCCTCGAGGTAGCCCTGCCGGTGAACGCGTGAGCGATACCGAGTCCACGCGCTGGCTCGTCGCACTCGACGTCGACGGCACGGTGTTGCACGAAGACGGCACGTGCACGGATGCCGTGAAACACGCCGTCGCGCGTGCAACCGAGGCGGGCCACGAGCTCATGCTGGCCACGGGGCGCAGCTGGGAGACCACGGCGCCCGTGCTCGAGACCCTCGACATCCACCCCGATTACGTGGTGTGCGCCAACGGTGCCCTCGTTATGAAGCGCGACGACGAGGAGGCCGACGGCTACCGCCGCCACCTGATCGAGACGTTCGACCCGAGCGACGTGTTGAAGACCATCGCCAGCTCGCTCGACGACGGCCGCTACATGGTCGAATACCCCGACGGTTTTCGCCGCTACACGCAGGGCATGGTCGATTGGAACCTCGACAACGCCGAGATGGTGCCGTTCGAGCGGCTGCTGCACGACCCGGTCACTCGCGTGGTCGTCGTCTCGCCCGAGCACGGCGAAGAGGAGTTCTTGAAGATCGTCGAGAGCATGGGCCTGCACCAGGTCACCTACTCGATCGGCTGGACGGCCTGGCTCGACATCGCGCCGCTCGGCGTGAACAAGTCAACGGCTCTGCAGCGCGTGCGCGACTGGGTGGGCATTCCCGCATCCCGTGTGCTCGTGGCCGGCGACGGACGCAACGACATCGAAATGCTCTCCTGGGCGGGGGCCGCGGGAGGCCGCGCGGTCGCGATGGGTCAGGCGCCCGACGAGGTGAAAGAGTTCGCCACCGAGGTGACGGGCCCGGTCGACGACGACGGTTTGGCCGACGTGCTGCTGTCGTTGCCGGGGGCGCGCGACTGACGTCTGGCGGGCTTCGAACCGATGTGACGAGCCCGAAACACTCCATCCGATAGAATCATGCGAGGTCGGGCGAGGTTTCGCGTGGCTGGGAGGGCTGTCCGAGCGGCCGATGGAGCTGGTCTTGAAAACCAGTGGGCAGAAATGTCTCGTGGGTTCGAATCCCACGCCCTCCGCAGAAGTGCTTGCACCAACCGCACCACCAGCACCACCAGCAGGTCAGCAGGGTCAGCGCAACGAGGGGAACATCTGTGAGCGATTTGGGACGTCGTCCTCGCCGCGCTGCCCGCGTTCCCACGATTGCGCGCCACGGTCGTCTCAAGCGCTACAGCGCCGTTCGCGCGGTGCTCAAGTTCCTCGCCGCCGCCGTGGCCGTTCTGCTCGTGAGCGGCGGCTCGGTCGCCGCGATCGCCACCTGGAGCGTGGTGTCCAGCATCCAGCCGTCGGTCACCCTGGCCAATGAGACGCCGGGCGTGCAGATGCCCGATATCGACGCTATCGAGGGCGGCGTGAACCTGCTGCTCGTCGGCAGCGACAGCCGCCAGGGCCAGGACGCCATGTTCGGCGATCCCGAGAAAGAGACGGCCACCCTCAACGACGTCACCATGCTGCTGCACATCTCGGAAGACCACAGCAGCGCCACCGTCGTGAGCTTCCCTCGTGACCTCTTCGTGCCGATCCCCGCCTGCCCCAACCCCGACGGCGGCACCTACGGCGCCATGAGCTCGCAGAAGATCAACACCACCCTCAGCTATGGCGGCCTGCCCTGCACGGTTCTCACGGTCGAGAAGCTCACGGGTCTCAGCATCCCCTTCGCCGCCGAGGTGCAATTCAACGGCGTCATCGAGTTGTCCAACGCGGTCGGCGGCGTGGATGTCTGCGTCGGATCACCCATCAAAGACCCCTACACCGGCCTCGACCTCGCCGCCGGCACGCACAACCTGCAGGGCCTCGAAGCGCTGCAATTCCTGCGCACCCGCCACGGCGTCGGCGACGGATCCGACCTCGGCCGCATCAGCAACCAGCAGGTGTTCCTCTCGGCGCTCGTGCGCACGCTGAAAGACGGCAACACGCTGTCCGATCCGACCAAGCTGTTCGGCATCGCGAAGGCCGCGGCCAGCAATATGACGCTGTCGAACCACCTCAACAACCTCAACAACATGGTCTCGATCGCGCTCGCGCTGAAAGACATCCCGTTCGACCAGATCGTGTTCGTGCAATACCCGAACGCCATCGGCGACTCGGGCGGCCAAAGCGGTGTGCTGCCGATCAAATCGTCGGCCAACGCGCTGTTCCAGGCGATCCAGAACGACCAGCCCATCTCGCTGACGGGTGGCACGGGCGTGGGCTCCGAGCTCGACCCCAACGCGCCGGGTGCCACCGAAACGCCCGCTCCGGTCGAAACGCCGGCCCCCGTCGAGGGCTCGACGACACCTCCGCTCGACGCCGGCGCGACCACTCCTCCCGCCACCCCCGGGGGAGCTGTGGCCCTGCCCGAGAACGTGCTCGGCCAGACCGCCGACGACCGAACCTGCTCAAAGGGCAACAACTAACGACGCCGAGCGGATGCCGCGACATCCCGTCGCCCGACCGGATTGGGTTCGCGCCCCGGCACCCGTTATGATTGCAGACGTGCGTCCGCCAGTCGGCCGCATTGGAGACGTCGCATAGTCCGGCCGAGTGCACCACCCTGCTAAGGTGGAGTCCCCTCACGGGGACCGCGGGTTCAAATCCCGCCGTCTCCGCACTCATTTTCAGGCGTGTGTTCCGCCGTCTGCGCTCGTTGTTCCGGCGTGTGTCTCACCGTCTGCGCACTCTGTCCCGGCGTGAGTTTTCCGCAGGTTAGGCCTACGCGGTCAGCGAGGCCTCGTCCGGCGTCGAGAGCGTCAGCACGGCATCCGCGATGTAGGGGCTCTGCTCCAGATCGGTAGCGATGCGGCGCAACTCGCGCGCGACATCCACCTCGCGGTCGTTGCCCGTCAGGTCGATCGAGGCCACGAGGAAGAAGCGCTCGGGCCCCACAAACTCGAGGTGCAGGTAGGTGACGCGTTCGACGTCGTCGCGCGCGAGCAGCAGCCCCACGATGCGGCGCCGCACATCCGCCGAGGCCGGCTCGCCCACCAGGAAGCGGCGGTTGCGGTCAATGAGCACGAGCGCGACGATCGCGAGCAGAACACCCACGAGAATCGAGCCGACCGCGTCGAAGACGGCGTTGCCCGTCACTTGGTGCAGGAACACGCCGAAGAAGGCGATGACGAGTCCGATGAGCGCGGCCGCATCCTCGGCGAAGACGGCCCGCAGCGTGGTGTTCGACGTGCCCAACACGTGGTGTAACGTGCCCATCCCACGAGCCTGGGCGGTCTTCTTCGCCTGCAGATAGGACTGTACGAAGGAGAAACCCTCGAGCACGAAGGCGATCGCGAGCACGATGTACGCGACGATCTGATCGGAGGATTCCTCGGGGTTCGACAGCTCTTGGATGCCGTGCTGAATCGACACGACGGCGCCGGCCGTGAACAGCCCGACGGCGGCGAACAGCGACCACACGTAGGCCTCGCGCCCATACCCACGCGGATGGCTGCCGTCGATCTTCTTCACCGAGCGACGTTCGGCGATCAGCAGGAAGATCTCGTTGCCCGCATCCGCCCACGAGTGCGCCGACTCGGCCACCATCGAGGCCGACCCGGTCACGAACGCAGCGATCGTCTTGGCCACCGCCACCAGCAGGTTCGCCACGAACGCGATCACCACCGTGCGGATGCTTCCGCCCGACGTCTCCTCGCCCGCGTCGTCGCCCGACGCCGCCTCCGGCCCGCTCGTTACCGTCGTATCGCTCACCTAGCGAGCATACGTCTCGTGCGACCCGCTACAACCACTTCCGGAACTTGAACGCCACGTACAACCCGATGCCGCTCAACACCATGAGGCCGATGGCCATCGGGTAGCCATACTCCCAGTGGAGTTCGGGCATGTTGTCGAAGTTCATGCCGTAGATGGCGCCGATGAGCGTGGGGGCGAAGAGGATGGCGGCCCACGCCGAGATGCGCTTGACCTCTTCGTTCTGGGCGAGGCTGGTCTCGGTCATCCGCCGCATCTCGTCGTTCTGGCGTTGCGCCACGAGGGTCGAGTGCGTCGTGAGCGCGTTGTCGAGCAGTGCTCGGAAACCGTCGGTGCGTTCGACGACGCGGATGGTGTGGTCGAGCACGTCGCGCAGGGAGCGCTGCAGTTCGACATCCACCTGGTATTTGGCCGACCCGCGCAGCAGCGCCTCGATGATCGCGGTGAGCGGATGCACGGCCCGCTGAAACTTGATCACCTCTCGCGACAGCTCGTAGATGCGCTGCGCGACGTCTTCGTTGGTGCCGAAGAGCTGGTCCTCGATCTCGTCGATGTCGTTCTCGAGGCCCGCGATGACGGGCGCGTATTCGTCGACGACCTCGTCGAGGATGGCGTAGAGCACCGCTTCGGGGCCGAGCGCGAGCAGCGCGGGGTTCGCCTCCATGCGGTTGCGCACGCGGGCGAGGTTGGGCGATTCGGCGTGGCGGATGGTGACCACGAAGTCCGGCCCCACGAAGATGTGCAGCTCGCCGAACTCGACCTCTTCTTCGGCGTCGAGGTAGCGTGCGGGCCGCAGCACCACGAAGAGCGTGTCGTCGTAGCGCTCGAGTTTGGAGCGCTGATGCCCCGACAGGGCGTCCTCCACGGAGAGGTGGTGCAACCCGAATTCGGCCGCGACGGCCTGCACCTCTTCGGCGTCGGGGCGGTAGAGACCGATCCAGGCCATGCCGTTCTGCGATCGCATGGCCTCGAATGTCTCGTCGAGGCTGGCGGGGTTCTCGGTGCGCTTGCCGGCGATGTATACGCCGTTGTCCACGAGTGGCATGGGTCGGCTCCCTTTCTCCGTGCCGCACGGCCGCGGGGGATGCGGGGCGTGCGGTTCGTCTGCAGAGGCGGTGGCCTGTGCCTACCCATGATGCCCTGTCCGGCTGGAAACACGAGGAAACATAGCCGTTTCGGCGCCGCAACGTGGAAAACTGGGAGGCAGTGATGCGCATCATGCGAAGCCTCGCGCGCGGTCGGCGGCAACCAGCCCCGGCATTCGAACGACGATCGAGGAGGCCACCGTGCCCTTGCTGAACGACGATTTCATCCAGACCAGCCACGCGGGTTCGTTGCCGCGCACGCCCGAGCTGATCGCGGCGAACGAGGCGCGCACATTCGCCGACGACGGGTTCACGCTTCTGTCGACGCCCGAGTTCGAGCAGCAGCTCGCGGGCGCGGTCGACGACGTGGTGGCGCGCCAGGCGGCCGCGGGCATCAGCCAACCCAACGACGGCGAGTTCGGCAAGGCCATGACGAGCGCGGTCGACTACGGCGCCTGGTGGTCCTACTCGTTCCAGCGGGTGGCGGGCCTGACCCTCACCGATGAGAACATCTTCAGCCAGCAGCCCGTGCGCTCCTCCCCGGGCGACGTGCGGCTCACGTCCTTCCCCGACCGCCGCGACTGGGTGCGCTTCCATGACGCCTACACCGACCCGACATCCGGCATCTCGACCGGTTCGGGTGCCACCGCTTTCCCCTCGACCACGGGCCCGCTCCGCTATGTCGGCCAGCAGCAGGTCGCGTCGGATGCCTCGAACCTCCGTCGCGCGCTCGACGCGGCGGGCATCACCGACGGTTTCCTGACGGCCCTCTCGCCCGGCAGCGGCGCCCGTGTCGCGAACCACCACTACGCCACCGACGAGGAGCACGTGTGGGCGTGGGCGGAGGTGCTGCGCGAGGAGTACCGCGCCATCATCGATGCGGGCCTGATCCTGCAGATCGACGACCCCTCGATCGCCGAGAACTGGGACCAGATCAGCCCCGAGCCATCGGTCGAGGATTACCGCGCGTTCACCCGCATCCGGGTCGAAGCGCTGAACCACGCCATCCGGGGACTGCCCGAGGATCGCATCCGCTTCCACCTGTGTTGGGGCAGCTGGCATGGCCCGCACACGACGGACATCGAGCTGAAGCACATCGTCGATCTCATGCTCGACATCAACGCGGGTGGCTATTCGTTCGAGGCGGGCAACGTGCGGCACGAGCACGAGTGGACCGTGTGGGGCGATGTGGCGGTGCCCGACGGCAAGGTGCTCATCCCGGGCGTCGTGAGCCACGCGACGAATGTGGTGGAGCACCCCGACCTGGTGGCGCAGCGCATCGGGCGTTTCGCGCAGGCGGTCGGGCGCGAGCGGGTCATCGCGTCGACCGACTGCGGGCTGGGTGGGCGCATCCATCCGCAGATCGCGTGGGCGAAACTCGAGACGCTTTCGGAAGGCGCGCGTCGGGCCACGCAGCAGCTCTGGGGCTGAGGCGCAGGGGCCGCGCGTTTCTGAGCGCAGGCTGCCGGTGCGCTGGCCCCACGACCTTCGTGCGCGCCCTGAACGGTCTCGGTTCGTTCGCGCCTGACTCGAGCTAGGCGACCGACGTTCCGAACAGGAGGCCGAGGAGGTAGGTCGCGATCGCAGCCCCGTAGCCTATGGCCAGCTGCCGCAGCGCGCGCTTCAAGGGGGATGCCCCCGAGAGGACGCCGACCGTCGCGCCCGTGACCAGTAGGGCCAGCCCGACGAGCACGGCGGCGACGGCGAGTGCGGGCAGGCCGCCCATGCCGAAGAGGTAGGGGATGATCGGGATGATTGCGCCCGAGGCGAAGAACAGGAAGCTCGAGATCGCCGCACCCCAGGCCGATCCGATGGCCTCGTGTTCATCGCGGGCTTCGTCGGGTGCGGTCGAGGCCGACACGTGTGGATCGTCGCCGTGCGCGCAGTCGGTGCCCGAGATCATCTCGCGGGCGTGCTCCTCGGCGGCGCGCTGCTCCATGCCCCGGGCCCGGTAGACGAGCGCCAGTTCGTTGGCGTCGACGTCGAGGTGCGGAACGACCGTGCGCGCCTCCGGGTCGGGGGTGGATGCCGACAACAGCTCGCGTTGCGACGACACCGACACGTATTCGCCCGCGCCCATCGACAGGGCCCCGGCGAGCAGCCCGGCCACGCCCGACGCGAGCACCAGGGGAGTGGGCACACCCGTCGCGCTGATGCCCACCACGAGCGCCATGTTCGAGACGAGCCCGTCGTTGGCGCCGAACACTGCGGCGCGGAACGTGCCCGACAGCTGGCTGCGGCCCCGAGCCGCCAGACCGCGCACGACCTCGCCGTGGATGCGTTCATCCGCCGCCATGGCCACGGTCGCATCGGTGTCGTCGGCATAGGGTGAGCGGCCTTCGGCGCGCTGAACGAGCGCGAGCACGAAGATCGAGCCGAAACGCCGCGCGAGTGTGCCCAGGATGCGCGTGCGCAGGTCGGTGCGTGCGGGTTTGCCCTCGCGGTCGCCGAGCAGTTCGAGCCAGTGTGCCTCGTGTCGCCCCTCGGCGTCGGCCAGGGCCAGCAGGATGTCGCGCTCCTGCCCGTCTCGGCGTTCGGCGAGGTCGCGGTAGGTGGCCGCCTCGGCCCGCTCGTCGGCGAGGTATCGTCGCCATCGGCGCAGGTCGGCTGGGCTGGGGGAGTGCGCCTCGGGTGGCACGGCGGAGTCGTTCACCCCGCGAGTTTACGGCGATTTTCGGCCGTATACCGCGGAATGCATACTGTTCGTACGCACGAATTTCGCTGTTCCCGTCCCCGGTGAAACCTGCTCGCCCGGCCTCGATTGGCGCCGCCCGCCAGCTTCGTGTAGGCTCATCTTCGGCCTTGAAGAGCACAAACTCCGAGAGAACAAGCCATGCGCCCGTAGCTCAACGGATAGAGCATCTGACTACGGATCAGAAGGTTGGGGGTTCGAATCCCTCCGGGCGCACAGGATTCACATCCACAGATCTGGTTGAGACAGATCGAAACGGCTCGCTTCGGCGGGCCGCTTTCGTTTAACGTGGCCGGCCGAAGCTCTGGCTGAGAGTGCGTCCGCTTTTGCCTCCCTCTGCGGTGACGGTTGCATCCGCGCTTCTGCCGTCGGAGTGACCGGGGTCTCCGCCGCCGGAACCTGCCGGTGCCCGCGCCCTCAGCCACCCGCTCTCTCAGTCGCCGCTCCCGAGGACGTCCAGCTCGCCAGCCGCCCGCACCAGTTCGGTCACGACGGCCCGCGTCCCTGCCCCGGGCTCGCGCCGCGTCGACCGATGCCGAATCGTCAGGTGCCTGCTGCCGAGCCCGGGCAGGTCGATGACATCCAACCCCTCGGGCACGCCCAGTCGCACGGTCAGCGCGGGCAGCAGCGTCACGCCGAGCCCGCCCTGCACGAGCGCGAGCGCCGCCTGGAAGTCTTCGTAACGATGCACGACCGGGGGAGTGATGCCGAGCGCGGCCTTCGCGCGTTCGACGGGCAGCTCGGATGCCCCACCGGGCGCCACCCCGAGCCACGGCAGTTTCTCGAGCCCCGCGCCGCTCAGGTCGAACGTCGAGCCCCGGGGAACGACCAGGCGCCACGGTTCGTCGAGCAGGGGCACGTCAGCGGTGTGTGCGGGCGTGTGCCCGGTGTCGGCCAGGTCGCGGTCGACGATGATGAGATCGGCCTCGCCGGTGCGCAGCATTCGAGGAAGCCTCGCGCTCGTAGCATCCGCGATGCTGAGCTCGAGGCCGGGCAGCGCCTCGTGCAGGTGGTCGAGAATGGGCACGAGGAAGCCCGAGACGACCGTTTGGAACGCCCCGATGACCACACGCCCGGTCACGCCGTGCTGGGCCTCAGAGAGCCTGCTGCGGGCGTCAGCCAGTTCGCGTTCGATGTTCTCGGCGGCCTCGACCAGGATGCGGCCGGCCGGCGTCAGGCCAACGCCCCGCGGTCCGCGTTCCAGGAGCTCGACGCCCTCCTCCTTCTCGAGCCGGCTCACCTGTTGCGACACGGCGGATGCGGTCAGATGCAACGAATCGGCGGCCGCCAGGATGCTCCCGTAGCGGGCGACGGCGAGCAAAAACGAGAGGCGTTTCGGGTCCATATCCACAGTAAGCAAATCTAATGCATCGCATCAGGATTCGTTATTTGTGCTTAGGCGTCGAGTGACGGATGATTGCCTCATACCCCTTCATACCTCACCGCTGACGCGGTGATCGTCGTTCCCGAAAGTTGCACCCGCACGTGGATTCCTCGCTCCTCCTCACCCTCGCCGGCTGGCTCGGCGCACTCGGCACCGTCACGGCCTATGCCCTCCTGACGTTCGGCAAACTGACCTCCACGTCGGCCCTCTTCCAGTCCCTCAACATCGCGGGCGCAGCCCTGCTCTGCGTCAGCGCGACGGTCAGCCAAGCGTGGCCCTCCGCCGCCGTCAACGCCGTGTGGATCGTCATCGGGCTGCAGGCCATCGTGCCGCTCGTCAAGCGCCTGACGGGCCGCAACTCCGCCGCTGTCGCCGGTGCCGCTACCGCCCGTGCCGCTACCGCCCGCACCGTCGCCGCCGGTGTCACTACCGCCGACACCACCTACGACGCCCACGCCTGGGACGACTACACAGCCACCGAGCGCGAACTCGCCCGCACCGAGATGCCGCCCACGCTCGTTCTCCCGGTCATCCGCGACAGCGGCTACGTGCTCGACGAGCGTTACGCGGCGGCGTAGCCCTCAGCCACGATTCGCGCCACCCCATCCGATCGGTCACGCGCGAAGCGTAGGGTGGGGCGCATGTCAGAGCAGACCAGCACAGAATCCGCCACCCAACCCACCACGAACCTCGGCCGCACGGGCGTCGAGGTCAGCCGACTGTGCCTCGGCACCATGATGTTCGGTGACTGGGGCAACAAAGACCATGATGACTCCATCCGGGTCATCCACCGCGCGATCGACGCGGGCATCAACTTCATCGACACCGCCGACATCTACGCCTACGGCGAGTCCGAGGAGATCGTCGGCAAGGCGCTCGCCCAGTCCGGCAAACGCGACGACATCGTCCTCGCCACCAAGTTCTTCAACGGCATGAAGCAGCAACCCAACTACCGCGGGGGATCACGTCGCTGGGTCATCCGCGCCGTCGAGGACTCGTTGCAGCGACTCGGCACCGACTACATCGACCTCTACCAGATGCACCGCCCCGACGAGCACACCGACATCGAGGAGACCCTCGGGGCGCTCGACGACCTCGTCCGCCAGGGCAAGATCCGTTACATCGGCTCGTCCACCTTCCAGCCGTCGCAGGTCGTCGAGGCGCAGTGGGCCGCCCGCCACAACCACACCGCGCGTTTCGTCACCGAGCAGCCGCCCTATTCGCTGCTCACGCGCGGCATCGAGGCCGACCTGCTGCCGACCACCCACCGTCACGGCATGGGCACGCTCGTCTGGAGCCCCCTCGCGGGCGGATGGCTGAGCGGCAAGTTCCGCGCCGGTCGCGACCTACCCACCACCCACCGCAGCGACCGCGATCCCAACCGCTACGACCTCAGCAACCCGGCCATCGCGGCCAAGTTCGAGGCGGCCGACAAGTTCGGGGCCCTCGCCGACGACCTCGGCATCCCGCTCGTGCACCTGGCGCTCGCGTTCGTGCTGCGCCACCCGGGCGTGACGAGCGCCATCATCGGCCCGCGCACGCTCGAGCAGCTCGAGTCACAACTGGATGCGGCATCCGTCGAACTCGATGATGCCACTCTCGATCGCATCGACGAGATCGTCGCCCCCGGCACCAACGTCAACCCCGAGGATGCGGGCTTCAGCAACTATTGGCTCGACGCCGCGCGTCGCCGCCGCTGACGCACCCCGCACGAAGAAGTCCGGCTCACCTGAGTGAGCCGGACTTCTTTCTGAATCCGTGTGGATGGTGCGCCGAACCTAGACGGTGACGCCCTTGCTGCGCAGGAACACGGCCGGGTCGGTGTGCTCGCCGTTGATCTGCACCTTGAGGTCGAGGTGGCAGCCGCTGACGACGCCCGTGGCACCGATGTCGGCGATGTACTGGCCACCCGTCACCACGTCGCCGACGGCGACCTGGAACGAACCGCTCAGCAGGTGACCGTAGATGGTCTCTTCGGTGTCGTTGTGCTTGATGATGACGCGGTTGCCGAAAGCGCCGGCGTTGCCGACGAATGTGACGAGGCCGTCGGAGGCCGCCTTGACGGGCGTTCCGCACGCACCGCCGAAGTCGATGCCCTCGTGGAAGCTGTTCGAGCAGCCGACGCCGTTGCAGATGAGCGAACGCGGGCCGTAGGGCGAGGTGATCGCGCCGGGCGCGGGGCGCCACCAACCGGTCTCGGAGGGGGCCGTGTAGTCGCTGAGTGCACCACCCGAGGCGAACGCGAAGCCGGCGGCGCGCTGAGCCGTCGAGAGGTCGGCCTTCGAGGTGGCGTCATAGGTGTCGCGAGCGAGGTCGGCCTGGGCAACCGTCTGCGCCACGGTCAAAGACTGTCCGTCGGCGGTGCGCGTGATCGGCTGACCGATGGCGTCCACTGTGCCGGTCGCCGTCGGGGCAAGCGCGTAGGCCGGAAGAGCGAACGTGCCGACGAGCCCGGGAATGACGAGTGCCACGGCGAACGTGGAACGGGTGGAGCGCAGTCGCTCGCGCAAACCCTTGCGCGTCGAGGTGCCGGGCAGATCGGAGTGACCGCCGGTCGACGCGGGCAGGATGGCGGCGGGGACCGGCATTGCCGCGCGGTCGGCGCTGTCGAGGCGAGCGGATGCCACGGGCCGCACGTTCTCGGCACCGGGAATCGTGAATGCGGGCCGCGGGCTCTGGCCCGTTGCGGCAGGGGATGCGTCGACGCGCGACGCGGACGCGGCGACCTGAGCGGCGGCGTGCTGGTCGGAAGAGGTGTGGACCGCGGGAATGGTGATCGTGGACGTCGCCGGTGCCGCATCAGACAGCTCGGGAGCGGAGGAAACCTCGACGCTCACCGTGACGGGTTCGCCCTGCTCGGCCGGAACGTCGTCCGAGCCATGCACGTCGATCGCGTCAGCCGCGGCGACGATCTCAGCCTGTTCGCGCAGGCGCTGCTCGCGCAGCTCTCGCCGCGTGAGCGGGCGCGCGGGTGCACTTTCTTCGACCACGATGGTCGTCGGTGTGTGCAGGCTCGGAGCATCTGCCGCGGGGAGCTGAGTCGACGAAGACGGGGCGCCAGCCGCCGGGGCGGAGGTTGCAGCTCGTCGGCTGCGACGCGTGGGCAGGGAGTGTGCCGAATCGCTCAGCGAAAATGTGGTCGCCTCGGATTTAGAAGAGTCGCCAAGCTTGCGGTCGGGTCTCGACGATTCCGGTGTGGAGCTTGTTGCCAAAGTTGAATCCTCCGGCGCCTCGACGACCCAATGGTCGCCTCATCTGCAGCGCAAATCAGAACGGCACACGGAACCAGGGAGATGAGTATAGAGGCGCCCCGGCCCGGGCCCGTCGCCATTGTGTGGCAACAGGACATCTCTCAGCCTACGTGAGATTCCTCAAAAAAGCCCGGGCGTGGGGCTACTTATTTCCGGCCCGACGGCGTGTCGCGGTCCCGACGGTCACCGCGACCGCGTTCAGAGCCCTCGCTGGTGTCGCCATCCGAACCCGGCGCGGGGTTGCCTTCCGAGAGTCGGAACTCGCGCGCTTTGAGCACGTCCTTGGCCGCGGCGTCGATCGCCTTGTCGATCTGGGCACGGTCGTGGACGGGGAGTTGCAGGTCGTATTCCGCCTCGATGCCGGCGCGCAGCTCGCGCATCCGCTCGATTTCGGCGTCGACGTGGGCGCCCAGCACGAGGGCGTTGTTCGAGATGAACAGCCAGAGCAGGAAGATGATCACGCCACCGAGCGAGCCATAGGTCGCGTCGTAATTGCTGAAGTTCGCGGCATAGAAGAAGAAGCCCACGGTCGCGAGCGCCCACACGAGGAGCCCGAAGATGGCGCCGGGGCTGACCCAGCGGAACCGCGGCTGAGCCACATTGGGGGTCATGTGGTAGAGCACGGCCAGCAGGAAGATCGCCAGGAACACCGTGACGGGCCACTTGACGATGTTCCAGGTGAGCAGCGCGGCGTCGCCCAAGCCGATGAAGTTGCCGATGGCCTCGGCTACCGGCCCAGACACGATGATGAGCAACGACATGATGACGAGCGTCACGAGCACGATGACCGTGATGAGGAGCATTTTGGGGCGCAGCTTCCAGACCGGTCGCCCCTCTTTCACGCCGTAGATGCGGTTGAGGCCGCGCGAGAAGGCGCTGACATAACCGGATGCCGACCAGATCGCACCTGCAAGACCGATCACGAGCGCCCAGCCGGCCCCCGGTGATGAGGTCAGGTTCTCGATGGGCCCGCGCAGCGACTCGGCGGTGTCTTGCGGCAGGGAGGAGTTCATGAATGCAATGAGCTGGCCGGTGACATCCTCGTCGCGCCCGATGAGCGCGAGGATGGATACCATCGCCAGGATGCCGGGGAAGATCGCCAGAACGGTGAAATAGGTGAGGGCGGCACTGATGTCGCTGCCCTGGTTCTGCGTGAACTGACGGAAGGCCCGCTTCAGGATGTACCCCCAGTGACGGCCCTTCAGCTTCGCGGGGGAGTCCTTGCCGGTGTCGCGGGGAGCGTCATCACCCTCGGGAACGTTCTCGGGAGTCGTCTTCTTGGCGGTGTCGGTCATCGGTTCTGGCCTTTCTTCACGGCGACGACGAGCACGACGGCTGCGGTTGCCAGTGCTGCTGCGGTGATAATGCCCACTCGTCGCTCCCAGACGATGTCGCGGATGCGCGCGCGCAAGGCATCGGGCGTCAACCGGTCTTGGATCTCCCGCATCGTCTCGGCGAGCTGGCCGCGCGTTTCGGACAGGGTGAGCGCCAAGACCGCCGGGCTCGATCCTTCGATCGGACGATCGGCGCGATCGTTCGGCAGCTGCAAGGGTTCGTCGTGTTCGTTCATCGTGTATCCATTTCGACGGATTCGCGCGGGTGCGTCAAGGCCTTGACCCGCGTGCAGCGAGCATAGGGGAGATGAGCGTCGGAGAGTTAAAGCAAGAAGCCCCGGCCGAAAGACCGGGGCTTCTTGGGAAGAAGAATCAGAGATTCTTCATTCGGGGGTGTTCTCGCCGAAGCGCGAACCTGATCCCGAGGGAGATTTAGAGGGGGCGGATGTTCTCAGCCTGGAGACCCTTGGGGCCCTGAGCGGTGTCGAATTCAACCTTCTGGTTCTCTTCGAGCGAGCGGTAGCCGCTCGAAGCGATGGCGGAGTAGTGCGCGAAGACGTCGGCCGAGCCGTCGTCGGGGGCAATGAATCCGAAGCCCTTTTCAGCGTTGAACCATTTGACGGTACCAGTGGACATAACATTCTCTTTTCGTGAGGGGACCGGACCCGACTTTCGGGCCCGTTCGTCGCGGTGTTAGTTAATCGCTCCTGACGAAAAGCTTCTGACTCCGGTGGAGTCGTCCACTTGATATACATATGCGCAACACAACAACTGACACCCCACAGTAGCTCATGAAGCTCCGACGCAACAAGGTTTCCGTCATATTTCTCAGACCGGCGAAATAGAGCCGACGTTAAGTGACGAATGTGAGGCGAATCATCAGGTGCCGCCCCTATGTTCGAAATATCTAAGAGCGCACGCTCATTGCATCCGGCTGGGAAGTCGAAAATCAAGACGCCGGAGCCCCTATGACGCTCAGCAGTACACTCGGACCGGTCCGCACGACCGTCCCTCGCATCACGTCAGCCCCCAACGTGACGAGCACCTACTCTTCTCTTCTGAAGACAGTGCGTGATGCAGGCCTCCTGCGCCGCACGCGCGGTTATTACATTGCCGTCATGGCCGCGCTCACCGTCGCCCTCGCCGGCTGCGTGACCGGGTTCATCCTGCTGGGTGACACCTGGTACCAGTTGCTTATCGCGGGCGCGCTCGGAATCATCCTCACGCAGTTCGCCTTCCTCGCCCATGAAGCCTCGCACCGCCAGGTGCTCGAGTCGGGCCCCGCCAACGACAAGCTCGGCCGCTTCCTCGCCGCCGGCGTCGTGGGCATCAGCTACGCCTGGTGGATGACGAAGCACACGCGTCACCACGGCAACCCCAACCAGGTCGGCAAAGACCCCGACATCGAGAAAGACACCATCTCCTTCCAGGAGAAGGACGCCGCCGAGCGCACGGGCTTCCTCGCCCTCATCACCCGCAAACAGGGTTACCTCTTCTTCCCCCTTCTCACGCTCGAGGGCTTGAACCTGCACGGTCGCTCGCTGCAGACGCTCTTCGCCAAGGGCAAGGTCGAGGGGCGGTTCATCGAGCTGGGCCTCATCACCTTCCGCATGCTGGCCTACATCGCCGTGATCTTCTGGGCCCTGCCGCTCGGCATGGCGTTCGCCTTCATCGGCGTGCAGATGGCCGTCTTCGGTGTCTACATGGGTGCCTCGTTCGCCCCCAACCACAAGGGAATGCCGCAGATCGCCGAGGGCGTCAAGCTCGACTTCCTGCGCAAGCAGGTCCTCACCTCGCGCAACATCAAGGGCGGCGCCGGCATGAACATCTTCATGGGCGGCCTCAACTTCCAGATCGAGCACCACCTGTTCCCCAACATGCCGCGCCCGCACCTCGCTGCCGCCCGCGCCATCGTCAAGGAGCACTGCCGCGATCAGGACATCCTCTACACCGAGACGACGCTGACGCGTTCCTACGCCATCGTCATCGACTACCTGAACCGAGTCGGCCTCTCGGCTCGCGATCCGTTCGACTGCCCGGCAGCCCAGCGGTTCCGCCGCCGCTAGACCCGACGCACCAGACATCACAGCGAATGCCGCACGGAATACCCGTGCGGCATTCGTCGTTCCACCGGTCATGAAGCTCACCCTGTTCACGAGCGCCTTCTGCGCGCCGTGCCATGCCGCCCGGGCGACCGTGGCCCAGGCGCAGGAGCTCGTGCCGGGGCTCGAGGTCACGGAGCTCGACGTGGCGGCGCACACCGCCGAGGCCGAGGCCGCCGAAATCCGCTCGACGCCGACGCTCGTCATCGAGGGCGACGCCGGCAGTTTTCGCGCCGCGGGAGCACCCTCGCTCGACCAGTTGCTGCGAGCCCTCGCGAGCGTCAGCGCCTAGCTGCGCATCGACACCGGCACCTCGGGGCTAGTCGCCCTGTGCCTCGGCGCGCGCATGCTTCACGACGTCATAGGCGGCGAGAGCGGCCTGCCGAGTAGAGGCCAGGTCGACGAGGGGCTCCGGGTAATCGTCGGTGCCATACTCGGGCACCCAGCGCCGGATGTAGTCGCCGTGGGGGTCGAACTTCTTCGCCTGCAGTTCGGGGTTGAAGACGCGGAAGTACGGGGTCGCATCGGCGCCCGAGCCGGCCACCCACTGCCAGTTGAACGGGTTGTTCGCCGGGTCGGCGTCGACGAGGGTATCCCAGAACCATTGCTCGCCGAGGCGCCAGTCGATCAACAGGTTCTTGATCAAGAAGGATGCGGTCACCATTCGCACCCGGTTGTGCATGGTGCCCGTGTGCCACAACTCACGCATGCCCGCGTCGACGAGGGGAACGCCCGTTCGCCCCTGTTGCCAGGCCTGCAGCGCACTCTCGTCGAGGTCGGGCCAGGGGAACGCGTCGAATTCCGCGCGCCAATTATCGGTCGCCAATCGCGGGAAGTGGTAGAGAACGTGGTGCGTGAATTCGCGCCACCCCACCTCGCGCAGGAAGCTCCCGACGGCGTCGGCGTTGCGGCGGTCGCGCGCCTGGTTGGCGGTCGCCCAGATCTGGTGCGGGCTGATTTCGCCCCAGCGCAGGTGCGGCGAGAGCCCGGACGTCACGCTCTCGCCCGGGCGGTCGCGACCATCCACATAGTCGACGACATCGTCGGCGAGGAAGGCGTGCAGCTTGTCGTGGGCGTCCTTCTCGCCGGGCACGCAGTTCTCGCGCAGGCCGCCGGCCCAATCCGGATGCGTCGGCAAGAGGCCCCAGTCGTCGAGCGCGTCGCCGGAACCGCTGCCGGCCCCCTCGAAGCCGTCGATGGTCTTCGGGCGAGCGAGCGGATGCCGCGGCGGATCCTCCTGCAGACGCTTCTGCACCGAGCGCCAGAACGGTGTGAAAACCGCATAGGGCCCGCCCGAACCGGTTTGCATGGTCCAGGGCTCGACGAGCAGCGCGGCGTCGAAGCTGCTCACCTCGAGTCCTTCCTCGCGGAGTCGCGTCTTGAGCCGTGCATCGACATCGCGCGCGGCGCCGTAGCGGCGGTTCCAGACGATGGCGTCCGCCCCCGTCTCGGCGACGACCGCGGGAACGACGTCTTCGGCTGGCCCACGTCGCAGCTGCAACGACGCGCCCGCCTCCGTGAGGTCGGCGCCGAGCGCGGTCAGGCTCCCGTGCAGCCACCATTTCGCCGCACCGCCGAGCGCTCGCACCTCGTCGCTGTCCTCGTCGAGAACGTAGAGGCACAGCACGGGCTTCCCGCTGTCGACGGCGTGCCGCAGGGCCGGGTTGTCGGCCATCCGCAGGTCGTCGCGGAACCAGACGATGATGGGTGCAGTCATCCCCTCACCCTATGCAGGCGAATGCGTCGTCGAGAGGCCTTGCGCCCCGCTCGCGTTTTTGCTGCCACCCCACGGTGCCGGATGCAGCGTGCCGGCAGCGGGCGGGCACGTTGTCCTACGCGGTGTTGCGCGCTTCGGCCTGTTCGAGCGCGGAACCCGGGCAGGCACCCTCGTCGGGGTCGCTGTCGGGGCAGCGCAGCTTGTCGGTGAGGGCCGCCAGCTGACGCAACTCGTCGGGCGTGAGCGCCTCGGACATGATGCTGTCGATCGTGCGCATATGCGTGACTGCCACCGCGCGGTAGTGATCGAAGCCCTCGTCGGTGATGCGCACGATCGTGCCGCGGCGGTCGTGGGTATCGGGCAGCTTCTCGACCAGGCCGCGCGCGACGAGCCGATCGACGAGGCGCGAGACGCTGGGCTGGCTGAGCAGCACGAGCTGGTTGATGTCGCGCAGGCGGGCGCTGCGGTCGGGCTGCTGCGACAGGTTGAACAAGACGTCGTACTCGTTGAGCGAGAGATCGTGCGAGGGGAAGTCCGCCGACAGCGCGCGCATGACCCCCACCTGGGCTCGGAAAAGCGATTCCCAGGCGGTGACAGCTAGTCGCTGAGACATCCGCTCGTCCTTTCGGTCGTGCACTGGTCCTGTGAGACAGGAGGGAGAAGTCGAACCGGCGAAGCACGTGTGGCCGGCCGACCAGAATTCGAGCCTACTTCTTTCCGGTGGTGGGCCGCGGCCCGCTTGCGGGGGCTACGAGAGCCCGGTAGAGCAACACCATGCCGAGGAAGGCGAGGACGAGTCCGATGATGACGCCCCCGATTCCCACGGCGATGAGCCAAGCCGGGCCCTGAACGGCCCCGATGAGCACCGCGACGATGCCGCCGGCGGTGAGGAGCATGCCGAAGCCGAACGTGAGGATGCCGACGAGAAGACGTGGGCGGGATGCGCGTGTCGCGGGCTGGGTGGGTGCCGACCCGGTGTCGTTACTCATGGTTTCAGGCTAACGCCGCCAAGACATGACTGAAGGCCGGTCGTAGAGGCTTACGACCGGCCTTCTCCCTTGCACCAAGAGTGTCCTGCAATCACATTTGCGTAGCTGCCACAGCAAAACAACTAACGCTCTACGAATATATAACGGACAGGTAACGACCGCTAGTTATCAAACCGTTATTTTCGCTGAGAGTTTGCCTCGCCAGCCTTGGATTCCGCTTAGAACAGGTCGGGCGACGGCGTGGATGCGTGGCGAATGGAGACGTCGGCGTGGCGGTCGAAGCGGTAGCCCACCCCGCGCACCGTGCGGACGATGTCCTCGTAGCGGTCGAGCTTCGCGCGCAACCGACGGATGTGCACGTCGATCGTGCGCTCGTTCGGGGCGTCTTCGTCGTCGCCGGCCTGCCAGAGGGCCGTGATCAGCTCGGCGCGTTCGATCGTGCGGCCTTCGCGCAGCACGAGGTACTGCAGCAGCTCGAACTCCTTGTAGGTGAGCCCGACCGACTCGTTGTCGAGGATCAGACGCTTGCGCGAGATATCGATGACGACACCGGATGCGGCACGGTCGAGGTCTTCTTCGACGGGAACGTCGCGGCGCTTGGCCAAAGCCGAGGGCTCTTGCAGCGCCAGGCGGACGACGTCCACGTCGCGGCCGCCGGCTCCCTCGGGCGCCAGGGCGACGGAGGCGTAGCTCTCGGCACCCGGGGCCAGCTCGCCGAGGAGGTTCTTCACGGCTTCGACGATCTGGCCGAGGCTCGTGCCGGCCGCAAGGGCCTTGGCCTCGTCGAGCCCGACGTAGAGGGCGAACCCGCGGGCCTCTGTGCCGTTCGGCACGGCGCGGAGGCGACCTGTCGTGCCGGCGGCGGCGGACTGTGACGCGGGAGCGCCGGTGGCCGGGGCGGGAGCGGCGACGGGAGCGACCTGCGCAGGAGCGGCTTGCACGGGCGCGGCCGGGCGGGGGAGCGTTGCGGGAACGGTGGCGAGAGACATGGGGAGATCCTTCGATGATGATGCGAAGAGAACCCTGGGGAGGCCCGGTCAGGAAGGGGCCTCAGTGAATGAGGGTTCGGATGTGGTGCCGGTGGAGGCGAGATTCGGATGCAGGATGCGGCATCCGTGAGACGTTGCGCGGGAGCGGGGCAAGAGGCCCGATCAACTCAGAACGGCGGGTGCGGGTGGCACCGGTGCGAAAAGCAGTGCGTTCTACGCTGTGTCTCGGCGAGGGGTCGTCAGATTAGCGACACATTCGACAACACATGACTGCGCTGCTGCCGGCCATCATCATGCCGGCACTCCCAAGAGCCTCACGGGAGGTCAGGGGGCGTGCAATTTCAGTCATGCGTTGATTCAACCCGAAGGTGTCGCATTGTGTCAAGTCATGACCGATTGTGGCGATTAGTTGCGCTGGGCGAAAGATCGTTGCGTGGCACACCGTCGCACGGCGTATCGTCGTGTGGTGCGACGCATCCCGCTGCCCCGCTACTCCGGTTCCGCAGGGCGGATGTGAGTCCGGGGCTCACGACAGAGGACGCCCTCGAACGCCGAGAGGCGCCATCCGCAGATCGGATGACGCCTCTCGGGCACAACCTGGTGCGGCACGTAGCCGCGCTCGTGGGTTAGACGAGGCCGTAGAGGCGGTCGCCCGCATCGCCCAGCCCGGGCACGATGTAGCCGTTCTCGTCGAGACGCTCGTCCATTGCGCCGAGAACGATCGTGACATCGCGGCCCTCGGTCGCCTTCTCGAGCGCGGCGATGCCCTCGGGGGCGGCGAGCAGGCAGATGGCCGTCACGTCGACGGCACCGCGTTGGAACAGGAAGTCGATGGCCGCACCGAGCGAGCCACCTGTGGCCAGCATGGGGTCGAGCACGAAGCACTGACGATCGCTCAGATCGTCGGGCAGACGCTCGGCATAGGTCGTGGGTTCGAGCGTCTCTTCGTTGCGCACCATGCCGAGGAAACCGACCTCGGCGGTGGGAAGGAGCTTGACCATGCCCTCGAGCATTCCGAGGCCCGCGCGCAGGATCGGGACGACCAGGGGGCGGGGCTGGCTGATGGCGAGACCCGTCGTGGTGGTCACGGGCGTCTTCACCTCGACCTCTTCGACGCGCACGCCGCGGGTGGCCTCATAGGCCAGCAGGGTGACGAGTTCTTCGGTCAGCGCGCGGAAAACCGGCGACGGCGTGTTCTCGTCACGGAGCACCGTGAGCTTGTGGGTGATCAGGGGGTGGTCGGCTACGTGCACTCGCATAGGCTTCAATCTATCCGTTCTCGGGAAGGACAGTCGACGTGCCACCAGAAGTGCCGGACCACTACCGACGCTGGATGCTCGACGCCCTCGCCCTGAGCACGCGCACGTCCGAGTCCGGTGACGTTCCCGTCGGGGCGCTCCTGTTCGATGGCGACGGCGCCCTCATCGCGACCGGGATCAACGAACGAGAGTTGCTGCACGACCCCACCGGGCATGCCGAGATCGTGGCGATGCGCCGCGCGGCCGCCGCGAGACAGGACTGGCACCTGACCGATTGCACCCTCGTCGTGACGCTCGAACCCTGCATCATGTGCGCGGGCGCCATCGTGGCCGCGCGCGTCGGCACGGTGGTGTTCGGCGCCTGGGATGACAAGGCCGGCGGCGCGGGATCGGTGTACGACATCCTGCGCGATCGGCGCCTGAATCATCGCGTCGAGGTCTATGCCGGTGTCGAGGCCGAGGCGTGCAGCCGGGCACTCACGGCGTTCTTCCGCGAGAAGTAGCGACGCGGTGGGTCAGTGCTTCGGCTCGACCGCGCCCGCGGAGTCCTTCAGGGCCGCCTTCTCGGCGCTGAAGACATCCGGTTCGAGGTAGATCACGCGGGCGACCGGCACGGCGGCACGGATGCGCGCCTCGACGTCGTCGATGGCCTCGGCCACCGTTCCGAGCGATCGGTCGGCGTCGAACGCGATCTTGGCCGCGACGAGCAACTCGTCCGGGCCGAGGTAGAGCGTCTTCATGTGGATGAGCGAGTGGATGGCCGGGCTGGAGGTGATGGCGGCGGCGATGGCTCGAGCATCCCCGTCGTTGGCGCCCTCGCCCACCAGCAGGCTCTTGGTCTCGATGCCGAGGATGACGGCGACGGCGATCAACAGCACACCGATCGCGAGCGTGCCGATGGCGTCCCACATGCCGTCGCCCGTGAGAACCGTGAGGCCGACGCCGAAGAGGGCCAGCACGAGTCCGAGCAGGGCGGCGACGTCTTCGAGCAGCACGACGGGCAGCTCGGGTGCTTTTGCGTGGCGGATGAACTTGGCCCACGACTCCTTGCCGCGCACGTGGTTCGACTCCTTGACCGCCGTGCGGAGCGAGAAACTCTCGAGGCCGATGGCGATCAACAGCACGAGAACGGGAATCCACCAGTTCTCGAGCGGGTGCGGATCGTGCAGCTTCTCGTAGCCCTCGTAGAGCGAGAACACCCCGCCGACGCTGAAGAGAATGATGGCGACGACGAAGGCGTAGACGTAGCGCTCGCGGCCATAGCCAAAGGGATGCTCGCTATCGGCGCGTTTCTTGGCCTTGCGACCGCCGAGCAGCAGCAGAAGCTGGTTGCCCGAGTCGGCGAGCGAGTGCACACCCTCGGCCAGCATCGACGACGAACCCGAGAGGGCCCACGCGATGAACTTGGTCACCGCGATGCCCAGGTTCGCGCTGAATGCCGCGATGATCGCCTTGTTGCCGCCAGATGCGCTCACAGATGTCCCCTTTGCCGGAATGGATTCATCGTACGGGGTCGGCGGTCCCGATATTCGCCGTGTGGATGAGCGCGTGCAGCGGATGGCTGCCCGCGACGTCGAGCAGCGTGCTGACGCCGTCGAGCGGTCCTCCGAACGGTTGCTCGAGCGTGAGGCCGCCCGTGCGAGCGGCGAGGTACTCGTCGACGTGGGCGCGCAGCACCGCCGAGTGCGTGAGCAGCGAACCGACCCAGCTGGCCCGGGCGGGGGACCCCGGCATCCACCCCGTGCGGGAGAGGGCGCTCGTGCCCGACACCGCGAGTTCCTCGGCGGCGCCCTGCGTGATGGCCAGGGCCACCGCGTCGCCGGCCGCGGCGGCTTCCACGACCGTGCGGGCGAACGAGGCGACGAGGGAGACGCGACGCGTGTCGCCCTGCAAGCGCATATACATCTCGTCTTCGGGGCCGAACACATCGACCGCGGGGGTGCTGAGTGCGGTGGCCGGGCCGCGGCCGTCGTAGGCCCGCATGACGGCGTCGAGGCCCGCGCGCCCCAGCCAGAAACCACTGCCCGCGTCGCCGAGCAGATAACCCCAGCCATCCACCTTGGCGGTGCGTGTGTCGGATGCGGCGAGCGTGACGCTGCCCGTTCCGATCGCCAAGACGACACCCGCCTCGGTGCCATTGGCGGCGAGGTAGCCCGTGACCGAATCGTGCGCGAGAGCCACACGGTCGACGCCGACCGCGCGCGTGTGACGCAGGAGATCGTCGGGCTTCGCGCCCGCCGGGGTAAGGCCCGAGAGGCCGACAGCGACCTCGTCGATGTGGACGGCGGCCGAGGCGGCGAAGGCCACGACCCGCTCCGCGACCTGATCGACCACCGATCGGTCGGTGAGCACCCCGGGCTCATCGAGCTCGGCGAGAACCCGCGAACGGGCGGGGCCGCCGGCCTCGCCCGCAGCTTCTTCGGTCAATCGCAGGCGAATGCCCGTCTGGCCGCCATCGATGGCGAGCCGGTGTCGAATGTGCGTCATGAAGCGCGCTACCCCTCGGTGCATAGGATGGCCGAATGACCACGACAACTCTGCCATCAATCGCCATCCTGGGTGCCGGATCTTTGGGATCCGCCATCCTCAACGGACTCGTGTCGCCCGATGTGCGGGTCGACGGCGGCATCGTCGTGACGAACCGCAGCGTCGCCAAGGCCCGCGCGCTCGATGACCTCGACGGCGTGCGCTCGGTGGCGTTGGAGGAGGAGCCCGGGGCGAACCGCGAGGCGGCGGCCGCGGCATCCATCGTCGTCATCGGCGTGAAACCGGGCATGGTCGTCGACCTGCTGCACGAGATCCGGGATGACCTGACACCGGGCACCATCGTCGTGAGCGTCGCCGCGGGCGTGACGATCGAGACCTTCGAGGCCAACCTGCCCGAGGGCGTCGCCGTCATCCGCTCGATGCCCAATACGCCCGCACTCGTCGGACGCGCCGTCACGGGCATCTCGCCCGGCACCCGCAGCACGCCCGAGCAGCTGGCGCTGACGCGCGAACTGTTCGAGACCGTGGGCGAGGTGCTCGAGGTGCCCGAGGATCAGATCGACGCGCTCAGCACGATCTCGGGTTCGGGGCCCGCCTACGTGTTCCTCATGATGGAGGAGCTGGTGAAGACCGCTGTCGCCAAGGGCTTCACGCCCGAACAGGCTCGCACGATGGTGGAGGGCACGTTCCGCGGCGCCACCGAATTGCTGCACGAATCGGGCAAGACGCCCGAGGAATTGCGCCGCCAGGTCACGAGCCCCAAGGGCACGACCGAGCGGGCCATCGCCGTCATGCAGCAGGCCGACTTCAGCCACATCTTCGACGAGGCGACGGATGCCGCACTCGCCCGGGCCCGCGAGCTGGCCGGCTAGTTGCCGAGCGCCGCGAAGCGCTCGATATCGGCCGACGTGCCCGACACGATGATGAGGTCGTGGTTCGAGACGACCGTGTCGGCCGTGGCATAGGTGAACGGTTTGCCCGGGGACTTCACGCCGACGACCGTGACGTTGTGCTTGGTGCGCACACCCGACTCGGTGAGGTTGAGGCCGCGGATGGGCTTGGGCGGGTACATCTTGACGAGCGCGAAGTCGTCGTCGAACTGGATGAAGTCGAGCATGCGGCCCGAGACGAGGTGGGCGACGCGCTCGCCGGCTTCTGCCTCGGGGTAGATCACGTGGTTGGCGCCGACCCGGGCCAGGATCTTGCCGTGCGACTGCGAGACCGCCTTGGCCCAAATCTGAGGAATCTTCAGGTCAACGAGGTTGGCGGTGATGAGCACGCTGGCCTCGATCGACGAGCCGACGGCCACGACGGCGATCGAGAAGTCGGTAGCCCCGATCTGCTTGAGCGCCTCGATGTTGCGGGCGTCGGCCTGCACGGTGTGCGTGACGCGCTCCGACCACTTCTGCACGAGATCGGCGTTGTCGTCGATGGCCAACACCTCGCGGTCGAGACGGTCGAGCTCGCCGGCGCAGGCCGCACCGAAGCGCCCGAGACCGATTACGAGCACCGGGGCGTTGTGTTTGATGCGATCAACCAACGATGGGCCTTTCCTCGGGGCGCCGGAACAATTGCGCGTTCTGGCTGGCCGCGACGGCCGCGGCGAGTGTCACTGTACCAATGCGCCCCATGAACATCGTCGCCGCCATCACATACTTGCCCGAATCGGGGAGTTGATCGGTGAGGCCCGTCGAGAGACCGGTCGTGGCGAAGGCCGAGATGACATCGAAGAGCACGTGGTCGAGCGGCGCCTTGGTGATCTGCAGGATGACGATCGAGGACACCGCCACGATGGTCGCCCCCCAGAGCACGACGCTGAGCGCGACTTTGACCACGTCTTGGGGGATGCGGCGGCCGAACGCCTCCATGTCGGGGCGCCCACGGGCCTCGGCGAGCGCGGCCAGGAAAAGCACGGCGAGCGTCGTCACCTTGATGCCTCCGGCCGTCGACGCCGAGCCGCCACCGATGAACATGAGCATGTCGGCGACGAGCAGGCTGGACCCGTTGAGGTCTGGGATGGAGATCGTCGAGAAACCACCCGACCTGGTCATCATCGACAGGAACAACGATTGGAACGCCGTATCGCTGGCATTCAGGCTGCCGAAGGTCTTCGGGTTGTTGAATTCGAGGATCACGAAGGCCACGGCCCCGGCCACGAAGAGGATCAGCGTGGTGAGCAGTGTGAGCTTCACGTGCAGCGACCAGCGACGCGGCTTGAAGAACGAGCGACTGAGCGCATAGATCACGGGAAAACCGATGGCTCCGAGGAAGACGCCGATCATCAGGATGCTGAGGAACCAATAGTCGTTCGCAAAGCGTTCGAGCCCCTCGGCGTTCGGGGTGAACCCGGTGTTCGTGAAGGCCATGGCGGAGTAGTAGACGCTGTTCCACAGGGCATCCCAGGCCGGAATGCCGTCGATGAGCATGCGCGGGAAGAGGAGCGCCGCGATCACCGCCTCGATCACGAGGGCCGACACCGCGACCGTGAGCAGCATGCTGCCGATCTCGCCGAGACGCACGGCCTGGCCCTCGGCGACGGGCCCGTGATGTACGCGCAGCGGGTTGCTGTCGCTGGCCGCGATGAGTTTGGCGCGCAGCCCGAGCTTGCGCGAGATGACGAGACCCAGGATGGAGGCGAGGGTGAGCACGCCCAGGGCGCCGATCTGCACGCCGATGAACACGAAGATGTGGCCGACAAGCGACCAGTGCGTGGCCATGTCGACGACCGACAGGCCCGTCACGCAGATGACCGAGACCGCCGTGAAGAGCGAGTCGGCGAGCGGTGTCATCGTTCCGGCGCTCGACGCGATGGGCAAGGAGAACAGCAGGGTGAAGACGAGGATGAGCGCCGTGAAGATGAGCAGCGCGAAGCGGGAGGGGGAGCGCCCGGTGAAATCGCTGATGCGATCGCGCACCGTGCGCACGCTGAGACGCGGAGGCCGGTGGATGACGTTCCGTGAGGAGCTCGCGGGCATTCTCAGCTCCTCGTTGTTCGTTCGTGTCGAATGCTGGATGTCATGGTACTCCGTCTCTGGAGTCACTACCCTGGGTGGATGGCCGACATTTTTGACGTGGTTGCGGATGCCACCCGACGCGACATCCTCCAAGTCCTGCTCGAGCGACACCCGGCCGACGATGAGACCGCTGGCGGCACCTCCGTCTCCGAGATCGTCTCGACGCTCGGGCTCAGCCAGCCGACCGTGTCGAAGCACCTCAAGGTTCTGCGCGAGGCGGGGCTCGTGACGGTGCGCGAAGAGGGCCAGCACCGCTTCTATCGCCTCGAATACACGCCCCTCGAGCAGATCGAGGACTGGCTGATCCCCTTCCTCAGCATCGATTTCGATGCGGCAGAGCTCGTGTCCCAATCGTCCGGCGGACCGCTGCCCGATCAGGCGCGTGCCGTGGCCGACACGGTCGGCAAGGTTGCAGCGGATGCCACGCACGCCGTCACCTCGGCGGTGCAGGCCGTCACGCGCAAACTCCGGCCCTGAGCGGTCGTTCCTCGCCCGACTCGCGTTACACCGTGCTGATCAGGTAGACTCGCCGGAGGCATTTTTACTGCCAGTCGTCGCATCCGCGGCCATACCCAATCTTTCTATGTGAGGTCTCAGTGGGTTCTGTCATCAAGAAGCGCCGCAAGCGCATGGCGAAGAAGAAGCACCGCAAATTGCTTCGTAAGACTCGTCACCAGCGTCGCAACAAGAAGTAGTTGTAACGCAGCTGCGAAGCGTCAGTCCTCGGACTGGCGCTTTTTGGCGTTCGGGGGCGCCAGTGTCGGGGGTTCGCCCTAGAGTGCGTCGGGACAAGAGATCGTCGGACCGACCCCGGGGGTAAGACCATGACACGTGCCGTCCACTACACCGCCACGATCGACCTGGCGCGCCCGATGGGCGATCGCCCGGCCGGGGGGCTTTCGGTGCGGGCCGCACCGAAGGGCGAGCATCAGGCAGGCGCTGCGTTGCTCCCTGCCGAGCGGCCCGCGGCCTATCGCGTGCCCTTCGAGGTCGACCGGTTCGGTGCTGAGCGCATCGAGTTGCGCAATGCGAGCAGTGACGTGCTGCGATGGGTGACGATCGATCTGATGGGCCCGGGGCACTTCGTCGCCCAGACCCCGACGCGACTCGAGCCCGGCCAGGTGCTGGCCGTGTGGCTGTTCGGCGACGACCTGGCTCGCCAGACGAAGGTGCAGGTCACCTGGTTCTTCCAGGGCGCTCAATACCTCTGGCTGGTGTCACTGTGAGTGACCACCGGCGGGGTGCGTCAGTCCGCGTCGCGGCGTCGGCTGCGCTCTTCGCGTTCCCGGATCAGATCGTTGGCCGTCAGTTTATGCCGCGGTCGCGGGTACATATCGGCCGTGAGGCCCGTGACGAAGACCTTCGGGTCGGCATCCATGGCGCTCGCCAGTCGCACGAGAGTCTCGACACTCGGGTGCACCTGACCGCGCTCGATCTTGCCGATGTTCGTCCAGTGCACTCCGGCCAGCGCCCCGAGGTCTTCGAGCGTGAGGGAGCGTTGATTCCTGGCCTCACGAATGCGCGCGCCCAGCACGTGGGCGGCTTCGGAGTGGAACGCAGACATAAGCCCATGATGGTCTCTCATACGAAAATAACACAGAGACCATAAGCATTATGTTTGAAAACATAAATACTTCGATACTTATGCGCCTGTTCTAAACCTCTGCTGCCGCCGAATGCCCGCTCGGATTAGGCTGAAGGGGTGTCGACGACTCTCACCCTCATCAGCAAACCCGATTGCCACCTGTGCGATGACGCGCGTGCGGTCATCGACGAGGTGACCGCGCAGCTCGGCGATCAGGCCCCCGAGCGCGAGGAACTGTCGATCCTCGACGACCCGGCCCTGTTCGATCGCTACTGGGAAGAGATCCCCGTCGTGCTCATCAACGGAAAAGTCCACAACTATTGGCGCATCGATCCGGTGCGCCTCACCCGAGCGCTGAAGGAAGCCCGATGACCATTCGCCACATCGTGACCTGGAAGCTCGGCGCACCGAGCGTCGAACAGAAGGCCGAGGACGCCACCCGCATTCGCGAGGAGCTCGTGGGGCTGGTGCCCCAGCTCGGCGACATCATCGAGCGACTCGAGGTGGGCATCGACCTGCATGACACCCCGGGCAATTGGGATGTCGTGCTCGTCTCCGAGTTCGCCGATGCCGCGAATCTGCAGGCCTACCAGGTGCACCCGGCGCATCAGGCTGCCGCGGCCGTCATCCGTTCGCTCGTGACGGAGCGTTCGGCCATCGACTACACACTTCCCGCGACCTCGTAGCACCCAGGCCGGCCGCTCCACCAAGCAGACACGGGCCCACAGCACAGATGCCGAGGGCGGAGGGAGCAATGCTCTCCTCCGCCCTCGGCATCTGTCGTGTCGGCGGGTGCGCCGCTCGCTACGGCGCGAGACGTGTCGGGCCGCGGAACAGGTAGGTGACCTCGCGGATCGACGTCTCGTGCAGCATCAGCATGAGCACGCGCGCGAGCCCCATGCCGAAACCGCCGTGCGGGGGAACGCCGTAGCGGAAGAAGTCGAGGTAGAACTCGAGCTCCTCGGGCTCGAGGCCCTTCTCCTTGGCCTGCTCGATGAGCACGTCGACGCGGTGCTCGCGCTGAGCCCCCGTCGAGATCTCGACACCGTTGAAGATGAGGTCGTAGCTCTTGGTGAGCGACCCGTCTTCATCGTTGCGCATGTGGTAGAACGGCCGGATGCTCGAGGCGTAATCGGTGAGGAACACGAACTCGTGCCCGAACTCCTCTTTCACGTAGGCCGCGATCTGGCGCTCGCCCTCGGGGTCCATGTCGTCGTCGGCGCGCGGCACCTCGTAGCCGCGCTCGGCGACGATGCGCTTGGCCTCGGCGAGGGGGATGCGGGGGAACGGCGTCGACGGCACGGTGACCTCGAGGCCGAAGAGCTCGCGAATCGCATCGCCGTGCTTCTCGACGACCGCGGTGAAGCCGGCGACGATGAGGTCCTCATGCAACTGCATGACGTCTTCGTGGCTGTCGATCCAGCTGAGCTCGGAGTCGATGCTCGTGAACTCCGTCGCGTGACGCGACGTGAACGACGGGTCGGCGCGGAACGCGGGGCCGACCTCGAAGACCTTGCCGAAACCGGCCGGCTGAGCCATCTGCTTGAAGAACTGCGGGCTCTGAGCCAGGTAGGCCTTGGTGTCGAAGTACTCGACCTCGAACAGCTCGGCGCGCGACTCGCTGGCGCTCGCCATGAGCTTGGGCGTGTGGATCTCGATGAAGTCGTTGTCGATCCAGTACTGACGCAGGGCGTGCTCGAATGTGGTCTGGATGCGGAAGACGAGGTTCTGCTTGGGCTGGCGCAGGTCGATGAAGCGCCAGTCCATGCGCTTGTCGAGCGAAGAGTCGGCGGCGATGGGGGTTTCGGGGATGGCATGGCTGACGACATCCATCGTGGCGAGCTTGACCTCGAGGCCGCCGAGCTTCACGCGCTCGTCGTGCTTGAGCGCGCCCGTGACGGTGATGAAGGAACCCTGGCTGAGGCCCGAGATGGCCTCGGTGGTGGCGACGCGTTCGGCCGAGGAGGCGTCGTCTTCGGCGATCTCGCGAGTGGCCGGGTTGACGATCTGCACGGCACCGGACTCGTCGCGCAGCACGACGAACTGCACCTTCTTCTGATCGCGAACGGTATCGACCCATCCAGACACCGTGACGGTGCCTTCGGGCAGGGCGGACAGGTCTTTGATGAGTACTCGTTCGTTCACAACGACCAAGCCTACCGGTGTGGCGGATTCCCAGCCGAGTCGAACGTAGACTTGCCAGGTGGGAGCTAGCCAGATTCATCTCGTTCGACATGGTGAGGTGTACAACCCCTCGGGTGTGTTGTACGGCCGCATCCCCGGTTTCCGACTCTCCGAACGTGGTGAGCTGATGGCCCGGAGTGCTGCCGACGACATTGTCGCCCGCGAGCGTCCGATCGCCCGGGTGTACGCATCGCCCCTGCAGCGCGCCCAAGAGTCCGCTGCACCGATCGCCGAACTCACGGGTCTCGACATCCGCACCGAGGCGCGCATCATCGAGCCGACCAACCACTTCGAGGGCAAGGTCATGTCGCGCGCGCTGCGCAACCCGATCAACTGGCCCGTGCTGCGTGCGCCGTCGGTGCCGAGCTGGGGCGAGCCCTACCTCTCGATCGCCGACCGCATGGTGCGCGCGATGGAAGACGCCTGGAATGAGGTGGCGGATGGCGAGGGTGACGTCGTCATGGTCAGCCACCAGTTGCCTATCTGGACCACCCACCGTTTCATCGCGGGCGAGCAGTTGGCGCACGATCCGCGCCGTCGCCGCTGCGATCTGTCCAGCATCACCTCGTTCGAACGCGTGGGGGATTCGTTCATCGAGGTCGGTTATTCGAACCCCGCGGCCGGACTCGCCGCCGGGGCCATCGACGTAGGAGCAGTATGACCCGCGCACGTTCGACATCCCCATCCGTCTCGACCGCGATGGCGCCCGACGCGCGCACGGTCGGGCTGCGGCAGCGACCGCGCCGCCGGTTCGCCACCGTCGCGCTCGCGGTATCGATCACGGCCGCGCTCGGCCTCGCGGGCTGCTCGGCAGACCCGCTGGCCGCCCAATACAAAGAGGGCAGCGACAAGGGCTACATCGCGGGCGACGGCAGCGTCACCTCCATTCCCGCCGACGAGCGCGGCGAGAAGATCTCGTTCTCGGGCGTCGACGAGAGCGGCGAGACCATCGATTCGGCCGATCTCGCGGGCCAGGTCACGGTCGTCAACTTCTGGTACGCGGCGTGTGCGCCCTGCCGTGCCGAGGCGCCGGAGCTGCAAGAGCTGAACGAGAAGTACAGCGGCAAGGGCGCCACCTTCGTGGGCGTCAACGTCTACGACCAGGCCGAGACCGCCACGTCGTTCAACCAGACCTACGGGGTCACCTACCCGTCGATCCTCGACGTGGACTCGGGTTCGGTGAAGCTGGCCTTCACGGGTTCCGTGCCGCCGAAGGCCGTGCCCACGACGATCGTCCTCGACAAGGAGGGACGCGTGGCGAGCCGCATCCTGGGCCAGCTGCCCGCCGAGTCGATCCTCGACACCCTGGTGCGCGAAACGATCGCCGAATGACCGGGGCCACACCGTGAACCCGGGCGAGATCGTCGCGAACGGGCAGTTGGTCGCGGCCATCCCGATCGCTCTGCTCGCGGGCCTGATCTCGTTTGCTTCGCCGTGCGTGCTTCCGCTCGTGCCGGGGTATCTCGCTTATGTCGGCGGTATGTCGACGGCGGCCAAACCTGGTGCCGGCGCGCGGGCCTCTGGCAGCTCGGCGCGGCCAGCCCGCCTGCAGCCGGGCAAGCCACGACTCCTGCTCGGGGTGGCCGGTTTCATCGCCGGTTTCACGCTGGTCTTCGTGCTCACGGGCGCGTTCGTCGGCACGGTTGGCGCGTTCTTCGTGCAGTGGCAGGACCTGATCACGCGCATCCTCGGAGCCGTCGTCATCGTCATGGGCTTCGTGTTCGTCGGGCAGGTCTCGTTCATGCAGCGCACCATCAAGCCGTCCTTCCGCCCCGCGACGGGGCTCGCCGGTGCGCCCCTGCTCGGCATCGTGTTCGCGATCGGCTGGACGCCGTGCCTCGGGCCCGTCCTGACGGCTATCACGGGCCTCAGCCTCAACTCGGGTTCGACGGGCCGCGGCGCCCTGCTCGGCCTGTTCTACTGCGTCGGCCTCGGCATCCCGTTCGTCCTCGTGGCCCTCGGCCTCAGCTGGATGACCGGAACCATCGCCTTCCTGAAGCGCCACATCCGCGCCATCAACATCGCGGGCGGCGTCCTCCTCATGATCATCGGCATCCTGATGGTCTCCGGAATCTGGGGAAAACTCATGTCACAACTCGGGATGGTGATCCAAGGCTTTGTCACGCCCCTCTGATTACGTCGACTCCGGCAGCGCCAAGAGGCAGCCCGCCGACGACGACAACAACTCCATCGAGCAGCCCAAACTGGGGTTCGTCGGCTGGATCCGGTTCGCCTGGCGCCAGCTGACGAGCATGCGCACGGCGCTGTTCCTGCTGCTCATGCTGGCCATCGCGGCGGTGCCGGGTTCGCTCGTGCCGCAGCGCAGCTCCGACCCCAACGGCGTCACGCAGTACTTCCGCGACAACCCGTCGCTCGCGCCCGTGCTCGACAACCTGCAGTTCTTCGACGTCTACGGCTCGGCGTGGTTCTCCGCGATCTACCTGCTGCTGTTCATTTCGCTGATCGGTTGCGTGATCCCGCGCACCAAGCACCACTTCCAGGCCATGCGCGCGCGGCCTCCGCGCACGCCCGCCCGGCTCAACCGGTTGGACTCCTACACGGAGCAGACCGTCGAGGGTGCCGACGCGGCATCCGCCATCTCGTCGGCGCGCACGCTGCTGAAGAAGTCGGGCTACCGTGTCGAGATGTACGAGGGCGGCGGGTCGCTCTCGGTCTCGGCCGAACGCGGTTATCTGCGCGAAACCGGCAACCTGGTCTTCCATTCGGCGCTCGTCGGCATCCTGCTGGCCATCGGCGTGGGCGGTGGCTTCGGCTATGCCGGGCAGCGCGTGGTGGTCGAGGGGCAGACCTTCGTCAACACGCTGCTCGACTACAACTCGTTCAACCCGGGCCGCTTCTTCAACCCCGACACCCTGTCGCCCTATGCGCTGACGGTGGATGATTTCGCCGTTGAGTACGAGAAGCAGAACCTCGACGCCTACGGCCAGGCCATCGACTACACGGCCAAGGTCACGACACGTTCGCCCGGCCAGGAGCCCGAGAAGCAGACCATCAAGGTGAACGAGCCCCTGCGCTACGACAACACCGACGTCTACCTGCTCGGCAACGGCTACGCGCCGAAGATCACGGTGCGGGACCCCCAAGGCAAGGCCGTGTTCACCGACTCGGTGCCGTTCCTGCCGCAGGACGCGAACCTCACGTCGATCGGCGTGGTCAAGGTTCCGGATGGCCTGTCCGACCAGCTCGGCATGATCGGGTTCTTCTACCCGACCGCCGTAAAGAACGCATCCGGCGCCTACACGTCCACCTATCCCGACCTCGTCTATCCGCTGCTCACGCTCAACGTCTACAAGGGCGACCTCGGCATCAACGAGGGCGCGCCCAAGTCGGTCTACGAACTGGTGACCGATGGAATGACGCAGCTCACGGGTGGTAAAACGGATGTCGACTCGATCGAGTTGCAGCCGGGCCAGACCGCCGATCTGCCGAACGGCATGGGCACCGTCACGTTCGAGAACTCGTCGCCGCAGCAGGCGGCCGGCAACTTCGACAACACGGTGCCGCGCTTCGTCTCGCTCGATGTGCACCACGACCCGTCGCAGGGATTCGTGCTGCTGTTCGCCATTCTGGTGATGCTCGGCCTGCTGACCTCGCTGTTCGTGCCCCGCCGGCGCGTGTGGGTGAAGGCTGTCGAGAAGGAGGATGGCAGCGTCACGCTGCAGTACGCGGGACTCGCCCGCGGAGAAGACCCGGGCTTGCGACAAGCCGTCGATGCGATCGCCTATCGGCACGGAACCATCCTGGGCGTGCCGCGCGATCTGAGAGGTACTGTTAAGAAGTGAATCTCGACGAACTTTCGGTGCTGAGCCTGTGGTCGGCCATGGCCATCTACGCGCTCGCCTTCATTGCCTTCGCGCTCGACCTGGCAAAGCGGTCGGCCGAGGTGAGTGCTTATGCCGATGAGCAGGCCGCTCAGGCATCCGGTGCCGGTTCGCGTGTGGACGGGGCACAGGTCGCATCGGCCGGTTCCGCCGCGACCACGACCACCTCGCGGGTGTCCTCGACGGCCACCATCGAGCGTGTCGACGAAGATGCGAGCGACGTCACACCCAAGCGCTCGGCCACGCTGCGCATCGGCGTCGCGCTGACCATCATCGGCTTCCTGCTGCACGCCACGGCCGATGTGACGCGCGGTATCAGCGCCCAGCGCGTGCCGTGGGCCAACATGTACGAGTTCGCCATGACCGGCACGCTGCTCATCGTCATGGTGTTCCTCATGGTCATCGTCAAGGTCGACCTGCGATTCCTCGGAACGTTCGTCATGGGGCTGGTGCTCATTCTGTTGGGCGTCTCGGGCGTGAACTTCTATGTGGCCGTCGTGCCGCTGCCGCCCGCACTGCAGTCGGCGTGGCTCATCATCCACGTGTTCGTCGCCAGCCTCGGCACGGCATTCTTCGGCCTCGGCTTCGCGCTGAGCGCCATCCAGCTCTTCCAGCACCGGCGCGAGCTCGCCGGCAAGGACCTCAAGCTGCTGAAGCTCAAGTTCCTCGCCACGCTGCCTTCCTCCGAGCGCCTCGAGAACCTCGCCTACCGCGTGAACATCGTGGGCTTCATCTTCTGGACGTTCACGCTCATGGCCGGTTCCATCTGGGCCGAACGCGCGTGGGGCCGTTACTGGGGCTGGGACACCAAAGAGGTGTGGACCTTCATCATCTGGGTGATCTACGCGGGCTACATCCACGCCCGGGCGACGCGCGGATGGCGGGGCTCACGCAGTGCGTGGCTCGCGATCATCGGCTTCGCTGCCGTCATGTTCAACTTCACGATCGTGAACATCTTCTTCAAGGGTCTGCACGCGTACTCGGGTCTCTAAGCCGCTGTTGCGCGTGACTAGGCCTGCGCGTCGGCGTCGGCATCGACGAGCGCGAAACAGCGGGTGAGGCGGTTGCGCCACCACTCGGTGCGCTCGGCATCCGCCTCGACCTGAGCGGCTGCCGACACGTCCACGGCAACGCGGCGCGGTTCGAGCGCGCCCCCGACCGGCACGAGCGGGCTCGACGTGACGTCGTGCGAGAACAACGCGGCCGTTCCGAGCCCGCAGTCATAGTCGAGCTCGGGAAGGGCCGCTGCAAGGGCCGCGCCCATGCCGATGCCGACCGACGTGTCGAGGGCGCTCGAGACGACAGCGGGCAGGCCGGCCTGCGCCACGATGTCGAGCGCGCGCGCGACTCCACCGAGCGGCTGCACCTTGATGATGAGGATGTCTGCAGCTCCCGCCCGTGCCACGCGCAACGGGTCGTCGGCCTTGCGCACGCTCTCGTCGGCGGCGATCGGGATGCCGGCATATTTCACGCGGCGCCGGATGTCGGCGAGCTCCTCGATGCTCGCGCACGGTTGTTCCACGTATTCCAGGTCGAACGTCGACAGGGCGTGGATGGCGTGCTCCGCCTCGTCCACGTTCCACCCAGCGTTAGCGTCGATGCGGATGCGGCCCTCGGGCCCCATGACCTCGCGCACCGCCCGCACGCGCGCGATGTCGTCCTCGAGGGTCTGGCCCCGCTCGGCGACCTTGACCTTGGCCGTGCGGCACCCGTCATAACGGGCGAGGACGCTCGCGACATCCCGAGCCGCGACGGCCGGCACCGTTGCATTCACGGCGATCGACGTTCGACGAGACACGGGCACGTCACCCCAGCCGTATTCGAGGGCCGCTCGCAACCACGTGGCGCTCTCGGCATCGTCGTACTCGACGAAGGGCGAGAACTCGGTCCATCCGTTCGGCCCCTCGAACAGGGCGGCCTCGCGCACCGTCACCCCGCGAAACCGCGTCGTCAAGGGCAGAGCAACCACGCGCAGGGTGGCCAACACATCTTCGAGGTTGGGCGTCATGGGTCCATTCTGTCGCGTGTCTAGACTGGCTGCATGAGCGTTTCCGAGATCTTCGACGAGAGCCAGTGGACGACCGTCGACGGGTTCGACACCCTCACCGACATCACCTACCACCACAGCCTCGACGGCCGCATCGCCCGCGTGGCCTTCAACCGGCCCGAGGTGCGCAACGCGTTCCGGCCGCACACGGTCGACGAGCTCTACCGCACGCTCGAAGACGCGCGGCTGAACTCGCGCATCGGCGTCGTGCTGCTGACGGGCAACGGCCCCAGCGCGAAGGACGGCGGCTGGGCGTTCTGCTCGGGCGGCGACCAGCGCATCCGCGGGCGCGACGGCTACAAGTACTCCGACTCCGAGACGGCCGCGGGCGTCGATGCGGCGCGCGGCGGGCGGTTGCACATTCTCGAGGTGCAGCGCTTGATTCGCTTCATGCCCAAGGTCGTCATCGCGGTCGTTCCCGGCTGGGCGGCGGGCGGCGGGCACTCGTTGCACGTCGTATGCGACCTCACGATCGCCAGCCGCGAGCACGGCAAGTTCAAGCAGACCGATGCGGATGTCGGTTCGTTCGACGCCGGCTACGGAAGCGCCTACTTCGCGCGGCAGATCGGCCAGAAGTTCGCGCGCGAGATCTTCTTCCTCGCCGAGGAGTACTCGGCGGAACGCGCCTACCAGATGGGCGCGGTGAACGCCGTGGTGCCGCACGCCGAACTCGAGGCCGAAGCCATCCGCTGGGCCCGCACGATTCTCACGAAGTCGCCCACCGCCATCCGCATGCTCAAGTTCGCCTTCAACGCGGTCGACGACGGGATGGTGGGCCAGCAGGTTTTCGCGGGCGAGGCGACGCGCCTGGCCTACGGCACCGACGAAGCCGTTGAGGGGCGCGACGCTTTCCTCGAGAAGCGGGAGCCCGACTGGGGCCCGTACCCGTGGCAGTACTGACCCGTTTGCCGACGGTGACGGTAGCGGTAGCGGTAGCGGTGGCGGCGGCATGACCAGGCAGTTGCGGCGCGTGTCGGCCGCGGACCCGATGGCCGTCATGCAGGCTCTGCGGGGTGCGCTCGATCGGTCGGGGCCCGCCATCGTGCCCGTGGCTGCACAGCCAGCGGGCGAGGAATCGGCCCAGGCGCCCGACAGGGTTCCCCAATCGACCGCGCTCGTGATCGAGACGTCGGGTTCCACGGGCATCCCGAAGCGCGTCATGCTGTCGGCCGACGCCGTGCTCGCGAGTGTCGCCGCCTCCGAGACCGCGCTCGGCGGGCCCGGTCAGTGGTTGCTCGCGTTGCCGACGCATTATGTGGCCGGTGTGCAGGTGCTGGCGCGGTCCATCGCGGCCGGAACGACACCCGAGGTGCTGCCGCCCGGCCCGTTCGACGCCCGGGCCTTCGCTGTCGCCACTTCGCGTCTCGACGGTGACCTGCGCTTCACGTCCCTGGTGCCCGCCCAGCTGCTCACCCTGGTCGATGCGGCCGCCGATTCGCGCCGCGTGCGCCGAGCCCTGTCGAGCTACGACGCCATCCTCATCGGGGGTCAGCGCCTCGACGCGGCCCTCGCCGAGCGGGCCCACCGGCTGGGCGCCCACGTCGTGCGCACCTACGGGTCCAGTGAGACGGCGGGCGGCTGCGTCTATGACGGCGTTCCGCTGCCCGGGGCCCGCGCGCGCGTCGTCGACGGCCAGCTCGAGCTCTCGGGCCCGATGCTCGCCGACGGCTATCTCGGCGACCCCGAGCGCTCGGATGCGGCCTTCCACTCGGCTCCCGACGCGGACGGCATCGTGCACCGCTGGTACCGCACGGGCGACACCGGCACGGTCGAGGCCGGCCGGGTCTCGGTGACCGGGCGCATCGACAACGTGATCATCTCGGGCGGAACCAACGTGTCGCTCGACCGCGTCGAGGAGGCCGTTCGCGCGCTGGACGGTTTCGGCACGGCCATCGTCGTGGGCGTCGACGACCAGCGCTGGGGGCAGGTGCCCGTCGTGGCCGTCTTCGCGGATGGTGCACGGGGCTCGGCCGAGCGTGCCGGCTCCGACGCTGTGAGCACGGGGTCCGGTGCTGGCGCCAGTACGAAAGCCGGTGCGGATGCGAGAGCTGTGGTCCGCGCGCACGTGGCGGCCCTGATCGGGGTGGCGGCCCAACCTGCCGCGGTCGTGACGCTCGGCACGATGCCCACGTTGTCGTCGGGCAAACCCGACCGCCGCCGCATCCGCTCGCTCGTCGAGGACGCGCTCGACCGGGCTCGTTGAGCCCGCGACACGGCCCCTGACATGGCCCCACACGCCCCTCGGCACAGCCCGGCGCACCCCTGGCAGAGTCCCACGACCTCCTGGCGAAGCCCGGCGAACCCGCCGGCATGGCCCGGTGTCGTAAACTCGCTCCGGACCCGAAGGAGACGGTAGTGGCGCCCAAGCAGCAACGACCCAAGCAGCAACGCATCGACGCGACGAGGTCGGTCGACCCCCGCAACGTCAACGGCCGCAACGCGAACGCCGACAAGACGGTGCGCACGAAGACCAGCGGGCGCGGCAAGAGCGGCAACCCCGCGGCGCGACGCTATGACGCCGTGAAGAAGGCCACCCTCGCCGACTGGATCGACGGTTCGCGCGTGCGCACGCTGCCGCTGTCGATCTCGCCCGTCATCGTGGGAACCGGCGCCGCGATCGTGGCGAGCGAGCCGGGCGTCTACCACCCCGTGCGCGCGCTCCTGTGCCTGATCGTCTCGGTGGCCCTGCAGATCGGCGTGAACTTCGCCAACGACTACTCCGACGGCATCCGCGGCACCGACGACAACCGTGTCGGCCCGCAGCGTCTCGTCGGCAGCGGCAAGGCCTCGGCCAAGTCGGTGCTCACGGTTGCCCTCGTCTTCTTCGGCATCGCGGCCGTCGCGGGTCTCGTGCTCACGGTGGTGTCGGGCCTCTGGTGGCTGCTCATCGTCGGCGCCGCGGCCCTCGTCGCCGCCTGGTTCTACACGGGTGGCAAGCGCCCCTACGGCTATAACGCGCTCGGCGAGGTGTTCGTCTTCGTCTTCTTCGGGCTCGTCGCCACGCTTGGCACCACGTTCGTGCAGGTCTACCAGCTCAATCAGGAGGCGTGGTTCGGCGCCATTGCGGTCGGCTTCATGGCCACGGCCGCCCTCGTGGTCAACAACTTGCGCGACATCGAACAAGACCGGATGTCGGGCAAGCGCACGCTTTCGGTGCTCATCGGCGCCACGGCCACGCGGGTTCTCTACATCGTGCTGATGCTCGTGCCGTTCGTGATCGCGGGCGTTCTCGCGCTCTTCTACCCGGCCGCATGGTTCGCCATGTTCGTGCTGCTTGCAGCTCTGCCCGCGTGCATCATCACGGCGACCGCGCGCACGCCGCGCGAACTCATCCTCGTGCTGAAGCTCACCGGGGTGGCGCAGCTGTTCTACGCGATCGCGCTGTTCGTGGCCTTCTGGTTGTACAGCGGCGGCCAGTAACAGGTTCGCAGCAAGAACGCATCACAACGCCGGTCGCGGCGGGTTGTTGAGCTTGGCTCAGCGCTCGTTCGCGGCCGGTTTCGTGTCGATGTTGATCGCGTCTTCGGCGTCTTCGTCGTCGTGGGCGTGGGGCGACGTCTTGCCCTCGTGGCGGCGCGCATAGAGCTCGCGCGAGACCTGCTCGCGCTGCGGCCGCAGGAAGATGTACGACAGGCTCACGCCGATGAGCGCCGCGAGCAGCGTGGCGATGAGCGGGTTGATCTGCATCAGCAGCAGGGCCGTCAGGGGCACGGCGAACGTGAGAAGCCGAAAGACCGTATAGACGAGGACCGGGGAGATGCGTTTCACTCCACCAGTGTAAGTCGGGCCGCTGGGAGCCGCCGCCGTGGAGAAAAGGCTCAGACGCGCCGACTAACATGGGGGGATGGCACGCCTGCTGCTCGGACTCGTCGTCGTCGTCGTGGTCGCAACGATCTACGCGGTCATCGACTGCGCCATGCTCGCTCATGATCGAGTGCGAGGTCTGCCCAAACCCGCCTGGCTCGTCATCATCCTGGTGCTGCCCGTCGTGGGTGTCGTGCTGTGGTTCCTCATCGGTCGCGGCCGCCAAGCCCAGGCGCGCACGCGCCAGCTTCCGCCCGACGACAACCCCGAGTTCTTCGGCCGGTCCTCGTCCTCCGCGGCCGATCCCGATCAAGACGAGCGCATCCGCCGTCTCGAAGAAGAGCTCGCGGCACTCGATTCCGAAGGCCCCGCCGACGGAGCGCCGTCCGGCCCGACGACCACGCGTCCCGGCACGCCGACATCTGGCTCCGGCTCCGGTTCGGGAACGACGGGTCCGGCGACCACGGGTCCTGCGCGGGCGGGTTCGACGGGGCCATCCTCCTCTTCCGGCTCGTCATCGTCCGATGCCGACACCCCCGATTCCGGCGACGAGCCGACGGGCACCGACGACGGCACTGCCAAGCGCGGCAAGTCCGACGACGAGCCCGGCGCAGGCCGAGCGGATGTCTGAGTCCTCGCCCAGCACCCGCTTCGCCGTCCGCCTCCTGGGCGAATTCGTGCGCCTCGGTCTGCGCGACCTGGTGCTCTGCCCCGGATCGCGCTCACAGGCCCTGGCCCTCGCGGCCGACGAATACGAGCGCGCCGGCCTGCTGCACCTGCACGTGCGACTCGATGAACGCGTCGCGGGCTTCCTCGCGCTCGGCCTGGCCGCCGAATCCGGTGTGCCCGCCGCCGTCGTCGTGACGAGCGGCACCGCCGTCGCCAACCTGCACCCTGCCGTTCTTGAAGCGCACCACAGCGGCGTGCCCCTGCTGCTGCTCACGGCCGACCGGCCGACCGAGCTGCGCGGCATCCGCTCGAACCAGACCACGCACCAGCCGGGCATCTTCGGTCGCGCCGCTCGCTACACGACGGATGTTCCCGCACCCGGCCCGGCATCGGGGTTCCGCACCCAGCCCGGTGACGAATCCCTCGACCCGTCGTCGATCGCGAGCGAATCCTGGGCCCATGCCGTCGGAACGACGAAGGGCGTCGCGGGCCCGGGGCCCGTGCACCTGAACCTCGCGTTCCGCGAACCGTTGTCCTCCATCTCCGATGCCGACGACGAGCTCGAACTGGAGCGCGTGCGCGCCCACCTCGACGCCCCTTCAACCCCGAGCGTCGACGTCACTCTCGGTGACCGCCGCCGCCGTTCCACGCTGCTCGTCGAACGCGGGCCGCGCACCGTGGTCATCGCGGGCAACGCGGCCGGCCCGGCCGCCGAAGACGTCGCCCACGCGGGGGGCTGGCCCCTCATCGCCGAGGTCACGAGCGGTTCCCGTTTCGGCCGCAACCTGGTCGCCGGCTACCGCCCGCTGCTCGACGACCCCGAGCTCGGCGGCCGCATCGAACGCGCCATCGTCTTCGGGCATCCCACTCTCTCCCGTCAGGTGCCGGCGCTGCTGAAACGAGCGGATGTCGAGACCATCGTCGTCGCGCCGCACGGTGCCGAGGCCTACGACCCCGGCCGCAATGCTCGCGTGGTCGGGCAGGTGTCGGTGACATCGGGCCCCGTCGACCGGGCGTGGCTCGGAGCCTGGGTGGTCGCATCCCGAGCCGTTCTCGCGGCGCAGGACGACGATGTCGCGCCCGATCTCGAGGCCGGGCACTCGCACGACCCCGCCCAGAGGCTCGCCTTCGCACAGGCCGAGTTCGCCGCGATTCGTCGCCCACTCGACCGGCGCCTCCTCGTCGAAGCGGTGTGGCGCGCCACGTGGCCGCACGATCGACTCGTCTTCGGGGCATCCCGACTCATCCGCGAGGCCGACCAGGTGCTCGGCGGCAAGAAGGTGCGCGTGCACGCCAATCGCGGGCTCGCCGGCATCGACGGCACTACAGCCACGGCAACGGGCATCGCGCTCGCCAGCCAGGCCGACGGGTCGCCCGGCGTCACGCGCGTTCTCGTCGGCGACCTCACGTTCTTGCACGACATCGGCGCGCTTCTGCCGGGCTACGACGAGCGGATGCCGCGCCTGCAGGTCATCGTCGGCAACGACGGTGGCGGCACCATCTTCGACGGGCTCGAGGTGGCGGCCAGCGCTGCGCCCGAGGCCATGCAACGCGTCCTCTACACGCCGCAGCGGGTCGACATCCAGAAGCTCGCCGAGGGTTTCGGCTGGGGTTACGTGCGCGCCAAGACGCGAGCCGAACTCGACCAGGCGCTGACCGCGCCCGTGGAGCGACCCGTCGTCATCGAAGTTCCGCTCGACCGCTGACGGTCTGAGACGGCCGATGGTCGGCAATCGCTCGGGCGCCGAATCGATATCGGTGTCCCGCTCCCGAATCGATATCGGTGTCCCGCTCCCGAATCGACACCGGTGTCCCGCAGCCGCACGCCGACAAACGACAATCGCGGGCCCGGCCGAAGCCAGACCCGCGATTGGGGGTTTTCGTCGAGGGACGAAGGGTTAGCGTGCGTCGGTGAGCACGTATCCCTCTTCGCCGTGGACCGACGTGTCGATGCCCGCGATCTCGTCCTCGTTCTTCACCCGGAAGCCTATGGTCTTCTGGATGACGAAGCCGATGAGGTAGGCGAGGACGAAGGAGTAGATCATGACCGCGAAGGCCGCGATGGCCTGCACGAGCAGCTGGGCGCCGTTGCCGCCCATGAAGAGGCCGGTGTTGTTGGCGAAGAAGCCGAGGTACAGCGTTCCGATGAGACCACCGACGAGGTGGATGCCCACCACGTCGAGGGAGTCGTCGAAGCCGAGCTTGAACTTCAGCTCGACGGCCAGGGCGCAGACGGCACCGGCGACGAGACCGAGCACGATGGCCCAGACGGGGTGGAGCGAGGCGCAGGCCGGAGTGATCGCGACGAGACCCGCGACGGCACCGGAGGCGGCACCGACCGAGGTGGGCTTGCCGTCCTTGACCTTCTCGACGACCAACCAGGCGAGGAGAGCGGCCGACGGAGCGGCGATCGTGTTGACGAAGGCCAGGGCGGCGGTGCCGTCGGCGGCGAGTTCCGAACCGGCGTTGAAGCCGAACCATCCGAACCAGAGCAGACCGGCACCGAGGAGGACGAACGGCGGGTTGTGAGGAACGTTCGCGCCCTTCTGGAATCCGACGCGACGTCCGAGGACGAGGGCGAGGGCCAGAGCGGCGGCACCGGCGTTGATGTGAACCGCGGTTCCACCGGCGAAGTCGATGGCACCGACCCCGAAGACATCCTGCAGGCCGTGCGTGATCCAGCCGCCGTAGGCGAAGCTGCCGTCCTCGGCCAGGCCGAAGTTGAAGACCCAGCTGGCGACCGGGAAGTAGACGACGGTCGCCCAGACACCGGCGAACACCATCCAGCTGCCGAACTTGGCGCGGTCGGCGATGGCGCCCGAGACGAGGGCGACCGTGATGATGGCGAACGTCGCCTGGAAGGCCACGAAGGCGAGCGGCGGGTAGGCCGCACCCTCAGGCGTTTCGAGGAGGCTGTTCAGGCCGAGAGCCGATCCGTCGATGGACCAGGGGAACAGCGTTCCCTCGGCACCCGGGAAGGCGATGGCGTAACCGTAGAGAACCCACAGCACGCCGATGAGGCCCATCGAGCCGAAGCTCAGCATCATCATGCTGATGACGCTCTTCGCCTTGACGAGACCACCGTAGAAGAATGCCAACCCCGGCGTCATGAGAAGCACGAGGGCGGCGGCGATCAACAAGAACGCCGTATTACCTTGATCCATTGAGAAAACCCCATTCGCTCGCACGCGCTGCTTACCGCGTGGTCACATCCTGCTGGAGCTTTGTTTCCGCCCGTGGCCTGGGCGTGTTTCGCCCAGGTAAACAGATTTTCGGCTGACGAGGTCGTCTATCCGAAGGCTTCGACGATGGGGCGGAACTTCATCTTGGTCTCGGTGAGTTCTTTCATCGGGTCGCTCTCGGCCACGATTCCGCAGCCCGCGTACGCCGTGATGTCGCCCGTGGGACTGATCTGGGCGCAGCGCAGCGCGATGGCCCATTCCCCGTCGCCCGCCGCGTCGACCCAGCCGACCGGGCCCGCGTAACGGCCGCGGTCGAAGGGTTCGAGCTCGTCGATGAGGGCGAGGGCGGCGTCGGTGGGGAAGCCCGCGACGGCGGCGGTGGGGTGCAGGGCGGCGATGAGGTCGAGCGAGGTCGCACGATCGGTGAGGGGGCCCGCGACATCCGTGGCCAGGTGCCAGAGGTTCGGCAGCTTGAGGGCGAAGGGCAGCTCGCTCCACGTGAGGTGCGGCGAATGCGGGCGCAGGGCCGCCACCACGCTCTGCACCGCGAAGGCGTGCTCGTCATTGTCTTTCACGCTGGTGACGAGGGATGTCGCGGCCTCGGCATCGCTGTCCGCATCCCGCCCGCGCGACATGGTGCCGGCCAGCACACGCGCCGAGACCGTGCGGTTGGAGACGCCGACGAGCGTCTCGGGGCTCGAACCGATGAGGCCGTCGACCGAATAGGTCCAGCAATCGGGGTAGCCCATGGCCAGATCGACGAGCACGCGGCGGATGTCTGAGCCCTCGGGCAGGTGCCCGACGAGGTTGCGCGCCAGCACCACTTTGCCGACGTCTCCCCGCACGATGCGCTGGATGGCGGTCTCGACATCGGCGCGGAACGCCCCCGGATCTTCGTCGCCCGGCAACAGGGAGATGCGGTATTCGTCGCCGAACGCGCGCGGTTCGAGCCGGGGGAGCGGACGGTCGTCGCCCGCCACGGTGATCTTGGTGACCCAGAAGCGCCCATCGCGCTTGCCGAGAATGATGCGCGGCACGATGAGCACGCTCTTCTCGGCCGACGACGCCGAGAAGGCGAAGGCACCGAAGGCGACGAGACCGGTGCCGGGCAGCTCGACGGGGTTGGTCACCGTGGCCGCGTCGACCAGCTCGCGCCAGGCGGCCGCGGCGTCTTGCATGCGCGTGGGGCCCTCGAACTCGAGCCGCACCGCTTCACCGATGCCGACAAGCCCCTGCCCCTTGCGCATCCACAACAGCGGTCGCTCGGGATCGGTGAGGGGGATGATTTGTTTCAGGTCGGAGATCTCGATGGTCTCGACGCTCAGAACCCGGGTCTCGGTATCGGTCACACCCACAGCCTACGCCCCGGAAACCCGGCCTAGGATGGGGGGATGAACAAGGCAGACCTCTCGAAAAAGCCCGCGCAAGTCTCCGCGATGTTCGACGAGGTCGCTGCGAAATACGATCGCACCAACAACATCCTCTCGGCGGGCAATGCGCTGCTCTGGCGTGTGGCCACGGTCAACGCTCTCGAGCCGCACCCGGGCGACAAGGTGCTCGACCTCGCGGCCGGCACCGGCACATCCAGTGCCGCCATCGCTCGCGAGGGCGCGACGGTCGTCGCCGCCGACTTCTCGCCCGGCATGATCGCCGTGGGCCAGAAGAAGTACGGCCACCTCAACCGCGTCTCGTTCGTCGAGGCCGACGCCACCGAGCTGCCGTTCGCCGACGACGAGTTCGACTCGACCACCATCTCCTTCGGGTTGCGCAACGTGGTGCGCCCGCGCGCGGCCCTCGAAGAAATGCTGCGCGTCACGCGTCCCGGCGGCCGCATCGTCATCTGCGAGTTCTCGACGCCCGCCAACCCGGCCATGCGCACGGCCTACGACCTCTATCTCAACAAGGTCATGCCGGTGCTCACGAAGGTCGTCTCCTCCAACCCGGCGTCCTACGAATACCTGAACGACTCCATCCACGCCTGGCCCAACCAGCGCACGCTGGCGTCGTGGCTCCGCGAGGCGGGCTGGACCGATGTGCGCTACCGCAACCTCACGGGCGGCATCGTGGCACTGCACCGCGCGACCAAGCCTTTTCCTGCCGCCGAGTAACCCGCGGGTGCGGCCAACGACCGGCACCCACCATCCCACCCGCAATGGATAGGCTAGAGCTGTGAATCCGAGCGCCACCCGTCGAGGCAGCCGTCTGACCAGTCAGCTGGGCCTGACCGAACGCATTTTCGCGTCCCCGGGCACGAAACACCTGATCGCGTCGATCGATGACGGGCTCGACCGCATCGAAGAGGGGCTCATGCGCGAGCTCGGCTTCGCCGACAGCGTCGCCGATGCCACGACGCGCTACCTGCTCGAGGCGGGCGGCAAGCGCGTGCGCCCCATGCTCACGCTGCTCACGGCGCAGTTGGGCGACGGCGTCACCGACGAGGTCATCACGGCCGCCGAGGCCATCGAGATCACGCACATCGCCTCGCTCTACCACGACGACGTCATGGACGACGCCGACAAGCGCCGCGGGGTTCCGAGCGCGCACGCCGTCTTCGGCAACTCGGTCGCCATCCTCACGGGAGACCTGCTCTTCGCCCGCGCCAGCCAGCTCATGGCCTCGCTCGGCGAGCGCGCCATCCTGCTGCAGGCCGACACCTTCGAGCGCCTCGTGCTCGGTCAGCTGCACGAGACCGTCGGTGTGCAGCCGGGCGACGACCCCGAGGCCCACTACATCCAGGTGTTGGCCGACAAGACCGGTTCGCTCATCGCGACGGCCGCGCGTGCCGGTGTCTCGTTCTCGCACGCTCCCGAAGAATACGAGCCGGCCATGGTCGAATACGGCGAGAAGGTGGGCATCGCCTTCCAGCTCGTCGACGACGTCATCGACCTGTCGCCGCAGCCCGAAGAGACCGGCAAGGTGCCCGGCACCGATCTGCGCGCCGGCGTCGTCACGCTGCCGCTCATCTACCTGCGCCGCCAGGCCGAGACCGACCCGCAGGCCGCCGCGCTGCTCAGCAGGATCGAAGCGGATGTGACCGGCGTCGAAGCGGGCGACGGCGATGCCGAGGCCTCCGACGACTTCCACGCGGCCATCGCCGAGCTGCGCCAACACGACGTCACGAAGCGCACGCTCGCCGAAGCCCACCGCTGGGCCGACGAAGCAGTCGCCGCACTCGACGTGCTGCCGAAGGGCCCCGTGAAAGAGGCGCTCGTGCGCTTCGCGGGCACCATCGTCGACCGCAGCCACTAACGACTCCCCACCACACGAACTAAGGAAACAACATGACCAAGCTCAGGCTGGCCATCGTCGGTGCCGGACCGGCCGGAATCTACGCCGCCGACATCCTGCTCAAATCCGAACGCAAATTCGACGTCTCGATCGACCTGTTCGAGCAGCTGCCGGCGCCCTACGGGCTCGTGCGCTACGGCGTCGCCCCCGACCACCCGCGCATCAAGGGCATCATCACGGCCCTGCGCGACGTGCTCGACCGCGGCGACATCCGCATCTTCGGCAACGTGCACTTCGGCACCGACATCACGCTCGACGACCTGAAGAAGCACTACAACGCCGTCATCTTCTCGACGGGCGCCGTGCGCGACGCCGACCTCGACATCCCGGGCATCGACCTCGACGGTTCCTACGGCGCGGCCGACTTCGTCAGCTGGTTCGACGGACACCCCGACGTGCCCCGCACCTGGCCGCTCGAGGCCGAGAGCGTGGCCGTCATCGGCAACGGCAACGTGGCACTCGACGTGTCGCGCATCCTGGCGAAGCACGCCGAAGACCTGCTCAGCACCGAGATCCCCGCGAACGTCTACGAGGGGCTCAAGAAGTCTCCTGTCACCGATGTGCACGTCTTCGGGCGTCGCGGGCCCGCGCAGGTCAAGTTCACGCCGCTCGAATTGCGCGAGCTCGGTGAGCTGCGCGACGTCGACATGATCGTCTACGACGAGGACTTCGACTACGACGAGGCATCCAAGACCGCCGTCGCCAGCAATAAGCAGGTCATGGTGATCGACCGCGTGCTGCAGAAGTGGCGCGAACGCGAGACCGGCCAGGCATCCCGCCGCTTGCACCTGCACTTCTTCGCCAAACCGCTCGAGGTCGTCGGCGACGAGAACGGCAGGGTGCAGGCCTTCCGTTACGAGCGCACGCGGCCCGACGGCCAGGGCGGCGTCGAGGGCACGGGCGAGATCCGCGAGGTTCCGATCCAGGCGATCTACCGCGCCGTCGGCTACTTCGGTTCGCCCATCGACGGCGTTCCCTTCGACGACAAGCACGGGGTCATCCCGAATCACGAGGGCAAGGTGCTGTCGGGCGACGACAACGACCTGCTGCACGGCGTCTACGCCACCGGGTGGATCAAGCGCGGACCCGTCGGCCTCATTGGCCACACCAAGTCCGACGCCATGGAGACGGTCTCGCACGTGATCAACGACCAGGCCAGCTGGTGGAGCCCCGAGGACCCGTCCGAGGAGAGCATTCCCGCACTGCTGACCGAACGCGGCGTGCGCTTCACCGACCTCGACGGCTGGCACAACCTCGACCAGCACGAGATGGCGCTGGGCGAGCCCGAGGGTCGGGTGCGCGTGAAGGTCGTGGCCCGCGGCGAGATGGTCAACGTCTCGCGCGGCGAGGACGAGCCCCTGACCGACAGCGATATCAACGGTCCCGCGCCGAAGCACGCCTCCGCCACGCCGGCCGACGCGTCGCCGAAGGGCGACAACGGCAACGACCAGGGTCCGCGGCATGCGGCACCGCAGGCCGATGCGGGTGCCGGCGACTCGGCTTTCGAGGGTGGTTCCGAGCCCGCGAAGCCCACGGCCAGCCAGCCGGTGTCGCTCTCCGACCTCGACTGATCGGCAGACGAGACTGATCGGCACATGCGCCTGATCCGCAGCTAGACCAGATCCGCAGAAAAGCCTGATCCGCAACTCAGCCCCAGCGCCAGACATGCCCCCGCCCCTAAGGTGGGGGCATGTCTGTTTGTGTGCGGGGGAGCGACAACGCCGCGGATGGGGTGAGCTGACGTCATGGCCGGTGCAGCGTGGCGCCCCGACATCCTCGGGCCCGGTTTCGAGCAGCTGACGTTGCCGCTCGGGTCGGACAACGAGGGCGAGGTCGTGGCCACCCTCGTGCGATACACGCCCGGGCCCGACTTCGGCCTGCACGACCGGCCGGCCCGGCGCACCGACGTGCTCTATGTGCACGGATGGTCGGACTACTTCTTCCAGACCGAACTGGCGCGCTACTGGCACCGCATGGGCGCTGACTTCTATGCCGTCGACCTGCGCAAGTACGGCCGCAGCCTACGCGCCGGCCAAACCCCCGGTTTCGTCGACAACCTCACGACCTACGACGAAGACCTCGAAGCCGCGCTCTCGGTCATCGGACACGGCCAGGCCGACCATCCGTCGCGGTCGCTCATTCTGATGGGGCATTCGACGGGCGGGCTCACGCTGAGCCTCTGGGCCGACCGGCATCCGGGGCGCGCTGCGGCGGTCGTGTTGAACTCGCCCTGGCTCGAGTTTCAGGCGCGCGGTTTCGGCCGGGAGGTGTTCACGCCGCTCATCGGCATCGGCGCGCGCGTCGACCCGCTGCGTGTGCTGCCCAATGTGGACCTCGGCTATTACACCCGCAGCGTGTTGAAGTCGAAGGGCGGCGATTGGGACTACAACCTCGAGTGGCGGCCGGAGCGCGGCTTTCCCGTGCGGCCGGCGTGGCTGAACGCCGTGCTCGCCGGGCACGCGCGCGTGGCCATGGGGTTGTCGATCGACGCGGCGGTCTTCACGATGGTGTCGGCGCGGTCCACCATCGCACCCGTGTGGTCGGAGGCGATGCGCTCGAGCGACATCGTGTTGAACGTGGACGATATCGCCATGCGCGCCATCAAGCTGTCGCCCACCGTCACCATTGCACGCCTCGAGGGGGCGCTGCACGACATCCTGCTGTCGCGGGCGGATGTGCGGCGCGACGCCTATGCGCGGCTGACACGATTCGTGCGGGGCCTCGCGCTCTAGGACGCCTCGGCGGAGGTGAGCGCCAGCCAGAGTTCGGCGCGAGCGGCGAACGAGTCGAGCGACGTCGATGTGAGCTGCTCGACCTGGCGGATGCGCGCCTTGAGCGTGTGGCGATGCATCCCGAGTTCTGCCGCGGCCTTCTCCCACTGCCCGTTGCACTCGAGCCAGACGCGGGATGCCTCGACCAAGCCGGTCTGGAACCGGGCATCGTGCTCGCGCACCGGGCCGATGAGCGCCTCGGCGACGGCGCGCAGGCGGTCGGCGTCGAGGGCCGAACGCATGCCGTTCTGAACGAGGTCGTCGAAGCGCACGAGCTGGCCGGCCCCCGCGCGGGCGCAGGCGAGCTGCGCGTGCTCGGCGGCCTCGGCCAGTGCGGGGAGGGCGACGGGGTTCGACAGGCCGACGGCGGCCGCGCGTGAGCGTGCACGTTCGGCGAGGGCCGCGATGCGGGTGGGCGAACCACAGAGGATGACGCCGTCGGTGGTGCGGGACGCGAAGACCAGACCGTCGGTGCTCGCCGAGGTGGTGTCACGCAGCAACACCTCGGTCTCGGAGGCGGCCTGGCGCAGGCGCGCGACGACGAGGGGTTCGTCGGGGAATGGGTTGCCCGTGTCGCGGGCGAGACGGGCCGCGGTTTCGGGGGATCCGCGCAAAGCCTCGTCCAGGAGTGCGGCTCTGAGGGCGATGCCGTCCCGGGCGCGGCTGCGGTCGTGTTCGAGCGCGAGGCCGAGGAGGGCCACGACGCCGGTGATGACGGATTGGGCGGCGCGGTCGAGGGAGGCGCTCGTGGGGGAGGTGACGGCGAGGACTCCGAGGAGCTCACCCGCGCGGCCGATGGTCTGCAGGGTGGCGTGTTCGCCGGCTGCCGCGCCCAGCTCACCGAGGGAGAGGGAGGAGCTGGCGCGCTGACCGCGGTCGAGTAGCCGGGCGGCCTCTGCGCCGACGGCGTCTCTCGCGCCGGCGGCCGGCTCTGGGGCCGCGGCAGTCGGAGCTGCGGCCGGGGCTGCCTGCGACTCGCGCACCGAGGCGTCCGCGCCGATCAGGAGAACCGGATGCCCGAGCTGGCGGTGCAGCTCGCTCAACACTGCCTCGATCGGGTGGGGACGCAGGGCCGCGAGCGACAGCGCCCGCTGCGCCTGCCGTGCCCAATCGTCGCGCTCGTGGGCATCGCGATCGAGCAGATCGGCCACCGCGCGCACCACCGCGATGAACGGCGTGCGATAGGGCACCTCGAAGAGCGGGAGGGCCGAGGCGCGGCAGGCGGCGACGAGCTCCGCGGGGGTTCCGGCCCGGATGACCTCGGTGCCGAAACCGACGCCGCGCACACCTCGGCGTGCGAGGCGTTGCACGTAGTCCGAGTAGTCGGGCCCCGCGGCATCCGCGAATTGGGTGCCCGTCGTGAGCACGACCTGCCCCTCGGCGAGGAACGGCGTGGGGTCGAGCAGATCGGAACCGTGCACCCAGTCGATGCCGCGGTCGAGGGCGCCCGGCGCGCCCGCCTCAACGAGGGTGAGGTGCAGGTCGGGGGCGTCGAGCACGTTGCGCAGGGCCGGTCGCATGCTGCCACCCTAGCCGCGAGGTGCCACTGTGTCGAAAAGCGAGCGGATGTTTCGACAGAACGGCAGTCGAGGCATCCGCGCGGTGTCCCTAACATGGCGTGAACGGCAGCATCGCCGACAGCCGCGTTCTGAACGCCCTGCGAAGGAGGATCTTATGACCCTGACCGCCCCCGCCATCGGTGGAGAAACCCTCGCGCAGGAACGACGCATCGTCACGAGCATCCCCGGCCCGCGCTCGATCGAGCTCATGGAGCGCAAGAAACAGGCCGTGCCGACGGCCGTCGGAACCACCATGCCCGTCTTCGCGCAGGCGGCCGGCGGCGGAGTGGTCGTCGATGTCGACGGAAACTCGTTCATCGACCTCGGTTCGGGTATCGCCGTAACGGGTGTCGGCAACTCGGCTCGCCGCGTGGTCGAGGCCGTGCAGGCGCAGGTGGCCGCCTTCACCCACACCTGCTTCATGATCACTCCCTACGACAGCTACGTCGAGGTGGCCGAGGCGCTCAACCGCCTGACCCCCGGCGACCACGAGAAGCGCACGGCCCTCTTCAACTCGGGCGCCGAGGCCGTCGAGAACGCCATCAAGGTGGCCCGCAGTCACACCAAGAAGCAGGCCGTTGTCGCCTTCGACCACGCCTACCACGGCCGCACCAACCTGACCATGGCGCTCACCGCCAAATCGATGCCCTACAAGAGCGGTTTCGGTCCCTTCGCCTCGGAGATCTACCGGGCGCCGCTCTCCTACCCCTTCCGCGACGGCGGCCTGAGTGGTGCGGATGCTGCGGCCCGCGCCATCCAGCTCATCGAGAAGCAGATCGGTGCCGACAACCTGGCGGCCATCATCATCGAACCCATCCAGGGCGAGGGCGGTTTCATCGTGCCCGCCGACGGATTCCTGCCCGCGCTCGTCGAATGGGCCCGCGCCAACGACGTCGTCTTCATCGCCGACGAGGTGCAGACCGGTTTCGCGCGCACGGGCGCCATGTTCGCGAGCGAGCACGAGGGCATCGTGCCCGACCTGGTCGTCACGGCCAAGGGCATCGCGGGCGGTCTACCCCTGTCGGCCGTCACGGGCCGCGCCGAGATCATGGAATCGACCCATGCGGGCGGCCTCGGCGGAACCTACGGCGGCAACCCGCTCGCCTGCGCCGCCGCACTCGCGGCCATCGAAACCTATGAGGAAGACAACCTCGTCGAGCGCGCCGCGTCCATCGGCGAGCTCATCACCGGCCGGTTCCGCGAGCGTCAGGCGCACGACGCCCGCATCGGGGATGTCCGGGGCCGCGGTGCCATGATCGCCGTCGAGTTCGTGAAACCCGGCACCACCGAGCCGGATACGGCGCTCACCCAGGCCGTCGCGAAGGCCGCCCACGCCGAGGGCGTCATCGTGCTGACGTGTGGAACGTTCGGCAACGTCATCCGCTTCTTGCCCCCGCTCACGATCGATGACACGCTTCTGAACGAGGGCATCGACGTCGTCCTAGCGGCGCTCGACGCCCAGGCATCGACCGAGAACACGCAGGAGGCCCGCGCATGACCGCCGCCCAGAACGCATCATCCACCCCGCGCCCCGTCGACGAGGCGACGCTGCTCGCCTCCCTGCCCTCCGGTCTCTTCGTCGGCGGCGAATGGCGAGACGCGTCAGGCGGCGCCACGTTCGACGTCGCCGACCCCGCGACCGGTCGCACCATCGCCACGATCGCGGATGCCTCACCCGACGACGGCATCACGGCCCTCGACGCCGCGGTGGACGCCGCCGCCGAATGGGCCGCAACGGCACCGCGCGTGCGCGCCGAGATTCTGCGCCGCGCCTTCGACCTGCTGCAGGAACGCAAGCTCGAGATCGCCACGCTCATGACGCTCGAGATGGGCAAACCGTTCGCCGAATCGCTCGGCGAGGTGGCCTACGGCGGCGAATTCCTGCGCTGGTTCTCGGAGGAGGCCGTGCGCATCACGGGGCGTTACGGCGTCAACCCCGAGGGCACCGGCCGCACGATCGTGTCGCAGCATCCGGTCGGCCCCTGCTACCTCATCACGCCGTGGAACTTCCCGCTCGCCATGGCGACCCGCAAGATCGCGCCCGCGCTCGCCGCCGGTTGCACCGTGGTCGTCAAACCGGCCGAGCTCACGCCGCTCACCACGCTGTTCTTCGCGCAGCTGCTGACGGATGCCGGCCTGCCCGCCGGTGTGCTCAACGTGGTCACCACCACGCACTCGGGCGCCGTCTCGGAGCCCATCATCAGCGACCCCCGCCTGCGCAAGCTGAGCTTCACGGGATCGACGGCCGTGGGCAAGAAGCTCATCGCGCAGGCCGCCGAGAACGTGCTGCGCACCTCGATGGAGCTGGGCGGCAACGCACCCTTCGTCATCTTCGACGACGCCGACCTCGACAAGGCCGTGGACGGCGCCATGCTCGCCAAGTTCCGCAACATCGGCCAGGCCTGCACCGCGGCCAACCGCTTCATCGTGCAACGCGGCATCGCCGACGAGTTCGCACGCCGCGTCACCGAACGCGTCGAGCAGCTGCGCGTCGGCCGCGGCACCGACGAGGGCGTCACCATCGGACCCCTCATCAACGAGTCCGCGGTCGAGAAGGCCCGCACGCTCACCGACGACGCCGTCACGCGCGGCGCCCAGGTGCTCACGGGCGGTTCGGCCATCGACGGCGACGGCACCTTCTTCGCCCCGACGGTCATCACCGAGGTGCCGACGGGAAGCGACATCCTGCGCGAAGAGATCTTCGGCCCCGTGCTCGCCATCATCCCGTTCGACGACGAAGAGGATGCCGTGCGCCTCGCGAACGACACCGAATACGGCCTGGTCGCCTACGTCTTCACCGAGAACCTCGCGCGCGGACAGCGCATGATCGAGCGGCTCGACACGGGCATGATGGGACTCAACGTGGGCGTTGTCTCGAACGCCTCGGCACCGTTCGGCGGCGTCAAGCAGTCGGGCATCGGCCGAGAGGGCGGGCTCGAGGGCATCCACGAATACCTGAGCACCAAGTACACGATGACGCCGAACCCGTAACGGCGCACCGCATACACGCACCGCGCACACACGCACCGAGCACACCGAGCACCACGACCGCACGGAAGGAACCCGATGGCCGACACGACCACCACCCGGGACATGCTGCAGAACTACATCGGCGGCCGCTTCGTCGACCCCACCGGTGGAAAGATCATCGACGTCGTCAACCCCGCGACCGAGGAGGTCGTGGCGCGCTACCCCGTCTCGACCGCCGCCGATGTGGATGCCGCGTTCCAGACCGCCCACGCCGCCTTCCGCACGTGGCGTCGCACGACGCCCGGGGAGCGCCAGAGCGCGCTGCTCGCGCTCGCCGACGCCATCGAGCAGAACGCCGACGAGATCGTCGAGGCGCAGTTCCGCAATACGGGTCAGCCGCGCGAGGCCATCAAGGTCGAAGAGGTCATCACGGGCGCCGACCACCTGCGCTTCTTCGCGGGGGCCGGACGCACCCTCGAGGGCAAGTCCGCGGGCGAATACCTGGCCGGCCACACGTCGTTCGTGCGCCGCGAACCCCTCGGCGTCGTGGCCCAGGTCACGCCCTGGAACTACCCGTTCATGATGCTCATCTGGAAGATCGCGCCCGCGCTCGCCGCCGGCAACACGGTCGTGCTGAAGCCGTCCGACACGACGCCCGAATCGACGCTCGTGCTCGCCCGCCTGAGCCACGGCATCCTGCCCGACGGCGTGCTCAACTTCGTGCTCGGAGATGCCTCGACCGGTCAGGCCATGACCGAGCACCCCACGCCCCAGCTCGTCGCCATCACGGGTTCGGTGCGCGCCGGTATGGCCGTGGCCGCCTCGGCCGCCCCACAGCTGCACCGCGTGCACCTCGAACTCGGCGGCAAGGCGCCCGCGGTGGTCTTCGGTGACGTGGATGTCGCAGCCACCGCCGATGCGATCGCCGGTGCCGCGTACTTCAACGCCGGCCAAGACTGCACGGCCGTGACGCGCGTGCTCGTGCACGAGAGCATCCACGATGCCTTCGTCGAAGCCCTCGTTGCCGCCGCCGAAGCGAGCAAGACGGGGGATGCCGAAGACCCCGACGCCCTCTACGGCCCGCTCAACAACAAGACGCACTTCGACAAGGTCACGAGCGTGATCGACGGACTGCCCGCGCACGCGACCATCGCCACGGGCGGTAAGCGCGTGGGCGACCGCGGCTACTTCTTCGCGCCGACCGTGATCACGGGCGTGAATCAGCACGACGAGTGCGTGCAGGAGGAGACCTTCGGGCCCGTGCTCACGGTGCAGCCGTTCGCCGACGAGGCCGAGGCCGTCGAGAAGGCCAACGACGTGCGCTACGCGCTCGCCTCGAGCGTCTGGACGAAGGACCACGGCACCGCGATGCGGGTGTCGCGCGACCTCGACTTCGGCGCCGTATGGATCAACACGCACATCCTGCTGACGCCCGAGATGCCGCACGGCGGCTTCAAGATGTCGGGCTATGGCAAGGACCTGTCGTCCTACGGACTCGAGGATTACACGCGGATCAAGCACGTCATGTCGGCCATCGACGACGTGTGAGGCATCCGCTCGATCGCTTTCTCCGCCCCTGAACACCCACCCGAACCCGAACCGCGGCCCCGCCGCCCCCAGAAACGAGACAAGCTATGACCCACATCGAACGCGATGTCGTGATCGTCGGAGCCGGAGCATCCGGTCTGACCGCCGCCAATAAGCTGCGCGAAGCCGGGCTCAGCGTGGCCGTGCTCGAGGCGCGCGACCGCGTCGGCGGCCGGCTCTGGACCCGCGAGATCGACGGCGCCCTGCTCGAGATCGGCGGCCAGTGGGTCTCACCCGACCAGCACGCGCTCATCGAGACGGTCGAGGAGCTCGGCCTCGAGACCTACTCGCGCTACCGCGAGGGCGACAGCGTCTACATCGGCCCGAGCGGTGAATTGACGCACTTCACGGGCGAGATGTTCCCCGTGTCGGCCGAGACCGAGGCCGAGATGGAGCGCCTCATCACGCTCATCGACGGCATCGTCGCCGAGGTGGGCCCGCACCGCCCCTGGGAGCACCCGCGCGCAGCCGAGTGGGACCAGGTGACCTGGGCCGAGTGGCTCGAGCAGCAGACCGACGACGTCGAGGCGCGCGACAACATCGCGCTCTTCATCGCCGAGGCCATGCTCACCAAACCGTCCTACGCCTTCTCGGCTCTGCAGGCGTTCCTTATGGCGGCGTCGGCCGGCAGCTTCAGCAACCTCGTCGACGCCGACTTCATCCTCGACAAGCGCGTCGTCGGCGGCCTGCAGCGGGTGCCCATCGAGCTCGCCCGTCGCCTGGGCGACGACGTGTTCCTCGGCCAGCCGGTGCGCCGCATCGATTACACGGATGCCGGAGCCACCGTCACGGCCGACGGCATGACGGTCTCGGCGAAACACGTCATCGTGGCCGTTCCCCCGAACCTCTACTCGCGCATCGACTTCCAGCCGCCGCTGCCGCGTGTGCAGCAGCAGATGCACCAGCACCTGTCGCTCGGGCTCGTCATCAAGGTGCACGCGGTCTACGAGACCCCGTTCTGGCGCGAGGCCGGCCTGTCGGGCACGGCCTTCAGCCCCTACGAGATCGCCCACGAGGCCTACGACAACTCGAACTACGACGACCCGCGAGGAACCCTCGTCGCCTTCGTCTCGGACGTGAAGGCCGATCGCCTCTTCACCCTGAGCCCCGAGGACCGTCAGAAAGAGATCCTCACTTCTCTGTCGCACTACTACGGGCCCGAGACGTTGAACCCCGTCGTCTACTTCGAGAGCGACTGGGCCGTCGAGGAGTGGACGCGCGGCGCGTATGCCGCGAGCTACGACATGGGCGGCCTGCACCGCTACGGCGCCCACCAGCTCGAACCCGTCGGACCGATCCACTGGTCGTGCAGCGACATCGCCGCCGAGGGCTACCAGCACGTGGACGGCGCCATCCGCCGCGGTCGCGACACGGCCGCCGAGATCCTCGGGGCGCGCAGCCTCTAGGCAGTGCCCCGCACAGCGTGCGCGCCAGACCCGGGCGCGCACGCTGCCCGGCCGTACCCGCAGCATCCCGCGGGAAATGAGCCGAAATACAGATTTAACGTCACCCATCCCGTGACTCTGCTTCACTGGTCCCACCCGTCACCCGCACCATCAGACGCCCGGCAACGCCGCCGGTATCCGAACCACTCGCCCACCCGAAAGCCGAGGATCGTTTGCGTTACGTCATTGGTTACACCGACACACCGACCGGCAGGGATGCGCTCGCCCTCGGCATCCGCCTCGCCCGGTCCTACGGGGGCAGCCTGCACCTCGTCATCGTGCTGGGCAGCGAGTCGAAGCCCACGCTCACGCCCACCGACCCGGGCTACGAACGTTTTCTACAGGACACGGCCGCGGGATGGCTGGCCGAGGCCGAAGCATCCCTGCCCGACGATATCGAGCACGACTCGCACATCGTCTATGCCGACTCCTTCTCGGAGGGTCTGCTCGGCGCCTCGCGCGACCTGCTCGCCTCCATGATCGTCATCGGTGCCGCCCGCGGGGGACTGCTCGGCCGCTTCGCGCTCGGCACCGTGGCCAGCGACCTGCTGCACAGCGCCAAGGTGCCCGTCGCACTCGCGCCCGAGGGTGCCCGACGTGTGGGCACCGCGCCGCTCAGCCGCATCACGTGCGCCATCGGCACCCGCGCCGGCGCCGACGCCCTGCTCGACGGGGCCCTGCTCTTCGCGCGCCGCGGCGACTCGCCGCTCCGCCTGCTCTCGCTCGTCGCCATCGACCAGCCGGGCGGATCGGCCGACCGGGCCGCCGTCGAGCGGGCGAAGGAGCACGCCACCTCGGTGGTCGAACAGGCGCGCACCCACCTGCCCGACGACCTCGTGCCCGAGGCCGTCATCGCCACGGGCGACCGCATCGAAGACGCCGTCCAGTCGATCGACTGGGACCCCGCCGAGATCGTGTTCGTCGGCTCGAGCCGGCTCGCGCGCCCGCAACACCTCTTCCTCGGCTCGACCGCAGCGAAAATCCTGCGCGAGCTTCCCGTTCCGATGGTCGTCGTTCCCCGCGACTCCGTCCTCACTCTCGGAGAGTGACATTGTGACCACACAGAAGCCGGGCGCCGAGGCGTCTGCCGAAGCATCCTCGACCGCCTCGTCGGGCGGCATCTCGAAGAAGGGCCTGAGCGCCGGTTCGGTGGGCCTCATCGGCGCCATCGTCATCGGCATCTCGTGCATCGCGCCCGCCTACACGCTGACGGCGGCCCTCGGTCCCACGGTGTCGGAGGTCGGGGTGCAGGTGCCCGCCATCATCATCGTGGGCTTCATCCCCATGCTGCTCGTGGCGTTCGGCTATCGCGAGCTCAACCGCGCCATGCCCGACTCGGGCACGTCGTTCACGTGGGCGACGCGCGCGTTCGGCCCCTGGATCGGCTGGATGGCGGGCTGGGGCCTCATCGCCGCCACCATCCTCGTGCTCTCAAACCTGGCCGGCATCGCCGTGGACTTCTTCTATCTCATGCTGTCGCAGATCTTCAGCAACCCGTCGATCGCCGACCTGACGCTCAACCCGATCATCAACGTCGTCACGTGCCTGGCGTTCATGGCGGGCGCCACGATCATCTCCTATCGCGACATGCAGACCACCCAGAAGCTGCAATACGTGCTCGTGGGCTTCCAGCTCTTCGTGCTGCTGCTCTTCGGCGTGGCCGCCATCGTGCACATGTCCTCGGGCAACGCCTTCGACCTGACTCCCGTCAGCTGGGAGTGGTTCAACCCGTTCGAGGTCGCCTCCTTCGGCGCCTTCGCCGCGGGTCTCTCCCTGTCGATCTTCATCTTCTGGGGCTGGGATGTCACGCTCACCATGTCGGAAGAGACCAAGGGTTCGCGTTCCACGCCCGGCCGCGCCGCGACCCTCACGGTCGTCATCATCGTGATCCTCTACCTGTTCGTCTCGGTCACGTCGATCGGTTTCGCGGGTGTCGGCACGGGGGAGTACGGGCTCGGCAACGAAGAGATCCAGGGCAATGTGTTCTTCGCGCTGGCGGGGCCCATCCTCGGGCCGTTCGCCGTGCTCGTGTCGATCGCCGTGCTGTCGTCGTCGGCCGCGTCCCTGCAGTCGACGTTCGTCTCGCCCGCCCGCACGCTGCTCGCCATGGGCCACTACGGGGCCCTGCCCGCGCGCTTCGCCCAGGTGAGCCCGCGGTTCTTCACGCCCGGTTTCGCCACCATCGTCTCGGCGATCGCGGCATCGGCGTTCTACGCGGTCATGCGATTCATCAGTGAGGATGTCCTGTGGGACACCATCACGGCCCTCGGCATGATGATCTGCTTCTACTACGGCATCACGGCCTTCGCGAGCGTCTGGTACTTCCGCAAGCAGCTGTTCACGTCGGCGCACAACGTGTTCTTCCAGCTGCTGTTCCCGCTCATCGGCGGGCTCATCCTGACCGTGCTGTTCTTCACGACCGTGATCGACAGCATGAACCCCGAGTACGGCTCGGGCTCGAACATCGCGGGCGTCGGCCTGGTCTTCATCCTCGGCATGACCGTGTTGGGCCTCGGCGTCATCATCATGATCGTGCAGGCCGTGCGCAACCCGGGCTTCTTCCGCGGCGAGAGCCTGCGCCGAGGGGCCTCGGATGGCACCGAGGAAGAGGTGGATGCCGCGACCGCCGCTTAGGCGTCTCGCCGCCCGGTCGGTTCTCGGTCGTGCTGGGCGGTGCTGAGGCCGTCCGCACGGTTGTCGGCTGCCCTATGCCCGGCTGAACGCCTCGATAGGAGCATCCTTCAACACCGCGCGGGTGGGCGAGACGCTGGCCACCACGGTCAGCGCGAGCCCGGCCACGACGGCCCCGACGAGGAACAGCGGCGGCACGGTGGGGATGACGAGGCCGATGTCCCTGATCGACCCGAGGAGCGACTGCGTGCCGATCCATCCGAAGGCGAAGCCCAGGACGAGCCCGGTCACGGTGGCGGCGATGCTCAGCCGCGCGCTCTCGGAGACGATCGACCACGCGACACCGGCGCGCGTCTGGCCGAGCACCCGCATGAGCGCGATCTCGCGTGAGCGCAGTCGTGTGCTGAGGCTCACGGCGTTGGCCAGGCCGATCGCCGCAATGACGACCGTGAAGCTGATGAGGGCGAGCACGACCACGAGCACCATGCCGATGATCGAGTAGGCGTCGCCCTCGGATTCCGACCCGGCATAGGCGCGCGTGAGGGTGGCCTCGAACGAGGCCGAGGCGACGACGAACATGGTCACGACGGCCACGCTGATGGTCACGCCGAGGGCCGCGCGCGAGGTGCGCAGCGGGTGGCGTTGCAGGCTCTCGGCGGCCATCTTGGCACCGAACGTGCGCGGCAGCAGCAGGTCGACCAGCCGGAGCACGCGCGGGATGGTCCAGGATGCCGAGCCGATGAACCCGATCACGGTCACGGTGCCCGCCACAAGGCCGAGGAGCGAGGCGAGTGGTGTGATCACACCGAGCGCGGCCGTGCCTAGCAGCAGCACGATGCCGATGCCGAGCGTGACGAGCCCGGCCAGCGGTTTGCGCGAGCGTGCCTCGGATTCATCCGCGCCACCGATCGCGGCCACACCGAGCGCCTGGATGGGTTGCACGTCGATGACGCCGCGCGACCCGCGCCAGGCAGCCCACCAGGTGCACAGGACGATGAGCGCGAGCGGAACGGCGACGGCGGGCGTGAGAGAGTTGCCCGCGGCATCCGCGTCGAGCAGCAGCTCCTGGTTGCTGGCCGCGAAACGGATCGCGGCCACGCTGATGCCGACGCCGACGAGACCCCCGAGCACGGCACCCGCGACACCCGTGCCGAGGCCGTCGGCGGCGATGCGACGGCGTTCGGTGCGGGCCGCCGAGCCGAGCAGGCGGCGCAGGGCGATGTCCCGCACGCGGCTCGCGGTGACGATGCTGTAGGTGTTCGAGATGACGACCGTCGAGACGACGACCGAGATAACGAGGAACGCGAAGGCCAGAATGGCGAGCACGACGATGACGGATGGATTGTCACCGAACACGCTGGCCAGCACCCCGTTGGCGGCCGCCGTCGTGAGGGTGAGCAGCAGCACGGCGTAGCAGGCGCTGAGCGTCACCACCGTGAGGCTGACGAGGCGGCCGGGCTGACGCAGGGCGAAGACGAGAGAGCGAACTTTATTCACATCTCAACGCTAGGGATGCCGCATCCGCTCGTCGTCGGCCGACAGTGCCGGTCGCATCGGCCCCGAGGACCACGCGCGGCACCGTCGTCGGGAAATGTGGCCTAGCGGAAGTTGACGAACTGCAGGTCGATGTCGAGGTCGCTCGACTTCAGCATGGCAATCGTGTCTTGCAGGTCGTCGCGGCTCTTCGACTGCACGCGCAGCTCGTCGCCCTGGATCTGCGACTTGACGCCCTTGGGGGCCTCGTCACGGATGAGCTTGTTGATCTTCTTGGCGTTCTCCTGCGTGATGCCGTCTTTCAACGACGCCTCGATGCGGAACTCTTTGCCGCTCGCGAAGGGCTCGCCCGCGTCGAGGCTCTTGAGCGAGATGCCGCGCTTGATGAGCTTGGACTGGTAGACGTCGAGCACGGCCTTAACCCGCTCTTCGCTGTTGGCCTTCATGAGGATCTTCTCGCCGCTCGGGGCGATCGATGCGCCCGTGCCCTTGAAGTCGTAGCGCTGCTCGATCTCTTTGTGCGCCTGGTGGAGGGCGTTGTCGGCCTCCATCTTGTCGACCTTGCTGACCACGTCAAAAGAGGAATCTGCCATCCCCCCATCCTAGCGAAGGGATGGTGGCGCGCCACAGTCGAGATCGGCTACGCGGTCGAGGGCTTCGGGGCCGCCGTCGACGAGCGCACGACCAGTTCGAACGGCACGGGCACGCGTTCGGCGCTCGACAGGTCCGCGGCCGGCTGAGCTGAGCCCGGCGCGGGCTCGAGATGTTCCATGAGCAACTCGACGGCCCGCTCGCCCTGGCGCTTCGGAAACTGCGCCACGGTCGTCAGCCCGAAGAAGTCGGCCAGCTGGTGGTCGTCCACGCCCGAGACGCTCACGTCGCCCGGCACGTTGAGGCCCAGGTCGCGCGCGGCCAGGATGCTGCCGATGGCCATCTCGTCGGATGCCGCCACGATCGCGGTCGGTCGGTCCCGCGGTTGTCCGAGCAGCTGCTTGGCTGCGCGAAAACCGCCCTTCATGGTGAAGTCGGCCGCGCGGAACAGGGCCGGATCGGGGGTGATCCCGGCATCCCGCAGCGCCTGTTCGTAGCCCTTGCGGCGGTAGGTGGGCACCTTGAAGTCGCGGTCGAACGCGCTGTCGGCGCCGATGTGCGCGATGCGCGTGTGCCCGAGCGACAGGAGGTGCTCGGTGGACAGGCTCGTCATGGCGCTGTCGACGACCGTGAGGCTGGGCACGCCGGGCAGCACGCCGCCGACCGACACGAGTGGTTTGCCGAGCGAGTGCAGGCTCGACACCTCGTCGTCGCTCAACTCGAGGCTGACCGCGATGACCGCGTCGACGCGTCGGCGGAGCAGGAAGTGCTCGAAGACGCTGCGGCGATCGTCGCCGCCGCCGGTGAGGTTGTAGAGGGTGAGGTCGTAGCCCCGGCGGAGCAGGGCCGTCTCGGCGCCCTCGACGACCGAGGAGAAGTACCACTCCGACAGGAACGGCACCACGATGCCCACGTTGCGGGTGCGGCCGGACGCCAGGCTCGAGGCATTCGACGAGACGACGTAGTCGAGGTGTTCGGCCGAGGCGCTGACCTTTGCACGTGTGGCGTCGGATACGTAACCGCGGCCGCTGAGGGCCCGCGAGACCGTGGCGGTCGAGACGCCGGCATGCTTCGCAACGTCGTCGATGCCGACCATGAGCGCCCTTCGAACCGTCTGGATGTGAACACAGCTTATCGACCGGCCTCGATTTCTCTGAACGGCCATCTCAGGCTACTATTTTCAAGCGCCTTCGGTTGGCTGTTCAAGTTTGGTCGAGCGCGCTCTGGCGAGTTACCCAAGCGGCCAAAGGGATCTGACTGTAAATCAGACTGCTCAGCATTCGGGGGTTCGAATCCCTCACTCGCCACCATCTCCACACGCACCGAGCGGTCCCTGCATCCTACGGTCGCCATGTCCAGCTTCGAGCATTCGCCACGACGGCCATCGTCACGACGAGATCAACGCGTTGATGGCGGCACGCAACCGCACGCACTCGCCGCGCAGATAAGCCAGCTCGCGTTCGAGTTCTTCTGACGCGCCCGCATATCCCGTGCCGACGCCCTCGGCACCGAAGCCGGCAACCCCTCCAGCACTCGTGGCCCCGGATGCCGCGCCGTCACGCCCGGCCTCCCGCGCCGCCCGCTGGGCCTCGCGTTTCTCGCGCGTCTTCAGCCACGCCCGGAGCGACTGCTCGCCCACCCCGAGCGCCAGAGCCGTGGTGCGCACCACGGAGCGGTCGCCCGGGTCGCGTTCCCTCAGCTCGTCGACCATGGCGAGCGCCTCAGCCTTCAGCTCGACGGAGTATTTGCGTTCGAGAGCCATCGAATCCCCTTCTGCGTGTTCGCGTGCATGCGATCGGACGCGCCAACGGGTGGCGCGGGGCGGGGACGGCACCACGGTAACAGGTCGACACGCGGCCGAAACGGCATGGATGCGGGCAGGCCGAACAGGCCGCGATGATCACGGGGGTGTGCGCCGAAAAGTGGGGCCTGCGGCATCCACCGCGCAGGCGTGTCGCGATAGCGTGGAGGCATGACAGCTGCCGCCGAATTCGTCGCACTCGCCCAGGACATCGCCGCCGAGGCATCCGCCCTCGCCTTCAAGCGTCGACACGAGGGGGTCAGCGTCGCGGCGAGCAAATCGTCGCCCGAGGACATCGTGACGGCCGCCGATCGCGAGGTCGAGCAGCTCATCAAGGGCCGCCTGGCCGACGCGCGGCCGAACGACGGCTTCCTCGGCGAGGAGACCGGTGAGGCATCCAGCGCGTCGGGGATCACGTGGGTGGTCGACCCGATCGACGGCACCGTGAACTACCTCTACGGCATCCCGGCCTACGCCGTGTCGATCGCCGTGGTCGAGGGTGACGCCGATCCGGCCACCTGGGAGTCGATCGCGGGCGTCGTGGCCAACCCGGCCGCCGACGAGACGTTCGTGGCCACGCGCGGCGGGGGAGCGACCCTCAACGGGCGCTCGCTGAGCGTGAACCGCAACGTGCCACTCAACCTGGCGCTGACCGGCACGGGGTTCTCCTATGCGGCCGAGCGCCGCGTGGTGCAGGCCGGGGTCGTGCAGAACCTGCTCGCCGAGGTGCGCGACATCCGCCGCATCGGCTCGGCGGCGCTCGACCTGTGCAACGTCGCGGCCGGGCGCATTGATGCCTACTACGAGCGCGGGCTCAACCCGTGGGATCTGGGCGCGGGCGCCCTCATCGCCGAAGAGGCGGGCGCGACCGTTGCCGGCTTCGACGGCGCGCGATATGGGCGTGACCTCACCATCGCGGCGGCGCCCGAACTCTTCAAAGAACTCGAGATCGCGCTGAAGAGAGCCGGCCTCACGCTCGACTAGTCCCGACGCCTCAACGCCGAAACGGCGGGCCCGGCATCGAATGCCCAGCCCGCCGTTTCGCGGTTCGTCAGATGTGCAGCGGCGCTACTACTGCCCCTGCGCCTTGTAACGCGCCTCGGTGGCGTCCTTCTGCGGAGCCCACCAGGCCTCGTTGTCGCGGTACCACGCGATGGTGTCGGCGAGGCCCGACGCGAAGTCGGAGAACTGCGGCTGCCAGCCGAGCTCGGTGCGCAGGCGCGACGAGTCGATGGCGTAGCGCAGGTCGTGGCCCGGGCGGTCGATCACGTGGTCGTAGGCGTCGGCGGGCTGGCCCAGCTCGGTGAGGATGAGCTCGACGACCTCTTTGTTGTTCTTCTCGCCGTCGGCGCCGATGAGGTAGGTCTCGCCGATCTCGCCCTTGTCGAGGATGGTGAGCACGGCCGAGGAGTGGTCGTTGGCGTGGATCCAGTCGCGCACGTTCTCGCCCGAGCCGTAGAGCTTGGGGCGCTCGCCGCGCAGCACGTTGGTGATCTGGCGCGGGATGAACTTCTCGACGTGCTGGTAGGGCCCGTAGTTGTTGGAGCAGTTGCTGATGGTGGCCTTCACGCCGAAGGAGCGCACCCACGCGCGCACGAGCAGGTCGCTGCCGGCCTTGGTCGACGAGTAGGGGCTCGACGGGTTGTAGGGCGTCTTCTCGGTGAAGCGGTTGGGGTCGTCGAGCTCGAGGTCGCCGTAGACCTCGTCGGTCGAGATGTGGTGGAAGCGCTTGTCGTGCTTGCGCGCCGCCTCGAGCAGCGTGTACGTGCCGATGATGTTGGTGTCGAGGAACGGCCGCGGGTCGTTCAGTGAGTTGTCGTTGTGGCTCTCGGCCGCGTAGTGCACGACGGCGTCGGAGGCCTCGACGAGCTGGTCGACGAGGGGGGCATCTTGGATGTCGCCGACGACGAGTTCGAAGCGGTCTGCGGGCAGCCCCTCGAGCGACGCCGTGTTGCCGGCGTAGGTCATCTTGTCGAGCACCGTGACCGTGTGGTCGGTGTTGGCGAGCACATAGTGGACGAAGTTGGAACCGATGAATCCGGCACCGCCGGTTACGAGGAGTCTAGACACGCGGTCCAGTGTAGCGGGCGGTCGTGCGGGCACCCCTGAATGCCGGAATGCCCGGCCAGCCGCCCCGAAGGACGGTGGCCGGGCATTCGGCGGAGAGGAACGGGCGCCGGCCGAACGATGGTTCGGATGCTGCCCCGCTCCGGGCCGACAGCGGCTAGCGGCTAGGGGCTAGCGGGCGAGCCAGACCGTGGTGTCGGCGGGCAGGATGGCGCCCTCGATCGTTCCGGAGGCCAGCAACACCTCGGCGTCCAGCAGGTCGGCGGGCAGTTCGACGGCCGTTTCGCCGGCGTTCGCGATCACGGTCACGCCGTTGTTCGAGAAGGCCACGACGTCGTCGCCGAAACCGTCGATCCAGGTCACGCCGCCGAGTCCCAGCTGGTGGGCGCGGCGCAGCTGCAGCGCGAGGCGGTAGAGCTCGAGCGTCGAGCCCGGGGTGCCTTCCTGGCGATCGCGCGCGTAGTCGTCCCAGTCGTCCGGCTGCGGCAGCCACGAGGCGCCGGTCTCGTTGAAGCCGTAGGCGGGCGCTCCCGCCTGCCAGGGGATGGGCACGCGGCATCCGTCACGGCCGTAGCGCTCGCCGTTGGTGCGGAACCACGTGGGGTCTTGGCGGGCCTCGTCGGGGAGGTCGATGACCTCGGGCAGGCCCAGCTCTTCACCCTGGTAGATGTATGCGCCACCCGGCAACGCCAACATGAGGGCGGATGCGGCGCGCGCACGTCGCAGGCCCACCTCGCGCACGGGCTTGCCGGGGGTTTTCGGGCCGACGCCCGCGCCCTGCGGATTCTCGACGGTCAGCGCCAGGCGGGAGGCGTGGCGCACGACGTCGTGGTTCGACAGCACCCACGTGCTCGGGGCCCCGACGGCGCCGAACGCGGCCAGCGACTCGTCGATGACGACGCGCAGGGCCGGGGCGTTCCACGGCGTCTCGAGGTAGGGGAAGTTGAACGCCTGCTGCATCTCGTCGGGGCGCACCCACTTGGCCATCTTCGACAGCGGGTCGACCCAGGCCTCGGCGCACAGCACGCGCTCGCCCTCGTATTCGTCGAGCACCTTGTGCCAGTCGCGGTAGATCTCGTGCACGCCCTCCTGGCCCCAGTAGGGCGCGCTCGGCAGCTCGATCTGCTCGCCCGTCTCGGGGTCGATGCCGCCGGCGCCGCCCATGCTGCCGCCCTCGGCGGGCGGCGTGTAGTCGGGCAGGCCGTCTTCTTTGATCATGCCGTGGGCCACATCGACGCGGAATCCGTCGGCGCCGCGGTCGAGCCAGAAGCGCAGGATGCCGCGGAATCGCTCGCGCACCTCGTCGTTGGTCCAGTCGAAGTCGGGCTGGCTCTGGTCGAACAGGTGCAGGTACCACTGGCCGGGCGTGCCGTCGGGTTCGGTGACGCGGGTCCAGGCGGGGCCGCCGAACACGGACTCCCAGTTGTTGGGCGCTTCCGAACCGTCGGCACCCTTGCCGTCGCGGAACAGGTAGCGGGCGCGCTCAGGCGAACCGGGTGCCGCGGCGAGGGCCTGCTTGAACCATTCGTGCTCCGACGACGAGTGGTTCGGAACCAGGTCGACGATGATGCGGATGCTGCGGGCGTGCGCTTCGGCCACGAGGCGGTCGAAGTCATCCAGCGTGCCGAAGAGCGGGTCGACGTCGCAGTAGTCGGCAACGTCGTAGCCGGCGTCTTTCTGCGGCGATGTGAAGAACGGCGACAGCCAGATGGCGTCGACGCCCAGGTCGGTGAGGGAGTCGAGGCGTGAGGTGATGCCGGGCAGGTCGCCCATGCCGTCACCGTTCGCGTCGGCGAAGGAGCGCGGGTAGATCTGATAGATGACGGCGCTGCGCCACCATTCGTCGCCCGTGGTGGTGAGCGCCTGCTCGGGGGCGATGTCGGTGACGGAGCCTTCTCCGGGCAGTTCGGGAGTCGCGTCGCTCGTAATAGTCATGGCGGTACTTTACGGGAGTCGTGGTGTTCCTGGAAACGCTTGCCCTCAGAAATGCTGCACTGGTTTATGCCCGCGGCAGTTGACACCCGAAGTGCAGACGCGGGACATGTTCTCGCAGCGGCTGAGCCTGAAAGCGCTTGCAGTTCTTGGCGGTGAAACCGGCCCGAAGAGCCCTCATTCGAGACGAGCTCACGCCCTCGGGCGTCACCGAGTCCGCCGCTCCTCTTATAGAGTGGACACAGCGGGGAATGGTGGTTCGAACCGAGGGTTCGGAGATGCTATTCTCTACTGGTGCCAAATTGCGCAAGCAAAGCGGTCACGCCCCGATAGCTCAGTGGTAGAGCACTTCCATGGTAAGGAAGGGGTCGTCGGTTCAAACCCGACTCGGGGCTCGATAACTTTCTCGGTTCGCGCGGCTGTCACGCAGCAACGTGGCGGGGTGGGTTTCGCGGCAGGGTAGCTCAGCTGGTCAGAGCGCACGACTCATAATCGTGAGGTCGCGGGTTCAAGCCCCGCTCCTGCTACCGCTCGATTGAACGGCCCTCGATTTCGGGGGCCGTTTTGCATTCGCTCGCCATATTCCGGCAGGAGAAGTGTCATGAAGCGTTCGCCCCGCACCTACATCTGGCTCATCGTGACCGGGCTCGTCGCCGGCCTGCTGTCGGGGCTCTTCGGCGTGGGTGGCGGCATCCTCATCGTCCCCGCGCTCGTGTTCCTGCTCAAGTTCGACCAGCGTCTTGCCGCGGGCACCTCGCTCGGCGCCATCGTGCCCACGTCCATCGTGGGCGTCATCTCCTATGCGGCCAGCGGTTCGGTCGAATGGATGGCTGCGCTCTATCTCGCGCTCGGTGCGATCGTCGGCGCGCAGATCGGCTCGTGGCTCTTGCACAAGATCCCGAAGCTCGTGCTGCAGTGGGCGTTCATCGCGTTCCTGGTGGTCGTGATCGTGCAACTCTTCCTCGTGGTGCCGGCCCGGGATGCCGAGATCGACTACACCGTGTGGTCGTCGATCGGCCTCGTCGTGCTGGGCCTTGTGACCGGCATCCTCTCGGGCCTGCTCGGAATCGGCGGGGGAGTCGTCGTCGTTCCCCTGCTCATCGTGCTGTTCGGCGCGAGCGACCTGGCGGCCAAGGGCACGTCGCTCCTGATGATGATCCCCACCGGCATCTCGGGCAGCATCGGCAACCTGCGCCGCGGCAATATCGACCTGGTCGCGGCCGGCGTCGTCGGCCTGGCGACGTGCACGACCACGGCGCTGGGTGCACTCATCGCCGCCGTCATTCCGCCGTCCCTCGGCACGATCCTGTTCGCCGTGTTCCTGATCGCGGTCGGCATTCAGCTGACCGTGCGGGCCATCCGGTCGTCGCGGGCCGCCCGGTAGGCTGGGCGGGTGACTGTGAATCCCGACATCCAGGGGAAAGAGTTCCCCCCGACGGCCCCCTATCTCGTGGGCCGCGAGAAGGTGCGCGAGTTCGCGCGCGCCGTCTTCGCCACCAACCCCATCAACCTCGACCCCGAGGCCGCCCGCGCCGCCGGGCACGCCGACGTGGTGGCCCCGCCTACCTTCCCGGTGGTCGTGCAGGAGGCCACTCTGGCCCAGCTCCTCGCCGACGAGACGGCGGGCATCGACTTCAGCCGGGTCGTGCATGGTGAGCAGCGCTTCAGCTACACGCGGCCCATCGTCGCGGGCGACGAGCTCACGGCCACGCTGACGGTCACGAGCGTCAAGTCGCTCGGCGGCAACTCGATGGTCACGGCTTCATCCGACATCGTCGATGCCGGGGGCGCGCACGTCGTCACGGCCATCTCCACTCTCGTCGTCAGGGGAGACGCATGAGCACCACGATCGATTTCGCCACGCTGACCGTCGGAGACGTCGTCGCCGAGCGCGAGTTCGGCCTCACGCGCGATTCGCTCGTGCGCTACGCCGGCGCATCCGGCGACTTCAACCCGATCCACTACCGCGACGACATCGCCGCCTCCGTGGGTCTGCCTGGCGTCTTGGCGCACGGCATGCTCACCATGGGCTTCGCAGTGCAGCCCGTCGTCGACTGGGTGGGCGACCCTGCCGCCGTCGTCGACTACCAGGTGCGGTTCACGCGTCCCGTGGTCGTCGATCCCGAGGTCGGCGTCTCGGTCACGGTCGTGGCGAAGGTCGGGCAGCTCGATGCCGAGGCATCCGTGGCGCGCATCGACCTCACGGTGTCGGTCGACGGATCGACGGTGCTCGGCAAAGCCCAGGCCCGCGTCTCGTTCGCGCCCGCCCAGCACGTGTGATTTCAGCACGCTTGATACCCAGCACGTTTGATACCCGGAACGCGGAGGTGACCCGATGACGGATCGTCCGAGAGGCCGCCACGCGCGTCCGGACACACAGGTCGACGCCGCTTCGCCGCGCCCGGTCCATCCATCGACGGCATCGGCTGGTGTTTCAGGTGTCTCTGGTGCCTCAGGTGCCAATGGTGCCTCCGTGTCCCACGCGTCCGCGCCCGTCGCAGCTTCGGGCGGCGCCCGCGTCTCGCAGAAGCCGACCCCGATCGCGGCCTACACGACGTTCCGCGTCGGCGGCCCGGCCGCATCGACCGTCGTCGCCACGACGCGCGACCAGCTCGTCGACGCCGTGCGCAACACGTGGCGCGCGCACGACGAACCCCTCCTCATCGGCGGCGGCTCGAACTCGCTGGTCTCGGACGACGGTTTCGACGGCACCCTGATCCGCGTCGCGACATCCGGAATCGAGCGCGTCAGCGCCGACGTGCCCGAGGGCATCGTGCGGCTGCGCGTCGAAGCGGGCGAATCGTGGGACGGCCTCGTGGCGCACGCGGTCGAACAGGGCTGGGCGGGCATCGAAGCGCTGAGCGGCATCCCGGGGTCCTGTGGGGCCGCGCCCATCCAGAACATCGGAGCCTACGGGCAAGAGCTCGAATCGGTGCTCGTCGCCGTCGACCTGCTCGACCGCGGCACCCTCGAGGTCACGCGCGTCCCCGCCGCCGAACTCGGCCTCGGCTACCGCACGTCCACGCTCAAGCGGCACTCGGGCGACGAACCCGAGCGCGACGCCGTGGTGCTCGGCATCGAGATCGACCTGCGCGACAATGGCGGCCAGAGTGAGCCCATCGCCTACGCCCAGCTCGCCTTCTCGCTGGGCGTCGAGCTCGGCGAACGCCTGTCGGTCGCCCAGGTGCGCAAGACCGTGCTGGCCCTGCGTACCTCCAAGGGCATGGTGTGGGATGCCTCAGACCCCGACACCTGGAGCGCGGGCTCGTTCTTCACCAACCCCGTCGTCGCCGAGTCCTTCGCCCGCACGCTGCCCGAGCGAGCCCCGCGCTGGCCCGTCGATTCCGACGACGATGCGGTGACGGTCATCCCGCTCGACGAATTCACGGGCCAGATCCAGCGCCCGGCACCCCGGGAAGCGCAGGTGAAGCTCAGCGCCGCCTGGTTGATCGAGAACGCGGGCGTGCACCGCGGCTTCCAGCTGCCCGGATCGCACGCGGCCATCTCGAGCAAACACACGCTCGCCCTCACCAACCGTGGCGGCGCGAGCGCCGACGAGATCGCCGAGCTGGCCCGCTACGTGCAGTCGCGCGTGCAGTCCGAGTTCGGGGTCATCCTGCAGCCCGAACCCGTCTTGGTGGGCGTCGAGATCTAGCTCTACCGCGCGAAGAGCTTCTGCAGGCGCTGGACGCCCTCGAGCAGCTGGTCGTCGCCCAGGGCGTAGCTGAAGCGCAGATATCCGCTCGGGCCGAACGCCTCACCCGGAACGGCGGCCACCTCGGCCTGTTCGAGCATCAGGTCGGCCAATTCGAGGGATGTCTGGGGCGTCACGCCATGCCACTCGCGCCCGAGCAGCTCGGTCACGTCGGGGTAGACGTAGAACGCGCCCGTCGGGGTCGGCGTGCGGAACCCCTCGATCTTGTTGAGCTCGGCCACGATCACCCGGCGGCGCGCGTCGAAGGCGTCGCGCATGGCGACGACCTCGTCCTGCGGGCCCGTCAGGGCGGCCACGGCTGCACGCTGCGCGATGTTGTTCACGTTGCTCGACAGGTGCGACTGCAGGTTCGACGCGGCCTTGATGGCGTCGGCGGGCCCCACCATCCAGCCCACCCGCCATCCGGTCATGGCATAGGTCTTGGCCACGCCGTTGACGAGGATGGTCTGATCGGCCAGCCCCGGAACGGCCTCGACGATCGACACGGCGCGCACGCCGTCGTAGGTCAGGTTCTGGTAGATCTCGTCGCTGATGACCCAGATGCCGTGCTCGAGGGCCCACTCGCCGATGGCACGGGTCTCCTCTTCGCTGTACACCGAGCCCGTGGGGTTCGACGGCGACACGAACAGCAGCACCTTGGTGCGCTCGGTGCGCGCGGCCTCGAGCTGCTCGACCGTCACGCGGTACTCCTGCTCGGCACCCGCGAAGACCTCGACCGTCACGCCATCCGCCAGCGCGATGGCCTCAGGGTAGGTGGTCCAATAGGGCGTGGGCACGATGACCTCGTCGCCCGGGTTCAGCAGCACCTGGAACGCCTGGTAGACCGACTGCTTGCCGCCGTTCGTCACGATGACCTGGCTGGCGGATGCCTCGAGCCCCGAGTCGCGCGCCGTCTTCTGCGCGATCGCCTCGCGCAGATCGGGCAGCCCGGCGGCCGGCGTGTAGCGGTGGTTCTTCGGATCGCGCACGGCCCGCTCGGCGGCTTCGACGATGAAGGCGGGAGTGGGGAAATTGGGCTCGCCAGCGGCATAGCTGATGACGGGGCGACCTTCGGCCTGCAGGGCCTTCGCCTTCGCGTCTACTTTGAGGGTCGCCGACTCGGCGATCGACGAGATTTTCTGGGACAGTCTGAGTTGTTCGGCCACGGCCACACTCTATCGGGGAGGCCCGTGCGGGCACCACGATATGTCGACCGGCGAAGTAGGTAAGGCTAGGCTTACCCCATGACTGCTGCCTCCGCGATCGATGCCGAAACGCTGGCCGGGCGCGACCTGACGCTGGGTTATGACGGACGCGTCATCTCGCAGGCGTTGAGCGTCAGCATCCCGCCGCGGTCGTTCACGGCCATCATCGGCCCGAATGCGTGCGGCAAATCGACCCTGCTGCGCGCGCTCTCGCGTCTGCTCAAGCCGACGGCGGGCGACGTGGTGCTCGACGGCAAGGCCATCACCCAATACTCCTCGAAAGAGGTGGCTCGGCGCCTCGGGCTGCTGCCGCAGACGTCGATCGCGCCGGACGGCATCAGCGTCTCCGATCTCGTCTCGCGCGGCCGTTTTCCCCACCAGACCCTGTTGCGCCAGTGGTCTCCGGATGACGAAGCCGCCGTCCAGCGCGCCATGACCGCCACCGACATCACGCATCTGGCCGGCCGCAGCGTCGACGAACTGTCCGGCGGCCAGCGCCAGCGCGTGTGGCTCGCCATGGTGCTCGCGCAGCAGACGCCCGTACTGCTGCTCGACGAGCCCACCACCTACCTCGACATCGCCCATCAGCTCGACGTGCTCGACCTGTGCCGGTCGCTGCATGCCTCGGGCGACTACACACTCGTCGCCGTGCTGCACGACCTGAACCTGGCTTTTCGATATGCCGATCACCTCATCGCCATGAAGGATGGCCGTGTGGTGGCCGAGGGCGCGCCGGCGGACATCGTCGACGCCGATCTGGTGCTCCACGTGTTCGGGCTGCGTGCCCTCGTGATCCCCGACCCGGTGACGGGCGACCCCATGGTCGTGCCGCTCGAACAGCGCGACCGCTGAGGCCCGGCCGGGCAACCGGTCCGGCGACCCGCCCGGTGGGCTCGCCCCAGCTTTACTCACGGCCAGCCGTCCCCTACACTGGAGGGCGGCAGTTGAATCCTGCCAAGCTTTTCTCTGCCCTTTTTCACAGGAGGTCGGCGGCTGGCGGTGGGGTTCAGATCGAGCGGATTCGCGCAGGGTTCGCTACGATTGCCAAGGAGTTCCCTCCGGGAGTTCCATAGGGCGGTGGCTCAATTGGTAGAGCAGCGGTCTCCAAAACCGCAGGTTGCAGGTTCAAGTCCTGTCCGCCCTGCGCGTCGGCATGACAGTGTCGGCACACGAAAGGTGTAAACGAGATGGCTCGAAAAGTTATCGACGAACCCAGCGAGGAAATCGTCGCAACAGCGAAGCGGGAACGCGCCGAAAAGCGTGGACCCTTCGCGGGCATCATCTTGTTCATCAAGCAGGTGATCGGCGAGCTGAAGAAGGTCGTCACCCCGACTCGTAAAGAGCTGCTGAGCTACACCGGTGTCGTGCTGGTATTCGTCGTGATCATGATGGCCATCGTTTACGGGCTCGACCAGCTGTTCTCCTGGCTGGTCCTTCTGACCTTCGGCACCCCCGGGGTCTGACCGTCTGGAGCCGGGCGGATGATGACATCCGGCCCCCGTTTCTGAACGGCTCGCCCCTCGCAGAGGCGCGGTTCCAGAACACACAAGCAATGCACACCGAGATGTTGCCGCGGATGACCTCCACGCAATTCCGGGAACAGTAAAGGGAAGAGATTCAGTGTCAGAGAGAAATCGCGACGACGTCGATTGGGCGACCGCTGCCGAGCAGTCGAGCGAAGTCGATGAGGTGCAGGAGGGCGAGACCCTCGCCGCCGCCGAAGACTCCGTCGACGCTGCCGAGCACGAAGCCATCCACGTCGAAAGCGATGAGGTAGACCTCGACGCCGTTCTCGACGCGCTGGCCGAGGCCAACGACCCCGAGGCCGACGCCGTTGTCGACGACGCCCTCGACATCGACGACGCCGACGAGGCAGAGGCTGCCGCCGAGGCCGTCGAAGACGAAGAAGAAGACCCCATCACGCTCACGCCCGAAAGCCTCAGCGAAGAGCTGTTCTCTTCCGAGAGCGACGACGCCGAGTCGGCTGACGACGCCGAGGCGCAGGTCGCCGACGTCGCCGCAGACAACGGCTTCGGTGCTGACGAAGACGACGACGAAGATGGCGAAGAGGCCGAGGCCTCCGACGTCGACGTCGATCCCTACGACGCGTTCCGCGCCGAGCTGCGCACGCTGCCCGGCAAGTGGTTCGTCATCCACTCCTACGCTGGCTTCGAGCGCAAGGTGAAGGCCAACATCGAGCAGCGCAAGGGCTCGCTCGACGTGGCCGACTTCATCTACCAGGTCGAAGTGCCCATGGAAGATGTCGTCGAGATCAAGAACGGCCAGCGCAAGATGGTCACCCGCGTGCGCATCCCCGGATACGTGCTCGTGCGCATGGACCTCAACGAAGACAGCTGGTCCGTGGTTCGCCACACGCCCGGCGTCACGGGCTTCGTGGGCAACGCTCACAACCCGACGCCGCTGCGCTTCGAAGAGTCCTTCAACATGTTGAAGAGCCTCGTCGAGGTCAAGGAGCAGGCACCCGCCAAGGGAGGCGCCCAGAAGGGCGGCCAGACCCAGGCGCGCGCCGCCGTGGCCGAGGTCGACTTCGAGATCGGCGAGACCATCACGATCAAGGAAGGTTCGTTCGCGGGCCTGCCCGGTTCGATCAGCGAGATCAAGCCCGAGAGCGGCAAGCTCACGGTCCTCGTGTCGCTGTTCGAGCGCGAGACCCCGGTCGAGCTCAGCTTCGATCAGGTCACCAAGCTGTAGGTTCGGCTCACGCCGCTCGCAGCATCCACAGATTTTTTAGACCACCGCGAACCAACCGGCTCGTGGGAGAGCGCCCCCTAGCGGGGAGCTCGAACCTCAGAAAGAAGGAAGAAACATGGCACCGAAGAAGAAGGTCACAGGTCTGATCAAGCTTCAGATCAAGGCCGGCGCCGCCAACCCGGCCCCGCCCATCGGCCCGGCCCTGGGTCAGCACGGCGTGAACATCATGGAGTTCTGCAAGGCTTACAACGCGGCGACCGAGGCCCAGCGCGGCAACGTCATCCCCGTCGAGATCACGGTCTACGAAGACCGCTCGTTCACGTTCATCCTGAAGACCCCGCCCGCCGCCGAGCTCATCAAGAAGGCTGCCGGCGTCGCCAAGGGTTCCGGCACGCCGCACACCGTCAAGGTTGCCAAGCTCACCAAGGACCAGGTTCGCGAAATCGCTGAGGCGAAGCTCGTCGACCTGAACGCCAACGACATCGACGCCGCCTCGAAGATCATCGCCGGCACCGCCCGTTCCATGGGCATCACCGTCGAAGGCTAAGCAGTCCACCCTTTTTTCAACATCGTGGCAGCGCTAGCCAGGCGCGACTGCACCAGGAACCCGCGGGTTCCGGCGTAGGCACACCACATTCTCGAATGGGAGAACAAAATGGCACAGAAGTCTAAGGCCTACCGGGCCGCAGCCGACAAGATCCAGGCTGACAAGTTCTACACGCCCACCGAAGCCGTCGAGCTCGCCAAAGAGACCGGCTCGTCGAAGTTCAACAGCACCGTCGAGGTCGCTCTGAAGCTCGGTGTCGACCCCCGCAAGGCAGACCAGATGGTTCGTGGAACCGTCATCCTGCCCCACGGCACGGGTAAGACCGCCCGCGTCATCGTCTTCGCGACCGGTCCGGCCGCCGAAGCCGCTCTCGCAGCCGGTGCCGACGAGGTCGGTGGCGACGAGCTCATCCAGAAGGTGTCCGAGGGTTACACCAACTTCGACTCCGCCGTCTCGACCCCCGAGCTCATGGGCAAGGTCGGTCGTCTCGGTAAGGTCCTCGGACCCCGTGGCCTCATGCCCAACCCGAAGACCGGCACCGTGACGCCCGACGTCGCCAAGGCCGTTACCGAGATCAAGGGCGGAAAGATCGAGTTCCGCGTCGACAAGCACTCCAACGTGCACTTCGTCGTCGGCAAGGCCAGCTTCACGCCCGAGCAGCTCGACGAGAACATCAACGCCGCCCTCGAAGAGGTCGTCCGCTTGAAGCCGTCGTCCTCCAAGGGTCGCTACATCCAGAAGGGCACGGTGTCGACCACGTTCGGCCCCGGCATCCCCCTCGATGTGAACATCCTCGTCTAGGTTTCACCACCTAGCACGACGAATCATCACAAGAATGGCCCGCTTCGGCGGGCCATTCTTGCGTTAAGGGCGCGCCCCCACGTCGGAACACGGTGGCTCCACGCCAGGGCACCGTGGCGCCACGCCAGGACACGGCGTCGCCGCGCCAGCCGGTCCCGGGGTGCGGCGACGCGCTAGCGCGGGCGGGAGGCGGCGCGTGACGCGATGGCTGTAATGCCCGAGGCGGAGGCGACGAAGAGGGCGGCGAGGCCGAGCCATCCCCAGAGGCCGTGGGTGATAGCGAGGCCGGTCACGATGAGCGGGGCCACCATGGTGCCGAGGGAGTAACCCATCGAGTACACACCCTGATAGCTGCCCGCCAGGCGCTGGTCGGCGAGTTCGAATGACAGGCCCCACGAACTGGCCGACGACAGGATCTCGGCGAACGAGTGCAGCACCAGCGCGACGAGCAGCACGACGACGGTTGCGACGGCGGCGGTGAGCGAGGCCGTGAAGTAGAGCACGCAGGCACCCGCCATGAGGATTCCGGCGACGAACGAGACGCGGCCCGCGTAACGCATGTCGTGGGTGCCCCGAGACAGAGGGATCTGGAACGCGATCACCAACGCGGTGTTGATGAAGGTGAGGAGGGCGACGACGGCGGGTGGGGCATCCGTGTCTTGAATGATCCAGAGGGGCACACCGATTTCGAAGACCGCGAACTGGATGGCGAAGATGCCCGACAGGCCCGTGAAGGCGAGGTAGCGCGGGTTGCGCCAGGGGGAGAGGCCGCTGAGGCGCTCGGCGGTCTCGCCCGCTGAGGGGCGGTGCGCGTCGACGGTGGTGGGCAGTTTGGCGAGGAGGAGCGCGCTGGCGGCCGTGATGGCGCCCGCACCGAGCATGGTCCAGCGGTAGGCCTCGGGGGTGGAGACCAGCAGGGCGATGCCGCCCGCACCCGAGCCGACCGCGATGCCGATGTTGGTGACGGTGCGCAGGATGGCACGGGCCGAGACCCGCTCGGTGCCCGTAAAGGCGCGGGCGATGATGGCTCCGCGGATGGCGTGCTCGGCGCTCATCATGCCGTCGACGAGGCAGGCGATGATGAGGGTCGTGACGAAGGAGCCGGCCAGGGCGTAGGCCATGAGCGCCAGGCCCGAGCCCGCCGCCGCGATGATCGACAGGAGGCGGGCGCTCAGGCGGTCGGCGAGGAAGCCGCCGAAGAACGAGGTCGCCACTCCGACGGCACTCGCGGCCGTGAGGACGACCGCGACCTCGGCCGCGTTGAGCCCGACGATGAGGCTGAAGTAGAGCACCGTGACGGTGAGGAAGACTCCGCGGCCGAGGGTGTGCACGAACGTGGAGGCGATGAGCACGCGCAACACGGGGTTCTGCAGGGCGGCCGGCAGGCGGCGGCGCAGGCCCGAGAGGCCTCGGGATGACTCGGGGCCCTCGGGTGTGGGGTCGGCGAGAGGTGCGGGATCGAGACGGGGGATGCTGCCGGTTTCGGCGGAAGGCGGAATGTTGCTCACGGATCAGTTCTCCCACGGGCGGGGTGGCTTCCGGCAGTGATGTAGCGTTGTGCTTCATGTTGCGCTACACCATGGACGATGTCGAGCTCGCGGGGCTGCGCTTCGGCATCTCGCCGCTCTGCGAACTCGGGCTGTCGCTCAGGGCCTTGAACGAGCCATCCCGTTACCCGCTGCAGCTGCCGTGGCTGCGGAACACGCAGGAGGCCCGGCAGCACGTCGACACCGAGGTGCTGAGCGCGTTGATCGACGAGAGGCAGTGGACGCCCGACTTTCTGAACCCGCGGCCCGCCTCGCCACTCACGCGCATCGAGGACGAGTTCGCCCGTCTCGCGGCGATCGACCCGGCCGTGTTCCGGCGGCAACTCGAAGCCGTCCACGGCACGGTTCCGCGCGTGTTCGCCGGCGACCCTCACCGGGCGATCGAGCGGATGCTGCGCGGCCTCGAACACTATTGGCAGAGCTGTTTTCAGCCCTACTGGGGGCGCATGCGCACCATCCTCGAGGCCGACATCGTGTTTCGGGGGCGGCAGATCGCGCAGAACGGTCTAGCCGCCATGCTCAACAACCTGGGCGATTCGATGAGCTACGCCGACGGGGTGCTCTCGATCGACGTGATGTCGCCCGGCGATCGCACGTTGCCCACCGCGGGGCTCGGCATCACGCTCGTGCCCACCATGTTCACGCGGCGCGGGTCGTCACCCGTCGAGGACGACGAGCCGCCCATGGTCATGTATCCGGCACGCGGCCAGGGCGCCATGTGGGAGGCCCAGCCGACGGGCGATGCGGATGCCGTGACCAATGTGCTCGGACGGGTGCGGGCCGCGCTGCTCACCGCCCTGGCCGAGCCGGCGTCGTCGACCGAACTCGGCCTGCGCTTCGGCGTGAGCACGTCGGCCGTGAACCAGCACCTGCGGGCACTGCGGGCCGTAGGGCTCGTCACCTCGACGCGCTACGGGCACAGCGTGTTGTACCTGCGCAGCGAGCTCGGGGATCGACTGCTCAACACGGGGACAGCCTGACGGCGACCCGCGAAGTGAGCGCCGGCCTCGCGGCGTGACCGCATGACGGCGTGACCGCCTGAGGGCGCCGGTTGTCGCGCCGGCCCCTAGCTGTCGGCGACGTGGAGGACGATCTTGCCGCGTGTGTGACCCGTCTCGAGCGCGGCGTGCGCCTCGGAGGCCTGAGAGAGGTCGAAGACCTGGTCGACGAACACGCGCACGTCGCCCGACTCGAGCAGACGAGACACCGTGGACAGGGTGTTGCCATCGGGCGCGACCTTGTAGGTGGTGCCGCGCACCCCCGCCTCGGCGACCTCGTCGAGGAACGTGGGCCAGCTGCCCGTCGGGGCGTTGACGATGAGTCCGCCGTGCCGCAAGACCTTCAGTGAACGTGAGCCCGTGTCGTCGTGCACATTGCCGACGAGGTCGATCACGACATCCACCTCGGTGAGCACGTCTTCGAAACGCTGGGATTCGTAGTCGACGAATTCCTTGGCGCCGAGTTCGTGCAGCCATCCCTCGTTGCGGGCCGAACCCGTGGCGATCACGTGAGCGCCGAAATAGGCGGCGAACTGCACCGCGAAGTGGCCGACCCCGCCCGAGCCGGCATGGATGAGGATGCGCTGGCCCTCGTGCGCCTTGGCGACCTCGACCACCATGCCCCAGGCCGTGAGGGCCGCAACAGGGATGCCGGCGGCCTCGACATGCGAGAGCGCCACGGGTTTGCGGGCCAGCGACAGGCTCGGAACCGAGACATACTGCGCATAACTGCCCGAGTAGCGGGGAAACGACACCATGCCATAGACCTCGGTGCCCGGATGCAGCGGATGCGCCTCGTAGGGCGATCGCACGACGACACCCGAGAAGTCCATGCCCAGCACGGCCGGATAGGACTCGATGCCCGCCGCCACGCCGCGGCCGGCCCTCGTCTTCACGTCGAGCGGATTGACGCCCGCGGCGACGACGCGCACGATGAACTCGGAGTTCACCTGGCGGGGTGTGTCGACCTCGGCGAGGTGCAGCTGTTCGGTGCCCCCGACGGCGTCGATGACGGCGGCCGTCATGCGCTCGGGAACCTCTTCGATCGGTAGTGGTGCGGTGTGAGTCAGCCACGACTCATGCATTGCCTGGCGCATCGTACCCCCTCTGTCGTTGCGGATGGTCGAGGCACCGTTCGGGTCGTGTGCCGTGCTGGTGTCAGTCTCACGGGGCAATGAGTCACGCATGTTTCGGGGGCGTCACCGCGCTGCTAAGACTGCATCGGAGACCACCGAGAGGTGTCAGGCGGGGTGTCAGGCGGGGCGTGTCGTGCGGCGGTGCAGCTCGTCGATGAGCGCGTTCGCCATGGTGACGAGCGTGTTGATCTCGCGTTCGTCGCGGTCGACCCAGCGGCAGAGCGGCTCGTCGTCGAGGGGCACGAAATCGTTGTGTTGTTCCCACACCACGAGCGTGCGTTCGGCGCCCAGCACGTATTGCTGCCACCAGACCTGGCGCAGGTAGTGGCGCGGGATGCTGCGCCACGACTTGTTCGTCGTCTTGATCTCGCTGAGGATGACGCGCCCGTCTTCGGTGCTCGCCAGACCATCGGGCGTGGCCAGGTGGCGGCGCTCGTATTCACTGTGGAAGAGCGCCGACGAGGGCTGGATGCCGTGCGTGGCGGCCACCCACCGGGCGATCTCGGGTTCGCGCGCCTTGCCGTGGTCGGTGTAGCGGTTGCCGCCGAAGCCCGTGCCCATGAGCTTGGCCGTCGCGGCCGACTGGATGGATGCCGGGGTGCTGAGTTTTGCGACATCCGTTGCCGTGATTCCGCGCGAGCGTGCCCGCAGCCAGGCGATGCGGTCGTCACCATCGACGACGATGCGGCCAGCGAGCAGGGGATTCACTTATCTATTGTCCCTCGTCGTGGGCGATGAGACGACCGGGCGCGCGCGGTCCATCGAATCGCGGGGCGAGTTGGCCGGAGACAGGCGCGCTTCGACACGCGGTGTGAAGCAAATCCTCATCGATCTGTTCAGCCTGTCGGCGTTCGAGCTGCGGGAACGCGCCGGTAGGTGTCTTCCGCACGATCCCGCCTTGGCTTGCGAGCGGATCCGCATGAACCTCACCAACTTCGCTTCTACTCCGCTTTACGGTCCAGCGGATTAGCAGGATCACTGGCCGGGCTCGCCCACGATGGATGCATGAGCACAGAGCCGGATGCCCCCACCCCATCGCCGGTCGAGACCGCGCCGACGGTCCCGGTGACGCTGTCCCGCGCACCCAACCGCATCGCCGGTCTCGACCTTGCGCGTTTCGTCGCGCTCATAGGCATGATGGCCGCACACGTGTGGATGCTCGATCCCGCCGACGGGTCGAGCACCCTGATTCTGGGACTCGTGCAGGGGCGGGCGGCCGCGCTTTTCGCGGTACTCGCGGGCGTAGGAATAGTCCTTTCGTCGAAGCGATACCTTGGTCGAGGGCGTGGCGAAAGCGCGCGATGCGGCCACCGCGGCCATGCAGCTGCCGCGCGGGCCCTTTTCGTTCGGGGTGCGGCGGTAGCTGTTGTCGGATTGACTCTCGGCCTCCTTTCCACGCAGGTCGCAATCATCCTTGTGTCCTATGGCGTGTTGTTTTGCGTGATGATTCCGCTGTTGCGCCTCGGTTCTGTAACGCTGGCGGTCATTGCGGTCCTCGGGGCCATCGTGTCGCCTCTCTTGTCGTTCTGGGCGCGCTCGACGTGGTCGCTCATCGGGCCCTACGGCGGGAATCCGTCCTGGATCGGCTTGACCGACCCGATGGTGGCAGTCGACGTGCTGCTGACTGGGGTGTATCCGGTGGCGACGTGGTTCGTCTACGTGGTCGCGGGGATGGCCGTGGGGCGGTTGGTGCTCGATACCAGAGACGCAGATTCGTCGCGCGGTTCGCCGGACATTCGAGCGCTCGCCGGACGACTCTCGATCGCCGGGGCCGGTATGGCCGTCGTCGCCTGGGCGCTCTCGGCGCTCGCAATGGGGCCGCTCGGCGGAATCGACGCCGTGATCTCAGCTCAGGGCGAACTGCCCTCGAGTGAGACCCGGGAGCAGATGGCCGTGATCATGAGCGCGTCCGCGTATGGCGTCGTGCCGCTCGAGAGTCCGTGGCTCCTTGCATCCTCGGTTGCCCACTCCGGTGCGACGCTCGATCTGTTTCACACGGGTGGGTCGGCGCTGGTCGTCATCGGTATCGGGTTGCTCATCGGAACCAGGCTGCGGCACCGCGGTGTCGCCATGCTGGCACCGGTGCTGGCGGCGGGTGCCGCCCCTCTGACGATCTATAGCCTGCACGTCGTCGTCCAGAGCCTGACGGTGAACGCGATCTTTGCGGACGGAGTAGCCGACGTGGGTGAACGATGGATGGTGTCCAGCCTACCCATATGGTTATTGCACATCGCCGGTGCGCTGTTCGTCGGGCTCTTGCTGTGGGCTTTGCAGCGTCGAGGGCCCCTCGAGAGTCTTATCTCCTGGCTGGCTCGACTCGCGGGTGGACCTAGGCGCTCGGCCGATCACGGGTCAGAATAGATGCCATGCGTATTGCGGTGACCGGTGGGTCGGGAAAGTTGGGTCGCGCGGTCGTCGCGGCCCTCGTCGAGAGCGGCAACGAGGTCGTCAACCTCGACCAGGCGGGGGAGCGTGGGCCGCTGTTCACGCGGGTCGACCTGCGCGATTACGGCCAGGTGGTGGATGCGCTCGGGGGCATCGATGACAAAATCGGCGGCTTCGACGCCGTAGTGCATCTCGCGGCCATACCCGCGCCCGGGCTGGCGAGCGATGTGGCCACGTTCCACAACAACATGCTGTCCACGTACAACGTGTTCCACGGGGCGATCCGTGCCGGCATCCGCAATGTCGTGTATGCGTCGAGTGAAACCGTGTTGGGGTTGCCGTTCGACACCCCGCCGCCCTACATCCCCGTCGACGAGGAATATGCGGCGCGGCCCGAGAGCACCTACTCGCTCGTCAAGCACCTCGAAGAGCAGATGGCCATCGAGCTGACCCGCTGGCATGGCGACCTCAAGATCGTGGGTCTGCGCTTCTCGAACGTGATGGCGCCCGAGGACTATGCCGAGTTCCCCTCGTTCGACACCGATGCGACCCTGCGCAAGTGGAACCTGTGGGGCTACATCGACGCGCGCGACGGAGCGCAGGCGATCGAAAAGGCCCTGGCGTGGCAGACGACCGGGTTCGACCGGTTCATCATCGCGGCCGCCGACACCGTGATGTCGCGGCCCAATACCGAGCTCGTCGCCGAGGTGTTCCCCGGCGTGCCGCTGGCGCGCGACCTCGACGAGCTCGGCGCGAACGACACCCTGCTCTCGATCGACAAGGCCCGCCGTGTGCTGGGCTTCGACCCGCAGCACAGCTGGCGAGACGCGTGACCGATGTGGATGCGGGGGCTCCACCCCGCGCTCGCACCAGGCCGCGCCTGACGCGCTCGCAGCGGCTCGACCGGCGGCTGCGCGGCGGACGGTTGATCGGTATCGACCTAGCGCGTTTTCTGGCACTCGCCGGGATGATGGCCGCTCACGTGTGGAACACCGAGTTTCCCGACGGCGATGCCACCCTCATCCACATCTTCGTGCAGGGGCGGGCGGCGGCGCTGTTCGCCGTGCTCGCGGGCATCGGGATCGCCCTGTCGACCCGCCGCTATCTGACGGGTGAGGTTCCGACCCGCGATTCCGCCGGCGGACGCGCGAGCGCACTGTTCGCCGACCCCTCCAACGTCGCGAGTGTGCGGGCGCGTGCGGGCACCGGCTTCGGCGCCGCGAGTCGAGCGCTCCTCATGCGCGGCTTCGTGATCGCGCTCATCGGGCTCACACTCGGCCTGCTCGACAGCGGCATCGCGATCATCCTCGTCTACTACGGCGTCACGTTCTGGCTCGCCATTCCGTTCCTGCGCCTGCCCGTGCGGGCGCTCTTCGGCATCGCGGCCGTGTGGGCCCTGGTCTGGCCCGTCGTCTCGTTCGGCCTGCGCACCGCGTGGGGGGTCGAGTCGACCTTCGAGAATCCGTCGTGGCAGAGTGTTACCGACCCCGATCTCGTGCGCGACCTCTTCGTCACGGGCGTCTACCCCGTGCTCACCTGGATCGTGTACGTGCTCGTGGGCATGGGCGTCGGCCGATTGATCACCCGGGCCATGGATGCGTCGGGCCCGCGTGATGCGGTGGCCCGCGACATCCGACCGCTCATGAGGGTTGCTCTGCGCACGCTCATCGCGGGTGCCGTGCTTGCCGTGGCCGGGTGGGGGCTCTCGCAGCTCGCGCTCGGGCCGCTCGGGGGCCTCGACGCCATCGCCCGGGGTGACATGTACACGCCCGGCGTCATGGGGCGGATCGAGGCGCAGAGCATGGCGGAGGGGTCGGGCTTCGGTTTGGTTCCGCTCGACAGCCCGTGGTGGCTCGCGTCGTCGCTCGTGCACTCCGGGGCCACGCTCGACCTGGCGCTCACGACCGGCACGTCGCTCATCGCCATTGCGGTGTGCCTGATGATCGGGCTCGTCGTGCGGGGCGCCGGCGCGAAGCTGCTGGCTCCCGTGGCCGCCGCGGGGGCCGCTCCGCTCACCGTGTACTGCGCCCACATTGTGGCGAAGACCGTGATGGACTCGTCGATTCCCGGCGACCGGTTCTCGGCCGGCGAGGAGTACCTCTGGCTGGTGTCGAGCCCGCAGCTGTGGCTGATGCACGTGGCCGGGGCGCTCGCGATCGGACTGGTGCTGACGCTTCTGGGGCGATCGGGCCCGCTCGAGACGCTCGTGCGCTGGCTGAGCCGTCAGGCCGCGCTGCCGCTGAAGCGCGGCTAGCCGATACCGGCTGACGACGAGCGCTGCCGACGAGTGGCTGTCGACGAGTGGCTGGCGACGAGCGTCTGCCGGCGAGCGACTGTCGACGAGTGGCTGTCGACGAGTGGTCGGCGGCTACCGGCTACCGGCTACCGGCTGCCGACCGCTTCCGACTCCGGTGCCGAATCCACCTCGCGCGCCAGCTCGCGGGAGGCCGCGGAACCGCCGAGCGGCACCGACTCGTTGAGCATGTGCAGCAGGGTGGCGAGCCGCTCGACGTCGCCGGAATCCCAGCCGCGCAGGCGGTCGTACAGCATTTCCTGGTCGTCGAGGCGCACGGCGTCCATGCGTTCGACCGCTATGGCCGTGGGCACGACGTAGCTCGAGCGCCCGTCGAGCGGGTCGGGCTCACGCGTGATGAGCCCGACCTGTTCGAGGTATTTGACCGTGCGGCTGATGATGCTCTTATCGGTCATGAGCATCTCGGAGAGGGCGCCCGATTGCAGGCGCCCCGCCCGGACCACCGTGGAGAGAACCTTGTACCCGACCGGCTGCAGGCCGGGGTAGACCCGCTCCGCACGGTCCCGCATCGACGCCTTCACCCGGTTGATGAGCAATCCGAACTGCTCCTCCACCCGGGCGATGGACTGGTCGACGGCGGGGTCGTGCGGGGCGTCGGGTGCCTGGTTCATGGTGCTATTCGCCCGAGCGACGCGCGCTGTCGTCGGATGCGGTGGCCGAGGCATCCCGCTTCTCGCCGTCGCGGACCACGCCGATCGAACCGGTGGGTGCGCCGTCGATCGAGGCGATGGCCGTCTCGAACACGCGCTCCTCCGACTCCTGCAGGCGGGTCTCTTCGCGACGCTCGAGGGCCGTCTTCGTGCCGAGGCTGAGGTTCGGCAGGAAGACGATCGCGAGGATCGTGACGAGGGCCAGCGGGGCGGCCAGCAGGAAGACGTGAGCCACGCCGTCGCCGTAGGCCGACTCGATGATGGGGCGCACCGAATCGGGCAGCGTCGACACCTTGGGGATGGTTCCGGAGGCGAGCGCCTCGCCGATCTTGGCGCCCTCGGCACCGAGCTTCGACAGGGCGGTCTGCAGCTGCGCCGTGCTGGCCGCGAGCGAGTCGGAGACGCGGGTGGCCAGGATGGCACCCATCACCGAGACGCCGACCGTGCCGCCGAGGCTGCGGAAGAAGGCGACGCCGGCGCTCGAGGCACCCAATTCGTTGGGCTGCACGGCGTTCTGCACGACGAGCACCAGGTTCTGCATGACGGCACCGACGCCGGCGCCGAGGATCAGCATGTACACCGAGACGAGCACGTAGTTGGTGTCGTAGTGGATGGTGCCCATGAGGCCTAGGCCGATGGCGAGGGCGATCGAGCCGCCGATCATGTACGGCTTCCACACGCCCGTGCGGCTGATGATGTTTCCGATGATGGTCGACGAGAGCAGCAGGCCGGCGATCATGGGTAGCGTGAGAAGACCCGACTCGGTGGGCGAGGCGCCGCGAGCGAGCTGCATGTACTGCGCGAGGTAGACCGAGGTGCCGAACATGGCCACACCGACCGAGATCGAGGCGATGACGGCGAGGGTGAAGGTGCGGTTCTTGAAGAGGCTCATCGGCAGGATGGGCTCCTTGGCGCGCAGCTCGACGATGACGGCGAGCACGAGGGCGACGACGGCGCCTCCGACCATCCAGGCCGTGGTGGTGCTCCACCAGTCGAACTGGTTTCCGGCCATCGAGACCCAGATCAGCAGCAGCGAGACGCCGCCGGCGATGAGGATGGCACCGAGGTAGTCGATCGAGACGACGCGCTTGACGACCTTGGGCAGGTGCAGCGTCTTCTGCAGAAGGATGATGGCGACGATCGCGACGGGCAGGGCCACGAAGAAGTTCCAGCGCCAGCCGAAGCCGTCGGTCAGCAGACCACCGATGAGCGGGCCACCGACGGTGCCGACGGCCATGACGCCGCCGAAGAGACCCATGTAGCGGCCGCGTTCACGCGGGCTGATGATGTCGGCCATGATGATCTGGCTGAGGGCGGTGAGGCCACCGGCGCCGAGACCCTGCAGCACGCGGAAGATGATGAGCGTGTTGGTGTCTTGCGAGAAGCCGGCGAGGGCCGAGCCGATCACGAAGATGACGAGCGAGAGCTGGATGAGCAGCTTGCGGTTGAAGAGGTCGGCGAGCTTGCCCCAGATGGGCGTCGAGACCGTGGTCGCGAGCAGGGTGCCGGTGACGACCCAGGTGTAGGCGGTCTGGTCGCCGTTGAGGTCGGAGACGATGCGGGGAAGCGAGGTCGAGACGACGGTGCCGGCGAGGATGGCGACGAACATGCCGAGCAGGAGGCCCGAGAGGGCTTCGAGCACCTGGCGGTGCGTCATCTTCGGGGCGGGCGGCGCCTCGGTTGATGCGGTGGTCATGAGTGGATGCTCCAGAGGAAACGTGTGTGGTTGCTGGCCCGACGCTGCGCCATGTCGTTGATAAAGGTCAACTATAACCATCTAGTGGACTTTGGTCAACTATCCATAAGCAGACGAGTGCCCGGGATATTCCCATGCCCGAAAAGCCGGTCAGGCGGCGATGTTGCGCGCGATCCACTCGCCCGCGTCGCGCGTCGCCAGTTCGCCGGAGAGCAGTACCTCGGCGAACGCGATGGCCGCCTCACTGAGGCGACCGTCGGCGGTGTCGGGGCCGTCGCGCAAGATGTGCAGCGTGGCCCAGCGTGTGGCGCGGGCACCGATGCGCGCCACCGTGGCCGCCGTGCCCGTGAAGTGCCGGATCTGCCCGCGGGTGCCGTCGTCGAACTCGGGCTTCACGCCCGTGCCCGAGATGGTGTTGCGGCCACCGCGACCCGCGTCGAGGAACCAGAGCGGGCCGCGCCTGACGCCGGCTCCGCGGCGGCCGAGTTCGGCCAAGAAACGCCGCGGATCGGGCTCGGAGGCGCCCAGGGTGCGGGCGAGGTCGACGAGTTTGGCTGCGGCATCCACCCCGCCACCGTAGTACAGCCGGATCGGCTCAGACTGAGGGTGGCGGTGTGGTTTCGGGGGTGATGGCGTCGGTCGGGCGCGAGGCGATGCCGGGCCGCGGCAGCACGACCCAGACGCTCGCGCCGCCGAGGGCCGACTCGCCGATGCCGATCGAGCCGCCGTGTGCCTCCACGATGCGCTGACACGTCGAGAGGCCGATGCCGAGGCCGGGCACGTCGTCCGAGGCGCCGCGATCCATGAGGCCGAAGACGCGTTCGCGATCCTCCGGGGCGACACCCGGGCCATTGTCGTCGACCGACAGTCGCCAGCCGCCGACAAGTGTTTCGGCAGCGACCACGATGTGAGGCTGGATCCCCGAGGCGCTGGTGAACTTGATGGCGTTGGCCACGAGGTTCTGCACGAGGGCGCGCAAGAGCGTCGCGTCGCCCGTGAGCCGGATCGCCGCATCCACCTCGATGCGCGCACCCGCCGCGGCGATGGCCGGGGACAGGTCGTCGACAACAGCCCGCACGATGTGCTGCACGTCGACATCGTCCTGGCGGGGGCGAGCGCCGCCCGCGCGGGCGTAGTCGAGCAGGTCGCCGATCATAGTGCCCATGCGGGTGGCCGCCGATTCGGCGCGCGCGAGAGACTCGGTGGCCTGCGGGGCATCGGCCATCTCGGGGCTGTCGGCGGCGAGCTCGATGAACCCCGAGACGGCCATGAGCGGGTTCTTCAGGTCGTGGCTCACCTGAGCGGCGAACCGTTCGAGCTGTTCGTTCGACCGGTTCAACTCGGTGGCGATGCGGCGCAGCTCGAGCACGTCGATCACCTGGTGCGCGATGAGGTTGAGCGAGTCGCGGCGCTCGGGGGTGAGATCGCCCGTCTGCTCATCGAAGATGCAGATGGTGCCGATGGGCACGCCCTGCGGGGTGATGAGCGGGCTGGATGCATAGAAGCGCGTGTTGCCGATGACGCCCGTGACGAAAGGATTGTTCGCGAAACGATCGTCGTCTCTCGCGTCGGGCACGACCACGAGGCCCGGGTTCTGCAACACGGCCGCGCACATCGAGTCCTCGCGGGAACAGGTCGAGGCCTGGATGCCGATCGCCGCGATCTGGTGCTGCGAGCGATCGTCGATGATGTTGATGACGGCGGTCGGCACGCCGCACACGGTGGCGGCGAGCTGCACAAGCCCCAGCAGATCGGGCTCGGGTGGCTGGTCGAGGATCTGATACTCGGCGATGGCCTGTCGGCGTGTCAGATCTTGCGCCACCGTCATGCTCATCTCCGCATCCGCTCGTCGTCGTGTCGCCCGCGCAACGTCTTCACGATACAGAACCTCAGAGGCACCAGTCGGCGGAGGCGCCCTCGACGACGCCGACGTCCTTCTGTGTGCGCAGGTCGGTGATGAGGGTTTGGGCACCGGGGGCGGTGGCGGCCTCGGAGGCGGCGGTGTCGGCATCCCCGATGTTGGGGCGCACGTCGATGGCCAGGTACTGCCCGTTGTCGGAGAGGCACAGGGAGCGCACCTCGCCGCTCGACGCGGGGCGGTCGTAGAGCATGCGCGCGCCGTCGGGAGTGAGGCTGTAGACGGCGTAGCGCAGGTCGGCGAAGGTGGCGGGGTCGCGCACGACGCGCGACTCGACGAGGCTGGCCGGGCCGCCACCCTCGGGCACCGAGACGACGGCGAGACGGTCGGGTTCGCCCGCGGCATCCGGGTTGGCGATGGCCTCGAGGGGCGTGGTCTCACCCGTCTGCAGGTTCACGATCGAGCCGCCCGTGGGGTCGGAGACCGCGAACGACAGCGTGCCGGGGATGAACGCGCGGATGTCGGCGTGCAAACCGAGTGGCAGGGGCGGCTGGGCGCCGGCCGGGTCGATCAGGCTGAGCGCCTGCTTGTCCGATTGCACGATGAGCTGCGACGTGTTGGGCACGAAACGCCACTCGAGCATGCTTTCGGGGATGCCCTCGGTCGCGCCCAAGACATACTGAGGCTGCGTCAGATCGGTGGTGTCGTAGAGGGTGAGGGTGTCGCTCGCGCCCGGCGTGCGTTGCACGAAACCGAACAGGTTGGTGGTGGGCGAGGACCGAAGCTGCACGGCGCTCGACCCGGCCGGCAGGCGCACGCGCTCCTCGTAACCGTCGCGCAGGCGGTGCACGATGAGCGAGCGGATGCCCGAGTCGCTCGTCACGGCGGCGATGACGAGTTGCCCCGTGCTGACGAACTCGTCGATGCTGTCAGCCTCGAGGATGTCCTCGTGCGAGGCGTCGGTCAGGAGCGTGCGCCGGATGGTGTCGCGGCCGGTACCGGTGCCAGTGCCGTCGCCGAGGGCGCTTGCGCCGTCGATGAGCGTGAGGATCTCGGAGCCCGGCGTGCTGAAGGAGGTCTCGAACCGGGCGCGACCGAACGTCTGCGAGCCCCCGACATCCGTTGCCGTGATCGTGTAGTCGGTATCGGAGAGGAGCGGCTCGGGGAAGGTGACGACGAGGGTGCGGTCGTCGAGCGAGGTGGTGAAGGCGGTCTCGGGTTTCACCGTGATCTTTCCCGCCTCCGCGAGCGGTTGGTTGGCCTGGAACTCGACCGTCTGGCCGCGCGACTGCGTGAGCGTCGTGGCGTCGAAGCGCGCCTGCTCGAGGGCGGGGGCGAGGCCGAAGTTGGCGAGGGTCAGGCCGCCGAGCAGCAGGGCGAGCACGCTGAAGGTGGCGATGACGAGGCGTCGGTAGCGCTCGGCCGGCGTCCTAGAAGACATACGGTTCCGTCGCGTCGTCGGCGGGCTCGACATCGGTCGGCACGACCGAATAGGTCTCGGTGCTGAACGCGCTCGGGTTGGGCACGATGCCGCCGCGCACGCGCACCCATTTACCCTCGGTGAGCTCGTTCTGCCAGTTCGGGTGGTAGACCGCGAGGCCCAAGGGACTCGCGTCCACGGCGCAGCAGGTGATCGAGAAACGCGTCACGAAGAACACGTTGTCGGGGTCGTTGGTGTCGGCGCTCACGAATCCCGTGACATCGACGGGGTTCTCGGCCAGGAACTCGGCGCTGACGCCCATGTTGAGATAGGTCGTCCACTCTTTCACCGTGAAGGTGGAGGTGTCGATGCTGGCCAGCTGCTCGTCGCTGATGGGGGCGACGGGTGCGCTGCCGACCGAGCTGTTGACGCTGCGCTGCTCGGCGGCCGAGAGGGAGAGGGGGGCCGGGGGCAGCACCAGCATGGCGAAGATCGCAGCCACGATGATGGCGGCGGCGCTCAGCTGCAGGGCCGTGGCCTTGGCGACGCGACGGGCGCGTCCGCTTCGGGCGGCGCCGGCTCGAGCTCCGCGGTCAGCACGACGGGAGCGTCTCGACGCTGTGCCGGGCGCTCCCGACGACGCCGCGTGTGCTGAGCCATCCGGGGCCGACGTCGTGAGTGTGGGGGACGCGGGATTCTGGCCAAGGGTGCCGGGTGCAGCATCCTCGTCGTGGGTGTGCTTGTCACGCCACTGCGGCGCCATGACGAACGACGCGAGTGTGAAGACCAGCCCGATGACCGCCATGACGACGGTGAACACGACATAGCGCGGATGGATGTAGAGCTCGAGTTTGCCCGTCAGCCCGAGCCACAGCATGGCGACGATTCCGATGAGGGCGAGCACCGGTCCGACCCAGCGTCGGAGGAAGTTGTCATGCAAGGAGGTTCACCGCCAGGCCGAGGATGATGGCGCCCGCCGCGACGAGGGCCGTGATGAGGACGAGCGCGCGCGTCGTATAGGTCGTGCGCATGAGGGTGAGCATCTTGATGTCGATCATGGGGCCGAACACGAGGAACGCGACGATTCCGCCGGGCATGAAGGAGGCGCCGAACGACAGGATGAAGAAAGCGTCGACGTTGGCGCAGATGGAGATCACGAAGGCCAGCAGCACGAGGGCGATGACCGAGAGCATGGGGTTCGAGCCGAGCGCCACGAGGAGGTCTCGAGGAATGCCCACCTGGATGGCGCCCGCGATGGCCGAACCGATGAACAGCGCCGGCAGCATGGCCGAGCTTTCCTCGGCGAAGGCGCGCACGCTGCGGGTGGTGCGGCGGCCCTGATCGTGCCCGTGACCCTGGTTGGCGCACGCGGCCTGGAACCCCGGCGTGATGAGCGAATCGGGCTTCGGGTGCCGGCTGATCAGCATGCCCACCAGGTTGGCGATCACGAAGCCGCCGATGATGCGCGAGATGAGGATGCCGTCGTTCCACCCGAACGCCTGATAGGTCGTGACGATCGTGATCGGGTTGAGAATGGGCGCCGCGAGCAGGAACGTGATGGCGTCGGCCGTCGACAGGCCCTTCAACATGAGGCCGCGCGCGAGCGGCATGTTGCCGCATTCGCAGACGGGAAAGAGCACGCCGAGCAGCGACAACACCATGCGCCGGAAGAACGGGTTGCGGGGCAGCCGCTTCAGCAGGAAGTTCTCGGGCAACCAGATCTGCACGAAGATCGACAGCAGGATGCCGAGGAACACGAACGGCAGCGACTCGACGACCACGCTGATCGACAGCGTGAAGAAGTCACGGAGCGGCTCGCCGATCTCGATGTTGGCCGCCTGTGCGACCACGCGGATGGTGACGAACAGGGCGATGAGCACGATGCCGAGCGTGATCCATCCGCCCCGGCCATCCGGTTCGCGCCGTCGCCGGATCGCGTCGGCGTCGATGTGCTCGTGTCGCACGTCGTCGTATTCGTCGATGTCGTATGCCGACACGCGTACCTCCGGTGATCTGCCCTCGGCGATCTTAGGCAGAAGCGCGGCCGTCTCGCGCGAGGCGGGCCGGGAGTCACCGATTGTTAACGCGCGGGCGCATCCTTGTCGTCGCGGCGCTCGCGCAGGCGGCGGGCGATGCCGAAGGGGATCGGCGCGAGCAGCGCCGCGAGGACCGCGTAACCGGCCACCCAGGGCGCGATGCGGCGCAGCTCGGGGAAGAGCGGGTTGGTGTACCACTCGAGCGGGTAGAGCAGGTTGGTCTTTCCCGCCTTCTGCAGGGCGTCGTAGTTGAACGTGACCCACCACTCGCTGGCGTCGTCGGAGTTCCCGTCGGGGCCATAGGCATATCGGATGTTCTGAATCGTGTCGAGGTCGCTCGTCAGTGTCATCGCGGCGTTGGGCAGCTCGCTGATCTCGCGCTCGGTGCGGCCGGGGAAGAGGCTCTCGGAGGCGACATAGATCGTATCGACGTCACCGAAAGTCTCCGTGAGGGTCTGGTTCGGGCCCTTCTGGCTGCTGCGCTGGGCAATCCGGGTGAACGAGAGCATGATCGCGTTGCGATCATTACGACCGAAAGAATCGTCCGAGAACGGGAACTCGGTCGAGGACGGTTGCGGCGTCTTCACGTCGAGGATGTCGGCGCGGTAGCCCTGGGACGTGTCCTGGCGCAGGAGGCCGAAGCGTATGCCGCCCTCGGCCGTGAACGTGATGGTTCGGCCGTCGTCGGTCTTGGCCGTGAACGACTCCGGTAGTTCGTAGGTTGGCCCCTTGTTCGGCACGGCCGGCAAGATGTAGCCGACGCCCACGAGCACCGACAGCACCGCGAGGGCCGCCAATCCGACCTGGGTCCAGCGCAGGGGCGACAGCTCGATGCGCAGGCGGCGACGCGGTCGGCGAGCGGCGGTCGCGGCGGTGGGAGAGTCGGCGGCGGGCGTGGTGCTGGTCGTCATGTGTCGAACCTAGCGGAGGGGCGTCGGGCGGGCCACGGGGAGGAGTACCCATGCGGAGGACGGTGCCACGAGGTCGCCGGTCGCGGGCAACCTCGTACGCGCGGCCGCCGAACGGCCCCGGACGTCGGCGTCAGCCGCGCTTGGGGTAGGGCTGCGTCCAGCGGTGCCCGCCCGCGGCGACGGCTCGTTCGGCGCGGGCGCGACGGCGGCGCACCGTTTGCACGACCGCGAGGATGGGCAGGCCGAGTGCGCACACCCAGAAGAGGATGATGGAGATCACCCACGCGGCGACGGCGATGACGACATCCATTCGGTCTCCGCGCTCGCTCGCCGCGGTGACTGGCTCGAGGCTGCCGAGGCGGCCGCTGTCCACGACCGTCGGGTCGGCGCCCCGCTCGACCAGGAACGACATCTGCTCGGGAAAGTCTTTCGACGGCGGGAAACCCCAGTTCGTGCCGCCGCGCGCCGTGAGCTCGATGGGCGTTCCGCCCTCAGCCTCGGCCGGCACCTCGAGTGTGTAGTAGCCCGTCACGTTCGGCATGCCCGAGGTGGTGTCGATCGAGTCGAGCGTGCCGGTGACGACGATGGTGCGGTCGACGAGGGGTGCCTGCCGGGCGGCTACGTCGATGGACGCGTCCTTGGCGAGGCCGAGCACGAGCAGCGCGAGAAGGCTCGGGAAGATGCCGAGCCCGAAGATGAGCCACAGCGGCCAGCCGGGAAAGGGCAGGCGACGGGATGCCGCGGGCGCGGCGGGGATGGACGGTGTCGGAGTGGCGCGAACAACGGATGGGCGCTCGGGCGCCGGCGGTGTTTGCGGCGCGGGAAGCGGAGAATGCACGGCGCCTCCTGGGGCGGTGAAGGGGGCCGGGGTCGGCTCGTCCAACCCACTCTAAACACGGATGGCTACCGGGCCGCCAGGGGCAGGACTACCCACCGCTCGCGGGTCGGCCGCCGGGCGCATGACGAAGGGCGGCACCTCGTCGCCGGAGTACCGCCCTGTTCGTTATGTCGTGCTGGTGGTGCTGTCGCGGTTTAGTACTGCTGCAGCATGGGCAGCAGAACCGCCATGTTGATGATGAAGGCGATGATGCCGAGGATCGTCAGGATGATGCCGACGATGATGCCGATCTTGGCCCACTTGTTCTCGAAGCCGGCGCTCTTCGACTGCGAGCGGGCGACGAGGCTCAGGATGAGGCCGACGACCGGCACGACGATGCTGAGGATGAAGCCGACGAGGCCCAACGTCTTGCCGGGGTAGTCGGCGGGCGTGGCCTGCTGGCCGGGGGCGGGCTGGTACTGGGGAGCGTTTGTCATGGTGTCCCTTTCAGGGAGGTGGCAGAGCGCCCACGGTGGGCATCCAACATCGTAGGGGTTCTCAGCATCCGATCGGGTATTTTCCTCGTTTTCAGGCCAGCTCGCTGATCGTGCCGTTCGCGATGCGCAGTCGCCGCTCGGCGCGTTTGGCCACCGCCGAGTCGTGCGTGACGATGACGACCGTGAGGTTCTGGTCGCGCCAGAGCCCCTCCAGCAGGTCCATGATCTCGTCGCGCGTCTGCTCGTCGAGGTTGCCCGTCGGCTCGTCGGCGAGAAGGACCTTCGGGTTCTTGACCAGCGCGCGGGCGATCGCCACGCGCTGCTGCTGGCCGCCCGAGAGCTCGTTGGGCAGGTGCGTGGCGCGCTCGCCGAGGCCCACCGATTCGAGCGCCTGGGTGGCCCGGTGCACACGCTCCTGTGCCGAGACCCCCGCCGGCACGAGCGCCATCTCGACGTTCTCAAGCGCCGTGAGGGTGGGGATGAGGTTGAACCCCTGGAAGACGAAGCCGATCTCGGATGCGCGGATGGTGGCGAGTTTGGCCTCGCCGAGCGTCGACAGGTCGTCGCCCCGCAGCGCGATCGAGCCGGAGGTGGGCCGGTCGAGCGCCCCGAGCATCTGCAGCAGGGTCGACTTGCCGCCGCCCGTCGGGCCTTGGATGGCGACGAGCTGGCCGTCGGGGATGGTGAGGTCGACGCCGTTCAGCGCCGTGACGGTGCGTTTGGGTTGCGAGTAGGTCTTGGTCAGGGAGGTGAGGGTGTACATCGGATGCTCCTGGGGGGTTCGTTTCGGAGAAGTCATAAGAGGGAGGGGCGTGCGGCCTAACCGACCGAGCGCAGGGCCTCGGCGGGGCGCAGGCGTGAGGCGCGCCATCCGCCGATCGCGCCGGCGAGTAGGCCACCGACCACTGCCAGGGCCACGGCGATCACGATGATGAGGGGCGTGACGGGCGCGTTCAACACGACATCGGTGGTGGATGCCGCGGCCTGGCCGCCGCCAAAACCGCCGGCGGGCAGGTTCGCGGCCGCGTCGCCCGCGCCCGAACCGCCGCCCGAACCCGCCGCACCGGGTGCGCCACCGGGCATGCCGCCGCCGGCCGACGCGCTGGCCGAAGCCGTGAGCGTGGGGGCGAAGAGGTTCACGACGACCACGCCGAGGAGTCCGACGGCCACACCGACGGCTCCGCCGATGAGCGACTGCACGACCGATTCACCCGCGACCTGGCCCACGATGCGGCGGTTGGACCATCCGATGGCCTTGAGCGTGCCGAATTCGCGCGTGCGGCGAGAGACCCCCGAGATGGTGAAGAGGATGGCGATGAGGAACGCCGCGGCCAACACGATGATCGACAGCCAGGTGCCGAGGCTCGAGACCAGGCCCGAGGCCGACGACAGGGAGCCCGACACGCTCGAGGCGAGGTCTTCCTGCGTTGAGACCGTCGCGTCGGGCAGGTCCTTTTCGATCGCGGCCTTCACCGCGGCGATCTCGGTCGACGACGATGCCTGCACCGAGATGGTCGAGATCTGGTCGGTCAGGCCCGAGATGGCCTGCGCGCGGTCGAGCGGGATGTAGACGTTCGAGGCGGTCTCGGCGTCCGAGCCCGTGGCCCCGACGATGCCCACGACCGTGAACGTGGTGCCGCCGATGTCGAACGTGTCACCCGTGGCGAGGTCGTTGGCCGTGGCGTAGGTCGCGTCGAGCACGGCGTTGTCGGTTCCCGTGTCGGATGCTTCGAGCCCACGTCCGTCCGTCAGGGTCACGGCCGAGAGGGGGCCGACGGCGTCTGCTGCGGGGTCGAGGCCGAGCACCGTGAACGAGTCCACGTTGAACGAGCTGCCGCCCGCACCATCCGCGCCGCCCTGCGGGGCCGTGCCCGTGTCGGTGCCTGTGCCTGAGTCGGTGCCCGTTCCCGAGTCGGAGCCGGTCGCGCCGGGCGCCTGCATCTGCGAGAAGTCGGGCAGCTCGCCGTCGAACGTCGTGTTCGTCAGCGCGAGGGTTCCGGCGGCACCGGAGACCCCCTGCAGGGCGGTGACCTTGTCGAGGTCCGAGGCGGCGAAGGTGGTGGTGCCGCGGCCGGCCTCGAGGCGGGATGTCGCGACCGTCGTCGATCCGTCGGTGGTGGCCCCCGCATCCGCCCCGAAGTCGAAGCGCTGGCCGGGCCCGTCGGTGCCGCCCTCGGTCGGGGGAGTCGCGGCCTGGCTCACGGTGATGTCGGTGCCCACGCCGTAGACGGATTGCAACACCGTCGTCTGAGCGTTCCTCACCCCGGCCGAGACCGAGTTGACGATGATCACGAGCGCGATCGCGAGGGCCATGCCGATGGCGATGATGATGGTCTGTTTTCTTCTGCCGATCAGCTCGCGCCGAAGATAGGTGCCGAACATGAGGGTTCCTTCTGACGTAGGGGCGGCCGAGGTGCCGCAGTCCAGAAGGTAGGGAGGCTGCCTATGGCCGACCACGCCGATCCCTATGCACTTTCTATGTGGGCGAGCATCCGGTTGGTTCATAGACCGCTCATAGGAACATGTCCATACTGAGAAATGTGAGTAACACACCCTTCGCTTCGAGCGCCCACCGCACCGCCCTCACCCGCGCCGACGGGTCACCCGTGCGCGTGCTCGTCGTCGACGACGAGGCCACCCTCACCGATCTGCTCAAGATGGCCCTGCGCTACGAGGGCTGGGAGGTGCGCACCGCCGCCACCGGTCAGGCCGCGCTCGCCGCCGCGCGCGATTTCCGCCCCGACGCCGTCGTGCTCGACATCATGCTGCCCGACCTCGATGGCCTGCAGATCCTCAGTCGCCTGCGCGCCAACGGCGACGACATGCCCGTGCTCTTCCTCACGGCCAAGGACTCCCTCGACGACCGCATCGCGGGGCTCACCGCGGGCGGCGACGACTATGTCACCAAGCCGTTCAGCCTCGAGGAACTCGTCGCGCGCCTGCGCGGCCTGATCCGCCGGTCGACCCTTCTCGCCGTGGACAACGACGGCCCCACCGTGCAGGTCGGCGACCTCACCCTCAACGAGGACAGCCACGAGGTCTACCGCGACGGCACCGCCATCGAGCTGACGGCCACCGAGTTCGAGCTGCTGCGCTACCTGATGCGCAACCCGCGCCGCGTGCTCTCGAAGAGCCAGATCCTCGACCGGGTGTGGAGCTACGACTTCGGCGGCAAGGCCAGCGTCGTCGAGATCTACATCTCCTATCTGCGTAAGAAGATCGACGCCGGGCGCCCCGCCATGATCCACACCATCCGCGGCGTCGGCTACATGATCAAACCGGCGGATGGCGCGTGACAACGCCCCCCGCGACGCCCGCGTCGCCGCCCCCGCCTCGCCCTGACGCGCCCACGACGGCCGATGCGTCTGCGCGACGGGCGCCGTCGGGCGAACCCGGCGAGGCGACGGCTACGCGCCCCGCTTTCTGGCGCCGCGCACTCGGCCTGCCCTGGACCCTGCGCCGCCAGCTCACGGTCGCGGTCATCGCGCTGCTCGCCATCGCCAGCTTGATCGTGGGCTTCGCCACCGTGCTCTCGACCCAGTCCCTTCTGATCGCGGGCGTCGACAACCAGCTGCGCGAGGTCGTGAGCCGCGGCGGTGCGACATCGTCCGGCTCCGAACCCGGAACGGGCTCGACGAACTCCGATACCTACTCCACGCCCCCCGGTTTCATCCAGCGCCCCGGCTATTCGCAGGGTTTCATCGGCGCCATCTACCGCAACGGCTCGCTCATCGACGCCGGCTACGTGGCGCACGGCGCGGCCTACACGCTGCCGGCCGCCCAAGGCCGGGCGCTCGCCGCCTATGCCGCCGAGGTCGATGCGGCGTCGACCGGCACGCCCGGTTACGACGGCGTCATCCAGATCGAGCGCCCGCGCACCGTCAGCCTCGGCGGCGAGTTCGGCGACTACCGCATGGTCGTGGTGCCCACGCCCTACGGCGACTACATCTTCGGCCTGCCCCTCGACGAGGTCGACGCCACGGTCTCGCAACAGGTGCTCATCGTGCTGCTCATCTCCCTCTTCGGCGCCGCGCTGGCCGGGCTCGTGGCCTGGCTGATCGTGCGCCTGTCGTTGCGCCCGCTCGACCGGGTCGCCGCCACCGCCGCGGCCGTGTCGCAGATGCCGCTCGACCGGGGCGAGGTCGCGCTGGGCGTGCGCGTGGCCGACGCCGATGCCGACCCCCGCACCGAGGTGGGCCGCGTCGGTTCCTCCATCAACCGGATGCTCGGGCACGTCGGTTCGGCGCTCACCGCCCGTCAGGCCTCCGAGAGCAAGGTGCGGCAATTCGTGTCGGATGCTTCGCACGAACTCCGCACGCCGCTCGCCTCCATTCGCGGATACTCCGAGCTCGCCACCCGGCACAGCGACGCCCTGCCCGACGACGTCAACTACTCGCTCGGCCGCATCCAGTCGGAGTCCGGCCGCATGACCACCATCGTCGAGGACCTGCTGCTGCTTGCCCGCCTCGACGAGGGACGCGAGCTCGACCGTGCACCCGTCGACCTGACCGACCTGCTCATCCACACCGTCAATGACGCGCACGCCGCCGCGCCCGACCACGTGTTCGAGCTCGACATCCCCGACGAGCCCATCACCGTGGTGGGGGATGCCCCGCGCCTGCACCAGGTCGTGGCGAACCTGTTGGGCAACGCGCGTGTGCACACGCCGGCCGGCACGACGGTGACGGCATCGTTGGCGCTCGGCGAGGCATCCACGGCCGTCATCGAGATCTCGGACGACGGCCCGGGCATCGACCCCGAGCTGACGCCCCGCCTGTTCGAACGCTTCACGCGCGGCGACGACTCGCGGTCGCGGGCCACGGGGTCGACGGGCCTCGGCCTCGCCATCGTGCACGGCGTCGTGCAGGCGCACGGCGGAACGGTGACGGCCGAGAGCCGCCCGGGTTGCACGGTGTTCCGCGTCACGCTGCCGCTCGCCTGACGACCTCGTGCGCGACGGCGCGGGGCGGGCGCCAGAGCGTGTCGCGCCGGGCATCCCTCGCTCGACCCGGTTCACCGGCCGGGCTCGCCGAACGGATGTCGCGGCCGGACTTGCGCCGCGGCATCCCCTCGCGTACTCTGATCCAGGACCAAAGACCGCTGGTTATCTGAGTGCAGCAATGCACGACGAACTAAGGCTCTCTCACGAGAACGCCCGCGCAGGTGATTCGAAGTTTTCGATGGTTCGGGTTTTTCCCGAGATCGTCATTCTGCTCCGAGCGCTTGCGCCGGAGCTTTTTTCATGTGCGGGTGTGACTCCAACAGAGTTGCCGGTGGCCTGGTCACGTAACGCTCACCGCGTTACGGAACTAATACATAAGGAGTGGCCATGGCGAACAAGGAAGCCTCGGTTGCCGAACTCACGGAGAAATTCCAGAGCTCGACTGCCGTTCTGCTGACCGAGTACCGCGGTCTCACTGTTGCTCAGCTCAAGACGCTGCGCAAGTCCATCAGTGAGGACGCAACCTTTGCCGTGGTGAAGAACACGCTGACCAAGATTGCGGCGAACAACGCTGGCATCTCGTCGTTCGACGACGAGCTCGCCGGTCCGTCCGCCATCGCATTCGTTCACGGTGACCCGGTCGCCGTTGCGAAGGGTCTGCGCGACTTTGCCAAGGCAAACCCTCTCCTGGTGGTCAAGGGCGGTTACTTCGACGGTAACCCGCTGTCCGCCGCAGAGGTAGGCAAGCTCGCCGACCTCGAGTCCCGCGAAGTTCTGCTCGGCAAGCTTGCCGGCGCCTTCAAGGCCTCGCTGTTCGGAGCCGCATATCTGTTCAACGCACCGCTGTCGAAGGCCGTTCGCACGGTCGACGCGCTGCGTGAGAAGCAGGAGTCCGCGTCCTAGGTTTCGCCTAGACACGCGGTTGAGTACATAAAAGACAAAGGGAGAAATATCATGGCAAAGCTGTCAACTGAAGAGCTGCTCGAGCAGTTCAAGGGCCTGACCCTCATCGAGCTCTCCGAGTTCGTCAAGGCATTCGAGGAGACCTTCGAGGTCACCGCGGCTGCCCCCGTCGCCGTTGCTGGTCCGGCTGCTGCCGGCGCCGCTGCTGAAGAGGTCGAAGAGAAGGACTCCTTCGACGTCGTTCTCGAGTCGGTCGGCGACAAGAAGATCCAGGTCATCAAGGTTGTGCGCGAGCTCACCAGCCTCGGCCTCGGCGAGGCCAAGGCCGTCGTCGACGGAGCCCCCAAGGCTGTCCTCGAAGGCGCGACCAAGGAAGCTGCCGAGAAGGCAAAGGCTTCGCTCGAAGAGGCCGGCGCAACCGTTACCCTCAAGTAATCAGGGCCCGAGAGGGCCTCTTACTCGGGTTCGGTCGGGTGGCTCCGGTCACCCGCTCGTCTCAGTTCGACAGGCGTCATCCCACACGGGGTGGCGCCTGTCGGCGTTTCCGGATGCATGAGCCCGAGGGTTCGCCGACAGAGAAGCGGCATAATGCATAGCCAAGCTATGTATATAATCGAGTAATGCTTACCGTAGATCAGAAGGCAGAGCCGGGAGTCTCCGCCGAACAGCTACCCCTCCTCCTCGGCGATCTCGTGACCGTCGCCAACCGCCTCACCCGCCTCGCCGCCCAGTCCACCGAGAGCGCAGAATCGCCCGCCGTGTGGCGCACGCTCTCGACGCTCGTCTCGCTCGGCCCCGTGCGTCTCGGAGAGCTCGCCCGCCAGAGCCGGGTGTCGCAGCCCACGATGACGAAGATCATCCGCAACCTCGACCAGGTCGACTGGGTCAAACGCATCGTCGACGTCGATGACGGGCGCGCGTGGCAGATCGCCATCACGCCCAAGGGGGAGAAGGCGCTGCACGACTGGCGCGACACCCTCGCCGAAGCGCTCGTGCCGCACTTCTCCGACCTCGCAGCCGATGAACTCGAGCACCTGACCGAGGCCACCCGCATTCTGCAACAGCGCGTCGCCGTGGGCACACTCCTCTCCAAACGGGACGACGCCTGATGGCGGGCCACCAGAGCGCCGGCCTCGGCGCCGTCCTCAAGCAGCCCCGCTCGGTGTGGGCCGTCGCCTTCGCGAGCGTCATCGCGTTCATGGGCATCGGCCTCGTCGACCCCATCCTGCCGGCCATCGCGGCCGACCTGCAGGCCACGCCCACCGAGGCCGAGATGCTGTTCACCAGCTACCTCGTCGTCACCGGTGTGGCCATGTTCTTCACCAGCTGGCTGTCGAGCCGCATCGGCGCCAAGCGCACGCTGCTCATCGGTCTCGCGCTGATCGTCGCGTTCGCCCTGGCGGCCGGCCTGTCGGGCAACGTCGAATCCGTGATCGGCTTCCGCGCCGGCTGGGGTCTCGGCAACGCGCTGTTCATCTCCACCGCGCTGGCCACGATCGTGGGTGCGGCATCCGGGGGAACATCGACCGCCATCATCCTCTATGAGGCGGCGCTTGGTCTCGGTATCGCCATCGGGCCGCTGCTCGGCGGGCTGCTCGGCTCATGGAGCTGGCGCGGACCGTTCTTCGGCACCGCCGTGCTCATGGCCGTCGGTTTCATCGCCATCGTCGTGCTGCTGGGCAAAGAAGAGACGAAGCCCACGCCCATCAGGCTGTCGGCCCCGTTCAAGGCGCTCGGCCGCCCCGCGCTGGCCGTGCTCGCCGCCACCGCGCTGTTCTACAACATCGCGTTCTTCGTGCTGCTGGCGTACACGCCGTTCCCGCTCGAGCTGCCCGCCCTGCAGCTGGGCTTCGTGTTCTTCGGCTGGGGCATCGGCCTGGCCGTGACGAGCGTGCTCGTCGCCCCCGTTCTCACCGCCCGGATGCCGCGCACCCGCGTGCTCTGGATGACGCTCATCCTGCTCTCGCTCGACCTCATCGCCGCCGGTCTACTGATCGACGTCAAGGCGGGACTGATCGTGTGCGTGATCGTCGGCGGACTCATCCTCGGCATCATGAACACCGTGCTCACCGAATGCGTCATGGAGGCGACCGACCTGCCCCGCTCGGTGGCGTCGTCGTCGTACTCGGCCGTGCGGTTCCTCGGCGGAGCCGTCGCGCCGCCCGTCGCCTCCGAGCTGGCCAAGATCTTCACGCCGTCGGTGCCGTACTACGCCGCCGCCGGCTCGGCCCTCGTGGCCATGCTGATCGTGCTGCTCGGCCGCAAAGCGCTCGCGCGCGTGAACGCGCCCATCGAGTCGGAGCTCGAAGAAGCCGAGGCCATCGCCATCGGCGAGAGCTGACGGATTGAGTGACTTTAATGCGGTGCCATCCCTGCGTGGGTGGCACCGCATTTCTCGTCGTTGGACCCGCATGTGGGGCCCTGCCCCGTGCCCCGTCCTCCGAAAGGCGGACTGACAGCATTCGCGGATGCCGATATGTTGGCTTCGACACAAGGAGCGTTGCAGATGAAACTTTCTCGAAACCTAGCCACTCTTCCGCTTGTTGCCGCACTGACTATGACAGGGTCGAGCGTGGCGTTCGGACAATCGGCGGCCTCTCTCACGGAAACCAGCATCCCTGCTCGGCCCGCTCTCGCCATGGCCGGGGTCGCCGCCCACGCTGGCCACATCGCGAGGATGCATACGAAGCGGCAGTGTGACCGGGAGATGACGGCCGGTGCTCGATGGTGTCGAGGCCTGCGTCCCGCGCGGGCGGCCGCCGTATGCCACGCGGCGAACATGGTGCGCTACGGCGCGTGTTTGGCTGGCGCGAATGGATGAGCGCGGTTCGTCGGTCATTGCACGACGTGAGTTCGCGACCGATAGTGGCGCGTTGACGCTAGAGATCCTTCGTGGTGACGATGATGCGCCTGCGTTCGCGTATCGGTTCATCGGCGAGGACGGCGGTATCGTCGAGACGCTGACGACTTTCGGCGTCGATGACTTGCAGGCGTTGCTGTTTTGCGTGACCGCGGCGGGTGACTACCTTCGGCGGTTTGTGCCGTCCGCGTCGTTTGCCGACCTGGGCGTCACCGGGTTGCTGACGACCGATCTCTCGGCCTCGACAGAATGGCGCGCCCAGGTTTCGATTCCTACTTCGTGAGATGTGCGCGCCGATGGTTCGACATCAGTCTTTGACGAGGCCGCCGTCGACGACGAGGTTCTGGCCCGTGACCGAGCGGGAGAGGGGGCTCGCGAAGAAGAGGACGGCGTCGGCGAACTCGTCCGGGGTGACGACGCGGCCGAGCGGGGTGGCGGCGGCGATGGCGTCGAAGACGGCCTCGGGGGTGGCGGCGCTCGCGTCGGTGGTGCGGAGGAGACCGCCCGACGCCATGTTGACGGTGATGCCGTGCGGGCCGAGGTCGGCCGCGAGCGTGCGCGTGAGGGAGAGGACCGCCGCCTTCGCGGCCGTGTAGTCGTGATAGGGCACGACCGGGTTCTGGAACAGGTTCGTGCCGATGGTGATGATGCGGCCGAAGCCCGCCGCGCGCATTGCGGGCAGGGCAGCCTGCGTCGTGTTGAGGGTGGCTCGGACCGTGCCCTCGAACTGGGCGGCGAAAGCATCCCAGCCGATGGTGTCGGCCGATGCGCGGGCGTCGCCGTTGAAGGAGAAGTCGGCGAGGGCGTTGTTGACCACGGTGGTGATGGGGTGGCCGAAGTGGGCGTGCGCTGCTGCGAAGAGCGCGGCCACCTCCTCGGGGGAGGTCACGTCGGCTTGCAGCGCGACGGCACGCGGGATGCTCGAGCCGGAGTTGAGCGAGCCGGCGTTGAGCGTGTCGGCGAGGGCTTCGGCGCGGGCACGCGAGGAGCGGTAGTTGACGACGACGCGGGCGCCTTCGCGGGCGAACGCGCGGGCGATGGAGTGGCCGAGGCCGCGACCGGCGCCCGTGACGAGGACGATCTGTTCGGAGAGGAGCATGAGGTTCTTTCGGGTTCGCTAGGACAGGGTGCGTGTCTGGTGTGGCGGTCAGCCGTTAGCGCGCAGCGCCGGAGGACGTCGCTGCGGCATCCGCCCAGAGGGAGTGGAAGTGGCTGATGGGGCCGTTGCCGCGGCCCACGCGGAGGTCGTCGGCGGAGCGGAGGCTGTCGAGCAGCCAGGCCTTCGACGCGACGAGGGCGGCGACCCAGTCATCGGTGCGGGCACGCTGGGTGGCGAGGGCCGAGGAGAGCGAGCATCCCGTGCCGTGGGTGTTGCGTGTGGCCGCGCGGATGCCGGGAACCTCGGCGAGCCCGCCGGTGATGCGCCCGCGCGATGCGACGTCGACGAGGGCGTCGGGGCAGTCGTCGCCGGCCAGATGCCCGCCTTTGGCGAGCACGATCGCGCCGGAACTCTCGGAGAGGCGGCGGCCCTGGTCGAGTGCCTCCGCCCAGGTCGCCGCGGTCGGTTCGCGCACCAGCACGCCTAGTTCGCTGAGGTTCGGGGTGACGAGGTCGCAGCGCTCGATGAGTCGGCGCACGGCATCCTCGGCGCGGGCATCGAGCAGACGGTCGCCGCTCGTCGCCACCATCACGGGGTCGAGCACGACGAGGGGCGGGCGGATGCGGGCGAGCCACTCGTCGACCACCGCGACCGTCGTCTCGTCGCCCAACATGCCGATCTTGACCGCGTCGATCTCGACGTCGTCGCTGACCGCGTCGAGCTGTTCGCCGAGGAACGCCGCGGGCGGGGTGTGGACCGAGCGCACGCCGCAGGTGTTCTGGGCGACGAGCGCCGTGACGACGGCCATGCCGTAGCCGCCGTTGGCCGCGATGCTCTTGAGGTCGGCCTGGATGCCCGCACCACCGGTCGGATCGGTGCCCGCGATGCTCAGCACGCGAGGGATGCTCATCGCTCCCACTCCGCTCGAAGCTCGCGGGCAGAACGCTCTGGGTCGGATGACGCACACAGAGCCGAGACGACCGCGACGCCGTCGGCCCCCGCATCCCGCAACGGGCGGAGGTCGTCGAAGCCGATGCCGCCGATCGCGACAGCCGGGAAACGGCTCAGGGTGCGGCGCTCGCCGAAACCGTGCACGCCGATGGGCTCGGGGTGGTCGGGCTTCGTGGTGGTCGCCCTGATGACCCCGATGCCCAGGTAGTCGACGACGCCATCGGGTAACGCGTTCGCGGCCTCGACCTCGACGAGTGAGGATGCGGTGAGCCCGACGATCGCCGCCTCTCCCACGATCGCGCGCACATCGACGGCGGGCAGGTCGCTCTGGCCCACGTGCACGCCGTGAACCGCGGCACCCCGGGCGCGCGCCGCGAGGAACACGTCGACGCGATCGTTCATGAGCACCTGGGCGCGGCTGTCGCACGCCTCGGCGACGGCTAGCAGAAGCTGCAGGGCTTCGGCCGCGCTGCTGTCCTTCGCGCGCACCTGCACCGTCGTGGCTCCACCCCGCACAGCGGCCTCGACCGTCGCCGCGACACCACGCTCGCCGCACAGGGCGGTGTCGGTGACGAGGTAGAGGGAGAGGTCGAGGGCGTGACGCGCGGTCACGAACGCACCGCGCGGTCGGCGACGGTTGCGGCGTCGCGGGCGTGGAGAGCGTCGATGAAGGCGACCGCGAAGGAGCCGGGCCCCGCACCCCGGGTCGCGTCGGCCGCGACTTCGGCAGCGACCGTGTAGTTCGTCACCGCGGCAACGGTGGCCTCGAAGAGGTCGCCATCGTGGGCCACGGAGAGGTAGGCGGCGATGGTCGCGCCGAGCGCGCATCCGCCGCCCGTGATGAGCGTGAGCAACTCGGTTCCGTTCGCCAGACGGGCGATGCGATCGCCGTCGGTCACGAGGTCGACCGCGCCCGAGACGGCCACGACGCTGCCGTGCGTGCGCGCGAGCATCCGTGCCGCGTCGAGGGCGTCGTCGGTGCCGGCCACCGAGTCGACGCCGCGACCACCCGCGCCCGCACCCGCCAGGGCCAAGATCTCAGACGGGTTGCCACGAATCACGCTCGGCCGCAGGGCCACGAGCTCGTGGGCCAGCTCGGTGCGCACGGGCAGCGCTCCGATGGCGACGGGGTCGAGCACCCACGGTGTGCCGGCCGCGGATGCATCGACCGCGGCCTCGCGCGCGGCATCCCGTTGCTCGGAAGTCGGGGTGCCTAGGTTGATGAGCAGACCCGACGCGATGCGCGCGAAGACGCCGGCTTCCACCGGGATATCGACCATCGCGGGGGAGGCGCCCTGGGCGAGCAGCACGTTCGCCGTGATGTTGGTCACGACGTGATTGGTGATGCACTGCACGAGCGGAGCGGTCGAACGCATCCGCTCGAGGTGCGCGCCCGGCGACAGCGGGCCGGGGTCGGTGGGCAGGGTCGTGCTGGTGCCTGGGCGAATACTCATCCGCGGACATCCCTTCGCTAGTTCTAACTAGATCAGGTTCGACGGGTGTGTTCTCAGCCCGCAGTCGTGCGGGCACCCCGTGTCACTGAGACGACTATAGCGGTCTCTTCGGGACCCGCCGCCGCGGATGGGGGAGAGGTCCTGCCGCGGACGGCGCTCGCGCAGTAGGCTCCGGTCATGGCCGAACTGACGAGGCGCCAGGCGATTCTGCTCGCCGGCGCGACGCTGATGCTCTCGGGGTGCACTGCGCCCGCGACGCCCACCGCGAGCCCCACCGCCGCGGGCACGCCGACGTCCGTGAAGACCGCGACGGCGGCCGATTGGCAGGCGTTCGCCGCGCAGCTGAAGGGCGCGCTCGTGTTGCCCGCGGATGCCGATTACGCGCAGCTCAAGCTGGTCGAGAACCCGCGGTTCGACGACGCCCAGCCGCTCGCCATTCTCGAGGCATCGAGCGCGGATGATGTGGCGGCCGCGATCACGTTCGCGACCGCGCATGCCGTGCCCCTCGCCATCCGGTCGGGCGGTCACAGCTATCCCGGATACTCGGCGGGCGGCGCGAGCGGAACCGATGTGCCGCCGTCGCTCGTGGTCGACGTGCGCCCGCTCAACCAGGTGACGGTCGCAAGCGACGGGACGGCGACCATCGGGGCCGGTGCGGCGCTCGCGTCCGTGTATGCCGCGCTCTCGGCCGAGGGTCGGGCTATCGGGGCCGGGTCGTGTGCCACCGTCGGTGTCGCCGGGCTCACCCTGGGCGGCGGTGTCGGAGTGCTCACGCGCACCTTCGGCCTGACGTGCGACCAGGTCACGGCCATCGAGATTGTCACGGCCGACGGAAAAGTCGTCACGGCGTCGGCAACCAACGAACCCGAGCTGTTCTGGGCATTGCGCGGCGGCGGTGGCGGGCACCTGGGCGTGGTGACATCGTTCACGTTCCAGACGCAGGCGGCCCCCACCGTCACCATGTTCTTCCTGTCCTGGCCGTTCGCGCAGGCCGCCGCCGTGGTCGAGGCGTGGCAGAGCTGGATGCCCCAGACCGACCCGGGCCTCTGGTCGACGTTGAAGTTGCTGGGAGGGCCCGTGAAGCATCCGACCGGCCCGGCGATCACGATGTCGGGCACCTGGTTGGGCGCACCCGGGCAGCTCGCGGCCCAGCTCGCGGGGCTCACGAACGCCGTGAAGCCCAGCACCAACACGTCGTCGACGCACGACTACGGGCAGGCCATGGCCATCTACGCCGGATGCTCGAACATCGCGGTCGCGCAGTGCAACACGGGCCCGGGCGGCAGCCTGAAACGCGAATCGTTCGGGGCGACGTCGCATATCGCGCAGGCGCCGCTCGACGCGGCCGGGATTCAGGCGCTCATCGGCCAGGCCACGGCGGCGGGCCAGGTGGGCGGCATGATCGAGGGCGGCGTGTCGATCGATGCGCTCGGCGGGCAGGTCGCGAAGCTCGGCGCCGACGATACCGCGTTCCCGTGGCGGGATGCCTTGGCCACCGTTCAATACACGGCCACGTTCGAGAACGGCGCCGATCCCGCGCCGTTCGACGCCTACGCGCGTGGGTTCCGGCAGGCGATGCAGCCGCACTGGGGCGACGGCGCTTACGTGAACTATTCGGATGCCTCGATCACCGATCCCGACACCGCCTACTTCGGCGCGAACAAGGAGCGGTTGCAGGCGGCGCGCAAGAAATACGACCCCTCGGGGCTGTTTACGCAGCCGCAGTAGGCGAGCCCTCCTCACGGCGGCCGACTCGGCGCGACCCCCATGAGCGGTCGGCTACCGGCGGTCTGCGGCCACCGGTCGTCATGGCGACTCGTGGCTCCCCGTAGTCGGGAACGGCCGAGCCGCTCCCACTCACGCGGACACCCGTTGTTCACCCCCAGATGGGGGCCAGTTGGCCGACAGGCCAGCGCCCGGTCGCCGCGTTCCCCGAGGCTGGCGAGCGTGAAAACTTCTCGACTCCTCTCCGCATTCCCCGCGGCGGCGTTGGTCGGATGTCTGGGGGCCGGCCTCATCGCTGCCGCTCCCGCCTCCGCCGCCCCGACGCCCGCCACCCTCCCCGCCGAAACGACCGCCGCGGCATCCCCCGCCGCAGCCGCCGCAGCCGCGCCCGCCCCCGGTGCGACCACCGACGCGTCGCGCTTCACGCTGGCCGTTCTGCCCGACACACAGTTCTACTCGCGCTACTCGGCCGACCAGTTCATCCCGCGCTACGGCCAGGACCCGTTCTCGGTGCAGACAGACTGGCTCGCGAAGAACGCCGACGCGCTGCAGATCCCGTTCGTCACCCACCTCGGCGACGTCGTCGACCGCGTGGGCGTGAACAACGAGTGGATCGCCGCCGACAACGCCATGAAGAACCTCGACGAGGCGAAGCTGCCCTACTCGATCCTCGCCGGCAACCACGACGTGCGCGACAGCAACGACAACCTCTACGACGACCAGTACGATCTCGCCAACGAGCCGTTCCTGAAATGGTTCGGCCCCAACCGCGCGCAGAACGTATCGACGTTCCAGGGCAGCGACCCCACCGGCTTCAACCAGTTCCACATCTTCGAGGCCGACGGCCAGCAGTACATGGTGCTCGCGCTGTCGTGGCGTGCCTCGGATGCGACGCTCGCGTGGGCCGCCGACGTGATGGCGCAGCATCCCACCGTGCCCGTCATCCTGACCACGCACCAGGTGATCAACATCGAACCCGATGGCGAGACGCCGCGCGAGACCGACTACGGCCTGCGCCTGTGGGACAAGCTCATCAAGAACCACGACCAGATCTTCCTGACGCTGAACGGCCACTTCCACGGCTCGTCGCGCCTGGACAAGACCAACGACTTCGGTCACACGGTCACCTCGGTCGTCATCGACTACCAGATGGCCTATGAGGGCGGCGACGGCTACCTCGGCCTCTACGAGTTCGACCTGACGAACGACGTGATCAACGTGCAGACGGCCTCGCCGTGGGTCACCTGGAAACCGCAGGAGACGCTCACGAGCTATGACCAGCCGCTGCTCGAGGGTTCGCAGCAGCAGTTCAGCCTGCCCATCGACTTCTCCGAGCGCTTCAAGGGCTTCAACCCGACGTTCGCGGCCGGCCCCGCCGACACCCCGTCGCTCGGCCAGAAGGCGCGCGACATCCTGCTCGACGGTTTCGTCGGACCCGACCCCATCACGACCGAGTTCCCGGGCTCGCCGGCCGACTACCCCGAGGTTCCGGGCACGCTCGCGCACTGGCAGTTCAACGGCCTCGACGGCGTCGTGGGCACCGATGTGACGATTCCGGATGTCGCGGGCGACGGGTCGAACGACCTGCACCGCGCCGACCCCGCCGCCACCAACTCGGTGGGCACCGAGCTCTCGGACGTCACCATCGAATCTGACAACGTGCACGGCTATTCGGCCGATCAGGCGGGTGCGTGCTTCACGAACTCGTCGGGCAGCCGCTACAGCTACCTCACCACCGACAAGGATGCCCCGGTCAACAACGCCGACCTCTCGAAGGGCTACACGATCGAGACGTTCGTGAAGATGAGCCCCGAGTGGACGCCGGCCGCCAACGGGTGGTCGAAGTTCCTGACGCACACGGGCAACCGCTCGAAGATCGACGGTTTCGCCAAGACGCAGTGGGACTGGACGGCTTCGCCCACGGCCCTCGGCATCTCGAACCTGCGCGAATTCCAGTGGACCACCGTTCCGGGTGATCCCACCAAGGGCGACCGCACCAACTGGTCGGGCGAGATCATGGTCGACTCTTGGTCCCACGTGGCCGTCGTGAACGACGCAGAGAAGGGCACCATCACCATGTACGTCGACGGTGCGCCCGTGCTGCGTAACGCGGTCGACGCGGCCGGCGTCTCGGCCAACCCCGACATGCCCTGGATCATCGGCTCGGACTGGGTCGACGACGCCGCGCGCAACGGCTGGAACGGCTGCGTGGGCGAAACCCGCATCATCGACCACGCGACGGGCCCGGCCGACTGGCTGACCTCGCGCGCCGACCTCACCGGGTTCGCCGTCACGGATGCCCCGAGCGGCACCCTTGCGGCCGGCTCGCGAGTCACCACGCTCTCGGGAACGGGCCTGCCCGGTGCCGAGGTGCGCATCGACGGCGGCGTCACCGATGCCCAGCCGATGACCGCTCGCGCCGAGTCGAACGCCCGCGTCCTGGCCCTGGATGCCGCGACCGTCGTGGCAGAGGACGGCACCTGGTCGTACTCGTTCCCCACGCCGTTGACCGGCTCGGGTTCCTATTCCTACGAGGCCGTGCAGGCACTCGGCACGCGGGCTTCCGACCCCGTGACGGTGGCCTTCGCCATCGCCGCGGCACCGGTCGACCCGGCGCCGACGCCCGCGCCGACTCCCGGAACGCCCGGCGACCCCTCGGCGACGCCCGCGCCGGTTCCCGCCGGTCCGAATGCACCGGGCGGTGCAACGCCGATCGGTCAGCCTGGCGCATCCGACCTGGCCCAGACGGGTGTCGAGCCGCTGGGCGGACTATTCGCCTCAGGACTCGTCCTGCTGATCGGGGCATGCTTGTTGCTCCTCCAGCGATCGCGTCGCACGCGCTTCGTGGAGTAATGACAGCCTGAATCGCGCGAACGCGCCGCTCCGGGATACCGGGGTGGCGCGTTCGTTCGTTCGTTCGTTCGGCGTTCGGCGTTAGGTGGCCGGTGGCCGGTGGCGAGTGGCGAGTGGCCGGTGATGAATCGGACCGCGCAGCTCACACCGCGCAGCGGAAGCCGATGTGGGTCATCGCGGTGTCCTCCGATTGCGGCGAACGCGCGGCGGGGCGGTAGCGCAGACAGTACTCGGGGGCGCAGAGGTGCGATCCGCCCTTCAATACCCTCCGGGACTCGGCCACAGCCGGCGCCCCCAGCAGATTCGGCCGCGCGCCGGGCGGCGGGCCCGCGACCCCGGGCGGCAGGTGGCGGGGTGCATAGGGTGTGCTCGTCCATTCCCACACATTGCCCGTGACGTCGTAGAGGCCGTACCCGTTCGGAGGGAACGTGCCGACGGGCGAGGTGCCGACCCATCCGGCCGCCCCCGTGTTGCGATAGGGGAAGTTGCCCTGCCAGTGGTTGGCCATCAGCTCTTCGTGCGGTCGGGCCTCGTCTCCCCACGCGAAGGTCGTGGCGGCGAGGCCACCCCGGGCGGCGAACTCCCACTCGGCTTCGGTCGGCAAGCGTTTGCCGCGCCAGGCCGCATACGCGGAGGCGTCGCGATAGGCGACCTGCACGACGGGGTGATCGAGGCGGTCGGCGATGCTGCTGCCAGGTCCGAAGGGTTCGCTCCAGCGGGCGCCCGGCACCCAGGTCCACCACTGACGCCAATCGCGCAGGTCGACCGGCCCGAGCGTGGGACGGAAGACCATCGCCCCGGGCGCGCGGTCTTCGGCGCTCAGCCCGGTGAACTCCTCGCCGTCGAGGGGCTCCTCGGCAACGGTCACATACGAGGTCTCCCGCACGAACGCGGCGAACTCGCGATTCGTCACGGGCGTCGCATCGAGCTCGAATGCGTCGACGTGGCGCTCGTGCACGGGACCTTCGTCGGGGTAGAACGTGGTCGAGCCCATCAGGAACGACCCGCCGGGAATCTGAACAGTGCTCATGTCGTCGCCTGCCGGGCGTCGTCGACGCTGTCGTGCACTCGGCCCTCGGCCCGCGCCGCGCGGAACCAGTCGGTGCCCTCGGCCGTCGCCGCCGCCGCCCGGGGGAGCGCCGCCAGGTGCAGGGCGCGGCCGGTGCCCGCTAGTTCGCGGTCGAGGTCGGCGAAGGCATCCAGCACGGTCGTCGAGGTTTCTTCGATGCGCGTCATATCGAGGATGACGATGCGGTGATCGGGGTGCTCGTCGACCGCGTGGATGATGGCCTGTTCCGTGCCCAGGACATTCGCCGTGTAGAGCGGCGCGAGCAGCGTGATCTCGAGACGATCGTCGAGCTCGGCGGTGCGGATGCGCGGCCGGTTCAACGCGCGCAGCACCATGACGAGCGTGACGACGACTCCGACGGCCACGGCGGTGAGGAGGCCGGCCGTCAGCCCGACGGCCGTCACTGTCAGGGCGATCCAGAAATCGGCGCGGCGGATGTGCCGCAGGCGCAGGAGGGCGCGAACGTCGATGAGGCCGAAGACGGCTACGAAAACGAGGGCGGCGAGGGTGGCCTGGGGCAACAGCGACAGCACCGGGCCGAGGAAGACGCCACACAGCACCGCGAGTGCGACCGTGACGAGCCCGGCCACCTGGCTGCGGGCGCCGGCGTTCTTGTTCACCGCGCTCTGCGAGAAACCGCCCGCGGCGGGGAGTGCCTGGAAGAAGGAGCCGACGAGGTTGGCGGACGATGTGGCGAGCAGTTCTCGGTTGCTGTCGATGGCCTGTTCGCCGGGTTCACGGATTCCCCGGGCCACCGCGGTGGATTCGAGGAACGCCATGACCGCGATGGCGAACGCCCCCGGCAGGAGCGCGGGGATGTCATTTAGTGCGGGGAGTGCGGGAAGGGGCAGGCCGCGCTGCACCGCGGGAATGAGCGCGATGCCGGCGGCCGTGCAGACTCCCACCGCCGAGAGCACGATGCCGCCGGCGACGACCACGAGGGGGCCGGGGATGCGGGGAGCGAAACGCTTGAGCAGGAACAACGCGGCGATCGACGCCGCGGAGAGGGTGATCGTCGCGCCGTTGGCCTCGGGGATGGCCGCCGCGACGGCGCCGAGCGAGCGAAGGAATCCGCTGCCGGTCGGTTGCCCCGTCTCACCGAGGAGTTTGGGCAGCTGGCCCACCGCGACGGTGGCGCCGACGCCGATCTGGATGCCGATGAGTGTGGGCCGATTGATGATCTCGACGATCGCCCCGAGGCGCAGGAGGCGTGCTGCGAGCAAGATCAGACCGACGAGCAGAGTGAGGGTGATGAGGTCTGATGGGATGTCGTCGGCGTTGGCCGCGACGCCCGCGGTGACGAGTGTGGTGGCGGTGAGCGTGGCGATGGTCGAGGTGGTCGTCACGCTCATGGCGCGCGACCCGCCCAAGAGGGCGTAGACGAGCAACGGCACGATGCATGTGTAGAGCCCCGCTTGCACGGGCAGATTCGCGATCGTGGCGTATGCCATGGCCTGGGGGATGACGACGGCCCCGGCGGTGAGTCCGGCCAGCACGTCGCGACCGAGCCAGGCAGATCGATACCCGCGCAGGGTGGGCGCGAACCAGACCGGCCCCTGCGGGGCCGGTCTGATCGGAACAGTCGCCCTCATTCAGTCACGCGACATCGCGGCCGCGAGGTGCGTCTCGAGGTCGATGTAGGCGTCGTCAGCGATGTCGAAGACGACCTTCGCGATCTCGCCGCCGGTGAAGTCGAAGCGGCTTCCGGCATAGTCGGCCGCGACGGCATCGCCAGAGTCGTAGCCGATGCAGAGGCCCTCGCCGCACAGTGAGAAGTGACCGAGAACCGTGCGGATCTCCGTTTCGGCGACCTTCTCCTCGTCGATGTGCAGCGCCAGCGGGCCGACGCCTTCCCGGTGTTCGCCCATGCCCGTCTTCGTGAATTCGACGCCGATGATGTGCTTGCCCGAGGTGGGTGCCGGTGCCGTCACCCGGTAGATCGGCGGGACGCCGAGGAAGTTGTAGACATACACCACCTGCCCGTCCTTGATGAAGAGCGAGTGCCCGCCGAATCGTGAGCCGTGCGCGAAGATCACACCCTCGGATTCGGGTGTGAGGTCTACTTCGGCGAGAACCTTGTAGGAGACGCCATGGGTGTTGGCGGCCGACCGCTCGGGAATCTCGGATGTGCCCGGGTAGTACGTGTACTGGCCGGTCGGCGACACCGGCAGATGGAACTCCATCTTGATGAAGGTTTCGAAGTCCTTCACGTTTCCGATGATCTGCAAATCGTTGAGCGGCAGCACATGGTTTGCCTCGGCCTCCGACATCCAGAGCGCCTTCAGCTCTTCGAGCTTCTCGGGATGCTCGGCCGCCAGATCGTGCGCTTCGGCCCGATCGACATCGCTGTGGAAGAGCTGCCACACATCGGTGTCGAAGCCGCCGAAACCTCCCATCGGGCCATGCTCGGCGACGGCCTTCCACCCCTCGTGCCAGATGCCGCGGCTGCCGAGCATCTCGTAGTACTGGGTCTTCTTCTCCGTCGGTCCGTTGGCGGGGGCGTCGAAGCTGTAGCGCATCGAGACGCCGTCGAGGGGCCTCTGCTCGACACCGTTGTACTGATCGGGCAGCTCGAGGCCGCAGACATCGAGGATGGTGGCCACGATGTCGGTGGAGTGGTGATACTGGTCGCGCACCTCGCCCCGCGAGGCGATGCCCGCCGGCCACGAGATGACCATCGGGTCGCAGATGCCGCCCTGATACGTGTACCGCTTGAACATGCGATACGGCGTCGAGAAGGCCGCGGCCCATCCGGTGGGGTAGTGGTTGTAGGTGTCGGGGCTGCCGAGCTTGTCGACGAGGCGCAGGTTGTCTTCCTCGTCGTCGGGGTAGCCGCCGAAGATCTTGCCCTCGTTGACCGAGCCGTTCGGCGATCCCTCGCCCGATGCGCCGTTGTCGGCGCAGTAGATGACGAGGGTGTTGTCGAGCTGACCGGACTCCTCGAGGTAGTCGACGATGCGCCCGACCTGAGCGTCGGTGTACTCGGAGAAGCCCGCGAAGACCTCTGCCATGCGCGAGAACATGGCGCGCTCCTCGGCGTTGAGTTCTGCCCACGGTCGCACGTAGTCGGTGGCCGTGTAGGTGCCTTCCGGCATGGGGTTGAGCGGGGTCAGCTCGGTGCACTCGGGAAGGACGCCCTTCTCGATCATGCGCGCGAGCACCCACTCGCGGTAGGCCTCGTAGCCGTCGTCGAAAACGCCCTTGTATTTGGCGATGTACTCCTCGGGCGCGTGGTGCGGGGCGTGGTTGGCGCCCGGGCAGAACCACAGATACCAGGGCTTCTCGGGGTCGGTCTGCTTGACGTCGCGGATCATCTTGAGTGCCTGATCGGCCAAGTCTTTCGACAGGTGGTAGCCGTCCTCGGGCAGCGATGGCTGGTCGATGTAGTGGTTGTCCTCGGCGAGCGACGGGTACCAGTTGTTGGTCTCGCCGCCGATGAAGCCGTAGAAGCGGTCGTAGCCCTGCGCGAGCGGCCAGTTCTTCTTCGATGAACCCGCCGTCCACTCGTCGATGGGCACGTTGTGGTTCTTGCCGACCCAGAACGTGGCCCAGCCGGCATCCCTCAGCAGGTGGGCCATTGGCACGTTTTCGGGCGGAATGTGCGAGTTGTAGCCGGGAAACCCCGTCGACGATTCGGAGATGGTCGCGAAGCCGTTGGAGTGGTGGTTGCGCCCCGTCAGGAAGGTCGAACGCGTCGGTGAGCAGAGCGCCGTGGTGTGCCATTGGCTGTAGGTGAGGCCGCGATCGGCGAGCCTCTGCATGGTGGGCATGTTGATGCGGCCGCCGTAGGGCGACCATGCGGCCTGCCCCGTGTCGTCGTATAACACCACCAGCACGTTCGGCGCACCGGCCGGCGCCTTCTCTGGCAGGAACGCATCCCAATCGGATGTCGAATCCCTGACGTCGAGCTCAATCTTTCCCGCGAATGCTTTCCGATCGGTCACTGTGTCCCCAGTTCGTCGAAGCCGCCCCGATGAGCGGGCTGTCCTCAGCGCGAATGTTCCCCCCACTACTGCCCTACCAGGAGGACTGCGCTTCTGCGGCTGACGATATCCGTAAAGCGAAGGCGCAGACAAGAGGCGAATTCGACCAGTCGAACTCTAGGCCGGAGTGGGCCGTCCCGTGCTCGAACGCATCACGAGCCGCGTCGGCAGATCGCGCACGCCCGGTTCGGCCGTCTCGCCGTCGATGCCCGCGAGAATCATGTCGGCAGCGATCACACCCTGCTCGCGCGGATGCTGTTCCACGGTCGTCAGCGAGAACAGCTCGGCGTAATCGTGCCCGTCGATGCCGATGACCGAGAGGTCGGTCGGCACCGCGATGCCCATACGCCGCGCCGCGATGATGGTGCCGATGGCGACCTCGTCGCTGGCCGCGAAGATGGCGGTCGGGCGGTTCGCCGGGTCGCTCAACAGCTGCACGGCCGCCTCGTAGCCGCCCGGCACGCTGAGCTGCGTGGGCACGAACTGGTCGGCTTCGGCCAGACCCGCATCGGCCAGAGCCGCGCGATACCCGGCCAGGCGCTCGCCGTGCACCGAGAAGTCGAGCTGTTCGGCCAGGCTGCCGCCGATGTGCGCGATGCGCTGGTGCCCGAGCCGGATCAGGTGCTCGGTGGCCAGGGCCGCGACGCGCTCATCGTCGATGGCGATCGTGGGAATGCCTTCGAGGGGTCCTCCGATTCCGACGAGCGGGATGCCGAGTCGATGCAAGCGCTCGAGCTCGTCGCCCGCCGGCTGGATGTTCACGGCGATGACGCCGTCGAACCGTTTGCGCGCCAGGAAGAAGTCGAAGACGCGGTCGCGCGCCGGACTGAACGGCTCGAGCGTGTAGAGCGTCATATCGTAGCCGCGCGCCAGCAGCTGCTGCTCGATGCCCTCGAGGATCTGCCCGAAGAACCATCGGCCGATATAGGGGATGACGACGCCCACGTTCTTGGTGTGCCCCGTGACGAGGCTCGCAGCGTTGGGGGAAGCGACATATCCGATGGTGCTGGCAGCCTGCACGACACGCTGGCGCGTCTCGGGGGAAACGTAACCTTTTCCTGACAGCGCCCTGGACGCCGTGGCCTTCGACACGCCCGCGAGTGCGGCGACATCCGCGATTGCACCGGCCATGTCGCCTCCCTCCATTGGGTGTCCTGGGTTAGCGTAGCGGCAAAATTCGACCCGTGGAACCGGTTACACAAATTCCCGACTTGCGGATGCCTGCCGCCCATCGTGTACGCTAGGGCAAGAAATCGTGAGAGCGCGATCATCGCCGTATTCGTTACCAATCTGTGCTTGTAATACCCCCGACGATGCCGTAGCTTGACGCATGGAACCGGTTCCCTAACAGGGCCCGACCTGTTCCAGACGGCAGCTACGCACGACGAAATCGCCGACATCCTTCCGGGGGTGCGGCACGCAATGATGCGGCTCGTTCCAACGAACTGCGATCGCGGATTTCACCCTGCAGCAATCCCGAATGCACCACACTCAATGAGGAGATATGAGATGAGTCCCAAGCGCTATCGCCGAGCACTTCTTCCGCTCGCAGCCGCTGGAATCGTCGGCCTGGCCCTCACCGGTTGTACCGGTGACATCGCAGCTGGCGACAAAGAGAACACCGACTGCTCGGCCTACGATGCCTACGGCACCTTCGAGGGCAGCCCCGAGGTGTCGATCGGCGGCACGATCCAAGACGCCGAGGCCGACCGCCTCGTCGAATCCTGGAAAGACTTCCAGACCTGCACCGGCATCACGGTCAACTACCAGGGCACCAAAGAGTTCGAATCGCAGATCTCGGTGCTCGCCGAGGCCGGCAACGCGCCCGACCTGGGCATCATCCCGCAGCCCGGTCTGTTCAACCGCCTCGTCGACGGCGGCTTCCTGAAGCCCGCCACGAAAGAGGTAGAAGCAAACGTCGACGAGTTCTGGTCTGAAGACTGGAAGGGCTACGGCACCGGCAGCGACGGCACGTTCTACGCCGCGCCCCTCATGGCCAGCATCAAGGGCTACGTCTGGTACTCCCCGACGGAGTTCAAGGACAAGGGCTACGAGATCCCGAAGACGCTCGACGAGCTCAACACGCTGACGAAGAAGATCGCCGACGAGGGCGACCACAAGCCCTGGTGCGTCGGACTCGGTTCCGGTGACGCCACCGGTTGGCCGGGAACGGACTGGATCGAGGACTACGTCCTGCGCCAGGCCGGCCCCGATACCTACGACAAGTGGGTCAAGCACGAGATCCCCTTCAACGACCCCGCCATCGTCGAGGCCTTCGACTCGGTCGGCGAGATCATCAAGAACCCCGACTACGTGAACGGTGGCCTCGGCGACGTGGCCTCGGTCATCTCGACCGAGTTCGGCGACGCCGGCCTGCCGATCCTCGACGGAACCTGCTCGCTGCACCACCAGGCCTCGTTCTACGAGGGCTTCTGGCCCGAAGGCACCAAGGTCTCCTCTGACGGCGACGTCTACGCCTTCCTCCTGCCCGGCACCGAAGCCAGCGACGACAAGGTCGTCACCGGTGGTGGCGAGTTCGTCGGAGCCTTCAAGGAGAGCAAAGAGATCGACGCCGTGCGCGCCTACCTCTCGAGCGACACCTGGGCCAACAACCGCGTGAAGCTCGGCGGTGTCATCAGCGCCAACAAGGGCCTCGACGCCTCGGTCGCCTCGAGCGAGTTGCTGCAGGACAGCGTCAAGCTCCTCCAGGACGAGAACACCACGTTCCGCTTCGACGGTTCTGACCTGATGCCCGGTGCCGTCGGCACCGACTCCTTCTGGAAGGGCATCGTCGCCTGGGTCGGTGGCCAGGACACCAAGACCACGGTCGACTTCATCGAAAACAGCTGGCCCTCCAGCTAACAACACCCGAACACCCGGGGTGGGCTCGCCGAGAGGCGGGCCCACTCCGTTCAATTCACCGACGAATGAAGGGTGCTGAGCTATGACCAGTGCTGATCTCATCGGAAAGATCCTCCAAGTGGTGGGTGGCCTCGCCATCTTCGCCGCCGTGATCGGTCTTCTCCTGTTCTTCCTCGACCGCGCCCCGAAGCGCGGCCGCGACTACTGGCAGTTGGCCGGATTCCTCCTCCCCACCGCCGTCCTCATCATCGCCGGACTGATCTACCCCGCGTTCCGCACGAGCCTCCTCGCGTTCCAGAACAACTCGGGCGAGTGGACCCTCGACAACTTCGTCTGGATGTTCACGCAGCCCTCGACGCTCGTCACGCTCGGCAACACGGTCATCTGGGTCATCCTGGTGCCGCTGCTCGCGACATCCATCGGTCTGGCCTACGCCTACTTCATCGACAAGGCCCGCGGCGAGAAGATCTACAAGGCACTGGTCTTCATGCCCATGGCCATCTCGTTCGTCGGCGCCGGAATCATCTGGCGCTTCGTCTACGACTACCGCGGCGAAGGCCGCGAACAGATCGGTCTGCTCAACCAGATCGTCGTCTGGTTCGGCGGGGCCCCCGTGCAGTGGCTGCAGTCGTCGCCCATCAACACGTTCCTGCTGATCGTCGTCATGATCTGGATCCAAACCGGTTTCGCCATGGTGATCCTGTCGGCAGCCATCAAGGCCGTTCCCGTGGAGCAGCTCGAGGCCGCGCAGCTCGACGGCACCAACGGATGGCAGCGGTTCCGCAACGTGGTTCTGCCCGGCATCCGCGGCTCGCTCGTCGTCGTCGTGACCACCATCTCCATCGCCACCCTGAAGGTCTTCGACATCGTCCGCACGATGACGGGCGGAAACTTCAACACCAGTGTGGTGGCCAACGAGATGTACACCCAGGCGTTCCGCGCCGGTGAGCAGGGACGTGGCGCCGCACTCGCGCTCATCCTGTTCCTGCTCGTCATGCCGATCGTCATCTACAACGTGCGCACGATGCGGAAGCAGAGGGAGATCCGATGAGCGTCACACCGACCCCGATCGAAGTGGCCACCGACGAGAAGACGGCCCGCCGCCTGCGTCGTGGCGAAGAGCTCGAAGAGCAGCCCACCAAGGCCGGCCGCGTCAAGAAGCGTCTCACGTCGCGCAGCGCCACGGTCGTCGCCCTGATCATCGCGATCGTCTGGACCATCCCCACCTTCGGCCTCTTCGTCTCGTCGTTCCGACCGGCCGAAGAGATCCAGTCGAACGGCTGGTGGACGATCTTCCAGAACCCGGGCTTCACGTTCGACAACTACTCGGAGGTGCTGTTCTCGGCCTCGCAGTCGTCGCCGCAGCTGGGCGCCTACTTCGTCAACTCGCTGGCCATCGCCATCCCGGCCACCGTGTTCCCACTCGTGATCGCGTGCATGGCGGCCTACGCGTTCGCCTGGATCAAGTTCAAGGGTTCGAACGCGCTGTTCATCCTCGTGTTCGCGCTGCAGATCATCCCCATCCAGATGGCTCTGCTGCCCCTGCTGCAGATGTTCACCGCGGTGCTGCGGCCCATCCAGGCGGGTCTGCACGACGCGATCCCGATGATCCCCGAGCAGAACTACCTGCCCGTGTGGGTGGCGCACACGATCTTCGCGCTGCCGCTGGCGATCTTCCTGCTGCACAACTTCATCGCCGAGATCCCGGGCGAGGTCATCGAGGCCGCGCGCGTCGACGGTGCCACGCACAGCCAGATCTTCTTCCGCATCGTGTTGCCGTTGGCCCTGCCGGCCATCGCGTCGTTCGCGATCTTCCAGTTCCTGTGGGTCTGGAACGACCTCTTGGTGGCGTTGATCTTCTCGGGAGGCACGCAAGACGTGGCCCCGCTGACGCAACGCCTGGCCGAGCTGTCGGGAACCCGAGGGCAAGACTGGCAGCGACTCACGGCCGCCGCGTTCGTCTCGCTCGTCGTTCCGCTCATCGTGTTCTTCAGCCTGCAGCGCTACTTCGTGCGCGGTCTGCTGGCCGGTTCGACGAAGGGCTGACCCGAACCTTCCTTCGTCACGAACCGCCCCGAACGGATGCCTCAGGCACTCGCTCGGGGCGGTTCGCCGTTTCCGTGTCGCAGCGCTCATGATGAGTCTCGCAATGTGGCTCACAGCGTGCCTCGCGATGCGTCGCGCAGCGCGGCCCGCACGAGCCCTCTTATAGCGTGCACCGGCGCCTGTCGCGAGGGCCCGCCGACCGCACGGGACCGGTGTTTTCGCGGCGTAAGGTGAGGGGATGAGTATGCGTGGGGGCCCGGGTGGCAGGCGTGTCGGCGGGGCCGACGAAGAGGCCCAGCGCGCCGCAAACGCCGAGGCACCCCGCATCCCGAATCTCTTTCGGCGCATCATGGAGCTGTTCGCCCCGCACCGCACGCGCATCACGCTCACGGTCGCGCTCGTGCTCGTCGGTGCGGCCCTCACGGTGATCCCGCCGCTGCTCGTCGAGCAGGCCTTCGACGTGGGGCTCTTTCCGCCCGACGGCGGCCCCAACCTGACAGCGCTTGCCGAAATCGTCGGCCTCATGATCGTGATCTACATCGTCGCGGCACTCGTGGGCGTCTGGCAGACCTACCTCACGGCCACGGTCGGCAACACGGTCATGGGCGACCTGCGCGTGACGCTCTTCACCAAACTGCAGTCGATGGAACTCGGGTTCTTCACGCGCACGAAGACCGGCGTCATCCAATCGCGCCTGCAAAACGATGTGGGCGGCGTGGCCAGCGTGCTCACCAACACCATTCAGAGCGTGCTCGGCAACACCGTCAACGTGATCGCCGCCCTCGTGGCCATGCTCATCATCAATTGGCAGCTCACCATCGTGGCACTCGTGCTCATGCCGTTCCTCGTCATCGCGCAGCGCCGGGTGGGACAGGTGCGCGCGCGCATCGCGACGAAGACGCAGGAATCGCTGAGCGATATGACGGCCATCACGCAGGAGGCCCTGAGCGTGTCGGGGGTGCTGCTCGCGAAAAGCTTCAACCGCCAGCAGGCCGAGGTCGACCGCTACGACCGCGAGAACCGCACGCAGATCGGCCTGCAGGTGCAGCAGGCCATGAGCGGGCAGTGGTTCTTCGCGCTCGTGAGCATCTTCCTCTCCTCCATTCCCGCCATCGTCTATCTGGTGGCCGGATGGCTCGTCACGGGTGGTTCGACCGACATCACGGCGGGCGCCATCGTGGCGTTCACGACCGTGCAGTCGCGACTGCTGTTCCCGCTCATCGGGCTCATGCGCGTGGCCCTCGACCTGCAGACCTCGGGCGCGCTGTTCGCCCGCATCTTCGAATACCTCGACCTGAAGCCGTCGATCGCCGACAAGCCCGGGGCCATCGACCTGCAGGTGCGGCATCCGGCGATCCGCTTCGACGACGTCACGTTCCGCTACCCCGATGCGGGGCCCGAGACGGCGCCCACGCTCGACCGGGTGTCGTTCAGCATCGAGCCCGGCCAGTTCGCCGCATTCGTGGGGCCCTCGGGCGCGGGCAAGACGACGATCTCCTACCTCATCCCGCGCTTCCAAGAGGCGTCGGATGGCCGCATCCTCTTCGGTGACACGGATGTGCGTGACCTGACGCAGCAGTCGCTCGTCTCGCGCATCGGCGTCGTCAGCCAGGAGACGTATCTCTTCCATGCCTCGATCGCGGACAATCTGCGCTACGCCAAACCGGAGGCCACGCTCGAGGAGCTCGAGGCGGCCACCCGCGCGGCCAACATCTATGAGACGATCGCTCGTTTCCCCGACCGGTTCGACACCATCGTCGGGGAGCGCGGCTACCGCCTGTCAGGCGGCGAGAAGCAGCGCATCGCCATCGCGCGCGTTCTGCTGAAAGACCCCGCGGTGCTCATCCTCGACGAGGCCACGAGCGCGCTCGACTCGATCTCGGAACGCGTCGTGCAGACGGCCCTCGACGCCGCCGCGCACGGCCGCACCACCGTGTCGATCGCGCACCGCCTCTCGACCATCGTCAACGCCGACGTCATCTTCGTGCTCGACGGCGGTCACATCGTCGAACAGGGCACGCACGCAGAGCTCATCGCCGCCGGCGGCACCTACGAATCGCTCTATCGTCAACAAATGTCGTGACGCGGCCCCCGCGCGCTGCCTACACTTGAGACGACAGAGGGGGAGTGATCGGATGCGTGCCACACGCCGTTCCGCACGCGCGGTGCTCGCCCTGGGCGTGCTCGCCGTGACCGCCGCCGTCGTGCCGCTCACTGTCGCCGCCCCGGTCGGTGCCATCGAAACGACTGCCGTCGAAACCGCCGCCATCGGCAACGGGTCGATCGGCATCCTGCGCATTCCGCGCCTCGGCGGCGACTACGCCCAGGAGATCGGCGAGGGTGTCAGCGAACGCACCGTCTTGAACACGCGCATCGGCCATTTTCCGGGCACCGCGGCCGCCGGCGAGGTCGGCAACTTCGCGCTGGCGGGGCACCGCACGTCGCATCACGCGCCGCTGCTGCGCATCAACGAGCTGGTCGTCGGCGACGAGATCCTCGTCGAGACCGCCACGAGCAACATCGTTTACAAGTTCCGCTCACTCGAGTACGTCTCGGCCAGCGCCATCGATGTCACCTGGCCGACACCCCGCTCCGAGTCGCCCGCGACCACGGGCACGATCACGTTCGTGGCCTGCAACCCGCTGCGCTCCACCGCCGAGCGCATCATCGTCTACGGCGTGCTCGACCGGGTGACTCCGAAATAGTCGTCCCGCACCGACGCGCCGCGAAACGGATGCGTTTCTTGACGGCACCTGCAGCCCGCGAGGAAGCTGGTGCTGCGCGCGAGACTCGCGCCGCAGAGAGGCACGAATGTTGTCCAACGTCTTCATCAATCTGCCCGTGAGCGACCTCACCCGCTCGTCGGGCTTCTGGACCTCCGCCGGGTTCGAGCTCGACCCCAACTTCACCGACGAGAACGCCGCCTCCGTCAAGCTGAGCGACAGCATCTACATCATGCTGCTCACGCACGGCATGTGGGCGCGTTTCATGTCGAAGCCCATCGCCGACCCGAGCAAGACGTCGTCCGTCATCAACGCGCTCGGCGTGGATGAGCCCGCAGAAGTGGACACCGTCGTCGACAAAGCGGTCGCCGCCGGCGCCACCGAGGGCCAGTCCCAGGACTACGGCTGGATGCGCTCCCGCGCCTTCGCCGACCCCGACGGCCACAATTGGGAGATCACCTGGATGGACCCGCTCGCGCAGACCGGCGGCTGGGACGCCATCGCCGCCAAATACCCCGACGCCACCCCGCCCGAATAGGCAAGAGATCGTTGAGGCGAGGCCAATACCTAGGTGCGCTTGTTGTCGCCCCAGGGATCCTCCACCCCGGCCATCCGTGCGGCGGCGGGCGCGTTGCTGAGAAAGAGTGCCGTCAGGAGGAAGGGCACCAACCAATCGGCGCCAGTGCCCACCTGTGCTGCGAGCACCTGAGTCAGCACGAGAAGTGCAATGTACACACTCCAGAAGACCAGCTTCGACATCGTTTCTCCTCATTAATGGACTGAGGCCGTTAATGTATCGGAATTCGATGTGCGATATTTCGCTACGCGCCGCCGCGCTTGGCGAGGAGGTCCTCCATGAGGCCGATTTCGGACTCCTGGGAGTTGACGACGCCGCGAGCGAACTTCGTGACGGCCGTGTTGATGCTGCGCTCGAGCACCGCGTCGGCCATCTCGATGGCGCCCTTGTGGTGCGCGATCATGAGCGTCAGGAAGATCTTCTCGGCGTCGGTGCCCGTCGCATCGGTGAGCTGCTGGATCTGCGCCGGGGTCGCGAGGCCGGGCATGGGGGCGCCGGGTTCGTGGGCGGCCGCATCGGTCGAGGTGCCGCCGTGGGCGTGGCTGGCTCCCTCGAGCGTGGGGCGCGTCATCCACGTCATGGATGGCTCACTGGCGGCGGCCGGAAGACCCCAGCTCTGCAGCCAGCCGAGCATCTGGCCCGACTGGTTGGCCTGCGTGAACGCGATGTCATAGGCGAGCGTGCGGATGTCGTCAGAGGTAGAGCGGTCGCGAATGAGGAACGCGAGTTCGACGCCCTGGTCGTGGTGCAGCTGCATGTCCCGCGAGAATCCGGCTTCGGCCGAGTTCTGGGTGGGCGTCGGGTCGGCGAGGGTCGAGAGGCGGCCCACCGAGAACGCGACGATCCCGACGACGACGATGACGAGGATGCTGGCCACCACGAGCATCCAGCGGGGGAGGCGCGGTTTCGGGGCGCGTTGCGCGGCCTCGAAAGCCTCGAGTTCGGCGTCGGTCGGTTCGGTGTCGGTCGTGCCTCGAGCGTCGGTGCGCCGACGGATGCCCCGGGCCGCGGCGTGCGGCAGCGGGGCATCCGATCGTGCGTCGGGGGTGTCGGTCATCAGACCTTGCCGGGGGCGTCGATCCCGCCGGAGCACGGGGCGCCGATCTCGGGAGCGGTGCCGCCCTTCCAGTAGCCGGTGAAGAAGTCGGCGATGCGCGCGTCGTTCACGTCGTCGAGCTTCAACTGGGCATCCCAGGCGCTCAGCACGAACTCGCTGTCGAGGCCCTCGAAGGGCGACAGCAGGACATAGGATGCCGGCAGCTTCGACTTGAGCGTCGCGAGGTCTTCGTCCGACATCGACGGGTCGTAGGTCACCCAGATGGCGCCGTGTTCGAGCACGTGCACGGCGTTCTCGTTGGGGACGGGCTCGGTGTAGATGCCGCAGTTCAGCCAGATGGCGTTGTGGTCGCCGCCGGCCGGGGGAGTCTGCGCGTAGTCGACCGTGTCTTCGGTGTGGTTGTTGGTGTTGGTGAAGGTCTCGAGGCCCTCGATGCTGGTGTCGCCCTTTCCGCCGCCCGCGTAGGTGGCGAAACGGGGGATGGTGGTCGAGACCGCGAACACGACGAGCGCGATGATCGCGACACCGCCGACGATGGCCGACACGATGCCGATCTTCTTGTTGCGCGCCTTGCGGGCCCGTTCCTTCTTGAACGCCTCGACCTTGGCCTCGCGCTGCTGGGCGCGCTGCTGCTTCACGGTCTGCTGCTTCTGGGGGTTGCCGCTCGGGCGGCCGGCGCCGGACGGGCCGGTCGGGGGGTTCTGGGGGGTCACGGGGGCCTCTCGGATCTATGCGATTGCATCAAGTCAAACCTGAGGCAGTGGACAGCTCTTCCCCGAGTCGCCCTTCCGCAGATGATTCTCAGCCAAATGTAACCGTTTCGCCCCGAAACGCGGCGTGTCGAGCGACGCGGTCTTACGCGCCCGTCACGGTGAGCGCGATGAGGGCGACGTTCAAGACCACGAGGAAGACGGCGGCCGCGACGGCGAGCACGGTCGTGAAGCGGCGGTTGGCGTCATCCCCCATCACCTCACGTTTGGCGGTCAGCGCCACGAGCGGGATGAGCGCGAACGGGATGCCGAAGCTCAGCAGCACCTGGCTCAGCACGAGCGCCCAGGTCGGGTCGATGCCCGAGCCCAGCACGAGGAGAGCCGGGATGAGCGTGATCACGCGCCGCCAGAGCAGGGGCACACGGATGCGCAGCAGACCGCCCATGATCTCGGACCCGGCATAGGCGCCCACCGACGACGACGCCAGCCCCGACGCGAGCAGGCCGATGGCGAAGAGCGTGGCGGCGACCGGGCCGATCGCCTCGCCGATCGCGTCGTGGGCTCCCTGCAACGTGTCGGTGCCCTCGACGCCCTGCAGCGTCGACGCGGCGACGAGAAGCATGACGAGGTTGACCGTGCCCGCGATGGCGAGCGCGATCGTGACGTCGACGCGGGTGGCGCGCAGAACGAGTCGTCGCCGGGCGCCCGCCCGCACCAGCCCGAATCGGTCGCGGCTGAGTGCCGAGTGCGCATAGATGGCGTGCGGCATGATCGTGGCGCCCAGGATGGAGGCGGCGAGCAGCACCGACGAGGTGCCCTCGAAACGCGGCACGACGCCCGCGAGGGTGGCCGCGGCATCCGGCGGGCTGATGACGATGCCGAAGCAGAACCCCACCACGATGATGGCGAGGAACGATGTGATGACGCGTTCGAAGGCCCGGGCGCCGCGCCGCTGCGAGATGGCGAGCACGACGAGCGAAACGGCGCCCGTGATCACGCCGCCCCAGAGAAGAGGGAGGCCGAACAGCAGGTTGAGGGCGATGGCGCCACCGATGACCTCGGCCAGGTCGGTGGCCATGGCGATGAGCTCGGCCTGCGCCCAATAGGCCCGGCGCGCCCACGGCCGTTTCATGCGCTCGCCGAGCAGCTCGGGCAGGCTCTTGCCCGTGACGATGCCCAGTTTGGCCGACAGATATTGGATGAGCCACGCCATCGTGTTGGCGAGCAGCACGACCCACACCAGCAGGTAGCCGAAGAGCGCGCCCGCCGTCATGTTGCTGGCGACGTTGCCCGGGTCGAGGTAGGCGACGCCCGCGACGAGCGCGGGGCCGAGCAGGGGCAGGATGCGGCGGCCCACGACGTCGGGCGCCCGACGCGGGGTGGCAGGGGCCGGGGTGGCGGGGGTGCTCGGGCTCACGGCATCCTTTTCATCATGTCATACGTATACACGGAAGTAAAAGTTCGTCTCAACGAACATTACGGCGGAGGCGCAGACGATGCAAGGGATGGCACGGCCCGTAACAACCCGGGAGAAGCGGTTAGGCTCGATGGATCACCGGGTGCCGAACAACGGGCCCGTCGACATCGTGAGGACAGACGTGAAGTACGCAGAAACCGTCCTGGGCCTGGTGGGAAACACCCCCCTGGTCAAACTGAACAAGGTCACCGAGGGCATCGCCGCCACCGTGCTCGCCAAAATCGAATACGTGAACCCCGGCGGGTCCGCCAAAGACCGCATCGCGACGCGCATCATCGACGCCGCCGAACGCGACGGCCTGCTGAAACCGGGCGGCACCATCGTCGAGCCCACGAGCGGCAACACGGGCGTGGGCCTCGCCCTCGTCGCCCAGCAGCGCGGCTATAAGTGCGTGTTCGTGTGCCCCGACAAGGTCGGCGAAGACAAGCGCAACGTGCTGAAGGCCTACGGCGCCGAGGTCATCGTCACGCCCACCTCGGTGGCGCCCGACGATCCCGACTCCTATTACAGCGTCTCCGACCGCCTCGCCCGCGAGATCCCCGGCGCCTTCAAGCCCAACCAATACGCCAACCCCAACGGCCCGCTCAGCCACTACGAGTCGACCGGTCCCGAGATCTGGCGAGACACGGATGGCCGCGTCACCCACTTCGTCGCGGGCGTCGGCACCGGCGGCACCATCTCCGGCACCGGCCGCTACCTGCGCGAGGTCGCGGGCACCGACGTCGAGATCATCGGCGCCGACCCCGAGGGCTCCGTCTACTCGGGTGGCACCGGGCGCCCCTACCTGGTCGAGGGCGTCGGCGAGGACTTCTGGCCCGCCGCCTACGACCCCACCGTGGTCGACCGTGTCATCGCCGTGAGCGACGCCCAGTCCTTCGCCATGACGCGCCGCCTCGCCCGCGAAGAGGGGCTGCTCGTCGGCGGATCGAGCGGCATGGCCGTGGTCGCCGCCCTCGAGGCCGCCCGCGACCTGCCCGCATCCGCCGTCGTGGTCGTGCTGCTGCCCGACTCGGGTCGCGGCTACATCGGCAAGATCTTCAACGACAAGTGGCTGCAGTCCTACGGCTTCAGCGATGTGGCCGACGAGCGCACGGTCGGCGACGTCGTGCGCGCCAAGACGGGTGACCTGCCCGCGCTCGTGCACGCGCACCCGAGCGACACGGTGCGTGACGCCATCCAGATCATGGCCGAGTACGGCATCTCGCAGCTGCCCGTGCTGAGCGCCGAACCGCCCGTCGTCATGGGCGAGGTCGTGGGCGCCCTGTCCGAGGCCGGACTGCTCGAGAAGGTCTTCGCCGGCGACGCGCAGATGACCGACTCGGTGGGCTCGGTCGTGGGTTCGGCCCTGCCGCTCATCGGCGTGAACGAGTCGTTCGCCGCCGCCCGCGCCGCCCTGAAAGATTCCGATGCGCTCCTCGTGAGCGCCGACGGCAAACCCGCCGCCGTCATCACCCGGCACGACCTGCTCGCGTTTCTCAGCGAGTAGCGCCCCCTGATTTCGAGGAGAACAGCATGACTTCCACCGACGACCACGGTTTCGCCACGCGCGCCATCCACGCCGGCCAAGACTTCGACCCCACCACGGGCGCCGTCATCCCGCCGCTTTACCTGACCTCCACGTTCGTGCAAGACGGCATCGGCGGGCTGCGTGGCGGCTACGAGTACAGCCGCGGCGGCAACCCCACCCGCACAGGCCTCGAGGAGCAGCTCGCCGCGCTCGAGGGAGGCGTGCGCGCCCTGTCGTTCGCATCCGGTCTCGCGGCCGAAGATGCGCTGTTGCGCGGCATCCTGAAGCCCGGCGACCACGTCGTGCTCGGCAATGACGCCTACGGCGGCACCTACCGGCTCATCGCGCGCGTCTTCGGCGCGTGGGGCATCGAGCACACGGTCGTCGACCTGAGCGACCTCGACGCCGTGACGGGCGCGATCCGGGCCGATTCGACGCGCGTGCTGTGGGTCGAGACGCCGTCCAACCCGCTCATGAAGATCACCGACATCCGCGCCCTGGCCGACGCCGGGCACGAGGCCGGGCTGACTGTCGTCGTCGACAACACGTTCGCGTCGCCGGCGCTGCAGCAGCCGCTCTCGCTCGGGGCCGACGTGGTCGTGCACTCGACCACCAAATACCTGGGCGGGCACTCGGATGTCGTGGGCGGGGCGCTCGTCTTCGCCGACGCCGAGCTGGCCGAGAAGATCGGTTTCCTGCAGTTCGCCGCGGGAGCCGTCTCGGGCCCGCTCGACGCGTGGCTGACCACGCGCGGCATCAAGACCCTGCAGGTGCGCATGCAGCGCCACTCCGAGAACGCGCAGCGCCTGGCCGAGTACCTGACGACGCACGATGCTGTCGAGACCGTGTACTACCCGGGCCTCGAATCACACCCGGGTCACGAGCTGGCCGCCAGCCAGATGGTCGCCTTCGGCGGCATGATCTCGCTCGGCCTGCGCGGCGGCGAAGCGGCGGCGCGCAAATTCGCCGAGAGCACCTCGGTGTTCCAGCTCGCCGAGTCGCTCGGGGGCGTCGAATCGCTCGTCAACTACCCGTCCGAGATGACGCACGCGTCGGTCAAGGGCACCGAGCTGGCCGTGCCCGAGAACGTGGTGCGACTCTCGGTCGGCCTCGAAGACATCGACGACCTGCTCGCCGATGTGAAGCAGGCGCTCGCGGCCCTCTAACCGCGGGCTCGACAGGAGAATGACGATGGCGTCAGAACCGCAGCAGCACTCAGATCCCCAGCAGGCCTTAGAACTCCAGCCGCAGGGGGTGAGGGTCGTGATCGCGCCCGATTCGTTCAAGGGCACGGCCACGGCTACCGAGGTCGCCGAGGAAATTGCGGCGGGATGGCACGAGGTGCGGCCGGGCGACGAGCTCGTCCTGCTGCCCATGGCCGACGGCGGCGAGGGAACGGTGGAGGCCTTCGCGGCCGCCGTTCCCGCCGCCGTCCGGCACACCGTTCAGGTCTCGGGCCCCGACGACGAGCTCGTCGACACCGACTGGCTGCTGCTGCCCGACGGCACTGCGGTCGTCGAGTTGGCGTCGGCGAGCGGCATCACGCTGCTCGACCCGCTGCGGCCGCACGATGCGCACACGCACGGCTTCGGCGAGGTGATCGCGCACGCGCTCGATGCGGGTGCCGAGCGCGTGCTCGTGGGCCTCGGCGGCAGCTCGTCGACCGACGGCGGCGCGGGCATGCTGAGCGCCCTCGGCGCGCGGCTCCTCACCCACGACGGCGCGCCGATCGCCTCGGGCGCGCGCGGGCTCGACACTCTCGACACGCTCGACCTCCGTGACGTGCGGGCGCTTCCACCGCGTGGTGTCGCCATCCTGTCCGATGTCACGAACCCTCTCCGCGGCCTATCAGGCGCGGCCGCCGTCTTCGGGCCGCAGAAGGGTGCGACGGTTCCCGATATCGCGGTCTTGGATGCCGCGCTCGGGCGCCTCGTCGAAGCGGCCCGGTCGTCAGCTGCCCGAGGCGAGCTCGGCGCTCTCGACGCCTCGGCTGTCGATCGTCTCGCCGAAGAGCCCGGCTCGGGTGCCGCCGGTGGGACGGGTTTCGGGCTGTTGCTCTGGGGGGCGACGATGGCGGCCGGTTCGGTTGCCGTGGGTGAGGCCATCGGGCTGCCGGCGGCCACCGCATCCGCCGATGTCGTCATCACGGGCGAGGGCCGCTATGACGCGCAGTCGGCGGCCGGCAAGGTGCCGTCCTACGTGGTCAACCTCGCCCCCGATGGTGCGCAAAACCTTCTTGTCGCGGGCATGATCGCGGATGACCCGAGCGGCCTCTTCGACGATGCCGTCTCGTTGGTCGAGCTCGCGGGCAGCGTCGAGGCCGCGCTGGCCGGACCGCTCGAGTACGCGCGTCGCGCCGGGGCCGAACTGGCGCGACGCCACTCGGCGGCAGGTTAGATCGACATCGGGCCTGCCGGGCCGACCGAGCCTCTTGCCAGGCCGACCGAGCCACCCGCCAGGCCGACCGAGCCACCCGCCAGGCCGACCGAGCCACCCGCCAGGCTGACCGAGCCACCTGTGAGGTCGACCGGGCCGGTCGGGGCTGTCGAGCCGATCAGCCGTCCCGGCGTGCCGCGTACTGCTCGCGGATGATGGGCTGCGCGTTCGGGGCGGGAGTCGCGAGGGTGGCCACAGGCCACGAGGGGCGCGAGCCCGTCAGGGCCCAGGCCGCCTGCACGGCCGCGCCATCCGCCACATATTCGCCCGGCTGAGGAATGACGACCGGTTCGGCGAACACCTCGGCCGCGATGGCCTGAACGGCCGGGTTGAGCGCCGCGCCGCCGATGACGAGCACGCGCGACACCTCGACGCCCTGGGCGCGCACGGCGTCGAGTCCGTCGGCGAGACCGCACAGCAGACCCTCGATGGCCGCGCGGGCGAGCGTCGGGCGTGTGGTGCTCGACAGGGTCAGGCCGAAGAGGGTGGCCGTGGCATCCGGTCGGTTGGGGGTGCGCTCACCCTCGAAATAGGGCTGCAACACAAGGCCGGATGAACCGGGCTCGGCGTCGAGCGCGAGCCGCCCGAGTTCGTCGTGGTCGACGCCCAACAGCCCGGCCACGGCATCGAGAATGCGCGCGGCGTTGAGGGTCGCGACGAGCGGGAGGTAGCGGCCGGATGCGTCGGCGAAACCGGCCACCGTGCCCGAGGCGTCGGTCGACACGGTGTCGGTGACGGCGAAAACGGTGCCCGAGGTGCCGATCGATACGACCACGTCGCCCGCGCCGGCGTCGAGACCGAGCGCGGCTCCCGCGTTGTCGCCCGCGCCCGGACCGACGATGAGGCCGTCGGGCGTGGTGCCCGCGCGCTCGTCGGGGCGCAGCACGCGCGGCAGGATGGCGTCGTGTCCGAGGGCCCGCTCGAGCAAACCTCGGTCATAGTCCTCGGTGATGGCCGACCAATAGGCCGTGCCGGACGCGTCGGAACGGTCGGTCGTCAGGGCGTCGAGCACGGGGCCGAGCGCGCTGTCGTCGGCCGGGCCGAAGCCGAGCAGGCGCCACGTCAGCCAATCGTGGGGAAGTGCCACCGCGGCGACCCGGGCGGCGTTCTCGGGCTCGGCGTCGCGCAACCAGCGCAGCTTCGAGGCGGTGAACGAGGCGACGGGGACGAGGCCCGTCTGGGCGGCGTATTCGGCGGCGCCGACCTCGGTCGCGAGATCGGCGGCGGCCTGCGCGCTGCGAGTGTCATTCCACAACAGGGCGGGGCGGATGACTCGGCCCTCGGCGTCGAGCACCACCATCCCGTGCTGCTGGCCCGCGATCGAGATCGCGGCCACATCGCCGAGGCCGCCGGCGTCAGCGATGGCGTCGTTCAGGGCCTCCCACCAGGCTGCCGGGTCGACCTCGGTTCCCACGGGGTGCGTGGCTCGGCCGCGGCGGATGACCTCGCCCGTGTCCGCGTCGCGGATGACGATCTTGCAGGACTGGGTGGAGGAGTCGACTCCGGCTACGAGCGGCATTGGTCGGGGCCTTTCGGGGGTGGGGGGTGCGGGGTTTGGGATTACAGGGTGTTTGGGGTGGGGAAGGCAAGTGGCTGGTTTTTCGAGGCGGGACTTGGCGGTTGCGGTTCACAGGCTGCCGCGGGACGGGCGGAAGAGCTGAATCGCTCTTCCGCCCTAGGGCTACCGCCTTTCGCGGGTGCGAAGCGCCCGCGCATTTCGCGGGTGCGAAGCGCCCGCGCCATAAGGCTGCCGCCTTTAGCCCCTTTTGAGCGCGCCTAGCGCGCGCCCAAAAGGTGCTCCAGAGCAAGCTGCTGCAGCTTCACGAAGCCGAAGCCCTTGCCGCCGAAGTACTCGTCGCTGTTGAACTCCTCGTAGGCGCTGCGGTCGGCCAGCAGGTCGTCGTAGCTTTCGCCGTCGTTCAGCGTGTTGACGCTCAACTCGGGCACGCGGGCGGCCGCGAGGGCCTCCTGCACCTCGGGGTCGGCGCGGAACGAGGCCGCGCGCTCCTTCAGCAGCAGGTAGGTGCGCATGTTGGCCGCGGCCGACTCCCAGACACCCGTCTCGTCTTCGGTGCGGCTCGGCTTGTAGTCGAAGTGACGCGGTCCGTCATAGGCGGGCCCGCCGTTCGGGCCGCCGTTCTCCAGCAGGTCGACGAGCGCGAAGGCGTTCTGCAGGTCGCCGTGACCGAACACGAGGTCCTGGTCGTACTTGATGCCGCGCTGCCCGTTGAGGTCGATGTGATAGAGCTTGCCCTGGTAGAGCGCCTGCGCGATGCCGGCGGCGAAGTTCAGGCCCGCCATCTGCTCGTGGCCGACCTCGGGGTTCACGCCCACGAGCTCGGGCCGCTCGAGTGTCTCGATGAACGCCAGCGCGTGGCCGAGCGTCGGCAGCAGGATGTCGCCGCGGGGCTCGTTGGGCTTCGGCTCGATCGCGAAGCGAATGTCATAACCCTTGTCGGTCACGTAGTCGCCCAGCAGGTTGACGGCCTCGCGGTAGCGCTCGAGCGCCTGACGGATGTCCTTGGCCGAATCGTATTCGGCACCCTCGCGCCCGCCCCACATGACGAACGTCTTGGCCCCGAGCTCGGCGGCGAGGTCGATGTTGCGCAGCACCTTGCGCAGTGCGAAGCGTCGCACGGCACGGTCGTTCGACGTGAAGCCGCCGTCTTTGAAGACGGGGGCCGAGAACAGGTTCGTGGTGACCATGGGCACGATGATGCCGGTGTCGTCGAGCGCGCCCTTCAGACGGTCGATCTGCGTCTGGCGCTCGGCATCCGTCGAGCCGAAGGCGAACAGGTCGTCATCGTGGAAGGTGAGGCCGTAGGCGCCGAGTTCCGAGAGTTTCTCAACGCCGTGCACCACATCGAGCGGGGGCCGGGTGGGGCCGCCGAAGGGATCGGCACCGTTGTATCCGATGGTCCAGAGGCCGAATGAGAATTTGTCGTCGCGGGTGGGCGTGAGTGACATGCGAATTCCTTCTGTCAACGTCGTTGGTGATTTGTTGGTAGTTACAACATATAACCGATCGGATGCCGCGGCAACCCGTTCGATAGGGTTCCACCTAATGATCACGACATCCGTTCGCCGTCTGCCGCCCGGTCCGGGGCGCGCATGAACGCGGCGCCGAACGACCCGCACGCACCGGGCCGCGGCAACACGCTCGAGTCCGTGCGCCGGAACAACCTGTCCCGGGTGCTGTCGCTCGTGCACCGCCTGGGTCCGTCGTCGCGGTCCGAGCTCACGCGGCACACGGGCCTCAACCGCTCCACCATCGCCGCGCTCGTCGCCGAACTCTCGGCGGCGGGTCTCGTCTCCGAATCCGTGCCCGGCACGCAGGGCCAGGTGGGCCGCCCCTCACCCGTCGTGCGAGCGGATGCCGCGTGCGTCGCGTTCGCGGTCAACCCCGAGCTCGACGCCATCACCGTCGGCCTCGTGCGCATGAATGGCGAGGTCGTCTCACGGGTGCGCCGCGAGGTCTCCCGCGTGCCGTCGGTCGACGACGCCGTGCGCCTAGCCGCCGAGTCGATCGACACGCTGCGCCGCGAGCATCCCGAAGCCCCCGATTGGCAGATCGCCGGGGTGGGGGTCGCGGTGCCGGGTCTCGTCCGGTCGCGCGACGGGCTCGTGCGATTGGCGCCGCACCTCGGGTGGCGCGACGCCCCCGTCGCCGAGCGGATGGCCGAGGCGACCGGTCTGGCGGCCTACGCTGCCAACGACGCCAGCCTGGGCGCGCAAGCCGAACAACTCTTCGGCGCGGGCCGCGGCCACGACGACTTCATCTACCTCAATGGTGGCGCCTCGGGAATCGGCGGGGGAGTGGTGGCCAACGGCGCACCTCTCGGCGGCCTCAATGGGTTCGCGGGCGAATTCGGGCACAACCTCGTGACGGCGCCGCACGGCCCATCGTCGCCGACCACGGGCGGCACCCTCGAGGAGGAGGTCAGCCGCGCGCGTCTGCTCGCGATGCTGGGTCTCGACGGCGCGGATCCCGAAGAGTTCGCGAGCGCGCTGCGGGCGTCGGACGATGCGCGGGTGCACGCCGAGATCCGCCGCGAGCTCGACATCCTGTCGGTCGCCCTGCGCAACGCCATCAACGTGTTGAACCCCGAACGCGTGGTGCTGGGCGGGTTCTTGGCCGCGCTCGCCGAATGCGATCCCGCTCATCTCGAGCGCCAGGTCGGCGCCCAGACGCTCGCCGCGTCGTGGGAAGGCGTCAGCATCGTGTCGGCCGAACTCGGCAGTGATCTCCTGCTCATCGGGGCGGCCGAATTGCCCTTCTCGGCCGTGATCGCCGATCCCGCCGGGTTCGCTCGCCGCGCCGAGGCTCGGGCGGGCGGCAGTGATCGCGCTCTCATCCCTGCAATAATGGACCAGCGGGCTGCACATGCCCGCGCCGACGGCACCGCCGCCGTCGACGAACAGAAAGGCACCTCCGATGACTGATGTGGCAACCACCGACTACCGCGACGACTATCGCAACGCCGGGCTCCAGTTCCCGGCCGACTTCGTCTTCGGCTCCGCCACGGCGTCCTACCAGATCGAAGGCGCCGTGAACGAAGGCGGCCGCGGCCCCTCCATCTGGGACACGTTCAGCCACACACCCGGCAAGGTGCACAACGGAGACACCGGCGACCAGGCCGACGACCACTACCACCGCCTCGACGCCGACCTCGACCTGATGAAGTCGCTCAACCTGCAGGCCTACCGCTTCTCGATCTCGTGGCCGCGCATCCAGCCCACCGGTCGTGGCCCCGCCAACCCCGAGGGCATCGCGTTCTACACGCGCCTCATCGACGGCCTCATCGAGCGCGGCATCACCCCCATCGTCACGCTCTACCACTGGGACCTGCCGCAGGCCCTCGAAGACGAGGGCGGCTGGGCCAACCGTGCCACGTCCTACGCCTTCGCCGACTACGCCCGCATCGTGGGCCAGGCCTTCGGCGACCGCATCGGCACGTGGACCACGCTCAACGAGCCCTGGTGCTCGGCCTACCTGGGCTACGCCTCGGGCGTACACGCACCCGGCCTCAACGACTACGCCGCCTCGCTCGCGGCCGTGCACCACCTCAACCTCGCGCACGGCCTCGCGGTCACCGCGCTGAAAGAGGTCGTCACCAACGATCCTCAGTTCTCCATCACGCTCAACCTGCACGTCCTGCGTCCGGAGGGCGAGACCGGCGCCGAAGCCGTTCGCCGCATCGACGGCCTCGGCAACCGTGTCTTCCTCGGCCCGCTCCTCGACGGCGAATACCCCGCGGATGTCATCGCCGACACGAGCGAGGTCACCGACTGGTCCTTCGTGCACGACGGCGACCTCGACCTCATCAAGCAGCCCCTCGACCTGCTGGGCGTCAACTACTACTCCACCAACCTCGTGCGGGTGTGGGATGGCGTGAGCCCCAAGCAGAGCGCCGACGGGCACGGTGAAGCGTCCGTCTCGCCCTGGCCCGCGGCATCCGACATCGAATTCCTCGAGCAGCCCGGCCCGCACACCGAGATGGGCTGGAACATCGACCCCTCGGGCCTCGAAGAGCTGCTCGTCAGTGTGTCGACGGCCTACCCGAACCTGCCGCTCATGATCACCGAGAACGGCGCCGCCTTCGACGACCAGGTCGTGGATGGCCGCGTGCCCGACGCCGACCGCACCGACTACCTGCGCCGCCACATCACGGCCGCACACAAGGCCCTGTCTCGCGGTGTCGACCTGCGCGGCTACCAGGTCTGGTCGCTCATGGACAACTTCGAGTGGGCCTACGGCTACTCGAAGCGCTTCGGCATCGTGCGCGTCGACTACGACACGCTCGAGCGCACCCCCAAGGACTCCGCCCTCTGGTACTCGGAGCTCGCCGCCACCAACCGCATCCCCGACTGAGCGTCGGCTGCGCGGTCAGCGGTCGCTGCGTCGCTCGTCACGTCTCCTGAGCAGAGCGAAACTCGCGAGAGCAACGCCAAGGACGGCGAATGCGATGCCAACACCGACTGACCCCGTCGAGCCATTCCAAATGGCGAGTGCGCCAAACGCAAGGGCGAGAATCAGGAAATAGGCCCAGCTAGCCCTGTGTGGGCGGCCTTTTGTTTCACTCAACGACTCCTCCTCGCGTGATAGTACGGACGCTTCCCCAAGTCGTTATCGGCTCAAGGGCGATGTTCGCCGGTCGAAAATCAGAATATCTGCATCCGGTCACGGTGGTTCCGCGTGAGCGCTCTTGAAAACCGCGGCGTGTCTCCCCGTGGGACGGGCGAAGTGGCGCGCCATCGACGCCTGAAGTGGCTGCCACAAGGTTCCACATCGGCCATTTTGCGTGGAAAACGGTTGTGCCCGAGTTGTTTAGCACCTCAACGGAACCGAGCCTGAAGTGGTCGTCAGGGTGCGGGCATATCACTGTTTTAGGAACGACTCCGGCGCTCCCCGAATCAGCGAGGTTTCCATGACCGTTCAACTTCTTTCTACACGCATTCTCCTTTCTGCGGCCGTCATTGCCGTGACCGTAGTGAACCCAGTGACAGTCCCTCACGCCCAGGCCAGCGATCGCTCATCCCCGGTGATCCTTCAGCCATTGACGCTGGAAGAAGTCGAGCGCGACGGTTCTTACCGGCTCCTGACGCCTGCGACATCCCCGGCCCCAACTACGCGCATGGCATCGGGATACACGCGGGCAACGTGCACCTACTCGGGTGGAATGACGAAGTCATATGACTGGACGGGGAGAAATCCCTCCACATGCGGCCAGTACTACCGCCTCTACATCAACGGCAAAGTCGTGTTCGCGGCTCAAAGCCGCTCGGGGCCTAACATTTGGGGAGTCGTCGGACAGGGGTACACGGCACTCCAAAAGTGGTGTTCACGCAATTCCATGACCTGCGGGGTCGTCACGTCAGTCGGTACTCTCGCTGTCGCGAGTTTGCTGGGTTGAGCCATGTCGAGACGAATTCCGCGCCTCGTTTTCATGGGGCTCGCCTACTTTGCGTGTTATTGGCTTGTACTTTCGCTCAGGGGGAGCTTTGTGCTCTCGGACGTCTTATTGCTGATGGCCGCGTTCGTATGTGGCTTCGCCGCCCTTCGTCCTGAACCGAAACCCAAACCCTGACGCAGCGGGGTCCTCTGCCCGGGGCATAATTGGGGGGTGCGGCCGATGTGACCGTGCACATATCGTGCGAGGTTCGAACATGACAGAGCTGTCGGGGGCTGCGGATTCCGCGAGCCCGCCTCGCGCGCCCAACATCCGCGACGTCGCCAAAGCGGCGGGGGTCTCGCACCAGACGGTGTCCCGCGTGCTCAACGATCACCCCAGTATCCGCGAGGCCACCAAGGAGCGCGTGCTCCAGGTGATGGAGCAGCTGCAGTATCGGCCCAACCGTGCGGCTCGCACGCTCGTGACGTCGAAGTCGCGCACCATCGGCATCCTCGCCGCCACGAGCGCCTCGCATTACGGGCCGGCCTCGAGCATCGGTGCCATCCAAGACGCCGCACGTGAGGCTGGCTATTACGTCAGCACGGCCAATATGCATAACACCGAGACATCCGGCATTCAGGATGCCCTGAACCACCTCGTCTCTCAATCGGTCGAGGGCATCGTGGTGATCGCCCCGCAGAAACGCGTGTTCGACGTCATCTCCGAGCTGCAGGTCTCGGTTCCCTACGTGACCATGCAGTCGTCGTCGGATTCGCCGCACACCGTCTCGGTCGACCAGCGGGGTGGCGCGCGTCTCGCCACGCGCCACCTGATCGAACGCGGCCACCGCATGATCTACCACCTGGCCGGCCCGCAGGACTGGATCGAGGCCGAAGAGCGCATGGCCGGTTTCCTCGAGGAGATGAGCGCTCAGGACATCCCGACCACCGCCCCGATTCTCGGCGACTGGTCGGCCGACTTCGGCTACCGGGCAGGCCGCGAGCTGCTGCGTTTCCGCGACTTCACGGCGATCTTCTCGTCGAACGATCAGATGGCCCTCGGGCTGATCCACGCGATCCGGGACGAGGGGCTCGACTGCCCGCGCGATGTGAGCATCGTCGGCTTCGACGACATCCCCGAGGCTGCGCACTTCTGGCCACCTCTCACGACCGTGCGGCAGGACTTCACCGAGCTGGGCCGCCGCTGCGTGGCGCAGCTGCTCGGCAACATCTCCGAACCCGAGGTCGTCAACATCGAGGGCATCACGGCCGAGCTCGTGGTGCGCGGGTCGACGGCGGGCCCGAGCTTCTAGCCCCTCGCCGAGGGTCGAAGAACGCCAGGAGGGGCGGTGTGACACCCGTGTGACAGGGATGTGACACCGGTGTGACGGCATCCCCGTCGGTGCTGCTCCCGAATGGGGGTGAGCGTTTATCGAATCGAGACATTGCCGAATTGACAATTGTTTCGAGATTGGGGGTAGTGTTTGTCAACGATGTGACCGGTCACATCCCAGCACATCCTCCCCGACCTGCAATCGGCTGAGGCGCTGAACCTGACACGACAAAGGAGTCTCAGTGAGCAACACCGACCATGGCCAGCCGACGGCAGCCGCCACGCCCGCGGGCGATCCGGCGGAGCAGTACGTCATCGGCGTCGACTACGGCACCCTCTCGGGCCGCGCGGTCGTCGTGCGCGTCTCGGACGGCACCGAATTGGCCTCCGCAGCACTCGACTACCCGCACGCCGTGATGGACACGACGCTCGCGGCATCCGGCAAGACGCTCTCGCCGGACTGGGCATTGCAGGTGCCCTCCGACTACGTGGACGTGCTGAAGACCGCCGTCCCCGAGGCTGTGCAGAAGGCGGGCATCGACCCGTCGCAGGTCATCGGCATCGGCACCGACTTCACGGCCTGCACCATGGTTCCGACCCTGGCCGACGGCACGCCGCTCAACGAGCTTCCCGAGTACGCCGACCGCCCGCACGCCTACGTGAAGCTGTGGAAGCACCACTCCGCGCAGCCGCAGGCCGACCGCATCAACGAGCTCGCTGCCAAACGCGGCGAAGAATGGTTGCCCCGCTACGGCGGCCTCATCTCGAGCGAGTGGGAATTCGCCAAAGGCCTGCAGCTGCTCGAAGAAGACCCCGAGCTCTACAACCGCATGGACCACTGGGTCGAGGCGGCCGACTGGATCGTCTGGCAGCTCACGGGCGAATACGTGCGCAACGCCTGCACCGCCGGCTACAAGGGCATCCTGCAGGACGGCGAATACCCGTCGCAGGAGTTCCTCGGCGCGCTCAACCCCGACTTCGCGGACTTCGCCGAGACCAAGGTGGCGCACACCATCGGTCAGCTGGGTGACGCCGCCGGCCGCCTGAGCGCCGAAGCCGCCTCCTGGACCGGCCTGCCCGAGGGCATCGCCGTGGCCGTCGGAAACGTCGACGCGCACGTGTCGGCCCCCGCGGCCCAGGCCACGAACCCCGGCCAGATGGTCGCCATCATGGGCACCTCCACCTGCCACGTCATGAACTCCGACACCCTGGCCGTCGTGCCCGGCATGTGCGGCGTCGTCGACGGCGGCATCGTCTCAGGGCTCTACGGCTACGAGGCCGGCCAGTCCGGTGTCGGCGACATCTTCGCGTGGTACGTGAAGAACCAGGTCCCCGGCTCCTACTACGCCGAAGCCGAGGCGCGTGGCCTCAGCATCCACCAGTACCTGACCACCCTCATCGAGCACCAGCCGGTGGGCGGACATGGCCTCGTCGCGCTCGACTGGCAGTCGGGCAACCGCTCGGTGCTCGTCGACCACGAGCTCTCGGGCGTCGTGCTCGGCACCACGCTCACGACCCGCCCCGAAGAGATCTACCGCGCGCTGTTCGAGGCCACGGCCTTCGGCACGCGTGTCATCGTCGAGACGTTCAACGCCTCGGGCGTGCCCGTCACCGAGTTCATCGTCGCCGGCGGCCTGCTGAAGAACGCGTTCCTCATGCAGACCTACTCCGACATCCTGCGCATGCCCATCTCGATCATCGCGAGCGACCAGGGCCCCGCGCTCGGTTCGGCCATCCACGCGGCCGTCGCCGCCGGTGCCTACGCCGACATCACGGCCGCCAGCCAGGCCATGGGCAAGGTCGACCGCGCCGTCTACACGCCCGATGCCGAGCGCGCCGACGCCTACGACGCGCTGTTCGCCGAATACTCCACGCTCTACGACTACTTCGGTCGCGGCGGCAACGATGTCATGCATCGCCTGAAGGCCATCCGCCGCGCTGTGCTCGGTGAGACCGACGCGCCGCAGACGGCCCAGGATGCCGCAGCCGCCGTCGACGCGGGCACCTCCGCCTCGACCGCCGACGCCTTCGACACCGAAGCATCCGCCCTCGACGAGAACGCCGGGGTGAACGCATGAGCACCTACGGCCCCGAACTCGAGGTCCAGATCGCCCGCGTGCGCGCCGACGTCGCCCGCCTGCACAACGAACTGGTCCGCTACAACCTGATCGTGTGGACCGGCGGCAACGTCTCGGGCCGCGTGCCCGGAGCCGACCTCTTCGTCATCAAGCCGTCCGGCGTGAGCTACGACGACCTGGCGCCCGAGAACATGATCCTGTGCGACCTGAACGGCGACGTCATCCCCGGCACGCCCGGCTCCGACCGCTCGCCCTCGAGCGACACGGCCGCGCACGCCTACGTCTACCGCCACATGCCCGAGATCGGGGGAGTCGTGCACACGCACTCCACCTACGCCGTGGCCTGGGCCGCACGCCGCGAACCCATCCCGTGCGTCATCACGGCCATGGCCGACGAGTTCGGCGGCGAGATCCCCGTGGGCCCGTTCGCCATCATCGGTGACGACTCCATCGGCCGCGGCATCGTCGAGACCCTCACGGGTCACCGCAGCCGCGCTGTGCTCATGGCCAACCACGGCCCGTTCACCATCGGGCGCGACGCGAAGGATGCCGTCAAGGCCGCCGTCATGGTCGAGGATGTCGCGCGCAGCGTGCACCTCGCCCGCCAGCTCGGTGAGCCCACCGCCATCCCCACGGATGCCATCGACTCCCTCTTCGACCGTTACCAGAACGTCTACGGACAGCAGCCTCAAGGACAGATCAACTGATGCCGAAACTCACCACCACCCTCGACGCCTACGAAGTCTGGTTCCTCACGGGAAGCCAGAACCTCTACGGCGAGGAGACCCTGCGTCAGGTCGCCGAGCAGTCCCAGGTCATCGCGCGTGAACTCGGTGCCGCGGCATCCGTGCCCGTGAAGATCGTCTGGAAGGACGTGCTGAAGGATTCCGAGTCCATCCGCCGCGCGGCCCTCGACGCCAACTCCGACGACACGGTCATCGGCCTCATCGCCTGGATGCACACGTTCAGCCCCGCCAAGATGTGGATCTCGGGTCTCGACGCGCTGCAGAAGCCGCTGCTGCACCTGCACACGCAGGCCAATGTGGAGCTTCCCTGGTCCGAGATCGACTTCGACTTCATGAACCTCAACCAGGCCGCCCACGGCGACCGCGAGTTCGGCTACATCCAGACGCGCCTCGGCATCTCGCGCAAAACGGTCGTCGGCCACGTGTCGAACCCCGTCGTGCAGGAGCAGGTCGGCACCTGGATGCGTGCGGCCGCCGGTTGGGCCGCGACGAACACGATGAAGCTCGCCCGCTTCGGCGACAACATGCGCTACGTGGCCGTCACCGAGGGTGACAAGACCGAGGCCGAGATCCGTTTCGGTGTTCAGGTCAATACGTGGGGTGTCAACGAGCTCGCCGAGGCCGTGCACGCCGCCTCGGATGCCGACATCGACGCGCTCGTGGCCGAATACGAAGAGCTCTACGACGTCGTCCCCGAGCTGCGCAAGGGTGCCGAACGCCACGAGTCGCTGCGCTACGGCGCCGCCATCGAGATCGGCCTGCGCACGTTCCTCGAGGCGGGCGGTTTCCACGCCTTCACCACGAGCTTCGAAGACCTCGGCGCCCTGCGTCAGCTGCCCGGTCTCGCCGTTCAGCGACTCATGGCCGAGGGCTACGGTTTCGGTGCCGAGGGCGACTGGAAGACCGCCATCCTCGTGCGCACGGCCAACGTGATGGGTGCCGGCCTGCCCGGTGGTGCGAGCCTCATGGAGGACTACACCTACCACCTCGAACCCGGCAACGAGCAGATCCTCGGCGCGCACATGCTCGAGGTCTCGCCGTCCCTGACCACCTCGACGCCCACGCTCGAGGTTCACCCGCTCGGCATCGGTGGCAAGGAGGACCCGGTGCGCCTGGTCTTCAACACCGACCCGGGCACGGCCGTCGTCGTCGCCCTGAGCGATATGCGCGACCGGTTCCGCCTCACGGCGAACGTCGTGGATGTCATCGAACCCGCCGAGGCGCTCCCGAAGCTGCCCGTGGGTCGCGCGGTGTGGAAGCCCCGCCCCGATTTCTCCACGTCCGCAGCAGCCTGGCTCACGGCCGGCGCTGCCCACCACACTGTGATGTCGACCGCCGTCGGGATCGAGGTGTTCCGCGACTTCGCCGAGATGGCGAAGACCGAGCTCCTCATCATCGACGAGTCGACCTCGCTCCCCGAATTTCAGAGAGAAGTGCGCTGGAACCAGGCTTACTACCGCCTGGCGCAGGGTCTCTGAATACCCCAAAGAACAGCATCACCGACGAACCAACAACTGAATACCGGGAACCGATCGACATGGACGTGATCGGAACCCCCCAGCACCACGAGACAGTGACGTCCAACCCCTTGAAAGGAAACACAGTGAAGAAGCGTGTGATTCTCTCGACCATCGCCGCAGGTGCAATGGTCTTCTCCCTGGCAGCGTGCTCGTCCGGCGGCTCCGGCGGCGGCGGCGGCGAAGGCGACGGCGGCCTCGTCGGCGTTGCGATGCCGACCAAGTCCTCCGAGCGTTGGATCCAGGACGGCGACGCCGTCAAGAAGCAGCTCGAAGACGCCGGCTACAAGGTCGACCTGCAGTACGCCGAGGACGACATCCCCACCCAGGTTTCGCAGCTCGAGAACATGATCACCAAGGGCGCCAAGGCCCTGATCGTCGCCTCGATCGATGGCACCACGCTCACGAGCGTTCTGCAGGAGGCCGCTGACGCCGACATCCCCGTCATCGCCTACGACCGCCTTATCCGCGACACCGAGAACGTGGACTACTACGCCTCGTTCGACAACTACAAGGTCGGCGTTCAGCAGGCCACGTCGGTTCTGAACGGCCTCGGCCTCGTCGACCTCGATGGCAAGGCCATCGACGGCGCCCCCGCCGGCCCGTTCAACATCGAGATGTTCGCCGGTTCGCCCGACGACAACAACGCCACGTTCTTCTGGGATGGCGCTCAGGACACCTTGAAGCCGTTCATCGACAAGGGCGTTCTCAAGGTCGGCTCCGGCCAGACCGACTTCCAGCAGGCGGCAACGCTGCGCTGGGACGGCGAGACCGCTCAGAAGCGCATGGAGAACATCCTCACGTCGACCTACTCGGGTGGCGACAAGGTGCAGGCCATCCTGTCCCCGTACGACGGCATCTCGCGAGGCATCATCTCGGCTCTGACCGACGCCGGCTACTCCACGGGCGACGAATGGCCCGTCATCTCGGGTCAGGACGCTGAGCTCGACTCGGTTAAGGCCATCGAGTCCGGCGAGCAGTACGCCACCATCTTCAAGGACACGCGCAACCTGGCCAAGGAAGCCGTCAACATGGCCAAGGCCGTCCTCGAGGGTGACAAGCCCGAGACGAACAACGACAAGGACTACGACAACGGCAAGAAGGTCGTCCCGTCCTACCTGCTCGAGTCGCAGATCGTCGTCAAGGACAACATCAAGGAAGTTCTGGTCGACAGCGGCTACTGGACCGAAGACGAGATCAAGGGCTAATTCCGCCTCGCGCGGAGCTCTCGCTCTCAGCACCATCGGGCCCTGAGCCCACAGCACCACCCGGTGAGGGTCGGTCGGCGCACGCGTCGGCCGGCCCCCGCCACCCACTACTTAACGATCAGGAAAACGCGGAATGGTAAAGGTGTCGTCATGACAACGAACATCCTCGAAATGCGGGGGATCACGAAGACGTTCCCGGGTGTGAAAGCGCTCTCGGATGTCACCCTCGATGTGGCGCGCGGTGAAGTGCACGCCATCTGCGGCGAAAACGGCGCCGGCAAGTCGACCCTCATGAAGGTGCTCTCGGGTGTGTACCCCCACGGCACGTACGAGGGCGACATCGTTTTCGAAGACAAGGTCATGTCGTTCAAAGACATCCGCGACTCCGAGGCCGAGGGCATCGTCATCATCCACCAGGAGTTGGCGCTCAGCCCCTACCTGTCGATTGCCGAGAACATCTTCCTCAACAACGAGCAGCGCGACAAGTTCGGCCTGATCGACTGGAACAAGACCAACCACGAGGCCCAGACGCTGCTCGCCCGCGTCGGCCTGCGTGAGAACCCCACCACCAAGATCCTCGACATCGGTGTGGGCAAGCAGCAGCTCGTCGAGATCGCAAAGGCGCTCTCCAAGCGCGTGAAGCTCCTCATCCTCGACGAGCCCACCGCCGCCCTGAACGACGACGACAGCGATCACCTGCTGAACCTCATCCTGCACCTCAAGGAGCAGGGCATCACGTCGATCATCATCAGCCACAAGCTGAACGAGATCAAGAAGGTCGCCGACTCGGTCACGATCATCCGCGACGGAAAGACGATCGAGACCATCCGGTCGACCGACGTCACCGAAGAGCGCATCATCAAGGACATGGTCGGCCGCGACCTCGAACACCGCTACCCCGATCACACGCCGTCCATCGGCGAAGAGATCCTGCGCGTCGAGGAATGGACCGCCCACCACCCGCAGGACCCGTCCCGCGTGGTCGTGGATGCCGTGAACCTCAACGTGAAGGCCGGCGAGATCGTCGGCATCGCGGGGCTCATGGGCGCCGGGCGCACCGAATTCGCGATGAGCCTCTTCGGCCAGTCCTACGGAACGCGCATCACCGGCAAGGTGTTCAAGCGCGGCCAGGAGATCAAGACCCGCACGGTGTCGGAGGCCATCAAGAACGGCCTCGCCTACGCCACCGAGGACCGCAAGTACTACGGCCTCAACCTGATCGAGGACATCAAGCGCAACATCGCCCTCGCCTCGCTGAACAAGCTGGAGAAGGGCGGCCTCGTCAACGACAACGAGGAGTACGCCGTCGCCGACGGGTTCCGCAAGTCGATGAACATCAAGGCGCCGAACGTGCTCGTCAAGACGGGCAAGCTCTCGGGTGGAAACCAGCAGAAAGTCGTGCTGTCGAAGTGGATCTACTCCGACCCCGACGTGCTCATCCTCGACGAGCCCACGCGCGGTATCGACGTGGGTGCGAAATACGAGATCTACACGATCATCAACAAGCTGGCCGCCGCCGGCAAGGGCGTCATCGTGATCTCGTCGGAGCTGCCCGAGCTGATCGGCATCTGCGACCGCATCTATGCACTCTCGGAAGGCCGCATCACGGGAGAACTCCCCATCGAGGAAGCCAACCCCGAAGCACTTCTCAAACTCATGACCATGGAAAAGCCGCGCTAAGGCGCCCGGCACCGACAACAGGGAATCACAATGTCTGATCTCGAAACCAAGCCGACGGACAACGTCGCCGCCGGCGCTCTGGTCAACCCGACCGAGAACAAATTCACCAGCTGGCTCACTCACGTGCTCAGCGACCTGGGCAAGAACGGCATCTTCATCGCGTTGATCGCGGTCGTCGTGCTGTTCTCGTTCCTGACCGACGGCATCCTGCTGCGCCCGCAGAACATCTCCAACCTGATCGTGCAGAACGGATACATCCTCGTTCTGGCCATCGGTATGGTCATGGTCATCATCGCCGGCCACATCGACCTGTCGGTCGGTTCGGTCGCGGCGTTCGTCGGCGCCGTCTCGGGTGTCTTCGCCGTGAACATGGGGCTGCCCTGGTGGCTCTCGGTCATCCTCTCGCTCGCCATCGGTGCGGCCGTGGGTGTCTGGCAGGGCTTCTGGATCGCGTATGTGGGCATCCCAGCGTTCATCGTGACGTTGGCCGGCATGCTCATCTTCCGCGGTCTCGCGCTCGTCGTGCTCGGCAACGCCAACATCGGTTCGTTCCCCGCCGAGTACCGTGCCCTCGGTAACGGCTTCCTCGACGGCGTGTTCGGCGAGTTCGAGCTCGACCCGCTGACGCTCGGTGTGGCCGTCATCGCCATCATCGCCCTCGTCATCAGCCAGGTGCGCACGCGCAGCGGTCGCCAGAAGTACGGCCAGGATGTCGAACCCATCGTGTGGTTCACCATCAAGCTCGTGCTGATCATCGCGGCCATCGGCTTCTTCGCCTACGCCCTCGCGGCCTACAAGGGCATCCCCGTCACGCTCATCATCCTCGCCGTTCTCGTCATGATCTACGGCGTCATCATGAACCGCAGCGTGTTCGGTCGCCACATCTACGCGATCGGTGGAAACCGTCACGCCGCCGAGCTCTCGGGTATCAAGACCCGCAAGGTCGACTTCTTCCTGTTCGTCAACATGGGTATCCTGGCCGCTCTTGCCGGCCTGATCTTCACCGCCCGCCTCAACCTGGCCGGCCCGAAGGCCGGTGACGGCTTCGAGCTCGAGGCCATCTCCGCCGCCTTCATCGGTGGCGCCGCGGTGCAGGGTGGTGTCGGAACGATCGGTGGAGCCATCATCGGTGGTCTGATCATCGGTGTGCTGAACAACGGTATGTCGATCATGGGTATCGGCATCGAGTGGCAGCAGGCCGTGAAGGGCCTCGTGCTTCTTCTCGCCGTCGCCTTCGACGTCTACAACAAGCGTCGCTCGGGCGGCCGCTAAGCTCGACGGCCTGCGGGCCACGGTAATCTGGTAACACCCATCGGCGGAGGCCTCTCTTTTCTAGGGCGGAGACCTCCGCCGATGGCTTTAAGCGAAAGGCGGGGCGGATGTCTGAGACTGCGGCTGCCTTCGATGGCCCGGGTCTGCACGTCATCGCGACCGACACCGATGTGGACGACGTCGCCGACCTGCTGGTCCGCCTCCAGGTTCCGGTCGAGGCGGTCATCGACGGCGATCTGGCGCTCAGCCCGTATCAGGATGCCGCCGAGAACCTCTTCCTGGGTCACGAACCCCGCCGCTTCGGCCTGGTCGATCGTGGCCGCATGCGGCGCGAGGCCGCCGAGGCGTTCCGGCGCTTCGGCCTCGACCTCGTTCCCGACGGGCCCCCGGCCGTGCGGCCGCAGGATCGCCTGCTCTTCGCCGTGGCGCGGGTCACCGTTCAGGGGGCGACGACCTGCGCCATCAACGCCGACCGGCTCGACGTCGCGGGCGACGCGATCGTGCGTGCGTCCATGCAGCTCACGTCGGCCGGGGTGCGCGTCATCGTCGCCGGTGCCGCCGTCGGCGCGTTCCTCTCCGCTGCGACGACGATCACGGTCGTCGCGCTCGAATCGGGTGTCGCTCGTGTGCAGGGCACCTGCGGGCCCGGGCCGGCCGCGTACGACAGCGTCGTCGCGCTTCTCGCCACACGGCCTGCACCCAGTGCAAACGTATCGCCCGGGACGCGCCCGACGTCCGAGCCTGGCGCAGAGGTGCCGAATACGCCCAAGGGTGCTCCCGCATCCCTACGGGTCCCTCCGCTATTGTCGGTCAGCGCGTGGACGGTTCCAGCCCTGCCCGGTGCTCCGCACGCCATTGCCGATCGAGTGAGCTTCGAGGTTCACGCCGGCGAAGTCCTTGCTCTGACGGGGCTCGGATCGCGCGAGCTGGCACTTAGTCTTTTCGGTAGCTCGATGGGCCCTGCCGCCGAGGGGAGCGTCACTCTGCGCCCCCGGCCTTCCGGGACTTCGATCGATGTGGGCGCGCTCCCTGTCTCCGAAGCGATTTCCGCGGGGATCAACTACGGGAGTGAGCGGCCCCTCGCGTACGACGTGGGCGTTCTGGGTGGCATCCCGACGAGTGTGTCGGGGGCTTCTCTGAAGCGGCTCGCATCTGCGGGCGTCATCGATGGCCGTCGCGCCTATCGGCCGTCGCGCCGTCCCTTCGCAGCGGTCCTGCGGGGCGGCGAAGACCCATCCGCGTTCACCGATGTCCTGCGCTCATGGTCCGACACCGGGCCCGCAACCGTGATCCTCGATGAACCGTTCGTTACCGACCGGGCGGCACGATTGAGCGCTGTTCGAGAACTGGCGGCGCGTGGTGCCGCTGTGCTGGTGGTGTCGGCCCGGCCCGCCGATATCGCCGAGAGCGCACATCGCCTTCTGATTGTCGGCTCCGGATCGATCCTCGGCGCCATCGAGTTGAGCACTGTCTCCAACGCATCTTCCCTCGGACGGGTCTTGCGTTCGCGTCTTCACGCGGCATCCCTGCTGTAGCCCACCGGTCGCCACCGACCAGTCATTGACGGGGTCGAGCCGCATCGTCGCACCCGGACCGGTGTCGGTCATTACGTGCACCTGATTCCCGCCCGCTTACACGCGGCGTCGTCAGGCCTACGGCGTCAGCTCGTCTGTAACCTTCCGATTCGCTCTTGTAGAGCAGGGAGCTCTGTGTCAGTATGCTGCCAATGAGGTCAGAGTGTTGATATGTCACTGTGATGGCGATCAGTCGCTGCGGCCCCACGAGGGGTCCTCAGATCCAGTTCCTAACGAAAGCGACAGAGATGCGCTCAATGAACACCCGGGAAGGTTCCCCCGGTCGACCCTTGCCCGATTTTCGAACCCGATCACGAACGCGGACTGCTCTGGGTTTGTGGGTGACGACGACCACGGTCGCCGCTTCGGTCGTCCTCGGGAGCGGAGCCGCGCAAGCCGCGGTCGGACCAAACGACCTGGACGGGGACGGCATCAGTAATGCCGCCGAATGTGACAACGCTCGTGGCAACTCGATCCTGAACGGGGGCTTCGAGACACCCTCGATCCGGGCGACCCGTTTTGCCGAGAGCTTCAACGAGGGCGTCGTGCCCGGCTGGTACACGACAGAAGCCACGGGCCTCATCGAGCTGCAACGACAGTCGCCGAGCGATGGCCAGTTCCCGTGGGCACCAGCGGAGGGGCGGCAATGGGCCGAACTGAATGCGTCGGCTCCGGGCCAGCTGTACCAAGATGTGTCGTCGATTCCCGGGGAAACGTACGTTTACACGTTCTCACACCGTGGTCGGCTCGGTGCGGATACCCTTCGTCTCATGTCGGGCGCGCCGGGGAGCCTCACCGAGACCGGCCGTTTCACGACGGGTACGGCCGGGTGGTCGAAGCACACGATCACCTATGTCGTGCCTGCCGGGCAGACCCTGACTCGTTTCGGGTTCGAGGCGGTGTCGACGGCAGGGGGCAATGTGAGCAACGGCAACCTCCTCGATGCCGTGTCATTCACCGCCTGCGGTGACACGGACGGGGACAGTGTGGCCGATGTCTACGATCTCGATTCCGATGGCGATTCGATTCCCGATGCGAACGAGGGAGAGCTCGATACCGACAACGATGGGACGCCCAACTTCCGCGATAAAGACTCCGACGGGGATGGGATCCTCGACTCCGTCGAGGTAGGTACCGACCCCGCAAAGCCGGCCGACACCGACGGTGACGGCACGCCAGACTTCTTGGACCGCGATTCGGACGGTGACGGTGTGCCGGACGCGGTTGATGTCGGACCTGATCCTACGAAGACTCTGGATACCGATGGTGATGGGGCTCCCGATCACCTCGATCCCGATGCGGACGGGGACAGCATTCCGGATGGCGTCGACGGCACCGACGACGCTGATAAAGACGGCACACCGAACTTCCGCGACGAGGACTCTGATGCCGATGGGATCCCCGATTCGGTAGAAGTGGGGAGCGACCCCGTGAAGCCGGTCGATACCGACGGTGACGGCACGCCCGACTATCTGGACCCCGACTCCGATGGTGATGGGCGGCCCGACAAGGACGAGGCGGGGAGCGATCCGAAAAACCCGGTCGACACCGACAAGGATGGTAAGCCGGACTATCAGGATGCCGATTCAGATGGCGACGGTATCCCGGACGGTATCGACCCGTCGCCGACCGATGCGGATGGCGATGCGGACAAGGACGGCATCCCCGACCGAGTCGAGGTGGGCACCGACCCGACGAAGGCTGTGGATACCGACAGCGACGGCACGCCCGATGTTCTCGATGAGGATTCGGACGGTGACGGGATTCCCGACAAGACGGAGGCGGGGAGCGATCCGAAGAACCCGGTCGACACCGACAAGGATGGTAAGCCGGACTATCAGGATGCCGATTCAGATGGCGACGGTATCCCGGACGGTATCGACCCGTCGCCGACCGATGCGGATGGCGATGCGGACAAGGACGGCATCCCCGACCGAGTCGAGGTGGGCACCGACCCGACGAAGGCTGTGGATACCGACAGCGACGGCACGCCCGATGTCCTCGATGAGGATTCGGACGGTGACGGGATTCCCGACAAGACGGAGGCGGGGAGCGATCCGAAGAACCCGGTCGACACCGACAAGGATGGTAAGCCGGACTATCAGGATGCCGATTCAGATGGCGACGGTATCCCCGACGCGACCGACCCGACGCCGACTGTGCCGAACGGCGACGGTGACGGCGACGGTGTGCCCGACGCGACCGAGATCGGTCCCGACCCGGCCAACCCGGTGGACTCGGACGGTGACGGCGCGCCCGACGCGAAGGACCCTGACTCCGATGGCGACGGCATTCCTGATTCCGTGGAAGCGGGCTCTGATCCGACGAAGCCTGTCGATACTGATAAGGATGGGAAGCCGGACCTGATCGATACGGATGCGGATGGTGATGGCATCCCTGATTCGGTGGAGGCGGGTTCTGATCCGACGAAGCCTGTCGATACGGACACCGATGGTGTGCCCGATTATCAGGACACGGATGCTGATGGGGACAAGATCCCTGATTCTGCTGAGGCGGGTTCTGATCCGACGAAGCCTGTCGACACGGACACGGATGGGAAGCCGGACTTCCAGGACGCGGATTCCGATGGTGATGGCATCCCTGATGCGACCGAGGTGGGTTCTGACCCGTCGAAGCCGGCTGACACGGATGGTGATGGCATCCCCGATCACATCGATCCCGATGCGGATGGTGATGGTATTCCGGATGCTGTTGATCCGACCCCGACCGACGCGGGCGGAGACGGTGATGGCGACGGCATTCCTGATTCTGTCGAGGTGGGCAGCGATCCGACGAAGCCTGTCGATACTGATAAGGATGGGAAGCCGGACCTGATCGATACGGATGCGGATGGTGATGGCATCCCCGATTCGGTCGAGGCTGGCAGCGACCCGACCAAACCCGTCGACACCGACACGGACGGCAAGCCCGACTACCAGGACACGGACGCCGACGGCGACACGGTCCCCGACAGCGAGGAGGCGGGCAGCGACCCGACCAAACCCGTCGACACTGACACGGACGGCAAGCCCGACTACCAGGACGCCGATTCCGATGGTGACGGCAACCCGGATGGAACCGATCCCACCCGCACGACCGCGGACGCGCCCGCGCCCGCCGGTTCATCGAATGGCGGCTCGGGTTCGGGCGGTTCGGGCGGTTCGGGCGGCTCTGCTGACTCTGGTGCCACCGGTGGTTCCGCGAGTTCCGCCACTTCCGGTGGTTCCGGCAGCGCGAACGGCTCCGGCTCGCACGGTTCCGGTTCGCTCTCGAACACGGGCGCCCCGGATGCCTCGAGCACCCTGGCCGCGTCGATCCTCCTCCTGGCCCTCGGGCTCGGAACGGCGCTCCGGCGCCGCATCCCCGGACTGCGCGGGCGGAAGGGAGCCGCTCGTGACGGCAGCTGACAGACGGAAGTAGCAGGGATACCCCCAGCGGGGTGCGGATGCATCGGGCATCCGCACCCCGAGGCCCGGTGAGTCGTAGACGCTCACCGGGCTTCGCTGTGCCCTCGTTGAGCTCACGCTCACCGAGGGCACTCGTGCGTCCGCGCCCCCTTGGGTGTGCGTGGTGTCGCGAGGAGGCGACATTGCAGACACGCCCTCATGGGTGAAATTGGCAGGCTCCAGCTCGACGTCGCGCCCGTTGCCGGGGCGTGGCACCCGGCGGTAGACCTGGTAGGGCGCGCGGCCCCTTCGCAGACCGAGCCCGCACGCGTCTCGGGAGGCTGTCGTTGCTGTCGTTGCTGGAGTTACCGCTGCCGCGAATCTTCGGAAACCAGCGACACGCCGTCGATGCAAAACGCAAAGCTTCGGGTTTCCTCTTGTAGGGCTGGGAGGTCTGTGTCAGTATTCAGCCAATGAGATCAGAGTGCTGATATGTCACTGTGATGGCGACGGTTCGCCGCCTCCCTTGGGAGTCTCAGATTCGGTTACGAACGAAAGTGACAGAGATGCCTCCAATCCAACGCTGGGAGGGTTCGCTCGGTCGACACCTCGGCCAGCCCCGTAAGCGCACTCGAACCCGAACCGCACTCGGCCTGTGGGTGACGACGTCCACCGTTGCGGCCTCGTTCATCCTGAGCGGCGGAGTCGCCCAGGCTGCGCCCGGCCCCGATGACCTGGACGGCGACGGCATCAGCAATGCGGCAGAGTGCGACTCTGCGACGGGCAGTGCGCTCTCCAACGGCAGTTTCGAAAGTCCGGTATTGCCGGCCGGAGCGACCTGGCGCACCTACGACGCCGGCGCTGTACCCGGGTGGGACACGACGGCCTCGGATAACCAGATCGAAATCCGCAATGGAACAGCGGCCGTCCCGTCGCTTGCCGGCCGGCAGCATGCTGAGCTCAACGCCTATGAAGCCTCGCGGTTGTATCAGGACGTGGACACCGTGCCCGGTGAGACGTATGTGTTCACATTCGGACACCGCGGTCGCGGTGGAACGGACACGATGCGCGTACTCGCAGGCGCGCCGGGGGCGGCCCTGCAGCCGTCGGCGAATTACTCGACGGGCTCTGCGGCCTGGTCGGAGTACCGATACACCTATCAGGTGCCGGCCGGACAGACGGTCACCCGCTTCGGATTCGAAGCCGTATCCACGTCAGATGGCAACAACCGTGAGGGTAACTACCTCGACGGCATCCGATTCACTGTTTGTGGCGATACCGACGGCGACGGGGTCGGGGACTTCAAAGACGACGACTCCGACAACGACGGGGTTCCCGACAATATCGAAGGCGCCGCCGACACCGACGGCGACGGGGTCCCCAACTTCCGCGACACCGACTCGGACGGCGACGGCATCCCCGACGCCAACGAGGCGGGGGCGGACCCCACGAAGCCGGTCGACACCGACGGCGACGGCACCCCCGACCTGATCGACACCGATTCGGATGGCGATGGCGTTCCCGACAAGGTCGACGTCGGTCCTGACCCCACCGCACCACTCGACACGGACGGCGACGGCACCCCCGACCATCTGGACGCTGACGCCGACGGTGACGGCATTCAGGACGGTGCGGACGGCACCGGTGATGCCGACAAGGACGGCATCCCGAACTTCCGTGACACCGACTCCGATGGCGATGGCATCCCCGACTCTGTCGAGGTCGGTGCCGACCCGGCGAACCCGGTCGATACGGACGCAGACGGCACGCCGGACTATCTCGATGCCGATACCGACGGTGACGGCCTGCCCGACAGTGACGAGGCCGGAAGCGACCCCACCAACCCCGTCGACACTGACGCAGACGGCACGCCCGACTATCGGGACGCGGATTCCGATGGCGATGGCATCCCCGACGGGATCGACCCGTCGCCGACCGACGCCAATGGCGATGCCGACAAGGACGGCATCCCGGACCGCGTAGAAGTCGGGGCCGACCCGACGAAGCCGGTCGACACCGATGGGGATGGCACGCCCGACGCGCTCGACACGGACTCGGACGGAGACGGTCTGCCCGACAGCGACGAGGCCGGAAGCGACCCCGCCAACCCCCGCGACACCGACAAGGATGGTACGCCCGACTATCAGGACACGGATTCCGATGGCGATGGCATCCCCGACGGGATCGACCCGTCGCCGACCGACGCCAATGGCGATGCCGACAAGGACGGCATCCCGGACCGCGTAGAAGTCGGGGCCGACCCGACGAAGCCGGTCGACACCGATGGGGATGGCACGCCCGACTCGCTCGACACGGACTCGGACGGAGACGGTCTGCCCGACAGCGACGAGGCCGGAAGCGACCCCGCCAATCCCCGCGACACCGACGCGGACGGCACGCCCGACTATCGGGACACCGACTCGGACGGCGATGGCATCCCCGATGCGACCGACCCGACCCCCACGGTGCCGAACGGCGACGCCGACGGCGATGGCGTGCCTGACGCGGTCGAGATCGGGCCTGACCCGACAAAGCCCGTCGACTCGGACGCCGACGGTGTGCCTGACGCGAAGGACACCGACGCGGATGGCGACGGCATCCCCGACGCTGTGGAGGCGGGCTCGGACCCGACGAAGCCGGTCGACACGGATGGTGATGGCACCCCGGATTACCAGGACACGGACGCCGACGGTGATGCCGTTCCCGACAGTGGTGAGGCGGGCTCGGACCCGACGAGTCCCGTCGATACGGACGCGGATGGCACGCCCGACTATCAGGATGCAGACTCCGATAGCGATGGCATCCCCGATGCGACCGAGGTGGGAGCCGACCCGACGAACCCGCTCGACACCGACGGCGACGGCATCCCGGATCATCTCGACAGCGACTCGGATGGTGATGGCATCCCGGATGCGGTCGACCCGACCCCGACCTCCGCGAGCGGTGACGGTGACGGTGACGGCATCCCCGACTCGGTCGAGGTGGGCAGCGACCCGACCAAACCTGTCGACACCGACGGTGACGGCACCCCCGACCTCAGAGACACGGATGCCGATGGCGATGGTGTCCCCGACACGGTCGAGGCGGGCGCCGATCCGACGAAGCCGGTCGATACCGACGGCGACGGTGTTCCGGACTATCAAGACACGGATGCCGATGGCGACACGGTTCCCGACAACGCCGAGGCCGGCAGCGACCCCACGAAGCCGGTCGACACCGACACGGACGGCACGCCGGACTATCAGGATGCCGACTCCGATGGTGATGGCATCCCCGACGCGACCGAGGTGGGGCCTGACCCGTCTCAGCCGCTCGACACTGATGGCGACGGCACCCCGGATTACCTGGACGCCGATTCGGACGCCGATGGTATCCCGGACGCGGTCGATCCGACCCCGCTCGACCCGAACGGCGACGGCGACGGCGATGGGGTCCCCGACGCCGTCGAGGTCGGAAGCGACCCGACCAGCCCGGTCGACACCGACGGTGACGGCACCCCCGACCTGACCGACACGGATGCCGACGGCGATGGTGTCCCCGATGCGGTCGAGGCGGGCGCCGATCCGACGAAGCCCGTCGATACCGACGGCGACGGCGTGCCGGACTATCAAGACACGGATGCCGATGGCGACACGGTTCCCGACAACGCCGAGGCCGGCAGCGACCCCACGAACCCGGTCGACACCGACACGGACGGCACGCCGGACTATCAGGATGCCGACTCCGATGGCGACGGCATCCCCGACGCGACCGAGGTGGGCTCCGATCCCGCGAATCCCGTCGACACCGATGGCGACGGCACCCCGGACTATCTCGACGCCGACTCCGATGGCGACGGCATTCCAGATGCGATCGACCCGACCCCCATCGACGCCGACGGTGACGGTGACGGTGACGGCATCCCCGACACGGTCGAGGCGGGCAGCGACCCGACGAACCCGGTCGACACCGACAAGGACGGTACGCCCGACCTCCGAGATACGGATGCTGACGGTGACGGTGTTCCGGACGCCGTCGAAGCGGGCGCCGATCCGACGAACCCTGTCGACACCGACAGCGACGGTGTGCCGGACTACCAAGACACCGACGCCGATGGCGACAACATCCTCGACGGCGCCGAGGCGGGCAGCGACCCGACGAACCCGGTCGACACCGACTCGGACGGGGCGCCCGACTTCCAAGATGCCGATTCCGATGGCGACGGCATCCCCGACGCGACCGAGGTGGGTTCCGATCCCGCGAATCCCGTCGACACCGATGGCGACGGAACGCCCGACTATCTCGACGCCGACTCCGACGGCGATGGTATCCCCGACGCCGTCGACCCGACCCCCTTCGACCCGAACGGCGACGGCGACGGAGACGGCATCCCCGACTCCGTCGAGGTAGGCGGCGACCCGACGAAGCCGGTCGACACGGATCAGGACGGCAAACCCGATCTGACCGACACGGATGCGGACGGCGACGGTGTTCCCGATGCGGTCGAGGCGGGCGCCGATCCGACGAGCCCCGTCGACACCGACGGTGATGGAACCCCCGATTATCGGGATGTCGACGCCGACGGCGATGGCCTGCCCGACTCGAGCGAAGCGGGCAGCGACCCGACGAAGCCGGTCGACACCGACACCGACGGCACGCCCGACTACCAGGATGTCGATTCCGACGGCGATGGCATCCCCGACGCCACCGAGGTGGGTTCCGATCCCGCGAATCCCGTCGACTCCGATGGCGACGGAACGCCCGATCACCTGGATGCCGACTCCGATGGCGACGGCATTCCTGATTCGCTCGACCCGACCCCGACCGCCGCGAATGGCGATGGCGACGGTGACGGCATTCCCGACGCCGTCGAGGTGGGCAGCGACCCGGCCAACCCGGTCGACACCGATGCGGACGGCACCCCCGACCTCAGAGACACGGATGCGGATGGCGACAACATCCTCGATAGTGCCGAGGCGGGCAGCGACCCGACCAAGCCCATCGACACCGACACCGACGGCACGCCGGACTACCAGGATGTCGACTCCGATGGCGACGGCATCCCCGACGCCACCGAGGTCGGGGCCGATCCGGCACACCCCGTCGACACCGATGGCGATGGGACACCGGACTATCTCGACGCGGATTCGGATGGCGATGGCATCCCTGATGCGGTCGATCCGACCCCGTTCGATGCGAATGGCGACGGAGACGGGGACGGCATCCCCGACGCCGTCGAGGTCGGGAGCGACCCGACCAGCCCGGTCGACACCGACAAGGACGGCAAACCCGACCTGATCGACACCGATGCGGACGGCGACGGCGTGCCCGATGCCGTCGAGGCGGGCGCCGATCCGACGAAACCTACCGATGCCGACGGCGACGGAACCCCGGACTACCGGGACCTCGACGCGGATGGCGACGGCATTCCGGACGCGGTCGAAGCGGGCAGCGACCCGACGAAACCTGTCGATACCGACAATGACGGCACCCCCGACCTGGCGGACACCGATGCGGATGGCGACGGTATCCCGGACGCGGTCGAAGCGGGCAGCGACCCGACGAAACCCGTCGACACCGACGCTGACGGCACCCCCGACTACCGGGACACGGATGCGGATGGCGACAAGATTCCCGACCGCGCTGAGGCGGGCAGCGACCCGACCAGGCCGGCCGACACGGACTCCGACGGCAAGCCGGACTATCAAGACGTCGATTCCGACGGGGACAACATTCTCGATGCTCTCGAAATCGGAGCTGACGTCACGCATCCGCTCGACACCGACGCCGATGGTGTGCCGAACTATCTCGACACGGACGCCGACGGCGACGGCATCCCGGATGTCGTCGATCCGACGCCGCTCGACGCGCAGGGTGATGGTGACGGCGATGGAATCCTCGATGTCATCGAGGTGGGCTCTGATCCGACGAAGCCGGTCGACACCGACAAGGATGGCAAGCCCGACCTGGTCGATACGGATTCGGACGGCGACGGCATCCCGGACGAGATCGAGGTGGGCTCTGACCCGACGAAGCCGGTCGATACCGACAAGGACGGCAAGCCGGACTATCAGGACACCGACTCCGACGGCGACGGCGTGCCCGACCGTGAAGAGGCCGGCCCCATTCCCGGGTCGCCGACCAACACGGATGGCGATGGCATCCCGGACTATCTCGATACGGATTCGGATGGCGACGGCAAACCCGACGCTACTGATACGAGCCGCACGACGGCCGATGCCCCTGCGCCAGCGGGTTCGTCGAATGGCGGCTCGGGCACGAACTCGGGAGCTTCGAACGGTTCCGCCACTTCCGGTGGTTCCGGCAGCGCGAACGGCTCCGGCTCGCACGGTTCCGGTTCGCTCTCGAACACGGGCGCCCAGGATGCCTCGAGCACCCTGGCCGCATCGATCCTCCTCCTGGCCCTCGGGCTCGGAACGGCGCTCCGGCGCCGCATCCCCGGCCTGCGCGGGCGGAAGGGAGCCGCTCGTGACGGCAGCTGACAGACAGAAGTAACAGGGATTCCCCAGCGGGGTGCGGATGCGTCGGGCCTCCGCACCCCGAGGCCCCGGCGAGTTCACGCTCGCCGGGGCCTCGCCTGTGCCCCCGTTCATCCATTCGTCGTCTCTTTCGGCCGCGATCGGAATATCGACCAGACCTCGCGCTGTTAGAGTTGTCGACTGTCTCGAATCGATTCGACCCCGCGAGGAAAACTGCTCTGTGACCACTGTTCTGCACCCCGGTGACGCGCTCACGCGCCGCCAACGACTCGTCTACGTCCTCATCCTCGGTGCGCTCACCGCGCTCGGGCCCTTCACGATCGACCTCTATCTGCCCGCGTTCCCGGTGCTCGAGCGCGAACTCGACGTGCAGGCCGCGCTCATCCAGCTGACGCTCACGGGCACGACGGTCGGTTTCGCGGTGGGCCAGCTGTTCATGGGGCCGTGGAGCGACAAGGTGGGCCGACGACTGCCGCTCATCATTGCGACGTCGGTGCACATCGCGGCGAGCGTGGGCGCGGCGTTCGCGCCCGACATCGTGTGGCTCAGCGTCTTCCGTGTGCTGCAGGGCATGGGCGCGGCGGCCGGCGGCGTCGTGGCGATGGCCATGGTGCGCGACCTGTTCGGTGGCAAACCGCTCGTGCGCATGCTCTCGCGGCTGGCGCTCGTCAACGGCCTCGCCCCGATCCTCGCTCCCGTCATCGGCTCGCAGCTGCTGCGGGTGGTCGATTGGCGCGGCATCTTCGTGGTGCTGGCGGCCTACGGCATCCTCGTGCTCGTCGCCGTCTCGTTCTTCATCGTCGAGACGTTGCCCCAGGAGCGCCGTGTGGGCGCCGGGCACTCGACCGTGCGTCAGCGCTACAAGTCGGTCTTCAGCGACCGTGTCTTCGTCGGGGTCGCGCTCATCGGCGGCATGAGCTTCTCGGGCCTCTTCGCCTACCTGTCGTCGTCCTCGTTCCTCTTCCAGCAGGTCTACGGGCTGGATGCTCAGCAATACGGTTTCCTCTTCGCGGTCAACTCGATCGGCATCGTCATCGGCGTGCAGGTCTCGTCGCGGCTCATGCGCCACTACGGCGCGCAGTGGATTCTGTCAGTCACGACGGCCGTGCAGCTCGTCGCGGCTCTCACCATCGTGGCGCTGGCGGGCACGGATGCGGGCCTCCTCGGCATTCTGATCCCGCTCTTCTTCTTCATCATGGCGTGTGGTTTCGGTTTCCCGGCCGTTCAGGTTCTGGCCCTCGTGAACCACGGCCACGAGGCGGGCACGGCGGCGTCTCTGCTGGGCGCGATGAACTTCGGGTTGGCGGGCATCATCTCGCCGCTCGTCGGTGTCTTGGGCATCGGCACGGCCGCACCCATGGGCATCGTCATGGCGGGCACGGCGGTCATCTCCGTGCTGTCGCTGTGGCTGATCGTGCGCCCGCGCACGGTTCCGGCGCTGGCGAACTAGCGCGCTTCGACCGCGTCTCGTCGTCGCACGGCGTTCGCCCCGACACCGATCCTGATGTCGGGGCGTTCGTCAACCCCGACCGTTTACCGGTCGACGCGTTGGCTATCGCGGCCGGGCGCGGGCAGGATAGTCCCTATGCCCCGAGACATTGCCGCCAGAATCGGCGAATCGAACGCCACGCCGACCGAGCGCCACCTCTCGAGGCGGTGGCCGATCATCAGCGGCGCGCTCGCCCTTCTCATCGCCGGGCTCATCGTGCCGCTCGTGCTGTCGCGCAACGGCGACCTGCCGTTCGGGTTCGACACGGAGTTCCTCGACGAGATGATCGAGAACCGCGGGCCGGTTCTCGACTTCTTCGCCCACGGGATGGATTTCCTGGGCGGCGGCGTCGTGGGCATCTACGTCGTCCCCCTCGCGATCATCGCCGTTCTGCTGATCATCCGCCGTCCCTGGGCGGCCATCTTCTTCACGATCTCGACGGTTCTGAGCGCCGGCGCCGTGCAGCTGATCAAGAACGTCGTCGGCCGGCCGCGCCCCGAGGACATGTTGGTCACCTCGGATTATGGTTCATTCCCCTCGGGGCATACGGCCAATGCGGCCACCCTCGCCGTGGCGCTCGGAATCATCTTCCCGAAGGTCTGGGTGTGGATCGCGGGGCTCTTCTACACCGTGCTCATGCTGCTGTCGCGCACCTATCTCGGGGCCCACTGGTTGAGCGACACGCTCGGTGGCCTGCTGATCGGCGTGGGCGTGGCCCTCATCGTCTGGGCACCCTTCGCCACGCGTTTGCGCGGTGAACCCATACCCCGGGCATCGTCGGGTGGCCCATCGGATGCCGGCGCCCCCGCCTCCGACCCGACGACCGGTTCGACGGCCCGATGACGATCGACGCGGGCCTCAACTGGGCGGGCAACCACCGCTATACCGCGGGGCGTCTGGCTGCGCCGACGACGATCGGAGAGCTGCGCGCCGAGGTGACGACGGCCGATCATGCGCGCGCGATCGGGTCGCGGCATTCATTCAACGCCCTGTGTGACACCGAGGGCACGCTGATCTCGACGGCGTCGCTGTCGGGCGACATCCTCATCGATCACGATGCATTGCGCGTGCACGTGCCCGCGGGAGTGCGCTACGGCGAGCTCAGCCATCGCCTCGAGGCCGAGGGATTCGCGCTTCCGGCCATGGCGTCGCTGCCACACATCTCCGTGGGCGGCGCCATCGCCACGGGCACCCACGGGTCGGGTGATGCCGCGCAGAGCCTCGCCGCCACGGTCTCGGGCCTCGAGCTCATGACGGCCGACGGCGACCTGCGCCGGCTCGTGCGCGGTGACGACGATTTCGCGGGAGCCGTGGTCTCACTCGGCGCGCTCGGCATCGTCACGCGGGTCACGCTCGATCTCGAACCCACCTATCAGGTCGAGCAGCGCGTCTATGAGGGCGTCCCGGTCGACGTTGCGCTCGAGAACCTCGACGCGATCACGTCGGGCGCCACCAGCGTCAGCCTGTTCACCACCTGGAAGAACCCCGACGTGATCGATCAGGTGTGGCACAAGCGCCGACCCGACCGTGATGCGGATGCTCCGGCCACCGTCTTCGGTGCCGTTCCCGCCTCGGGCCCGCGCCATCCCGTGCCCGGCAACCCCGCGTTCGCGTGTACGACGCAGCTCGGCGAGCCCGGCGCGTGGCTCGACCGCCTTCCCCACTTCCGGCTCGATCACACCCCGTCCTCGGGGGCCGAGATCCAGTCCGAATACTTGGTGCCGAGGCGCCATGCGGTCGACGCGTTGCGCGCCATCCGTTCGCTCGCGGGCCGCATCGCGCCGCTCCTGCAGGTGGCCGAGGTGCGCACGGTCGCGGCCGACGACCTCTGGCTGAGCCCCGCCTCCGGCGAGGATGTCGTGGCCCTGCACTTCACCTGGCATCCGCGCACGACGGAGGTCCTCGCCCTCCTCCCCACCCTCGAGGCCGCCTTGGAGCCGTTCGAGGCGCGCCCGCACTGGGGGAAGGTGTCGACGATCGGTGCTGACCGTTACGCCGAGCTCTACCCGCGGCTGCCCGATTTCCGCGACCTCGTCGACCGTTTCGATCCCCACGGGGTGTTCCACAACGCGCAGTTGCGGGCGACGGTCCTGCCGTGACCGGGTCCCTCATCATCCGACCGTTCGAACCCGCCGACGAGGCCGATCTCGTCGACATCTGCCTGCGCACGGGCGCCGCTGGTGAGGATGCCTCACACCTCTACGCATCGCCCACCCTGCTCGCGGATGTCTATGCCACGCCCTATGCGCGCCACGATCCGTCGCTCGCGCTCGTCGTCGACAACGGCCGGCGCGCGGTCGGCTATGTGCTCGCCACGGCCGATACCCGCGCGTTCGCGCAGTGGTTCAGCGGCACCTGGTGGCCGAGCGTGCGGCCCGATCCGGTCGTTCCGAGCGACGCCGCGCTCGTGACATCCGCCGACGACCCCGAGCGGATGCTGCTCGCCGATGTCGATCGTTATCCCGCGCATCTGCACATCGACCTCCTGCCGGAGGCTCAGGGCCGAGGCCTCGGACGTCGACTCATGGGGCAGACATTCGACCGCCTGCGCGAGCGGCGCGTGCCAGCCGTGTACCTCGCGCTCGACCCCGCCAACACGGGCGCCGGCGTCTTCTACGAACGACTCGGGTTCACGCCCCTGCTGACCAGCAACCCCAACGGCTCGGTGCGCGGCCTCGACCTCTAGGCGGTTGCGGCGGCGGGCAGGGTGAGCGCGGGTGCGACGGCGGCCTCGGCCTGCGCTTCAGCGTCGGCGGGGGAGTGATCGTGCGCGCTCTCGACGGCAAAGATCATGCGCTTCAAGAATTGACTGATCGTGCGGATCTCATCGGCGCTCAGGCTGTCGGCCGCGGCGACCATGTTCTGGTGCATGCGTCCGAGGGTGGCGCGCACTTCGTCGTCGCTGCCATCGGTGGCCGTCACGATCGACGAACGCCGGTCGGTGGGATGCGGCGCCCGACGCACGTGGCCGCTCTTCTCCAGCCGGTCGAGCAAAATGGTCGTGGATGCCGTCGAGATCTTCAGCAGCTGTGCGAGCTTGCCGGGCGTCATCGTTTCGCCCGCCTTCGCCGAGCGCAGCAGGTAGCGCAGGGCCAGCAGGTCGGTCTCGCCCATGCCCATCGAGTCGCGCGTGTCGCGGCGCATCTGCGTCTCGGCAGCGCGGTATTGCCGGAACAGGTTCAGCACGTCGACACTCGTCACGGCCGTCGCGGTGTCGTCGGCACGGTCGTACCAATACCCGGATCGGCCCAGCTGATTGTCGGTCATCCGTTAAAAGTAACCCATGCGTCTGCCGCCGACCGAGCGATATCTCCTATTCGGAGCGCAGTGTTGGCTTTCGCTCGAACCAATACAACATGTGCGGGTTCGTCACCTGCAGCTCACCCAGAGTGACCGGATGCTGCAGCCTCTGCACGGGCGCCCGCAAACGCCCCACCAGCAGCTCCATGTCGTGCCGCCCCCAGTATTCGCCGCGCAGTCGCACCAGCGCCCGCTCGTCGTCGTCCAGCACGAACAGCTGCGGATGGGCCTGCGTGGCCATGGTGCGGTGCAGATCGAGCACGAGAGACCGGCTCACACCCGAGACGGGGATGGTGACGCGGCGGCCCCAGATGGTGCGGCGCACGATCTCATCACCAGAGACGCGCACCTCGACGCTCAGGAAGAGGGCCGCCCAGACCGCGGCCGCGAGCACCGTGACGACGAGCAGACCGACGACATAGGGGAAGGCCGCCGAATCCCGGCTCAGCCACAGGAGGACGCCGAAAATGGGCACGACGATCATCGCAGCGGCCAGAAGGCCCTGCCCTAACAACGCGCGTCGCGGTTTGACCGTCAACACATCGGTCACCGTGTTCCCCCCAGGAAGGCTTGCTCGGGTGCGTTCGATAAACGACCCGTTACGACCGAGGAAAGCCTAGCCGTATGTAGGCGAGTGAGTGGGGCGTGGGGTGTGACGGTCGTGTTAAATCGCTGGTGGGGGTGCGTTTTGGGGATGGGGGAGTGGGGTGTGTCGGGGTGTCAGGATGCCGGAGTGTGGGGAAGTGGCGGGTGAAGAGCATGCCCATAAAAGGGGAAGCCCGCGGAGCGGGCTGCGCATGCTGTGCGGAGGATGGTGGACCCCGTCGGGCTGGGTTCCCCAGCCCTCCTCCTCGAATCGCTGTGTTTGTTTGCCAAAAAAGGAGAAAGGCTCGCCCTAAAGGGGCGAGCCTTTTCCATTTGGCGGAGGATGGGGGATTCGAACCCCCGAGGGCTTTCACCCAACACGCTTTCCAAGCGTGCGCCATAGGCCACTAGGCGAATCCTCCAGATGTGTGCTCGGCGGCAACACGACCTCAAGTATCCTACCCGGTCGCGGAGGGTGCCCGTGACCGCATCCGGGCTCGCGCGTGGGTTACACTGGTTCTCGGCTCCTCGCGTGGCGCCATCCAGGCCAATTCCCCCAGGACGGAAACGTAGCAAGGGTAACCGGGCTCTGGCGGGTGCGCGAGGGGTCATTTTCTTTGCCCTGCACAGGTGTGCATTCGCCCCGCATCGAGGTGCCGCCAAGGTTCGCCGCAATAGGCTGGAAACCGTGGCACACAGCATCTACATCACCTCTGCAGAAGGACACTCCGGCAAGTCGACCGTGGCATTGGGGGTGCTCGACACCCTCAGTCACGAAACTCCGCGCGTCGGCGTGTTCCGGCCCGTGGCCCGCACCGGCGCCGAGGGTGACTACGTGCTCGACATGCTGCTGGCGCACGATGCCGTTTCGCAGAGCGCCGCAGATGCCGTCGGCGTCACCTACGACGAGGTCCACACCGATCCCGATGCCGCGCTCGCCCGCATCGTGCAGCGCTTCAAACGGGTCGAGGCCGAGAGCGACGCGGTCGTCATCCTCGGTTCCGATTACACGGATGTCGGCAGCCCCACCGAGCTGGGCTACAACGCGCGCATCGCCGCCAACCTCGGTGCCCCCGTCGTGCTCGTCCTGGGTGGGCGCGTCGGTCAGGGCATGGGCGAGCAGCTCGGCGGGTCCGAGCCGCGCGGCGCCGACGACATGCGCCAGATCACCGAACTCGCACTCGCCGAACTGCAGAGCGAGCACGCGCAACTCCTGGCCGTGGTGGCCAACCGTGCCGACCCCGACTCGCTCGACGAGATCGTCGCGGCCATCCGCTCGGTCCTGCCCGGTGGCAGCGGCGCGCACGGCGACACCGGTTCCAGCTCGTCCCACACCGCGGGCGACAGCGCCACCACGATCCCGGTCTGGGCCATCCCCGAAGACCTCTTCCTCATCGCCCCCAGCATGCAGTCGATCCTCGAATCGGTCGACGGCACGCTCATGTCGGGTGACCCGTCGCTCCTCAGCCGCGAGGCGCTCGGCGTGGTCGTCGCCGCCATGTCGATGGAGAACGTGTTGCCGCGCCTCACCGACGGCGCCGTCGTCGTCATCCCGGGTGACCGGTCCGAGGTCTTGCTCGCCGTGCTGCTAGCCCAGGCATCCGGCACCTTCCCGTCGGTCGCCGGCATCGTGCTGAACGGCGGGTTCGAGCTCGCCGACTCCATCACCACGCTGCTCGATGGCCTCACGCCGGCCGTCCCCATCATCCGCACCGCGCTCGGCAGCTATGACACGGCCGTGCGCATCACGCAGACCCGCGGGCGCCTCGCCGCCGACTCGCAGCGCAAATACGACACCGCCCTCGCGCTCTTCGAGAACAGCGTCGACGCCGAGCAGCTGCTCGAGCTGCTGCACGTCAGCCGCACCAACGTGGTCACGCCGCTCATGTTCGAGTACACGCTGCTCGAGCGGGCCCGCCAGAACCGCCGCCACATCGTGCTTCCGGAAGGGTCCGACGACCGCGTGCTGCGCGCCGCCCACACGTTGCTGGCGCGCGACGTGGCCGAGCTCACCATCCTGGGCGAAGAGATCGAGGTGCGTTCACGCGCGCTCGACCTCGGCCTCGACCTCTCCAAGGCCCAGATCCTCTCGCCGTTCGACGACGTGCTGCGCCTGCGGTTCGCCGAAGAATACGCGCGCCTGCGTGCCCACAAGGGCGTCACGGTCGAGCTCGCGCGCGACACCATCACCGACGTCTCCTACTTCGGCACCATGATGGTGCACCTGGGGTTGGCGGACGGCATGGTCTCGGGTGCGGCGCACACGACGGCTCACACCATCCGACCCGGTTTCGAAATTATCAAGACGAAACCGGATGTCGGGGTGGTCTCGAGTGTCTTCCTGATGGCGCTCGCCGACCGCGTGCTCGTCTACGGCGACTGCGCCGTCATCCCCGACCCGACGGCCGAGCAGCTCGCCGACATCGCGATCTCGTCGGCCGCCACCGCCGAACAGTTCGGCATCGAGCCGCGCGTGGCCATGCTGTCCTATTCCACGGGCGAATCGGGCCAGGGAGCGGATGTCGAGAAGGTGCGCGCCGCGACCGCCTTCGTGCGCGAGCGCCGCCCCGAGCTGCTCGTCGAGGGCCCCATCCAGTACGACGCAGCCGCCGATCAGGCCGTCGCTGCCGCCAAGATGCCCGGGTCGAAGGTCGCCGGCCAGGCGACGGTGTTCATCTTCCCCGACCTCAACACGGGCAACAACACCTACAAGGCCGTGCAGCGTTCGGCCGGTGCCGTCGCCATCGGCCCCGTGCTGCAGGGCCTCAACAAACCCATCAACGACCTGTCCAGGGGAGCTCTCGTGCAAGACATCGTCAACACCGTGGCCATCACCGCGATCCAGGCGGCAACGGCATGAGCGGCATCCTGGTCGTCAACTCGGGTTCGTCGTCGTTCAAGTACCAGCTGATCGACAGCGAGTCGGAAGAAACCCTCGCCTCCGGCCTGGTCGAGCGCATCGGCGAGTCCGAGGGCGTCGCGGTGCACCGCCGGCCCGGCCACGACGAGGTCCGCGTGACCGAGCCGGTCGCCGACCACGCCGCGGGGTTCCAGCTCATGCTCAAGGCGTTCGACGAGACCGGCCCGTCGCTCACCGAGCAGCCTCCCATCGCCGTGGGCCACCGCGTGGTGCACGGCGGCAAACGCTTCTACGAGGCAACCGTCGTCACCGACCTGGTCAAGATCAACATCGACGACCTCGCCGACCTGGCACCGCTGCACAACCCGGCCAACCTGCAGGGCATCGAGGCGGCCCAGAAGGCGTTCCCCGACGTGCCGCACGTGGCCGTCTTCGACACCGCGTTCCACCAGACGCTGCCGCCCGCGGCCTATCGCTACGCCATCGACCAGAAGGTCGCCGACCAGCACCGCATCCGCCGCTACGGCTTCCACGGCACCTCGCACAAATTCGTCTCCGAGGCGGCGGCCGAGTTCCTCGGCCGCGAGCTCGGCGAGCTCAACCAGATCGTGCTGCACCTCGGCAACGGCGCCTCGGCGACCGCCATCGAGGGCGGCCGCTCGGTCGACACCTCGATGGGCATGACGCCGCTCGAGGGCCTCGTCATGGGCACGCGTTCGGGCGACATCGACCCCGCCGTGCTGCTGCACCTCAACCGCAAGGCCGGCTACGACTTCGCGGCGCTCGACGAGCTGCTCAACCGCAAGTCCGGTCTGCTCGGCCTCTCGGGTCGCGGAGACATGCGCGACCTGCAGGAGCGCGCGGGCGAAGGGGATGCCGGAGCCATCGAGGCGCTCGACGTCTACCTGCACCGCATCAAGCGTTACGTCGGCGCCTACTACGCCGAACTCGGGCGACTCGACGTCATCGTGTTCACGGCGGGCGTCGGAGAGAACGTGGCGGCCGTGCGGGCGGGGGCGTTGGCGGGCATGGAGCGCCTCGGCATCTGCATCGACGCCTCGCGCAACGAGTCGCGGGAGCGGGGCATCCGCCGCATCTCGACCGACGACTCCGAGATCACGGTTCTCGTGGTGCCGACGAACGAGGAGCTCGAGATTGCGCGGCAGACGCTCGCGGTCACGCAGGGCTGAGTCGGCTTCGCCGTCCCGGTGGTCGCGCTGACGGCCGCGGTCGCCATCCTCGGTTCCCGGTCGGGCCGCGCGCCCCGCTCGATAGACTGAGGAATACAAGCGCGCCATCGGTCGTTGAATCGGTGCGAGCCACAAGTACAAGGAGTTCCGGCATGGCTGATGTTCGGCGGGTCAAACTTCCCGGTGTGGGCGTTCTTCACACGTTCGTCACCGACGACGGCGGCAAGGTCGGCGTCATCGCGCACCGCTCGGGTCACAGCGACCTGATCACGTTCAGCGACGACGAAGACGGTTCCGACGCCACCAAGGTGTCGCTGCGTCTCTCCGAAGACGAGGCGCACACGCTCGCCGAGCTGCTCGGCGGCACCCAGATCACCGAGTCGCTCACGGCCCTCGACCAGATCCCCGGCCTGTCGATCGACTGGTTCCGCGTGGACTACGAGGACTACATCGCCGGCCAGCCGCTCGGCAACCCGGCCGAGCGCGGCATCGTGGGCCTCACGGTCGTCGCCGTCGTGCGCGGCGAATCCGCCAACCCGGCGCCGTCGCCCGACTTCCGCGTCTTCCCCGGAGACACGCTCGTGGTCGCCGGCTCGCCCGAAAAAGTGGCAAAAGCATTCATGTTCTTCCGCACCGGCTCGAAAACCAAGGCCGGCGTCGACTCTCCGCCCGGGGGTTAGCCCATGCACCTCGGCGAAGACCTCATCATCCTCGGCGTCCTCCTCGTCATCGCGTATGTGCTCGGACGCCTCGGAAAACTGATCGGCCTTCCGGCCATCCCCATCTACATGATGGTGGGTTTGCTCGCGAGCCCGAACAGCGGATGGTTCCCTATCTCGTTCGACGGGTCCTACATCGAGCTCATCGCGGTGTTCGGCCTCATCCTGCTGCTGTTCAACCTCGGCCTCGAGTTCGACCAGGACGAGTTCGTCGAGAACGCCGGCAAACTGCTCATCTCGGGCGGAACCTACATCGCCTTCAATATGGCGGCGGGCATCGCCTTCGGCTTCATCGTCGGATGGGGCGCCAAAGAAGCCCTGATCATCGCGGGCATCACGGCCACCTCGTCGAGCGCCATCGTCACCAAACTGCTCATCGAGCTGAACCGCCTCACCAACCGTGAGACCCCGATGATCCTGGGCGTCACGGTGGTTGAGGACATCTTCATCGCCATCTACCTGGCCATCGTGGGCGTCGTGCTCTCGGGCGAGACCGAGCTGTGGCCGGTGATCGGCAAGCTCGTCATCGCCTTCGCGTTCATCATCGCCATGTTCGCGATCGCGCGCTACGGCGGCAAACTCGTATCGCGGTTGTTCCGCACGAAAGACGACGAGCTCTTCACCATCCTGTTCTTCGGCCTGGCGGTGCTCTTCGGCGGCATCGGCGAATTCCTCGGCGTCACCGACGCCATCGGCGCCTTCCTGATCGGCCTCGTGCTCGGCGCCACGCGCTACCGCAACCGCATCGAGAGCGTCGCCGTGCCGTTGCGGGATGTCTTCGGCGCCTTCTTCTTCCTCAACTTCGGTCTGGCGCTCAACGCGTCCGAGTTCGGCAGCGTGCTCGTGCCCGTGCTGGCCGCCGTCGGCATGACCATCCTGCTCAACATCATCGCGGGGCAGTTCGTGGCCTGGCTCAACGGACTCGGGCCCCAGGCGGGCATCAACACGACCGTCATCCTGCAGAACCGTGGCGAGTTCGCGCTCATCCTGGCGACCCTGGCGGTGAGCGCGGGGCTCGATCCACGCATCTCGCCCTTCGCCGGACTCTACGTGCTGATCATGGCCGTCATCGGGCCCGTGATCGCGTCGCGGTCCGAGCAGATCGGTCGAGTCATCCTGCGCAGCCCCAAGCAGAAGGCCGCGCGGCGCGAGAAGACGGCGCGCTCGGCCGACCCCGTGCTCGACGAGGCCGAACGCCTCGTGGCCGCGGCGACCGCACCCTCTGCTGCGGACGGCACGTCGCGGGATCGTTCTGCGCGTGGTCAGGTGCCCGCCGGCACCCGAACGGATGCCGCAGCAACCGCCACCGCCGACGACGACACGGCAATCGACGCCGCCCTGGCCGACGCCTTCGGCAGCGGCTCGGACGAGCAGCGCGCTCGACGTCCGCGCGAACCCTTCGGCGACCCGCTCGAGGAGCCCGACATCGACCCGATGGATGCCGAGCTCGCGCGCCCCCGCAGCGGAAGCAACTCCGGGGGCAGTCGCGACCTCGAAGCGGATGACGCGGCCCGTGCCGCCGCCGACGATGCGGCTGTCGCCCGCGAAGCAGCTCGCCGCGCCGGCCACGACGAGGGCCGTGCGGCCGGTCACGACGAAGGTCACGCCGCGGGCCGGGACGAAGGTCATGCCGCCGGGCGCCGCGAGGGCCACGCCGCGGGTTTCGAGGCCGGATTCGAGGCGGGCCACGACGCCGGCCGCGCCGCCATCGTCGACCCCGACCCCTACAGCCACTCGGCCCCCGAGCGGCCCGTACCCCCGCGCGAGGGCGGCCCGAAGCCGAGGCCCGCTCTCGGCACCGGCCCAGGCGAGCCGGATAACATCGAGCGTCTGATCGAGCAGGCCATGCGCCAATCAGACGACGAGCGCCCCCGAAAGCGAGAAGACGATTACTAACGAGAACGCCGCGGCCGTGGCCCCCGATGAGCGGCCGAAGCCCGACCGCACCATCGTGCGCGTCATGGTGCGGCCGCGCTGGATCGCCATGTTGCTGCTCGCGATCGCCATCGCCGGAGCCTTCGCGTGGCTGGGCCACTGGCAGCTCGAGCGCGCCGTCGTCCCCGCGGCCGATACCGCCGAGGTGAGCGAGATCGCCCGCCCCATCGGGCAGGCCCAGACGCCCGGCAAACCCATGTACGACACCTCGATCGGCCAGACCGTCACGGCCGAGGGGCGCTACGTTCCGGGCGACTTCAGCGTCATCACCGAGCGCGTGCAAGACGGCCGCGCGGGTTACTGGGTTGCGGCGCACTTCGAGCAGAAGGCCGGCTCCGAGGGCACGACCGGTCCCGAAGGGGCCGCGATCGCCGTGGCCGTCGGATGGACCGAGAGCGAAGAGGTCGCCAAGGACGCCGCCGCCCAGCTCAACGCCCAGCCCGCGGCATCCGACGATGTCACCGTCACCGGGCGACTCATCCCGGGCCAGGCGCCCGAGACCGCCGAGGACGGCGACCCCAACGTGCTCAACACCATGGCCGTTTCTGCGCTCATCAACCGTTGGCAGGACATGACCGGCCACGACGTCTACGGCGGCTACGTGATCGCCGGCGACCCCGCCGAGGTGGGACAGGTCGACGGGCTCGAGGCCATCGACGCGCCCCCGCCCGTGCCCGAGACGACGGTCAACTGGCTCAACATCTTCTATGCCGTCGAATGGGTCGTTTTCGCGGGGTTCGCCGTGTTCCTCTGGTACCGCCTCGTGCGTGACACCTGGGAGCGCGAATACGAGGAGAAGCTCCTGGCCTCGGGACCTGGCCCCGAACCCGTTCGCGTAGACTAGGGCCATGCCCCTAGAACCTCGACAGAGTGATCTGCCGCGCATCCGTGGCGCTCTGCGCTTCTACCAGATCGCGTCGGTCATCACCGGTGTCATGTTGCTGCTGCTCTGCACCGAGATGCTGCTGAAATACGCCATGGGCTTCGAGATCGAGCTGGGCGGCGGGTCCGGTTTCCTCGGCCTCGTGCCCGTCGACACCGTCACGGGCGTGAACCTGTCGACCGGCATCCTCATCGCACACGGCTGGTTCTATGTGGTCTACCTCTTCAGCGACTTCCGCCTGTGGTCGCTCATGCGCTGGCCGTTCAGCCGCTTCATCCTGATCGCCCTGGGTGGAATCGTCCCGTTCCTCTCCTTCTTCCTCGAGGCCAAAGTCGGCCGCGAAGTGAAGGCCTATCTTGCTTCCCGCGCCGAGCGCGCCAACACCCCCACGGAGGTTTCCCATTAGCGAGAAGGCCACGAGCCAACGACCCGTCCTCGTCGTCGATTTCGGTGCGCAATACGCGCAGCTGATCGCGCGACGCGTGCGCGAGGCCGGCGTCTATTCCGAGATCGTCCCGCACTCCATCACGGCCGAAGAGGTGGCGGCCAAGAACCCCACCGGCATCGTGCTGTCGGGCGGCCCCTCCAGCGTCTACGAAGAGGGCGCCCCGGCGCTCGACAGCAAGATCTTCGACCTCGGCGTGCCAACTATGGGGATCTGCTACGGCTTCCAGGTCATGGCCCAGTCGCTCGGTGGCGAGGTCGCCCACTCGGGCCTGCGCGAATACGGTTCGACCGGCGCCACGATCACGGGCGACGGCGGCACCCTGCTGGCCGGGCAGCCCACCGATCAGACGGTGTGGATGAGCCACGGAGACCAGGTTTCCAAGGCGCCCGAGGGCTTTGAGGTGCTCGCCTCCACCGGTTCCACCGCGGTGGCCGCCTTCGGCAACGACGAGCGCAAGCTCTACGGCGTGCAGTGGCACCCCGAGGTCAAGCACTCGGCCCACGGCCAGGCCGTGCTCGAGAACTTCCTGCACCGGGCCGCCGGCATCCCCGCCGATTGGAACCCGGGCAACGTCATCGCCGAGCAGGTCGACAACATCCGCGCCCAGGTGGGTTCGGCCCGCGTCATCTGCGGTCTCTCCGGCGGCGTCGACTCCGCGGTCGCGGCCGCGCTCGTGCACAAGGCCGTCGGCGACCAGCTGGTCTGCGTCTTCGTCGACCACGGCCTGCTGCGCCAAGACGAGCGCCGTCAGGTCGAAGAGGACTATGTGGCCTCCACGGGTGTGCGCCTCGTCACGGTCGACGCCCGCGAGCAGTTCCTCACGGCCCTCGCCGGGGTCACCGACCCCGAGCAGAAGCGCAAGATCATCGGGCGCGAGTTCATCCGCAGCTTCGAACAGGCCGAGGCCGATCTGGTGCGCGAGGCGCAGGCCGATGGCGAGCCCATCCGCTTCCTCGTGCAGGGCACGCTCTACCCCGACGTCGTCGAGTCCGGCGGCGGCACGGGCACGGCCAACATCAAGAGCCACCACAACGTCGGCGGCCTGCCCGAAGACCTGCAGTTCGAGCTCGTCGAGCCGCTGCGCACCCTGTTCAAAGACGAGGTGCGCGCGATCGGTTCCGAGCTCGGTCTGCCCGACGTCATCGTGCAGCGCCAGCCGTTCCCCGGCCCCGGTCTCGGCATCCGCATCGTCGGCGAGGTCACGGCCGAGCGCCTCGAGCTGCTCAAGAAAGCCGACTCCATCGTGCGCGAAGAGCTCACGGCGGCCGGTCTCGACCGTGAGATCTGGCAGTGCCCGGTCGTGCTGCTCGCCGACGTGCGCTCGGTGGGCGTGCAGGGCGACGGCCGCACCTATGGTCACCCGATCGTGCTGCGCCCCGTGTCGAGCGAGGACGCCATGACGGCCGACTGGACGCGCCTGCCCTACGATCTGCTCGCCCGCATCTCCAACCGCATCACCAACGAGGTCGACGGTGTGAACCGCGTCGTGCTCGACGTCACGTCGAAGCCGCCGGGCACCATCGAATGGGAGTGAGTGCGGGCGCCTGACGCCGTGCACAGAAGAAGGGCCGTTCCTGTGGGAACGGCCCTTCTTCGTTGTTCGTGCGGCTCGGCGGAGCCGGCAGCGCGGCGACTAGTCGCGGGCGATGGCCAGCATGCGCAGGATCTGCAGGTAGAGCCAGATGACCGTCAGCATGATGCCGAACACGCCGGTCCAGCCGTACTTGCGGGGGGCGCGGTTGCGCACACCCTGCTGGATGGCGTCGAAGTCGAGCACGAGCGAGTAGGCGCCGAGGAGGACGACGAAGACGCCGAGGATGAGACCCAGGGGGATGCCGAAGACCTCTCGCGAGTCCAATCCGAAGCCGGTGTCAATGACGCCGAAGGCCATGAGGCCGACGTTGATGAGCGAGTAAACGAGGTAACCGACCATACCGATCATGAAGATCTTGGTGGCGCGCTTCGAGGCACGCACCTTGCCGCTGGCGAAGAGGGCGAGCGTGACGCCGACGACGGCCAACGTGGCGAGCACGGCCTGGCCCACGACGCCGGGGTACATGGTCTCGAACGCGAGCGAGATGGCTCCGACAAAGACGCCCTGCACAGCGGCGTAGGCCATGATCAGGGGCGGCGACGGCTCTTTCTTGAAGATGTTCACAAGCGCGAGCACGAAGCCGACGATGCCGGCGAGCATGACGACGCTCATAGCGGACGGCGCTACCGAGACGAGCAGCCAGCCGGCCGCAGCGCCCACGAGGAGCACGCCGAAAGCGATGATGCTCTTCATCACGGTGTCTTCGACCGACATGCGGTCGGTCTGCACGGAACCAGCGGCGGGCTGGTTGTACATGTCTTGCAGCTGGTCGGCGGAGACAGGAGGCACGGCGAGCGTCTGCCCGTTTGCGCCCTGGAACGCTCGGTTATTGAAAGCCGGGTTGTTCGATGCAGCCATTTCTGGTTGTCCTTCGTCGTTGGAGCGATGCGTGTGGGGTTTCTCGTGGTGCGAGAGATTCATTCAACAGTAGTAGAGAACGCTGAGAACTGTCCCTTATTCCGGGGGCACCGGGGCCTCCCGGGGCATGCAGGAGGCAGTGAGATGTCTGGGACGAGTGGCGCGGGCGAGTCGCTCGAGACGTGCGCAGCTGTGCGGCAAGCGCTCGGGCGACGATGGTTAGCTGGACGGCATGACTGAACGCGAGAAGCACGGCCGCAGCGAACCCCTCGTCATCGGGCATCGTGGCGCCCCGGGCTATCGGCCCGAGCACACGCGCTCGTCCTACGAACTCGCGTTCGAGATGGGGGCGGATGCTGTCGAGCCCGACCTCGTGGCCACGCGCGACGGTGTGCTCGTGGTGCGGCACGAGAACGAGATCTCGGGCACGACCGATGTGGCGGAGCATCCGGAATTCGCCGACCGCCGGCGCACGACCACGGTGGATGGCCGCGAGCACACGGGTTTCTTCACCGAGGACTTCGATTGGGTCGAGCTGCAGACCCTGCGTGCGCGTGAACGCCTGCCCCGGGTGCGCCCCCGGAGCGCCGCGTTCGACGGCACCGAACCGCTGCTGCGCCTCGAGGACCTGCTCGAGATCGTGGATGCCGCCTCCGAACGCCGCGGCCGGCAACTCGGGCTGGTGGCCGAGGTCAAACACGCCACCCATTTCGCATCCATCGGCCTGCCGCTCGACGAGCTGGTCGCCGATGCGCTGGCGTCGTTTCCGGCCGATCATCTCGTCGTCGAATCGTTCGAGGAGACGGTGTTGCGCCAGCTGCACGATCGCGGCCTCGGCGGGCGCGGCGTCTACCTCGTCGAGAAGGCGGGCGCGGCCTTCGACCGGGTGGCCGCCGAGGGGTCTGATGCGCCGAGCTACGCCGAGCAGCTGACATCCGAAAGCCTCGCCGCCTTCGGGACGAGCGCGTGGGTGCGGGGCATCAGCGTGGACAAGAGCCTGCTGCTGGGCGCCGACGGTTCGGAAGAGCAGCGCGCCGATGGGGCCGCCCTGGTCAATCTCGCCCACCATTCCGGCCTGGATGTCTTCACGTGGACGCTGCGGCCCGAGAACCGTTTCCTCACCCCGGCGTTCCGGCTGGAGGGCGCCAAGGATGCGTTCGGCGATTGGCGTGGCGAGTTCCAGGCGGTGCTCGAAACCGGCGTCGACGGCGTCTTCGTCGACCACCCTGATCTCGGCCGGGAGAGTGTCGGTGGTGCCGCTTAGACTTGGGGGGACATGACGACTGAGAACCCCTCCGACCGCGATTCGGCGACCCCCATCATCCTCGACGGGTGGCCCGTCGCCGAGATCCCCTCGGGCGACGGCGTTTACAGCAACGGGTCTCGCGACGGCGCGAACGGATGGCCCGGTGGCGGCGGTGCGAGCGCAGGTGCTGGTTCGGGTGGCCCGGGCTGGGGTGGCGCGTCGCGTCTGCTCGACGGGTTGAACCCGCAGCAGCGTGAGGCCGTCGAATATCGCGGCCCGGCCTTGCTCATCGTCGCGGGCGCCGGCTCGGGCAAGACCAGCGTGCTCACGCGCCGCGTGGCCAGCCTGATCGAGAGTCGCGAGGCGTGGCCGAGCCAGATTCTCGCCATCACCTTCACCAACAAGGCCGCCGCCGAGATGCGGGAGCGCGTCGGTGCGTTGCTCGGCCAGGGTGCCGACGGCATGTGGATCTCCACGTTCCACTCGGCGTGCGTGCGCATCCTGCGCAAAGAGGCCGAGAACTTCGGGTTCACCCAGAGCTTCACGATCTACGACTCCGCCGACTCGCGCGTGCTGCTCAAGCGCATCATCAAGGAGCTCGAGGCCGACACGTTCGGGTTCACGCCGGCCAATGCATCCGCGCGCATCTCGAAGCTCAAGAACGAGCTGGCCGATGTGGACAGCTTCGCGCGCATGGTCAACACGTCCGACCCGCAAGAGGCCATGTTCCTCGCCATCTTCCGTGCCTACACGCGTGCGCTCACGGCGGCGAACGCCTTCGACTTCGACGACCTCATCGGGCAGACGGTCTACCTCTTCCGCGCGTTCCCGCATGTGGCTGCCAAGTATCAGCGGCGGTTCCGGCACGTGCTGGTCGACGAATACCAGGACACGAACCACGCTCAGTACTCGCTCATCCGCGAGCTCACGCGGGCCGTGCCCACCGACATGGTGAACGAGCTCGAGGCCTCGGGCGACCACGTGCGCAACCTGCGCGACGACGAGGGAAAGATCCCCGGTGCGTCGCTGACCGTCGTGGGCGACTCCGACCAGTCGATCTACGCATTCCGTGGGGCCGACATCCGCAACATCACCGAGTTCGAGCGTGACTTCCCGGGCGCCAAGGTGGTGCTACTCGAGCAGAACTACCGCTCGACGCAGAACATCCTGTCGGCCGCCAACGCCGTCATCGCCAACAACTTCGACCGCAAGGACAAGAAGCTGTGGTCGGCCGGCGGCGACGGCGACAAGATCATCGGCTTCACGGGCTATTCGGGGCACGACGAGGCTCAGTTCGTGGCCGACGAGATCGAGAAGCTGCACGCGGCGGGCATGGCCTACTCCGAGATCGCGGTCTTCTACCGCACCAACGCGCAGACGCGAGCGCTCGAAGAGATCTTCATCCGCTCGGCCCTGCCCTACCGCATCATGGGCGGCACCAAGTTCTATGAGCGTGCCGAGATCAAAGACGCCATGGCCTATCTCGCGGCCGTCGCCAACCCGCTCGACACGCTGGCCATGCGCCGCATCCTCAACACGCCGAAGCGCGGCATCGGGCCCGCCACCGAGACGCAGCTCGCCTCGTTCGCCGAGGCCAACGACATCTCGTTCCGCGAGGCGCTGCGCGACGCGGCCTCGCTCGGCCTCGGCCCCAAGGTCACGCGCGCCATCACCGGCCTGTCCGAGCTGCTCGACGAAGCAAGCGCGCTCGTGGCCGAAGGCAAGGTGTCCGACGTCATCACGCTGCTCATCACCAAGTCGGGCCTCGTCGAGACGCTGCGCTCCAGCCGCGACCCGCAAGACGAGGCGCGCGCCGAGAACGTCGAAGAGCTCATCGCCGTGACGAAAGACTTCGAGCGCAACAACCCCGACGGCAACCTCGTCGACTTCCTCACCGAGGTATCGCTCGTGGCCGCCGCCGACGACCTCGACGACAGCTCCGGCACCGTCTCGCTCATGACGCTGCACACCGCCAAGGGGCTCGAATACGACGCCGTGTTCCTCACGGGCGTCGAAGAAGACCTGCTGCCGCACCGCATGTCGGCCGGCGAACCCGGGGGTCCGTCCGAAGAGCGTCGGCTGTTCTACGTCGGCATCACGCGCGCCCGCAAGAAGCTGCACATCTCGCTCGCCATGACGCGCGCGCAATACGGCGAGACGTCGGTGGCCATGCCCAGCCGCTACCTGCAAGAAATCCCCGCCGAGCTCATCGAGTGGCGTCAGTCACCGGGAATGGCGAACTCCCGCGGCGGCACCCAGTCGCGCGCGCTCAACGCGCAGAAGTCCCGCTGGGGCGACGACTCCGCACCCGGGCTGCAGGGGTCGTTCAACGGCAAAGCGCTCACCGAGAAGAAGGATTGGCCCAACCGGGTCACCAACCAGGTGCGCGACAACGGCGACCTCAAGCTGCAGAGCGGCGACCGCATCCGGCACACCGACTTCGGCGAGGGACGCGTGCAGCAGGTCACGGGCATCGGCGCCAAACGCATCGCCCACGTGGCCTTCGACTCGGCCGGGGCCAAGAAGCTGCTGATCAAGATCGCGCCGATCGAAAAGATCTAGCGCGCCGGTCGGTTGTGGCGGGCAAGCGCGGCGGGAGGTTGCGCCTGTCGCGGCGACGCACGCCTCTTGTAGGCTCGGGGGCGACCGGGGGTGGCGTGTCACAGCGTCGTGAACCCTCGCCGACCATCCGCCGACGATCCGAGGGGTTCTCATGACGAACGCCAGCAACCGTCCACCCGCACCCGACCATTCGGTCGACCCCAACACTCCTGCCCTGCAGGTCACCGGGCTCGCCAAGAAGTTCGGCGAGAAAATCGCCGTCAACGGCATCAGCCTCACCGTGCCCACCGGGTCGTTCTACGGCCTCGTCGGCCCGAACGGCGCCGGCAAGACCACGACCCTCAGCATGGCCACCGGCCTGCTGCGCCCCGACTACGGGCAGGCGTTCGTGCACGGCGTCGACATGTGGCAGCACCCCATCGAGGCCAAGCGCCTGCTCGGCATCCTCGCCGACGGCGTCAAGCTCTTCGATCGGCTCACGGGCGAGCAGCTCGTCACCTACAACGGGCTCCTCTCCGGGCTCGACCGCGACACGGTCGCCCAGCGCACGCGCGACCTGCTGGCGCTGCTCGACCTCGACAAGGCCGGCGGCACGCTCGTGGTCGACTACTCGGCCGGTATGACGAAGAAGATCGCCCTCGCATCCGCCCTCGTGCACGCACCGCGCGTGCTCGTGCTCGACGAGCCGTTCGAATCGGTCGACCCCGTCTCGGCCGCCAACATCCGCGACATCTTGAAGGGGTACGTGCAGAACGGCGGCACGGTCATCGTGTCGAGCCACTCGATGGACCTCGTGCAGCGCATGTGCGACCACGTGGCCGTCATCGCCGCCGGGCGCGTGCTCGTGGCCGGAACCGTCGACGAGGTGCGCGGCGAATCCACGCTCGAAGACAAGTTCGTCGAACTCGTCGGCGGCCGACACCACGCGGAGGGCCCGGAATGGTTGCGACTCTCGTAAAACTGCGTTTCCTCGTCCTCAAGAACACGCTGTCGCGCAGCCCCTGGCAGATCGTCGCCGTCGTCATCGGCGCGCTTTACGGGCTCGGCCTGCTCTTCGGCATCGTCGCGGGCCTGATCGCGCTGAGCTTCGCGCCCCTCGACGTCACCACGCAGGTGCTCATCATCGCCGGGTCGGCGCTCGTGCTCGGTTGGGTCATCATCCCGCTCGTCTTCTCGGGCATCGAGCAGACCCTCGAACCGGCGCGACTCGTGCAATTCCCGATCCCGCTGCCCAAGCTGCTGTTGGGGCTCGGCCTCTCCGGCATCCTGGGCGTGCCCGGCCTCGTCACCACCGTGGCGGCGCTCGCCATCACCATCAGCTGGATCCGCTACCCGGCGGCCGCGGTCGCCGCGATCGTCTGCGGCCTGGTCGGCGCCGTCACGTGTGTGCTCCTCTCGCGCGCGGTGGCCGCACTCGGATCGGGACTCGCCTCGAAGCGCCGCTTCCGCGAGGTTTCCGGCACGATCGTGCTCATTCCGCTCATCCTCGCCGGCCCGATCATCATCGGTGTCACGGGCGGCCTGTCGAGTCTCGACGCGGACACCTTCCCGCGTGTGGCCCGCGTGCTCGGCTGGACGCCGCTCGGAGCCCCCTGGGCCGTCCCCGCCGATATCGCCGCGGGCGACTGGCTGCCCGCGCTCGCCAAATTCGTGATCGCGCTCGCCTTCCTCGCCATCGTCATCGTGATCTGGTATCGCGCCTTCGCGAGCGCACTGGTCAACCCGCCGCAGCAGGCCAACAAGCTGCGGGGTGCCGGCAAAGTGGGCCTATTCGGCGTGTTCCCCGCTACCCCGCGGGGTGCCGTCATGGCCCGGTCGCTCACCTACTGGGTGCGTGACCCGCGCTACCTGCGCCAGCTGATCTCGGTGCCGATCCTCTTCGCCGTATTCTGGGTTGTGTCCACGTTCAACGAGAACTACATCCTGCTCTACCTGACGGGCCCGTTCATCGCGTTCTCGCTGGCACTCGTCATCTTCGCCGACATCTCCTACGACGGCACGGCCTTCGCGACCCACCTCGCCAACGGCGTGCGCGGCATCGACGACCGGTGGGGCCGGGTTGCCGCGCTCCTGTCGTTCGGCCTGCCGGCCACCGTTCTGGGCGCCGTCGGCTCGGTGGCGATCTCGGGGGAGTGGGCGTTCCTACCCGCCATCCTCGGCCTCAGCCTCGGCCTGCTGTTCTCCGGCATGGCGGTCGTCAGCGTGTCGTCGGCGCGATTCGTCATCACCGTTCCGGCCGCGGGCGACTCGCCGTTCAAGTCGAATGCGGGCGGCAGCATCGGCCAGGCGGGCATCTCCTTCGCCGTGATGGGGATGCTGCTGCTCTTCACCCTGCCCGAGATCGTTCTCACGATCATCGCGTTCGTCACGGGGGACATCGTCTTCGGTTATGCGACGCTCGCGGTGGGTGTAGTCCTCGGACTCGTGCTCATGTTCGTCGGCATCCGCGTCGGCGGCCGCACGCTCGACCGCACGGGCCCCGACCTGCTGGTCAAGCTCAAACTGCTGCGGAACGGCTGACCCTCAACCGGCGCAGATAGAGATCGCGCGGGGCGGTGCGGATGACTCGGGGCAGGCGTGGCCAGATCGCCCGGGTCATCCGCATCGCCGCGTCGAAGCGCCGTTGGCGGCCCGGTGTCCAGCGGAAACCGAAGGCCTCCCGCAGGCGATCGTCGAGCAGTCCGACCGTTATGAGGCGCGCCAGGGGCATGCCCGCCTTCAACCAGAGGGGGCCCCGGCGCGGGTGCAGCAGGTCGGCGGCGACGCGTCGGGCCTCGGGAGTGACCCGGAGCTCGGCCATCCGTTTGGCCCAATAGGCCTCGAAGGCCGCGCGATCGGCCGGCCACGCGCCCTCGGGAACCTGCAGCGCCGTGCCGAGAACGGCGTAGCCCTGATAGACGCGCTCGGCGTCGGCGGGCGAGAGACGGCCGAAGATGCGCTCAAATATGCGGATGGCGGTGTCGTAGAGCGTGGCGGCCACCCACAGTTGCGCATCGGCATCGAAGGCGTCGTAGGCGACCGGGTGGGGGTTGCCGGCGCCGATCGACGACGCAGGCGGCCCGTCGCCACCGGACGTCTCGGCCTCGCGAGACCCGCGAGTGGGGCGTGGATCGCTATGCACGGGCCCGTGCGCCTGATTGACCCGCCGCGCCGTCTCGCGCCGCTCGGCTTCGGTGCCGAACACCTGCGCGTAGACGAACGACAGGGTCCCGTTCAGGCGGTCGAGCGGTCGCTCGCTGAAGTTGGAGTGCGCGGCGACCGCGACGCCGATGCGGGGGTCGGCGATCTGCAACAGGATGGCGCGACCGCCGCCCGCGATGAGCACACCCTCGCGCGCGACATCCCCCAGATCGGTCATGGCGTGCACCCTATCGCGGCCAGCTTGGAGGGCCGTGCCACAACCCGACCGCCGCACGGGAGTAGAGTCGGGGAAGGCAATTTCTCTCGACGTCGAGCAAACCTCGGCCGGAGAACGCCGCACACACTCACACAGATAGAGGCGGGGTTAGGAACCGAACGTGGATCTTTACGAGTACCAGGCACGAGACCTATTCGAGAAGTACGAGGTGCCGGTGCTACCCGGTATCGTCGCCGAGACGCCCGAGGAGGTGCGCGCCGCCGCCGAGAAGTTGGGCGGTGTCGTCGTCGTCAAGGCCCAGGTGAAGACCGGAGGCCGCGGCAAGGCCGGCGGCGTCAAGGTGGCGAAGACGCCCGATGAGGCAGAGGAAGCGGCGAAAGCCATTCTCGGCCTCGACATCAAGGGCCACGTCGTCAAGCGCGTCATGGTCGCGGGCGGCGCCCGCATCGCCCAGGAGTTCTACTTCTCGGTGCTGCTCGACCGCGCCAACCGCTCCTACCTGTCGCTCACGAGCGTCGAGGGCGGCATGGAGATCGAGGTGCTCGCCGTCGAGAAGCCCGAGGCGCTCGCGCGCATCGAGGTCGACCCGATCGCCGGCATCGACATCGCCAAGGCCCGCGAGATCGCCGAAGCCGCGAACTTCCCGGCCGAGCTGGTCGACAAGGTGGCCGACGTCTTCGTCAAGCTCTACGCCGTCTACACCGGCGAAGACGCGACGCTCGTCGAGGTCAACCCGCTCGTACTCACCGAAGAGGGCGACATCATCGCGCTCGACGGCAAGGTCTCGCTCGACGAGAACGCCTCGTTCCGTCACGCCGACCACGCAGCCCTCGAAGACACGGCGGCCGAAGACCCGCTCGAGTTGAAGGCCAAGGAGAACGACCTCAACTACGTCAAGCTCGACGGCGAAGTCGGAATCATCGGAAACGGTGCCGGACTCGTCATGTCCACGCTCGACGTCGTCGCCTACGCCGGCGAGGCACACGGTGGCGTCAAACCCGCCAACTTCCTCGACATCGGCGGCGGAGCATCGGCAGCCGTCATGGCCGCCGGCCTCGACGTCATCCTGGGTGACTCGCAGGTCAGGAGCGTGTTCGTCAACGTCTTCGGCGGCATCACGGCATGCGACGCCGTGGCCAACGGAATCGTCGACGCCCTCGGCATCCTGGGCGACACCGCCACCAAGCCGCTCGTCGTGCGACTCGACGGCAACAAGGTCGACGAGGGCCGCGCCATTCTGCAGGCCGCGAACCACCCCCTCATCACCCTCGCCGCCACCATGGACGAGGGCGCCGACAAGGCCGCCGAACTGGCTTCCCGCTAAAGCGCGGAAAGGACTAAGGAAAAAAGCATGTCAATCTTCCTCAACAAGGATTCGAAGGTCATCGTCCAGGGCATCACCGGCGGCGAGGGCACCAAGCACACCGCCCTCATGCTGAAGGCCGGCACCCAGGTCGTCGGCGGCGTCAACGCGCGCAAGGCCGGCACCACCGTCACGCACGAGGGTGGCGTCGAGCTGCCCGTGTTCGGCACCGTGGCCGAGGCCATCGAGAAGACCGGCGCCGACGTGTCGATCGCCTTCGTGCCGCCCGCCTTCACGAAGGATGCGGTCATCGAGGCCATCGACGCCGAGATCCCGCTGCTCGTCATCATCACCGAGGGTGTTCCCATCGGCGACTCGGCCGAATTCTGGGCCTACGCCAAGGAGAAGGGTTCGAAGACGCGCATCATCGGCCCGAACTGCCCCGGCATCATCACGCCCGGTGAGTCGCTCGTGGGCATCACCCCCGCGAACATCACGGGCAAGGGCCCCATCGGCCTCGTCTCGAAGTCGGGCACCCTGACCTACCAGATGATGTACGAGCTGCGCGAGATCGGTTTCTCGACGGCCATCGGCATCGGCGGCGACCCCATCATCGGCACGACGCACATCGACGCGCTCGCCGCGTTCGAGGCCGACCCCGAGACCAAGGCCATCGTCATGATCGGTGAGATCGGTGGAGACGCCGAAGAGCGTGCCGCCGACTTCATCAAGGCCAACGTCACGAAGCCGGTCGTCGGCTACGTCGCGGGCTTCACCGCCCCCGAGGGCAAGACCATGGGCCACGCCGGCGCCATCGTGTCGGGCTCGGCCGGAACGGCTCAGGCCAAGAAGGAAGCCCTCGAGGCTGCGGGCGTCAAGGTCGGCAAGACGCCGTCCGAGACCGCCAACCTCATGCGCGACATCATCGCGTCGCTCTAACTCGCGCCCAGCGCACACACGACAGAAGGCCCGCCCGGTTCGCCGGTGCGGGCCTTCTGTCGTGTGTGGAGGAAGGTTTGTTGGCGCCGCGCCCTGGTTAGAGCGCGCGAGAAGCGATAAGGTTCCTTATACGAGGTGAGTATGAAGAAGGCCATTGAAGAGGGGCTTCGAGTCGAGCTGGCGTCGGCGGCCAAGCGCCGGGCCGATGCATCAGCCGACCTGAGGTTCGCCGTGCTGCGCGCCTCGACCTGGGGACTATCGCAGCGCGAGATCGCATCCATTCTCGGTGTGAGTCAGCCCGCGGTGTCCCAGATGCTCGGAACAATGCGCCGCACGTCGCTGGGCCAGGGCCCGATCGGGCGACATGTCCTCGAGCATCGCGACGACATCGTTCGCATCGCGCGCGAGCACGATGCCCGCCGGCTGCGGGTCTTCGGTTCCGTTGCGCGCGGTGAAGACACCGAGGGCAGTGACCTCGATCTTCTCGTGGACATGCGCGCCGGAACCGGCATGTTAGCGATCGCGCGCCTGGGAGACGACCTGAGCGACCTGCTCGGCGTGCCGGTCGATATCGTTCCCGAGCACCAGGTGAAGGCCGAGGCGCTCGAGGCTCTGCTCGCGTCGGCGGTCGTGCTGTGAAGAGGTCCGATGCCGATCATCTCGAGGACGCGCTCACGCATCTGCGAGTGCTCCACGAGCACCTGATGCTCACAGAAGCTCACGACCAAGTGGTTCTGGATGCCGCCGCTCTTCGTCTCTCGGCATCCATCGAGTGTGTCGGGCAGATCTCAGAAGCTCTGCGGATGACGGTCATCGACGAGCGCACCTGGCGAGCCGTGCGGGGGATGCGCAACAGGATCGCTCATGCGTACGCCTTCGTCGACCCAGCCGTGCTGCGCTCGACTCTTGAGGGCGACGTGGCGGGTTTTCACGAGGATGTGCGGCGACTTCGGACGCTGGTCTGAGCCCGTCCGCCTGCCACTTCTGCCGCTCTGGGCCGAAGAGACCTTGAGCTGACAGGTCGGCGGAGGCGGGAGAAGATACAGAGCGCCGGGCGCCGGTGCGGAAGATCCGCGACCGACACCTGACGTTCTGCGTGACTCGACCTGCTAGTGCGCGACGACCGGCTCGGCAGCCGCCGGAGCGCTGCCCTCCGGGTTGTGCAGCGAGACGCCGTGGCCGCGGCGGCGGAACAGCAGGGCCGACAGGATGGCTCCGACGAGGAAGAAACCCGCGCCCCAGAAGTAGGCCGTGGAGTAGCTGTGCACGGCCGCGTCGGCGAGAACCTCGGGCGAGGCGGGCAGGTTCGAGGCCACGAAGTCGGTGGCCGCCGTTGCCGCGAGCGTGTTGAGCAGCGCCGTGCCGATCGACCCTCCGACCTGCTGGCTCGTGTTCACCATGGCCGAGGCGACGCCCGCGAACTGGCGGTCGACTCCGAGGGTGGCGGTCTGCATGGACGCCGGCATGATCGAACCCATCGCGAAACCGAGCACCATGAGCGCGGGGAGGACATCGGCCGCATAGGTGCTGTCGAGGGTGAGGCGCGTGAGCAGCAGCATCCCCGTCACGCCGAGGAGCATGCCGAACGGCACCATCACCTTGGGCCCGAAGCGCGGCACGAAGATGTTGGTCGACAGCTGGGCGGCGAGCACGAGCATGCCGATCATGGGAAGGAACGAGAGGCCGGTCTGAATGGGGGAGTAGCCGAGCGACGCCTGCAGGTAGTAGGTGACGAACAGGAAGATGCCGAACATGCCCGCACCGGCGATGAGCACCGACGCGTAGGCGGCGCCGCGGTTGCGATCGAGCACGATCGACAGCGGCAAGAGCGGATGCGCGGCGCGACGCTGCCAGAACACGAAGGCGACGAGCAGCACGACGCTCGCGGCGAGCATGCCCCAGGTGGCCGGGGAGTCCCAGCCGTCGGTCTCGGCATTCGAGAAGCCGTAGACGAGCGTGAAGAGGGCACCAGACACGAGGATGGTCCCCGGAACGTCGAGCTTCGGCCGCGGGCCCTCGCGCTTCGGCGAGGAGACGAAGATGACCGCACCGATGATGGCGATGATCGCGATGAAGACGTTGATGTAGAGGTTCCAGCGCCAGTCGAGCCTCTCTGTGAGGAACCCACCGAGCAGCAGGCCGACCGCGCCACCAGCACCGGCAATGGCACCGAAGACACCGAATGCCCGGGCGCGCTCCTTGGGAATCGTGAACGTGGTGGTGAGCACAGCGAGGGCCGTGGGGGCGAGCAGCGCACCGAAGGCACCCTGCAGGGCGCGTGCGGCGACCAGGAGGCCGAAGCTGTCGGCGGCGCCACCCAGCGCGGAGGCGAGGGCGAAACCGATGAGGCCGATGATGAAGGCGCGCTTGCGACCGATGAGGTCGGAGAGGCGGCCGCCCAGCAGCAACAGGCTGCCGAAGGCGAGGGAGTACGCGGTGATGACCCACTGACGGTCGCCATTGGAGAAGCCGAGGTCGGCCTGCGCGGCGGGCAGAGCGATGTTCACGACGGTGGCGTCGAGCACGACCATGAGCTGGGCGATGGCGACGGCGGTCAGCGTCCACCAGCGGCGGGACGACGTTGCGGCAGCGGCTGCTGCGGCAACGGGTGAAGCGGAGGAAGTCTGTGGCATGTCGAGAACTATATACGGAACCGGCCAGTTTCGGATACGATCAGTTCTATATTCAACCCTTCGCTAACATGGGGTGAACCCATGAAGGCCCGAAAACGCGAGGAGATCGCCGCAATGACGCAGGTCGAATCCCCCAAACTGGGGCGCAAGCGCGATCACTCCCGCGACCCCGAGATCCTCGATGCGGCCCTCGAGGTGCTCGCCGAATGTGGGTACGACGGCATGACCGTCGAAATGGTGGCGGCCCGCGCCAAAGCCGGCAAGGCCACGCTCTACCGCCGCTGGGCCTCGAAGAACGAACTCGTGATCGACGCCGTGGCCTGCATGAAACGCGCCGACCTCGAGCACCTGCCCGACACGGGGACGCTGCGCGGAGACCTGGTGGGTCTGATCAAACCCCGCACAATCGAAGAGGCCGAGAAGAAGCTGCAGATCATGGCGGGGCTCTCGTCGATGCTCTCGAAGTCGCCCGAGCTCGCGCAGGCGATCGAGCAGGCCATCATCCGGCCGCGCGCCGAGGCCAACAAGACGCTGCTGCTGCGCGCCATCGAGCGCGGTGAGATCTCGAGCGACTGCGACCTCGAGACGCTCGCCCTGATCACCCCGGCCATGACGGCCTATCGCGTGCTCGTGCTTCAAAAGCCCGTCGACCGCCCGTTCCTCCTCTCCATCATCGACGGCGTGCTGCTGCCGGCCGTGGGCATCCGCGTGGCCGATTCGATCGAACGGACGCCAGCGGGCTGAGTCGTCGAAGCGCTACCGTGTGCTCAGCGCTCGGTAGCGGACCGCGTGCCCGATCGAGAAGGGCAGCATGATGACGGAGTCGGAAAGCGCCCAAAGTGTGCGGATTGCCCGTCTCGAAGCCGAGAACGCGTGGCTTCGGGAACGTGAACGCGTGGCGGCGGCCGAAGCCGACACGCCGAAAACGGGTCGAGCCGCGCGGCTTTTCTTTATGCTCGTCTCGGCCCTGCTCATTATCGTGGCCGCTGTGCTCGCGCCCGTGAGCATCGCCGCGAGCTGGGCGGTCACCGAGCTCACCGACACGCAGTCTTTCGTCGAGACCTTTGGTCCCCTTGTTGACGAACCGGCCGTGCAGGATGCCGTGATCCGCGAAACCGAAGCGGCGATCAGCGAGGCGCTCGACGTCGAGGCCCTCACCGACGATCTCTTCGACGGGATCGAGAGTCTGGGCGTGCCGCCGAAGGCCGCTGCCGCGCTCGATTTGCTACGCGACCCGGCGGCAGCCGGCGTGACCTCGGCGATCGACGGTGTGGTCGAGAGGGTCGTCCGCTCGGATGCTTTTTCGACCGTGTGGAACGAAGCCCTCACGCGAACCCACCGTCAACTGACTCTGAGTCTCGAGGGCGACCCGGATGCCGTGATCGAGATCGGGGCCGACCCGCAGGGCGACATCGGCGTGCAGCTCGGGCCGATCGTCGACCGGGTGAAGGACGCCCTGGTCGCCGACGGTTTCGCGCTGGCCGAGCGGATTCCATCCATCGAACGCACGATCGTGATCGCCGACACGTCACAGGCCGCGGGCGTGCAGACGATCTATACGCTCGTCGTCGCGGTGGGCCCGTGGCTGCCCGCGATCGCGCTGGTGGCTGCCGCCGGGGGAGTCCTGTTGGCACGCAACAAGCGTCGCGCCGTGATCGCCGCGGCCATCGCCATTGCCGCCACGGCCCTGGCGCTCGGCGTTGCACTCGCTATCGCGCGGCCGCTCCTGCGCCGCACGGCCCGCGCCGACGGCTTCCCGGGGGACGCGCTCGAGGTCGTCTTCGACCACGCGACGGCGGGCTTGTTCGCGCTCGTCGGCAGTGTCGTCGTGATCGGTGTCGCCAGCGCGGTGGCCGTGTGGCTTGCGGGCCCCGGCCGGGCTCCTCGGGCGTTGCGTTCGGTCGCGCGGGACGCGGCATCCGCGGTGCGCGGGTTCGGCGAGGCGCACGGCGTCACCACGGGTGCCTTCGGAACACGTCTGGCCCGTGTCATCGGTCTGCTCCGCCTGGTCGTGCTCCTGGTTGCGGCCGGGATCGTTCTCCTGGTTCGACCGATCGATGTGGCGGACATGGCCTGGATCGCGGTCGGGGCCCTCGTGCTGCTGTTCGTGCTCGAGGTGCTTCAGCGCCCGGCCCACAACACCCCGGCCGGGCAGCCCGTCGAGGAAGCGGGCTGAGGGTAGGCTCCAAGTCGGATGAACCGCTCACAGACTGCCACTCTCGCCGCCCTCGAGACCCTCATCGCCATCGCCATCGGCGTGGCGATCCCGCTCGTACCCCTGTCCCTGCTCTGGGCCATCCAGGACGGCTTTGCGACCGACTGGCTCGTGTTCTGGCGCGCCGCCGTGGACATCTGGTTGGCCGGCAACGGCGTCGACATCCGAGCGACGGCGGATGCCGCGACCATCGCCCAGGTCGGCGTGGCACAGGCCGCCCAGCCCTTCTTCGTGACCATCGCGCCCCTCGCATTCGCTCTCTTCTCGGTGCTCGCGGCCGTGCGCATCGGGCGGCGCGCGGCCGAGACCCGCTACTGGCAGTCGGGTGTCGCGGGTTCGCTCGTGGCCGCGCTCGTGCTGTCGGCGCTGCTCACGTTCTCGGCGCTCTCCGAACAGCTGCGCCCGTCGATCCTGCAGGGCATCGTGTTGCCGCCGCTCGTCATCGCGGTGGGGCTCGCGATCGGCGTCATCCGCCACCGGGTCGCGTCTGCCCCTTCGAGCGCGTCCGGCTCGACCGTTTCTCCCCGGGCGTCCGGAGCGCGTTCGGGCGCCGCGAAGCGGAGCGCGTCGGCCGGTCTCGGCGAACGCATCGCCGACCGCTTCAGCGACACCCAACTGGCCATCCTGCGCGCTGGCTTCACGGGCGCCACCGCCGTGGTCGCCGCCATCCTCGCCGTGGCCAGCGTGCTGCTCGCGCTCACGATCTTCGCCAACTTCGGCACCATCACCACGCTCTACGAGAGCACGCAGCTGGGCGTGACGGGCGGCATCGCGGTCACCCTCGGCCAGCTGGCGTTCATGCCCAACCTCGTCATCTGGGTGGCCTCGTGGCTTGTCGGCCCCGGGTTCGCGCTCGGCGCCGGCACGAGCGTCTCACCCGTCAACACGGTCGTCGGCCCGCTCCCCGCCTTCCCGATCCTCGGCGCCGTGCCGACCGCGGACCTTCTGTTCGGCTTCGTGGGCATCCTGGTGCCTCTGCTGGCCGGCTTCTTCGCTGCCATGCTCGTGCGCGAACGCTTGACGGATGCCGCCACCCCCGCCCACGCCAACCGCACCCTTGCCGCCGGAGCCGTCGCCATCGGGCTGATCTCCGCGCTCATCTTCGCCGTGCTCGCATCCCTGTCGGGCGGAGCGATCGGCCCGGGACGCCTGGCCGAGGTCGGGCCTAACCCGCTCTGGGTCGCGCTCTTCGTCTTCATCGAGGTGACGGTCGCGGCCCTGATCGGCATGCTCGCAAGCGGGCACTCCGACGACCACCCCGACACCGGATCGGCGTCTGCCGCATCCGGTCGCTCGCGCCTCAGTGAGCGGGAATCGGGTTCTGCCTCAAAACGGTAGGCTGTTCGGGTGCTCTCCGTGGTTGTGCTCATCTCCGGCACCGGTTCCAATCTTCGTGCCCTCCTCGAGGCGTCGAGCGATGACGCGTTCCCCGCTCGCGTGATCGCCGTCGGTGCCGATCGCGAGGCCGACGGCCTGGCACACGCTGAGGCCTTCGGCATCCCCACCTTCACGGTGCCGTATTCGTCGTTCGACTCGCGCGCCGAATGGGGCGAGGCCTTGCTCGAGCAGATCCGCGTCTGGCATCCCGACCTCGTCGTGCTGTCGGGCCTCATGCGTCTGCTGCCGGCCGGGGTCGTCGACGCCCTCGCGCCGCACCTCATCAACACGCACCCCGCCTACCTGCCCGAGTTCCCGGGTGCCCACGGCGTGCGTGACGCCCTCGCGGCCGGTGTGACCCAGACGGGTGCGAGCATCATCGTCGTCGCGAACGGCGTCGACGACGGCCCCATCATCGTGCAGGAGCGCGTCCCCGTGCTGCCCGACGACACCGAGCACACGCTGCACGAGCGCATCAAACCGGTCGAGCGCCGCCTGCTCGTCGACACGGTGCGCAGCATCGCCACCGGCGACGTCGACCTCGCCGCCCTCTAACCCCACGGGCCGCGACCTGCGGCCGGCACACCCCAACCGAGGAGATCAGATCCCATGTCCGGCCCGAGCCACGACAAGAGCCTGTACCGCGAACGCGACATCGTCCCCATCACCCGCGCCCTCCTCTCGGTCAGCGACAAACGCGACCTGCTGACGCTCGCCGAGGCCCTCGCGGGTGCCGGCGTCGAGATCGTGTCGACCGGAAGCACGGCCCAGACCATCCGCGACGCCGGTTTCGCGGTCACCGACGTGGCCCAGGTGACGGGTTTCCCTGAGTCGCTCGACGGGCGTGTCAAGACGCTGCACCCCGCCGTGCACTCCGGGCTCCTCGCCGACCTGCGCCTCGAATCCCACGAAGAGCAGCTGGCCGAGCTCGGCATCTCCCCGTTCCAGCTCGTGGTCGTCAACCTGTACCCGTTCGTCGAGACCGTCGCCTCGGGCGCCCAGGGCGACGACGTCATCGAGCAGATCGACATCGGCGGCCCCGCCATGGTGCGCGCCTCGGCCAAGAACCACGCCAACGTGGCGATCGTCGTGTCGCCCGACGCCTACCCCTCGATCATCGACGCCGTCGCGGCCGGGGGCACGTCGCTCGCGCAGCGCCGCACCCTGGCGCGCGAGGCATTCCAGCACACGGCCTCCTACGACACGGCCGTCGCTGCCTGGTTCGTCGACAACGACGGCTCGTCGAACGACGGTTCCTCGAACGCGGGAGGCACGGATGCGGCAGCCCCCGCATCCGCTGACGCCTTCGCCGCGACCGTCACGCTCGGCGGCGAGCTGCAGCAGACGCTGCGTTATGGCGAGAACTCGCACCAGAAGGCCGCCCTCTACGCGCGCCCCGACGGCCACGGCATCGCGCAGGCCACGCAGCTGCACGGCAAGGAGATGAGCTACAACAACTTCGTCGACGCCGATGCCGCCGTGCGCGCCGCCTACGACTTCATCTACCCGGCCGTCGCCATCATCAAGCACGCCAACCCGTGCGGCATCGCGGTCGCGAAGCCCAAGGCGCCCGACGCCATCGCCTCGGCGCACCAGCGCGCGCACGAATGCGACCCCGTGTCGGCGTTCGGCGGCGTGATCGCGGCCAACCGCATCGTCACGCTCAAGATGGCCGAGACCGTGAAAGAGATCTTCACCGAGGTGCTCGTCGCCCCGGGCTTCGAAGACGCCGCGCTCGACGTGCTGAAAACCAAGAAGAACCTGCGCCTGCTGCAGCTGCCCGACGGCTTCGAGCGCGAAGACACCGAGGTGCGCCAGATCTCGGGCGGCCTGCTCGTGCAGGACACCGACCGATTCGCACCCGTCGACCCCGCGGTCACGGCCGCATCGTGGACCCTCGCCACGGGTGAGCCCGCCGACGAAGAGACGATCGTCGACCTCGTGTTCGCGTGGAAGGCCTGCCGGGCCGTCAAGTCCAACGGCATCCTGCTGGCGCACAACGGCGCGTCCGTGGGTGTGGGCATGGGCCAGGTCAACCGCGTCGACTCGTGCCAGCTCGCGGTGACGCGGGCGGGTGACCGCGCGGCCGGTTCGGTGGCGGCATCCGATGCGTTCTTCCCCTTCGCCGACGGCCTGCAGGTGCTGCTGGATGCCGGTGTGAAGGCCGTCGTGCAGCCCGGTGGTTCGGTGCGCGACGAAGAGGTCATCCAGGCGGCCGAGGCCGCGGGCATCACCATGTACTTCACGGGTGAGCGTCACTTCTTCCACTGAGTCGGAGGGTGTCGCGGCGGCGTGATCGCGGCCGCGCCACGCCCGAGCAGTCCGCCGAGCCGGCGGTCCACAGTTTCGTCATAGACATCACCCCTAGGGTGTGAGTCATGTCTGTTACCTGGGGCCGCCGGCTCGTCGCATCTCTGTTGGCCGCTCTCACGGTTGCGGTGGGCGTCCATGTCGCCACGGTGTTCGCGTTCTTCTTCTCGAACCAGTTCACCTCGGCCATCATCGGCTCGGCCAACAGCTACTTCTCGATCGCGAGCCTCATCGGCTTCGTCATCATCTTCGCGCTCGCGCTCGCCGGCGGGCTGCGTGTCTGGTTCACGGCTGTTCCCGCGGGCCTCGTGGCCGGCATCGTCGCGGGCATCATCGGCCTCCTGATCCCCATTCTGCAGGGCGGCCAGGTGCTCGACGGCAGCGTCGTGGCCTACCTCTTCGGCACCCTGCTGGGCGTCAACACCGTCTTCATCCTGCTCTACATCGTGTTCGCGGCCACGCTCGGGCGCCTCGTCTACAACGCCGTGCTGCGGCGCGGGGCGTCGGCCCGGGCGAACGACCGGCGCATCGCGATCGTGCGCATGCCGGCATCCACGTATGACGACGGCGTGGTCACCCACCTCGAGCGCGTCCCGGTCGACAGCGACAAGGTCGACGAGCAGTGGGATGCCTACGTCAAGGCGTTCGAGGCCAACGGCTGGTCCACCTCCGAGCTGCCGTTCGCCGACGGCCTGCCCGACTCGGTGTTCGTCGAGGACGTCGTCGCGCTCTTCGGCGACCTGGCGGTCATCACGCGCCCCGCGCTCGAGTCCCGCGCGCCCGAGGTCGAGGGCATCGAGGCCAATCTGCGCGACTTCGGCCTGCGGGTGCAGCGCATCGAGGCGCCCGGAACACTCGAGGGTGGCGACATCCTCACCGTCGGCGACACCGTGTATGTCGGGCGCTCCGACCGCACCAACGCCGAGGGTGTGCGCCAGCTGCGCGGGCTGCTCGCCCCGCTGGGCTATGTCGTCGTCGCCGTTCCCGTCACGAAGGTGTTGCACCTGAAGACGGCCGTCACGGCTCTGCCCGACGGCACCGTCATCGGCTACGAACCGCTCGTCGACGACGTGCGCCTCTTCGACCGTTTCCGCGCCGTGCCCGAGCCCGAGGGGTCGGCCGTCGTCGTCCTCTCCGACGACACCGTGCTCCTGTCGGCCGCCGCGCCGCAGACGGCCGCGTTGATCGAGGACCTCGGATTCACGGTCGTGCGCGTCGACATCAGCGAATTCGAGAAGCGCGAGGGTTGCGTCACGTGCCTGTCGGTGCGCGTGCGCTGACCCGTTCACGGGCTGTTCACGAACCATTTGCGGGCGATTCTGGCGAATCGCTTGCCCCGGGCTCCGCTTTCCTCATATTCTGTAGGGCTGTCCACGGCTGCGTCAGGCCCCTCATCAGGGGCTCGGCAACGTCGCGGGCACTGACGACGAATACGAAACCAGGAGGAGCGTCATGACGATCACACGCATTCACGGAGCCGGCTTCAGCGCCGCGCACAATGCGGTCTCGGCGTTCCTCGTGGCTGAGCAGCCGCGCACGAAGCCCGCCACGGCCCGTGCGACCGCCCACAACCCGGTGACCGCCGACTAAACCCGGTCCGCTCACCGCCCGCACACCGGCCGCCGCTTCATCGGGGTCCGGTTCGTTCGGCGTCGCCGACCGCGCCCCCAGCGCCCCGCGCGCTCACCCATCCACATCCGTCGCCGCACGAGAACTATTGCGCCGGGCCCCGGGGTTACAGACTCACGGGGCGCCAGCATCCGTCTCGCCCGCGCCGACACGCCTCGCCGCCCGAGAGCGGCACCCGCACCACGCAAAGAAGAGTTGACAACGAATGTCTCGAAACGCGAACGACCAACGTCCGCCCTCACATAAATCCGACCTGAACACGGCGCAGGCGCTCTGGCGCATGTACCCCTACGTGAAGTCCGCCGTGCCCCGCATCGTGCTGGGAATGGTGGCCGCCCTCATCGCTGGGGTCGTGGCCCTCGGCATCCCGCTCATCCTGGAGCGCCTCGTCGACGGCCCGCTGTCGACCGGTGATTCGGCCCAGATCTGGCCCGCCGTGTTGCTCGTGCTGGCGCTCGGCGTGGTCGAGGCCGTCATGATCGCGCTGCGGCGCTGGTTCGTGCTCACGCCGGGCACGCACGTCGAGGCCAAGATGCGTAACGCGCTCTACGCCAAGCTGCAAGACCTGCCGGTTTCGTTCCACGACCGCTGGCAGTCGGGGCAGCTGCTGTCGCGTGCCGTGAGCGACCTCGGCCTCATCCGCCGCTGGTTGTCGTTCGGCATCGTGCTGCTCGTGGTCAACACCGTCACGATCCTCATCGGCGCCGCCGTGCTGTTCTACTGGAACTGGCTGCTGGGCCTCATCTTCCTGGTCATGGCCGTGCCGATCTGGATCTACGGGTTCGTCTTCGAGAAGAAGTACTCCGAGATCGCGCGCCGCAGCCAAGACCAGGCGGGCGATCTGGCCACGGCCGTCGAGGAGAGCGTGCACGGCATCCGTGTGTTGAAGGCCTTCGGCCGTGGGCGCTATGCGCTGAAGAACTTCGAGGCCCAGGCCGAAGACCTGCGGGGCACCGAGATCGCCAAGGCCAAGGCCATCGCGGGCATCTGGCTGTGGCTGCTGCTGCTTCCGGATGTCGCGTTCGCGCTGTGTCTGCTGGGTGGCATCTGGCTGGCTTCCACTGATCAGATCACCGTCGGACAGCTGTTCGCGTTCTTCGCCACGGCCACCGTGCTGCGCTTCCCGATCGAGTCCATCGGCTTCCTGCTGTCGATGACGTTCGACACGCGCACCGCCACCGACCGGTTCTTCGAGGTCATGGATTCGCCGAACGCGATCACCGACCCCGAGCATCCCCTCACCGTGGCCGAGCCGCGTGGCGAGCTGCGCTTCGACAACGTGCACTTCCGCTACCAGGACTCGCCCGAACGTTTCGGCGACCTCATCGACGGCGTCGACCTCACCATCACGCCCGGCGAGACCATGGCACTCGTCGGGTTGACCGGCTGTGGCAAGTCGACGCTCACGGCCCTGACGACGCGTCTCTACGACGTCACCGGGGGAGCCGTGCGCGTGGATGGCGTGGACGTGCGCGATCTGACCCGCGAAGAGTTGCGCACCCACATCGCCATGGCCTTCGAGGATGCGACGCTGTTCTCGGCGACCGTGCGCGAGAACGTGCTGCTCGGCCGGGCCGACCTCGACCCGCGTTCGCCCGAGGCCGATCGTGTCTTGGCCGAGGCGCTCGACATCGCGCAGGCGGCGTTCGTGCACAACCTGCCCGACGGCGTCGACACGACCGTGGGTGAGGAGGGTCTCAGCCTCTCGGGCGGCCAGCGTCAGCGTCTGGCCCTGGCCCGCGCGGTGGCGGCCTCGCCGTCGATCCTCGTGCTCGACGACCCCCTCTCGGCGTTGGATGTCGACACCGAGGCGCTCGTCGAGGCGGCGCTCCGCCGCGTTCTCTCGTCCACGACCGCGCTCATCGTGGCCCACCGTCCCTCGACCGTGACGCTCGCCGACCGCGTGGCGCTCATGCAGGAGGGACGCATCGTGGCCGTCGGCACACACTCCGAGCTGCTGGCCACCAACGAGCACTACCGTTTCGTCATTTCGAGCCTCGAGGACGAAGAGAAGCGCGAGGCGGCCGAGCGCCGTCGCGTGGGGGCGGCGGAGCCGAACGCAGACGCCGACGACACGCGCACCGAGGGTGACGCCGAGCGCGACATCCAGATCACCGAGGCGGTGCGGCAGGGGCTCGACGACACGCACCCCGATCGCGACCGCGACGACAGAAGCAATACCGGAATGGAGGTCAACCGATGAGCCAGACATCTGTCTCGGGCGTGACCGGCGAAGAGCGTGACGATTTCACGCGCGCCGAATCGAAGTCCATCCGGCGACGGTCGACGCGCCTGCTCGGCTCGCTGCTGTCGCCACTGAAAGCTCAAGTGGCTCTCACGATGGTGGTGGTCGCGATCTCGACCGCCGCTCAGGTGGCGGGTCCCGCGCTGATCGCTTTCGGCATCGACCGCGCGTTGCCCGCCGTGCTCGACCAAGACTGGATGCCCGCCATCCTCACGGTTGCCGCCTACCTCGTCACGGGCGTCATCGGCGCGCTGCTCATGGCGTGGTACACGGTGCTCGCGGCGCGCGTCAGCCAGGCCATCCTGATCGACCTGCGCAAACGCGTGTTCCTGCAGACGCAGAAGCTGAGCCTCGAGTTCCACGAGAGCTACACCTCCGGCCGCATCATCTCGCGCCAGACGAGCGACCTGGACTCCATCCGGGAGCTACTCGACTCGGGCATCAATCAACTCGTCTCGGGCATCCTCTATAGCCTGTTCACGGGTATCGCGCTGTTCCTGCTGGACTGGACGAGCGGTCTCGTGCTGCTCGGCGCGCTCGTGCCGCTGTTCATCCTCACGCGCTGGTTCCAGGTGCGCTCGCAGAAGCTGTTCCGGCAGTCGCGCGTGGCCTCGGCCAAGCTCATCGTGCAGTTCGTCGAGACCATGACGGGCATCCGCGCCGTGAAGGCCTTCCGCAAGGAGCGCCGCAACGAGAAGGAATTCGGCGGGCTCGTCGAGGACTATCGCGATGTGAACGCGCGCGTCATCCAGCTCTTCGGCGTGTTCGACCCGGGTCTCATCCTCATCGGCAACGTGACCGTCGCGGCCGTGTTGCTCGTGGGTGGGTTCCGCGTGGTCGACGGTCAGCTCGCGATCGGTGCGCTGCTCGCGGCCGTGCTCTATGCGCGGCGGTTCTTCGACCCCATGGAAGACATGGCGATGTTCTACAACTCCTACCAGTCGGCGTCGGCCGCGCTCGAGAAGATCTCGGGTGTGCTCGAGGAGAAGCCGACCGTGCCCGACCCCGAGAAACCCGTCGACCTCTGGTCGGCCCGGGGTCACGTGCGTTTCGAGGATGTGCGCTTCGCCTACAACGAAGACACGGTCGTGCTGCCCGACTTCACGCTCGACCTGCCGGCCGGTCAGACGATCGCGCTCGTGGGTTCGACGGGTGCGGGCAAGTCGACGCTCGCCAAGCTGATCTCGCGCTTCTACGACCCGTCGGCCGGGCGCGTGACCCTCGACGACGTCGACCTCCGGATGCTGCACCCCAAAGACCTGCGACGAGCCATCGTCATGGTCACGCAGGAGGCGTACCTCTTCTCGGGTTCGGTGGCCGACAACATCGCCATCGGCAAACCGGATGCCTCGCGCGAGGAGATCGAGCGCGCGGCCCGGGCGGTCGGCGCCGACGAGTTCATCCGCTCGCTGCCGAACGGCTACGACACCGACGTGAACAAGCGCGGCGGGCGCGTCTCGGCGGGGCAGCGTCAGCTGATCTCGTTCGCGCGCGCGTTCCTGGCCGACCCCCAGGTGCTGATCCTCGACGAGGCCACGGCGTCGCTCGACATCCCGTCGGAGCGGCTCGTGCAGGAGGCCCTGCAGACGTTGCTGGCCGACCGCACGGCCGTCATCATCGCGCACCGCCTCTCGACGGTCGCGATCGCCGACCGCGTGCTCGTCATGGAACACGGACGCATCGTCGAGGACGGCACGCCCGGTGATCTGATCGCCGGCACGGGCCGGTTCTCGCAGCTGCACGCCGCCTGGCGTGACTCGTTGGTCTAGCACCGGGTTCGTCCGAAAACGAGAGAAGCGGTTCGCCGACCATCGGGTTGGCGAACCGCTTCTGTGTGTGCGTGTGCGGCGAGAGTGAGGCGGCCGGATTAGTAACCGGGAGAGCGCGTGGTCTGGGCCTCGCCGCCACCGGACGTCAGGGATGCTCCCGCCGAGGTGTCGGTGCCGGTGAAGGCGTAGACCGTTCCGCCGTCGGCGAAGGCCGTCCAGCGGTCGCCGCAGAGGTAGGCGGTCTCGGGCAACGTCTGCGGCCACCACGAGTCCTCGAGCGCCGGCACAGGAACGGTGTTCGCGGGGCTGCACAGCTGGTCGAGGCTCTGGGCCGTCGTGAACATGAGGAGCGCTGCCGAACCATCGTGGCGATAGGTGAGGCGCACGCGCGCGGCATCGTCGGGCAGCCAGTCGGAGGAGAGGGTCTTCGCGGTCTCGGTCTTCTCGAACGTCGCGGCGGTCTCGTAGAGGCCGCGCCCGACGGGGTTGCCGAGGGTGGCGAAGGCGTCGAGGGTGCCGCAGCCCGTCAGGGCGACGACTGCGATGCCGGCGGTCGCGGTGGCGGCGGTCAGGCGACCGAGGCGGCGGGCGCGGGCGGCGCGGATGCGGGAGGGGTGGCGGTTGCTCGAAATGCTGCGGCTGCGATGGGGCATGGGTTTTTCCTCGGTCGACGGTAGAACCAGTCAATCGCGGGCGCCGCGCCCTGCCATCCGCCGCGCGTACCCGGCAGCTCGGACTTCAGGATGACCTGCTGCTCGGCCGCGGCAGGCGCCCTATCGGTCTTCGTGACCGACGAACCCTGAGCGCGCCACACGGAAACCCGGTTCGCGCGAGCTCTCGACGAGGGGTGTGCCCTCGGCCACGTAGTGTTCGTGCGCGCGAGCGTCGTGACCGGCGGGTGGGAAACCCGACGCCTGCACGACGCGCCACCACGCGACATCCGACCCGTGGAGAGCCATGATGCGGCCGACGCCCCGCGCCGAACGCGATCCCAGGGTGGCGGCCACCTGCCCGTAGCTCATGACCCGGCCGGCCGGGATGCCGTCGACGACGCTGAGCACGGCCTCGACGAACGCCTCGGGGTCGGAGGGGTTCTCGATCTCGGACATGGGCTCGCCGTTCGACAGGGATAGGGTCTCGACCGGCGACGATGCCGCGGGCTCGGGACGGACGGACTCATCGGGAGAGCTCACTCGTGTGAGGCGACTCGCGCGGAAGCCGACGTCGGCGGAGGTGACCCGAGCGGGAGCACCTCGACGCGGAGGGTTAGAGCGCGCGGCTTCCGATGACTTCGCCGTACTGCGTTTCGCCCGTCGGCTCGAAGCCGACGCGCAGGAAGAAGGCCTCGGGGCCGTCTTCGCCGGGCTCGTAGATGACGTTGACGTGGTCGAAACCGCGCTGCGTAGCCTCGGTGAGGAGCGCCTCGACCGCGAAGGTGCCGATGCCGCGGCCCTGGTCGTCGGCGTCGACGTTGATGCGCCACAGGATGCTGCGGAACTCGTCTTGGTGGGCGTGCTCGTCGAAGTTGCCCTGCACGAAACCGACGACCTCGTCGCCGTCGAGCACGACGCGCTGCCAGCTCGTGGCCGGGTCGAGCACGGCGGCCGCCACGGCGTAGGACACGGGAGCGACGAACTGCTCCTGCCCGGGCTTGAGCGTGAGGGCGTTGACCGCCACGATGGTCGACGCGGACAGCTCTTCCAGTCGCAATTCAGACATAGACCTAGGGTACCGGGCCATGCTCGCCCGCCGGTAGTGTGACGCCCAACGTTCATCCTCAGGGATGAGTCAACCGATGGATGCCCGCGCCAAACTCTCTCGACGTCGAGATACTTCTCGACGAGACGGTAAGCTGGCCGTGGCCATTTTCCCGGCCGAAAGCCAAGGAGTATGCATTGTCAAAGATCAAGGTTGAAGGCACGGTCGTCGAGCTCGACGGCGACGAGATGACACGGATCATCTGGCAGGCCATCAAAGACACCCTCATTCACCCCTACCTCGACATCAACCTCGAATACTACGACCTCGGTATCGAGAAGCGCGATGAGACGGACGACCAGATCACTGTCGATGCTGCGCACGCCATCCAGAAGCACGGTGTCGGCGTCAAGTGCGCCACGATCACGCCCGACGAGGCACGCGTCGAAGAGTTCGGCCTGAAGAAGATGTGGCGTTCGCCGAACGGCACCATCCGCAACATCCTGGGCGGCGTGATCTTCCGCGAGCCCATCATCATCTCGAACATCCCGCGCCTCGTGCCGGGCTGGAACAAGCCCATCATCGTCGGCCGCCACGCGTTCGGCGACCAGTACCGTGCCACCGACTTCCTGTTCGACGGCCCCGGCACGCTCACCATGACGTTCACCCCGAAGGACGGCTCCGAGCCGCAGCAGTTCGAGGTCTTCGAGGCTCCGTCGTCGGGTGTGGCCATGGGCATGTACAACCTCGACGCGTCGATCCGCGACTTCGCGCGCGCTTCGCTCAACTACGGCCTCAGCCGCAACTACCCGGTCTACCTGTCGACCAAGAACACCATCCTCAAGGCCTACGACGGTCGCTTCAAGGACATCTTCCAGGAGATCTTCGAGGCCGAGTTCAAGGAGCAGTTCGACGCCGCGGGCCTCACCTACGAGCACCGCCTCATCGACGACATGGTCGCCTCGGCCATGAAGTGGGAGGGCGGCTACGTCTGGGCCACCAAGAACTACGACGGCGACGTGCAGTCCGACACCGTGGCGCAGGGCTTCGGCTCGCTGGGTCTCATGACGAGCGTGCTCGCCACGCCCGACGGCAAGGTCGTCGAGGCCGAGGCGGCTCACGGCACGGTCACGCGCCACTACCGTCAGCACCAGCAGGGCAAGCCCACGTCGACCAACCCGATCGCGTCGATCTACGCGTGGACGCGCGGCCTGCAGCACCGCGGCAAGCTCGACGGCAACCAGGAGCTCATCGACTTCGCGTCGACGCTCGAGGACGTCGTCATCAAGACCGTCGAATCGGGCAAGATGACGAAGGACCTGGCGCTGCTCGTCAGCCCCGACCAGGCTTACCAGACGACTGAAGAGTTCCTCGCGACTCTGGCCGACAACCTGAAGGCGCGCATCGGCGAATAGTCGCCGGCGACACGAAAAGGGCCCCGATCCTCGGATCGGGGCCCTTTTCGTCGTCAGTCCCGGTGCGCTCGCCGGGTTTCGAGGATTAGTTGCAGAGCGTTGCCAGGTCGGAGAACGTGGTCTGCACGTCGGTGGCGCTCTCGGACAGCGCGGTGGGGTCGGCCGCTGTGGGGTCGTCGGCGTACTTGCCGAACTCGTCGGCCATGGACGTGATGGCCTTGTTCGCCTTGTCGGCGGCGGGCTTGACCTCGTCGTTGGTGACCTTGCCGGTGCTCTCGGAGAACGACTTCGCGAGCTTGTCGATGGCGTCGGAGGCGGCCGAGGGGTCGGACGACAGGTTGCTGACGCTGGACGTCAACTCATCCTGCAGCGACTCGACGCTCTTGTTGAGCTCGTTGCACGCGTCGGCCTTGCTCTGTCCGCCGGCGCAACCGGTGAGGAGGAGGCCGGCGACGGCGAACGATCCGATGATGGAAATGGTCTTGGTGCGTGCTCGTAACACGGGCCCCTCGATTCTGTGTTGTGGACGAGTTGACCTTATCAGGGGGCGGTTACGGGCCTGCGTCAGGCATACATGCTCTGCAGGGGACGCGTGGATCGCGCGGCGGCTCGATACGCGAGAGGGGCAACGACCCGCGTGGAGTCGTTCCCGCGACGGGGCATGTCGGGCATGGGCGTCGCCTCGGGCTGCGTGTCGAGGCTGACACAGGCGGTCTCGGGTTTCGGCGATGGAGCGGCGGCGGGCTCCGGCGACGACGCGGGCTCCCGCATGGACGCGCACAACTGGACGAGATCATGCACCGCGTCGACCCGTGACTCGCGCTCGGTCTCGCCACGCTCGCCAGACTCGAGTTCGATGTCCCACCCACGCACCGTGCGGCGCACGCGGCCGAGGAACAGCTCGCCAGACCCGGCGCCCACGCGACGCTGTTTGGCGGGGACGCGCTCGGGGAAGAGGAACACCTTGCCCGAGGTGGTGGACAGGGTGGCGAAACGGCGCGGGCGCTCGTGAACGATGAGTGTGACGGGCAGTTTCATGTCGACAAGGCGATCGGGGCGCCCGAGGGCCGTGATGCGAAACCCCTCGGAGGCTGCAATGGTCGCGAGCGCGTCGAGACGGTCGTCGATCAAGTCGTGGATGATGCGGTTGCCGATGTTGCGCACGGTCCAGCTCAGGTCGCATTCGTAGACGATGTAGCCCACGCGGTGTTGATACCAGCCGCGACCCGTGCGCCGCTCGGAGGCCGGCACCTCGGCGGGGAAGATGTACACCACCCCGGTGTCGGTGGCGACGAGGTCGCCGCGCTCGGGAGAGCCGTCGGAGCGAAGACGTTCGACTCGAATCATCGTTGTGCCTTTCAGTGAGCGGGGTGTCGGCTCTCGATCGATGTGATGTGTGTCAGTTCGACCGGTCGAAATCTTCGACGGAGCCGTGCCTCATAATGGTAGGCAGGACGAGAGCATATATAGCCTCTGATCTGGGTATTTGAGTAGCACGGTTCGAACTTTGAGTAGTCGAAGGGGTGATCCGTGCAGAGCGGCGCTGTCAGTGAGTAGTTCCTGGTCTCGCCTGAGTGTCGAGATGGTCGTGCGTGAGTAGTGGGTCGACGGGTCACTGAAAGTTTCCGGCCGGCAATGGCGTATCGATATATTGGAGTGTTGAGTCAAGGGGTATGCGTGGGGAAGGCGAGTGAGATGAGTGTCAGGCGCCGCGAGTTGGCTGCCGTGCTCTCGCACGTGCGGGAGGGCGTCTCGGTCGAGGTGCGCGGCGCGTGGGGGAGCGGGCGCAGTGCCCTGCTGCGGGGAGCGGAGCGGGCCGTGCGGCAGGAGGGGTTCGACACGCTCTCGGTGTCGGGCGAGTTCGCCCTTCGCACGCACGCCCTCGAAGCTCTCGACGTGGCAGGGGTCAGGCCGAGCCTCGGGGTCGAAAGCCCCATTTCGGCTCGAATCGACGCGTTGGCGGGGCGGGTGTTGGCGCGGCCCACCCTCATCCTGGTCGATGACGCGGCCGCCGTCGACGCCGAGAGCTGGGGTGTCATCTCCGTGGTGCAACGACTCACCGATGTGCCCGTCCTCTACGCTCTCGACGCTCATGCCCCCGAGGGTTCGGGGGCCGTGCACGTGCTCGAGCGTCGGGTCGTCCGTGTGGTCCTTCCGCCCCTGCGCTACGAAGAAGTGCGCGCCCTGCTCGAAGACGTCCTCGGCGGTGGGGTCGACGCGCACACGGCCGGGCGGGTGTTCTCGAAGTCGGGCGGGCTCCCGCGGTTGGTCGTCGCGGTGGCCCGAGCGGGGCGGCAGCACGGCATTCTCAGCGAGAGTGCCGGCACCTGGCATGCCGGGGATGATCTCTGGCATCCCGCGCTCGCACCCCATCTGACCGAGATTCTCTACCCGCTCACCGCACCGCTCCGCGAGGGGCTCGAGGTCCTCGCCGTGGCCGGCATCGTCACGATCGAACGATGCACGCGTTTGATCGGGTCGACCGTCCTCGAAGAGCTGGAGGCCCGCGGCCTCGTCACCGTCTTCCAGAACGGGGCGAGGGTGATGGTCGCCGTCAATCCGCCCCTGATCGCCGAGTACTACCGCCACCAACCCATCAGCGCGCGACGCGTGCGCCTCGCCGAGCGCGTCGCGATCGATCAGGGAGGCGCCGAGGCGTGGGAGGGGGCTGCCGCTACGGCTACGGCTACGGCTACGGCGCAGGGGCGTCGATCATCAGCCCCGTCGATCCCGTCGAGCCCGTTGAGCCCGTCAATCATGTCGGCCACGCTGGGCTCGAGGCCGGCATCCCTCGAGTGGGAAGCCGTGCGCAATCCCGCGGTCGCGCGGCTCGTGACCGAACATCGGCGCTCCGAGGTGTCCCGAGCGCTCGAGGCGTGGCGCGATCATCCTGGTGTGATGACGGCTGTCACCGCCGTCGACGCTCTCGCGCATGACGCCGGCCCCGATGCCGATCGTCGTGCGCAAGAGATCCTCGATGCCACCGTCTATGCCGAGGATGAACCGGGTGCGAGCCTGGCGTTGCTCGGCCAGCGCGCGAATCGAGCCATCGTCGCTGAGGCGGCGGCGAGATCCCGAGCACTGGTGCAGGCGGGGTCGCACGAGCGGGCGGACACGCCCCCACGGAAAGACGGATGGGAGGCGCAGCCCGAGCTCCCGGTCGGGTTGTCGCACGTGATCGATCATGCTCGCGCACATCTGCCCGGTCTGAGCTGCGCCGTCGAGGCCGTCGGTCTCGAGGCAGAGATACGGGCGCAGGGATTCTCGCCCGAGAGCGAGCAGCGTCTGCAGGCAGTGATCGACGGAGTCGCGGCCGAGAATGCCGCTCTCACCGGGCGCGGGCCGGCAGCCGATGAAGCATCGATCGCGCTCGCCGATGTGTTTCAGGCGAAGGGATGGTTCATCCGCGCCGTGGCGCTTCTCGACGCGACCGGTCGGACGGCCCACGAGAACCTGTACTGGCGCAGACGGCGTCAGCGCGTGACCGCCCTCGCCCTGTTCGGGGCGGGGCGCATCGACGAGGCCTTGAGTCGGTCCACGGAGTGGCGGGACGAGGCACTCGCCGCTCTCGATGCGGAAGCGCTGCGCGATCAGTCATACGTCTGCGCGCTGGCCCTCGTGCACACCGGTCGCAACACCGAAGCAGACGACGCCATCGGCGCCGCTCTCGCGCTGGGCGAGCCGACACTCTCGTCACGCGAGATCTATGGAGGAATCCTTGTTCTCGGGGCGATCGTCGCGGCGCGTCGCGGAGAGATCGACGTAGCCGACAGCCTCGCCGCGCAGGCCCGCCGATGGTTGCCGCAGGTATCGTCGCTTCCGCTCGCGGCGGTGCCCTTTGCCGAGGCCCACATCGCCCACGCCCGGGGCGACGAACAGGCCGCCCGCCGACTGTTGACCGACGCCCACACGGAATTCGCTCGCCGCGGGTTCGCCGTGCAGGCCGCGATCACCGAGGTGATGGCTCTCGAGAGCATGCCCGACATCGTGTCGCTTCCCCCCTTTGCCGCGCTCGAGGGCAACCTCTTCGAGCCACTGCTCGATTACTTACGAGGCGTCGAGGGCGCAGAAGCGGACTGGATCGAAAGTGCCGGCGACCGGTTGCGCGCCGCCAACCAGGTCGTGCATGCCGCGGGCGCCTACCTCCGCGCCGCCGACGCCTACCGAAGGGACGGCCGGCCCGACGACGCCGACCGGGCCGAGCGGCTCGCCCAGTCACTCGGTGGCACCCTCGACGCAGAGGTGATGGCGCACGTGCAGGCCCAAGCATCACGCCCGACACTCACGCAGCGCGAGCGCGAAATCACCGCCCTCGCCGCGGGAGGCACCCCGAACCAGACCATCGCCACCCGACTGAGCGTGTCCGTGCGCACCGTCGAAAATCACGTCAACCGTGCGTTCCGCAAGCTCGGCATCAGCCGCCGGGACGAACTCGAAGCCGTGCGAAGCCTCTGGGCGGAGCACCCGCACGGGTGACCACATTTCGCGTTTGTTAACCGCCCTCACAAAATGTAACGGTCTGGTAAACAGGCGGGATATCTCGAACGAATTACTTGCCATGGATTAGTTCGTAAGCTTTACTAACAAACATGACTGCATCGGAAGTGCAGCGCGGCTCTTCCACCCTGGACGCCGCGCACCCGAATACCGCCCAGACCACGGCTTATCTGCCCGGTCGGCGGCTCCGGCCGAGCGCCAAAGTGCTCCCCGAACACGCCCGCAACCACAACCGGGCCCTCGTTCTGCAGACCCTCTACGGGGCCGGCGCGATGAGTCGGGCGGACGTCTCGCGCGAAACGGGTCTCACCCGCGTCACCGTCTCGGACCTCGTCGCCGAACTCATCGCCGACGGCCTCGTCGTGGAGCGCGGGCAGCGCGAAGGGGTGCGCCCGGGTAAACCCGCCATGCTGATCGACATCGATCGCGAAGCGCACCAGATCATCGGGCTCGACCTGTCCGACTACTCCGACTTTCACGGGGCCGTCATGAACCTCGACGGGGAGATCCTCGAACGCATCGACGTGGCGCTCGAGGGTGCGACCGGCGAACCCGCGGTCGCGAAAGTGCTCGCCCTGACCGAACGCCTGCTGCAGGCATCCACCCGGCCCGTGCTCGGCATCGGCATCGCGTCGCCGGGCGTCGTCGACCTCGCGGGCATCGTGCACAGCGCACCGAACCTCGGCTGGCACGACCTCGAGTTGCAGCGGCGGGTGGCCGACGCATCCGGGTGCCCCGTCATCGTCTCGAACGACGCCAACGCGGCGGTGCTCGCCGAACACGGATTCGGGCACGCCGAGAGCGACCTCATGCTCGTGCGCATCGGCCACGGTGTCGGCGCGGGACTGCTGCTCGGCGGCATCGCCATCTACGGCAGTCGATTCGCGGCCGGTGAGATCGGTCACGTCACGGTCGGCACCGACGGTGGTCCGCTGTGCGCCTGCGGAAAGACGGCCTGCCTCGAAGCGTGGGTGGCCATTCCGCGCCTCGAAGCCGAGATCCAGGCCATCCGCGCCGACGCGACCGACGACGACACGGCCGCCCTGCGCATCGACCAGCTGCTGCGCGACGCCGGCGAACGCCTCGGCATCGCGCTCGCCCCCGTGGTCGGAGCACTCGATCTGTCGCAGATCGTGCTCTCGGGGCCCGAAGAACTTCTCGACGGAGCGTTGGCCCAGGCCACCGTCGAGACCCTCCGAAACCGGACGATGGCCGAATTCCACGGCGATCTGACGCTTCGGCTCACCACCCTCGGACAGGACATCGTCCTGCGCGGGGCGGCCGTCATGGTTCTCTCGGGCCAGCTCGGCGTTTCATAGCTCTCAACCCCACTCATTCAGCCCTAGAAAAACTGAAAAGCCCTAGAAAGGAACATTCAGATGAGGAAACTCAGCCTCGCGGCACTCGGAACGGTTGCCGTGATCGCCCTCGCCGGTTGTGCCGGCTCCGGCGGTGGATCGACATCGGACAGCTCGGCGGAGGTCCGCGTCTGGCTCGTCGGAACCGACACCCCCGACGCCGCGCGCGATTACCTGAAGAAGACATTCGAGAAGGAGAACCCCGGTTCGACGCTCGTCATCGAGGAACAGCAGTGGACGGGCCTCGTCGACAAGTACACGACGGCCCTCAGCGGATCCGATGCCCCCGACGTCGTGGAGATCGGAAACACGCAGGCCGCCGCCTTCACCTCGGCCGGTGCGTTCACCGACCTGACCGACAAGTTCGACGACCTCGGCGGCGACGACCTGCTGCCCGGCTTCGTCGAGGCCGGCACGTACGACAAGAAGTTCTTCGCCGCCCCCTACTACTCGGGCGCCCGCGTGGTGTTCTACACGCCCCAGATCGCATCGGCCGGCGTGCCGACGACGCTCGACGAGTACGTGGCCAACGGCGAGGCGATGCACAGCGCCGACTCGACCGTCTCGGGCATCTACGCTCCCGGCCGCGACTGGTACAACGTGCTTCCCTACGTGTGGGAGAACGGCGGCTTCGTCGCCGAGCAGGACGGCGACACCTGGAAAGCCGGCTTCTCCTCCGCGGGCGGCATCAAGGGCCTGACCCAGATGCAGACCGTCTATGAGAAGGCCAGCGCCGCTCCGAAGGACGGCGACGAGACCAACGCGCAGGTCCCGTTCTGCGAGGGCAAGGTCGGCTACCTGTCGGCGCCCAGCTGGTTCGCGGGCTCGCTCGCGACGGCCGCCGACGACCCGACCGCACCCGGTTGCCCCGACACGTTCGGCAAGGACGCCACGGCGTTCGCCCTGCCCGGCATGACCGAGGGCAAGGCCGCGGCCGCCTTCGCCGGTGGCTCGAACATCGCCATCCCCACGAAGGCCAAGCACCAGGATCTGGCCTACGACGCGCTCAAGATCCTCGTGTCGCCGGAGTACCAGAAGATCATGGCCGAGAACGGGCTCATCCCGGGACTCGTGTCCGCCGCATCCGCTCTGCCCGACGACGCGGTGACCAAGGCCGCCGCTGAGGCCGCCGCCGCCTCGAAGCTCACCCCCGCCGCGCCCAAGTGGGCCGACGTGGAGGCCTCGAACGTGCTGCAGGACTCGTTCGTGAAGATCGCCCAGGGCGGCGACGTCGATCAGATCGCCAAGGAACTCGACGCCAAGATCGAAGAGATCCTCAACTCCTAAGCGAGCAGGGGGTGGGCGGATGCCTCTGCCCACCCCCTCGCACCGCGCACCGATTTCGCACCACTCGCTCGGGAGTAACCCATGACAACCTCGCTCGTCACCGCGCCACCCGCCCCCGACGCCGATCCAGGAGCCGGCAACCGCGCTCCGAAACGTCGCCGCGCCGAACCATCCGATCTGCCCGCCGGCTCGAAGCGCCGGCGCTTTCCCACGGCCCCCTGGCTGCTGCTCGCCCCGTCGATCATCATCCTGGGCATCATGGTGGGCTACCCGCTCGTGCGCCTCGCCATCAACTCGTTCCAGAAGTACGGCAAGGCTCAGATCTTCGGCGCCCCGCCCGAGTGGATCGGCCTCGACAACTACATGTCGACGCTCGGCGACGCCGAGTTCTGGGCCGTGGCCGGCCGCAGCTTCGGGCTCGCGGCGGTTCTCGTCGTGCTCACGATGGGCATCGGCATCCTGCTCGCCGTCATGATGACGAAGCTCAACAAGTTCTTCCGCCTGCTCATGTCGGTGGGGCTGCTGCTCGCCTGGGCCATGCCGCCGCTCAGCGCCACCATCGTGTGGGGCTGGATCGTCGACACGAAATACGGCCTGCTCAACTACGTGCTCAACTGGCTCACCCAATCGGATGCCTTCACCGGGCATTCGTGGCTGATCGACCCGATGTCGTTCTTCGCCGTGCTGACCGTCATCATCACGTGGCAGTCCATCCCGTTCGTTGCCTTCGTGGTCTACGCCGGCCTGACGCAGGTGCCCGAAGAGGTGCTCGAGGCCGCGCAGCTCGACGGAGCCGGTGGCCCGAAGCGCTTCTTCCTCATCGTGATGCCCTATCTCAAGAGCATCCTGCTGGTCACCACGATTCTGCAGGTGATCTGGGATCTGCGCGTCTTCACCCAGGTGTATGCCCTGCAGGGCATGGGCGGCATCTCGTCGCAGACCGACGTCTTCGGCACCTACATCTATCACCTCGGCAACAGCAACCTCGGGGTGGCCGGCGCCGTCTCGTTCATCATGGTCGCCATGATGCTGCTGATCTCGATCTACTACGTGCGCAAGACCGTGAAAGAGGAAGAAGTATGAGCCTGAACTCGTCGATCACGGGCGACGCCGAACCGATCGAAGACGCCGTCCCCGCCGTGAGCACCAGCACCCGCACGGTGCCGCACAAGCCCATCAACCGCAGCAACAACGGCTACCGCGCCCGAGCTCGCCTCACCAAGACGGTGCTGTCGATCACGGCCGTCATCGTGTTCGTCTGCTCGGTCTTCCCCGTCTATTGGATGGTGTCGACGAGCCTCAAACCGAACCGCGACATCGTCTCGCCGACCCCGAGCTTCTTCCCGGGTGAGCCCACCATCCGGGCCTACCTCACGGTGTTGTTCGAACCGGCCCGCCCCGACCGCGGCAACTTTCCGACATCATTCATGGTGTCGATCGCCGTCACACTGCTGACCCTCGCCATCTGCCTGGTCTTCGCGTTCCTCGGCGCGCTCGCGGTCTCGCGATTCCGCTTCAAGGGCCGCCGCCAATTCGTCATCGCGATCCTCATCGTGCAGATGATCCCCGGCGAGGCCATGATGTTCACCATCTTCGGCATGATCGACAGCTGGCAGGCGCTCAACACCATCATCGGCCTGACGATCGTCTACCTCTCGGGTGTGCTGCCATTCACCATCTGGACCCTGCGCGGTTTCGTCGCGGGCGTTCCGGCCGACCTCGAAGAGGCCGCCATGATCGACGGATGCAGCCGCAGCCAGGCCTTCTGGCGCATCACCTTCCCGCTGCTCGCGCCGGGGCTGGTCTCGACCGGCATCTTCGCGTTCATCCAGGCCTGGAACGAATTCACCATGGCCAACATCATCATGCAGCGACCGGATGCCTTCACCCTGCCGATCTGGCTGCGCACGTTCCAGCAGGCCACGCAGGCCACCGACTGGGCCGCGATCATGGCCGGGTCGACGCTGCTTGCCATCCCGGTGATGATCTTCTTCCTGATCGTGCAGGGGCGCATGACGGGTGGCCTCGTGTCGGGGGCGGTGAAGGGATGAGCGGCGTCGTCACCTCGGGGATCGGCGTCGCGTCGAACCCCTCTGCGTCGAGTCCTTCTCCGTCGAGTCCTTCTCCGTCGAGTCCTTCTCCGTCGGCAGCCGAGCTGTCGCGGCAGATCCTCTCGACCCTCATGCCGGGTTTCGTGGGCACCACCGCGCCCGCCTGGGTCGAGGCGCGGCTCGAGCAGGGGCTCGGGGCGGTCTGCCTGTTCGGGCCGAACGTGGCCTCGCGGGCGCAGCTGGCCGAGCTCACGGCATCCCTCGCGCGCGCCAACTCGCAGGTCGTCATCGCGATCGACGAGGAGGGCGGCGACGTCACGCGGGTGCACCACCTCGAGGGTTCGCCCTACCCCGGCAACGCCATTCTCGGGCGGTTGGATGACCTGGACTACACCTTCGCGGTCGCGCACCGCGTGGGGGAGGAGCTCGCCGAAACGGGATGCACCCTCACCTTCGCGCCGGATGTCGACGTCAACTCCAACCCGCTCAACCCCGTCATCGGCGTGCGCAGCTTCGGCGCCGACGAGGCTCTCGTGGCCCGGCATTCGGCCGCCTGGACCCGCGGCGTGCAGGCGGCCGGCGTCGCGGCCTGCGCCAAACATTTCCCGGGCCACGGCGACACGTCCTCCGACTCGCACCTCGCGCTCCCCGTGATCGACGTGGATGCCGCGACACTGCGCTCGCGCGAATTGGAGCCGTTCCGTGCGGCCGTCGAGGCGGGCACGCTCACCGTCATGACCTCGCACATCCTCGTGCCAGCCATCGACGAGGCGAACCAGGCGACATTTTCCGCGCCGATTCTCGAGGGAATCTTGCGCGGCGAACTCGGATTCACGGGCGTCATCGTGTCCGACGCGCTCGACATGGTGGGTTCGTCGGGCGAGATCGGCATCCCCGAGGCGGCCGTGCGTGCGCTGGGGGCCGGCTGCGACCTGCTGTGCATCGGCACCGACAACTCGGATGCCGAGATCGGCGAGATCCTCGAGCACGTGTTGCGTGCGGTGGAAGAGGGCCGGCTGTCGGCTGAGCGGGTGGCCGAGGCATCCACTCGCGTGGCCTGGCTGGCCGAGCGGACCGCTGAGGCTCGGGTTTCCGCGGCGGAGGCTTCGGATTCGGCGGGTTCCGGCGGTGGGAGGTCTGACGCGGCGGCGCTGACCGTGTCCTCGCCGGAGACCGCGCGCGATTCCTCCCGAGCGGAGCTGGGCACGTCGGGGGAGCGGGCCCGCGTGCGCTCGGTCTTCGACGTCAACGATCGGGCCGACGGCGTGCTCGCCCGCACGCGGCGGGGGGAACCGTTGACGGTCGTCACGGTCGAGAGCGTCGCCAACATCGCCGTGGGAGCATCGCCCTGGGGGCCCTTCGCGGCCGCCGACGCCGCCATCGCAGGCTCCGCAGGCTTCGCAGGCTCCGAACGCGCGCAGCGGCTGCAGCGATTCTCCGACGTACCCTCCGCGACCATTCCCGAGCAGGGCTCCTTCGACGCGAGCGGAATCGACGCGGGCCCGGTGCTCGTCGTCGGCAAAGACATCCATCGTCGCGCCGCCGCGGTGGCCGCCATCGACGCGCTGCGCGCCGAGCGCGGGGACGACGTCGTGGTCATCGACATGGGCTGGCCCGACCCGACCCTGAGCTACGCCGACGTCGCCACCTGGGGTGCCTCGCGCCTCGCCGGCGACGCGCTGCTCGACCTGATCGTGGGGGAGCAGACATGAGAATCGGCCTCGATATCGGCGGCACCAAAACCGACGCGGTCGTCATCGACGAAGCGGGCACGGTGATCGAACGCCGGCGCTTCGCCACCGGCCGCGGCCCCGAGCAGGTCGTCGCCACGGCCGTGCGGGGGGTCACCGAGCTGGCGGCCCTGGCGGGCATGGCGCCGCACGAGGTGGCGTCGATCGGTGTCGGCATCCCGGGTCAGGTCGACCGGCTGGCCGGCCGCGTGCAGCACGCCGTGAACCTCGATGTGGAAGAACTCGAACTCGGGCGCGAACTCTCGGCCATCGTCGGTGCGCCCGTCAGCGTCGAGAACGATGTGAAGGCCGCAGCCCTCGGCGCCTTCCACCTGCTGAGCCGCGATAGCGTGCCCCGCGGCATCGCCACGCGCGACGACGACTCGGCGCAGTCCATGGCCTACCTCAACCTGGGCACGGGACTCGCCGCCGGCATCGTCATTGGGGGCCGGCTCTGGCGGGGCTCCCGCGGCACGGCGGGCGAGATCGGGCACATCGTGGTCGATCCCGCGGGTGTGCTCTGCAAATGCGGTCAGCGTGGATGCCTCGAAACCGTCGCCTCGGGGTCGGCGATCGCCCGGCAATGGCCCACGTCGCATCCGATCCCGCCGCTCGACCTCTTCGATCGCGCCGACCAGGGCAGTGCCGACGCCCGCCGGGTGCGTCACAGCGTGGCGCAGGGTGTGGCCAACGCCGTGCGCGTGCTCGTGCTCACGGTCGACGTCGAGGATGTCGTGGTCGGGGGTGGCCTGACGGCGCTCGGCGATCGACTGCGCGACGACGTGGTCGAGGTGTTCGCCGGATGGGGGGAGCGCTCGCCGTTCCTCGCCTCGCTCGAGCTGGCCTCCCGCATGCGCTTCATCCCCGATGCGTTCCCCGCGGCGGCGGTCGGGGCGGCCCTCGTCGGAATGCCGGATGCGAGCATTCCCGACGCAAGCATCCCGGACGAGAGCGTGGCGACGGTCGCCTAGCGACATCACGCCGGCCGCCCCGCCCGCCTACCCCGCCCCACCCGTCTTCACCGCCCCGACCCCTCACCGCTGGAGTATCACCGTGGAAATCGTCATCCTCCCCACCCCTGCCGACGTCGGCCGGTATGCCGCGCGCCTCGTCGAAGCCCGGGCGCGCGCCCGTCCGGCGCTCGTGTGGGGTCTCGCCACCGGGTCGTCTCCCACGGCGATCTACGCCGAACTGGCCGGCGCCGTCGCGCGCGGGCTCGACCTCTCGGGCGTGCGGGGTTTCGCGCTCGACGAGTATGTGGGCATCAGCGACACGCATCCCGAGAGCTATGCCCGCGTCATCCGCTCACAGGTGGTCGAGCCGCTCGGCTTGCGACCCGAGAACGTGCGCGTGCCCGACGGCCGGGCGGCCGACCTCGAACAGGCCGCCCAGGATTATGAGCGCGCCATCGCCGACGCGGGCGGCATCGACCTGCAGATTCTCGGCATCGGGTCGAACGGGCACATCGGTTTCAACGAGCCGACCTCGTCGTTCGCCTCGCGCACGCGGTTGAAAACGCTCGCGCCCCAGACCCGCGCCGACAACGCCCGGTTCTTCGACGACCCGGCGGACGTGCCGACGCATTGCCTCACACAGGGGCTCGGCACCATCCTCGAATCCCGCGAGGCCGTGCTGGTCGCGCAGGGCGAGGCGAAGGCGCGCGCCGTGGCCGCCATGGTCGAGGGGCCCGTGAGCGCGATGTGCCCGGGTTCGGTGCTGCAGTTCCACCCGCGGGCGGTTGTCGTGCTCGATGAGGCCGCGGCATCCGCTCTCACGCTCACCGACTATTACCGGCACACGTTTGCGAACAAACCCGTGTGGCAGCGCGTGCCCGACGCCGACTGAACCGGCGGCGCCTCACACGATCGGGTCGAAGACCTTGCCCGGGTTGAGCAACCCCTGCGGGTCGAACGTCGCCTTGATGCGGCGTTGCAGGTCGACTTGCTCGGCGCCCAACTCGTCCTCGAGCCAGCGCCGCTTCAGGATGCCGATGCCGTGCTCGCCCGTGAGCGTGCCGCCCAGCCGGATCGCCGCCAGGAACAGCGCGTCGGCGGCCTGCCAGATGACCTCGGGCACCTCGTCGCCCTGGTAGACGAAGTTGGGGTGCAGGTTGCCGTCGCCCGCGTGCGCCACGGTGGGGATGCTGATGCCGAACTCGCGCTCGACCTCCTGGATGGCCTCGAACATGGGCACGAGCGCGCTGCGCGGAACCGACACGTCTTCGATCAACGGGTGTCCGAGCTTCTCCATGGCGGGATGCATGGCGCGCCGGATGGAGAGCAGGCGCTCGCCGTCGGCCTCGTTCGCCGCGACCTCGCCGACCCCACCGTTGGCCTCGATGATCGCGAGGCAAGCGCGCGCATCGTCGGCCGAGAGCGGTCCGTCGGTCTGCACCATGATCTGCGTGCGACCCGGCGTGGGGGCCTCGAGCCCCAGGTAGTCGTGGATGGCGGCCAGTGCCGTGGGTTCGAGCAACTCCATGACGGCGGGCTGGATGCCGGCGGCCGTGATGGCGGAACAGGCCGCCGCGGCATCCGTGACGTGAGGGAAGGTGGCCGCGAGCGTCGTGACGACACCGGGAACGGCGCGGCGCACGCGCACGGTGGCCTCGACGATGACGCCCAGGATGCCTTCGGAACCGACGAGCAGCGCCGTCAGGTCGAGGCCGGTGACGCCCTTGACGCTGCGGTGCCCGAGCGACATGAGCGTGCCGTCGGCGAGCACGATCTTGAGCGCCAGCACGGCGTCGCGCGTGACACCGTATTTGGCGCAGAGCAGGCCGCCCGCGTTGGTCGCGATGTTGCCGCCGACGGTGGAGATCTCTTTCGACGCGGGGTCGGGTGCGAACCACAGGCCCCGCTCGGCCAGGATGCGGCCGAACTCGCCGTTGAGAATGCCGGGCTCGACGACCGCGATCAGATCGTTCTCGTCGATCTCGAGCACGCGGTCCATCGAGCGCAGCGACAGCGCGATCTCGCCGCCCGAGGCGATGGCGCCGCCCGCGAGCCCCGTGCCCGCGCCGCGCGGAACCACGGGCGTGCCGGTCTCGGTGGCGATGCGCAGGGTCTGCTGCACGTCGTCGATGCTCGCGGCCTCGACGACGGCGAGGGGCGGCGCGTCGGAGCGGTGGCCGGATTTATCGGCGCGGGCCTCGTCGAGCGCGTCGGGGCTCGTGACCACCCGGTCGCCGAGCGCGGCCGTCAGGCGCTCGAGCACCCGCGCCGAGGTCATGCGGACAGCTCTTTACGCCCGTTGAGCACACCCGTGACGACGGCGAGCACGGCGAAGACGATCGCGACGGGCCAGAGACCCAGCTGCAGGAACGCGAAGGCCGCCGAGAACATGATGAGCATCTCGATGAGCGCCTTGCCGAACGGGTCGACCCGCAGCACGGCCTTGGGCGACAGGAACAGGGCCCACAGCACGATGGCGAGAACGGGTGCGAGCACACCGACGAGGATGTTCCACGGGAACGGCCATGTGACGAAACCCCACACCGCGAGCACGACGAATGCCGTGATCTCGAGCACGAAACGGATGATGGCGAGGACGCCGATTGCGGGGGTGGTTCGTTGGTTCTGCACCCGTCAATCTTAGGCGCGCTAGCGGAAGATGATGGTGCGGGCGCCGTCGAGCAGCACACGGTCCTCGGCGAACCACTTCACGGCCTGCGTGAGCGTGCGGCTCTCCTCGTCCTGCCCGATGGCGACGAGTTCGGCGGGGCTCTGCGCGTGGTCGACGCGCACCACGTTCTGCTCGATGATGGGCCCCTCGTCGAGGTCGCTCGTCACGAAGTGCGCCGTGGCGCCGATGAGCTTCACGCCGCGGGCGTGCGCCTGGCGGTAGGGGTTGGCGCCCTTGAAACCGGGCAGGAACGAGTGGTGGATGTTGATGGCCCGGCCCGCGAGCTTCTCGCAGAGTTCGGGCGACAGGATCTGCATGTAGCGGGCGAGCACGACGAGTTCGATGTCGTGCTCCTCGACGGCCTCGAGGATGCGGCGTTCGAAGAGGGCCTTGCTCGCGGCATCCGTGACCGATTGCGACTCGAACGGCACGCCGTAGAACGCGGCGAGTTCGCGCAGCGACCCGTGGTTCGACAGCACGAGCGGGATCTCGACGGGCAGCTGGCCGGCGCGCTGACGGAACAGCAGGTCGTTGACGCAGTGCGCGGCCGTCGAGGCGAGCACGAGCGTGCGCAGCGGGCGACCCACGCGGTCGAGCTGCCAGTCGAGCTCGAAGCGCTCGGCGACGGGCGTGATGGCGGCCTCGAACTGCTGCTGGTCGGTGGGGGCCTGCACCTGCAGGCGCATGAAGAAGCGGCCCGTGTCGGCGCTCGAGAATTGCTGGCTCTCGGTGATGTTTCCGGATGCCTCGACGATGGCCCCCGAGATGGCGTGCACGATGCCCGGCGCGTCGGGGCAGACGAACGTGAGTACCCAGTGGTTGTGGGGCGCGGAGGCGGTGGCGTCGGAAGTCATTCGCCCAGGATAGGACACCGGGGCGCCCGAACCGTGGCGGTCACTGTGACGGCGGCTCACGGCATCCGCGAACCCCTTCTGGCGTCACCCGCCGCCCGCCCGTAGAATGGGTGCTGGCCGTGGCGGTTCGCCCGGCCCTGGGCGCGCACATGAGCGCGCAGACGAACTCCCGCGGCCAGGGGTCACCCACAGCGTGACGGCCAGCCAGTGCCGGAGTGAACGCCATCGTCGGACACACTGATGACTACTTCCCCTATTCCCCTGCCTGATCGCGGGTCTGACACCCCGACAGGCTCCTTGCCGATCGTCACCGGGCCCGTGACCTCGTCGCCGCCCGCCGGCGCGCGCTTCCCCTGGGTGGGCCTGATCGCCCTGTCGGCGGCCGTCTTCCTGTCGGTGACGAGCGAGATGATCCCCACGGGCCTGTTGCCCGATATGAGCGCCTCGCTCGGTGTGACCGAATCGCAGGTCGGCTTCCTCGTGAGCGCCTTCGCGTTCACGGTCGTGCTCACCTCGGCGCCTCTGACGGCCCTCACGGTGCGCATCCCGCGCAAGACCCTCATCATGTCGGTGCTCGTGCTGCTCGCGGTCGCCAACGTGCTGACCGCTCTTGCTCCCACCTATCCGCTCGTGTTGTCGACGCGCGTGTTGGGCGGCATCGGGCACGGACTCTTCTGGTCGATGGTGGGCGCCTATGCCGCGCACCTCGTGCCGAAGGAGCTCATCGGCCGGGCCGTCTCGATCACCCTCGCCGGAGGAACCCTCGCGTTCGTGCTGGGCGTTCCGCTCGGAACGGCGGCCGGCCACGCGGTCGGGTGGCGCCTCTCGTTCGTGGGCATCGCGGTGCTGCTGCTCGTCGGCGCCGTCGTGGTCTACAAGTTCCTGCCGCCCGTCGAACGCGAGCTCGACGCACATGCCGATGACACCGCAGCGGATGCTCGAGCATCCGGTTCGTCCGCCGCGTCGGGCCGCGCGGGCACCCGTCGCCCTGTCGACCCCACCGTCTTCTCGGTCGCGCTCGTCTGCATCACGGTCGCTATCGTCATGATCGGCCACTACAGCTTCTACACCTACATCGCGCCCTACCTGACGGATGTCATCGGGGTTCCCGAGGCCCAGATCAGCCTGGCGTTGTTCGGATTCGGCATCACGGGTGCGCTCGGCCTGGTGCTCGCCGGCACGGTCTTCGCCAAGCGCACGACACGAGGCCTGCTCATCTGCATCGGTCTGTCGATCGTGTTCGTCACGGCGCTCGCGCTCGTCGCCGGATGGTTCTGGGCGGCGCTCATCGTTTTCCTGGTCTGGGGCATCGCCTACGGCGCCATCGCGCCGCTCATGCAGACGCGCATGTTGCATTCGGCCAGCGCGCGCATCCGCGACACCGCCAGCGCCTTCTACACGACGGCGTTCAACGTGGGCATCGGCGGCGGCGCATTCGTCGGCGGCCTGCTGCTCGACGGCGTCGGAATCGAATCGTTGCCGTACTTCTACGTCGTCTTGCTCGTGATCGGTGGGGTGTTGGTCGTCGTCGCACGGCGATACGAACTCGCCGTGCGACGACGCTCGGGCGTGGCGCCCACGCGGTAGATGACGTCGACCGGCGCTAACCCTGCGGACGGGCGGGGGCCGGCCTGGTCGGCGCATCGGGAAGGCCGACGCCGTCCGTCGGGGCAACGCCTCCCGGCGGGGTTTCGACGGCGGGGAGGGCGGGGGGCGGCGCGGTTGTCGGCGCAACGGGTGCCGGCCGGGGGTGGTCGACGGGCTTCGGTGCCGGCGCGGGGGCGGGCACAGGAGCGGCGGCCGGCTGAGCGGGTGCGGCCGGTGTGACCGGCTGGGCTGGCGCAGAGGCCGCGGGGGACGTGCCCGGCGCGGGCCGCGTGGGAGCCGCAGGCGCTTCGGTCCCGGTCGACGGTTCGGCATCCACCGGAACGGCGGGTATGCCGGGAACCGCGGGCGCTGCGGGGCTTCCCGTGACGGGCTCGGCGGAGCCCTGTGCGGATCCGTCCGGTGCAGATCCGTCCGGCCCAGATCCGTCGGGCCGAGATCCGTTCGGGTCAGTCGGCCCGGGACGGGACGGTGTGGGTGCCGGGGCGCCGCCGTCGGCGCCACTGTTTCCGGAGCCGTCGGCACCGCTGGTTCCGAGGCCATCGGCCGCGCTCGTTTCCGTGCCATCGGCGCCGCTGTCACCGCTGTCATCGCTCGTGTCGGAGTTGCTGCCGGTTTCTGCGCCGCTTGAGCTTCCGTTGCCAGAGCTTTCGCCGCCCGCGCCCGAACCGCCCGTGCTTCCTTCCTCCGGGCTCCCATTGCCCGCCGACGCTGCGTTCGCGTTCGAGCTGGTCGACGCGTTTGCCGATCCAGTAGTCGACGCATCCGTCGATGCGCCGGCGGCCGGACCGACGGCGGGCGACGTGGTGGACGGAACGCTCTCGCCGGCCGACGACGGTGCGACGGACGGGGTGGTGGCGTCGACCGGCGGGGCGCCGGCGGGGTTCGACGCGCTCGGCCGCTGGGCCGGGCCGGTGCCGCGGGGCATCGGGTCGCGGTGCGGCGTGCGGGGGACTTCGGGCTCGGCGGGCGCGGGCGGAACCGCCTCGACCGACACGGGTGTCTTCTGCTCGTCGCCCGGTTCGGCGGGGACGCCGGGCGGGGCCGCGGGTGCGGTGGGTGCCTCGGTGCGCGGTTCGGCCGGCACCTCGGGGTGTGGAGACGCGCTCGCCTCCTGCGCGGCTTGTCCCGCCGCCAGCACCATGGGAAAACCATTCTTCGATTGCGCGGCCGACAGGGCGATCGAGGTGCCGATCCCGACGCTGACGATGCAGATCGTGGCGGTCGCGGCGATGGCCGTTCCCCGTGTGAAAGCGGAACGGGTGCGACGCAGCGACGCCGTCAGCGTTCCCACGACAGTCGAGACAGAGGCGAAGGGGGAACTCGCCGCGGCCGTCGATGTCGAAACGGCCGAGGCGGCTGTTGCAGCCGACGCGGACGACGCCACGGCCGCGGAACCGACGGCAACCGCTGTGCCCAGACCGACGCCACCTGATACCGCGCCGGGGCCGCTGCGGTAGTAGTGCACCGGCGTCGTGCGCCGATGCCGCTCGGGCACCCAGGCGTTGGCCGCATCGACGATGGCGTCGCTCGAGGCGAAGAGCGGGAGGACATATGTGCAGAGCGCGCACGCCTCGATGTGTTGGGCCGCGCGTTGTCGGGCGCGATCGCCCAGTCGGCCGGCCTGGTAGTCGTCGCCGCGGTCGACGACCACCCGGTGCGGCGAGAGCGTGTCGATGCGCAGCGCGAGCTCGTGGCGCCAGGAGGCGTCGAGCGCGGTCGCCGCCAGGTGACGCAGCCGGGGATCGTGCCGTTCCGCCAGCGTCGATGGGTGCCCGCGTGATCCCTCCGTTCGGGACTTCTTCGCCTCGGCGTGTCGCGTGTGCGCGGATGTGTCGTGGGCGGCTCGGAGGTCGCCCAGACAGCGGCGCCAGGCCTCGGGCAGGGTGTCGAGCGCCGCCCGGGCCGAATCGACGATGAGCGTGCCCGTGTCATCGGGCTCGGGCAGGGAAGCGCCGGGCCGCGCCGGAGCGGCACCGGGCGTCGGTGCGGCGGCCTGTCGGGCCGAGTCGGTTGAACTGTCTGCGGACGTGGGTCGATGCCGTGGCATATGAGCCTCCTCTGATGAGCGATCGACAGAATACATACAATGCTGACATTTCTGTATCCAGATTTGCTGACCGTGTGCGACATGCAGACAGGCGACCCCGCACGCAAGCCCCGTATAAGAGGTAACCGAATTCCTGATAAGTTTGTAAGCCAGCGGCCGCCTCGACCAGGAGACCTGCATGACACTCATCCTCGCCCTGTTTGCAGCGGTGTCTGTCGCGTCTCCGCTCCTCACCCGCTGGCTCTCGACCCGCGTCTTCTACGTCATCGCGCTGCTGCCGGCCGCCGTGTTCGGCATCACGCTCGCGCAGACTCCCACCATCGCCTCAGGCGGGGTGATCGAGGAGAAGATCGAGTGGATTCCGCAGCTCGGCATCGCCCTGACATCCCGCATCGATGCGCTCGGCTGGCTCTTGGCCCTCGTCGTCACGGGTGTCGGCGCCCTCGTGCTCGTTTATTGCGCGCGCTACTTCGACGCCGATGAGCCTGGCCTCGGTCGTTTCGCGGGCCTGCTGCTGGCCTTCGCGGGCACCATGTACGGCCTCGTGACGAGCGACGACATCATCGTGATGTTCATGTACTGGGAGATCACGAGCATCCTGTCCTACCTGCTCATCGGGCATTACACGGGGCGCAAAGAGTCGCGCGGTGCGGCGTTGCAGGCCCTGCTCGTCACGACATTCGGCGGGCTCGTCATGCTCGTCGGCGTGGTCATGATCTCGTCCTTCGCCGGGACGACGTCGATCGCCAGCATCGTTTCAGAGGCGCCGCAGGGTGCCGGGCCCACGGTCGCCATCCTGCTCATTCTGGTGGGCGCGCTGTCGAAGTCGGCTATCGTGCCGTTCCACTTCTGGTTGCCCGCGGCCATGGCCGCCCCCACACCCGTCAGCGCCTACCTGCACGCGGCCGCCATGGTGAAGGCCGGCATCTATCTGGTCGCACGTCTCGCGCCGGGCTATGCCGACATCCCGGGCTGGCAGGCTCTGCTCGTGGGCCTCGGCGTGTGGACCATGATCGTGGGCGCCTGGCGCAGCCTGCGGCAATACGACCTCAAACTCGTGCTCGCCTACGGCACGGTCTCGCAGCTCGGTTTCCTCATGGTGATCACGGGCTTCGGCTCTCGAGATGCCGCGCTGGCCGCCGCTGCGCTCCTGCTCGCCCACGCGCTCTACAAGGCCACACTCTTCCTCGTCGTCGGCATCATCGACCACCAGGCGGGCACGCGCGACTGGCGCAAACTCTCGGGGCTGTGGCGCAGCACGCCGTCGCTCTTCGTCATCACGGCCATCGCCGTCGCGTCGATGGCGGGCATCCCGCCGCTCCTCGGCTTCGTCGCCAAAGAGGCGGTCTTCGGGGCCTTCGTCGAGGCCGCCATCGAGGGCGACTTCTGGGGCTGGGTGGCGCTCGTCGGCACGGCCGTCGGCTCGGTGCTCACGGTGGCCTACAGCGCACGCTTCCTCTGGGGCGCGTTCGGCAACCGCAAGAAGATCGTCCCCACCGAATTGCACACGGATGGCTGGGGCATCCAGTTCGCGCCCGCCTTCCTCGCGCTCGCAACCGTCGTCCTCGGCATCGCCGTCCCCCTGCTCGACCCGCTGCTCGCGCTCTATGCCGACACCGTTCCGGGCGAGGGCCACTACCACCTGGCGCTCTGGCACGGACTTGAGCCCGCCCTCTTCATCAGCGCGGCCGTGCTCGTGCTCGGCGGCCTCTTGTTCTGGCGGCGCCGGGGTGTTGCTCGCTTGCAGGAGAAGGTGCCGCCGCTCGTCGACGCCAGCCGCGGCTACTGGGCCGCGACGCAGGGTGTCGACCGGTTGTCGGCCAAGATCACGATCTTCGCGCAGCGCGGCGGTCTCTCGCAGTACCTCTCGACCATCCTCGTGGTCTTCGTGCTGGCGCTCGGCCTGACGGCCACGCTCGGGCGCACGTGGCCCTCCGGCATCCGCTGGTTCGACTCGCCCGCGCAGCTCGTCGTCGCCGTGGTCATGGGCATCGCCGCCATCGCCGCCGCGCTCGCCAAACAGCGCATGACGGCCGTGCTGCTCGCCGGTGTGACCGGTTTCGGCATGGTCGGACTGTTCGCCCTGCACGGCGCTCCCGACCTGGCGCTCACGCAGGCGCTCGTCGAAACCATCACGGTCGTCGTCTTCGTGCTCGTGCTGCGCCGCCTGCCCGTCAAGATCGCGCAACACAACAAGCCCGAGCAGCGCACGCGGCGCCTGATCATCGGTGTGCTCGTCGGACTCGTGATGGGCACGATCGGCCTGATCGCGCTGGGCGCCAGGCAGGCGCCATCCATCGCCGCCGAGCTGCCGCGCCTGGCCTATGAAGAGGGTCATGGCCGCAACATCGTGAACGTCATGCTCGTCGACATCCGCGCGTGGGACACCATGGGCGAGCTCTCGGTGCTGGTCGTCGTGGCCACGGGCATCGCGAGCCTGCTGTTCGTGTCGGGCCGCGCCAAGGCCCTGCCGCGGCTCAGCGGTTCGCGCAACCAGCGCCGTGCCGACAACCGCCGCAACGTGATCGACGACCCGCAGACCACCGAGCATCCCGAGAGCGTGCACCGCCAGTCGTGGCTGCTGGGCGGCCTCAAAGTGTCGAGCGAGAACCGCTCGGTGCTGCTCGAGGTGCTCGTGCGGTTGCTCTTCCACCCCGCCATCGTCGTCAGCGTGTTCCTGCTCTTCGTCGGCCACAACTCGCCGGGCGGCGGATTCGCGGGCGGTCTGCTCGCCGGTCTGGCGCTCGTGTTCCGCTATCTCGCGGGTGGACGATACGAACTCGGTGAGGCCGCTCCCATCGACCCGGGCAAGGTGCTCGGCGTGGGCGTGCTGCTCGCCGTGGGCACGGCCATCGGCTCGCTCTTCTTCGGCGGCGAGATCCTGCAATCGGCCTACCTCGAAGCGGATGTGCCCGTGCTCGGCCATCTCTCGATCGGAACCTCGTCGATCTTCGACGTGGGCGTCTACCTCGTGGTCATCGGCCTGACGCTCGACATCCTGCGCTCGCTGGGCGCCGAGGTCGACCGCCAGCAGGAGGACACCGACCTCGAGGCCGGCACCGACGACGACTTCACGCCCGCGGAGGTGCGCCCGTGACCGCTTCGCTCACCCTTGTCGTCCTGATGGCCGTCATGTACGGCACGGGCATCTACGTCATGCTCGAACGCAGCCTGACGCGACTCTTGATCGGCTTCCTGCTGGTCGGTAACGCAACGAACATCCTCATCTTCTTGATGAGCGGCCCGAGCGGCAGCGCGCCCATCGTCACGGGCACCGCCGCTGACGAGAACATGGTCGACCCCGTGCCGCAGGTGCTCATGCTGACGGCCATCGTGATCAACTTCGGTGTCGTCGCCTTCATCCTGGCGCTCGTCTACCGCTCCTGGTGGTTGGCCCAGCTGGGTGACGAGGGCGACACGCTCACCGACGAACACGCGGGCGAGACCGAGGCCTCGACCGAGGCGGCCTTCGCAGCCGTCGACGAGGACGATCTCGCCATTCAACAGGTGCTCGACGCGTCGAACGAACACGGCGACACCGACAGCGATTCCGGTCCCATCGAGGACGATCCCGAGGCACGAGAGAAGGAGCGCCGATGAACGCCCTGGTCCCTCTCGTCGTCACCATCCCGCTGCTGGGTGCCGCGATCGCCCTCATCTTCGGCCACCGGCCGCGCATCCAGATCGCCATCAGCTCGCTCGCCCTCACGGCCGTCACGATCATCAGCGCCGTGCTGCTCGTCTGGGTCGACACGCACGGCACCGTCGTGGTCAACGTGGGAGCCTGGCAGCCGCCGTGGGGCATCGTGCTCGTCGTCGACCGCCTCTCGGCCATCATGCTGCTGGTCTCGGCGCTCATGCTGCTCGGCGTGCTCATCTTCTCGATCGGGCAAGGCGTGGCCGACAACCACGACGAGACGCCCGTGTCGATCTTCCACCCGACCTACCTCGTGCTGGCGGCCGGACTGTTCGACGCCTTCGTGGCGGGCGACCTGTTCAACATGTACGTGGGCTTCGAGATGCTGCTGGCGGCGAGCTATGTGCTGCTGACGCTCGGGGGAACGGGCGCCCGCATCCGAGCCGGCGTCACCTACATCGTGATCAGCCTGATGTCGTCGCTGCTGTTCCTGGCCTCCATCGCGCTCATCTACGGCGCAACCGGTACGGTCACGATCGCCCTCATCGCCGAACGCGTGCGCGACCTGCCGCCCGATGTGCAGCTCATCCTGTGCTGCGCGCTGCTGCTCGGGTTCGCCGTCAAGGCCGCCGTGTTCCCGGTGTCGTTCTGGCTGCCGGACTCCTACCCCACGGCCCCCGCGCCCGTCACCGCCGTGTTCGCGGGTTTGCTCACCAAGGTGGGTGTCTACGCGATCATCCGCACCGACACCGTGCTCTTCACGGATGTGCCACTCGCCGTGCCATTGATGATCGTGGCGTTCTTCACGCTGCTCATCGGCATCTTCGGCGCACTCGCGCAGGCCGATATCAAGCGTCTGCTGTCGTTCACGCTCGTCAGCCACATCGGCTACATGATCTTCGGCATCGCCGTCGGGTCCGAGCTCGGCATGACGGCCACGATCTACTACGTGGTGCATCACATCATCGTGCAGACCACGTTGTTCCTCGCCATCGGGCTCGTCGAGCGCATCGGTGGAACGGCGTCGATCTCGCGGCTGGGCGGCATGCTCAGGGCATCCCCGTTCGTGGCCATTCTCTTCTTCATCGGCGCCATGAACCTGGGCGGCATTCCGCCGTTCTCGGGCTTCCTCGGCAAGGTGGGGCTCTTCCAGGCGGGCGTGCAGCTGAACGACCCGCTGGCCTGGATTCTGATCGGTGCCGGCGCGGCCACGTCGCTGCTCACGCTCTACGCGCTCATGCGCGTGTGGAACATGGGCTTCTGGCGCCGCAAAGACGAGGTCAAGAACTACGAGTCGCCCCTCATCCAGTCGCTCGCCGAGAACCCCGACGACGCCGGCGAGATCGATCGCAAGCACACGCCGCGCCTCATGATCGCCGCCACCACAGGCATGGTGCTGCTGAGCCTGTCGCTCACGGTCTTCGCCGGCCCGCTCTTCGACCTCGCCAACCGCGCGGCCGTGGCCAACGAGAACCACTCGAACTACGTCGACGCCGTGTTCCCGGGAGGTGTGGAATGAGCGCCTCGAACACCGGATCGAACTCCGGCCCCACACGCTCGATCGTCAGCCAGATCACGCTGTTGCTCGGCCTCGTCGTGCTGTGGTGCCTGCTCTGGGGCAAGGCGGATGTCCTCACCATCGTCACGGGCGTCGTGCTCGCCGTGCTCGTCTCCCTCGTGTTCTACCTGCCCGCCGTGCAACTCTCGGGCCGCGTGAATGTGCTCTGGGCCGCCTACTTCTTCGGCCGGCTCGTCGTCGACATCGTGCGCGCCTCGGCGCAGATCACGTGGCTCGTGACGAAACCCACCTATTCGCCCAGCAACGCCATCATCGAGGTGCCGCTCTCCACGCGATCCGACCTCATCATGTCGGCCACAGCCGAGGCCATCTCGCTCGTGCCAGGGTCGATCGTGGTCGACCTCGACCGCGCCAACTCGGTGCTCTACCTGCACTCGCTCGACACGCACGACGAGGCGGATGTCGACCGCGTCCTCCGTGAGGCGCTCGGCACCGAGCGGCGGCTCGTCATGGCCTTCGGGTCGCGCGACGACGTCGACCGCGTGTGTGCGCGCGACGCGGGTGCGACGCCGACCGCCCGTGCGACAGAAGGGAACAGCTGATGCTCGCCGTTGTCATCGTGATCACCGTGCTCTTCGGGGCCGGCGCGCTCGCCGCCGTCTACCGCATCATCAAGGGGCCCAGCCTGCTCGACCGGGTGATCGCCTCGGATGTGCTCGTCGCCACCGTGATGTGCGCGCTGGGCGCCGAGATGGCGCTCAACCATCACGCCGACAACCTGCCCGTGTTGCTGGCCCTGGCGATGTTCGCGGTGCTCGGGTCGATCAGCGTGGCCCGCTTTATGGCGAAGCAGGACGACGCATGATCGGCGCAGCTCTGGTCTCCTCTGCCGCCGCCGCCGCCGCCGCGACGGCCGCCACGAGCATGGCGCCCGAGATCACGCCGCGCATCCCCGAATTCAGTGGCGACCCTATCCGCGACACCTTCACGGTGCTGCTGGTCATGGTCGGTGCCGTCATGTGCTTCGCGGCCGGCGTGGGCCTCCTGCGTTTCCCCGATGTGCTTTCCCGTCTCCACGCGGCCACGAAGCCTCAGGTTCTCGGCCTGCTCGCCATCACCGCGGATGTCGCGGTCTCGACGCCCACGGTCGGCAACATCACGCTCGCCATCGCCATCATCCTGTTCCAGTCGCTGACGGCGCCCATCTCGGCCCACATGGTGGCGCGGGCGGCCTACCGCACACACCACGTGCGGCACGACCTGCTCATCCGCGACGATCTGCTCAACCGGGAAGACCTGCAGCAGCCGTAGCCCGCCCGGCCGTTCGAATCGACCTAGTCGTTCGAACCGACCTTTCTCGAACCCGCCGATCCGTGTCAGCTCAGACGCGGGTGCCGGCGACCCAGACGGCCGCAACCTGCAGCGACTCGTCGAGGAGCACGGCGTCGGCCGCGAACCCGACGCCGAGGTGCCCGAGATCGTTCTCTCGGCCCAGGGCGCGAGCCGGCGTTGCCGTCAGCGCCTCCACGGCGACCTCGAGCGGCACACCCGCGTCGCGCGTCATGACGCGCAGCGCCTCGTCCTGTGTCAGCGTCGATCCGGCGATCGATCCGCCGTCCGCGAGGCGCGCAATGCCCTCCCGCACATCCACGGCCAGGCCGCCGAGCGAATACCGCCCGTCGGCCGCACCCGCCGCCGCCATCGCGTCGGTCACGAGCGCCACCCGCCCGGGCGCCTCGGCGAACGCCAGGCGCAACATGCGCGGATGCACGTGCACCCCGTCGGCGATGAGCTCGAGCGTCACGCGCTCGTCGTCGAACGCCGCCGCGACGGGCCCGGGGGAGCGGTGCTGCAAACCGTGCATGGCGTTGAACGTGTGGGTCAGGATGCTGGCCCCCGCGTCGAATGCCGCCCGGGTCTGGTCGTAGTCCGCGTCGGTGTGCCCCACGGCCACGCGCGCGCCCGACTCCGTGAACCGGGCGATGGCGTCGTGTGCGCCCGGACGCTCGGGGGCGATGGTCACCTGACGCAGGGTGCCGGCTGCCGCCTCGATCAGATGCTCGATGCTCGAGGCATCCGCGGGTCGCAGCAGGGACTCGGTGTGTGCACCCTTGTGCCCCGGGTCGAGAAACGGGCCCTCGAGGTGCGAACCCAGAATCGACGGGTCGGAGGCGGTGAGCCGCGCGATCTCGGCCACGCGGGCGGCGAGGTCCTCGATCGAGGCCGTGACGAGGGACAGCACCGAACGGGTCGTGCCCGAACGGCGGTGCACGAGGAGGGCGCGGGAGATGGCATCCGCACCGTCGTCGAAGGCTGCGCCGTTGCCGCCGTGACCGTGCAGGTCGATGAAGCCGGGGGTGAGAACGAGGCGGCTGGCGTCGACGACATCGGCCGTGGGCGCGGCGCTGAGCTCACGCCATCCATCACCCCGCCCGGCGTGCGTGACGAGGCCGCCGTCGAGGCACACCCAGGCGTCGGAGACCCGGCGCGAGTGGTCGATGAGGGTGGCCGAATGGATGATCGTGGGCAAGGCGTTCACGCTGGCAACACTAGCGTTCGACCGGGCCGCCGCTGCTATGCTGGACCGGTCGCAACTGGCGTAGTGACGGATCGTGAGCAGCTGGCGCATCCGCCCGAGATGGTTACCATCGGGGAGCGACTGACACGGATTCGGCCGCACGCCTGGGCCGATACGAGAACCGATTGTTCCGTCAACTGTGTCTAAAAGGAGCCAGTTTTGTCTTCCACCTTCAACGCCCCCCTGGCCGAGGTCGATCCTCAGATCGCCGAAGTCCTCGAGCTCGAACTGGGTCGCCAGCGCGACTACCTCGAGATGATCGCGAGCGAGAACTTCGTTCCCCGCGCCATCCTGCAGGCCCAGGGCTCGGTTCTCACCAACAAGTACGCCGAGGGCTACCCCGGTCGTCGTTACTACGGCGGCTGCGAATACGTCGACATCGCCGAGAGCCTCGCCATCGAGCGCGCCAAGAGCCTGTTCGGCGCTAACTTCGCCAACGTGCAGCCGCACTCGGGTGCGTCGGCCAACGCCGCCGTGCTGAGCGCCATCGCCACGCCGGGCGACACCATCCTCGGCCTCGAGCTGTCGCACGGTGGCCACCTCACCCACGGCATGAAGCTCAACTTCTCGGGCAAGCTCTACAACGCCGTCTCCTACGGCGTCGACCCCGAGACCTTCCTCGTCGACATGAACGTCGTCCGTGAGAAGGCGCTCGAGCACAAGCCGCAGGTCATCATCGCCGGCTGGTCGGCCTACCCGCGTCAGCTCGACTTCGCGGCCTTCCGCGCCATCGCCGACGAGGTGGGCGCCAAGCTCTGGGTCGACATGGCGCACTTCGCCGGCATCGTCGCCGCGGGCCTGCACCCGTCGCCCGTGCCCTTCGCCGACGTCGTGTCCTCCACCGTGCACAAGACCATCGGCGGCCCGCGTTCGGGCTTCATCCTGTCGAACGACGCCGACATCGCCAAGAAGCTCAACAGCAACGTGTTCCCCGGCCAGCAGGGCGGCCCGCTCATGCACGTGATCGCGGCCAAGGCCACGTCGTTCCTGCTCGCGGCGCAGCCCGAGTTCGTCGACCGCCAGGAGCGCACCCTGCGCGGCGCCGCCATCCTGGCCGACCGCCTCACCGCCGACGACTCGCGCGAAGCCGGCGTCGACGTGCTGACGGGGGGCACCGACGTGCACCTCGTGCTCGCCGACCTGCGCACCTCGCCGCTCGACGGCAAGCAGGCCGAAGACGCCCTCCACGAGGTGGGCATCACGGTCAACCGCAACTCGGTTCCCTTCGACCCGCGCCCGCCCATGGTCACATCGGGCCTGCGCATCGGCACGCCCGCCCTCGCCACGCGCGGTTTCGGCGACGCCGAGTTCACCGAGGTGTCGGATGTCATCGCCGCGGCCCTGCGCCCCGACGCCGACCTCTCGTCCCTGCGCGCGCGCGTCAAGACGCTGACCGACGCGTTCTCGCTCTACCCCGGCCTCGAGCAGTAGGCGCCGCCGTGACCGCGATCACACTGGATGGCGTCGCCACCGCAACGGCCATCAAATCCGAGTTGCGCGAGCGCATCGACGTGCTGCGGGCGTCGGGCAAGCTCGCCGGGCTCGGCACGCTGCTCGTCGGCGACGACCCGGGCTCGCGCTCCTATGTCGCCGGCAAACACCGCGACTGTGCCGAAGTGGGCATCGAGTCGGTGCGCGTCGATCTGCCGGGCACCGCGTCGGCAGCCGACATCCGCGCCGCCATCGCCGACCTCAATGCGGCCCCCGAGGTGACGGGCTACATCGTGCAGCTGCCGTTGCCCGCGGGCATCGACGAGAACGAGATGCTCGAGCTCATCGACCCCGACAAGGACGCCGACGGCCTGCACCCGACCAACCTGGGGCGCCTCGTGCTGGGCGTCGAGGGCGAGCTGACCTCGCCGCTGCCGTGCACGCCTGCCGGAATCGTCGAGCTGCTGAAACGCTACGACGTGCCGCTCGCGGGCAAGCACGTCACGGTGGTGGGTCGCGGGCTCACCGTCGGGCGCCCACTCGGGCTGCTGCTCACGCGCAAGGGTGTCGACGCCACCGTCACGCTCACGCACTCCCGCACGGTCGACCTGGCCGCCGAGGTGCGCCGAGCCGACGTCGTCGTGGCCGCCGTGGGCGTGCCGCACCTCGTGAAGCCCGACTGGGTGAAGCCGGGCGCCGCCGTGCTCGACGTGGGCGTCACCCGCGTGGGCACCACCGAAAGCGGTAAGGCCAAGCTGGCCGGCGACATCGACCCGGGCGTCTGGGATGTCGCGGGGCACCTCTCGCCCAACCCGGGCGGCGTCGGCCCTATGACGCGTGCCCTGCTCGTCTCCAACGTGGTTCAGGCCGCGGAGCGCAACGCGCGCCGCTGAAGCTCTTGAACTGCGGCTCGCAGCCGCACGCGAAAGGCCCGGACATCCTGTGTCCGGGCCTTCTTCGTGCTTACGTGCCGGAGCGCGTGTCTGCGCTGGGGCGCCCGGCGACATGGAATGTGACCGCGGCGGCCGCGCACAGCACTGCGATGACGAAGAACGCGGCTGACCACTGATCGAGTGCGCGCAACTGGGCTTCCGCCTGCGGGTCTCCGTTTCGGAGAAAATCGATCAGCGAGCCGGCAAGAGACCAGGTCCATGCGCCCATGAGGGCGGCGATCAGGGCGGCAACAGCCAGGACCCGCGAGATGCGCCTACCGAGCGTCGTGCGCGCGGTGACTATCGTTCGGAGATTCATTGAGACCTCGCTCACTTACGGGTTGCACCGGGCCGCGACGGTTCGGATGAAACCGACATTGGGCGACCAGCTCTCTAGGTTCCACGTTGCGTCGTGCGGAGCGAAGCCTTGATGACAGACCCATTGGTCCTTCATTCCGTTACCCATGATGGCGCGCTTCGCTGCACTTTGCTTCCCTCTTAATTCTGTCCAGCCAGCTCGGCCTACCTCGGTGTAGAACGCCGGTGCCACAGCGGCATTGTTAGCCCGGGCCCACGTCGTCGGCTGGACGTTCAATCTCCAGCCTTGAGCGTGCTTGGTCCAGTTAGAGGATGCAACGAGGGCTGCGCCCATCCAGGGGTCCGCAACGATCGGAAACGCATCGGCTCTGTCGTGTTCAACGATCTGGGTGAGAGTCATTCCATCTACCTCATAGTGAGTTGGAATTTCGGACCCAGCCGCATCGATGGCCCACGGCGCGGCGATACCAAATGCAAAGGACCCCGAGGCATCGAGGGCGGTCACGCTGCCAGACTCAGAATCCACGTGGAGTGACATCCCGACAGGCAGGCCGAGTTGGTACGAGAATTTGCGAGGAGCGTCAGCGGACTTTATTGTCGTGATTATTTGCAGGGAGCCATCATCCTTGGGCAATGGTGTAGTGCTGAACGAATTCGCGTTGTCGTAGCTGATCACGTTTGCCGAACTGAGCACGGAATCGTCTGAGCTTGAAACATCGGGAAGCGCAATCTCGACATTGTGGTTATCGACAAGGCCAGCCACGGTGATGCCGGACTCGGGGTGTTGCGGCAGCGACACTTCCCAGTCACCCGACGGGCTCGAGGCATTCACCTCGGTGCTCCCATCGCTTTCAAGGGGCGCCAGGTTGGAGAGGGTCTCGGGGGCCGCGGAAGTTATGGCACTTGCCGGATCCTTGTCAGTACTCGGTTCAGCTCCCGCAGCGGGGGTTGCGATACTCATTGATCCGATCAGGCTCATTGCCACCACGGTAGTTGTTGCGATTCTCATCGTGATCTCCTTTGATTCGGGAGATCAGCATGTCGAATAGCCACCGTCGGAAATTCCGAGTTAGTTGTACGTTGCGGGAGTTTGGTGAGCGGGACTCACGTTAACGACGCCTACAAGCCGCGATCACGCTGAGGGGCGGCGATTTGCGTTGCTTGGGTGTCGCGAAACTCGGTCAAAGGTTTGGGGCAATTGCGGCGTGTCGAACTGAGCACGTTGACGGTGCGGGCCTCACTGGTTGCCCCGCAGGCAGTGAGGCCGAGACGTTCCCCAGCTAATCGGTCGACAGTGCCTCGGTGAGGAGGCGCAGCGCTTTCGGCCCGACGCCGTGCAGGGCGGCGAGGTCGCTCGTGGGGACGCCGACGAGATCGGCGAGGCGTCGATAGCCCGCGTTGTGGAGCGCGTTGCGCGCGGGGTTGCCGATTCCCGGCGGAAAGTCGTATATCGGTTCAGCCATGCGAAACCCTTCCCGCCGCACCGTCGGTCGTCAGCGCTCGCGCGTTGCTCCGCCGGCTGCCGTCACCGGGAAGATGACGGGGGCGGTGAAGGATGCCTCGGCGAAGGCGGCCGTCACGGCCGACGCGACCTCGGCGAGGCGTGCGCGGGGCACGAGCGCGATAGCCGCGCCGCCGAAGCCGCCGCCCGTCATGCGCGAACCGATGGCACCCGCACGGCGGGACACCTCGACGGCCAGATCGAGCTCGGGCACCGAGATCTCGAAGTCGTCACGCATGGACACGTGCGACGCGTCGAGCAGCTCGCCGATGGCCGTGGGCCCGTGCTCGCGCAAGGTGCGCACGGTGTCGAGCACACGCTGGTTCTCGGTAAGGATGTGGCGCACGCGGCGGAACGTCTCGTCGTCGAGCACCTCCTCGGCGCGCGGCAGGTCGTGCACGCTGAGGTCGCGCAGGGAAGAGACATCCATGGCCTTCGCGCCGGCCTCGCACGACGCGCGACGGGCCGCATAGCCGCCGGTCGCGTGGGAGTGGCTGACGCGCGTGTCCATGACGAGCAGCTCGAGGTCGGCGGCGTCGAAGCCCAGTTCGATGACCTCGGCGTCGAGCGAGCGGCAGTCGAGGAACACGCCGTGGTCGGGGCGGCCGAGCATCGACGCGGACTGGTCCATGATGCCGGTGGGCGCGCCGACGGCCTTGTTCTCGGCCAGCTGGCCCACCTTGGCGAGGGTCTGCCGGTCGAAATCGAGGTGCCACACGTCGGTGAGGGCGGCGGCGACGGCGCATTCGATGGCGGCGGATGACGAGAGACCCGCGCCGACCGGAACATCCGAGTCGATGAAGAGGTCGACACCGCGCAGCTCGCCGAGCGGGGCGCCGAACTGGCCGAGTGCCCAGACCACGCCGAGCGGGTAGGCCGACCAGCCGTGGAGGTTCGTAGGCTCGAGGTCAGTCAGCGAGGCCTCAACGACCTCGCCCGGGGCGAAGGCGCTGGCGACGCGCACGAGCTGGTCGTCGCGCGAACGCAGCGCAACCACGGTGCGGTAGTTGATGGCGAAGGGGAACACGAAACCGTCGTTGTAGTCGGTGTGCTCGCCGATCAGGTTGACGCGGCCGGGTGCCGACCACAGGCCCTGCGGGTCGTGGGCGTAAACCTCGGCGAAACGCGACAGGGCGGCGTGCTGCAGGTCGGAGCGGTGCGCGCCCTCGCCGGCCGAGCCGCTGGGGGAGTTCGAGGCGGGCGTGGCTGCAGAGTCGGCGGTCATACGGGGTTCTCCTGGTCGGCCTTCGCCACGGCGTCACGCAGACGCTGGGCGGATTGTTCGGGCGGGACGTCGCCGATCCAGGCGCCCATGGCGGCCTCCGATCCGGCGAGATACTTCAGCTTGTCGGCGGCGCGGCGCGGCGAGGTGATCTGCAACATGAGGCGGATGTCATCCCGACCCACGTTCACGGGCGCCTGGTGCCAGGCCGCGATGTAGGGCGTGGGGGTGTCGTAGAGCGCGTCGATGCCGCGCAGCAGGCGCAGGTAGAGCCCGGCGAGCTCGTCGCGCTCCTCGAGGGTCGTTCCGGCGAAATCGGGCACGTGCCGGTGCGGCAGCATGTGCACCTCGATGGGCCAGCGCGCGGCGAACGGCACGTAGGCGGTCCAGTGTTCGCCGCGCAGGATGACGCGCTCGTCGTTCTGTTCACGCTCGAGGATGTCGGCAAACAGGGTCGGCCCGTAGCTCTCGATCGATTCGAGCAGACGCGTGGTGCGCGGCGTGACGTAGGGGTAGGAGTAGATCTGGCCGTGCGGGTGGTGCAGGGTGACGCCGATCTCGACGCCACGGTTCTCGAAGGGGAACACCTGCGCGATGCCGGGCTTGTGGCTCAGGGCATCCGTGCGCTGGGCCCAGGCCTCGATCACGGTGCGGGCGCGGCTGCGGTTGAGACTGCCGAACGAACCGGTCGATGCGGGGCTGAAGCAGACGACCTCGCAGCGGCCGACCGACGTGCGGGTGCGGCCGAGCTCGATGCGGGTGAGGTCGTCGCCGCCGCGGGGGGCGTTGTCGTCTTCGAGGAGCGGGCCGAAGGAGGGCGAGCGGTTCTCGAAGACGGCGACGTCATAGATATCGGGGATCTCGGACGGGTTGGTGGCCGAGGCGGGTGCGAGCGGATCGAGCTCGGCGGGCGGCAGGAACACCCGGTTCTGGCGGGCCGCCGCGATCGAGACCCATTCGCCCGTGAGCGGGTCTTGGCGCATGCTCGCGGTGGCGGGGCGCGGGTCGAGCGCGCGGGCGTCGGCCTTGCGCTCGGTGCCGAGTGTGGTGTCGGCGTCGTCGAAGTAGATCAGTTCGCGGCCGTCGGCGAGGGTGTCGCCGTGCACGCGGATGCTCGGATCGCTCACGAACGCGCGGGGGATGCCGGGGCCGCCGGCAGTGTCATCGGTCGTCGATGTGGTGCTCATGCCCTGAAATCTAGCTCTTTCATATTGAAAAGTAAAGCGAAGTAAGTGAAGATTGCCCTATGTCGGAGACCCTGCCAGCCGAGCTGCGCCGCAACGCGATCGCCGAGCTCATCGCCGAACGCGGTTTCGTGCGCGTGGCCGAGCTGGCCGACCGTTTCGGCATATCGGGCGTCACGGCCCGCGCCGATCTCGACGCGCTCGTCGACACCGCCCGCGCCCGCCGCGTGCACGGGGGAGCGATGCCGCCGAACGACCTGGCGCCTCGGCCCGAACGTGAGTGGCAATTCGAAGAAGCACTCAATTCATCCGCCGCGGGCAAAGAGCGGGTCGGGCGCAATGCGGCCGCGCTCGTGCGCTCGGGCAACACCGTGATCGTGGATGTCGGCACCACCGGCCTCGCGGTCGCCCGGGCACTCGCCGCCCGAGCAGACCTCACGGATCTCACCGTCATCACCAACAGCCTCACCGTCGCGCTGGCCCTCGAACCGCATATCCCGCGTTTCACGGTCATCGTCACGGGTGGCACGCTGCGGCCCCGCCAGCACTCGCTCGTGGCGCCATTTGCCGCGCCCATGCTCGATCAGCTGCACGCCGACCTCGCCTTCATCGGCTGCAACGGCGTCGACGGTGAACGCGGCATCACGAACATCAATCTGCCCGAGGCCGAGGTCAAACGCCTCATGATGGGCGCGGCCGAGCGCGTGGTCATCGTCGCCGACGCGGCGAAGCTCGGCCAGGTGCACCTCGGCCGCATCGCCACGCTCGACGATGTCGACCTGCTCGTGACCGACGACCAGGCCGATGCTGCGCTGGTCGACCAGATCGCGGCGCGCGGCGTGCGCGTGATCACGCACTAATTCGCGCCGCCGCATCCACCCGCTACGCTCGATACACACCCCCGAGAGGAACGAAGATGACCCACTCGCGCGCCGTCACCGGCGACCAATACGTTCTGACCCGCCAGGCCTCGGCCGGCACGGTCTCCGCCGTGATCACCCAGGTGGGTGCCGGCATCCGTCGCCTGAGCGTCAACGGCATCGACATCGTGCCGCCCTATGACGAGGGTGTGCAGCGCCCCTACGGCAGCGGCATCGTGCTCGTGCCGTGGCCCAACCGCATCCGCGACGGCAAATACGACCTCGAGGGCGAAGAGATGCAGCTCGATCTCACCGAGCCCGACAAGCAGAACGCCATCCACGGCCTGCTCCGTTTCACGGCCTATGACGTCGCCGAGCAGACCGACGACTCGGTTACGCTGTCGGCCACGGTCTACCCGCAGCACGGCTACCCGTTCCTGCTCGACACGTCGGTGCGTTATCGCCTGGTCGACGCGGGCCTCGAGGTCACGCACACCATCGAGAACGTGGGCACGGGCACGGCTCCCACGGGCATCGGCACGCACCCCTACGTCACGATCGGCGACGTCGACCCGGATGATCTGACCGTCACGCTCAATTGCGAGACGCGTTTCACGGTGGACGAGCGTCTGCTGCCGACCGGCGAGGTCCCCGTCGAGGGCACCGAATACGATCTGCGCGGGGGTCGCCGTCTCGGTGGCCTGGTGTTGGACGACGGTTTCGGTCAGGCGATCTTCGAGAATGGTGTCACCGAGCACACGGTGGCGGCCGACGACGGCCGGGTCGTCACGGTGTGGGGTGACGAGAATTTCCCCTATTGGCAGGTCTTCACGACCAAGAAGTACCCGGGTCAGTCGACCGCCGTGGCGATCGAGCCCATGACGGCACCCACGGATGCCTTCAACTCGGGTCGTGACGTGCGTTACCTCGCCCCCGGCGAGACGTTCCAGGCCACGTGGGGCGTGCGCGCCGACGGTTTCGCGGCGGTCTGAGTCGTCGCAGACTGAGCGCGCGGTCCGGGAGTTGCCGCCTGGATCGCGCGCCTCTGTGGAAGCTGTCGCGGTGTCGCTTCGGTGCGCGGCTGAGAGAGTGGTCGCGCGCATGTCGCGCGAGCGACGCCGCGTCGGCCGCTGCGGCTGCGGCTGCGGCTGCGGCTGCGGCAGAGCCTAGTTCTTCGCGCCGAGTGTCGAGAGGATCTCGGCGTGCAGGTCGAGCAGCGGAACCGTGCGCTCTTCGGGCCCGCGACCGAAGCCACATTCGGTGGCGATGCCCACGTGGCGGATTCCCGCCGTGGTGAGCGCGGGCTCGGCGGCTTCGAGTCGTCGGCGGGCGCCGGCCACGCCGTCTTCGTGGTGCACGACACCCAGGAAAAGGTCGGTCTCGACGCGCAGGTTCAGCGCCGCCAGCGGCACGAAGTAGTCGCTGTCGTCGCGTTCGATAGGCACGGGCAGGTGCAGCCAGTCGATGCGGCGGGTCACGCCGGTGGTGAGCCCGTTGGCGACGGCAACCAGGTTGGCGGTGTCGGATGGCTCGACGAAGTGTTTTTCGGCCACATCGCCATAGCAGAGGTGGAAGCCCAGCTGCACGCCAGCCGGAACCAGGTTGGCGACGCGCGACGCGGCGACCACGCAGCCGGCGATGATGCTGTCGGCGTCGGCACCCGCCTCGGCGAACCAGGGCGTGAGTGGCCCCCCGCCCAGGCTGACCTGCTCGATGAAGGCGAACTCGGTGGCGAGGTCGAGCTGGATGGCGAGGTCTTCGGCGGGAATCGCCGCCGTGATCTGCTCGATCTCGCGCGCGAGCGCTGCCTCGTAGGCGGGGTAGAGGGCGGGCTGAGCGGATGGCACGGCGAACGTCGTGAGCGGGGCGAGCGGTGTCGGCAGGCTCACCTGGAACCTGATGCCGGGCCCGATCTCGCCGCTCTCACGAAGGGCCGTGAACGCCGAATAGCTGGCGATCGCGGCGTCGGCATACCCCAGTGGGCCGAACTCGATGTCATCGGGGTCGACACCCTCGTCGATGTCGACGGGGCGCAGATCGAACCCGGCCACCAGGAAGGGCTCGGCGCCCACCCGGTGCAAACCGGACGTTTGTTCGAATTTGGCGCCCTGGAACAGGATCCAGTGGAAGCGCTCGCCGACCTCGCCGTCGGGCAGACGCGCGGCATGAGCACCTAGCCTCTCGGCCACGGTGCGGAAGGTCGTCTGGGCGTCTGGCAGGTTGATGGAACCGACCAGATGGACGCCATTCAGGTGGGGTACGCTCACGCGTTCCAGCCTAGCGCCGACCACCGACGCCGGGCCATGGCGATGAGACGGCGGCGGCGCGTTTCTGCGACTGTCGCAAAAAGCCCCCTGAGGCAACGGGTAGGTCTCGATTGCCCCGTTTTCCGCGGCTCTCGGGCGCGTTCTGCCACACTGTCACTGGGGAGAGGGAGCGTATGAGTCGGGTAAGAAAGGCCGTGTCGGCGGCCGTCGTTGGCGCGATTATCGGTGTGTCCGTGATCGGATGCTCGAGCGAGAGCACATTCGAGTACTTCACGTCGAAGGCGCAGGCCACGGCGTTCATCGAATCGGGCAAACTCCCCGAGCAGCTGCCTGACAATGCGCGCGACATCCGCGTGCTGGCCAACCCGCGCGTGCATGTGGCCACGTGGCACGGAGACACGATCGTCGACCCGTCCTGCGTCCCGGGTGAGAGCCAGCCGCCCAAGGGCAACCGCGTCGTGCTCGAGTCGCAGACCATCGTCGAGGTCTACCAGTGCTCCTTCGGCTTCCAGGGTCGTGATGGTGGGTCGATCTATTGGTGGCCGGCCGAATAACCGGCGCCCATTTTTCGTCGGCAGCGCCACCCCGCACGGGCGGTGAACTTGCTGGCGCTCAGGATTTTTCGGGCGCCACCGTCGTGCCTCGACGCGACACGCCGTAAACGGTAAAACTTTTTGCTCTCACGTTGACTTCTTCGAACACATGTTCGAACATTTAACCCATGAGCCCTGCCGTCGCGTCATCCGGTTCGGCCGCCGAAAAGGTGGCCGAGCTTCAGGCGCGCATCCGGGGCATGCAACGAACACGAGTAGATTCGCACGGACTACCGACAGCGCCCGAGATCGCCAGCCTCCTGGGTGGCCCGCTCCGGGCGGGCAGTGCCTACTCGGTTCCTGATTCGGTGGCACTCGCCACGGCTATGATGGCGGCGCCGAGCGCGGCCGGTGTGTGGTGCGCTGTCGTCGGCATGCCCTCGTTCGGCGTCGAGGCCGCGGCCGCGGCGGGTGTCGACCTCGAGCGGCTCGTGTTCGTGCCCGATCCCGGTGATCAGTGGCTCACCGTCACCGCGGCCGTCGCCGATGTGGTGGGCGTCGTGGTCGCCGTTCCGCCGGCCCGGGTCGCTCCTGCCGAGGTGTCACGTTTGGGGGCTCGCCTCCGGGGCAAGGGGTCCACCCTCATCGCCCTCGGCGACTGGCCGCAATCCGAGGCCACCTTGCGCGTCTCGGGCAGCGAGTGGGTGGGGCTCGATGCCGGCAGCGGCCATCTGCAGGCGCGCCGGGTCACGGTCACGGTCAACGCCCGCGCGGGCGCCGGTCGGCCGCGTTCGGCCTCGCTGTTCCTGCCCGATGCCGACGGGCGCCTGCGTCGTGCCGAACGCGTGCCCGCGGCCTGGCAGTCGCCCGCGTCGGTGCCATTGCGCGAGCAGTCGCCCGCGTCGGTGCCATTGCGTGAGCAGTCGCCCGCGGCGCACGATGTGCGCGAGCCCGAGGTCGCGCCGCTGCGCGCGCTCGTCTCATGACAGCCGTGAGTGGGGCCACCCCCACGCGAACGCTCATCGTCTGGTGTCCCGATTGGCCCATCGCCGCGTGGTGCCGCGAGATGGGCGCGGGGGCGCTGTCGAGCGAGGGCAGCACCATCGCCCTGGTCGAGCGTGGTGAGGTGTTCGCGTGCTCGCTGCCGGCGCGAGCCGCCGGCGTGCGCCGGGGGCTCCGCGTGCGCGAGGCGCAATCGCGGTGCTCCGAGCTGATCGTCGAGGCCTACGATCCGGCTGTCGATGCGCGCGCGTTCGAGCCCATCATCCTCGCGCTCGAAGAGGTCGTGCCGGGCATCCAGGTCCTGCGCGCGGGGATGTGTGCCATTCGTGCGCAGGGTCCCAGCCGCTATTACGGGGGTGAGCAGAGCGCCGGTGAGCTGCTCATCGACACCCTCGCGCGGTTCGGCATCCACGATGCGCGCATCGGCATCGCCGACGGCATCTTCGCGGCCGAACAGGCGGCGCGCGTGCCGGGCACCGAGATGGTGCGCGTCGTGCCCGCCGGCCGGTCGGCAGAATTCTTGGCCGGTTTGCCCGTCGAGCTCCTCGGGCGGGCCGAGCTCAATCCGCTGCTGCATCAGCTCGGGGTGCACACGCTCGCACAATTCGCGGCCCTCGACCCGGTCAGCGTGCGCGATCGATTCGGTGAAGACGGGGCATTCTGCCACCGGCTGGCGGCGGGGCTCGACGGGCGAGACGTCACGGCGCGTGTGCCCCCGCCGCAGCTCGACTGCCGCGTCGAGTTCGAGACTCCGCTCGACCGCGTCGACCAGGTGGCCTTCGGATTCCGGCAGACGGCCGAGCGGTTCGTCGCGACCATCGCCGAGGCCCGGCTCGTCGCCACCGCCATCCGGGTCGAGGTGCACACCGATGACGGGCGCCGCACGGGCCGCACGTGGCTGCATCCCCGCTGGTTCACGGCATCCGATGTCCTCGACCGCGTGCGCTGGCAGTTGCAGGGTGGGCACGGCATCGACGCGGGTCTCGCAGCCCCCGTCGTCAGCGTCTCGGTGTCGCCCGAGAGCGTCGACCGCGCGCTCAACCACGAAGACGGGTTGTGGGGCGGCGGCCCCGATGAAAGCATCCACCACGGCTTCTCGCGGGTGCAGAGCATGCTGGGGCACGAGGGCGTCGTCACGGCGGTGCTCACGGGCGGGCGTCTGCTCAGCTCCCGGTCGGTTCTCGTGCCGTGGGGCGACCTGCCCCCGGGTGGCGAGAAAGAGCTGGCCCGGCGTCGGCAGCTGCCGTGGCCGGGCAGTGTGCCGGGCCCGCTGCCGTCGACCGTCTTCGAGGCCCCGGTCCCCGTGCTCGTGAGAGACGCGGGCGGGCGTCTCGTCGATGTCGATGGCCGCGGCATCCTCACGGGGGAGCCGGTGGTTTTCGCGGCGGGCATCGGCGAGCGATCGGGTGGCAGCGGTGAGCATCCCGTCCGCTCCTGGTCGGGGCCGTGGCCGCTGTCCGAACGCTGGTGGGAGGACGGCGCCCGCAGCATCAACCGGTTCCAACTCGTCGACGCACTCGGCAGAGCCTGGCTGCTCATCCTCGCCGAACACGAGTGGTGGGCCGAGGCGCTCTACGACTGACCCGCACGCCGCACGCCGCACGCCGAACCCCGCACGCAGCCCCACAGAAAGGAGTCCCGGATGGGATGGCATAACCCCCCGATTCCCTGGTCCGAGTTCGAGAAGAAACTCACCGACCTCAGCCGCCCCGACCCGGTGCCCCTCGGTGCCGACGGTGGCGACAGCCCGGGATGGTCGCGCAAACGGCAGCCCTACACGCCCGATGCGGCCGGCATCCCACCCTTCGACGCCTCGCGGCGCGCACCCGTCGTGCCCTATGCCGAACTGCACGCGCACTCGAACTTCAGCTTCCTCGACGGTGCCTCCGGGCCCGAAGCCCTCGTCGAAGAGGCCGTGCGGCTCGGGCTCCACGCCATTGCGCTCACCGACCACGACGGCCTCTACGGCGCCGTGCGTCTCGCCGAAGCCGCCGAGGCGCACCCGGGTCTCGGCACCATCTTCGGCGCCGAGCTCTCGCTCGAACTCACGGCCCCGCAAAACGGCGAACCCGATCCCGAGGGCCACCACCTGCTCGTGCTGGCCCGCCGACAAGAGGGCTACCACCGGCTCTCCCGCGCCATCACCACGGCGCAGCTCGCCGACGGCGCCGAGAAGGGCAGCCCGCGCTATCGACTCGACGATCTCGCCGACGCGGCAGAGGGCTCCTGGCTCGTGCTCACCGGATGCCGCAAGGGCACCGTCCGCTCGGCCCTGCAACGCTCCGGCGCCGATGCCGCACGGCTCGAACTGCGGCGGCTCGTCGACCGTTTCGGCCCCGACAACGTGGTCGTCGAACTCACCGACCACGGACACCCCACCGACAGTGCCGCCAACGCTGCGCTCGCCGTGCTGGCCGGCGAACTCCACCTGCCCACGATCGTCACGGGCAATGTGCACTATGCGGCCCCCGAGCAACACCGTCTGGCCGAGGCGCTCGCCGCCGTGCGCGCACGACGCAGCCTCGACCAGCTCGATGGATGGCTGCCCGCAACGGGTCGTGCCCACCTCCGCTCCGGCTGCGAGATGTCGCGCCTCTTCGCCCGCTACCCCGACGCCGTCGCCCGCACCGTGAGCTACGCCGACGAACTCGGCTTCCGCCTGAAGAGCGTCAGCCCCGGGCTGCCCAAACAAGACGTGCCGCCCGGCCACACACCCATGAGCTGGCTGCGCGCCCTCACGTGGGAGGGCGCGGACAAGCTCTACGGCACCCTCACGCCCGAGGTGCGCACGCGCATCGAACGCGAACTCGAGGTGATCGAACAGAAAGACTTCCCGGGCTACTTCCTCATCGTGCACGAGCTCGTGCACTTCGCGCGCAACCGCGGCATCCTCTGCCAGGGGCGGGGCTCGGCGGCCAATTCGGCCGTCTGCTATCTGCTCGGCATCACGGCCGTCGACTCCATCTACTACGGCCTGCCCTTCGAGCGATTCCTCTCGAGCATGCGCGACGAAGAGCCCGATATCGACGTCGATTTCGACTCCGATCGTCGGGAAGAAGTCATCCAGCACGTCTACGAGCGATACGGCCGTTTCAACGCGGCGCAGGTGGCCAATGTCATCACCTACCGCCCCAAGTTCGCGGTGCGCGACATGGCCAAGGCGCTCGGCCACAGCCCCGGGCAGCAAGACGCCTGGTCGAAACAGGTCGAGCGCTGGGGTGCCGTCGCCTCGAGCGAAGACCACGACATCCCCGACGCGGTCGTCGATCTGGCGCAACAGGTGCTGCGTTTCCCCCGCCACCTCGGCATCCACTCCGGCGGCATGGTGCTCACCGACCGGCCCGTCGGCGAGGTCAGCCCCATCGAACACGGCCGCATGGACGGCCGCACGGTGCTGCAGTGGGATAAAGACGACTGCGCGTGGATGGGTCTCGTCAAATTCGACCTGCTCGGCCTCGGCATCCTCGCCGCCATGCAATACGCCTTCGACCTGGCCGACGAGTTCTGCGGCGAACGCTGGACCTTGGCCACCCTGCCCAAAGAAGAGGCCGCCGTCTATGACCAGCTCTGCTACGCCGACTCGGTGGGCGTCTTCCAGGTCGAATCGCGCGCGCAGATGGGCATGCTGCCGCGCATGCTTCCGCGGCGCTTCTACGATCTGGTGATCCAGATCGCCATGGTGCGGCCCGGCCCCATCCAGGGCGGCGCGGTGCACCCCTACATCCGTCGGCGCACGGGGGCCGAAGACATCACCTACCTGCACCCCGCCCTCGAGCCCGTGCTCGAACGCACCCTCGGCGTTCCCCTCTTCCAAGAGCAGCTCATGCAGATGGCCATGGTGGTCGGTGGATGCACGGGCGAAGACGCCGATCTGCTGCGGCGGGCCATGGGTTCCAAACGCGGCGAAGAGAAGATCGAGTCACTCAAGACCAAGCTCTACGTCGGAATGGCAGGCAACGGCATCGTGGGGGAGGACGCCGACATCGTCTACGGCAAGATTCAAGCCTTCGCCAACTTCGGTTTCGCCGAGAGCCACTCCATCAGCTTCGGCCTCATCGTCTACGCCAGCGCCTGGATGCGGTTGCACTACCCGGCGGCGTTCCTCGCCGCCCTGTTACGGGCTCAACCCATGGGCTTCTACTCGCCGCAGACCCTCGTGGCCGATGCCCGTCGTCACGGTGTGATCACGCACCGCCCCGACATCCAACGGTCAGAGGCGCACGCCACGCTCGAACCGCTCGACCCCGACGACGACCGGCCGGCGGGAGCGACGGGGCTCGACGCCTGCTGCGAGGCTCAACAACCACCCGTTCCCCCCTTCGACCGTTCGATTCCGTTCGATGCAACCGTGCACCGCCGCGACGGCCGCTACGCCGTGCGCGAGGGACTTGCGAGCGTCACCAAGATCGGTCTGAACAAAGCCACTCAGATCGTTGAAGAACGCCGACGCGGCGGGCCCTACACAGACATGCACGATCTGGCACGCCGAGTGGGGCTCACGGCGCCGCAGCTCGAAGCCCTCTCCGCGGCGGGTGCGTTCCGGTCGCTGGGCTTGGAACGTCGCGAGGCTCTGTGGAAAGCCGAACAGGCCTCTCAAGAACGCCCCAACCAGCTCGCGGGCAGCCTCGTCGACGTGCAACCCCCACTCTTCGACCTGCTCACTGCCGAAGAGGAGGTCATCTCCGACCTGTGGTCGACGGGAGTGTCGCCCGACGACCATCCCGTGCGTCACCTGCGCGACGACCTCCGGCAGCAGGGCATCCTCTCGGCCGAAGAACTGCGCAGCGCCGAGAGCGGCAGACGCGTGCGGGTGGCCGGGGTCGTCACGCACCGGCAACGTCCCGCCACGGCATCCGGCATCACCTTCGTCAATCTCGAAGACGAGACGGGGCTGATGAACGTGATTTGCAGTGTCGGCGTATGGCGACGCTACCTGCGGGTCGCGCGCGAAGCACCCGCCATGATCGTGCGTGGAATCCTCGAGCGCTCCGACGACGGCATCATCAACCTCGTCGCCGACGAGCTCGAAAGCCTCAGCCTGAAGGCGCGCACGCGGTCGCGAAATTTCCAATGAACCGACGCCGGCCGAGCGTATCGACACCCCGCCGGCACGGCTAGAATGCTTGCATGGCTTTCGTTCTCGCAATCATCCTCTTCGTCGGTGGCATGTACCTGTTCGGTCTCGCCATCACCCTCACCAGCTTCCAGGGCCTCGTCTTCTTCGCCGGCATCGTCGCCGTCTCGCTCGCGATCGCCATCCCGGTGCACTTCCTCAACAGCCGTTCCGCGCGCTAGAGGCACCCACACGCCAACGCGGGCCGCGACAACACAGCCCGCGCACGAAGGAGGAGACCTACGGGTCTCCTCCTTCGTCATCTCCGCCGCAGGTCGCACGCCACGGCCCGCCCGATCTCGGTATCTCTCCGTACTCCTACTGAGACCCCCGGTACTCCTGGCCCTCTGGGATCGCAACCCCTTGTCCCTCGCAGGAGCGCCACAGACACTGGGGACATGAAACGAGTCTCGTATGCAGGTGTCTCATTCCTGACGACAGACGGCGTCGCGGACGCGCTTCTTCGTTTCGTGGCCGCGCTGGGCCTGAAACAGAAAGCGGAAACCGTCGAAATACCGGCTGTCGGTGATCGTGGCGACATGGTGCCCGTGCAACTGGTCATCGGGCCGGCCAGCGAACTGGTCAGCATGCCCGAAACCTCCGACATCGAAGATCCGGATACGTCGGCAGCCATCTCCAGTCTCAACCGTCGAGCTGACGCTCTCGCCCGCCCGCGCGCGGTCGCTTACCTCGACCGATCGGGCGGCGAACGCCAGTTCTACGACGAAGACGGCCTCGAGTCGATGTAGGGATCGGGTGGAAGACCCTGCCGAGAGTCTCGCGCGTCATCCATACTGGGGCAGGTCCCCGCGTTCCCCAGAACTGGGGTAAACCCCCATTTGGAGGGGATACCCCCCTTGTCCACCAAAAGGAGGACATAAACTGATGTCATGCCCACGCCCTCGATCCAGAGAATAGCGTCCTGGCTGCGCCATGATGCCGGCATGAAGTGTGCCCGCTGCCGCAAGCGTGTCCCCCGACGCGGCATGCTCTGCTGCAGCGACGAGTGCTTCGACAAGTACATGACCACGTCGTACTGACACAGCGCCCCCTGCCCACACACCCCCACCTGTCGCGGGCGCCGCAGCACAGCGGGCATGAAAAAAGCCGGTTCGGAATATTCATTCTCGACCGGCTGTTTTCGTGGTGGGCCCGGTGGGGCTCGAACCCACGACCCGCGGATTAAAAGTCCGATGCTCTACCAACTGAGCTACAGGCCCAACACGTAATAACTTACCGTGTTCCAGGGAGTGCTTCGAACACGAGGGGAGAACCATGTCAGAGGAATTCCACAAGCCCGTGAAGGTGCCGGGCTTCGTGTTCGAGGGGATGCAGGGCGGCGTCGATCCCGCCGTGACGAGCCGTGTCGCCCACGAAACCGCCCACGCCCTGCTGGCTCGGGTGCGCGCCGACCCCGACGGTGAGACGGTCGAACGCCTCATCGCCTACACCGACCAGCACGGTATCGATGCCATCGCCGAGCTCTGGTCCCGCGCGCTTCCGCGCACGCTGCCGGGCGTGCTGTGGCGCATCTATCTGCTGCGCCTCATGATCCGACAAGACCCCACGTCGTCGAGCTTCTTCTTCCAGCGGGGCACCGAGGTCATCGATTCGATCGACCCGGTCGTCGCCGGCGCGTCCATGCCCACGGGTCCCGACGAGATCACGGTCCTGGCCGACGAGATCCTGCGCGGCGTCTACACGGGCGATTTCGCCGTCGCGCTCGAACGGGCCGCCGCATTCTGTCGGGTGTCCTCGGCCGGCTGCGCAAGCGTCGCGGATGATTCCGAGCCCACCGAGCCCGAGCGCGCGACGGTTCTCACCACCCGTGCGTCGCGCCTCTCCCATCTCGCCACAGACCTTGCGAGCGGTGCGAAGCTGTGGCGTTCCGAGTCGCTCGACTGACGGAGGCACCCTCCGCGCCGCGCGACTGTCAAGCGTCCACGGCGTGGCACTCGCTCACCGCGAACACCGCTCCGGCCCCGCCGGATTTTGTTAGAGTTGTTTCTCGCCGGGCCGCAGTAACCCCGGGCTCCAATATTCGCCGCTCTGAGCGGCCTCGCGCCGAGAGGCGTTCTGCGGCCCGGCATTTCTCGTCTCTGCAGGCATCCGTTCGCCTCTGACGGTGCCGCGTGGCAGGTCGCCCGGCTGATTGCCAGCCGATCTCGGATATTTCCCAGATCCGACCAATCCGATCCGCGCCGTGCGCCGAACCCCTTGCATGACCCGATCGAAGCACGTAAAGCGAGTGACCGACGCAGCCCGCGTCGCGCTCCGTCGATCGGTCACGAGCCCCCATCCGTGTGCGCGCCGCGTGAACGGTGTTCCACCGTCGCTGGCCGACGTCACGGAGGGAGTCGCCTGAGGATTCGTTCTCAGCGCGACAGCATCGGGGGTGATTGTCCCTCACCCCCCAAGGTGGGGAGCGGTACCTGGCGGAGCTGCTCCCCACCGCCTGTCGATGTGCGGAAGGAGGATGGACCTGAGATGCTAGACACTGTGGCCCCACCTTCAGAGTCTGACGAGAGTTTCGATCTCGTCTCACGTTCTTCCGCGGAAGAGCTGCTTGCTCGGGTGGCGCGCGGCGATCAAGCCGCGTTCTCCGAGCTGTACGACATGCTCGCTCCGCGCGTTCTGGGTTTGATCCGGCGCGTGCTCATCGACAGCGCCCAATCCGAAGAGGTTGCCCAAGAAGTTTTCTTGGAGATCTGGCAGACGGCGACGCGGTACGAAGAAGGCCGGGGTGCTGCGACATCCTGGATGATGACGATTGCTCACCGCCGCGCCATCGACCGGGTTCGAGCCTCACAGGCCGGGCGCGATCGAGACGTGAAGATCGGCATCCGCGACATCGACACCGCGTACGACCAGGTCGCCGAACAGGCGGAGATCAGTATCGAACATGCAAAAGTGAAGACGGCTTTGACCCGTCTCACCGAACTCCAACGTCAAGCGGTCACGCTGGCGTACTACGGGGGATACAGCCAGAGCGAAGTGGCTGAGATCCTCAGCGTGCCGCTCGGCACCGTCAAGACCCGTCTGCGTGACGGGATGATCCGACTACGAGATGAATTGGGGGTGGCCTCATGACCGACAACGACAACGACCTTTCCCTCCTGGCGGGGGCCTACGCCCTCGGCGCGCTGAACGCCGATGACGCACACCGCTACGAGGAGTACCTCGCCCAGCGCGAAGAAGCGCGCACCGAGGCCACGCAACTCGAAGACACCGCGGCCCGCCTGGGTCTCGCCTCCCTCGAGGTGCAGCCGACGCCGGCGCTCAAGTCCAATCTGATGGCGCTCATCGCCGTCACGCCGCAGCTCCCCGCCATCGCTCCCGAAGACGCGCCGGCCGACGGTTCTGCCCAGCAGGTCTCCTCGTCGGCGCAGAAACGCGAGAGCGACGGCTCGGCTGTGACTCCGCAGGTCGTCCAGGCATCGGATGCCGCAGCCACCGACTCGGCCCCCGACAATGCCGCAATCGCTCCCGTCCGTCCGCTGCACGCTGCCGGTTCGCCGCAGTCTGCCCCGGAGGGTCGCTCGACGTCCGCTCAGGCCGCCGGGCAGTCGGGGGCATCGGGCTCGACCGCGTCGCGTCCCACCGCCGCACGGCCCGCCTCGTCCGCACAGTCGAAGGCGCAGGCGCGCTGGTTCCAGAAGCCCGTCGCGTTCCTCGCGGCAGCGGCCGCCGTCGTCGCCGTCTTCCTCGGCGCCAGCTCCCTCACGGGCATGCTAAACAACGGGAACCAGGTGCAGCAGGCGCTGGCGCTCGCATCTATCAACGCCCAGCCCGACGTGCAGCGCTCGACGGTGCCGTTGACGGCCAATGACGACGGTGGCGAGTCGTCGACCGCCACGCTCGTCTGGTCCGAGAACATCGGCCAGTCGGTGTTGCTCGTCAACGGACTCGAGCAGTTGCCTGACGACAAGGTCTACGAGCTCTGGTACATCGACGGCGAGGGTTCGCCGATATCGGCCGGTCTCTTCACCATCCCCGACTCCGGCCACACCTACTCGGTGCTCGACGGCGAGATGACCGCCGGCGCAACGGTCGGCGTGACGGTCGAACCGGCGGGCGGCTCGAAGCAGCCGACCACCCAACCCGTGATCGCGATCCCCACGGCCTAGTTGCCACCGCGAGCTGGCGCCGCACGAGAGCACGAGCGCGCAAACTTACGCTCTGAGAATGCCGCTTCCCCCCCCCGGGAGGCGGCATTTCTCGTTCACGGCTGCGCATCCCTTCTTGCCGAACGGCGCGGGGCACGAGCGGCGTGCTCGGTGGCGCCCTGTCGGCACGGCCACGAACGACGAATGCCGCCGCCCTCACGAGGGGGACGACGGCATCCGCTCAGCGCGAGCCGAAGATTTATCCGAAGCGACCCGACACGTAGTCTTCGGTCGCCTGCACGGACGGCTGCGTGAAGATGGTGTTGGTGTCGTCGTATTCGATGAGCTTGCCGGGCTTGCCCGTTCCGGCGATGTTGAAGAAGGCCGTGCGGTCCGAGACGCGCGAGGCCTGCTGCATGTTGTGGGTCACGATGACAATCGTGTACTCGTTCTTGAGCTGCTCGATGAGGTCCTCGATGGCGAGCGTCGAGATCGGGTCGAGAGCCGAGCAGGGCTCGTCCATGAGCAGCACGTCGGGCTGCACGGCGATGGCGCGGGCGATGCAGAGACGCTGCTGCTGTCCGCCCGAGAGGCCGGAGCCGGGCTTCTCGAGGCGGTCCTTGACCTCGTTCCACAGGTTGGCGCCCTGCAGCGAACGCTCTACCACGTCGTCGGCGTCGGAGCGCGACATCTTGCGGTTGTTGAGCTTCACGCCGGCGAGCACGTTGTCGCGAATGGACATCGTGGGGAACGGGTTGGGGCGCTGGAACACCATGCCCACCTGGCGGCGCACGAGCACGGGGTCGACGCCCGGTCCGTAGAGGTTGTCGCCGTCGATGAGCACTTCGCCCTCGACGCGGGCGCCCGGGATGACCTCGTGCATGCGGTTGAGCGTGCGCAGGAACGTGGACTTGCCGCATCCGGACGGGCCGATGAATGCCGTGACGGTGCGCGGTTCGATGGTCAGGCCCACGCCTTCGACGGCGAGGAAGTTGGAGTAGTAGACGTTGAGGTCTTTGACTTCGATGCGCTTAGACACGGGGCTCGTTTCTTCGGGTTCGGTTCGAGGAGTGTGTGGATTGCGGGATGGTGGGGTGGCCGGCTAGCGGGCGATCTTCGGCGAGAAGATCTTGGCCACGAGGCGCGCGATGAGGTTCAGCGCCATGACGATGAGGATGAGGGCGAGTGCACCGGTCCAGGCGCGGTCGGTGTAGGCCTGCGAGTCGACGCCCTGGATCGCGTACTGGTTGTACACGAACACGGGGAGCGTCATCATGCGGCCGCTGAACAGGTCGTAGTTCATGCTCTGCGTGTAACCGGCGATGAGCAGAAGGGGCGCCGTCTCGCCGATGACGCGGGCCACGGCGATCATCGAGCCGGTGATGATTCCGGCCATGGATGTCGGCAGCACGACCTTGATGATGGTGAGGTACTTCGGCACACCGAGGGCCAGCGAGGCCTCGCGCAGCTCGTTGGGGACGAGTTTCAGCATTTCTTCGGTGGAGCGCACGACCACGGGGATCATGAGGACCGACAGCGCGATGGCGCCACCGATGCCGAGGCGGATGCCGGGGCCGAGGAACAGCGAGAGCAGCGCGTAGGCGAACAGACCGGCGACGATCGAGGGGATGCCGGTCATGACGTCCACGAGGAACGTGATGCCGCGGGCGAGCGCGCCGCGCCCGTATTCGACCAGGTAGATGGCCGTCAGGATGCCGATGGGGATCGAGATGATCGCCGTGGCGAGTGTGATGAGCAGCGTGCCCGTGATGGCGTGCAGGGCGCCACCGCCGGCGCCGACGACGTTGCGCATCGATTCGGTGAAGAACGGCACGTCGAAGCGGGCGGCACCGTTGATGGCGGTCGTGACGGCCACGGAGATCAGCGGGATGAGCGCCAGGAGGAACGCCGAGACGACGAGAATCGTGACGAGGCGGTCTTTCGCCTTACGCGATCCTTCGATGGCGAGGGAGAGCACGTAGAGGGCGACGCCGTAGACGATGACGCCGACCACGAGAATCCCGGCGACGTTCGGGGCGCCCATGAGCACGAAGACGAGGGTGACCACGGCGAGGGCTCCGAGGAGCACGTACAGCGGCACCATCTTCGGCAGTTTGCCCGCCGTCAGGGTGGAGGGAAGTGACGTTCCGGTGGTGGCAACCATTAGTTCGCTCCCGAGAAGGCCTTGCGGCGGTCGACGATGGCGCGTGCGATGAAGTTCACGCCGAAGGTGATGACGAAGAGGATGAGGCCGGTCGCGATCAAGACGCTGACGTCGAGGCCGTGCGACTCGGGGAAGTTGAGCGCGATGTTGGCGGCGATCGTGTTGGTGTTCTGCGACTGCGTGAGCGCCCAGGTGATGAAGGCACCGGGGGAGAGGATCATGGCGACGGCCATGGTCTCGCCGAGGGCGCGTCCGAGGCCGAGCATCGAGGCCGAGACGATGCCGGGGCGGCCGAAGGGCAGCACGGCGATACGGATCATCTCCCAGCGGGTGGCGCCGAGGGCCAGCGCGGCCTCTTCGTGCAGCTTGGGGGTCTGCAGGAAGATCTCGCGGGAGAGCGCGGTGATGATGGGGAGCACCATGACGGCGAGCACGATACCGACGGTCAGAACGGTGCGGCCGGTGCCCGAGACGGGGGCGGCGAAGAAGGGCAGCCAGCCGAAGTTGTCGGTGAGCCAGGAGTAGATGGGCTGCACGGCCGGCGCGAGCACCGAGATGCCCCACAGGCCGTAGACCACGCTGGGCACGGCCGCGAGCAGGTCGACGACGTAGCCGAGGGTCTGGGCCAGGCGGCGGGGCGCGTAGTGCGTGATGAAGAGGGCGACGCCGATCGAGAGCGGCACGGCGATCAGCAGCGCGATGAAGGCGACCCAGATGGTGCCGAAGACGAGCGGTCCGACGTAGGCCCAGAAGCTCGACGGTGAGCCCTTGATCTTGGCCGGGTCCTCGGTGAACGCCGGGATGGACTCGGCGACGAGGAAGATGGCGACGGCGGCGAGGGTGACGAGGATGAGGATGCCGGCGGTCAGCGTGCTGCCGCGGAAGAGGCGGTCACCGGTGCGCACGACGGGTGCGTCCTTCTTCCGGTCGAGCGTCGGTGTCGTCATCTGCAGGTGACCTCACGTAGGTGTCGGGTGGGCGATGCGGGGATCGTGCGGTGTATCGGAGAGAGCGGGTGGAGCGGATGGAGCGGGTGATTCAGGTGGTGCGGATGCTGCGGTGGAGCGTTCGGCGCCGGAAACGCCTGTGTGCTCCCCCCGCGTGCCGGTGTGGCAGGCGAGGGGAGCACAGGGGGTGTTACTTGATGCTGTCGATGGCCGAGGTGACCTTCTCGGTCAGGTCGGAGGACAGGGGAGCCGAGCCGGCGGAGTCGGCGGCGACCTTCTGGCCCTCTTCGCTCGTGATGTAGCCGAGGTAGGCCTTCACGAGTGCGGACTGGTCGGCGTCTTCGTAGCTGTCGCAAGCGATGGCGTAGGAGACGAGAACCAGCGGGTAGTGGGTCGGGTCGGTGGTCTTGCGGTCGAGGGCGATCGCGATGTCGTTGTCGGCGCGGCCTTCGACGGCGGGCGACTCGGCGACGACGGCGGCAGCGGCATCGGCCGTGTAGCCGACGAACTCTTCGCCGACCTTGATCTTGGCGACACCGAGGTCACCGGCGCGCGAGGCGTCGGCGTAACCGATGGTGCCCGAACCGTTCTTGACGGCGTCGACGACACCGGTGGTGCCCTGTGCGCCTTCACCCGTGTTGTAGGGGAACGGGTCGGCCGGCTTCTCGGTCCACACGTCGGGAGCCGTCTTGTTGAGGTAGTCGGCGAAGTTCTTGGTGGTGCCCGAGTCGTCCGAGCGGTGGACGGCCGTGATGTTGCCGGCGGGCAGCTTCGCGTCGGGGTTCAGCGCGACGATGGCCGGGTCGTTCCAGGTGGTGATGTCGCCCTTGAAGATCTTGGCGAGCGTGGCCGAGTCGAGGTTGAGCTCGTCGACGCCCTCGACGTTGAAGATCACGGCGATGGGGGAGATGTAGACGGGGATGTCGATGGCCTTGCTGTCCGTCGCGCAACCGGCGAAGGTGCCGGCGAGTTCGTCGTCACTCAGGGCGGAGTCGGAACCGGCGAAGGCGGATGCGCCGCTGATGAAGCTTTCGCGGCCGGCGCCGGAGCCCTGGGGGTCGTAGTTGACCGTGACTTCGGGGTTGGCTTTCTGGAATCCGGCGATCCAAGCTTCCTGGGCGCTGCCCTGGCTGCTGGCGCCGATGCCGACGAGTTCGCCGGAGAGGCTGGAGGCGCTGCTGGAGGAGTCCGGCGCGGTGCCGCCTTCGTTCGAGGCGCACGAGGTGAGAGCGATGGTGGCGACCGCGGCGACGGCCGCGATGCGTCCGAGCTTCGAGAGCTTCACGTAGATTCCATTCGTTATGTGTGAGGACGAGCCGGTGCAGGCTCGATGGTCACGCTAAGCGGCTGCTTTAACGAGACTCCCTCAGCCCGGTAAACGGACGGTAAACGACCGGTCAACTTCGTGCCTGGCCGAACGCGACGATCCGCGTGTTTCCGGGGTTTTCGGGTTCGCGCCGAGAACGAGGCCGCGAACTCAGACGCGCGGAACGTGCGTTTCGATCGTGACGATGCCGGACGCCGGGTTGGTGGCGCTCAGGTGCACGACAGAGAAGGCGGCGGTCTCGAGCGCGGCCGCCTCGCTCAGATAGGAACCGGGGATGCTTCCCGTGGCCAACGCGATCTCACGGATGATCTCGGGCAACACGGGTCCGTGGCTGCATAACACGGCCGTCTTGCCGCTGCGGACGCGTTTGCCGACCACGTGGCGCACGTCGCCCGTTCCCTCTTCGTGCGCGCGTTGACTGATCAGCTCGGTGCGTTTCGGCGCGATGCCCGTGGCGGCGGCGAGCGGTGCGACCGTCGTCGCGCAGCGCACGGCCGTGCTCGTGATGATGCGCCGCACCCCGAAGGCGCGCAACGGCCCCACGATGGATGCGGCCTGCTTGAGGCCGCGCGGCGTGAGGCGCCGGTCTTCGTCGCCGCCGTCGCTGGCCGCGAGCGGTTCGGCTTTGCCGTGGCGCAGCGCGATGAGCGCGAAGGTTTCGGAGACGCCGTCGTCGAGCAGGCTCTCGAACGTGCGCACGATCTCGCTGTCGTGCTCGTAGGTGAGGTAGCTCTTGGCCTTCTTGAGCGTGACCCATTCGAGCGCGGCGATTTCGTGGTTGGGTGCGAAGGTGGACCGGCGGATGGCGTCGTCCGACACCTGCGCGGCCCAATAGTGCACGACCTTCTCTCGGCCGCTGCGCAGCGCGTACCGCGTGATGCCGAGGGGCACCCCGAGGTGCACGGCGAGACCGGTCTCTTCTTCGATCTCGCGCACGGCGGTCTCGGGCAGAGACTCGCCGGGGTCGACCTTGCCCTTCGGCAGGGTCACATCGGCGTAAGCGGTGCGGTGGATCAGCAGGATCATCGGTTTGCCGTCGACGTATCGCCAGCACACGGCACCGGCGGCGTAGACGGCGCCCGTCATCGTCGAACCCGGGCGCGGCGCTTGCGGCTCGTTTTCACCATGAGCCAATCCTGCAGGTCGGTGAGCGGTTGGCCCGCCTCATCGACGCTGTGTCGCGTCCATGTTCCCTCGGATTCGAGATGCCACGACGACGTCTTGTCATCGACGGCCATATCGAAGAGCTGCTCGATCTCGGCGAGATGGCCCGGGTCGGTGAGGCGCACGAGGGCTTCGACGCGTCGGTCGAGGTTGCGGTGCATCATGTCGGCGCTGCCGATGAACACCTGCGGGTCTCCGTCGTTGTGGAACGAGAAGATGCGCGAGTGCTCAAGGTAGCGGCCGAGGATCGATCGCACGCGGATGGTCTCGCTGAGCCCGGCCTGCCCCGGCTTGAGGCTGCAGATGCCGCGCACCCAGATGTCGATCGGCACACCGGCCTGGCTGGCGCGGTAGAGGCCGTCGATGATGGCCTCGTCGACGATCGAGTTCATTTTGATGCGGATGCCGCTGGGCTTGCCGGCCTCGGCGTTGCGACGCTCCTGCTCGATGCGCTTGAGCAGGCCCTTGCGCAGGTGCAGGGGTGCCACGAGGAGGCGCTTGAACTTCTTCTCGATGGCATAGCCGCTGAGCTCGTTGAACAGTCGCGTGAGGTCTTTGCCCACCTGATCGTCGGCGGTGAACAGGCCGAGGTCTTCATAGATGCGGCTGGTCTTCGGGTTGTAGTTTCCCGTGCCGATGTGGCTGTAGTGCCGCAGGCGCCCGTTCTCCTGGCGGATGACGAGTGCGAGCTTGCAGTGCGTCTTCAACCCGACGAGCCCGTAGACCACGTGTACGCCGGCCTTCTCGAGCTTGCGAGCCCACGAGATGTTCGCCTGCTCGTCGAATCGGGCCTTGATCTCGACGAGTGCCAAAACCTGCTTGCCGGCTTCGGCCGCGTCGATGAGGGCCTCGACGATGGGGGAGTCGCCCGAGGTGCGGTAGAGCGTCTGCTTGATGGCCAGAACGTTGGGGTCGGCGGCCGCCTGCTCGAGGAACGCCTGCACGCTCGTGGCAAAGGACTCGTAGGGGTGGTGAACGAGCACATCGCGCTCGGACACGGCCTGGAAGATATCGGCCTTGCCGTTGGGTTCGGACGGCTGCAACTGCAGGGCGGTGGTGGGGAGCCGCTTGGGGTAGCGCAACTGCGGGCGGTCGAGGTCGGAGAACGAGAACAGTCCGCCGAGGTCGAGGGGCGCCGGCAGGCGGTAGACCTCTTGTTCGGTGATGTCGAGTTCGCGGACGAGTAGGCCGAGCGTGACATCATCCATGTCTTCGGTGATCTCGAGGCGGATGGGCGGGCCGAAGCGGCGGCGCAGCAGCTCTTTCTCGAGCGCCTGGATGAGGTTTTCGCTCTCGTCTTCTTCGATCTCGACGTCTTCGTTGCGGGTGACGCGGAACACGTGGTGCTCGAGCACCTCCATGCCGGGGAACAGGTCGCCCAGGTGGTTGGCGATCAGGTCTTCGAGGGCGATGAAGCGGATGGCGCCCGAACCGGCCACGAGCTCGACGGGCACGAAGCGCGGCAGCATCTGCGGCACCTTGAGGCGCGCGAACTCTTGGCGACCGGAACGCGAGTTGCGCACGCGCACCGACAGGTTGAGCGACAGGCCGGAGATATAGGGGAACGGGTGCGCCGGGTCGACCGCGAGCGGCATGAGCACGGGGAACACCTGCTGCTGGAAGTACTCGGTGAGGCGGGAGCGGTCACCCTCGTCGAGGCTCGACCAGTCGACGATCGTGATGCCGGCCTCGGCCAGGGCAGGGCGCACGAGGTTCTCCCACGCGGCGGCGTGCCGGTTTTGCAGGTCGTGAGCGGTGCCCGAGATATCGCTCAGGATGTCGGATGGCGCGCGCCCGACGTTGCTGGCGACGGCCAGCCCCGTGAGGATGCGGCGCTTGAGCCCGGCCACGCGCACCATGAAGAACTCGTCGAGGTTGGTGGCGAAGATGGCGAGGAAGTTGGTGCGCTCGAGCACCGGGATGGTCTCGTCTTCGGCCAGCTCGAGCACGCGCTGGTTGAACGCGAGCCAGCTGATCTCGCGGTCGAGGTAGCGGCCCTCGGGCAGCGCCGGGTCGTCGGTCTCGATTGCCTCGTCGAAGTCGTCGTCGTCGCCGAGACCCGCGTCGTTCACTACGTCTATTGCTGCCATCTGAACATCATTGCACCGCGCGCACCCGGCTCGCGACGGTGTCGGTGAACGGACGATTAAACCTGTGCAGAAGTCGTCTGTGGAGAACTTTTGCGACGGTATTGGACGTCGATGGTGTGGTCGGCGAATCCGACCGAGCGGTAGAGGCGCACGGCGGGCTCGTTGTCGGCTTCGACGTAGAGCGCGGCCGTCGACACCCCGCGGTCGCGCAGGCGGGCCAGCCCCGCATTCGTCAGCGTGCGCCCGAGGCCACGGCCGGCAGCGTCGGGCGAGACGCCCAGCACATAGATCTCGCCCAGGTCATCCTCGACCTTGAGCCAGTTGTAGCCGATCAGTTCGCCACCTTCGTCGACGGCAAGCAGGAAATCGCCGGCGTCGAACCAGTCCTCGCCTTGGCGCGCCGCGAGGTCGGCCACCGTCATCTTTCCCTGCTCGGGATGGTGGGCGAAAATCCGTGCATTGAGGGCGACCCATGCTTCGGCATCCGTGTCGGCGTCGAACGAGCGGATAGTGACACTATCGGATGCGGATGCGGATGCGGATGCGGATGCAGAGTCAGGAGCGGCAGCACCCCCATCACCGAGCGGCATGCGCAACTGCAGCAGGGTGCGCACGCGATTGAACCCATGCGACTCCGCCAGAGCGCGCGCGGCCGGATGATCGCCATGCGACCACGCGGTGAGGTGCGGCGAGGCGCTCCCCAAGAGTCCTGTCAGGGCCGCGCCGCCGAAGCCGACGCCCCGCCACTCGGGATCGAGCACGAGATCGAGCTCGCCCTGCCCCAGGATGGCGGCGCCGATGATGGTGTCGCCGGGTTCATCGTCGTTCGGCTCGACGAGTGCGATCAGGGTGCGACTGCCCGCCCGCACGTCGACCAGGGCCTGATCGTTGAACGGCGGCTGCCCGTCGACGGCCTCGGCCCGGCGCACCATGCGCCAGAACACGTCGGCCACATCGGGGTCGGTCAGGTTATGAACGCGCAGCGTCAGTCGGCGCATCGTCTTCCTCGTACACGTTGAAGCGGTAGCCGACGTTGCGCACGGTGCCGATCAGCTGCTCGAGATCGCCGAGCTTGGCGCGCAGGCGTCGCACGTGCACGTCGACCGTGCGTGTGCCGCCGAAGTAGTCGTACCCCCACACCTCGCTGAGCAGCTGCTCGCGCGTGAACACCCGAGACGGGTGCGTGGCGAAGAATCGCAGCAACTCGAACTCTTTGAACGTGAGGTCGAGCGGTTTGCCCTGCACCTTGGCCGAGTAGCTGGCCTCGTCGATGACGACACCGGAGGTCTGGATCTTGGTGGCGGTGTGCTCCTGCGCCTGCCGCCCGATGGCCAGACGGATGCGCGCATCGACCTCGGCGGGGCCGGCAGAGTCGAGGATGACGTCATCCGCACCCCAGTCGGCGCTGACGGCCGTGAGCCCGCCCTCGGTGAGGATGAGGAGGAGGGGAACACCGATGCCGGTCGTCGTCAGGATCTTGCACAGCGACTTGGCGCCGGCGAGGTCACGGCGCGCATCGACCATGATGATGTCAGCGTTGGGCGCATTCACCAGCTGTGCCGGTTCGGCGGGTATTTGGCGCACTCGGTGACTCAGAAGCCCCAACGACGGCAATACGTCGTGGTTGACCTGAGAGGTCAGGATCAACAGTTGCGCCACGCGGGTTCCTCCAGTGATAGCTGTATGTATCTTAGCGACACGCGCGGGGCGCACCGATCCGAGGGCCGCTCAGGCCTTTTGCTCATCCGCAGAGCGCCGCGAAGGGCTTTCCCGGGTCGGTTCGGCTGCAACCGGAGCGGGACTCCGGCAAGATGGATGCATGAGCGACATGACCCTCACCCCGAAACGCGCCTGGCGTGGAATCGTCAGCGTGTGGGTCGCCGCCGTCGTCTTGGCGATCGTGGTCGGAGTCCTCGTCGACCCGGCCCTGCGGTTCTCGTGGTTGGCGTTGGCGCTCGCCGCCTGCGCGCTGCTCACCTTCTGCATCCAGCTGGGCACGACCGAGAAGACCGGTTTCATCGCGCGGGTGTCGGCCAGCGTTGCCGGGGCTCTCATCATCCTGTCGATCGCGGCGGGCATTTTCACGCTCCTTTACATCTAGCCCCCGCGTCGGGTGTTTCTGGCCGTGCTCTCTGGCCATGTCGGATGCCTCGGCTAGACTTATCGCATGCTCGCACTCGAACTCTTCTACGTGGGTCTCCTCGGTCTCGCCAGCCTCGCCATCGGCTGGGTTTCGGTCGTGGTGCTCTACAACCTCTTCCGCGGCCAGCGCTGATCGGAGCCCTCCGCACATGATCGAAATCCCCACCGACCTTCCGGCCGAGCTCGTTCCTTTGTCGTGGTTGATCGGAGTCTGGGAGGGCACCGGCGTCATCGACTACAAGGTCGGCGAAGAATCGGTGAGCCGAGAATTCGGTCAGCGCGTGAGCTTCAGCCACGACGGCCTTCCCTACCTGAACTACAACTCCTATACCTGGTTGCTCGACGACGAGCGCACGCCCCTCGTGGCCGAATCGGGTTATTGGCGCCTCAATCGCGCGCTGGGTGAGGGCGATCCCGGGCCGGCCATGTTGCCGGGCACCGGTCCGCGCCCCTTCGCCGACGCCGAGTCCGTCGAATCCCTGCGCAACGATGACGGCGGTTTCGACCTGCAGGTCTCGGTGGTGCACCCCGGTGGTGTCTCCGAGCTCTATCTCGGTCAGGTCAAGGGCCCCCGGGTCGACCTGTCGACGGATGCCGTGATGCGCACGGCCGGTGCCAAGGAGTACGCGGCGGCGACCCGTCTCTACGGTCTCGTCGACAACCACCTGCTCTGGGCCTGGGACATCGCGGCGCTCGGACAAGACCTGCGCACGCACGCGTCCGGTCGACTCGGCAAAGTCGACTAAACCCGATGTCCGACGATCTCTCGCCGGTGGAGCCACAGCCCGCCGAGCCCGACCGCAGCTCCCCGTTCTTCGCGCTCAACGCGGCCGTCCTCCTCGAGGGCGCGGGCGACCAGGGCGTTCCCTCGCACTACGGCAATCCCACCATCGAGCAGCGCACGCTCGAGGCCGGCAATGCCATCGTCGACCTGTCGTCGCGCGGCGTGCTCTCCGTCACGGGCCCCGACCGCCTGTCCTGGCTCAACTCGATCACGAGCCAAGACCTCACGCGGCTCGCCCCCGGCGAAGCCACCGAAACGCTGTTCCTCGACCAGAACGGACGCGTCGAGCACGCCGCCAAGCTGATCGACGACGGTGTCACGGCCTGGCTGCTCGTCGAAGCGTCCGAAGCCGAACCGGTGCTCGCGTGGCTCACACGCATGCGCTTCATGCTGCGCGTCGAGCCCGAAGACCGCACGGCCGAATTCGCGACGATCGGCGTCGTCGGCGACCGTTTCCTCGCGGTCAGCGCCGAGGGCGGCGACAATGACATCGCCTCAGACAATAACGTCGCCGAAGACAACGACCGGGCCAGTGTTGGCAACGACTCCAGCCTGCCTATCGCCGACCCCAATGGTGTCCCCCTCGTGTGGCGCGACCCGTGGACGGGCGTGACACGCGGCGGCCACCAATACGCCCAGGGCGACCACCCGGGCGAACATCTTCCCTGGGCCGAGGTGCTCGTCCCGCGTGCCGAGCTCCCCGAGATCGCCACACGTTTCCCCGCCGCCGGCAGCCTCGCCGCCGAGGCGCTGCGCATCGTCGCCTGGCGTCCGCGTTTCGCGAGCGAGGTCGACGAGCGCAGCATCCCGCACGAGCTCGACTGGCTACGCTCGGCCGTGCACCTCAGCAAGGGCTGCTACCGCGGGCAAGAGACGGTCGCCAAGGTGCACAACCTCGGGCACCCGCCGCGTCGCCTCGTGCTGCTGCACCTCGACGGGTCCGAATCCGTGCTCCCCGCGCCCGGTTCCATCGTGCGGGCCGAGCGCCAGGGCGAGTGGCTCGACGTGGGCGCGATCACGTCATCGACCATGCACTACGAGCTCGGCCCGGTCGCGCTCGCCGTCATCAAACGCGGTGTGAAACCGGATGCCCCGCTCGTCGTGTTCGCCGACGACACGAGCATCGCGGCCGCACAAGAAGTGATCGTCCCCTCTGACGCCGGAGCCGTCGCAGATATCCCGCGGCTGCCGAGGCTCGGCGCCGTCAAGCGCTGAGCGGTCGTCGATGAGCGGGCAGCCGCCGGCGCCCGGGCGCTGGGCACGGTACGTGAATCGCCACGTGCGTCTCGACCTGGCGTGGCAGCGCCTCGTCTCCTCGCTTCCCGCCGGCCTGCAGATCACGGTCGCGGCCGTCGCGGCCTACGCCATCGCCCACTACGGCCTGGGTCATCCGGTTCCGCTTCTCGCCGTCACCGTCACGGTGTCGAGCCTCGGCTTCGTGCGGGATGCCCGCCCCATCCGCGTGCTCGAAACCGCCGTCGGCATGTCGGTCGGCATCGCGCTCGCCGAGCTCCTGCTCCTGGGCTTCGGGCAGGGTCTCTGGCAGCTCGGCGTCGCCCTGTTCCTCAGCCTCATGGTGGCCCGATTCCTCTCCGGCTCGGCCGCCTTCGCCATCGCCGCGGGCGTGCAGGCCGTGCTCGTCATGTTGATCGCGGCACCGCCCGGCGGCCCCTTCATTCGCACGGTCGACGGCCTCATCGGTGGCGCCGTCGCCCTGCTCGCCACGGCACTCATCCCGCGTGACCCGCGACGCGTCGCACGGCGCGACGCGCGCCGCCTGTTCCACGAATTCGGGGGAGTGCTCACGAGCCTCGTGTCGGTGCTGCACCTGGCCGACCAGGGTGAAGCCGATCGAGCCCTGGCGCGGGCGCGAGCCACGCAGCCGGTCGTCGACGATTGGCGCGGTTCGCTCGAATCCGCCATCGCCATCGCGCGCATCTCGCCGTTCCTGCGCCGCTACCTCGGGCAGCTCGAGAGCCAGCGCACGCTGCAGTCCGGCATGGACCTCGCCACCCGCAACCTGCGCGTCGTCACGCGGCGCATCGACTACCTCATCGTCGACGGCGAACCTCGACCGGCCCTTGCCGACTTGCTCTCGCGCGTGCTCGTCGGCGTGGCGGTGCTCGGGCAGTCGATCGACGACATCTCGCAGCTTCCTGTCGCGCAACAGACCTTCCGGCAGCTCGCCCGACACCTCGACCCGGCCGAGGCCATGCCCGGGGCGCCCGTCACCGAGCAGAACATGGTCCTGCTGCTGCGCCCGCTGGTCGTCGACCTGCTCGCGGCTTCAGGCGTTCCGGTGACCGAGGCGCGCGAGTTGCTTCCGCCGCTCTGAGCCCATCCGAGAACGCGCGCAGTCGACATTCAGTCGCGCGGTGCGACTGCCGACCACGGAACCGTGACCTCGCCGAGCCGCCAGCGCCTGGCACGCCCGAGCACGGGCCAGCCGGCATTCCGCAGCCCCGAAACGGTGGCCACCCAGCGTTGCACGGGGCTATGCACATCGAGCGCGGCGTTGTACTGCCAGAACCGATCGAGGTCGAGGAGCAGATCATGCACGCGCTCGCCCTCGACATTGCGGTGGATGAGCGCCTTCGGCAGACGCTCGGCCACCACCGAGGGTCGCTCGAGCCCGCGCAGCCGCAGCGAGATCGTGAACGCCAGAGGGCCGTCGGCTCCGACATCCACCCAGCTCGAGATACGGCCGATCTCGTCGCACGTGCCCTCGACCAGCAGCCCGCCGGGTTGCAGGCGAGACGTCATGAGCGCCCAGGCATCCGCAACCTGACCTTCGTCGTATTGCCGCAGCACATTGAACGCACGGATGATCGCGGGCCGACGCCCGGCGGGGGTCGGAACCTCGAAGCCACCCCGCGCAAAAGACACGGCCGCGTCTGGCCGAAAGTGGCTCTCACCCCGCTGCACGGCCTCGAGCTGACGGGTCGCCAGGGCGACACGCGCCGGGTCGATCTCGAGCCCCAGCACCTCGACGTCGGGGCGCACCCGGCGCAGGCGATGCTGCAACTCGAGGCTCGTGCTCGCGCTGTGCCCGTAGCCGAGGTCGACGACGAGCGGGTCGGTGGCGTCGCGCAAGGCGGGGGCGACCTGTAAGTACCGGTCGACACGACGAAGCCGATTGGTGTTCGTCGTTCCTCGGGTGATGGTGCCGATGGGCATGACGCTCACCGTGTGGGGCTAGGGCCGACTATTCGGCGGCGTGACGGGCGGCGCGCTCGGCGTCGCGGTCTTTGACGCGCTTGTTCTCGGCGCGCACGTCGGCCTGCACCTGGCGCTCGCGCACCAGCCACTCGGGCGGCGACTGCAGCATCTCCTGGATGTCCTCGGTGGTGAGCACGTCATCGGTGCCCGAGCGCGCGAGGCCCGAGATCGAGATGCCCAGCTTGCGGGCGACGATGTCACGCGGGTGCGGCCCCATGAGGCGCAGCTGCACGAGCCACTCGGGCGGGTTCTCGATCAGGTCGTTCAGCTGGGCGCGCGTGACCAGACCCTCACGGAAGTCTTCGGGCGCGGCCGGCAGATAGATGCCGAGCTTCTTAGCCGCCGTCGACGGTTTCATGGTCTGTTCTTTGTCGCTACTCACGGCTCCAGGCTACTCTGCCGGGCGCGTCGCCCCAACCTGGGTAAAGTGGAGCACTCATCAGGAGGGCGAACCATGCAGCCGCAGGCCGAAGGTAGCGAGACACCAGCCGCTGGCGCAGACATCCGTTTTCGGGTGGCCTATGTGCCGGGCGTGACCCCCACCAAGTGGGTCAGGGTCTGGAACGAGCGGCACACGAACGTGCCCCTCGAGTTGGTGCGTGTCGACGAGGCGCAGCAGACCGAGATCGTGGGGCAAGACGGCGGTGCGGATGTCGTGCTGCTGCGTCTGCCGATCGACGACCCCGATGCGTTCCACCTCATCTCGCTCTACGAGGAGCTCCCGTTCGTGGTCCTCCCCAAGGAGCACGCCTTCGCCGAGGCCGCCCGTCTCAGCCTGGACGACCTGGCCGACGAGACCCTCGTGGCCGATCTCGACTACCCCGAGGACATGCCCGAGCGTGAGCCCGGCTCTCACTACTCGGATGTCGTGGAGGTCGTCGCCGCCGGCAGCGGGTACGCCGTCCTGCCGCAATCGGTAGCCCGACTGTTTGCCCGCAAGGACGTCGCCGCCGTGCCGCTCGACGGCGCAGCATCCACCACCATCGCGCTGGCCTGGCCGCGCTCACGGGCGAGCGACGAGATTCAGACCTTCGTGGGAATCGTGCGCGGCCGCACCGCCCACAGCTCGCGCGACGGGATGTCAGATGCCGACCGCGAGGCCAGCGCCCGCAAGGCCGCCGGCAAGAAGGAATCCGATCGCAAGGCCGCCGAGAAGAAGGCCGCCGAGAACAATCGCAAGCGCGCCGCCTCGAAGAAGAACGCGCCGCTCGGCGGAAACAGGCCCCACAAAGGCTCGGCCGCCCGGGGCCGCGGAAAGGGTCGCCGCCGGTAGAGTGGAGGCATGTCCGAGCCTTACACTCTCATCCTCCTCCGTCACGGAAACAGTGACTGGAACCAGAAGAACCTGTTCACCGGTTGGGTCGACGTGCGCCTGAGCGAACAGGGTGTCGCCGAAGCCAAGCGCGCGGGCGAGCTGCTGAAGGAATCGGGTCTCACCCCCGACATCCTCTACACCTCGGTGCTGAGCCGCGCCATCCAGACCGCCGACCTGGCCCTCGACACGGCCGACCGCCTGTGGATCCCCGTGAAGCGCACCTGGCGCCTCAACGAGCGCCACTACGGCGCGCTGCAGGGCAAAGACAAGGCGCAGACGCTCGCCGAGTACGGCCCCGAGCAGTTCCAGACCTGGCGCCGCTCGTTCGACGTGCCGCCGCCCCCCATCGACGCCGACGACCAGTACTCGCAGGCCAACGACCCCCGCTACGTGGGCATCGACGGTGACATCCCCGCCACCGAATGCCTGAAAGACGTCATCGACCGCATGCTGCCCTACTGGCACTCCGACATCACGGGTGACCTGGCCGCGGGTAAGACCGTCCTGGTCACGGCGCACGGCAACTCGCTGCGCGCCCTCGTGAAGCACCTCGATGGCATCTCCGACGAGGACATCGCCGAGCTCAACATCCCGACGGGTATCCCGCTCGTCTACAAGCTCGACGCCGACTTCCGCCCCGTAGAGCCGGCCGCCTACCTCGACCCCGAGGCCGCCGCCGCCGGTGCCGCCGCCGTGGCCGCGCAGGGCAACAAGAAGTAGTTCGCAGGCACACAGCACGCATGACGAAGGCCCCTCGGAGAAATCCGGGGGGCCTTCGTCGGTGAGCGTGAGGTGCTTACGCCTCGAGCGGCTGCTGCCAGTCGCCGGTCGCCAGGTATTGCACCTTCTTGGCGATCGACACGGCGTGGTCGGCGAAACGCTCGTGGTAACGCGAGGCGAGGGTGGCGTCGACGGTGGCGACGGGCTCACCCTTCCAGGTCTCGCCGAGGACCTTGTCGAAGACGCTGACGTGCAGCTCGTCGACCTTGTCGTCTTCGTTGCGGATCTCCTCGGCCAGCTTCACATCTTCCGTGCGCAGCAGGTCGGTCAGCTTGCGGGCGATCTCGACATCGAGGCGACCCATCTCGGCGAACGTGGACCGCAGGCCCTTGGGCACGGCCTTCTCAGGGAAGCGGTAGCGGGCGAGCTGAGCGATGTGCTCGGCCATGTCACCCATGCGCTCGAGCGAGGCGCTGATGCGCAGGGCGCTCACGACGATGCGCAGGTCGCGGGCCACGGGCTGCTGCCGCGCCAAGATGTTGATCGCCAGCTCGTCGAGGGCGATGGCCAGCTCGTCGATGCGGTGATCGTCTTCGATGACGCGCTCGGCGAGAGCCACGTTCGAGTTATTGAACGCCTGCGTGGCGTTATCGATCGAGATGCTGACCAGTTCTGAGATCGCGACGAGCCGGTCCTGCACCTCTTCCAGTTCCAGTTGGAAGACTTCGCGCATGGCAACTCCTTTTTCTGCGATGACACCGTTTTGTCATCAGCGTGCCGGTCCAAGGTTAACGTTTGGTGCCGCCTGCCTGAACGGCGCCCCAAATGCCCTGGTCGGGACCGCCCTCCAGGCTGCTCGGGAATGCCCGGCCGGATGGCGTGCCTCTAATCTAGTCCTATGGAGTCCCACTGGTTGGTGCTCGTCTCGCTGGCGCTCGGCCTCGCCATCGGAGCCGGGTTGATGTACCTGATTCACTATGCGGCGCAGCGTGGGCGGCAGGTCGCCGACGTCGTGGCCCCCACGGTTCCGGATGGCGTGAGCCAGGTGCTCGACGTGCTCGAGAGTGCCGGCATCGTGCTCGATCCGTCCGGCAATGTCGTGAAGGCGTCGCCGGGTGCCCTGGCGCTCGGGTTGGTGTGGGACGGGCGGCTCGCGCATCCCGAGCTCGACGAATTGGCCACGCGGGTGCGCGGAACGGGTGAACCCGCGGTCGCCGATGTCGATGTCAGCAAGGGCCGGTTCGGGGATGCCGTGCGCCACCTGCAGGTGCGCGGTGCGCGTCTCGGCACCCGCTACATCGTGCTCCTCGCCGAGGACCACACCGAGGCCGTGCGCCTCGACGAGGTGCGCCGCGACTTCATCGCGAACATCTCTCACGAGCTGAAGACGCCGATCGGGGCCGTGAGTCTGCTGGCCGAGGCGTTGGAGCCGGCCTCCGACGATCCCGTGCAGGTGCGCAAGTTCGCGGCCCGGCTGAGCGCCGAGGCGCAGCGTCTCTCCAAGATCACCGCCGAGATCATCGACCTCTCTCGGCTGCAGTCGGCGGATGCCCTGCACCAGCCCACCCTCGTCGACCTCGAGCGCGTCGTGGCCGCCGCCGTCGACCGCAACCGCGTGGCCGCCGACGCGACGGGTGTCACGCTCGTCGCGAAGAGCGCCAAAGACGCCTACGTCTATGGCGACGAGGCACTGCTCGTGGTCGCGGTGCACAACCTCATCTCCAACGCCATCCACTATTCGCCCGCCGGTTCGCGCGTGGGTGTTGGCCTGCGTCACGCGGATGACGCCGTCGAGGTCTCGGTCACCGACCAAGGCGTCGGCATCCCCGAAGAGGACCGCGAGCGGGTCTTCGAGCGCTTCTTCCGCGTGGATGAGGCGCGCTCCCGTCACACGGGCGGAACGGGCCTCGGGCTCGCCATCGTCAAACACACGGTGCAGAACCACGGCGGCGATGTGCGCGTCTGGTCGCAGGTCGATCACGGCTCCACGTTCACCATCCGTTTACCCGAAGCGTCGAAGGTGACACCTGTGCCGGAACTTTCTGGCGACATCCGAAAGGAAACGCGATGACCCGCATCCTCCTCGTCGAGGACGAAGCCGCCCTCAGTGAACCGTTGGCCTACCTGCTCGAACGCGAGGGCTACGAGGTGCAGATCGCCGAAGACGGACCGAGCGCCGTGCAAGCCTTCCTGGCCGAAGAGGCCGACCTGGTGCTGCTCGACCTGATGCTGCCGGGCATTCCGGGCACCGAGGTGTGCCGCCAGATCCGCAACGTCTCGACGGCGCCCATCATCATGCTCACCGCGAAGGACTCCGAGGTCGATATCGTCGTCGGCCTCGAGCTGGGGGCGGACGATTACGTCACCAAGCCCTATTCCAGCCGCGAGTTGCTGGCCCGCATCCGTGCCGTGCTGCGCCGTCGCCAGACCGACCCCGAAGAGGATGACGCCATCCTCGAGGCCGGGGGAGTGCGCATGGATGTCGACCGCCACACGGTTGCCGTGCGCGGCTCGGAGATCGGCATGCCGCTGAAGGAATTCGAGTTGCTCGAACTGCTGCTGCGCAATGCCGGGCGCGTGTTGACCCGTGGCCAGCTCATCGACCGCGTCTGGGGCAGCGACTACTTCGGCGACACAAAGACGCTCGACGTGCACATCAAGCGCATCCGTTCGCGCATCGAGGAGAACCCGTCGGAGCCGCGCATGCTCGTGACCGTGCGGGGGCTTGGCTACCGCTTCGAGGCGTAGCCACGCCGCCCGTCACGGCCAACGAAGAAGCCCCCGCTCAGTGAGCGGGGGCTTCTTCGTGTGTCGAACGTGTGCGGCTAGGAGATGATGACCGAGCGGCGGTCGTTCTCGATGCTGCTCGAGGGCGCGTAGTCCTGGTATTCGGGCAGCTCGGAGTCGAGCACCGGAACCAGCAGCTCGAGGCCCGTCTCGGTGCCGTACTGGAAGAAGATCGGCACGAGGCCGCCGGGGGCCACGTCGAGGCCCGTGAGCGTGATGGTCTGCTCGTCGCCGAAGGTGGGGCTCGAGTTGCCGTCGACCGTCACGGTGCCCGACACGCGGCCGGCACCCTTGCCGAACTGGATGTCGAGGGCGTGCGGGCCGTCGCCCGGGTTGACGACCGAGACGATGAGGTTGCCGACCTTGCCATCGTCGGAGACGACGAAGGCGTTGCGGATGCGCAGATCGCCGACCGACCCGCTGACACCGTCGGTGACATCTTGGATCTCGGTGGTGGCCTGCGGTGCGACGAGGTTGCAACCCGCCGTGCCGAGGACGACGGTGGCCGCCAGAACAGCGGATGCGACGAGACGCGACTTCACAAAAACCCTCCACGGAGCCTCGGGTGGCAGTCGCGCGCGGGACGCACGAGTGCAGAACAATTCACGAGTTTAGCCTAGTGGCGACGTGTCGAAGTCGGCGGTTAGGCGAACCTTAGTGTATGCGGCCCTGTGGTATCCTGGGTGTTGCTGAAGGGATACATATCCATGCTTTTTGAGGTTGGCGAAACCGTCGTTTACCCCCACCACGGGGCCGCAACGATTTCCGAAGTGAAGACCAGGGTCATCAAGGGGGAAGAGAAGCTTTATCTGAAGCTGCGCGTCACCCAGGGTGATCTCGTGATCGAGGTCCCGGCAGAGAACGTCGACCTCGTCGGCGTTCGCGACGTGATCGGCAAAGAGGGTCTCGACAAGGTGTTCGAGGTTCTGCGTGCGCCGTTCACCGAAGAGCCCACCAACTGGAGCCGCCGCTACAAGGCCAACCTCGAGAAGCTCGCCTCCGGCGATGTCATCAAGGTTTCCGAGGTCGTCCGCGACCTGTGGCGTCGCGACCAGGACCGCGGCCTCTCGGCCGGTGAGAAGCGCATGCTCGCAAAGGCGCGACAGATTCTCATCTCCGAGCTCGCGCTCGCCGAGAAGTCCAGCGAAGAGGCGGCTTCCACCGTCCTCGACGAGGTCCTCGCGTCCTAACCCTCGAACGAATGCCCGCTCCGGAGACGGGGCGGGCATTCGTCGTGCACACCCCTAGAATCGGCCCATGAATCCCGCATCCGAGCTACCGTCCGAGCCCGAACCGACGGTCGCCGAACCCGGATCACCGGCCGTTCCCGACTCGGCTCCCGCTCGCGCGATCATCGTCGTCGCCGCGGGCAGCGGACAGCGACTGGGTGCCGAGCGCCCCAAGGCGTTCGTCGAGCTGGCCGGCCGCAGCATCCTCGAGCACTGCCTGGACGGCGTGTTCGGCATGCACGAAGCGGCCCAGGTGATCGTCGTGGCTCCCGCCGCGCTCGTTCCCGAGGCCGAAGAGATCGCCTTCCGCGCCGCCGGGGCCGCCCGCGATTACGTGAGCGTCGTCTCGGGTGGGGCGACCCGCCAGGAGTCGGTGCACGCCGGGCTCGGGCTGCTGCTCGACTCGGTGCGGACCGTGTTGGTGCACGATGCCGCACGGGCGCTCGCGACATCCGATCATCTCGAGCGTGTGGCCGAGATCGTGGAGCAGACCGGCGAGGGAGTCGTGCCCGGCCTGGCCGTGGCCGACACGATCAAGAGCGTCGACGCCGGCGACACCATCACGGGCACCGTCGATCGGTCGGCGCTGCGGGCCGTGCAGACGCCCCAGGGATTCCCGCGTGAGCAGATCCTGGCCGCCTACGCCGCCGGGGGAGACGACCATACCGACGACGCCGCACTCTGCGCTGCCCACGGGTTCTCCTCGATCGTCGTCGCGGGCGACCCGCTCGCCTTCAAGATCACGACCCCCTGGGATCTGCAGCGCGCCGAACGCCTGCTCGCCGAGCGAGCCGCCGCCGCGCTCGCGCCCACTCGCACCGTCCCCGCCCTGCGCTCGGGCCTCGGCATCGACGTGCACGCCTTCGACGACGACCAGCCGCTCTGGCTCGCGGGCCTGCACTGGCCGGGCGAACCCGGTCTCTCGGGCCACAGCGACGGCGACGCGGTCGCCCACGCCATCGTCGACGCCGTGCTCAGCGCTGCGGGGCTCGGCGATATCGGGGGCATGTTTGGCACCGACGACCCGCGATTCGACGGGGCGCACGGCAGCGTGTTCCTCGAAGCGGCCGTCGAGCGCGTGCGCGAAGCGGGCTACCGCATCGAGAGCGTGACGGCGCAGGTCGTCGGCAACCGCCCCCGGTTCTCGCCGCGCCGCGCCGAAGCCGAAGAGCTGCTGTCCGCCCTGGTGGGCGCACCCGTGTCGCTGTCCGCCACGACCACCGACGGCCTGGGCTTCACCGGGCGGGGTGAAGGCGTGGCCGCGATCGCCACGGCATTGCTCGCCGACATCCGGGCCTCGTCTTCGACGCGACCAGTAGTCTGAGGGAGTGGGAATGCGACTCTATGACACGAAGGCTCAGGCGCTTCGAGACTTCACGCCGATCGTCGACGGCAAGGTGGGTCTGTACGTGTGCGGGCCCACGGTGCAGTCCTCGCCGCACATCGGGCACCTGCGTTCCGCGCTCGTCTACGACCAGCTGCGTCGTTGGCTGAACTTCTCGGGCTACGACGTCACGCTCGTGCGCAACGTCACCGACATCGACGACAAGGTCCTGCAGAACGCCACCGAGCACGAGCCGTGGTGGGCGCTCGCCTATCGCATGGAGCTCGAGTTCGCCGCCGGCTACCGCGCGTTGGGTGTGCTCGCTCCCACCTATGAGCCGCGCGCCACCGCCAGCATCCAGCAGATGCACGCCATCATCCAGCGACTCATCGACAACGGCCACGCCTACCCCGCGACGGATGGCTCGGCCGACGTCTACTTCGACGTGCGCAGCTGGCCCTCCTACGGCGAACTCACGCGCCAGAGCATCGACAACATGGAGCAGGCCGCCGACGCCGACCCGCGCGGCAAACGCGACCCCCGTGACTTCGCCCTGTGGAAGGGGCACAAAGACTCCGAGGCCGAGAGCGCATCGTGGCCGTCCCCCTGGGGCGACGGTCGACCCGGATGGCACATCGAATGCTCGGCCATGGCCAGTCGTTACCTGGGCGAGAACTTCGACATCCACGGCGGCGGGCTCGACCTGCGCTTCCCGCACCACGAGAACGAGCTCGCCCAGTCGACCGCGGCCGGCCACGGCTTCGCCAACTACTGGGTGCACAACGGCCTCGTCAACGTGAACGGGCAGAAGATGTCCAAGTCGCTCGGCAACTCGGTCTACGCGGCCGACCTGCTGGCGCAGGCGCGGCCCATCGTGGTGCGCTACTACCTCGGCCAGGCGCACTATCGCTCGACCATCGACTACCACGACAACGCGCTCACCGAGGCCGAGGCCGCGCTCGAGCGCATCGAGAGCTTCCTGCGCCGCGCCGACCGCCGGCTCGCCGGCACGCGTTTCGCCGGAACGGGTGCCGAGAGCATCCCCGACGAGTTCCGCGAGGCCATGGATGACGACCTCGGCGTTCCCCAGGCGCTCGCCGTTCTGCACGACACCATTCGATCGGGCAACGCCGCGATCGATGACGACGACCTGCGCGTGGCTGCCGAAGCGCGCGGCCAGGTCTGGGCCATGAGTAACGTCCTGGGCATCAACCCCCTCGCCCCCGAATGGGAACAGGCTGGTGAGAACGACTCGCACGATGTGCTGGCCGCTCTCGTCACCCGCCTGATCGATGCCCGCGAACACGCACGAGCGGGGCGCGATTTCGCCGCCGCCGACCGAATCCGAGATGACCTCGCCGCGGCGGGAATCACCGTAGAAGACACCCCCACGGGTGCACATTGGAGTATCGATGGCTAGCAAACAAGGCCGCCCCGGCGCGGTCCGCAAGATGAAGAAGGGTGCCGTCAAGGGCACCGGCGGCAACGGCCGACAGGCGCTCGAAGGCCGCGGCCCCACCCCCAAGGCCGAGGACCGCACCTACCACGTCGCAGGCAAGCGCAAGATCGCCCAGCAGCGACTGCAGGAGGCCCAGGCCAAGAAGGGCGGCGGCCGCCCGACGACCGCCGGTGGCCAGAAGCCGCGCAAGCAGAAGCAGGCCGACGACAGCGAGATCGTGACGGGCCGCAACTCGGTGCTCGAGGCGCTGCGCGCCAAGATTCCCGCGACCACGCTCTACGTCGCCACGCGCATCGAATTCGATGACCGCGTGAAAGAGGTCCTGGCCATGGCCACAGGCCGCGGCATCCCCATTCTCGAGGTGATGAAGCCCGAGCTCGACCGCCTGGGCGGTTTCGACTCGGTGCACCAGGGCCTGGCGCTCAAGGTGCCGCCCTACGAGTACGCGCACCCGATGGAGCTGCTCGAGAAGACCATCAGCCGCGCGCAGACGCCGCTGTTCGTCGCGCTCGACGGCATCACCGACCCGCGCAACCTCGGCGCCATCATCCGCTCGACCGCGGCCTTCGGCGGGCACGGCATCATCCTGCCGCAGCGTCGCTCGGTGGGCCTGACCGCTTCAGCGTGGAAGACGTCGGCGGGTGCCGCCGCACGCCTGCCCGTCGCCATGGCCGGCAACCTGACCGCCACCATCAAGGCGTTCAAGCAGCAGGGCGTCTTCGTGATCGGCCTCGACGGAGACGGCGACGTGTCGCTGCCCGGCCTGGCTCTCGCCGATCGCCCGCTGCTCATCGTCGTCGGCAGCGAAGGCAAGGGTCTCTCGCGTCTCGTCACCGAGAACTGCGACGCGGTGGTGTCGATCCCGATCGGCGCCGACACCGAGTCGCTCAACGCCGGCATCGCCGCGAGCGTCACGCTCTACGAGATCTCGAAGCTGCGCGCCGCGGCGGGAACCCGCTAACCCTCACCGACAGCGAAAGGCCGGCACGGATGTCTGAGACATCCCGTGCCGGCCTTTTTCGTGACCGGTAGATCGGCCCGCTCAGTCCAGTCAGCTCAGACCAGTTCGCGCCAGTCGACGCCGTCGTCGGAGGAAGCGTCGTCCTCCACGACATCCACCGGCAACGTGATGGTGCCCGTGGGCGGCTCGATGACCGTGGCCTCGTCGCGCCGGTGCCGCAGCACGTTCGTGATGTAAGACGTCAGCGCCTCGGCGAGCGGGATGTCGCGCCCCTGCTGCTCGGAGAGGTACCACCGGTGCTCGAGCAACTGGTGGAACACTTCGGCGGGCTCGAGCTTGCCGCGCAGATCGCGGGGGATGGACTTGACCACGGGTTCGAACACGCGGATGAGCCACTCGTGCGCGGCCATCTCTTCGTCGATGTTCGGGTTGGGCATGGTGGCCATGTAGGAGTCGAGGTCATTGAGCAGACGGCGAGCCTGGTTCTCTTGCGTGTCGAGACCCGTGAGTCGCAGCAGGCGCCGCTGGTGGTGACCCGCGTCGACGACCTTCGGCTGGATGCGGATCTGGGTGCCCTCGGCGCTCGCCTTGATGGCCAGCTCTTCGATGTCGAAGCCCAGCTCGTTGAGACGCGCGACGCGCTCGTTGATGCGCCAGCGCTCGGAACTCTCGAACTGCTCGCTCCCCGTGAGCTCTTTCCACAGCGAGCGATAGGCGGCGACGATGCCGTTCGACACCGTGATCGGGTCGAGCTCGTCGTCGACGCGGCCGCCGGCCTCGAGGTCCATGAGCTCGCCCGCGATGTTGACGCGCGCGACCTCGAGGTCGTTCTCGCGCTGGCCGTTGGACAGCCCGCCGTCGAACAGCTTGCCCGTCTCGGCGTCGACGAGGTAGGCGGCGAAGGCCCCGGCGTCGCGGCGGAAGAGCGTGTTCGAGAGCGAGACGTCGCCCCAGAAGAAGCCGATGACGTGCAGCCGCACGAGCAGCACGGCGAGGGCGTCGACGAGGCGCGTGGCCGTGTCGGGCCGCAGCTGCTGCGAGAACAGGGCGCGATAGGGCAGCGAGAACTTGAGGTGACGCGTGACGAGCACCGAGGGCAGGGGGTCGCCGTCGTCGGTTGTGCGGTTGGTGATGACCGCGACGGGGTCGACGCACGGGATGTCGAGCCGCTGCAGGGTGCGCAGCATGTCGTATTCGCCGCGGGCCATCTCGCTCGTCGTTTCTTTCACGGCGATGACGTAGCCCGACAGGTTGGCGAAGCGCACGAGGTGGCGCGAGATGCCCTTGGGCAGCGACGCGATGTTCTCGGACGGCCAGGTGTCGAGCGGCAGGTTCCAGGGCAGGTCTAGCAGGGCAGGGTCGACGGTGGCCGCCGTGATATTCAGTGAACCGCTCATGATCGTTAAACGATAGCGCCGGCCGGGTGTCGCACGCTGTGCGGACCCGGCCGGCGTCTGATCGTCGTTAGGCTACGACGGCCTTGTTGAGGCGCTCGCCCGACTCGATGTCGAACGTGTGCAGGTGGTTCGGCGTCGGAACGAGGCCGACCGTGTCGCCGGCCGAGGGGTGCAGGCGACCGTCGACGCGGGCGACGAGGTCGGTGCGCTTGCCGTTGATGTCGGCGTGACCGTAGAGGTAGCCGTCGGCGCCGAGTTCTTCGACGAGGTCGACCGTGACCTGAAGGCCCACGCCCGGCTCGGTCGAGACCTGGATGTCTTCGGGGCGCACGCCCACGGTGACCTCCTTGGCCGAGGTGGCCGAGAGGATCTCGCGGTCGACCGGGACGACGGAGGAACCGAAGACGATGCCGCCCTCGGCCAGGTCGGCCTGGATGAGGTTCATGGCGGGGGAGCCGATGAAGCCGGCGACGAAGACGTTTTCGGGCTTCTCGTAGAGGTCGCGCGGAGTTCCGACCTGCTGCAGCAGACCGTCCTTCAGCACGGCGATGCGGTCACCCATGGTGAGGGCCTCGGTCTGGTCGTGCGTGACGTAGACCGTGGTGACCCCGAGGCGGCGCTGGAGCGACGCGATCTGGGTGCGCGTCTGGACGCGGAGCTTGGCGTCGAGGTTGGACAGCGGCTCGTCCATGAGGAACACCTGGGGCTGACGCACGATGGCGCGACCCATGGCAACACGCTGACGCTGACCACCCGAGAGGGCCTTCGGCTTGCGGTTGAGGTATTCCTCGAGGTCGAGGAGCTTGGCGGCCTCGAGCACGCGGGTGGCGCGCTCATCCTTGCCGACGCCGGCGATCTTGAGCGCGAAGCCCATGTTCTCGGCGACCGTCATGTGCGGGTAGAGCGCGTAGTTCTGGAAGACCATGGCGATGTCACGGTCTTTCGGGGGAACATCGGTGACATCGCGGTCGCCGATGCGGATGCTGCCCGAGTTGACCTCTTCGAGGCCGGCGAGCATGCGAAGAGACGTCGACTTTCCACAACCGGAGGGGCCGACCAGAACGAGGAATTCGCCGTCGGCGACCTCGAGGTTCAGCTTGTCGACCGCGGGGCGCGTGCCACCGGGGTACAGACGGGTTGCGTTGTCATACGTTACTGACGCCATTATTTTCTCCTTCACCGGCAGGTACGTGCCGGACGATCCGTTGTGATGGATGTCGATGTCACACCCGCGCGACCGGGGCCGTTCGGGTGAACACATCGTTGTGTTGTCGCGGCGCACGCCGAAGCGCGACACCGATGGGCTCATTATGCCACGTTCGGGGGTCACCCCGTGGCCGGTCATCCAGCTCCCACATTCAGCCATCGTTTGGACGATTCCCAGATGGGAGAGGTAGCCTCGGTGAGGTTTGGCTCTTCCCGTGAGCCGACGCGACTCCCCAACACGATAGAGCGAGGATCCATGAGCATCGGTGGTCCCGGGCACCGTCCCTCCAAGAACGAGCGACGCGAAGCGGCGCGCGAGAAGGCAAAGGTCCAGCGCGAGGCCCAGCGCAAGAAGGACCGCCGCAACCGCGTCCTCCTGCAGGGTGGACTCGTCGTGGTCGTTCTCGCCATCGTCGCGGGAGTGGCCGTCATTATCGCCACGGCGATCCGTCCGGCATCCCCCGGCCCCGCCAACATGGCGAGCGACGGCATCGTGTTCGGGCAGGACATGAAGGTCGTGCCCTCCGACGCTTTGGCCGCCGGCGCCGAGCCGCAGGCCACGAAGACCGACCCGAATGTGCCCAACATCCGCATCTATCTCGACTACCTGTGCCCCTTCTGCGGCCAGTTCGAAGACACCAATGCCGAGCAGCTCACGAGCTGGGCCGAGTCCGGCACGGTCACGGTCGAGTACCACCCCATCGCCTTCCTCACGAGCAAGTCGGCCGGCACGCAATACTCACTGCGCAGCGCCAACGCGGCCGCCTGCGTCGCGAACTACTCGCCCAACGACTGGCCCGCGCTGAACAACGCGCTCTTCGCTAACCAGCCCGAAGAGGGCACGGCCGGTCTGACGAACGAGCAGATCAAGAAGCTCGTCGCCGACACCGGCACATCCGAGGCCAAGAAGATCGACTCGTGCATCGACGACTTCACCTACAAGTCGTGGGTGCAGAACGCCACCGACCGCGCGCTCGGCGAGCCCATCCCCAACTCGTCGCTCGAGAAGCTGCAGGCCACCCCCACCATCCTGGTGAATGACAAGCAGTACACGGGCTCGATCACCGATGCCAAGGAGTTCCAGGCGTTCGTGCTGTCGACGGCCTCCGAGACCTACTCCACGTCGAGCCCCACGCCCACCTCGGGCGAGACGGCCGAGCCGAGCGAGACTCCCGCCCCGAGCGAGACTCCCGCTCCGACTCCCGCCCCGTAGGCGCGCGTTTCGGCCGGGCCGCTCGGGCGACCGAGTGGTCTGGTCGGCCCCCATCCGATAAGGTTGGGATGCTTCAAAGCTGCTGCCTTGGCGCAGTCTGGTAGCGCAGCTGTCTTGTAAACAGCAGGTCGTCAGTTCGAATCTGACAGGCAGCTCAGATGTAGCAACAGAATGCAGACACCCGTCGGTCCCCGTGACCGGCGGGTCTTTGCATGTGTGGGCTGAGTACGTGCGGGCCGGTGACAGACGGCCGGGCAGGTGGAGTGCCGCGGGCATTATTCGGCTTAGTGCGCGGTTGTCCTCGGATGCCGGTGCGCTCGCGCTCGGCGCGAACAAGACGTAAGGGACAGATACGTATGACAGACAACAATTCCGCAGCAGCAGGGGACGCGGACCGGTCCGCCACGGATTCCGCCACGACTTCCGCCACCAGCCCCGCAACCGCTCCCGCAGCCGAGACCGCCGTGGGCGATGCTCCGGCCGCGAAGAAGCCGCTGCCGGCTGGCCTGGCCATTCTCATCGCCGTTGTCGTAGGCGGCGGCATCGCGGCTCAGGCCCGCATCAACGGCGAGTTGTCGGCGCGCGCGGGCGACGGTTTCGTGGCGGCGTCGATCTCGTTCGGCAGCGGCCTCGTCATCCTGATGGTCTGCCTGCTCGTCATGCGATCGGGCCGCGCCGGTGTCGCTCGTGTCTGGGGCATGCTGCGCAGCGGCACCATGCCGTGGTGGACCGTTCTCGGCGGACTCGCGGGCGCCTTACTCGTTCTCTCTCAGGGCCTCACGGCTGCCCTCGTCGGCGTCGCCCTCTTCAGCGTCGCGGTCATCGCCGGTCAGACGGTCAGCGGCCTCCTGCTCGACCGTGCCGGTTTCGGCCCGACAGGCGTCGTGCGCATCACCGTGCCGCGCGCCGCGGGGGCCATCCTCGCCCTCATCGCCGTCGGCTGGTCGGTGTCGGGACAGCTCGGCGGACCCGTGCCCGTGTGGGTGCTCATCCTCCCGCTCATCGCCGGTCTCGGACTCAGCTGGCAGCAGGCCGTCAACGGCCGCGTGAAGGTTGCCGCCCAGAGCACGCTCGCGGCCACGTTCGGAAACTTCGTCGTCGGCACCGCGGCACTCGTCGTGGCCATGCTCATCCACTCGTCCTTCGTCGGTTGGCCCTCGTCGCTGCCGACCGAATGGTGGCTCTACATCGGCGGTGCGATCGGCTGCGTCTTCATCGGGACGCTCGCCTGGCTCGTGCAACACACGGGCGTGCTCGTGCTGGGGCTCGCCTCGGTGGCCGGTCAGCTTCTCGCCGCGATCGCGATCGACGTGATCTTCCCGAGCGACGCCACCCACCTGGGCTTCGCGACCTTCGGCTCGACGGCTCTCGCATTGTGCGCCGTCGTCATCGCGAGCGCACGCTGGAAGCGCCGCACCCGCTAGCCGCGCACGCGGGACGCGCCGCGCCTGGTAACTGCGCACGCCGAAAGTGTCGCACCCGGTAATAGCGACACGCACAGAGGGGCGCTCCGTGATGGAGCGCCCCTCTGTGCGAGCTGCCGACGGTGTGGCTAGAGCGCCACGGCCTCGTTCGAGTTCTTACTCGATGTGGCTTCCTTGCTCTTCTTGTCCTTCTTGCTTTTCTTGTCTTTCTTGGTCTTCTTCGACTTCTCGCCGGCCGGCGCAACCGGCACCGGGTGGAACTCGTCCTCGCTGTCGGCATCCGAGCTGGCTGTCACACCGGCCAGAGCGTGGGGATGCAGCGGCTGCAGGAACTGCTCGGGGTCGATGAGCTTGCGGCGGCCGGGCCGGGCGTTAGCGGGGAGACCGCCGACATACAGCCATCCGAGCAGCTCTTCGTTCTTCTCCAGCTTGTGCATCTTGCGCACCGACTTAGCGCGTGTGTAGTGGCTCGTGCGCCAGAACACGCCCCAGCCGGCGTCGTGCAGAAGCAGGCTCATCATGTGTGCGACGCCTGCGGCCGTGGCCTCCTGCTCCCAGGGCTGAACCTTGCTCTTCTTCACGTTCGCCACGATGGCGAGGATGAGTGGAGCCTTCAACGGTTTGCTCGAGGGCTTGCTCGAACCCTCGGCCTTGCCCAGAGCCCGGGCCAGTTCGAGTCGGGCGTCGCCGCGCAACTCGATCAGGCGCCAGGGGCGGAGCGAGGAGTGGTCGGCCACGCGGCCGGCAGCCTGCACCAGGGGGAGGAGCTCGGCGTGGGTGGGAGCATCCGAGGTCACTTTGGACCAGGAGCGCCGACCCGCGACGATCTCGACGAGGTCGGTCACTTATTCGCTCGGGGTGAAGCCGAGGGCGAGCGAGTTCATGCAGTAACGGTCGCCCGTGGGGGTGCCGAAACCGTCGTCGAACACGTGGCCGAGGTGCGAGCCGCACTTGGCGCAACGCACCTCGGTGCGCACCATTCCGAGGCTTTTGTCTTCGATGAGCTGGACGGCCTCGGGGTCGACCGACTCGTAGAAGGAGGGCCAGCCGCAGCCGGAGTCGAACTTCGTTCCACTCTTGAAGAGCTCGTTGCCGCACGCCGCACAGGTGTAGAGACCGGAGCGGGCCTCGTCGAGGAGTTCACCCGTCCACGGGCGTTCGGTGGCCGCTTCGCGGAGGACGGCGTACTGGTCGGCGGGAAGGTTCTCGCGCCACTCGGCGTCGCTCTTGTTTACTTCGTAAGTCATGGTGCCTCCTGCGGTCATAGACAGATCACTCTATTAAACCGGGCGGAGCTGAATATTGTTCCCGCGTGACATGATGCCGGGATGGATCGAACACGCGCCTGGTACGAGCGTTTCGCGCGGCAGGAGGCGGCGGGGCGCTCGCCGCTCTACGTCGCCTGGGCCGAGGGCGTGGCGGCCGACGATGAGGTGCTCGAGTTGCTGGGCGAGTTGCCGCCCGAGAAGCGTCAACCCAATCTGCTGTTCGCGAGCGCCCGGTGGTGTGGGGCCGACGATGGGATGGGTGAGGTGGCGAGCCCGCGGGAGGTGCCGAGCCCGCGCGAGACGGTGAGCTCGCGGGAGAGGGCTAGCGCGGGAGCCACGATCGGTGCCACGGCCGGGGCGAGCTGGGGCGGCGAGGTCGGAGCCGACGTGGGAACACGGGTTGCGGCGGGTGCGGACGCTGACAACGGTGGCACGTCCTACGCGGCCTTTCGCGGATTCGTCGTCTCGAACTGGTCGAGGGTGGCAGAAGAGATGCGCCTCCGGTCTACTCAGACGAACGAGCCGGGCCGCACCGCGAGCATCCTGCCGGTGTTGGCGCAGATCGACGAGGCCGAGGGGCCGCTCGCTCTGATCGATGTGGGGGCGTCGGCCGGGCTGTGTCTCTACCCGGACCGCTACAGCTTCCGATTGACCAACTCGAGCAGCGTCCGGAGCCTCGACGCGGAACCCGGCGCTCAGATGCTCGACCCGGATGACGGCATCGGGCGTCTCGACGCGGAAACCGGCGCTCAGAAGCTCAACCCGGATGACGGTGTCTGGCGTCTCGACCCGGAAGACGGGCTCAGTTCGGTCGTGCTGGAGACGGTGGTCACGGACTCGGCGGGCCGAAACGACGCGGCACTCGACTCGGCTGATCGGGACGAGCACACCAGGGATGCCAGCGAGACGACGGTGCCTGCAGGTCGGGATGCGGCGCAGGGCTCGGCTGAAGCGACCCGAGCGTCGCTTGTGCTGCCGACACGCATGCCGCGCATCGCGTGGCGTGCCGGTATCGATCTCGCGCCGATCGACGTGCGGGACGCCGAAGACATCCGCTGGTTCCTGACGCTCCTGTGGCCCGAAGAAACTGAGCGGCGCTCGCGGATCGAGGCGGCGCTCGAGATCGTGCGCCGCGACCCGCCGCTCCTCGTCACGGGTGACGCCGTGGATGATCTCGCGGCCCTCGTCGCGCAGGTGCCGGCCGGCGCGACCCCGGTCGTCGTCACGGCAGGGGTGCTCGCGTACCTGCCCCCGGCGCGGCGCGAGGAGTTCGCCCGGGAGGTGCGGCGGCTGGGCGTGCGGTGGATCTCGAACGAGGGGGAGCGCGTGCTGCCGGCGGTGGCCGAGCGACTCGCGCGGATCGAGGGGGCAGGGGCTGCGGCATCCGAACCGGGTCGTTTCATCGTGGCCCTCGATGGCGAACCCCTCGCCGTGGCCGGACCACACGGCCAGTGGCTGCGGTTTCTCTGAGCGCTCGTTTCGACAAACGCCGCGAGCGGTGAGCGGGCGCTCAGGTGGCGCTGGATAGTATGGCGCTCGTGAGGAGGCCCGCCTGATGTCGACACAAGCTCAAAACGATGCTCGCACCACCACAGACCGACTCGACGAACTCTCGGCAGCCATCCTCGATTTCGAGAACCGCACGTGGCGCGAGCAGTCCGTCAAGGACGAGGCCATTCGCAACACCTTCTCGCTGAGCCCGGCCCGCTACTATCAGTTGCTGGGCGCACTGCTGGAATCCCCCCTGGCGGTCGCCTACGATCCGTTGCTCGTCAACCGACTCCGCCGCCTGCACGACCGACGCCTCGCCCGTCGCGACGCACGTGCCCGGCGCAGCCTGTGAGACGAGCGGATGTCGCCCGGTGCGACGCCCCTGACCCGACCCAGAGGACCAACGACTAAGCCATGGGACAGAGCTACCCGAAAGACCGGTTCGACGAAGCACCGCGCGACCTCAAACGCGTCGGTGCGCACCGTGCGCCCGCGAAGCGCCGCGGCTGGATCGGGTTCGTGGTCGCCGCCGTCATCACGCTCCTCCTCGTGGCCATCGGTGCCGTAGCCATCAACGTGCTGAGTGACCGCGTGCAGTTCACCGATACGCCCGTCGCCTCGGGCACCGCACCCGCCAGCGAGGTGCCGACCGCCGCGCCCACCATCGACCCGAACGCCGAGATCGTCGTGCTCAACGGCACGAAGACGGCCGGTCTCGCCGCCACGGCCATCTCGCAGCTCAACGCCGCGGGCTGGGAGCAGAGCATCACGCCGAGCAACTCCACCTCGACCGACGTCGAGACCACCATCGTCTACTACCGGGATGCCGCTCAGGAAGGTGTGGCCCGCGGGCTCGCTCAGGCGCTCGGTGGCGCGACCATCCAGTTGCTGACCGAGACCGAGGCGCCGGATGCCGGAGCCGACGGTGAGGCCACCACCATCACGATCGTGCTCGGCACCGACTACACGCCCACGACCACGGCCCCGTAGGGCTCGGTCGCCGGCTTCGTCGTTGCCGTTGAACGTGGCGTGACGACGCCGGCAGAATCTCGCGGACACACGTCGTCATCGGGCCTGAAACTGCCCGCATATTTCGGCAATGTTTAATTCTCGTTGAATTGTTGTACGCAATCGCGATATCGGGTCATTTACCCGTTGACCTGGCGGTCCATTTCATTACTATCTGGAATTGGTCACACATTTTGCGGTCAGTACGCTCCATCCGGATCGGCCTCGATATGCACGATGGCTGCATCCTCACATATGCAGTAGACCCCGCACAGGCACAAGGTTGGTGCGGCAATAACACAGCAACTGGGAGTTACTCATGGCGAACGGGACCGTGAAATGGTTCAACGCTGAAAAAGGTTTCGGCTTCATCACCGTCGACGGAGAGGGACAGGACGTCTTCGTCCACTATTCGGCGATCGACATGTCCGGCTACAAGGTTCTCGAAGAGGGCCAGGCCGTCGTGTTCGAGGTCGGCACCGGGGCAAAGGGCCCGCAGGCGGAGTCGGTGCGCCTCGCCTGAGACCGCATCAACGATCAATCGAGAACGCCGCTCGCGCATCGCGGGCGGCGTTCTTCATTCCCGGTCACGCGGCTTGCACTCGGTGGGGGAGAGTGCCAGAATCGTGTTAGCACTCGATCAACCTGAGTGCTAAATACGTTCATGACGTCCGGGAGGGACGAAAAACACAATGGCTAAGATCATTGCTTTTGACGAAGAGGCCCGCCGCGGCCTCGAGCGTGGCTTGAACACGCTGGCCGACGCCGTCCGAGTCACCCTCGGGCCCCGCGGCCGCAACGTCGTACTCGAGAAGAAGTGGGGCGCCCCCACGATCACCAACGACGGCGTGTCCATCGCCAAGGAGATCGAACTCGACGACCCGTACGAGAAGATCGGCGCCGAGCTGGTCAAAGAGGTCGCCAAGAAGACCGACGACGTTGCCGGTGACGGCACCACGACGTCCGTCGTCCTGGCTCAGGCCCTCGTTCGCGAAGGACTTCGCAACGTGGCCGCCGGTGCCGACCCCATCAGCCTGAAGAAGGGCATCGAGAAGGCCGTCGCCGCCGTCTCGGCCGAGCTCATCTCCGCTGCCAAGGAGATCGAGACCAAGGAAGAGATCGCCGCCACGGCATCCATCTCGGCCGCCGACCCCCAGATCGGTGCGATCATCGCCGAGGCGATCGACAAGGTCGGTAAGGAAGGTGTCGTCACCGTCGAGGAGTCGAACACGTTCGGCACCGAGCTCGAGCTCACCGAGGGTATGCGCTTCGACAAGGGTTACCTGTCGGCCTACTTCGTGACCGACGCCGACCGTCAGGAAGCGGTCTTCGAAGACCCCTACATCCTGATCGCGAACTCGAAGATCTCGAACATCAAGGACCTTCTGCCGATCGTCGACCAGGTCATCCAGTCGGGCAAGCAGCTCCTCATCATCGCCGAGGACGTCGACGGCGAAGCTCTCGCGACGCTCGTCGTCAACAAGATCCGCGGCATCTTCAAGTCGGTTGCCGTCAAGGCTCCCGGCTTCGGTGACCGTCGCAAGGCCCAGCTGCAGGACATCGCCATCCTCACCGGTGGTCAGGTCATCAGCGAAGAGGTCGGCCTCAAGCTCGAGAACGTGACGCTCGACCTGCTGGGTCGCGCTCGCAAGGTCGTCATCACCAAGGACGAGACCACCATCGTCGAGGGTGCCGGCGACGCCGAGCAGATCGCCGGTCGCGTTGCTCAGATCCGTAAAGAGATCGAGAACACCGACAGCGACTACGACCGCGAGAAGCTGCAGGAGCGCCTGGCCAAGCTGGCCGGCGGTGTTGCGGTCATCAAGGCCGGTGCCGCGACCGAGGTCGAGCTCAAGGAGCGCAAGCACCGCATCGAAGACGCCGTTCGCAACGCGAAGGCAGCCGTCGAAGAGGGCATCGTCGCCGGTGGTGGTGTCGCCCTGATTCAGGCCGGCAAGACCGCTTTCGACAAGCTCGACCTCACGGGTGACGAGGCGACCGGTGCCAACATCGTGCGCGTCGCCATCGACGCCCCGCTGAAGCAGATCGCCCTCAACGCGGGCCTCGAGCCCGGCGTCGTGGCCGAGAAGGTTCGCAACCTGCCCGTCGGACACGGCCTCAACGCCGCGACCGGCGAGTACGTCGACATGCTGGCCGCCGGCATCAACGACCCGGTGAAGGTGACCCGTTCGGCTCTGCTGAACGCCGCCTCCATCGCCGGTCTGTTCCTCACCACCGAGGCCGTCGTCGCCGACAAGCCCGAGCGCAACGCTCCGGCCCCGGCCGACCCCACCGGTGGCATGGACTTCTAAGTCCTGCACACACGAGAGGCGTCCTCCTTTGGGAGGGCGCCTCTCGCCGTTGAACCGCACGGCGAGTACGTGCGCGTGAGCACGTTTGCGAAGTCGTGGTCGTAGTCGTAGTCGTGGTCGCAGCCCTGGAGCTGCAGCCGTGGCGGTAGGCGCAGCCGGAGTAGTAGCCGTGGCCGCAGGTGCAGGTGCAGGTGCAGGTGCAGGTGCAGGTGCAGGTGCGGGTGGGGCCCTAGTCCCAGCCGCACCCGCAATTGCAGTCGCAGTCGTAGGGGCAGCCGCAGCGGCAGCCGCGGCCGCTGTTGCTCGCGCGAGCGGGTGGCGTGCGAGCTAGCGGGTGGCGGGGGAGGCGTCGCCGCCGCGCGGAGCGAGCTCAGCGGCGCGCTGGGCGTCGAGGAGCGGCAGGGTGACACGGAACGTCGCTCCGCCGCCCGGGGTCTCGTCGACCGTCACAGTGCCCTCGTGGGCCCGGATGATCGACGACACGATGGCCAGCCCGAGGCCGCTGCCGCCGGTCTCGCGCGTGCGAGAGCTGTCGGCGCGCCAGAAGCGCTCGAAGATCTTCTCGCGGATCTGCGGGGGAACGCCCTCGCCGTGGTCAATGACCGCGATGGTCGCGGTGCCCGTGGCGGGGTTGGCCGAGACGCCGATCTCGATCGGGCTTCCGGGCGGCGTGAACCGCAGCGCGTTGCCGATGAGGTTCGTCACCACCTGTCGGATCTTGTTCTCCTCGGCGTAGACGAGCGCGGGCGTCTCGGGGCGCACACCGTCGAGTCCCTCAGACGCAGCCAGGTCGATGATGTCGTGTTCGTCGGTGTCGCGGCCGACGCCGGGCGCTCCGGAGCGGGGGCGACGTGACCGGAGGCGTGCGAGCGTTGCGCCGGCGTAGGCGATGGGGCCCGTCGCCGCGGCCGGTCCGGTGCCATCCGCGCGCGAGCGCCGCACGAGAGGGGACGTCTGGCCGTCAGTGGACGCACTGGTCGGCGCGCCAGAAGCATCGGGTGCCGTGTCTCCGGTGCGCGCAGCCGCAGCGGCAGCGGCCTGAGGGTCGGTGCCCGCACCCGCGCTGGCACCGGCGGAGGCGAGTGCGCCCGCAGCGGCACCGAGAGCCGGGCCGGAAGACGTGGCCGGGGTGGCGCGCAGCGCGGTCTGAGGCGGGTTGTCGGCGACGACGGTGACCGTGCGATCTTGCGACGCGGCGGATGCATCCATGGCGGCGTCGCGGGCGATCGGGGTGAGGTCGACGACCGTGCGCATGAGCGGCTTCGTCTCGTCGAGGCGCGCGAGCTCGAGCAGGTCTTCGACGAGGCCACCCATGCGGATGGCTTCTTTCTCGATGCGTTCCATGGCCTGGGCGACGTCGTCGGGGGTCTGCAGGGCGCCCATGCGGTAGAGCTCGGCGTAGCCCCGCACGGTGACGAGGGGCGTGCGCAGCTCGTGGCTGGCGTCACCCACGAAGCGGCGCATCTGGCTGATGGTCTTGCTGCGGTCGGAGAACGCCTGGTCGATGCGGTTCAACATGGTGTTGAGCGAGCGGTTCAGGCGGCCGACCTCAGTGTTGGGGGTCGAGACGCTGAGGCGTTGGCTGAAGTCACCCTTGGCGATGGCGGCGGCGGTGCTCTCGACATCCCGCAACGGCTGGAACGTGGATGTCACGAGCAAACGTGTCAGCACGGCCCCGAGAATGATGACCCCGAGGCCCAGGCCGAAGAAGATCGTGAGGTAGGTGGCAACGACATTGTCGGTTTCGCGCATCGACATGGCCACGACGGCGACGCCCGTGCTGCGCCCGTCGTCCCAACGGATGGGGGCAGCCACCGCCGAATAGGTGATCGCCCCGTTGGCGTTGTGCAACTCGAACGGCACCAGGTCGCGCCCGGCCGCCTGTTCGAGGGTGAAGATGGCCGGCGGCACGGGAAGGGTGCTCGACGGCTTGCTGCGCCACGTGTTGCCCACGTATTCGCCGGTCGGGTTGTAGAACGCGACATAGAAGTCGGAGTTCGACCCGTCGAGCACCACGTCGTTGTCGACGAGCCCCGCGATGTATTCGTTCTGTGCCTGCGCCTGCAGCTTGGCGTTGACCTGGTTGGTCAGCGCCGGCTTGAGGATGGCGACCGTGCCGACTCCCGCGAGCAGCAACCCCATGGCGAGGACGATAACGGTGACACCGGTGATCTTGGTGCGCAGCGAAATCGAATTCCACCACTCGGAGAGGGAATCGTTCATTGGGTGCGGATCAGGCCTTACCGGTCTTCAACATGTAGCCGAAGCCACGCTTGGTCTGTATGAGGGGTTCTGACGAGAACTGGTCGAGCTTGCGGCGCAGGTAAGAGATGTAGCTTTCGACGATTCCCGCGTCACCGTTGAAATCGTACTCCCACACGTGGTCGAGGATCTGGGCTTTGCTGAGCACGCGGTTGGGGTTGAGCATGAGGTAGCGCAGCAGCTTGAACTCGGTGGGGCTGAGCTCGATGGCCGTCTCGCCCACGAGCACCTCGTGCGTGTCCTGGTCCATGGTGAGCTCGCCGGCGCGGATGACCGCGTCTTCGTCGGCGTGCATGGTGCGTCGCAGGATGGCCTTGATGCGGGCCACGATCTCGTCGAGGCTGAAGGGCTTGGTGACGTAGTCGTCGCCGCCCACCGTGAGACCCGTGATCTTGTCTTCGGTGTCGTCCTTGGCCGTGAGGAAGAGGATGGGGGCCGTGTAGCCCGAGGAGCGCAGACGCTTGGTGACACCGAAGCCGTTCATATCGGGCAGCATCACGTCGAGGATGATCAGGTCGGGCTCTTCTTCGAGGACGGCCGAGATGGCCTGAGCGCCGTTGCCGACCGCGCGCACCGCGAAACCGGCGAAGCGCAGGCTCGTGGTGAGGAGGTCGCGGATGTTGGGTTCGTCGTCGACGATAAGGATGCGTGGTCCGGTCATGCCCCTAGTATCTGCGTGTTGTCTGCACGTTGTCTGGGAGCGCTGGGGAGGTGCGCAGGGCGCCGGCTCGATGACATCCGAGCGCCCTGCCCCTGCTTACGCCGCGATGCTGTCGGCGTCGAGGATCGTGTAGCTGTAGCCCTGTTCGGCGAGGAACCGCTGACGGTTTTGCGCGAAGTCCTGATCGACCGTGTCGCGGGCAACGAGCGTGTAGAAGTTGGCGGCCAGGCCGGACTCCTTGGGACGCAGCAGACGGCCGAGGCGCTGGGCCTCTTCCTGGCGCGAACCGAACGATCCCGACACCTGGATGGCGACGGTGGCCTCGGGTAGGTCGACCGAGAAGTTCGCGACTTTCGACACGACGAGCACTTGCTCTTCGCCGACGCGGAACGCCTGGAAGAGTCGCTCGCGTTCGTCGACGGGCGTCGAGCCGGTGAGCTGCGGGGCGCCGAGGGCGGTGGCGAGTTCGTCGATCTGGTCGAGATATTGGCCGATGACGAGGATGCGCTCACCCTTGTGCTTCTTCACGAGCTCGCGCACGACATCCAACTTGGCGGGAGCCGTGGCGGCGAGGCGGTAGCGCTCGTCGTCGGCCGCGGCCGCGTAGGTAAGGCGTTCGGACTGCGGCAGGTCGATGCGCACCTCGTAACAGGTGGCGGGGGAGATGTAGCCCTGGGCCTCGATCTCTTTCCACGGCGCGTCGAAACGCTTCGGGCCGATGAGGCTGAATACATCGCCCTCGCGGCCGTCCTCGCGCACGAGCGTGGCGGTGAGGCCGAGGCGGCGACGCGCTTGCAGCTCGGCCGTGAGCTTGAAGACGGGCGCGGGCAGCAGGTGCACCTCGTCGTAGACCACGAGGCCCCAGTCCATGGCGTCGAGCAGGGCCAGGTGCGTGTATTCGCCTTTTCGGCGCGCCGTGAGGATCTGGTAGGTGGCGATGGTGACGGGCTTGACCTCTTTGACCTCGCCCGAGTACTCGCCGATCTCGTCGGCCGTCAGCGTGGTGCGCTTGAGGAGCTCGTCGCGCCACTGGCGGGCCGAGACGGTGTTGGTCACGAGGATGAGCGTGTTGGTCTTGGCCGTGGCCATTGCGCCCGCGCCGACGAGCGTCTTGCCGGCGCCACAGGGCAACACGACGACACCCGAGCCGCCGTCGAAGAAGTTCTGCACGGCCTTGTTCTGGTAGTCCCGCAGGGCCCAGCCGTCTTCCTTCAGGTCGATGACGTGAGGGGTGCCCGGGGTGTAACCCGCGAGGTCTTCGGCGGGCCATCCGAGTTTCACGAGTTCTTGTTTGAGCTGGCCGCGGGCCCAGGGCTCGACGAGGAAGACGCCGGGGGCCGGGTTTCCGATGAGGAGGGGCGCGATGCGTTTGGCGTTGGCGACCTCGGCGATGACGGCCTCGTCGAGCGAACGCAGAATGAGGGCGCCCTCGTCATCCCGCTCGATGTTGAGGCGGCCGTAACGCGAGACCGTCTCGGCGATGTCGATGGTGACGGTCTGGGGGATGGCGAACTTCGAGTACTTCTCGAGGGTGCCGATCATGTCCTCGGCCTCGTGGCCGGCGGCGCGCGCGTTCCACAGCCCGAGACGCGTGATGCGGTAGGTGTGGATGTGCTCGGGGGCTCGTTCGAGCTCGGCGAAGACGGCGAGATCGTGCCGCGCTTCCTCCGCGAGAGGGTGCGCGACCTCGAGCAGCACGGTGCGGTCGCTTTGGACGATCAGTGGTCCGTCAGACATAACTGCTCAGTTTAGTCGCGCTTTCTGACAACGGATGACGCGGGCCGCCAGCCCCGATCAGGCAGGCTTCAGGCGCGTGATGTTCTTGATCGGCAGCGTGCGCTCGATGTCGGCGGCACGATCGCGTCCGCGCAGGCGTCCGGCGGCGACGGCCGTCGGCTCGAGCAGGAACTCGCGTTCCACCCCACCCGGGAGCGAGACCAGCACGAGCACGGTCTGCTTTGCCTTGATGGCGGCGTCGAGCTGTCTCGCCAACCAGGCCTCGTCGGAGGCATCGCCCTCGACGGCCGTGTTCTCGCGCAGGCGTGCGATCAGCGGGGAGAAGTCGGCGGGCGGCGCCGGCGTCGGCCGGGCGCGCAGAGCTCGGCGGCGCGGCGTGCGGATCTCACCGTCGATGGTCTCGGCGGCCACCGGGTACCGGGCGTCGACGAGCGCCCAGAACACCACGTCGTCGGCGAAACGGCTGACGAGGCGGTTGCGGCCGGACTGCTGCAGGGCGACTGCCGTGAGGGAGTGGTCGACCGAGATCTGGCTGATCAGGTGCTCGTCGTCGGAACGCACGTAGGTGCGCGCGCCGGCCGGCGATTCGGCAGAGCCGGAGGCGGACCCGGATTCTGATTCGGGCAGAGAGCCCACGCGCACGCGTCCGAAGCGCTTGGCGCTCTCGCGCACGAGGTAGTCGACAGGCTGCGGGATGCCGGTCAGCGAGATCTTGGACAAGAACTCGAGGATGCTGTCAGCGGTCTCACCCGAGGACAGCGCCTTCGTCACGGACTCGGCGCTCAGGCGGTAGCTCGCGGCCTGCGCACGGGCTTCGAGGCCGGCGATTCCGCGGAGGCGCAGGTCGGCCGTGGGGTTGAGAGGGCCCGGGCTGACGATGCTGAGGTCGTGCTGGATGTAGACGTTGTCGACCTGGTGCGGGAGGCTGTCGGCGAGGAGGGCGGCTGCGGCATCCGCACCCTGCTCGAGCACGGTGACGCCGACGGATGTCGGGTGGCCCGTCGTAGTGATGCCGAGGGCCTCGGCCTGCGCGGTGACACGCGCAAGTTGCGTTGTGATCCAGCCGCTGCCGGCCGGGTAAAGCCACGCGGCGTAGGACGTGAGGGCCTGGCCCCACGAGCTCTGTGCCAGCGGTGCGAGAGCCGCGCGCACCTCGGTGGGCACCGACTCGAGCCACGTGCTCGCGAGCAGGGACCAGCGGTCGACGATGCTGCCGCGCAACCAGCGCTCGCCGTCGGGCGTGGACAGCCAACCGGTCGACTCGAGCGTGACGAAACCGGCGCGGCGCGCGAGGTCGAAGTACGTGGTGACGGCCGTGGGCTCGACGTGCATCGACTCGGCCATGCGCTTGGTGTCGGGCTGGCCGAGGCCACCGCGACCCAGCTCGCGCGCGGGCATCTGCGTGAGCTCGATGATCATCTCGGCGACGGCCGACAGGGCCTCGAAGGCGCGCTCGGAGGCGAGCGACTCGGGCGCCGTGACGGGGATGGTCTGGGTGCTGCGTGCGCCGGAGGGGACGCCCGCATGACCGCCGTGGTGCTGCTCGGCGGGGACGCCGTCGGCCGGGGAGTGTGACCCGGCGAGACCGTTCGCCGTGCCGGGCGAGGCGGGACCGGTTGCGGTGAACCCCTCGATGGCGGGAGCCGGTTCGTCTGCGAGAGCCTCGGCGTCGGGCAGGCCACGCTCAGGCCAGCCTGCGAGCACGTCCGAGACCGCGGTGAAGGTGCGGTAGGTGGCCGGGTCGATGTCGAGCGGGTCGACCGCCCGGGGCGCGCCCGTGCCGAGGGCGAGGGTGACGAGGTGACGCTGGCGTGCGACATCCGCGTCATCGGAGGGGTCGACCGGGGCGCCGGATGCGAGAGCCAGGGTGCGGCGATCGAGGTGGCTGAGGGCCTGCTGCACGCGCTCGGGATCGAAGAGCAGGTCGGCGAGGTCGAAGAGATCGGAGATGCGCGCATCGGGGGAGATGGAGCGCGCGGTGAGCAGCGTGCGGATGGCCTCGTCGGGCCAGGCGCGGAGCGACGTTGCAAGCGCGAGAGTGTCAGTCACGGAGACGACCGGGCCCTTATCGACTCGACCGGGGACGCGTGGTGCCGCCCGGCGTTCGCCGTGCGGTGGAGGCTGCGGGCGCGGATGCCGCGGAGGCGCGGTTCTCGCGGCCACGACGGGTGAAACCGACGATCAGCAGCGTGAGGACCATGAGGAACGCGATCGGCAGACCGATGAGCGGCAAGAAGCTGATGACGGGCCACAGGCCGTTCTGGAAATCGCCGCGCTCGAGGCCCGTGGCAGTGCCCACGATGATGGCGACGAAGCTGAGAATGGACAGGAAGACTATTGCGACCAGCATCACGGCGAGCACACGCTCGAACCTCGTTACGCCGGAAGATGTTTGATCGGTCACCTGACCAGGATATCGGCTCCCGGGTGACAAACAGTTAAACTGATGGATGGTGGGCACGAGCCCACCGTCCTGACGAGCCCGGAAGTCAGGTCAATGCGTCTCACGCCACACCCGGGTGGCGTGCACCAACAGCAGCGAGGTTTCAATGCCAACCGGCAAGGTCAAGTTCTACGACGAGGAAAAAGGCTTCGGCTTCATCGCGAGCGATGACGGTCAGGAAGTGTTCCTGCACGCGTCGGCGCTTCCCGCCGGTGTCACGCAGGTGAAGGCAGGAACCCGCCTCGATTTCGGCGTCGCCGACGGCAAACGCGGCGCTCAGGCGCTCTCCGTGCGCGTTCTCGACGCCCCGCCCAGCCTCGCCAAGGCGAAGCGCAAACCGGCCGACGACATGGCGATCATCGTCGAAGACCTGGTCAAGGTGCTCGACGGCATCGGCGGCAACCTGCGCAAGGGCCGCTACCCCGACAGTGCCCACAGCCACAAAGTCGCCCAGGTGTTGCGACGGGTCGCGGATGAACTCGATGCCTGAGCCGCGCGATGATGATGGCCTCGCCGCGGGTGAGCACGATGAGCGCGCGGGTTTGGCCGAGACCGGTGCAGACGGCGTGTCGGATGCTGTGAGCGAGCCCGTGGGGCAGGCTGACGGTGCTGGCGCCGAGGGTTCTGATGTGGATTCCGTGGAGGGCGGCTCCGACGCTTCAGACGCTGCGACGGATGCTGACTCTGGCGCGGATGCTGACGCCGACGCGGATGCTCAGCCCGTCGAGGCTGTGCCGGCTATTCCCGATGAGGTTCTGTTGGCCTCCGTCGATCTGGCGCGCACGGCGCTCGCCGAGGTGACGCCCGCGGAGACGATCGGTGAGCCCGCCGGACACATCGTCGAGGGCGAGCACGTGCTGTCGCTCCTGTTCGAGAACCTGCAGGCCGGCTACCCCGGCTGGTTCTGGAGCGCCACGATCGCGCGCGTCGACGACGAGACGGCGCCCACCGTGCTCGAGGTCGAATTGATGCCGGGCGAGCTCGCGCTCATCGCTCCCGAGTGGGTGCCGTGGTCGGATCGACTGGCCGACTACCGGGCCGCCCAGCTCGAGGCCGAGGCCGCGCTCGCCGCTGCCGCTGACGACGACGAGTTCGATGACGAAGACGAGAGCGATCTCGACGATCACGACGACGACATCGACGGCGTGGATATCGATGACGCCGAGGAATCCGAGGACGACTCGGATGACGATGACGACGATGAGTCGGACGACGACGACGACGATGACGATGACGATGACGACGAATCGGATGATGACGACGAGTCGGATGACGACGAGTCAGATGATGATGACGAGTCTGACGATGATGACGAGTCTGACGACGGTGCGTCACGCGGCGATGACGACTCTGACGATGACGACGACGACTCGGAGGATGACACCGACGACGCGAGCGGCGCGAACGACTCGTCCGGCGCCGACGGCGAGTCTGGGGACGAGAAGCCGCGTCGCCGCCGCCTGTGGCGTCGACGCCCCCGCCGCAAGTAGGTCGCGGACGTCGGGCTGAGAAGACGATATGAGAAGAGGGGCGGGTGACCGAAGTCATCCGCCCCTCTTCTGTGTCGTGGGAAACCTAGAGCGCGCCGACCACGTGCTCGATGCTGCGCACCAGCTGGCGCACATCGTCGGGGTCGATGGCCGTGAACGTGGCCACGCGCAGCTGGTTGCGGCCCAGCTTGCGGTAGGGCTCGGTGTCGACGATTCCGTTGGCGCGCAGAACCTTGGCCACCTGGGCGGCGTCGATGGCGTCGTCGAAGTCGATGGTGACGACGACCTGCGAGCGGTGCTCGGGGTTCTCGACGAACGGGGTCGTGTACGAGGTGCGCTCGGCCCAGTCGTAGAGCACGTTCGAGGACTCGGTCGTGCGCGCCGACGCCCACGACAAGCCGCCGTTGCCGTTCATCCACTGCAGCTGGCTGTCGAGCATGACGAGCGTGGCGATGGCGGGCGTGTTGAGGGTCTGGTTGAGGCGCGAGTTGTCGACCGCGTTCTTCAGGCTGAGGAACTCGGGGATGTAGCGGTCGCTCGCGGCGATCTTCTCGACGCGCTCGAGGGCGGCGGGGGAGAAGAGGGCGAACCACAGGCCGCCGTCGGAGGCGAAGTTCTTCTGCGGCGCGAAGTAGTAGACGTCGGTTTCGGCGGCGTCGATGTCGATGCCACCCGCGGCGCTCGTGGCGTCGATGACGGTGAGCGCGCCCTCGTCGCCGTGCACGCGCTTCACGGGGGCCATGACGCCCGTGGAGGTCTCGTTGTGCGGCCAGGCGTACACGTCGACACCCTCGACGATCTCGACCTCGCTGCGCGATCCACCCGCGGCGGTCTTCACGACGGGGGCCTCGAGCCACGGCGCGCCGGCAGCCTTGGCGAATTTGGAACCGAATTCTCCGAACGAGAGGTTCTCGGCACGGCGTTCGATGAGACCGAAGGATGCGGCATCCCAAAACGCTGTCGAACCACCGTTGCCGAGGACGATTTCATAACCGTCGGGCAGGCGGAAGAGGGAGGAGAGGCCTTCGCGCACGCTGCCGACCAGGTTCTTGACGGGGGCCTGGCGGTGGGACGTGCCGAGGAGCGTTTCTCCGGCGGCGGCGAGTGCCTGGATCTGCTCGGGACGAACCTTGGAGGGACCGCATCCGAAGCGTCCGTCGGCGGGCAGGAGGTCAGCGGGAATGTGCAAGTCAGCCATACGTTGATTGTAGAGGCGCGGGTTGTTCCGCTTCGTTCTATGTCGGCCGGTCACAGTAGGCTGGTCGAACCGCGCAGAACCCCAGGGAGACGTCGATGACCGATCTAATTGACACGACGGAGATGTACCTCCGCACCATCCTCGAACTCGAAGAAGAGAACATCGTTCCCCTTCGTGCGCGAATTTCCGAGCGCCTCGGCCACTCGGGCCCCACCGTCTCGCAGACCGTCGGCCGCATGGAGCGCGACGGCCTCGTGGTCGTCTCGGGTGACCGCCACCTCGAATTGACCACGGATGGCCGCCGCAAGGCCGTTCACGTCATGCGCAAGCACCGTCTCGCCGAGCGTCTCTTGAGCGACGTGATCGGGCTCGAGTGGGAGTACGTGCACGAAGAGGCCTGTCGCTGGGAGCACGTCATGAGCGAGCAGGTCGAGCGCAAGCTGCTGGCCATGCTCAACCACCCCACCGAGTCGCCCTATGGCACGCCCATCCCCGGTCTCGACGAATTGGGCGACGACCCGGCCGGCGCGTTCGGTGCGGGTGTCACGAGCATCGTCGAGCTGGTGCGGTCGTCGGCCGAACCCGTGGCCGCCACCATCCGTCGGTTGGGTGAGCCCGTGCAGTTCGAGCCCGAGCTGTTGCTGCAGCTCAAGCAGTCGGGTGTGCTGCCCGGCAACGAGGCAACGTTCTCGGCTGCGGGCACCTACGTTCTAGTCCAGGTTGAAGGTTTTGGGGATGGTTTAGAACTTCCTCACGAGGTCGCGACACACATTTACGTCGCCTCCGTCTAAGCCGGTCTCCTTTCGCCGCGTTGCCCGTTATGACGGGCGACGCGGCGTTCTTGTTGTCCGACCATGCGCAAGAGGGGCGTCAATGATAGGCCCCGAAGAGGGGGCTATTTTCCGTTACCAATTCGTTAAAAAAGACCCGGATATATGTGACAAAGCCCCTGCCCTCGCGTATGGTCGAACAAGTCCGATGGCCGCAAACCGGTCGCAGGACCTGTCGTGAGGCGCCTTCCCCGCTCATCTCCTTACGGCAGATCCCCAATGATTCTTGTTGTGGATGAGCCAGTCCCATGCCCGGGCTGGAGAGGCGCCGGAGGTAAAAACTTTGGCCGAAAACGTCACCCCCGAGTCGCCAGACTCGCCCAACAGCTCCACCAACCCGAACCCCAGCACCACCCCCGAAAGCACCACCCCTTCGGCGACTCCGACCCGCCGAAGCATCCGCGAAGCAGCTGCTGCCGCCGCCGCACAGGCCGTGCAGCCAGCCCGCACCCCCGCCGCCACGAGCAGCATCGGTGCCAAGACCCCCGCCGCCTCGAGCCTCACCCCCTCGACCCGCGTGAGGGTCAAGACCGCCGCGGTCGCCACTCAGGCCGCAGCCCCCTCGGCCGTGTCGCCCGCTTTCACGAAGCCGGCCGCCAAGAAGGCGCCGAGCAAGGGATGGCGCAGCTTCCGGTCCACGGCCGTCATGGCGCTCGTGGTTCCCGGCCTCTTCGCCACCATCGCGATCCCGGCCTATGCCATGACGCCCGGTGGCACCGACGACCAGACGGCCGCCTCGGGCGTGCAGGTCGCGAAAGAGACCGGCGCCCAGAAAATGACCGTCGACGACGAGGCGGCCATTGCGCCCGTCGCGCGTGACGGCTATACGGCCACGACCTCCGCCGAGCTCGCTACGGCACGCGCCGCCACCGCGGTTGCCGCCCAGCGCACGGCCACGACGGCCAGCTATGTGCAGACCGCCAGCACGCAGAAGACCGCGGCCGAGTTGCTCGCAGCGGCCCCGCGTGCCGGTCTGCCCTCGCAGGCCGATGTCTTCGCCGCCGCGCTGAAGTACCAGGGCGTTCCTTATGTCTTCGGTGGCGCCACGCCTGCCGGCTTCGACTGCTCGGGCTTCGTGCTCTACGTTTACGCGCAGTTCGGCATTTCGCTGCCGCACTCGTCCACCGCTCAGGGTGCCCGCGGCACGGTCATCTCGGCCGCCGAGGCTGTTCCCGGCGACCTGCTGGTCAAGCCCGGACACATCGGCTTCTACGCCGGCAACGGCATGATCCTGCACGCCTCGCAGCCGGGCACGCCGCTCCGCATCGGCCCGATGTACGGCAACTACACCTACGTGCGCTTCACCGGCTAACAAGACCGATGAGGATGCCTCGAGCATCCAGCACCTCGAACCGCCCGCCGACACCTCCTCGGCGGGCGGTTCGTGCGTGTGAGGTCGTGCGCCGGGCAGGATGGGGCCGCCCGGCGCGTGAACTCTTCGTTACACATGAGTTTCTCGGTCGATATTTCGACCACGGTCGGGCATTCGTGGGTTACATTATTGTCTTGACCCAAGCGAAAAAGGGGCAGGCAGCTCATGTGCGAACAACCGCGTATCCACACCACGGATACCTCTGGTCGTTTCGCGCTGCGGCATTCCAGTTTTACGAGCACCACCAGCAGTGTGCACACGTGCGCTGCGGGAGTGTGAAGGCATCGTCTCAGACGGTGCCTTTTTTCGTCCCTGGGCCTGACTCTCTCCGCCGCGGTCACGCTGTCGAAACAACGTGAAGCCGTCACGACTGTTGAGAGGAACCCCATGCGCACCCTGGTGCTGAACGCAGGATACGAACCGCTGGCCATCGTCTCGTTCAAACGAGCGCTCGTGCTGGTGATGAACAAGAAGGCCACGATCGTCGAGATCGATGCCGGCCACCCCGTCTACGGCGCCACCATGGCGCTCGACCGCCCGTCGGTCATCCTGCTCACGCATTATGTGCGCATTCCTCACTCCCGCCGCGTGCCCGTGACACGCCGTGGGGTGCTGCGCCGCGACGGCCAGAAATGCGCCTACTGCGCCAAGAACGCCACCACCATCGACCACGTGCTGCCGAAGTCGCGCGGGGGAGCGGACAGCTGGGAAAATCTCGTCGCCTGCTGCCTGCGATGCAACAACGCCAAGAGTGACCGCACGCCCGCCGAGATGGGCTGGACGCTGCGCACCATCCCGCGCGTGCCCGTCGGCCCGACCTGGGCGGTGCGCGGCGTTGAGCGTCCGCTGCCGCACTGGGAGCAGTACCTGGGGCAGCGGGCGGCTTAGGTCTCGCCGTTCGTCCTGCGCGGTGCTCGCTCCCTACGGGGTGCCGCTCGCGCCCGAACCGCACACGGTAAAGTGGATGCGGTCAGCCTCTGTAGCTCAATGGAAGAGCAGTTCCGTCCTAAGGAAAGGGTTGGGGGTTCGAGTCCCTCCAGGGGCACCACACGTTTTACGTTCGATCGAGACGTAAGCCTTCCCCTCTGTTGGACCCTCGTGCGACGGCTCCATAGGTTCGTCTGCGATGCTGGCGCGATGGATGAGCTTGTCGTGGACTGGGGTGCGCTGTTGGCGACGGGGGAGCGCGTCGACGTGTCGGCCGGGGTGGTGGTGGCCGTCGTCGTGGCGGCGCTGGTGTTGAGCGTGCCGCGCGTGACGTGGCGGTGGTTCGGGCTGTTCACCACGCTGGTGCACGAGCTGGGGCATGCCGTGGCCGCGGTGGTGACGGGGCGGTTCGTGAGCGGCATCCGCATTCGGGGGGATCATTCGGGCGATACGCGCAGCATGGGGCGGCCCGGGTTCAGCACGGTGCTGAGCGGCGTGATGGGATATCCGGCGCCGGCGATCGTGGGGGCCGCGCTCGTGTGCAGCGTGCTGACCGGATGGCAGGCGACCGCGCTGTTCGTGGGTGGCGTGGTGCTGGTCGTGACGTTGGTTGTGGTGCGGAACGTGTTCGGGGTGGTTGTGGTGCTGGCATCCATCGCGGTGAGTGCGGCGCTGTGGGTGTGGGGGACGCCGACCGTGCAGGCGTATGCGCTCGTGATCGTCGGGGTGGCGCTGCTGATCGGGGCCGTGCGCGGGTGGGTGACCGTGGCGGCCGTGCATGTGCGGCACCGGGAGCGGTTGGCGTCGTCGGATGCGTACCTGTTGGCGCGCAGTACCGGTGTTCCGTCGGGGGTGTGGCTGGTGCTGTTCGCCGTGCTGATCGCGGGCAGCTATGTTGCCGTCGGGGCTGTGTACCTCTCGAACTAGAACGACCGAGAAACGAAACGACGGGCGATGCCGGATGGCACCGCCCGTCGTTCGTGTGAGACCGGTTAGTCGGCCTGGGTCGCTCCGCGCTTGCGGCGGCGCAGGAACGTGAGGCCGCCGAGGGCCATGGCCGCGAGCGAAGCCGCGATCAGGGCCGAAAGCGCGCCCGGTTCGATGCCCGAACCCGAGTTGGCGAGGGAGCCGTCCGGGTTGCGCGGGCCGGAGCCCGAACCGTTACCCGAGCCGGAGCCCGAGCCGCCGGGCAGCGCGCCCGAACCGTTGCCGGCCGGGTCGCCGCCCGTGCCGGGGCCCGAGCCGCCGCCGTTACCGCCACCCGGGTTCGGGTTCGGCACAGGCTCGGTGATGACCGCCGGCAGGATCGTCAGCATGCGCACCTCGGAGGCGTCGACAGCGCCGAACGGGTCGGCCGTGCGCACGTACCAGCCCCGCAGGCCCGGCTCGGGGTTCGTCCACGGCGCACTGAGAATCGAGCCGCTCGCGACATCCGTGAACGAGGCGATCTTGTGCGTGGTGAGGATGTCGGCCCGGAACGAGTCGGTCGACAACTGCTTCACAGCGGGCTTGATGCCGAGAGCCGTGTAGGGAACCTCGAAGTCCTGGTGCTGAACTTCGAGCGTGGGGTCGGCCGAGTCGTACTGGTCGAGCGTGGGCGAGTAGGTGCGCACGATCATGCGACCCTGCTCGTTGTCGAAGTGCAGCAGGCGCAGGAAGCCCTGGCCGCCCTCGGGCAGACCCTGGTAGTCGAACAGCATCGAGTAGACGGTGCGGTCGGCGACGCCGTCGCCCGTGTCGTCGAACTGGTCGGTGCGCGTGAACGCGTCGTGGTAGTGGCCCGAGAACACCATCTTGACGTTGGGGTTCGTGGCCACGACCTCGTCCTGGATGCGCTGCGGCACCGGTCCGAGGCCACCCGTGGTGAGCATGAACTCGTGCAGGTTGAGCACGGCGACACGCTCGGGGTAGCGGGCGAGCACCTCGTTCAGCCAGGCGATCTCTTCGTCGGCGGGCGCCCAGCCCATGTAGACGTTGATGAAGTCGATGCCGCCGGCCGAGATGAGGTCGTAGTGGCCGCGGTTGTCTTTGTAACCGCCGCCGTACCAGGGGTTGTTCGCGAAACGCTTCTCGCCGAAGTTGGCCGAGTACTGGGTGTAGTCGTTGCTCTTCTGGTCGACGTCGTGGTTGCCGGCGAGGACACCGTAGGGCAGGGCCGCGTCGTCGAGCATCGAGTAGGCCTTGTTGGCGTTGTCCCACTGGTACTGCTGCGTCGAGTCGTCGACGATGTCGCCCGTGTGGAACAGGTACTGCAAGTTCAGCTCGTCGCGCTGGTCGAGCAGGAACTTGTGGATGTTGAGCTGGTTTTCATAGAACTGCGCGTTGTAGTACTGCGTGTCCGACTCCCACGCGAACGTGAAGTCGTAGTCGCTGCGCGGGGTGTCGGCCGGGTTGTTCGGCGTGACGGGGGTGTCGCGCGTCGAGCGGTTCTCGCCCGCGAAGCCCTCCGAGTGCTGCACGAGCACGGTGAGCTGTTGGCCCGTGAGGTGGTCGGCGACGGGAACGTCGGCGGTCAGGGTGAAGGGCGCGAGCACATCGGATGCGGCGGCGGCACCGGCCTGGCCCGTCGGCGTCGCTGCGGCTGCTGCTGCGGCATCCGCTTCGGCCTGCGTCGTCAGGTGACGGTCGATCTCTTCCCAGGCACCCGTCTTGGTGTTGAGGGCGTAGAGGATGACCTGCGCGCCCGGGTTGGCGCTGCCCTGCCAGTCGACGCGCGCGGTGGCGTCGGTTCCGGCTGCGGCGGGCACGGTCACGTCGAACAGCTGGTAGGGGAACTCGGCGTCGGAGGACACGTCGGCGGTGAGGCCATCCGTGCCGACCAGGTTCTTGAGTTCGTCTGCCGTCAGCGGCTCGCGTTCGGTGCGTGCGACATCCGAGGCCGTTCCCGTGGTGCCGGCGTAGCTCTTGACGGCCGCGTCGGTCGGGGTGAGGCGCGTGCCCTCGAGGAAGTCCACGTTGAGGCGGTCTCCCGTCGGGTCGGTGACCTGGGCCTGCAGGGTGACGTCGTCGGCGGTGAGCACGGCTCCGTCTTCGGGGGCGACGAGGCCGCCCGTGGGCTGCTCCTCGAAGGTGGTGAACGACGCCTCGTAGCGGCCGACGTTGCCCACGGCATCCGTCGCCTCGATCATGAGGGCGTGTTCACCGGCGGCGAGGTCGAGCGACGACGTGGTGTGCGGCAGCGTGATGGGTTGGCCGTCGAGCGTTGCACGCGTGTCGGCGACGCCCGATCCGGCATCCGTGATCTCGCCGTTGATGACGATCTCGCCCTGGTAGGGGCTGCCGTCGACGATGGTCGAGCGGATGTCGGGCACGGTGTTGTCGACGCGCACGCCGCGCTCGAGCACATCGGTTCCGGATGCCGCGCGCACCGTGTGGGCACCGTCGGTGGTCGCAGTGGTGTCCCAGTTGTAGGCCGCGGCCGTGAAGGCGTCGGCCGGCAGCGCGAATCGCGCCTCGAAGAAGTCGAGCTTGCCGGTGGAGTCGCCCATGTCGAGCACCTTGGCGGGGTCGGTGTAGTTCGACGGCTGCAGCGTGCGGCCGTCGGGCAGCACGAGACGCAGGCCGCGGATCTGGAAGTCGTCGTTGTTCTCGTTGAGGTCGATCTCGGGCGCGGCCTTGGTGCCGGCCCACACGCTCACGACGAGTTCGTCGCCCTGCACCACGTAGGTGAGGGGCACGGGGGTGGAGATGGTGTCCCAGCCCTCGAAGATGCCGTCGTCGAAGATGCGCAGCACGTCGTCGCCGATGCGCACACCGTTGCGGAAGAACGTGTTCACCTGCGTGGCCTCGAACGCGAAGACCGGCTGGTCGGGCAGCGAGGGTGAGGTCGCCACCGGTTTGCCGTCGATGCCGAGGTCGATGACGCTCGGGAACGTGCGCGTGGCCGCCGAGATGGTCGACGTGCTGCCGAGGAATTCGCCCTCGTCGACGTTGAGGCGCAGCGGCGCGGTGTCGACACCGTCGACGGCGAGGCGGCGCGGCTCGGTGGTGACGCTGTTGCGGCCGTCGGTCGCGGTGACCGTGTACTCGTACCAGGCCTTGCCCGTGAGGTCGGCGGCGGCGACCGTGTGGCGGAAGCGGCCGTCGGCGCCCACCGTGAGGTTCACGGTGCGGGTGTCGGCGTCGATGTCGTTACGCAGGGTCAGGGTCGCGGTGCGCACCTGCTGCGCGTCGGTGATGCCGAGGTCGATCACGAAGTCGACCTTCGGGTCGATGCTCGCGGGGGTGGCGTCGGCGATCACGGGGGCTGCGGCATCCACGGGCTGGATCATGAGGCCCGCGGGAACCTGGTCGGCCGAGACGCGGCCGGGGTTCGCGGCGGCCTGGCCCACGAGGCGCTGCAGGGTGGTGTCGGTGGGCTGCACGGCGTACTGGATGCCGCGGTCGGCCGCGACATCTTTCACGTTGGCGTTCATGTTGTAGTAGGCGCGGTTGATGCCGATGCCCGTCTGCGTGACGATCTGGATGCCGCGGGCCGAGCCGTTGGCCATGCCCGCGCTCTGGATCTCGACGAGTGATGAGCCGGCCTCGAGGTTTGTGCCGAATTTGGCGTTGAAGTCAGCCGCCGTCAGAGCCTGGTTGCCCGAGTTCTTCACCCAGAGCACGAGCGTCTTACCCGGCTCGATGGTGGGGTTGTTCGGGATGCTGGGCCAGCGCACCGCATTGCTGTTCGACGTCGTGTCGACGGGGTAGAGGTAGTTGATCTCGTAGTCGGCGAAGTTCACCGGCTCGGAGGTGGCGTTGTAGACCTCGATGAACTCGTAGCCGTCGCCGCCGCCCACGTTGGCGGAGTCGGGCAGCAGCTCGGTGATCTGGAGCGGCGCTGTGACGAGCGACGGGTCGGGCAGGGGAGTGGGCGCGGGGCCGGGGGTCGCGGTGGGCGCCGGCGTGGGTGCGGGCGTCGCGGTGGGGGTGGCCGTCGGCTGCGGGGTTGCCGTCGGGGTGGCCGTCGGGGTCGCGGTGGGCGCGGCGGTCGGCGTCGGCGTCGCGGTCGGCTCAGGGGTCGCGGTCGGCGCAGGCGTCGGCTCGGGGTTCGGTGTGCCACCGACAGCCTCGGGCTTCACGCTTCCGGGCGTCGGGGCCACGGATGTCTCGAGCACGTCCATCGCGGCAACGGTCGGGTCGGCCGGCAGCGCGAAGTTCACGCCGAGCCCGGCGGCCATCGAACCCTTGGGCGCCCACGACCAGCTCACGGGCGAACCGCCCGACAGCACGCGCACGCCGCGCTCGCCGCCGTTGGCGATACCGGCCTGGCCGGTGACGCGCACGACGGGGTAATCGACGGCCGTGCCGAAGTGGGCGCGGAAGTCCTCGACCGTGCGGGCGAAGGAGTCGACGTTGGTGGCCGTGTAGCTCAGCCAGAACACGACGGTGCCGCCGGCCGGCACGACGGTCGGGGTCTCGACGACGAGCGGCTTGTCGCGCGCCACATCGGCGGCGTTGGTGAAGCTGTAGGCGAAGGAGTAGCCGCCCTCACCGCCCACCGTCACGGGGGCGTCGGAGACGTTGGTCACCTCGAAGTACTCGAACTCGTCGTAGCCCACGTTGTCGCCGACGATCTCGGTGACGACGAGGGGTGACGCCGAAGCAGCGGCGGCCAGGGCTGCTCGGGCGGCCGCGGAGGAGGCGGGAGCCGTCGAGGCAGAAGACGCCGACGCGGGCAGCGCGTCGATGCCGACGGACGCGGAGGACGCCGTTCCGAACGCCGAGGTCGAGGCTGAGGCCGAGACGGAGGATGCGGATGCCGCGACGGCCGGCAGTGGCGCGGCGCCGATGCCGACGGCAGCCGTCAGCGCGAGCGCCAGCGGCGGTAAGAGGGTGCGCGTGGAGCGCGAGAATGCGGAGGGGGACACAGTTCACCTTCGGGAGAGAAAACAAGGGATGCTTCGACGCTATGCATCCCCTGAGAACTCCAAGAGAACGAGAGGTGACGCTTTGGTGTCACCCGTTGGAGGGGCGACGTTTTCTGGATCCCGCCTCGGACCCGGGCTCCGTCCCCGCCCCCGACTGCGACTCAGCCGCCGCCTCCGCCTCAGCCTCGGCAACCGCGCGATCGATCGCGTCCTGCGCGACATCCGCCGTCGACCGCGCCTCGTCGTCGCCCGCGCGCTCCTCGGCCGCGGCCTCGGCATGAGCCGCCGCCGTCTCGGCATCGATCTTCGCCGCCTCGGTGTCGCGGTGCATCGGCAGCCGCTTCATGATGAGCGAGATCATGCGCCGCAGCGTGAACACGAGCGCGTCGACCGCATCCGAGTCGCCCTCGTCGTCGTCGGGCACCGAGCGTGCGGCCGTGCGCAGCGCATCGAGCGCCGCGAGGGCCTCCTTCTCGGCCTGCTCCTCGTCTTTCTTGTCGTCCCAGGCGCGGATGAGCACCGCGAACGCGGTCAGGCAGTCGCCGATGGGTTCGCGCACGGGCGCGGGCAGGCTGGCGTGCACATCGCGTTCGTCCTGCGCGCCCCAGATGGCGGTCTGCAGCACGTCGCTGATGTCGACCGTGCTGGCGCTCAGGCGGCGCAGGGTGGTGAGGTCGTCGTAATCCGTGGCCATGTCGCGGTGGTTCCAGCGCGAACGGGGGTTGATGCGGCGCGATTCGCTCGCATCATCCAGCGCTTCTTCGGCACTGTCGGCCGAGTTGCGGAAGGCCAGGCCCTGTCGCTGCCACTCGGTGTGCCCGGGCGGCCACTTCTCGTGCATGACCGACCCGATGGCCTCGAGATCGTCGGCGATCATGCGGCGCAGTGAGGAGACGCGCGCGGCCGCCTGCGACGTGTGCAGGGGTGGCACGACGATGAGGTTGATGGCGATGCCGACGCCCATGCCGAGCGCCATCTGCGCGATGTACCCGATCGAGAAGTCCTCAGCATTTGCGCCGCCGATGACCAGCACGAAGAGCGCCGCGATGGGAACGTAGTCACGGCCGGGCCCGAGCCCGCGCAGGCCGCCCACGAGCACGCCGACGCCGGTCGAAATGGGAACGGTGATCCACCCGGACGCCCCGAACTGGATGGTGATGAACGCGAGCCCGATGCCGAGGGCCAGCCCGGCCACGGTCTGCAGACTCAACCGCAGCGAGCCCATGAGCGTGGGCATCATGCTGATCAGGGCGCCGAGCGGTGCGTAGTAGGCGTAGTCGCCCGTCTCGCCCGGCAGTTTCGAGCCCAGGAACCAGGCCACGGTGGCGGCGACGGCGCATTTGGCGGCGAGCAGCAGACGGTCGACCGTGAGGGCCGGCGTCAACAGATTCCACATGGAGCGCAGCAGCCGGGACAACCAGGTCGACGACTCGTCGCTGAGGCGCGACGCGACCGTCTTCCCGATGTTTCCCAGCATGTGTTCATTCTCGCAGCCGCAGACCCCCAAAAACCCGCCACGCTGGCGAAAACCCGCCCCGCCTACCGGGCGACGGCCGAATCAGCGTCTAAGGTGACGGTGTGTGGCGGCTTGACAGGAAACTAGAAGCGGACGGACTGTCCGAGGTATCGGCCGACGCCAAACGCGGCGGCGGCCTCACGGCGACGTCTCCGGGAGGCTTGTCGGCGGGAAGCCCCGACTACCCCGTTGGCAACGTAGCCGATGAGCAACGGCGGCTGTGGCGCGAGCAACTCGCGCAGGTCGGCGGGCGCTCACCCCTGCTGCATTTCGTCGACGCACCGCGCACGCGCATCGAGCTGAGCTCGACGCATCCGGGTGGTCTGCCCCAGTTCATCTCGGGCAAGTCGACGCTGCTCTCGAACCTGATTCGGGATGATCTGGCCCTGCGCCGCGCGAAGAGCGCCGCCGAGGTCATCGCCGCCAAGGGTGTCGAACTGCGCACCGTGCGCGGCATCGACTCCATCCACCTCGCCGTGGGTCTCGCCGAATGGCGCCGCGACGGCGAAGAATACTCGGCTCCGGTGCTGCTGCGGCCGCTCGCGATCCGCCGCTACGGCCGCGACTTCGAACTCAAGCTCACGGGTTCCACCGTGCTCAACCCCGAGCTCGCGCGGGCGCTGAAGGAGCAGTTCGGCATCACGCTCGACGCCGCCGCCTTCGAAGCCCTCGCCACCACCAACGGCGTCTTCAAACCCCAGCCCGTGATCGACCGCCTGCGCGGCCTCACCACGCACCTCGACTGGTTCAGCGTGCAGCCGCGCCTCGTGGTCTCGAGCTTCGCGGATGTCGGAACCGCCCTCGCGCGCGACGCCGACGACCTCGACCACCCCATCCTCGACGCCCTCGCGGGCAACCCCGGCGCTCGCCGCCTGGTCGAGGGACTCTTCAGCCCCGTCGACGCCGTCGGCCAGGACGACCGGCCGCCGTCGACCGATACCCTGTTGCTCGACGCCGACACCGAGCAGGAGAACGTGATCGCGCAGATCACGAACGGCCACTCGATCGTCGTGCAGACGCTGCCCGGCACGGGTGGCACCCAGACCGTCGTCAACGCCATCGGCTCGCTCGTCTCGCAGCACAAGCGCGTGCTCGTGGTGAGCGCCCGCCGCTCGAGCCTCGACGGCATCCGCCACCGCTTCCAGAAGGTGGGCCTGCCCGGCCTGACCGTGCACCCGCGATCCATCCGCCGCGACCTCATCCAGGCCATCACGCGCAACGAGAAGGCCGTCGCCCCGCGCGTCGCCGACGTCGACGACGCGCTCGTGCGCCTGCGCAAGGTGCTGCTCGATTATCGCGGCGCCCTCGGCCACACCAACCCCGCCCTCGGTGTCTCCGTGCTCGACGCCCTCGAAGCGCTCACACGCCTCGGCAATCTGGCCGAGCCGCCCGGAACCACGGCGCGCCTCGACCTGATCTCGCTCGAGAAGCTCGCCACCGGCCGCGCCGAGGTCGCGCAGAAGCTGGCGCACGCCGCCGCCCTGGGCGAATTCCAGTACGGCCCGGGCGACTCGCCCTGGTACGGCGCCTCCTTCAGCAGCACGCGCGACGCCAAGGCCACGCACGAGCTCGCCAAGAACCTGCACCGCGCCGAACTGCCGCGCCTGCTCGAACGCGGCTACGAACTCATCGGCCAGACGCGCATGCGCCCCTTCGACTCGATCGAAGAACTGGGCACCTATCTGCGACTGCTGCTCGACATCCGCGAAACGCTCGACAAATTCCAGCCGGCCGTGTTCGACCGCTCGCTCGGCGAACTCATCGCCGCCACTTCGTCGCGCCGCGACGCGCCCGCCATGACGAGCGCCAACCGCCGCCGCCTCAAGAAGCTGGCCCGCGAATACGTGCGCCCCGGTGTGCACATCGCCGATCTGAACGAATCGCTGCGCAACATCCAGCAGCAGCGCACGCTGTGGCAGCGCTATGTCGCTGCCGGCGTGACCCCCGAGGTTCCGCTCGGCATCGCCGACGTGCAGGTGGCCTACCAGCGCGTCGTCGAAGATCTCGCGCGCCTCGACGTTCCGCTCAAGCGTGCCGACGGTAACGACCGTCTGAAGACCCTGCCCATCAAGTCGCTCGTGCGCCTGATGTCGGGTCTCTCCGCCGACTCCGAGGTCATGGAGAACCTGCAGGAGCGCACGGCCCTGATTCAGGAGCTGCGCGAAAAGGGCCTCAACCCGCTCATCACCGACCTGTCGGTGCGCCACGTGCCCGAGTCGCGCGTGGCCGACGAACTCGAACTCGCCTGGTGGCAGTCCGTGCTCGAACACGTGCTCGCGACCGACCGCGCGCTGCTCGGGGCCAACACGAGCGTCATCGATCGGCTCGAGGGCGACTTCCGCCTCGTCGACGAAGCGCACGCCTCGGCATCCGGTGCCCTGCTCGCCTCGCTGCTCTCGGACAACTGGAAGATCGGCCTGGTCGACTGGAACGACGAAGCCAACGCCCTGCGCCGCCTGCTCAAGCAGGAACGCGTGACCCCCACCATGCTCGAGCAGCAGGCACCGCATCTGTCGCGCGTGCTGGCACCCGTGTGGATGGTGTCGCCCTACGAGGTTTCGCAGATTCCGTCGTCCGTGCGCTTCGACACCGTCTTCCTGGTGGATGCCGGAGCCACGACCCTGGCCGAGAACGCCGCCGCCATTCGCCGCGCCCGTCAGGTGATCGCCGTGGGCGACCCCGTGACGCAGTCGCCGACGCCCTTCGAGATCGCCGTGACCGACGGGCAGGGGGCGCTGGGCGCCTTCGGCGTCGGCCGTCCGGGCACCGGTTCGGGTTCGGGTTCTGCCGGTGCTTCCGGAGCGGGTTCGACCGCGTCCGATTCCTCGGCTCCCGCCAAGACCGGAGCGGCGGCTGCGTTCGGCGCCTTCGGTTCGGTGCGACGCGATCCGCTGACCGGTGCTCCCGACGCTGCGCGCGTCGACCCCAACCCCACGCCCGTTACGGCTCCCGCCAATGCGGCGCGCGCCGACGCCATTCGCACCGAGGAGCGCCTGAGCGGCGGTTCCGCGACGGCCGGGCGTCCCGCCGGCTCGACGGGCACGTCCGCAGACTCGGGCGCTCCGGCATCCGGGACGACGGCAGACGCGGGCTCGACGTCGAACGCTGACGCGACGACCGATGCTTCTGGCGTCGCTGACGGTGCCGGCTCGGCCACTCCTGCCTCGAACGCGGGTTCGACCGGTCCTTCCTCCGCTCCCGAAGCCCCGCGCTTCGACGCCGCCAACCGTGCGCCCGAGGCGCCCCGCCCCGTCGCCGTATCCTCCTCGACCGTGCCCAACACGATCGTCACGGGCACCGGTGCGGATGCGGCATCCGCGTCGGCCCCCGGGCGCAGCATCGGCGTCATGGCCGACGCGCTGCACCCCGAATCGGCCCTCGCCAAGCTCTCGGGCCTCCTGCCCACCCTCACGCTCACGCGCAGCTACCGCGCGGGCGGCGAGGACCTGGCACAGCTCGTGAACCACCGCTTCTATGGCGGCGAGATCGAGTCGCTGCCCTGGGCCGGTTCGTTCCTCGGCCACGGCAGCCTGACGCTCGACTACGTACCTCGCGGCCACGGCATGCCCGACCCCGAGACGGGCGGCGTGGAGAGCGTCGACGCCGAGGTCGAGCGCGTGGTCAACCTCGTGCTCGAACACGCCACCGAGCGTCCCCGCGAATCCCTCATGGTCATCACGGCGAGCGACAAGCACGCCGTGCGCGTGCACCAGGCCGTGCTGTCGGCCTTCGCCAAGCGCAGCGACATCGCGGGCTTCATTCTCAAGGAGCGCGCCGAGCCGTTCACGGTTCTGACGCTCGAGCAGTCCGTCGCCGAGAGCCGAGACCGCGTCATCTTCTCGCTCGGTTACGGTGTGACGCCGCACGGCCGCGTGCTCTCGAACTTCGGCGCCCTCGGTCGCCCCGGCGGCGACCGCCTGCTCGCGGTGGGTATGACCCGCGCCCGGCGATCCATGGTCATCGTCTCGTGCATCCGCCCCGAAGACCTCGACGCCGATCGCATGCAGCACGGCATCGCGGCCCTCGCCGAGATCCTGCGTGAGCCCGACATCCACCGCCCGGCCCCGCCCGTGACGGATGGTGCCGAGCCCATGCTGCTCGACCTCGCCGAGCGCCTCTACCGCAACGGCCTGCAGGTCGAGATCGGCTACCGCGGCAAGCTCGCGCTCGTGGCCTCCTACGGCAACAAGGCCGTGGCCATCGAGTCCGACCCCGAGGTGGCCGCCGACTCCCTGCGCGAATCGTTGCGCCTGCGCCCCGACGTGCTGCGCCGCCTCGGCTGGCACTACCTGCGCGTGCACAGCTTCGACCTGTTCAGCGACCCGGAGGGCGTGGCCCGCAAGGTCATGTCCATGCTGGGTGCGGTCTCCGAACCGGATGCTTCCAACCCCGACGATCTCGCCACGGGCCCCATTGCCGTGGTCTCGTCGGGTCGTCACTGAGCGGCGGCCCGGCCGTGAGTTCAGCGGGCGACGAGCCCCTCGTTCCCGCGCGCGCCGCCGAGTCGAGCGTGCGCCGCGTGGCCGGTTCGCGCCGCGTGGTGCGCCCGGGTAACGAGGCCGCCGACCCCACGCCGCACGACACGACATCCCGCCTCGAAGAGGATGCCGAGACCGGCGCCCGGCCCGGTGCCGCGCCCTCGGGCAACGACGAGCAGCTGCGCCGCGACAAGCCGCCGCACTGGGGTTAGCCGCTCGCTCAGCCCTTGTCGTGCAGCTGACCCGTGGGGATGCGCGCGTCGTACTGCCGGAACGACGGCACCGCCCGCAGGAGCACGGCCACGAGCACGATGATGAGCGCCCCGCCGAGCAGCGGCGGCCACGCGATGCCCGCGGCCACCACGACACCGGCGTAGAGGTCGCCGAGTCGTGGCCCGCCCGTGACCACGACGATGAAGATCCCCTGCAGTCGCCCGCGCATGCCGTCGGGCGCCGCGGCCTGCAAGATCGTGCTGCGGAACACCGCGCTCACGTTGTCGGCTCCACCCGCCAGGGCCAGGAACAGGGCGGCGAGGGCCAGGGGTGGCAGGATGTCGGGGCTCATCGCATCCTGCATGCGCCCGCCCAGCAGATGCGCCACCGCGATGACGACACCGAAGCCCATGATGGCCGCGCCGTAGGCCGTGATGGCCCAGCCGACCGCGACGCCCTGCCGTCGCACGCGCCCGAGCGGCCCCGAGAAGATGCTCGACAGCAGGGCCCCGGCCGCATAAGCCGAAGTCAGCACGCCGACCGTGATGGCGCCGCCGCCGATGACGAGCGCGCCGATGGCGGGGAAGAGAACGCGCGGCTGCCCGAACGTCATGGCGATGATGTCGAGCACGAACGTCATGGTGATAGTGGGGGAGCGGCGCAGGAACCGTGCGCCCTCGACGAGGCTGCGCAGGCCGGGCCGCAGGGCATCGTGTTCGGGCGCCATCTTGGGCAGCGCGACGATGCCGAGGAACGCGAAGCTGAACAGCACCACGTCGACCGAGTAAGTGGGCGCGAAGCCGACGGCCGCCACGAGCACACCGGCGACGGCCGGCCCGAGCGTGACGGCGAAACCCGTTCCGATGCCGCTCAGAGCGCCGGCGGCGGGCAGCAGGTCGGTGCCGATGAGCCGCGGGATGATGGCCGAGCGGCTGGCGCTCACGACCGTTCCGGCGACGGCGTTGACCGTCACGAGCACATAGAGCAGCCCGACGTTGTCGAGCCCGAGCCAGGCGTGCAGGGCGATGGCGGCGATCGAGGCCCACGCCAGCACGGCCGAGACGAGAGCGACGGCCCGCCGATCGAAGGCGTCGGCGAGCATGCCGCCATAGAGCCCCGCGATGATCATGGGCACGAGGGCGATGACACCGACGAGCGCCACGGCGAACGTCGACGCCGTGATGTCATAGATCTCGAGCCCGACGGCGACGGTCGTCATCTGCGTGCCGATGGCGGCGATCGACGTTCCGAGCCAGAGCCGTGCGAAGGCGGGCGAACGGCGCAGCGGGGTCAGGTCGACGAAGAGGGCACGCGCTCGCGCACGTCCGGCTGCGCGCCGGTCAGAGGGAGATGACATCGAGCCCTAGTTGTGGGCGCGGGGATCTTCGCCCTTGTTGTCGGTGTACGTGTCAGCCCCCTGCTGGCGCGCAAGCAGGTCCCGGATGTCGGTCAGCATCTCGAGCTCGGTCGGGGTCGCCTTCTCGTCGACCTCGCCCGACTTTTTCTTCGCGAACGCGGCTTCTTTCAGCTTGTTCATGGGCACGACGAGCACGAAGTACACGACGGCGGCCACGAGCAGGAACTGGATGACGGCGCCGATGACGGCTCCGAAGTACAGGGTTGCCGAGCCGCCCGAGGTCGTCGGGATGGTCAGCGGGAGGGCTTGCGCGAGGCTCTCGGCGTTGAACAGCGCGCCGAGCAGCGGGTTGAAGACCGCGTTGACCAGGGCGGTGACGATGGCCGAGAACGCCGCGCCGATGACGACGGCGACCGCGAGATCCATCACGTTGCCGCGAAGGATGAACTCCTTGAAACCTTTGAACATGAGGGACCTTTCCGTTTGGGCGTCACTCGATCGTAGGGTGGCGCACCCGTTGGTCGCCAGCGCTTGCGAATCGCCCGCCTGTCGAGCATGTTCGACGGGCGCCTCCCCGCGGGAGCGCCGAACCGGCGAGCAGGAGCGGTCGAACTAGGACGACGACGAGCCGGACGAACCGCTGCCGGACGACGAGCTGCCTGAACCGGAGGAGCCCGAACCCGAGGAACCGGCGCCCGAACCGGACGAACCCGATCCGGATGTTCCGGAGCCCGAGGAGCCGGAACCGGAGGAGCCCGAGCCCGACGACTTGGAGTCGGACGAGGACGACGAGCCCGAGGCATCCGATTTGGGGATCGACGACGACTTGCCCGAACCCGCGCGCGAGTCGGTGCGGTAGAACCCCGACCCGTTGAACGTGACGCCGACGGCCGCGAAGATCTTGCGCAGCTTGCCGCCGCACACGGGGCACTCGGTCAGCGAATCGTCGGTGAAGGCCTGCTGAATGTCGAAGGCGTTGCCGCATTCGGTGCATTTATAGGAGTAAGTGGGCATGTGCTCTCTTTGGCGCGGGTGCCGGCGAAACCGGCCGGCGACAGAAGGGCAGGCTACGGTGCCTAAAAGTCCAGGATACGCGAGGGCGTGACGACGCCGTTGACGGGCTGGTCGTGCACCTCACGCGGCAGGTCGGTGAGCAGCTCGGCGTCATAGACGACCGCGTAGACGGGCGGGCATTTCTCCATCGATCCGAGCGTCTTGTCGAAGTAGCCGCGGCCCCAGCCCATGCGCATGCCGCCCTGGTCGATGGCGGCCGCGGGCACGATGATGAGGTCGACCTGGTTGATGGCGATGGGGCCGAGCAGCTCGCCGACGGGCTCGGGCATGCCGAAGAGGCCCTGCGTCTCGTCACCCGTCTCGCCGACCGTCCAGTCGAGCAGGCCGTCGTCGCGGCTCACGGGGAACAACACGCGGATGCCTTGCTCGAGCGCCCAGTTGAGGAAAGGTCGCGTATCGGGCTCGGTCTGCGTCGACAGGTAGCACGCCACCGAGCGGGCATCGAGGGCCGTCACGAGCGATTGCAAGTGCTCGGTCACGCCGATCGTCGCGTTGTCCTTCTCGGTCTGGGTGAGGTTCTGCCGCCTCTCACGCAGTTCGGCTCTGAGCGCGCGTTTTTGGTGGTCCACCTCGGTTGCCATGCCGATAAGTGTAAGCCGCTCTCACAGATGATGCGGCATTACGGATGTCGCGCCCCGGCGCAATGCCCTCTAAAAAGTCATCGGGGGCCGCTAGGGTGTTGCCTATGTCTAAGCCTGTCACGAAGGTCGTCATTCCCGCCGCTGGCCTCGGAACGCGATTCTTGCCCGCAACAAAAGCGATGCCCAAAGAGATGTTGCCGGTGGTCGACAAGCCGGCCATCCAGTACGTCGTCGAAGAGGCCGTCAACGCCGGTCTGAAAGACGTGCTCATGATCATCGGGCGCAACAAGAACGCCCTCGCCAACCACTTCGACCGCGTCACCGAGCTCGAGCAGAACCTCGAGAAGAAGGGCGACCAGGATCGCCTCGACCGTGTGATGGCCTCGAGCGATCTGGCCGACATCTACTTCCTGCGCCAGGGCGACCCGCACGGCCTCGGCCACGCGGTGCTGCGCGGCCGCAAGCACATCGGCGACGAGCCCTTCGCGGTTCTGCTCGGCGACGACCTGATCGACGCGCGCGACGAGCTGCTCAGCGTCATGCTGCACCAGCAGGAGAAGCGCGACGCCACGATCATCGCCCTCATGGAGGTCGACCCCGACAGCATCCACCTCTACGGTGCCGCCGATGTCGAGCCCACCGATGAAGACGGTGTCGTCAAGGTGAAGGGTCTCGTCGAGAAGCCCGCCAAAGAAGACGCGCCCTCCAACCTCGCCATCATCGGGCGTTACGTGTTGAAGCCCGAGGTGTTCGACATCCTCGAAGAAACGAAGCCCGGCAAGGGTGGCGAGATTCAGCTGACCGACGCCCTGCAGGTGCTCGCGGCCGACGACGAGATCGCCGGCGGTGTCTACGGCGTGGTCTTCAAGGGCCGTCGCTACGACACGGGCGACCGCCTCGACTACATCAAGGCCATCGTGCAGCTCGCCTCCGACCGCGAAGACCTCGGCCCCGACCTCAAGCCGTGGCTCACCGAGTTCGTCTCGAAGCTGAGCTAAGCTCCGATTCATCCGTTCCGGCCCGCCGGTGCTCGACCCGTCTGACGTGGTTGCACCGGCGGGCCGTTCGCACCTCTCCACACTCCTCGTCAGAAGGGGGCCGTCGTGCCACTCCCCATCCCCACGCTGAGTGACGGGCACGTCAGCATCCGGCCGATCCGCGTGCGCGACGCCAAGCCCATGGAACGTCTGCTGCTCGAAAACCGAGGTTGGCTGCAGCAGTGGGAGGCCACGAGCCCCAACGGGCCGGTGGCGTTCGACCTGCGCTCGAGCATCCGCGCCCTGCAGGCCAACGCGCGCTCGGGCAACGGGTTGCCGTTCGTCATGGAGTACGACGGCGAGATGGCCGGGCAGCTCAACGTGTCGGGCATCATCTACGGGTCGCTGTCGTCGGCCACGCTCGGCTATTGGGTGGGACAGGGTTTCGCGGGCAAGGGTGTGACGCCCGCCTCCGTGGCCCTGGCGACCGACTATTGCTTCCAGCAGCTGGGCTTGCACCGCATGGAGATCTGCATCCGCCCCGAGAACGGGCCGTCGTTGCGCGTGGTCGAGAAGCTCGGGTTCCGCTATGAAGGGCTGCGGCGTCGATTCATCCACATCAACGGCGATTGGCGAGACCACTTCAGCTTTGCGCTCGTGCGCGACGAGATCCCGCAGGGTGTGCTGCGGCGGTGGCGGGCCGGCGAGGTGCCGCCCGGGGCCACGCTGATCTCGGATGCCGACCGCCGCGCGTCGATGACACCGCTCATCCCGTCGCGCCCCTGACTCGCTGACCGGCAATCTGGCCCGACTTGGCGTGACACACCGGCGCAATGCGACGAATCGTCGGCGCCCGCTCATACCGTGTACGCATGGGTACTGGGTTTCTGAGCGGCGGGGTGGTTCTCGCGATCGCCGCGGCGCTATGGGTGATCTACCTCATGCCCACGTGGGTGCGTCGCAACGAGTACATGGCCACCGAGCGCAACGCCGTGCGCCTGCAGCAGACGCTGCGCATCCTGGCAGAGACGTCGGAGACCCCCGAAGAGGTCCGCGTCGAAGCCACCGCCCGTGAGGTCGCCGAGCAGCAGAAGGTTCTGCGCCGCGTGCAGGCCGAGCAGGCCGAACGCGCCCGCCGCGAAGCCCTCGCCGCCCACAAACAGGCGACCTCGTCGGCCGCCGCGCACATGCGCCGTGCCCGTCGCCGCGCTCGCCTGACCACCACCCTCATTCTTTTCGCCGCGGTCGTCGCTGCTGGCGTCGGCGGGTTCCAGGTCGCCGCGGGCGGCTCGGTCGCCCTGCTGGCCTCCGGTTCGGTCGTCGCCCTCGTCGCCGTTCTTCTCCTCGGTCGGATGTCGCGGGTTCGCACCATCGCCGTGCCCGTCGCCGTTCCCGCCTCTGCCCAGTCCGCCGCCCAGGCTTTCGAGCCCGTGCAGTTCGAGGATGCCCCGGTCGCCGAGACCCCCGTCGCCTGGACCCCGCAGCCCCTGCCCAAGCCCCTTTACCAGTCGCAGGGTTCCGCGGCCGCCGAGGCGATGGCCAAGGCCGACGCCCAGGCTGCGCTGCGACGCGCCGCTATCGCGCAGGTTATGGCGGAGCGTGCCGCTCAGCTGGCGCCGCAGATTCCAACGATCGCCGCACGTTCGACGGTCGACGCCGCCGCTTCTGCCGAGGCTGGTTCGCAGGCCGAGACGGGCGCTCGTGCCGCGGTTTCCAGCCAGGAACGGGTCGCCGCAACATCCGCATCAAACGGTGCTCGTGAGGTTGATTCACGGTTCGCCGGAATGGGCATCATCGACGACTCAGAGATCGCCGGACCCGACGTCGCCGCCATGCTGCGCGCACGTCGCGCGGCGAGCTAACCCACTCTCGAGGCGTGATAGTCTCGTAGAGCTTTGGGCCTATGGCGCAGTTGGTAGCGCGCTTCGTTCGCAATGAAGAGGTCGGGGGTTCGAATCCCCCTAGGTCCACCAAAAGCCACGAAAAGCCCCTCCGTTCGCGCGGAGGGGCTTTTTCATTGGGGCTGCTGGGCGTGAGAGCCGCCCGCCCGAGCGCCGACGGAGCGGAGCTGAGCCACGCAGCGAGTCGAGCTAGGGTGTCAGAGTGCTGACCGCCGGAATCGACCTCGCCGCCGAGAGCGCCGGCACCGCCCTCGCTGTCATCGAGTGGGCTGATGGCCGTGCCCGTCTCATCGACCTCCGGCTCGGGGTCGACGATGCCGCAATCGTCGCGGTCGCCAGCGCGGGTGACATCGCGAAGCTCGGCATTGATTGCGCGTTCGGATGGCCCGACGAATTCGTCGCGTTCGTCTCCGGCCACGCTGATCTGACGGTGAGCGACCCGAGTGTCGAGGGCGGGATGGCCTGGCGGCGCACCCTCGCCTATCGCGAGACCGACCGCTTCGCCCGCGAAGTGACGAAACGCTGGCCGTTGAGCGTCTCGACGGATCGACTCGGGCTGACCGCCATGCGCTGCGCGGGTCTCCTGCGGCGCCTGGCCGAAGCGGGTGTCGATACCGATCGCGCTGGGGCGGGCGATATCGCCGAGGTGTATCCCGGGGCAAGCCTGCGGCTCTGGGGCTTCGACACGACGGGGTATCGGCGAGACCCGAATCGACGACGTGAGTTGCTCACGGTGCTCCGTGTTCGTGCTCCGTGGTTCGACCTGGCTGAGGCGCACGCCGAACTGATGGTCGCCTCGGGCGACGCATTCGACGCCGTCATAGCGGCGCTCGTCACCCGGGCGGCCGCTCGGGGTCTCTACATCCCGCCGCCCGCCGACGTTGCAGAGCGTGCGACGCGCGAGGGCTGGATCGCTCTCCCAACCGGACTCTTCGAGTCACTGATTGGCTGACGCCTGACGCCTGACGCCTGACGCCTGACGCCTGACCCACGACCGGAACTGCGCGCGCGACGGGCTCCCCATCACGCAGGCCGCTGACGCGCGATCAACGCACCCGCGTGCCTTCACCTCAGCCGAGGTCGACCTCGAGGATCTGGTCGTCGCCGGGGCGGGGGGAGCGGCCCGTGTTGTTGGTGAGCAGCCACAGGGTGTCGCCCGGGCCGCGGACGACGTCGCGCAAGCGGCCGTAGTCGCCCTCGAAGTAGGAGGCGGTGGGCGGCACGGCCGAAGGGTCGAGGGGTGTGGTGTCGAGGGTACAGAGGCGTTCGCCGCGCAGCGCAGCCAGGAAGAACATGCCGTCGGCGTAGGAGAGGCCGCTGGGGCTCGCGTCGCGGGGCGACCACTGCACGAGGGGGTCGACGAAGTCGGGGTTGCCCGCGATGCCCTCGGCAGTGGGCCATCCATAGTTCGAGCCGGCCGTGATCTGGTTGAACTCGTCCCAGGTGTTCTGGCCGAACTCCGACGCGAACATGTTGCCGGCCGCATCCCACGCGATGCCCTGCGGGTTGCGGTGGCCGAGCGTGAAGACGGGGGAGCCGGGGAACGGGTTGTCGGCGGGGATGGCGCCCGAGGGGTCGAGGCGCAGGATCTTTCCGCCGAGCGAGTCGGGGTTCTGCGAGTTGGCGGTGTTGCCCGCGTCGCCGGTCGTGACATAGAGCATGTTGTCGGGGCCGAAGGCGAGGCGGCCTCCGTTGTGGTTGCCGGCGCGGGGGATGCCGTCGATCACCGTTTCGACGTCGCCCAAGCCGTAGCCGCCCGCGTCTCCCGTGAGGTCGATGCGCAGCACGCGGTTGTCGGAGGGCGTGGAGGTGTAGGCATACAGCGACGTCGGGTCGTCGGGGGAGACCGCGAGGCCGAGCAGGCCGCCCTCGCCGCCCGGTGCGACGCCGGGTACCTCGCCGACCGTGCGCACGTCGCCGGCGGTCGAGACTTCTTTCACCAGGGCGGTGTCTCGTTCGGAGACGAGGGTGGCTCCCGATTCGAGGCGCACGAGCGACCACGGCAGGTCGAGGCCCGTGGCGATGACCCGGGGCGTTCCCGTGGGGGCGGTGGCGCCATCATCCGCGGGGGTGGGCGATGGCGTGGATGTCGCACCCGCCGGGGGAGCGGACGTGGCCGTGGTGCGCGAGGGCGTCTCGCTGCCGCCGGGGCCGGCTGCCGAGCATCCGACGAGGGCGGCCACGAGCGACACGCCGAGAGACGCAGAAGCCAAACGTGAGGACGGGGACATGTCTACCTCTCCGAGAGCGGTGCGGCGCCGGGGAACGACGCTGTCGGGGTGTGCCGGTCCGACGAAAGTACGTGACTTTCCTCCGAATTGCCTGCCGCGTGCCGCCGGAGCGCAGATCAGAATCTGAGGGATGGACCGCGAGACACGCGTGCTCTGACGAGCCGATCTTCCGAGAGACAACCCCTCCCGCCGGGCGGGTTCGGCGAGCATACTCGAAGCAGTCCGCGAAACCGACGTGTGTCGACGCGTCGACGTGTCACCGAGATACCGATCAGGAGCGTGCAGCATGACCAGTCAGATAACCCCCTACCTCCACTTTCGAGACGACGCCCGCGAGGGCATGAGCTTCTACCAGCGCGTGTTCGGCGGTGATTTGACCATGAGCACCTTCGAGGAGTTCGAGATGAGCAACGACCCGGTCGAGAAGCTCAAGATCATGCACGCCCAGCTCATCGCGCCCAACGGCCTCGTGCTCATGGGCGCCGACACTCCCACGAAGATGGACTTCAACCCCGGCGATAGCATCTCGATCGCGCTCAGCGGCGACGATGAAGATCTGCTGACGAGTTACTACAACGGTCTCGCCGAAGACGGCACCATCGTCGAGCCGCTGGCGAAGTCGCCGTGGGGCGACAGCTTCGGCATGCTGCGCGACAAGTACAACGTCAACTGGATGGTGAACATCACGGGTGCCGGTGCGGATGCCGCGGGCCAGGCCCCGGCGACCGCCGAAACCCCGGCCGGCCTGGCGGGTGAGGGCAACGCCCCCGACAACCCGTCGGCGCCGAACCCGGCTGTTCTCTAGCCAACAGAGCAGAACGCACGGACCCCGCGGAGATCGTTTCCGCGGGGTCTGTCTGGGTGGGAGCGACCAGATCGGATTCCGTTCGCAGTTCGCAGTTCGCAGCTAGCAGTTAGCAGTCAGACGCGGGCGACAAGCCGTGAGCCGTGAGCCGCGGGCCGTGAGCCGTGGACCGTTAGCCGCCGTCGATGTCGGGGTTCGGTTCGCGCACGACATCCTCGGGCGTCTTGTCGACACGCACGCCGCGCCACGACGGATGCCGCAGGTGGCCCGAGTCGGTCCAATCGCCGAAGGTGACCTCGCCCACGACCTTCGGCGTGACCCAGTGGGCGTCGCGCATGACATCCGCGGGCACCTCGATGAAGGGTGACGTTTTGCGCTCGAGCGGGTCGAGGCGCTTGCCGATGGCCGCGAGATCGGCCTGGCTGAAACCCGTGCCGACCCGGCCGACGTAGGTCAAACCATCCTCGCCCGGGATGCCAACGAGCAGTGACCCGATCTGACCACTGCGGCCGCCGTTGCCCGGCCGCCAGCCGCCCACAACGACCTCCTGCGTCTTCTGGTGCTTCAGCTTCACCCAGTTGTCGGAACGCCGACCCGGGTCGTAGCGGGAGTCGACGATCTTTGCGACGACACCCTCGAGCTTGAGTCGGCGGCTGGTCTCGACGGCGTCATCGATCTCGCCGTCGAACGCGGGCGGCACACGCACGCGGCCGCGCTGGTCGTCGGCAATCAGCCGCTCGAGTAGGTCACGTCGCTCGCGGTACGGCTGATCGACGATCGACACCCCGTTCACCTCGAGCACGTCGAACAACATGAGCGTTGCGGGCGTCTTCGTCGAGGCTCGCTCGATCTCGGCGGCCTTGTCGAGGTTCATGCGCTGCTGCAGCAACCCGAAGCTGGGCACCCCCGACCCATCGAGCGCCACGATCTCCCCATCGAGCACGGCGGATGTGGCGTGCACACCCTCGGCCGCATCGAGCAGTTCGGGATACCGCTTCGTGATGTCGTGCCCGTTGCGACTCGTGATCGTCACCGCGCCGTCGTCGACCGTGACGATCGCTCGGATGCCATCCCACTTCATCTCGAGCGACCACTCCTTGCTCGAGCGCAGATCCGTGCGTGTGCCGGCAGTCGCGAGCATGGGCTTGTAGGTGCCCGGGGCGGATGCCGGGGCGTCGGGCGCCGAGTCATCCGAGTCGCTGCCCGCCTTCGCACCGCCCGCCTTCGCGCCGCCCGCGTTCGCGCCGTCCGCCTTCGACCGTGATGCGCCAGCTGCGTCTTTGTCAGCATGATGTTCCGCGTGCGCGCCCGTGTCCTTCATGCGGTGGATGAGCCACGAACTCTTCGGAATGGTGCCACTGTTCTCGTCGCCGCCGTCCTCGCCACCCGGCCCAGCCGACGTGCGGATCAGCGCGAGCTTCACGGTGCCGCCGAGGCCGCCGTCCGGTCGCCCCGTGAGGCGCGCGATCACCTCGTCCTTGCGCCACTTCTCGAGCTCGTAGGTGCCGGCATCCCAGATCGTCACCTCGCCCGCGCCGTATTCGCCCGCGGGAATGCTGCCCTCGAACGACCCGTACTCGAGCGGGTGGTCCTCCGTCTGCACGGCCAGGTGGTTGCCCTTCGTGTCGGTCGGAACCCCCTTCGGCAGGGCCCAACTCACGAGCACGCCCGCGTGTTCGAGGCGGAAATCCCAGTGCAGCCTGGACGCATGGTGCTCCTGGATGACGAAGCTGTTGCCCTCGCGATCGACCGGGCTCTCAGCGGGCACGGGTTCGCTCGTGATCGCGGCATCCCGTTTCGAGCGATAGATATGGAGGCGGTCGCGCGAGGTCTCGAGTTTGTCAGAGCTTGCGTCGGATGTGCGCTTCGAGCTCCCGTGCCGCGACTCGGTGTCAGACGGGCTCGCACCTCCCTCGTCGCCGATACCGAGTCCGCCACCGTCCCCGAACTCGCCGACCAGGTCGCTGTCGATCTCGGCCATCGGGTCGCCCTCCGACGCGATGCGCTCGAGCACCTCGTCGTATTCGAGGTGCCTCAGATCGGGCGATTCCAGCTCCTCCCACGTGCGCGGCACGGCCACGGTCGGTCGCGACCGGCCACGCAGCGAATACGGAGCAATCGTCGTCTTCGCGCCGTTGTTCTGGCTCCAGTCGAGCAGCACCTTGCCCACCCGCAGCGTCTTCTTCATATCGCTCACGACCAGGTCGGGGTGGTCGGCCTCGAGGGCGCGCGCCAGCTCGTGCGCAACCTGCGACACCTGGTCGGACGTCTGCTTGCCGTTGAGCGACGCATACAGATGGATGCCTTTGCTCCCGCTCGTGACGGGGAACACCGGCATCCCCATGTCATCGAGGATCTCTCGGCATAGTCGCGCGGCCTCGACGCACTCGGGCAGGCCGACGCCCTCACCCGGGTCGAGGTCGAACACCATGCGGTCGGGGTTCTTGCGCGCCCCCCGCGGCCCGAACCGCCACTGCGGAACGTGGATCTCGAGCGCCGCGATCTGCGCGAGCCACGCGAGGGTCGCGCGGTCGTTCACCACGGGATATGTGTTGGTGTGGTCGCTGTGCTCGATCTCGAAGCGCTTGACCCACTCGGGGGTGCCATCGCCGAGATCCTTCTGAAAGAACATCTGGCCCGGGGCATCCTCGGTGCCGACGCCGTGAACCCAGCGCTTGCGGGTCGCGGGCCGCCACGCGCTGTGCGGCAGCATGAGCGGCGCCACGCGCGTGTAGTAGTCGAGCACGTCGGCCTTGGTCGTGCCGGTCTCGGGATAGAGCACCTTGCCGAGGTTCGTCACCTGCAAGCGGTGGCCATCCACCGTCACGATCTGCTTGTCGGATGCTGCTGCCATGGCCCCTTGTCTACCGCAACCCCTGCCCGATCGTTACCCCTTGACGCCCGTTCGGGTATGTACTGGATACTCGACAACGCCGCCAAGGATCGGAGTGGACATGCGCGCCATCTGGAAGGGATCGCTGAGCTTCGGGCTCGTCAACGTACCCGTGAAGTTGTACAGCGCCACCGAAGGCCATGACGTCCCTCTGCATCAGGTGCACGAGAAGGATGGCGGCCGCATCCACTATGAGCGTCGCTGCGAGGTGTGCAACGAGGTCGTGCAGTTCCGCGACATCGACAAGGCGTACGAAGAGGGGGGCACACGAGTGATGCTCACCGACGACGATCTCAAGACACTGCCAGCCGAACGCGACCGCGAGATCGAGGTCGTCGAATTCGTGCCGAGCGAACAGGTCGACCCCCTCATGTTCGACCGCAGCTACTACCTCGAACCCGACAGCACGTCACCCAAGTCCTACGTGCTGCTGCGGCGTACCCTCGAGGCCACCGACCGCATGGCCATCGTGCGATTCGCCATGCGGCAGAAGACCCACCTCGCGGCCTTGCGCGTGCGCGACGATGTGCTCGTGCTGCAGACGTTGCTGTGGAGTGACGAGGTGAGGGATGCCGAGTTCGACAAGCTCAAGGCATCCGTCAAGATCTCGGACAAGGAGTTGGCGCTGTCGCAGCAGCTCGTCGAGTCGTTCTCGGGTGACTTCGAGCCCCAGGAGTTCGTCGACGAGTATCAGGTGCAGCTGCGCGAGCTCATTGCCCGCAAGGCCGAGAGCGGCACCGATGTGCAGGAGACGGATGTCGATGACACGTCGTCTGACGACGACACGGGCGGCGAAGTCATCGACCTGATGGAGGCGCTGCGGCGTAGCGTCGACCGCTCGCGTTCGGCCAAGAAGGCGGGTTCGAGTAAGGCATCCTCGGGCTCGAAGAGTGGCGACACGGATGACGGGGACGAGGACGAGGACTCGCAGGAATCGGAGGACGTGCAGGGCTCGAAGCCTGCATCGACGCGACGCCGGACATCGAGAGCCTCGGCGTCCTCGTCGGAGACGTCGTCGAAGAAGCCCCCGGCCAAGAAGGCGCCGTCGAAGGCGTCTAGCGCGAAGGCGTCTAGCGCGAAGGAGTCATCCTCCGCCAAGAAGTCCCCCTCTGCGCGAAAGTCCGCGTCGAAAGCGTCCTGAGGAACTGCCGGCGCCCCCACGGTGCCGGCTATCGGTCACGTGGCCCCTGTCGCGAACACGTTCGTACGCATCGCGGTCACCACGAGAAACAGCCCCGTTCCCTGGGTGGGAACGGGGCTGTCGGTGGCTGGTTTCAGCGCGCGTCGTCTCGCGGCTGGTCGTCGCCCTGTAGGAGCACCTCGGTGGTCTCGGCGTAGTGGTAATGCGCCGTCGCGGGGCCTTCTTCATCGGCGGGAGCTTCGGCCAGGCGATACACGAGCTGACCCTCGCTGTAGGGCAGGACGAGCTCGTCGTCGGCACCGTTCTCCAGCGGGATGGTCTGCCCGTCGAGCGGGCCGTTGTGCAGGTGGGCGAGTTTTGCTTCAGATGACATTGTTTCCTCCAACTGACCAACATACCTCGCGAAACTTTTCCCAAACAGGGGTTGTTCATATACATAGTTGTGTGCATGGCCGTATCGATATATCATCCTTTCAGACACGTTTCTTACGTCCGATGAACTGGGGGGTCGGTTCGCGCAGTCATGCGCGCCGCGGCACCCCTCGTGTGCCGCCTGAGTCGTGAGCGACGAGGACGATGCGCACGGCCCCAGGCCTTCCCAGACCGACGACGAAGTGCACCAGACCCCGATCGCCAGCGGGAGCATTTCGCCTTCACGCTCCACCGCTCGGCTCTGCCGTGCATCAGAAGGGACACACGTGCTGACCATCGCTCCGCGAACGCATCGGGACATCGTCGACTATCTGCGCCGAGAAGTCCGGCCGAACCACGACGGAGCCTCTGTCGCGCTCGACTCCCTGCCGCCGGGCCGCTCGTTCGACACGGGCGCGATCGGTCGGGAATTGGGCCTGCCCATGTCGCAGGCGCCCCGCGTGGATGATGTCCTCATCCGGCTCGGCATCGCCTCGGAGGGGTCCGAGGGCAGAGTGGTCATCGCGGGCGTGTGCTCGGCCTCGCTGCGCCGGGTCTTCGAAACGGCGGGAGTCCTGTACTGCGCGGTCCTCGATCAATGCCTCGGCGATTCCGACGCGCGATCCGAGTTCCTCGAGCACACGGTCGCGGTTCTGTGCGTCCTCGAGAGCTCGAGGACCGCGTCTCCGGCACTGATCCCGGAATGGCTGGCATTCCTCGACAGCCTGGAGGTGCGATGCCGCAACCCTCTCCTCCGCACGCTCATCTCGGACGTGCGGTTGCAGATGGCATTCTTCATCAGGCCGTTCGCCGAGGAGATCGGGTTCGGTAACAGCCTCGATGGTTTCGTCATCTTGGGCGACGGCATCCGTGACAACGACGCGCTCATCGCCGGCGAAGGTTTCCAGCTCGCGTGGCGGGCGCTGGATGTCGAGATCGCCCGAGTGGCCGACGCCCGCAGTGGTGCGCGGCACCTGGTGGGGACGGGTCGTCAGGCGCTCGGGCGTGGCCGCGCCACCGGATGATGGGCGGCCGCGCCCGGCGGTCGGACTTCTCGGATCAGGCCGAGACCTGCGCGGCCCCGGGAAGCTGCGACAGGGTCGTCTCGACCCCGCTGCGCCACAGATCCCGTGAGAGCGAGGCGAGACGATCGCCGTCACGCTTCTTCGCCGCCTCGAGGAACGCGGGGTAGAGCTCGGCCTGGCGCGCCGGGTTGAGCTCGCTGTGGTGCGCGACGAGGAACTGGTTGATGCCGAGGGTCATATCGGCGAGAAGGGTCGCGAGTCGTCGGTCTCCGAACGCACGGGGGAACATCGTCACGACATCCGACGTGAGCGAGAGGCGGTCGGCGAAAGCGGCAGCATCGGAGTCGGTGTGCTTCTTCTGCAAGGTCTTCACGACCTCGGTCAGGCGGCTGAGGTCTTCGGCGGGAAGGTTTGCGGCGCCGCGCTCGGCAGAGTACGCCGACAGCGACCCCAACACCTCGCACTGGGCGCGGAATCGCTCGGGAGTCGGCACGGCTACCCGCGTGTAGCGGTTGGGGGCGGTCTCGACGAGACCGTTGTCGGCCAACCGATCGAGGGCCTGGCGCAAGGGTGTGCGGGAGACTTGCAGCCAGGCCGTCAGCTCGTCGTCACGCAGGACCTCGCCGGGCAAGAGCGTGCCGTCGACGATGGCCCGCGCGATGCGCTCGTAGACGTCGTCTTGCAGCAGGCGCCGACGCGACGCCACATGAGTGGAGGCCGGCTCGTCGAGTTCGTCGAGATATTCCTGGCCGCGCTCGAGGGAGGACGCGAGCAGATCGTCGAGTGCCGATGCGACGCCTGCCGCGTGTGCGTCGAGATAGGCGTCGCGAATGGCCGTGAGGTGCTTGCGGTAACTCTTGGTCGACAGCCGGTCGGAGATGCCGCGCACCTGGAATTCTTCGCGGATGATCACATCGTCGTGGATGCGCTTGAGCTCGCTGTTGCCCGATTTGTCGGCGAGGAAGGCGAGCGGCTCGAGGGTCTTTTCGATGACCTCCCCGACCGATTTCGCCGATTTCAGGGCCTGCACCGCCTGATCGAACAAACCCTTGAGCTTCTTCGTGTCAGAGGAAGACAGCTTGCCCATGGTCGACTCGGCCGCCAGCTTCCAGAGTGCGACGAGAGCGCCCGTCGAGTTCATGAATTCGCGGGCGTCGATCGAGGCGACGCGCGTGTAGCGGTTTGGTTCCATCTCGACGAGCCCCACCGAGACGAGACGCGCCAGTGCCTGCCGGATCGGTGTGCGTGAGACGCCGAGCCACGACTCGAGATCCTCGTCCGCCAGGGTGTCACCGGGTTTGTAGTCGCCGGCACGGATGGCCTCGAGGACGCGGGTGAAAACCTGGTCGCGCAGGAGGCGGGAAACAGGAGCGACGGCTTGGGGAGTGGTGGGGACCGGCACGGTGGCTCCTTCGGGGAGAAAACGATTGCAGAATTCTCATATGCTAACTCAGAATTGCAAACTGATACCACGTCAGATTCAGATATCGGCGTGTCGATGTTCCATCTTGCCCGAAAGAGCGGTCCTCCGGCAGATAGACCCGCGGCCCCACGGCGTTTTCACACCGCGGGGCCGCGACCTCAAAAGCTGCTGAGAGTACGTCTCCCACCAGGGCGAAGAGGGGGTTAACCGACCTCGACGTCTACCGTGACCTCGATGTTGCCGCGCGTGGCGTTCGAGTACGGGCAGACCTGGTGGGCCTTCTCGACGATGGCGTCTGCGGTCTGCTGGTCGACGTTGCCGAGCTCCACGTGCAGGGCGACGCCCAGCAGGAAGCCGCCTTCGTCGGTCGGGAACAGGTTGACATCGGCGGTGACGGCCGAGTCGGTGATGGGGGCCTTCATCTGACCGGCGACGAGCTTCACGGCGGAGTGGAAGCACGTGGCGTAGCCCGCGGCGAACAGCTGCTCGGGGTTCGAGCCCTTGCCCGAGCCGCCCATTTCGGTGGGGATCGCCATGTCGATGTTCAGGATGCCGTCGCTCGAGCGGGTGTTTCCTCCGCTGCGGGCGTCGCCCGTGGAGGTGGCCGATGCGGTGTAAAGAGCGCTCATGGTGGTCCTTTCGTGAAGCGTGACGTCAGGTAGACGATCTAGTAAGTCTACCTCCGCCGCAGCGGCGTTGTCACCGTGCTGTCACTACTGTCGCGCATCATCCTGAGAACGCCGATACCCGCCAGGGGTAGTCTGGGCGCGTGATTGCCGACATCAAGAAACGCGCCCTGCACCGCATCAAGATCCTCGAAGGCCAGATGCGCGGCATCGAGAAAATGGTCGACAACGAGGACTACTGCATGGACATCATCACGCAGTCGTTGGCCATTCAGAAGTCGCTCGGCTCGCTCAACAAGTTGCTCATCGAGAACCATTTGCGCACCCACGTCACCGAGATGTTCGAAGAGGGTGGGGATGCTCGCGAAGCCGCCGTCGCCGAGCTGCTCAAGGCGTTCGAGCTGGGCAATAACCGCGGCTAGGGGTTGAGCTAGTACCCCAGGGGGGTATACCGTGGGGCTATGACTCACCAGAACCACGACGAGCATTCCGCACCGGATCAGGGCCACGCAGGTCCAGGTCACGACACCCACATGGGCCACGCAGGTCCAGGTCACGACACCCACATGGGCCACGCAGGCCATGGTGCCCACGAGTCCCATGCCAGCGACGACGGCCATGAGAGCCACGCTGGCCATGACGCCCATGCTGGCCATGACGCCCACGCGGGCCATCACGGCCACGGCGGCCACGGCGATCATGTTGCCCAGTTCCGTCGCCTGTTCTGGATCATGCTGGCGATCGCGGTTCCGGTCGTGCTCGCGAACACCATGTTCGCCTCACTGGTGGGCTACACGCTCCCCGAGAACCCGGTCGTCGCCTGGATTTCCCCGGTGCTCGGAACGGTCATGTTCTTCTGGGGCGGCATCCCCTTCCTGCAGGGCGGTTGGTCGGAGATCCGGTCGCGCCAACCCGGCATGATGCTGCTCATCGCGCTCGCCATCACGGTGGCGTTCGTCTCGTCGTGGGGCGCGACGCTCGGCATCCTGAGTCATGAGCTCGACTTCTGGTGGGAGCTCGCCCTCCTCATCGTGATCATGCTGCTCGGGCACTGGATCGAGATGGGGTCGCTCGCGCAGTCGGCCAGCGCGCTCGACTCCCTGGCCTCGCTACTGCCCGACACGGCTGAACGCGTCACCGAAGACGGTGTCGAGACGGTTTCGCCGGCCGAACTCGAGGCCGGCGACACGGTTGTGATCCGGCCGGGAGGTCGGGTGCCGGCCGACGGACGCATCGTTCAGGGTTCGGCATCCTTCGACGAGTCGATGATCACGGGCGAGTCCGCGACCGTCCTGCACGAGGCCGGGGACACGGTCGTAGCCGGAACGGTGGCCGCCGATGGCAGCGTGCGCGTGACCGTGACGGCGGTGGGGGAGGAGACCGCGCTCGCCGGCATCCGTCGCCTCGTCGAGAAGGCGCAGTCCTCGAAGTCGCGGGCACAGGCGCTCGCCGACCGGGCTGCGGCCCTGCTGTTCTGGTATGCGCTGGGCGCGGCCGTTCTCACGGTCGTCGCGTGGTCCATTTTCGGCACGCCCGAGGATGTCGTCACGCGCACCGTGACCGTGCTCGTCATCGCCTGCCCGCACGCCCTCGGTTTGGCCATCCCCCTCGTCGTGTCGATCGCCACCGAACGCGCGGCGCGCGCTGGCATCCTCGTCACCAACCGGATGGCGCTCGAAGCGATGCGCACGGTCGACACCGTTCTGTTCGACAAGACCGGAACGCTCACGGTAGGTCGCCCGGTCCTCGTCGATCTCGTGCCCGTCGACGGCGTGGCGGACGACGAGCTGCTGAGCGCTGCCGCGGCCGCCGAGCAGGACAGCGAACATCCGCTCGGGCGTGCCCTCGTGCGTGCCGCGGTCGAGCGGGGGCTCTCCGTGCCGGCGTCGACCGGGTTCGAATCGGAGAACGGCGTGGGGGTGTCGGCACGCGTCGGCGCTCAGGCCATCAGCGTGGGCGGGCCGGAGATGCTGCGTCGCGCCGGCCTCGAACCCGCCCGCTCCGCGACGGTAGGTGCGGGCGGGGGCCAGGACCGACACCAGGGCGCCGGCGACGATGCTCGGGCTTCCACCGTGTTGAGTGTGCTCCGAGACGGTGAGTTGCTCGGGGTCGTGGCTCTCGCGGACGAGGTGCGGCCCGAGTCGCGTCAGGCGGTCGACGAACTTCACACTCGAGGCATCCGCGTCGCCATGATCACGGGCGACGCCGAGCCCGTTGCCCGGTCCGTCGCCGCCCGGCTGGGCATCGACGAGGTCTTCGCCGGGGTGCTTCCGGCCGACAAGGGTTCGATCGTCGCGACGCTCCAGGCCGATGGCCGTCGCGTGGCCATGGTGGGTGACGGCGTGAACGATGCCCCCGCCCTCGCCCAGGCCGACGTGGGTCTCGCGATTGGCGCGGGCACGGATGTCGCGATCGCGAGTGCCGGCCTCGTGCTCGCCTCGAGCGACCCGCGGGCCGTCGTCGGCGCGATCGAGATGTCTCGTCGCGCCTACCGCAAGATGCAGCAGAACCTGTGGTGGGCGGCCGGCTACAACCTGCTGTCGGTGCCGCTCGCGGCCGGTGTGCTCGCGCCCGTCGGGTTCGTGCTGCCCATGGAGGTGGGCGCCGTTCTGATGTCGCTGTCCACGGTCGTCGTCGCGGTCAACGCGCAGTTGTTGCGCCGCCTCGACCTCCGACCCGAGGCGATGCTCGGATCGGAAGCCGCGTCAGGCGCGCAGGGCGTGTCGCCGGCCGTCTCGGAACGCGTCTGAGATCACGCTCGACCGCGCGAGCTTGCGCGTCGCGTGCCGGCACAGGCGGCGATGCCGGTAAGGAGCAGGCCGGAAGCCGTCAGGACCGCCAGGACGGTGTCGCCCGCCGCTCCGGACGCGGCGAGGGCGGAGTCCGAGACGCCTGTCGCCGGCCCGGCGCCCTGGGTGGACGGTGAGCTGGAGCTGGAGCTGGAGCCGCTCGCGCTCGTGCTCGCGCCGGCGCCCGGGGTGCCCATCGGCGCCGGTGAGCCGGTCGCCGCGGCGTCGGCGTCGCCCGGTAGGCTGCCACCCGTTCCGGCCGTGGGTTGCGGGCTCGGTTCCGGGGTCGCGGTCGGCGTCGGCGTCGGAGTGGGAGACGCGGTCGAGGTTGGTGTCGGCGTGGACGTCGGCACTGCGGTCACCGCGTCGAATGCGATCGCCGCGCTTGCCGGAGAGGCGACTCCGTCGACCCGCTGGCGCGCAGACACATTGTAGGCGTTGGCGGGCACGGCGAATCTCACCGACCACGCGCCCGTCGCATCGGCGACCGTGCGGGCATTACTGATGCCGGTGCTGGGGTCGAAGGGCACTGGTTCGCCCGGTGCGGCCGCGGGCGGCTTCGGCAGGGCGCCATCGACGTTGGGGTCCCAGCTGGGTTTGGTCAGGGAGACCGCCACGGCGGCACCCGGCGTGGCGGTGCCGCTGATCGTGACGACACCGACGGGTAGCTGCGCCCCGGCTGCCGGAGAGGCGATGGTCGGGGGTGCGACACCGACGGTGACGAGCACGGGAGTGGACGCTACAGAAGCCGATGTCCGGCCGACGGCGGAGAGGGTGACCGGCTCGGATCCCGGAGTCGCCGTGGGTCGTACCGACGCGTGTACCTCGCCCCGAGCATCCGCGGTTGCCGAGGTCAGATCTTGCACCACAGCGCCCTGTGTCAGGCGAATATCGACAGGTTCACCCGGCCGGAATCCGGTTGCGACGACCGGAAAATCCTCCGTGGTCGACATCTTGCGCGACGTGATGCCGATAGTCGGCACTGAGTCGGGGGTGACGACCCCGAGGCTCGCGGCGATATCCAGATGCCCGGCCCCCATTCGCCTCTTGTCCAGGTCGGGGCAGTCGCTGACGCCGGACGGGCAGGTGCCCGCGCGCGCCGCATCGGTCAGGATTGTCGTGATCTCGGCGGGCGTGGCATTCGGATGTTTCGCCTTCACGAGCGCGGCTGCCCCGGCCACATGCGGCGATGCCATCGACGTGCCCGGGAACGGCGCGAACAAGGCCCCGTTCATCGGCGGCGTCGACGACCAGATCGAGATGCCGGGGGCGACGATGTCGAGGGTGTCGGCGCCGTAATTAGACAGGGTCGCGTAGCGGGTTTCGCCCGACGAGGCCTCGAGCTCGGAGGCTCCGACGCCGAGGATCCCCGGCAGGCCGGCAGGAATATTGGTACAGGCTCCGGAGACCGGTCGGCTCGCCGGTGTGCTTTCGTCCGGACTCGAGGTGTCGATCTTGCGCGCGTCGAAGTCGATGCCGTTATTGCCAGAGGCCGCGACCGACAACACGTCCTTACTCGTCGCATAAGCGAACGCGCGGCGGGTGGCCTCGAGCCCGGCTGCCTGTGAGGCCTCGTCAGGGCACCAGCCGAGCCAGGGGTCGACGAAGTAGCTGTGATTCACGATATCGATGCCGGTTTCGGCAGCCCACATGATCCCGCAGATGACGTATTCGGGGTAGATGCGCCCCGCCGCGTCGCCGACCTTGATTGCGGCGAGAGTGGTGGACGGAGCAACTCCGACGATGCCGGAATCGTTTCGAGCGGCACCCACCGTGCCGGCGACATGCGTTCCGTGTGGGCTCGAGTCGGGAAGCCACGCGGCGCGATCGGTATTCGCGATGCCGTTGACCGAGCAGCCCACGGAACGCGCCGGGTCGACGCGCCCCACCAGATCGGGGTGTGTGTCGTCGATGCCGCTATCGGCAATGCCGACCACGACGTCGGCGGACCCAGTGGTCACCGAGTGAGCGGCGGCCGTGCGCGCGCCCGCGACATCCCACGCGTCGCCCTCCTGGGGAAGGTCGGGATCGGACGATGAGGGGAGCGTTTCGGCGAGCGGCATCGGCGCCGGCGGCGTCGCGCCATCGGTGACGGCAAGCGTGCGGGTCGGCCCGGCAGAGACGATGCCGGATGCGGCGGCGACCTCGGTGGCGAACGCGGCTCGGGTGGTCTGCGCGATCGTGACGCCGATTTCGGGGTAGGCGACCAACACCCGTCCGCCCGCGGCAGCGATCGCTTCGGCCGCGGCGCCGACTCCCGCCGCACCCACTTCACCGTTGACCGCATAGTTCATGGCCTCGCCGTCGACGGGTGCCCACGCCGCCGCGTCGGCCGCCGCGAGGGGAGACGCGGAGACGTTCGGGCTTTCCGCGGATGACGAAGCCGTTAGCGCGACCTCCGAGGCGCGCTGCGGGCTGGCGGCAAACGCGCTTGCCGTACCGGCTGCGCCGACGACGCAGACCAGGCTGGCGGCGGCCGCGAACCGTGCGATGCGCTGACTGCTCCGACGAGAAGGATGTGCTGCTGACATGGGGTTCCTTTGCGGGCTCGCGACAGCGGCGAGCACCGCGTCAGAACATCAACATATCACTTGGCGGAAGCCAAAGCCAGACGCGCACCGCTCGGCCCGTGCGCCGAGCGTCCCGTGAGACTCGCCGGCCACCCAGCGGTGCACTCCGGATGGAATTACGCGGGCCCGAGCAGACCCGACGCCACGGTCGAGTGCGTCGATTCGGCGTCGGAGGGGTGGAACATGCCCGCCAGCACGTCCCGGTACAGTCGGCTGAGCTCAGAGCTCGCGAAGTAGCTGGATCCGCCCGAGACGCGGATAGCGTGATCGACGACGACGCGCGCATTCTCTGTGGCGCGCACCTTGAGGCCGACCAGTTTGGGGAACCACGCCGCACCATGCGGGGCCTGACCCTCGACGTCCCGAGCCAGCGCGTCGATCTGCGGGGGGATCCCGTCTTGGGCGATGAATGCGGAGGCGATCTGCCAGCGGATGTCGGGGTCGGCGGCATAGGCGGCACCCGTCTTCTTCGAGGTGCGCTTCTTCACGGTCTCGACGGCGAGGTCGAGCGCGCGCTGACCGATGCCCGTATAGACCGAGGCGATGAGGATCTCGAAGTTCGCGAAGATGCCGAAGACGATCGGGTCGGGGTTGGGCCCGGGATCGAGGCGGCGCACCACGCGGTCGGCGGATGCGTGTGCCCCGTCGAGAATGGTGGTGCGGCTCTGGCTGGCCCGCATGCCGAGCGTGTTCCAGTCATCCTTCGACGAGGTTCCCTCGCGGCCGACGAAACCGTAGACCACCTTCGGGGCGTCGGGCGAGATCGTGTCGAGGCCCATGGTGCCGAGCGTCGTCCAGGCGGGGGAGAGCGACGTGAAGATCTTGGTGCCGTGGAACGAGTAGCCGCCCTCGCCGTCGGGGCGCGCCTCGGTGTCGCTGCCGAAGAGCACCAGGTCGTTGCCGGCCTCGCTCACGCCGAAAGCGTAGACCTCGCCGTCGGCCGCGCCGCGCAACACGAATTCGAGCGAGTCGTCGCCGCGGTCGTGCAGCAGCTTCGCCACCCCGGTCCAGACCAGGTGCATGTTGATGGCCAGCGCGGTGGCGGGTGCGGCCCCGGCCAGGCGCGCCTGCAGCACCGCGATCTGGGGCAGGCCGAGCCCGAGGCCCCCGAATTCGGTCGGCACGAAAGCCCGCAGGTATCCGGATGCCTGCAGCTCGGCCAGGTCGTCGTCGAAGAACGTGTTCTCGGCATCGTGCACGACCGCCCGTGCGCGGATGCGCTCGAGTAGCTCGTCGTCGAGCGGGTTCGGGGTCGCGGCCTCGGAGGTCATGCCTGCCTCAATTCGTGTCGTCGTGCGCGGAGTCGCCGCTAAGACGGCTGCACCTGGATGGGCTCGGTGTCGGGAATGGGGCTCGCGTCGCGCCCGCGCAGGTCGGGGTGCCAGCGGCGGCCCAGCAGGGGCACGACGAATCCGACGATGGCCAAAACGGATGCCGCCCAGAATGCCCCGACGGCCCCGTTCGCGTCGATGAGCACACCCGCCGCGGCCGACCCGATGGCCGCACCGATGAGCTGGCCGGTGCCCACCCATCCGTAGGCCTCTGCCGTGTCGCTGAACTTGACCGACGACGACACGATGGCGAACAGCACGGCGAGGGCCGGCGCGATGCCGATGCCCGCCACGAACAGGGTGACCGAGAGCCAGATGACGTTGGGGAAGAAACCGGGGATGGCGAAGGCCACGGTCATGCCGACGGCGACGATGAGCATGCGACGGGCGAGGGCCCACGGGCCGATCGGGATGTGGCCGAGCAGCAGGCCGCCCAGCAGGCTGCCGAGCGCGAAGATGGCCAGCACGACACCGGCCTCGAGGCCCGAGTGCCCGAACACGGCCACCACGCCCGCCTCGAGCGCCGAGCATGCGCCGATGAGCAGGAAGCCCACGACGGTGGCGAGCAGCACGGCCGGCTTCTTCAGCACGACGCCGAGCTTGCGGCGGCTGCGGGGGATGCGCACACGGCCGACCTCGGGGCTCGAGATGAACCAGGTGCCGCCGCCGATCATGAGCGCCACGGCGAGCACCAGGCCCGCGACCGTCGACACCTGCGTGGACGTGAACGTGGTGATGACGGGGCCGAGCACCCAGATGATCTCTTGCGCCGAGGCATCCAGGGAGAAGAGGGGAGTGAGCTGGGTGGAGTTGACCATCTTGGGGTAGATGGTGCGAACGGCGGGTTGGATGGGCGGTGTGCTCAGCCCGGCGATGAACGCGAGCACCATATAGAAGACGACGCCCATGGGCACGACGGCGATGATCGAGACCGTGACGACGCACACCGCGAGCGTGAGCCAGAGCACGCGTCGCATGCCCCACTGGCCCATCCAGCGGCTCGTGAGGGGGCCCGCGATGGCCTGGCCGATGCTGGCGGCCGCGAGTACGGCGCCGGCCGCACCGTAGCTGCCAGTCTGGCGTTCGACGTGCAGCAGGATGGCGAGCGACAGCATTCCGAAGGGGAAACGTGCCACGAGCTGAGCCGCGATGATCCGAGCCACGCCGGGTGTTTTCAGAAGGCTCGAGTAACTGCTCATGGGGTCCAGTCTAGAAGGCCCGCGACACGCCGTGCGGGTGTCTCGGGAGGTGGAAATGTCGGTGGTCGGTCGTAACGTGAAATCTGTGGAGAGATCGCCCGCCGACACCGGGAGAAGGCCGGTATTCCGGCGTTGTCGGGCCGTGAGAACCTGTGCACTTTCGGTGGATAACCGGTGGATAACTACCGCTTTTCGGTGGAAACTCCCGTGGATAACTACACAGATGTAACTACTACCCCTGGGGGTGTAGCCGTCATCGCACACTATATGTAGTATTGAGTTACTGCTTCACACGCTCCGCTGCGTCACCGTTCCACACCCGCCACCGTGAACAAAGCGGAGTCTTTTTTCGCGGTATCAGATTTCTCAGAATGAAAGGCCATCCGGCGATGACTATCACGGTTTACACCAAGCCCTCCTGCGTCCAGTGCACCGCTACCTACCGTGCGCTCGACAGCAAGGGCATCGAGTACGAAGTCCTCGACCTGTCGGCCGACGAAAACGCTCTCGAGCAGGTCAAGGCCCTCGGCTACCTGCAGGCCCCCGTCGTCATCACCGACGAAGACCACTGGTCCGGCTTCCGCCCCGACAAGATCTCCGAGCTGGCCGACCGCCTCGCCTGATCCGGCGCTCGCAACACTCGGCGCCCACACGCGCCACCGCAGCACCACGCACGTCAGCAACACCACGCACCGCGCTCATCCGCAGCGCAGTCCCGAGGGGGCATCGGTCCGTTGACCAAACTGATCTACTTCTCGAGCATTTCGGGCAACACGCACCGCTTCGTCCAGAAGCTCGGTGTCGAGGCGACTCGAATTCCCCTCTATGCACGCGACCCGGCGATCACGGCCGAGGAGCCTTTCGTCCTCCTCACCCCCACCTATGGGGGAGGAGGCGAAGGCGGCGCCGTGCCCAAACAAGTCATCCGTTTTCTCAACGACGCGAACAACAGAAACCTCATCCGCGGTGTCATCGCCGCGGGGAACACCAATTTCGGCGAAGCGTATGGCATCGCCGGAGACATCATCTCGAGCAAGTGCAAGGTTCCCACCCTGTACAAGTTCGAAGTATTCGGAACCCCGGACGACGTGAGCGTGGTCCATGACGGATTGGAATCATTTTGGCAAACACACTGACCGAGGTGGCGGCGCCCCAGGCGCTCGATTACCACTCGCTCAACGCGATGCTCAACCTCTACGGCCCCAACGGTGAGATCCAGTTCGACAAAGACCGTGAAGCCGCGCGCGAGTACTTCCTGCAGCACGTCAACCAGAACACCGTCTTCTTCCACTCGCTCAAAGAGCGCCTCGACTACCTGGTCGAGAAGGAGTACTACGAGCAGGCCGTGCTCGACCAGTACTCGTTCGAGTTCATCACGAAGCTCAACGACCTCGCCTACTCGAAGAAGTTCCGCTTCCAGACCTTCCTCGGCGCGTTCAAGTACTACACGTCCTACACGCTCAAGACGTTCGACGGAAAGCGTTACCTCGAGCGCTTCGAAGACCGCGTCGTCATGACGGCCCTCGGCCTGGCCCAGGGTGACGAGAAGCTCGCCATCGGCCTGGTCGAAGAGATCATCGCCGGCCGCTTCCAGCCCGCCACGCCCACGTTCCTCAACACAGGCAAGGCCCAGCGCGGCGAGCTCGTCTCCTGCTTCCTGCTGCGCATCGAAGACAACATGGAATCGATCGCCCGCGGCATCAACTCCGCCCTGCAGCTCTCGAAGCGTGGTGGCGGCGTGGCCCTGCTGCTCTCCAACATCCGCGAGGCCGGCGCGCCGATCAAGCAGATCGAGAACCAGTCATCCGGCATCATCCCCGTCATGAAGCTGCTCGAAGACTCCTTCAGCTACGCCAACCAGTTGGGTGCCCGTCAGGGCGCCGGTGCCGTCTACCTGCAGGCGCACCACCCCGACATCCTGCGCTTCCTCGACACCAAGCGCGAGAACGCCGACGAGAAGATCCGCATCAAGACGCTGTCCCTCGGCGTCGTCGTGCCCGACATCACGTTCGAGCTGGCGAAGAAGGACGAGGACATGTACCTCTTCTCGCCCTACGACGTCGAGCGCGTCTACGGCGTGCCCTTCGCCGACATCTCGGTCACCGAGAAGTACCGCGAGATGGTCGACAACCCGGCCATCAAGAAGACCAAGATCAAGGCCCGCGACTTCTTCCAGACGCTCGCCGAGATCCAGTTCGAGTCCGGCTACCCGTACATCATGTACGAAGACACCGTCAACGCGGCCAACCCCATCAAGGGCCGCATCAACATGTCCAACCTGTGCTCCGAGATCCTGCAGGTGAACACGCCGACCACGTACAACGACGACCTGTCGTACGACCAGATCGGCAAGGACATCAGCTGCAACCTCGGTTCGCTGAACATCGCCCTCACCATGGACTCGCCCGACTTCGGCGCCACCGTCGAGACCGCCATCCGCGGCCTCACCTCGGTCAGCAACCAGAGCCACATCCGCTCGGTGCGCTCGATCGAAGACGGCAACGACAAGTCGCACGCCATCGGCCTCGGCCAGATGAACCTGCACGGCTACCTCGCCCGCGAGCGCGTCTACTACGGCAGCGAAGAGGGCATCGACTTCACGAACATCTACTTCTACACGGTGCTGTTCCACGCCCTGCGTGCCTCGAACAACATCTCGATCGAGCGCGGCGAGAAGTTCGACGGCTTCGACGACTCCACCTACGCCTCGGGCGAGTTCTTCGACAAGTACACCGACCAGGCCTGGGTGCCCGCAACGGCCCGCGTGGCCGAGCTGTTCACCACGTCGAACGTGCACATCCCCACGCAGGACGACTGGAAGGCGCTGAAAGCGTCCATCCAGCAGTACGGCATCTACAACCAGAACCTGCAGGCCGTGCCGCCCACCGGTTCGATCTCCTACATCAACAACTCGACCTCGTCGATCCACCCGATCGCCTCGAAGATCGAGATCCGCAAGGAAGGCAAGCTCGGCCGCGTCTACTACCCCGCGCCGTTCATGACCAACGACAACCTGGACTACTACCAGGACGCCTACGAGATCGGCGCCGAGAAGATCATCGACACCTACGCCGCGGCAACGCAGCACGTCGACCAGGGCCTCTCGCTCACGCTGTTCTTCAAAGACACCGCCACCACACGCGACATCAACAAGGCGCAGATCTACGCATGGCGAAAGGGCATCAAGACGATCTACTACATCCGTCTGCGCCAGCTCGCCCTCGAAGGCACCGAGGTCGACGGCTGCGTCAGCTGCATGCTGTAGCCGGCCGCCGACACGCCCCCCGTAGAAGCATCCGAGCTGCGAAGCATCCGAGAACCACAACCGAGGACTGAGACGACATGACCATCACCGACAAGGTCAACGCCGCGGCGAACGACCCCGCACACCAGGGGCGCATCCCGCTGGTGAGCCAGGTCAACGCGATCAACTGGAACCGCATCCAAGACGAGAAAGACGTCGAAGTGTGGAACCGTTTGGTCAACAACTTCTGGCTGCCCGAGAAGGTGCCGCTGTCGAACGACGTGCAGTCGTGGAACACGCTGACGCCCGAGGAGCAGCAGCTGACCATGCGCGTGTTCACGGGGCTCACCCTGCTCGACACGATCCAGGGCACCGTCGGCGCGGTGTCGCTCATCCCCGACGCCATCACGCCGCACGAAGAGGCCGTCTACACGAACATCGCGTTCATGGAATCGGTGCACGCCAAGAGCTACTCCTCGATCTTCTCGACACTCGCGTCGACCCCCGAGATCGACGACGCGTTCCGCTGGTCGGTAGAGAACCCGAACCTGCAGAAAAAAGCAGAGATCGTGATGAACTACTACCGCGGCGACGACCCGCTGAAGCGCAAGGTCGCCTCCACGCTGCTCGAGTCGTTCCTCTTCTACTCGGGCTTCTACCTGCCCATGTACTGGTCGAGCCGCGCCAAGCTCACCAACACGGCCGACCTCATCCGCCTCATCATCCGCGACGAGGCCGTGCACGGGTACTACATCGGCTACAAGTTCCAGAAAGGTCTCGAGAAAGAGACCGAGGAGCGCCGCCAGGAGATCAAGGACTACACGTTCAACCTCCTGTTCGAGCTCTACGACAACGAGGTTCAGTACACGCAAGACCTTTACGACCAGGTCGGTCTCACCGAAGACGTCAAGAAGTTCCTGCACTACAACGCCAACAAGGCGCTCATGAACCTCGGCTACGAGCCCATGTTCCCCAAGACCGTCACCGACGTGAGCCCGGCCATCCTGTCGGCGCTCTCCCCCAACGCCGACGAGAACCACGACTTCTTCAGCGGGTCTGGCTCGTCGTACGTCATCGGCAAGGCCGTCAACACCGAAGACGAGGACTGGGACTTCTAGGCCCAGCCGCTCGACTTCCTCGCAAACGAAGCGCCCCGCATCCCTTACTGGGGAGTCGGGGCGCTTCGTCGTGCGGGCAGCGCTCTGCGTGCCCACGGCTCTGAGGGTCGGGCGTTGCGGTCAGGGTCGGAACGTAGGATTGCCGGATGAGCGTGATCATTGCGGGATGCGGCGACCTAGGCACCGAGGCGGGGCTGCGGTTCGCGGCGCTCGGGGAGCGAGTTGTCGGGCTGCGGCGCCGGCCGGAGGTGCTGCCGGCTGAGATCGAAGGGCGTCAGTCGGATCTGCGCGCCGAGACGCCCGTGATCGATGAGGATGCCTCGGTTGTGATCGTGCCGTTGGCGGCCGGTCGCCGCACCGTGGAGGAGTACCGCGCTACCTATGTGGATGGCCTGAGGCGCGTGCTCGACGGTATCGACGCGTCACGCGCCGACCCGCGGCTCATCGTCGTGTCATCGACCGCCGTGTACGACGTGACCGACGGGAGCGTCGTCACCGAGGAGACTCCGGCTCGGGGAGGGACGCCGACCGCCGACGTTCTGCTCGAGGCCGAAGAGTTGCTGCGCGATCGCAAACCCGAAGCGACGCTCCTGCGGTTGTCGGGCATCTACGGTCCGGGGCGCGAGCGGTTGATCGAGCAGGTGCGCGGGGGCACGGCGACACGTGTCCGCTCACCCGCCATGTCACCCCACACGAACCGCATTCACCGGGATGACGCGGCCGCTGCACTCGTGCACATCGCGGGGCTGGAGCATCCAAAACCCCTGTACCTCGGTACCGACGACGAGCCGACACGATTGGACGACGTGCTGAAGTTCATCGCGCGCGAGACCGGGTCGCCCGAGCCCGAGTTCGGAGACGTCGACGGGCGGCAGGCCGGTGGCGACAAGCGGCTCTCGAACGCTCTGCTGCGCTCGACGGGCTTCGAGTTCGCCTACCCGACCTACCGCGAAGGCTACCGAGCTGTGTTGGCCGGCCAGGGCATTCGACACGCGTAAAGAACCCTCCGCGGGCGGCCTGCTTTGGAGGCCTGGCCGCGAGAGAGGTACTTCGAGGTATCGGACAGGGTCAGCCCATCACGTCAGTGCCGGGACAACGACGCACAGTTGGACTGCTCGCGCAGAGCGGGAGCCCTGATCTGGCGCCGAGCCGTGCTCGCTGGGGGATGAGCTTTTCGGCGCGGTACTGGTCGAAGAGGGCCGTGAACGAGTCGACCGTGCGGTGGTGGGTGGTGAAACCGGCGAGGCGGCTCTTCGACATGTCAGTGACGACCTCCATGGTGCGACCGAGGTCGGCGTCGGTGTGCCACCAGGAGGCGAGGCGCGAGACATCCGCTTCGGCGAGGTCGTGGTCGCGCGCGATGGTCGACCAGGTCGACTCGATGCCCGCCATCTGCTGCTCGAGCGGCTGCGGTTCGGCGCCCGGGCCCACCGGCACGACACCGAAGTAGTCGGCCAGTCGCTGCCACATCCAGCGCCACCGGAAGACGTCGCCGTTGACCACGTTGAAGGGCTCGTTGCGGCCGGCCTCGTGCGTCGACGCCCAGACCATCTGCTCGGCGAGCACGGTGGCGTCGGTCATGTCGGTGAGGCCGTTCCACTGGGTCTCGCTGCCCGGGAAGATGAAGGGGCGCTCGAGAACGCGGCAGATCGTGGCATAGACGGCGAGCGTCAGGCCCATGTTCATGGCGTTGCCGACGGCATGGCCGACGACGGTGTGCGAGCGGTGGGTCGACCAGGTGAACCCGCGTCGCGCAGCGGCGGCGAACACCTCGTCCTCCTGCGCATAGTAGAAGTTCTGCTCGGCCCGGCGCGGCTCCTCCTCGCGGAACGGCGTCTCGGGGATCTCGCCCTGACCGTAGGCGTCGAACGACCCGAGATAATGCTTCAGGCCCGTCATGAGGGCGACATGCTCGAGGGGTGCGTGGTTGAGGGCTGCGAGCAGATCGCGCACCATCCCGCCATTGACGCGGATGTTCTCTTCCTCGGTGGCCTGACGCGACCACGCCGTGATGTACACGTGGCTGGGGTTTTCTGCGGCCAACGTTCGTGCGAGGTCGTCGGCGTTCTGCAGGTCGACCGAGACCCAGCGCACGTTGTCGCGCGCGATGCCGGGGCGGCGGGAGAGGGCCAGCACGGTCCACCCGTTGGCGGCGAGCAGGTCGACGGTCGCCGAGCCGCTGATGCCGGTCGCGCCGACGACGAGCGCCGTGCGGCCGGTGCCGTCGAGGACGGCGGGGGAGGACAGGGACGGGGAAGTGGTCGCTGAAGAAGTCATCCCCAGGGGTAACCCGGTCGTCACGTGTCGAATTCCCGGCGCCACCCGTGAGCTACTTGCCGCCGGCGAGGACCTTCGAGATGCGCTGTGGCGAGACGCTCTGCGCCGTGCCGAGCTGCTGCGCGAACAGGCTGATGCGCAGCTCTTCGAGCCTTCACGGGTTCGGACGGATAAATATGTCCAACCAATTTGAGATGACCTCAACCTTTTGAGGATGCAGGTCCGTCTGCGCGAGCCGATCCTTCAACAATCGGGGGTCAACGTACGAAACGTCGATCAGGCTCGACACGAAGGCGAGATCCTTTTCGCGGAAGGCGCTGAGTTTCGCGATGCAGAGGTCGTGTGGGTCTAGGCAGAGACCGGTGCGCTCTGAGATGCCTGTGGGGTGGCCACCTTCTGAGTCGCCCACGCCGACGCCTATGACGGGCACTCTCACCAAGCGTTCTTCCCACCCGGAGGGAAGGTCGGCAGTTTCGCGCCCCACGCCCTGGATGTAGAAGCCGTGGGCTTCATGAAACGGGGACCATTCTCCTGCCGCCCCGTCGAGCATGTCTGCGACCAGACTCACTGAATCGTCCTTCAGGGGAACGATATCGACCTCGGCCGAGAGAGTCGCTGCGACAGGGAGGTCGTTCTCCGAGTATGAACCCAGGATCGACTGGCTTCCAATGATGAGAACCTCGTCCTGCCGAATGATCTCGGTGGCGGCGCGGATTGCTTCTTCAAGATCGGCGCGCCTCATTCTGCTGTCGCTTTCGCTCGCCGGATGGCCTCGAGGCGCTCTTCCGTGGTGAGAGCGCCAGCAAAAGGCGAGTTCTGTCGCATGTCGCTGGCGTACTCCGAATCGTCGACGATGAGCTGAAGGATGCGTGGAACGTTACGTTCGTCGGAGACGAGCCCGCGCCAGTCGTCGAGCCAAGCGTGAGCGCGAGACCCGTGCACGACCGCTGACATCCGCTCGATGTTTGTCGGTGCGAGAGCAAGGATGGGGCGCGGGTTGTCGATGAGTTTCTTCGCGAGTGTTCGGTGCAGCTCGCGCGATACCCGCTCTTCGCGCCGGGTGGCGCTCACCCTGCGCTCGGTCGACGCCGGCGCGGCCTCGACCATCACGATCTGGTCGAGTGCTTGATGAGCGCGACGGAGTGTGGAGAGCATGATCGTGCCGCGATCTTCAGATGCTTCCATCTGTGAAATCGCCGCCCCCGTCACGCCGAGCCGCCGACCGAGCTCCCTCATGCCGACACCTTGGCGGATTCTGCTGTCGCGAATCGTAGACATTCGACCTCCCGCCGTTTAGCTACGACTATACAGTTCGACAGGGAGTTGCACGAGAGCTATTTGCCGCCGGCGAGCACCTTAGAGATGCGCTGCAGCGAAACGCTCTGCGCCGTGCCGAGCTGCTGGGCGAACAGGCTGATGCGCAGCTCTTCGAGCATCCAGCGGGCGCGCGCCAGGTTGGGTGGGCTGTGCGGGGCCAGGGGGATGCGGCCGCCGGCCTCCGTGAAGCGTTGCGTGGCGGTTTGCACCTCGGTCATCCACACGCGGTCGCGGTTGGGGTTGTCGGGCAACCGGTCGACGCGGTAGGCGATGCCCGCGAGGTAGCGCGGCAGGTGGCGCAGGTATTCGAGGCCCGTCGCCGACACGAAACCGGGGAACACGAGGCCGTTGCGTTGGTCGCGGGCATCGCTGAGCGCCGTGATGAGCGTCATGCTCGTGGCATCCTTGATCGCCTTGTCGACGTTGCGTGCGGCCGTGAGGATGCGGGCCACGAGGGCGACGATCTCGAACATGAGGTCCATGACCGAGGCGGACACGCGGTCGCGCACGGCCTCGAATTCGGCGCGCAGGTGAACGGCGCCGTCGGGCTTCATGCGGAACAGCACATCGTCGACGGCGGCGGCGAGGCAGTCGTCGAAGAGCGCGGCCGTGGTCGTGTAGGGGCTCGTGGCGAGCGTCAGCTTCTCGGCGCTCGTGAGGTGCTGCTGCACATAGGCCGCGGGGGAGGCGACCGAGAGCAGCAGCAGGCGGCGCACGCCGGCGGGCAGCGCTTTGGCCTGTTCTTCGGGCGTCGCGAGAATGCGGATGGATACGCTGTCGCCGTCGTCGACGAGCGCGGGGTAGCCGCGGATCACATTGCCGCCCAGGTTGACGTCGACGAAGCGCGGCAGCTCGTCGAGATCCCACTTCGTGAGGCCCGAGCGTTCGAGAGCGTTGGGCGTGGCCTCGGCGGCCTTGGCCACCGACGCGCGGCTGCGGTGCGCCAATTGTCGCTGCAGCTCGCGCAGATCCTTGCCCGAGGCGATCCGCCGTCCGCGCTCGTCGACCACCTTGAAGGTGACCTTGAGGTGGTCGGGCACCCGCTCGAGCTCGAAGTCGCCCGCGCCGACCTCCATGTAGGAGAGGCGTTTGATCGAGTCGGTGAGCCGCGCCGCGAGCGTGTCGGCGTCGGTCGCCACGGGCGTCGGCGGCGCCTCGGGCAGCTCGTTCATGAGGCGCGTCGCCCAGTCGGCGGCCGGCACCACGTTCTTGCGGATGTGCTTGGGCAGCGATTTGATCATGGCCGTGACGAGGTCGTGGCGTAGCCCCGGCACCTGCCAGTCGAAACCGGCGGGGGAGAGGCGCGGCAGCAGTGCGATGGGAACGGTGACGGTGACGCCGTCGTCCTCGGTTCCGGGTTCGAAACGGTAGCTCAGCTTGAGCCGCTGGTCGCCCTGGCGCCACTCGGGCGGGAAGAGTGACTCGTCCACATCGGGGGCGTCGTCGGGCAGCAGGTCTTCGCGGCGCATGGTGAGCAGGTCGGGAGTGGTGCGCTTGGCCTGCCGCCACCATCCCTCGAAGCTGCGTGTGCTGAACACATCGGCGGGGATGCGCGCGTCATAGAACTCGAAGACGGCCTCGTCGTCGAACAGGATGTCGCGGCGACGCGTGCGCTCCTCGAGCTGCGACAGTTCCTTGCGCAGCTGGCGGTTCGCGCGGTCGAACTGTTGCGGCGATTCCCACTCGCCCTCGACAAGCGCGTGCCGGATGAACAGTTCGCGGGAATGCTCGGGGTCGACGCGCGAGTACTGCATGCGCCGCCGCGGGATGATGGGCACGCCGTAGAGCGTGACTTTCTCGAATGCCACGACCGAGCCCTGCTTCTTCTCCCAATGCGGCTCGCCGTAGCTGTGCTTGCACAGGTCGCCCGCGATGGGTTCGGCCCAGGCCGGGTCGATGACGGCGTTGGTGCGCGCGAACAGGCGGCTGGTCTCGACGAGCTCGGCGCTCATCACGGCGGCGGGCTGCTTCTTCGCGAGAGCTGAGCCGGGGAACAGGGTGAAACGGGTGTGGCGGGCGCCGATGTACTCGCCCTTGCGCGCGGCACCGGATTTCTGGCCGGGCAAGGGTTTTGCCCCGCGACCCTTCACGGGCGCCGCGACGGTCTGGTCTTTCAGGCCGATATGCGACAGCAGGCCGGCGAGCAACGAGCGGTGGATGCCATCCGGGTTGACGGCCGGTTCGTGGATGTCGAGACCGATCGGCTTGGCCAACTGGCGCAGCTGCCGATACACGTCCTGCCACTCGCGCACACGCATGTAGTTGAGGAACTCGGCCTTGCAGAGCCGCCGGAACGCGCTCGACGAGAGCTCGGCCTGCTGCTCCTCGAGGTAGTTCCAGAGGTTGAGCAAGCTGAGGAAGTCACTCGTCTTGTCGACGAACCGCGCGTGCTGCTCGTCGGCCTGCTGGCGCTTCTCGAGCGGGCGTTCGCGCGGGTCTTGAATCGTGAGCGCCGCGACGATCGCGATGACCTCGCGCGACGTGTTGTGCTTCTTCGACTCGACGATCATGCGCGCGAAACGCGGGTCGATCGGCAGGCGGGCCAGGTCGCGGCCCACGCGCGTCAGGCGGTGCGCGCGCGTGCCGCTGGCGGACCCGGATCGGGTCTCGGCCGCGGCCGTCTTCTCTGTGGCGGCGGTGGCGGTGTCGTCGCTGCGTTCGGCGTCTGCGTCGCCATCGGCTGTGCGGCCAGCGCCGCGTGCGGACGACCCCGCGCCGCGTCGTCGCGACCGGTCGTCCTCGCCGGGCTTCTGCAGCGCCCCGAGCTCGAGCAACAGATCGACGCCATCCTTCACGCCGCGCGAGTCCGGCGGCTGCAGGAACGGGAACGCCTCGAGGTCGCCCAGGTTGAGCGACACCATCTGCAGGATGACGGCCGCCAGGTTGGTGCGCAGGATCTCGGGCTCGGTGAACTCGGGCCGCTTCTCGAAGTCCAACTCGCTGTAGAGCCGGATGGCGATGCCGTCGCTCGTGCGCCCCGACCGCCCCGAGCGCTGATTCGCCGACGCCTGCGAGATGGCCTCGATGGGCAGGCGCTGCACCTTCGACCGCACGCTGTAGCGCGAGATGCGCGCCGTGCCCGCGTCGATCACGTATTTGATGCCGGGCACCGTGATGCTCGTCTCGGCCACGTTGGTGGCGAGCACGACACGGCGCCGCACGCCGACGCGCTTCGACGGCTGGAACACCTTCTGCTGGTCGGCCGTCGACAGGCGCCCATAGAGGGGCAGGATCTCGGTCGTACCCGTGGCCCCCACGCGCGAGCCGTTGTACTTCGCATTCAGCGCGTCGGCGGCGTCGCGGATCTCGGCCTCGCCCGACAGAAAGACGAGCACGTCTCCGGATGCTTCGAGCGAGAGTTCGTCGAGGGCGTCGGCGATGCCGTCGATGTAGTTGCGGTCGTCGGTGGCGGAGGCATCCGCGGGGTCGAGTGTGCCGCCCTCACCGTCGGACGATGAGGAGTCGTCGGTTGCGGCATCCGCGTCGGCGACCAGCGGGCGATAGCGGATCTCGACCGGGTAGGTGCGGCCCGACACCTCGACGATGGGGGCGCCGCCGAAATGCTTGGAGAAGGACTCGGGGTCGATGGTGGCCGACGTGATGATGAGCTTGAGGTCGGGGCGCTGGGGCAGCAGTTGCTTGAGATAACCGAGCAGGAAGTCGATGTTGAGGCTGCGTTCGTGGGCCTCGTCGATGATGATGGTGTCGTATTTCGACAGCGTGCGATCGCGGTGGATCTCGTTGAGCAGAATGCCGTCGGTCATGAGCTTGATGCGCGTGTTCTTCGACACCTTGTCGGTGAAGCGCACCTGATAGCCGACGAGTTCGCCGACCTCCTGACCCATCTCGTCGGCGATGCGCTCGGCGATGGTGCGGGCGGCGAGACGGCGCGGCTGCGTGTGCGCGATGTTCTCGCGGCCCAGCTCGAGGCACATCTTGGGCAGCTGCGTGGTCTTTCCCGACCCCGTGGCACCCGCGATGATGATGACCTGGTTGTCGCGGATGGCGCGCTGGATGTCTTCGCGCATCTGGCTGACGGGCAGCTCGGGCGGGTACGTGATCGTGGAAGACATAGCCTTCCATTCTATGCGCCGGGCGGGGGAGTGGGCGGCCGGGCTGCGGGACGGCGGGAATCAAAGCTGTTGACTTAACAAAGTGGTTTGCGATACAAAGTAGACATGACAAACCACACACCGGCCGCCTCCGCCGACGACGCGCCCGCCGACATTCGTGAAATGCTGCGCCTCAGCCAGCAGCAGAACGAGAAGATGACCCGCGTCTTCGACCGCCCGACCACCATCATCGTGCTCACGTGGGGTGTGGCCTGGTTCGTCGGCTTCCTCACCCTGTGGTCCGCCACCGAGGGCAACCCCTGGTTCCGCACGCCCATCGTGCCGGCTGGCATCGTCTTCACGGTGCTCATGGTCGCGGGCATCATCGTCTCGGCCGTCGTCGGGTCGCGCACCGGCCGTGGCATGCGCGGTGCGGTCGCGTTCCAGGGCACGGTCTACGGCATCTCCTGGGCCATCGCGTGCATGGCCGTCCCCTTCTTCGGCGGTGCCCTGCTCGCCAACGGCATGTCGCCCGAGCTCGCGGCGCTCTTCTATCCGGCGGGTTATTCTCTCGTCGTGGGAATCCTCTATCTGGCCGGCGCGGCGCTCTGGAACGACAAGCCCATGCTCGGCGTCGGCATCTGGATCATCGTCGTCGGCATCGGCGCACCCTTCTTCGGCGCCCCCACCAACTACCTCGTCATGGGTCTGCTGGGCGGCGGGGCGTTCCTCGTCTACGGCGTCTGGCTCGTGCTGCGCCAGCGCCGTCGTGTGGCCCGCTACAGCCGCACGGATGCTCGGGCGGCGGTCAACTGATGGACGACCTCGATCCGGTCATCCACGCCCAGGCCCGGTTGCGCATCACGTCCACGCTCGCGGCCCTCGACGCCGACAGCAGCATGTCGTTCCCGCGCCTGCAGGAGTTGCTCGACATGACCGCCGGCAACCTCTCCACCCACCTGCGCAAGCTCGAAGACGCCCAGTATGTGACGGTCGAGAAGACCCACCACGGCCGCACGCCCGTGACCTACCTGGCGCTCAGCAAGACGGGCCGGCGCGCGTTCGAGGACTACATGGAAACGCTGCGAGCAATGCTCGGGCCGCACGCCTGAGGCCCTGTCAAGGGAGGCCGCCGCTTTTCGCTGACAGCGAGAAAAGACGGGTTCTCAGACATCCGCGGAATCAATCGGCGGGGCGAGTGCTTAGCTTGAAACATGACTGAATCGACCACTGTCCCCACGCTCACGCTCAACACGGGAGCCACCATTCCCCAGCTCGGGTTCGGCGTCTTCCAGGTCGACCCCGACGAGACCGAGCGCATCGTCGCCGACGCTCTCGAGGTGGGCTACCGTCACATCGACACCGCCGCCATCTATGGCAACGAGGAGGGTGTCGGCCGCGCGATCGCGAAGAGCGGCATCCCGCGCGACGAACTCTTCATCACCACCAAGCTGTGGAACAGCGACCAGGGCACCGAGTCGGCGCACGCCGCCATCGACACGAGCCTCGAGAAGCTCGGCCTCGACTACGTCGACCTCTACCTGATCCACTGGCCCACGCCCGAGAAGGGTCTCTACGTCGAGACCTGGAAGGCCATGGAAGAGATCCTGGCCAGCGGCAAGACCCGCGCCATCGGCGTCTCGAACTTCCTCGTCGAGCACCTGCAACACATCCTCGACCTCGGTGGCACCGTTCCGGCCGTCAACCAGATCGAGCTGCACCCCGCCCTGCAGTCGCTCGAGCTCACGCAGTTCGCACGCCAGCACGGCATCGAGATCGAGGCCTGGGGTCCGCTCGGCCAGGGCAAGTACCCCCTGTTCGAAGAGGACGCCGTCGTCGCGGCCGCCGAGGCGCACGGCAAGTCGCCCGCCCAGGTGGTGCTGCGCTGGCACATCCAGAACGACAACATCGTGTTCCCCAAGTCGAACAGCCGCGAGCGCATCCAGCAGAACTTCGAGATCTTCGACTTCGAGCTGACGCCCGAAGAGGTTTCGGCGATCGACGCGCTCGAGCGTGACGGCCGCGTGGGCGCGCACCCCAACGAGGTCAACTAGTTTCATCCGGCGGCCCGTGAGGGTTGCCTCCCGAGGGCCGAGGCATCCAGACCGGATGTTTCGGCCCTCGCTTGTTTCAGGCGGCGTTCTCGGCTCCCGCACGATGCGCGAACCGGCGAACCGCGAACCGCGAACCTCGACCTTCGACCCGCGACACAACCGCCATGTACGTGAAAGGAATCTCATGCCCCGTTTCGTTCAGTTCACCGAGTATGGAGACGTCGACCGCCTCGAGGTGATCGAGGTCGAGAAGCCCGGGCCTGCCGCCGGCGAGGTGCGCGTGCGGGTGACCGCCGCCGGTCTCAATCCCGTGGACTTCAAGTTGCGCGAGGGTGGGCCCGCCGCGGCCGCCTTCGGCGTGATGCTGCCGTCGGGCAATGGAAACGACTTCGCCGGTGTCGTGGATGCGGTCGGCGAGGGTGTGACGCAGTGGACGGGCGGGCAGCGTGTGTTCGGCGCCCGCCGGTTCTATGCGCAGGCCGACTACGTGATCGTGGGGCCCGAGCACGAGTTGCACGCGACGCCTGACGCACTGCCCGACGAGGTCGCGGGAACGCTCGCGATCGCCGGTCGCACCGCCCAGGCATCCGTTCGGGCGGTCGGAGTGTCGAGCGGTGAGACGGTGCTCGTGTCGGCTGCGGCCGGCGGCGTCGGCATCCTGGCCTGCCAGGTCGCTCGGCTGCGAGGTGCCACGGTCATCGGTACGGCGAGCCCGTCGAACCACGAGTTCCTGCGCACCATCGGCGTCGTCCCGGTGGCCTACGGCGAGGGGCTCGTCGAGCGCGTGCGCGAGCTGGCGCCGCAGGGTGTCGATGCCGTGCTCGACAATGCAGGCGCCGAGACGCAGGATGCCGGGCTCGCGCTCGGCGTCGACCCGGCTCGCATCAACACCATCGCCGACCGTGGGCACGCCGCCCGCATCGGCGCGCAGGGCGTTGGCGGTGCCGATGCCCGGCCCGACGACCTCGTCGAGATCGCCGAACGCCTGGCCGACGGATCGTTCGTGCTGCCGATCGCGCGGGCGTTCCCGCTCGACGACGTGCGCGAGGCCTACCGTCTGCTCGAGGGTGGGCACGTGCGCGGCAAGGTCGTGCTCACGACATCCTGACCGGTTCCGGACGGGCGCCGACATCCGGGGCATAATCGCCCGCGGGATCGGGTTGAATGAAGAGGTCGGCGCAAACCGGCGAGGAGATGTGCGGCCGGCGCAATGATCCGATCGGCACGAAGATTTGAGGAGCCAGCAATGAGCGACAGCATCGAACAGACCGAGAGCTTCCTGGGCGAGGCAACGGATGACGCGTTCCGACGCAGCTGGGCGGCCTGGCACCAGGCTCGTCTGCGCGCCACGCTGTCGCCGCTCGGCCTCGCCTCGCTCGCGGCCACGCACTGGCTCACGAACGAGCCGACCCCGTATGACGGCGTTCCCGGCGTGTGGTCGGCGACGCGCGACGGCGTGCGCGGCGTGGCCGACGAACTGACCGGCTCGGCCGTGCTGCAAGACGGCGAGTCGTATGCGACCGTGGGCGGCGACGGCGTGACGCTGCGCTCCGGCCAGGAGATCGCCTGGGGCGACAAGCGGCTGCGCTACTTCGAACGCGACGGCGTGCTGGCCCTGCGCCTGATCGACCCGGATGCCCCGACGCGCAGCGCTGTGCGCGACATCCTCGCTTTCGAACCCGACGAGAACTGGGTGTTCGAGGCGGACTTCACGCCCGCCGACGCCGACCACCGCTTCCGGAACGAAGCCATCGACGGTCACGTGGCCGAGGAGCACCCCGCCGGCACCGTGTCGTTCGACCTGAACGGTGAGGCCGTGTCACTCACGGTCACGGGCGGCCCCCGCGGTTTCAGTGCCGTGCTGGCCGACGGGACAAGCGGTTCCGAGACCTACCGCTTCCGCTTCCTGCGCATCGACGCTCCGGGCGCCGACGGCCGCGTGCGCGTGGACTTCAACCGGCTCTACCTGCCACCCTGCGCGTTCAGCGACTTCTATGTGTGCCCGCTGCCGCCCGCCGGCAACCGCCTGACGACGCCGATTCGCGCGGGCGAGAAGAACCTCGACCTGGTCGAGCAGCCCGCTTAACGGGTCAGCTGCTCGGCTCGAGCCGTGCGACAAGCAGTCGGGCCGCACCGACTCCGAGCCAAACTCCGATTGGCGGCCGAGCGCGCCGCTAGGCCCTCCGACCGGAGCGCTCTTTACGCCGTGTTGCGGCCCGCCGTGCGGTGACGGGCAGGCGGGTCTAGCGTCGAGACATGTCTGAAAACGTGTCGTCCCGCCTGCGAGTCGTTGCCGTGTCGGGAAGCCTGCACGAGCCCAGTAAGACGACGGCGCTCATTCGCCGCATCGTCGCCGAGCTCGGTGAGCGCATCGACATCGACGTGCACCTCATCGAGATCTCGAAAATCGGCCCCGAGTTCGCGGGCGCCCTGAACCGCGGCCAACTGCCCGACAGCGTCGAGCAGGAACTCGTTCGCATCGAACAGGCTGACCTGCTCGTGGTCGCCAGCCCCGTCTACCGCGGCTCGTTCACGGGCCTCTTCAAGCACCTCTTCGACTTCGTCGACCAGTACGCGCTCGTCGACACGCCCGTGCTGCTGGCCGCAACGGGCGGGGGAGAGCGGCACGCCCTCATCCTCGAGCACTCGTTCCGCCCGCTGTTCGGTTTCTTCCAGGCGCTCACGCTGCCCATCGGGGTCTATGCGTCGAACTCGGACTTCGACGGCTACGAGATCCGTTCCGAGGCGCTCATCCAGCGCATCCAATTGGCCGTCACGCGCGGGCTGCCCGTCATCGCCCGGCGCGCATCGCTCGACGAGCCCGTCTCGAGCTACGTCGGCGCCTGGTAGATCTACTCGGGATATAAGACCCGCTGACTGTTCTGCGAAGATGTGGGGATGACCTCGCCGCGGCCCCTGGCGATCCGCGCGATCGCATCCGTCCGCCCGTCGCTCATTCTGCGGCGGCCCCGGCGCGTCTGTTACTACGACGCCTTCTGGCCCAACGGCTGGGTGCAGCGCAACATCAGCCCGAGCGCGATCATGTACCAGCGCGACCCGGCCGACTATTCGGTCTTCGAGAAGCAGCTTCACGCGGCCTGCCCCGAGGTGGGTGTCGGCTCGTGGATCGACTACTTCGGCTCCAACCTCGATGCCGTCATCGGCGATGTGCCCGTGGAGCCCGCCACTGGGCTGGGACGTCGCATCGACTATGAAGAGCCCGGTGTTCCTCGCCCCGATCGAACGCGCGTGCGGCGAGCCCAGAAGCTTGGTATCGGCGTGTGTTGCCTCGTCGCCGGAGGGGCGCTCATCATTCTGAACGGCAGCACGGGCTTCCTGGCGTTCATCGGGTTCTCGTTCTGCGTGGTGGGGCTGGCGCTGCTCAGCACGTCCTGGCGCCGACCGAAATGACATAATCTCGCCATGGGTGCATGGGGTGCGGGTGTTTTCGCCAACGACACGGCAGCCGATATCCGGAGCGCGTATCGGGAAGCGCTCGAAGACGACCTTCCGGATGATGAGGCCCGGGAACGCGTCCTCGAACAGTTCTCGTATCTCCTCGCGCGTGATGACTCGGCGGGGGAGTTCTGGATCGCCCTGGCCGCTGCGCAATCGCAGGTGGGGCGTTTGGATGACGACGCGCGTGATGCTGCGCTGACCGCCATCGATCGCGGCGACGGTCTCGACGTCTGGGTCGAGGCGGGAACCACCGAGCTCGCTCGTCGTCGGGCGGCCCTGCAGAAGTTGCGGGCCCAGCTCACGGGACCGCAACCGGCCCCGAAGCGCCTGCGTCGCCCCTGGCGCCACGTCGAAACCGAGCTGACAGCCGGGGATATCCTCAGCTACACCACCCCGGACGGCCGGCTGGTCCTCTTCCGCGTGGCGGGGATTCGACATTCGCGCTACGGCGACGCACCGAGTCTCGAATGGCTGAACTGGTCGGGCCCTGAGCTGCCGCCTGTCGCCGTGCTGAGTCGCCTGAGCGCGCACATGGTGCCGGCGTCGATATCGATGCCCCGCCGCCCGCTCATCTACTCGGTGACGCGTTTTCGCCGAAAGGACGCAACCTGGCGGGACTGCGGGTTCCACCTCGCCGCCCGCCTGCCGAACTGGCCGAGCTACGACGATCTGCCGCAAAACTTCTCAGCCGGCTGGCGCGCGCTCGCCCTCACCGCTGACAAGCACCCAGACCCCGTCGCCGCCCGGTAGCGGGGGATCAGACCGCGGTGCGGCTGAGTGGCTGGCATGGCGAATGGAAGTCGCGCGCCGTGGCGCAATAGGGTCGGAATATGATTCGTGTGATCGCATCCGCGGCCCTCGGCGCGCTCCTCGGGGGCGTGGTGCTCGCTCTTGTCGGGCCGTCCAGCGTGGGCCAAACCATCGCCCTTGTCGCCCTGCCCGTGCTCATCCTCACATCGGTGCTGATCCTCATCGCCCGGTCGACGGGTCGCATGATCGGCGCTTCCCCGGCCGCTGTTCAACAGGCACGGGATGCGCGGCGCCTCGGCATTGCACGCATCGACGCCCTGCGCCAGACCGGCACTCAGATCAACGACCAGCCGCTCTGCGAGCTCGACCTCACCGTGCAGCCGCTGAGCGGTGCGGCCTACTCGACCACGGGGCGCACGATCGTGCCGCTCACGGCGATCCCCATGTTCCAGGCCGGTTCCGAACGCGAGGTGGCGATCCTCCTCGACGGTGGCCCCGAGGTGGCGTTCATCGACGGCGGTGACCTCAGCCCTGCGGAACGCGCACGCCTGAGCGTGCCGAGCCGCGCAACCGCGCCGTTCATCCTGCCCGAAAAACATGTGCGCATCGTCAACGGGAAGCGACAGGCGCCCCTGCTCGGGGTCGGAAAACGCGGCCGGGGTCTGCGCATAGCAGTGTTCGTGGCGGCCGCCGTGGTGGCGGCGGCCATCGTGATCGTGCCCTATCATCACTCGATTGAGCAGGGCATCCTTGCCCTGCAAGACGGTCGCCTACGCCCCGACCTCCGTCGGCCCGATGCTCTCGCCGACGCCCGTGAGGCACTCGAGGCGGAGATCGGGCACGATCGGGTGGTGCGGGTGATCGTGGCCGAGGACTTCGTCGTGGTCGATGCGCCGTTGCGCCCCGGTGACACGAAGACCGACCAGTGGACGTACCGCGACGGCGAGGTGATGCACGGTGGGGGAGCGCCGTCTCAACCCGACAGCGCCGCCGAGCAGTTCGCCTGGTCCGCCGTCTCCCTTGATCGACTCTGGCCCCTCCTCGAGGAGGCGTCGGCGCAAGTCGACCTTCCCATCACCGATTCCACCGTGCGCATCGCCCGCGGCTCCGACGGCAATATCGACAGCCCCACGTTCGGACAGTCGGTCGCTGCGCCCACGATCGGGTTCAGTCTCGGCGACGACTACGGCAGCACCTTCTTCCGAGCGAACGCAGACGGGTCACAGCTCACCGCCTCCTGACGTCCACCGATATGGCTAGACGGTCTCCGGGCGACGGATGCTTTCGGCACCGCCGTCGATGAAGATGACCTGTCCGGTCACGTAGAGGTTCTCCTCGCTGGTGAGCCAGGCGAGGAGGTTGGCGACGGCGATCGGGTCGGCGGCGGGACCACCGAAGGGTGCGGGTGCCCCGGCATCCATGGCGGCTCGACCCTCTTCGGTCTCGAGTGCGGCGGCCGTCATGGGGGTGAGGATGACTCCGGGAGCGACGGCGTTCAACGCGATTCCGGCCTTCGCCCACTCGGCCGTCGGGGCGGTGCGGCGCATCCAGCGAGCGACCGACAGCTTCGAGGTCGTGTAGAGCACGGATGACCCGGCGGCGTTCGTTGTCGCGCCGAGGCTCCCGGCGTGGGTGAGCGCGGCCTCTTCGTCGCCCGATTCGATGAGCGAGAGAAGCCGGTCGTCGACCTCTTCGAGCGCGGCGAGGGAGGCGACCACGGCGGCGCGGGGAGCATCCGATTTCGCCAGCAGCGGGCGCAGTCCTTCGAGCGTCGCGACGGCCCCGAAGTGGTTCACCGCGACGGTCACCGGGGCGGGCACGACGAGCCCGGCGATCGCGAGAACTCCGTCGACGACGCCTCCGCTCAGGTCGGTGGCCTGCTCGACGAGTGCCGTGCGGCCCTCTGCCGTCGTGAGGTCGACGTTGATGTCGGCGTCTTTCAGGTCGACGCCGATGACGGTGTGGCCGTCGGCGCGGAGTTTTGCCGCGGTGGTCTTTCCGATGCCGGATGCTGAACCGGTCACGATGTAGGTGCGAGTCATGATGGGGTGTGGTTCCTTTCGTCGTTGATCAACCAGGGTGGGAGGAGCGCCAGGAGATGGTCCTGCACGCGTGAGGCGGGGAGGGGGTCGTCGCTGAGAAGCCAGGCGGTGATCACGGCCATCGATCCGCCGGCCACGTAGTCGGCGGTCACGCGCGGGTCGAGGTGCTCGGGAACGGTCGCACGCATGGTGTCGAGCGCCTGTTCCGCGAACGCGTCGTGAACGGCACGGTGCGCCTCGGTGGTCGTGCGACTGCCGAGGACGCCGGCATAGAGGCTGCGCCTGCGGTCGAATTCGGCGACGAGGTGAGCGGTGGTGGCCCGGGCGGTCTCGAGAGGGCTGGTGGACTGACGCAACCGCAGGTCGAGCGCCTCGATCTCGGTGAACGCGGCGGTGAGGATGTCGACGGCGAGGGCATCGAGGTCGCGGAACTGTGTGTAGAACGTCGACCGGCTGATGCCTGCCTCGGCCACGATCGCGGCAACCGTGATCTCATCGCCCGCCGCGGACAGCGTCTCGACGGCACCGATGATGGCGGCACGCGTGCGCGCGGGGCGCGGGTCCTCGACTCTGGGGGTCACACGTCGAGGCTAGCATTTTTCGGACACATGTCGGAAAAAGAAGTATGAGCGCGCCGAAGGTCGTGCGCGCGGGCGTCAGGGTGTTAGGCCGGTCCGGTTCTCAGGACCCGCCGTCCGCTCCGGATGGCCGCTCATCCTCGTCCTCCCGCTCGCGCAGTTCTTGAGCACGGCGACCGTCGCGGTAGAGGCTCACGATGCCGGCGATGATCGCGATGATGCCGAGTGGAAGGCCGAGATAGGCAAAGAGCTGCGAGCGGCTGCCCGAGGGCGGAGACCCCCACCATCCGGCGTACCACGTGGCGGAAACGATGATGGCGAAGATTCCGAAGCCGATGATCGCCCAGCCGTCGGTGGTTTTTCCGCGCCTTATGAACATGGCCCACCCCCGTTTATCGTGCGCGCGCGTCGACGCGTTACGGAGGCGCTGAATGCGAGTGCGATACCCGTCAGGGCCACCATGAGGGAGGCGATGCCGATCAGGGTTGCCGCCGCGAGATGCTCAAACGACAGGACGGGGCCGATCGTGAAGGTCGCGCTCTCGACGGGACCGTCGCATGTGAGGACGACGGTGCCGGCGGCCCGGGCGTCGAAGCTGCCCTGGGCGTCCCACCGGGCAGGAATCCAGAGGTCTTGCTGAATCATGCTCGGCCGCAGACCGAGTTCGTCGTCGCCGACCCGGCCGGTGCAGGTGATCGAGTCCCACTCATCGGATGGTGTGACATACACGGCGTGATCGCCGGCCGACACGTCGACCGTGAGGCGCTCGCCGAAGGCGACCGGCGCGGCCGTGCTCAAACCGGGAGCGGCCAGGATGGCGAGGGCCCCGAGCATCCCGATGATGCCGAGGCAGACTGCCACCCAGCCCAGGGTGCCGGTGGCCGATCGGTTCTTCGTCACTGTCGGCTCCTCGTGCTCGCGGCTACTGCGTCAAACGTAGTGCGGCCCGCGCGCCGAGCACATGGGTAGGACTGCCCGCATGCGATGCCAACCGACACTCGGCTAGCTCGGTCGATCCGCTTGGGCCTCGTGTTCGTGCAGGACGAGGGTGAGTAAGCCGGGGAAACGGCGCTCGAGCTCTTCGTCGCGCAGCCAGTTGCGGTGGCGTGTGCCGTCGACCTCCTGGCGGATGATGCCGGCTTCCCTCAGGACGCGCCAATGCCGGGTGAGGGCGGACTTCGACACCCCGAAATCGGACGTGCTGCACGCCGTCCCGGGTGTGGAAGCGATGTTGTGGACGAGGGCGCGTCGCACCGGGTCGCTCAGTGCCCGCATGACGTCGAAGAGGTCGAACTCGTCTTCGGCGGGGATCGTGAGCGGGTTCGACAGGCGGCTGGCCATCAACGCTCCCTTCTCGAGCATCCAGATGCATGTACACACTGTCGTGTACATGGGTTATGGTTGATGTACGCGGTGTCATGTACATCCTGCCTGATCAGGCGGATGTTGTCCACCAGACACGGCGCCACCGGCACTGAGCAGGATGCCTCGGGCACCCCACGCACAACGCGCACACCACGGAGAAGGAAGATCGCATGTCCACACTGGCCATCATCGGAAGCGGCAACATCGGATCGGCTGTGGCGCGCCTCGCCGTCGCGGCGGGCATGAACGTCGTCATCGCGAACTCACGGGGCCCCGAATCGCTCGCAGACCTCATCTCCGAGCTCGGCCCGCTCGCCCGCGCCGCCGAGGTCGATGAGGCCGCCCGTGTCGGTGACGCCGTCGTTCTGTCGATCCCGCTGCCCGCGGTGCAGGGCCTCGCCGACGGTGTGCTCAGGGGCAAGATCGTCCTCGACACCAGCAACTACTACCCCTCGCGGGACGGCCGGATCGCCGAACTCGACCTTGGAGACGTGACGACGAGTGAGCTCGTGCGGGGATGGCTGGGGGAGGCGCGCTACGTGAAGGCGTTCAACAACATCCTCGCCCACCACATCCCGCTCCTCGCTCGGGCGAAGGGAACGGCAGATCGCTCAGCTTTGCCGATCGCGTCAGATGACGCTGACGCGAAGGTCGAGGCGGCTCGCATTATGGACGAGCTCGGTTTCGACACGGTCGACGCCGGCTCGATCGCCGACAGCTGGCGCTTCGAACCGGAGTCGGCCACATACACGCGCATGTACCTCGCCGACCCGGCCACGCCCGATTCCGAGCTGATGTCCTCGGTGCCCGGCGTCACTCCCGCTGACAAGGTCTCGTCGACGCTCGCTGCGGCGACCCCGGTCGACGTGTCGAAGCGCGTCTTCTAGCACGCCCGCGAAAGCAACCTCAGCGCAGCACCGAGCTCAGCAGCAGGCTCGTCTCGCTGTTGATGACGCCCTCGATGCGGCGGATGGCGCCCAGCACGCGGTCGAAGTCGAGCAGTGTCTCGGCGCGCAATTCGGCCACGAGGTCCCAGCCGCCGTTCGTCGTGTGCAGCGAGCTGATCTCGGGAAAGCCGCGCAGCTCTCGGATGACGTGGTCGGTCGAGCGGCCCTCCACCTCGATGAAGGCCACGGCCTGCACGCTGCCCGCCTCGACCTCGTCGCGCACGCGCACGGTGAATCCGACGACGGTTCCGGATGCGATGAGCCGATCGAGCCGGCTGGTCACCGTTGCGCGGGCCACGTGCAGGGTGCGCGCGAGCTCGGCCACGGGCGCGCGGCCGTCGGCGCGGAGTTCGGCGAGGAGGCGGCGGTCGAGGTCATCCAGCTGGGCCATTGTCACAGTGTATGTCGGCAGTGAGCATTGTGCGCAGCGATAGCGCAGATGTACTGCACTCAGCATATTGAGCGTGCATATCGCCTAGGAATAGCGTCGAGGGGACGGGGTTCTCCGGCCCCGCCGTGAGAAGGGAACCCCGATGACCCGATTCGTCGACGTGAAGAACATGGTGCGGTGGGTGTCGACCACCGGCCCCGAGCGCATCATCCGAGGAATGATCGAGTACGTCGAGGCCGACTTCGCCCGCTGGAACAGCTTCGACAAGTCGCCGCGCGTCGCCAGCCACACGCCCTTCGGCGTGATCGAGCTCATGCCCACGAGCGACGGCGAGACCTACGCGTTCAAGTACGTCAACGGTCACCCCTCGAACCCCGCGCGTGGCTTCCAGACGGTGACCGCCTTCGGTGTTCTGGCCGATGTGCACAACGGATACCCGACGTTCCTGGCCGAGATGACGTTGCTCACCGCGCTGCGCACGGCCGCGACATCCGGCTTCTTCGCCAAATATCTCGCACGCCCCGACTCGCGCACCCTCGCCCTCATCGGCGCGGGCAGCCAGGCCGAATTCCAAGCACTCGGGATGCGAGCAGCCCTCGGCATCGAGCAGGTGCGCCTGTGGGACACCGACCCCGCCGCCATGGAGAAGGTCGCCCGCAACCTGACCCCCCTGGGCTTCGACGTCGTCATCGCCGCGAGTGCCGCCGACGCGGTCGATGGCGCCGACGTGATCACGACGTGCACGGCCGACAAGGCCCTCGCGACCGTGCTGACCAGTGACCTCGTCGCGCCCGGCGTGCACCTCAATGCGATCGGCGGCGACTGTCCCGGCAAGACCGAACTCGACCCGGCGATTCTCGAGCGCGGCGACGTGTTCATCGAGTTCGAGGCGCAGACGCGCATCGAGGGCGAGATCCAGCAGATGTCGCCCGCGTTCCCGGTGACCGAGTTCTGGCGCGTCGTCACGGGTGAGCACCCCGGCCGCACGTCGCCCGAGCAGATCACCATTTTCGACTCGGTGGGCTTCGCCATCGAGGACTTCTCGGCTCTGCGCTACCTGCGCGACGCCGTCGACGGCACCGAGTTCTTCGAGGAGATCGACCTCGTCGCGTCGCCCGAAGACCCGAAGGACCTGTTCGGGCTCGTCGGCCAGCTCTCGCCCGTCGGCTGAAACGGCCCGACACGGTGAGCGTCCAGGCCCCGCGGGCGGTCGTCATGATACGCCCGCACCACTTCACACCCAACCCGCTGACCGCCGCCGACAACGTTTTCCAGGTGGCGGGCGGGGTGCCCGAGGCGGCCGAACCGCTCGTCGCCAGCACGGCGCACGACGAGGTGACGCGCGCCGCCGGAATCCTCGAGGCGGCGGGCGTGCGCGTGCACCTGTTCGACGACCCGCAGCCCGACCGCCCCGACAGTGTGTTCCCGAACAACTGGCTGTCGACGCACGCGGGCGGGCACGTCGGGCTCTTCCCCATGTACGCGCCCAACCGGCGCGGCGAGCGGCGGGGCGACGTGATCGAGATGCTGAAGCGCGACTACCGCGTGCAGAACGTTATCGATTATTCGGGTCTCGAATACGACGACACCTTCCTCGAGGGAACGGGTGCCATGGTGCTCGACCACGCCGCGCGCGTCGCCTACGTGGCCCGGTCCCACCGCGCCGACCCGATCGCGCTCGAACGGTTCTGCGCCGACTTCGGCTACGAACCCATGGTCTTCGACGCGGCCGACCCCGAGGGTGTGCCGATCTATCACACCAACGTCATGATGTGCATCGCCACCGATTTCGCGCTCATCGGCCTCGACCTCATCACGTCGGCTGCGCGCCGGGCCGAGGTCTCCGAGCGCATCGCCTCACACGGGCGGGATGTCATAGCCCTCGACTTCGAGCAGGTGCGCGACTTCGCGGGCAACGCCATGGAGCTGCGCACCGCGGCGGGTGAACGCATCCTGGCCCTGTCGTCCCGTGCACACCGCAGCCTGCGGCCGGACCAGCTCGCCGTGATCGAACGCAGCTGCCGCGTGGTGCCGCTCGATGTGCCCACGATCGAGCTCGCGGGCGGGTCGGTGCGGTGCATGTTGGCGGGCATCCACCTCGACGCGCGGCCGGCGCGGCCAGCCGTGAAGGAAGCTCACTCGATCGACGCAAGTCCCTTGGCTCGACAGGTGGCCGTCCCTACCCTGGGAGTATGACGAACAGGCTCGCGACCGCCATCAGCCCGTACCTGCGCCAGCACGCCGAGAACCCGGTGAACTGGTATCCGTGGGGGGAAGAGGCCTTTGCCGAGGCCAAGCGTCGCGATGTGCCGCTGTTCGTGTCCATCGGCTATTCGACCTGCCACTGGTGCCACGTCATGGCGCGCGAGTCGTTCTCGGATGAGGGCGTCGCGGCCTATCTCGACCAGAACTTCGTGGCCGTGAAGGTCGACCGGGAAGAGCATCCGGATGTAGACGCCAGCTATCTGGCCGCTGCGGGCGCGTTCACCCCCAACCTCGGCTGGCCGCTCTCGGTCTTCGTCACCCCCGACGGCGGACCCTTCTTCGCCGGCACCTACTACCCGCCCGTGCCCATCGAGGGACACCCGTCGTTCTCGCAGGTGCTACAGGCCGTGACCGAGGCCTGGACCGAGCGGCGCGACGGTGTGGAGGAGACGGCCCGGCAGCTGACCGAGGCGATCCAGGCGGCATCCGATATGCCCGCCGAGCAGATGGCGGCGGCTGATGCGGCCAAGGGCACGGAGGCCGGCGAGGGGGCGGGTACCGCGGCGAACGCGAGCGACGCTCACACGGACGACTCGCGCACGGAGGGCGCCGTGCGGCTGCCGGCGGGGGATGCCTCGAGCGACGCTTCGTTGCGCGCTCTCGGCGACGACGATCTCGCCCGGGCCGTGCGCGCGCTGGCGGCCCACGAAGACCCGCAGTTCGGCGGGCTGGGCACGCAGGCCAAGTTCCCCGTCGCACCCGTCGTCGGGTTTCTCGTCGAACGCGCCGACGGCCGAGACCTCGCCGATCGGATGCTGCGCACCATGGCATCCTCGCCCCTGCGCGATGACGTCGAGGGCGGGTTCTTCCGCTACGCGACGCAGCGCGACTGGTCCGATCCGCATTACGAGCGCATGCTCTACGACAACGCGCTGTTGCTCGACATCTACGCGACGCGCGGCGCCGAGACTGGCACCGAACCTGGCACCGAGACCGGCACCGGCTGGGCGCGCGAGGCCGCCGAGGGCATCGGCGCGTTCCTGCTGCAGGTCATGCAGCTGCCGACCGGCGGCTTCGCGAGCGCGCAGGACTCGGAGAGCGTGATCGACGGCCAGCGCGTCGAAGGCGGTTACTACGGTCTCGACGCCGCCGAGCGGGCCAGCCAGTCCGCGCCGGCACTCGACGAGAAGGTGCTCACGGGCTGGAACGGTTTGGCGATCGGGGCCTTGGCCCGCGCCGGGCGTTTGCTCGGGCATCCCGAATGGATCGAGTCGGCGCGCTGGGCCGCCGACTACCTGCTCGAGAACCATGTGCAACCGAACGGCAAGCTCGTGCGCGCCTCGGTGGCCGAGCAGAAATCCGACGCAGCAGCCTCGCTCGAAGACTATGGGATGCTCGCCGGCGGCCTGCTCGAGCTCGGCATCGCCACCGGCCAGGCGGTGTATTTCATCGCGGCCCAGAGGCTGGTCGATGCCACCCTGCCCGCCGACGTCGACGACCCATTCGTGCTGCCCGAGGGCGGCGACCCGCTGCTCGGCGCGCACGGCCTCGCGGTGGCGGGTGACCCCTCCGAGGGCGCCTACCCGTCGGGGCCCACATCGATCGCTCAGGCCTGCTGGCGGCTCTACGAACTGGGGGCGGGGGAGCGCTACCGGCAGGCAGCCGAGCGCACCGTGCGCCGGGTCGCGCCGCTGGCCCTCGCCAACCCGGTGTCGTTCGGGGCGACGTTGGCGCTCGCCGAGCGACTGCGGCGACCGCTCGTGCAGCTGGTGGTGGTGGTTCCGGATGCCGCGGCCGACGCCTCGCCGTTCCTCGACGCCCTCGCCACCCTGCCCACGAGCCTCAGCGTCGCGGTGAGTCAGTCGGCCGCCATCGAGCTGGGCCAGATCGGACTCGAACTCTTCGCCGGCCGCACGGCACTGGAGTCGCGGGCCACGGCCTACCTCTGTCAGGACTTCGTGTGCCGGCTTCCCGTGCACACGGCCGAGGAGCTGGCCGAGGGGTCGGGCAGCTAGCCTCGGCTCGGACTGCTAGCTTCGGCTCGGACTGCTAGCTTCGGCTCGGGCCGCTAACCTCGGTTCGTCTGGTCGGCGTGCAAGTCGGGCGCGAGCCAGCGGCCGTCGCGGCGCTCGATGGGTGTCTCGGCCACGATAGCGGGGCCGTCCTGGGGGAGTGGCCCCCAGATGCTCGCCGCGTCGCCCGTGATGTCGACGCGCAGGCCGGTGTTCCGGAGTTCGGCCTCGTCGATGACGATGGCCACGAGGGGCAGGCCGAGGTCGCCGAACACGTCGTCGAGCACCCGTTGTGTACCGCCCGGGGTCGTCGCCCGCACGAAGTCGCCGTCGACGAGGGGGATGCCGCGCGTCGCGACCTCATATTCGCCGAACGGGCGGCAGGCCTCCCAGTCGTCGGAGATGGCGATGTGGATGAGTGTCATGGCGGGTCCTTCGCTCGAATGAAACGCTAGAGTAGCATTAAGTGATTCGATGGGAAGGACGGGCGATGACCGCCAAACGGGGCCGTCCGACGGCCGAGGAACGCAGCGCTCGGCGCGACGCGATCATCGACGCGGGCATCGAGCAATTCACGCGCCTCGGTTTCGACGCCACCACGATCGACGCCATCGCGGCCGCCGCGGCCGTCGCCAAACGCACCGTCTACACCTATTTCGGCGACAAGGCCGGGGTCTTCGAGGCCGCCGTCGACCGGCTGCACGATGCCGAGACGGCCGTTCCGAGTGCGCACGCCGAAGCTGCCATCGAGACCCGCCTCAACGCCGCTCACGATACGGCCGCTGCTGTGGGCGAGGCCGGGCAGCCGGCGCCTGCCACGCTCCTCGACGCGTCGACCGACCTCGTCTTCCGGCTGCACGGCGACGACGCGATCGCGCTGCACCGCCTCGTGGTGGCCCAGGCGCCGCATTTTCCCGACCTCGCGGCCCGCTTCTACGACCGCGCGCCCCGCCGATCGATCGCCGACCTCGAGGGGTTCACGCGTGACGCCCCCCTCGCCGAACTGCTCTACGGCGCGCTGCTGGGAGAGCCGCACCGTCGCCGACTGCTGGGGCTCGAAGCATCCCCGAGCCGAGCGGATGCCGCGGCACACGCCTCGCGCACGCTCACAGCGCTCGGGCTCGACCCGCTCGCCACCCGCCGCGTCAGCACTCGGTGACGTTGACCGCGAGCCCGCCTTCGCTGGTCTCCTTGTAGCGCGTGGACATGTCGATGCCCGTCTGGCGCATGGTTTCGATGACCATGTCGAGCGAGACGAGGTGCGTGCCGTCGCCGTGCAGGGAGAGGCGCGCGGCACTGACGGCGGTCGACGAGGCGATGGCGTTGCGCTCGATGCAGGGGATCTGCACGAGGCCCGCGACCGGGTCGCACGTGAGGCCGAGGTGATGTTCCATGGCGATCTCGGCGGCGTTCTCGACCTGCGCGGGGGTTCCGCCGAGCACGGCGCACAGTGCTCCCGCGGCCATCGCGCACGCCGAACCGACCTCGGCCTGGCAGCCGCCCTCGGCGCCCGAGATCGACGCGTTGGCCTTGAACAGCGAGCCGATGGCCGTGGCCGTCAGCAGGAAGCGGCGGATGCCGTCGGCCGAGGCGCCCGGCACGAAACGCAGGTAGTAGCTGGCGACGGCGGGGATGATTCCGGCGGCCCCGTTCGTCGGAGCGGTGACGACCCGCCCGCCCGAGGCGTTCTCCTCGTTCACCGCGAGGGCGAAGGCCTGCAGCCACTCGGTCGCGAGGTCGCGCTCGGCCGGGTTGGTCACGGCATCCAGGCGCTTCTTCACGAGGTTGGCTCGGCGTTTGACGTTGAGGCCTCCGGGCAGCACGCCCTCGGTCTCGAGCCCGTGGGCCACGCACGATGCCATGGCCGACCAGATGGCGTCGAGTCCGGCATCCACCTCGGCGCGCGGGCGGATGGCTTCCTCGTTGGCGCGCGCGATCTGACAGATGCTCAGGCCGGTGTCCCGGGTGATCTGTAAGAGTTCGGTGGCCGTGCGATAGGGGTGCGGGTAGACGGGCTCTGCAGCATCCGCGCCGTCTTCGCCCTCGCGGTGAATGAAGCCGCCGCCGACCGAGAAGTAGGTTTCGCTCACGAGGGGCAGCGCGTCGCCCTCGTGCCAGGCGTGAAAGGCCAGGGCGTTGGGATGTCCGGGCAGACGCGTCCGCGGTTCGAACGACACGTCGCCCATGATCATCGTGACCGGTCGCTCGCCCGCCACGAGCACGGTCTGGCCGCCGTCGCCGAGCGCGGTCCACGCACCGCGGACGTCATCCGGGTCACAGGTCTCGGGGGCGAAACCGGCGAGGCCCGCGACGACGGCATCCGGGGTGCCGTGGCCGATTCCGGTCGAGCCGAGCGAACCGTAGAGGGAGCAGGTGACGCGGTCGACGCTCTCGAGCAGCCCGGCGGCGTAGAGGCGCTGGGCGAAAACGAGGGCCGCTCGCATGGGGCCGACCGTGTGTGACGACGAGGGGCCGATTCCGATCGAGAAGAGATCGAACGCCGAAACGTACACCGCCATGGGGCTCCTTACCTGGTACCGCTGCCACTATACGCGGGGGCTTGCAGCTGAAACGGGGCGTGCCCGGGGGACGCAAGACTGTGCCATCTCGCACAACTAACGGGCGGTTCGACCGTGCGGAACCGCACAGAGTTGCGCCGAGGTCAGGCGGTTTGCTGGTCGCCGTCGAGCGCCGCGAACCCCGTGTCGCCCACCGATTGGCGCGCCGCGATCGCCGACAGGTACACACCCAGGTGCACGTCGGCCACGTGCTGGCGCTGCCTGCGGCGGTGGGCGGCGTGTGCGACGATCGCCCGACCGCGCTCGGCCGTGCCCGGGCGGGTGCCCGACGCGAGGGAGCGGTCGATGGCCGAGGCGAGTGAGGCGCTGTCGCCCAGCGAGTAGGACTCGAAGTCATCCGGATGCTGGTCGGACATGTGCCCGGCCGACGTGCCCACAACGGGCACGGCCAGGTCGTAACAGAGCTCGACCCACCCCGAGTGCGTGCCGTGACGGTAGGGGAGGATCTCGACATCGAGGCCGGCGAGCTCGGCCTCGAGGGCCTGATCGCTCGGCCGCGAGACCACCTCGACGTCGACATCGGCGCGGTCGGTGACGAGCGCCAGCACGGCATCGCGGGCACGCGCATCGCGCACACGGTCGTGCACCGTGATGCGGCCGCGCACGGGCGTGCCATTGGCGGCCAGGAGGTCGAGGGCGCCGAGCAGGCTGCGGGCGGCGCCGATGGCGTCGATGTTGGGGCGCACATCGCGCAGGTGCATGCCGACGATGCGCTCGGCGGAGAGGCGGCCGCGCGGGGTCGATGCGCCGACGGAGGTGATCGCGGGGTGCGGGGCGACGAGGGCCGTGCGGCCCCAGCGCTGCGTGATCTCGGCGGCGGCCGTGCCCGTCAGGGTGAGGATGGCGTCGGCCCGCGGGATGATCTCGTCGAGGTCGCGCAGATGCGCCGTCTGCACGTCGAGGTTGGGGTTCTCGAGGTCGTGCACCGTGAAGACGAGCGGGCGCCCGACCGCGTCGAGGGCGTCGAGCGCGCCGAGCAGGCGGCCGGCGGGCAGCGATTCGAGGCCGAAGTGCACATGCATTACGTCGAAGTCGTCCCGGTGTCGGTGCACCCATTCCGCGTCGATCATCGCGGGCGGCCACCAGCGCGTCGGGAACGACGGATCGGGGATGGGGTCGGCGAGTCGGATCACCTCGGGGAGCGCGCGAAAAAGGCTCTCCATATAGGGGTGTGCGCCGGGAACCGACGCGACGCGCAGGGGCGTGCGAATGCGGGCGTTATGGGTGATGCGGACTCCTGGCCAGAGACGTGAGCGGGATACCATTCAGAGTAACGCTCACCCCCGACATTCCGGGCTCGGCGGTGTACCCCTTGCGGTGAACACTTCGTGCCGTTCGATACGAGAGATCAGGTCTGATGTCCCACGACGAGGGCTACCGCACCCACTACGCCGACTTCTTCGGCGCCGAGTCGCATGAGGCGTCCAGCTCCACCGACGGGCGTCCCCGTGGCGTCATCATGGGCAACTGCCAGGCCGAATCGCTGCGCGTGGCACTCGGCGACGAGGATGTCCGGTTCCTCCGCGTCCCGCCCGTGCACGAACTCGAGGCCGACGACATGCCCCTCCTCGCGCGCATCCTGGCGCGCACCGACGTGTTCGTCACGCAGCCCATCCGCAACGACTACCGCGGACTGCCGCTCGGCTCGGAGCAGATGCGGGCGCTGCTGCCCGCGGGGGCGAAGACGACGACGGTTCCGGTCATCCGTTTCGCCGGGTTGTACCCGTTCCAGGCGATCATCCGGCCGCCCTCCGACACCTCGCTCGTGCCGCCCATCGTGCCCTATCACGACCTGCGGCTCGTGGCCGAGGCTGCGCGGCGGGCGGGCCTCGTCGATTCCTCGGCCGGCAGCGTTGAGGACGACTCCAGTCACGGCGCCACCACGGGCGACAGCGGCGGCGCACACAGTGACCGCAGCAGCGTCACGGCGACCCAGATCCGTGCGATCGCCGACGAATCGACCCGCCAGCTGCGGTCCCGCGAGAAGGCGCACGAAACCGTCGTCGTCTCCGACCTCTTCCTCGAGCCCGACTTCTCGCTCATGCGCACCATCAATCACCCGGGCAACACGGTCTGGACCGCGCTCGCCGAACGGGTGCGCGCGCGTCTCGGCCTCGCCGACGTGCCCGTCCCCCTCACGCGCGAGCTGCTCAACAACATCCACGCACCGCGCGACCAAGCCGTCATCGACGCCTGGGGCCTGGATGCCGAAGCCCGACCCACGTGGACCGTCGGCGGCCTCGACATCGACCCCGTCACGCTGCGCGAAGCCCACCTCGCTTGGTATGCCGAGCACCCCGACGCGGTCACGTCCGGGCTCACGCGGCACGCGCCCGCACTCACCACGCTGGGCCTCCTGTGAGCGGTACGCCCGCCCTCCTGCACCGCGGCGACGCGCTCCACGGGGTCGACCAGTATGCCCGCACGATCGCGGACGCCCTCGGGGTGCCGGTCGAACTCGCGCCCGAAACCGACGACGGCTCGGCCGCTCGGCACCTGCACTTCACCGATCGACTCTGGGGCGTCGACGCCGAGGACGCCGCGCAGCGCATCGAGCGGCTCGCGGCGTCGGGCCCCGTCACGGTCACCCTGCACGACGTGCCGCAGCCCTCCGACGGCGAGCGAGGTTTCGCTCGCCGCACGGCGTCCTATCGACGGGTCGTGGCCGCGGCATCCGGGGTCGTCTGCAACAGCGAGCACGAGCGGCGGCTGCTCGAGCAGGCGCTCGGTGAGGCCGTTGTGGCTCACGTCATCCCGTTGCCCGCTCAGCCCCCGGCGCCCCGCCCGAACGCCTGGCAGCCGCTCGACGAGGTCGCGGTTCTCGGGTTCTTCTACCCCGGCAAGGGGCACCGCGAGGTCGTCGACGCGGTCGCGCTGTTGCCCGAGGAGAGGCGCCCCGGAGTTGTGTCGCTCGGCGGCGCCTCGCCCGGGCACGAACGTGAACTCGCCGAGCTGGCCGAGCACGCCGCATCCTTGGGGGTGCGCTTTCGCAGCACCGGTTTTCTGAGCGTCGACGACCGGGATGCCCTGGTGCGGGCCGTCGCCGTGCCCGTGATCGCGCATCAACACGTCTCGGCGTCGGGTTCGCTCACCGACTGGATCAGCGCCGGTCGACGCCCCCTCACCATCCGCTCGCCGTATTTCGCCGAGATGTTGCAGCTGCGTCCCGGCACCCTCACCCTCTTCGACGACGGCGATCCGCAGGTGCTCGCCGCCGCCATAGCGGGGCTGCGGTTCGACCCCGATGCCACCTGGGTCGAACCGGGCACGGCGTCGTCGCCGACCGTCAGTGACACGGCTCGCTCGTATGCCGAGTGGTGGGCCGCTCTGTGAGCTCCGCCGCTGCCACGCCGCCGCCCTTCGGCCGCACGGTTCCGGGCAACGGATGGGACCTCGTCGACGGGGTCGAACCACCCGCCCGCACGGTCTCGGTGATCGTCGTGCACTTCGACCAGCAGCGTGAACTCGACCGAACGCTCGCCGCCCTCGCGCGCCACACGCTCGCCCCCGAGCTCGTCGAGATCATCGTCGTCGACGACGGGTCGCCCGTGCCGCCCGTCGTTCCCGAGGGCGTGACCCTGCTCGTGCAAGAGGACCAGGGTTTCAGGGCCGCCGCCGCCCGCAACCTCGGTGCCGCCCACGCATCCGGCGACATCCTCTGCTTCCTCGACGCCGACACCTCGCCCGAACCGCACTACCTCGAACGGATGGTGCGACTCCCGTCCCTGCTGCCCGAAACCGTCGTCGCCGGCCACCGCCTGCACGCCGACTTCGGCGACACCCCCGTTTCGGAGCCCGTCGAACAGGCCGGGCCCGCCCGCGAGGTGCCCGAACCCGCGTGGCTGCGCGACGAATACCGCCGCACCCGCAACCTCCTCGACGCGGATGATCGCTCCTACCGTCACATCATCGGCGCCGTCTTCGCGTGCACGGCGTGGTTCTTCGCCGAGACGGGCGGATTCGATGAGACCTTCTCGCACTACGGCGGCGAGGACTGGGAGTGGGCGCACCGCGCCTGGCTGGCGGGCGGCATCTTCGCGCACGAACCCGACGCCGTGGCCTGGCACGACGGCGCCGACTGGGCGGGCCGCGATGAGAACGACCGGCGCCGACGCGATGCCGAGAACGCCGAGGCTATGCTCTTGAGCAGAGTGATCGCGGTGGACGGGTCGCGCCCGCGCGCCCTACTGACCGCCGTTCCGGATGTGGTCGTCGTTCTGCGCAGTGCTCCGAGCGCCGCCGCTGCTTTCGTGTGTGTGGACAGCGTTCTCGCTGTGCTGCCGCAGGCTCGGGTCGTCGTGCCCGCAGAGGTGTCAAGCGTCTTCGCCGGCGACCCGCGCGTCGTTGCGCCGGGCGAGGCACCGATCGGTCGCTTGCGCGTTGAACTGAACGAGTGCGTGCGCGTCGAGTCGGCTAGGCCCGGCGACTCCGCCGAGGAAGCCCATGCTGCTGGGCACGGCGAGTCCGCGGATCGAGATAATTTCTCCGATGACGAAGCGCCCGCCGAGCAGACGCGGGCGAGCGACGGTTCGTTAGACCTCCTCGGCGGACTTCGAGAGGCATCGACCCCGGGCATCCTGGCCGTCCATCTCGGTTCGACGGTTCGCGTCATCTCTGAGCGGTCCGTTCGGCGCCTCGAGCGCTGGGGTGCCGACGCACACGTGCGGGATCTGCTGGTCGAGGCTTGCGACATCCACCCCATTGCCGCCCACGTGCGTGTGGCCGGCTACCTCGGCGGCTGGAGTTAGACCGCTGAGGCTAGGCGGCTCTCAACGAGCTGATCAGTGGGTCGGCGCGCAACACTCGCAGGCCTCGACCTCACGTTCACCCGTGAGCGCCGAGACGGGCACGGTGCAACTCTCGCCCTTCCACGCCTCGAGCCCCTCGCGCACGGCGAAGACGGCGATGACGAGGGCGGCCACCGAGTCGGCCCAGGCCCACCCGAGGAGCGCGTTCAGCAGCAGCCCCACGAGCAGTGCCGCGGACAGGTAGCTGCAGATGAGGGTTTGTTTCGAATCGGCGATCGCGGATGCCGAGCCGAGCTCGCGTCCGGTGCGGCGTTCGAGCCAGCTGAGGCCGGGCATGATGACGAGGCTGACGGCCGCGAGAACGATGCCGACCGGGCTGTGATCGGCCTCGCGCATCCCGACCAGCGAGAGGACCGCGTCGACGCTCACATAGGCCGCGAGCCCGAAGAACGACACGGCGATGACGCGCAGGGCCGTCTTTTCGCGCCGCTCGGGGTCGGGCGCCGCGAATTGCCACGCCACGGCCGCCGCCGACAGCACCTCGACGATCGAGTCCAGCCCGAAACCGATCAGAGCAGCGGATGACGCCACCGACCCCGCGGCGAGTGCGATGATCGCTTCGACCACGTTATAGGCGATGGTTGCGGCCACGATCCGGCGGATGCGGCGGCGCAGGATGTCGCGGCGCGAGGTCTCGAGCACCGCGCTCACGGCCGAGCCCCCTCGTCGACTCCGGTGCCGCAGCACAGCGGAACGTTGCACGCGTCGTCTTCGCAGTCGCGCCCGTCGTCGACGGCCAGAACGACATCGACGAGGGCCTCGAGCGCGCGGGTCAGGTGAGGGTCTGCGATCTCGTATCGTGTCTGCCGTCCCTCGGGCAGCGCCACGACGATGCCGCACCCGCGCAGGCAGCTCAGGTGGTTGGACACGTTCGACCGCGTGAGGTCGAGATCGCGGGCGAGCTGGGCGGGGTAGCCGGGCTGCTCGAGCAGGGCCATGAGGATGCGTGAGCGGGTCGGGTCGGCGAGCGCACGCCCGAGTCGGCCGAGAACATCGAGGCGAGGGGCACTGGTCAGCATGCACTGACTATACAGCGTGCGCTGACTTATCAACAGGAGAGGCCGAGGGGTTGGGAGCCGGGGGCTGGAATCCGTTCCAGGCAGCCCCCGAACACCCGCGCGCGTCAGGCTCTCCGGGCCCGCACCATCCCGACGACCACCAGAGCCCCCGCCAGAACCGTCAGCACACCTCCGCCGATTTCGACGGCGTTCGCGAACTCGACACCCTGGGCAGCCGACCATCCGCCGGCCGTGATCGAACCTGTGAACAGGGCCGCGAGGATGGTTCCGGCCACCGCAATTCCCACGGCCGTAGCCACCTCGCTCGCCGTGTCGACCAGCGCGGCCCCGATCGTCGTGCGGGTGGAGGGGAGGCCTCGCATCACGTTCGTGCCCGCGACGACGCCGACCACCCGCATCCCGGCCGCGACGAGCACGAGCGCCAGCAGCACCCAGCCGTAACCGAACCGGCCGAGGGTCGCGAAAACGGCCAGGCCCGCCACGACGGCGGTCGCGCTCATCCAGGCCGCGTTCTCCAGGCCGACGCGTTTCACGACGGGCCCGATGAGCACGCCGCCGCCGAGCAGCACGACCACCTGGGGCAGCATGCCGAGCGCCGCCTGGGCGGGCGACCATCCCCACGCGAGTTGCAGTTGCAGGGTGATGAGATAGCCGAGCCCGGCGGTCGCGAGCCCCGACGCGGCCTTGAAGGCCAGGCCGCTCGAGACGAGGGGGAGTGCGACCAGCCGCAGGTCGAGCAATGGATGCCGGGCCGTGCGTTCGCGCCACACGAAGAGTGCGCCGGCGACGACCGCCGCCGCGACGGCGAGCCACGGAGCCCAGGATCCAATTTCCAGGCTCGAACCGGAACCCGAACCCGCACCCGCACCCGAACCCGACCCAGCCTCGACGAAGAGCGTGGGAGCGAGGAGCGTGGCCACAATCGTGACCGTGCCGAGAATGCCGCCCGCGATATCGACGGGATCACGGTGCAACCCTTCGGGATCGTCCACGGCAACTCCGCGCCGGATGCCGATGAACGCCAGCGCCGCGATCGGCACATTGATCAGCAGCAGCACCTGCCACGGTGCGACCGCCAGCACGAGGCCGCCGACCGTGGGTCCGATGGACAGCCCGACGAGCCCGACCGTCGAGATCACGGTCGTCGCCCGCACCCGCAACGTGTCGTCCTCGAACAGCCGGAACGCCAGCGCGAGTGAGCCCGGGGTGGTCATGGCCGCAGCGACCCCCATCACGGCGCGCACGGCGATCAGCTCTTCGGGCGTCGTCACCACGGCGGTGGCCAGGCTCGCCAGCGCCAACAGCACCAGCCCGATGAGCATGATGCGGCGGCGGCCCACCCTATCGGCGAGGGCGCTAAGCGCGAGCATCAGGCCGCCGAAGACGATGGCGTACGAACTGGTCACGAGCTGCAGCGCGCTGGTCGAGGCGTGCAACTCGCGCCCGATCGTCGGCAGGGCGACGTTCAAGATCGAGTTGTCGAGCATCTCGAACAGGAACACGGCGGACAGCCCGGCGATCGCGACCCACGCCTCGCGCAGCGACCCCGGCGTGTTGCTCGGCGACCCCGGCGTAGTGTGTGGCGCCGCTGGCCCGTCGGGGCGAGAGGCGACGGGTGAGAGTTCGGATGACATGTGGGCACACTCCTTCTGGGCGAAGAAGTGGCGGATCACTCGATACCGCGTGCCGGCGCAGGTGGCCAGTGGCCAGACCCTGCGTTTTTACCTCAGATGTGTCGACTATACACCCACGTGGGCTCCGACATCCAACACGCGGGGTTAGAGTCGAACAACGCTCACCGCGTGACTCGACCAGAGAGAAGACACCGTGACCGACGCGCTCGACACCATCGAAATCACCACCATCGACGGGGATGCCGCAACCCTCGCCGACTATGCGCCCGTGAAGCTCATCGTCAACGTGGCCTCACGGTGCGGCCTCGCCCCGCAATACGAGAAGCTCGAGCAGCTGCAGAAGACCTACGGCGACCGCGGCTTCACGGTGCTCGGTTTTCCGAGCAACCAGTTCCTGCAGGAGCTCAGCGACGAGGACAAGATCAAGGAGTACTGCTCGATGACCTGGGGCGTCACGTTTCCCATGTTCGAGAAGGTGAAAGTGAACGGCCGCTCGGCTCACCCTCTCTACCAGGAGCTGACGAAGGCCGAGGATGCCGACGGCAAGGCGGGCCGCGTGAAGTGGAACTTCGAGAAGTTCGTCATCACGCCCGACGGCCGCGTGCACCGCTTCCGCCCCACGGTCGAGCCCGACGCCCCCGAGATCGTCTCGCTCATCGAATCGTCGCTGCCCGCCTGAGCCTGGCGGTAAAAAAACTCACTGCTTCTCGCGCGACGCCCGCTCATACCAAGCCCGGTATGAGCATCGCCCGGAACGAAGCGCCCGCTGTGCGATGCCTCGTTCCGGGCGAACCCGATCTGCCTGTCGTCCTTCTAATTCTTCGCGCGCGATTTTCCGAACGCCGCCGTGAATGCCTTGCGCGGCGTCTCGAGTGCGGTCAGCGCCGTCGTCTCGCGCGAGGTCACGGCCTCGGTGAACCAGCCGATGAACACCCGGATCTTGCGGTTGAAGGTCGGGATGACGGCCCCATGGTAGGCGCGGTGCATCATCCAGGCCGGAAGGTTCTTCAGCTTGATGCCCTTGACGTTGGCGGCGCCGTGCCCGATGCCGTAGCTGGCGATCGTGCCGAGCGATTCGTGGCGGTATTCGATGAGGGGCCGCGACAGGATGCTCGACACCACGTTCTTGGCAGCGACGGGCGCCTGTCGCATGGCGTTCTGCGCGTTCGGCGGGTAGTAGGCGGGCTGCTTGGCGGCCGTGAGGTCGGGCACCTGGGCGTTGTCGCCGAGCGCCCATGCTCCGTCGACGATCGAGCCGTCTTCGCGCATGACCTGCAGGTGCGCGTTGGCGATGACGTGGCCTTTGGGCCCGAGCGGCACGTTGGTGCTCTTGTAGAGCGGGTTGGGCTGCACACCGGCGGTCCACACGATGGTGTTGGCCGGGATGACGTCGCCGCCCTTCAGGGTGACGTCGCCGTTTTCGCACGACTCGATGGTGGTCTCGAGGCGGATGTCGATGCCCCGGTCGCGCAGCGCCTGCAGCGTCCACTTCGAGAGTTCGGGGCCGACCTCGGGCGCCACGCGGTCGAGCGCTTCGATGAGCACCCAGTGCAGGTCTGATTCGTCGAGCGATGGATGATTGCGCACGGCGTTCTTCGACAGGTCGGACAGTTCGCTGAGCGCCTCGACTCCGGTATAGCCGCCGCCCACGAACACGAACGTGAGCGCCTTACGCTTTTCGGCCTCGTCGGTGGTCTCGGCGGCCCGCGCTACTTGTTCGAGCACCCGGTTGTGGGTGTAGACGGCTTCTTCGACGGTCTTGAAGCCGACGGCGTTCTCTATCAGCCCGGGCGTGGGGAACACGCGCGTGACGGCGCCGAGCGCCAGGATGACCTGGTCGTAGTCGATCGAGATTTCTTGATCGTTGAGCAGGTCGATGTTCGCGGTCTTCTGTTCGACGTCGAGGTCGGTGACGGTGCCGCGCAGCACGGTGCAGTGGCGCAGGGTGCGCCGCAGGTCGATGGTGACGTCGGCGGGGTTGACGTGTCCGCCGGCCACTTCGGGCAGCAGCGGCTGGTAGGTCATGTAGGGGTTGGCGTCGACGACGGTGATCTCGAGGAGCGCATCGCTCTGGTTCTGCAGGCTTTTCGCAGCGTAAAGGCCGGCGTATCCGCCGCCGAGGATCAGAATTCTTTGGCTCATCCTACGAATCTACGCGCGAGTGTCCCGGCAATCCAGGGGCTCGATTCCCACTGAACCTGCCGTTATCATCGGCCGGCGGGGTCCCGCTAGCGGATCGTCTTGCGAGCCGTGATCTGCCCGGTGTCGAAGCCCATGAGGTGCAGGCCGCCGTGGAATCGCGCGTGTTCGATCTTCACGCAGCGGTCCATGACCACTTCGATGCCGCGAGCTTCGGCGTCGCGCGCCGCATCCTCGTTCCAGATGCCGAGTTGCACCCACATGACGGGCGAGCCGACCGCGGCGACCTCGTCGACGACCGACGGAATGTCGCTGGCCTTGCGGAAGACGTCGACGATGTCGGGCACCTCGGGCAGCGATGCGAGGTCGGGGTAGGCCTTCTGGCCGAGGATCTCGGTGGCGTTCGGGTTGACGAAGTAGACGCGGTAATCGGTCGACTGCAACAGGTAGGTGCCGACGAAGTAGCTCGACCGCGACGGGTTCGACGAGGCGCCGACGATCGCGATGGACTTCGCGCGACGCAGGATGCCGAGCCGCTTCTTGGCGTCGGGCCCCTCCCAGGTGCGCTGCGACTTCAGCAGGCGCGCTAGAGGCGAGTCGGCGGGCAGCTGGCAGCTGAGCCCGTTGGCGAGCACGGCGTTGACGGTGTCGCCCCCGGTGGATGCCGCGGCGCTGCCGTCGATGCCGGCCGATGTGCTCTCGGCGGTGCTGGTTGCGGTGCTCATGCTCATGCCTCCACTGCCTGGGCGAGTGCCTGGTCGAGGTCGTAGATGATGTCGTCGGGGTCTTCGATGCCCACGCTCAAGCGCACGACGCCGGGTCGCACGCCAGCCTCGAGCAGCTGCTGTTCGGTCAGCTGCGCGTGCGTGGTGGACGCCGGGTGGATGATGAGCGTCTTGGCGTCGCCGATATTGGCGAGGTGGCTGGCCAGGTTGACCGACTCGATGAGCTTCTGCCCGACCGGTCGACCGCCCTTGACCTCGAAGCTGAAGACCGAGCCCGGCCCCTTCGGCAGGTATTTGTTGGCGCGCTCGTGGTGCGGATGCGCGGGCAGTCCCGCCCAGTTGACGGCCTCGATGCGCGGGTCGGCGTCGAGCCATTCGGCCACGGCTCGGGCGTTCGCCACGTGCGCGTCGATCCGGTAGGGCAGCGTCTCGACACCCTGCGCCAGCTGGAAGGCGGACTGGGCCGACAAAACGGGTCCCATGTCGCGCAGCTGTTCGGCGCGCAGGCGCGTGAGGAAGGCATATTCGCCGAAGTTGCCGGCCCACGTCAGGCCGCCATAGCTGGCGACGGGCTCGTGGAAGAGGGGGAACTTGTCGGCCGAGTAGTCGAACCGGCCGCTCTCGACGACCAGCCCGCCCACCGTGGTGCCGTGCCCACCCAAGAACTTTGTGGCCGAGTGCGTGACGATGTCGGCACCCCACTCGATCGGGCGGTTGAGATAAGGCGTGGCAATGGTCGAGTCGATGACGAGCGGGATGCCATGGGCGTGTGCCACATCGGCGAGCGCCTCGATATCGGCGATCTCACCCGACGGGTTGGCCACGGTCTCGGCGAAGAGCACCTTGGTGCGGGGCGTGATGGCGGCGGCGTAGTCCTCGGCGTTCGAGGAGCCCACGAACGTGGTCTCGACCCCGAAACGGCGCAGCGTGACATCCAACTGCGTGATCGAGCCGCCGTAGAGGTTCGCTGACGCGACGATGTGGTCGCCGGCACCCGCGAGCGACGCGAACACGATGTACTGAGCGGCAAGACCGGATGCGGTGGCCACAGCGCCGAGCCCACCCTCGAGACTGGCCACCCGCTCTTCGAAGCTCGCCACCGTGGGGTTGGAGAGCCGCGAGTAGATGTTGCCGTATTTCTGCAGCGCGAAGCGCGCGGCGGCGTCGGCCGTGTCGTCGAACACGAAAGCCGTCGACTGGTAGATGGGCAGCGCTCGCGCGCCCGTCACCTGGTCGGGGATGTTGCCCGCGTGAATCGCACGCGTGCGGAAGCCGTATTCGCGATCTGCCATACGCCCCAGATTAGTCGAGGGGTCTGACACCGGGGCCGCGCGCGTAACGTGCGGACACAGACATCCCCGCCAGGTGGGCGGTTACAGAATGGGTGAGGTCAGCACTTGCGGAGGCCGTCGAAGACCCCGAAGACCCCGGTCGAATCCCGGAACGACTGGCCGGGCTTCAGCGTGTTGCACGAGCTGTCGGGCGCCGATGCCCACAACACTTTCACCCGCTGCGTCGAGGAGCACTTGTTTTTCACGTCGACGTAGGGGAAGCCTTTGGAGCGCCCCTCTTTCGTCACGTCGACGCAGGTCGGAGAGAGGGCCGTCTTCACAACGCCGGGAGCGGCGTGAGCGACAGAGGCGGGGGCGGCCGAAACGGCCGTCGCGGGAGAGGCGATGCTCAGGGAGAGGGCGAGAAACAGTGCTGCGACGCCCGAACCGGCAATTTTCGCTGTCTTGTTCATGGCCAAAACATAGTGACGGATATGCACGCTGACAAGGACTTAGGTCCATCTGCACAGTGCGTGATCAGGCACGCCTGGCATACTGGGGGAGTGCCGCAGCGAGAGCGGCATCCGGACGAGGGCGCAGTACCCGGAACGCGACAAGACTGACCACGAAAGTGAGTAACAGTCATGTCTTGGATCATCCTCATCGTGTCGGGCATCCTCGAGGCCGTCTGGGCCACGGCCCTCGGCAAGTCGGAGGGCTTCACGAAGCTCTGGCCGACCATCATCTTCGGCGTCGCCCTCATCGCCAGCATGGGCGGCCTCGCCTTCGCCATGCGCGACATCTCCGTCGGCACGGCCTACGCCGTCTGGGTCGGAATCGGCGCCAGCCTCACGGTCGTCTACGCCATGGTCTTCGGCGGCGAATCCGTCTCGGTCATCAAGATCCTCCTCATCCTCGGCCTCGTCGGCTGCGTCGTCGGCCTCAAAATGGTCGACGGCCACTAGCGCTCGCGCACGTCGAAGAGGCTGGCTGAGGACGTGCATCTCACCCCGGCCGCTGCCGCCGCATTCCACCACATCGGCGGCAGCGGCCGGTAGGGGGTGCGGGCGTTCTCCCGGGCGTGATCTACTAAGACCATGACGGAAACCCCCGAGTACGACAGCACTGACGTCACCCCCGAGACGACACCCGACACGGTGCCGGAAGCGGCAGAGATTTCGTACGACGAGGAGCGTTATCCGGCCCGTCCGAAGCGCTTGCGGCCGAGCGCCCACCTGCGCACCTCGGGCATCACACGGTCGAAGCTCGACCCCCGCGAACCCGACGGCTCGAACCCGGCTTATGTGGCCTGGTTGGTGCGCCAGTCGATGCTCGGCGACGCCGACGTCCTCAGCCGTCAGCACTCCGGTCAGCCCAGCATGTGGCGCAACCCGTATGCCCGGCCTGACGCGCGCCGCGCCATCCAGTCGGCCTCGGTGTGGTTCACCGCCTACCCGATCTCGCTCATCACGCGCCCCGGGCAGTCCTACCTCGGCGCCCTCGGCGACGAAGACCTGTGGCGCGCGTTCGAGCGCATCGGTATCGACGCCGTGCACACGGGCCCCGTCAAGCGTGCCGGCGGCCTGACCGGATGGCGGCAGACGGCCAGCGTCGACGGTCACTTCGACCGCATCTCCACGCAGATCGACCCGGCGTTCGGCACCGAAGACGAGTTCCGTTCGCTGTGCGACGTGGCCGACCAGTACTCGGGCAGCGTCATCGACGACATCGTGCCCGGTCACACGGGCAAGGGCGCCGACTTCCGCCTCGCCGAGATGGCCTACAAAGACTTCCCCGGCATCTATCACATGATCGAAATCCCTGAGGCGGACTGGCCTCTGCTGCCCGACGTGCCCGAGGGTCGGGATGCCGTGAACCTCGACGCCACGGCCGAGCAGAGCCTGGCCGACCAGGGCTACATCATCGGCGCCCTGCAGCGCGTCATCTTCTATGCGCCCGGCGTGAAGGAGACCAACTGGAGCGCCACGGCACCCGTGCTGGGCGTCGACGGTCGCACGCGCCGCTGGGTCTACCTGCACTACTTCAAGCAGGGTCAGCCCTCGATCAACTGGCTCGACCCCACCTTCGCGGGCATGCGCCTCGTCATCGGCGATGCCCTGCACTCGCTCGGCGACCTCGGCTCGAGCGCGCTGCGCCTCGACGCCAACGGTTTCCTCGGCGTGGAGAAGAGCGCCGAGGGAATGCCCGCGTGGTCGGAGGGGCACCCGTTGTCCGAGGCCGCGAACCACCTCATCGCCAGCATGGTGCGCAAGGTGGGCGGCTTCACATTCCAGGAGCTCAACCTCACGGTCGAAGACATCCGTAACACCGGCCGTGTGGGCGCCGACCTGTCCTACGACTTCATCAACCGGCCCGCCTACCAGCACGCGCTGGCCATGGGCGACACCGAGTTCCTGCGGCTCACGCTGCGCACGTCGCTCGAGACCGATGTGCAGCCCGTTCAGCTCGTGCACGCGCTGCAGAACCACGACGAGCTCACCTACGAGCTCGTGCACTGGGCCACGCTGCACTGCGCCGACGAGTACACGTTCCGTGACCAGCAGATGGCGGGCGGCGACCTCGCCGAAACCATCCGCGCCGACATGATCGAACGCCTCACGGGCGAGAACGCGCCCTACAACCGCGTGTTCACGACCAACGGCATCGCCTGCACCACGGCCTCCGTCATAGCGGCCGCCCAGGGCTTCAACGAGCTCGACAAGATCCGCGAGGACGACGTCGACATGATCGCCCGCGCCCACCTGCTGCTCGCGCGCTTCAACGCGTGGCAGCCGGGCGTCTTCGCGCTCTCCGCCTGGGACCTCGTGGGCGCCCTGCCGCTGCCCTCCGAACAGGTCTCCGAGCTCATCGCCGAGGGTGACACGCGCTGGATCGAACGCGCCGCCCACGACCTGATGGGCTTCGACGAAGAGGCGGTGGCGTCGGCATCCGGCATGCCCCGCGGGCGCTCGCTCTACGGCACCTTGCCCGAGCAGCTGCAGCGCCCCGACTCGTTCGCCTCGCAGCTGAAAGAGTTGCTCGCCATCCGCGACGCCAACGACATCGCGATCGGCACGCAGGTCGACGTTCCGGATGTCTCGCACCCCGGCATGCTCGTCATGGTGCACCGCCTCGACGGCGGCAAGGCCGACTGGGAGGACGCGCCCCTGCAGGTCACCGTGCTGAACTTCACCGACCAGCCCATCGAGGGCAGCGTGCGGTCGAGCGAACTCATCCCGCGCCGTGCCGTGATCGACGCGGCATCCGGTCTCGAGATCGGCCGCGTCGACGACCTGCAGACCTTCGGCGTGCGCCTCGAACCCTACGCGGGCCTGTTCCTGCTAATGGGGCCCGACGAAGAGGCGCTCGACAACGACGAGGATGCCTCGGACGACGAGTAAGGCGAGCAGATGACCGACAAACCCGCCGTGCTCTTCGTGTGCGTGCACAACGCCGGCCGCTCGCAGATGGCGGCCGGCTACCTGAGCGCCCTCGCGGGGGACCGCGTCGACGTGTTCAGCGCCGGCAGCGAGCCGAAGAACGAGATCAACCCGGTCGCCATCGAGGCCATGGCCGAAGAGGGCATCGACATCGCGGGCAACGTGCCCAAGATCCTCACGGTGGATGCCGTCAAACAGGCCGACGTGGTCATCACGATGGGCTGCGGTGACGCGTGCCCGATCTTCCCCGGCAAGCGCTACGAAGACTGGCAGCTCGACGACCCGGCGGGCCAGGGCATCGAGTCGGTCCGGCCGATCCGCGACGACATCAAGGGCCGTATCGAGCAGCTGCTGACCGAGATCCTGCCCGCAGAGTCGAGAGGGATGTAGCTCCCTCGATCGCTGCGCATGGGGCTGCAAGACTGCCGTCATGTTGATTTCTACGATGAACGATGTCCCCGGCCGCCAGATCACCGAGGTGATCGGAGAGGTCACGGGCCTCACGGTGCGCTCGCGCAACGCGGGCGTGCAATTCGGCGCCAACCTCAAGGCCTTCGTGGGTGGCGAGCTGGGCGGCTTGACCAAGCAGCTCATGCAGAGCCGCGAGGAGGCCAAGCAGCGCCTGATCGAGGCCGCCGAGGCCGTCGGCGCGGATGCCGTCGTCGCCATGCGTTTCGATGCCAGTGAGGTCGGCCAGAACGCTCAGGAGGTCGTCGCCTACGGGACGGCCGTCAAGCTCGGCTGACGCTGCGGGGGATCCTCGCGTCCGGCCCCTTCTCAGGAGAAGCGGCGCTGTCTAGGCTGGGTGGGGAGGAGGCACAATGACCATCGAATTGATCGTGACCGGCGTGCTCGCCCTGGTGGGATTCATCCTGCTCATCGGAGTGGGCGTCTGGCTGCGAAGGCGCACCGGCCGCGCGGGTCGCACCGAGCAGGCGCTCCACGACGACCCGCAGCTGCGGCAGGACCTTCTCGACCGTGACGCCGAGCGCTCGCAGCACGGTGTGCGCCGCTTGATGTAGCCGGCGCGTGTTGGGCAACCCGTTGTAGCCGAGCGCTCCTGAATTGTCTGACAGAGGCGACCGCGGGCCGGAGGTCCTACTGCACGGGAACTTCGTAGACGTAGCCCGTCTCATCGGCGAGGATGGCTGCAAAACCGGCTTCGAGTCCCGCGTCGACGTGAGCCGAGAAGGCTTCGGGGGATGTCTCGGCCATCGACACCGTGCCCCGAGAGTCGGCACCCGGCCATACCGCGGCCGTGACATTGGCGGTCGGTTCGGGCAGTTGGGCTCCGACGAGCAGGAAGAGCTGGCCGATGTTGTTGGCCGAGGCGGAGTCGACCAAGTCGACGGCGTTCGGGCCGACCGTGAGGATCACGCTCGGTGCCGCGGCGACGGCTTCCTCGAGGTGGGCGGCGAAGGCGTCGTCGTCGCCCGCGGCCGAGACGGAGGCTTCGACATCCGCGCCGTTCTGTTCGGCGAAGGCGATGGCCGCCGCGGTTCCGGATGCCGAGAGGGCGTCGTCGGCGGCGACGATGCGCACGGTGAAACTGGCGAGGCGGTCGGCGGATGCGGGCGGCGCGGCGACCGGCGGCAATGTCGCGCCGGGGGAGGGCCGGGTGGCCGACGCGTCGGCGGTGTCCTCGGTGCTCAGAGAGCTGGATGCGTGCGGGCCGCCGTCCGTGGGTCCGGCGCTGGTGCAGGCCGTCGTCGCCGCTAAGAGGAGTCCGGCGAGGCCGATTGTCCCGGCGAGGGTAAGCGTGAAGGGGCGGGGAGACGTCGACATGGTTTCCTCAGAACGAGTGCGGCGCGGTGCCCCGGTCGTGTCGGCCGGCGACACCGCGCATGGTGCGGATGAAGCGTGAAGCGTGAAGCGTGAAGCGTGTTGCGTTGTGCGTTGTGCGTGGTGCAGGCGGGCGGTGACTCGGCCGGTGAAAACCGAGCCGGGCCACCGCCCGGGGGACTAGCTGTGGCGACGCGTGCGGCGCAGGGCGACGAACGATCCGCCGGCGACGAGAAGCAACACGGCCAACAAGCTGAGGCCCGCGGCGGTCTCGCTACCGGTCGAGGGCAGCGCGCCGTTCGACGCACCCGGCAGCGGGGTGGCCGTCGGGTCGGCGGCCGGAGCGCCGGTCGGCTGCGCGGTGGGCGCGGCCGTCGGAGCAGCGGTCGGTGCGTCGGTCGGAGCCGTCGTGGGCGCCGGGGTCGGCGCGGGCGTCGGCTCGATAGCGGGTGCCACGGCGACGGCGGCGGAGGAGGCCACGGCGTCGGCGTAGTTCGCTGCCGAGACGGTCACGCGCACCGAGAGTGCCGAGGCGAGATCCGCGGCAACCGGGGTGTAGGTGGCCGAGGTGGCGCCGTCGATCGGCTGACCGGCGCGCAGCCACTGGTAGGCCACACCCGTCGGGGCAGGGGTCCACTCGCCGGCCGAAGCCGTGAGGGTCTCGCCGACGCGGGCGTCACCCGTGATGGTGGGCAGGCCGCGCTGCGTGAACGCGCCGTCGGCCACGGTGACCTGGCGGGTTGCCGTCGCGGTGTTGCCGGCGGCATCCGTCACGCTGTAGGTGAGCGTGTAGGTGCCCTCGGTGGCGGTGTCGACGGTGCCCGAGACGGTGACGGCCGACGTGAGGTCGCCATCCTTCTCGTCGGTGGCGGTGACGCCCGTGGCGGGGTCGAAGGTCGAACCGGTCTGGATGGACGAGGCCGCGGGCACCGTCAGAACGGGCGGTGTGACATCCGCACGCTCGAGGGTGACCTTGTCGACGACGCTGTTCACGGGCTTGTCGGCGCCCGACTGCTGGCTGCGCATGGTGGTGACGGTGATCGACTCGTCGGTCACGTCGATGGTGGAGTAGTTGCGCACCTTCTCCTGGTTGATGACGGATGCCCACGGGTGCGGGTAGGTCTCGTTGGTGTTGTAGTACTTCGAACCGCTGGCGGAGTTGGCGGTCACGTAGAGCACCTCACCGTCCTTGGCTTCGACGGTGCCCTGGGCAGCGGCCTCGTCGGGGTTGGCGACCACGCCGTCCTTGATCAGGTAGGTGCGGGTGTAGTTGTGGTCGTGGCCCATGAGCACGAGGTCGATGTCGAGGCCCGAGATGATCTGCGGAAGCACGGCGCGGCGTGCCTCGATGTCGGCGTCGTCGACGTGGGAGGCGACGGAGTAGATCGAGTGGTGGAACGCGAGCACCTTCCACTTGGCCTTGGCGCCCTGTTCGGCGACGACCTTCTCGAGGAACGCCTTGTGGCTGGCGGTGTCCTGGCTGTTGGAGTTCAGCACCATGTACAGAACGTCCTTGTACATGAACCAGTAGTCGCCGCCCGACGAGGACGCGGAACCGGCTGCGCCGGAGGTGGGGTCGAAGTTCGGCACGTTGTAGTGCTGCTCGTAGGCCTTCGAGCCCACGTCGTGGTTGCCGTTGACGGGCACGAGGGGCAGCTCGCGCAGGGCGTCGGGGGCGAGGAACGCCTGGTAGTGCGCCTCGTTGCCGGCGCTCTCGACCTGGTCGCCGGCCGAGAACAGCATCTCGGCGTCGGGGCGGGTCTCCTGGGCGACCTTCAGGGTGTCGGTCCAGCCGGCCTGGTCGTTCGCCACGTTGCCCGAGGCGCCGATCTGCGGGTCTCCGACGAAGAAGAAGCTGTAGTCGCCCGAGGCGGCGGCGGTGCGGAAGTCGTAGGTGGGCGACCATCCGTTTTGTTCGCTACCGACGCGGTAGACGAACTCGGTCTTCTCGGAGAGTGTGTCGAACTGAGCGAAACGGTTGTATTCGCCGCTCGTGGTCTTGCCACCCGCGGCCTGCACGGTGGTGGCGGATGCGGCGGGGAACGCGGTGCCCGTCATATCCGACTTCTTGGCCACCTGGGCGACCTGCGCGGTGTCGAGGTTGGAGTACCAGGCGAGGCGGCGCGAGGTCTCGTCGGCACCGACCGTCATGACGATGTCCGAGAGCACGGCTTCGGCGTTGGCCGAGACGGGTGCGAGCGACGGAACGTCGAGGAAGATGTCCGAGGATGTCTCGCGGTCCTGGTAGAGCGCGACGGCGATGGTGTTCTCGCCGGACTTCAGGGCAGAGGCGGGAACGGTGAACGTGGACGACGCGGGGTCGCCGCCCGAGTTACCCGCGTACATCAGGTTGCGCTGCGCTTCGGGGGCCGCCTTGACCTTGTCGTCGACGAAGCCGGCGACGGGCGTGCCGTTTACGAAGATCTGCACGGCGTCGTCGTAGACGATCGTGCCCTGCAGGCCCGTGAGGGCGGCGAGCTGCTCGCTCGAAACCGTGAAGTCCGAGCGGAAGTGGTAGGTCTTCACGGTCGGGTTCGACGTTCCGTTGGCGTACTGGTTCAGCAGCGTGTTGATGGTGAGGCCGGCGCCGATGTTCTTGGTGCCGTTCTTCGCACCGAAGGCACCCTTGGCGCTCTTCCAGGCGGCGTCGTCGAACGCGGGCTTCGTCCACACCAGGCGGTCGGCGTTGCCGGCGGCCGGGTCGGTGTTGTTGTCCGAGTAGGTCCAGGTGCTGTTGGCGGTGCTGAGGTAGGTGGTGGGGAAGGTGACTGCTGCTTCGGCGGGCGCGGCGCTCGTGGCGACGGCCACCGACCCGGCCAGGAGGCCGAGGGTGCCGAGTGTTGCGATCGAGAATCGCGTTACTCGTCGCGTGCGGGGAGACCCCGCTTGGACTGAAGAAATGCTCATTGAAGAAGAAACTCCGTATCGGCTGTGCAAGGGGGGAGCGGGCGTGGAGGCGCGATGGCGCCGGGCCCGTGCCTTCACGGTAGGTAGCCGCAGCAAACCGATCGTGAACGAACGGTTGCCGAGAGGTTGTTATTCGGCGTCGGAGGCCGGGTTCGTGCGCAATCCGGGCACGGAGCTCAGCCGAGTTGCACGGCCCCGAAGGCGAGAGCGGCTATCAGAACCCAGGAGCCGAGCCCCACGATGAGGGCGCGCCATCCCGTGCGCACGAGCGATGCGACACGGATGGCCGCACCGAGCGCCACGAGGGCGAGACCGAGCAGCACGGTCTGCAGAGTGTCGGCCGCCGCGAGAACGGGCGCGGGCACATCGATGAGCGTGCGCACGAGCACGGCCGCGACGAAACCCGCGACGAACAGGGGGATGAGGGGCGGGCGCTTCGTGGCCGGGCGGGCGCTCGCGGCATCCCGTCGGCTGACGATCACACCGGCGACACCCACGATCGGCGCCAGCATGAGCACGCGCGTGAGCTTCACGACGAGTGCGACGGCGAGCGCCGACGGCCCGGCGATCTGCGCGGTGGCGACGACCTGCCCGACATCGTGCACGCTGGCCCCGGTCCAGTGCCCGAACTGCGTGGCGTCGAGACCGAGCGGATGCCACAGCGCCGGCAGCACGAAGATGGCGAGGGTTCCGCACAATGTTACGAGCGCGACCGGCGTGGCCTGCTCCTTCTCGTCGGCGCGCACCACACCACCCATGGCGCCGATCGCGCTGGCGCCGCAGATCGAAAACCCGGTCGCGACGAGCAGCGGCTCGTGGCCCGGCAGCTTCAGCAGCCGACCGAACCACAGCGTGGCGCCGAACGTGACGAACACGATCAGGATGGTCGACACGAGCGTCACCCAGCCGAGCGAGAACACGTCGACCAGGCTGAGTTTCAGACCGAGCAACACCACGCCGATGCGCATGAGACGCTTCGCGGCGAACGACAGGCCGGGTTTGGCGGCCCCCGTGAGCAGCCGCCTCGTCGCGGGCAGCTGGCCGATCAGGATGCCGAGCAGCACGCACGCGGTCAGGAGAGGCACGGCCGGCAGCACCGCGTGCACCGCCCATGCCACCAGCACGGCCGCGCCTGCGACCGCGAGACCCGGCAGGTTGCGCCGCGTCGATGCCACGAGCGACGAGACGAACGACGTTGCGGGCGGCGTCACGGGCGACGGGCCGGCGACGCTCACGGCCGGACTAGATCCACGACGGGATCCACTCGTGGATCAACCAGAACCAATACGGCACGGTCGTGCCCGTCCACAGCGGATACCAGAAGGCGCTGAGGAGCGTCGCCACCGCGAGGAACACGCCCACGATGCCGATGCCCCGCGTGCGTCGGTAGCGCTCATCCGTTCGTTTGCCCAGAATGAGGCCGAGCACGAACACCAAGCCGAGGATCATGTAGGGCTCGAAGGCGATCGTGTAGAACTGGAACACCGTGCGGCCCAAGTAGAGCAGCCAGGGCAGGTAGCCAGCCGCCATGCCCATGAGGATGAGGCCCACGCGCCACTCGCGGTAGCGGGCGAGGCGATAGACCAGATAGAGGATCGCCGCGGTGGCCGCCCACCAGATGAGCGGGTTGGCGATCGACGTGATGGCGCCCACGCAGTTGTCCGAGAAGCAGTCGCCGTTGGGGACTGCCTGGTAGTACATGCTCGTCGGGCGCAGCAGCAGCAGCCAGCCCAGCGGGTTGGCCATGTAGGGGTGTGGCTCGTGCAGACCCACATGGTAGGAGTAGGCGCTCTCGTGATAGTGCAGCAGCGATTGCAACGCGTGCGGCACCCACGCGAACGTGCCCGTCCAGGCGTTGCCCGGTTGGTCGGCGAAGTCGCGGTAGTAGCCGCCCGAGGTGACAAGCCATCCGGTCCACGACGAGAGGTAGACGACGAACGCCACCGGTACCATCAGGAGGAAGGCGATGGGACCCTGTTTGAGAACGGCGGCGCTCAGCCAGAAGGGGATTCCGAGCCGGCGGCGGTTGAGGGCATCCACGACGATGACATAGATGCCGAAGAAGGCCAGGAAGTAGAGGCCAGACCACTTCACGGCACACGTCGCACCGAAAGCGATCCCGGCGACGAGCAGCCACGGGCGCCACCAGAGCACGGGCCCCCAGTCGGGCATCGTGCCCTTCTCCTGCAGGGCGCGCAGCTTCACGGCGATGCGCGTATTCGTATCGTCGCGGTCGAGCAGGACCGCGCCGAAGCCCACGAGCGCGAAGAACATGACCGAGTTGTCGAGGATGGCGACGCGCGACATGACGATGGCGTGGCCGTCGATCGCGAGCAGGAACCCGGCCATGACCGCCAGCAGCGTGCTGCCGAAGAGTTTGCGCGCGATGAGCATGATCAGCACGACCGCGAGGATGCCGATGACGGCCGTCGAGACGCGCCACCCGAAAGCGTCGCCGGCGCCGAACACGCCGAGGCCGGCCGCGATGAGCCACTTGCCGAGCGGCGGATGCACCACATAAGAGGGGGAGTCGAGGAAGATGTCGGTGTCGCCCGCCGCGAACTTCTCGTCGGCGCCGGTCGGCCAGGATGACTCGTAGCCGTTGTTTAGGAGCGTGTACGCGTCCTTCACATAGAACGTCTCATCGAAGATGAGCGAGTGCGGGTAGCCGAGATTCCACAGCCGCAGCACCGCGGCGAGCAGCGTGACGAGCGCGGGGGCGCCCCAGTACCAGAGCTGCAGGCGTCGGGGGGAGTTGATGACGCGGCCGAACCAGTCGTCGAGGCGGCTGCCGCGCTGTTCGGGCAGCAGGCTCTCGCTGGGCTGGGGCTTCGCGGGCGAGCCGTCGCGGTTGCCGGTGAGGATGCGATCCCAGGTGGCGCGCGCCCCCGACGAGCGAGTGCCGGCCGCATCACTCGAATCGGCGTGTCGGCCGGGCTGTGAGGCGTCGGTCGTGGTCACGGATGCTGTCGCGGAGGGTGTGGCCGCGGCATCCGGCTCATTTGCGCCGCCCGGTTGCGCTGACGCGGCGGGCTGACCGGATGCGGACGCGCCGAAGACGACATCGGCGAGGGGCTCACGGTTCTCGGGCTGCACTCTGCAATGGTGCCACAGCGAGTCGCTGGCGAAGTGATGGAAGACTGGCCCCATGATCATTCTCGCGGCCACGCCCATCGGAAACCTCGGCGACGCGTCGCGCAGACTCGTCGAGGCGCTCGAGAACGCCACCGTGGTCGCCGCCGAGGACACGCGCACGACCGTGCGGCTGCTGGCCGGCCTGAGGATCGAAAACCGTCCGCGGCTGATCGCCCTGCACGACCACAACGAGCGCGATCGGGCGGGCGAGCTGGTCGCCATCGCGCAGACCGAAGACGTGCTCGTACTGAGCGATGCCGGCATGCCCACGGTGTCCGACCCCGGTTTCCACCTCGTCGAGGCCGCCGCGCTCGCGGGCGTCACGGTGACGGCGCTGCCCGGTCCGTCGGCCGTCATCACGGCGCTCGCCGTCGCGGGGCTGCCCACCGACCGTTTCAGCTTCGAGGGGTTCCTGCCGCGCAAACCGTCCGAGCGGCGCCAGACCCTGCACGCGCTCGCCGACGAACGCCGCACCATGGTGTTCTTCGAGTCGCCCAACCGGCTCGCCGCATCGCTGCACGATATGGCGGGGGAGGCGGCCTTCGGTCCCACCCGCCGCGTGGTCGTGTGCCGCGAGCTGACGAAAATGTTCGAAGAGGTCAAGCGGGGAACGGCGCACGAACTGGCGCTCTGGGCCGACCCAGGCGTGCGCGGCGAGATCTGCGTGGTCGTCGAGGGCGCCCCCGAGCGCATCGTCGACGCGGAGGAGGGTATTCGGCAGGTGCGTGCGCTCGTTGCGGGGGGCATGCGCGTGAAGGAGGCGGCCGCCGAGGTCGCCGAGGCCACCGGCATGTCGAAGCGCGACCTCTATCAAGCCGCCATCGAAAAGCCCGCCGCCCCGAAACCCTAGAATGGGAAGCATGTCCAGCGGCAAGTCCTTCTACGTCACCACGCCCATCTTCTATGTGAACGATGCGCCCCACATCGGCCACGCCTACACCGAGGTCGCGACCGACTTCTTGGCGCGCTGGCACCGCCAGGCGGGCGACGACACGTGGATGCTCACGGGCACCGACGAGCACGGTCAGAAGATCCTGCGCACGGCCACGGCCAACGGCGTCACGCCGCAGGAGTGGGCCGACAGGTTGGTCGAGCAGAGCTGGAAGCCGCTGATCGAGACGATCGACGTGGCCAACGACGACTTCATCCGCACCACCGACCCGCGGCACGAGAAGGCCGTGCAGGACTTCTTGCAGAAGCTGTACGACGACGGCTTCATCTACGCCGGCGAATACGAGGGTTTCTACTGCGTCGGGTGTGAGGAGTACAAGCTCCCCAATGAGCTGGCCGACGGCACGGGGCAGTACGAGGGCGAGAAGGTGTGCGCCATCCACTCGATTCCCGTCGAGCGCCTGCAGGAGAAGAACTACTTCTTCCGCATGAGCGATTTCCAAGAGCGTCTGATCGAGCTCTACGAGTCCAACCCCACCTTCGTGCAGCCCGATTCGGCGCGCAACGAGATGCTGCAGTTCATCCGCCAGGGCCTCAGCGACCTGTCGATCTCGCGGTCGACCTTCGACTGGGGCGTCAAGGTTCCGTGGGATGAGTCGCACGTCGTCTATGTGTGGTTCGACGCGCTGCTCAACTACGTCACGGCCGTGGGTTACGGGCAGGACGACGCTAACTTCGACCGCCGCTGGCCCGCCACGCACATCGTCGGCAAAGACATCCTGCGTTTCCACTCGGTCATCTGGCCGGCCATGCTCATGGCGGCGGGGCTCGATGTGCCGCGCCAGGTCTACGGCCACGGCTGGCTGCTCGTGGGCGGCGAGAAGATGAGCAAGTCGAAGCTCACGGGCATCGCGCCCACCGAGATCACCGACACGTTCGGGTCGGATGCGTTCCGCTACTACTTCATGCGCGCCATCACGTTCGGCCAAGACGGCTCGTTCAGCTGGGAGGACCTCTCGGCCCGCTACCAGTCCGAGCTGGCCAACGGTTTCGGCAACCTGGCGTCGCGCGTCGTCGCCATGATCGAGCGCTACTTCGAGGGTGTCGTGCCGCCCCAGGGCCCGGCCTCCGAGGCCGATCTCGCCGTTCAGAAGGTTGTGGCGGATGCCGCGGCGGCGGCCAATGCGGCCGTCGAGCGTCTCGCGATCCACGACTCCCTGTCGGCCATCTGGACGATCGTCGACGAGCTGAACGGGTACATCACCGATATGGCTCCGTGGCAGTTGTCGAAGGACGAGGCCAACCGTGAGCGCCTGGGCACCGTGCTCTACACGGCGGCCGAGGGTTTGCGCGCGCTCGCGGTGCTGCTGCACCCGATCATGCCGAAGGCCACCGAGAAGCTGTGGACGGCGCTCGGCCACCGCGACGTGCTGGGCGAGCTGTCGGCTCAGCCGGTGCGCGAGGCGGCCACGTGGGGTCAGCTGACGGCGGGCACGAGCGTCAATGGTCTCGAGCCGTTGTTCCCGCGCATCGAGACCCCTGTCGCCTAGGCCCGTCGCCCCGCTGCATAGATTCGGCGCTGTGATTCGTCAACCCTGACCGGCCCCCGTGGGGGTGCGGTAGCGTCGGTGTATGACTGAGCCTCAGCACGTCAGACAGCGCGACCAGGGTGAGCGGAAAGACCTGTCTTATCCGCCTGCCCCCGAATCGCTCGTCGTCGGGGTGTACGACAATCACACGCATCTCGAGATCGCGGACGGCGTCGAACCGCTGACCTACCGCGAGCAGCTCGACCGAGCGTCGGCCGTGGGCATCCGCGGCATCGTGCAGGTGGGCACCGATGTGGCGACGAGCACGTGGGGTGCCGAGATGGCGGCCGTCGAGCCGCGAATGTTGGCGGCGGTTGCGGTTCACCCGAACGAGACGGCCGTGCTCGAGCAGCGCGGCGAGCTCGATGCGGCCCTCGAGGCGATCGCGGCGTTGGCGACGCGTCCGCGCGTGCGTGCCGTCGGCGAGACCGGGCTCGACTATTTCCGCACGACCGATCCGGCCGGGCGGGCCGCGCAGTTGCGCGCTTTCGAGGCGCACATCGAGATCGCGAAGAAGAATAACCTGGCGTTGCAGATTCACGATCGCGACGCGCACGACGACGTGGTGGCCACGCTGAGGCGCGTCGGCGCCCCGGAGCGCACGGTTTTCCACTGCTTCTCGGGCGGCGAGGAGCTGGCCGAGATCTGCACGCAGAACGGGTGGTACATGTCGTTCGCGGGCACGGTCACGTTCAAGAACGCGGTCACGTTGCGCGAGGCCCTCGAGCGCGCGCCGCGTTCGTTGCTCTTGGTCGAGACGGATGCCCCGTTCCTCACGCCCGTGCCTTACCGCGGTCGCCCGAACGCGCCTTACCTGCTGCCGCACACGCTGCGTTTCATGGCGTCGCATCTCGGAACCGACGTGACGATGTTGGCGTCGCAGATCAACTCGAACACCGAGTCGGTCTATGGGCGCTGGGATGACGAGCCGGTGACGTCGCAGAGCAACCCGTTCGCCGACCAGCCACCTCAGTCGTAGGCCCGTAGAATCGACTGTCGGGCTCTCCCGGCCGCCTCACTCGAACCGACTGGATGACATCCCGATGAGCCTTCTCGGCCCCGCAGAGATCCGCGACCTCGCCGAACTCCTCGACGTGCAGCCCACCAAAAAGTTGGGCCAGAACTTCGTCATCGACGCGAATACCGTGCGTCGCATCGTGAAGGTCGCCGCGGTCGAGTCGGGCGATAGCGTCGTCGAGATCGGCCCGGGCCTCGGTTCGCTGACGCTCGGTCTGCTCGAGGTGGGCGCGTCGGTCGTGGCCGTGGAGATCGACACACGGTTGGCGACGCAGTTGCCGAAGACCGTTGAGCTGATGCATCCGGGTGCGCCTTTGACGGTGATTGCCGAGGATGCCCTGCGCATCACGGAGCTTCCCGATGCACCGACGCGGCTGGTGGCGAACCTGCCCTATAACGTGTCGGTGCCCGTGTTGCTGCACTTTTTGGAGCACATCCCCTCGTTGCAGTCGGGTGTGGTGATGGTGCAGGCAGAGGTCGGTCACCGTCTGGCCGCCGACCCGGGTTCGAAGGTGTACGGCTCGCCGAGCGCGAAGGCGGCGTGGTATGGCAAGTGGCGTTTGGCCGGCAATGTGAGCCGCCAGGTGTTCTGGCCGGTGCCGAATGTCGACAGCGTGCTCGTGGGCTTCGATAAGCGCGAGGTGCCGCTCGGCACCGAGGAGGAGCGCGTTGCTACGTTCGGCATCATCGACGCTGCGTTCCAGCAGCGCCGCAAGATGCTGCGTCAGGCCTTGGGTCAGTTGCTGGGCAGCTCGCAGGCCGCCTCTGAGCAGATGGTGCGCGCAGGCATCGAGCCGACCGCGCGCGGCGAACAGCTCACCGTGCACGACTTCCTCGCGATCGCCCGCGCCGCCGAATAGCCGAGGGCGGCACGTGCCCGCGTCTGATCCCGGACGCTTTCCTGCCCGTGACCGTGCCCGTGACCGTGCCCGGCCCGTGCTCGCGCTCGCGCCTGCACGCGCATCTGGTCTGCCCGACGCGCCCCGAACTACCCCTCGGCCGAGGTGCCAGCTTTCTCAGCGCGTTTCGACCACGCGCTGACCGGGCGGGTGCCGTTCAGGAGGTAGTCGCCGATGGCGCGCTCGCGCAGGATGGCGGGATTGTGGCTGGACAGGGTGCGAGCGTTGCGCCAGTGCCGGTCGAGTTGCCGCGCGCTCGAGGTGGCCGAGGCACCTCCCACTTCGAAGAGGAGCGTTGTCGCCTCGAGCACCGTGGCGATGACCTGCTGCTGGGCGCGGAACACCGTGATGAGCGTTTCGTCGTAGTCGTCCTGGCTCCATTCGCCCGCGTGGAAACGGTCGAAGTTCGACTCGAGGGCGCGGGCCACGTCTCTGACGAGGGCGTCTGCCGTGGCTGACAGGGAGCTCAGTGTGCCGATGACGCGCTGCACGAGCGGGTCGTCGGCGGGGCGCGAGGCGCCGAGCACCCCGAACGTGCGGGTGCGCCCGCGGACGAAGTCGACGGCATCGCGCAGAACCGCGCGGCCCGTGCCCGCGAGGGCGGCCAGGAGCACGGTCTGGTAGAAGCTCGTGATGTTGGCCTGCGTGCGCTCGTCGTCGAAGTTGGCGAAGACGATGTGCTCGGGTTCGATCACGGCGCGTTCGAACCGCGTCGTGCCCGAGCCGGTGAGGCGCTGCCCGAAGCCGTCCCAATCATCGAGGCGCGTGACGGCGGGCTGGTCGGCGCGAACGGCCAATCCGGCCTGGGAGCCACCGTAGACGGCGCCCGTCCAGATCCAGTCGGCATAGATGCTGCCCGTGCTGTAGTACTTCTCGCCCGTGAGACGCCAGCCGTCGGGCGTCTCTTCGAGGAGAGCCGAGGAGGCGGTCTCGGGCCCGCGCTCGGCCTGCGCATTGCCGATGACGGCGCCGCCGACGATGAGGTCGAACCACTTCTTCTGGTCGAGGCGTTCGGGCGAGTTGAGACGCGATTCGACGAAGGCGTGGTGGCCGCGCCAGAGCTGCGGGAGGTTGGCATCGGCCTCGCCCAGCTCGACGAGGAGCTCGACCAGCTGACTGAGCGATGCTCCGAGCCCGCCGTATTCGACGGGCACACGCACCCGCCCGAAGCCGGCCTCGCGCAGCCACGACACCTCGTCGTGCGCGAGCCGTCGGTCGGTCTCGCGTTCGACCGCGGTGTCGCGGATGCGGTCGAACACGGGCCGGAACCGCGCCGCCAGGTCGGCGTAGGTGGGAGGCGTGGACAGAGTCGACGTCGACTCGGGCTTTTCGATCGTGTCGGTGGTCATGCTGATCCAATCGTTGGCGGTGCGCCGGAGCCCGGACGGGTCGGCGGACACCGCTCGAAGCCGTTCGCGTTCGAGCGGTGAGACCGGGACGGATGATGCCGCGGTCGTTGTGGAGAGTGCGAGCGGTTTAGTCGTGCAGGTGTGCGCCGCCGCGGTAGCGCGCGCCGGGGTGCTCGGGGAACAACCGCGCGTTGCCGGCGCCGAACAGGCGCTCGCGCAGCGTCGGTGCCTCGTAGGACGTGCGGTAGCGCCCGCGTTTCTGCAGCTCGGGCACGACGTATTCGATGAAGTCGCGCGCCGTGCCAGGGGTGAGGAACTGGCGCAGGTTGAAGCCGTCGAGACCCGTCTCGTCGACCCAGCGCTCGATCGAATCGGCCACCTCGACGGGCGTGCCGACGGCGAAGAACGGCGGGCGGTCGAAGCGCGTCACGGCCTCGAGGGCGTCGGCCACCGTCGCCCCGGGCGGGTAATGCCGGCGGTTCGCCCCGGCGTTGTCGCGCCCGGCCTTCGCCTCGGCGGCGAGGATATCGCTGATGAGTGCGTCTTTGGGGTAGGCGGCCAGGTCGATGCCGCCTCCACCCGAGTGCGTGAGGTAGCCCTCGTCACTCGAGTATCGCTTGTATTCTTCGGCCTTCGCCAGGGCCGCGTCGCGGTCGCGATCGACGATGACGACGGCCGACGCGAAGGTCTTCACATGATCGGCACCGCGACCGTTCTCGACCGCGCGGCGGCGGATGTCGGCGATGTTGTCGCGATACACCTCGAGCGAGTTGCCGCCCACGAAGACACCCTCGGCATGCTTGGCCGCGAACGCCCGGCCCGAGTCGCTCGACCCGGCCTGGAAGATGACGGGGGTGCGCTGCCGGGACGGCTCACTCAGATGCGGCCCCTTCACGCGGAAGTGTTCGCCGACGTGATCGATGTAACGCACCTTCGACGGATCTGTGTAGATGCGATTCTCGCGGTCTTGCACGACCGCGTCGTCATCCCACGATCCCTCCCACAGCTTGTAGAGCACGTCGAGGTATTCGTCGGCGATGGCGTAGCGATCGCCGTGGGCGACCTCGTCGTCGTGACCGAAGTTGCGCGCGGCGTTAGGCAGGTAGCTCGTGACCACGTTCCAGCCGAACCGGCCCTTGGTGAGGTGGTCGAGCGTCGATGCGCGCCGGGCGAATGCGAACGGCGGCTCATACGTCGTCGAGAAGGTGGCCGCGAAACCCAGGTTCTTCGTCGCGGCGGCCATGGCGGGGATGACGAGCAGGGGATCGTTGTTCGGAATCTGCACGGCCTCCTTCAGCGCCGTCTCTGGCCCGTCGCGGTAGCCGTCGTAGGTGCCGATCACATCGGCCAGGAACACCGCCTCGAACAAACCCTCTTCGAGCAGCTTCGCCTCTTCGACCCAGAAGTCGAGGTCGTTGAATCGATGCCGATTGTTGTCGGGATGCCGCCACAAACCGTGCGAGATATGGCCGACGCAGTTCATCTCGAAGAGATTGAAGGCGATGTTGTCCGTCATGGTGCTCCGTTTCTGTGCTGCCCTCATTCTTGCCAGGTGAAGCGGCGGGCACCCAGACATCCGCTCGAATGTGGACAACTATTACGCATCGCTCCTGTGGAGACCGAGGTGCGCGGATGACTTCGCTCGGCGTTTTCGCATGACCTCTCCAGCACGCGTCCAGTACTCATCCCCTACCCTGGAGTGTGCTTTCCTCGCCCTTTTCCCGCCTCGTCACCGCGCCTTCGCGCGTGACCCGCGCCCGAATGACGCCCGGAGGCAGCATCCGATGAGCGATCAGCCGAGCATCCTCGACCTGAAACCGGTCGCCCATCGCCGCAAACGCGGACCCGGCGCACTCATCGCCCGATGGGTCGGGTTCAGCCTCGTCGCCGTGCTCCTCATCGGCGGCGGCTACGCGTTCTACAACTACCAGCGCTTCGTCTCGGGAATCACGCACATCGATGCGATCCCGCAGTCCACCGACAGCGCCGACGACGACGTCGACGGTCAGGACCAAAACATCCTGCTCGTGGGCGACGACCATCGCCCGGCCGGTGCCACGCAGGCCGAACTCGACAAACTGGGCACCGAAGACGACGGCGGCGGCGTCAACACCGACACCATGATCGTCATGCACATCCCGGCCGACGGCAGCAAGGTCACCATGGTGTCCTTCCCGCGTGACTCCTGGGTCGAGATTCCGGGCTACGGCATGAACAAGCTCAACGCCGCCTTCACTCTGGGCGCCCAGAACGGCGACGATTCGGCGGGCGCGCAGCTGCTCATCCAGACCATCCAGAACATGACCGGGCTGACTATCGACCACTTCGTGCGGGTCTCCCTGCTCGGCTTCTACAACGTGGTCGATGCCCTGGGCCCCGTCGACGTGTGCCTCATCAACCCGGTGAAAGACCCGTACTCCACCATCGATCTGCCGGCCGGAGTCTCGACGCTCGATGCGAAACAAGCCCTCGCCTTCGTTCGCCAGCGTCACGGCCTGCCGAACGGCGATCTCGACCGACAGGTGCGCCAGCAGTACTTCCTCTCGGTCGAGGCCCGCAAGATGCTCTCGGCCGGCACCCTGCTCAATCCGGTGAAGTTGCAGAACGTACTCGACGCGGTCTCGTCGTCGATCGAAACCGACCCCGGGCTCAACCTGCTCGAACTCGCCGGCCAGGTGCGCAACCTGCGCGCCGACAACATCGTCTCGGCGACCGTGCCGATCACGGGCACCCCCACCATCACGGTGCGGGGGCAGAAGCTCTCGATCGTCGAGATCGACCAGGCTGCCATGCCCGAGTTCATCGCGCAGGTGGTGGGAACCCCGACCGCCTATGGCGCTGCCACCGCGGCAACCCCCGCCGAGACGACCGTGACCGTCGTGAACGGTGCGGCGATCGGCGGTGTGGCGCAGGCGAACACCGACGCCCTGGCCGCTTTCGGCTTCCAGACGAAGCCGCCCACCTCGGGTGCCACGATCGCCAAGACGACGATCAGTTATCCCGCGGGGCAGGAGGCGCAGGCGAAGGCCCTCGCCGCCTACTACCCGAACGCGTCGGTCATCTCGTCGACCACGGCCACGGGTGTCACCCTCACGATCGGCACCGACAACCAGGCGCCGACCGATCCGAATGCCGCGCCGCCGCCCGCCACCGAGGCTCCCGTCGAGGCGGCACCCACGCCGACGCCGACCAGCACCGACACCCCGAAGAACTTCGGAGAGACGGCCTGCATCAACTAGTCCCGCGACTCCCGCGCAAACGTGAGCGGCATTCGACCCGCGCCCGCTGAGCTAGGTTGGATGTATGACCCGCGAGACGCCCTCGAACACGTCACACGCTCGGGCACCCGGCAAGATCAACGTCTTCCTGGCTGTCGGCGCCGTGATGGACGACGGCTACCACGAGGTCGCCACGGCCTATCAAGCGGTCTCGGTCTATGAAGACGTGCGAGCGAGCCATTCCGACACGTTCGAGGTGTCCTTCACGGGTCCGATCGACACGAGCGACGTTCCGACCGACGCCTCCAACCTCGCCATCCGGGCCGCGCAGCTCATCGCGCGAGACACCGGTTACCGCGGCGGCGTCAGCCTCGCCATCGAGAAGAACGTGCCCGTCGCGGGCGGCATGGGTGGTGGTTCTGCGGATGCCGCGGCCACCCTCCTCGCGGTCGACGATCTCTGGCAGACCGGGCTCACCCGCGACCAGCTGCTCGGCCTCGCCGCCGAGTTGGGCGCCGACGTTCCCTTCGCGCTCACGGGCGGCACCGCCATCGGCACGGGCCGGGGCGATGAGCTCAGCCCGGCGCTCGCGACCGGGCAGTTCCAGTGGGTGCTCGCCCTCGCCGGCTTCGGCATGTCCACGCCCGCCACCTATCGTGAGCTCGACGCCCACCGCGCCCGCCACGCGCTCGACATCTCGCCGGCCGTCACCCAGCCCGTTGTCGACGCCGACGTGCTGCAGGCGCTGCGAGCGGGGGATGCGCACAGGCTCGCCGCCTCGATGCACAACGACCTGCAGGCCCCCGCCCTGCACCTGCGCCCCGAGCTCTCGGGCGTCATGGAGTTGGGCGAGCAGAGCGGCGCGCTGTCGTGCATGGTGTCGGGTTCCGGCCCCACCGTGGCGTTCCTGGCCGCCGACCTCGACTCGGCGCTCGAATTGCAGATCGCGCTGAGCGCGTCAGGGGTCACGGCGCTGCGCGTGACGGGCCCGGTGCACGGCGCCCGTCTCGTCAACGACTGACGCGCCGCCGGGCTGAGAGGCCGACCGGCGTTGCCGAGCTGGCCCGGAACGCCTAGCCGAGAATCTCGTTCAGCTCTAGCCAGCGCAGCTCCAGCTGCTCCGTCTCGGCCTGCGCGGCCTGGGCCTTCGCGTTCAGCGCCATGATGCCGTCGTAGTCGTTCTGATCGTGCGTGGCCAGCTTCTCGTGGGCAGTGCTGATCTCGCCGCCGAGCTTCTGCAGCTTGCGCTCGATCGCCTGGATCTCCTTCTGGAGCTTGCGCTGCTCGGCGCCGCCGATCGACAGTCCGCCGCGCGTGGTGTTGCCGCCGGAGCCCGAGCCAGAGGATCCGGAGCCCGCCGAACCCGAGCCCGAGCCCGCAGCATCCGCGGGGGAGTCGCCGAGGGGCCCCGTGTGCTTCTGCTCGATCTTGCGTAATTCGAGGTACTGCTCGATGCCGCCCGGCAGGTGCCGCAGCTGCTTGCCGATCAACGCGTACTGCTGGTCGGTCACGCGCTCCATGAGGTAGCGGTCGTGCGACACGACGATGAGCGTGCCGGGCCACGAGTCGAGCAGATCCTCCATGGCCGCGAGCATGTCGGTGTCGAGGTCGTTCGAGGGCTCGTCGAGCACGAGCACGTTGGGCTCGTCGAGCAGGATGAGCAGCAATTGCAGGCGTCGCTTCTGTCCACCCGACAGGTCTTTGACGGGTGTCGACAGCTGCGCGCTCGTGAATCCGAGGCGCTCGAGCAACTGACCGGGCGTCATCTCTTTGCCGCCGGCGACATAGCTCGTGCGGTAGCGCCCGATGACATCGCTGACGCGTTCGTGGCCGATGTCCTTCAGCTCGGACAGCTGCTGCGTGAGCGTTGCCACCTTGACGGTCTTGCCACGCTTGACGCGCCCCGTGGTGGGCTCGAGTTCGCCCGTGATGAGCGCGAGCAGCGTCGACTTGCCGGCACCGTTGACGCCCAGGATGCCTGTGCGCTCACCGGGTGCGATACGCCACTCGACATCCGAGAAAATGAGCTTGTCGTCGTATTTGACCGAGACGTCGAGCAGGTCGACGACGTCCTTGCCCAGCCGGGCCGAGGCCATCTGGCTGAGCTCGACCTTGTTGCGGGGCGGCGGCTCGTTCTCGATGAGCTGCGTGGCGGCCTCGATGCGGAACTTGGGTTTGGCGGTGCGGGCCGGGGCTCCGCGACGCAGCCAGGCGAGCTCCTTGCGCATGAGGTTCTGTCGCTTCGACTCGGAGGCCGCAGCCATCCGGTCGCGTTCGACGCGCTGCAAGATATACGCCGCATACCCGCCCTCGAAGGGTTCGACGATGCCGTCGTGCACCTCCCACGTGTCGGTCGAGATCTCGTCGAGGAACCACCGGTCGTGCGTCACGGTGAGCAGTCCGCCGGATGTCGGAGACCAGCGCTTGCGCAGGTGCGCCGCCAGCCATCCGATCGCCTCGACGTCGAGGTGGTTGGTGGGCTCGTCGAGGAACAGGATGTCCCAGTCGCCCACGAGCAGTTTGGCGAGCGACACGCGTCGACGCTGACCACCCGAGAGGGAGGCCACGGGGGCGTCCCAGGCGAGATCGGCGACGAGCCCGTCGATCACGTCGCGCACGCGGTAGTCACCGGCCCAGACGTGTTCGTCGATATCGCCCACGATGGCTTCACCGACGGTTCCGACGTCGCCCAGCGTGTCGGCCTGGTCGAGCACGCCGACGGTCACGCCGCGGCGCAGGGTGACGCGGCCGTCGTTGGGTTCGAGACGGCCCGCGAGCATGGCCAGGAGGCTGGATTTGCCGTCACCGTTGCGCCCGACGATGCCGATGCGATCGCCCTCGTTGACTCCGAGGGTGATGTTGTCGAAGACGACGCGGGTGGGGAATTCGAGATGCAGGGACTCGGCCCCGAGAAGATGTGCCACCCGTCCAGCGTAGGCGGGGGAGCGGGGTGCCGCGAACAGCGGGGGCTCCCGGCATCCGTTTCGGCGCTTCTGTCATGAAACGAAACATGACGACACAGAGCGGAACACGAATTCGCCAACCCGACCGGGGCTTGCCATATTGGGGTCTCGGCCGCTCGACGGGGCGGCCTCACACGGCTTTCGGCCCGGGTGACCACGCACCCGAGCACCCCTCATTTTTTCCACACTTCTCCACGGCATAGAACGAAAGAGGCACCATGTCAGGCACCAACATCCCCGCCGGCGGCACCGGCGCAGGCGCGAACAACGCCCCCCAGCTTCCCCAGCGCAAGAAGTCGAAGACCGGCTGGATCGTCGGCGGCGCCGTCGGCCTCATCGCGGTCATCGTGGCCGTCGTGCTCGTGATCGTCAACCTGCAGGCCCCGGCATCCACCGAGGCCAACGGCGCCGGTTCGGGCTCGGGTTCGTCGTCCGCCCCCACCACCGTCTCGATCGGTGTCACCGACTCGTCGCAGGACTACTGGGCCACGCTCACCAAGCTCGCCGCGAAAGAGAACATCACGCTCGAGGTGACCAACTTCAGCGACTACCAGCAGCCCAACCCGGCGCTCGTGCAGAAGCAGACCGACCTCAACTCGTTCCAGCACCTGCGCTTCCTCGCGCAGAACAACGTCGAGACGGGTGACGACCTCGTGCCGATCGCCTCGACCGTCATCGTGCCCCTCGGCCTTTACTCCAAGAAGTGGACCGACGTGAAGGACATCCCCGAGGGCGGCCAGATCGCCATCCCGAACGACCCCTCCAACCAGGCCCGCGGCCTCTTCGTGCTCGAGAAGGCCGGCCTCATCACTCTGACCGGTGACAAGGCCACGCCGACCCCCGCCGACATCGACGCCGCGAAGTCCAAGGTCACGGTCGTCACGGTGGATGCGGCACAGACCGCCCTGTCGCTCGACTCGGTCGACGGCTCGATCATCAACAACAACTACGTCGCCGACGCCGGCCTCGACCCCAACAAGGCCATCTTCAAGGACGACCCCAAGGACCCGGGTGCCACGCCCTACATCAACGTGATCGTGGCCCGCGGAGCCGACGCCGACAACCCCGCCTACCTCAAGGTGGCCGAACTCTGGCACGACAAGACGGTCACCGACCAGGTGCTCGCCGCGTCGAAGGGCAGCGCCGTGCTCGTCGACGGCTGGACCCCCGAAGAGCTGCGCGCCGAGCTGAAGAAGATCGAAGAGCAGCTGAAGGCGTCCGAATAACCATGACGTCTCGCTCGTGACCCTCGGGGTCGGGCGGCCAGCGGATGCCGCGGCCACCCGACCCCGTCGGTGCGAGCAGCCTCGACCACCCGCACGACCGCGAGCACACCCCGCCCGCGACATCCGCCGGCCACCCGCCGACACCGCAGCACACCCCGCATCAACCGAAGGACGAATATGCCCCCTCTCGTCGAACTGGAGAACGTCGTCAAGACGTATGGCCAGAAAGAGAAAACGAACGCCGTCGACGGTGTCTCGCTCGCCGTCGAAGCGGGCGAGATCTACGGCATCATCGGCCACTCGGGGGCGGGCAAGTCCACGCTCGTGCGCCTCATCAACGGGCTCGAGCGCGTCACGAGCGGCCGGGTCGTCGTCGACGGGCACGAGATCTCGTCGCTGAAGGAACGCGAGATCCGGCCGCTGCGGCTCGGCATCGGCATGATCTTCCAGCAGTTCAACCTGTTCCGGTCGCGCACCATCGCGGGCAACGTGGCCTATCCGCTGCGCGTCGCCGGCTGGTCGAAGGCCGACCGCGACAAGCGCGTGGCCGAACTGCTCGACTTCGTCGGGTTGCTGCACCGCGCCTACGACTACCCCGAGCAGCTCTCGGGTGGCCAGAAGCAGCGCGTCGGCATCGCCCGTGCCCTCGCCACCTCGCCCAAGCTGCTGCTGGCCGACGAGTCGACCTCCGCGCTCGACCCCGAGACCACGCAGGAGGTGCTGCGGCTGCTCAAGAAGGTCAACGCCGAGCTGGGCGTCACGATCATCGTCATCACGCACGAGATGGATGTCGTGCGCTCCATCGCCGACCGCGTGGCCGTGCTCGCCGACGGCAAGATCGTCGAAGAGGGCAAGGTGTTCGACATCTTCTCCGACCCGCAGACCGACACGGCCAAGAAGTTCATCAGCACGGTCATCCGCAATCAGCCCGCCACCGACGACATCCAGCGCCTGCGCAGCAGCCACACGGGCCGCATCATCAACGTCGAGGTGCACGAGTCGGCGCGCGTCGGCGAGGTCCTTTCCCACGCACACGAGCGTTACGGCGTGCGCTTCGAAATTGTCTACGGCGGCATCAGCGCCATCCAGTCGAAATCGTTCGGCTCGCTCACGCTCGAGCTCTCGGGCTCGGATGCGGATGTCGAGCGCCTCGTGACCGACCTGAGAGCCCTCACCACGGTCGAGGAGGTGGCCGCATGATCCGCACCGCCACCACCGATTGGGGCCAGCTCGGCCCCCTGCTGCTCGAGAACCTGTGGCTGACCCTCTACATGGTCGCCGTGACGCTGCTCGTGGCCGGGTTCCTCGGCCTCGTGTTCGGCATCCTGCTCTACACGACCAGGCGCGGCGGCATCCTGCAGAACACGGCGGTCAACGCCATCCTCAACGTGCTCGTCAACATCGTGCGGCCCATCCCGTTCATCATCTTGATCGCGGCCCTGCAGCCCGTCACCATGGCCGTCATCGGCGTGACCATCGGCACGACCGCCGCGATCTTCACCATGATCGTCGGCGCCACGTTCGGCATCGCCCGCATCGTCGAACAGAACCTCGTGTCCATCGACCCGGGAACCATCGAGGCCGCCCGTGCCGTCGGCGCCAGCCCGTGGCGCATCATCACGACGCTGCTCGTGCCCGAGGCGCTCGGACCCCTCATCCTCGGTTACACCTTCGTGTTCATCGCCATCGTCGACATGTCGGCCATCGCCGGTTCGATCGGCGGCCGCGGCCTGGGCGACTTCGCCATCGTCTACGGCTACGGCCGCTTCAACTGGGAAGTCACCATCGTCGTCACGATCATCATCATCGTCATGGTGCAGCTCGTGCAGTTCTTCGGCAACTGGCTGGCGCGCAAGGCCCTGCGCCGCTGATCGCCCGACCCGAGCGGATGGCGCGAGCCGAACCCCGGCCGCGGCATCCGCTTCGTCGTTCCCGGCGTTGCGGACTCGGGCGTTGTCGTCGTGGGCGCTGTCGGCCAGGCGTTGTCGTCTGGCGCGCTGCTGCAGGCCGCTCGCGCGGCAGGCGCGTCGACCCCGCAACCCCCTCTCGGTGGCGTTCCGGCGCGTCCTAGGCTGAGCCTATGAGCGAACCCGCGACTGCAACCTGGCCAGACGCCCCCGAGCTTCCCGGCCGCGCCGTCATCGCGCAACGCTGGAGCGACCTCACGTTCCTGCACTGGCGGGTCGACCCCGCCGAGGTCGCGCCTCTCCTGCCGCCCGGCACGCGCCCCGACGTCATCGACGGCTCGAGCTGGGTGGGCCTCATCGCCTTCCGCCTCTCGGACAGCGCCTTCTTCGGCCTGCCTCCCATTCCCTACTTCGGCACGTTCCCCGAGATCAACGTGCGGCTCTATTCGATCGACGACCAGGGCCGTCGCGCCGTCGTCTTCGCCTCCCTCGACGCGTCGCGGCTCGTCAGCGTGCTCACGGCCCGTGCCGCGTTCGGCCTGCCCTATCGCTGGGCCCGGATGTCGATGGGTCGCCGCTCCGACGACCGGGGCGAGCTCTTTGCCTACCGTTCGCGCCGCCACCTCGCCGACCGTCTCCTCGGCGACAAACGCAACCCCGGCCACGTGCCCGGCGCCTCCACCCACCTCATCGCGCGCGCCCTGCCCGGTGCCGTCGCGGGCGACCCGATCGCCGAGTTCCTCACCGCGCGCTGGGCCTTCCACGAGACGCACCTCGGCCGCACCTGGTTCGGGTCGAACCACCACGGCCCCTGGCCCCTGCAACGCGCCGAGCTTCTCCACCTCGACGACACCCTCCTCGCGGCCGCCGGCTTCGCCTCGCTCGCCGGCACCCCGCCCGACTCGGTCCTCTACTCACCGGGCGTCGAAACCGTCTTCAGTCGCCCGACGACTCTGAGCTAGGGCGCCAGCTCGTCGAAGTCGAGGCTGAGGGTGCGCAAGAGCGCCGAGAGGCGGCGGCGGTCGGCGGGGGAGAGGGCGCCGAGCAGCTCGGCCTCCGCGTCGACGAGACGGGTGATGGCGGCATCCACGCGGGTCAGGCCCGCGGGCGTCATGACGACCAGGATGCCGCGGCCGTCGTGCGGATCGGTGCGGCGCTCGACGAGCCCCCGCCCCACGAGCCGGTCGATGCGGTTCGTCATGGTGCCCGACGACACGAGCGTCTGCTGCAACAGGTATTTGGGCGACGCGGCGAACGGCTCGCCCGCGCGGCGCAGGGCCGCCAACACGTCGAATTCGGATGCCTCGAGCTCCGACCGCGTGAACGCCGTGCGCCGGGCCCGGTCGAGGTGTTTCGCGAGCCGGCCCACGCGGCTCAACACTTCGAGCGGCGAGAAGTCGAGGTCGGGGCGTTCGCGCCGCCAGTCCTCGACGATCCGGTCGACTTCGTCGTGCGGGGCATCCATTCGTCCATTATGGCGGGACACCGGTGCACGCAGCCCGGCAACCCCTCCGAATGCCGTCCGCGTGCGAACCTCCGACACTCGGGCGCACCGGGGCCGCCGCATCTGGCAGACTTGTCTGGTGCGCACGCGCACGGTCCGCCTTGGTGTAATGGCAGCACGGCAGCCTTTGGAGCTGTTAGGTCTAGGTTCGAGTCCTGGAGGCGGAGCGCACTCGCGAGAATTCTTGCGGGCACGAGTCCGGTAGCCTCGATACGGTTCAGTGGGCGTTCCAGCCCGGCCCCGACTCAAGGGAATGTGATGACGGACTCAACTCTCGCAATCATCGTTCTGGCCGCCGGCCAGGGCACGCGCATGAAATCCCGCACCCCCAAGCTTCTGCACCCGCTGGGCGGCGTCCCCGTCGTGTCGCACGTGCTGGCCACCGCCGGTGCGCTCGATGCCGCGCACGTGCTCGCCGTGGTGCGCCACGAACGTGAGCGCCTCGTAGAGGTCATCGAGCGTGACCTGCCCGGCACCGTCATCGTCGACCAGGACGACATCCCCGGCACGGGCCGCGCGGTCGAACTCGCGGTCGAGGCCCTGCCCGCCGACTTCGACGGCGATGTGCTCGTCATCAACGGCGACGTTCCGCTGCTCAACGCCGACACGCTCGGCAACCTGATCGAGCACCACCGCCGCCAGCCCGTTTCGGCCACCATCCTGTCGGCGATCCTGGCCGATGCCACGGGCTATGGCCGCATCATCCGCACGGCCGACGACGCCCTCGATCAGATCGTCGAGCAGAAGGACGCCACACCCGAGCAGCTGGCCGCCACCGAGATCAACGCGGGCGTCTACCTGTTCCGCGCCCCCGCTTTGCGCGAGCAGCTCGGCAAGCTCGGCGTCGACAACGCGCAGGGCGAGAAGTACCTGACCGATGTCATCCACCTCATGCGCACCTCGGGCGACGACGTCATCGCCGTTCCCGTGTCGGATGCCTGGATCGCCGAGGGCATCAACGACCGTGTGCAGCTCTCGACCGCCGCCTGGCGCCTCAACCAGATCGTTCTGCGCCGCTGGCAGCTGGCCGGCGTCACCATCCAAGACCCGTCCTCCACCTGGATCGATGTGCAGGCCAAGCTGGCCCCCGACGTCACGATCCTCCCCGGAACGCAGATCCTCGGCGCGACCGTCATCGCCGAGGGCGCGACCGTCGGCCCCGACAGCACCATCCTCGACTGCGAGATCGGCGAGCACGCCACGGTCAAACGCACGGATGCCACGCTCGCCGTCATCGGCGCGGGCGCGAGTGTCGGCCCCTTCGCCTACCTGCGGCCCAATACGCGCCTCGGCGTCGACGGCAAGATCGGCACCTTCGTCGAGACGAAGAACTCGTCGATCGGCGACGGCAGCAAGGTTCCTCACCTCTCCTACGTGGGCGACGCCACGGTCGGCGAGGGCTCGAACATCGGCGCCGGCACGATCTTCGCGAACTACGACGGCGTCAACAAGCACGCCTCCGAGATCGGTTCGCACGTTCGAACAGGATCGCACAACGTCTTCGTCGCACCGATTAGAATTGGCGACGGAGCGTACACGGGCGCGGGCACGGTGGTTCGCAAGAGCGTGCCGGCCGGGTCCCTCGCCATCAACGTCGCCCCGCAGCGCAACCTCGAGGGGTGGGTCTCGACCCACCGCCCAGGAAGCGAGGCAGCACAAGCCGCCGAAGCCGCCTCTCCCCGGGAGGCTTCGGAAACCTCGGCCAACACCACCGAAGGTTAATCAGAGATACACCGCCGAGAGGCAAGATGCCGGGTCGCCCGGCAGGAAGCAGGGTTCGTGTCCGGCATCAAAATCACCGGCCAGAAACGCCTCGTCTTGATCTCGGGGCGTGCGCACCCTGAGCTGGCGGAGCAGATCGCCTCAGAGCTCGGGTCCGAGCTCGTTCCCACCGATTCGCGCACCTTCGCCAACGGCGAGATCTATGCGCGATTCGATGAGAGCGTGCGCGGGTCTGATGCCTTCGTCATCCAGTCGCACACGGCGCCCATCAACGAGTGGCTCATGGAGCAGCTCATCATGGTCGACGCCCTCAAGCGCGCCTCGGCCAAGCGCATCACCGTCGTCGCGCCGTTCTACCCCTACGCACGCCAAGACAAGAAGGGTCGCGGCCGCGAGCCCATCTCGGCCCGCCTCGTCGCCGACCTGTTCAAGGCCGCCGGCGCCGACCGCATCATGTCGGTCGACCTGCACGCCGCCCAGATCCAGGGCTTCTTCGACGGCCCCGTCGACCACCTCTTCGCCATGCCCGTGCTGCTCGAGCACTTCCGCGCCAAGATGGCCACCGACACGCTCACCGTGGTGTCGCCCGACATGGGTCGCGTGCGCGTCGCCGACATCTGGAGCGACAAGCTGGGCGCGCCGCTCGCCATCATCCACAAGCGCCGCGACCCGCTGGTTCCCAACCAGGTGTCGGTGCACGAGATCGTCGGCGATGTGTCGGGCCGCGTGTGCCTGCTCGTCGACGACCTGATCGACACGGGCCGCACGATCGTGAAGGCCGCCGAAGCGCTCAAGAAGGCCGGCGCCCTGGGCGTCGTCGTCGCCGCCACGCACGCCGTGTTCAGCGACCCGGCCGTCGAGCTGCTGCAGAGCGAGGCCATCGACTCGGTCGTCGTCACCGATACGCTGCCGATTCCCGAGGAGAAGCGCTTCGAGAAGCTCACCATCTTGCCGATCGCTCCGCTCATCGCGCAGGCCATCCAGGCCGTGTTCGAAGAAGGTTCGGTCACGTCGATGTTCGACGGCGCGGCCTGATCGCCCAGCTGCCTCTTTCTCGAAGCCCCGCCCCGTTTTTCGGAGGCGGGGCTTCGTTTTTTGTTCTCCACAGGGATGATTTCGGCGATCGTTCCACAGGTCGAACAGCGCTCTTGCTTTGGCACGCTTCTTGAGGTTTATTTGCATCACAGGAGGTGATGCGGGTGCGAACCAACGAGAAGACCCGGGTGGCGCCCGTGCCCGCCATCCACCGCATGGTGCTCATGCTCGAGGCCATCGACGGGCTCGGCGGTGTGGCCACCGTCACGCAGCTCGCCGACGCCACCGATCTGGCCAAATCATCCGTCAGCAACCTGCTGACATCACTCTCGAGCGCCGGGCTCGTGCGCCGCACGCACGCCGGTTGGGCCCTCGGTCTGCGTCTCATCGAGCTCGGGCATTCCAGCCTCGATCGACTTCCCGTGGTCAGTCATTTCCTCCCCATCGTGCGATCGACCTCGCCGCTCCGGCACGAATACGTGCGCTTGGCGGCCCTCGACGGGGCGGATGTCCTCTACCTCACCGAGCGGCGCGGCTCCGAGACGGTGCGGGTCAGCGCCGCCGTCGGTGAGCGCACCTCGGCCTCCTCGACGGCTGTCGGCAAAGCGATGCTCGCGGGGTTGCCGAGCGGTGTGCTCGAGGAGCGGCTGGCGTCGGCCGAGGCACGCGGCGGTCTGCCGTTGCGCACCAACCGCTCCCACGCCACGATCGAGGCGCTTCGTGACGATGTGCGGGCCACCGCGCAACGCGGCTTCGCCATCGATCTCGAGGAGAGCGTCGTCGGCGTGGCCTGCCTCGCCGTGCGCGTGCCCGGGGGAGCGAGCCCCTGCGCCGTCGGCGTCACGCTTCCGTCGCGGCGGGCGACGAACGACGTCGTGCACGGGCTCGTGACCGGGCTCGAGGCGGTCGCGTCGCGGCTCGCCGTTCACGCCCAATGAGCGGGTTCACCTCGCGTCCCTGCCCGGCGGCGCATCCTTGTGGCCGAACGTTGCGGCCGCGCCTGCGCCCATGTGGTCGCCGCGCATACCCCGAGAACGCGCGAAGCGCCGACCCCTGAGGGCCGGCGCTTCGCGGCAGATGACTGCGTGGGGGCTCGCGAGATGAGTCGAGCCGTGTCGACGAGCTAGTGCGTGTCGACCGCTTCGATCTCGCTGCGGTCGCCCGACCACAGCGTGTGGAACGTGCCCTCGGTGTCGACGCGCTTGTAGGTGTGCGCTCCGAAGAAGTCGCGCTGACCCTGCACGAGCGAGGCGGGCAGGCGCTCGGCGCGCAGCCCGTCGTAGTACGACAGCGACGACGAGAACGCGGGGGCGGGGATTCCCGCACCGGCGGCACCGGCGACGACGCGGCGCCAAGACTCCTGCGCGCGCACGAGCGCCTCGGTGAAGTACGGCGCGGTGAGCAGGGCTTCGAGGGCGGGCTGCTCGTCGTAGGCGTCGGCGATGCGGTTGAGGAACTGCGCGCGGATGATGCATCCACCGCGCCAGATCTTCGAGATCGCACCCTTGTCGATGTTCCAGTCGTACTTCTCGGCACCCGCGTTGATGGCGTCGAAGCCCTGCGAGTAGGCGACGATCTTCGAGGCGTAGAGCGCCAGGCGCACGTCCTCGATGAAGCCCTTCTTGTCGTCCTCCGAGACAGTCCAGGGGTTGGACGGGCCGGGCAGGTTGGTCGACACGTCGCGCTGTTCGCGGTGTGACGACAGGCTGCGCGCGAAGACGGCCTCGGCGATGCCCGAGACGGGAACACCCAGGTCGAGTGCGTTCTGAACCGTCCAGACGCCGGTGCCCTTCGAGCCGGCCTCGTCGACGATGATGTCGACGATGGGCTTGCCCGTCTTGGCGTCGGTCTGACGCAGCACCTCGGCGGTGATCTCGATGAGGTAGGACTCGAGTTCGCCCTGGTTCCACTCGGTGAACACATCGGCGATCTCGGCCGGCTCGAGCCCGCCCACCTTGCGCAGCAGGTCATAGGCCTCGGCGATGAGCTGCATGTCGGCGTATTCGATGCCGTTGTGGATCATCTTGACGAAGTGGCCGGCGCCGTCGGTGCCGACGTGCGTGACGCAGGGCTCACCCTCGGCCACGGCCGCGATCGACGACAGGATGGGGCCGAGGGTCTCGTAGGACTCGGCCGAACCGCCGGGCATGATGCTCGGGCCCTTGAGGGCTCCCTCTTCGCCGCCCGAGATGCCGGCGCCCACGAAGTGGATGCCCGTCTCCTTGACGGCCTTCTCGCGGCGGATGGTGTCGGTGAAGAGCGCGTTGCCGCCGTCGACGATGATGTCGCCGGGCTCGAAGACCTTCGTGAGCTGGTCGATGACGGCGTCGGTGCCGGCGCCCGCCTTGACCATGATGATGGCCGTGCGCGGCGTCTGCAGGCTCTTCGCGAAGTCTTCGATGGTCTCGGAGGCGACGAAGTTGGCCTCGGGGTGTTCGGAGGTCAGCGTGTGGGTCTTCTCGGCCGACCGGTTGTACACGGCGACCGTGTTGCCCTCGCGGCTGGCGAGGTTGCGGGCCAGGTTGCTGCCCATGACGGCGAGACCGATGACGCCGATGTTGGCCTGTGCGGTGGTGTCGCCTGTTGCGGTGGAATCCGCCATTGAACTTCTCCTCTAAATCGGATGCGAGCCCGGGGGTTCGCGGGTGTGGAGCGCTCCGATCAACGCTAGCAAAACGCGCCTCCGGTGGCCGGAATATGTAGCGGTGGCTCAGGGTGCTGGGCCGGGGGTGCCCACGTGCGGTAGAGTAGGCACCTGAACTTCGGCGAGGGATGCTCCGGCATCCGTGATCGACGCGGTGGGCAAGCGTTCCAGAGCTTTTCCTCACGCTGACATGCGTTCGAGTTGAAAACCACAGATCTGTCGTCGGCCCACCGGGCGGGCGGCTCCACGCTGCAACGGTGTGCTCCGGCATCCGTTGGGCACACGATCGGGGCCACGAGCCCCGGAGGAGAAATCATGGCTGACGAAAACAAGGTCGTCGCAGAACTGCGCGAGTCCTTCGGCAAGGGCGCTGCCCGCAAGCTGCGCGCGCTGGGCAAGATCCCCGCCGTCATCTACGGCCACGGTGGCGAGCCGCAGCACGTGTCGCTGCCCGGCCACCAGGTCGCGCTCATCATCCGCAAGTCGAACGCCGTTCTGGCCCTCGACATCGACGGCACCACGCAGCTCACGCTGGTGAAAGACGTTCAGAAGGACCCGGTTCGCCAGGTCATCGAGCACCTCGACCTCATCGTCGTCCGCCAGGGCGAAAAGGTCGAGGTCGAGGTCCCGATCCGCGTCGAGGGCGAGTCCTACCCCGGCACGATCGCCTCGCTCGAGACCACCACGCTCCTCGTGAGCGTCGAGGCCACCCACATCCCCGAGGGCTTCGAGCTCTCGGTCGAGGGCCTCGAAGAGGGCCAGCACGTCTTCGCGAAGGACGTTCCGCTGCCCGCCGGTGCCACGCTCATCAGCGACCCCGAGCTGCTCGTTGTCGGCATCATGGTGCCGGCCGCCACGCTAGCCGAGGGTGAAGAGGGCGAAGAGGGCGAGTCCACCGAGGCTGCTGCCGAATAAGCACGTTTCACCGCCGCCACAGATTCACGGCGGCTCGCGCAACAGCGCACACATGAAGGGGCGGATGCTTGAACATCCGCCCCTTCGTCGCACCCGCTAGCATCGTGGGGTGGTTGATTTCGCGGGTGTCGGCAGATGGTTGCGCGGAGAACGTCGAGCGCCCGAGCGGGAGGAACCCATGGCCGAGAACACCTGGATCGTCGTCGGATTGGGCAACCCGGGCGCGCAATATGCGGGCAACCGCCACAACGTCGGGCAGATGGTGCTCGATGAGTTGGCCGAGCGCATGTCGGCCCGTTTCGGCGCCCACAAGAGCAACAACCGGGTCGCCGAGGGGCGGCTGGGGTTCGGCGGACCGAAGCTCGTGCTCGGCAAACCGAACTCGTTCATGAACCTGTCGGGCGGGCCGACGGCCGCGCTGCTCAAGTTCTATTCGCTGCAGCCAGACCGCCTCATCGTGGTGCACGACGAGCTCGACATCCCGTTCGACGAGATCCGGCTCAAGTCGGGCGGCGGGCACGGCGGGCACAACGGCATCCGCGACATCCTGGCCGCGACGGGTGGTGCCGACTTCACGCGCGTGCGGGTGGGCATCGGGCGGCCGCCCGGTCGTCAGCCGGCCGCCGACTTCGTGTTGAAGGATTTCTCGGGCACCGAGAAGCAGACGCTGCCGAACCTCATCGCCGACGGCGCGGATGCTGTCGAGGCGATCATCACCGACGGGCTCGCGTCGGCGCAGCAGAAGTTCCACAGCCCCAAGGCCTGAGCGCCGAGCGCCGAGAGCCGGCTCGCCATCCGCCTGACGCGAACTCCGGCCCGAGTGTCGGTGGTCGGCCATAGACTTGGCGAGTGACTTTGCAGGGCATTACTCGAGCGCTTTCGCGCGCCTCCACGTTCGACGACGCCCTGGCGCATGCCAACCGTGACACCGATTTCTCGGTGGTCGACGGTCTGCGCGTGCCCCTCCTGGCGGGCCTGCTCGAACAGCGTCAACAGGCGGGCCTCCCCGCGGCCGCTCTCGTCATCGCGCCCACGGGCCGCGACACCGAGGGGCTGCGCGGCGCGCTGCAGAGCATCCAGCCGGGCACCCAGGTGGTCGAGTTCCCGTCGTGGGAGACCCTGCCGCACGAGCGTCTCAGCCCGAGCGCCGAGATCGTCGGCAAGCGCATCCAGGCGCTGCGGCGCATGAAGGAGTGGTCGGGAGAAGCGCCTCTCGTCGTGGTTGCCTCGGTGCGCGCCGCGCTGCAGCCGCTCGCCGACAACCTCACCGATTTCGATCCGATCACCCTGACGACGGGTGGCCGCGGCAACGACCTCGGGCAGCTCACGCTGCGCCTCGTCGACCTCGCCTACACGCGCGTCGACATGGTGTCGCGCCGCGGAGAATTCGCGGTGCGCGGCGGCATCCTCGACGTGTTCCCGCCCGTGGCCGAGCATCCCTATCGCATCGATTTCTTCGGCGACGAGGTCGAGCAGATCCGCAAGTTCTCGGTCGCCGACCAGCGCTCGCTGCCCGAAGACGTGGGGTCGGTCGAGCTGCCGCCCAGCCGCGAGATGCTGCTCAGCGAATCGGTGCGTCAGCGTGCCCGCGAGATGCAACACGAGTTCCCCAGCCTGTCGAGCATGCTCGAGAAGATCGGCGAGGGCATCCCGGTCGAGGGGATGGAATCGCTGGCGCCCGCGTTGCTCGACCGCCTGGTCACCATCGCGCACTACCTGCCCGAGGGTGCGGCCGTTGCGGTCATGGCGCCCGAGCGGGTGGCCACGCGTGCCATCAGCCTGGCCGAGACCAACCGAGAGTTCCTGGCCGCCGCGTGGAGTGCCGCCACGGTGGGCGCCAACGCTCCCATCGACCTGGCGTCGGGTGAATTCATCCCGCTCGGCGAGCTGCGCGATGCGGTGCACGACGCCGAGAAGCGCGACCGTGAAGCATCCGGGTCGAAGAGTCGCCACCCGTGGTGGACCTTCAGCCCGTTCCAGCAGGGCCCCACCGACGTGCTGCCCGAAGAGCTCGAGATGGATGAACTGCTGGCCGTGCGCATCGACGCCGAGGCCGTGCCGAGCTTCCAGGGCAACGTCGAGGGCGCCATCGAACACGTGAAGACGCGCCTGGCCGAGGGCTGGACCGTGGCCGTGACGGCGCGCGGCACCGGCCTCGTCGAGCGCGCCGCCGACGTGCTCGCCGAGCGCGAAGTGGCCGCCCGCCCCGTCGACGAGCTGCCCGCCGAGCCCGAGACCGGGGTCGCCTACCTGCTGCAAGCCGACGCCGAGCACGGCTTCGAGGTGCCCGAGATCAAGTTCGCGGTGGTCAGTGAGACCGAGTTCTATGGGCGCACGGCCGGTTACGACTCCCGCGTCGTCAAGAAGCTCGCCTCGAGGCGCAAGAACGTCGTCGACCCGATGCAGCTCAAGGCCGGCGACTACGTCGTGCACCAGACGCACGGCATCGGCAAGTTCCTCGAGCTGTCGCAGCGCCAGGTGTCGTCCGGCGGCCGCAACGCCGTCAAGACCATGCGCGAGTACCTCGTGCTCGAATACGCGCCCTCGAAGCGCGGATACCCGGGCGACAAGCTGCTCGTGCCCACGGATCAGCTCGATCTCCTCACGCGATACGTGGGCGGTGAGGCGCCGCAGCTCAGCAAGATGGGCGGCTCGGACTGGTCGCAGGCGAAGGGCAAGGCCCGTCGTGCCGTGCGCGATATCGCCGTCGAGCTGGTGAAGCTCTATTCGGCCCGGATGGCGAGCAAGGGGCACTCGTTCCCGCCCGACACCCCGTGGCAGCGCGAGCTCGAAGAGGCCTTCCCGTTCGCCGAGACGCCCGATCAGCTCACCACGATCGACGAGGTCAAGGCCGACATGGAACGGCCCATCCCCATGGATCGCCTGCTCTCGGGTGACGTCGGCTTCGGCAAGACCGAGGTGGCCGTGCGTGCCGCGTTCAAGGCCATCCAGGATGGCAAGCAGGTCGCCATGCTCGTGCCGACCACGCTGCTCGTCAAGCAGCACTTCGAGACCTTCCAGGAGCGTTTCGCCGGGTTCCCCGTGCACCTGCGCGCGCTCAGCCGGTTCCAGACCGACAAAGAGGCGCGCGAGACGCTTGCCGGCATCACGCGCGGCGAGGTCGACATGGTCATCGGCACGCACCGGTTGCTCACCGACAACGTGCTCTTCAAAGACCTGGGACTCGTCATCATCGACGAGGAGCAGCGTTTCGGCGTCGAGCACAAAGACAAGCTCAAAAAGCTGAAGACCAACGTCGATATCCTCGCCATGAGTGCCACGCCCATTCCGCGCACGCTCGAGATGGCCGTCACGGGCATCCGCGAGATGTCCACTCTGGCCACGCCGCCCGAGGAGCGGCACCCGATCCTGAGCTTCGTCGGGCCCTACAACGACAAGCAGGTGGCCGCCGCCATCCGCCGCGAGCTGCTGCGCGAGGGTCAGGTGTTCTTCGTGCACAACCGCGTCTCGTCGATCAACCGCATCGCGGCGCAGATCGCCGAACTCGTGCCCGAGGCACGCATCGCCATCGCGCACGGTCAGCTGGGCGAAGCCGCGCTCGAGCAGGTCGTCGTGGACTTCTGGGAGCGCAAGTTCGACGTGCTGGTCTGCACGACCATCATCGAGACCGGCCTCGACATCTCCAACGCCAACACCATCATCATCGACCGCGCCGACAAGTATGGCCTGAGCCAGCTGCACCAGCTGCGCGGCCGTGTCGGCCGCGGGCGCGAGCGTGCCTACGCCTATTTCCTCTACGACGAGAACAAGCCGCTCTCCGAGACCGCGCACGACCGGTTGTCGACCATCGCGGCCAACAACGAGCTCGGCAGCGGTATGCAGGTGGCTCTGAAGGACCTCGAGATCCGTGGCGCCGGAAACCTTCTGGGCGGCGAACAGGCCGGCCACATCGCGGGCGTCGGTTTCGACCTCTACCTGCGCATGATCGGTGAGGCTGTTTCAACCTTCCGCGGCGACGTGGCCGAGGGGCAGACCGAGCTGCGGCTCGAGCTGCCCGTCGACGCGCACATTCCCGAGGACTATGTCGACAGCGAGCGCCTGCGTCTCGAGGCCTACCAGAAGCTGTCGGCGGCCTCGGGCCCCGCGGCCAAGGACGACCAGATCCAGCTCGTCATCGAAGAACTCACCGACCGTTACGGCGAGCCGCCCCTCGCGGTTCAGAACCTGATCAAGGTGTCGCGCCTGCGTCAACGCGCGCAACGGGCGGGGCTCAGCGACCTGGTCGCCATGGGGTCGAACGTGCGCGTGGCGCCGGCCGACCTGCCCGACTCGATTCAGGCGCGCCTGCGGCGCATGTACCCGGGCGCGAAATACCTCGCCCAGGCCAATGCGCTCGTCGTGCCGATGCCGCGCGTCGGCGACCAGCCGTTGCCCGACGCTGACCTGATCGACTGGGTGACGCAATTCCTGGGCGCGATCTTCCCCGACAGCAAGGAAACCGAGGCGGCCACGCAGAACGCGGGCTGACGCGCCCGGCTGAGCGCCGAGCGCCTCACGACGTCGGCTGGCGCCCACAGGCCGGGTGACCAGCTGTTGGCTAGGTTGCGTGGATGACCGCCGAAGCGGCCTTCTGGCGACGGTGCTGGCGTGCGAGCAAGCTGACGAAGATCGCGGACAGCAGGATCGAGATCGTCGAGCCGAGCAGCACGGCGAGCGTGCCCTCATCCGCGATCTCGGGTTGGCGCGCGAACGCCAGCTCGTTCATGAGCAGCGAGACGGTGAAGCCGATGCCGCCGAGCGACCCCGCGGCGAGAAGCGACAGCGGCGTCAGATGCGGGCGCTGGCCCTTCGGTCCGAAGAAGCTCGCGATCCATCCGCCCAGGCCGATGCCGATCATCTTGCCGACCGGCAGAGCGATGAGGGTGGCCCAGAACGGCGCGGCCAGTTCGGAAACACCCACCTGGGGGATCGCGACGAGGGCCGCCGAGAACGCGAAGATCGGCAGCACGAATCCGTTGGTGACGGGCTCGAGCGCGTGCCGGGTGCGCATGGCCGGTTTCAGCGCCATGGCCAGGCCGAGTGCCACGCCCGCGATGGTCGCGTGCACGCCGGAGAGCAGGACGACGCTCCAGGTCAGCACGCCGATGACCAGCATGGCGGCCATGACGAACGGGCGCGCGCGGGTGTGCAGCTGACGGCTCAGCGCGCCGAAGAGCACGACGCCGACGACGGCCGCTGCCAGCAGAATCAGGTTCGGCGATTCGGTGAAGAACACAGCAATGATGACGATCGCGATGATGTCGTCGAGGATCGCCAGGGCGAGCAGGAAGATGCGCAGGCGTCCGGGCAGGCTGCGGCCGAAGACGGCCAGCACCCCGAGGGCGAAGGCGATATCGGTGGCGGTGGGGATCGGCCATCCACCCTCGTAGCCCGAACCGGTCGTGACGATGAGATAGATGGCGCTCGGCACGATGACGCCACCGAGGGCCGCGATGGCGGGGCGGATGGCTTTTGCCACCGTGTTGAGTTCGCCGGCCACGAGTTCGTGCTTCAGCTCGATGGCGGCGACGAAGAAGAAGATCGCCAGCAGGCCGTCGCTGATCCAGTGCCCGACCGAGAGGTCGAGCGGGGTGCCGGGGATCGCGAGATGGGCGTCTTGCAGGCCCATGATCGCGGGGCCGACGGCGGTGTTCGCCAGGATGAGGCCCAGCGCGGCCGCGGCGAGGAGGAAGAAGGCGGCGTAGCGCTCGGAACGAATGATGCTCATGTTTCTCCGATTTCCCGGAAGACGGGTTCGACGATCGACTGAAGGAGACGCGCTCCTGCCGACCAGACTTCCCGGCACACCAGCATCTAGCTTATCGCCTGATTAGGCTGGATGCCGGAGCGCCCCGTCATCCCGATCCGAGGAGAACCATGGCATCTCAGCCCGCCGGCAACACCCCGATGGAGCGTCTCGTCGACGCCATGGCACAGATTCGCGACCGCTGTGTGTGGACGCAGGCCATCGACCACGACGCGCTCGTGCCGTACCTCATCGAGGAGAGCTACGAACTCGTCGAGGCGATCGAGACCGGCACGCGAGCAGAGCTCGTCGAAGAGCTGGGGGACGTGTTGTGGCAAGTGCTGTTCCACGCCGAGATCGCCTCGCGCGCGGGCACCGAACCGTTCGACCTGGACGACGTGGCGCAGGCCGTGCTCGACAAGATGGTGCCGCGGCATCCGCATGTGTTCGGCGACGAGGTTGCCACGACGCCCGAAGAAGTGATGACGCTGTGGTTCCGGGCGAAGGCCGCCGAGAAGTCCACGCGCACGAGTGTGCTCGACGGCATTCCGCGGGGGATGCCGGCGCTCGCCCTCGCCGACAAGGTGCTGTCGCGGGCGGCCAAGGTGGGGGTCGAGCCGCGCTCGGGTTCGTTCGAGGCTGAGTCCGCTGAGCCTGCCGAGCCTGCCGAGCCCGCCGAGTCCGCCGAATCCGTCGAGTCCGCCGGGTCCGCTGCCTCTGGCGAGGATGCTGAGCTCGTGCTCGGGCGTCAGCTCCTCCGTCAGGTCGACCAGGCTCACCGAAACGGCCTGGACGCCGAACGTGCCTTGCGCCTCGCGATCCGCGAACTCGAGGAAGACGTGCGGTCGAACGAAGCCCGCTAGGCGATCCGGCTTCCGCGCGGCAGTCGGTGCGCGGGCGTGCGGGTGCGCGCGATGCCCCACAGTAGGAGGCCACCGCCGAGCAGCACGTGCAGCGCCAGGCCGACGAACCAGGACGGCACGGTCGAGTTGAAGGTCTGTTCCGGCGTAGGCCCGTTCTCGTAGAACTCGCCGCTGGCCCGCGTGCAATCGTTCGTCACGACCTCACTCTCGGGCGCGATCTGGGCCGAACGGACGCCGATCGCGAGACCCGAGAAGAGATCGCGGGGCTGACCGTTGCCGTCGAAGTCGCCGGCCGCGGCATCGGCCAAGACGATGTAGGGGTTCGCGGCGAGGATGGCCCAATAGCGGTCGAATCTCGGCACGTCGATCTCAGACACCTCGGGCGGGAGACAGACGGTGTTGATGATGTCGCCGGTGTCGGGGTCGAGGTTTTCGTCGCTGTAGTCGAGCGAGTAGTAGGTCTGCTTCTGCACGCTCTGGGTGGACACGCCACCGAGCGCGAAAGCGATGAGGGTGCCCACCGAGAGCGCGGCGATGACGAGATAGGTCACCGTGACCGAGAACAGCGGCCGCGTCAGAACGGCCGACAGCCCGACACCGATGGCGGCGACCACGGCGAGCTCGAGGGCGAGCACCGCGAGCGAGACGACGATCGTGCGCGCGGACAGGTCGCCCGTGACGAATGCGATCAGGAGGAACGGCACCGAGACCACGAGGAAGGCGAGGGCGGTTATCCAGGCCGCCACGAATTTGCCGACGACGATCTGGCCCGCGCCGACAAGAGTCACCTGCGTGGTGGCGAGGGTTCCGGCATCCCGATCGCCGTTGACGGCGTTACCCGAGAGCGCGGGCACGATGAGCGTGCCGAGCAACAGCACGAAGTAGATGATGACGGAGTAGTAGGAGCCGCCACCGCCGCCGAACGAATCACCGCTGCCGGTCAGGATGCCGAGCGGCACGCTGACGAGCAGCATGAGAACGACGAAGAGGCCGAGCAGCACATAGAACGAGACGCCGCGCACGCGCTGACGCAATTCGAGGCCGATGATGACGCCGACGCCGCCGAACCAGCTCAGGCCGCGGGCGCGCGGCGCATCGCCGCTGGGCGGGGGAGTGTGCGGCACGAAGCGGCCGGGCTGCGGTTCGGTGGCGGTCATCGTCGGCCTCCGCGGTCGGTGATATCGAGGAAGGTGTGTTCGAGTTCGCCCACGGCGGGGGCGAAGGCGCTGATCGAGACGCCGCGGCCCACCAGGTCGGTGAGCAGGCGCGCGGCCTGTTCGTCGCCGCCGACTTTCACGAGCGTGCCGAGGTTGTCGGCCGAGATATGGGATGCCGGCAGCCCGAGTGCGAGCAGCGCGTGCCCGAGTGGCGTGCCCGCCGAGGTCGCGCGAATGCGCCAATCGCGCAGGCCGGATCGGGCGCGGGCAACGCGCTCGGCGCTGACGGTGGCGCCCTGCTCGATGTAGACGGCGGCGTCGGCCATCTCGTCGAGTTCGGCGAGCACGTGCGACGACACCAGCACGGTCTTGCCCTGCCCCGCGAACTGGCGCACGAGTTCGCGCAGCGAGGCCCGGGCTCCCGGATCGAGACCGGAGGCCGGCTCGTCGAGCACGAGCACCGAGGGGTCGTGCACGATGGCGCGCGCGAGTGACAACCGCTGCTTCTGCCCGCGCGAGAGGGCGCGGCTGGCTTGGCTCGCCAGCGGAACCAGGTCGACGATGTGCAGTAGCTCGTCGGCCCGGCTGGAAGCTTCGTCCCGCGGCATGCCATAGAGCGCGGCCGTCGTGGTCAACGCCTGGCGCACGGTGAGGGCGCCCCAGGAGCCGAGCGCGTCAGGCATCCACCCGAGTCGCCGCCGCACCTCGCGGGGTTGCGCCACCGGGTCGAAACCGGCCACGCGGATGCTGCCCTGCTGGGGTGCGAGCAGGCTCGCGAGCATGAGCATGAGGGTCGTCTTGCCCGAGCCGTTGGGTCCGATGAGCGCGGTCACCGAGCCGGGGTGGGCCTCGAACGATGCGTCGCGAACGGCGTGCACGGCGCCGAACGATCGCTTCACGTCTCTCACGATGATGCCCCCGTGCGGTGACGTGTCGTCGGATGTCGGGCCACGCCCGGTATCGACTTCGATGCTCACTCTTCCCCCTGCCGTCATCGGTCAGGCCGAGCATAGTCGCTGCGTGTGTCAGGGTCGTGACGGCTCTCCACAGGCGGCGAACCCCGTTCTTCTCCACAGCGGGCGGGTGGATGCGGGGGCCACACGCGCCCCGTGGAAGAATCGTGTGCATGGCAACATCCGTGAACCCGCCGCGCGGCATGCGCGATTTCCTCCCCGCCGAGAAGGCGCGTCGTGAGCACGCGCTCGGCGTGATCCGCTCGGTCTATTCGGCCCACGGTTTCGACGAGATCGAGACCCCCGTCGTCGAGGACTTCGAGCGGCTGCATTCGGGTCTGGGTGGGGACAACGAGAAGCTCGCCTTCTCGGTGCTAAAGCGCGGGCTCGACGCCACGGCGCTGGCCCACGCGGCCGATTCCGGCGATCAGTCGGGGCTCACCGACCTCGGGCTGCGGTTCGACCTCACGGTTCCCCTTGCCCGCTTCTACGCCACTCACCGCGCCGAGTTGCCGCCCGTCTTCCGGTCGATTCAGATCGCGCCGGTCTGGCGCGCCGAGCGCCCGCAGAAGGGGCGTTACCGCCAGTTCGTGCAGTGCGACATCGACATCATCGGCGAGGCCGGGCCGTTGGCCGAGGTCGAGCTCATCACGGCCACGGCCGCCGCTTTGCGCACGCTCGGGCTCTCGGGCACGCGTGTGCGCATCAACGACCGTCGCGTGCTGCTCGGCCTTCTCGAGTCGTTCGGGTTCGCGGCCGGCGAGCACGCCCAGGTGCTCATCACCATCGACAAGCTCGACAAGATCGGCGCAGAGGGTGTCGTCGCCGAGTTGGGCGAGCGCAGCTCGTCGACCGATGCCGTGCAGGCGTTCGGCGCCTACCTCACGGCGCGGGTCGGTGAGGGTGTCGACGACACCATCCACCCCTTCGGGCTCGAGTCGATCCAGCGCGAGGTGCCCGCGGGTGTCGCGCCCGAGGCGCTGCAGTCGCTCGCAGACATCGGTGCGGCCGTGCAGCAGGCCGACCCGGCGGCGGTCCTCGTCTTCGATCCGTTCCTCGTGCGCGGCATGGGCTACTACACGGGCACGATCTTCGAGATCGAGCACCCCGATTTCGGCTACTCGCTCGGCGGCGGCGGTCGCTATGACGGCATGATCGGCCGCTTCCTCGGCCAAGACGTGCCGGCCGCGGGCTTCTCCATCGGCTTCGAGCGCATCGTCGACCTCATCGAAGCCGACGCATCGGGTGCTGCCGACCAGGTGGTGCTGGTGCACGACGCCGACGCTCAGCCCGCGCAGCTGGCTCTGCTCAAGACCGAGCTCGTGGCGGCGGGCAAGCGCGTGCGCCTCGAACGCCGCACCAAGAACCTCAAGGCCACCCTCGATCGCGTCGAAGCCGCCGGTTTCGGGGCATTCGCGTTCGTCGGTCGCGAGACGTCCTCGGCCGACCAGCTCGAGTTCAAGCCCCTCGGTTGACACCCGAGGCGGCCCGGCAGATCGTTCTGCACAGGTCATCCAGCTGAACATTCATCAACAGGTCGACACACACGGATGCCCTCACACACCGTGTCGCTAGACTGGCCCCGGGCCTTCGCGGCCCACGAAACGAACACTTTCCCAGCAAGGAGCACATCAAGTGGCACTCATCGAGGCAGTAGGCGCTCGCGAAATCCTGGACTCCCGTGGCAACCCGACCGTCGAGGTCGAGGTTCTGCTCGATGACGGCACGGTCAGCCGCGCTGCCGTCCCCTCCGGCGCCTCCACCGGCGCATTCGAAGCCTACGAGCTGCGCGACGGCGACAACGACCGTTACCAGGGCAAGGGTGTGCTCAAGGCCGTCGACGCCGTCCTCGACGAGATCGCCCCGGCGGTCGAAGAACTCGAGGCCGACGACCAGCGCCTCGTCGACCAGACCATGATCGAGCTCGACGGCACCGAGAACAAGAGCCGCCTGGGCGCCAACGCCATCCTCGGCGTGAGCCTCGCGGTGGCCAAGGCCGCGGCCGACTCGGCCGACCTCCCGCTCTACCGCTACGTCGGTGGCCCGAACGCGCACGTGCTGCCCGTTCCCCTCATGAACATCATCAACGGTGGCGCGCACGCCGACACCGGCGTCGACATCCAGGAGTTCATGGTTCTGCCCATCGGCGCAGAGTCGTTCTCCGAAGCCGTCCGTTGGGGCGTCGAGACCTACCACTCCCTCAAGAGCCTGCTCAAGGCCCAGGGCTTCGCAACCGGCCTCGGCGACGAGGGTGGCTTTGCGCCCGACCTCGCCAACAACCGCGCCGCGCTCGACCTCATCGTCGAAGCCATCCAGAAGGCCGGCTTCACGCCCGGCACCGACATCGCCCTCGGCCTCGACGTGGCCTCGAGCGAGTTCTACAAGAACGGTGCGTACCAGTTCGAGGGCAAGCAGCTCTCGAGCCAGGAGATGACCTCCTACTACGCCGAGCTCGTCGCCAACTACCCGCTGGTCACCATCGAAGACCCGCTGGCCGAAGACGACTGGGAAGGCTACGCCCACCTCACGCCCGAACTGGGCAAGAAGGTGCAGATCGTCGGCGACGACCTGTTCGTCACCAACCCGACGCGTCTGGCCGACGGCATCCGCCGTGGTGCAGCCAACTCGCTGCTCGTCAAGGTCAACCAGATCGGCACGCTCACCGAGACGCTCGACGCCGTGTCGCTCGCGCAGCGCTCCTCCTACACCGCGATCCTGTCGCACCGTTCGGGAGAGACCGAAGACACCACCATCGCCGACCTCGCCGTCGCCACCAACGCCGGCCAGATCAAGACCGGTGCGCCTGCCCGCTCCGAGCGCGTCGCGAAGTACAATCAGTTGCTGAGGATCGAAGAAGAGCTGGGCGACTCTGGCGTATACGCCGGCCGCTCCGCCTTCCCGCGTTTCCAGGCGTAACAAGCACCTCTGAAAGCTCCGGGTGCTTCGCGTCAGCGACACCCGGAGCTTTCTGCGTCAGGAGGACGGCCCGTGCCGAAAAAGCCCGTCACCAACCGGCCGGCGCCGAAAGCGCGCCCGGCGGCCCCGAGCGCGGGCAGCCGTTTCGACCGCGCCGGCGACGAGAGCCGCGCACAAGCCGAGACCGAGCGCGGCAACTGGCTGCGCGGCATCCGCTTCTCGGGATTCACCGTGCTCATGCTCGCCGTCATCGTGCTGGGCGTCGTCGTCTTGGCGCCCAACCTCAAGGCCTACATCGAACAACGGCAGCAGATCGCCGCGCTGCAGCAAACCGTCGACGACCGCGCCGACCAAATCGAGCAGCTCACCGCCGAACGCCAGCGCTGGAACGACAGCACCTACGTCACCACCCAGGCGCGCGACCGCCTCTTCTACGCCAACCCCGGCGAAATCAGCTTCATCGTCATCGACGACGTCGACCCCGCCCTCCTCGGCGACACCGACACCCCCGTCAGCGACACCCTCACCGAAACAGACATCGACTGGGGTCAGGCGCTCCTCGGATCGGTCATGAGCTCCGGTCTCGCCGACGTCACACCCGGCCCCGGCAGCACGGGCGGCACGGGCACCACGCCCGGCACCGGCGGCTCCAGCCCCGCACCCACCCCCTAGACCCGATAATGGACATATGAGCACCCCGCCCTTCGGACCGGTCAGCACGCGAGACATCCGCACCGTCTCCGCCCAACTCGGGCGGCCCGCGCGCGACGTCGTCGGTATCGCCGCGCGCTGCGTCTGCGGCGCACCCACCGTGGTGTCCACGGCCCCGCGCCTGAAAGACGGCACGCCGTTCCCCACCTTCTACTACCTCACCCACCCGGCCGCCACCGCCGCCATCTCGGCGCTCGAGGCCACCCAGGTGATGAACGAATACAACGAGCAACTCGCCGGCGACGACGACCTGCAGCAGCGTTACCGCGCCGCACACGAGGCCTACCTCGCCGACCGCGAGAGCATCGGCGCCGTCGACGAGATCCACGGCATCTCGGCGGGCGGCATGCCCGTGCGCGTGAAGTGCCTGCACGCGCTGGCCGGGCACTCCCTCGCCGCGGGCCCCGGCATCAACCCGATCGGTGACCTCGCGCTCGAACGCAGCACGTGGAGCCCGCACGTCTGCCAGTGCGACGTCTACGACCTCGGCGACGACGTCAGCGACGAGCCCCTCGAGGTGCCCGCATCGGCAACGGCACCCGCTCCCGCCACAGCCACCGCCGCTCCCGGCGACACAACCGGTCGCGAGTAGACGATGACCTGGGGACGGAAGAGCAGCAGCCGGGGGACGGGCGCTGCCGGCGGAACGCAGACATCGCGCGGGCGGGCTCCCCGAGCCGCCTCCGCAACGATCGCCACACTCATCGGCCTCGCCACGGTCTTCGGCGGGGTCACGCCGGCACACGCCGACGCCGTCCGTGACGCCGAATACTGGCTCTCCGACTACGGCATCCGCGACGCCTGGAACACCACGCGCGGCGCGGGCGTCACCATCGCCGTCATCGACACCGGCATCTCGTCCGGCCCCGCCGAATTCAACGGTGCCGTCGCCGCCGGCTACGACGCCTCGGGTGTCGGCAGCCCCGACGGACGCACGCCCCTCGGCCAGAAAGACGAGAAAGAGCACGGCAGCTGGGTCGGTTCGCTCGCGGCCGGGCGCGGAGCCGGCGGCGACAACGGCGTGCTCGGGGCCGCCCCCGACGCCACGCTGCTGTCGGTGTCGGTCGGCTTCCGCACGAGCGGGTCGACGGTGCCGTTCGAAGACCAGATCGCCTCCGGCATCCGCTGGGCCGTCGACAACGGCGCCGACGTGATCAACATGTCCCTCACCACCAACACGCTCGACTGGCCCGAAAGCTGGGACGATGCGTTCAAATACGCCTTCGAGCACAACGTCGTGGTCGTCGCCGCGGCCGGCAACCGGGGGAGCGGCACCGAAGAGGTCGGCGCCCCCGCCACCATCCCGGGGGTTCTCGTCGTCGGCGGCGTGAAACGCGACAAGACCGCCAGCTTCGACGCCTCCAGCCAGGGCATCACCATCTCGGTCGCCGCCCCCAGCGAAGAACTCGTGGGTGTCTCGCCCGACGGCAGCTACGTGGGATGGTCCGGAACATCCGGGGCCTCGCCCATCGTGGCCGGCATCGTCGCGCTCGTGAAGGCGAAGTACCCCGACCTCGACGCGGGTGCCGTGATCGACCGCGTCGTCAAGACCGCCACCCCGGCACCGGGTCAGGGCGCCGCCATCCCGAGCCCCATCTACGGCTACGGCCTCGTGGATGCTCGAGCCGCCGTCACCGCCGACGTCCCCGCCTTCTCGGGCGCGGGCCCCGCCGAGCAGCTGCAGGAGTGGATCACGGTGCACCGCCGCGCATCCGCCACCTCGGTGCCCGTGCCGACCGACACGTCCACGCCGACGCCTCTGCCACCCGCCGATGCTGCCGCGCGCCCGAACCCGTTCCTGCCCACCAGCGAGACCCTGCTGTACGTGAGCATTCCGCTAGCCGTCCTGCTCGGAACTGGTACTCTCGTAATGCTCGGGGCCATCGGCGTCACCCGGCATTTCAGACGGGTGGCTCACAGGGAGTAGCCTGTGTGCATACTGACCGAGGTAGGAGATTTTTCCAACGTGCCCAAAATCCTGATTGTCGGCGGAGGCTACGCCGGCTTCTACACTGCCTGGAAGCTCGAGAAGCACCTGCGCAAGGGTGAAGCCGAAGTAACCATGGTCGACCCGCTTCCTTACATGACCTACCAGCCGTTCCTGCCGGAGGTCGCCTCCGGCTCGATCGAGCCCCGCCACGCGGTCGTGTCCCACCGACGCCACCTCAACCACACCAAGGTCATCACGGCCAAGGTCACCTACGTGAACCACGCCGAGAAGAAGGCGACCATCCAGCCGCCCCTCGGCGAGGCCTACGACTTCGAATACGACCAGGTCATCGTCACGGCCGGTGCCGTCTCGCGCACCTTCCCGATCCCGGGTGTCGCCGACGAGGCCATCGGCCTCAAGACCATTGAAGAGGCCGTCGCCATCCGCGACCGCGTGCTCGACAACTTCGACAAGGCCGCTCAGCTTCCCGCGGGCCCCGAGCGCGACCGCCTGCTCACGTTCGTCGTCGTCGGCGGTGGCTTCGCCGGTATCGAGGTGTTCGCCGAACTGCGTTCGTTCGCGTCGGCGCTCATCGAGTACTACCCGCAGATCGACTTCGAAGACACGCACTTCCACCTCATCGAAGCCATGGGCCGCATCATGCCCGAGGTCTCGCTGAAGACCAGCCACTGGGTGCTCAAGAACCTCGCTGAGCGCGGTGCCAACGTGCACCTCGACACGCAGCTGAAGAGCGCCGTCGACGGCACCATCGAGCTGTCCACGGGCGAGTCGTTCGAGTCCGATCTCATCGTCTGGACCGCCGGCGTCATGGCCAACCCCCAGATCGTGCGCAACACCGACCTTCCGATCGAAGAGCGCGGCCGCCTCGTGGCCCGCGCCGACCTGCGCATCGGCACCGACGAGGAGTTCATCCCGAACGCCTGGACCGCCGGTGACGTCGCAGCCGTCCCCGACATCACGGGTGGAGGCGTCGGCGGTTTCTGCGTGCCCAACGCCCAGCACGCCGTCCGTCAGGGCAAGCTGCTCGCGAAGAACGTCGTCGCCGACCTGCGCGGCGAACAGCCCCAGAAGTACTCGCACAAGAACCTGGGCGCCGTCGCGGGCCTCGGCATCGGCGTGGGAGTCTTCCAGTCCGGCAAGATCGCCATCAAGGGTGTTCCCGCCTGGCTCGCACACCGTGGCTACCACGGTCTGGCCATGCCCAGCTGGGAGCGCAAGCTGCGCGTCATCGGCGGATGGGTCGGCAACTTCTTCCTCGGTCGCGACATCGCCGGCATCTCCGCCGTGCAGACGCCGCGCGCCGTGTTCGAGCAGTTCGCCTCGCGTCCGAAGCCCGCCGCGGCGGCCCCGGCCGAGCCGGCTCAGAAGCCCATCCCGGCCTCCTACTCGTCCTCGCCGTCCACCGACGCCGCCTCGGGTGCCGCCAACACGGCCCCGTCCGACTCCGAGGCCCCCTCGCAGTCGAGCACCGACACGGCCGGCACCTCGGCCGAGCCCGTAAAGGCTCCCGCCAAGATGGCGCCGGCGAAGAAGGCTCCCGCCAAGAAGGCCGACGCCCCGGTGGAAGACCCCACCCCGGCCGACGTCCCGACGGGCACCACCACCCCGGCCGAGACCAAGTAACCTCAGCAGTACGTCGAAGAGCCCGTCCCGGCATCCGGGCGGGCTCTTCGCACACCAGCCCCCATAGCCCAATCGGCAGAGGCAGGCGACTTAAAATCGCTTCAGTCAGGGTTCGAGTCCCTGTGGGGGCACCACCGTAGGGTCAGTCCAAGCCCGTCCTCGCATGCGGGTCAGCACCCGGTTGCTCGCTCTGTGTGTCGCCGGCGTCCGATCGACGGTCACGCGCTGCTCAGCCGCGCATCCAGGTTTCGATGCCCGAGGCGTCGATGGGGAGGGCGCTCGAGAGGATGTCCTGGCCGGTCGCCGTGACGAGCAGGTCGTCCTCGAGGCGCACGCCGATGCCGCGCAGCTCCGGCGGCACCGTGAGGTCGTTGGCGTGGAAGTAGAGGCCCGGCTCGACCGTGAGCACGGCACCCGGCCGCAGCGGTTCATGGAGGTAGCGCTCGTCGCCGATCTTCGCGCAGTCGTGCACGTCGAGGCCCAGGTGGTGTCCCGTGCCGCTCGGCAGGTAACGGCGGTGCTGCTGGCCTCCGGGGGACATGGCCTCGTCGACCGAGACGGTGAGGATGCCGAGCTCGTGTAGCGACGTGGCGATGGACTCGTAGGCGGTATTGCGCATATCGAGGAACGTCTTGCCCGGGGCGACCTGGGCCATGGCGGCGCGGTGGGCGCGCTCCACGTGGTCGTGAACGAGGCGCTGGGCCGGTGAGAACGTGCCGCCGGCGGGGAACGAGCGCGTGACATCTGCCGTGTACAGCGTGCGGGCTTCGACGCCCGCATCGATGAGGATGACGTGGTCGGGGAGCACCGGCCCGTCGCAGCGCGTCCAGTGCAGGGTGGGGGCGTGCGGGCCGCTGCCGATGATGGTCGAATAGCCGACGCCGTTGCCGAAGGTGCGGGCGTGGCGCTCGAAGGTGGACTGCAGCCAGCGTTCGCCGCCGAAGGAGAGAGCGGAGGGAAGTTCACGGATGACTGACCGGAAGCCTTCGACGGTGGCATCGACGGCCGCACGCAGCTGACCCACCTCCCAGTCGTCCTTCACGAGTTTCGCGGCGGAGAGGGCCATCAGCAGCTCGCCGGACTCCCGCACGCGCGTCGCCGTTCGGGGCTCGGGCGCACCGGCGCCGAGAGCATCGGCGGGAAGAGCGTCGAGAGCCTGGTCGAGCAGGTCGAGCGAGCGCACCTCGATGCCGAGCGCCGCGGACCAGTCGGCGAGACCCGCGACGGGCCCGATCCACAGTTCGCCGCGCAGAGCGTCGCCGTAGAACACCTCGTCGCCCGGCGGGGCGGGCTCGGGAATGAAAAGCGTCGCGTCGTGCCCGGTGCCTGCCGGCGTCATGACCAGCACGGCGCCCTCGGCCTGGCACGCGGTCAGCCACACGAAGTCGCTGTCGGCGCGGAACGGGTACTCGGTGTCGTTCGCCCGCACGGCCGACCGGCCGGACGTCACAACGAGCGTGCGCCCCGCGAACTGCGCGCTCAGCGCGGCGCGGTGGCCCGCCGCCGACTCCGCGGCCCCCTCGACCAGATCGACGTGGCGATCGACCGGCCCCCAATCCGCCGCCATGTAGGAACGGAACGCGTCGGTATCGGGCAACGGCTGGGTGCGGGGATCGCGAAACGCGAACGGTTCGGCAGACATGCTGCCAGTAAGACATCCGGGCAGCACAGTCGTCAAGTCGTCGCTAACGCGATCGGCGATTCATCCGCGGCCGCGCCCGATTCTCGGAAATTCGTCCCAGACGCGTGACCCCGGCCATCCGATCGGCGGACGGATCGCGGCGCGGTTGACAGCCCTTCGAGCCGATCTCCACAATGAGCGTCATGACAGGAACGAACCTCCCCGACACCACCGACACCCTCGCGATCGACCTCGACCACCGCGTTTTCGACATGGTCTCGTCGACCGCCAGCGCGGTGGATGCCAGCGCACCGACGCGCTTCGTCTATCACGAGAAGTCCGGGGTGCTGTGGGGGGAGTACATCGGCGACACCGTGACGGTCGGACGGTTCTGCGGGGTGCGCCGCGACGCCCGCATCGACGTGAACTTCGTGCACCGCGGCCACGACGACAACACCACGACGGGTGCCGCGACATCCGTCATCTCGCGGGACACCGACGGCACGCTGTTGCTCACCGAGGAGTTCCGCACGCCGGACGGCCAGCTCCACGTGAGCGTGTGCCGCGAGGTCACGGTCTAGCCGAACCGAGCTACCGCCCTCGGCGTTCCGGCACGCGCGGCGCCCGCTCAGGCACCCGCTGCGCACGCTCGTCGCTCGTGCGCACGAACCGGGTCATGCCGAACCGCTCACCCGAATCCTCGACCGACGTGCGGCTCGACCGCGCCATGCGCAGCGACACCTGCGCCCGCTCCTCGTCCATGACGAACACGGTCGTCGTCGCCTTGATCGACGGCCACTGCGCCAACTGCGTGGCGACCAGCTCGTGGATGGCGGCCACATCGGGCGCCCGCACGAGCATCATGCCGTCGTGCTCGCCCGTCGTCACGGCGAAGTACTCGAGCTCCTGCACCGACGACAACCGCGCGCGGAAATCAGCCCACTGGCTCTGCCGCAGCGTGATGAACACCATGGCCGCAACCCCGAGGCCGACGGCGGATGGCTCCACCTCGGCGTGCACGCCCTTCACGACGCCCGAGCGCAGCAACGCCTCATACCGGGCATAGGCGTTCGAGCGCGAGATGCCCAGGTGTTCGGCGAGGGCCGCGACGGACATGCGGCCGTCCTCGCGCAGCAGCTCCAGCATCCGAACGTGCGTGTCATCCAATTGCATCGTCTTCTCCATTTGTCCAGACGGGAGGGTGCTCGGGGTGAGTGTTTGAGAGGTTATGGCATCGCCGCACGAATTTCGAGACATTTTTTCCGTACGTTGCAATCTGTAATTGACGAATGATCGGCGAACACACTACTTTCAGGCCTATCCTTCCAACCAGATAAGGAGCACCACCTTGTCACCAATCTCCCGCCGCGCTACCCGACGCGGCACCGCAGCGGTCGGCCTCGTCGTCGCCGCCGCTCTCGCCCTCACAGCCTGCTCCGCGGGCGGCACCGATAACGCCGCCAGTGGAAAATCCCTCGTCGTCGACGCGTCGTTCGACCTGAAGACCGCCGACCCCAACCGCGAATACGAGACCACGGGCTCGATCGTCGCGAAGGCGCTCTACGAGACGCTCCTCACCTTCGACGGTGACGACGTGACGAAGCCCGTCGACGGTCTCGCCAGCTACGAGATGAACGCCGACAACACGGTGCTCACCCTGACCATGAAGGACGGCAAGAAGTTCTCCGACGGCACCGACGTGACCGTCGACGACGCCGTGTTCTCGCTGCAGCGCGTGCAGGGCGTGAAGGGCAACCCCTCGTTCCTACTCGACGGCATCACGATCGAGAAGACTTCCGACACGACGCTGACCCTGACGTCGGCGACGCCCAACCCGGCGCTCCCGTTCATCCTGCCGAACCCCGCCCTCGGCGTGGTCAACCAGGAGATCGTGGAGAAGAACGGCGGCAGCACCGCGGCCGACGACGACGCCGAAGCGTTCCTCAACAAGGAGTCGGCCGGTTCGGGCCCCTACAAGCTGGAGTCCTTCGACGCCGCCTCGCAGGTGGTCTTCACGGCGAACCCCGAATACACCGGAACGAAGCCGGCCTACGAGCGCGTCGTTCTGCGCAACGTGCAGGGCCCCACGCAGAAGCTCAACGTCGAGGCCGGTGACTCGCAGGTCGCCCTCGACCTGAACCCCGACCAGGTGGCCGAGCTCGACGACTCGAAGGTCTCGATCATCGCGAACCCCTCGCGCTACATGATCTTCCTGCTGCTGAACCAGGACCCGTCCGTCTCGAAGATCACGAGCAACCCCAAGTTCCTCGAGGCCGTCAAGCTCGGCATCGACTACGACAAGATCGTCGACCTCTCGGGCGAGGGTTCGGTGCGCCCCGGCGGATTCATCCCCTCGATCTTCAACGGTGCGCTCGACGCGAAGGACGGCAACCAGTTCGACGCCGATGCCGCCAAGGCTGCTCTGGCCGAATCCGGTTACGCCGGCGAGGCCGTCACGCTGAACTTCCCGAACGACATCACGGTGCAGGGCCTGTCGCTGCAGAGCATCGCCGAATCGGTGCAGGCGCAGCTGAAGAGCGTCGGCATCACCGTCACGCTCGCACCCGCACCCGTCGCCACGGAGCTCGACTCCTACCGCGACGGCAAGGAGACCGTCGGCCTCTGGTACTGGGGCCCGGACTTCCCGGACCCGTCGAACTACCTGGCTTTCACGCCCGGTGAACTCGTCGGCCTGCGTGCCGGCTGGGCTGCCGGTGCCGACCCGACCGTGAGCGACCTGGCCGCCGCCGCGATCGCCGCGACCGACACCGACGCCCGCGCCACCGCGTACCAGGACCTGCAGAAGGCCCAGAACGCGTCCGGCCCGTTCATCCCGCTGCTGCAGCCCGCCCAGAACGTGGTCACGGCGACCTCGATCAAGACGGTGCCGCTCAACCCCACCTGGACCGTCGATCTTGCCGGAATCCAGTAAAACCGCACCGACGAAGAGCGCGCGAGCGGGTCTGCACCCGCTCGCGCGCTACCTCGGCATCCGCCTGGGCCTCACGGTCCTGCTGATGTTCGGGGTCACGCTCGTCACGTTCACGCTCACGAACCTCGTCCCCGCCGACCCCGTCCAGGCGGCGCTCGGCGAGCAGGCCGCGGCCGACCCGGCGATCGTCGCGCAGTTTCGCGAGAACGCCGGCCTCGACAAGCCCCTGCCCGTGCAATACGTGACGTATGTCACCAACCTGCTGCACGGCGACCTCGGCACGTCGCAGCAGACGCGCGGTGCCGTTGCGGATGAACTCGGCCGCGCTTTCCCCGCCACCGCCGAACTCGCGCTCACCGCCATCGTCATCTCGATCGTCATCGGCGTGGGCCTCGGCATGTGGGCGGCCCTGAAGCGTCGCACCATCACCGACCAGATGATCCGCGTCGTGAGCCTCATCGGCATCTCGGTGCCGTCGTTCTGGCTCGCGCTCGTGGTCTACTTCGTCTTCTTCTCGCAGCTGCACTGGTTCCCGGGTTCGGGCCGCCTGTCGCCCGCGGCCATCCCGCCGCCCACGGTGACGGGGCTGTTCACGGTCGATTCGTTGCTCGCCGGGCAGGTCGACACGTTCCTGGATGCCGTGGCTCACCTCATCCTGCCCGCCTCGGTTCTGGCGCTGTACACGATCGGCCTGCTCACGCGGTTCGCCCGCTCGGCCATCCTCGAGGTGCTCGACCTCGACTTCGTGCGCGCCGCCCGCGCCAAGGGGCTGCCCGGCCGCGTCGTCGTCACGCGCTATGTGCTGCGCGGCGCCCTCGTGCCCATCATCACGGTGCTGGGTGTCGCCTTCGGCTCGCTGCTGTCGGGCACCGTGCTCGTCGAGAAGGTCTACTCGTGGCACGGCCTCGGCGAGTACGCCTACTCGGCCGCCACCAAGCTCGACCTTCCCGCCATCATGGGCGTGGGCCTCGTCGTGGGCTTCGTCTACATCGGCCTCAACTTCCTGGTCGACGTGCTCTACGGCTTCATCGACCCGAGAGTGAGGGTGGCATGACCGACGTCCTGGCCGTTCAGACCAAGCGCCGCTCGCGTCTGCGCATCTCGAAGCAGCTGCGCACGCCGCTCGCCATCACGGGCGGCGTCATCGTGGCCTTCTGGCTGCTGGTCGCCGTGTTCGCACCCCTCATCCGCCCGTTCGACCCCCTGGCGCAGGACTTCGACCGGCTACAGGCACCGAGCGCCGCGCACTGGTTCGGCACCGACCAGGTGGGGCGCGACGTCCTGTCGCGCGTCATCAGCGGCGCGCAGGTGTCGATCCCGCTCGCCCTCATGCTCGTGATCTTCGCCATGCTCATCGGCTCGGTCTTGGGCGCCATCGCCGGCTACTTCGGCAAGGCGCTCGACGAGACCATCATGCGCATCGCCGACCTGGTGTTCGCGTTCCCGACCATCATCCTGGCCATGGTCATCGCCGCATCGCTCGGGCCCAGCCTGACCAATGCCGTCATAGCCATGCTCATCGTGTCGTGGCCGGCCTATGCCCGCGTCACGCGCTCACTCGTGCTGGGTGCGCGCAACGCCGAATACGTGGTGGCCGGGCGCCTGCTGGGCAACGGCCCGTTCACGTCGCTCAGCAAGGACATCCTGCCGAACGTCGTGTCACCCGTGGTCGTTCTCGCCACGCTCGACGTGGGCACGGCGATCCTGCTGCTCTCCGGCCTCTCCTTCCTGGGGCTCGGCGCCGTGCCGCCCACGCCCGACTGGGGCGCCATGGTGTCGGATGGCGTGCAGAACTTCTCCTCGTGGTGGATCGCCGCTTTCCCGGGCCTCGCCATTCTCACCGTCGTGCTCGCCTTCAACTTCTTGGGCGACGCGTTGCGGGACGCGCTCGACCCGCGCTCGCAGGAAGCCGTTCAGGGGAGGGCGCTGTGAGCGCATCCGGAATCACCATTCAAGGACTGACCCTCAGCTTCGGGCGGGGGGATGCCGAGAAGCAGATCCTGCGCGGCATCGACCTCGAGGTGCCGGCCGGCCAGATCACGGGGCTCGCGGGCGAATCGGGGTCGGGCAAGACCATGACGGGGCTCGCCGTGTGCGGGCTGCTGCCCGCGGGCGCGAACGTGGGTGGCAGCATCCGCTTCGAGGACGTCGAATTGACGCAGCTCAAGCAGCGCGCCATGAACGAATACCGCGGCGCCAAGATCGCCATGATCTTCCAAGACCCGACCGCGAGCCTGCACCCCATGCTCACGATCGAGGCGCAGCTCATCGACCACTATCGGCACCACACCGGCGCGTCGAAGAAGGTCGCGAAGCAGCGGGCGCTCGAGATGCTCGGTCTCGTGGCCGTGCCGAGCCCCGAAGCTGCGCTGCGCAAGTACCCGCACCAGTTCTCGGGTGGGCAGTTGCAGCGCATCGCCATCGCGTCGGCGCTCATGTGCGAGCCGTCGGTGCTGATCGCCGACGAGCCCACGACGGCGCTCGACGTCACTGTTCAGGCCGGAATCCTGCGGCTGCTGCGCACGCTGTGCGACGAACTGGGCATCGCGATCATCCTCGTCACGCACGACCTCGGCGTGATGTCGGCGCTGGCCGACACGATCGCGGTCATGCGCATGGGGGAGATCGTCGAGCACGGCTCACGGTTCCAGGTCATCACCGATCCGCAGCATCCCTATACCCGAGCGCTCATCGAGGCCCTGCCCGACGCTGCCGATGCGCCCGATGCGGCCCATTCGCCCGATACGTCTTCTGCGGCGAATGCGTCGGATGCAGCACCTACCGAAGGCGGTCTGTCATGACTCTGCTCTCGCTCGACGACGTGCGCGTCACCTACAAGCTGCCCGGCCGCGGCACCCTCAACGCCGTCGACGGGGTGAGCTTCGACCTCGAACCCCGCCAGGTGCTCGGCCTGGTCGGTGAATCCGGATGCGGCAAGTCCACGTTGGCGCGCGCGGTCTGCGGTCTCGAACCCACGTCGGCCGGTTCGATCAGCTTCAACGGTCAGCGCATCGGCAAGCTCGGCCTGCGCAAACGCGACCCCGCGCTCATGCGCATCCAGATGGTGTTCCAGAACCCGTTCGCGTCGCTCAACCCCCGCCGCACCATCGGCAGCCAGATCGAGGACGGTCTGCGCGTGAACCCCGATCGTGACGCCTGGAATGTGGCGCAGTTGCTCGAACACGTCGAACTGGATGCCTCGAGCCGCGACCGCTATCCGCACCAGTTCTCGGGTGGTCAGCGTCAGCGCATCGCCATCGCGCGGGCCATCGCGGCCGGGCCCGAACTGTTGATCGGCGACGAGCCCATCGCCTCGCTCGACGCCTCGCTGCAGGCGCGCGTCGCGAAACTCATGCGCAAGCTGGCGGTCGAGACGGGCGCGGCGCTGCTGTTCATCAGCCACGACCTGTCGGTGGTGCGCGTGATCGCCGACGATGTCGCCGTCATGAGCGCGGGCAAGATCGTCGAGCGCGGGCCCGTCGATCGCGTGTGGACCAACCCTCAGGATGCCTACACGCAGCGTCTGCTCGCCGCCATCCCGGTCGTCGACGGCCTCGGCCGCCTGCCGGGCTAGTCCGGCGGGATCAGCGACGCGATCGTGAACTCCTTGGTCGTGAACCGCCACCGGGTGCGCACCATGGTCACGCCCTGTGCGCGCAACTCGGCGGCGAGGGAGAGGGTTAAACGCGGAGCGCCCGGTGCTCTCGTCCATCCGGAATCGGAGGAGTAGATGTCGGTCACCGTCGGCCGTGCCTGGGGGCTCCGATAACGTTTCGCAACAGCTGGCGGCGTCGAATCGGACACATCATCAGACAACAGCATGCGGCGTCTTTCGCATACCCCCGGTTCGGGGCGGAGACGGCCGGCCCCGGAGGGACGGAACGCGGCACCACAGGGTGGGTGGCGCCGCGTTCCGTCTGCCGGTCTAGCGTTCGGTGCGAGCGTGGACGCGGCGGCGTCGAGCTGCCGCGGAGCCCGAGCCCAGGGCGACCAGGGCGCCGAGTCCGAGGAGGAGGCTGGCGGTGATCGTCAGACCGGGGAGGGTCTCAGCACCCGTCGCCGGCAACGAGCCGGATCCCGGTCGGCCACCGACGGTCCCGGGAGCCGGCGCAGCAGTGGGGGCGTCGGACGGACTCGGCACCGTTGTCGGCGCGGGGGTCGCGGTGGGATCGGGCGTAGGCGTAGGCGTAGGCGTGGGCTCGGCGATGACGGCCGCGAGTCGGAAGGCGGGCACAGTGACCGCCGCTCCGGCGTTGTCGACGCTCACCGTCTGCGCCGCCGGACCGTCGAATTCGAAGTCATCCGGTGCCGTCGCGGTTACCGTGTAATCGCCGACATCGAGGCCGGCGAAGTCGTAGGTGCCGTCATCATCGGTCGTCGTCGTGACGTCGGCGAGGGCTCCGTCGAGGTCGATGGTGACGTCGGGCACGGGCGCGCCGTCCTCGTCGAGCACGGAACCGGCGATCGTTCCCGACGGGGCGACGACCGGGGGTGCGAGCTCGAAGTTCACGTTGGCGGCATCCTGCGTGGTGAGATCGACACCGCGACTCGACGATCCGTTCGGGGTCGAACCGGTGGGCACCTCCACGGCGACGGTGTAACCGGGGGCCGCGGTGTAGCCGGGGAACGCGTAGGCCCCCGACGCGTCGGATGTCGTGGTCGCGACGGCGTCACCGTTTGCATCGGTCAGGGTCAGCGTCGCCCCCGCGTAGGCCGAGCCACCGTCAGCGGTCGACGTGACCGACCCGCTGATGTCCCGGGCGAGGCCGGTGAACCAGGTCTGGAAGATCGGCAAACCGCTTCGGCTCGTGAACGAGAAGGTCAGCGTCTTGATGGCCGCCGTGGGCTCGAACCATCCGGCCGCGCCCGAGGTGTCTGCGGCGCCGTCGTTGCCGGTAAGGGTCGCGGTCGCCGGGTCCCACGTGGGCACATCGGTCGCCGAGCCGGTGCAGGACGGCTCGCCTGTGCCGTTGTTGGCGCAGTAGTTGAAGCCGCCTCGGTAGTTCAGTTGGGCAGCCGACACGGTGGCACCGGTGGCGGTCGTGGCACTCACGCGCACGGCGTCGGCGTCGATATCGCCGAGGACGAGCGCCCAGCCGGCCGTCGGCGTCGCGGTGTCGAAGGTGTACGTGGTGGTCGACGGGCCATTGGATGTCGTGGCGGGAAGGTTGAGGTACTCCTGGTTTCGCGACGTTCCGTATTTTGACCCCACGGGGGTCGTCGGCGAGAGCCAGGTGGTGGCACCCGACACGACTCCCGCGTTCCGGGTGCCTGCGTCCGTCGCGATGGTCGCGTTCGGGAACGCCCCGATGCCGAGGCTCAGGGCTCCGGTCTGAGCGCCGGCCGGGCCGGTGAGATCCGTGAAGTCGGCCCACCGCGTGGTCGTGGCCGCATCTGCCGGGAGGGCGGTCAGCCCCACCACGACGGCTGCGGCGGCGACGGTGGCGAGGGTGGTGGTCTTCTTCGAAATGCCCATGACGAGACCATAGGTGAGATTATCTCGCCAAACGGGGGTCTTGCATCGCTTCCGACACTGGGTTAGTACGCGCTAGCGGCCGCCAGGATGGGCGTGTGCGCAGCCGTCACTTCGCCTCGGCGTAGTTGTCGGCGATCGCCACCTCGAGTGCGAAGTCGATGGGGAACCCGCCGAACAGCAGGCGACCGGCCTCGGCGGCCGATTCGCGCACGGCCGATGCGACGTCGTCGGCCACCGCGGCGGGCGCGTGCACCATCACCTCGTCGTGCAGGAAGAACACGAGCTGCGGCGTTCCTTCGGCCGTGCGCAGGGAGCGCAGGCGCAACCGCAGCCCTGCCATCCAGCACATCGCCCACTCGGCCGCGGTGCCCTGCGCCACGAAGTTGCGTGTGAAGCGACCCCAGTCGCGAGCCACCTGGCGGGCGCGCTTCTCATCGGCGGGGGAGGTGCCCTCCTGCCCGATGAGCCGGGTCACCTCGCGCCACTCATCCGACGGCAGGGGCGAACTGCGCCCCAGCCACGTGCTCACCTGCTCGCCCGCCTCGCCGGCTCGCGCGGCAGCCTCGACGAGCCCCGTGGCTTTCGGGTAGGCCTTCAGCAGACGCGGCATGAGTCGCGCGCTCTCGCCCGAGGTCGCGCCATAGAGGGCGCCCAGCATAGCGAGCTTGGCGTGCGGTCGGGTGTCGACGACACCCGCGTCGACGAGGCCCTGGTAGAGGTCGCGCTCGCGGCCGGCGTCGGCCATCGCGGTGTCGCGCGACATGGCGGCGATGATGCGCGGTTCGAGCTGGGCGGCGTCGGCGACGACCAGTTTCCAGCCGTCGTCGGCTTGCACGGCCGAACGGATCTGCGCGGGGAGTTGCAGCGCGCCGCCTCCCGAGGTGGCCCACCGTCCCGTCACGACACCGCCCACCACATAGTCGGGGTGGAACCGGCCGTCGCGCACCCACGCATCCATCCAGGCCCAGCCGTTGGCGCCCAACAGCCGGGACATCTTCTTGTATCGCAGCAGGGGCTCGATCACCGGATGCTTGAGCTCGCCCAGCTCCCATTTGCTCGTCGACGTCACGCCGAGGCCCGCCTGCCGGAGCGCCCGCAACAGCTCGGGCTGCGAATCGGGGTTCAGCTGCGGCGCACCGAGCAGAACGCGGATCTCGTCGGCCAGGCGTTCGAGCTTCTCGGGCCGCCCGTTGTGGGTGGGGCGGGGGCCCAGGATGTCCGCCAGCTGCCGGTCGTGCACATCAGTCCGCCACGGCACCCCGCTGTGCCGCATCTCGGCGGCGATCAGCGCGCCCGTCGACTCGGCGACGAGCAGCAGCCGCAGTCGACCGGGCTCGGAACACGACGCGAGCGCGTCGAGCTGCCGCTGCAATTCGTCGAGCGCCGACAGCCCGGAATCGGCCGGAGCGTCGTCGTCGAGCAGGCCGTCGAAGAGCGTTTCTCCGCGGGAAGGTCGAACGAAGGCGGGCGGGGCGTCCCACGCATCCAGGGGGGACGCGTGCAGACGGCTCGCGCGCGTCGAGACCGCACGGCGCAGGATGGTGCGACACAGGCGCAGGTCCCAGGCGCGTTCGACGAGCACACCCCGTTGCAGCAGCTCGCCATACCAAACCGAGGTGTCGTCCCACACCCAGCGCGGCCGGGCGGCGGCTGGGCTCGCGCCGCGGCTCTGGGCGGCACCAGCACTCGTATCGGCACCAGCACTCGTATCAGCACCGGCTCCCGCATCCGCACCGATCGCCGCGGCCGCGTCCGCCACGCGCTCCCGCCGGTCGACCTCGCGCGCAACCTCGTCGGCGCCGAGCGTCATGCTGTCGAGCACGACCCCCGCGTCGTCGACCTCGGTGAGGCGCGCCGAACCGCCGGGCAGGCGATCGAGCACGAGGAACATCCCCCTATTCTCGCCGCAGCCACCGACATCGCGTGACAGGATGAACCTATGAAGGAGATCACCCCCAGCGACCTGCAGGCCATCGACACCCCCCGCATCATCGACGTGCGCGAGGACGACGAGTGGGCCGAGGCGCATGTCGACGGCACCACGCACGTGCCCATGAGCACCCTCACCGAGAACCTCGACAAGATTCCGGATGACTCCACGGTCTACGTGCTCTGCCACTCGGGCGGCCGCAGCGCGCGCGTCACCGACTACCTCGAGCAGCAGGGCTACGACGCCGTCAACATCTCCGGCGGCATCACGGCCTGGCACCAGAGCGGCCTGCCGGTCGTCTTCGGCGACCGCTAGAACTCACTTCGCGGTTCGCGGTCCGCGGTCCGCGGCTTGCGGCTTGCGGCCTGTGGCTCGTGTCGCACACGGCGGGCCGTCCCGGCGCGCACTCAGGTGCCGTGCCCGGTCGCCGCTCAGCGCAGCGCGGGCTGAACGTAGCGCCGCCACAGCCACAGCGACAGCGAGACCGCACCGAATCCCACGGCCAGCAACACGGCGACCGATGCGGCCACCCCACCCTGCCAGCTGTCGATCACGGGCCCGAGCTGCAGGAACAGCGCCGTGAACATCATGAGGGTCACAGCCATCCATAGCGGTTTCGACCACGAGTAGATCGCGCGCCCGCTCAGCTGCCCCAGCGGGATCAGCATGATGGCGGCCGATCCGACGCCCGCCATGGCCGTGATTCCGGCGATCTCAGAACCGAGCGCGCCCCAGAAGCCCGACGGCTGACCGATTAAGCCGGTAGCGACCCACCCGACCACGCCCACCGAGAACACGGCGGCGATGCGGGCGAGGGCCACTTTGCCGCGCAGCTCGGCACCGATCACGCTGACGAGGCTGACGGTGAAGACGAGCCCGAACAGGATGGCGGGCTGCAGTTCGAGCAGCCGAGACAGGGCGGATGCCGCGGCGACGGCGATCAGATAGCGCGGAGCGAGTTTGATGGTGGCGGGCCCGGCCTTCCACCACCGCGCGAGCACGACGGGCACGAGGGTTCCGGCCGCGTTGACGAGCAGCAGGGCAATCACCGAGGCGAGCAGCAGCCGCAGATATCCGGGCTGGCCCTCGATCGGGTTGGCCAGCATCACCAGGATCGCCGTCATGACGATGCCGAAGGCACCCGTCACCCACACGCCGGGGCTCGGCAGCTCGGGAGCACGGTCGAATTCGGCGGCCGAGCGGTTGCGCCCCGTGAAGTGTGAGATGCCGTGGCCGTGGCGCCGCACGGGCGAAATGCGCGCGGCGACGATGTTCGCGAGCAACCGCGCGGGCACGAGCAGGAGCGCGATGGCTCCGGCGGCCAGCGCGACGGCTCGCCACCACTCAGCCGTGAACAGCACACCGGATGTGGGCTGCAGGGCGTTGGTGAAGGGCGTGCTGTCGGCCCACGTGCCGCCGTTCTCCTGCAGGCCGCCGCCTCCGCCTGGGGGAGTGGCTCCTTCGCTGGGCGTCTGACCGGGCGTCGCCGGAGCGGGCGCGGGCGTCGCGGTCGACCCGGGCGCGGGGGCTGCTGTGGGCGCGGGAGTCTTCGTGCCCGGCGCCTGGGGCGTGCTGCCGGGCGTTCCCGGCGCCGTCGGCGTGCCACCCGATCCGGATGCCGCGCCATAGTTCACGCTCACGGGAACGCTCGAGGCCGGCAGGTTCTTACCGTCGGTCTGCAGCGCGATCAGTGTGGCGGCACCCGACGGCATGCCCACCCCCGAGCAGCTCCAGCGCCCGCCCGAGACGGTCGCGGTGCACACGAGCCGCTCGCCCTGCTCGTTGCCGGCATTGACCATCACGGTGAGACCGTCTGTGCCGGTGCCCGAGTAGGTGGCGTTCGCGGGCGACACGCTCTGCCCGTTGGTCGGCGACGTGATGGTCGGCGCCGGGATGCTCTCGATCTCGACCCGGATCGGCACGCTCGTGCTCGGTCGTGACGCGGCACCCCCCGGGGTGAAGGCTTGCGTCGCCTGAATGTTATAGGTGCCCGACGGGGTCGAGTCGGGGATGGTCGCGCCCCACGTGCCGGCGTTCGTGACGGTCGTCGTGGCGAACACGTTTCCGTTCGAGGCCACCGTCACGGTCGCGCCCGGGTAGCCCTTTCCGCTGATGGGCCCGGGCGTCGTACCGCTCTGCGGGTTCACGGTGGGCGGCATGAGCGCCTGGATGGTCACCGACGCGCGCTGGTTCTCGGTCTGTCCGCCGCCGTACTGCACGGCCGTGAGCACGTACTGACGCCCACTCTGCGACACCGGCACGATGCAGTCGAAGGTCGTCCCCGCATCGCCCGACACCTGGCACAGGCTGTCTTGCCCCGGTCCCGCGAGAATCTGGATGCTCGTGCCCGGCGCCTTGGTGCCCTGCACGCGCACGCTCGTGCCGTTGACGAAGGTGCCCGGCGCGGGAGACGTGATGGTGGGCGCCGGCAGCGGCGCGGGAGCCGTCGCCGGAGGCGCGGGGCTGGGCGTCGACTCGGCGAAGGCCGCGGAGGTTCCGGCAAACACCGACGCGCCCGTCAGCACGATCAACGCGGCGAGTGCGACGCCGAGAATGCCGCGAAAGCGAGAGGATGTCGCAACCGGCGTCTGCCCCAGGATCGCCGAGCGCGCCTCAGACGACTGCGCCCGGGCCGGTGCCGCTCGGTTGATACGTGAAATCCCCACTACATACCATTTAGCCCAGCCATCCGCGTTTCCCGCAACCCACTCGCCGCGTTTGGACGTATTTCCCAGCCCGCCCGGCCTTTCTCCGACGCATGACCGCGCTCTCCTCACTCTTCCGGTCTCAGCGGATGCCGAGCCGAGCCCTGGCCGAAACACAGCCGACACTCGGACAGGGGCCATTAGTATTGCCACACCCGCACCTTTTTCTGCCTCACAACTTTTAGGAGCCCAGGCCATGGAATGGCTCATCCCGGTACTCATCGTCGTCGCCCTGGTCGCTGTGATCGGCATCTACTTCTGGGTCACCTACAACTCCCTCGTCACCCTCAACGTTCGCGTCGACGAGGCCTGGAGCGACATCACGGTTCAGCTGAAACGCCGCGCCGACCTCATCCCGAACATCATCGAAGCCGTGAAGGGCTATGCCGCCCACGAGAAGTCGGTGTTCGAGAACGTGACGAAGGCCCGCGCAGAGACGCTCGGCGCCGCCAGCCCCGCTGAAGCATCCGTGGCGGAGAACCACATGCAGCAGGCCCTGAAGTCGATCTTCGCCGTGGCCGAGGCCTACCCGCAGCTGCAGGCGTCGCAGAACTACCTGCAGTTGCAGGGAGAGCTGGTCGACACCGAAGACAAGATCCAGGCGTCCCGCCGGTTCTACAACGGTGGCGTGCGCGAGCTCAACACCAAGATCAAGGTGTTCCCCAACAACCTGTTCGCCAAGAACCTCGGCTTCTCTGAGCGCGAGTTCTTCGAGGTCACCGACAGCGCGGCCATCGCAGAGCCCCCGCGCGTGCAGTTCTAGTCGCGGCATCCGGCCCGCCCTGATCGACGAGGTCTAGATGTACCGCGCTATTGCGAAAAATAAACGGAACACGGTCTTCATCATCGTGTTCTTCCTGCTGATCATCGGCGGGCTCGGCTGGCTCGCCGGCTATATCTACAACAGCCCGACCATCGTGATCTTCACGATTCTCGGGGCCTCGGCCTACGCGCTGTTCCAGTACTTCTTCGCGGCGAAGCAGGCGCTCGCGGTGTCGGGCGCGCAAGAGATCGAGAAGCGCGACAACCCGCGGCTCTACCGCATCGTCGAGAACCTATCGATCGCCACGGGCACCCCGATGCCCAAGGTCTACATCATCAACGACCCGGCGCCGAACGCCTTCGCCACGGGTCGCGACCCGCAGCACGCCTCGGTCGCGGCGACCACCGGCCTGCTCGACCTCATGACCGATCCCGAGCTCGAGGGCGTCATGGCGCACGAGCTGGGTCACGTGCGCAACTACGACATCCGTGTGTCGATGGTGGTCTTCGGGCTCGTCGTCGCGGTGGGCTTCATCTCGGATATGTTCCTGCGCATGGCCTTCTTCGGCGGCAACCGCAACAACAACAACGGCGGCGGCAACCCGGTCATCATGATCGTCGGCCTCGTCGCCATGCTCGTGGCGCCCCTCGTGGCCACGGTCGTGCAGCTGGCGATCTCGCGTCAGCGCGAATATCTGGCCGACGCCACGGGCGCTCTCACGACGCGTCACCCCGAAGCGCTGGCCAGCGCCCTGCAGAAACTCGCCGCCTACGGTCGGCCCATGCAGAAGCAGAACAGCTCGATGGCGCACCTGTGGATCGCCGACCCCATGAAGCCCGGCGTCATGGATCGCCTCTTTGCCACGCACCCGCCCATCCCCGATCGGGTCGAGCGTCTGCGCACCATGGGTGGCGGCTTCTAGACCTGCCAGTTCGTCGCCGGGCCTTGCGCGCCGACGACAAAGGGGCGGTCCGAACCTCTCGGTTCGAACCGCCCCTTTGTGCCTGCCCGCAGCGCCGCCTCTCAGCGGCCCGGCGGTTTAGTAGAACTCGAGCGAGACCTTCTGGTCGGCGTCGATGTTGATCTTGCCGGAGGGACCCCAGTCGTCGGAACCGTATTCGACCGTTCCGGCGGAACCGTCGAACTTGGTGCCGTTGACGGTCGCCCCCACGTCACCCTCGCCGGACTCGAAGTAGCGTCCGTTCTCGTCGACCGTCACGGTCGGGTAGGTGTTGACCTTGTAGGCGACGCTCGACACCGAGGAGAAGTCGAGGTAGGTGGGGATGCGCAGTCCGCAGCCCTCGGGGTTGGTGTCGGTCGAGGCGACGCATTCGTCGAGGTGCGCGTTGACTTCCTTCTGCACGGCGTCCGTGAGGGCCTTCGTCGGCTTGAGGCCGAGCTCGATGCCTTCGTAGTTCGCCTTGCCGCCGGTGCCAGCCGTGAAGGTCTGGGCCTCGGCTTCGAAGAGGTCGCCCTCGGGAGCGCCGATGTCGTACACGGCGGGGTAGGCCTGGATGCTGCCCTTGTCGGTGAAGTCCACGGTGGTGCCGTTGACGCTGGCCTTCGTGTTGGTCGACGAGTACATGTAGATCGTCGACAGCAACGGCTTGTCGATGGTCCACTTACCGTCGTCCTTGCTCAGGTCGAGCGTGGCGTCGTAGGTGCGGCCGTCGAGCACGTAGGTGACCGACGCGTAGGCGCTGTCGCGGCTCGACGAGATGCGGGACACCTTGGGCTTCGAGATGAACTCGGGCGATTCGCGCAACACGTCGTCGGTGAGGAGAACGGTTTCTTCCTCGCCGAGACCCGGGTCGACCAGCTTGTTGGCTTCCTCGGCCTTACCCTGGCTGATCGCGGTGAGGTAGTTGCGCACGAGCGCCTCGGGGCCGTTGTTCGCGCCCACGATGACCGCGGTCACGATGCCACCGATGCCGAGCAGCAGCACGACGGCCGCAGCGATCACGCTGAGCAGGATGACGCGCTTCTTCTTCTTAGGATCCATGCGCGGCTTCTGGGGGCCGGGGCCACCTGCCGGGAAGTAGGCGGCGCCGTAGCCGGGCTGACCAGGCTGACCAGGCTGACCAGCGTACGGACCCGGCTGGCCGGCGCCGTAGGGAGGCTGTCCGGGCTGACCGGGCTGACCCTGTCCGGGCTGCGCGCCGTACGGCGGCTGCGGCTGACCCGCTCCGTAGGGCGGCTGAGGCTGACCGGACTGGCCGGCGCCGTAGGGCGGCTGAGGCTGCGACTGCGAGGGGTCGGACTGACCTGCGCCGGAGGACGCCTGGCCGGACTGGCCCTGCTGGCCAGGCTGCCCCGCGCCGTAAGGAGGCTGAGGCTGGCCCTGCTGGCCCTGCTGGCCTGCGCTGTACGGCGGCTGCCCCTGCTGGTTCTGGTTCGCACCGTAGGCCTGCTGGCCGTGCTGCTGCGCACCGTAGCCCTGCTGGCCCTGCTGGCCCTGCTGGCCGGGGACCGGCGGCACGAAGGGCTGCTGCCCCTGCGGCGGGATCGGCGGCGGCGTCGAGCCGGCGTGCTGTTCGCCGTTCTCGGGCCGGTGGGTGTTCTCGTTCTGCCCCTGCTGGTCGGGGCGCTCTTCGTCTGCCATGGCAATCACTCGTCCTCAGTGTTCGGTGCGTCGTGGCAAACGTAGCAGTTTTCGCACCCCTGAAAGAGGGTAAGAAGCCCGAAAACACGCGGATGTCATGGGCACTTCTCCCCATCCGCCACTCGGCACAGACGCTTTAGTGGCTGAGCGCGTCTCCGAGGGCGCCTCGCAGATCGCCGCTGAGGGTTCCTCGTTCGCGCACCGAGATCTTCTCGAGTCCCTGCCACTCGGCGGCCCGCCGCAGCAACGCGGCGAGCTTGTCGGCGGTCTCGGGCGGTGCGGATGGCTCGCGCCACGCCGATTGCACGAGCAACGTCTTGCTCTGCCGGTCGTTCTTCAGGTCGACGCGGCCGGCGAGCACGCCGTCGATCAGCACGGGCTGCACGTAGTAGCCGTGGACGCGCTTCGGCTCGGGCGTGTAGATCTCGATGCGGTAGTGGAAGTCGAAGAGCCGCAGGGCGCGACTGCGGGCCCAGACGACGGGGTCGAAGGGGGAGAGGAGGGCATCGACATCCATGCGCCGCGGGCGTCGGGCGTCACGGTGCAGCCACGCCGCACGGGGTTTGCCGCCCTGAGTCCACCCCTCGACGGCGACGGGCAGCAGCTCGCCCGCGTCGACCAGGTCGCGGATGGCCTCGCGCGTGTCGGCCGAGGGCAGGCGGAAGTAGTCGGCGATGTCGTCGAGTGTGCCGATGCCGTGGGCCCGGGCCGCGTGGGCGACGAGCTCGCGGATGGCATCCGGTTTGGACACGACACGGGACGTGATCTCGGACGGGAGGACTTGGGCGGGTAGGGCGTAGCGCCGCTCGAACCCCTTGCGGCCCGCGGAGACGAGCTCGCCGCTGCGGAACAACACCTCGAGCCCGCGCTTCACGTCGGACCACCCCCACCACGGCCCCTGGCGCACGTTGTCCTCGTGCTCGATGTCGCTGGCCGCGCGCGGGCCGCCGCGCTCGATCTCGGCCAGGAGCCAATCGAGCGTGGCGCGGTTCTCGCGCACCCAGCCGTCGGAGTCGGCCAGCGCGCGGTCGCGGTAACGATCCATGCGCCACTGGAAGAGGGGCAGCATCTCGCGCCGCATGAACGTGGCCTCGTGGCCCCAGTATTCGAGGTAGCGGGCGCGGGGCGCGAGCGTGATCGCGTCGAGCAGCGACTTGTCGTAGGCGCCCAGGCGCGCGAAGACGGGCAGGTAGTGGCTGCGCTCCCACACGTTGACCGAGTCGATCTGTAAGACGCCGAGCCGGTCGAGGGCACCCGTCAGCTGGCGCGTTCCGACGCTCGCCGGCACTGGGCGACCGAAGCCCTGCGCGGCCAGCGCGATGCGTCGCGCGCTCGCGATCGACACCGTCTCGGTCATGGGCGCCCCTGTTCCCTCATGGGGGCCAGCGTATCGTCGGCCACCGACACGCGCGGCGGCCGTTCTGAGGCATCCGGTATAGCCCCATCGGTATGGCCCTACTCCTAGACTTGAGCGATGAGCGACACGACGAAGAGCAGTTGGTGGCAGCGCCTGTTCCAGACCCCGTCCGACGAGCACGTCGTCGTGGTCGAAGACTCTGGTGTCGATGAGGACGCGGTGCCGCGCGGCATGCGCATCGCGGGGGCGTGGGGTTGGCGCATCCTGGTCATCGCGGGGGTCACGGCGCTCGCCGTCTTCCTGGTCATCCAGCTGCGGTTGATCGTCATTCCGCTGCTCATCGGCGTGCTCGTGGCCGCTCTGCTCACGCCGCTCGTGAACTTCCTGCACCGACACAAGTGGCCGCGCGGTCTGGCCATCGCGGCCGCCATGCTGGGCGCGCTCGTCGCTGTCTCGGGGCTGCTCGCGCTGGCGATCTGGCAGATCTCCCGCCAATTCGGTGAGGTGCGCGATCGCACGGTGCAGTCCTTCGACGATCTCAAAGAGATGCTGCTGCAGTCGCCGCTGCACATCACCGAGGCCGACATCAACGCGTGGATCCAGGGCCTCTTCGGGTCGATCCAACAAGACTCGCAAGTGCTGGTCAGCGGCGCGCTCTCGATCGGTTCGACCCTCGGTCACGTGGCCACGGGCCTGTTCCTGTCGCTCTTCTGCCTGCTCTTCATCCTGATCGACGGCCGGGGAATCTGGCGGTGGGTCGTGCGCCTTATGCCGCGCCGCGCGCGCAGCGCCGTCGACGGTGCCGGCAAGGCCGGATGGTTCACGCTCACCAACTACGCCCGCACCCAGATTCTCGTCGCCACGATCGACGCCGCCGGCATCGGCATCGGTGCCTTCGCGCTCGGGGTGCCGCTCGCGGCCCCCATCGCCGTGCTCGTGTTCCTCGGTGCCTTCGTGCCCATCGTCGGAGCCGTCGTCACGGGCGCCGTCGCGGTCTTCATCGCCCTGGTCTACAACGGCTGGGTGATCGCGCTCATCATGCTCGGCATCGTCCTGCTCGTGCAGCAGGTCGAGGGCCATGTGTTGCAACCCCTGCTCATGGGCAGCGCCGTCAAGGTGCACCCGCTCGCCGTCGTGCTCGTCGTGGCCGGCGGCACCCTTCTAGCCGGCATCCCCGGCGCTCTCTTCGCGGTTCCGATCGCCGCCGTCATCAACGTGATGGTGCGCTACGTCGCGAGCGGGGTCTGGAAGACGCCGGGGCTATCTCCCCAGGTCGTCCCGGGCTCTGCGCTCTGGCAAACCGTTCCGCGGAACCCGCACGTCGGGTCATCCGCTCGCAAGAAAGGCGCTCAGGCTCCCGAATGAGTGACACGCAAGATTCCCGCACCTATGTCGAAGACGAGCTCGTGGCCGAATCGGTGGGCGGTGGGCTCTCCGAAGCTGCCGCCGACACCGGATCTGCGTCTGAACGCGGTCTGATCGCCACGCTCGAGCAGTTCGAGGCGGCGCGTGCCGTCGTGGCGAAGGTTGCTCAGGACACGCCGCTCGAATCATCCCGCTATCTCGCCGAATTGCTCGGCCAGCCCGTCTACCTCAAGTGCGAAAACCTGCAGCGCACGGGCTCCTACAAGATCCGCGGCGCCTACAACCGGATGTCGCAACTCACCGCCGAGGAACGCGCACGGGGTGTCGTGGCGGCGTCGGCCGGCAACCACGCCCAGGGTGTGGCGTTCGCGGCGCGTGAGCTCGGCATCCGCTCGACCATCTTCATGCCCATGGGCGTGCCGCTGCCGAAGCTGCAGGCCACCAAGAACTACGGCGCCGAGGTCGTGCTGGGCGGCACGGCCGTGGACGAGGCCCTGCGCGCGGCCGCCGCCTACGCCGAAGAGACGGGCGCCATCTTCATCCCGCCGTTCGATCACCCCGACATCATCGTCGGCCAGGGAACGCTCGGCCTCGAGATCTATGAGAGCGTGCCCGACCTCGAGACGGTCGTCGTTCCGATCGGCGGTGGCGGCCTCATCGCGGGTGTCGCCGCGGCGGTCAAGCAGCGGGCGGCCAAGGATGGTCGCGTCGTGCGCGTCATCGGTGTGCAAGCCCAGAACGCCGCCGCCTATCCGCCGTCGCTCGCCTCGGGGGAGCCCACCACCATCACGGTCAACCCGACCATCGCGGATGGCATCGCCGTCGGCCGGCCCGGAGCGTTGAACTTCGAGATCATCCGCGACTATGTCGACGAGGTCGTCACGGTCACCGAGGACGACATGGCCAAGGCCCTGCTGGTGCTGTTGGAGCGCGCGAAGATGGTCGTCGAGCCGGCCGGTGCAGCGGGTGTCGCGGCCGTGCTGGCGGGCAAGGTGACGGCGTCGGGGCCCACCGCGCTGATCCTCTCGGGCGGCAACATCGACCCGCTGCTGATGCAGCGCGTGATCGCGCATGGGCTGGCGGCATCCGATCGTTACCTGACGCTGCGCATCCCGTTGCCCGACCGCCCGGGCCAGCTGGCGCGCACGTCGGAGCTCGTGGCCGCGGCGAACGCCAACGTCATCGAGGTGCTGCACACCCGGCACGGCCACGGCCTGCAGATCGGCCAGGTCGAACTCGAGCTGAGCGTCGAAACGCGCGACCCGCAGCACCGACAGCATGTCGTCGACACGCTGCGGGCCGCGGGCTACGAGCCCCACATCCTCGAGGACTAGGCGCTGAGAGGCTGTCCGAGTCGTGCCCGCTCGCATGCAAGAAGCCCCGGTGATGGCCGGGGCTTCGAGCGTGATGTAAGCGGGTAACGGTGAGCTGCGGGCACCTACTGGCCGGCGTAGGTCTCGACCTTCTCGATCTCGACCGCGATCTCTTTGCCGTTGGGGGCCGTGTAGCTCGTCTTCTCGCCGACCTTCAGGCCGAGGATGGCCTCGCCCAGAGGGCTCTTCTCGCTGTAGACGTCGAGGTCGCTGTTGGCGGCGATCTCGCGGTTGCCGAGCAGGAAGACCTCGCTGCCGCCCGCCACGTTGGCCGTGATGACCGTGCCGGGCTCGACGACACCCGACGATTCGGGGGTGACGCCCACCTTGGCGTCGCGCAGGAGCGCGGTCAGGGTGCGGATGCGCGCCTCCTGCTTGCCCTGCTCGTCCTTGGCGGCGTGGTAGCCGCCGTTCTCCTTCAGGTCGCCCTCTTCGCGAGCCGCCTCGATGCGCTTGGCGATCTCTTCGCGGCCCGTCGTCGACAGGCGGTCGAGCTCGGCGTGCAAGCGGTCGAACGCGTCCTGGGTGAGGAAGGTGACGTCGGTCTCATCGGCCACGAGGAACTCCTAACAGTAACGAACGCCCCGACGAAAGCCGGGGCGCTGGAAGTCAAAACGTATTAGCTGGTCAGTCTAGGCGAGCCAACAACGGTAGATCAACCCGGTGTTGCCGAGTTCAGTGGTCAAGACATCCGTCGTGAACTGGCGCGTGCGCTGCTCGGACGCCGGGATCTCGAGCACCTTCCACCCCACGGGCGCGAACTCCTCGTTCAGGGCCTGCGCGACACAGTTGATGGGCGTGCCCGGCTCGGCCGTGACCTCGAACGTGACCTGCACCTGATGCTCGTCGACCACCTTGTGCCCGATGTCGCGGGCCTCGAGCGCCGGCGCGTTGCCGTCGAGCCCCGCCCACAACACCCAGGCCGCGAACACGACCACGATGAGGCCGCCGAAGATCGCCAGCACGGTCTTCTCGCGCGAGCGGGTGCGGCGACCGCGGCCATAGCGCTCGGCGATCTGTTCGTTGCCGGCCGCGACGACGGGTTCGGGCAGCCGGGGGCGTTCGGCGCCGACGGCACCGTCCTCGGCCGCGACGTCGTCTTCGATGACCAGACCGCTTCTGACCGAACTGCTTCCGGCGGCGTCGACGGGGATGTCGGAGGAGCGCGAACTCGTCACCGGAATGCCGCTGCCCGAAACCTGGCGCCCCTCAGCGGGACGACGGCCGGACGGGCCCTCAACTTGTGACATCGGATCAGTCTCCACACGCGGAACGATTACGCTTGTCCTACAAGGCTATTGCCAAATGCTGAGAGTTGAGACCGCTTCGTGACCCTGCGAATGATGACCGTTCACGCCCACCCCGACGACGAATCGTCGAAGGGTGCCGCGACCGTGGCCTACTACCGTTCGCTCGGGCGGGAGGTGATGATCGTTAGCTGCACGGGAGGCGAGGCGGGAGACATCCTCAACCCGAACCTCGAACGCCAGGCCATGGCCGAACGCGACCTGCCGGGGCTGCGACGCCTCGAGATGGCGGCCGCGCAGCAGGCCCTCGGCGCGCAACACCGCTGGCTGGGCTACGTCGACTCCGGGATGGCCCGCGAAGACGGCTCGCTGCCCGCGAACTCGTTCGCCAGCATCCCGTTGGAGATATCGCGCCAGCCGCTCGTCAAGCTCATCAGGGAGTTCAAGCCGCAGGTTCTCGTGACCTATGACGAGAACGGCGGCTACCCGCATCCCGATCACATTCGCACCCACCAGATCTCGGTCGCCGCCATCGAGGCCGCCGCCGACCCGACGCTCTACCCCGAGCTGGGCGAGCCGTGGAAGGTGACGAAGCTCTACTACGACCGCATCTTCAACTACCCGCGCATGAAGGCCAACGTCGACGAGCTGCACCGCTCCGACCCCGAGTCGCCCCTGCTCGAAGAACTGCAGGGCACGCTCGAGTGGATGAAGGACCGCCCCGACACGTCGACCACGCACGTTCCCGCGGGCGACTTCTTCGAGGTGCGCGACCAGGCCCTGCGCTCGCACGCCTGCCAGGTCTCGCCCGACAGCAACTTCTTCTTCTGGTCGAACGACCTGCAGCGCGCCGCCTGGCCGTACGAAGACTTCGAACTCGTCTGGTCGGATGTCGACACCCTCGACTCCGAAACCGACCTGTTCACCGGAATCGAGGACACCGAATGACCCACGCCCTGACCGCCGCGATCCGGGATGCCGCGTATGCGGCCGTGAGCCCCACGCCCAGCCCGACCCCGACGCTCAAGGTCGACCCCGACCAGGTCACGCCCGGCATCTTCGGATTCCTCGTGCCGTTCCTCGTCGTGGTCGTCGTCGTGTTGCTGATCGTGGACATGGTGCGCCGCATCCGCCGTGCCACCTACCGCGGCGAGATCGCGGAGCGCCTGGCCGACGAGGTCGCCGCGCGCGAAGAGGCCGAGCGCACCGGGCAGCCCTATGTGGCGCCCGACGAGCGGTCGCACGCCAGCGACGAGAACGGCGGTCGCCCCACCGGCGACGCCGACGACGACCGGTTCACCGACCCGCGCAACCGCTGAGTCGCCGCCCGGGGGCTATGCGTTGTAGGTCGGGTCGATGACGAGCAGCAGAATGGCCACCCAGTGGCACATGAATGCCAGCACGGTGCACAGGTGGAACAGCTCGTGGAAGCCGAAGTGCCCGGGCCACGGATTCGGCCGCTTCATCGCATACATGATCGCCCCGCCCGTGTAGAACAGGCCGCCCACGATGACGAGGACCATCGTCAGGGCGTTCGACTCGAGGATGTCGCCGAGATACATGACGGCGGCCCACCCGAGCGCGAGGTAGAGGAACACGTAAAGCCAGCGTGGCGCGCCGATCCAGAACACGCGGAACGCGATTCCCAGCACGGTGCCGCCCCAGACCAGGCTGAGCAGCAGCGTGCCCTTGGCGGGCGGCAGCGCGAGCACGGCGATGGGCGTGTAGCTGCCCGCGATCAGCAGGAAGATGTTGGCGTGATCGATGCGCTTCAGGATGATCTTGGTGCGCGGTTTCCAGTTGAAGCGGTGATAGAGCGCCGAGTTGCCGAAGAGCAGCAGCGAGGACAGCACGAACACAGCCGAGCTCCACTTGGCGGCCGCGCCCTGGGCCACGCTGACGAGAACGATTCCCGCAACAAGGGAGACGGGCAGCATGCCCGCGTGCAACCATCCGCGCCACGTCGGTTTGACCTCGGCGGCGTCGGCGGGTGACGCGTCGATGAGGGGCAGGTTGGGCAGCTCGGGGCCGCTGGCCTCATCACGAGCGACCGCCTGATCAGCGGCCGATACGGGATGGTCGAGACGGTCGCGCGTGTCTTCGATGGGGTCGCCCGTGTGCTCGGATCGCGGGCGGTGCGGGGTGTTCTCCTGAGACATACCGTCAGACTACGACAGGTCGTATTCCGGGTAGCGGACTCTCACGGGATCGTGCACTAACGTAGCGATGTGAAAACTGGAGAGAATCGGCCCCGCCCGGGACTCCTGTACAACCTGTATCAGAAGCGCCTGCGCAAGGATCTGGCCGGGCATCAGCCGCCCGAGCACGTCGCCATGATCATCGACGGCAACCGGCGCTGGGCGAAGCAGCTCGGCTATGAGACCGCCGCGCACGGGCATCGCGCGGGTGCCGCCAAGATGCGCGAGTTCCTCGAGTGGTGCGACGACATCGGCGTCAAGGTCGTCACGCTTTACCTGCTGTCGAGCGACAACCTCACCAACCGCTCGAGCGATGAACTGAACGCCCTCGTCGAGATCATCGCCGACCTCGCCGAAGACCTCTCGCACTACCGCGACTGGCGGGTGAAACACGTGGGCTCCAACGCGGGCCTGCCCGAGCCGCTCGTGGGCGCGCTCGAGGCCGCCGAACGCCGCACGGCCCAGAAGAAGGGCCTGCACGTCAACCTCGCGGTGGGCTATGGCGGCCGCACCGAGATCGTCGACGCCATGCGCCGCATCGTCGAGAACCATCACCTGCAGGGTGGCGCGCTCGAGGAGCTCGCCGAGCTGCTGACCCCCGACCTGATCGGCGAGCACCTCTACACGGGTGGGCAGCCCGACCCCGACCTCGTGATCCGCACGTCGGGCGAGCAGCGGCTGAGCGACTTCATGCTGTGGCAGAGCGCGCACAGCGAGTTCTACTTCGTCGAGGCGCTGGGGCCCGACCTGCGCGAGGTCGATTTCCTGCGGGCGGTGCGCGACTACACGCGGCGTCACCGGCGCTACGGCGGCTGATCGGCGGCTGTCCCGAGGGTGCCCGGCGGTTGCCCGGCGGCTGCCCGGCGGCTACCCGGTTCGAGGCATCCTCTCGGCTACGGCAGGATTGACTCACACCCACAGCAAGGAGCACGCGCGTGAGCAGCATCGACGACTACCTCGCCGGATTCGGTGAAGAGCCCGGCTACCTCGACTACGGCCGCATCGGGCCGCTCTCCGAGGCCGTGCGCTCCGAAATGATGCTGCAGGCGGAGGTGCTGGGTCGCGCGCGGCACGGCAGCCTCGAGCCGCTCCTCGACGCCGGCGCCCGCTTTCACGAGGCCGTTTCGGTCATGACGGGTTTCCCGGCCGCGAACATCGTCACGCAGCCGAACACCTCGACGGGCCTCATGCACGTCATGTTCGGTCTCACGGGCGGCATCCTGCTCTCGCCACACGAATTCCCGAGCCTCACGTTCGCCGTGCAGCGCGCCGCCGAGAACATGCACGTGCTCGAACCGACGTGGCTCGAGACCGACGGCGGCCGCGTCACGCCCGCGCGCATCCGCGAGCAGCTCACCGACCAGACCGTCGCCGTGGCCGTGAGTCTTGTCGACTCGCGCACCGGCTACCTGTCGGACATCGAGGGCATCCGTCAGGTCATCGGCGACGACCGGTTGCTTATCGTCGACGCCATCCAGGGGTTCGGGGTCGTCGATGCACCCTACGAGGTCGCGGATGTCGTGACGACGGGCGGCCAGAAGTGGATGCGCGCCGGCTGGGGCACGGGCTTCCTGGCTCTCAGCGATCGCGCCATCCACGAGCTCGTGCCCGTCTTCTCGGGTTGGACGGGCATCGAGGAGGACGACCCGACCGCCGGCGGGTGGGATGCCGTGTCCGAACCGGCTTCGGCGGCGCGCGCCTTCCAGACCACCAACGCCGACAAGGTCGCCGAGTCTCGCTTTGCGGCGGCGCTCGAAGACCTCGCCGCCGTGGGTGTGCCGCAGGTGAGCGCCCTCGTCGCGGAACGCACCGCGCAGGTCATCGACCTGGCCGACGAATTCGGTGTGGCCGTAGCCTCCTCGCGTGCCGAACACGAGCGCGCCGGCATGGTCGTGCTCGACCTGGAGGACGACCAGCTCAACCCGCTGACCGCCAGCCTGCACAACCATGGCCTGACCGCGACCGCCCGTCAGGGCAGCGTGCGCATCTCATGCCACGCGGGAACGACCGACGAGACGCTGACCCTGCTGCGCGACGCGTTCGTCTCGTTCGGAACGGCCGTCACGTACTGATCCAGGATGCCCCGTCGCCAAACGTTAATCTGACGGAAACCTGCTGCCACGCCAGAGTCTTGCCAACCGAATTACAACCGCGTAGTTTCATACTCATCGGGCATGGGGCCCGGTCGAGACGGCCACATAAGTTCGACTCGTAACCGCTTCGTGGCCGACTCGAAAAGAGATCCGGGCGCTCGCCGCCCGGGGTGGGAGTGGTTGTGGCCGCGCACGAAACCCAAGACATTCTGAGCACCACCGAGACGGCGGGCCAGGAGAGCCCCACCGCTTCGCGCAGGCGTCAACGCGGCGCCAAAACCGCCGAAAAGACGTATGTCCTCGACACGTCGGTCCTGCTGTCCGACCCCAAGGCGCTGTTCCGGTTCGCCGAACACGCCGTCGTCATCCCGGTCATCGTCGTCTCCGAACTCGAGGGCAAACGCAACGACCCCGAGATCGGCTACTTCGCCCGGCAGGCGCTGCGCATTCTCGACGAGCTGCGCGTGAAGCACGAGCGCCTCGACTTCCCGGTCTCGGTCAGCGACGAGGGTGGAACCCTGCGCGTCGAGCTGAACCACTCCAACATGCAGGTGTTGCCGAGCGGGTTGCAGCTGAACGACAACGACTCCCGCATCCTGGCCGTCGCCATGAATCTGCGCGGCGACGGGCTCGACGTCACGGTCGTCTCGAAAGACCTGCCGCTGCGCGTGAAGGCCGCGTCGGTGGGGCTCGCCGCCGAGGAGTATCGCGCCGAACAGGCCGTCGACTCGGGCTACACGGGCATGGCGGATGTCTCACTCAGCGCCAACGAGATGAGCGACCTCTATGAAACAGAGGTGGGGTTGTCGCGGCAGGTCGAGGAGCTGCCCGTGAACACGGGGCTCGTCATCCACTCGGAGCGCGGTTCGGCACTCGGCCGCGTGACCGGACGCCGCGAGTTCAAGCTCGTGCGCGGAGACCGCGACGTCTTCGGCCTGCACGGGCGTTCGGCCGAACAGCGTCTCGCCATCGACCTGCTGCTCGACCCGGAGGTCGGCATCGTCAGCCTGGGAGGTCGAGCGGGGACGGGGAAGTCGGCGCTCGCCCTGTGCGCGGGCCTCGAGGCCGTGCTCGAACGACAGCAGCACAAGAAGATCATGGTGTTCCGCCCGCTCTACGCGGTGGGCGGTCAGGAGCTCGGCTACCTGCCGGGCGACGCGGCCGAGAAGATGAACCCGTGGGGCCAGGCCGTGTTCGACACGCTCGGTTCGGTGGTGTCGAACAACGTGCTCGAAGAGGTCGTGGAGCGAGGCATCCTCGAGGTGTTGCCGCTGACGCACATCCGCGGTCGCTCGCTGCATGATGCCTTCGTGATCGTCGACGAGGCGCAGTCGCTCGAACGCAACGTGCTGCTCACGGTGCTCAGCCGCATCGGGCAGAACTCGCGCGTGGTGCTGACGCACGACGTGGCACAGCGCGACAACCTGCGGGTTGGGCGGCACGACGGCGTGGCCTCGGTCATCGAGGCGCTGAAGGGCAACCGGTTGTTCGGGCACGTGACGCTCAGCCGGTCGGAGCGGTCGGCCATCGCCGCGCTCGTCACCGAGATGTTGGAGGGCAACGAGCTGGCGTAGTTTGTCGGCGCTTGGCGTTTGGCGCTCGGCGATCTGCGCGTCTCGCTTGGCGCCCTGCGATTGTCGCCCTACGCTCGTCGCCTCATCCGTCCGGTCGGCTCCTGCGGGGGTCGGCCGGACGTTTTCGCGAGGCTTCGCGCTCGGCGATTCGTTCTCCACAGGCCGGTTTCCGACGCCATCCTGTGCACAACGGCCGGGCGAGTGCGACCGCTCATACCGTTGCGGGATGTCCGCCACCACCGCCCTGCCGCAGCCGCCTCGCTCGCGCGCGCCCCACTCTCGAGCGCTTCGACGTGTGGTCGCCCGCGCGCGAGAGGTCTGGCTGCCGTCCTCCGGCGCATCCGTGGCGATTGTGGGCGCTGTGTTCGCGGCTGGCGGTGCCCCGAGCGGCGTTGTGCTCATCGCCTACGTCGCAGCGGTCTCGCTCCCTCTCGTGAATTCGGATGTCCTGTTCCACCGTCTCCCCAATCGGTTCACCATGCCCGGGCTAGCGCTCGCCGCCTGGGCCGTCCTCGCGGGTTCGCTCAGAGCCCTGGACACCGCTCGCAGCGCGGACAACGATCTTCGGAGCCCGGCGCCGCTGCCGAGGGGGAGAGCTGAGACGGTTGTCGGCATCTCCACCGACTCGAGCGCGGAGCTGGCTGGACGTGGCGAGACCCCGACGGTTTTCGACGGCGCGGGCGCCGTGATCACATCGGCGGCGCCGTGGTTGGCCGCCGGTGGGGAGGCGCTCGTCTGGATCCTGCTCGGCTCGCTCGTCTACGGGGCGTCGTGCGCGCTGGCCTGGTGGTTCGGCGGCCTCGGGTTCGGCGACGTCAAGCTCGCCTTCCTGCTCGGTGCGGCCGCCGGGACAGCCGGTTTCGCGGTCGTCCTCGTCGCGATGAGCCTGGGTGTCGTCGGCGCGTTTCTCGGCGGTCTGGGGCGTTTGGCGCATGTCGCGTGCTCGCGGGGCGGGGCTGTCTACCGGGGGCGGGGCATCCCGATCGGGCCTGCCCTGATCGTCGGCTTCTGGCTTGCCCTGGTCGCCGGAAGATGGTGCGGGGCATGATGGCGCAGCCCGCAACGAACGAGGGCCCCGATCTCTCGAGGCCCTCGCAGGGTGTGCCGCGCAGGCGGCGGTCGTGTGAAGCCGGTCTAGCCGGGGTGCGTCATGCTCAGCAGGTCGAGCTTCTCGTCGAGCTGCTCTTCGGTGATCTCGCCGCGCTCGACGTAGCCGAGGTCGACGACGGCTTCGCGCACCGTGATCTTCTTGGCCACGGCGTGCTTGGCGATCTTGGCGGCGGCCTCGTAGCCGATGATCTTGTTGAGCGGCGTCACGATCGAGGGCGACGAGCCGGCCAGCGCGGTCGCGCGCTCGGCGTTGACCTCGAGCCCGTCGACGGTCTTGTCGGCCAGCACGCGCGAGGCGTTGGACAGCAGGCGGATCGACTCGAGCAGCGCCGTGCCCATGACGGGGATGGCGACGTTGAGCTCGAAGGCGCCCGATGCACCCGACCACGCGATGGTGGCGTCGTTGCCGATGACACGCGAGGCGACCATGAGCACGGCCTCGGGGATGACGGGGTTCACCTTGCCGGGCATGATCGACGATCCGGGCTGCAGGTCGGGGATGTGCAGTTCGCCGAGGCCGGTGTTGGGGCCGGAGCCCATCCAGCGCAGGTCGTTGCAGATCTTGGTGAGGCTGACGGCGATGACGCGCAGGGCGCCCGAGGCATCGACGAGTCCGTCGCGGTTGGCCTGAGCCTCGAAGTGGTCGACGGCTTCGGTGATGGGAAGCTCGGTGTCTTCCTGCAACAGCTGGATGACGAGCTGCGGGAAGCCCTGCGGCGTGTTGATGCCCGTGCCGACGGCGGTGCCGCCGAGGGGAACCTCGGCGACGCGGGGGAGTGCGGTGCGAACGCGCTCGATGCCCAGGCGGATCTGGCGGGCGTAGCCGCCGAACTCCTGCCCCAGCGTGACCGGGGTCGCGTCCATGAGGTGCGTGCGGCCGGCCTTGACCACGTTCTTCCACAGCTCGGCCTTCTTCTCGAAGGCGACCGCCAGGTGGTCGAGCGCGGGGATGAGGTCGTCGATCAGAGCGCTGGTCACGGCGATGTGCACAGAGGTCGGAAAGACGTCGTTCGAGGACTGCGAGGCGTTGACGTGGTCGTTGGGGTGAACGGGCTGACCGAGGCTCGTCGTCGCGAGCGAGGCGAGCACCTCGTTCATGTTCATGTTCGACGACGTGCCGCTGCCCGTCTGGTAGACGTCGATGGGGAATTCGCCATCGTGGTTGCCGGCGATGACCTCGTCGGCCGCGCGGGCGATGGCTTCGGCAATGCCCTGGTCGAGCACGCCCAGGCGCGCGTTGGCGGTGGCGGCGGCCTTCTTGATGCGCGCGAGGGCGGCGATCTGGGCGGGCTCGAGGCCGGCACCCGAGATCGGGAAGTTCTCGACGGCGCGCTGCGTCTGGGCGCTGTAGAGCGCGTGGGCCGGAACCCTCACCTCGCCCATGGTGTCGTGCTCGATGCGGTATTCGGTGTGAGAGGTGGTGACCACGTTGTTCCTGTTCTCGTCGCTCATGGCTGGTGAGTGTCAGCGTTGCCCACGATAACATCGGCGTTCGCCGTGCCGTCGAGCAGACGGTAGTTCGCGCCGACGATGGCGAGCACGCCGCGCGCCACGTGGTCGCTGATGATCTCGGAGCGTTCGAGCATCTCGGCGACGGTGTCGCGCAGGTGCTCGCGGCCGACCTCGAGCGCGTTCACCTGGTCGTCGGCGGGTTCGCCGCCCGTGACGCGGCGCACGGCGGGCACGATCTGCTGGATGATGCCGTCGATGTGCGGCGGCAGCGGTTCGGCGCCGGGCACCTGCGAGTCGATGGCGGCGCGCACGGCCCCGCACTCGTCGTGCCCGAGCACCACGATGAGCGGAACATTCAGCACCGTCACGGCGTATTCGAGCGATCCGAGCACCGAGTCCGAGATGACCTGGCCGGCGTTGCGCACGACGAACAGGTCGCCGAGGCCCTTGTCGAAGATGATCTCGGCGGCCAGACGCGAGTCCGAGCATCCGAAGAGCGCCGCGCTGGGCGTCTGGCTGTGTGCAAGCGAGGCACGGTGCTCGACGTCTTGGCGAGGATGCAGCGGCTCACCAGCGACGAAGCGCTCGTTTCCGCGCACCATCTCTGACCAGACTTTTCCGGGGCGTTTCGTAGGCATCGGGACTCCGTTTTCTCTCGAGGGAACAGACGCGGGGTGTGACAGAAGCTCTTGTTAGGAGGCCGGGGTGGCGGCCGGCGTCGGCGTGGCCGAGGCGCGCGCGGCGTTGGCCTGGATGTCGGACGTGATGCCCGAGGCCACCCGCTCGAACTCGGCATCGGTGCCGGTTCCGAAGATGATGTAGGTGCTGCCGCCCGCCTCGGTGGTCAGCGCGTATTCGAGGTTGCCGAGGTCGTCGCTCGAACCGCGGTTGTCGTAGACGGTCCACTCGATGCCGTCGATGGTGGTCACGCCCGTGGCCGTCGACTGTTCGAGCTGCTGCCCGACCCAGGTGGGGTTGGCGTCGAAGCCCTGCGTGAGGCCGATGAAGTCGTTGCCCGGCGCGATGAGGCCGATGTTCCACGACGCCACGCCCGCGGCCTTGCTCGTGCGGATCTCGGCGTAGTTCGCGCTCCACGTGTCGGGAAGCTCGGGGTCGGCCAGGATCTGCGTCTGCGATTGCTGCGTCGTCTGTGCGACCTGCGAGTAATCGATATCGGGATGCAGCGGCTTATCGCTGCGCGGAACCGCGAACACGATCACCACGACGACCGCGACGGTGACGAGCAGCGAGAAGACCAGGTTGTTCACGGTCTTGCGCATGCGGTATTTGCGCGAGTCTTCGGCTTTGCGGGCGGCCGTCTCTTCGGGCGTCTCGGGCCGACCGAGCTCGGCCACCACGCGCTGGCGGCGGCGCTCGTCGCGCTGGTCGGCGGGCGTGCCGCTGCGAGGCCTCGGCGCGCCGGGTGTTCCGGTGCGGGGGGAGTCGGCGCCGCTGGTGCCGGCGTTCGGGTCGCTCGGCGGGTTGGTGCTCATTCGGCCGATGCCGCCGCGTTCTCGTCGTGGGCCGCGCGCGCCTTGTCGAGGCGGGCCTTGGCGCCGATCAGCCAGTCTTCGCAGCGACGGGCCAGGGCCTCGCCGCGCTCCCAGAGCGCCAGCGACTGCTCGAGCGTGGCCGACCCCTGTTCGAGTTCGGAGACGACGCGGACGAGTTCGTCGCGCGCCTCTTCATAGCTGAGTTCTGCGACGTCGGGGGTGCTGGCCATGCCCCCGATTCTACTCGGCTGAGGGCGGGCGGATGGCCGGGGTCACACGTCGGTGCGACGCGGGTCTGCAGCATCCGCCTCGCCCGTCGAACCGGAGGACGTGGCGCCGATGGAACCCGTCGCGAGCGTCAGGGTGAGGGCGACGCCATCCGGTGCGTCGGCGGCGTCGCGCAGAACGTGACCCGTCGGCAATTGCGCGATCGCATAGCCGCGGTCGAGCGTGCGCTGCGGCGACAGAGCACGCAGTTCGGAGCGCAGGCGCGCGGTCTCGGTCGAGGCCTTCTCGAGGGCGCGGTCGACGAGCTCGGCGCCGCGCGCCACGTAACGGGTGAGGTCTTGCGAGCGCTGATCGACGATCCAGGCGCTGGAGGCGAGGGCGGGGCGCGACCGCAGCTGCTCGACGCGGTGGATCTCGTGCTGCAGATAGGTGGTGAGCCGCACGGTGAGGCGGCTGCGGGCCTGTTGCACGCGGGCGAGCTCCTCCGAGACATCCGGAACCACGCGTTTGGCGGCATCGGTGGGGGTCGAGGCGCGCAGATCGGCAACATCGTCGAGCAGGGGCCGGTCGGCTTCGTGGCCGATGGCACTCACGAGTGGCGTGGTGCAGTCGGCGGCCGCACGCACGACGCGTTCGTCGCTGAAGCCCAGCAGATTCTGGAAGTCGCCGCCACCGCGCGCCACGATGATGACATCGACCTCGGGGTCGGCGTCGAGCGTGCGGATGGCGGACGACACGTCGGCCACGGTGCGTTCTCCCTGCACGGCGGCGTGCACCACGCGGAAGCGCACGGCGGGCCAGCGCAGTTGGGCGTTGCGCAGGACGTCTTTCTCGGCATCCGAATCTTTGCCCGTGATGAGGCCGATGCAGCCGGGCAGGAAGGGGAGCGGCTTCTTGCGCGACGCGTCGAAGAGGCCCTCGGCTTTCAGCTGCGCGCGCAGGCGTTCGAGGCGTTCGAGCAGGTCGCCCAGGCCGACATGTTTCATGTCGAAGACCTGCATGGTGAGCGAGCCGCCCTTGACCCAGTAGTTGGGCTTGACCATGGCGACCACGTGATCGCCCTGCTTCAGGTCGGACGGGATGCGCGACTTCACCGACGACCACACCGTGAACGAGATGGTGGCGTCGGCGTCGAGGTCTTTGAGTTTTCCGTAGACGTTTCCACCCGAAACGCCCCACTGCGTGATCTCGCCCTCGACCCAGACCGAGCCCAGGCGATCGATGTATTCGCGCAGTTTCTGGCCCAACATCGACACCGGCCAGGGATGTTCGGCCGACGGCCCGCTCGGTGCGGCAGGGTTCGCGGATGCCTGAGCGCCGGCCCGCTGCGCGGCGGAAACCTCGTCGGCACCCCCGCCAGAGCCCGTGTTTGCGCGGAAAGACGGCCCCGTCGTGCTCGGGCTTCGACCCGTCGTCGAGCGTTCGGCAGCCATGCATTCCTCCTCTAACCTCACGCCCAGCGGCAGCGCCTAGAATCGAAGGGTGAGTGACGCAACGATCAGCCTGCCAATGCCCCGGATTCCAGGCGCACGGGCGAGGCTCAAGAATACCCCGGTTCAGGGCGAGAAGAAGGTTCTGCTCGCTGCCCCCCGCGGCTACTGTGCCGGCGTCGACCGCGCCGTCATCGCCGTCGAGAAGGCGCTCGAGCAGTACGGCTCGCCCGTCTACGTGCGCAAACAGATCGTGCACAACATCCACGTGGTGTCCGAGCTCGAGAACAAGGGCGCCATCTTCGTCGATGAGGTCGACGAGGTTCCGCCGGGCGCGCACATCGTGTTCAGCGCCCACGGCGTGTCTCCGGCCGTGGTCAACGCGGCCCAAGACCGCGGGCTGCTCGCTATCGACGCCACGTGCCCGCTGGTCACCAAGGTGCACCGCGAGGCCGTTCGGTTCGCGCGCGACGACTTCGAGATCTTGCTGATCGGCCACGAAGGCCACGAAGAGGTCGAGGGCACCGCCGGTGAGGCACCCGACCACGTCACGCTCGTCAACAGCCCCGACGACGTTCCCAACATCCACGTCAAAGACCCCGACAAGGTCGTGTGGCTCTCGCAGACCACGCTCTCGGTCGACGAGACCATGGAGACGGTCCGCCGCCTGCGCGAGCGCTTCCCAAACCTGCAAGACCCGCCCAGCGACGACATCTGCTACGCCACGCAGAACCGCCAGGTGGCCATCAAGAAGGTCGCGCAAGACTCCGACCTCGTGATCGTCGTCGGTTCGGCCAACTCGTCCAACAGCGTGCGCCTCGTCGAGGTCGCGCTCGAATACGGCGCCAAGGCCGCCTACCGCGTCGACTACTCGCACGAGGTCAAGCAGGAGTGGTTCGACGGCGTGAAGACCGTCGGCGTCACCTCGGGTGCCTCCGTGCCCGAAGAACTCGTGCAAGAGCTGCTCGAAGACCTCGCCACGGCGGGTTACCTCGACGTCGAGCAGGTTAAGACGGCCGAAGAAGACCTCATGTTCTCGCTTCCCAAGGAGCTGCGCACCAACCTGAAGGGCCAGCGCGAAGCGCGTGCGCTCGGCGGGCGGGTCTCTTCGTGAGTGGCGACCGCGACACGACAGACACACCTCCTTCTACGACCGACCCGGTGACGGGCGGCGGTTCGCCTCAGCACGATGACGCCCCCGAGACGGGTGCGGATTCGCGCGTGCCGAACGATGCGCCCGAGACTGGGAGGACGTACGGCGAGTCCGTCGACGCGGCCGCTGCTGCCGCGGCGTCCGGCACGGCGTCCGGTTCTGGCGCGGCGTCCGGTTCCGGCTCGGCGGCTGCGGCGCCCGTTCGTCCCGGACGTCCGGCGTTCGGCGAATACGCGACGCCCGAAGAGCAGCGTGCCGCCATCCGCGTGCCGTTCGACACCGAAGAGGGCGTTCCGGTCGTCGCCGATGCCGACGCGCCCGTAGCGCCCGTCGACCACGACGGTCACGCCGCATCCTCACCCGCCAGCTACGGCGAGCGAGTTGCGGGTGCGCAGCGGCCGACGCCGCAGCCGACGGGTCAGGATGCGTCCTCGGGTGTTTCGGGCTCATCGAAACCGTCGCGTGCCTCTGGCCGCGGAGGGAGCGGTGCGGAATCCGGCGGCGGATCAAACAGCGGCACGGGTAACGGCTCTGGCACGGGAACCCGCTCCGGCTCCGGCTCCGCCAGCGGCAAGCAGACCCCTGGTGGATTCTTCGCCAACGCTTTCGGCGGCGGCTCGTCCGCGGCCGCCACGGCTGACGGCTCGGCCGACGGCGTCGCCCCGGCCCGCCGCGATCGTCTCATCACCTACCTCTTGCTGGCCTTCGGCCTGCTCGCGGTGCTCAACTCGGTGAGCGGCATCTCGGCACTCCCCGTCTCGGTCAAGCAGGCGTTCGAGCAGATGAACGTCACGGCCACGCCGCCCACCGACCTGCTCATCACGCTCGGCTGGATCACGGCCGGCATCCACGCCCTCATGTGGGTCGTCGCGTTGCTCTGGTCGTTGAGCGCCATCCGCCGAGGAAAGCTCAGCTGGTGGATCCCGGTGCTGTGCGGCGTCATCTTCGTCGTCGTGGCAACGGTCGTCATCTTCGCGGGCTTCGCCACCGACCCGACCATCATGGATGCGGTCATGCAGCGCGGTTGATTCGCGATAACTCCAGTACAAACGATAAACGCCCCGCGGATGCATCCACGGGGCGTTCGTCGTTGCGGGTCGGCCGCGCAGTGCACGCGGCCGACCGAGGGTTTAGCGCGAGATGGCGTTTCCGGCGGAACCGAGCTGGCGCGTGGCGTCGACGACGCGGGCGGCCATCGCGGTCTCGGCGATCTTGCCCCACGAGCGCGGGTCGTAGACCTTCTTGTTGCCCACTTCGCCGTCGACCTTGAGGAAGCCGTCGTAGTTCTTCAGCACGGTGTCGGCGATCGAGCGGCTGAACGCGTACTGCGTGTCGGTGTCGATGTTCATCTTGATGACACCGTTGCGCACGGCCTCGGCGATCTCGTCGTCGGTGGAGCCGGAGCCGCCGTGGAACACGAGGTCGAGCGGCTTGGGGCCGTGGCCGTACTTGGCGGCGAGGCCATCCTGGATCTCTTTCAGCAGCTCGGGCTTGAGCTTGACGTTGCCGGGCTTGTAGACGCCGTGCACGTTGCCGAACGTGAGGGCGGCCATGTAGCGGCCCTTCTCGCCGAGACCCAGGGCCTCGACGGTGGCGATCGCGTCGTCGAGCGTCGTGTAGAGGTGCTCGTTGATGTCGTGGCTGACACCGTCTTCTTCGCCGCCGACGACGCCGATCTCGACCTCGAGGATGGCGTTGATGGCCTTGGTGCGGGCGATCATGTCTTCGGCGATGCGCAGGTTCTCGTCGAGGGGAACGGCCGAACCGTCCCACATGTGCGACTGGAAGATCGGGTTGCGGCCGGCCTTGACCTCTTCTTCGCTGGCGGCGATGAGGGGCATGACGAAGCCGTCGAGCGCATCCTTGGGGCAGTGGTCGGTGTGCAGCGCAACCGTGATCGGGTAGTTCTTGGCGACCTCGGTGGCGAACTTGGCGAAGGCGATGGCGCCGGCCGCACGGTTCTTGACGGTCTGGCCGGCGAAATAGTCAGCACCGCCCGTGGTGACCTGGATGATGCCGTCGGAGCCGGCCTCGCTCAGGCCCTGCAGCACGGAGTTGATGGTCTGCGAGCTCGAGACGTTGACCGCCGGGAAGGCGAAGCCCTTCGTCTTGGCGGTGTCGAGCATCTCGGCGTACTGCTCTGGGGTGGCGACGGGCATAGATTTCTCCTTCGAGATCGGACTACTGCAGCCAGTTTAGTGATCGGGGGGATGTCGCGCAGTGCGCACGCCGAGTGCACGTTCGTGCGGGGCATCCGATCTGACCGGTGCTCGCGAAATGGCGGCGGCTAGGCTGGGAGTGGGCCCCCAGCACCTGATAAATATGCAGCCGATGTATCGATCGAATCAGAGGATTCCCGTGACGCAAGAAACACAGACCCAATACCTGCACCCCGACCGCAACCTCGCAATGGAGCTGGTGCGAGCGACCGAGGCGGCCGCCATCCGTGCCACGCCGTGGATCGGCCGGGGCGACAAGAACGCCGCCGACGGTGCCGCGGTCGACGCCATGCGCAAGTTCCTCGGAACGGTCAACTTCGAGGGCGTCGTCGTGATCGGCGAGGGCGAGAAGGACCACGCGCCCATGCTCTACAACGGCGAACAGGTGGGCAACGGCTCGGGCCCCGCGTGCGACATCGCGGTCGACCCCATCGACGGCACGAGCCTCACCGCCGCCGGCCGCCAGAACGCGCTCTCGGTCATCGCCGTCTCCGACCGGGGCAGCATGTTCGACCCGTCGGCCGTGTTCTACATGGACAAGATCGTGACCGGTCCCGAGGGCCACGGCGTCATCGACATCTCGCGCCCCATCGGCGACAACATCCGCGCTCTGGCGAAGGCCAAGGGCAAGAGCGTCGAAGAGATGCGCATTGCCGTGCTCGACCGCCCTCGCCACGCCAACCTCATCGAGGAGATCCGCGAGGCCGGCGCCGGAACCCGACTGCTGCTCGACGGCGACGTCGCCGGTGGCATCAACGCGGCCCGCTACGAGTCCCGCATCGACATGTGCGTGGGCATCGGCGGAACCCCCGAGGGCATCATCACGGCCTGCGCCGTCAAGGCTCTGGGCGGCCTCATCCAGGGCAAGCTCATGCCGAAGGACGACGCCGAGCGTGAGAAGGCCATCGCGGCCGGCCACGACCTCGACCGCATCCTCACGGGCGACGACCTCGTGCGTGGCGACAACACCTACTTCGTGGCGACCGGTGTGACCAACGGCGAACTGGTGGCGGGTGTGCAGCGCAAGGGCCCGATCATCCGCACCGAGAGCCTCGTGCTGCGTTCGCGTTCGGGCACAGCTCGTCGCGTCGTGGCCGACCACCTCGTCGAGAAGTGGCTCTAAACGTTCTTGTGAACTGAGTGGATGTCGCACCTCTGGCTTCGGCCCGGTGCGACATTCGCGTTAACCGGCGCCGGTTGATTTCTAGCCGCTTCAGGTTGGCTTCAGCGTCGGTTCGAGATGCTCTGTTCATGCCCGCAACAGGGCAGCGAACCATGAAGGAGCATCCCATGCAGAAGAAGACCAAGATCATCACCGCCTCGGCCATCACGGCCGGAATCGTGCTGGGTGGCGCGGGCATCGCCTATGCGGTCACCGACGGGTTCGAGGGTTCGGATGCCGTGACCGGTGCCGACCTCGACCGCGCGTCGAAGGCGGCCGTGAAGGAGGTCGGCGGCGGCAAGGTCATCGACGCCGAGCGTGACGACAACCGCTACGAACTCGATGTGCTCGGGTCGGATGGCGTGTCCTACGACGTCGTCCTCGACGACTCGTTCACGGTTCTTTCGTCGCGCGCCGACGGCGACGACGACCGCGCGCGCGTCTCGGGTGGCGCGGGCTCCGGCTCGACGTCGAGCGGCTCTGACTCCGACGACGCCGCAACCGACGGCGCCTCGGGGCAGCCCGGTGCATCGGTCGACAAGGATGACCTGGTCGGCGACGAGCTCGCCCAGGCATCCGAGGCGGCCATCAAGGCTGCCGGGGGCGGAACGGTCGTCGACGCCGAGCGCTCCGACGACGCCGACCACCGCTTCGAGGTCGAGGTGCGCCTCGAGGACGGCACCGAGGTGGATGTCGACCTCGACGAGTCCTTCGGCGTCGTGCGCACGCAGCGCTAACCTCTGGCGCGCGAGTGCGTCGAATAGTCTGAAACCCCGGCCCCAGTCATCCCGATGACCCCCTCTGATGCGAAGCAGGTGACACATGCGCGTTCTCGTGGTCGATGACGAGAAGAACCTGTTGCGTGCCATCGAGGCGGGGCTCGAGGCCGAGGGTTTCGCCGTGGACACCGCGACGAACGGTGTCGACGGCCTGTGGCTGGCGCGCGAGAACGATTATGCGGTCATCGTGCTCGACATCATGCTGCCCGGCATGAGCGGCTATCGCATCTGCGAGCAGCTGCGGGCCGACGAGAACTGGACGCCCGTCATCATGCTCACGGCGAAGGATGGCGACCTCGATCAGGTCGAGGCGCTCGACACGGGTGCTGACGACTACCTCACGAAACCGTTCTCGTTCCAGGTGCTCCTGGCTCGGCTGCGGGCGTTGATCCGCCGCGGTGGGGGAGAGCGGCCCACCCTCTTGACGATCGGCGACCTCACGCTCGACCCGGCATCCCGGCGTGTCACGCGCGGCGGCGTGCCCATCGAGCTGACGACGCGCGAGTTCAGCGTGCTGCAGTTCCTAGCGGCGCGGCCGGGTGAGGTTCGCTCGAAGAAGGATGTCCTCGGCGGCGTCTGGGACTTCGACTTCGAGGGCGACCCCAACATCGTCGAGGTCTACATCCGCACCCTGCGCAACAAGGTCGACCGTCCCTTCGGTCGCGCGTCGATCGAAACGGTGCGCGGTGCGGGCTACCGATTGGTCGCGGATGTCTGAGCGCAACTGGGCTGGAGCCCACACGCCCAAGCAGCTGCGAAAGCGTCGGCTGCGTTCGGTGCGGGCGCGCATCACGGTCATCGCGAGCGTTGTCGTGGCCGTCACGGTTTCCGCGGGCGCGGTCGGTTTCGCTGTCGTCCTGCAGTCCACGTTGCTCGACCAGGCGACCGTCGCCGCCGAAGCCCAACTCGACCGCTTCGAGTCGCTGATCGACGTCTCGGGCCCGTCGGCGCTGAACGACGCGGATGGTTTCGCTCAACTCGTCGGCGACGACGGTCGCGTGCTCGCGGCATCCGACGACGCCGACGAGGTTCCGGCGCTCGCCGACTCGGAGTTCGAGGGTGGCCGCGAGGCAATCTTGCCCGAGGACGACGACCCGGTGTTCATCGTGTCCTCTGAGGTCGACGGCGGCGTCTTGGTCGTCGGGGTCGACGATGAGGCGCGACGCGAGGCAATTTCGACAACGGCGCTCTTGCTGCTCGCCGCTCTGCCGCTGTTGGTGGCGCTGGTCGCGGTGACCTGCTGGGTGGTGGTGGGCCGCGCCCTGCGCCCGGTCGACCGCATCCGCCGGGAAACCGAGGGCGTGTCGGCCGCCGATCTGAGCCGTCGCGTGGGCGTTCCGGGAACGGGCGACGAGATCGACGCGCTGGCCGTGACCATGAACCGCATGCTCGAGCGTCTCGACAACGCACAGTCGCGCCAGCGCCGTTTCGTCTCGGATGCTTCGCACGAGCTCCGTTCACCGATCGCGTCGCTGCGCCAGAGCTCCGAGGTCATGTTGCGCTACCCGGGCCGCGTGCCGATCGAGGAGTTCGCCCGCACGACCTCCGAGGAGTCGCAGCGTATGGCCGACCTGGTCGAGGGCCTCCTCCTGCTGGCTCGCGCCGACGAGCACGGCCTCGCGCTTTCAACCCAGCCCACGGACCTCGACGACCTCGTTCTCGCCGAGGCATCCCGCCTCCGCGCGCTCGTCGCGGCAACCTCCGCTGATGCGGATGCGGATGCTGATGCTGATGCTGATGCTGATGGTGTCGAGTCGCCCTCGATCGTCATCGACGCGCGAGGTGTTTCTGCCGCTCAAGCGCCGGCGGATGCGCGACTGATCGCGCGGGTCCTCCGCAACCTGGGCGACAACGCGCTACGCCATGCCCGTTTGACGGTCAGGTTGTCGTCGTCAGTTCAGGGAAACGTCGCGGTCGTGTCGGTCGCAAACGACGGCGCCAATATCTCGGATGCGGACAAGTCTCGCATCTGGGACCGCTTCGAGCGCCTCGACGACGCCCGTTCCCGCGACCAGGGCGGCTCGGGGCTGGGTCTCTCCATCGTCGCTGAGATCGTGTCGGCTCACGGCGGCTCCGCGCAGATCGTGGATGTCAAGGGTGGCGGCGTGCGCTTCGACATTCGCCTTCCGCTGAACCGTTAGGGCAGCGTCTTCACGTCTTCGTCGCCAAGCCTGCTTGTCGGCGAAGACGTGTCGTCGTTTGTCGTGCTTTCGGCACGCGATCGAACGTCCTCCGGAATGCGCCCGTCATCGTCGGCATGACCCGCGCTCGAATCATCCTCTTCCGAATCCTCCGAGCCTTGAGTGGGCTCGTCCGGGCTCTGGGCGATGAGTTCATACGCGGTCGCCTTACGCGTCGGCTCGTCGATGACGGTGAGCTGCGGGATGATCTTCGTCTCGTCGAGCGCCGAGAGCTTGCGCGCGCTCGGCAGCACCTGACGTTCGAGCGACCCGACGAACCCGTTGTAATCCTTCACGCTGCGTTCGAGCGAGCGCCCCAGCTTGTCAATGTGGGTCGCGGTCGTTGCGAGCCGGCCATGCAGTTCGCGCGACAGGTCGAACAGCTGCTTCGCCTCGGCCGTGAGCACGTCTTGCTGCCAGCTGAACGCGACGGTCTTCAGCACCGACCACAGCGTGACGGGGGACGCCAACGCCACCCGCTTCGAGAAGGCAAACTCCAACAGCGACGGGTCGCTCTCGAGCGCCGACGAGATGAGCGACTCGCTCGGGATGAACGCGATCACGAGCTCGGGGGAGGAGGGCAGACCCTGCCAATAGGTCTTGCTGCCGAGCGCGACGATGTGCTCGCGCACGGCCTTCACGTGGGCGGCGAGGAGCGTGTTGCGGCGTGCCTGCTCGGCGGCCGAGGCATCCACGCGAATGCTAGTGGCTTCGAGGTAGGCGGTGAACGGAACTTTGGCGTCGACCGCGATGTTCTTGCCACCGGGAAGGTGCACGACCATATCGGGCCGACCGGCCCCGGCGTCGGTGACGATGTTGGCTTGCAGGTCGAAGTCGACGCGCTCGATCAGCCCGGCGGCCTCGACCACGCGACGCAGCTGCGTCTCGCCCCACACCCCACGCGTGTTGTTGGCACGCAACGCCGACGCGAGCGTCTCGGCCGTCGACCGCAGGCGCTCCTCTGACTCGGTGGCCGAGCGCAGCTGCTCGCTGATCTGCCCGTGCTGCGCGCTGCGCTGCTCTTCGAGCTCGGCAACCTTGCGCTGCATGGCCGCAAGCGTCTCGTTGACGGGCGCGAGGGCCTGCAGAACGCGGCTCTCGGCGCGCTCCTTCTCGGCCTGCTCGAGCCGCTCGGCGCGGTGGCGCTCGACCAGCTCGCGATACTGCTCCTGGGCCGCACCCAACTGCTCGTCAAGCGCGGACATCGTTGCCTGCGCCGCCGCCAGTTGCTCGCGCAAGGCGCCGCGCCGCTCGGACTCCTCGGTAAGCACACGCTGGATCTCAGCCGCGTGTCGGGCCTCGAGGACGGAGGCTGCGGCATCCGCCTCGATGCTGCCGTCGCTGGCCGAGCCGTAGCGCCCGCCGGCCCCGAAACGCCCGCCGCTGCGGCCCAGAACCGTGGCGAGCACGAGACCCAGCACGACACCGAGAACGGCGCCCGCGAGCAGGCCGAGGATGAGTGCGATGAGGGGGTCCATGGGTGAAGCATCGCAGCGACCACCGACATCGGCGGGGAGGTGGGCGCGCGTCGGGCGACGGCGGCGGACGTCATGCGGCAATCACCGGTACGATAGACCCCCGTGGCTCTCACTATCGGAATCGTCGGACTTCCCAATGTCGGCAAATCGACCCTCTTCAACGCGCTGACCAAGAACTCGGTGCTCGCGGCGAACTACCCGTTCGCCACGATCGAGCCGAACGTCGGCGTGGTGAACCTGCCCGACCCGCGCCTCGACAAGCTCGCCGAGATCTTCGGCTCCGAGCGCATCATGCCCGCGACCGTGTCGTTCGTCGACATCGCCGGCATCGTGCGCGGCGCCAGCGAAGGTGAGGGCCTGGGCAACCAGTTCCTCGCGAACATCCGCGAGGCCGACGCCATCGCCCAGGTCGTGCGCGGCTTCAGCGACAGCGACGTCGTGCACGTCGACGGCGCGGTCAACCCGGCCAGCGACATGGAGACCATCAACACCGAGCTCGTCCTCGCCGACCTCCAGACCCTCGAAAAGGCCGAGGCTCGCTTCGAAAAAGAGGTCAAGGGCAAGAAGCTCGAGCCCATCGTTCTCGAAACGGCGAAGGCCGCTCGCGAATACCTCGACACCGGCAAGCCCCTGTCGTCGTCCACCATCGACCTGGCCCCCGTGCGTGAGCTCGGCCTCCTCACGGCCAAGCCCTTCATCTACGTCTTCAACGTGGACGAGCCCATCCTGCAAGACGCCGCCAAGCTGGATGAACTAGCCGCCCTGGTCGCGCCCGCCAAGGCTGTCTTCCTCGACGCCAAACTCGAATCCGAGCTCATCGACCTCGACGAGGCGGATGCCGCAGAAATGCTCGAGTCCACCGGCCAGACCGAGTCGGGCCTCGACCAGCTCGCCCGCATCGGCTTCGCCACGCTCGGCCTGCAGACCTACCTCACGGCGGGCCCCAAAGAGTCGCGCGCCTGGACGATTCCGCAGGGCGCCAAGGCCCCTCAGGCCGCCGGCGTCATCCACACTGACTTTGAAAAGGGCTTCATCAAGGCCGAGGTCATCTCCTTCGACGACCTCGTCGAAACCGGCTCAGTCGCCGAGGCCCGCTCCAAGGGCAAAGCCCGCATGGAAGGCAAGGACTACACCATGCAGGATGGCGACGTGGTGGAGTTCCGCTTCAACGTTTAGCGGCTGGGCGTTCGACGCTCGCCTCGGCAAGCGAGACGAGCCACGTCAGAACAGCGGCCAGGGAACCGCCGGCATCCCACCGACGGGAGCAGGAAACCGCCCGGCCGCGCGAACCGCGGAGCATCGAGCGGCGAGCGCGGCGATCTCTGGGGCGCTGAGCAGGTCCGCGAGGTCGTCTCCCAGGGCCCCCTGTAGCCCTTCGCTGATGCGATCGACGCCTTCGAGCTCGTCGGCGGCGAGAGGGTCTCCCAGCCATCCCCAGAGAACCGTGCGCAACTTGTAGTCGCGGTGGAAGGTCAGCCCGTGATCGACGCCGTGGCGGTGGCCGTCCGGCAGGGCAAGGATGTGGTCACCCTTGCGGTCGGCGTTGTTGACCACCAGGTCGAACACGGCCATGCGCCGAAGTGCCACGGTGTCTTCATGAATGAGGGTGACCGGCTGGTCGTCCTCGTCGACCCCCTCCAGAACGCGCTTCCAGCCGAACTCCGGCTCCTGCTCAGCCCCGATGAGGTCGACGGCGGTGTGGTCGGCATCCGTTTCCTGCCAGAGCTGAACCATGCCTTCGCCGAAGGGGCCGTCGCGCAGCCAGGTGTGCGGCACGATATCCCAGCCGAAGGCCTGCGACACCCGGTAAGCGGCCACCTCCCGGTGCGCCAGGCAGCCGTCGGGGAAGTCCCATAGCGGACTCTCCCCGGCTATCGGCTTGTAGACGACGCTCACGTCGCCGATGCTTCCGAGGAACGTGGCGTTGGACGCCGTCCTGATGCGGCCGACGACCTTCAGCTCGGTGGTCATCAGGTCTGTTGTCGACATCAGACCTCGGGACGCGTGCAGATGTGACCGTCGGGGTCCACCGGGTAGCCGCAGATCGGGCACGCCGGGCGCCCGGCTCCCACGATCTCCCGGGTGCGGTTGGCGAATGCGCGGGCGGTGCCCACGGGCATGCGCAGCATGAGCATTTCGGCCTCGGGAGCGCTGTCCTCGGCAAGCATCCGGACGGCGTCGTCAAACGCTGCATCGTCGTCGGCGAGAGGGTAGGCCTCGATGACGACCTGGGCAGTCGTCGGGTCCCAACCGAGGTTGATGGCGCCGGTGCGGAAGTGCTCCTCGACGGGATCGAGCTGATCGTTGTCGACGAGCTCCGGGGGAGTGCCAGCGGGCACGCTGAACGGGTTGCCCTCGACGGTGATGAGCTGGTCGAGGATTTCGTCGATCATGTCCGCGAGCAGGGCCGACTGCTGCTTCTCGAGGGCGACGCACATCAGTCGCGTCCCCGAGCGCACCTGCAGGTAGAAGGTGCGGGCCCCGGGCGGGCCGACGGTGCCGATGACGGCTCGGTCGGGCCAATCGAACTCGTGAACACGTAGAGGCATGTCAGTAGCCTAAGCGTCTCTGGTCGACGGCGCGCTGTGCCCGGTGCCGCCACCGACCGGTGCATCGCCGGAGCGGATGCCCTTCGCTAGCCACGACAGGTCGCCCGCCTCTGTGTTGGTCGCGTGGACGCTCGGCCGACCGGCGCCGTAGCGCACGATTGATACGGATGCCGGGCCCACGTTGATGCGTTGGAACAGGTCGAGGTGCATACCGAGCGCGTCGGCGAGAATCGACTTGATGATGTCGCCGTGGCTGACCGCGACCCAGACGGCCTCGGGCCCGTGCTCGGCTTCGACGGCTGCATCGTGTCGGCGGATGGCTGCCACCGACCGGGCCTGCATCGCGGCCATGGATTCACCACCGGGAAAAGTGACCGCCGATGGTTGCGATTGCACCACCGGCCACAGATCCTCGGTCGCGAGCTCGGAGAGGGTGCGGCCCTGCCACTGCCCGTAGTCGCACTCGGTGAGATCGGGATCAACCGACGTGTGCGGTGTGCCCGCCTGACGCTCGATGATGTACTCGGCAGTCTGCTGACAACGCTCGAGAGGGCTTGCCACCACCGCGACCAGTGGAACGGCCGCGAGCCGCGTTCCGGTCAGAGCGGCTTGGTCGCGGCCGATCTGGTCGAGACCGACGCCCGCGGCCCTCCCAGCCAGCAGCCCGGCGGCATTTGCTGTGGTGAGGCCGTGCCGCACGAGAAGAACCGTTGCCATTCAGCAAGCCTAACCACCTCGGACGATGGCGCTGGGTCAGTACTCAGGCCTGGAGAAACTCGACCCTCGCACTGGGGTGTTGGCCGGGGGACGGCGGGCCGCCACAATGATGATGATTAGACGCAGCGCTCCCTCTCAGTCGCCCCCGGTGAGAGGGAGCGCTTTTTTCATGCGCTGGGGCGTGAGGCGGGCGAGCGCGCGCTAGTCGGCGAACTCCGGCGGCCAGACGACGCGGAAGCGTTCGAGGACGATCTCGTCGTCCTCCGACCACTCGACGCCGCGGGCCGCGCACGTGCGCTCCCAGTAGCGGCGGTGTTCGCGGCGCCAACTGGCGAGGGTGCGGTCGTCTTCGCCCTCGTCGTAGGCGAAGGCCTCGTCGACCTCGTTGAACGTGGCAAGGCGCAGTTCGGTGCTGCGCATGATGATGGCGGGATGGCCGCGACCATCGCACGCGATCCAGTGCGAGCCGATGCGCGGCAGCTGGTCGCCGTCGGCGTGGAATGCGGTGGCGAGTTCGGCGGTGGCGCGTTTCGCCCCGTGGGTGACCTCGCGCAGCAAGGCGTCGGCGAGGCGCGGGGAGTCGCCGAACGACTCGACCGTGTAGTCGGGGGCGACGCGCACGACATCCGGGTGGGCTGTCGCATAGGCGGCCCAGAAGGCGTCGGCGGCGGCGCGATCTGGAGCGGGGAGAGGTGTGCTGTCGGCGGGCGTCATTGCGCGGCATCCATTCGATCGTTGCGGGCAGAGGAGGCTGCAGGAGCGCAGCCTTTCAGCCTAGCGGGGTGCGGCCAGCGCGAAGAAGATGGGCCGGGTTGTCCGTTAATGGCGAAGTCCCCGTGGCCTCGGGCCGACGGGGACTTGCTGGGTGTGGTGTAGCTGACCGGGAGAGCGAATCATCCCGTCTCAACTGAGAACAACGATAGGAAGCAGAGGTTGCAGGCGGCTGGGGAGCAACCTATAGCTGTCCAAACGTTGCGTGAACGCGGAGTTAGCGGCGGCTGCGAGAGTTCTGCGTGGGCTGGGCAACACGCCCGAAACGCTGGCGGCGAGCGGATGCGCGAGCTAGGCGTTGCGCGGCGGCTCGAGGGTCGCAGCGTAGTTCGTGACCGAGCGCGTGTAGAGCGGCAGGGTCGGAGCGACCGCCGTGAGCAGCTGGGCGAGAGCTTCGGTCGGGCGGCCGGCGTCGTGCAGCGAGAGCGCGAGGAAGGCGGCCGGCGCGATGCCCACGATGTCGGTGACGGCGGGGTCGGAGAGGTCGAGCGTTTTGAGGAGGGTGACTGAATCATCCAGGCGGCCGACGTTGCGATAAGTGCTCGCGAGTTGCACGACGGCTTGCGGGTGGCGTTGGGCGTCGAGGCCCGAGGCGAGCGCCGACTCATAGAGGGGGATCGCGTCATCTTCTTGCCCGAGCGCGTCGTGAACCGAGGCCAGCTCATAGAGCGCAGCGGATGCCGTGGCGCCGACGGATTTGTCGACGATCAGTTGCATCTCGTCGACCAGGTCGTCGCCGCGCGTCTCGTCGAAGTCCCGCCAGAACGCGTCGACGCGCTCGTCGAATGGGGATGTCGGGGGAGTCGGGGTGGGGGAGGAGGTCATGAGGCTTCCGGGCGAGAGGGGCGGGGTGAGCTACGGGGAGGGAGGAGTGCAGGTGGCGGTTGCGAGAACGGGTCGCCTTGCGCTGTCCAGCGGGTCCTTCTAGGTTAGTCCGATGGTTGCAACGATGGGGTACCTCATATCCGCCGGGCTTTTGGGCCTGACCGTGGTCTTGGTGGCCGTGTGGTTCACGGTCACGGTGAAGCGCTGCACGGGTGATCGTGGGGCCTCTACGGGGACTTCGAGTGCCGCGCCTCGGGCCGGTCGAGGCAGCGACGCTTAGAAAGCCGGCAAATAATACGCACGTTCGCGTCAGGGCAGGCGTAAGGCTGAAGTACTTCCGCGTCAGAGCCGACTCGAGGCTCGTGGAACCCTGACAACAAACTCATATACATGACGAAGAGGCCCGCCCCGCGCTCGCGGTGGCGGGCCTCTTCGTCACTGAGCGAAGCTCAGGCCGAGGGGGCGGGGCCGTCGGTGGGCTCGGCCTCGGGCAGCCAGTCGCTCTTCTCCTCGGGAGCGAGCTCGAGCTCGTCTTCGAGGTCGTGGTCGGCGTCTTTCGGGTTGTGGTGTTCCGGTGCGTCAGTCATGGTTCCACCGTAACGATCGCCTTGGGCGGCGAAAAGGGGTTGCCAGCGGACTCACGCGTTCGTGTAGAGGCGGTCGCGCCAGGAGGCTACCTGAGCGAGCGTCTGCGCGAGCTGCGGCTCCGTCTTCAGATACGAGAGGAGCGTCGCCGCGTGGAACGGGCTCATCTTGAGGTCGACGAGCACGCCGTTCTCCGCCGGATTCGCGGGGTTGCGCGTCTCGATGATGATCCAGACCGAGCGGGGGCTCGCGGTGGTGGCGACGCGTCCGACGTTGTCCCAGCGCAGCGCGAGGTCGGGACGCAGCGGGTCGGTATCCCCGAAGATGCCGATGCCGTGGGGGCCGACCATGAGGACGGCATGTGATCGCATGCGGTGGTGGGCGGCTCGAAGCATCCTCACGTGTGCGCGGGTGTGTTTGGGGACGTCGACCTCGATGAGCAGGGCATCAGAGAAATGCTCGCGCAGCACACGCCACCGTCGCGCCGCTCGCGCCTGGTCGATGTAGAGGATGACGATGATCAGCACGATGAGGATCGAGGTGATCAGCAACGAAACTTCGAACGGCAGTGGCGTGCGTCCGCGATTTTCCGCCCGGCGACCGGCCACGAAGGACGCGATGAGGGCGACCGGCACGATGAGCGGGATGCCGAGCAGGTACAGGTTGACGAGACGCCAGCGATGCAGCGGCAGGGGTGTCAGGCCAGGGCCGGTCGGCGGGGCAGGTGGACGCGGAATCAGCGGGTCAGCGGATGTGGAAAAAGCCTCGTATTGGTTGTTCCAACTGTCCGTCATGGGCTCAGGTTATCGGCCCCGCGTGCCGCGCTCGATGGGGAGGAGTGCCCGTCAGGCCGAGCCGAGGCCCGAGACCGTCGCGACCGAGGCGGCGAGGGCGGTTGCGACATCCGCCATGTTCTCGTCGGTGGTGGTGCTCGCGAGGCTGAAGCGAACGGCGGTCTGCGCGATGGCCGGGTCGATGCCGATGGCGGTCAGCACATGTGAGGGTTCGTCGCTGCCGGCGGCACAGGCCGAACCGCTGGATGACACGACGCCGCGTTGTTCGAGTTCGAGCAGCACGGCCTCGCCCGAGGTTCCGGGAAAGCAGAAGGATGCGATGGTCGGCAGGCGCCGCGTGGGGTGGCCCGTCAGCAGCGCGCCCGGCACCTGACGCAGGACCTCGGCGATGAAGCGGTCGCGCACGGCGGTGACACGAGCGGATGCTGAGACCCGCTCGTGTTCGGCGGCCCGCACCGCTGCTGCCATGCCCACGGCTCCCGCCACGTTCTCGGTGCCGCTGCGCCAGCCGCGCTCCTGGCCGCCGCCGTGGAGGACGGGTTCGACGCCCACGCGGGCTCGCACGTAGGCGGCTCCGATGCCTTTGGGGGCACCGAGCTTGTGGCCCGACACGCTGAGGGCGTCGACGCCGAGCGATGCAACGTTGAGGTCGAGCCATCCGGCGGCCTGCACCGCGTCGGTGTGGAAGGCTGCGCCGACGCCGTGCGCGACCTGAGCGAGGCTCGCGACATCCTGCACCGTGCCGATCTCGTTGTTGGCCAGCATGATGCTGACCAGCGTGGTGTCGTCGCGCAGCACGGCGGCGAGGGCCTCGGGCGTGACGAGGCCCGTCTCGTCGGTGTCGACGTAGGTGACGTGGGCGTCATGAAAGCGCTCGAGGTAGTGCAGGGACTCGAGAACGGCTTCATGTTCGATGCGCGTCGAGACGATGTGCGCGCCGCGCGGCTGACGGGCGAGCACGATGCCCTTGACCGCGAGGTTGTCGGCCTCGGTGCCGCCCGAGGTGAAGACGACCTCGCTTGCCCGCACGCCCCACCAGTCGGCCACCGTGCGCCGCGCATCGGCCAGGGCGGATGCGGCGCGCTCGCCGACGGTGTGATGGCTCGACGGGTTGCCGAACTCGGCCGTCAGGTAGGGCCACATCGCTTCGAGCGCATCGCGCCGCACGGGCGTGGTTGCGGCGTTGTCGAGGTAGAGCATGGTCAGGATGCCGAGGCTTCCTCAGCCGCCAGCGCTACCGCACGCGCGGGGGATGTCGGGGACGTCGGAGTCGCCGAGGCCACGTGCAGCTCGACATCCAACCCGAGGTCGAGTGACCGCACGCTGTGGGTGAGCGCGCCCGACGAGATGACGTCGACACCCGTTTCGGCGATCGCGCGCACGGTGTCGAGGGTGACGTTGCCGCTCGCCTCGACGATCGCGCGGCCGGCGATCATGCGCACGCCCTCGCGCAGGTCGTCGAGCGTGAAGTTGTCGAGCATGATCGTGTCGACGCCCGCCGCGAGCACGGGCTCGATCTGGTCGAGACGGTCGACCTCCACCTCGATGTGCGTGGTGTGCGGCAGCCGGTCGCGCACGCCGGCGAGCGCCTCGGTGAGCCCAGTTCCGTCGGCCGTGAGCACGGCGAGGTGGTTGTCCTTCGCCATGACCGCGTCCGACAAAGAGAACCGGTGGTTGTGGCCGCCGCCCGAGCGCACGGCGTGGCGTTCGAAGGCGCGCAGGCCGGGCGTGGTCTTGCGCGTGTCGACGATGCGCGCACCCGTGCCGCGGATGGCGTCGGCGAACCGCGCGGTCAGCGTGGCGATGCCGCTCATCCGCTGCGTGAAGTTCAGGCCGATGCGTTCGGCCTGCAAGACGCCGCGCGCGGGGCCCTGCACGCGGGCGAGCGTGTCCCCGGGCTCGAAGCGGTCGCCGTCGGCGGCGAGCAGGGTCACGGTGACGGCCGGGTCGGTGAGGCGGAAGGCAGCCTCGAACACGGCGCCGCCCGAGAACACCCCGGGTTCTCGCGCGACGAGGGCGGCGGTCGCGGTGGCGCTCGCCGGGATGAGCGCCTCGGAGGTGAGGTCGCCGAAGGGCGCATCCTCGTCGAGGGCCAGGAGGACGACGCGGTCGATGGTGCGGGCGGTCAGCATGCTGAGGTCTTTTCTGTGTCGGAGGTATCGCGCGGGTCGGAGCGGTCGTGCGGCTCAGAGTGTTCGTGCTGCTCGGAATGCGCGACGGGCTTCTGATCGTGTGGCTCGGACAGCGCAGGTTCGCCGACGAGCGCCGTCGAAACAACGGATGTGCCGGGCGCTGAGGCGGGTGCGGGCGGTCGCGCGGCCGACACGAGGGGTCGAGCCAGCCCGGGCCGCGTCTCGGGGATGTCGCTCCGCGAATGCGCCCCTCGGGACTCGGTGCGGGCGAGCGCGCCAGCGACGGTGAGCCGAGCCAGGTCGAGAAGGTTGCGATCTTCGACACTGCGTCGGTCGAGGGCGGGAGGTGCGATCATCCGATCGAGGTCAGCGGATGCCGCGCGCAAACCCGCTTCGTCGCGCAGCAGTCCGACCCGCTCCCACATGATCCGTTGCAGCGCGGCCCGGTCGAACGGCGCGGGCTGTCCGGCAGCAAGCGCCGCTGCTCCGGGCTCCCCCAGAGCGGACACGCATGCCGAAACGTGTTCGTTCAGCATCCGCCCCACCCGCATGCCGAACACCGCGCCTTCGAGCAACGAGTTGGAGGCGAGACGGTTGGCGCCGTGCACCCCCGTGCGGGCCGCCTCGCCGACGGCCCACAGCCCGGGCACGTTGGTGCGCCCGTCGAGGTCGGTGACGATTCCGCCCATGGAGTAGTGCGCGGCCGGCGTGATCGGCAGCGGCTGCCGAGCCCAATCGACGCCGAGCGCGCGCGTGGCACGGTCGATACCGGGGAAGCGTCGGGCGAGGAACTCGGCGCCCAGGGCGGTCGCGTCGAGGAGAACCGGTTTGCCGCTCTGCCGGGCCATCTGGGCCGCGATCGCCCGGGCCACGATGTCGCGGGGCGCCAGCTCGGCGTCGTCGTGCACGCGCGTCATGAACCGGTCGCCGTCGGCGCCGAGCAGCACGGCCCCTTCGCCGCGCACCGCCTCAGAGATGAGGAAGTTTCCGGGCGCATCGAGGGTCGTCGGATGAAATTGCACGAACTCGAGATCGGCCACCTCGGCCCCCGCGCGCCACGCTGCGGCCACGCCGTCGCCCGTCGCGACGTCGGGGTTGGTCGTGTGGGCGAACAGCTGACCGGCCCCACCCGTCGCAATCACGACGTCGTCGGCCGACAAGAATCCGAGCAAGCCTTCATCGCGACGTGGTTGAGTCGCGTCGCGCAGGATCGAGACCCCGGCGACCCGGGCAATACGCGAGTCGGCCGCAGAACTCGAGTCCATGACGACATCCACGAGGACGGCGTTTTCGATGACGCGAATGCCGGCCGCGCGCACAGCCGCAACCAGCGCCCGTTTGATCTCGGCACCCGTTCGATCGCCGCCGGCGTGCAGCACACGGGCCGCCGAGTGAGCCGCCTCGAGGCCGCGGGCATACGGTGCCTCACCCTTGCTGATGACGCGGTCGCTGCCGCCGAGATCTTCGCCACCGCGGTCGAACTGCACACCCCAGCCGATGAGCGCGTCGATCGCACTCGCGCCCTCGCCGGTCAATACATCGACGGCCGCGGCATCCGCGAGACCGGCCCCCGCGCGCACCGTGTCGGCCGCATGAGCCGCAGCCGAATCATCCGGGAACCACGCCGCCGCGATGCCGCCCTGGGCATAGCGCGTGTTCGACTCGTCGACCTCGCCCTTGGTCACGATGGTGACGTTCGGTCGCACGGGCTCGGGCCCCGACACGGCGCTCAACGCGGCCACGAGCCCGGCGATGCCCGACCCGACGACGATGACCTCGCGCTGCCGCTCACCCGCCGAGTCGCCGACGAGCCTGCGCTCTGCACCGTCCACGATCAGCCCCGATTCGTCACGTCCGCGGCACCCTCGGGCGCCGCAACATCCGAATCGGCAGTAGCCACAGCGGCCGCGGCGGCGTCAGCGCTACTCGCAGCACCAGCACCCGCACCAGCACCATCCACAGCGCCACCCCCACCCGCAACGGGAGGCTTCGCCGCCAACATCCGCTCGAGCGCCACACGCGCCGGCACGGCCACATCATCCGACACCGTGATCTGGTTGATGACCTGCCCGTCGAGCAGCCCATCGAGCACCCAGGCCATATATCCCGGGTGAATGCGATACATGGTGCTGCACGGGCACACGACGCTGTCGAGGCAGAAGATGGTGTGCTGCGGATACTCGGCCGCAAGGCGCTGCACGAGGTTGATCTCGGTGCCGATGGCGAACGTGCTGCCGGCGGGGGCCGCCGCGATGGCCTTGGTGATGTAGTCGGTCGAACCGTACTCGTCGGCCGCGTCGACGACGGGCATGGGGCATTCGGGGTGCACGATCACGCGCACGTCGGGGTAGTCGGCGCGCGCCTGCTCGATCTGAGCCACCGTGAAGCGCTTGTGCACCGAGCAGAAGCCGTGCCACAGCAGCACTTGCGCGTCGAGCACCTCGTCGGCCGTGTTGCCGCCGAGGGGACGGTTCGGGTTCCACATGGGCATGCGCGACAGCGGAACGCCCATGGCCTTGGCGGTGTTGCGCCCGAGGTGCTGGTCGGGGAAGAACAGCACGCGCTTGCCGCGCTCGAACGCCCACTCGAGCACCGTCTCAGCGTTGGACGACGTGCACACGATGCCGCCGTTGCGCCCGCAGAATCCCTTGAGCGCGGCCGACGAGTTCATATACGTGACCGGGATGACCTGAGCCCGACCATCCTCGTCGACCTCCTCGCCGTACAGCTCCATGAGCTGCTCCCAGCACTCCTCGACCTGGTCGATGTTCGCCATATCGGCCATCGAGCAGCCGGCCGCGAGGTTCGGAAGGATGACAGCCTGGTTCTCCCGCGAGAGCAGGTCGGCGGTCTCGGCCATGAAGTGCACGCCGCAGAAGACGATGGCCTCGGCATCCTGACGCGCCTTGGCGGCGTTGGCGAGCTGGAACGAGTCGCCCACATAATCCGCATATTGGATGACTTCGTCCCGCTGGTAGAAGTGCCCGAGGATCACGAGTTTGTCGCCCAGCATCTGTTTGGCCCGCATGATGCGCGCGTGCAGTTCGGCGGGCGAGGCGTCGCGGTAGACCTGCGGCAGCTGGCCCTGGCGCGGCGTGTTCACGGGGATGACGTCGCCCATCGACGCGCCGGGGCCGTAGGAGGGCGCGCCGCCGTCGAAGTTCCAGGGCGCCTGCACGAGGTCGGGCGTGCACGTGGCGCCGTCCTGAGCGCCCTTCTCGATGAGCTGGATGGTGTAGTCGACAGAGGCGGCGAGTGTTGACGCTGGGGTGTTCACGAGGCATCTCCGGGTTCGAGCGGCGGAACACCCGGGCGGGTCTCCGTGGGGGAAAGAGCGAGGGCAGGGGAGGGCGGCGAGGACGGCGACGACGGCGAGGCGGGCCTGGGCTGCGCGCGTGGGGAAAGCTTCGCGGCGGAGGAGTCGTCATCCGCACCCGAGGCGGTGCTCGGCGAAAACGTCGGCGGCGGCGCATACCGATACAGCCGCGGCGGCCGATGCCGCGTGCCCGTGAGCCGGTGTTCGGTGGCCACGATGGTGCCCGACGACTCGAGCTGCCGCCTAAAGTTCGCCGGGTCGAGCGCCTTCCCGAGCACGGCCTCATACACCTCGCGTAGCTGAGCAATCGTGAAGGTCTCGCCGACGAAAGCGTGCGCGATGCGGCTGTAACCCATCTTGTTGCGCAGGCGCCACAGGGCGTATTCGACGATCTCGTTGTGGTCGAACGCCAGCTCGGGCAGCCGGTCGGCCGCAAACCAGCGCACGTTTTCGCTCTCGGCGGCGCGCTCGGCCTCGTCGTTCTTCACGAGCGCCCAGTAGACGATCGACACGACGCGCGGCCCGGGGGAGCGGTCAGGATCGCCGAAGGCATAGAGCTGCTCGAGGTATTGCGGCGTCAGCCCCGTGGTCTCGGCCAGCGTGCGGCTCGCGGATGTTTCGAGCGGCTCGCTTTTCCGCAGCGGCCCGCCCGGCAATGCCCACAGCCCCAGATAGGGCTCGCGAATGCGCCGGACCAGCGGAATCCACACGCCCGCGACCCCTGTCTCGGGATCGGGCCGGAGCGCACAGATCACGGTCGACACGGCCAGCGTGACGGCATGGTCGTCAGGGCACATGGGGCTCCAGTCAGGGGGTGTTGCTCGAGCATCCGAGTAAAGGTCAGCGTGACCCGAACTCGCTGGAGCCATCTTATAGTCAGGATGACTCAAACACGAAACGCACCGTATTTCGAAGACGTTTCGAAACCCCCGCTCACGCCGCGCAGCCACCCGCTAGGCTGAGAGCCGTCAATTGAATAGTGGGCCGCACACGCGATGCGGGAGAGCTCGGTTCGCCGAGCACCGAAGGAGCAAGCCTCCCCGCCAATCTCTCAGGTTCTGTACCGCATCGAACTGGCCACTCTGAAAAGCAGGACGCGCGACGCGCCCGCGGATTCTTCCCTGAATTCGCCCCGGTGTCACCGCACGCGCCTCGCCCACGGTGAAAGCGCGACCACGAGCTGGTCGCGCGAAGCTCTCAGGCCCATGACAGAGGGGGAGTTCCCAGCCCGCACACGCGTGTGGGCAGAACGCGCACCCGTGCGCCGTGCCACTGCATGCAGTGAATGGAGAACTCCGATGTCCCACGACAACAACCCCGCCGCCCAGCCCACGGGCGAGCGCACCGATGTCGGCAACGTGCCCGACGACGTGCCGACGGCTGTGCCGATCGACGAGCTGGCCGCGCAAGACGCGCACGCCGACGGCATCCGTTACAGCCCGCTGCACGCCGTGCACGAGGCACTCGGCGCGAGCTTCACCGACTTCGCGGGCTGGCAGATGCCCGTGCGCTACTCGAGCGACCTCGCCGAGCACCACGCCGTGCGCACGGCCGCCGGACTCTTCGACCTGTCGCACATGGGCGAGATCCTCGTGCTCGGCCCCGAGGCCGGAGAGGCCCTCGACTACGCGCTCGCCGGCACGCTGTCTCGCATCGCCGTCGGCCAGGCCAAATACTCGCTCCTGCTCGCGCGCCACGGCGGGGTCATCGACGACCTCATCGTCTACCGCACGGGCGAAGACCGCTACCTCGTCGTGGCCAACGCCTCCAACGCGCACCGCGTGGCCGGCGAGCTGCAGTCGCGCACGGCCCCGTTCGACGTCGAGACCTTCGACGAGTCCGACCAGATGGCCCTCGTCGCCGTGCAGGGCCCGAAGTCCCTCGAGATCCTGAGCGTCACTCAGGGCCTGGCGATCGACGGCGGCGACCGCGATGGCCGCGATTCGCTCGACGTCCTGGGCGAGCTGCGCTACTACCGTTCCGTCGCGGGCACCTTCGACCAGCACCCCGTGCTCATCGCGCGCACGGGCTACACGGGCGAAGACGGCTTCGAGATCTACGTCGCCCCGGATGTCGCCCCCGCCCTCTGGCAGGCGCTCACCGACGCGGGCACCCCGCTCGGCCTCGTTCCCGCGGGTCTCGCCAGCCGCGACACCCTGCGCCTCGAAGCCGGCATGCCCCTCTACGGCCACGAGCTCGGCGAGGGCGCGTTCCCCGCGCAGGCCGGCCTCGGTCGCGTCGTTGACCTCTCCAAGCCCGGCGACTTCGTCGGTCGCGCCGCCAGCGAAGACGGCCCGGATGCCGAAGCCCACGTCCTCGTCGGGCTCGTCGCCGAGGGTCGCCGTGCCCCACGTGCCGGCTACTCCGTGTTCGCTCAGGCGACCGAGGATGGCGCCGAACCCACCGAACCCGTGGGCGAGATCACGTCGGGCGCCCTGTCGCCGACGCTCGGACATCCCATCGCCATGGCCTACGTGGCCCCCCGATCGGCCCGCACCGGCACGCAACTCGCCGTCGACGTGCGCGGCACCCGCATTCCCGTCACCGTCACCGACCTGCCCTTTTACTCACGGAAGAAGAACTGACCATGGCCGACAAGACCGCCCTCAAGTACACGCCCGAACACGAATGGCTTCTCGTCGAGGGCGACATCGCCACCGTGGGAATCACCGACTACGCCGCCGAGAAGCTCGGTGACGTCGTCTTCGTCGACCTGCCCGACGTCGACAGCGACGTGGCCAGCGGCAAGGTCGTCGGCGAGGTCGAATCGACCAAATCGGTCGGCGAACTCTTCGCGCCCGTCGACGGTGTCGTCACCGAGGTCAACGGCCAGGTCGTCGACGCCCCCGAGCTCGTCAACACCGACCCCTACGGCGACGGCTGGCTCATCAAGGTGCGCTTCGAGGCGCTGCCCGACGGCCTGCTCGGCTACGACGAGTACCGCGCATTGGTCGGCGAGTAATGGCGGAGCGTTTCAGCACCCGTCACATCGGAACGGGTTCCGCCGAGCAGAAGCACATGCTCGACGCGCTCGGTTACGACAGCGTCGACGCCCTCGTGCGCGCGGCCGTCCCCGCCTCCATCCAGGTGCCCGAGGGCGAACGCCCGCTCAACGACATCCTGGGCAAGCCAGCCTCCGAACGTGAGGCGCTCGCCGAACTGCGCGCGCTGGCCGACCAGAACGAGGTCGCGCGCTCGATGATCGGCCTGGGCTACTACGACACCATCACGCCCGCCGTGATCAAGCGCAACGTGCTCGAGAACCCGTCGTGGTATACGGCCTACACGCCGTACCAGCCCGAGATCAGCCAGGGCCGGCTCGAGGCGCTCATCAACTTCCAGACCATGGTCACCGACCTCACGGGGCTCGACACGGCCAATGCGTCCATGCTCGACGAGGGAACGGCCGTGGTCGAGGGCATGCTGCTCACGCGCCGCGCCTCCAAGTCCCGCTCCAACGTGTTCCTGGTCGACGCGGATGCGTTGCCCCAGACACGCGCGCTGCTCGACAGCCGCGCCGAGGCGACGGGCATCGAGATCGTCGAGGTCGACTTCCCTGCGTGGTTGGCATCCGACGAGCGCGCGGCGGGCGACGAGAGCCTGCCCGAGGCGTTCGGCGCCTTCATCCAGTACCCCGGGGCCTCCGGTCTCATCTGGGACCCGACCGAGGTCATCTCGGCCGTCAAGGCCACGGGTGCCCTCACGGTCGTTGCGGCCGACCTGCTGGCCCTCGCCCTCATCACCTCGCCCGGTCAGATGGGCGCCGACGTCGCCGCGGGCACCACGCAGCGCTTCGGCGTGCCGCTCGGCTTCGGCGGACCCCACGCCGGTTACCTCGCGGTGCGCTCGGGCCTCGAGCGCCAGCTGCCCGGCCGCCTCGTCGGTGTCTCGAAGGATGCCGACGGCCACCCCGCCTACCGCCTCAGCCTGCAGGCGCGAGAGCAGCACATCCGCCGCGAGAAGGCCACGTCCAACGTGTGCACCGCTCAGGTTCTGCTGGCCGTCATGGCCGGCATGTACGCGGTCTACCACGGCCCGGATGGCATCAAGCGCATCGCCAACGAGGTCGGCACGTGGGCTGCCACGCTCGCGACGCTGCTCGAGGCCGAGGGCTTCGAGACCGTGCACGCCGACTTCTTCGACACGGTTCAGATCCGCGTTCCTAACGGGGCCGACGGGGTCATCGAACGAGCCCGAGCGGCCGGCATCAACCTGTGGAAGGCCGGCGACACCGTCGTGCAGGTCTCGGTCGACGAGACCACCACGCTCAAGGACGTGCTCGCCGTGGTCCGCGCCGTGCGCGACGTGCGCGAGTTGTCCTTCGCATTCGTCGCGCGCCCGGCCCGCGTGCCCGAAGCCCTCCGCCGCGCCACGCCCTTCCTCACGCACCAGGTCTTCAACGCGCACCACTCCGAGACCGCCATGATGCGCTACCTCAAGACGCTGGCCGACCGCGACTATGCGCTCGACCGCGGCATGATCCCGCTGGGCTCCTGCACCATGAAGCTCAACGCGGCCACCGAGATGGAAGCCGTCTCCTGGCCCGAGTTCGCGGGTCTGCACCCCTTCGCCCCCGAGGCGCAGGTCGAGGGCAGCCTCAAGCTCATCGCGCAGCTCGAAGACTGGCTCGCCGAGCTCACGGGCTACGACACGGTCTCGCTGCAGCCCAACGCGGGCAGCCAGGGCGAATTGGCGGGCCTGCTCGCTATCCGCGGCTACCACCTCTCCCGCGGCGACGAGGCCCGCACGGTCTGCCTCATCCCGCAGAGCGCGCACGGCACCAATGCGGCCTCGGCCGTGCTCGCCGGCATGCGCGTGGTCGTCGTGGCGTGCGACGAGCTCGGCAATGTCGACCTCGACGACCTGCGCGCCAAGATCGCCGAGCACGCCGACACGCTGGCCGCGCTCATGGTCACCTACCCGTCCACCCACGGCGTCTACGAGCACGAGATCCAGGCGATCACGGATGCCGTGCACGACGCCGGCGGTCAGGTCTACGTCGACGGTGCCAACCTCAACGCCCTGCTCGGCTATGCCAAGTTCGGATCGTTCGGCGGAGACGTCTCGCACCTCAACCTGCACAAGACGTTCTGCATCCCGCACGGCGGTGGTGGCCCCGGTGTCGGGCCCGTCGCGGCGAAGGCCCACCTCGCGCCGTTCCTGCCGGGCCACCCGTTCGCGCAGCGCAACGAGCACTCGGGCTACACACACGATGGGGGAGCGGTCTCGGCCGCGCCGTTCGGTTCGTCGAGCATCCTGCCGATCTCGTGGGCCTACGTGCGCATGATGGGCCTCGAGGGTCTGACACAGGCGACGGGGGCCGCGGTTCTCGCCGCCAACTACGTCGCCGCGCGCCTGGCCCCGCACTATCCGGTGCTCTACGCCGGTGACGCGGGTCTCGTGGCGCACGAGTGCATCCTCGACCTGCGTCCGCTCAAAGAGGCAACGGGCATCAGCAACGATGACGTGGCCAAGCGCCTCGTCGACTACGGCTTCCACGCGCCCACCATGTCGTTCCCCGTCGCGGGCACGCTCATGGTCGAGCCCACTGAGAGCGAAGACCTGGCCGAGATCGACCGCTTCATCGACGCCATGATCGCCATCAAGCAGGAGGCCGACAAGGTCGCCGCGGGGGAGTGGCCGGCCGACGACAACCCCCTCGTCAACGCCCCGCACACCGCGCGTTCGGTGATCGAGGGCGAGTGGCAGCACGCCTACACGCGTGAGGATGCCGTCTACCCCGTGTCCACGCTCATCCGCGGCAAGTACTGGCCGCCGGTCCGACGCATCGACCAGGCATTCGGCGACCGCAACCTCGTGTGCGCCTGCCCGCCGCCCGAGGCCTTCGCCTAACGGTTCCCGTCCCCGCGACACGAAGGGCCGCCCATCCCCACGGATGAGCGGCCCTTCGCCGTTTCCTGCTCATCCGCTCACTCGGACGAGCCCGCCGTCACGACCCGACGGTGAAGATGCCTGGCCACCACGCCGCGGCCAACGGATACCCCACGAACGACACGATGTCGATGATCGCGTGCGCCACCACGAGCGGCATCACACGCCCCCAGCGCTGATAGCACCACCCGAAAACGACGCCCATCACGACGTTGCCGACGAACGGCCCGACGCCCTGATACAGGTGATAACTGCCGCGCAACAGGCTCGTCGACAGGATGATCGACCACGTGTTCCACCCCAGCTGCCGCAGCTTTTCGAACAGGTAGGCCACCACGATGACCTCCTCCTGCAACCCGGCGCGAATGGCCGAGAAGATGAGCATCGGGATGGTCCACCAGTAGCCCTCGAGGGGTGCGGCGTTCACGGCCACGGTGAGCCCCAGCATCCGCCCCACCGCATAGAACGCGATGCCCGGCACCCCGATCACGGCGAGCAGCAGCAGGCCACGTCCGAGATCGCGCCCGGGCTGGGTGAGGTCGAGCCCCACGCGCCGAAAAGCGCTGCGACCGGGCCGCCAGAGCAGATACAGCGCCAGTGCCACGGGCACGAGCGCGAAGAACAGCGACAGGAATTGGTAGGTGAAGTCGAGCCATTCTCGGGGCGACTGACTGCTGTTGAGCGATGTGCTCGACCCCGCCAACGTCTTGCCGGCCGTGACGATCGACAGCAGCGACACGATCGAATACACAGCGGATGCCCCGAGCGACAAGCCCAGCACGATCGCGATCTCCCACCACACCCGCGCCCGCTCTCCGGGCAGGGCCGCACGCCCCTCGAAAAGCCTCTGTCGCCCGGTAGCCGCGGGGTGAACGGGAGGCAGATTCTCCCTCGCTTCGCTGTTCATCATTGCGAGCCCCGCTCTATCTGTGTGGTGGATGTCGGTACGCCGCACATTTTGTGCGCAACGTGCAAAATTCCGGCAATCGCGTTTCCGGTGTGTAACGATTCGCAGCTTGCGTTTGGAAATTCGAGAGCCGCTACTTATCGTCATTCTTATCCAGCACGCCAGCCAGGGCATAACTCTGTCCGGCGTTGCATCCATTGCACAGGAGGAACATTGAGAATCAACCGCATCGGCCTGACGGCCGTGGCGCTGGTCGCAGCAGGGGCTTTGACCCTGACCGGCTGCTCCGGTGGAGGCGCAACCGACAGCAAGCCGTCGGCCAACGCATCCGCGATCATCACCACCAACGGCAGCGAGCCCCAGAACCCGCTCATCCCCACCAACACCAACGAAGTTGGCGGCGGCAAGATCCTGGACGCGATCTTCGCGGGCCTCGTCTACTACGACGCCGATGGCAAGCCGGTCAACGACATGGCTGAGTCGATCGACACCGACGACTCGCAGACCTTCACCATCAAGTTGAAGGAAGGCAACACCTTCACCAACGGTGAAGACGTCACCGCCCAGAACTTCGTCGACGCCTGGAACTACGGCGCCGCCCTCGACAACAAGCAGCTCTCGAGCTACTTCTTCGAAGACATCGAAGGCTTCAGCTACGACGAGAACGTCGCCACGCTGTCCGGCCTCAAGGTCGTCGACGACACCACCTTCACGGTCACGCTGAAGCAGCCCACGGCTGACTTCCCGCTGCGCCTCGGCTACTCGGCCTTCTACCCGCTGCCCAAGGCTGCGTTCGAAGACATCGACGCCTTCGGCCAGAACCCGATCGGCAACGGCCCGTACAAGCTCGACGGCGAAGGCGCGTGGAAGCACGACGAGTCCATCGCCCTCGTGAAGAACGACGACTACAAGGGTGGACGCGAGGTGAAGAACGGTGGTCTCACCATCACGTTCTACGCTCAGCAGGACGCCGCGTACTCCGACCTCATCGCCGGCAACCTCGACATCCTCGACGCCATCCCGGACTCCGCTTTCGGTTCCTACGAGAGCGACCTGGGCGACCGTGCCGTCAACCAGGCTGCGGCCATCTTCCAGTCCTTCGCCATCCCGGAGCGCCTCGAGCACTTCTCGGGTGAAGAGGGCAAGCTGCGTCGCCAGGCCATCTCCATGGCCATCAACCGCGACGAGATCACCAAGGTCATCTTCCAGGACACCCGCACCCCGGCCAAGGACTTCACGTCCCCGGTCATCGATGGCTTCTCTGAAGACATCAAGGGCAACGAGGTCCTCACGTTCGACGCCAAGAAGGCCAAGGAACTCTGGGACCAGGCCGACGCCATCTCCCCGTGGACCGGCACCTTCCAGATCGCGTACAACGCTGACGGTGGACACCAGGGTTGGGTCGACGCCGTGTCGAACCAGCTGAAGAACACGCTCAAGATCGACGCGTCCGGCGCTCCCTCGCCGACCTTCGCCGAGGTCCGCACCGCGATCACCGACCGCACCATCAAGACCGCGTTCCGCACCGGATGGCAGGCCGACTACCCGGGTCTGTTCAACTTCCTCGGCCCGCTGTACGCAACCAACGCCGGCTCCAACGACGGTGACTACTCGAACCCCGAGTTCGACGCGCTGCTGAAGAAGGGCCAGGGCGAAACCTCTGAAGAGGCCGCCAACAAGGACTTCCAGGACGCTCAGGCGATCCTCATGGAAGACCTGCCCGTCATCCCCCTCTGGTACGCCAACGTCAACGGTGGCTACGGCGAGGATGTCGACAACGTCAAGTTCGGCTGGAACTCCGTTCCGCTCTACTATGACGTGACCAAGGGCTAGTAGTAGTCTGACGGTTTGACCGTCACGTTCCACCAGCTAGCGATGTGGGGCGGCAGCTTACCCGCTGCCGCCCCACGACGCGTCCGCCACCAGCGGCGCAATCGCCCTCAAAGATAGGTTCAACTTCACATGAGTAAGCACCAAGGAACGGCGAGCTAGGATATGGCCCGATATATCCTGTTCCGCCTCCTGCAGGCGATCCCAGTCTTGCTGGGAACAACGTTCTTGATTTATTTCATGGTCTTCGCCATGCCCGGAGACCCGCTGTTGGCGCTCTTCGGCGACAAGACCCCCAACCCCGCGCTGCTCGAGCAGCTGCGTGAGCAATACCACTTGAACGAACCGTTCTTCGTTCAGTACCTCTACTACCTCGGCGGCATCTTCCGCTTCGACTTCGGTGTTTCTTACTCCGGTCAGCCGGTCACCGAGATCCTGGCGCAGACCTTCCCGGTCACCATTCGCCTCGCCATCCTCGCCCTCCTGTTCGAGATGATCGCCGGCATCCTGATCGGCCTCGTCTCGGGAATCCGCAAGGGCGGCATTTTCGACGCGAGCGCGCTCGTCGTCAGCCTGATCCTCATCTCGCTGCCGATCTTCGTCACGGCGTTCCTGGGCCAGTACTTCCTGGGCATCGCGCTCGGATGGTTCCGGCCGACCGTCGGCGCGGGTGCACCCATACAAGACCTGATACTCCCGGCCCTCGTGCTGGCGAGCATCAGCTTCGCGCAGATCGTGCGCCTGACGCGCTCCTCGGTCATCGAGACCAAGAACCTCGACTTCGTGCGCACCGCGTACAGCAAGGGTCTCTCGTCGAAGCGCATCGTCCCCGTGCACATCCTGCGCAACTCCCTGATCCCCGTCGTCACCTACCTGGGTACCGACTTCGGTGTTCTGCTGGTGGGCGCCACCGTGACCGAGGGCATCTTCAACGTGCCCGGTGTCGGTCGCACGCTCTACCAGGCCATCCTGAAGGGTGAAGGACCCACCGTCGTGTCCTTCGTCACCGTCATGGTCCTGATCTACCTGGTCGTCAACCTCTTAGTCGATCTGCTCTACGCAGTGCTCGACCCAAGGATCCGTTATGCCAAATAGCACACAGAAGCCCTCACCCGGGCACTTCGTCGCGCCGCTCGAGGAGACCCCTCTCGTCGCCATCGACTCCGTCAAAACCGACGGCAAGCCGTCCAACCTCTGGATCGACGCCTGGCGCGATCTGCGGGGCCGCCCGATGTTCTGGATCTCGTCCGTCATCATCCTGCTCGTCGTGGTCGTCGCTCTGTTCCCCGGTCTGTTCACGCAGACCGCGCCGAACGACAACTGCGAGCTGTCGAACAGCAACGCGGGCCCGAGCGAGGGTCACATCCTGGGCTTCACGCGCCAGGGTTGCGACGTCTTCGCGCGCATCATCTACGGCACGTCGACGTCGCTCTCGGTCGGCATCATCGTGACCGTGCTGGTGTTCACGCTCGGCATCCTGTTCGGTGCGTTCGCCGGTTTCTACGGTGGATGGATCGACGCCGTCCTGTCGCGCGCCGGTGACATCTTCTTCTCGATTCCTTACATCCTCGCGGCCGTCGTGATCATGTCGGTCTTCTCCTCGAACCGCAACGTGTGGGTGATCTCGCTCGCCATCGGAATCTTCGCCTGGCCGGCGACGGCCCGTGTGCTCCGGTCGGAGATCCTGCGGGTGAAGAACGCCGACTACGTCACGGCCGCAACGGCCATCGGCGTCAAGCGCTTCAACATCCTGTGGAAGCACGTGCTGCCCAACTCGATCGCCCCCGTCATCGTCATCACCACGATCTCGCTGGCGTCGGCCATCGTCGCCGAGGCGACGCTGTCCTTCCTGGGTGTCGGACTGCCCTCGAGCGTCATGTCCTGGGGCAACGACATCGGCCAGGCCCAGACCACTCTGCGCCAGGCTCCCCAGGTGCTGATCTACCCGTCACTCGCTCTGTCGCTCACAGTTCTCGCCTTCATCATGCTCGGTGAGACCGTCCGCGACGCACTCGACCCGAAGGCGAGGGCACTGCGATGACCGAACCACTCCTCCAGATCAAGAACCTCGACGTCTCGTTCCGCACGCAAGACGGTGAGGTGAAGGCTGTCCGCAGCGCGAACCTCACGCTCAACGCGGGCCAGACCCTCGCGATCGTCGGCGAATCCGGCTCGGGCAAGTCGACGACGGCCTCGGCCATCATCAACCTGCTCCCCGGCAGCGGCAAGATCACGGGTGGCGAGATCTTCTTCGACGGTGTCGACCTCACCAAGGTCTCCGAGAAGAAGATGGAAGACATCCGCGGAAGCCAGATCGGTTTCGTGCCGCAAGACCCGATGTCGAACCTCAACCCGGTGTGGAACATCGGCTTCCAGGTCGAAGAAGCGGTTCGCGCCAACGGCATCGCCAAGGGCCGCAAAGACGTCAAGAAGCGCGCCATCGAGGTGCTGAAAGAGGCCGGACTCTCGGATGCCGAGCGCCGCCTCAAGCAGTACCCGCACCAGTTCTCGGGCGGCATGCGCCAGCGCGTGCTCATCGGTATGGGCCTCGCGGCCAACCCGAAGCTGCTGATCGCCGACGAGCCCACCTCGGCTCTCGACGTCACGGTGCAGCGCGTCATCCTCGACCACCTCGAGACGCTCACGCGCGACTCGAACACGGCCGTGATCTTCATCACGCACGACCTCGGGCTCGCTGCAGAGCGCGCCGAGCAGCTCGTCGTGATGTACAAGGGTCAGGTCGTCGAGTCGGGTCCGTCGGTCGAGATCCTGCAGAACCCGCTGCACCCCTACACGCAGCGGCTGGTGGCCGCAGCGCCCAGCCTGGCGTCGCGCCGCATCCAGGCCACCGGTGCCGACCTCGTCGACATCGAGCACCGCCCCGAAGCCGACAGCAACCTCGACCTCATCGCCCAGGCGGCTTCGCGGGCCGAGGCGCAGAAGGCCGAAGGTCACCGCGGCAACGCGATCGTGGTCGACGACGTCACCAAGGTGTTCAAGATCCGTCAGGGCTCCGGCCGGTCGATCGACTTCACCGCGGTCGACAAGGTCAGCTTCACGGTCGAGCGCGGCACCACCACGGCGCTCGTCGGCGAGTCCGGTTCGGGCAAGTCGACCGTGGCCAAGATGCTGCTGAAGCTCGAAGAGGCCACATCGGGCAACATCGTCATCGACGGCGACACCATCAACGGGCTCAAGGGTCGCGAACTGCTGGCGCTGCGTCGCCGCATGCAACCCGTGTTCCAAGACCCGTATGGCTCGCTCAACCCGCTGCAGTCGATCGGCAACATCATCTCCGAGCCGCTGCGCGTGCACAAGGTGGGCGACCGCAAGACGCAGCGCGCCCGCGTGAAGGAGCTGCTCGACCAGGTGTCGCTGCCGCAGATGGTGGTCTCGCGCTACCCGAACGAGTTGTCCGGCGGACAGCGCCAGCGCATCGCCATCGCGCGTGCACTGGCCCTGAAGCCCGACATCGTCATCCTCGACGAGGCCGTCTCGGCGCTCGACGTGCTCGTGCAGGCGCAGATCCTCCAGCTGCTCGCCGAGTTGCAGGAAGAGCTGAAGCTCACGTATCTGTTCATCACCCACGACCTCGCGGTCGTGCGCGTGATCGCAGACAACGTGGCCGTCATGCAGTCCGGCAAGATCGTCGAAGCCGCGACCACCGACGAGGTGTTCGAGAACCCGCAGCAGGAGTACACCAAGGCGCTTCTCGAGGCCATTCCGGGAGCCGGCATCCAGCTCGGTATCTAGTCCCGTTCGATCGGTCCACGGCGCCTCGGCGTGCCGCCTCCGCATCGATACACGACAAGGCCGGGCCGCGACATCACGTCGCGGCCCGGCCTTGTGCTGTTCTGCCCGTTGTCGGTCGACCGGTGTCGTCCGCCGCGCGACGGTGTGTCATTGAACGGGTACCGCCGGCGGCTAGCGCCGACGGCGCGCCCGCGTCAGTTGAACGACAGGAGGAAGGTCGACACGCCGGCCGTGAGAGCGCACCAGATGACAATCGCGACCGAAACACTGACAGCCAGGCCATCCACGTGCGCCTGTGGCGCCGCCTGAACCTGTGACGCCGCCTGAGCCTGTGACGACGAGGGGGAGACTTTCTTCGGGGTGCTCGTGCTCCAGGCGCGGCGCACCTTGTCGACAACCGACTGCGTGGTGGGGGTGGAGGCCGAACGCCCACGCCGATCGGCCATGGTGCGGCGGCCGTCGCGCGGGGCCTCGGCGTTGTCGCGCACGATCGTGACGCCGGCGGCGTCGCCCGACACGGACGCCTTGCCGAGACCACCCGTCGGCGCTCCCCAGCTGACGAGGGTGCGACCATCCGTGAGTTCGACGACGAGCTGGAAGCGGTCGGTCAGGCGCGACACGGCGGCCCAGGGAATGTCGTGCACGCGGAACACGTTGTGAACCACGAGCCGATCGGGCCGCACGGTCACGCTCGGCCGCACCAGAACAACCCACGTGCCCCACAGCACCAGGGCCATCCAGGGCAGCGCCAGCAGCACGAAACCCCACGCGCCGCGCACCACGGCGTCGCCCAGGAAGAACACCGTCAGAATCGCGAGAAAACCCCAGATCCACCACGACGAACGCGTGCGAATGCGCACAAAACGGTCATCAGATCGGCGTGCGGCGGGCGCCTCGTCGGCGGAATGGTCGGGGTTCTGTGCAGGGGTCACGATGTCCTCGGCTCGGCGTCTTGCGGTCACGCCATCGTACCTAGCCGTTAATTTGGACGGGTACAGTAGAATGGTATTTTGGGCCACTTCTGGCACTACCATCCACTTTCGTCGTGTGAGAATCCACGCGGCACACACCCGGTAAGGAATCTCTTCATGGCGCTTGCCTCGCGCAACGACCTCCGCAACGTAGCCATCGTGGCTCACGTCGACCACGGCAAGACCACCCTGGTCGATGCCATGCTCCGTCAGACCAACTCCTTCGAAGCGCACGCGCACCTCGAAGAGCGCGCCATGGACTCCAACGAGTTGGAGCGCGAAAAGGGCATCACCATCCTCGCCAAGAACACGGCGATCTCCTACAACGGCAAGCACGCCAACGAGGGTCCCATCACGATCAACGTGATCGACACCCCCGGCCACGCCGACTTCGGTGGTGAGGTCGAGCGCGGCCTCTCCATGGTCGACGGCGTCGTGCTGCTGGTCGACGCGTCCGAGGGCCCCCTGCCCCAGACGCGTTTCGTGCTCCGCAAGGCGCTCGAGGCCAAGCTGCCCGTCATCCTGCTGGTCAACAAGACCGACCGCCCCGATGCGCGCATCGACGAGGTCGTCTCCGAGAGCCAGGACCTGCTCCTCGGCCTCGCCTCCGACATGGCCGACGACGTGCCCGACCTCGACCTCGACACCGTGCTCGACGTTCCCGTCGTCTACGCGTCGGGCCGTAACGGCGCCGCCAGCCAGAACAAGCCCGAAAACGGCGAGCTGCCCGACAACGAAGACCTCGAGCCGCTGTTCGAGGCCATCCTCGAGCACATCCCCGCTCCCGTCTACGACGACGAGCACCCGCTGCAGGCCCACGTCACCAACCTCGACGCGTCGCCGTTCCTCGGCCGCCTCGCCCTGCTGCGCATCTTCCAGGGTCACATCAAGAAGGGCCAGACGGTCGCTTGGGTGAAGCACGACGGTTCCGTGCACAACGTGCGCGTCACCGAGCTCATGATCACCAAGGCCCTCGACCGCTACCCGGCCGAGTCGGCTGGCCCCGGTGACATCGTCGCCGTCGCCGGTTTCCCCGACATCACCATCGGTGAGACCCTCGCCGACCCCGACGACGTGCGCCCCCTGCCGACCATCACGGTCGACGACCCGGCCATCTCGATGACCATCGGCACCAACTCCTCGCCGCTCGTCGGCAAGGTCAAGGGCCACAAGCTCACGGCCCGCATGGTCAAGGACCGCCTCGACCGCGAGCTGGTCGGTAACGTCTCGCTCAAGGTGCTCGACATCGGCTTCCCCGACAAGTGGGAGGTGCAGGGCCGCGGCGAGCTGGCCCTCGCCATCCTCGTCGAGCAGATGCGTCGCGAAGGCTACGAGCTCACCGTGGGCAAGCCCCAGGTGGTCACGAAGCGCGTCGACGGCAAGGTGCACGAGCCTTACGAGCACCTCACGATCGACAGCCCCGAAGAATACCTCGGCGCCATCACGCAGCTCCTTGCCGCCCGCAAGGGTCGCATGGAGAACATGGCCAACCACGGCACCGGTTGGGTGCGCATGGAGTTCATCGTCCCGTCGCGTGGCCTCATCGGTTTCCGCACCGAATTCCTCACGATCACGCGCGGAACGGGCATCGCCAACGCCATCTCGCACGGCTACGACGAGTGGGCCGGCGCCATCGTCACCCGCAACAACGGCTCCATCGTGGCCGACCGTTCAGGTGTCGTCACGCCGTTCGCCATCATCGCCCTGCAGGAGCGCATGACGTTCTTCGTCAACCCGACCGAAGAGGTCTACGAGGGCATGGTCATCGGCGAGAACTCGCGCGCCGACGACATGGACGTCAACATCACCAAGGAAAAGAAGCTGACCAACATGCGTCAGTCCACGTCGGACACCTTCGAGTCGATGACGCCGTCGCGTCAGCTGTCGCTCGAAGAGTGCCTCGAGTTCGCTCGCGAAGACGAGTGCGTCGAGGTCACGCCCGAGGCCGTTCGCATCCGCAAGGTCGAGCTCGACGCTCAGGCCCGCGCGCGCAACACCTCGCGTCTGAAGAAGCAGTCCGAGTAACACTCGTCTCGACGAGCAACGCTCCACATCGGATGCCCCGAGCCACACGGCCCGGGGCATCCGCCGTTAACGCGTGCGCAATGTCTCCAGCGGATCGGGGTGGCTCTCCGTGCCTCGACGGGCGCCCTCGACCCGGCTATCGTGACCTGTACGAGAAAGGCGGACCCCGTGGATGCATCCGACCGCACGCCGCTCATCACGCGCTTTCGCGCCGCGCTGGTTCGCCTGACGGGACGCAAGCCGTCCGCGCTGGCGGGCCTGGGACGCGCTGCAGAGATCGATGCGTTCGGGCGCAGCGCCGAACCGGTCGACGACCCCGATGCCGGCCGCGACGAGTATGAGCCCGCCGCTGACACCCCGTGGGAACTGCGGGAAGGTGACCTGCGGGATGGCGACCTGTGGAACGGTGACCCGCGGGGCGATGAGGGTTTTAGCCGCTCGCCTCGCTAGCCGAAGAGCGTCGAGCCGATGTAGTCGTCGGCGTTGCGCGCGCCCGGAGGCACCGCGAAGATGCCCGACGAGACGTGTTTGATGTACTCGTTCATGAGGTCGTTCTGCGAGAGCTGGCGTTGGATGGGGATGAACTGGGTGCGCGGGTCGCGCTGGTAGGCGATGAAGAAGAGTCCGGCGTTGAGACGCCCGAGCTCGTCGTTGCCGTCGACGAAGTTGTACCCGCGGCGCAGCAGTTGCTGGCCCTTGTTCTGGCTGGGGTGTGCCAGGCGAACGTGAGCGGCCGTATCGATGGAGCGACCGTCATCCCCGGTCTTGTCGAGCGCGATCTCGGTGAACTCGGTGCCGCCCGAGAGCGGTGCCCCCTCGCCCTTGTCGCGGCCCACGACGCGCTCCTGCTCGCCGAGCGCCACGCGGTCCCAGTTCTCGATGAGCATGCGGATCTTGCGGCTGACGAGGTAGGAGCCGCCCGCCATCCAGCTCGCGCCGTCGGTCTTCTGTGCCCAGACCTGGTCGTCGACGATCTCGGGCTGCTCGAGCTTGATGTTGGCCGTGCCGTCTTTGAAGCCGAAGAGGTTGCGCGGGGTGGCCTGCGCGGTCGAGGTCGACGAGGTGCGGCCGAAGCCGAGCTGCGACCAGCGCAACGAGGCGCGGCCGAAGGCGATGCGTGAGAGGTTGCGGATGGCGTGGACGGCGATCTGCGGGTCGTCGGCGCATGCCTGGATGCAGAGGTCTCCGCCCGACTGCGCGTCGTCGAGCGTGTCGCCCGAGAAGTGCGGCAGGTCGACGAGGGCGGCGGGCCTCTTGTCGGCGATGCCGAAGCGGTCGACGCCGTCGCGCGAGGTGAAGAGAGTGGGTCCGAAGCCGATCGTGATGGTGAGGCCAGCGGCGGGGAGCCCGAGCGCCTCGCCCGTGTCGTCGGGTGGCGCGAGGGAGGGGCCTCCGACCGCTCCGTCCTCGCTGACGTCGAGGCCCTGGGTGAGGCGGGATGCGGCGAGCGTCCAGTCCTGCAGCAGCTCGACGACATCCTCGCGCGACGCCGTCGAACTGAGGTCGAAGGCCGCGAAGTGCAGCCGGTCTTGCGCGGGCGTGACGATGCCCGCCTGGTTCGCGCCGAAGAACGCGTAGGAGTCCGCTGCGCCGGATGTGCCGGATGCGGTCGCCTGGGCGACGGCCGTGGCTCCGGCGCCGCCCACGACGAGTCCGCCCGCGGCCGCGCCGGCGAGCCCGAAGAGGCCGCGTCGCGAGAGCGTGCGCTTCGGACGGCCGTCCGAAGCAGGATCGGGCTGAACGGAGGCGTGCGGCTGGTCGGGCTGCTCAGGCATCCGGTCGTCGGGGGTCGTCACGGGCGTCTTCTTTCGGGGAGGCGGGCTGGGGAAGGGCCGGCCGGGTGGAACGGGGGAGGGGGTCTCGCAACGTTGGGCGCCACGAGACCCGCCCGAGATTACTCGGCGATTCCGAGAACCGTGTGGGTGAGCTGCGACAGCGGCTCGGAGAGCGCGTTGATGCCGTCGGACAGCTCCTTCACCTGCTGCGTGCTCAGCTGGTCGTAGGTGACGAAGCCGGCGTCGAGGCTGCCATAGGCGGCGAGCTGCTTGTTCAGCGCGTCGAACTGCTTGTCGATCTTCTCGACGAGCTTCTTGCCATCGTCACCCTTCGACACGGCGATGTCGCGCACGTTGCCGTAGGCCACCGAGGCGCCCTCGACGTTGGCCTGGAAGTCCCACAGGTCGGTGTGGCTGAACTCGTCCTCTTCGCCCGTGATCTTCGAGGTGGCGACCTCTTCTAGCAGGCCGATGGCGCCGTTCGAGATGTCCGAGAGCGAGACCGTGAAGTCTTTCTCGCGCACGAGGTCGAAGAGCTGCTTGACGTTGGCGTTCAGGCCGTCGGCGAGCTCCTGGCGCTCGGCGGGCGTGCTGGGCGTGAAGCCCGCGGGGGCCCAGAGGTCCTTCTCGATGCGGTGGAAACCGGTGAAGGGGATGCCGTCTTCCGTGGCCATGGGCTCGCGGAAGTCGATCTTGGGGTCGAGGTCGCCGAACGCCTCGGCCGTGGGCTCGATGCGCTCGTAGTTGGTGCGGGCCGTGGGGAACAGGGCACGCGCCTCGTCGTCGTTGCCGGCGACGTAGGCCGCGGTGAAGGCGGCGACGTTGGTGACGAGGCCATCCGTCTGCTCTTTGATGTAGGCGACGTAGTTGGTGACGGCCGTGTCGGACTGTTCCTTGTCGGTGCCCGAGAGCGCCACCTCGTCGCCCGTGACGGTGAACTTCGAGGTGCCGATGCCCGCGCCCACCATGCCGAGCTTGCATTCGGTGTAGTAGGTGCCGGGGGAGAGCTGGGCCACGTAGTCGACGGTCGCGCCGGGCGTGATGTTCTCCTTCTCGCCCACGATGCGCAGCTTGTCGTCGGCCAGGATGTAGAACTCGTTCACCTGGGTGCCCGTGTTGCTGGCGGTGAACTTCACGGCGCCCGAGGCGGCGGTGGCGGCCGAGACGTTGCAGCCGTCATCCGTGATGTCGACCGTGAGCGCCGACGACGCGGGGTTGTTGGCCACGCAGCCCGAGAGCAGCACAGCAAGGGTGAGGGCGCCTCCGACGGCAGCGGGGGCGAGGTGAGTTTTTCTCATGCGATGTCTCCTGGAGCGGGGGTGTTGGCCGATGCGGATGCGCGGCCGGATGTCGAGGGGGTGGCGGTTGCCGGGGACGACGCTGCTGCGGCTGCAGACGCGGCTGTGGCAGACGGCGCCGATGCGGATGTCTGTGCCGCGGCCGAGCGGCCGAGTTTCTTGCGCGTGAGCCGCCAGAACAGCGGCAGGGTCACGAGCATGTAGATCAGCCATCCCGCGACCTGCAGCACGGTGGGCGCGGGGTTGAAGTTGACGATGCCGCCGAGCACCGCGCCGTACCAGCTGGTGGGCGGGATGACGGCCGAGATGTCGTAGGCCGTGGCCGAATGCCCGGGCAGCACCCCGGCCTCTTGCAGGTCGCCGATGCCGTAGGCCAGAACGCCCGCGGCGACGACGATGAGCGCGTAGCCGGTCCACGTGAAGAACTTCGACAGGTTGATGCTGATGAGCCCGCGGTAGATCAGCACCTCGAGCGCGATGGCGGTGAGGATGCCGAGCACAGCGCCCACGAGAGCTTCGGTGCCGCTGGCGTTGGGCCCGACCGTCGACCAGACGAACAGGGCCGTCTCGAGGCCCTCGCGCCCGACGCTCAGGAGCGCCAAGAGCACAATGCCCCAGCCGGCTCCTTCGGCCGCGCGATCGATGCCCGAGCGCAGGTTGCGGCTGAGGTCCTTGGCGGTGCGCCCCATCCAGAAGACCATCCAGGTGACGAACCCGACGGCGACGATCGACAGGCCACCGCCGATGATCTCCTGCGCTTGGAACGACAGCCCGTATTCGCCGAAGGTGAGGATTGCCCCCACGCCGAGCGAGACGGCCACGGCCAGCCCGATGCCCATCCAGACCCGGGGGAGCAGGTCGCGGCGGTCGATCTTGACGAGATAAGCGATGAGGATGCCGACGATGAGTGCGGCTTCGAGGCCCTCGCGGAGCCCGATGAGATAGTTCGCGAACACGGTACCTTCGGTGGAGACAGGAGACGGTCGACGCTGCGCCGGTGAAAGCGGCCGATCTCGGGGGAGTGAGAAGAGGTAAGCCTTGCCTTACCGACTTGAACACTAGCCCGGGACTCCCATCCTGTCCAGCTACAATCGGCCGGTGACCTTTCCTCCCTCCTCTTCCTCGCCGCAGACGCCCGATTCTGCGGGGTTCGCGTTCGGAAACCCCCGCGAAATGGGGGATGCCGGCACGGTCGAGCAGAGCGGAGACGAGGTCACCACGGGCGGCCGCATCTTCGGCTGGGTGCTCGCGCTCGTCATCGGAGCCATCTTCGGCACCGTCGGCACCGTCGCGCACCAGATCACCGTGACCATCTTCGGGGCCGCGTTGCCCGTCGGTCTCGTGCTCGGGCTCATCGGCATGGCTGCGCTCTTCGTGGGCGTGCGCCTGCTGCTCGAGGATCGCGTCGCCACGGTGCTGTCGGCAGTGGGCGTCGTCGGCATGATCGTGCTGTTCTCCTTCCGCAGCGCGGGCGGCTCGGTGCTGATCCCGCAGGGCCTCACGGGCATCGTCTGGTCGGTCGTTCCCGCCCTCATCGCGGTCGTCGTCATCTCGTGGCCGCGCAACCTCGGCCAGAATGCCGGGCGCCCCACCGCGACCCCCGCTCAGCACCTCGGCCAGAACGCGAGCCAGATCCCCGGCCAGAACCTCGCCGGGCCGCGTCCGACGGCTTTCGGCCCGCGCGACAGCGCCTAGACTTGAACCAGTCATCGTCGAAGGGACCCTCAGTACTGTGACCTACGTCATCGCCCTCCCCTGTGTGGATGTAAAAGATCGTGCGTGCATCGATGAATGCCCCGTCGACTGCATCTACGAGGGTGAACGCTCTCTCTACATCCACCCCGACGAATGCGTCGACTGCGGTGCGTGCGAGCCGGTCTGCCCCGTCGAGGCCATCTACTACGAAGACGACCTGCCCGACCAGTGGGCCGACTACTACAAGGCCAACGTCGAATTCTTCAACGAGGTCGGTTCTCCCGGCGGAGCCGCCAAGGTGGGCGTCATCAAGTACGACCACCCCGTGATCGCCGCGCTGCCTCCCCAGGCCTAACCCATGGCGCTGCAGCCGCTGCCCGACTACCCGTGGGACCAGATGGCTCCCTTCGCGGCCCGGGCGAAACAGCATTCCGACGGCATCGTCGATCTCTCCATCGGTTCGCCGGTGGATGCGACCCCCGATCTCATTCGCCGGGCCCTGGCCGACGCCACCGACGCACACGCCTACCCCACGACGGCCGGAACGCCGGCGCTGCAAGACGCCATCGTCGGCTGGTATGCCGAGCGTCGCGGGGTCTCGACGCTGACACCCGCCAACGTCCTCCCGACGATCGGCTCGAAAGAGCTCGTCGCGCTGTTGCCGTTCATGCTGGGGGTGGGCGAAGGCGATGTGATCGTGCATCCCCGCGCCGCCTACCCCACCTACGCCATCGGTGCCGCGCTGGCCGGGGCCGAGGCCTTCCCCTCCGACGACCCCGCCGAGTGGCCCGCGAACACCAAGCTCGTGTGGCTCAACTCGCCCGGCAACCCCGACGGGCGCGTGCTGTCTGTCGACGAGCTGCGCGCGGCTGTCGAGCGTGCGCGCGAGCTGGGCGCCACCATCGTCAGCGACGAGTGCTATGCCGAGCTCGGCTGGGACGCGCCGTGGGATGTCGAAGCCATCCCCTCGATTCTCGACCCCCGCGTGATCGGCGACGACCGCCGCAACGTGCTGTCGGTCTACTCGCTCTCGAAGCAGTCGAACCTCGCCGGATATCGGGCCGCCTTCGTGGCCGGCTGCGCCACGCTCATCGCGCGCCTTCTCACGGTGCGCAAACACGCCGGTCTCATGCTGCCCGCGCCCCTGCAGCAGGCCATGGTGACGGCGCTCGGCGATCACGAGCACGTCGCCGAGCAGCGCGAGCGATACCGTGTGCGTCGCGACATTCTGCGACCCGCCCTCGAGCGCGCCGGCTTCCGCATCGATCGCTCCGAGGCCGGCCTCTACCTCTGGGCCACCGAAGGCCGCGACGCCTGGCAGAGCATCGAACGCCTGGCCGATCTCGGAATCCTTTCGGGACCGGGTCATTTCTACGGTGAGTTCTACCCGGAGCACGTGCGCCTCTCGCTCACGGCCACCGACGAGCGCATCGCTGCGGCGGCAGAGCGGCTCAGCGCAAGCGCCTAGAGGTTTCCTCCAGGCGATGCCCAGCATCGTTGCACGATGACGCAGTGGGGGCGCGGGCGGTCTAGGCTGTATAAGGCAGCGATGCACGGTCACCACCGGATCGCCGCCAGCATCCTGAAGGCCACATAAGTCAAGGAGGCGCCGTGGGCGACGTCGACCAGCAGTCACCGAACGAGACCGAGAAAGCCTTTCTCACCTATCCGGGGGGTCGGGCCGAGTTCCCGTTCGTGCGGTCGGTAGACGGCGCATCCAGCCTGGATGTCTCGAGCCTCACCAAGCAGACGGGCTACACGGCTCTCGACTACGGGTTCGTCAACACCGCGGCCACCAAGTCGAAGATCACCTACATCGACGGCGAGCAGGGCATCCTGCGTTACCGCGGGTACCCGATCGAGCAGCTCGCCTCGTCCTCCACCTACCTCGAGGTCTCGTGGTTGCTCATCTACGGTGAGCTTCCGACCGCCGATCAGCTCGCCGAGTTCGACGAGAAGATCCGCCGCCACACGCTGCTGCACGAGGACCTCAAGCGGTTCTTCTCGGCGCTGCCGCACACCGCGCACCCGATGTCGGTCATCTCGAGCGCCCTGTCGGCCCTGTCGACGTTCTACGAGAACGGTGCCAACCCGAACGACCCCGAGCAGGTCGAGCTGACCACCATCCGCCTGCTCGCCAAGCTGCCGATCATCGCGGCCTACGCGCACAAGAAGTCGCTCGGCCAGGCTTTCCTCTACCCCGACAACTCGCTCAACTTCGTCGACAACTTCCTCAAGTTGAACTTCGGCACCATGGCCGAGCCGTATGAGATCGACCCCGTGCTCTCGAAGGCGCTCGACCGCCTGCTCATCCTGCACGCCGACCACGAGCAGAACGCGTCCACGTCGACCGTGCGTCTCGTCGGCTCGACGGGTGCCAACCTGTACGCGTCCATCTCGGCGGGCATCAACGCCCTGTCGGGCCCGCTGCACGGCGGCGCCAACGAGGCCGTGCTGCAGATGCTCGGGCAGATCCGCGACTCGGGTGAGAGCGTTCAGCGTTTCGTCGAGCGCGTCAAGAACAAGGAAGACGGCGTGAAGCTCATGGGCTTCGGGCACCGCGTCTACAAGAACTACGACCCGCGCGCCAAGATCGTCAAGGAGAGCGCCGACGAGGTGCTGCAGGCCCTCGGCATCAGCGACCCGCTGCTCGACCTCGCGAAAGAGCTCGAGCAGATCGCCCTCGAAGACGACTACTTCAAGGAGCGCAAGCTCTACCCCAACGTCGACTTCTACACGGGTGTCATCTACAAGGCCATGGGCTTCCCCACGCGCATGTTCACGGTGCTCTTCGCGATCGGCCGCCTGCCCGGCTGGGTGGCGCACTGGCGCGAGATGAACACCGACCCGCAGACGAAGATCGGTCGCCCGCAGCAGCTATACATCGGCTCGGGCGCGCGCGACCTGCCGCAGCGGTAGAACGCCCCGAACGCGACGAGAGCCCCGACCGGATGACCGGTCGGGGCTCTCGTGTGTCTGGGGGGATGCTCGCTGCGGAAGCGGTTAGGCGTGCAGCGCCTCGTTGAGCACGACGCCCGCACCCGTGCGCGGCAGCACCTCGACGGCGCCCGTCACCGAGTTGCGGCGGAACAGGAGCCCGGCCACGCCCGACAGCTCGACGGCCTTCACCGTGCGCGGCGTGCCGTCGGCCGTCTTCTGCCCGTCGAGCACGACGACCTTGGTGCCGGCGGTGACATAGAGCCCCGCCTCGACCACACTGTCGTCGCCGATCGAGATGCCGATGCCGGAGTTGGCGCCGAGCAACGCCCGCTCGCCGATCGACACGCGCTGCGTGCCGCCGCCCGAGAGGGTGCCCATGATGGAGGCGCCGCCGCCGATATCGGACCCGTTGCCCACGACCACGCCCTGCGAGATGCGGCCCTCGACCATGGACTGTCCGAGCGTGCCGGCGTTGAAGTTGACGAAACCCTCGTGCATGACGGTGGTGCCGGGGGCGAGGTGCGCGCCGAGACGCACGCGCGAGGCATCCGCGATGCGCACGCCGTGCGGCGTGACGTAGTCGATGAGGCGCGGGAACTTGTCGATCGCGGTGGCGTGGATGCCGGCGCGCTGCAGGGCCGGGCGCAGGCGCGTGAAGTCGTCGGGGTGCACGGGGCCCGCGTTCGTCCACACGACGATGGGCAGGTGGCCGAAGATGCCGTCGAGGGACAGCGTGTTGGGCGCCACGAGCGTGTGCGAGAGCAGGTGCAGGCGCAGGTAGGCGTCGGGCGTGGAGGCGGGGGCGGCATCGAGGTCGATCTCGACCGTCACGATGTCGACGCGCACGTTGCGGCGCTCGTCGTCGCCGGCCAGCGCCTCGATCTCGGCGGGGGCGATCCAGCGCTCCCGGCCCTCGGGAATGCGGCCGAGCTGCGGCTCGGGGAACCACGTGTCGAGCACGGTGCCGTCGGCGGCGATGGTGGCGAGGCCGTAACCCCACGCGGATGTCGGTCGGGCGGTCTCGTCGGCGGGGGAGGTCTGCGCGCTGGTCATGTCTCCAGGCTAGCGAATGGTGCCGACACGGGTTCGCGTGTGACGCCCAGGATCGGTGTGCGGGTTCGCCCTAAACTGATGCCATGACTGACGTCTCCACGCCCTCGCTCGACCTCAGCCAGTCCACCCCCGAGATCACCCGGCAGATCTGCGACATCGAGTCGGTCTCGGGCAACGAGGGGGCCCTCGCGGATGCCATCGAGGCCGCCGTCTCGGGGCTGCCGCACCTCGAGGTCATCCGCATCGGTCACAACGTCGTCGCCCGCACCCGGTTGGGCCGCGCCGAGCGCGTCGTCATCGCGGGCCACATCGACACGGTTCCGCTCAACGACAATCTGCCGACACGCTGGGAAGAGATCGACGGCGTCGACTATTTGTGGGGCCGCGGCACCGTCGATATGAAGTCGGGCGTGGCCGTGCAGCTGAAGCTCGCGGTCGAACTCACCGACCCCCGCGTCGACATCACGTGGATGTGGTACGAGAACGAGGAGGTGTCCTCCGAGCTCAACGGCCTGGGCATCCTCGCCGCCGCGCGACCCGATCTCTTCGAGGCCGACTTCGCCATTCTGGGCGAGCCCTCCAACAGCCAGATCGAGGGCGGATGCAATGGCACCATCCGCATCGAGGTGCGCACGTTTGGCACCCGCGCGCATTCGGCCCGCAGCTGGGTCGGGGCGAACGCCATCCACGCGGCCGGGCCCGTGCTCGACGTGTTGTCGCGCTACGAGGCCGCCCAGGTGGAGGTCGATTCGCTGATCTATCGCGAGGGCCTGAACGCCGTGGGCATCTCGGGCGGCATCGCCGGCAACGTCATCCCCGACGAGTGCATGGTGCACATCAACTATCGTTTCGCGCCCGACAAGACGGCCGATCAGGCGATCGCCCACCTCGAGCAGCTGTTCGGCGCCTGGGACATCACGGTCGTCGACCGGGCCGAGGGGGCGCGGCCGGGGCTCGACGCTCCGCTCGCGCGGGCCTTCGCCGAGGCCGTCGGGGGCACCCCGAAGCCCAAATACGGGTGGACCGACGTGGCCCGGTTCTCGGCCCTCGGTGTTCCCGCCGTGAACTACGGCCCCGGTGATCCGGTGAAGGCTCACGCCGATGACGAGCGCGTGTCCGTGCAGCAGATCCTCGACTGCGAGGTGGGGCTGCGGTCGTGGCTGCAGGCGGACGGCGAGGCCCGGGCCGTCGGTGCGGCTGACGAAGCCGATGCCGGGACGGTTCGGTGATCGCACGCTGGACGCGCCTTCCCTGGTGGGCGCAAGTCCTTCTCATCTTCGCCGCCGCGCGTGGCGTCACGACCGTCATCATGATGGGGTTCGCCCGCGGGCAGCTCATGAACGCGTGGACGGGCGCATCGCCCGACTATGGCGCCTTCGCCACCATGTGGGACAGCCGGTGGTACAACATCGTCGCGTTTTCGGGATACCCGACGGTCCTGCCCCTGAGCGCCGAGGGTCACGTGCAGCAGAACGCGTGGGCGTTCATGCCGGTGTACCCCTTCACGGTGCGCGGACTCATGACCGTGACCGGGCTCGAGTGGAACGCGGCATCCCTCGTCATCGCCATCGCCTTCGGGTTCGGTGCGGCGCTCATGTTCTACAAGCTCATGCGCCGCGTGCAGGGGCACGGTTCGTCGCTCTTCGCTGTCGTGCTCTTCTCGGTCGCACCCGCCTCGCCCGTGCTGCAGGTGGGCTATGCCGAGTCGATGCAGCTCTTCTTCATCGCGCTGGCCCTCTACCTCACCCTCGAGCGGCGGTATGTCGCGCTCATCCCGGTCGTGATCGTGATGTCGTTCGTGCGGCCGACGGGGCTGGCGTTCGCGCTGTTCCTCGGGCTGCACGTCGTCTACCGCTGGTTCACGCGTCGCCGCGACCCGTTTCCGCCCCGGCAGATCGCGGCGGCCGTCGGGGCGACCCTGGCTTCGCTCGTGGCCGGGTTCGCCTGGCCCGCCATTGCCGGAATCGCGACGGGCGACATCCATTCGTATACGCAGACCGAGCTGTCATGGCGCGCCGACTACATCGGCTATCAGGAGCTGCTGCCCTTCACGCCGTGGATCCAGGGCTTCCACTGGTGGTTCGGGCCCGTCTACGGCACGATCTTCCTGATCGCGCTCGTGCTGGCCTTCGCGCTCATCCTGTTCACACCGCTCGTGAAGCGGCTCGGGGTCGACCTGCGGTTGTGGCTGGCGAGCTATGCGCTCTACCTGCTCGCGGTGTTCTTCCCGCAGTCGAGCACGTTCCGGCTGCTCGCGCCGATGTTCCCCCTTCTGGGTGCGCTCGCCATCCCCAAGAACAAGGTCTATCGGGTGGCGCTCGTCGTCCTCAGCGTGGCCGGCCAGTGGGTCTGGCTCGAGTGGTGTTGGCGCGTCAACGGCGCCGACTGGACGCCGCCGTAACGAGCATCCCTCGCTCGACACCTGTAGTTTACTGTCGCGCGATTTCGTAAAGGGCGGCTCGACAGCGGATAATGGGGAGTACTTAGCCACGAAAGGGGATCGCATGGCAGCGATGAAACCAAGGACCGGAGACGGCCCAATGGAGGCTGTTAAGGAGGGTCGGCTCATCATTGTGCGCGTGCCGCTCGAAGGTGGGGGTCGACTCGTCGTCTCGGTGAACGATGCCGAGGCGAAAGAGTTGCACGGCGCACTGGCCGGAGTAGTTTCCGGAGCTTAATCAACCCGAACGATTGAAGGGCGGATGCATCAGCATTCGCCCTTCGTTCGTTAAACGCCTCGAGGGCGCCGTGCGGTCGGGTTCAGTAGCGCGTCGTCAGCTGCAGCAGCCCGTCGCCCACGGGGGAGAGGGCGGCCACGACGGCGTCGGAGGCGGCGATCTCCTGCACGAGCGTGCGGAACGACGTGGTGACCTCGTCACGCTGGGCGGGGTCGGAGACGCGTCCACGCCAGAGGGCGCGCGGCACGAGCACCGTTCCACCGGGGCGCACGAGACGCAGGCCGTGCTCGACGTTCTCGATCACCTGGGCGGGGTCGCCGTCGACGAAGACGATGTCATAGGAGTTCTCGTTCATGCGGGGCAGCACATCGAGCGCGCGGCCCGTGATGAGACGCACGCGGTTAGGCGCGATGCCGGCGTCGGTGAACGACTGGCGGGCCACCGATTGCAGTTCGGTCTCGGCCTCGATCGAGGTCAGCACGGCGCGCGGCGACGCCGACAGCAGCCAGAGGCCCGACACGCCGGTGCCCGTGCCGATCTCGACGATGTTCTGGGCGTTCGTGGCGGCCGCGATGAGGGCGCTCTGCGCACCGACGGCGGGCGAGATCGGTTCGATTCCCATTTCGAGGGCGTGCCGACGGGCGCGCGCGATCGGTTCGGCCTCGTTGACGATCTGGTCGGCGTACTTCCAGTTCGAATCTTGCTCTGACACGGTTGCTCCCAGGGATGTTTGACGTCAGGATATCGGGGGAACTCGCGGCCGGCGGTGAGGCGCGGCGCGGTAGTCTGATGTTGTGTTCGGCCTGACTTTCGAAAAGCTCCTCATCATCGGGGTCATTGCCGTCTTCATCCTGGGCCCCGAGCGGTTGCCGCACTACGCCGCACAGTTCGCCAAGCTCGTGCGCACGGTGCGCGATATGGCCCGCGGGGCGAAAGATCGCATGCGCGACGAGATGGGCCCCGAGTTCGACGACGTCGACTGGCAGAAGCTCGACCCGCGGCAATACGACCCGCGGCGCATCATCCGCGAGGCCCTGCTCGAAGAAGACACCCCGGCACCGCCACCCCGGCTCAGTGCACCTGATGCCGGAGCCGCCACCTCGCCGGCCATGAACGCCTCTGCGGCCCCTCGTGCCACCGCGCTCGCAGCCGCCAGTGACCGCGTCGGACGCCTGCAGCGTGGCGAAGCGGTCGGAGCCCCACCGTTCGACAGCGAGGCCACCTAGGCCGCTGCCAGCGCGGCCCGCTCCGGGGACCTATCGCGTGCTGAAGCCGAGCTTGCGGCCCGCGAGGCCACGGCCGACCGCGAGCAGCTGATCCGCCGCGGCGCGGATGGCGACGCTCGCCGGGTCTGACGGGTCGCTGAGCACGACGGGGGCTCCGGCATCCCCACCCTCGCGGAGCGCGACGCTCAGCGGAACCTGCGCCAGGAGCGGCACGGGGGAGCCGACCGATGCGCCGAGGCGTTCGGCCACCTGGGCGCCGCCGCCCTCGCCGAAGAGGTGCAGCACGCTGCCGTCCGGCTGGGCCAGACCCGACATGTTCTCGATGACGCCGACGACGCGCTGGCCGGTCTGGCGCGCGACGACGCCACTGCGCTCCGCGACATCCGCGGCGGCCGGTTGGGGCGTGGTCACGACGAGCACCTCGGCGTTGGGCAGCAGCTGCCCGATCGAGATGGCGACATCGCCCGTGCCGGGAGGTAGGTCGAGCAGCAGCACGTCGAGATCGCCGAAGTAGACGTCTGTGAGGAACTGGCCGATGGTGCGGTGCAGCATGGGTCCGCGCCACGCGACGGCCGCCTGGGTGTCGTCGACGAACATGCCGATCGAGATAACCTTCACGCCGTGGGCGACGGGCGGCAGGATCATGTCGTCGACGCGCGTGGGGCGCGGTGCCCGGCCCGAGGCATCGACGAGCCCGAGCACACCGGGGATGCTGAAACCGTGCACATCGGCATCGACCACGCCCACGCGCAGGCCCCGCGCCGCCAGCTCGGCCGCGAGGTTGGCCGTGAGCGTCGACTTGCCCACGCCGCCCTTGCCGCTCGTGACGGCGATGACGCGCGTGAGGGTGCCGGGGCCGAAGGGCATCTCGCGGCGGGCACCGTCTCCGCGCAACTTCTCGGTGAGGGCGCGTCGCTCGGCGGGGGTCATGACTCCGACGGCGATACGGGCCTCGGTGACGCCGGGCACGCCGGCGACGGCCGCGGTGACGTCGCGCTCGATGGCCGTTGCGGCGGGGCATCCGACGATCGTGAGCTTGATCGCCACATCGGCCTCGCCCGCCTCGCCCACAAGGATGTCGCCCACCATGTCGAGCTCGGTGATGGGTTTGCGAATCTCGGGGTCGATGACGCCGTCGAGTGCCCGGCGGATGAGTGCCGCCACGGGGGAGTCCTGCAGCGCGTCGTCGGGCTGGGCGGCGCTCGGGTCAGCGCCCGCCATCGCCGGCGGTTCCCGTCTGTTCGTGCTCCGGTCGATCCTTCTCGAGCTCCTCGAGCAGCGAGCGCAGCTCCTGCCGGATGAACTCCTTCGACACCATGTCCTTCATCGCTAGGCGCAGCGCGACGACCTCGCGCGCGAGGTATTCGGTGTCGGCGAGGTTGCGCTCGGCGCGCTGGCGGTCCTGCTCGATCTGCACGCGGTCGCGGTCGTCCTGACGGTTCTGCGCGAGCAGGATGAGGGGCGCGGCGTAGGACGCCTGCAGCGACAGGATGAGGGTCAACGCGGTGAAGCCGAGCGCCGCCGAGTCGAAGCGGAAGTTCTCGGGGCCCCACGTGTTGTAGCCGATCCACACGAGGCAGAAGAACGTGAGGATGAGCAGGAACCACGGCGTGCCCATGGCGCGCGCGACCCACTCGGTGGCGCGGCCGAAGCGGTCGCGCGATTCGCGGTTGCGGGCGGGCAGCACCGAGGGGCGCAGGCCCTTGGGCGCGTCGAGGCGGCTGTTGTCGGTGCGGCGGATCTTAGCCACGGAGGTTCCTCCTCACGGCGGGGGTGCGGCGGGCGCGGCCATCGTCGTCGGCGTGGGAACGCCAGTCGTTCGGCAGCAGATAGTCGAGCACGTCGTCGATCGTCACCACCCCGACGAGGCGGTGTTTCTCGTCGACCACGGGCACCGACACGAGGTCGTAGCTCGCGAGGATGCGCGACACCTCGGCGGCCGAGGTCTCGGGGGTGGCCGGGTCGAGGCTCTGGTCCATGATCGACCCGAGGCGCTCGTGCGGCGGGTAGCGCAGCATGCGCTGGAAGTGCACCATGCCGAGAAAACGGCCGGTCGGGGGTTCATACGGCGGCAGTGTGATGCACACGGCGGCGCCGAGCGCGGGGGCGAGGTCGGCGCGACGGATCATGGCGAGGGCCTCGGCCACGGTCGAGTCGGCCGACAGGATGATGGGCTCGGTGGTCATGAGACCGCCGGCGGTGTCGGGCGCGAAGCTCAGGAGCATGCGCACGTCTTCGGCCTCTTCGGGCTCCATGAGCTCGAGCAGGTGTTCGCCGCGCTCTTCGGGGAGTTGCGCGATGAGGTCGGCCGCGTCATCCGGCTGCATGTGGTCGAGCACATCGGCGGCGCGGTCGTCGTCGAGCTGGCCGAGGATCTGCACCTGGTCTTTTTCGGGCATCTCTTCGAGCGCGTCGGCGAGGCGGTCGTCAGAGAGCTCCTCGGCGACCTCGATCATGCGGTCGCGCGGCAGGTCGAGCAGCGTGTTGGCGAGGTCGGCCGGCTTCAGGTCGCTGTAGGTGGCGATGAGCTGTTCGGCCGACTGGGCCTCGCCGCCCTGCGGCTTCTCGCGGATCTCGCGCCACGTGACGAACGAGGTGGCACCCTTGGCGAACGGCGACGACGACGCCTTCGGCTGGCGCACGAAGTACTGGCTCACGGCCCACTCGCCGGGCGCCGATTCTTCGATGGCGACGTCTTCGATGGTCGCCTCGCCGGGCTTGTCGGTGAAGAGCACCTTGCGGCCGAGCAGTTCGGCGATCACGCGCACCTCGCCGCCCCGCTGCTCGAAACGGCGCACGTTGATGAGGCCCGTCGTGATGATCTGACCGGATGCGATGGAGGTGACGCGCCCGATGGACACGAACACGCGCCGCTTGCCCGGAATCTCGACGAGCAGGCCGACCACGCGGGGCGGGTCGTTTTTTCGGTAGACCACCAGGACGTCGCGAACCTTGCCCACGCGGTCGCCCGCGGGGTCGAACACGATGCACCCGGCCAGGCGGGCGACGAAAATCCTCGTGGTACTCACCCCTCTAATCTAGTCGCCCCACCCATGGCCGGATGCCCCGCACAGACGGGTCTGAGAAGATGAGGGGGTGAGCACACAACAACCAGGACGTGCCGGCGGTCGAGCCGGATTCGACGGGCAGATTCCCCGCGGCGAGACCGTGGCGAGCTTTGAGACCTACGAGGCCGCGCAGCAGGCGGTCGATCGCCTCGCGGGCGCCGATTTCCCCGTCAAACAGCTGTCGATCGTGGGCGACGGTTTGAAGAGCGTCGAGCGCGTCACGGGCAAGCTGAGCTATGGCCGCGCGGCCGGCGGCGGAGCCCTGAGCGGCGCCTGGCTCGGACTCTTCTTCGGCCTGCTGCTCGTGATCGTCAACCCGGCGTCGAGCCTGGCGTTCGTCGGCGCGGCCATCCTCATCGGTGCGGCCTTCGGCATGATGTTCACCATCGTCACCTATTCGCTCAACCGCCGTCGCCGCGACTTCACGTCGGTCATGCAGGTGCTCGCCACCAGCTACACCGTGATCGTGGCGCCCGAGCTGGCGAACCGCGCGCGCAACATCTTGAGCCAGCCCGAGGGGTCTGGCGACCGGCAGGCGGGCCAGGGGCCCTCCTAACCCGAGCTGCGCCCCACACGCCGAGAGGCCGACATCCACTGCGGATGTCGGCCTCTCGGCGTTAATGCGATCTGTGCGTTGATGCGTTCTAGCCGTTGAGGCGCGCGATCCACGCTTCGACGTCGTCGGCCGTGCGGGGGATGCCGGCCGACAGGTTCTCGGCGCCGTCGGCGGTCACGAGGATGTCGTCCTCGATGCGCACGCCGATGCCGCGGAACTCGGGTGCCACGGTCAGGTCGTCGGGCTGGAAGTAGAGGCCGGGCTCGATCGTGAACACCATGCCCTCTTTCACGATGCCGTCGTGGTACATCTCGCGGCGGGCCTGCGCGCAGTCGTGCACGTCGATGCCGAGGTGGTGGCTGGTACCGTGCACCATGTAGCGGCGGTGGTACTGGTTGTCGGGCTGCATCGACTCGTCGGCGCTGACGGGCAGGAAGCCCCACTCGGCCGTCTTCTGAGCGATGACCCGCATGGCCTCGGCGTGCACGTCGCGGAACGTGATGCCGGGCTTGACGATCTGGAACGCGGCATCCGCTGCCTCGCGCACGGCCTCGTAGACCGCGCGCTGCACGTCGGTGAAGGTTCCGTTGGCGGGCAGGGTGCGCGTGATGTCGGCCGTGTAGAGGCTGTCGAGTTCGACACCCGCGTCGAGCAGCATGAGGTCGCCGGGTGTGACGGGGCCGTCATTGCGCGTCCAGTGCAGGATGCAGGCGTGGGGCCCGGATGCCGCGATCGTGTCGTAACCCACGGCGTTGCCGTCGGCGCGGGCCCGGGTGTAGAAGACCCCCTCGACCAGGCGCTCGCCGCGCTCGTGCTGCGTGATGCGGCCGAAGTCGGCGATGACGTCGTCGAAACCGCGCTGCGTGGCGTCGACGGCCTGTCGCATCTGCTCGATCTCGTACGCGTCCTTGACGAGGCGCATCTCCGACGCGAACTGCGTGAGCTCAGCGTCCTCCTCGACGGTGCGGTCGATGGCCGTGGCCTGGAACTCGTCGAGGTGCGCGGTCTCGATGCCGAGATCGGCGGCGACCTGGGCGAGCGAGGGCCGCGCACCGATCCAGAATTCACCGATAGCCGAGTTGGCGTAGAACTCGGGGCTCGTGCGGTCGGCGCGCTCGCGGAAGTAGAGCGTGACCTCGTGGGTGTCGCCCGCGGGCTCGAACACGAGCACGGCGTCGGGCTCGCTGTCGCTGCCCCATCCGGTCAGATAGGTGAAGACCGTGTGTGCGCGGAAGGGATAGTCGGTGTCGTTCGAGCGCTGCTTGGGCGAACCGGCGGGCACGACGAGGCGCTGGCCGGGGAATGCCGCCGAGAGCGTGGCACGGCGGCGCGCCGCGAAGGGGGCCTGCTCGCGGGGAGCGGGAAGCTCGTCGACGCGCTCGGCCCACTCCGAGCCGATGAACTGCTGGAACTGGTTCGACGACGGCGTCGTGGAGCGATTCTCGGTGCCCTCGGGCTGCTCGGTGCTCACGCGCTCATCGGCGGTCTCGGTGTGCACGGTCTCGGTGTGCACGGAGTCGGCGTGCGCGGTGTCAGTCGAATGGCTCATCCGTCCATTCTCCCACCACCCGAGGCACCAGAGATGAGGGGATGCCTGAGCAGCACTCTCAGGAGGCGGGGGACAGCGTCGCGACGACGGGTCGGTGGTCGCTGCCCGTGCCATCGAGGTCGGTCACGACGCGGATTCCCGTGACGGTCCACTTCGAGCCCGCCATGACGTGGTCGATGGGGGAGCCGAGGAGGGCCGGGGCGTCGGTGGGCCAGGTTCCGAGCCCGGCGGCACCCGCTGCGGAGGCGGCATCCGTGCACTGGCCGAGAGTCGTGCCGTCGCCCGTGCCGAGGCCCGCCATGTGGTCGATCGTGGCGTTGAAGTCGCCCGCCATGATGACGTCGTCGCTCGCGCACTGGCGCGCCAGCCACTGCAGGTCGGTGCGCCAGTTCTGCATCTGGGCCTGGGAAGGGGAGACGGCGTGGGCGGCCACGATCGTGGGGCCGACACCATCCGAGGGCGTGGCGATGACGGTGGGCAGCACGGCCGTGTTCTCGGCGCGATTCTCGTTGCTCGTGACGGTGTCGTAATCGCCGAGGCTCGGGCTGATGAGCAGGGTGGTCGAGCGTGCGGGGGAGATCTGGTCGAACGCCACGGTCTTGACCCACATGGGCAGGCCGGCCGCGCGCATCTGCAGGGCCACCTCGACACCCGTCGCCTCGGTGGTCTCGGGCAACACGATGACGTTGGCGCGCGACTCGATCGCGAGCTGGGCGATCCTGTCGGAACCCGGCGCGTCGCCCAGGGTGTTCCATGACAGCACCGTGATGTCCTGCCCGTTCGCGGTGGTGGCGTTCGCATCGGCCGGGGTATTGGTGGCTGGCGCATCGGATGCCGCGGGCGCCGCCGTGCCCTCGGTGCCCGTAATGCCGCGAACCCCGATGATCGCGACGTTGGCGACGGTGAACAGGGCGAAGAGCACGGCGAGGGTGCCCGCGAAGGCACGCAGGGGCCGAGCCAGGGCCAGCAGCAGGCACAGGACGAGCGCGACGAGCCCCGCAACCACGAGAGCCCCGCGCAAGGCCACGGCCTGGGCGATCAGGAACGTGTCCTGGAACCCGAAGAACTGCGGCCACGCGAGCACGAGCAGGCCGACGGCGACAGCGATGGTGACGAGTGCACCCAGGAACTTGAACATCGCCATCACCCTAGCCAGCCGCTCCTGAGAAACCTCCGCGCACGGCGCAATAGACTGGGGGGATGACTGCAGAGGCCGGTTTCCCCGCACCCGCCGATCTGCACACCCACTCGCGGGTCTCCGACGGCACCGAGACGCCCAGCCAGCTCGTGCGGGCCGCTCGTGAGGCCGGTCTCGGCACGGTGGCGCTCACCGATCACGATTCCACGGCGGGGTGGCACGAAGCATCCGAGGCGGCCGTCGAGAACGGCGTCACGCTCATCCCGGGCATGGAGCTGAGCACGCGCCACGGATGGCGGAGCGTGCACCTGCTCGCCTACCTCTTCGACCCCACCAACGGCGACCTCGTCGAAGAGACCGCGCGCATCAGGCAGTCCCGGTTGACGCGCGCCGAGACCATCGTGCAGAAGCTGTCGGCCGACTACGACCTCACGTGGGCGGATGTCGTCGAGCAGACCACCCCGGGCACCACCATCGGGCGGCCGCATATCGCCGACGCCCTCGTGGCCCGCGGGTTCGTGCCCACACGCAGCGAAGCCTTCGCGGGAATCCTGCACCCGGCCACCGGGTACTACCTGCCGCATTACGCCCCCGAGACACTCGACGGCGTGCGGCTCGTGCGCGCGGCAGGCGGCATCCCCGTGATCGCGCACCCCGCCACGCGCGGGCGCGACAACGTGCTCGACGAGGAGTACATGGCGGCGCTCGCCGAAGCCGGCCTGTTCGGGCTCGAGATCGATCACCGGGAAAACACGCCCGACGGCCGCGTGCGCCTGCACGAGCTGGCCGAGACGTATGGTCTGCGCATCACGGGTTCGAGCGATTACCACGGCTCGGGCAAGCCCAACCGCCTGGGCGAGAACACGACGGCCCCCGAGGTCGTTCAGGCCATCGCCGACGAGGCGACCGGCTGGGAGCCCGTGCGGCCGTAGAGCGGCGCCGCTCTGGCCCGGCCGGTTCTTCGCTCGCCTTCGAGATGCGAGAGCGAGGTGCGAGAGCGTGGTGCTCGGCTTGAGGTTGGACGTGCCCGGGGCCGCGCGGCCTCCTGAGCGGCCCTGCCATGTCGATTCGATATGGGAGAAGCGAGAAGCGCCCGACATCCGCAGACGTCGAGCGCTTCTCAGGTTTTGCCGGCGCGGAGGGCGCCGACCGAACCGGGGTTATTCGGGCTTGGGGCCGCGGCGACGCGAGCGGTTGCGGCGGCGCGGCGCGCTGTTTCCGTCGTGGTGCTCGGCACCCTGACCGTCGTGCGTGCCGGCGGCCACGGGGGCCTGATCGGACGAGGTCGAGCCCGCCGCATCGGTGGCCGCGACATCCGACGTGGTGGATGCCGTGGCGCCCGACGTCGTCGCCTCGGACTCGCTGCCCGTGCCTTCGCCCCGACGGCGGTTGCGCGTGCGCGGCGGACGGCTCGAGCCACCCTCGCCGCGAGCGGAGTCTCCACCGCGTGAACGGTCGGAACCCGAACGGTCGGAACCCGAACGCTCGGAACCGCCGCGACCCGAACCCGACTGACCCGAGGCCGTGGCCGAACGCGGGGGACGTGCCACCTCGGCGGCGGGCTTCAGGCGGCCCTTGGTGCCGGCCGGGATGTCGAGGTCGGTGAAGAGGTGCGGCGACGACGAGTAAGTCTCGGTGGGCTCGGGCTGGCCGAACTCGAGTGCGCGGTTGATGAGAGCCCACTTGTGCAGGTCGTCCCAGTCGACGAAGGTGACGGCGATACCGGTCTTGCCGGCGCGGCCCGTGCGACCCACGCGGTGCAGGTAGGTCTTTTCGTCTTCGGGGATGGTGTGGTTGATCACGTGGGTGACATCGTCGACGTCGATACCGCGCGCCGCGACATCCGTAGCAATGAGGATGTCTCGCTTACCGGCCTTGAACGCGGCCATGGCTCGCTCGCGCTGCTCCTGGTTGAGGTCACCGTGCACGGCCGCGGCGTTGAAGCCCCGGTCGTTGAGCTCTTCGACGAGCTTGGCTGCCGCGCGCTTGGTGCGCGTGAACACGACGGTCTTGCCGCGACCCTCGGCCTGCAGGATGCGGGCGATGACCTCGTCCTTGTCGAGCGAGTGCGCGCGGTAGATGAGGTGCTTGATGTTGGCCTGCGTGAGACCCTCGTCGGGGTCGGTCGCGCGAATGTGGATGGGCTTCGTCATGAAGCGGCGCGCCAGGGCGACGATCGGGCCCGGCATGGTGGCCGAGAAGAGCATGGTGTGGCGGCTCTCGGGAGTCTTCGAGAAGAGCTTCTCGATATCGGCGAGGAAGCCGAGGTCGAGCATCTTGTCGGCCTCGTCGAGCACCATCTCGCGCACGTTGCTCAGGTCGAGCAGGCGCTGGTTGTTGAGGTCGATGAGGCGGCCGGGGGTTCCGACGACGATCTGTGCGCCCGCCCGCAACTGCTCGATCTGGCCCTCATAGGCCTTGCCGCCATAGATGGAGACGATGGCGGTCTTGCGGTTGGATGCCGCGAGCTCGATGTCCTCGGTCACCTGGACGGCGAGTTCACGCGTCGGCACCACGATGAGCGCCTGCACGCCCGGGGCCGGGTCGAGCCCGAGACGCTGGATCAGCGGCAGACCGAAACCGAAGGTCTTACCCGTTCCCGTCTTGGCCTGGCCGATGATGTCCTGGCCGGCCAGCCCGAGGGGGATGGTCTGCTCCTGGATGGGGAAGGGCTCGAGGATGCCCTTGGATGCAAGTGCGTCGACCAGGTCTTGGTCGACACCGAGATCGGAAAAAGTCACGATTATTCGCCTGTCAGTCTTGAATGTGTAGGTCTACGCCTGTCACAGTCACTTCGGGCGTAGGGTCCCGATCCGTCGCCGGGACACTCTCACCCTAGCGGAGCATCTAAGCTGGACCCGTGGTTTCCTGGGTACGGCGTCGTCGCGGAGTGATAGAGCAGTCACGCTCGTCCGCTCGCCGTCGCCCGACGGGCTTCGAGAAAGTCGACTTCTCCGACCTCACGCCCGACGTGGACAGCTACCTCGGTCAGGCCGCCTACGTGCAGCTCGGGTTCTTCCAGGTGCTGAGCGAGCTGAGCGTGACGACATCCGATCTGGCTGCAAAACAGATCATCGCCCAGGCCGCCGGTTTCGCGCTCGCCAAACACGAGGGCATCGTGTCGGAGATCGTGCGTCGCGAGAAGAAGCCCGACGAGGCCATGGCGCCGTTCGCGCCCGCCGTCGACGAGTTCCTCGTGTCCACCGCGGGCGCGACCAAGAACGAGGCGCTGTTGTCGGTGTACATCACGCAGGGTTTTCTCGACGACCTCTATATCGGGCTGACCGACGGGCTGCCGTCCGATGTCGGGCCACGCATCGCCAGCCTGCTGGGCAGCGATTCGGGGGCCAACGGCCTCGTCGCCCTGCTCACCGACGCGATCGACGTCGACCCGAAGCGTGCCGATTTCCTCGCCATGTGGGGCCGGCGCCTCGTGGGCGACACGCTCCTGCTGGCGCACCACGCCCTGCGCATCAACCCCGGCTCGGCCACTGAAGAGGCGCGCGTCGAGCCCGTCTTCACCGAGCTCATAGCTACGCACACGCGCCGAATGGATGCCCTGGGCCTGACCGCTTAGGGTCTGACCGTTTTGAGTCTGACCGCTGAGGGCCTGACCGCTCCGGGCCTGACCGCTGAGGGTCTGACCGCTTGGATCGGTTCACGCGTGTGCCGCGACGGTGCTGGCGGTCGCTGCGCGGCATTCACTGCTGAGCGAGAGACGACGATCGGCCCGCCGCGCTGAGCGCTGACGGGCCGATCTCTGGTGTCTCTGCGAGGTGCTATCCGCCGAGTTCGACGAGCATGCGGCGGTCGCCTTCTTCGCGACGGCGGCCGACCAGGATGTCGACGGCGACCGCGACGATGCCGGATGCGACGAGCGACACCGCCCAGATCCATCCGCCATCCCACGGCCAGCCGGCCCACGTGAGAGCGACCCAGACGACGGCAGCGACGATTGCCGCGACCGCTGGAATGAGCGCTTCACCGTGGGTGCTGCGCCGGGGCAACGAGTATCGGGCGATGAGGCCGACGATGAGGCCGCCGAGCACGACGAAGAGGAGTTCCATGACGACTAGCCGACGAAGCCGATGCGGCGCGACTCTTCTGAACCGATCTCGACATAGCCGAGGTTGACAGTGGGGACGAGGTAGACCTTGCCCTTGCTGTCGGTCAGGGAGAAGAACGCCTTGCCGGCTTCGAGAGCCTGGGCGATGACATCCTGCACGTCAGACGCGGACTGCGTCGTCTCGAAGCTGATTTCGCGGGGGCTGTTGGTGATACCGATACGGATTTCCACAGGATGAGCCTTTCGATTGCCTACGTGCCCAGATTACGGCACCACCGGGGGCGGGATGCACCCGCGGCACTCGCCGACAGCGAACACGCGGACGGCCGAGCGGCACCCCGGCGATGTCGGTGGCGGGCGATAGCGTTGCAGACGTGGCAATACGAGGATTTGCGCCCGTGGTGGCGGGGGAACGTGCGGGTGCGGTGGGTGGCGAGCCCCAGCTTGGTGCGAATGGCGAGCCCCGGCTCGGTGCGAATGGCGAGCCCCAGCTCGACGCGTCGCAGCGCCGGGTGCTCGAGCTGGGTCTCCGCGATTCCGCCATCGTCATCGGTGCCCCCGGCAGCGGCAAGACGACGACGCTCGTGCAGTTCGCCGTCGACCGCGTGCACCGGCTGGGCCTCGACCCGAGTGCGCTTCTTGTTCTCGCGCCCAGTCGCGTCGCGGCCAACCGGTTGCGCGATCGGCTGGCGTTGCGCGTCGACCGACCCACCAACGGCCCCCTCGCGCGCACCGTGACCTCGGTCGCGTTCAGCGTCGTGCAGGCCCAGGCCACGTTGCGCGACGAGCCCGCCCCACGCTTGCTGACGGGAGCCGAACAAGACAGCATCATCAGCGAGTTGCTCGCGGGTGCTGCCGGCATCGAGGGAGGGCCGCTCTGGCCCGAGCAGATCGACGCCGAAGTGCGGGCCCTCGCGGGTTTCCGCACCGAGCTGCGCGAACTCATGATGCGCGTCACCGAGGCCGGTCTGCGGCCGGGCGACCTGCGCACGGCGGGCGAGCGATACGACCGTGCCGAATGGGTGGCCACCGCCGACTTCATGGTCGACTACGAGACGGTCATCGACAGGTTTCCATCCCCCTACCTCGACTCGGCCGAGCTGATCTCCGAAGCCACGCGCTCCATCGCCGACGGTGCGCCGCTCGGCGCCCTCGAGCTCCTCCTCGTCGACGACGTGCAAGAGCACGGTGCCGCCACCCTCGAGTTCCTGCGGGCGCTCGCCGGGCGCGGCGTCACCGTCGTCGGGTTCGGCGATCCGGATGTCGCGGCGGCCACGTTCCGCGGCTCCGACCCGTTGGCGCTCGCCGAGTTCGGGAGGCGTCTGGGCGTCGAGGCCCAGACGATCACCCTCGACACCGTTCATCGACACGGTGACGAGGTGCGCGGGCTCGTCACTGAGATCTCGCAACGCATCGGGGCCTCCGGTGTTGTCGAGCACCGAAAAGCCGCGGTTGTTGCCGAAACCGACGATCCGGCGGGTCGCGGAGACGGTTCGGCCGATGCCGATGCCGATGCCGATGCCGATGCCGATGCCGATGCCGGTGCCGGTGCGGATGCCGGCGAAGGTTCGAGCATCCGCTTCGTGTGCGAGAACACGCCCGCACGCCTGCACCGTCGCATCGGGCGCGTGCTGCGCGAACAACACCTGCTGCACGGCGTCCCCTGGTCGAAGATGGCCGTCGTGGTGAGGTCGGGTTCGCTCCTGGCTCCGATCGAGCGCTCGCTCGCGCTGTCGGATGTGCCCACGCGAGGCTCGGTCGGCTCGCGCGCCGTGCAAGATCATCACGCCGCCGGACATCTCCTCACGGCCGCCGCCGTCGCGGTCGGTGCCGAGCCCCTCACCGAAGCATCCGCCGTCGACCTGCTGACGGGGCCACTGTCGGGGCTCGACCGTATGGCGCTCCGTCGGCTGCGGCTGGCCTTGCGGCACGAAGAGCTGGCGGGGGGTGGCGCGAAGCAGGGCACGCAGCTGCTCTACGAGGCGCTGCTCACCGGGGTGGGCTTCGCGAGCGTGGACTCGACGCCGGCCCGCCGCGCCCACCGATTCGCGACGACGCTCGCCGAGGCGACGCGACTGGCCGCCGACGGCGGCAGCATCGAAGAAGTGCTGTGGCACCTCTGGGATCGCAGCGGTCTCGCGGGGCCGTGGGCATCCGCCGCCCTCGGTCACGGGTTGGCCGCCGACGAGGCCAACCGTCAGCTCGACGGCGTGATGGCCCTGTTCACGGCGGCGAAGCGTTTCGTCGAGCGGGCGCCGGGGGCTCCCGCATCCAACTTCATCGTCGAGGCGCGCAGTGCGACGATTCGCGAAGACAGCCTGACGCCCACATCGGCGGGCGAGGCCGTGTGGCTGGGCACACCCAACACCGTCGTCGGGGCCGAGGTCGACGTGGTGGTCGTGGCCGGTATGCAGGACGGCGTCTGGCCGAATCCCCGCGTGCGCGGGACGCTGCTCTACCCGCAGGAGTTCACGCAGCGTGTCGCCGGTCTGCCCGTCGAAGAGCTCGATGCCCGGGCATCGGTGCTGTCCGACGAACTGCGGCTGTTCGAACTTGCCGTGTCGCGCGCTCGCAGCCTCGTCGTGTTGGCCGCCGTCGACAGTGAAGATGAGCATCCGTCACCCTTCCTGCGGTTCCCGAGCGTGCCGCCGGTCGAGACGGGTGCCGCCGAACATCCGCTGACGTTGCGCGGAATGGTGGGGCACCTGCGGCGAGAGGTCGTTGCGCCTGCCGGCAACGAGACGAGCGATGTGTCTGCGATTGCCGGTGCTGATGCCGGTGCTGATGCGGGTCGCGATGCCGGAGCCGATGTTGACGCTGGCGCTGCCGACGCTCCGGCTGACGCTGCAGCGGCGCTCGCCCGGTTGGCGGCCGCGGGAGTCCCCGGGGCCTTGCCGGACGAGTGGTACGGGCTGGGTGAGCCGACGACGACCGAACCGCTCATCGACCTCAGCGACGCCGAGGCGCGCGTGCGGGTGTCGCCGTCGCAGATGGAGACCTTCGAGAAGTCGCCGCTGGCCTGGTTCATCGACAAGATGGCCGCTATGCCGTCGGGGATCGCCGCGAACGTCGGCACGATCGTGCACGGGGCGCTCGAGAACACAGCCGACGCCCGAGAACCCTCCGATGTCACGCCCGAGAAGCTGTGGGAGCACGTCGACGACCGCTGGTCGGAGCTGACGTTCGAGGCCCCCTGGATCGCCGAACGCCAGCGGCGCGCGGTGGACACGCTCGTGAACGGGCTCTCCGAATACCTCACCGATTTCCTGCGGAGCGGGGCGACTCTCGTCAACGCCGAGGGAGCTTTCGAGGTGACCATCGATCAGGTCACCTTGAGCGGCAAGATCGACCGCGTCGAACGCACAGCCGAAGGAGAAATCGTCATCGTCGACCTGAAGACCGGGCGGAATGCCCCCAGCCAGCCGAGCGTCGATCAGAACGCCCAGCTCGGTGGATACCAGCTCGCAGGACGTCGGGGCGCGATCCCCGGAGTCGAAGGCACCGAGGTCTCGGCCGGGGGAGCGCTGCTGTATGTCTCGAAGGGCGTGCGCGGCAAGTCCTACCGCCTGCTCACGCAGAAGCCGTTGACCGACGAGGAGCTGGCCGGATTCGAGACGCGCGTGCTCGGGGCCGGGCACGGCATGGCCGCGGCCGTCTTCCCGGGTGTCAGCGATCTCGACGAGCGCGACCCGAAAGCCGGATTCGTCTACCGCATCCACCTCGTCGGGGCGGTGTCGGCGTGAACACATTGATCGATGATCGCGCCGGCGAGCCCGCCGAGACCGGCCCCCGCTCCTACTCGGCCGTCGAGATCGCCGAGATGCTCGAACTGCCGCGGCCCACCGACGAACAGATCCTCGTGATCGAGGCGCCGCTGCAACCCGCCATGGTGGTCGCCGGAGCGGGGAGCGGCAAGACCGAGACCATGGCCAACCGCATCGTGTGGCTGCTCGCCAACCGGCTGGTCGAGGTGCCGCAGATCCTCGGGCTCACCTTCACGCGCAAGGCCGCGGGCGAGCTGCAAGAACGCATCCTCACGCGCATCGAACAACTCGGGCGCGTGATCGAGACGGGCAGCCGAGACATCCTCGAGGCGCCGACCGTGTCCACCTACAACGCTTTTGCCAGCGGCATCTTCCGGGAGTACGGGCGTTCCATCGGCCGCGAACCCGAATCGACCGTCATCACGGATGCTTCGGCCTGGCGACTCGCGCGCGACATCATCATCCGCAGCGACGACGACCGTCTCGTGGCCCTCGACAAGAGCATCGACCAGATCACGTCGGCCGTCGTCTGGCTCAGCCGCTCACTCAGCGACAACGACGCGGCCGACCGCGGCGACGACATCCTGCGCATGGTCGAGCGCGTCGTGCAACTCGAAGAGATGCCGTGGGGGTCGCGCAAACGCACACCCTCGAAGACGGTCGTCGACACCGTGCGCGACCTCAGCGCCTTGCCCGTGCTGCTCTCGCTGGCCGACGAATTTGCCCGCGAGAAGCGCCGCCGCGGTTTCGTGGAGTTCAGTGACCAGGTCGCGCTGGCCCTCGAGATCTGCCGACGCGTGCCGCGGGCGCGGGACGACTACCGCTCACGTTTCCGTGTCGTCATCCTCGACGAATACCAAGACACCTCGGTCGTGCAGACCGATCTGCTCTCGGGCCTCTTCGCCGATCACCCCGTCATGGCGGTGGGCGACCCCAACCAATCCATCTACGGATGGCGCGGTGCGAGCGCCTCGAACCTCGCCCGTTTTCTCGCCGACTTCGCTCCCGCGAGCCCCTCCGCCACCTACTCGCTGTCGACCAGCTGGCGCAACGCCCACGAGATCCTCGCGGCCGCGAACGCTGTCGCAGGCCGCCTGCCCGTGCTGCCAACCGTTCCCGTCTCCGAGTTGCGCGCCAGCCCGGCCGCGGCCGACGGCCGGGTCGACCTCTCGTTCACCGAGACCATCGACGACGAGGCGCGGGAGGTGGCCGAGTGGTTCCACCGCGAACTGCGCCGACCGACCGCCTCCGGAAAACAGCGAACGGCCGCCATGCTGTGCCGTTCGGTCAAGAACATCGCCCCGTTCACGGATGCGCTCGATGCCGCCGACGTGCCCTATCACGTGCTCGGGCTCGCTGGACTGCTCGAGCAGCCCGTCATCGTCGATCTCGTCGCGGCCCTGCGGGTGCTGCACGATCCGACCGCCGGTTCCGAATTGATCCGGCTCCTCACGGGCGCCCGCTGGCAGATCGGGCCGCGCGACATCGCGGCCCTCAACCGGCTCGCGGCCTGGCTGAGCGATCGCGACACGGGATACGCGCTGCTCGATGACAGCACCCGCGAAGCCCTCCGCCAATCGACCAACCCCGATGACGCCCGCTCCCTCGTCGAAGCGATCGACTTCCTCATCGAAGCCCCCGACACGCACCGCGCCCTCGCCGGCATCACCCCTGAGGGGCGACGCCGCATGCGGGCGGCTGCCACCCAACTGGCCAGCATCCGCCGCCGTGGGGGCCTCGACCTGCTCGACCTCGTCTCCCTCGTCGTGCAAGAACTGCTGCTCGATATCGAGATCGCCGCCAACGAGAGCGCGACCCTCGGCCAGGCGAGCCTCGACGCGTTCGTGGAACAGGTCGAGTCCTACCTCGCCGTCGACGAGTCCGGCACGCTCGGGCCGTTCCTCGCGTGGCTCGACGAGGCCGAGAAGCGGGAAAAACTCGCGCCCCGCAGTGACGAACCCGAGCCGGGAACGGTTCAGATCCTCACCATCCATGGGTCGAAGGGCCTCGAATGGGACAGCGTGGCCGTTCCGCGGCTCGTCGCCGACGAGATGCCAGGAAAGCTGCGCAGCAAACGCGGGTGGACCGCCTTCGGCGAGTTGCCGTTCGACTTCCGCGGAGACCGCGACGTGCTGCCCGAACTGCAGTGGCGCAGCGCCGAGACGCACCTCGAATTCGACGAGGCCTATACGCGGTTCGGCGAGGAACTCGAGCAGCGCAACTCGGAGGAGCAGCGACGGCTCGCCTACGTGGCGATCACGCGAGCGCGGGATGCGCTGCACCTCGGAGGGTCGTTCTGGGCGACCCAAAGCAAGCCGCGCGAGGCCAGCACCTACCTGCGCGAGACCGAAGAGGCGCTCGAACGGCTCCGCGGCACGACGAGCGACCGGCTGCCGGCGCAGAGTGAACTCGACGAGAACCCGCTCGCCGGCATTCAGCACCGCGTCGACTGGCCGCTCGATCCGCTCGGGCCCCGTCGAGATCGGGTCACCCAGGCAGCGCGCGCCGTGCGCGAGGCCGACCCCGGGCGAGCCACCCGGTGGGATGCCGACATCGCTTTGCTCCTCGCCGAGCGCGAGGATCGACGAACCGGCGACCAGCGCGTCGCCCTGCCCGCGCGCGTGCCCGCGTCCCGATTCAAGGACTTCGTCAGCGACCCGGCCGAGGTGGCCACGCGCCTCCGGCGGCCCCTCCCCGAGAAGCCCTACCGACAGACGCGTCTCGGCACCCTCTTCCACTCGTGGGTGGAGCAGCGCTCCGGCATGACCGGAACGGGAGACGTGCTCGACGCCTCGCTGCTCGAACTCGACGGTGACGACCTGACCGCCACGCAGTACCCCGTCGAAGGGGCCGAGCTCGAGGCGTTGCGCGCCCTGCAAGCGACCTTCGAGGCATCCGAATGGGCCGAGAAGAAGCCTGTCGACGTCGAGATCGAGATCGACGTCACACTGGGCGGGCAGGTTCTGATCTGCAAGCTCGATGCCGTGTACGAAATGGACGGTCGCTACCAGATCGTCGACTGGAAGACGGGCCGCAGCCCGCGCGGCGACGACGAACTCGAGGAGCGGCAGTACCAGCTCGCCCTCTACCGCGTCGCCTACGCCCGCTGGAAGGACATCCCCGCCGAGGACATCGACGCGGTGTTCTACTACGTCGCCGAAGACACCGTCATCAGGCCGCGCACGCTGTACTCCGAAGAGGAACTCGTGAGGCGCTGGGTCGAAGCCGTGTCACGGGCCTAGCGGCCGGAGCCGTATTGCGGACCTAACGGTCGGAGTCCGCGTCGCGGCCGTCGTTTCGCACGGTCTCGATGGGGCCCGTCTCGGTGTGATCGCGCGAGGCGAGGAGCGTCCGAGCGTCACGCTCGGCACGAGAAGAGTCCGACGATTCGTCGTCATCGTCATCGCCGGCGAAGGGGTCGGCGGAGTCACCGTCTCGATCGTCGGAACGCGCCTGGGCGCCGTCGGCGTCCGAGCCCGCTGAACCGGATCCGTCCGGGGTCGACTCGTCGTCAGAACGGCGGCTCGAGCCGCGCCCATCGCCGTGCTCGAGCGCATCCAGATCGAAGTTCTCGTAGCTGTCGGTCTCCAATGAGAAACCCTGATTCCCCGACGACGCGGCCGGGGGAGTGCGCGACAGCAGCTCCTCCACATCCTCCTGCGAGAGAACCTCACCCGTGTCGTGCGACAACGGGTTCATCGAATCGTTCAGAACGTGCTCGACCAGGCCGTCGAGCAGCGCCACGGCCTCCTCGACGACATCCTCATCGTGCGTGTCGACGCCGTGCAACAGCCAGCGGGCGAGCTCGAGCTCGGCGTGCAGCAGCGACCGTTGGCGCAGGTGACCGTCGGCATGACGTGTCGTGCTGGCGCGGTAAGCGGCCAAGACACTCTCGCCCGCTTCGCCCGCCGCCGACAACCAGTGCAGATCGCGCGCGGGGTCGCCCACCATGAGGGAACCCCAGCCCACGACACCGGACACGACCGGTCCGACCTCGTAGTCGGTGAACAGGAACGAACCCGCATCGATGCTGCCATTGACGACGGTCGGCTGGAACTGCCACAGATCGTCGTCGTCGATCGCCTGCGACCAGCGCGTGCGCACCGCCGCCGGCAGGAGTCGCGTCGAGGCAGCGCGCTCGATCACATTGCGCGCCTCGTCGCGGGCCTCGGCGGCCGACAGATGCGGCAACCCGACCTCGGCCACGAACCCGCCAGGCAATGAATGGATGGCAGCCAACGCCGCCCCCATCGACGTGGCCACGCCGTCACCCGCGGGAATCTTGTCGACCGCGACGCTGTAGCCGGGAAGGAAGTCATACACGACCGCGCGCACACCGGAGGCCTGCGTCTGACCCAGCACCTGGGGAACCTCGAAGGGCAGGCGGCTGCGGATGCCCGCCGTCATCGCCTGCAGAGCGAGAAGCTCGATGGACTGTTCCGTCTGCGCCTGCTGGTGGGCGGCAACCCGCACCACCACGTCGCGATCGTCGTCCGTGCGCAACAGTGCGGAGTCGTAGTTGCCGTCGGCGCCGTGCCCGAGCGGACCGCTGCCCGTCACCACGAGGTCCGGCACCGCCGCTGTTGCCAACGCGGCTAGAGTGAGAGGGGATCTGGCCATGGATCTAGGTTAGGTCGAGCAACGGTCGGCGGCCCTCCCGCCACGCCCGGATGATTGGTTGTGCATGAGTTCTCTTCTTCGGTCCCTCACCGATCTCCCGCTCTCTCGAACCGGCATCAACCGCAACTATGCGGCGCGCCTGCCCGAGAACGCCCTGGCCGACATGGCCGCAGAGCCCGAGACGCGCGTCGTCGTCATCCGCTCGCGTCGCGCCCTGGCGAGCGGCACATCTCTGCGACTCGTGGCCGGCACGGACATCGACACCGATCAGCTGCTGGGATACCTCGGCCACACGCTGCAGGACGCCGCCGACGCGCCCGCCGGAACGACCGTTCTCCTGGCCGTCGAACCCGATGACGCCCCCGAGCGGGAGGGCGCCGAGTGGCTTGACCTCCGCGCATCGGGCGACGCCCTGTCGGCGCGCGACGCCGATCTGCTCACCGAATCGATGGCCCTCGTCAACTGGCACGCGGGCTACGCCTTCTGCCCCAAATGCGGTGCCGACACCCGCAACGATCACTCGGGGTGGGCGCGGCGCTGCGACAACGGTCACGAACTCTTCCCGCGCACCGACCCGGCTGTCATCGTGCTCGTCCTCGACGACGCCGACCGCCTGCTCCTCGGCTCGAACGCCCTCTGGGAGAACAATCGTTACTCGCTGCTCGCGGGTTTCGTCGAGGCGGGCGAATCGTTCGAGCAGGCCGTCATCCGCGAGGTCGAGGAGGAGTCGGGTATCACGGTGACCGATCCGCGCTACCTCGGTTCGCAGCCGTGGCCGTTCCCGCGCTCGCTCATGGTCGGTTTCGAGGCGCGCGTCGCCTCCGGCACCGATCCCGCGGCCCTCCGCCCGGACGGCGAAGAGATCCTCGACCTGCGCTGGTTCACGCGCGACCAATTGCGCGACCAGAACTCCGGCCTCCTGCTGCCCGGCCGCACGTCGATCGCGCGCGCCCTCATCGAGGCGTGGCTCGCCGCTGACGGCGGCCCCACACTGGACGACCGAACCGAAGACCCCTACCCCGTCGCCCGATGACCGCGATCGATCCGACCGAACCGCAGGCTCTGCTGGCCGGGCTCGACGACGATCAGCGCGTCGCCGCCGAAGCTCTGCGGGGTCCGGTCTGTGTGCTCGCGGGGGCGGGAACGGGCAAGACCCGTGCCATCACGCATCGCATCGCGTATGGCGTCGCCACGGGCACCTATGCCGGCAACCGGGTCATGGCCCTCACCTTCACCAACCGCGCGGCCGCCGAGCTGCGCACGCGTCTGCGGCAGCTGGGCGCCGGCCAGGTTGCGGCCCGCACGTTCCACGCCGCGGCGCTCAGCCAGTTGAACTTCTTCTGGCCGCAGGTCGTGGGCGGGCAGGTTCCGGCCCTGCTCGACAACAAGGCACGCTTGCTGGGTCACGCGGCCGAGAAATTGGCGCTGAAGCTCGACACGGCCACCCTGAGGGATGTCGCGGCCGAGATCGAATGGCGCAAGGTGTCGGGCCTCAGCATCGAGCAGTACGGCGCCAAGCACCGTCCGATTCCCGATCGTCTCGACCGCGAGAAGGTGCTCGACCTGCAGGCAGGCTACGAGGCCCTCAAGGATGAGCGGCGCCAACTCGATTTCGAGGACGTCCTCCTGGCCTGCGCCGGCATGATCGAGTCGGAACCCTCGGTGGCCATGCAGGTGCGCGAGCAGTACCGGTTCTTCGTCGTCGATGAGTATCAGGACGTCTCGCCGCTGCAGCAGCAGCTGCTCGACCTGTGGCTCGGCGATCGCCGCGATCTGTGTGTGGTCGGCGACGCGAGTCAGACCATCTACTCGTTCGCGGGAGCGTCGAGCGATTACCTCTTGAACTTCGGCCACAAACACCCGGATGCCACGGTGGTGAGGCTCGAGCAGAATTATCGTTCGACGCCGCAGGTCGTCGACACGGCCAACCGGCTCATGCGCGGTCGGGCCGGTGCGCTCACGCTGCACGCCGTGCACGACGGCGCGGGTGCCATCGAGCCGACCGTCACCGGTTTCACGAGCGATTATGCCGAGGCGCGCACGGTGGCCGCCCAGGTGCTCGAGGCGATCGAGGGCGGCACGAAACCCGAGGACATCGCGATTCTGTATCGCGTGAATGTGCAGGCGGCCGCCATCGAGACGGCGCTCGCCGACGTGGGAGTGTCGACCAAGATGCGCGGCTCGAAGCGGTTCTTCGATCTGCCGGAGGTGCGTCAGGCGCTCATGGCGTTGCGCGGCGCATCCGTCTCGATCACGGGCGAGCCGCTCTTCAAGTCGGTCAGCGATGTGCTCAGCTCCCTCGGATGGTCGCACCACGCGCCCGAGGCCGCCGGCGCCGTGCGCGACCGTTGGGAGTCGCTCAACGCCATCATGGGGCTCGTCGACCAGGCGGCCCCGGGAACGACTCTGCGCCAATTCTCGGATGAGCTCCTCGAACGTCAGGCGGGCCAGCACGAACCGAACGTCTCGGCCGTCACCCTCGCCACGTTGCATTCAGCGAAGGGTCTCGAGTGGGACACCGTGTTCCTCATCGGTGTGTCGGAGGGCCTCGTGCCGATCAGCTATGCCAGCGGCTTCGAGGCCATCGACGAGGAGCGTCGTCTGCTCTACGTCGGCATCACGCGGGCGCGCCGCAGGTTGTTCCTCTCCTGGTCGGAACGCGGCATCCGCTCGACGCAGCCTCGCGAGCGTTCACGGTTTCTCACGGAGATCGGCACCCGCATTCCGCGTGCGGCCGGTGCCAGATCCACTTTTCGCTCCGCGCCCGCCGCTGCAGGCTGACAGACCCGCCGCGCAGCAGGTCGCGGCCCTCGTCGAGCCAGGTGCGAGCCGCGCGGGCCGCCCGCCCCGCCGCATCGAAGGCGAGCGCGCCTCCCTCTTGAGGGGCGCGGATGCCGGCCAGCTGCGAGGCGATGACGGGCCACGCCGGGTCGTGGTCACGCCGCTCCAGGTGCAGGCATCGCATGCAGGCACTCGTTCCCGGCCGAACGAGGGGCCCGACGCGCACGGATTCGTCGCCGAACACGATCGGCAGGTGGGGCACGCCGTCGCTCGTGTAGCGCTGAAATGCTGCGGGCGGCACGCTCCACGCGGCGAGCAGAACCGCGAAGGCCGGAGTCTCTCCCGCCGACGGAGGGAGCCCGCGCCCCGCCAGGACGGGTCGGCCGGTCACGCGCAACAATTCGGCGATCGCGCGCGCCGGTGCCGCCTCGTCGGTCTGTTGCGAGCCCGAGGTCGTGCACTGCACGACGTGCACGGGCGCTGGAACGGGCTCGGCCGCGACGCCCGATCGCCCGTCTGAGGCCACCAACGGCTCGCGGGCGCCGGGCGCCAGCAGCACCGGATGGAGCTCTCGAACGAACCGCTCGACAGCCGCCTCATCGATGCCCTCGCGGTCGGGGACGGGCTCGATGCGCCCGATGCGACACAGGGCGCGATATGTGCAGCCGGCCTGGAGGGCGGCCAGTAACCGCTCGCGCACCGCGTCGACCGAGAGCGTGAGAACGGCGCGGTCGATGCCGAATCGCACGGTGCGCGGCGAGGTCCACACCATCACATGACGGGGATCGATTCGAAGGATCATGATCCCAGCCTGCCGCGATCATCATCCCCCCGGACGGTTATCCACAGGTTTTGTTTTCACCGGTTTCGACCGGGCCGCCGGGCCACGATCAGACGCGCGGCGGGTCGTCCCGACGTCCCTCACCGGAATCGGAATCGCCCTCGGCATCCGGCTCTGCATCAGACGTGGACGCCGATGCGGAACCCGATGCAGCGGCATCTTCTTCCCGCGAATCTTCCTGTTGCAACAACTGCTCGAGTGCCGCATCGAACTCATCGGGTTCGGGGGTCTCGCCGCGCGCCTCGGCCTCGAGCCGCGCGATCAGCGCCGACGGATCGTCGATGTCCTTGCCCGAGGGGATGAGATCGGGATGCGCCCACAGGGCGTCTCGCGCCTCTGTGCCCACGGCGTCACTGACCTTCTGCCAGAACGCCGCGGCCTCGCGCAATCGGCGAGGCCGCAGCTCGAGCCCGACCAGTGTGGCGAACGCCGATTCGGCGGGCCCACCGGTCGCCCGGCGGCGGCGGACCATCTCGGCCACGGAGTCGGCCTTCGGCAGCCGCGTCGTCGCTTGAGCGGTTACGACATCCACCCACCCCTCGATGAGCGCGAGGGTCGTTTCAAGGCGCGCCAGTGTGGCCAGCTGCGCTTCGCTCTTCGGCGGGATGAGTGAGCCATCGACCATCGCCTGGCGAAGTTCCTCGGGGTTCGACGGGTCGAAGCCTTCCGCCAGATCTTCGAGACGCTCGGTGTCGATCGTGATGCCGCGGGCGAATTCCGTGATCGAGGAGATCAGGTCGAGCCGCAGCCACCGGGCGTGACGGAACAAGCGTGCATGCGCCAATTCGCGCACGGCGAGATAGAGCTGCACCTGGTCGTCGCCGAGGTCGAGACCCTCGCCGAACGACGCGACGTTCTGCGGCACGAGCGCCGCGCGGTTCTCATCGAGCAGGGGAATGCCGATATCGCCACCCGAGACGACCTCGCGCGACAGCTGACCCACGACCTGACCGAGCTGCATGGCGAAGAGGGCACCACCGATGTTGCGCATCATCTGGCTCGCGCCCGCCATCATCGAACGCATCTCTTCGGGCGCCTGATCGGTCATGACCCGCGTGAGCGCATCGGAGATGCTCGTGGCCACGGGTTCGGCCATCTGTGCCCAGACGGGCATCGTGTCTTTGGCCCACTGCGCGCGCGTCATGAGGATGGGCTCCTGCGCGAGGGCCGTCACGACGGTCGCCTCGTCGAGCCACAGGGCGGCCACGTGGAAGGCCTGCTCGAGGGCGTTGCGCTCGGCGGGGGTCGTTGCGACGCTGCCCTCCGACGCGATGGCGATGGCCTGATCGGTGGCGGTCTGCCAGTTGATGCCGCCGCCCGGAGTGGCCTGCATGGCGTTCTGCAGCTGGCCGATGAGGGCCTGCAGCGCGGCCGGGTCGTTGGGCAGTCCGGCGGCTCCCGCGAGCTGGCTGGGGTCGATCGCCCCGTTGCCGGACAGGAGTTCGCGAAGCATCTCCTGAAATTCGTCTTCGGGCTTCTTGGACTCGTCGTCTGACACGATGGCCACCTTTCCGCAGGGCAACGTTTGCTCTGTTCTCAACGTTAACCCGTGCCGCCGCGTGCAGACCGTGGGATGGGCGCTCTCACTGTCCGCCCGCCGCGAACAGGTCGGGCGTCGGCAACGGGTGTGCCGACATCCGGCCGTACGGCTGTTTCCCGGGGTGGCCATCGGGCCGTCATCTAGGATTGCTCGCTGTGACGCTCTTCGACGACCAGCCCGCTTCCCCCGTTTCCCCGGCGAGGAGCGCGCAGTCGCGGCGCCGCAGTGCGGGGTGGCTGTCGCTCGCCATCGCTTTCGTCCTCTTGGGCGTTCTGGCCCTCTGGCCGAGCCCGTGGGTGATCGAGCAGCCGGGCCCCGTTTTCAACACCCTGGGCACCGTGCAGCACGACAAAAAAGACGTGCCCATGATCGACATCCAGGGCGCCGAGACCTACGACACGGCCGGCAGCCTCGACATGCTCACGGTGCAGGTCAACGGCACGCCCGATCAGCGCCCGAGCTGGTTCGAGGTGGCCATGTCGTGGTTCGACCCGAGCCGCGCCGTCGTGCCCCTCGAGGCCGTCTACCCGCCCGGCGTCACCACTGAACAGCGTTCCGAACAGAACGCCACGCTCATGGTCGACTCGCAGCAGGATGCGGTGGCTGCGGCCCTCTCCGAGCTCGGCTACACCTATCCCCAACATCTGGCCGTCGGTTCGGTCGCCACGGGCTCGCCCGCCGAGAACGTGTTGAAGGTCGATGACGATCTCGTGTCGGTCAACGGCGAGACGGTCGACGACCTCGAGTCCGTGCGCACGGCCATCTCGGCCAACGGCGCCGACAAGGCGGCCTCCATCGACATCGTGCGCGGGGGAGTCCCGATGACGGTCGAGGTGACGCCCATCGAGCAGAAGGATGCCGCGGGCGACACGCAGACGGTCATCGGCATCGGCACGCGCATGGTCTACGATTTCCCGATCGATGTCACCATCCAGCTCGACAACGTGGGCGGCCCGAGTGCCGGCATGATGTTCGCACTCGGCATCATCGACAAGCTCACCCCGGGCGAGCTCAACGGCGGTGCGGATGTCGCGGGCACCGGCACTATCACCGAATCGGGTGAGGTCGGCGCCATCGGCGGCATCCGGCAGAAGCTGTTCGCGGCGCGCGACGACGGCGCGACGATCTTCCTGGCGCCCTCGGCCAATTGCGACGAGGTCGTCGGACATGTGCCCGACGGCATCCGCGTCTTCAGTGTCTCGACGCTCAAGGATTCGATGGCCGTGCTCGATGCGGTGCGCGAGAAGGGCGATCTCGACGCCCTGCCGACGTGTGAAACGGCGGCAGCGGCCCCGACCGAGTAGCCTCGGCTGTTCGCCCTGAGCGCGGCTCTCTTCCCAGGATCGGAACGTAGACTGATTCGGTGACCCCGACAGCAAAGAGGCCGACACCGTGACATCCACGACAGCAGCACAGCCGACCCAACCGAAGCGCTCCCGAGCACCCCTCGCCATCACCCTCGCGGTGGTCGGCGCGCTCGTGGTCGCCTTCTTCATCTTCTCCGGTTTATACACCGACTTCCTCTGGTATGACCAGCTCGGTTACGCAACCGTCCTGACCACCGGATGGCTCGCCACCCTGGGCATGTTCCTGGTGGGTTTCATCGCCATGGCCGTCCCCGTCTGGATCTCGATCCAGCTGGCTTACCGCCTGCGCCCGGTGTATGCCAAGCTCTCGAGCCAGCTCGACCGCTACCAGGAGCTCGTCGAGCCGCTGCGTCGCCTCGCCACCTGGGGAATCCCGGTCATCCTGGGCCTCTTCGCCGGCTTCGCCACCGCCACGCGCTGGCAGGTCGTGCTCATGTGGTTCAACCGCACGCCGTCGGGCACCACCGACCCGCAGTTCGGCCTCGACACCTCGTTCTACCTGTTCGAGCTGCCGTTCTACCGCGGCGTCGTCGCGTTCGCCTCGGCCGTCATCCTGCTCGCCGTTCTCGCCACCGTGGCCGTCAGCTACCTCTACGGTTCCATCCGGGTGGCCGGTCGCGAGTTGCGCATCTCGAAGAGCGCCCGCATCCAGATCGCCATCCTCGCGGGCGTCTACCTGCTCCTGCAGGCCGTCAGCATCTGGCTCGACCAGTACGTCACGCTCACGCAGACCGGTGACCTGATCACGGGTGCCAGCTACACCGACGTCAACGCCACGATCCCGGGCCGCATCATCCTGGCCGGCATCGCCATCCTCGTCGCCCTGCTCTTCTTCGTCACGGCCTTCATCGGCCGCTGGCGCTTCCCCGTCGTCGGCCTCGTGCTGCTGCTCATCTCGGGCCTGCTCATCGGCACCGCCTACCCGTGGGTCGTGCAGCGCTTCCAGGTCGACCCGAACGCGCGTGTGCTCGAGACGCCCTACATCCAGCGCAACATCGACCTCACGCGTGAGGCCTACGGCGTCGACACGGTCGAAGAGATCCCCTACAACGCCACGACCGATGCCGAGCCCGGCGCCCTGCGCGCCGACGCCGAGACCACCGCGAACATCCGCATCATCGACCCCGCGGTCGTCAGCCCGACGGTCTCGCAGCTCGAGCAGTTCAAGAACTACTACCAGTTCAACAAGGCGCTCGACGTCGACCGTTACACGATCGACGGCAAGACCCAAGATGCCGTGGTGGCCGTGCGCGAGCTCAGCCAGTCCGGCCTCGAAGACGCCCAGAGCTGGTACAACAACACGGTCGTCTACACGCACGGCTACGGCCTCGTCGCCGCCTACGGCAACCAGCGCTCGTCGGACGGTTTCCCCGTGTTCCTCGAGTCGGGCGTGCCCACCTCGGGTGAGCTGGGCGACTTCCAGCCGCGCATCTACTTCGGCGAGAAATCGCCCGAGTACTCGATCGTCGGTTCGCCGGCATCCACCAAACCGGTCGAGCTCGACTACCCGTCGGCCACCGACGACGCGCAGGAGACGTACAACACGTTCGACGGCGACGGCGGCCCCAAGCTCGACAACGCGTTCAAGAAGCTCATCTACGCGCTCAAGTTCCAGTCCGAGCAGATCTTCCTCTCGGATGCCGTGAACAACCAGTCGCAGATTCTCTATGACCGCAACCCGAAGGACCGCGTGCAGAAGGCGGCTCCCTACCTGACGCTCGACTCCGACCCCTACCCGTCGGTCGTCGACGGCAAGGTCGTCTGGATCGTCGACGGCTACACCACCTCGGCGAACTTCCCCTACGCCAAGACGCAGTCGCTGTCGAACGCCATCGCCGACTCGGCCACGCAGACGCAGCAGTACGCGCTCGACAACATCAACTACATCCGCAACTCGGTCAAGGCCACGGTCGACGCCTACAGCGGTAAGGTCACGCTCTACGCGTGGGACGACAAAGACCCGGTGCTCGCCACCTGGCAGAAGATCTACCCGTCCACGGTGAAGCCGATCTCCGAGATGTCCGGAGACCTGATGAGCCACGTGCGTTACCCGGCCGACCTGTTCAAGGTGCAGCGCCAGATCCTCGGCCAGTACCACGTGACCGACGCCGGCCCGTTCTACTCGCGGTCCGACGCGTGGGCCACACCGGCCGACCCGCAGGCCACGGCCAACGACACCACGCTGCAGCCGCCGTACTACCTGACGATGCAGATGCCCGGCCAAGACGCTCCGGCGTTCTCGCTGTACTCCTCGTTCATCCCTCGAGGCACGAGCGACTCCTCGCGCTCGATCCTCACGGGCTACCTCGCGGCCGACGCCGATGCGGGAGCCGAGAAGGGTGTGAAGGGCGACGACTACGGCAAGCTCAGGCTGCTGACGTTGCCGAAGGAAGACACGGTGCCCGGCCCCGGCCAGGTGCAGAACAACTTCAACTCCGACCCGAGCGTCTCGTCGGCCATCAACCTGTTGAAGCAGGGTCAGACCAAGGTCATCAACGGCAACCTGCTCACGGTGCCGGTCGGTGGCGGTCTGCTCTACGTGCAACCGGTCTACGTGCAGTCCACGGCCGAGACGGCCTACCCGCTGTTGCAGAAGGTGCTCGTCGCCTTCGGTGACCAGATCGCGTTCGAGAACACGCTCGACGAGGCACTCGACGTGCTCTTCGGCGGAGACTCGGGGGCGCAGGCCGGTGATACCGGCACGGACTCGACCGTCGCGCCCGAGACGCCCAGCGTCGACCCGAACACGGGCACCGACGGCGGAACGGATACGGGCACCGACACCGGCACCGACGGTGGCACGGGTGTCACGACGGGTGATCCCGCCACCGACGCCCAGCTGCAGCAGGCCTTGAACGAGGCCAAGCAGGCCATCGCCGACAAGCAGGCCGCACTCGCGAAGGGCGACTTCACCGCCTATGGCGCCGCTGACGCCAAGCTCGCCGAGGCCGTGGCCCGCGCGCTGGAGCTCACCGGCGGCAAGTAATACCACGAGTCGCACTCGGTGAAACACCCCGCGCATCCGCACCGCCCCGCTTGTACATTGGGGGCGGTGCGTGTGCGTTAACGCACCACGCACTACACGGCCGGCCACCACCGGCTCGCACCGAGGCTTCGCACCGTCGAAGAAGGGAACCGCCAGATGTCACACACCACAGACGAGCACGAGCATGATCAACAGGATGGCGCGTCATCCTGGCTCGACGACAACCGCGCCAACTGGGATGACCGCGTTCCCGTTCACCTCGACAGCGACTTCTACGATCTGACAGCCCTCCGCGCGGGCCGCGGCCGGCTGACGCCCATCGAGGAATCCGAACTCGCGCAGCTCTTCCCCGGGGGAGAGGACGGAACGTTCGACCTCACGGGTTTGCGCGTGCTGCACCTGCAGTGCCACTTCGGGGCCGATACGCTGCGGCTGGCCCAAGCCGGCGCCGAGGTGGTGGGCATCGACTTCTCGCGCCCCGCCATCAAGGAGGCGCGCAAGCTGGCCGCCGAGCTCGGCCTCGCCGACCGCGCACGCTTCATCGTCACCGATGTCTACGACCTGCGGCACGCCCTGCCCGAACCCGACTCGTTCGACCTGGTCTTCACGAGCTGGGGCACTATCACGTGGCTGCCCAACCTCACCGAGTGGGCGAGCATCATCGAGTGGTTCCTCAAACCCGGGGCGCTGTTCTACTTCGCCGACGGACATCCCGTGTCGGGCGTTTTCGAGGGGCTCGAGAACGGGTTCCCCCGGTTCGCCTACCCCTATGGGGCGACCGAGCCGTTCGTGATCGACGACCCGTCCGACTATGCCGACCAGGAGGCCCGCATCGAGCACGGGCGAACCTGGGAGTGGTCGCACCCCGTTTCGGCCCTCTGGAAGGCCATCACGGGCGCCACGCTGCGTCTCGACCACTATGAGGAGCACTACCAGGTCCCGTGGCAGGCTTACCCGGGGCTGCAGGCGCAGGGCGACGGCATGTACGGCTGGCCCGACGACACCCGGTGGCTGCCGCTCGCGCACTCGCTCACGGCCGTGAAGCCCATGGTGGGGCAGACGCGTCCGGGCAGCGGCCGCGAGAACTGAGGCAGAATTCACCCCCGAATTCGGATGCCGAACCGCCCAGGATTGGCGGCGCTCCAATATCCGTGCTAGAGTCAATTCTTGTGCCGCGGGGTGGAGCAGTTCGGTAGCTCGCTGGGCTCATAACCCAGAGGTCGTAGGTTCAAATCCTGCCCCCGCAACAGATAGGCCCGGAATCACGGTGAGTTTCACCGGATTCCGGGCCTTTTTCTTTGCCCCGGCGTCTTCTCATCCGGTGCCGCCGAAACGCTCGCGTCTAGTCGGTCGTGCCGAACAGGGCGCGCCCGTGGCGGTCGAGCGTCGCGCGCGCCTCGGCGTACGTTTCGGGAATCTTCTCGCCCGGCGCGAACCGAGCGGTCAGCATCCCGACGAGACCCACACCGGGCGCGCTGAGGGGCCGTTCCTCCTGACCGAAGGGGAACGGCGAGTCGTCGGGCAGATCGGCCTCGGGATTGGCGGGAACGTATTGCGGGTGCGTCTGTGGCCAGTCCGTCACCTGGCGCGGCTCCTCGAGCATGACGGCGTTCTGCAACGTGGGCGCCCCGGCATCCCGCGCGGTCAGCGGCTCGAGGCCGTGCGCGCCCGCGAGCGTGCTGATGACCGAGCCGTGATGCATGAGGTCGTTGATCACGCTGCCTTTCTTCGTGTAGGCCGAGATGGCGACGGCGGGCACACGCACGCCCAGGCGGTCGAACGTGAAGTCCATCTCGTTCGGGCGGCGACGTTCCCGCTCGCTGCCGCTGCGGTCGACTGTGTCGCCATCTGTGCCGCCATCTGCGTCGCCATCTTTGCCGCCGCCGGGCGGCGTCGCAGCGGGAGGCGGAACATGATCGTAGGTTCCGCCGTGTTCGTCGAAGGTGGCGAGCAGCAGCGTATTGAGGGCGTTCGAGCCCGTTTCGCTCGCGCTGGCACGCACGGCCGAGTAGACCTGGTGCAGCAGACGCTCGCCGGCCCGGACATCCGATATCGCCCCGCCCGTGACGACGCGGCCGTCGTAGTCGGTCTCGGTGAACGGCCCCACCGGCGGATGCATATCGTTGTGGTCGTAGACCATGCGCGGTTCGATGAAGGCGTAGTCGGGCAGGTTGCCGGTCTCGACGTCGCGGTAGAACTGCTCCATGGTGCGGAAGTTGCTCTTCCAGAACGGTTCGAGCGCGCGGCCGTGGATGAGCCCCGTCATCGAGACCACCTGGCGGCGGTCGTAGTAGACGCGCCACGTGAGGGCCGCTTCGCCCAGACGGTTGAAGATCGTGGGCGCGGCGTTCTCCTCGCGCAGCCACTTGCCGTAGCCGCCATCCCCGTGGTTCGTGACGAAGCCGTGCGAGGTGGAGGCATGGAAGAACGATCGGTTGCAGAACGTCTGCGAGGGCACGGCGCAGTGCCAATTGTCGTAGACGGCGAATTCGCGCGCCAGGGTCGAGAAGACGGGCAGCATGTCGGGCGTGAACGAGCCCATGACGACGCCGTACTGGTCGGGGGAGGGGAGCTCGCCCTGGTGATCGGACAGGTAGTTGTTGACGTAGTCGTCGACGAACCCCGACATGGTGGGCCGCGACGTGTCGGCGGGAGCGTTGAAGGGCTTCGTCATCCGCTGCGCTTTGAGGGAGCGGTTGCTCTCGGGGGCAACGGTGCCGAACAACTGCGTGTTGACGTGCGGGTATTCCTCACCCGGGTCGGGCTGAGGGCTCGACATGATCTGGTCGGTCGAGCCCGTATACGGATGCGCGGGCACCCGCGTGCCGTCGGGCGCCGTGTTCGCGTGGTCGCCGCCGTGGAGGCCGTCGAACTTCTGTCCTTCCGGCAGCGTCTGGTCGTCGTAGAGATACCCGAAGATGTTGTCGAACGAGCGGTTCTCGAACATGACGACGACGAGGTGGTCGAAGCCGGGGCCACCTGGCCGCGGGGGCAGGGTCGGCGCGGGCGTGGATGCGGGGCGGTTCACCGATGATCGTGGGTCGGATGTCGCGGGCACCCCGTTCACGGCGGCGGCCCCGACACCGACGGCCGCCCCCGCTGCGGCCGTGGATGCTGCGGCGATGCCGGCCCCGCGCAGGAACGATCTCCGCGACGGGTTGGCCGGGCGGTCGTTCGCGCCCTCGCCGGGCTGCCCGGAGTCCTTGCGTCGCGCCATGTCGCGCCCCCTCATGCTCGGCGGTGTCTGCACCGAGTTTACGGCCGACCGGTCGGCTCGGACATGGGCAAAACCCCGCCCGCCCCGGCGATGCGAAGCTGAGCATCCCTGTCAATCCCTACCCGTTCGGGGGACACCGCGCGACAATGAGAACATGCTCGCCGATACCGTGCCCGACCGCCACGGGGACAGTGCGAGGCGCACCGTTGCCGCCCTCGCCGCCTCGATCTCTGAGCGCGCGCGCGGTTGCCGGGTCAGCATCGCGGTCACCGAGCCCGAAGATGGCGGCGCGATCTCGGATGAGTTGGCGAAGTCCGACACCACAGGCGCGTGGTTCGCGGGCAATATCGTCGCTCGACCCGGACATGAGTCGATGCGCGTGCTGCAGCTCGACGCCGATCGACCGGCCGATGCCCAGTTGGCCCAGGAGATGGCCCGTGCCACGGCTCGGGTCACGGGCGCCAACCTCACGCTCGCCGTGGTCGTCGCCCGCGCTGACGAGCCCGCGGCCGTCGCGTCCGAGCCGCGAACGGTCACGGCCCCTGTTTCGATCACCGAGTTCGGCGACACGACGACCGATGTGCTCCAGGTGATCAACGACACGGTTCCGCCCGAGAGTCAGGCGGGCGTCATCGTCTATTTCGCCCTGCACTCGCCGAACGGGAGCGACCATGTGGCCGAGAGGACCCTCAACCGCACGAGCGCGGATTTCGGGGACGCCGTCACTCTCGCGGCGTTGCGTCTGCTCGACGCGCGGGTCGGCGCCCTCGGTCGCACGCGCAACAACCGCTGACGCATCGCGGAGGTCGGTATGGCGCCGAACTCCGCGGGTTCTGTCACTGGTCGTTAACGGACAGAGGAGGCCCCGCACTGCGGAACCTCCTCGGGCGTCAGAGACGCAACATCCTTCGTTCTAGCTCTTGAAGGTGTCCTTGACGTCTTCGCCGACCTTTTTGGCGTTGGCCTTGGCCTGGTCGGTGTGTCCTTCAGCTTCGAGTCGTTCGTTGTCGGTGGCCTTGCCGGCAGCTTCCTTCGCCTTGCCGACGAGGTTTTCTGCGGCGTTACCGATCTTGTCTCCTGCGCTCATAGTGAGGCCTCCTAGCTTTGTGGAACTGGACGTCATCGACGTTACGACTGCGCCCAGTGGCCCATCAAGGGGGTTGCAGTGGCTTCCGCGCCGTGCAACACGCGCGTTTCGCGCGAGCGCGCGAATATGCGTTGTGAGGTTGGCTCGGATGTCGCGCCGCCTCGTTAGGCTCTTACTACAGCATCATCCGCCGAACTAGGGAGAACCCCATGAACCTGCTGGTTATCATCATCGCCATCGTCGCCGTCATCCTTCTGATCACGGGTGGCGTCACGTCGTCGCTCAACTTCCTGATCTGGGTCGGCCTCGCGCTCCTCATCATCGCGCTCATCGTCTTCCTCCTGCGCTTCATCACCGGCAAGAAGAGCGTCTAGTATCCTGTCCTAGCTGGGAATCACGCTAGGAGGACCGTTGGGCTCGTTGATCTACGCGAATGCGGGCATAGAGATCGAATTCGATGACCGTCTTCTCACGCACGTGCAACTCGTGATGGGGGCTAAGCTCCGCCGGGGTGAGAGTTTCTTCTTCACCTGGCGCGACGACCCGAGCGTGGGCGATGGCCGCAGTGCCATCTGGGTCGAGCCGAGCATCCCGCTGTACTTCAAGTACTCGGGAGGCCGCCAGCCCACGATCAATCGCGAGTGGCTCGAGCTGCTGACCGCCTCTGCCAACAGCGGCCAGGGTTTGCAGATCGTCCCCGAGCCGGGGGCGCGCGAGACGAACATGCAGTCCAACGACAACAGCGTGAAGCGCAGGGACTAGTTCCGGCGCCTCGCAGCGAGACACGCTTTCACACGGGCGGGGCCTTCGGGCCTCGCCCGTTTGTCGTCCCCGGGGCGTTCAGGCTTCGCCCGTTTGTCTATCCCGAAGCCTTCTGCCTGAGGCCCGGCCCCGTCCTGATCGCCGACCGGGCCTGCGGCAATAGCCGCCCGGGAAGCGCGACCGACTCATCATTGGTTGCACGCGGGCCGCTCACTAGGCTGGGCGCATGACCGAGAGCGCGCGCGTGACACCGACATCCGAGGCTGCTTCATCCGGTGCCGGCGACTCGGCTGGTGCCAGCATCCGCGTGCGAGCCGTGCAGTTCGCTCCGACGGCCGATGCCGCGCGGAACGCCGATGCGGTGAGTGCCCAGATCGCCGAGGCCGCGGCATCCGGAATTCAGCTCGTGATCTTCCCCGAGTACTCCAGCTTCTTCGCCAACCCCGTCGACGGGCGCATGGTGGCGGCCGCGCAGGACCTCGACGGCCCCTTCCTGCGGGATGTCCGGGCCGCCGCCGCGCGCTCGGGCGTGCACGTCGTCGTGGGACTCGTGGAAGCGCGGGAAGATGGCGCGCGGTTCTCGAACACGCTCGTCGCCGTCGATCCGTCGGGCGATATCGTCGCGACCTACCGCAAGCAGCACCTCTATGACGCCTTCGGGCAGCGAGAGTCGGACTGGGTCGAACCCGGGGTCCTCGATGCCCCCCAGACCTTCGGCGTCGGGCCTTTTCGCGTCGGGCTGCAGACCTGTTACGACATCCGCTTTCCCGAGGTGTCGCGCCGTCTCATCGATGCCGGGGTCGATGTTCTCGTCGTCCCGGCCGAGTGGGTGCCGGGGCCGGGCAAAGAAGATCAGTGGATGACGCTGCTGCGCGCTCGGGCGATCGAGAACACGGCTTTCGTGGTGGCTGCCGACCACCCGCGTCCCACCGGTGTCGGGCTGAGCGTGCTCGTCGACCCGGCGGGCGTCGTGCTGGCCCAAGCGGGCGATGACGCGGGTGTCACCGACGCGACGCTGGATCGCCCGGAACTCGAAGCCGTTCGCGGCCGCAACCCTGCTCTCGAGCTGCGTCGCTACCGGGTCGTGCCGGGGGAGTAGGTGCCGCGGTCAGCGGTGTGGCGTGGTCACGTCTCGAGCGCGGTGCCGAGCTGCGCCAGGCGTGCCGAAGCCTGGGTGAGGACATCCCGTTTCTTGCAGAACGCGAAGCGGATGAGGGAGCGGTAGTCGCCCGCATGATCGGCCGACACGAACGCCGAGACCGGGATGCCGACGACGCCGACCAGCTCGGGCAGGCGGCGGCACAGGTCGGCCGCATCGGTCACACCGAGCGGCGCGGCATCGGCGATGACGAAATAGGAGCCGGCCGGATTCGAGACGGCGAAACCCGCCGCCCGGAGTCCCGCCGACAGGATGTCGCGTTTCTCGCCGAGCGCGTCGGCGGCCCCCTCGAAGAACGTGCCGGGCAGCCGCAGCCCGGCCGCGATCGCGGGCTGGAACGGTGCCCCGTTCACATAGGTGAGGAATTGTTTCACCGTGACGATCGGATCGAGCAGCCCGGCCGACGCCGTGACCCAGCCGATCTTCCACCCCGTGGTGCTGAACGTCTTGCCCGCTGACGAGATCGTGATGACACGTTCGGCGGCGCCGGGGAGCGTCGAGAGCGGGACATGAGCCGAGCCGAACGTGAGGTGTTCATACACTTCGTCCGTCACGACGAGAGCGTCAGCCCGCTCGGCCGCCTCGAGGATCACGGCGAGGGTCTCGGGCCCGAACACCGTGCCGGTCGGGTTGTGCGGCGTGTTCACGAGGATCAGTCGCGTGCGGTCGGTGACGGCGGCGCGGATGTCGGCCTCATCCGGCTGGAAGTCGGGGAACCTCAGCGGAACGGGAACGAGCTGTGCTCCCGACAACCCGGCCAGCGCGGCATACGCATCGTAATAAGGCTCGATCACGACGATCTCGTCGCCGGGGCCGCAATACGCGAGGATGGACGCAGCCAACGCCTCGGTGGCGCCCGCCGTGACGCAGATCTCGCGCTCGGGGTCGACGGTCAGGCCGTAGAACCGCTGCTGGTGCTCGGCGATCGCCGCGCGCAGATCGGGGATGCCGCGGCCCGGCGGGTACTGGTTCGCGCCCTCGGCGATCGCGCGACGCGCCGCCTCGAGCACGTCGGCGGGGCCGTCTTCGTCGGGGAAGCCCTGCCCCAGGTTGATCGCCCCGGTGGCCGAGGCGAGCGCGCTCATCTCAGCGAAGATCGTCGGAGACAGCTGGCCGGTGGGCCCGAGGAGGCCGGCTGCGCGAGCGGTCCGCTGCCAGGGGGCTGAAGCATCCATGCCGAGGATTCTTCCTTTCATCCGTCTCTCGCGAGCGGTCAAGCCCCGCGCGCGATCCTGGTGCAAACCTACGGCATCGCTAAACTGGAGCCCGAGGGAAACCGGATTCGGCCTTGAAGCGATATCCCAGCCAGACGTTGGGCAGTTCCCAGTCGGTCCATTGAATAAGCACAGGTTCGAGCGAGAGCCTGATCCTGCTTGGAAGGAGCAACCGATGACCGAAAACCCCACCGGCGCCACAGGAGCCGAGAACGACAACCGCTCGAACGACGCCGAGCAGCCTCAGACTTCGCCGAACCCGAACACGACTCCCACCGAGAACTTCGGGGCCGGCCCCCTGTCCTCGCACGACTCGCACGACTCGCGCGACGGCTACCGCCCGACCGAGCACGGCTACGCGGCACAGCAGCCGCAGCCGCAGCAGCCGCAGCACGGCCAGGGCGCCTACGGTCCCATCCCCGAGCGACCGACCTCGTTCCCGACGGGTGCCACGGCGGCCTATGGTGCGAACGCGGCATACGGTGCCCCGCAGAACGGCCAGCCCAATCAGCCCACGACGCCGTACCCCGCCTATGGTGCCCCCCGCCAGGGTGCGTCCAACCCCTTCGCCCAGACGTCGGCCTACCCGGCCACGAGCGACACCGGCCAGCACGGTGCGCACGCGCAGCACGCCGGCGGCCCCGCCGGTCACGGCCCGCACAACGCCGGTAACGGTAACGGCAACGGCAACGGTGGTGCCTTCGGCCCGGCGGCCGCCTCGCAGCAGCAGCCGTCCTCCACCCCGAAGCGTCGCCCCGCGGCCGCTCTCCTCGTCGCGACCCTCGCGATCGGCGCGCTCATCGGCGGCGCGGCCGGCGCCGGTGCCTATGCCCTGATCGACGGCCCGGGCACACCCGTCGCCAGCTCGTCGAACGGCTCGCAGTCGGTCACCATCAACGACACCACGAGCGTTACCCGCACATCGGCCGTCGCCGCGAAGGCCTCGCCCAGCGTCGTGACCATCGCGGTGCAGGGCGATGACGGCGCGGGAACGGGGTCGGGAGTCATCCTCAGCAAGGATGGCTACGTCCTCACCAACAACCACGTCATCACGCTCGACGGCCAGAACGCCAAGCCCACCATCCAGGTCACGGCGAACGACGGCAAGATCTACACGGCAAAGATCGTCGGCACCGACCCCGTCTACGACCTCGCGGTGATCAAGCTCGACGATGCCTCGGGTCTCGAGCCCATGGAGTTCGGCGACCCGAACAAGCTGAATGTCGGCGACGTGGCCATCGCCATCGGCGCACCGCTCGGCCTGGCCGGAACCGTCACCGACGGCATCGTCTCGGCGCTGAACCGCAGCATCACGGTGGCCTCGTCGGCCGTGCCCGACAAGTCGGGCAGCGATTCCGACAGCAACACCGACAAGCCCAGCAACCCGTTCGGCTTCCAGCTGCCCGGCCAGGAGCAGTCGCAGACGCAGGCTCAGTCATCCATCTCGCTCGCCGTCATTCAGACCGACGCGTCGATCAACCCCGGCAACTCGGGTGGTGCGCTGCTCGACAGCGACGGCAAGCTCATCGGCATCAACGTGGCCATCGCCTCGGCCGGCTCGGGATCGTCCGACAGCCAGTCCGGCAGCATCGGCGTCGGCTTCGCGATCCCGTCCGACACGGCCGAGCGCATCGCCAACGAGATCATCAAGGACGGCAAGGCCACCCACGGCCTGCTCGGCGCTTCGGTGCGCGACGCGGCACAGGTGTCCGGCAGCACGGTCGCGGGTGCGCTGCTCGGCGACATCAGCTCCGGTGGCGCCGCCGAAAAGGGCGGCCTCAAGACGGGCGATATCGTCACGAACTTCAACGGTCACCCCGTCACCGATGCCAACGATCTGACAGCTCAGGTGCGTGCCCTCGCCGCGAACAGCAAGGCCGAGGTCACCTACGTGCGCGACGGCAAGAACTTCACCGTCGACGTCACGCTCGGCGAGCTGGTTCTCTAGGCGATCGCGAGTTCTCACGTCCCGGCCATCGGCTGACCCTTCCGTCGTTCGACCGCCCGAATGCCCGCACCACGCGTGCGGGCATTCGCGCGGAGACGGCTGCTAGGCTCAAACCGATGACGTCTGCCGAGTAGTGGGAGAGCATGAGTCACAGTTCTGCAGCGGGCGCTCCGACGCCTGCCACGGGCGTCTCCTATGTGATGCCGGTGCTCAACGACGTCACGCACGTGCGGGCGGCGGTCGATTCGCTCCTCACGCAAGATTATGAGGGGCCCTTCGAGGTAGCCATCGCCCTCGGGCCCAGCATCGACGGCACGACGGAGCTCGTCGAAGAGCTGTCGCGCACCGATCCCCGCGTGCGCGTCATCCCCAACCCAGTGGGTTCGACACCCGCCGGGCTGAACATCGCCATCCGTGCGACCACCTATCCTGTGGTCATCCGCGTCGACGCCCACTCGGTCCTGCCGCCCGACTACGCGCGCATCGCCGTCGAGGCGCTCGCCCGCACGGGGGCCGCCAACGTCGGCGGAATCATGGATGCACGCGGCATCTCGGCTTTCGAACGCGCCGTCGCCCGCGCCTATGGCACCAAGGTCGGCCTCGGCGGAACGCCCCACCACGTGGGCGGAGCAGAAGGCCCGGCCGACACGGTCTACCTGGGGGTCTTCCAGCGCGAGCCCCTCGAAGCCGTCGGCATGTTCGACGAACGCATCAAACGCGGCCAGGACTGGGAGCTCAACCACCGCCTGCGCGCGGCGGGCGGCACCGTCTGGTTCACCCCGGCTCTGCGCGTCACCTATCGCCCCCGGCCGAGCTTCTCGCGCCTGGCGCGCCAATTCCTCTCGACGGGCCTGTGGCGCGGCGAGCTCACGCGGCGCTTCCCGGGCGGTCGCTCCCTGCGCTACTTCGCCCCGCCCGTCATGGTGCTGGGTGTCCTCCTCGGCCTCGTCCTGGGCCTCGTCGGGCTCGTCACGGGCGCCATGGCGGATGTCTGGTGGCCCACACTCGGTTTCGCCATCCCGGCTCTCTACCTCGCGTTCGTCGTGCTGGCGGCCCTCGTCTATGCCCGGCCCGACGGCGCGCGCTCGATGCTGTGGTTCCTCGCCGTGCTGCCCTGTATACACTTCTGCTGGGGGATCGGCTTCCTGCTCGGCTATCTGTCGTTGGCCAGCAACATCTCCGATCGAGCGAACGAGAGAGGCGGTGCCGCGCGTGACCGAGAGACCGGTTGACCTGGGCGCCCGCCCGCGTTCCATCGCCGAGCTGAAGTCCGTCGCGCAGCCGCCCGAGGTGCGCGGCCGCCGCAACGCCGAGCACTGGACGGCGTCGCTCTACCTGCGCAACCTCTCGCCCTACGTCACCTGGATGCTGCTGCGCACGAGCATCTCGGCCAACGGCGTCACGGGCCTCATGATCATCACCGGGTGGTGTGTCGCGGCGTCGCTGCTCGTGCCCGGTTTCGCCGGCCCCCTGCTCGCGCTGCTGTTCGGCCAGCTGCAGATGCTCATCGACTGCTGCGACGGCGAGGTCGCGCGGTGGCGCAAGACGTCGTCGCCCGCCGGAGCATTTCTCGACGCCGTGGGGCACTACTCGACCGAGGCGCTGATTCCCCTGGCTCTCGCCATCCGGGCCGCCGGCTACCCGTTCGATGCTCCCGAGGGCTACCTCTGGACGACGCTCGGAGCCCTGCTCGCGCTCGTCATCATCTTGAACAAGGCGCTCAACGACATGGTGCGCGTGGCCCGCGCCAATTACGGTGCCGCCAAGCTCACCTACACGAGTGCCGAATCCGCGCCGCGAACCGGGTTGCTCGCCACGGCGCGCAGGGTTGCCCGTTTCGTGCCGTTCCACCGCCTGTTCCACTCGGTCGAGCTGAGCTTCGTCATTTTCGCGGCCGCCGTCGTGGGCCTGTTCATCGGCGATCTGCAGGCCATGCGCGGCGTGCTCGTGCTGTTGCTCGGTCTCGGAATCCTGACGCTGTTCGGGCACTTCCTCGCCATCATCACGTCGAACCGCGTGCGGGCCTGACGGTGCCGCGCAACCAGGCCTCCGATGGGGCCGCGCAACCCGCCGGCCGGCTGCCGCGCATCGGCGTGGTCGTGCTCACGCAGGGCACGCGGCCGGATGACCTGCGCCGCGGCATCCTGTCGGTGCAACGCCAGCGTGACGTCGAGGTCGACATCGTCGTCGTGGGCAACGGGTGGACGCCGACCGATCTGCCGGCGGGTGCCCAACCCCTCGCTCTGCCCTCGAACGTCGGCATCCCGGCCGGGCGCAACGCGGGGGCCCGGGCCGTCTCGGGCGACTTCATCTTCTTCCTCGACGACGACGCGTCGCTGCCCGACGACGATTTCCTGCTCGCCTGCGTGCGGCTCGTCACCGAGCGGCCCGAGATCGGGCTCGTGCAGCCGCGCCTCGACGATCCCACGGGCATCCCCGCGCCGTTGCGCTGGATTCCCCGCTCCCGCAAGGGTGACGCCCACGACCCGAGCGTCATGTTCTCGTGCCTCGAAGCGGCCGTGTTCCTGCCGCGTGCGGTTTTCGACCGCACCGGGGGATGGGCCGCACCGTTCTTCTACGCGCACGAGGGCATCGAGTTGGCCTGGCGCGTGTGGGACCAGGGCTTGATCGCCTGGTATGCGGGCGACCTCGAGGCCAACCACCCCGTCGTGCAGCCGACCCGGCACACCGAGTACTTCCGCCTCAACGCCCGCAACCGCGTGTGGCTCGCGAAGCGCAACCTGCCGGTGCCGCTCGCGCTCGTCTATGTGGGCGTGTGGACGGGCATCCAGATTCTGCGTTGGTGGCGCAAGCCGGGCGACCTGCGGGCGTGGTTCCGTGGCTGGGCCGAGGGCTGGCGGCAGAACCCCGGCGGTCGCCGCGCCCTCTCGTGGCGCACGGTGCTGCGGATGACCCGGGCGGGTCGTCCACCCGTTATCTAGGTGTGACCTCGCTGCCGCCTCTTTCGGGGCGGGCCCGGCGCAACTTCGGTACCCTGGAGAGATGCCATTGCTGAACGACGCTCGACGTGCGGTGGCCCTCGCGAGAGACGTGTTGGCCAACCGACGTGCCCGCGCAGAACTCTCCCAACGCTTGTCGCAGCTGACGCCGCTCGAGCCCGGCCGCTATAAGATCGCCGTCTACTTCGCCGATAGCGCCGTCAATCTCTATCAGATTCGCCAGTGGTACAAACCGCTTGCCGAGCTGGCGAAGACGTGGCCCGTCGTCGTGCTCAGCCGGGCTCCCACGGCCGCGACGGCGCTCTACGAGGAGTCGCCGCTGCCGGTCGCCTACGTGCGCCGCGTGGTCGACCTCGAGCAGACGCTGGCGGATCAGGACATCCGCATCGTTTTGTATGTCAATCAGAACGCGAAGAACTTCCAGATGTTCCGTTACGGGCAGCGCTGGCACGTTTTCATCAACCACGGTGAAAGCGACAAGATGTACATGACCACGAACCAGTTCAAGGCCTACGATTACAGCCTCGTCGCCGGTGACGCCGCGATCGCGCGTCTGAAGAAGGTGCTGTGGGATTACGACTTCGACCGACGCGCTATTCCGATCGGGCGCCCGCAGGCCGACCACTACTCCGGCACGCTGCCCTACACCCCCGATGAGCGCACGGTCGTTCTCTATGCGCCCACCTGGGAGGGTGATCGGGCGGCTGCCGCCTACGGCTCCATCGCGTCGCACGGTGTGACGCTCGTGCGCCGCCTGCTCGAGACCGGAACGCACCGCGTGATCTACCGTCCGCACCCGCGCAGTGGCGTGGTCGATCGCGCCTACGGTCAGGCCAATCGCGAGATCCAGGACCTGCTCGTCGCCGCCAACCAGCGCGACCCCCGGGCCCAGCACATCTTCGATCAGGGCGCAGAGCTCGGCTGGCAGCTGTCGGCGGCCGACGTCGCGATCGTCGATATCTCGGCCATGGTCTATGACCGGCTGGCGAGCGGCAAACCTCTGCTCATCACCCGGCCCGTGGCGCCCGAGGCCGAGATCGACGAGGGCGGCTATCTGTCGGCCTGCGAGTGGCTGACCGCGACGGATGCTTCGCAGATCGTCTCGCGCATCGAAACGGTGCGCGCTGACCCGGCATCGGCCGAGCGACTCGCGTTCTGGGTCGAGCGCTACTTCGGCGACACCACTCCCGGCGCCACCACGGACCGTTTCCACGCGGCCATCCAGCAGCTCATGGACCGCTGGGATGAGCACGCCGCGCTGCACGCCGGCGACGGGCAGCTGGGTGCGTCGACGGGAGCGCGCGGCGCGGCGAGCGATCGCTCAGGCGACGGCGACGACTCCGACGACTAGCCCTCGGGCTCGCTGCTAGTTCTCGGCCTCGCTACTTGCCCTCGGCCTCGCTACGTGCCCTCGGCTCGCTACCTGTCCTCGTGCTCGCCTCTAGCCAGCGGCCTCGCGGCGAGGCAGCGATCTCGTGACCAGGCAGTGGTGTCGTGACGACATAGCGGCCTCGTGGCTAGTCTTCGTGCGTGCCCGACGAGCGCTTGCGCGTGAGGCGGGCAAGCGCCCCCTGCTTGCGCTCACCCTCGGCCCGGGGGATCGGCTCGAGCTCGAGCGGCACCACCACGGGCGGCGGCCCGAAGTTCGTGCGCGCGGCCTGAACCACCTGCCGGCCCATCATGTGGTTGCCGACGCCGCCGATCGCGGCCCCGATGCCGAACGGCAGCGCTTTGCCCACGAAGGACGTGCCCTGATTGACGGCGAAGCGTTTGAGGAAGGTGCGCTTGAGACGATCGGTCACGGGCCCCATGACCATCTGCGGCATGCTCGAGGTGATCATCTCGCCCCAGTAGACCTTGCGCGCCGGGCCGTTGTGGAACGCCTGGCCGGTGAACTGTTGCAGCAGGTCGGTGCCGGCTTTGCCCAGCATGAGGGTCATAACGAGGGCGCGCGCACGCTCGGGGTCGCTCACGGCGATGCCGTGCACCTCGGCCACCGACTGCGCGAAGATCGCCGTCGACTCGAGGAATCCCGCGGTCTCGACGCCGGAGAGCGCGAGAGTGACGCTCGTGCCGATGCCGGGGACGACGGCGGTCGCGCCGACGGCCGCCCCGCCGGAGGTGACGGCCGTGAGGTAGCGACGCTCGAGCACGCGGATCAGCTGCTCGGGCGTGGCACTCGGGTAGCGGCGGCGCAGCGAGCGGATGTACGCCACGATGAGGGGGCGCTGCACGGCCAGGACGCGGTCGATGCTGCGCACCCAGGCCGGGTCGCGAGAGGGCTGGACCTGATCGTTCGGGCCGCCCATGATCAGGGGCTGATCGGAAAAACGGTCGTTGCTCATGTGAACCTCCACGTCGGCCTTCAGCTTACGCTTCGGCGCTGAGCGGGCGCCGGATGCGGACGCCCGTTGACGCGGGTCAGCGACTGTTGTAGTCGGCGTTGTAACGGTCGAGAACCTCGGTGATGGGAGCATCCAAAACGAGCTTTCCTCGGTCGAGGTAGAGGCCGCGTGTGCAGAAGCGGCGCAGGTCCTTCTCATTGTGCGACACGAAGAAGAGGGTGCGCCCGCCCGCGAGCAGTTCGTCGATGCGGCGGTAACACTTCTCTTTGAATGACTTGTCGCCCACCGCCAACACCTCGTCGACGAGGATGATGGGCTCCTCGAGCTGCGAGATGACCGCGAACGCGATGCGCACCTTCATGCCGCTCGAGAGGTGCTTGTAGGGCGTGTGGATGAAGTCACCGATCTCGGCGAAGTCGATGATGTCGCTGAACCGGCGATCGATCTCGGCCTTCGACATGCCGTGCAGCCCGGCCGTGAGGTAGACGTTGTCACGCACCGTAAGGTCGTTGACGAACCCACCCGTGATCTCGATGAGCGGGGCGACGCCGCCGTTGACCTGCACCCGGCCCTCGTCGGGCAGAACGACGCCGGCGACGAGCTTCAGCAGAGTGGACTTGCCCTGACCGTTGCGGCCGACGACGCCGATGGCCTCGCCCGCCTGCACAGAGAACGAGACGTCCCGCAGGGGCCAGAACTCGCCGGGGCGCACGCGACGCTCGCTGCGGCCGAAGAGGTCCTTGAAGCTGCGACGCCCGCCCCGGTTGCGACGGAACCGGATGCCGACATCCGTGACCGCGATTGCCTCGACCATCAGATCTCCTTCAGGACGGAACGCTCGGACCGCTTGAAGACGAACAGGCCGATGCCGAAGATCACGAGCGACATGCCCGCGGCGATGGCGACGCCGACGAGGTCGAGCTGATCGGGGAAGAAGGCCGAGCGGTACAGGCTGAAGATGCCGCTGAGCGGGTTGAAGTACGCGAGCGTATGCAGCTGCTCGGGCAGATCGGTGACGCCATAGATGATGGGGGAGGCGTAGAACAGGAAGCGCAGCGCGAGCTTGGTGGCCCGCTCGAGATCACGGAAGAACACGACGAGCGGCGCGATGATGAGCCCGACACCCATGGTGAGGATGGCCTGCAACACGATCGCCACGGGGATGAGCAGCGCGTTGATCGAGAGGTGCGCGCCCGAGAAGATCGCGAAGGCAGCGACGACGGGGATGGATGCGAGGAACTCGATGCCCTTGGAGAGCACGAGGCGGTTGACCCAGATCGTGCGCGGGATCGTGGTCGAGCGGATGAGCTTCGCCTCTTTGGTGAAGGCGCGCGTGCATTCGCTGATGGTGGTGTTGAACCACGTCCACGGCAACAGGGCCGTGAGGAGGAACACGATGTAGGGCGTGCTGCCGACCGGCCGATCGAACACCTGGGTGAAGACGAACCAGTAGATGGCAGCCATGACCAGAGGGTCGAGGATCGACCAGAAGTATCCGAGGAAGCTGGTCGAGTAGCGCACCTTCAGGTCGCGCGACGCCAGCAGCCACAGGGCATGACGGTATCGGCCCCAGGAGGAGCGTGCGGGGCGCGCTGGTGCCAGAGAACTCACGCCTCAAACATATCCGTAAACGTATGCCCCAACGTGCGCCGTGGCCTGCGCGCCGTGACCAATGCCGAACGCGCCGCCTCCGAAGAGGACGACGCGTTTGGGCCGACACGACCGGGGCTGGTCGAAAGGTGGGGCTCGGTGATCTGTGCGGTCAGCGAGGCTGCGGTCGGTGGATCAGACGAAGAGGTTGGCGCGCTCGAGGTCTTCGGCGAAGTCGACCTCGACGGCGTACAGGTCGGAGATGTCGACGGGCTCGACGAGCATGGAGTCCTGCTCGATGGCAAGCTCGATGCCGCGCTCGAAGTAGTCCTGGTCGTCGACGCGGGCCAGCTGACGCTGCAGCTTGGCCTTGTCGTCGCGCGAAACGTAGTTGATGCCCACGGCCTCGCCGAGTCCGCCGACGACGGTCTTCGACAGCTCGCGGATGTAGCCTTCGGCGCTCGTCGTGTACTTGACCTCTTCGTCGGACACCTTGGCGGTGTTGACCGTGACGAACGACTGGTCGCGCTTGATCATGGCGGCCGCACGGTCGAGGGCGGTCGGGTCGAAAACGACGTCGCCGTTCATCCACAACACGCCGCCGGGAGCCGAAGCCGCGAGAGCGCGCAGGAGGCTCTTCGACGTGTTCGTTTGGTCGTACTGCTCGTTGAAGACGTAGGACGCATCGGGGAAAGCCTCGATGATGTGGTCGAGCTTGTAACCGACAACGATCGTCACTTTGGCGTCGTTGCCGAAAGCGTGACGGATGTTATCGAACTGCTGCTGCATGATCGAGCGGCCGTCGCTCAGCTGCGTGAGCGGCTTGGGGAGCGAGCGGCCGAGACGACTGCCCATTCCTGCGGCGAGAATGACTACTTGGGTGGTCACGGGTGAACTCCTCAACATCGGGGGTGAGCCGCGACCCGGAGGTACGACTCTGGCGAAAATACTCTTCGTCGGGGGAATCTGAGCGATGAATTTCTCGCTGTTCACCCGAAAGTCAGTGATACGACACCTCGTTATGCCAGGCTCCACGATAGCGGTGCACCCTCTTGGGGGTCACGGGTCTTGACGAGTCGTGCTCATTTCGTTATGCGGCACTCGGGTTTCTCCCAGCCAGTCAGGCGCTTCCGTCGACAGGCGTTACCTCGCCGTTGCCCCCCGTTCTTGGTAGGTTTGACCGGTGACTTCCGCCGAGCCAGACCCCACCGAAACCGTGCCCGACGAGCCGATCGACCCTCGCCCCGCTAGTTCGACAGGTGTCGATGGCGAGTTTGGTGCCGGTGAGGCGAAGAAGACACCGCCGCGCAAGACGCCCGCCCGGGCCGCGGGGGCGACAACGAAGGCCACGGCGTCGAAGGCCGCCGCCACCGACACCGCTGCCGACGGGCAGAGCGAGGGCGAGTCGACGGGATCGACCTCCTCTCCCTCAGCGCCCGCGGTGAAAAAGCCGGCGGCACGGCGCACGACGGCCAAGAAGGCGCCCGCGAGTGCCGCATCCGACGATGCCTCGACGTCGGGGGACGATGCATCTCCGCCCGCTGGTGCCACGCCGGAGGCCGAGTCGACCGCGGATGCCCCTAAGCCCGCGCGAAAGCCCGCTGCTCGGACGAGCACCGCCCGCACGACGACCGCCCGCACGGCGGGAACGCGATCGACGGCGGCCAAGAGTTCCGCCACCAAGACCTCGGGCGCGAAGACTGCCGCGTCGAAAGCATCCCCGGCCGGTGAGGGCACGCCGGCGGCTGACTCAGCGCCGACCGTCGACTCGACGACGTCGGTCGACGAAGCGACGGGCACACCGTCGACGACCCCCAAGCGCACGGCGTCCAAGACGACGACCCCCCGCACGACAAAGCCCCGGGCGACAGCCTCCACGACGGCAACCGCCAAAACGCCGACCACCAAGACGACGGCCGCCAAGACACCGGCCGCCAAGACGACTGCTGCGAAGACGACTGCCGCGAAGACGGCTGCGGCGCGGCGTGCTGCCGCACAATCGGCCGACACGCCGACTGACGGTGCCGAGGGCAGCACGCAAACGGATGCGCCCGCCACCGTTCGCGCGACGACGTCGCGGTCGACCAGTACTCGCGCGCAGAGCTCCGCGGCGCCGGAAACCCCCGATGAGTCGGCAGCTTCCTCCGCCGAATCCACCCCGAGCGTTTCGGCGCCCCGTGCCGGCGCGGCCGATCAGGAGGCGACATCGGAGCCCGCCGTCCGTCAGGATGCGGATGGCACCGCGGCCGACGAGCGTCCGCAGAAGCCCGTGCTCGCCGCATCCGATGCCGCGCCGACGGCGATTTTGTCGAGCCCGGCACCCACCCTTCCATCGGCTCCGCCCGCGCCGCCGAAACCGCAGCTCTCGGCGAGCGAAGCCGCCGAGTTGTTCGCGGCGGCACCCGAACCGGCCACTCCGCACTACCGCCGTTCGAGTCCTCCGCCCGCCCCGGCCGACGTCGCTGCGGACGATGTGACGCGCCCGGTCTGGCAGCAGCCGACCTCGCTGCTGCCGACGGTATCCCCGGCCGACGAGCCGGCCCCGTCCATCACCACGCCGGGCGATGACGCCAGCGGGTCCCGTGCGAACGATCCCACAGAGATCCTCGATCTCTCGAACACATCGAGCGCGGGCGCACGCCCCAGCCCGGCGGCCGAGCCGGCCCGCCGCGTCGTGTTCTCGAAGAAGTGGCCCTTCATCGCCCTCGTCGACCCGCAGGCGGAGAACGCCGTCAGCGACGGGGTCTCGGCGCACGCCGCCGCGTCGACCGATGGCGAGCCACATGTTCCCGGCGGCGCGCCCGGTGTCGGTGACGACGCTCGCGACACGAACCGCGAGGGCGCCGCAGACACCGCGATGTCCGCGCAGCCTGTGACCGACGACGCCTTCGCCGCGCCCGGCGCCCACTCTCAGGCCGACGCTCCGGAGACGACCGAGTCCGAGATCGACCTCACCGACGAGGAGATCGCCGCGTTCGGCGCCGACCCCTCATGGGTCGACACCGAATCCCCGCTCGTGGAGGACGACTCGCGCGCCGAAACGATCGATCCTCGTGACGATCAGCCGGACGGGGTCGCTGCTCTCTTCGGCGCGGCCGAATCAGACCCTCGCGCCGGCGAGGCGATCACCCCCGCGGAGGCCGACGACGCTGAGGCTTCTCCCTCCACAGACACGCTGTCGACAGCGGCCGCGACCGACGACGAGCAGGAGGCCGCGATCGACGCCATCGCGGTCGACGCGCCCGAGGCACACGCCACCCCGCTCGGCCTCATGGACTCCGCTGCGGCTCCCGCGTCGCTCGACGAGGAGCGCCGCGCGGCGGGCGCCCCGAGCTATGCCGCAGGATCGGGCGTGCTCAGCGTCAGCGGCCTGTCGAAGCGTTTCGGCGACACGGTCGCGGTCGACGGCATCGACCTTGAAGTCTCGGCGGGCTCGTTCTACGGCATCGTCGGGCCGAACGGCGCCGGCAAGACCACGACCCTGTCGATGATCACGGGCCTCCTGCGCCCCGACTCCGGCAGCATTACCATCAACGGCATCGACGTGTGGAAGGAGCCCGACGCCGCCAAGCGCAGCATCGGCGTGCTCCCCGACCACCTCCGCCTCTTCGACCGGCTCACGGGCGCGCAACTGCTCTACTACTCGGGTGTGCTGCGCGGCATCGATGGCGCGACCGTCCGATCCCGGGTGGATGATCTCGCCAAGGCATTCGGTCTCGAAGACGCCCTGCACCGGCTCGTCACCGACTACTCGGCCGGCATGACGAAGAAGGTGGCCCTCGCCGCCGCCATGATCCATTCACCGCGCATGCTCGTGCTCGACGAGCCCTTCGAGTCGGTCGACCCCGTGTCGGCCGCCAACGTCATCGAGATCCTGCAGAAGTACGTCGACCACGGCGGAACCGTCGTGCTCTCGAGCCACGGCATGGACCTCATCCAGCGCGTGTGCGATCACGTCGCCATCATCGTCAACGGCCAGGTGCTCGCACAGGGCTCGGTGGACGAGGTGCGCGGCACGGGCACGCTCGAAGAACGTTTCGTCGAACTCGCCGGTGGGCGCAAAGCCGCGGAGGGGATGGAATGGTTGCACAGCTTCTCCGACTAAGGCTCTCGATCTACGCCAACCTCGTGAAGCGGGGCGGCACCCAGGTGATCTGGATGCTGGTGGGTGGCGGCATCGGCGTGGCCATCATCTGGCTCACGAGCTTCGGCTTGGTGGCGCTGCGCGTCGCGCCGACCGAGTTCGCGCGCGACATCCTCGTCATCGGCGGATCGTTCGTGGTGCTCGGCTTCACGCTGCTGCCCGTCGTCTTCGGCGTCGACGACGCCCTCGACCCGCGCAAGTTCGTACTCTTCGGCGTTCCCAACCGCGTGCTGAGCCTCGGCCTCTACGCGGCGGCGCTCATCGGCGTGCCCTCGATCGTCATCGCCGTGCTCAGTTCGTTCACGGTCGTCACGTGGACGCGCGACGGTTTCACCCTCGTCATGGCCATTCTCGCGGCACTCATCGCGGTGCTGACCTGTGTGCTCGTCGCGCGCGTGATGACATCAGTCGCCACGTTATTGCTCGCCTCGCGCCGCTCGCGCGAATTCAGCGCCATCGTCGGGCTCGTGCTCGTGGTGCTCGTGGCCCCCGCCGCCATCTTCCTCTCGAGTGTCGACTGGTCCTCTGGCGGCGGCCCCGTGCTCTCCAACGCGGCCGATGTCGTCAGCTGGACGCCGTTCGGGGCGGTCTGGGCCGTGCCGGGTGACATCGCCTTGGGTCAGGCATCCAGCGGATTCCTGAAGCTCGTCATCGCCCTCGCCACCCTCGGTCTGCTGTGGCTCGCCTGGAGCGCACTCGTGGCGCGCATGCAGGTCACGGCCGACCGCCCGCCGGCCGTGCGCACATACTCGGGACTCGGCTGGTTCGACCTCATGCCGGCCCGCGCGGGTGCCGTCATCGCCGCTCGGTCGATCACCTACTGGGGCCGCGACCCGCGCTACCTCGTGTCGCTCCTCGTCGTGCCGATCCTGCCGTTCATCATGATCGTGCCGCTCATCGTCGCCGGCGTTCCCGCCGCGCCGCTCGCCCTTCTGCCGCTGCCCATCATGTCGGTATTCCTCGGGTGGTCGCTGCACAACGATCTCGCTCACGATTCGTCGGCCATCTGGCTGCACGTCGCCTCAGGTGTGCGTGGCGCGGCCGACCGCCTCGGACGCACATTCCCGGTTCTCCTCGTCGGCGTGCCGCTCATCATCGTCGGCTCGATGATCTCGATTGCCTTCTTCGGTGATTGGGATGCCCTGCCCTCCATGCTCGGCGTCACGACCAGCTTGCTGCTCACCGGCGTCGGCATCTCGAGTTACACGTCCGCACGCTTCCCGTATCCCGCGTCCGCGCCCGGCGACAGCCCGTTCCAGCAGCCGCAGTCCTCCGGGACGACGGGTGCCGTCGTGCAGTCCTTCTCGTTCCTCGGTTCGGTGCTGCTCACGGCACCGGCCCTATACTTCGCGGCCAGAGGCCTCTTCGACGGCGGCGACTACCCGCTCTACGCGCTCCTCGCCGGCGTCGGCATGGGCGTGATTGTGTTCGGCATCGGAGTCCTCGCCGGAGGGCGGGCCTTCAACAAGCGCGGACCCGAGATCATGGCGTTCGCGACGAGCGTCTGAGTCACCAGCGCATCGCGCCCGCGCCACCAGCGTGGAGCGCCCGAGCGGAGTAAAATGAGGCGTATGAACGCACGCATGAGCACCCTCGACCCCCAGTCCATTCCCGACGGCGGTGGAACGGCCACGCTCGATCGTGAGCTCGAAGAGCTGCTGCGCAACGAAAGCCTCGACCCGGGCGACCACGAGCGTTTCTCGCACTACGTCCCGAAAGACAAGATCATGCAGTCGGCGCTCACGGGCAAACCCGTGCGTGCCCTGTGCGGCAAGAAGTGGACACCGGGGCGCGACCCCGAGAAGTTCCCCGTCTGTCCCACCTGCAAAGAGATCTACGAAAAGATGAAGAAGGACTGACCCCGGCCAGCCGGCAACAGGTCAGCGGGTCCGCACGCGGCGGAGGTTGCCGCGGGCGGAGCCAGCCGCCACGGAACTGCCGCGGGCGGAAGCTGCCGCCGGTGGAGCCAGCCGCCACGGGGCTGACGACGGCGACGACGGAGCCCCGCTACTCCAGGATCGTTTCGAGCACGGGCTCTCCGCGGCTGAGCCGGAGCGCTCCGAGCGGGAGCTCGGCGACAGCCGTTTCACGGTGCGCTCGGGCCGCACGCGTGCCGTCGGCGCCCAGATAGCGCTCGTCGGCCACCCCGTCGGTCACGAGCGGGACGATGAGACCACGCTCCGACGCATCCCGGGTCTCGAAGGCGCGTTCGCGCGGCTCGGAGCCCAAGACGCGCACCACCTCGGCAGACGCCTTGCCCGCGGCATCCAAGCGGCGCACGGCGCCCTTGCGGCCGCCGCGCGATACCTTGCCCGCCGAGGCCTTCGCGACGGGGGTCCACTCCTCGGAGTCGTCGTCTCGCCGAGCCACCAGCTTGTAGACCATGCTGGCCGCGGGCGAGCCCGACCCGGTGACGAGCGACGTGCCCACGCCGAACGAGTCGACGGGAGACGGCGACAGCGCCGCGATCGTGAACTCGTCGAGGTCATTGGTCACCGTGATCTTCGTGTTGCGGGCGCCCAGGGCGTCGAGCTGCTGCCGCACCTCGGACACCAGCACGGGCAGATCGCCCGAATCGAGGCGCACGGCCCCCAGCTCGGTGCCGGCGACCCGCACGGCCGTCTCGACACCCTTCTGCACGTCATACGTGTCCACCAGCAACGTCGTAGACGGCCCGAGGGCATCGACCTGGGCGCGGAAAGCTTCTTCCTCGCTGTCGTGCAGCAGCGTGAATGCGTGCGCGGCCGTTCCCATCGTCGGGACGCCCCAACGCAGACCCGCCTCGAGGTTGCTCGTGGCCCCGAACCCGGCGATATACGCCGCGCGGGAAGCCGCGATGGCCGCCTCTTCATTGGCGCGTCGCGACCCCATCTCGGCGAGCGGACGCCCGGCGGCGGCCGTCACCATGCGCGTGGCCGCATTGGCGACAGCACTGTCGAAGTTGAGCACGCTGAGCGCCAACGTCTCGAGCAGCACGCCCTCGGCGAAGGATGCTTCGACCGTGAGCAGCGGCGAGTTCGGGAAGTAGACCTCACCCTCGCGGTATCCGTCGATCGACCCCGAGAAGCGGTAGTCGGCGAGCCAGTCGAGCGTGCGCTCGGACACGACGCGCTCGGCGCGCAACCACTCGAGCTCGCGGTCGCCGAAGCGCAGATCGGCGATGAGGCTGAGCAGGCGGCCCGTTCCCGCCACGATGCCGTAGCGCCGCGCACCCGGAAGCCGCCGGGCGAAGACCTCGAACAGGCAGCGCCGGTGCGCCGTGCCGTCTCGCAGGGCGGCGTCGATCATGGTCAATTCGTAGCGGTCGGTGTGCAGTGCCGTCGATGTGCTCACGGTTCTAGCCTAAACCGACGGGTAGGCTGGGGGATCGTGAGCGACGCACCTATCGGCATCTTCGATTCGGGAGTCGGCGGGTTGACCGTCGCCCGGGCCATTCAAGACCAGCTGCCGAACGAAGAGATCCTCTACATCGGCGACACGGCGCGTTCGCCCTATGGCCCCAAACCCATCGCCGACGTGCGGCGCTACTCGCTCGAGGTGCTCGACGATCTCGTGGCGCAGGGCGTGAAGATGCTCGTCATCGCCTGCAATACGGCGTCGGCCGCGGTGCTGCGCGACGCCCGCGAGCGGTACGACGTGCCCGTGGTCGAGGTCATCCAGCCCGCCGTGCGCACGGCCGTGAGCGTCACCCGCAACCGCCGCATCGGCGTGATCGGCACCGAGGGCACCATCAACTCGCGCGCCTATGAGGATGCCTTCGCCGCCGCGCCCGACCTGACGCTCTTCACTCAGGCATGCCCCCGCTTCGTCGAGTTCGTCGAATCCGGCGTGACCTCGGGCAGCGAAGTGCTGGGCGTCGCCGAGCACTACCTCGAACCGTTGCGCCACGCGGGCATCGACACCCTGGTGCTCGGATGCACGCACTACCCCTTCTTGAAGGGCGCCATCAGCTATGTGATGGGCCCGAGCGTCACGCTCGTCTCGAGCGACACCGAGACGGCCAACGACGTCTACCGTCAGCTCGTCTCGCGCGGGCTCGAGCGCCACGAGCCCGCCGCCCCCGAACACCACTACGAGGCCACCGGCCAGAGCGAAGAAGAGTTCCTGCGGCTCGCACACCGCCTCATCGGCCGTGAAATCCAGCGCGTCGACCTCGTGCAGACGGGCGTCATCGACGTGCGCGGCCTGGCCGAAGCAGCCGCCGCACCGGCCGAGAGCGCCGGGCCCGCAGCATCCGCACCCCCTGTTTCGACCCGCACAACCCCCGAGGAGACCCCGTGACCGAGAAGACCCGTGCCGACGGACGCGCAGCCGACGACCTGCGCACCGTGACCATCGAACGTGGATGGAGCGACCAGGCCGAGGGGTCGGCGCTCGTCTCTTTCGGCAAGACCAAGGTGCTGTGCACCGCTTCGTTCACGAACGGCGTTCCCCGCTGGCTGGCGGGCAAGGGCAAGGGCTGGGTCACGGCCGAGTACTCGATGCTGCCGCGCTCGACCAACAGCCGCATGGACCGCGAATCGGTCAAGGGCAAGATCGGCGGCCGCACGCACGAGATCTCGCGCCTCATCGGCCGCAGCCTGCGCGCCGTCATCGACATGAAGTCCCTCGGCGAGAACACCATCGTCATCGACTGCGATGTGCTGCAGGCCGACGGTGGAACCCGCACAGCCGCCATCACGGGCGCTTATGTGGCCCTCGCCGACGCCATCGAATGGGCGCGCACCAAGAAGTACATCGGCCAGAAGGCCACGCCTCTCATCGACAGCGTGTCGGCCGTCTCGGTGGGCATCATCGACGGCGAGCCCATGCTCGACCTGGCCTATGTCGAGGACGTCCGCGCCGAGACCGACATGAACGTCGTCGTCACGGGCCGCGGCCTTTTCGTCGAGGTGCAGGGCACGGCCGAGGGTGCGCCGTTCGACCGCGCCGAGCTCAACGCGCTGCTCGACCTCGCCCTCGCGGGTGCCGTCGACCTGGCCGAGATCCAGACCACGGCCCTGACCAACGCGGATGGCTCGGGCCCCGCCATCGCCGGCAGCACCGCCGTCAGCTACACGGGCGTGTGACGATGGCGCTCGAGATCGTCCTGGCGACGCATAACGCCCATAAGGTCGAGGAGTTCCAGCACATCCTGTCGCGGGATGTGCCGTCGGTGCGCGTCGTGGCCTACGACGGTCCCGAGCCCGTCGAGGACGGCGTGTCCTTCGCGGAGAACGCCCTCATCAAGGCCCGCGCGGCCGCCGCTCACACGGGGCTCGTGGCGCTGGCCGACGACTCGGGCATCGCGGTCGACATCCTGGGCGGCTCGCCCGGCATCTTCTCGGCGCGCTGGGCCGGTCACGCGCACGACTCGGCGGCGAACCTCGCGCTGCTGCTCGATCAATTGGGCGATGTGCGCGCCGAGCACCGGCGCGCACACTTCTCGTGCGCCATCGCGCTCGTCGTGCCCGAGGGCCACCCGGCCGGCGCCTCGGAGGAGGTCGTGGTGGGGGAGTGGCATGGGTCGCTCACGACGAGCCCGCGCGGCGACAACGGCTTCGGCTACGACCCGATCTTCGTGCCCGACGGCAGCGAGCTGACGGCCGCCGAGCTCTCGCCCGCCGCGAAGAACGACGTCAGCCACCGCGCGCTGGCCTTCGCCCAGATCGTTCCCGCACTGTCGATCGTGGCGGCCGCCGAAACCGCCTGAACCTCGTCGCCAGACCGGTGAGCGCCGGCCTCGGAGGCTGCCGTGGGAATACCCCGTGCGGGTAATGAGAACCGGCATCATTCCTATCAAGCGGCGCAGCTTGTCTCGCGTGTGCGCGGCGCTTACGGTGGAAGAATCATGGGCCACTCGCACACGCACGACCACGCAACGGGCGCCACCAACCGGCGTCGTCTGATCGGCGCGATGTGCATCGTCGGCACGGTCCTCCTCGTCGAGGTCATGGGCGCCGTGCTCAGCGGTTCGCTGGCGCTTCTGGCCGACGCCGGGCACATGCTCTCCGACTTCGCCGGCCTCACGATCGCCCTCATCGCAACCGTCGTCGCTGCCCGGCCCGCGACCGACCGGTCCACCTTCGGGTTCCAGCGCGCCGAGGTGTTCGGCGCGCTCATCAACGCCCTCATCCTCGTCGGCGTAGCGGTCGGTGTGTCGATCGAGGCCGTCGGACGGCTCATCAACGGGGGAGGGGAGCATCCGACGGGCGGCATCATGCTGCTCGTCGCCGTGATCGGCCTCGTGGCCAACGTGGTCGCCCTGCTGTTGCTGCGGCCCGCCGCGGCCGGCTCCATCAACATGAAGGGCGCCTACCTCGAGGTGCTCGGCGACCTGCTCGGCTCGATCGCCGTCATCATCGCAGCCGTCATCATCCTGACGACGGGTTTCGGCCCCGCCGACGCGATCGCCTCCCTCGTCATCGCGGCCATGATCGTGCCGCGCGCGCTGGTGTTGCTCAAGGACGTCGTGCACGTGCTCTCGGAGTCGGCGCCGCGCGACACCGACGTCACTCGCATCCGAGAACACATCCTCGGGCAGCGCGGCGTCGTCGACGTGCACGATGTCCACGTCTGGTCGATCACCACGGGTGCGCCGGTCTTCACCGCCCACGTGGTCGTCGAGCCCGAGGTCTTCTCGTCCGGCTCGGCCGGTTCGCTCCTCGACGATCTCTCCGGATGCCTGAGCAGCCACTTCGATGTCGCGCACTCGACCTTCCAGCTCGAGCCCGCGCAGCACAGCGCCCACGAGACGCCCGTCCACCCCTGAGGCACGCTCGCGCGGCGCCGGGCGGTGCCGTGCGGCGCCACTAGGCCCGGAGGAGTGTCGCGCAGCTCTGCTGCTCCGCGACGCGGGCGGTGCCCGAAAAGGTCTGAGCTCTAATCGCTCGCGGCGGCCGTGCCCGCGCGGCGGTCGCGCAGCCATCCGCGGCCGGCCTTCGTGAGCTCGAGCAGGATGGGGATTCCGCTGAGCAGCACGATGCCGATGATGAAGAACTCGCTGTAGGTGGCGACGAACTCGATCTGCCCGAGGAAGTAGCCCACGAGCGTGAGCCCGACGCCCCAGGCGAAGGCACCGATGACGTTGAAGGTGATGAACGTCTTGTAGGACATGCGCCCCACACCGGCCGCCACCGGCACGAACGCGCGGAACACGGGCAGGAAGCGGGCCAGGATGATGGCCTTGCCGCCGTGCTTGGTGAAGAACGCGTTGGTGCGCTCGACGTTCTCGGGGTTGAAGAAACGACTCTGCTCACGCCGGAAGACAGCCGGCCCGGCCTTGCGCCCGATGGCATAGGCCAGCTGGTCGCCCGCGAATGCGGCCACGAAGACGCACAACGCCGTGATGCCGATGGGTGTGGGCACGACACCCGTCGCCGTCAGCAGGCCCACCGTGAAGAGCAGCGAGTCGCCCGGCAGGAACGATAGGACGATGAAGCCCGTCTCGACGAAGACGACAACGCAGACGCCGATGAGGACGAAGGGGCCGAACCAGGTGATCAGCCATTCGGCGTCGAGCCAGTCGATGCCGAGGAGTGCGGGTTTCATCAGAGGTTCTCTCTTTCTGTCGTGCCGAATGGCGGGGCAGAGGTGTGGGAGCCGGTGATCCACCCGAGGGTGAAACGTGTGGCGGGGCTATTCGGAGTTGCGAGCGCTTTCGGCGGCAGCCGTCGCGGCGGTGGCGAGTCGAGCCTTCTTGGCCTTGCGCGAGGACTGCACGTAGTGGAACGCGGTGGGGATGACCGTGACGGCCACGGCGGCCAGCAGGATCAGGTCGATGTAGTTCTGCACGAAGTCGCGCACGGGCGGGATGTAGCCGAGGAAGTAGCCGACGAGCGTGAGCCCGGCGCCCCAGATGAGCGCGCCCACGAGGTTGTAGAGCGAGTACTTCTTGTAGTTCATGTGGCCGATGCCCGCGGCGATCGGCGCGAACGTGCGCACGATGGGCACGAAACGGGCCAGGATGACGGCCATGGCGCCGAAACGCTCGAAGAACGCGTTGGTGCGGTTGACGTTCTCGACACTGAAGAGGCCGGATTCTTTGCGCTCGAACACTTTCGGCCCGAACTTATGACCGATCAGATAGCCGACCTCACCGCCGAGGAACGCGGCGAAGCCGATGGCGAGGCACACCCACCAGATGTCGAGCTGAATCACGCCCGAGAAGGTGAGGATGCCGGTGATCAACAGCAGCGTGTCGCCGGGAAGCAGGAAGCCGATCAGAAGGCCGGTCTCGGCGAAGACGATCGCGCACACCACGAGGAGTGCCCAGGGGCCGACGCCCGTGATGATGGCCTCGGGGTCGAGCCAGGGGATGAGTGCGGTGTGATTCACGGTGAGAGCCTATCCGCCTATCCTGCCGAATCGATGGCAAATGCGCGGGCCACGCTCAATCTCATCCTTCGGGAGGACATCGCCCCCGGGCGAAGGATGCAGAACGAGGATGCACGCCGAACTGTGCGGAAGAAGGGACTTGAACCCTCACGCCCGAAGGCACAGGAACCTAAATCCTGCGTGTCTGCCAATTTCACCACTCCCGCTGGCGCGAATCAGTCTACAAGGGGTGCGGAGCGGCCCGCTTCAGGCTGCGACTCGTCGAGGCGAAGGCGAGCGCGAAGGCACCCGATCCGGCCAGCACCACGAGCACCGAGAAGACGAGCCCGTAGAACCCGACCGTCACGGCGAGCTGGCTGACGGGGCGTGCGATGCCCGCGACGACCGAACCGAAGATGAAGAGGAACGCGGGGCCCGAGACCGAGACGGCCGCGATGATGGTGCGGCGCAGCACGCTGAGCGGGCGGGAGTGATATTCCTCGCCCAGGTCGGGCCCGGGCATGGCATAGCCGGGGCCGATGAAACCGGCCGCGAAGCCCCCGATCAGGGCGGGAATGATCCACACGCTGCCGGCGAGCACCTGGCCGGCCGTGTCGTTCTGCTGTGGCCAGCCGAGAAGGCATCCGAGAACGATGGTCGTGGTTGCGACGACCATGCTGGTCGCGAACCCACAGAACATCACACCGATACCCATCAGCCCATGCTCACACTCGAACCTGGATGCTGGTCGAAGATCGGCCGAGCGTCAGCGGTGGGTGGCCAGACTCGCGTGCGGGGGGATGTTGCGGGCCAGAATGCCGGCGCCCACGAGGGCGAGCACGGCCATGACGGCGGCGGCGGCCGGCAGGGAGACGATGGCCGTGACGCCCGCGATGACGAGGGGAGCGGCGGCAGCGCCGGCATCCGTCGTGAAGCGCCAGGCGCCGAGGAAGGGCGCGGGATCGGCGGGAGGCGCGACATCCGCACCGAGGGTCATGAGGATGCCCGAGCCGACGCCATTGGCCAGCGACTGCACCACCGCGGCGGCGATGAAGAACGCGACGGCGCCCGGAACGTCGTGCGTCAGCGCCAGCAGCGCCATGCCGGCGCCCAAACCGATCATTGCGGGGATGGCGCTCCACTTGCGCCCGTGCTTGTCCATGATCTGGCCGCTCACATAGAAGAGGCCGAAGTCGATGGCGCCCGCCAGGCCGATGATGAGCGCGGTGTTGGCCTCGGAAACGCCGATCGAGACGGCCCAGAGCGGCAGCATCACGGTGCGCGCAGAACGGAGCGCCGCCACGAGGGCCGCGCCGGAGCCGAGCTTCAGCAGGATGCCCCGGTGCCGCCACACGGTGCGGAACAGCCCGACCGACTCCTCCGCCACGAGCTCCGCACCGGATGTCGCCACCGCGCCCTCGGGTGTGACCTCGACGTTCGGCCGCCCGATCAGTGTCGAGGGGTCGGGCAAGATCACGAGGATGATGGCCGCCAGCACGCAGAACGTGGCCATGATCCAGAAGGCGCTCTGCGGCGTGCTCGTGAGGTGGATGACGGGGGCCGCCAGCAGGGGGCCGATGAACAGCCCGGCGCGGAACGTGCCGCCGAGGGTCGAGAGGGCCCGGGCCCGGTACTGCAGCGGCACGTAGGTGGTCATGAACGCGTGCCGGGCCAGCGCGAACACGGCCGTGGCGAGACCCAGGAGGAAGACGGCCACGCCCAGCAGGAACGGGTTCGGCGCGAGGATCGCGAGGAGCACCGCGGCGACCGACACGAACGCCGCGCCGATCATGGCCGCGCGCTCGCCGACCCGGGCCACGAGCCATCCGCTCGGGATGTCGCCGATGAGCTCGCCGATCATGAGCATGGCCGACACGACGGCCGCGATGCTGAGGCTGGCCCCGAGCGACCCCGCGGCCACGGGCAGCAGCGGGATGAGCGCCCCCTCGCCGATCGAGAACAGCAGGGTGGGGAGGAACATCGATACGGCGAGCCCCTTGACGTTGAAGGGCTGAGCGGCATTCGACATAGACCTTCACCCTACGCCTCGGGCACGGGCCGCTAGGCTGGAGGGTGACATGGTAGAGCTAGACTTCGGCGATCAGATCGCCCAACTCCGAACCACTTTCTTCGACATTCGCGAGGTCGTGGGGCTCGATCGGCTGCGCGCCGAGATCGAGCAGCTGAGCGCAGAGGCCGGCAAACCCGACCTGTGGGACGACACCGACAACGCCCAGAAGATCACGAGCGCGCTCAGCCACCGGCAGTCCGAGCTGGCCAAGATCACCCACATCGAGCAGCAGCTCGACGACCTCGAGGTGCTCGTCGAGCTCGCCAACGACGAGGGCGACGACGACTCCAAGGACGAGGCCGCCGCCGAGCTCGCCTCGCTGCAGAAGAGCATCGGCGAGCTCGAGGTGCAGACACTGCTGAACGGCGAATACGACCCGCGACCCGCCGTCGTCACCATCCGCGCGGGCGCCGGTGGCGTCGACGCCGCCGACTTCGCCGACATGCTGTTCCGCATGTATTTGCGCTGGGCCGAGCAGCATAAATACCCGGCCAAGGTGCTCGACACGAGCTACGCCGAAGAGGCCGGCATCAAATCGGCCACCTTCGAGATCGACGCGCCCTACGCCTTCGGCACGCTGAGCGTCGAGGCCGGCACCCACCGTCTCGTGCGCATGAGCCCCTTCAACTCGGCCGGCAAGCGCCAGACGAGCTTCGCGGCCGTCGAGGTGGTGCCGCTCATGGAAGAAGCGGGCGAGGTCGAGATCCCCGACAACGACATCCGCGTCGACGTGTTCCGCTCGTCGGGCCCCGGCGGCCAGTCCGTCAACACGACCGACTCGGCCGTGCGCATCACGCACCTGCCGACGGGCATCGTGGTCAGCTGCCAAAACGAGAAGAGCCAGATCCAGAACCGCGCGGCCGCCATGCGCGTGCTGCAGTCGCGTCTGCTCCTGCTGCAGCGCGAGGCCGAGAGCGCCAAGAAGAAAGAGCTGGCCGGCAACATCACGGCGAGCTGGGGCGACCAGATGCGTTCCTACGTGCTCGCGCCCTACCAGATGGTCAAGGATCTGCGCACCGACTACGAGGTCAACAACCCGCAGAACGTGTTCGACGGCGACCTCGACGGCTTCATCTCGGCGGGCATCCGCTGGCGCAAGGCCCCGGCCGACGACTAGGCCCCGAGGGTCGGTGCCGACGAGTCTGGGGGAGTCTGTGGACTGCTCACATCTAGGCGTGTCTGCGGCCCGAATGGCGGATGCCTGCTTAGGCTCAATGCGTCATGATTCGCTTTGAGAACGTCACGAAGAAATACGCCGGGACGAAACGTCCCGCCCTCGAGGGTATCGACCTCGAGGTGGCCCGTGGGGAATTCGTCTTCCTCGTCGGCGCCTCCGGTTCGGGCAAGTCGAGCTGCCTGCGTCTGGTGTTGAAGGAGGAGCGGCCGAGCGTCGGCTCCATCTTCGTGCTGGGCAACGACCTCGGCACCATCTCCAACCGCAAGATCCCCTACTTCCGCCGCAACCTGGGCGTCGTGTTCCAGGACTTCCGGCTGCTGCCGAACAAGACCGTCTATCAGAACGTGGCGTTCTCGCTGCAGGTCATCGGCAAATCGCGCGGCTTCGTGCAAGAGGCCGTGCCCGACGTGCTCGCCATGGTGGGCCTCGACAACAAGGCCGACCGCCTGCCCCACGAACTCTCGGGTGGCGAGCAGCAGCGCGTCGCCATCGCGCGCGCCGTCGTGAACAAGCCTCAGGTGCTGCTGGCCGACGAGCCCACGGGAAACCTCGACCCCGCCACGAGCGCCGGCATCATGCAGCTGCTCGACCGCATCAACGCCCAGGGCACCACGGTGCTCATGGCCACACACGAGGCCGGCATCGTCGACAAGATGCAGCGCCGCGTGATCGAGCTCGTCGACGGACGCATCGTGCGCGACGAACGCGGTGGCGGCTATGGCAACACGGGCGTCGTGCCCGAGCTGCGCCCCGCCGTCGTCAAGGGTGAACAGGCGGATGTCGCGCGCAAGGAACTCGCCGCCGCCGCGGCTGCCGCCGAACTCGAGACCCAGGCCATCCAGCTGCAGGCCGTGCAGGCCAACCAGGATGCCGCGAACACCGCACAGGTGGCGCCGCTGTCCGAGCGACGCGAGGCTCAGAACGACACGGGGGCTGCCGCATCCGCCACCGGGAATCAGACGGGCATCGTGAACCTGCCCCGCCGCGACGAGACCCCCGACGAGGTCAACGCGCACCTCTCGCTGGTGGACCGCCTCGGATTGCGCTCGGGTGACGACGAACAAGCAGGAGACGACGAGCAGAACGTGGGTCCGGTCAAATGAGGTTCGGTCTGATCTGGCAGGAAGCCACGACGGGGCTCCGCCGCAACGTCTCGATGGTCATCTCTGTCGTGCTCGTCACATTCATCTCGCTCACGTTCGTGGGCACGGCCGTTCTCATGCAGATGCAGATCGGCCAGATGAAGAACTACTGGTACGACAAGGCCCAGGTGGCCATCTATCTGTGCACGGCCGACTCGACCGACGAGACGTGCACGGGCGGTGAAGCGACGGCCGATCAGAAGGCCTCGGTCGAGACCGACCTCACATCGCCCGCCATCGCGCCGTTCGTCGACAAGTTCTACTTCGAAGACCACCAGCAGGCCTACGACAACTTCCAGGAACAGTTCAAGGACAACGACCTGGCCCAGCTCGTGACGCCCGAGCAGCTCAACGAGACCTATTGGGTAAACCTGAAGGACCCCTCGCAATCGGCTGTCCTCTCAGAGGCGTTCTCGAGCAAGCAGGGCGTGCAATCGGTCACCGACCAGAGGCAATACCTCGACTCGATCTTCCAAGCGCTCAACGTGGCGAGCTATACGGCCATCGGCATCGCGGGGCTCATGCTCATCGCGGCCGTGCTGCTGATCGCCACCACCATCCGATTGTCGGCGTATTCGCGCCGGAAGGAGATCGGGATCATGCGCTTGGTGGGCGCGTCGAACCGGTTCATCCAAACCCCGTTCGTCTTGGAGGGTGTGTTCGCGGCCGTCATCGGATCGCTGCTGGCGGGCGGAGCCATCCTCGCCATCGTGCACTTCTTCGTCGACGGCTATTTGGCGCCCTCGGCCCAGTTCGTCAACTTCGTCGGGCTGCAGGATGCCTTCATCGTCATTCCGCTGCTCATCGTGGTCGGCGTGGTGTTGGCGGCGCTGTCGGCCAACTTCGCGATCAAGCGCTACCTCAAGATCTAGACGACGGGCGGATGTCGCGAGCCCCACGGGTCGAACGTGCCCGGGCTGCGACATCCGCTCTTTCGTTGCTAGACTGAGAGGCTGCCCGCTCGGGCAACGAATTCGCTCGAACGAACAGGAGACGCCGTGCCCAGGGAACGTGGTGAGAAGGTGGTGGCCACCAACCGCAAGGCGCGCCACGACTACCTCATCGAGGACACCTATGAGGCGGGTCTCGTGTTGACGGGCACCGAGGTCAAATCGCTGCGCGCCGGCCGCGCCTCGCTGGTCGACGGCTACGGCTTCATCGAGGGTGGCGAGGCGTGGCTCGACGCCGTGCACATCCCCGAATACAACCAGGGCACCTGGAACAACCACCCCGTGCGGCGCAAGCGCAAGATGCTGCTGCACAAGGAGCAGATCGCCAAGATCTCGCACAAGGTGGCCCCCGGCGGTTACACGATCGTTCCGCTGCGGCTCTACTTCAGCGACGGCCGGGCTAAGGTCGAGATCGCGATCGCCAAGGGTAAGCGCGAATACGACAAGCGTCAGGCTCTGCGCGAGCGTCAAGACACGCGCGAGGCAGCGCGGGCAATGGCGTCGCGCAACCACCTCGGCGAATAAACCCGAGGTACTATCCACTGAGCGCACGGGGTGTGATCCACTTTGCGCACGAATCGTGCGGTTTCGACGATCAAGGCGCAGATTACTGCTAAGCGCTTGCTTGAGCATTTCTCGCGAGTGTGATTAGACTCAGCCCTACCGGCGGTGACCCGACCGCGGCCGGGAGGGGAGGTCCCCATGAATACCGACGTTCATGCGGAATGGCATCGCCATGCACGCGTCCGCTTCCGATAAGACACCCTTCCTCGATCGCGAAGCCGAGATTGACCGCGTACTCGGTACGACTGATGAGCATTTCGAGCAAGCCATCCTCATCACCGGGCGACCGGGAATCGGTAAGACGCGGCTGCTGGAAGAAGTAGCAGCCCGGGCCGAGGGGCGCACGGCCCTGATCACGACGACGGCCGCCGAATCGACGTGGCCCCTCGCGGGCTTCTCTCGCCTGTTCGCCGCGCTCGACGACCCCCGCGCCATCGAGTTCAGCGGGCGCTTCACGCTGCGCTCGACCGAACCGCAGCAGATGTTCCAGGCGGCCCGCGACCTCTTGTCGGTATTGCGGGGCCTGCGGCTCGAACCCATTCTTCTGATGATCGACGACGCCGACCTGATGGACCGCGAATCCCTCATGCTGCTCGGCTTCATGGCCGGGCGGTTGGCCGGCACGGGTATCAGGCTCGTCGGTACCGCGCGCCGGGTACCGAGCGGCGAGATGTTCCAGGCGGCGACGCGCTTCGAGTTGCCCGCACTCGGGCCCGCGGACTCCTTGGCGCTTCTGCGCGCCACGTGCCCGCCGACGGCCGACGCGGGGGTGCTCGAAATCGTGTGCGAGCAATCGGGCGGCGTGCCCGCGGCGCTCATCGACGTGGGCCGGCTCCTGACGCTCGAGCAGTTCGAGGGCGGCGTGGCCGTGCCGCTACCCTTGCCACACACGGCGCGCGTTCTGGAAGACTCGGTGGCCCGGACGGGGGCTCTGGGGCCGCGACAACGGCTCATGTTGCAGAAGATCTCGCTGCAGGCATCCGCCAATGTCGACGCGCTCACGGCGGATGCGGACGACGCCGAGGTGATCGACGACTTGGTGAACGCCGGTTTCGTGCGCGTGCGCGATCGAGCCGTCGGTATCGCGGACACGCTGCTGCGATCGAGCTTGTATTGGGGCATCGATCCGAAGGTGCGGCGGGTGCTGCATGCGGAGCTGGCCCAGACGGCCGTCGACCACGCGCCTGAGGTCGCCGTGTGGCACGCGAGCTATACGACGGCCGAGGACGAAGACGCCGCCCGTGAGCTTTTCGACGCGGCTGCCGCGTTCGAGCGGTCGGGGCGACGGTCGACGGCGGTCGAATACGCGGAACGGGCCATCGCGGTGGCGCCGACCCGGAACGAACTCCTCGGCCACGTGCTCGACCTGGTGGACGCGTTCTTCCGCCACGGAGAAGTGACGTTGGCCCAGCGTTACCTGATGCATGCTCAGCTCGGGGAGGACAGAGCGACGGGAGCCTTCGTTCTCGCCGAGATACGGGCCGCCGTCGACTACACGGCGACGGGCATCGTTCCCGAACACGAGATCGACACCGCCGTGGCGGTGCACGGCCCGCGCAACCGCACGGGGGCCACGCGGTTGCTGATCGACGCGGCCTACTGGCACACGGAGCGTCGAGACTTCGTGTCAGCGCGGCGCGCAATCGGTCGAGCCGACGTCGGTCCGACCTCCAGCACGGCCGAGCAGGTGTTGCGCGACGCCCTCGTGGCCTTAATCGACTCCTACGACCGACCCCAGACCCTGCAGGTCGTCGACGCCGACACGATTCCCCTGCGGCTGCTTCTGCTCGCGGCCGACACGGCGAGCATGTCCGAGGAATACGCACAGGCGCGCCGCCTCTACGCGGTCGGACTCGCGCGTCTCGACCACGAGAATACGCTGTGGCGGGAGGCGGTGTGGTTCCGCTCCGTCGTGAACGAGATCCGCGCCGGAACCATGAAACGTGCCCGCGAAGCCTACGCGGAATGGCACCGCACGCAGGTGGCGGCACCGCACCTGGGCGCGCGTGCATCCCGCATCCAGTTGCGCGCCTGGTATGCGCTGAGTACGGGCGAATACGAGACCGCCGACACCCTCTTCGCCGCGGCCATCGACCGCGCGACCGTGGAAGGCAACATGGCGGTCTCGGCGATCAGCTCGGCCATCCTCGGAACCCTCGCCCTGGCGCAAAAGCGGTACGAACATGCCCGCCGGCTGCTCGACGACGCCGATGCGACCAGCAACGCCATGCCGAACCCGGCGATCGTGCGGCACCTGCCGGATCTCGCGCTCGCCGAGGTGTTGACGGGCCACCGGACGGCGGCCGAACGCACGCTGGCGCGACTCGAGGCGGCCGAGGCGCAGCATCCGAGCCGTTGGATCGAGCTGTCCATCCCGCTCGTCCGCGCCATTGTCGCGCCCGCCGACACGAGCCTGGCGCTGTTCCGCGAGGCGATCGCCACCTTCCGCGACGATGACTCCCGGTATCTGCTGGCGCGCACCTGGGAGATGCTGGCCGGTCGCCAATTCGAGCGCGGCGACGTCGACGAGGCCGCGCATTCGCACGCCACCGCCCGGGCCATCTATCAGGCGGCGGGAGCGAACGCCTGGATCGGAGCCGCGCCGCCCGCTGCTGCCACGCCTGGGGCTCCAGCGGCCTCGGACAATCGTTCCGAAACCGCGGCGGTCCTCGACACGCTCAACGAGGACGAACGTCAGGTGGTCGACCTCGTGCTGAAGGGCCTGCGCAACAAGGAGATCGCCGCGACGCTCTACGTGTCGGTGCGGACGGTCGAGCTGCGGCTCACGCGCGTGTATCGCAAGGCGGGGGCGCGGTCGCGATCGCATCTGGTGGCGCTGCTCAACTGACCACGCTGGATGTCGCCCGGCGCGTGGGGCTCTGCCAGACGCCCGTCGAGGTGCCCGACCGCGCCTGCACGAACGCGCGCAGACACAACCAGGCGTCGAGGATGCGTAGCGGGGGATAGGCGAGGCCGAGCACGAGGTATCCTGGGCGCTTCGCGACGACCGCCGCGATGAGCGTGAGCGCGTAGTCGGGCAGGACGACGCCCAACAGGAGGGCGAGCGGAGGGGCGACGGTCGCGACATCCACGAGTGCGCCCGTCGTGACGAGACCCGCGGCCTCGAGACCCCACCCGAGCGTCGATACGACCAGCAGGGGCACCAGCGCCACCATCACGATGCTCGAAATGGCGAGCTCGCTCACGAAGAGCGCCAGCGCGGCCCAGAATCGGTTGAGGCGGGGCTTGTGCCGCAACAGCGTCTGCCAGAAGCCGAGGTTCCATCGCCGCACCTGCTTGATGTAGTCGCGCAGCGTGTCGGGGTCCTGCGTGTGCGCGATCGACGCGAACGGATGGAACGCGATGCGGCCGAGTTTCTTGGCGTGCACCTCGAAGGTCATGTTGTAGTCCTCGATGGTCAGCCCCTCGGCGGCGATATCGATGTGGGCCAGGATGCGTGAGCGATACATGCTCGCAAACCCGGGCACGATCGCCACTGCGTCGGCATACCGGGCGGCCTGCCCGAACTTGTGCAGGAACTGCATGGCGATGTAGACGCGCTCGCGATACGACGTGAGGATGCGGGCCTCGAGCCCCTGCTTCGGCCCGTCGAGCAGGGTCGTCGCACGCCCGGCCACGGCGACCACGTCGGGGGAGTCGAAGAGCGCGAGACCGGTTTCGAAATAGTCGTCGGCCAGGCGCGTGTCGGCGTCGAGCAGCATGACGACATCGAAACGGCCCGCGAGATCGAAATACTCGAGGGCCGCGACGATGGCGCCCGCCTTGCCGCGGTTCGGGTTGAGGTCGTAGACGTTGGCGCCGGCGGCCCGGGCCAGCTCGACGGTGCGATCGGACGAGCCATCCGACACCACGAAGATCTGGTAGGGCGGGATGAGCCGACCAGCGGCCCGCAGCGTCTCCTCGATCACGGTCTCCTCGTTGTGGGCGGCGATGACGACGGCGACATCGGAGCGCGACGGACGGTGGTCGAGGGCATCCGCGGGGAAGATCCTGCCGCTGTGGCGACGACGGCGCACGCGCAGGGCACGCGTGGCCTCGACGGCGATGCGGCTGAGGCCCGCGACCGTCCACACGAGCGTGTTCAGGCCGATGGTGAAGAACACCACGATGGCGAAGGTGAGCACGGATCTCCAAGAGTTGAGGGCTGTTCACTTCGACGGTAAACGGATGTCGGCGACTCGAACCCGCACGCAGCCGCAGAGTCACTGCGGAAAACCGCATGGGCCGCCGGAAACCCGCATCGGGGTCGGCGGTCCGCCGCGTTAACCGCACCCTTGGCGAAAAGCGTTGACCACCGGGCCATCCCCGGCGGATCGTGGCACCAGGCAACCCGGACTCTCACCCTGGACGGACTGCTCACCCGACACACGATCCGGCCCGAACCGCGATCGTGCCGCAGGGCCCCCGATCTCCTGAACCCGGATCGGTGTGCCGTGCGGTACTGCCACATACCCAGGAGAACCCATGTCTACCCTCACGACGACCCGCACCGCAGACCACCCGGAAGAACCCGGCAACCGCCCGGAATGGATATTCAGCCAGACCCCCTCGAAACCCCACGCGACGTTCGATTATGACCTCGCCATCGTGGGTCTCGGCTACGTCGGCCTGCCGACCGCCCTCGCCTATCACCACGGCGGCAGCCGCGTGCTCGCCCTCGACGTGTCTGAACGCCGGCTCGACGACATCCGCGGCCACCGCGCCGACCTCGTCGAAACCGATCGCCACCGGCTCGACGTCGCCGAAAACGACGAGCGCTTCCACCTGACGAGCGACCCCGCCATGCTGGCGAAGGCGCGGGCCATCATCATCTGCGTGCCGACGCCCGTCGACCGGCACCTCATCCCCGACCTCACCATCCTGAAGAGCGCGTGCGACATGGTCGTGGCGCGGGCCGTGCCGGGGCAGCTCGTCATGCTCACGTCGACCACCTATGTCGGCTGCACCGAGGACTTCGTGCAGAAGCCCCTCGAGGCGCGCGGATTCCGCATCGGCGTCGACGCCTACGTGTCGTTCAGCGCCGAACGCATCGACCCGGGCAACGAACGCTTCGACCACGACGATGTGCCCCGCGTGATCGGCGGCGCGACGCCCGAGTGCGAAGAGGAAGCCGTGCGCGTCGTCTCGCGCTACACCACCAACATCCACCGCGTCTCGTCGGTTGCCGCCGCCGAGATGACCAAGCTGTTGGAGAATACGTTTCGCGCCGTCAACATCGCCCTGGCCAACGAGTTCGCGGACATCTGCTCGACGCTCGACATCGACGTGACCGAGGTGATCGACGCCGCGGCGACCAAGCCCTACGGTTTCATGCCGTTCTACCCCGGCCCCGGCGTCGGCGGCCACTGCATCCCGTGCGATCCGCACTACCTGCTGTGGCAGCTGCGTGAGCAACGCGTCAATGCTCCGCTCATCACGCAGGCCATGACCGAGATCGCCTCACGGCCTGGCCGCATCGTCGACGGCGCCCGCGACGTGCTGGCCCGCGGCGGTATCGCTTTAGCCAATGCCCGCATCCTCGTGGTCGGCATCGCCTACAAACCGGATGTCTCCGACCTGCGCGAATCGCCCGCCATCGAGATCCTCTCGGGTCTGGCCGAGCACGGCGCGACGGTCGGCTTCGTCGACAACCACTTCGCCGGTGTACGCCTGCCCGACGGCCGATTGGTGGACGCCGTCATCGACGCCGCCGGCTTCGACGCCGACCTCATCCTGCTGCACACCAAGCACACGGGCACGGACCTGACCTGGGTGCGCACCGACCAACTCGTGCTGGATGCCACCTACCGCGACAGCGAGCTGGCCCAGAGCCGCGTCATCTGACGCGCGCCGCACCCGCACCACCCACCGACTTTTTTTGCAGCGCTTGAGGGGAACAGAATCATGAGAAGTGTCATCACCGGAGGCGCCGGTTTCATCGGCAGCCACCTCGTCGAATATCTGCTTGCGGCCGGCGACGACGTCGTCGTGCTGGACGACATGTCGACGGGAGCGCCGCGCAACCTGCTGGGCGCGCTCGCCGACCCGAAACTCCGCCTGGTGCAGGGTTCCATCCTCGATCGTTCGGTGGTCGAGGACACCATCCGCGGAGCCGACCGGGTGTTCCACCTTGCAGCCGCCGTGGGGGTCAGGCTCATCGTGGAACACCCGCTGTCGAGCCTGCGCACCAACATCCACGGCACCGAGAACGTGCTGGATGCCTGCCTGGCGAACAACGCGAAGCTGCTGCTGGTGTCGACAAGCGAGGTGTATGGCAAGAACACGGCCGACAAACTCTCGGAGGACTCGGATCGCGTGCTCGGATCGGCGCTCACCTCGCGCTGGACCTACGCGGCTTCGAAAGGAATCGACGAGGCCTTCGCCCACGCCTATCACACGCAATACGGCCTGCAGGTGGCCATCGTGCGCCCCTTCAACACGGTCGGGCCGCGCCAGACCGGGCGCTACGGCATGGTCGTTCCCAACCTCGTCGGCCAGGCGCTGCGCGGCGAACCGCTCACGGTCTTCGGCGACGGTCAGCAGACCCGCTGCTTCTCCTACGTGGGGGATGTCGTGCCCGCCCTGGTGCGCATCGCCGAGGCCCCCGCGGCCGTCGGCCGGGCGTTCAACCTGGGCGGCGCCGAGGAGATCTCGATCGAACAGCTGGCCCTCCGTGCCCTGCGCGTGACCGGCTCGTCGAGCAGTATCACCTACGTCCCCTACGAGGAGGCCTACTCCGAGGGATTCGAGGACATGCGTCGCCGCGTGCCCGACAACACGGCGGCGTTCGACCTGGTCGGTTTCGTTCCTCGGACCACGCTCGACGAGACGCTCGCGCATGTCGCGGCAGCCATCGCCGAGACCACGAAGGCCGACCGTCAGCGTTCGGCCATCGTCGATCCCACCAAGGGCGGCGCCCGCGTCGCCGAGGTGGCCCAGGCCGGATGGGCGCGCTGATGTGCGGCATCGTGGCCGCGCGCGTCGACGGCGGCGCGGCGCCGTTTCTCCTCCGGGCCCTCTCGCTCCTCGAATATCGGGGCTATGACTCCGCCGGTGTGGCCATCGTGACGGAGGATGCCTCGACCGCTGTCATCCGTTCCGTTGGCCGCGTCGGCGGTCTGACGACGGATGTCGCGGCCTGGGCGGGTGCGCCCCTCACGGGTCTCGGCATCGGCCACACCCGCTGGGCGACGCACGGCGCCGTGACGACCGGCAACGCGCATCCGCATCGGGATTGCACGGGACGCATCAGCGTGGCCCACAACGGCATCATCGAGAACCACCGCGCCCTGCGGCAGGAGCTCGAGGCCGACGGCCACGCCTTCGCGTCGGACGTCGACTCGGAGGTCGTGTGCCACCTCATCGAGGACCACCTCGAGTCATCGGGCGACCTGCTGCGCTCGGTGCATGCGGCGACCCGTCGGCTCGAGGGCTCGTGGGCGCTCGTCGTGACGGATGCCGAAACGGGCCGCCTCGTCGCGGCCGCCCACCATTCACCCCTGATCGTCGCCTCGTCGGCGATCGGAGATTTCGTCACCAGTGATATCGGCGCCATCGCCGACTGGGTCGACGAGTACCGGACCCTCGTCGACGGCGACATCGTCGAACTCGCCGACGAGCTGGTCTGGACCCGAGACGGACAGAGGACGGCCGCCCCCCAGGCCGCCCTCTGTCCCTTCACCTCGGCGGCGCTCGAACGTGGATCGCACGCCGACTACATGGCGAAGGAGATCGACGAGCAGCCCGCCATCGCGGCGCGCATCCTCGACGATCTGGTGCCCCACATCGCCGACGGCTCGCTGTGGCGGTCGCTCGAGGCGCCCGCCTTCGAACGCATCGCCGTGCTCGGCTGCGGCACATCGCTGAATGCCGGGCGCGTCATCGCTCGCGCGTTCGGCGCCCTGGGCGGCATCCCGACGGTTTCGGTTGTGGCGTCGGAGGCATCCGAAACGATCCTCGACCCGGGCACCCTCATTCTGGCGCTCAGCCAATCGGGTGAGACGGCCGACATCCTGCGGGCGCTCGATCAGCTCGAACCCGTTTCGGCGGGGCTCGTGGCCGTGACGAACAACCCGGCGTCGAGCGTCGCCCGTCGGGCCGCGAGCGTCGTCGATTGCAACGCCGGGCCCGAGATCGGCGTCGCTGCCACCAAGACCTTCGTCGCCCAGGTGATCACGGGTGTGGCGGTCGCGGTATCGGCGCTCGTGGCGACGGGCCGCATCGACCGATCGCGCGCGGCCGATCTGACCGACGATCTGCGCCGGCTGCCCGATCTGCTGGCTCAGGCCCTCGAGGTCTCGAAGGGTGTCGTCCCCGGCATCGTCGACGAGGTCCTCGACCGGTCGGGCTTCATCTTCCTCGGCCGTGGCCCCGGTGTCGTCTTCGCCGAGGAGGGCGCCTTGAAGTTGAAGGAGATCAGCTATCGCTGGGCCGAGCACTATCCGGCGGGCGAGCTGAAACACGGCCCCCTGGCGCTCGTCGACCAGGGCACACCCGTGATCGTCGTCGACAACGGCGACCCGCGGCTCGCGTCGAATCTCTCGGAGGTCGCGGCGCGCGGCGGCCGGGTCATCACCATCGGCGGCGCGGGCAGCACCATCCCCGCCGTCGGCATGAGCATGAGCCGACCGCTCGTCGGCGGCATGGATCGCTGGGGCCCGCTCGAGGCGGTGGTGCCGCTGCAGCTCTTCGCCCGTGAATTGGCCCTGCGGCTCGGACTCGACGTCGATAAACCGCGCAACCTCGCGAAGTCGGTGACGGTCGAATGATGAACACGCTGACCTTCAGCTCGCTCGGCGACGACGACGAGCAGCGGCCCGGGCGTTCCGAGCGCTCCGACACACGGCCCCCGATGATCGCCGTGATCCTGGCCGTGGTGGCCGCACTTGCACTCATCCTGTCGCCGTTCGTGAAGTCATCCGGGCCCGCCGATGCGGCCACCGTGAAACCGCGCACGACCGTGAGCCTCACCTTCGACGACGGCAACGCCAACCAGCTCGCCGCCCTGCCCGCCCTGAACGCCCAGAACATGAAGGCGACGTTCTACATCGTCTCGGGTTTCGTGGGGGCGCCGAGCTACATGACCCGAGCCAACCTCGACACTCTGAAGGCGGGCGGGCAGGAGATCGGCGGGCACACCGTCAGCCACGCCGACCTCGCCACGTTGCCCGCCGACGAGGTGCGCCGTCAGATCTGCAACGACCGTTCGACCCTGCTCGGGTGGGGATATGCGGTGCGCAGCTTCGCCTATCCCTTCGCCTCGTCGACGCCCGACGCCGAACAGGCCGCCGCATCGTGCGGCTACAACAGCGCACGCATGCTCGGCGACATCCGGTCGCGTTTCGGATGCCTCGACTGCGCGTATGCCGAAACCGTGCCGCCGGCCGAGCCCTACTACACGAAGGCGCTCGACCAGGTCGACAGCACGTGGACCCTGGCCGACCTCAAGAACTCGGTGACGCGCGCCGAGGCCGCCGGAGGATGGGTGCAGTTCACCTTCCACAACGTATGTGCCTCGGGATGCGGCGACCTCAACGTCACGCCGACGGTCCTGGCTCAATTCACGAGCTGGTTGGCTCCGCGTGCCACCACGGGCAATACGGTCGTGAAACCGGTCGGCGATGTCGTCGGCGGAGCCGTGAAACCGGCCGTCGCGGGCCCCGCCATCCCCGCCCCGACCGCCGGCGCCAACGGCGTGGTCAACCCCGGGCTCGAAACCGACGGGCCGAACGGCCTGCCGAGCTGCTGGATGCAGGGCGGCTACGGCACCAACACGGCCACCTTCGCCACCACCCCGAACGCGCACACGGGCACCCGCGCCGAAACCGTCACGGTCTCGGGTTACACCGACGGCGACGCCAAGGTGCTGCCGGCATTCGACCTCGGCAGTTGCGCCCCCGCGGTCACGCCCGGCAAGACCTACTCGATGCGGGCCTGGTACACCTCGACGACCGTCACGCAATTCGCGGTCTATGTGCGCAACGCCTCGGGCGGCTGGCAGTACTGGACCTCGAGCCCGTGGTTCTCGGCATCCCCGAGCTACACGCAGGCCGTGTGGCAGACGCCCGCCATCCCGGCCGGCATTACGGGCATCAGCTTCGGCCTGAACATCTTCGCCAACGGCAGCATCACGACGGATGATTACGCCCTCTACGACAGCGTGGGTGCGCCACCCGTGTCGCCCACCACGTCGGTCGCGCTGAAGTCCGCGGTCGCCCCTCCGCCCGTCACGGCACCCGTCGAGGCGCACACTCCCACCGAGAGCGCGACCAGCCGTGGCAGTGTGAGCCCATGACCGATCGGATGGTGTGACGTGGGGCTCCGCGCGGTGCGGTCGTCGGCACTCGTGTCGACGCTCGGAATGAGCGCCGTGCTGGGCCTCACCCTCGTGCTCGCCGGCTGTGCGTCGGCGGGCACGGTGCGGGTGCTTGCGACGCCCGGCTATCCGTGGCACACCGACATCGTGGCGACGACGTTCTGGGTGGGCGAGCTGTTCGACCCGTCGGCTTCGGACGGTTCGCAGGTGTACTCCACCTACGATTCCCTGTGGCAAGAGAGCTACGGCGGCTGCGACGGCATCGTCGTCGACACGGTGTGCCAGACCGAACGACGTTTCGCGGCCGACGACTACTTCCCGACGAGCATGACCCCCGCCGAGAACCCGTTCTACCTCGACCTGCCCTTCGACGACATCAACGACGATGCGGCCTTCGCCCGGCGCGACGCCGTGGTGCCGTGGGCCGGCGATCCGGGATATGCCGAGCACGCGGGCGACCGCACGTTCAGCTATCTCAAGAACCGCTGGGTCGAGCTGCGCCTCGGCGACCGCACCTGTTTCGCGCAGATCCAGGACGCCGGACCGGGGGAGTACGACGACGCGGCCTACGTCTTCGGAGCCGGCGACGCCCGCCCGCAGAACGCCCGCTACGGCGGCGCCGGCATGGATGTCTCACCCGCCGTCAACGCCTGCCTCGGGTTCCGCGACCTCAACGGCGACACCGATCGCGTGAGCTGGCGCTTCGCCGAGAACAACGAGCCGCCGCCCGGACCGTGGACGCGCCTGATCACGACCAGCGGTGTGCAATAGGGGAGCGTAAGGGCTATACTGAAAAGCTGCGTCCGAGAGGCGCTCGATCCGGTTCGCCGGTTCACAAGTCAACAGAGTGTGAGAATGACCCGCTGCGATCTATCGCGGTGTTTCGAGGGGATGATCGGTTTCGACATTGCCTGCGAAACTGCGAGAAGCGGGCCGAGGATGCAGGGTTATCTCGTAAACGATCTCTGCAAAATATAGGTGCCAATTCTAAGCGCACCGACTTCGCCCTAGCCGCCTAGGCTAGCTTCGAGGTCCGTCAGACCGGGTTCGCTCTCGTCCCGGACCCTGGCGCCATTTAGAGAGCTTGCTGCGTCGTCACGCCTGAGGGCGACGCGGGACTTTTTCTCGGGCTGGGCCTGTCACCCTAGATGCCTGTAGCAAAGGGTGGGGCCGAGTAGAACGTCTCAACAGGCTACGCCCGTAGAAGGCGCAGAATCACAGCAGTGGACGGGGGTTCAATTCCCCCCATCTCCACCATCGGTCGTTCTCACACTCTCGCGACACCAGCGGGCCGTCCTTCGGGGCGGCCCGCTTTTTCGTGGCGTCGGGGCGTCCTATCCTGGGCTGATGCCCTCTTTTCGCGTGACGATCGGCGTCGGCCCGGTGCGGCCGGGCGTGCACCCCGCCGACGTTCTCCCCACGGTCGCGGATGCCGCGGCCACCCTCACGGTCGTCGAGGCGTCCGACCTACAGATCGTTGGCGGCCTGCCGCGCATCGTCGTCCGCTTCGAGGCCGAGGACGACGAGATCGCGCGCCAGGTCGGCGAGCACGCCCTGGCCGTGTTCGGCACGATCGCCGAGGCGCGCACGGCCGCCCTCACGCGCCGCAACAAAAACCGCTGGCTCCCCGTCGCCTTCGAGGGCTGACGGGGGAACGCATCGCGGATTCGCTCACGACGCCCGTGGGCTCGAAAGCTCGTGGTGGCGTCGAACGCGTGATGGCCCCACAGCGAGGCGACGCCACGGACCGCTTTCAGCCGACGAACGCGTCGATCGCCTCGGTGATCTCGGCCCGGACATCCTCGTCCGACACCGTCGAGGTGCCGTCGCCCGGCTGCACGCCATAGTCGCCGAAGTCCGCATGGTTGGCGCCGTCGAGCTCTACGAACTCGGTGTCGGCGGGAAGCCGGCCCGAGGCATCCTCGATCTTGGCGGGGGTCGAGAGGCCGTCGTTGCTGCCGCCGATGCTGAGCACGGGCAGGCCCGACTGCGAGAGGTCGTTGGCGCAGTAGCTGCCGAAGAGCACGAGGCCCGCGACATCCTCGCTGCCCGCCCACTGGCAGGCCCGCACGCCGCCGAGCGAGTGGCCGCCGACGAACCAGTCGGTCACCTCGGGCGCGGCCTCGGTGAAGGTGGAGAGCGGGCGCTGGTCGAAGAACGCCAGGTTGAGCGTGGGCTTCGTGATGACGACCGTGAGGCCCGACTCTTCGACGGCGCCCGAGAGCTTGTAGAGGTAGGCGTAGGGGTCGACCTTGGCGCCCGGAATGAACACGAGCCCCTCGCCGGATGCGTCGGCCCCGCCATTCTCGCCCGTGGGGGTCATGACGATGCTGTCGCCCGTGTCGGTGACCTGCACGGCCGCATTGTCGAACACCTCGATGGTGGCGCGGCGGTCGCCGGCCATGACGATCTGGGTCCACACCACGAAGGCCACGATGGCGAGCACGAGGGCCAGCAGGGCGAGCCACCCGGTTGTGCGGATGCGGCGGCGAATCGTTCCGGCGGGTTTCGCTCCCGCTTGTTTCTCGGACATGGTGCTCCTCACTCGGCCGTTCCGCACCGGCGAAACGCGTCCCGTCAACCCTATCTGCGGGCCGCAGGCACCGCGCTCGCCCGGGAGTATGCTTCCCCGTATATGTCGTCCTCACTCGCCAACGCCCTCAGCGGCCGTCAACGCTGGCAGGCCTTCGCCGTCTGCGTCTCCGTAGCCGCCCTCACCATCCTCGACCTGTCCAAGGTCAACGTCGCGCTCCCGTCGATCGAGAAGTCCCTCGGCGCCGGCCCCGCCGAGCTGCAGATCATCGTGGCGGGCTATGCCCTCGCCTTCGGTCTCGCGCTCGTGCCGGCCGGGCGTCTCGGCGACCTGCACTCGCGCAAGGCCATGTTCGTCGTGGGCCTCAGTCTCTTCATGGTCTCGAGCCTGGCGTGTGCCGTGGCCCCCAACATCGAGTTCCTCATGGTGGCGCGCATCGTGCAGGGCATCGCGGCCGGCATCCAGATGCCCCAGGTGATCGGCCTCACGCAACAGCTCTTCCAGGGCGAAGAGCGCGGCCGGGCGTTCGGGCTCTTCGGTGCCACGATCGGCGTCTCGACGGCCTTCGGTCCCACGCTCGGCGGCCTGCTCATCGCGGTCGGCGGGCCCACGGATGGTTGGCGCTACATCTTCGCGATGAACGTGCCGCTCGTTCTCATTCTGTTGCCATTCGCGCTCAAGCTCCTGCCCGCCAAACAAGAGCGCTCGCCGGGTTCGCGCGAACTCGACCTCGTCGGCATCCTCATCCTCGCCGTCGCCACGTTCAGCGTCATGCTGCCGTTCGTGCTCACGACGGGCGGGCCCGACGATCAGCCCGCGCGCTGGTATCTGCTCATCCTGGCTGCCATCGCGGCGGCCGGCTTCGTGCTGTGGGAGCGCCGCTACAAGCGCATCGGCAAATCGCCCGTCGTGCACTTCGACCTGTTCCGCAAGGGTTCCTACCGCAACGGTCTGCTCATCGCCATGGCCTACTTCGCGGCCATGCCCGCCATGTTCCTGTTGACGACGCTGTTCCTGCAGCAGGGCATCGGTCTCGAACCCGTGTTCGCCGGCATGGTGAGCATCCCGTTCGCGCTGTCGTCGGCCGTGACGGCCTGGTACGGCGGCACGATCGTCAACCGCGTGGGCCGCAAGCTCGTCGTGCTCGGCATCGTGATCGTGCTGATCGGCTTCTCGCTCGTCTTGCTGGCCGCCGAGCTGCTGCCGGCCGACGTGGCGATCTACGGCATGGGTGTCGGCATGCTGGTCGCGGGCACGGGCGGCGGTTTCGTCATCTCGCCCAACCAGACGCTCACGCTCGCCGAGGTTCCCGTCGAGCAGGGTGGTGTCGCCGGCTCGATGGCGCAGCTCGGCCAGCGCGTCGGAACAGCTATGGGCACGGCGGCCGCGAGTGCGGCGTTCTACGCGACGATCTATTCAGAGACCGGCCAGGCGCCGCAGCTCGAGGTGTTCCACGACGCGTTCCGGGCCGGCTTCGCCGTGACCCTGACACTCGTGGCCGTGGCGCTGGTGCTCGGTTTCCTCGACCTCGGGGCGCGCAAGCGGCGCAAGCGCTCGGCTCAGACCGCGTAGCCGCTGCTTAGTGCGCGACGCCCGCGAGCGAGCCGGTCGTGCGGCCCTCGGGGTCGCCGATCATGCAGCTCACGAGGCGGTCGCCGTCTTCGGTCCAGCTCGCCTCGGTGGGCGTGTAGGGGGCGTAGTCGAGGGTCGAGTCCTCGTAGCTCAGGCCGACGAAGGTCGTGAACTGGTCGTAGCACCCGGTGTCGGCCTGCTGAGAGACCTCGTCGTCGCCCGGGTACTCCGAGCCGTCGAGCGAGAATTCGTAGAAGGCCTCGAGGTCGTGCGGCTCGGCACACGGAACGGCCTCTACCTCGAAGACCTCTTCGCTCGTGCTGTCGTCGTTGATGCAGTCGCCCACCTTGATCGAGAAGACGCTCGACGTGCCGGCCTCGACGACTTCCTCGGTCTCGGCATCCCGCGTGACGGGCTTGTCGATGATGCTGTTGATCAGGCTGCAGCCTGAGAGCGAGGCGGCGAGAGCGGTTGCGGCGCCCACGGCGAGGAGGCGGCGGCTGAGGCGAGACGGGGCGGGCATGCTGTTCCATTCGGGGTGTGAGCGGCGCCGATCGGGATGCGACTCCGTGTTGCATGATGCTATCCAGAGCGAGCCTCATTTTCAAAGCCGACTCACAGCTAGGCCGTTGAGCGTCAGCCGTGCAGCAATCCGAGGATCTCTTCGTGCAGGGCACCGTTCGTGGCCAAGAAGCTGCGGCGGTCGATGCGATCGGTCCCGTCGATGGCGGATGTCGCACCACCCGCCTCGCGCACGATTGGCACCAGCGCCGCCACGTCGTATTCCTTGACGTCGAACTCGCCCACGGCGTCGACCAGTCCCTCGGCCAACAGCATGTACGCCCACATGTCGCCGTAGGCGCGGTCGCGCCAGCTGGCCCGGGTCAGCGCGACGAGCTGGTCGAGGTAGCCGGCATCGTCCCACTGCGTGACGCTCTGGAAGCTGACGGAGGCGTCGGCGAGCTTCTGCACGCGCGAGACCTTCAGCTGCTCGGGCGCGCCGCCCCGCAGCGACGACCAGGCGCCCGAACCGTCGGCGGCCCACCAGCGCTTCTCGAGCGCGGGGGAGGAGACGACGCCCACGACGGGCACGCCGTCGACGGCGAGCGAGATGAGCGTGCCCCAGATGGGCACGCCGCGCAGGTAATTGGCCGTGCCGTCGATCGGGTCGATGATCCACTGCCGGGCGGTCGAGCCGGCCGTGCCGTACTCCTCGCCCAGGATGCCGTCCTCCGGTCGCTCCTCGGTGAGGATCTCGCGAATGCGGCGCTCGACCGCCAGATCGGCGTCGGTCACGAACGAGCGGTCGGGTTTGGTCGACACGTCGAGGTCGTTCGACCGGAAGCGTTCCAGCGAGATCGTGTCGGCCGCATCCGCGATGCGCAGCGCGAGCCGCAGGTCATCGGCCAGCGCGTTCCCGGCGGCGAGGGGGTCGGCAGAAGCGGAAGAAACGGGGGATGCGTCGGCACTCATACCCCCAGCGTATCGACCCCGGATGCTCGGCAGTGCTGCTCGATTCGCGCTCCCCGCAATTCTCCTGCTAAAGTATTCCTCGGTCCGGAAGTGCAAAATTCCGGTCCGAAATGCACCTCTAGCTCAATCGGCAGAGCAACTGACTCTTAATCAGTGGGTTCTCGGTTCAAGTCCGAGGGGGTGCACTGAATGCCCCAGATATCTCGCCGATTCTGGGGCATTTTTCGTGCGCTAACGTGACGGCATGAGCTATCTGCGTGCACTCTGGCACCATCTCGCCAGCCCCTCGGCGATATACGGCCTGATCGTCTACGCGAGCCTCATCACCGCGACGGCGGCCGACGACGACAACGGGCCCCGGTCGATCTTCGCCTTCAGCGCCGTCACGCTCGTCGCGTTCTGGATCGCGCACGTCTTCTCGGCGGCGCTCGGGCACCACGGCGGCGAGCATCGGGGCACGGTCACGGTCGCGCGCTCCGTGAGGCACGCCCTGGCAGAGTCGGTCGGCATGCTCGAGGCTGCGATCCTGCCGAGCATCCCGCTCCTGATGGGCGTCTTCGGCCTGCTCACCGGCGACGAGGCCGTTGCGTGGGCGCTCCGCGTCGTTCTCGTGACGCTCGCGGGGCTCGGCTACAGCGCGCTAGCCATCCGCGGAAATCGCTGGTGGTGGTGCGTGCTCGGATGTCTCGTGTCCACGGCCATCGGGGCGGGAATCATCTTCCTCGAGGCGATCCTGCACTGATCTGTCCGCTCAGGCGCGGCGCTGGCCGTTCGCCCGGTCGGCGTCGACGGAACGCGCCGTCTCGGGGTGCAGCATCCGCTCGTCGATGTAGGCGGGGTCGTGCGACGTGGGGTCGGCCCAGACGGCGATGGTGTCGAGCTCCATGATGGTGCGCACGGCGGGGGATACAGCGCGGTCGGCGGCCGGGGCATCTGAGGTCGGGGCGTCTGAGTTCGAAGCGTGTGAGGTCGAGCCGTCGGCTGCGGCGCGAGCGGCATCTAGCTCGGACAGGTCGTCGCGTTCCGCGGTGGGGGCGGTGTCGCCGTGCGCTGCCGCATCGACGAGGGTCGACGTCACGGCGCGGGCCAGTGACAGGGCAGCCATGTCGTGGAAGAAGACTTCGGTGTCGGAATCGCTGCGCCGCGTGAGTGTCCAGCTGCCGTTCTCGCCCACGAAGTCCTGCAGGCGCTCGAGCACCGCCGCGAAGACGCGTTCCTCGCTGAGCTCGATGACGGGGGCGGGGACGGGGATGACGGCAGGTGCAGATGTGGCGGATGTCTCGAGCTCGACGCCGGTCGAATCGACACGGGTGTCGGGGTGCGACGACCCGGTTGTGCCGGCTTCGAGGGCTGCGGCGCGCGCGGCATTCTCGGCGGCGATCAAGCGGCGACTACGGCGTCCGAACATCGTGAGGCTCCTTGCCGGACCGCCGTTTGTGAGCGAAGGGGGCGGTCGTTGCCTCCAGTGTGCGCGCGAGGCATCCGAAACCCCTGCTGACACGCCGATTTTCGCCGACTCGAGCGGCAAATGGGCAGCAGAACGGGCCGACACGCTGAACGTGCCGGCCCGAACGGGGGGAGTTACTTCTTGAGCTTGCGCTGGTTCTCTTCGGCAACCGACCCGATGGCCAGTGCGAGCGAGATGATCCAGCTGGCCCAGGCGAGGGCGAGACGCCAGTCGCGCGGGCCCTTGCGGGTGGTCTGGATGACACTCCAGGCGCCGGTGACCGCGCCCAGGATGCTCGTGTTCATAAGGTATTTGCGCATGTTGTTAGCCTCCGTAGACTTCCACGCTAGCGTGTCGACCCGACTCGCCGCAGGGGGTTGTACTGTGAACTTCGTGCTGTCGACTTCCCGCGTGACCCCCGCATGAAAACCGCTCTCGTCGGAGCCGTCCTGCTCGTCCTCGGGCTCGCCGCCTGGGCGTTCGGCATCCTCGACGGCACCGAGGTTCTGGCTCTCACCGACCGCATCTGGCCCGTGCTCCTCTTCGTCGTCGCCATCACGGTCGTTGCCGAGCTGGCCGACCAGGCCGGGGTGTTCCAGTCGATCGCCGGTCACGCGGCTCGCCTCGCCCGCGGCCGCACGGTCGTCTTGTGGCTCTTCGTCGTGCTGATGGCCGTCGTCTCGACCGCGTTCCTGTCGCTCGACACCACGGCCGTGTTGCTCACACCCATCGTGGTGGTGCTCGCGCGGCGCATCGGCGTCAGCCCGCTGCCCTTCGCCCTCACGACCGTGTGGCTCGCGAACACGGCGTCGCTCTTCCTGCCCGTCTCCAACCTCACGAACCTGCTCGCCGAACACCGCTTGGGCGGGGTGGGGCCGCTCGGGTTCCTCGCCCTCTCGTACGCGCCGGCCATCGTGGGCGTCATCGTTCCCGTCATCGTGCTCGCCATCGTCTATCGGCGGCCGCTCTCGGGGCGATTCACGGTGGATGCCGCAGCCCCCGCCTCCGACCGCCTCTTGTTCGTGACGTCCGCCGTCGTGCTCGTCGTGCTGCTGCCGTTGCTGGTGTCGGGTCTGCCCGTGTGGCTGCCCGCGTCGGCCGCGGCCTTGGTGCTCATCGCCGTGACGGCCTGGCGCAACCCGCGGGTGCTGCGGTTCGACCTCGTGCCGTGGCAGCTGATCGTGCTGGCGTCGGGTCTGTTCCTGTCGATGGCCGCGCTGCACAACGTCGGCCTCGGCGCGTTCCTCGAACAGGTCGCCGGCACAGGCAACTCACCGGCCGACCTGCTGCGGCTCTCGGCATCCGCCGGTGTGGGCGCGAACCTCGTGGACAACCTGCCCGCCTACCTGGCGCTCGAACCCGCGGCCACGAGCCCCGACCGCCTGATCGCACTGCTCATCGGCGTCAACCTGGGCCCGCTCGTCACGCCGTGGGCGTCGCTCGCCACGCTGCTCTGGCATCAGCGCCTCACCGCGATGGATGTCCGCATCTCCTGGACGCGCTACGCGCTCCTCGGCCTCATCGTCGCGCCGCTGACCGTCGTCGGCGCCACGCTCGCGCTCGCGTTCCTCTAACCGATTACTCGGTGGGTTCGGGGTCGAGAACGCCGTGAGAGTCCGTGGACGCGTCGCCCACGGCATCCGTCGGTGCAGTGTCGGGCTCGGCCGTCGCAGGCTCGCCCTCGTGGTGGGGGAGCAGGTTGTTGATGGTGCGGCGGCGGTAACCCTTGAGGTGGTCCATGCTGGTGCGCTGCTGCCCGAGGTGCTCGCGTGCGAACTCGAGCGTCTCGCGCAGGGCGATGAGTCGCTCGAACTCGGTCTTGGCCTTGCGCGTGTTGACCTCGGCCACCACCTGGCCGTCCCAGTCTTCGGCGGCCAGCATCTGTAGCACGGCCGCGACGGGCTGCCCGCCGTGGCCCGGAAGCAGGTGCTCGTCGAAGATCTTGCCCTCGTCGAGCGAGCCCGAGCCGTCGCACAGGTGCACGTGGCGCAGGCGCTTGCCGAACTTCTTGGCGAGGACGAGGCTGTCCTGACCCGAGAGCGCGGCGTGCGAGAAGTCGAGCGTGATGTCGTCGCAGTCCCAGTCGCTCGGGTCCCAACCGGGGGCGTAGGCCTTCATGCTGCGGCCGCGCACGGCCCACGGGAACATGTTCTCGACGGCGATGTGCACGCCCGAGTTGGTAGCCGTCTGGCGCACGATGTCGAGGAAGTTTTCGGAGTAGCTCTTCTGCCAGCGGAACGGCGGATGCACGACCACGCTGGATGCCCCGAGGGTGCGGGCCAACTCTGCCGAGCGCTCCAGCTTGATCTGCGGATCGCGGCCCCACACGAAGTGCGTGAGCAGCAGCACGGGCGCGTGAATCGACATGATCGGCAGCTGGTACTTGTCACTCAGGGCGAGGAGGGCGTCGGCATCCCGAGTCACCGGATCGTTGGTGACCATGATCTCGATACCGTCGTAGCCGGCCTCGTCGGCCAAGGCGAACGCACGCTCGGTCTCGAGCGGGTAGACGCAGGAGGAACTCATGCCGATGCGGATCATTGGGCCAATGATAGACCCGGACTCTGACCATCCGATGTCGAATCTCGCTCGCTGATAGCCTGGTACCCGCCCGGTTTTCGGGCCTCGAAAGGTGGATCATGTCACAGAAGACCGACGCCTCGAACGGCGAGACGCGGCAATTCGACTTCGTCGTGGTGGCCAACCGGCTGCCCGTCGACCGTGTTCCGAGCGAGGACGGTGAGGTGCAGTGGCGCACGTCTCCCGGCGGTCTCGTCACGGCACTCGACCCCGTCATGGCCAAGGCCAACGGCGCCTGGATCGGTTGGGCCGGCGGCCCCGACCTCGACATCGAGCCCTTCGACAACCACGGCACCTGGATCGTGCCCATCCCGCTCAGCGAGCAGGAAATCGAGGAATACTACGAGGGTTTCTCTAACGACACCCTGTGGCCGCTCTACCACGACGTCATCGCGCCGCCCAGCTACCACCGCGAGTGGTGGGAGGCCTATGTGAAGGTCAACCAGCGATTCGCGGATGCCGCAGCCCGCCTGGCCGAGCAGGGTGCAACCGTCTGGGTGCACGACTACCAGCTGCAGCTCGTGCCCGGCATGCTGCGCGAGGTGCGCCCCGACCTCGTCATCGGCTTCTTCAACCACATCCCGTTCCCGGCCTACGGCCTCTTCTCGCAGCTGCCCTGGCGCACCCAGATCATCGAGGGCCTGCTCGGCGCCGATGTGCTCGGGTTCCAGCGCGTCGCCGACGCCGGCAACTTCACGCGGGCCGTTCGTCGCCTGCTCTCCTACGAGACCAAGGGGTCGAGCATCTTCCGCCCGCTCGACGCCAACCCCGAGCGCCGCGCCCGCTCGAACAAACCCGTCGGCGCGACGCGTCAGGTGATCGCCAAGGCCTACCCGATCTCGATCGACTCCGAGAGCTACGAGGTGCTCGCGCGCCGCCCCGACGTGCAGGCCCGCGCCAAGGAGATCCGAGAAGAACTCGGCAACCCGAAGACCATCCTTTTCGGCGTCGACCGTCTCGATTACACCAAGGGCATCATGCACCGCCTGAAGGCCTACGGCGAGCTGCTGGCCGAGGGCCGCCTCAACGTCGAAGACGTCACGCTCGTGCAGGTCGCCAGCCCCAGCCGCGAACGCGTCGAGACCTACAAGGCCCTGCGCGACGAGATCGAGCTCACGGTCGGCCGCATCAACGGCGACTTCGGCTCGATCGGGCACACGGCCATCAACTACCTGCACCACGGCTACCCGCGCGAGGAGATGGTTGCGCTCTACCTGGCCGCCGACGTCGTGCTCGTGACCGCCCTGCGCGACGGCATGAACCTCGTCGCCAAGGAATACGTGGCCTGCCGCTTCGACAACGACGGCGTGCTGGTGCTGAGCGAATTCGCCGGCGCCTCGGATGACCTGAAGCAGGCCCTGCTCATCAACCCGCACGACATCGAGGGCACCAAGGACGCCATTATGCGCGCCATCGAGATGCCCAAGTCGGAGCGCTCGCGCCGCATGCGGTCGCTGCGCAAACGCGTGCTCGAGAACGATGTCGTCAAGTGGTCCGAGACCTTCCTCGACGCGCTGCAGAAGGGGTATGACGGCAAAGGCCGCCAGTCGTCGGAGGTCGGGCCCACGGGCATCCAGAACGCCGACGTGTCGCTGGACGATCCGGATGCGGCGTTCCGGTCGGAGGTCGCGCCCGTCGGCGAAGCCGTCGCCGACAACGTGGACACCTCGGGAGCACCGGGTGCCGCCGAGGCCGCGTCGCGCACCGACGAGGAGCCCGGGCGATGACGCACATCGAACCGCTCCCCGAGCCCTCGACCGACCCGGCCGAGCTGCAGGCGGCCCTGGAGGCGCTCGCCGCCACCGACCGCCTGCTCGTGGCCCTCGACTTCGACGGAACCCTCGCACCCACGGTCGACCGCCCCGAAGACGCGCGAGCCGTTCCCGCCGCGCGCGAAGCCATCGAACGTCTCGTCGCCCTCGAGGACACCTGGGTGGCCTACGTCTCGGGCCGCGCGCTCGACAGCCTCATCGAGGTCACCGAGCCCGACGACAAGATCCTGCTCATCGGTTCGCACGGCGTCGAAGTGCGCCTCGACGACCCGGATGCCGAAGCCTCCCTCTCTCCCGAGGAATCCGCCCGCGCGGCCGAGGTAGAGCGTCTGCTCGACCAGATCGCCGCCATCTATGACAACGTCTGGGTCGAACGGAAGCCCGCCGGATTCGCGCTGCACACGCGACGCGCCGACGACGACGTCGCTCTCGAGGCCGGAAAGCGCGCGCTCGCCGATCTCTCGCTGCCGGGTGTCACCATCCGCGACGGCAAGGATGTCCTCGAATTCTCGGTGCGCTCGGCGACCAAGGGCGACGGCATCGAAGAGCTCCGTCGCTACACCGGGGCAACCGCCGCGCTCTATGCCGGCGACGATGTCACCGACGAGGATGCCTTCGCCGTTCTGCATGCCGAAGATCTGCCGCTGAAGAGCGGAGACGGCGCCACGATCGCGCCGTTCCGCGTCGGCGGCCCCGACGAGGTCGCGGCCACGCTCGCGGCCCTCGCGACGGCCCGCGAGGCGGCGATCCGGGCGCGGTGACGCTACTACACTCGTAACATGTCTGAAATCGATGTGAAGCCGCGCAGTCGCGACGTCACCGACGGAATCGAAGCTACGACCTCCCGAGGAATGCTGCGTGCCGTCGGTATGGGAGACGAAGACTGGGATAAGCCCCAGATCGGAATCGCCTCGTCGTGGAACGAGATCACCCCCTGCAACCTGTCGCTCGACCGACTTGCCCAGGGCGCCAAAGAGGGCGTCCACTCGGGCGGCGGTTACCCGCTCCAGTTCGGCACCATCTCCGTCTCCGACGGCATCTCGATGGGCCACGAGGGCATGCACTTCTCCCTCGTCTCGCGTGAGGTCATCGCCGACTCCGTCGAGACCGTCATGATGGCCGAACGCCTCGACGGCTCGGTGCTGCTGGCCGGTTGCGACAAATCGCTGCCCGGCATGCTCATGGCGGCCGCGCGTCTCGACCTCGCCTCGGTGTTCCTCTACGCAGGTTCCATCGCGCCCGGCTGGGTGAAGCTGTCCGACGGCACCGAAAAAGAAGTCACCATCATCGACTCGTTCGAGGCGGTCGGCGCCTGCAAGGCCGGCACCATGAGCGAAGAAGACCTCAAGCGCATCGAGTGCGCCATCGCCCCGGGCGAGGGTGCCTGCGGTGGCATGTACACGGCCAACACCATGGCATCCGTCGCCGAGGCCCTCGGCATGAGCCTGCCCGGCTCGGCCGCGCCGCCCTCGGCCGACCGTCGCCGCGACTACTACGCGCACCGCTCGGGCGAGGCCGTCGTCAACATGCTGCGCCTCGGCATCACGGCGCGCGACATCATGACCAAGAAGGCGTTCGAGAACGCGATCGCCGTGGCCATGGCTTTCGGTGGCTCGACCAACGTCGTGCTGCACCTGCTCGCCATCGCCCGCGAGGCCGAGGTCGAGCTCACGCTCGCCGACTTCAACCGCATCGGCGACAAGGTTCCCCACATCGGCGACCTCAAGCCCTTCGGCAAATACGTCATGAACGACGTCGACCGCCACGGCGGCGTGCCCGTCGTCATGAAGGCCCTGCTCGACGCGGGTCTGCTGCACGGCGACTGCCTTACGGTGACGGGCAAGACCGTGGCCGAGAACCTGGCCGAGATCAACCCCGACCCGCTCGACGGCGAGGTCATCCGCACGCTCGACAACCCCATCCACGCCACGGGCGGCATCACGGTGCTGCACGGCTCGTTCGCCCCCGACGGCGCCGTCGTCAAGACCGCCGGTTTCGACGCCAGCGTGTTCGAGGGCCCCGCCCGCGTGTTCGAGCGCGAACGCGCCGCCATGGATGCCCTCACCGAGGGACGCATCTCCAAGGGCGACGTCGTCATCATCTGTTACGAAGGCCCCAAGGGCGGCCCCGGCATGCGCGAGATGCTGGCCATCACGGCCGCCATCAAGGGCGCTGGCCTCGGCAAAGATGTACTACTATTGACGGACGGACGATTCTCAGGCGGCACAACCGGCCTGTGCATCGGCCACATAGCACCCGAGGCAGTCGACGCAGGTCCGATTGCATTCGTGCGCGATGGTGATCTGATACGGGTCGATATCGCAGCTCGCTCACTCGACCTACTTGTCGACGACGCTGAGCTGGACGCTCGCCGCCCTGGCTGGGCACCGCTTCCTCCGCGCTATACCCGTGGCGTTCTGGCGAAATACTCCAAACTCGTGCGCTCCGCAGCCGAAGGCGCGACGACGGGGTAGTTCTCGCCCTTCACTCTCACTCATCACCATCGAAGAGGGACTCGTTATGTCAGCGGATACTCGTACCGCAAAATCCCCATCCGATTTCGCCTCTCAGGCCGCCGCCCAGCGTGGCGCGCCCGAACAGGGGCCCGAACTGTTGACGGGTGCACAGGCCGTCGTCCGCACGCTCGAACTCCTGGGCGTCGACGATGTGTTCGGTCTGCCCGGCGGGGCCATCCTGCCGGTGTACGACCCGCTCATGGACACCGACAAGATCCGCCACATCCTCGTGCGCCACGAACAGGGCGCCGGTCACGCGGCAGAGGGTTATGCCTCGGCTTCCGGTCGCACGGGCGTGTGCATCGCAACATCCGGCCCCGGTGCCACCAACCTCGTGACGGCGATCGCCGATGCCCACATGGACTCGGTGCCGATGCTCGCCATCACCGGCCAGGTGTTCAGCCACCTCATGGGCACGGACGCCTTCCAAGAGGCCGACATCGTCGGAATCACGATGCCCATCACGAAGCACTCGTTCCTCGTGACGACGGCCGCCGAGATCCCCGCGACCATCGCGGCCGCGTACCACATCGCCTCCACCGGGCGCCCCGGCCCCGTGCTCGTCGACATCACGAAGGACGCGCAGCAAGAGACCGCGCCGTTCGTGTGGCCGCCCAAGATCGACCTGCCCGGATACCGCCCCATCACGAAGGCACACGGCAAGCAGATCCTCGCCGCGGCGGCACTCATGGCCGAGGCCAAGAAGCCCGTCTTCTACGTGGGTGGCGGAGTCATCCGTGCGCGTGCGTCTGAAGAGCTGTTCGATCTCGTCGAGACCACCGGCATCCCCGTGGTCACGACACTCATGGCGCGCGGCGCGTTCCCCGACTCGAACCAGCACAACCTCGGCATGCCCGGCATGCACGGCACCGTCCCCGCCGTGCTGGCCCTGCAAGAGGCCGACCTGATCGTGTCACTCGGAGCCCGCTTCGACGACCGCGTCACGGGCAACGCCGCGCTCTTCGCGCCCAACGCCAAAGTCGTCCACGTCGACGTCGACCCGGCCGAGATCTCGAAGATCCGGTTCGCCGATGTGCCCATCGTCGGCGATGCCAAGGACGTCATCGTCGACCTCACCGCAGCCTTCACCAACGCCACGGCGTCGGCCCCCACCGACATCGCCGAATGGTGGGCCTACCTCAACGGGCTGCGCGAGGAATTCCCGCTCGGTTACACCCCGCCGACCGATGGACTGCTCGCCCCGCAGCACGTCATCCAGCGCATCGGCGAGATCACCGGACCCGAGGGCATCTTCGCCTCGGGCGTGGGTCAGCACCAGATGTGGTCGGCGCAGTTCATCAAGTACGAGCGCCCCAACTCGTGGCTCAACTCCGGCGGAGCCGGCACCATGGGCTACTCGGTGCCCGCCGCCATGGGCGCCAAGGTGGCCCAGCCCGACCGCACCGTGTGGGCGATCGACGGCGACGGCTGCTTCCAGATGACGAACCAAGAACTCGCCACCTGCACGATCAACAAGATCCCCATCAAGGTGGCGATCATCAACAACTCGTCGCTCGGCATGGTGCGACAGTGGCAGACGCTGTTCTACGACGGCCGCTACTCGAACACCGACCTCAACACGGGGCACGACACCGTGCGCGTGCCCGACTTCGTGAAGCTGGCCGAGGCCTACGGTGCGCTCGGCATCCGCGTCACCAAGATGGAAGAAGTCGACGCGGCCATCAAGCTCGCCATCGAGACCAACGACCGACCGGTCGTCATCGACTTCGTCGTGTCGGCTGACTCGATGGTGTGGCCCATGGTGCCGCAGGGCGTCAGCAACTCCTACGTGCAATACGCACGAGACCACAGCCCGTCGTTCGATGAGGAGGCGTAACCGTGTCCACCCATGTGCTCAGCCTGCTCGTCGAAGACAAGCCCGGCCTCCTCACCCGCGTCGCCGGCCTCTTCGCCCGCCGCGGCTTCAACATCACCTCCCTCGCCGTCGGCGCCAGTGAGATCGACGGCCTCAGCCGCATCACGGTCGTCGTCGACGTCGAAGACCTGCCACTCGAGCAGATCACCAAACAGCTCAACAAGCTCATCAACGTGATCAAGATCGTCGAACTCGACTACGACCAGTCGGTGCAACGCGAACACCTGCTCATCAAGGTGCGCGTCGACAACACCACCCGGTCGCAGGTGCTCGAAGCCGTGACGCTGTTCCGCGCCCGCGTCGTCGACGTGGCCACCGAATCGCTCGTCATCGAAGTGACCGGCGACTCGGGCAAGACCAACGCGCTCCTCAAGGTGCTCGAACCCTATGGCATCAAAGAGATGGCCCAATCGGGTCTGCTCGCCATCGGCCGCGGCCCCAAATCCATCAGCGAACGCGTCTACAAGAACTAACACCCACCACCGCCGGGCCGCCAGCCCGACGGAACAGACGAAGGATGCTCGCGCATCCTCGACACGAATCCAAGGAGAAAACCACGTGACCGAGATCTTCTACGACGCCGATGCCGACCTGAGCCTGATCCAGGGCAAGAAGGTCGCCGTCGTCGGCTACGGCTCGCAGGGCCACGCCCACGCGCTCAACCTCCGCGACTCCGGCGTCGAGGTCGTCATCGGCCTCAAGGAAGGCTCGAAGTCGATCGCCAAGGCCGAGGAGCAGGGCTTCACCGTCAAGAGTGTCGCCGAGGCATCCGAATGGGCCGACGTCATCGTCATCCTCGCGCCCGACCAGCACCAGCGCCACATCTACGCCGACTCGATCAAGGACAACCTGACCGACGGCAAGGTGCTCGTCTTCGGCCACGGCTTCAACATCCGCTTCGGCTACATCGAAGCGCCCGAAGGCGTCGACGTCATCATGATCGCCCCCAAGGGCCCCGGCCACACCGTACGCCGCGAATACGAGGCCGGCCGTGGCGTTCCCGTCATCGTCGCCGTTGAAAAGGATGCCTCGGGCAAGGCCTGGGACATCGCCTGGTCCTACGCCCGCGCCATCGGCGGACTGCGCGCCGGCGGCATCAAGACCACGTTCACCGAAGAGACCGAGACCGACCTGTTCGGCGAGCAGGCCGTGCTCTGCGGCGGCACCTCGCAACTCGTCCAGTACGGCTTCGAGACCCTCGTCGAGGCCGGCTACCAGCCGCAGATCGCCTACTTCGAGGTGCTCCACGAGCTGAAGCTCATCGTCGACCTCATGTGGGAAGGTGGCATCGCCAAGCAGCGCTGGTCCATCTCCGACACGGCCGAATACGGCGACTACGTCTCGGGCCCGCGCGTCATCAGCCCCGACGTCAAGGAAAACATGAAGGCCGTGCTGTCCGACATCCAGGACGGCACCTTCGCCAAGCGCTTCATCGAAGACCAGGATGCCGGAGCCCCCGAATTCCTCAAACTCCGCGCCAAGGGCGAAGGCCACCCCATCGAGCAGACCGGTCGCGAACTGCGCAAGCTCTTCGCGTGGAACTCCGCTGACGATGACTACACCGATGGCAGCGTTGCACGCTAGTTGCTAGTTGCTAGTTGCTAGTTGCTAGTTGTTTCTGACCGATGCGTCCGCCTGAGTGCGGGCGCATCGGTGTTTAAGCCGGGCGCAAGGGGCGAAGGGGGCGAGGTTGCGCGAGTATCCTGAAGGAATGAGCAGGCAGCCGGCGCAACCAGACGATGACGCCCTGAGTTGGGCGGGCGACGACGACCCCACGCTCGACGTGGGCGAGCGTCGCGTTGACGAGCAGGCAGAGCCCGCGCGGCCTGTGCAGCCCGGAGAGACGACGAACCGGTCTGTCCGCTCCGAGACCGCGCCCGCCCGCCCGGATGCTGACGTCGACACGACCGCAGTCGCCGGAACCGGTCCGGCACCCGGTGCCGCGAAAAGCTCGCCGGCCGAGGCCCAGCGCGAGCAGATGTCATCCGTTGCGCTCATCGCCGTCAGCGTGCTGGGCGGAATCTTCCTTCTCTATACGATCGGCTGGTTCGTTTCGGTGCAGCGCATCGGCACCGGAGCATCCGACGGCCTGCGCACGCTCATGTTCACGGTGGGCCAGGTGCTCGCCGTCGCGGCCGCGCCACTATGGTTCGCCGCCAGCTTCTTCGCCACGCGCGGGCGCCAGGCGCGTTGGTTCGTGCTCGCCCTCATCGTCGGCGCATTCGTGCTGATCCCCTGGCCGTTCGTGATCGGAGCCCGCTGATGAGCGACACCACACCGGAGCGAGAGCCGGCCCGCAAACGCGCCCCCATCCTGCCGAAAGACGTGCAGACGGGACCCGTGTCCACGCGTCCCGGCACGTCGCGCACCACGTCAGGTGTCAGCCGCCGTTGGGGAGCAACCACCCTGGCCGTCATCTTCGGGCTGCTCTACGCCTACGACGTGTGGGAGGGTCTCGACTGGCTTGTGCTCAACGTGCAAGGCGCGGCGAGCCTCGACACGACCGTGACGGGCACCGGATGGGCGTCGCTCATCCTCGTCGTGCTGGCGCCCGTGCTGCTCTTCGTGGCGGCGTTCCTCATCGCGCGACGCCGCGCATTCTTCCTGCAGATCCTGATCTACGTGGCCGGCTGGGCTGCGGCTTCGGCCCTGTATCTCAGCATCGTGACGCTCTTCTCCAGCGCCAGCATCATCGCCTAAGCGCGGCTAGAGCGGCCAGGCCGCGAACGCGCACAGACCGATGAACACGATCTGGCCGATGAGGCGCGGAACGAGTGGCGTGGCCAGCTTGCCGAACTTTTCGGGGCGCCGAGCCGCGTAGGCGTTCGCCGGGAAGACGGCGACGAGGAAAACGCACAGCAGGATGCCGGCGAGCGTGTGCAGCGCGGGAAGTAACAAACCGACACCTCCCGCGATCTCGCACACGCCCGTGAAGGCGACGAGGAATCGCGGATCGAACGGTTTGCGAAAACGCAGCGGCGCCGGGATCATCGCCGCCATCCCGCGGGCAGGGCCGGGAACGAAGTGCAGAACACCCATCAGGATGAATGCCGCCGCGAGCAGGATGCGGATGATCCACTGGATGGTCTCGATCGTCATAGTCGCCATTCCATCACGTCACACGGCCGGGCGTGTGTGGGCGCTGCACTAGGGTTTAAGCATCCGCGCCCCGGCGTCTGTGGCGCGATCTCTCCCGTCGCCCGCAAGCCGAAGGAAACACCCGTGTCAAAACCGGTCGTGCTGATCGCTGAAGAACTCTCACCCGCCACCGTCGATGCGCTCGGCCCCGACTTCGAGATCCGCCAGGTGGACGGTACCGACCGCCCCGCGCTGCTCGAGGCCCTGGCCGACGCCCACGCCATCCTGGTGCGCTCCGCAACCAAGGTCGACGCCGAGGCCATCCAGGCGGCCCCGTCGCTGAAGGTCATCGCGCGCGCCGGTGTCGGGCTCGACAACGTGGACATCAAGGCCGCGACCACGGCGGGTGTCATGGTCGTGAACGCTCCGACATCCAACATCATCTCGGCCGCCGAACTGACGGTCGGCCACATTCTGAGCCTCGCTCGCCACATTCCCGCCGCGCACGCCGCGCTGGCGCAGGGGCAGTGGAAGCGCTCGAAGTACACGGGCACCGAGCTCTATGAGAAGACACTCGGCATCATCGGCCTCGGCCGCATCGGCGCGCTCATCACGGCACGCCTGCAGGCGTTCGGCGTCAACGTCATCGCCTACGACCCCTACGTCACGTCGGCGCGCGCCCAGCAGCTGGGTGTGCAGCTCGTCACGCTCGACGAACTTCTGCAGCAGTCCGACTTCATCACCATCCACATGCCGAAGACGCCCGAGACGACGGGCATGATCTCGACCGATCAGCTCAAGCTCATGAAGTCGTCCGCTTACATCGTCAACGTCGCCCGCGGTGGCCTCATCGACGAGGATGCCCTCTACGAGGCGCTCGTCTCGGGTGAGATCGCCGGCGCCGGCCTCGACGTGTTCGTCTCCGAGCCGCCCACCGACCAGAAGCTGCTGTCGCTCGAGAACGTCATCGTCACGCCGCACCTCGGCGCCTCGACCGACGAAGCGCAGGAGAAGGCCGGCGTCTCGGTGGCCAAATCGGTGCGCCTCGCCCTCGGCGGCGAGCTCGTGCCAGACGCGGTCAATGTGGCCGGTGGCGTCATCGACCCCTACGTGCGCCCCGGCATCCCGCTGGTCGAGAAGCTGGGCCAGGTCTTCGCGGCCCTCGCCGCCTCGTCGCCGCTCACGAGCGTCGACGTCGAAGTGCGCGGCGAACTCGCCGGCTACGACGTGAGCGTGCTGAAGCTCGCCGCGCTCAAGGGCATCTTCACCAACATCGTCTCCGAGTCGGTCTCCTACGTGAACGCGCCGCTGCTCGCCGAACAGCGCGGCATCGAGGTGCGCCAGATCACCGACGAGGTGTCCGAGGAATACCGCAACCTCATCACGCTGCGTGGCGCGCTGTCCGACGGCACGCAGGTATCGGTCTCGGGCACCCTGACGGGCACCAAGCAGATCGAGAAGGTCGTCGAGATCAACGGTTACGACGTCGAGGTGCCCATCGCGGCGCACCACATCGTCATGGTCTACACCGACCGTCCCGGAATCGTCGCCGTCTACGGCCAGAAGTTCGGCGAGGCCGGCATCAACATCGCCGGCATGCAGATCGCGCGCCGCGAGGCCGGGGGAGAGGCGCTCTCGGTTCTGACCGTCGACTCGCCCGTGACCGACGACATCCTCGCCGATGTCGCCCGTGTGATCGACTCGTCGCTGCTGCGCGAGATCGACATCACCGAGGCGTAGGCGCACTGACGTAAAGGCGCTCAGGCGCACTTACGACGCAGGCCCCCGTTCTCGGAACGGGGGCCTGCGTGTGTTGCGGCTGATCGCGGTGATCGAGGCGATGAGCCCGTCTCGACGTGATTGCGCGATTGTCGCGACCGAGATGCGACCTAGATGCTGTCGTCGCGCTCCGACTGGCGAACGCGGGCACCGGTGACGGGGTCGATGCCCTCGCGCGTGGTGGTGACGGACGTGCGCTTGCGGGCCAGCAGGGCGATGCCGATGATGATGACGATGAAGCCGGCACCCATCAGGATGTAGCCGACCATCCGCAGGTCAACCCACGGAACCGTGATGTTGACGGCGAACGCGAGGATGGCTCCGACGACGAATGTGAAAATACCTGCACCGAGACTCATGGGGAGCTCCTTCTGTAGACGGCGATGGCCACAGCATAGGGCGTGCGCGAGCCCCGGAGGTAGGGGTTGCACGGCGCGTGGGCGCCGCGGCGGCACTCGGTCAGTCGGTGAGCCGCCGCACGACGCGCACGAGGTCGTCGAGATCGGCCTGCGTGACCTCGCCCGAGTCGAAACCGACACCCAGCAGGGCCGAGTTGTAGTAGAGCCCATCGCTGATGAGCACGATGGCACGGGCGGTCGCGGCATCCGGAACCGTTTCGAGAATGAGGTCGAGCCACTTCTGACGCATCTCGGCCAGGGCCTCGCTGACACGCGGGGCGGATGTCTGAGCCAGACGCGCCACGGCCGTGATCGCCCCGTCGAGCGGCGAGTTCGTGTTGATCGAGGTGCGGATGAGGTAATCGACGGGCCCGCCGGGCGCCTGCCGCATGGTTTCGACGTCGTGGTCGGTGAGGCGTTGCAGGCGTTCGACGAGGCCCTGGGTGAGAGCATCCTTCGAGCCGAAGTGGTAGAGCAGGCCGCCCTTGGACACGTCGGCGCGGTGGGCGACGGCGTCGAGGGTGGCGCCGCGTTCGCCGTGCTCGATGAGCAGCTCTTCATAGGCGTCGAGCAGGCGTTCGCGGGTGCCGGCGGGTTTGCTCATGACCCGATCGTACTCGTTATCGATTGACCTTTGTACCGTCCAGTCGGTATAGTAAATGAGCTGGTCGGCGTTGACGTCGGCCTTTTTGCTTTCCATCCACACCCAGATTGCCGCTTTGTGCGGCGAGGAGCTCTCGTGTCACGCACCACCCATACCCTCGATTCATCCACCGTCGTTCCCCGCGCCGGCGTTCGAGAGTGGTTCGCGCTGGCCGTGCTCATGCTGCCGGTGCTGCTCGTCTCGGTCGACAACACGGTGTTGAACTTCGCGCTGCCGCAGATCTCCGAGACGCTGCGTCCGAGCGGCACCGGCCTGCTGTGGATCGTCGACATCTACCCGCTCGTGCTCGCGGGTCTGCTCGTGTCGATGGGTTCGCTCGGCGACCGCATCGGGCGCCGCAAGCTGCTGCTCATCGGTTCGGTGGGGTTCGCGGGCGTGTCGATCTTCGCGGCCTTCGCCCCCAGCGCCGAGGCGTTGATCGGGGCCCGCGCGGCGCTCGGTTTCTTCGGCGCCATGCTCATGCCCTCAACGCTGTCGCTTCTGCGCAGCATCTTCCTCGACCGCGATCAGCGCCGCATGGCCATCGCGGTGTGGGCCTCCGGGTTCGCGGCGGGCAGCGCGCTCGGCCCTATCGTCGGCGGCCTGCTCCTGCAGAACCTCTGGTGGGGTTCGGTGTTCCTGCTCGCGGTGCCCGTGCTCATCCCGTTGGTCATCCTCGCGCCGCTCCTGGTGCCCGAGTCGAAAGACCCGCACCCCGGGCGCATCGATGTGCCGAGCATCCTGCTGTCGCTGTTCACCATGTTGCCCATCGTTTTCGGCATCAAGTCGATCGCCGAGAAAGGTGCTGATCCGCTGGGTATCGTCGCCATCGTCGTGGGCCTCGTCTCCGGGTTCCTCTTCGTGCGTCGCCAGCGCCGGGTTGAGACACCCATGCTCGACATGACGCTGTTCACGCGTGGATCGTTCAGCGGCGCGGTCGGCGTCAACCTGCTGAGCGTGACCGCGTTCGTGGGCGGACTGTTCTTCGTGACCCAGCATCTGCAGCTGGTGTTGGGCCTCGCGCCCCTCCAGGCCGGACTCACGTTGCTTCCGGGTCTCGTGGCGATGATCATCGCGGGGCTGGTCATCGTGCCAATCGCGAAACGCGTGCGGCCGAGCATCGTCATTCCGGTGGCACTGGTGATTTCCGCGGCGGGTTATTCGGCGGTCGCCTTGTCGGGCGGAAACATCCAGGCGGCGGGACTCGCGTTCGCGTTCATCGCGCTGGGCGTGGGCATCGGCGCGGCCGAGACGGTCTCGAACGAGCTCATCATCGCGAGTGCGCCCGTCGAGAAGGCGGGCGCGGCATCCGCAGTTTCCGAGACGGCTTACGAGTTGGGCGCCGTTCTCGGCACCGCGATCCTGGGCACGATCCTCACGGCGTCTTACCGGGCCAACGTTGTTCTGCCCTCTGGTCTCAGCGAGGCGCAGCGCATGGCCGCGGGCGAAACGCTCGGTGGCGCCGTCTCGGTGGCCGGTCAGGTTTCGGCGGATGCCGCAGCCGCCCTCCTCGATTCGGCCCGACACGCCTTCGACAGCGGTGTGGGCGTTGCGGCTTGGATCGGCGTCGCGCTCATCGTGGCCGCCGGCGTGGTCGCGGCGACCAGCCTGCGCCGCGTGCGCTAGACCGCCTCGCCTCTGGGGGCGCAGATCGTTCTCCACAGGCACCAGGGATGCTTCTCCCTCCACAGATCGGCGGGTGCGCTCGATCCCGCCCGAACCGCGGCGATAGGCTGAGAGCACTCAACTTCTGAAGGCAGGAGCCCCATGTCGCGCACCGTTTCACTCGCAGTCATCCCCGGTGATGGCATCGGCCCCGAGGTCGTCGCAGAGGCGATCAAGGTGCTCGAGGCGGTGACGGCGTCGGGTGACGTCGTGTTCGAGCAGACCCACTATTCGCTGGGCGCCGGCCGTTTCCTCGAGACGGGCGACGTGCTCACCGACGACGATCTCGCGGCAATCGCCGCGCACGACGCCATCCTGCTCGGCGCGGTCGGCGGCACGCCGGGCGACCCGCGCCTGGCGGGGGCCAACATCGAGCGCGGGCTGTTGCTCAAGCTGCGGTTCAGCCTCGACCACTACGTCAACCTGCGGCCCACCAAGATCTACCCGGGCGTCAAGAGCCCCCTGGCCGAGCACGGCGACGTCGACTTCGTCGTCGTGCGCGAGGGCACCGAGGGTCCCTATGTCGGCAACGGCGGCACGATCCGCCAGGGCACGCCCGCCGAGATCGCCAACGAGGTCTCGGTCAACACGGCTTACGGCGTCGAGCGCGTCGTGCGCTACGCCTTCGAGGCCGCGGCGGCCCGTCGCTCCAAGCTCACGCTCGTGCACAAGACCAATGTCCTCACCTTCGCGGGTGGGCTGTGGAAGCGCGTCGTCGACGAGGTTGCCGCCGAATTCCCGGCGGTCACGGTCGACTACCTGCACGTCGATGCCGCCACGATCTTCCTCGTCACCGACCCTGCTAGGTTTGACGTCATCGTCACGGACAACCTCTTCGGCGACATTCTCACCGACCTCGCGGGCGCAATCTCGGGTGGCATCGGTTTGGCGGCCTCCGGCAACATCAACCCGAGCGGCAGCTTCCCCAGCATGTTCGAGCCGGTTCACGGGTCCGCTCCTGACATCGCCGGGCAACAGAAGGCCGACCCCACGGCTGCGATCCTGTCGGTCGCGCTCCTGCTCGAGCACCTCGGGCTCGCCGACGAGGCGCGACTCGTGAACGAGGCCGTCACGGCCGATATCGCCGACCGCGGCGCCGAGGCCCGCACCACGACCCAGGTCGGCGACGCCATCGTCGAGCGGCTCGCTTCTGCCAGCTGAATCGACGGCAACTGACTCGTCGGGCGCTGCCCGCACACATTGATCTCGGGCCTCGCGCCCCGACCGATCCACCAGAGGACACATCATGACCACCGCAGAAACCACGTTCCCCCTCAGCTTCACCCACCACCCCTCGAGCGCCGCACGCGCCGAGGCCGAGCGCGAGATCATCCTCGCCGACCCCGGTTTCGGCAAGCACTTCACCGACCACATGGTGCAGATCGACTGGGACATCGAGACCGGCTGGCACGACGCGCGCGTCACGCCCTACGGCCCGCTCATGCTCGACCCCGCGGCATCCGTGCTGCACTATGCGCAGGAGATCTTCGAGGGCCTGAAGGCCTACCGTCACGCCGACGGCTCGATCTACACGTTCCGCCCCGAGAAGAACGCCGAGCGCCTGCAGCGTTCGGCCCGTCGCCTCGCCCTGCCCGAGCTCGGCGTCGACGACTTCGTCGAGTCGATCAAGCAGCTCATCGCGGCCGACGGCCAGTGGGTGCCCGATGCCCCCGAGACGAGCCTCTACCTGCGCCCGTTCATGATCGCCAACGAGTCGTTCCTCGGCGTGCGCAGCGCGCAGAAGGTCGGCTACTACGTCATCGCCAGCCCCGCCGGCGCCTACTTCACGGGCGGTGTGAAGCCCGTGTCGATCTGGTTGTCCACCGAGTACTCGCGCGCCGGCAAGGGCGGAACGGGTGCGGCCAAGTGCGGCGGCAACTACGCGTCGTCGCTGCTGCCCCAGGCCGAGGCTTACGAGAACGGCTGCGCGCAGGTGCTCTTCCTCGACAGCGAAGAGGGTAAATACGTCGACGAGCTCGGTGGCATGAACGTGTTCTTCGTCTACAAAGACGGCACGCTTGTCACGCCCGCTCTCACGGGGTCGATCCTCGAGGGCATCACGCGCGACAGCATCATCCAGCTCGCGAAAGACCGCGGCCACACGGTCGAGGAGCGTCGCTTCTCGCTCGAAGAATGGAAGCGCGACTCCGAAGCCGGCGAGATCGTTGAGGTGTTCGCGTGCGGCACGGCCGCCGTGGTCACCCCCATTGCCCAGCTGAAGACGCCCGACTTCACCATCGGCGACTCCGAGGCGCCCGCGGGTGAGCTGACCATGGCCATCCGCCAGGAGCTCACCGACATCCAGTATGGCCGCCTGCCCGACCGCCACGGCTGGCTCACGCGCCTCGACGCCTGAGCCCGGCGTTCGGCCACTCACCTTTTGACGACACAACCACGAGGAGAACTTTCGTGAAGATCGCACGTTTCAGCCACAACGGCAGCATCAACTTCGGCATCGTCGACGAGTCCGACATCGTCGTGCTCGCCGGCGACCCCATGTTCGCCGGCTTCGACACGACGGGGGAGCGCGTGCCGCTCGCCGACGCCGTGCTGCTGGCCCCGGCCATCCCGCGTTCGAAGGTCGTCGCGGTGGGCAAGAACTATCACGACCACGCCAAGGAGATGGGCGGAGAAGCCCCCGAGGCGCCGCTGCTGTTCCTCAAGCCCAACACGTCGGTCATCGGCACCAACGACCGCATCGTGTTGCCGCCGCAGTCGCAGCAGGTGGAGCACGAGGGCGAGCTGGCGATCGTCATCGGCAGCGTGGCGAAAAACGTGAAGCACGCCGACGCCGCCGACGTCATCTTCGGCTACACCATCGCCAACGACGTCACGGCCCGTGACCTGCAGAAGGCCGACGGCCAGTGGGCCCGCGCCAAGGGGTTCGACACGTTCTGCCCCGTCGGGCCCGTCATCGAGACCGAGTTCGCGCTCGGCGGCGCCACCATCACCACCCGCGTGAACGGCGAGGTGCGTCAGCAGGCGCCCCTGTCTGACATGATCCACTCGGTCGCCGACATCATCGAATACGCGTCCGCCGTGTTCACGCTCCTGCCGGGCGACATCATCCTCACGGGCACGCCCGCGGGGGTCGGGCCGATCGTCTCGGGCGACCGCGTCGACGTCGAGGTCACGGGCATCGGCACGCTGTCCAACCCGGTCGCCTGACCGGCCGACGACCAGCCTGGCCCGGTAGGATTGGCGACGATGTCTGACACCACTACGCACCCCGTGACCACCGCCACCGGCGCCGACGTTCGCGTCCGGTTCTGCCCTTCGCCGACCGGCACCCCGCACGTCGGCCTCGTGCGCACCGCCCTCTTCAACTGGGCCTACGCGCGCCACACGGGCGGCAAGCTCGTCTTCCGCATTGAAGACACCGACCAGGCGCGCGACAGCGAAGAGAGCTACGGCCAGATCGTCGAGGCGCTGCGCTGGTTGAAGCTCGACTGGGACGAGGGCATCGACGTGGGCGGCCCGCACGGCCCCTACCGTCAGTCTGAGCGCACCGACATCTACCTCGAGGTCATCGAGAAGCTGAAGGCTTCTGGACACGTCTACGAGTCCTACTCCAATGCCGAAGAGATCGACGCGCGCAACGAGGCCAACGGTCGCGCCAAACAGCTCGGCTACGACAACTTCGATCGCGATCTCACCGAGGCCGAGCGCGCCGAGTTCCGTGCCGAAGGCCGCGAGCCCGCGCTGCGTCTGCGCGTGCCCGACACCGACCTGTCGTTCGACGACCTCGTGCGCGGCGAGATCACCTTCCCCGCCGGGTCGTTCACCGACTTCGTCGTCGTGCGCCCCAACGGCCACCCTCTCTACACGCTCGTCAACCCGGTCGACGACGCGCTCATGGGCATCACCCACGTGCTGCGCGGCGAAGACCTGCTGTCGTCGACCCCGCGTCAGATCGCGCTCTACCACGCGCTCATCGACATCGGAGTGGCCGCCGCCATCCCGCGCTTCGGTCACCTGCCCTACGTCATGGGCGAGGGCAACAAGAAGCTCTCGAAGCGCGACCCTGAGTCCAACCTGTTCCACCACCGCGACCGCGGGTTCATCCCCGAGGGCCTCATCAACTACCTGGCGCTGCTCGGCTGGTCGCTGACCGGCGACCGCGACGTGTTCAGCATCGACGAGATGGTGGCCGCGTTCGACGTCGTCGACGTGCTGCCCAACCCCGCGCGCTTCGACCTGAAGAAGGCCGAATCGATCAACGGTGACCACATCCGCCAGCTCGACGTCGACGACTTCGCCGAGCGCACCGTGCCTTACCTCGTCGAGGCCGACCTCGTGAACGTGCCCCTGGGCGATCGCGAGAAGCACATCCTCGACCAGGCCGCGCCGCTCATCCAGGAGCGCATCGGCCTGCTCGGCGAGGCCCCCGGCATGCTCGGCTTCCTCTACACCAAGACCTCCGACCTCGTCATCGAGGCCGACGCCGCCAAGAGCCTGCCCGTCAACACGGGCGAGGTGCTGCAGGCCGCCATCGGCGCACTCCAGGGCATCGACGACGCCGACTGGGCCACCCAGCGCCTGCAGAGCGTGCTCGCCGGCGCGCTCATCGAAGGTCTCGAGCTCAAGCCGCGCATCGCCTACGGTCCGTTGCGCGTCGCGATCTCGGGCCGCCGCGTCTCGCCGCCGCTGTTCGAGTCGATGGAGATCCTCGGCAAGGAAGACACCCTCGCCCGATTGGAGGCGCTGGCCGCCTCGCACGCCTCATGAGCGCGCCCGAGTACGACGTCGTCGTCATCGGGGGAGGGCCGGCCGGTCTATCTGCCGCGCTCAACCTCGTTCGGGCCCGCAAGCGCACGCTCGTCCTCGACAGCAACCGCCCGCGTCACTCCGCCACGCTCGTCTCGCACGGCTTCCTCACGCGCGACGGCGTCTCGCCGCTCGACCTGCGCCAGCTCGCCCGCGACGAAGTCTCGAGTTATGCCGAGGCCGAGATCCAGTTCGCGCTCGTGTCGAGCGTCGAACAGGAAGACGAACACTTCCGTGTCCGGGCATCCGGTGTGCGGGGGAGTGCCGACCGCGACGTCACTGCCCGCCGCGTCGTCGTCACGGCGGGTCTCGCCGAGACGCTGCCGCGCATCCAGGGCATCCGCTCCTACTACGGCACCGCGTTGCACAGCTGCCTCGAATGCGACGGCTACGACAAGCGTGACCAGCCGCTCGCCATGATCGGCGAAACCGACGACCTCGCCGAGCGTGCACTGCTCCTCACGAGCTGGAGCGACACCGTCACGGCCTTCACCAACGGGTCGGATGTCGCGCTGAGCGTCGTCGGCGAAGAAACTCTCCTCGCGGCCGGTGTCACGGTCGAGCGCCGACCCATCGCCGAGATCACGGGTGACCGCACCGGCATGACGGGCATCACGCTCGACGACGGCACCGCGCTCGACATCCGCGCCGGCTTCATCCGCCCCGTGTGGACGGCGCCGCTCGACTACCTCGCAGCCCTGCCGCTCGACCGCGACGACGACGGACTCGTGCGCATCGACAGCGTCGGCCGCACCTCGCTCCCGGGCGTCTATGCCGCCGGGGACATCACGCCGCCCGGCCCGCAGCAGCTCATCGTGGCCGCCGGCGCTGGGGCGAAAGTCTCGGCAGCGATCCTGGCGGACGCGATTCACGCAAAACGGTAGCGCGTCAGTTTGGTGTCGGCCCGTTCCCTAGGGTAAAGTCGATACTCGTGCCGAGGAGTTATCCGAGGCCCGTGGGGTATGGTGTAATTGGCAACACGACTGATTCTGGTTCAGTTGTTCTTGGTTCGAGTCCAGGTACCCCAGCAGTAAAAGCCTCCGCTTCGGCGGGGGCTTTTTTGTTGCCCAAAACGCCCGCGCCCGAAGCGAACAATCGGCCGCGGGGGTCACGAGACCGCTCTGTTGCCGTTGCGTTAAGGGTTTGTTTCGGGGCGCAGAATGCGCTTTCGGCGAGGGTAATGTGTCACCCACTACCGAACGCGAGGAACTGGGGTACAGTAATGTGTCACACGGTACAGAAAGGCCTGACCTGGATATGACTGACAATGTTGTCGTCGAAACACCCGCCGCGAGCGATGCATCTGAGCGTCCCGGCGGGGTGCAGGGCGTGAGCGCGGTGCGGACGAAACGCGGCGTGCGGCGGCCGTTGGGAACCGCGAACGTGCGGCTCGGCGGCGATGGGCTGTGGGGCGTGTGGCAGGAAAGGAACCGCAGCCGCACCATCCATCACACCATTCGTGAGGTTCGGGCGGCAGGAAACCTCGACAATCTGCGGGCCGTTGCTCAGCCCGGTTCGCCCGTGGCCAGTGAGCGCGAGGCCCAGGGCGCTGCGCCGACTGAGTATCGCGGGCGCTATCCGTTCCTCGACACGGATGTGTTCAAGACGCTCGAGGGAATCGCCTATGAGATCGGCCGCGGCGAGGCCGCCGCCGAGACGACAGACTTCTTCGAGGAAGCCGTGACGCTGCTCGAATCGGCGCAGCAAGACGACGGCTACCTCAACTCCTACTTCCAGGCCGAGACCGTGGACAAGCAGCCGTGGGAAGACCTGGCCTGGGGACACGAGCTTTACAACCTGGGTCACCTGATTCAGGCGGCGGTCGCGGCATCCCGGCAGATGGGGGACCGGCGACTGCTCGACATCGCGAGCCGGTTCGCCGACCTGGCGGTGCGGAAGCTCGGGCCCGACGGGCAGAACGCCGTGGACGGACATCCCGAGGCCGAGATGGCGCTCGTCGAGTTGTTCCGCGAGACCGGCAACCGCGACTACCTCACGTTGGCCGAGCTGCTGGTCGACCGGCGCGGGCACGGCACGGTCGAACTCCGCGTGTTCCCGGCCGAATACTTCCAGGACAACGCGCCGTTCCGTGAGCTGGACTCGGTGACCGGGCACGCCGTGCGAATGGCTTATCTGGCCGCCGGGGCGACCGATGTCGCGCTCGAGAACGGCGACGAAACCTTGCTCGAAGCATCCGAGCGTCTGTGGCGGGATATGAGCCGCACCAAGCTCTACATCACGGGCGGGCTCGGCAGCCGGCACTCCGACGAGGCCATCGGCGACCGCTTCGAGTTGCCGTCCGAACGGTCCTACAGCGAGACCTGCGCCGCCATCGCCACCATGCAGTGGGCGTGGCGCCTGCACCTGGCCACGGGTGACACGCATTACCTGGACGCCTTCGAGACCGTGCTCTACAACGCCTACGCCGCCGGACTCTCGAGCGACGGCTGCGCCTTCTTCTACGACAACCCGCTGCAGCGCCGCCCCGACCACCAGCAGCGCACCGGCGCCGAACCCGACGGCGAGATCCTGCGCCGCGCTTGGTTCGTGTGCCCGTGCTGCCCGCCCAACATCGTGCGCTGGATGTCGGAGCTGCAAGATTACGTCGCCACCACCGGTGTGGGCACCGACGAGAACACGCTGTTCATCGGCCAGTACACGACCGCGAACATCGACTCGGATGGCCTCAGCCTCGACATGCAGACGGCGTACCCGTTCGAGGGCGACATCCGCCTGACCGTGAACGCGAGTGAGGGTGCGTCACGGACCCTCGCCCTGCGCGTGCCGGCCTGGTGCCACTCGGCCACCGTGACCGTAAACGGCGAGAACCCAGCTGCCGGCGCCGCGACCGCCGATGGCTGGCTGCGCGTCGAGCGCGAGTGGGCCGTCGGCGACAGCGTCGAGCTGCACCTCGACATGCCTGTTCGGGCCCACGGTTCGCACCCGGCCGTCGACGGCACGCGGGGAGCGATCGCCATCGCGCGCGGCCCGCTCGTCTTCGCCGCCGAGCAGGAGGACAACGAGGCGCCGCTCGACGACATCGTGGTGAGCGTGGACGACGTGAGCCGGGCTCGGGTCGTGCCGACCGATCTCGACGGTCACGCCGAGACTCAGGCGGTTGCCATCGTCCTGCCCGCGACGATCGCCGCGACCCGTGCTGATTCCGAGCTTTATCCCGAGCTGACGTCCGGCCGCGCAGCATCCGCTGGCACGGTCAACCCATCCGCCGCCACCCCCGACGCGTCGCCCACCCAGCTGGCGCTCATCCCGTACTACCTCTGGGGTAACCGAGAGCCGCTCACCATGCGGGTCTGGCTGCGCCGCGACATCCCTTCCGTTACCACCGAACGAAAGTAGACACCCATGAAGAAACGCTACGCAGCGGCCGGGCTCGCCCTCGCCGCCACCCTGGCGCTCACCGCCTGCACGGGCGGAGGGGGCGCCTCCACCGGGGGCGGCTCAGGCGTCAGCGGCACGCCGAAAGAGGGCGGCACGCTCTACGTCCTGCAGAACGCCGACTTCTCGCACCTCGACCCGACCATGGGCTTCGACGGCGGCGTCAACAACTTCTACCGCCTGATCTACCGCCAGCTCACCACCACGGGCGTCGGTGAGGGCGCGAAGGGCACCGAGATCGTGCCCGACCTCGCCACCGACCTGGGCACGCCCAACGAGGACGCCACCGAGTGGACGTTCACCTTGAAGGACGGCGTGAAGTTCGAGGATGGCTCGCCCATCACCTCGGCCGACGTGAAGTTCGGCGTCGAGCGCTCCTTCGACCCGGCGCTTTCGATCGGCTCGCCCTACGCCAAGCTGCTGCTCGCCGACACCGACGGCTACGAGGGCCCCTACATCACGGGCGATCTCGACTCGATCGTCACCCCCGACGACAAGACCATCACGTTCAAGCTCAACCGCCCGTTCGCCGACTTCCCGTCGGCCGCCGCGCAGAACGTCTTCACGCCCTTCCCCGCCGACGCCGACGTCACGACGACGTCGCTCGACCAGCAGCCCATCTCCTCCGGCCCCTACAAGGTCGCCAGCTACCAGCGCGGTTCGAAGCTCGTGCTCGAACGCAACGAGAACTGGGACAAGAAGACCGACGACGTGCGCGCCGCCTACCCCGACGGTTTCGACTTCACGTTCGGCCTCGACGCCTCCACCATCGACGAGCGCATGATCGCCGGCCAGGGCAACGACAAGGATGCCATCGCCGGCACCGTTCAGGCCTCGTCCATCGCCCGCATCCAGACGCCCGCCCTGAAGGATCGCACCATCTCGGGCGTGCAGGGCTGCACCACCTACATGGGCCTCAACACGACGAAGCCGAACCTCGACAACCCGCTCGTGCGCCAGGCCATCAACTACGCCATCGACAAGCAGTCGGTGAAGGATGCCACGGGCGGCTCGCAGCTGGCCGAGGTCGCCACCACCATGCTGCCCCCGACCGTCGCCGGCCAGACCGACTTCGACCTGTACGCGTCGAAGGACTCGAAGGGTGACCCCGAGAAGGCCAAGGAACTGCTGGCCGAGGCCGGCCTTCCCGACGGATTCACCATGACCATGGACATCCGCTCGCAGCCGAAGATGCAGGCGCAGGCCGAAGCCGTGCAGCAGGCCCTCTCGAAGGCCGGCATCACGGTCGAGCTGAACCTGATCGACTCGGCGACCTACTACGAGGTCATCGGAACCACGTCGCAGCAGCACGACGCCGCGATCACCGGCTGGTGCCCCGACTGGGCGTCGGGCTCCACGTTCCTGCCGCCGCTGTTCGACGGTCGCCAGATCTATGAGAAGGGCAACTCGAACATCGCCCAGCTGGACGACGCCGACGTCAACGCCAAGATCGACGAGATCTACGCCATGACCGACGCCGACGAGGCCAACAAGGCCTGGGGTGCGCTCGACGAGCAGATCGCCAAGCTGGCCCCGACCGTTCCGCTGCTGTTCGAGAAGGCCGTGATGGTCGTCGGCGAGGGTGTCGCGGGGGCTTACTCCGACGCCGCGTTCTCCGGTGGCATCGACTTCGTGTCGGTCGGTCTCTCCGACCCGAAGAAGTAACCTCTCGCCCCGCGGGGCCGGCCGGCTGAACGCCCGCCGGCCCCGCGGGACCTCACACTCCGACAGAAACTACGAAAGACGGTTCACATGTCGACAGTCCCGAGCGATCTCGCCGTCGAGGCGGGGGAGAAGGGCGGCCCCTCGACGGGCGGCGCCCCCACACCCGCCCGCCGCGTCATCCGCGAGTTACGCCGTTCCCCGGCGGTCGTGCTCTCGGTCTCCTTCCTCGCCTTCGTCGTGCTGCTCGCGGTCTTCGCGCCGTGGCTGTCCGCGATCACAGGCTGGGGGCCCTACACATTCGACTCGTCGGCCATCGACTCCGACCTCGGCGGCATCCCGAAGGGTGACCTCGGCGGCATCAGCGCGCAGCACTGGTTCGGCGTCGAACCGCAGAACGGCCGCGACATCTTCGCGCGCATCGCCTACGGCGCCCAGGTCTCGCTGCTCATCGCCGCCTCGGCCACGGTCGTCACCACCACGGTGGGCGTCGTTCTCGGCATGCTGGCCGGCTACCACGGCGGCTGGGTCGACCAGATCATCTCGCGCGTCATGGATTTTCTCATGGCCTTCCCGTCCCTCATCTTCATGATCGCCCTCCTCTCGGCCCTCCCCGCCGGCAACCGGCCCGTGCTGCTCGTGCTGGTGCTGAGCATTTTCGGATGGCCATACACCGCTCGCGTCATCCGCGGTCAGACGATGTCGCTGCGCAACCGCGAATTCGTCGAGGCCGCCCAGGCATCCGGCGCGTCGGGGGCCCGCATCGTGTTCCGCGAGATCCTGCCCAACCTGAGGGGCACGATCATCGTCATCGCCACGCTGGCCGTGCCGGGATACATCGGCACCGAGGCCGGCCTGTCATTCCTCGGCGTCGGCGTCATCCCGCCCACGCCCTCCTGGGGCCAGATGATCGCGACCTCGGTCGGCTGGTACACGGTCGACCCCATGTTCTTCGTGATCCCGGGCATGTTCCTGTTCCTCACCGTGCTGTCGTTCACCGTCTTCGGTGACCACCTGCGCAAAGCAATCGATGCGGGGGATGCTGCCTGATGGTGCTCTATCTCGTGCGGCGCGTGCTCGCCGCGATCGGCATTCTGTTGCTGATCAGCCTGTTCACCTACGTCATCTTCTTCGTTCTGTCGCCCGACCCGGCCGTGCAGATCTGCGGAAAGACGTGCACCCCCGAGCGCATCGACCAGATTCGCGAGAACCTCGGACTCAACCAGCCGTTCTGGGCGCAGTATTGGCAGTTCCTGCAGGGGCTGTTCGTCGGCCGCACCTATGGCGAGGGCGCCTCGGCGATCTCGTGCGCGGCCCCGTGCCTCGGCTACAGCTTCCAGACCAACGAGTCCGTGCTCAACATGATCACGAGCCGCCTGCCCGTCTCGGCCACCGTCGCGATCGGCGCGGCCATCCTGTGGCTGCTCGTGGGTGTCTCGGGCGGCCTGCTCAGCGCCGTCAAGCAGGGCACCTGGTGGGACCGCGGCGCCATGATGGTCGCGCTCGCCGGCATCAGCCTGCCGAACTATTTCGTGGCCCTCATCCTGCAATACGTGCTCGTGGTGCAGCTGCAGATCCTGCCGTTCCCGACCGCCGTGGCTTTCGGCGACGACCCGGGCCTCTGGTTCGCGTCCTACCTGATGCCGTGGATGGTTCTGGCCCTCGCCTATGCGTCGATGTACGCCCGCCTCGTGCGCGCCAACGTCATCGACACCCTGGGCGAGAACTTCATGCGCACGGCCCGTGCCAAGGGCCTGCCGACCGGCCTCATCCTGCGCCGCCACGCCCTGCGCCCGTCGCTGACCCCCGTGGTCACGCTGTTCGGCATGGACTTCGCCGGGCTGCTCGGCGGCGCGCTCATCACCGAGACGGTCTTCGGCCTGAACGGTGTGGGCAAGCTCGCGGCCGACTCGATTTCGAAAAACGATCAGCCGGTCATCCTGGGCGTCACATTGCTGGCCGCCGCCTTTGTGGTGGTGGGCAACGTGGTCGTCGACCTCGCCTACACGGCGCTCGACCCCCGAGTGAGGATCAAGTCACGATGAGCGAACACATCGAGAAGACGCCGACCGGGTCGTTCCGTGCCCGGCGACGCCAGGCGGATGCCGCACCCTCAGACGCCCCGCTGTTGTCGGTGCGCGACCTCACCGTCACGTTCCCGACCTCGTCGGGCGATACGGATGTCGTCAAGAAGATCTCGTTCCAGGTGGAACGCAACCGAACGGTCGGCATCGTCGGCGAGTCGGGATCGGGCAAGTCGATGACCTCGCTCGCGATCATGGGCCTCTTGCCCTCGAACGGCGTGACGCAGGGCAGCATCGCGCTCGGCGGCGGAGAACTGCTCGGTTTGCCCGAGCGGGAGTACCGCAAGATCCGCGGCGAGCGCATGGCCATGGTCTTCCAAGACCCGCTGTCCTCGCTCAACCCCTATTACACGGTGGGGCTGCAGATCGAGGAGGCGTATCGCACGCACCGCGGCGGCACGCGCAAGGCCGCCCGCCAGGTGGTCGTCGAGGCGCTCGAACGGGTGCAGATCAAGGACGCCGCGCGACGCGTGGACCACTACCCGCACCAGTTCTCGGGCGGTATGCGTCAGCGCATCATGATCGCGATGGCGCTGTGCCTCGAACCCGATCTGCTCATCGCCGACGAACCGACCACGGCGCTCGACGTGACCGTGCAGGCGCAGATCCTCAGCCTGCTGAAGACGCTGCAGAAGGAGACCGGAATGGGCATGGTGTTCATCACCCACGACCTCGCCGTCGTGAGCCAGGTGGCCGACGACGTGTTGGTCATGCGGAACGGCGACCCCGTGGAGTTCGGCACGGCCGAGGAGATCTTCTCGAATCCGCGCGATCCCTACACGCGGGCGCTGCTCGACGCCCTGCCGCGCATCGACGATCCGTTCGAAGAGCTGGGCGTCGCCCGGGACGGGGGTGTGCGATGAGCGAGACACCGCTGCTCGAGGCCCGTGGGCTGACGAAGCAGTTCACTACCCGCGGTGACGGCGCGTTCATCGCCGGCAAGCGCACGTTCGTGGCCGTCGACGACGTCTCGTTCGAGGTACCGGCGCGCAAGACGCTCGCGATCGTGGGCGAATCGGGGTCGGGCAAGTCGACGACCGCTCGCATGGCGGCCAAACTGCTCGACATCACGCGCGGTTCGCTGCTCTTCGAAGGCGAGGATGTCTCACGCGCCAAGGGTGCGGCGCTCAAGTCCTTCCGCAGCGACGTGCAGGTGGTTTTCCAAGACCCGTTCTCCTCGCTCAACCCGCGCCACACCGTCGAGAAGCTCATCACGGCGCCGCTCGTCTACCAGGGCGTCAAGGCGCCGCAGGGCTACACGAAGCTCGCCCGCGACCTCATGGACCGCGTAGGCCTCAACCCCGACCACGTGCAGCGATACCCCGGCCAATTCTCGGGCGGGCAGGCCCAGCGCATCGGCATCGCCCGCGCGCTCGCCGTCAACCCCAAGATCGTGGTGTGCGACGAGGCCGTCTCGGCGCTCGACGTGTCGGTGCAGGCCAAGGTCATCACGCTGCTGCGCGACCTGCAATCCGAACTCGGGCTCAGCTACATCTTCATCGCGCACGACCTCGCCGTCGTGCGACAGATCGCCGACCGCGTGGCCGTCATGACGCAGGGCAAGATCGTCGAACAGGGCGATCGCGAGCAGATCTTCGACAACCCCCAACACGAATACACCAAAGATCTGCTGCGCGCGGTTCCGACGATCGACCCCGAGTGGGAGCGTCGCCGCGCCGAGATGATCCTGGCCGAAGAACTGGCAGAGTGAGACGATGACGACCAGCGCAGCCGGCACGACCGGCACCTCCGGCACCTCGACGAGCTACCTGATTCCCGGCATCCGGGTCACCGATCATGCCGTGCCCGTTCCCCTCGACTGGCGGGCGGATGCGGCGGGCCACACGGGCGGCGAAACGATCACGCTCTTCGCCCGCGAGCTCGTCGACCCCGTGCGGCAGCGCGAGGACCTGCCCGTGCTCGTCTACCTGCAGGGCGGCCCCGGAGGGAAAGGCCCCCGGCCGACGGGACCCGATGGGTGGATCGGTGAGGCGCTCAAGTCCTACCGCGTGCTGCTGCTCGACCAGCGCGGCACGGGGCGGAGCACGCGCATCGAGGGCGGCATCCTGCGCGCCCGCGGCACGGCCGAGCAACAGGCCGCCTACCTGTCGATGTTCCGCGCCGACTCGATCGTGAAAGACGCCGAACACCTGCGCCAGACGCTCTACGGCGGACGGCGCTGGCAGACGCTCGGCCAGAGCTATGGCGGATTCCTCACGCTCACCTACCTCTCGCAGGCGCCGCAAGGCCTCAGCGCCAGCCATGTGACCGGCGGACTCGCGAGCATCCGACCCGATGCGCGCGAGGTGTATCGCCGCACCTACCCGCGCGTGGTCGCCAAGAACGCCGAGTTCTACGACCGCTACCCGCACGACGTCGACCAGGTGGCGCGGATCGCCGACCGCTTGGCCGGCGGCGACGTGAAGCTGCCCGACGGCGATGTGCTGACCGTGCGGCGCTTCCAGAGCCTCGGCATCGACTTCGGCATGAAGCCCGGATACGAGCGCATGCACTGGCTCGTCGACGAGGCGCTCGACGACCGCACCGAGACGGGGCTCACCGAGACGTTCCTGGCGCAGGTGTTGGCGCGGTCCTCCTATGACGACAACCCGCTGTTCGCGGCGTTGCAAGAGAGCATCTACGGGCAGGCGTCGTCGGGAGCCACCGGTTGGGCGGCGCAGGCCGAACGCGACACACGGCCCGAGTTCGCCGAAACGGCCCGGCCCCTCACCTTCACGGGCGAGATGATGTACCCCTGGATGTTCGACGAGATCCGCGCGCTGCGACCCTTCGCCGACGCCGTGAACCTGCTGGCCGAGCGCACCGATTGGGAGCCGCTCTACGACCTCGACCGGTTGGCCGCCAACGAGGTTCCGCTCGCCGCCGCCGTGTACTACGACGACATGTATGTCGACGCGGGGCTGCAGCTCGAAACCGTGGCGCACGTCGGCAATGCGCACGCCTGGGTGACGAACGAGTACGAGCATGACGGCATCGGTTCGCCGCGCGTGTTCCCGCGGTTGCGGCAGATGATCGCCGAACGAGGTGGGGCGCTCGCCGACGAGGCGACGTCCGAGACGATGGCGCGCGTCGTAGGCACAGTGACCGTGACGGATGCGGCAGAACCGGCAACCGAGGCAACACCGACACCGACAGCGCCAACGACGGCGACGAACGAGGAGACGCGATGAGCGACGAGACGGCTGAGACAACAGCAGCTGAGACGAGAACGGCCGATACGACGGCCGCCGAGACGACAACGGCCGACACGACGACCCCAGAAGCGGCACTGACCGGGCAAGCCCCCGCCGAAGCATCCGCCACCGCGTCGTCGATGCCGGCCCCCGCGACGAAGGATCCGCGCCTGCCCCGGCTCACCCAGGTCCCGGCGTTCCGAGATTTCATGGCCACCGGCTGGGGCACCCCCGACCGCACGCCGCCGACCGTCGATGGTGTGGCCGCCGCATCCGCCCAGCACCGCGAACGCCTGTCGGGCGCGTTCCCGGGCCGCACCCTCGTTGTCGCCGCGGGACGCGCGCCCGTGCGCAGCAACGACGCCTATTACGAGTTCCGCCCCGACAGCAACTTCTTCTGGCTCACGGGCTGCACGGCCGAGAATGCCGTCGTCGTGTTGTTCGCGCGGGGGAGCGGCCACGACGCCGTGCTCTACGTTCCCGCCCCGGCCTACCCCGGTGAGACCGGTTTCTTCGCCGACGCCGCCCACGGCGAACTGTGGGTGGGCTCGGCTCCCGGCTTCGGCGACTGGGCCGAGGCGCTGCAGGTTACGGTGCGCGATCTCGCGTCGCTCGACGCCGACCTGGCCGGCGAGCGCGATGTTCTTGCCACGCTGGCGGGGGCGCACGTGCACGAGGCGCTGACGGGGGTTCAGGCATCCGCCGCCCTCTGGCAGACGCTGTCCGAACTGCGCATGATCAAGGATGACTGGGAGCTCGGCCAATTGCGCCACGCCATCGACGCCACGGTCGGCGGTTTCGATGCCGTCGTCGGTCAGTTCGACCAGGCCATCGCGGGCGGCGGGGAACGCTGGCTGCAGGGCACGTTCGACCGCCACGCGCGCACGCACGGCAACGGCGTGGGCTATTCGACCATCGTGGGCTCGGGCGCGCACGCCCCGACGCTGCACTGGGTGCGCTGCGACGGCGACGTGAACGAGGGCGAGGCCATCCTGCTCGACATGGGCGTCGAGGCGCGCTCCCTCTACACGGCGGATGTCACACGCACGTTCCCCGTCTCGGGCACCTGGAGCCCCGAACAGCGCGCCGTTCACGACCTCGTCGAGCGTTCGCACCGCGCGGGCCTCGCCGCCGTGGGCCCGGGACGCGCCTGGACCGACTTCCACACGGCCGCCATGGAGGTCATCGCGCGGGGCCTCGACGACTGGGGGCTCCTGCCCGTGTCGGTCGACGAAGCGTTGAGCGCCGAGGGCCAGCAGCACCGCCGCTACCTGGTCTGCGGCATCGGCCACCACCTGGGTCTCGACGTGCACGACTGCGCGAAGTCGAGCTACGACGCCTACCAGGGTTCGACGATGCAGGCCGGCATGGTGCTGACCGTCGAACCAGGCCTCTACTTCCATTCGTTCGACGAGACCGTGCCCCCCGAATTGCGGGGCATCGGTGTGCGCCTCGAGGACGATATTCTCGTAACACCGTCGGGGTCCGACGTCTTGTCGGAGGCGCTTCCCATCGACGCGTCCGGAATCGAAGAATGGATGCGTCGACACCGCGCCGCCCCGACCGGCTCCCGCACGGCGGGCTGAGAGGGGAAATGCACCGTGACCATCACGTCGCTCCACCGAGCTGAGCAACCGGCGAGCCTGCGCGCGCAGGTCGAGAAAACGCTGTCGGCCGCCATCATCTCGGGCGAACTGGCGCCCGGCACCCTCGTGTCGGTGCCCACGCTGGCCGTGCAGTTCCGCGTGTCGGCGACGCCCGTGCGCGAGGCCATGCTCGATCTCGAGAAGCGCGGTTTCGTCGAGTCGGTGCGCAACAAGGGGTTCCGGGTGACGGCCGTGAGCGACGAGCACCTGCGCCAGATCGTCGAGGTGCGGCAACTGCTCGAGCCTCCCGCCATGGAGGAGCTGGCGCGCCGGGGTTTTCGCGACGAGGCTAGCGAGCATGCGGCGCGCGCCGATGCGATCGTCGCGGGTGCGCAGACGGGCGACCTGAAGGCCTACCTCGAGGCCGACCAGGTCTTCCACCGCGAGTTGACGGCTCTGCTCGGCAATCCGCTGCTCACCGAGATGGTGTCCGACCTGCGCAGCCGCACGCGGCTCGTGGGTCTGGCGGCCATGCTCGAGAGCGATCGCCTGAGCGAGTCGGCCGCCGAACACCACGAATTGCTCGGCTATCTGGGTGACGGCGACGCCGAATCCGCGGGCGCTCTCATGCACCGGCACATCCATCACGCGCTCGGCTGGTGGTCGGGCCGGGCCGAGACGGTCGAGGACGACCTCGCGGTCTTGTAACGCGCGCGTTACACCTCGGAGTCATTCCGGTGAAAACGGGTGCACGTCGAGTAAATGTGTGACATATTACTGAGAAGACAGAGACACGGCGCAGATGCCGGAGCGAACGGGCCGAACGAAGGGGGCGGGAGTATGACAACGGACGTCATCGTCGTCGGTGCCGGCATCGTCGGTGCCGCAACGGCTCGCTCGCTCGCCCGCCGAGGCCTGTCGGTGCTCGTGCTCGACCGCGCGGCCGCGGCCAGCGGAACGAGCGCGGCCGGCGAAGGCAACCTGCTGCTCTCGGACAAGGGTGCGGGCCCCGAGCTCGTCCTCGCCCAATACGCGTCGTCGCTGTGGCCGACCGTCGCCGCGCAGCTCGCCGACGAACTCGGCCCTGACTTCCCCTCGATCGAATTCGAGCGCAAGGGCGGCCTCGTGGTCGCCACCACCGAACAGGGCGCGGCACCCCTCGAAGATTTCGCCCGCGGACAGGTCGCGGCGGGGGTCGACGCGCGCATCATCCCGCTCGAGGATGCCTTCGCGCTCGAGCCCTCGCTCAACCGCGGCATCACGGCCGCCGTGTTCTACCCCGAAGACGCCCAGGTGCAGCCGGTCACCGCCACCGAGGCGCTCCTGGCCTCGGCCCGCCTCGCGGGTGCCGATGTGCGACCGGGCGTCAGCGTCACCGGCGCCGTGCGGGGGAGCGATGGCCGCCTCATCGGCGTCGAGACCTCGGCCGGGCGTTTCGACGCCGGTGCGGTCATCGTCGCCGCGGGTCCCTGGTCGGGCGAGGTGGCCGGGCGCCTGGGGGCGCCGCTGCCCGTGCGCCCCCGACGCGGAATGGTGCTCGTGACGACCCGCATGCCGCACCGCGTCTTCCACAAGGTCTATGACGGCGACTACTTCGGCGCCACGCAATCGAGCGACGCGGCGCTGCAGACATCCAGCGTGGTCGAGTCGACGGCGGCCGGAACCGTGTTGATCGGGTCGAGCCGCGAACAGATCGGTTTCGACGACAGTCTGCGCGTGAACGTCTTGGCCGAGGTGGCCGCGAAGGCCCTACGACTCTTCCCGTTCTTGGAGACCGCCAGCGCCATGCGGGCCTACGGCGGGTTCCGCCCGTTCATGCCCGACCACCTGCCTCTCGTCGGCGCCGACCACCGCCTGCCCGGGCTGTGGCACGCCACCGGCCACGAGGGCGCGGGCATCGGCTTGTCGCTTGCGACCGGGGAACTCCTGGCCGACCAGGTGACGGGCGCCGCACCCGCGATCGACGCCGCTCCGTTCCAGGTGTCCCGGCCGAGCCTGGCCCCGTTCCTCGAGGAGGTGGCGTGATGGCCGCGCGTATGATCCGGGCCTCGAACGATCCCGTGCAACCGCTCACTGCTGACCGCATCGGGCTCACGCTCGACGGCACGCCCCACGCGGGCCTGCGCGGGCAGACGATCGCCGGTGTGCTGTTGGCCGAGGGAGTGCTGTCGTGGCGGCGCACGAGCGTGGGCGATTCGCCGCGCGGCGTGTTCTGCGGCATCGGCGTGTGCTTCGACTGCATCGTCGAGGTCAACGGGGTGCGCGACATCCGCGCCTGCCAGCGGCGCGCGCAAGACGGCGACGTGGTGCGCACGCAACACGATGAACTTCCCGAGGTGACGTCATGACGGATGCTCGACACGTGCTGGTCGTCGGTGGCGGCCCGGCGGGACTCGCGGCGGCCGAATCGGCGCTGGCCGCGGGGGCCCGGGTGACTCTGCTCGACTCCTCGGATGAACTCGGCGGGCAGTATTGGCGGCACCTGCCGTCGGCTCGTCCGGCGGCCCACGAGGAACGGCTGCACCACGGCTGGCAGGGGTTTGTGCGGCGCCGGGGCGTGTTGGCGCAGCATCCCGACTGCACGATCGTGACAGAAGCTCAGGTCTGGGCGATCGAAACAGGGGATGCCGCTCGAGATAGCGCCGCCACCTTGCATGCCGCTCGGGATAGCGCCGCCACCCTGGACGCCTCGCCGGGCGACGCGGCAACCCGTGTTGTGCCGCGCGACGGCGCCGCGGCCGAGAACGCTGCGGCCGAGAACGCCGCGGGCGCGGTCTCCGTGACCGTTCATGTGCTCGTCGGCCCTCCCGACGGAACCGACCGCGAGCCCCAGACCTACCGCCCCGACGCCCTCGTGCTCGCGACCGGTGCCCACGACCGCACGCTGCCTTTTCCCGGATGGCAGTTGCCGGGTGTCTATTCGGCCGGCGCCGCCCAGGCCCTCGCCAAGGGGGAGCGAGTCTCGATCGGCGACCGCGTCGTCATCGCCGGGGCCGGGCCCTTCCTCTTGCCCGTCGCCAAATCGCTCACGCAAACGGGTGCCCGCGTCGTCGGCGTCTTCGAGGCGTCGACCCCGGCTCGCCTCCTGCGCGGCTGGTCGTCGAAGCCCCTCGAACTGCTCGGCGCCCGCGGCAAGGCCCCCGAGCTCGTCGACTACGCCCTCGGACACCTACGCCACGGCATCCCGTACCGCACCGGCTGGGCTGTCGTCGAGGCGCACGGCACCGACCGGGTCGACAGCGTCACCGTGCAAAAGGTGGATGCCTCGTGGGCGCCCATCCCCGGAACGCGCCGTCGCATCGCCGCCGACGCGGTCGCCGTCAGCCACGGTTTCACGCCACGACTCGAACTCGCGATCGCCGCGGGCTGCGACATCACCTCGGACCGTTTCGTGCGCGTCGACGACCTCGGCCGTACGAGTGTTCCGGGCGTCTTTGCCGCGGGCGAGATCACGAGTATCGGCGGAGCCGACGCCGCGCTGGCCGAGGGCAGTGTGGCGGGACATGTGGCGGCGGGCGGTGATCCGGCCGACGTGTCGCTGCGCGCCGATCGCCGCCGCCGTCGCACCTTCACCGCGTTTGCCGCACGCCTCGAGCGCGCGCACGGCATCCGCAGCGGGTGGACCGGCTGGTTGCGCGACGACACCATCGCCTGCCGCTGCGAGGAGGTGTCGTGCGGAACCATCCGCTCGACCGTCCGCCGCACGGCGCAGACGGGGGTGCGCTCGGTGAAGCTGACCACGCGGGCCGGCCTCGGCATCTGCCAGGCGCGCATCTGCGGCCGCACGGTCGAGGAGCTCATCCGCACGGCCGAGCACGACGCTGCGCCGGCTTCTCCGTCGGCATCCGCGACCGGTTCGGTGTCGAGGACCGTCTCGACGAAGGTCTCGGCGAAACACCCGGCCGTCACACCCGACGCTTCTTTGTCTGCACCCGGCGACTCGGGCATCGACCCCGTCCGTCCGCCCGTGAGCACCGACCGGCGACCCATCGTGTCGCCCGTCCGGCTCGGCGAATTGGCGGGGCTCGCGGCATCCACCCGGCCATCGCTCGGCGCCGCCGACCTCGGTGGCTCGACAGTTGACCGCGATGCCGCTGTCGTCTCTGCCGCGCCCGATCTTCTCGACCCGCCCGACCCCCTCGACCTCCCCGATGCGCGACCCGCGCGATCGGCCGAAGACTGACCGCGGCCACCCCGCGCCCGTCGCATCCACCTCCCACACCACGACACGTTTTTCACACACACCCTCGGAAGGAAACAGCCACCATGGCCAAGAACCCCCTCAATCTCGGCGGCGTCATCGTCGCCACGACGCTCGCGTTCAAGCCCGACGACAACGCCCCCGCCGGGCTCGCCGTCGACTACGACAAGTTCGCGGCGCACTGCAACTGGCTCATCGAGAACGGATGCCGCGGCGTCGGCCCCAACGGATCGCTGGGCGAATACTCGTCCCTCACCGACGAAGAGCGTCGCACCGTCATCCAGGTGGCCGTCGACACCGTGGGTGACCGCGGCCTCGTCGTCGCCGGCGTGCACGGTGTCGGCTGGCACCAGGCCCGTCACTGGGCCGAGCTGGCCGCCGAGGACGGTGCCGACGGCGTGCTGCTGTTGCCGCCGACCATCTACCGCGCCAACCGCTCCGAGGTCATCGAGCACTACACGAAGGTCAACGAGGTCGGCCTGCCGATCATGGCCTACAACAACCCGATCGACACCAAGGTCGACCTGACGCCCGACCTGCTGGCCGAGCTGTCCTCGCTCGAGAACCTGGTTGCCGTGAAGGAGTTCTCGACCGACATCCGCCGCGTGCTCGAGATCCAGGACAAGACCGACCTCGACGTCATCGCCGGCGCCGACGACCTGCTGTTCGAGTCGCTCGTCGCGGGCGCCACCGGCTGGTTCGCCGGCTACCCGAACGCGTTCCCGCGCGAGGCGGTCGAGCTCTACACGCTCGTCACCACGGGCAAGATCGACGAGGCGCGCACGCTCTATCGCGAGCTGGTGCCCGTCTTCGGCTGGGACTCGAAGACCGAGTTCGTGCAGGCCATCAAGCTGTCGATCGACGTCGCCGGCGAGAGCTACGGTGGTCCCACGCGTCCGCCGCGCGGACCGCTCAGCGCCGAGAACGCCGAACGCGTCACGCACGAGACGCGCCGCGCGCTCGACTACCTGGCCACGCGCTAACACTCGGCCCGCCATTCACCGGTCGAGCGCAGAGCGAGCATCCGTTCTTTCGTTCGTTCGTCCGTCCGTTCGTCCGTCCGTTCGTCCGTTCGTCCGTTCACCAGTTCTGAGGAGCAACACGTGAGATCGTCTCGGGTCATCCAGGCCGTCGACTCCCACACCGAGGGCATGCCCACGCGTGTCGTCACCGGGGGAGTGGGGGTGATTCCGGGCGCGACCATGAACGAGAAACGCCTGCACTTCATCGAGCACCTCGACGATCTGCGATTGTTTCTCATGAACGAGCCGCGCGGGCACTCGGCCATGTCGGGCGCCATCCTGCAGCCGTCCACGCGGGATGACTGCGACTGGGGCGTCGTCTACATCGAGGTGTCGGGGTGCCTGCCCATGTGCGGTCATGGCACCATCGGTGTCGCGACGGTCCTGGTCGAGACCGGCATGGTGCCCGTGCAGGAGCCCGTGACGACGATCCGGCTGGATACGCCGGCCGGTGTCGTCGTCGCCCGGGTGGCGGTGTCCGACGGTCACGCCGATTCGGTCACGCTCGAGAACGTGCCGAGCTACGTCGAGCGGCTCGACCAGGTCATCGAGGTGCCGGGTCTCGGTGCGGTGCCCTACAGCATCGCGTTCGGCGGCAACTTCTACGCCATGGTCGACCTCGACGCCGTCGGGTTGCCGTTCGACCGTTCGCGCCAGCACGACATCCTCGATGCGGGGCTCGCGATCATGGCGGCCATCAACGAGCAGGCGCCGCCGCGGCATCCGACGATCGACGGGGTCGACCACTGCCACCACGTCGAGTTCATCGCGCCGGGCTCGACGGCCGAGCTGTCGCGGCATGCCATGGCCATCTATCCCGGATGGTTCGACCGCTCGCCGTGCGGCACCGGCACGTCGGCGCGCATGGCCGAACTTTGGGCGCGCGGCGACCTGCTCCTCGACACCGACTTCGTGAACGAATCGTTCATCGGCAGCCGGTTCGTCGGCCGCCTCATCGCCGAAACGACCGTCGAGGGTGTGCCCGCGGTCATCCCGACCATCACGGGTCGCGCCTGGGTGACAGGGATGGCTCAATACCTCCTCGACCCGAGCGACCCCTTCCCCACGGGCTTCCAGCTCTAACGACCCGGCGCAACTTGCCGGGCACCACCGCCCGCCGCCGTCCTTACCGCCCGCCGCCGTCCTTACCGCCGGCCGCCGTCCTTAGCGCCGGCCGCCGTCCCGCCGCCCGCCGCCACCACCACCCCTCACAGATGGCCGACGCACCGACAAAGCGCCCGACATCGACACGATTTCGCGAATATCGATCCTCCAGATGAACTATTCCCGTTGGAATATTCCATCTGGAATAGTTCAGCAGGAATAGCTCACAGGAGAAAAAGATGACGCATAGCCCTCTCGACAGCACTCCCGACGGCCCCAAGGCCGGGTCCGCAGACACCGCGACGCGGGTGACCGAGGAGCAGAGCGTCGTCACGAGCGCCGCCGACGCGGCAGCGCGCGCTCACGCCGCCTCGACACCCTTCGCCCTCACCGATCGCGCAGCCCGCGCCGACGCGCTCCTCGCCGTGGCCGATGCGCTCGCGGCCGACGCCGACACGCTCGTGCCCGTCGGCATGCGCGAAACCGGACTGGCCGAGGCCCGACTGCGCGGCGAACTCAACCGCACGGTCGTGCAACTGCGCCTCTTCGCCGACACCGTGCGCGCGGGCGACTACCTCGACGTGCGCATCGACGAGGCCGACCCCGGGTTCGCGCTGGGTGCCCGGCCCGACCTGCGCCGCTACCTCGTGCCGGTCGGACCCGTCGTCAACTTCGCCGCCAGCAACTTCCCGTTCGCCTTCTCGGTGGCGGGCGGCGACACGGCTGCGGCGTTGGCGGCCGGCTGCCCCGTGATCCTCAAGGCGCACCCCGGACATCCCGAACTCTCGCGTCTCACCGCGCAGGTCGTCGTGCGCGCGCTCGCCGAGGCCGGCATACCCGACGGCACCTTCCAGCTCATCGAGGGCCAGGATGCCGGCATCGAGGCCCTGCGCGACCCCCGCGTCGCCGCCGGATCATTCACCGGATCACTGGGCGCCGGCCGTGCGCTCGCCGATATCGCGGCCTCCCGCCCCGCCCCCATCCCGTTCTTCGGCGAGCTCGGCAGCGTCAACCCGGTCTTCGTCACGGGCGACGGTCTCGTGTCGGCCGGGGGCGCGGATGCCCTCGCCGCCGGTTTCGTCGCCAGCGTCTCGGGTTCGGCCGGCCAGCTCTGCACCAAGCCGGGCTTCCTCTTCGTGCCCACCGGCACTCTGGCGCAGCTCGACGCGCCGATCCGGGAGGCCGCCGCAGGTGTCGCCGCCCACCGCCTGCTCTACCCCAAGATCACGTCGGGCTACGTCGAGCGTCGCGACACGATCCTCGGCGTCGAGGGCGTGCGCCCGGTCGCCGCGGGCACGGTCGAGGTTGACGGCGACGGCCACGGCTGGGTCACGCCCACGATCGTCTCGGTCGACCTCGACACGCTGCGGTCGGCGGGGGAGGACCTGCTCGACGAGGCCTTCGGTCCGCTCTCGATCGTCGTCGAATACGATCCGGCCACGACCGACCTCGCGGCACTCGTGCCCGAGCTCTTCCCGGGTTCGCTCACGGCCACGGTCTATGCGGGCGACACCGAGCAGTCAGACGACCTCGACCACCTCGTGTTCGCCCTCAGTCGCCACGCCGGGCGCGTGCTCTTCGGCGGTTGGCCCACAGGTGTTGCCGTCACCCCGGCCATGCAGCACGGCGGCCCGTGGCCCGCGACGACCAACGATTCGTCGACCTCGGTCGGCACGGCGGCCCTGCTCCGCTTCCTGCGCCCGGTCGCGTTCCAGAGCGCCCCCGACCGGATGCTGCCGCCCGAGTTGCGCGACGGCAACCCGTCTTCGGTGCCCCGCGCCACGGCCCCCGCCGGCGAGTCGACCTCCTGGGGTTCCACCAGCGTCTGAGCCCAACCGCACGCCGAAAAGTCTCCAACTCCCGCCTGTTTCCGGGGGTTGGAGACTTTTTTGCGCGGTAGACCAATCCGTTCAGGGGCGGGTGCCGAACCCCTATCAACACCCCGTACCACAGGCACATCACACAGGCATTCCGCCCACAGCCTCATCAACATGAACGAAGGATTGACACCATGCGTAAGTACATGAAGACCACACTCGGAGTTGCTGCTGCTGGCGCTCTCGCCCTTTCTCTGGCCGCGTGCTCGACCGGTGGCACCTCCACTGAGTCCAGCTCCTCGCCCTCCAGCTCTTCCTCGTCGTCGGCTGACGCGACGCCCACTCCGGTTGCGTCGATCCCTGACCTCTCGAAGGGTGTCGACACGCAGGTCGCCGTTGACGCGTCGTTCGTTGACGCTCTGACCTCGCTGGGTCTGACTCCCGGAACGGTTGGCACGGCCACGTTCACCGATGGCACGTTCTCGTTCCCGATCACGGGTGGCAACGTGGACTACTACGACCCGCAGGAGGACTACCGTCCCTACGTGCAGGGCACCATCGACCACGAGGGTTCCGGCCTGTCGTTGACCGCTGGCGCGAAGGTCGTCGAGCTCAGCAACTTCGTGATCGACCCGGGCACCTCCAAGCTCATGGGTGACGTGTCCGTCGATGGCACCGTTGCTGTTGAAGACGCCGTCCTGTTCGACCTGCACGGTGGCACGCTGAAGCCGCTCCAGATGGATGGCGACAACGCGATCCTCGAGGGCACCACGGTCCACATCTCTGACGACGCTGCTGCGCTTCTGAACGAGACCTTCGGCACCGACAAGGTCGCCGGCGGAATGCTCGTCGGTGTTGCGAAGATCACCGTCGCCACCAAGTAATACCGGCACGATCAGCTGCACCATCTCCTCCTCATTGGGGAGCGCCGCATCGCGGTGAGTAACACCGAAGGGCCCGTTCCGAGCGATAGCTCTGAGCGGGCCCTCCGTCATGCCGTTATGCCGCCGTGCACGGACTGGGCGCGGACTAGGCGCGGTCGTGCAACGTCACGTGGTAGCCATCCGGATCGGCGAACGTGAACGTTCGGCCGAAGGGGCCGTCGATGGGCGCCTGCACGATCGTGTGCCCATCGGCGGCCAGCGCGTCGTGCATTTGCTGCACCTCGGTGCCGTGCAGCCACAGGGCCATTCCGATTCCGGGCTGGGATGCGGCGGCGAGGTCGGTGCCGGGCACGATGTCGCGCAGCGCGAAGGCGATGGGCTGGGTCCGGAAGACGACGGCGTGCGGCGGCCCGGCGGGCGAACGCACGAGGCCGAGGTACTTCTCGTAGAACGCCTGCGAGGCGTCGAGGTCGCGTACCTGTAGTGAGATGAAATCGGGTCCGGTGGCGGGCATCGTGCTTCTCCTTAGCTGGTGTCAGTTATCTGACATGCATCAACCTATGTCAGACTATTGACATGAGTCAAGACGACGCGGGCATCGATCTCGAAACATCCCTCGGCTACCTGCTGAAAGAGGCGGCCAGTGCCCTGCGCGCGGCGATGGAGGATGTCCTGCGGCCCCTCGGCATGACGATCACGCACTATTCGTGTCTCGAACTGCTCGCGCAGCGGCCGGGCTCGTCCAACTCGGACCTCGCCCGCGGCGCCTTCGTCACCCGGCAGTCGATGAACGTGCTGCTGCAGACGCTCGAGCGCGACGGTTTCGTGACGAGGCCGAGCGAGGCCCCCGTTGGCAAGGTTCTGCCCACGAAACTCACGCCGCGCGGCCGCCGCTCCCTCGAGCAGGCAACGGCGGCCGTCAGGTCGGTCGAGGTCAGAATGCTGAGCGGCCTGTCCGACGCCGATCGAGCCGCGGCTCTCCGCATCCTGCGCAGTATGGTCTCGTCACTCACGGAAGGATGATGGCCTCCGCGGCGACGCGCTCGGGTTGTGCCTCGTTGCCCTCAGGAGGGGGAGTCGCCGGCAACCGAAGCGTGTTAGAACATATGTTCGAATCGGGCTATTCTGTCGTCATGGGCACGAATCGTCGCTACGCGCATCACTACGACAAGCTCATGGAGCGCCGGCTGTCCGAGATCCTCATCCGGCCCAAGCCCGTGAGCCTGAGCGATGCTGAGCTCGACGTCGAACACGATCCCGTGCGCCGGCCCGGGCAGCCGATCCCCGTGCGCGCGTGGACGCGCTACCCCGAGACCTCCGCGCGCATCGAGGGCCGGGCCATCGAGTGGACGAGCCGCGCCGTGCACATCGAGTGGACCGACTCGGATGGCGTGGTGCAGCGCGCCTGGGTCTGGTCGTCGGCCGTCGACCGCCTCTGACGATATCGTCAGGCGAAGAGTGCGCCCCGCAGTGCGGCCGCCTGGGCACGCCAGAACTCGCGCGACACCGGCTTGCGGGCAAAGAGCGCGTCGAAGCCGTGGAATGCCCCCTCGATGAGCGTGATCTCGCACGGCACACCGGCCGCCGCCAGCCGTTCGGCGTAGCGCAGGTCTTCATCGTGGAACAGGTCGAGCGTGCCGACACCGATCCAAGCCGGCGGCAAGCCCGAGACATCTTCACGCCGCGCGGGGGCGGCATACGGCGACACATCGGCCGACCCGGGTTCTTGGCCCAGATAGGACGTCCAGCCGAACCGGTTGCTCCCGGGCGTCCAGACCCGAACGTTCTTCGTGTCCATATCGGTCCGCAGCACCGTGCGGTCGTCGATCATGGGGTAGACGAGCAGCTGAAAAGCGGGCCGGATGTCGCCCCGGTCGTGGGCATACAGCGCGAGCCCGGCCGCCACACCGCCGCCGGCGCTCGCCCCACCGATAGCGATCCGGGACGCGTCGATGCCCCGCTCGGTCGCCTCCTCGACCAGCCAGGAGAGGGCGGCGTACGCATCCTCGACGGCGGCCGGCGCCGGGTGGGCGGGCGCGAGCCTGTAGTTCACGCTTGCCACCGTGATGCCGAGCGTGCGCGCGAAGGCGATGTTCGAGGCCTCGTCCTGCAGGTGATCCCCGAACACCATCCCGCCGCCGTGGATCCAGAGCAGGGCCGGGGCCACACCGTTCAGGATGCGCGGGCGGTAGAGCCGCACGTCCACCGGGGGAGCACCGTTCGCGCCCGGCACCTGCACGTCGTCGATGAGCATGTCCTCGGGGATCTCTCGCTCGCGTCGCCCACCCCGTTGCGCCAGTGTCGCCAGCCGGGGCCCGACCGACACCGGCGGGATGAAGCGGCCGATCGCGAGATCGGGATGGAAGACGGTCATGCGGGCTCCTTCAGCATCGATTCTCGAAGTACATCACGAACGGGCTGTCGAGACCCAGCGAAACTCCACCTCCGGGCGGCCGGGGGTCCCATAGCGCGCGCCGCGTTCGACGACGCCCGAATCTGCGAGGTGCTCCACGTATCGGCGGGCGGTCACCCGCGAGAGGTTCAACTGGGCCGCGATCTCCGAGGCCGAAAGGCCCTCCGAGGTGCGCAGCAGCGCGATCACGCGGTCGAGCGTCTCACCGGCCAGGCCCGTCGGCAACGTCTCGCGGCCGGGCGTCCGCAGGCTTGCGATGCCGCGGTCGATATCGCGCTGCGTCGTCGCGCCCGACGCCTCGTCGAAGCTGTGCCGAAACGCCAGATAGCCCTGCATCTTGTCGGCGAAGGCCCGAAAGGTGAAGGGTTTGATCAGATATTGCACGACCCCCAGCGAGACGGCCTGCCGCACGGTCTTTACGTCGCGCACGGCCGTGATGGCGATGACGTCGATCTCGAGCCCGGCGGCGCGGATGCGGCGGCACACGTCGAGCCCGTGCAGATCGGGCATGGTGAAGTCGAGCAGAACCAGATCGATGGATGCCGTGACGTGCGGGCTCTCAGCGGCGCTGTCGCGCAGCATCCGGATGGCCTCGGTGCCGCTCGTCGCCACCCCCGCCAGCTCGAACCCGTCGAGGCGGCGCACGTATTCGGCGTGCGCCTCGGCCGTGAGAGCCTCATCGTCGACGACGAGAACGCGAACGTCGGTCATGATTCCCTCCCCGTCTGCGCCGCGGAAACGGCGAGCGGCAACCGAACCTCGAAGGTCAGGCGATCGCCGTCGTCTTCCGGCAGAACCGCGATCGACCCGCCCGACCGCACGACGGCCTGCCGCACGAGCGCCAACCCGATCCCGCGCCCGAACCCCTTCTCGTCCTCCTTCGACGTCGTACCGCGTTCGAAGATCTGCGCCGTGTCGAGACCGGCGGCAGCCAACGGGCGCCCGCGCCCGCTGTCCGACACGCGCAGCACTCCATCGGCCGCCAGCTCGATCCGCACCCACGGCTTCTCGGGTCGGCACTGCTCCGTTGCCGTTGCCGTTGCCGTTGCCGTTGCCGTTGCCGTTTCCGTTTCCATGGTTGTGGGTGTCGATATCGATGTCGATGTCGTGGCCGCTGCAGATCCCGCGGCTGCCACGACCGACGCGGCCGCCGCATCCATGGCGTTGTCGATCAGATTGCCCACGATCGTCACCAGGTCATCGGGCGGCACGGCCACATCACCCGCGCCCTCCTCCCACTCGACCACGAGCCGGATGCCGCGCTCCGACGCCTGAGCGGCCTTCCCGAGCAGCAGTGCCTGCAGCACGGGGTTGGTGTCGCCCGCGATGAGGTCGTCGGCGAGCGCTTGCCCGCGGTCGAGCTGTTCGGCCGCGAAGTCGATGGCCTCGGCCGTGCGACCGAGCTCGAGCAGCGACACGACGGTGTGCAGGCGGTTCGAGTGTTCGTGGGTTTGTGAGCGCAACGCGTCGGTGGGGGTGCGGGCGGTCTCGAGTTCGCCCGCCAAACGCCGCAGGTCGGTGTGGTCGCGCAGCGTCGTCACGGTTCCGAGCGGTCGGCGCGCCGAGCGCGACCCGCCCGCGCTGTCCCAGGCGACCTCCTGGTTCACCACGAGCACGCGGTCGCGCGTCACGACGACCCGGTCGACGACCACCTCACCGGATCTCAGGATGGCGTTCAACTCGGCGGGCAGGTCGAGCGCACCGAGGAGTACGGCATCCGTGTCGCGGGGGCCCGCGCCCGGACGGCTCTCGTGCGGCAATCCGAGCAGTTCGGCGGCCTCGTCGTTGAACAACACGAGCCGTTTGGCCGGGTCGACCAAGAGCAGCCCCTCGTGCAGCGCGTGCAGCACGCCTTCGTAGTAGCCGAACATCCGCGCCATTTCTTCGGGCCCGCGCCCGCGCGTCACCCGGCGCAGATACCGCGACAGCAGCCAGGACGCCGCGGCGCCCGCCACGATCGTCAGCGCGGCAGCGCCCAGCACGATGGGCAGGCGCGATTGCAGGGCATCCGCCACCGACGCCACCGTGACGCCGGTCGACACGAGCCCCACGATCTGAGGAGACGTCACGGTCGCCCCATCCGACCCGCCGGTTTCGCTCGGGCCGGCCGGCAGCTCGGCATAGACGGGCGCCACCGACCGCACCGACGGCCCGAGCGTTCCCGCATACGTCTCCGAGAAGGTGCGCCCCTCGAGCGCGGGCCCGATCGTGCCGATGAAGGGGCGTCCGATCTCGCCGCGGTCCGGGTGCGTGTAGCGCGTGCGGTCGGGCGCCATGATGGTGATGAAATCGGTCGACGTGTCGCGCATGAGCTTCTCGGCATAAGGCTGCAGGGTCGCACTCGCAGACGCGGCCGCCGCAGCAGAAGCCGCAGCGGGCCCGGCCGCCGTCGATGCCTCGGCCAACGCATCCTGCACGAACGGGTTGTCGGCGATGGATGCCGCGACCGCCCGGGTGTGCGCGGCTGCATCCGCCTCGGCATCCGACCGCGCGTCGAGCCACAGCCACACCGAGACGACGGCCGATACGAGCACCACGAACACGAGCTGCAGCGCGAACAGCCGCGCCGAAATGCTCCAGCGTCGAAACAGGGATGTCATGGCCGCTCTCACTCCGTCGGAAAAGTCTGCTCGCTTCACGATAGAGCGCCCGTCCCCGACCCGCCCGTCGCGCGGCGAGAACAATATGAACACAACGTCTGAGACCGCGCCGGGCCGCCGCACACTGGGGACCAACGTGATCGCCGTCTACGAAGAAGTGACGGCGGAGGAGGAACTCTCATGGCAACGACGCATCGCATCCCCCCGCTCGGCCGCGGCCAGAAGCCGCGTAAACGGCTTGAGCGCTCGCACTACCTCTACATCTTCGTGATCGTGGCCGTCGCCGCGGGCATCACGGTCGGCCTCACGGCCCCGGATTTCGCCGTGGGCCTGAAACCCATCGGCGACGGTTTCGTGGCCCTGATCAAGATGATGATCGCACCCATCATCTTCTGCACCATCGTGCTCGGCGTCGGGTCGATCGCCAAGGCCGCGACGGTCGGCAAGGTCGGCGGGCTGGCGCTCGGCTACTTCATCATCATGTCGACGTTCGCGCTCGGCATCGGCATGGTCGTCGGCAACCTGATCCACCCGGGCGACACGCTCAACATCCAGGGCGCCAGCTACGACACCTCCGAGCTCAAATCCGAGTCGACCACCGACTTCATCCTCGGGGTCATCCCCACCACGCTCATCTCGTCGTTCACGTCGGGCAACATCCTGCAGGTGCTCTTCGTCGCGCTGCTCGTCGGGTTCGCGCTGCAGAAGATGGGCTCGAAGGGCGCTCCCATCCTCGACGCCATCCGCCAGATCCAGGCGCTCGTGTTCCGGGTGCTCGCCATGATCATGTGGGTGGCTCCCGTCGGCGCCTTCGGGGCCATCGCGGCCGTCGTCGGGGCCACGGGGGTGCAGGCGCTCATCGGTCTGGGCACGCTCATGATCGCGTTCTACATCACGTGCATCCTGTTCATCGTGATCGTCCTCGGCGGCATCCTCATGCTCGTCACGCGTGTCAACATCTTCCGCCTCATGAAATATCTGGGCCGCGAATATCTGCTGATCGTGTCGACCTCGTCGAGCGAGGTGGCGCTTCCGCGGCTGATCGCCAAGATGGAGCACGTGGGCGTGTCGAAGCCCGTCGTGGGCATCACGGTGCCGACCGGCTACTCGTTCAACCTCGACGGCACGGCCATCTACCTCACCATGGCGTCGCTGTTCATCGCCAACGCCATGGGAACCCCGCTGTCTCTCGGCGAGCAGATCTCGCTGCTGCTCTTCATGATGATCGCGTCGAAGGGCGCGGCGGGTGTCACGGGGGCCGGGCTCGCCACGCTGGCCGGCGGTCTGCAGGCGCACCGCCCCGATCTCGTGGATGGCGTGGGCGTCATCGTCGGCATCGACCGCTTCATGTCAGAGGCCCGCGCCCTGACCAACTTCACGGGGAACGCCGTGGCCACGATGCTGGTCGGCACGTGGACGCATCAGATCGACCGCGACCAGGTGCGCGAGGTGCTGGCCGGCCGCCGCCCCTTCGACGAGAACACCATGAGCGTCGACGACCACGCCGACCCGGGGGAGCGCGCCTCCATCGACCGCGTCGATTCGGACGGTGTGGATGCCGCGACGCCCGCTGCAGCCGAGACTCCCGTCCCCGCCGCGGCGAAGTCGTAACTTGCACATTGTGAAAGATTGCACACTGTGCAAAAATCGGATACGTGACACAACCCGGACTTCGTGAGACCAAGAAGCAACGAACCGCCGCGGCCATCGAGGCTGCGGCGGTTTCGCTCGTGCACGCCCACGGGTTCGACGCCGTCACGGTCGAGCAGATCGCCGAACGCGCCGACGTCACGCCGCGCACCTTCTTCAACTACTTCCGCAACAAGGACGACGCCTTCCTCGGCGTGCACCGCGAGCGCGAGCCGCTGCCCGAGGTCGACCTGGCCGACTACTCCGGGGTCGACACCCTGACGGTCGTCATCGACGTGTTCCGGCAGAAGCTGCGCGCGCTCGACCGCGACGGGGACGCCTCCATCCAGAGCGTCAACAAGAAGCGCCACGAGGTTCTGGCCCAGCATCCCGAGCTTCTGCAGCGCGAGTTCGAGAAGATGACCTCGCTCGAGCGCGACTTCACGTCGTTCGTCTCCGACGTCATGCGGCGCCAGGGGCACACCGAGGCCGAAATCGCACGCGACTCCTACACGATCCTCGCGATCATGGGCGCGTTCTTCCACCAATCGTTCCGAGCATGGGGCGAAGACCTGGGCGGCGAACCCCTCGCCGTCCACTTCGACAGAGCCGTCGAGAACACCACCAGAATCCTTCGAGACAGGGAAACAGCGTGACGAATCACGACAGTACGACGGCTCCGCCGCCCAAGAAAACCGACGCCGCCTCCGCGACCCCTCAGGTCAAGGTCATCCCGATCCTGATCGCCCTCATGGTCGCGATGTTCCTCTCATCGCTCGACCAGACCATCCTCGGCACCGCGCTCCCCACCATCGTGGGCGACCTCGACGGCGTCAACCACATGCTCTGGGTCGCGACCGCCTACATCCTGGGTGTCACGATCGTCATGCCCGTCTATGGCAAGCTCGGCGACCTCATCGGGCGCAAACCGCTCTTCATCGCGGCGCTCTCAATCTTCGTCGTGGGTTCGTTCGTGGGCGGCTTCGCCATGGACATGCCGTGGCTCATCGCGGGCCGGGCCATCCAGGGCATCGGCGGCGGCGGGCTCATGATCCTCGCCCAGGCGATCATCGCCGACGTCGTGCCGGCGCGAGACCGCGGAAAATATGGCGGCTTCATCGGCTCGGTCTTCGCCCTGTCGGCCGTCATCGGCCCGCTGCTCGGCGGTCTGTTCACCGATGTGCTCACGTGGCGCTGGGCGTTCTGGATCAACGTTCCGCTCGGCATCGCGGCCATCGTCACCGCCATGGTCTTCATCAAGCTGCCGAAGGTGCAGCGCGAGAAACCGCAGCTCGACATCCTGGGCACCATCTTCATCGCCATCGCCACCACGAGCCTCGTGCTCGTCACCTCGTGGGGCGGCACCGAGTACGACTGGGATTCGCCGCTCATCATCGGCCTCATCGTCTCGACCGTGCTGTTCGCGGGCCTGTTCATCTGGGCCGAGACGCGTGCGCCCGAGCCCATTATCCCGCTGCACCTGTTCCGCGACCGCAACTTCACGATCACGACCATCGCCGGCCTCATGATCGGCATCAGCATGTTCGGTGCGATCGGTTACATGCCCACGTTCCTGCAGGTGGTCAACTCGGTCAACGCCACACAGTCGGGTCTGCTGTTGCTGCCGATGCTCGGCGGCCTCATGCTGACGGCCATCGGTGGAGGTTTCCTCATCACCAAGACGGGCCGCTACAAGTGGATGCCGATCTCGGGTGCCGCGCTCGTGATGGTGGCGCTCGCGCTGTTCGCCACCATGACGGCCGACACCTCGCCGTGGCTGAGTGGCACCTACCTCGCCATCCTCGGCCTCGGCCTCGGCCTGTCGATGCAGGTGCTGGTGCTCATCGTGCAGAACTCGGTGCAGCACAAAGACCTCGGAACGGCCACCGCGGCGAACGCGTTCTTCCGCGAGATCGGTGCCACGTTCGGCTCGGCCATCGTGGGCAGCCTCTTCGTCTCGCGTCTGACCACGCAGCTCAGCGAACAGCTGCCGGCCGGTGCTCCCGTCGGAGACACCAACGGTCTCACCCCGGCGGCCATCAATGCGCTGCCCGGCCCCATCCACGACGCCGTTGCGGATGCCTACGCCAGCGCCCTGGGGCCGGTCTACCTGATCCTCGTGCCCCTCATGTTCGTCGCCTTCGTGCTGCTGTTCTTCGTCAAGGAGATCCCGCTCGCGACCACGGTTGCCGTGCCCGAGGGCCAGCCCGTCGAACCGGGTGCCGGCGCCCACCTGGCGGCCTCCGAAGCCCGCGGCAACGACACGGCCGACGGCAGGTCGACGGATGGAGCGGAGCAACTCTCGGGTTCGCGTCACGCAAACTCGTCCGACGACACCGTGTCCTCCGGCGGGTCGCAGCGCAACCCGTAGGTCGCTTCACCCGCAACACCCCTGATACGGCGAGGGTCGGATGCCTCAGCATCCGACCCTCGCCGTCGTCGTTCTCGCCCGCTACAGGTCGAGGCTCTCGTTGGGCTGCACCGCAAAGTATTCGCCGCCGCCCTGCTCGGTCGCCCACTTGAGGCGGTCGTTGCCCATGTCCTTGCCGGCCTTCGACAGCACCATCTCGTGCACGGGGAACGTGCGCTTCGGCTTCACGGCGAGCACATAGTCGATGGCCTCGCCGATCTTCAGCCACGGGGCACCGACGGGGGCGGCCAACAGGTCGACCTCGATGCCCTCGGGCACGTCGAGCGCATCGCCGCCGTAGAACAGCGTGTCGTTGACGAGCACGCCCACGTTGTCGATGACGGGGATGCTCGAGTGGATGACGGCGTGTTTGCCGCCGAAGAACCGCAGCCGGAACGGCCCCACCTCGACGGCGTCGCCCGCCTGCACCACGTTGATGGGCAGATCGGGGGCCGCCTGCGCGAGGCCCGCCGGTCCGAAGATCTGCACGTCGGGGTTCTTCGACACGATGCGCTCGATCTGCTCGGGCGTCCAGTGGTCGGGGTGCTCGTGCGTGATCACGATGGCCAAGGTGTTGGCCACCTCGGTCAGGGGAGTGGTGAACATGCCGGGGTCGACGAAGAGCTTCTTGTTGGTGTCTTCGAGCAGTAGTCCGGCGTGTTCCAGCTTGGTCAGTCTCATGCTTCGAGCTAACCCCTCCGCGCGGCCGTGAGCAAGCCTCGCCGACGCCTCCTCGCTCGATTTGCCCGGTGCCTCGAATCCGTGTCATAATCGTCAAGTTGCAAAAACGGCCCCATCGTTTAGCGGCCTAGGACGTCGCCCTCTCACGGCGGTAACGCGGGTTCAAATCCCGCTGGGGTCACGAGTGAATTTCATTCACGAAGCGCAGCATCAAAATCCCCCTCTTCGAGAAATCGTGGAGGGGGATTTTTTGTGCCCGAATTCGGGCAGATCCCAGGTTTCCGGCCATTGTTCGGCAGGTTACGGTCATGTTATTTCCGCGCGCCGAGCCCCGGAATGACAAACGTGGGAGCGCGATCTGTGTAAGCATGATCCCCAACCACAGCAAAGCGGCCGCGGTTGAACTGTGCCCGTGCCGCGCCTTGCCACCCCAGAAAGAGGTAGACGGATATGACATCCGCTTCACGCACCGGTCGCCGAATCGCAGCCGCCACAGCAGGCGTCGCGATTGCAGCGCTCACCCTCTCCGGCTGTGCCGGAGGATCCAGCAACAACTCGTCCGGCGGCTCCAAGTCGCTCACGATCGGCACCACCGACAAGGTCACCTCGCTCGACCCGGCCGGGTCGTACGACAACGGTTCGTTCGCCGTGCAGAACCAGGTGTTCCCGTTCCTCATGAACACCCCGTCGAACAGCCCCGACGTCGAACCCGACATCGCCGAGTCGGCCGAGTTCACCACCCCGACCGAATACACCGTGAAGCTCAAAGAGGGCCTCAAGTTCGCCAACGGCAACGAGCTCACCGCATCCGATGTGAAGTTCTCGTTCGACCGCCAGCTGAAGATCGCCGACGAGAACGGCCCGTCCTCGCTGCTCTACAACCTCGACAAGACCGAGGCGCCCGACGACCTCACCGTCGTGTTCACGCTGAAGAGCGAGAACGACCAGGTCTTCCCGCAGATCCTCTCGAGCCCCGCCGGCCCGATCGTCGACGAGGATGTCTTCTCGGCCGACGCTCTCACGCCCGACCAGGACATCGTGAAGGGTGAGGCGTTCGCCGGTCAGTACACGATCGCGAGCTATGACTTCAACAACCTGATCTCCTACAAGGCCAACCCCGACTACAAGGGTCTGCTCGAGAAGGCCAAGACCGAGACGGTCAACGTCAAGTACTACGCCGAGTCCTCCAACCTCAAGCTCGAGGTGCAGGAAGGCAACATCGACCTGGCCTACCGCAGCCTGTCGGCCACCGACGTCGACGACCTCAGCAAGAACAAGAACGTCAAGGTGCACACCGGCCCCGGCGGCGAGACCCGCTACATCGTCTTCAACTTCGACACGCAGCCGTTCGGTGGCACCACCGACGACGCCGACCCGGCCAAGGCTCTCGCCGTGCGCCAGGCCGTCGCCGACCTGGTCGACCGCGACGAACTCGCCGACGAGGTCTACAAGGGCACCTACACGCCGCTCTACTCCTTCGTTCCGGACGGCCTTACGGGTGCCACCACGGTTCTGAAGGACCTGTACGGCGACGGTGCGGGCAAGCCCGACCTCGACAAGGCCAAGAAGGTTCTGGCCGACGCCGGCATCACCGAGCCCGTCGAGCTCAACCTGCAGTACTCGAACGACCACTACGGTCCGTCCTCGGGCGACGAGTACGCGTTGATCAAGTCGCAGCTCGAAGAGTCCGGCCTGTTCAAGGTCAACCTGCAGACCACCGAGTGGGTGCAGTACTCGAAGGACCGCACGGCCGACGTCTACCCGCTCTACCAGCTGGGTTGGTTCCCGGACTACTCCGACGCCGACAACTACCTGACGCCGTTCTTCCTCACCGAGAACTTCCTCGCCAACCACTACAGCAACACCGAGGTCAACGACATGATCCTCAAGCAGGCCTCCACGCCTGATGCTGCCGAGCGCACGAAGCTCATCGAGGACATCCAGGCCGCCGTGGCCGCCGACCTGTCCACCCTGCCGCTGTTGCAGGGCGCCCAGGTCGCCGTGTCGGGCACCGACGTCGACGGCGTCACGCTCGACGCGTCGTTCAAGTTCCGTTACGCCCCGCTCAGCAAGGGCTAACACCCCCTGACGGTCGCTTCCCTCCGAGGGAGCGGCCGACGGGCCAGCCGGTCAGCCGGGGTCGATCGTTCACGCGGTCGGCCCCGGCTCCGGTCGGCCCGGGCACGTTTCACCGCATCACCGCATCACCGTTCCGCCGCTCCACCCGCTCACACCGTTGAGTGCGGCCCACGCCGCACAGAAGAAGGGTCCTCCTCCTGAGCTCCACACTCGCGGATGCCGCAGCCACACCGGCAGCGCCCGCACCACAGCCTTCGTCCCGGGCGAAGAAGCGTCGATCGGGCGGCCTCGGCCGCTACATCCTGGTCCGCTTCCTGCTCATCATTCCCACCGTCTTCATCCTCGTCACGCTCGTGTTCCTGCTCATGCGCACGACGGGCGACCCGATCACGGCGGCCCTCGGTGGCCGTCTCTCGGGTGCCCAGCTGCAGGAACGCATCGTCGCGGCCGGTTACGACCGCCCCGTCATCGTGCAGTACTTCGAATACCTCGGCCAGATCTTCACCGGCAACTTCGGCCAGACGATCAGCGACAACCGTCCGGTCATCGAGGTCGTGCTCACCTACGGCGCCGCCACCCTCGAGCTCGCGTTCTACGCGCTCATCGTGGCGTTCATCGTCGGCATCCCGCTCGGCATGGTCGCGGCCTACTTCCGCGACCGTTTCCCCGACGCCGTGCTGCGCATCCTCGCCATCCTGTTCTATGCCACGCCCGTGTTCTTCGCGGGTCTGCTCATGAAGCTCATCTTCTCGGTGCAGCTCAAGTGGTTGCCGGTGTCGGGCAGAGCGACCACGTCGTCCGAACTCGAGTTGCAGCTACTCGACGGCAAGACGGGCATCTACCTGATCGATGCCCTGCGCTCCGGCAACCCCGACGTCATCGGCGACGTCCTGGCGCACGCCATCCTGCCCGGCATCACGCTGGGTCTGCTCACGGCGGGCATCTTCCTGCGGCTCGTGCGCACCAACATGATCGGCACGCTCTCGACCGACTACGTGGATGCCGCGCGCTCACGGGGCGTCGGCGAGCTCCGGCTCGTGCGCAAACACGCCTACCGTCCGGCGCTCATCCCCATCATCACGGTCATCGGCCTGCAGATCGCCCTCCTCCTCGGCGGAGCGGTCCTCACCGAGACCACGTTCGAGTGGAAGGGTCTCGGCTTCCAGCTGGCCGAATACCTGCAGGCGCGTGACTTCGTGGCCGTGCAGGGAATCGTCGCCCTGCTCGCCGTGATCGTGGCGCTGACCAACTTCATCGTCGACGTCATCGCGGCGCTCATCGACCCGAGGGTGAGGTACTGACATGACCGTCACGACCCCGAAAACCGTTCCCGACGCGCCCGACCACAAGCGCAGCCTGCTGTCGCGGTTGCCCATCGTGCACCAGGTGCGTCAGAGCATGGGCATCCAGCGCTTCATGCTCGTGGCCGGCCTCGTCGTCACCGGGCTGTTCATTCTCACGGCCCTCCTCGCTCCCGTCATCGCGCCCTACGGCTATTCGCAGTTGCGCGGCGACGACGGAGCCTTCGGTTCGCAGCAGGCCCCGAGTGCCGACCACCTGTTCGGCACCACGGTCGGCGGCTACGACGTGCTGTCCCGCACCATCTGGGGCGCGCAGACGGCTCTGTCGGTCGTCATCGTCGCCGTCATCCTGTCGATCTTCGTCGGCGTGTTCCTCGGCCTCGTGTCGGGATACTTCGGCGGATGGCTCGACCGCGTGCTCGTCGTCGTGTGCGACGCCATCTACGCGTTCCCCACGCTGCTGCTCGCCATCGTCATGTCGATCGCCATCTCGGGCGGACAGTCGAGCCTCTGGGGTGGCGTCTTCGCGGCCGCCATCTCGATCACGGTCGTATTCATCCCGCAGTACTTCCGGGTGATCCGCGCCGAGACCGTGCGCATCAAATCCGAGGCGTATGTCGAGAGCGCAAAGGTGGTGGGTGCGAGCAACGCGCGCATCATCTTCCGCCACGTGCTCCGCAACGCCACGCGCACGCTGCCGCTCATCTTCACGCTCAACGCCTCCGAGGCGATCCTCACGCTCGCGGGCCTCGGCTTCCTGGGCTTCGGCATCGAGCCGACGTCGGCCGCCGAGTGGGGCTTCGACCTCAACAAGGCCATCGTCGACGTGTCGTCGGGTGTGTGGTGGACGGCTCTTCCCCCGGGCATCGCCATCGTCCTCGCGGTGCTCGGCGTCACGCTCGTGGGTGAGAGCCTGAACGACCTGGCCGACCCGCGTCTGCGTGGGCGACGACGTGTCGCCGCGGCATCCGGAACCGTTGCCGCCACCTCGGTCGTCCCGGGTGGCGCACAGACCGCCGGACCCGCGGGTCTCGGCGGCCTCGAATCGGGAGAAACATTCGGCGACGACGGAATCGAGACCAGGCCATGAGCGCAGTCACAACACCCGGGGCGGATGCCTCGACCACCCGTCCGGCCGCCGTGCTCACGATCGAGCAGCTCGACGTCTCGTTCTCGACCGACGCGGGAGCGGTCAAAGCCGTCGACCGCGTCAGCCTGAGCGTTGCCCCCGGCGAGGTCCTCGCCATCGTGGGCGAGTCCGGCAGCGGTAAGACCGTCACGGCGAAGACCATCCTCGGCCTCCTGCCCGAGACGGCGACGGCCGGGGGAGCGGTCATCCTCGCGCGCCGCGACGGCAGCGATTCGCACGACATCCTCTCGCTCGACCGCAAGGGTCTGCGCGAGGTGCGCGGCCGCGACGTTTCAATGGTCTTCCAGGAGCCGTCCACGTCGCTCAATCCCGTCTACACGGTCGGATGGCAGATCGCCGAGGGCATCCGCGCCCACAACAAGGTCTCGAAGAAAGAGGCTCGGCAGCAGGCCATCGAGATCCTCGGCAAGGTCGGCATCCCCGACCCGTCGACGCGCGTCGACTACTACCCGCACCAGTTCTCGGGCGGGCAGAAGCAGCGCGTCGTCATCGCCATGGCGCTCGTCCTGAACCCCGGCCTCATCGTCGCCGACGAGCCCACCACGGCGCTCGATGTCACCGTGCAGGCCGAGATCCTCGACCTCTTGCGCCGCTGCCGCGACGAGTTCGGCGCGGCCATCGTGCTCATCACCCACAACATGGGTGTCGTGGCCGACCTGGCCGACCGTGTCGCCGTCATGTATCAGGGCGAGCTGGTCGAAGAGGCGCCCGTGCGCGAGCTGTTCGCTGCGCCGAAGGCCGACTACACGCGCAAGCTGCTCGAGTCGGTGCCCCGCATCGGCCAGCGCGTGCACGGTTCGGCCGAGGAGCGCGCCAAGAAGGAATCGCTCGAGACGGCCGAAACGCTCGTCGAGGCATCCGGTCTGCGTATCGAATACCCCGGCCGCCTCGGCCGCGGCTCGTTCACGGCCGTCGACGGCGTCTCGTTCCAGATCCGCGCGGGCGAAGTGCTCGGCCTCGTGGGGGAGTCGGGCAGCGGAAAGACCACGATCGGTCGCGCCATCGCGGGGCTCACGCAGGTCACGGGCGGTTCGCTGACGGTGCTCGGCACGGAGATGAACGGTGTGAAGGAGCGTCACTTCAAGAAGACGCGCCAAGACATCGGCTTCGTGTTCCAAGACCCGGCGTCGAGCTTCAACCCGCTGCTCACGATCGCCGATTGCGTGGCCGAACCGCTGCGCATCCACCGGCGCTCGCTCGGCGAACGCGAGACGCGGAAGAAGGTCGGCGAACTGCTCGAGGCCGTGCAGCTGCCGAAGGCGTTCGGTGCCCGCTACCCGCACGAGCTCTCGGGTGGACAGCGTCAGCGCGCCAGCCTCGCCCGTGCGCTCGCGCTCGACCCGAAGCTGCTCATCGCCGACGAGCCCACCTCGGCGCTCGACGTGTCGGTGCAGGCGCGCGTGCTCGAACTCTTCGCCGAGATCCAGCGTGAGTTCGGTTTCGCGGCCCTGTTCATCTCGCACGACCTTGCCGTGGTCGACCTTCTGGCCGACCGCATCGGGGTGCTCTATCACGGCGAACTCGTCGAAGAGGGCACGAGCGAGCAGATCCTCACGGCGCCGCGCAACGACTACACGCGCACGCTGCTGGCGTCCCTGCCCGTGCCCGATCCCGACGCGCAGGCGGCCAAACGCACCCGCAACCGCTAGTCGCCTCGGGCGGCCGGTTGCACACAGACGGGGTGGATGCTCGAGCATCCACCCCGTCGTCGTCCCCGGGTCTATGCTTGACCCTTGCGAAGGGGAGTATCCCACTCACACCGTGATCGTCATCACGAACCGCATCTTCGCGGTTCCGGGCACGGGGCGCCGGCACCATCGGCGCGGGAGAGACTTTCGATCATCGTCGTGCGCCCGGGCGCACCCCCTCTGAAAGGCGTCGTGCCGATGCATCCCGTTCTGCCCCTTCCGTTCGAGATCGGCTCGTACGTCGTTCTGCTGCTGGTGCTGGCCTTCGACTTGCTCTACGTCGTGAAGCGCCCGCACATCCCCTCGATGAAGGAGGCGACCCTCTGGGTGGTCTTCTACGTCGGGCTGGCGCTCGTCTTCGCTTTTCTCATGCTGCAGTTCGCGGGCGGTGAGTTCGCGGGGCAGTTCCTGGCCGGATGGTTGACCGAATACAGCCTGTCGATCGACAACCTCTTCGTCTTCGTCATCCTCATGGCTCGTTTCAGCGTGCCGCGCAAATACCAGCAAGAGGTGCTCATGGTGGGCATCATCATCGCTCTCGTGCTGCGAGGAATCTTCATCCTTCTGGGCGCACAGCTGATCGAATCGTTCAGCTTCATCTTCTACATCTTCGGCGCGTTCCTGCTGGTCACGGCGTTCCGCCAGGCCTTCGGTCACAACGACGACGCCGAGGACGGCGAGACTCGCCTCACGACCTTCCTGAAGCGCAAGCTCAAGGTCACCGACGAGTTCGACGGGTCGAAGATCCGCACCACCATCAACGGCAAGCGTTTCTTCACGCCCATGATCGTGGTCTTCATCGCCATCGGCACGACCGACCTCATCTTCGCCATCGACTCGATCCCCGCCATCTTCGGCATCACGCAGAGCCCGTTCATCGTGTTCACGGCCAACGTGTTCGCGCTCATGGGCCTGCGCCAGCTGTACTTCCTGCTGGGCGGCTTGCTCGACCGCCTCGACTACCTCAAGTACGGCATCGCTTTCATCCTCGCGTTCATCGGTGTCAAGCTGTTCTTCCACGCCATGCACGAGAACGAGCTGCCCTTCATCAACGGCGGAAAGCACATCGAGTGGGCGCCCGAGATCGACACCTGGACGTCGCTCGCCGTCATCATCGGCGCCATGGCCATCGCCACCATCGCGAGCCTCATCAAGGACCGGCGCGACCGCAAGCGCGGCGTCACGGCCCCGCCCGTACACGCCCCCTCCGACGACGTCTAGGCGAGCGTCAGGATGGTAGTCTGACGGGATGTTGTTCGGTCTGCTCCTTCTTAGCTGCCGCGACGAGGCCTAGTTCCAGGCATCCCTCGACGCGGAGTTTGGCGGTGCCTGACCACCCCCTTTCTCGAAGGAAAACGTCAATGCAGCAGACATCGAACACGTCAGCATCCGGCACGCCGGTTGCGAGCGCCGATTCCACGACGGGCGCCGCGAACCTCGCCGGGCAGCCCGATCGCCAGAGTCAGCCCGATCAGACAAGTCAGCCCGATCAGGCTGTCGTCGCCGACACACAGGCCTCGGCCTCAGCGGTCGCCACCGACAACGCCGGCCCGCGCACGCTCGCCGAGAAGGTCTGGGCCGACCACCTCGTCGTGAAGGGCGAGAACGGCACGCCCGACCTCATCTACATCGACCTGCACCTGGTGCACGAGGTCACGAGCCCCCAGGCCTTCGACGGCCTGCGCCTGGCCGGGCGCCCCGTGCGTCGGCCCGATCTCACGATCGCCACGGAAGACCACAACACGCCGACCGTCGCGATCGACAAGCCCATCGCCGACCTGACGAGCCGCACCCAGATTCAGACGCTGCGCAACAACGCCGAAGAATTCGGCATCCGCCTGCACTCGCTGGGCGATATCGAACAGGGCATCGTGCACGTCGTCGGCCCCCAGCTCGGCCTGACCATGCCCGGCATCACGGTCGTGTGCGGCGACTCGCACACCTCCACGCACGGAGCCTTCGGTGCCATGGCATTCGGCATCGGCACGAGCGAGGTCGAGCACGTCATGGCCACGCAGACGCTGCCGCTCAAAGAGTTCAAGACCATGGCCATCAACGTCGAGGGAACGCTCCGCGAGGGTGTCACGGCCAAGGACATCATCCTGGCCGTCATCGCCAAGATCGGCACGGGCGGTGGCCAGGGTTACGTGCTCGAATACCGTGGCTCCGCCATCCGCGCTCTCTCGATGGAGGGCCGCATGACGATCTGCAACATGTCGATCGAGGCCGGCGCCCGCGCGGGTATGGTCGCACCCGACGAGACCACGTTCGCCTACCTGAAGGGTCGCCCGCACGCGCCAGAGGGTGCCGACTGGGATGCCGCCGTCGAATACTGGCGCACCCTGCCGACCGACGAGGGCGCCGTGTTCGACGCCGAGGTGTTCCTCGACGCCGACGAGCTCGAGCCGTTCGTCACGTGGGGCACCAACCCCGGCCAGGGCGTCTCGCTCTCGCAGAATGTGCCAGACCCGTCGCAGATCTCGGACCCCAACGAGCGCGCCGCCGCCGAGCGCGCGCTCGAATACATGGACCTCGCTGCAGGCACGCCCATGAAGCAGATCCCCGTCGACACGGTGTTCCTAGGTTCGTGCACCAACAGCCGCATCGACGACCTGCGCGCCGCCGCCCAGATCATCAAGGGCAAGAAGAAGGCCGACAACGTGCGCATGATGGTCGTGCCGGGCTCGGCCCGCGTGCGCCTCGAAGCCGAAGCCGAGGGTCTCGACCAGATCTTCAAAGACTTCGGTGCCGACTGGCGCTTCGCCGGCTGCTCGATGTGCCTCGGCATGAACCCCGACCAACTCGCCCCGGGGGAGCGCTGCGCCTCCACGAGCAACCGCAACTTCGAGGGCCGCCAGGGTAAGGGCGGGCGCACGCACTTGGTGTCGCCGCTCGTGGCCGCGGCCACCGCCATCCGCGGAACCCTGTCGAGCCCGAGCGACCTGGAGAACTGATCATGGAGAAATTCATCACCGTCGAGGGCATCGCAGCCCCGCTGAAGCGGTCCAACGTCGACACCGACCAGATCATCCCCGCCGTCTACCTCAAGCGCGTCACCAAGACGGGCTTCGAAGACGCGCTGTTCGCGGGATGGCGACAAGACCCCGAGTTCATCCTGAACCAGGCCCCGTTCCAGGGCGCCAGCATTCTGGTCGCCGGCCCCGATTTCGGCACCGGCTCGTCGCGCGAACACGCCGTCTGGGCGTTGCGCGACTTCGGTTTCAAGGTCGTCTTGAGCCCGCGATTCGCCGACATCTTCCGCGGCAACTCGGGCAAGCAGGGCCTTCTCGCGGCCCAGGTGGCCGAGGATGACATCGAGAAGCTGTGGGCCGTCATCGACGCACAGCCGGGAATAAGCTTCACCGTCGATCTGGTTGCACAGACCGTGTCGGCGGGCGACCTCACAGTCTCTTTCGACATCGATGATTACACTAGGTGGCGGCTGCTCGAAGGTCTCGACGACATCGGACTGACGTTGCGCAACGAAGCACAGATCACCGCATTCGAAGAAACCCGAGCACCCTGGCGCCCGAAGACTCTTCCCGCCAGATAACGAAGTAATACAGGTGAAAATGACTACTCTTCTTCAAGATTCCTCCCGAGCCGGCGCGAGCGTCGGCCTCAAGGGTGACCGCATCACCATTCGTGGTGGGCGGCCTCTTCGCGGACGGATCGAGGTGAAGGGTGCCAAGAACCTGGTGACCAAGGCCATGGTCGCCGCCCTTCTCGGCGAGACGCCCAGCGTGCTGCGCGACGTTCCCGACATCAGCGATGTGCGGGTCGTGCGCGGCCTGCTCGAGGTGCACGGCGTCAAGGTCACCCCGGGCGACGAAGAGGGCACGCTGCTTCTCGACCCGTCGGCCGTCGAGTCGGCGCACATGGCCGACATCGACGCGCACGCGGGCTCCAGCCGCATCCCGATCCTCTTCTGCGGCCCGCTGCTGCACCGTCTGGGCGAGGCCTTCATCCCCGACCTCGGTGGTTGCCGCATCGGCGACCGCCCCATCGACTACCACCTCGAGGTGCTGCGCCAGTTCGGTGCCGTGGTCGAGAAGCTGCCGAGCGGCATCCGCATGACGGCCCCCAACGGCCTGTCGGGCACCAAGGTCGAGCTGCCCTACCCGAGCGTCGGCGCCACCGAGCAGGTCCTGCTCACGGCCGTGCGCGCGGCGGGTATCACCGAGCTGCGTGGCGCCGCCATCGAGCCCGAGATCATGGACCTCATCAACATCTTGCAGAAGATGGGCGCGATCATTTCGGTCGACACCGACCGCGTCATCCGCATCGAGGGCGTCGACCGCCTCGAGGGCTACACGCACCGCGCCCTGTTCGACCGCAACGAGACGGCCAGCTGGGCTGCCGCCGCTCTCGCCACCGACGGAGACATCTTCGTGGGCGGCGCACGCCAGGCCGAGATGCTCACGTTCCTCAACGTGTTCCGCAAGGTCGGCGGCAAGTTCGAGATCCACGACGACGGCATCCGCTTCTACCACCCCGGCACGCCGCTGCGCCCCGTGGTGATCGAGACCGATGTGCACCCCGGCTTCATGACCGACTGGCAGCAGCCCCTCGTGGTCGCCCTGACCAAGGCCGAGGGCGTCTCGATCGTGCACGAGACCGTGTATGAACAGCGCTTCGGCTTCGTCGACGCCCTGGTCGACATGGGTGCCACCATCCAGATTCACAAGGAGTGCCTGGGTGGCCAGGCGTGCCGCTTCGGTCAGCGCAACTTCAACCACTCGGCCGTCATCTCCGGTCCGTCGAAGCTGCACGGCGCCGACATCGTCGTGCCCGACCTGCGCGGCGGGTTCTCGCACCTGATCGCGGCGCTGAGCGCCGAAGGCTCCTCCACCGTCTCGAACGTCGGCATCATCAGCCGCGGCTACGAGAAGTTCATCACCAAGCTGGAACAGCTGGGAGCCGACTTCGTTCTCGAAGGCTGAACCCATGCCTGACCAGAAGTCCGAGCTGACCCCTCGACCCGGCCGACTGCGAGCGGGCCCCGAGAAGGCGAAACCCTCCTTCCTGTGGCCCCTCGCGGCGATCGTGGTACCCGTCTCGTGGTCGATGATGCGGCTCAAGATCCGCAACCCCGAGATGCTTCCGCGCACGGGGCCCTTCATCCTGGCGCCCAACCACTACAGCGAGATCGACCCCATCGTGGTCGCCCTCGCGGTGTGGAAGATCGGCCGCGCGCCGCGCTTCATGGCCAAGGCGGGGCTGTTCAAGAACAAGCTCCTCGGCTGGACGCTGAAGAAGGCGGGGCAGATCCCGGTCGAGCGCGAAGGCTCGACGCGCGGCAACGACCCCGTGTCCGCCGCGGCCCAGCTCGTCAAGGCCGGGCAGGGCGTCATCGTCTACCCCGAGGGATCGCTCACGCGCGACCCCGACATGTGGCCCATGCGCGGCAAGACGGGAGCGGTGCGCATCGCGCTCACCCACGACATCCCGGTCTACCCCATCGCGCACTGGGGCACGCAGAAGGTCATGGCGCGCTACTCGAAGAAGATCAACTTCTTCCCGCCCAAGCGCATCGACCTGCTGCTCGGCGAGCCCGTCGACCTGTCGGCGTTCGCCGGCCGCCCGCTCGACTCGGCAACGCTCACCGAGGCGACCTCCGCGGTGATGGATGACATCACGAAGCTGCTCGAGCAGCTGCGCGGCGAGAAGGCACCAGCCGAGCGCTGGGACCCGTCCAAGCACAACCAGAAGGAGACGGGCCGCTTTGAGTCGTAAACCCGCCGGCGCGACACGCGTCGCCGTCATCGGTGCCGGCAGCTGGGGCACGACCTTCGGCAAGATCCTCGCCGACGGCGGCACGAACGTCACCATGTGGGCGCGCCGCCCCGAGCTGGCCGACGACATCCGCCTGCGCCACCGCAACAGTGATTACCTACCGGGCGTCACGCTGCCCGAGAACCTGACCGCCGAAAGCGATCTCGCCGCCGCCGTGCGCGGTGCCGCGCAGATCTACGTCTCGGTGCCGAGCCAGACGCTGCGCGACAACCTCGTCGCTCTCAAGCCGCTCATCGGCCCCGACACCATCGTCGTCTCGCTCATGAAGGGCGTCGAAAAAGGCACGGGCCTGCGCATGAGCCAGGTGCTCGAAGAAGGTCTCGGCATCGATCCCTCCCGCATCGCCGTGGCCTCGGGCCCCAACCTGGCCCTCGAGATCGCGAAGGAACAGCCCACCGCGGCCGTCATCTCGTCGTCGAACCTCGAGACCGCCCAAGCCGTGGCCCTGCTCGCGCGCAACCGCTACTTCCGCACATTCGTCAACACGGATGTCATCGGCACCGAGTTCGGCGGCGTGCTCAAGAACCTCATCGCCGTCGCCATCGGCATCGTCGACGGCGTCGGCTACGGCGAGAACACGAAGGCGTCGATCATCACGCGTGGTCTCGTCGAGATGACCGACTTCGCGGTCGCCCACGGCGCTAAAGCCGAGACGCTGTCGGGTCTCGCGGGGCTCGGCGACCTCATCGCCACCTGCCAGTCCCCGCTGTCCCGCAACAACACGGCGGGTCGCCTGCTCGGCCAGGGCTACAGCTTCAACGCCGTCGTGAAGCAGATGCAGCAGACGGCGGAGGGCCTCGCATCCGTGGCCCCCATTCTCGAACTCGCGCGAACCATCGGCGTCGACATGCCGATCGTCCAACAGGTCGAACAGGTGCTGAACGGTACTCTCAACCCGAAAGACATCGCCCCTCACCTCACCACCGACTCTGATGAACCTCAGGGCGAAAGGACGAACGATGAACCCCAAGCCGACGGTGGCAGTTCTCTTTGGCGGCCGTTCCAGCGAGCACTCCATCAGCTGCGCCACGGCGGGCGGGGTTCTGGCGGCAATTGACCGCACGCGCTACGACGTGATCCCGGTGGGGATCACGCGGGACGGCGCGTTCGTGCTCGAGGTCGACGACCCGTCGCGCTTCGCACTCAACGCCGCGAAGCTGCCCGAGGTGCTCGACAACGGCACGCGCGTGCAGTGGCCCGACAGCACGCGTTCCCGCACGCTGCGCGTCGTGCGCGAGGACGGCACGGTCGACGTGCTGGGCGATATCGACCTGGTGTTCCCGATCCTGCACGGTCCCTACGGCGAGGACGGCACCATCCAGGGCATGCTCGAGCTCACCGACATCCCGTATGTCGGATCGGGTGTGCTCGCCTCGAGCCTCGGGATGGACAAACACTTCACCAAGACGGTGCTGCAGCAGGCCGGCATCCAGGTCGCCCCGTGGCGCACGATCACGGCCCTCGACTATGCCACCGAACCGTCGGTGGCCGAGCAGGCGCTCGAGCAGCTCGGCGCGCCCGTGTTCGTGAAGCCGGCTCGCGCCGGATCGAGCGTCGGGGTCAGCAAGGTCAGCGACGTCGCCGAATTGCACCGTGCCATGGGTATCGCCTTCGACGAGGACGACAAGGTGCTCATCGAATCGGGCATGCCGGGCCGCGAGGTCGAGATCGCCGTGCTCGGCGGCCGCCCGGGCGAACCCGCGCGCGCCTCCGTGGCCGGCGAGGTCATCATCACGGGCCGCGACTTCTACGACTTCGACGCCAAATACCTCGACGCCCCCGGCATCGAGCTGGTGTGCCCGGCCGCGCTGACCGACGCCGAGCTCGCGGGCTTGCAAGACGTCGCCGTGCGCGCTTTCGACGCCATCGGCGCCGAGGGTTTGGCCCGCGTCGACTTCTTCCTCTCGGGCGACGACCTCGTCGTCAACGAGATCAACACCATGCCCGGGTTCACGCCCATCTCGATGTTCCCGACGTGCTGGATGGCGTCGGGTCTCAGCTACCCCGAGCTCATCACCGAGCTCATCGAGGTCGCGGTCGCCCGACGCGGCTGATCGCGCCGCGTGCGGCCGCAGCGTGCGCCAGCGGCGCGGGAGACGGCACAGTGCCGGGCGTTACGGCCGGGCTTTACGGAGTGGGCGTCGGGTTTGACGGCTCCGTCGTCGGTTCGGCCGACGGTTTGGTCGACGGCTCGGCCGGGTTCACGGGTGTTGCGGTCGGGTCGCCGTTGTCCGAGCCGACGCCGCCCAGAACGTCTTCGGGGCCCGTGCACGCCTTCGTCGCGGGGATGGTCGACACGGCCGGCCCCAGGTCGATGAGGGCCGTCGTTCCGCTGACGCCGCCCGTGTCGGCATCCGAGTTGACGAACACCTCGACGGCGGGCGTGCGGCCGTAGGTGGTGTAGCGGTAGTTGGGTTTGTCGCTGTCGTCGGCGATCCAGTCGATGCCGTTGAGCGACACGCACGTATCGGTGGTGGGCCCGGGAACCGCGACGCCGCAGTGCAGCAGGACGGCGGCCGGTGTTCCCCACGCGCCCGTCGCCTGCGCGTCGGTGTCGCGCTGCGGTTTGCCGGCCACGGTGTCGGGCAGCCGCACGGTCACGTCGGCACACGCCGGGTCGTTGGCGTCGGGGGCCGAGGTGGCCGTGACGGTCGGTGCGCAGCCGGTGACGACGAGCGCGAGCGCGACGGCGCCCAGGGCGCTGACGAGGGGGAGGAGGCGTTTTCGGGAAGACATCGCTTCCAGGCTACCGTTGTCGATATGTCGTCCTCAGGCGTCGACCCCCAGCGGGTCGGACACACAGCAGAGTCGGAGCTATTGGCCCGCATCCTGCCCCGTTTTCGAGCGGCCGATGCGGCGCTCGTCGGCCCGGGCGACGATGCCGCCGTCGTGCGCGCCCCCGATGGACGTTTCGTCGTGACGACCGACCTCATGGTGCACGGCCCCGATTTTCGGATGGCATGGTCGACGCCGTTCGAGCTCGGCTGGAAGGCCGCGGCATCCAATCTCTCCGACGTCGCGGCGATGGGGGCCCGGCCGACGGCCCTGGTCGTGGCACTGGCGGCGACGGCCGACCTGCCGGTCGAATTCCTCGAACAGCTGGCCGACGGCATCCGCGAGGGGTGTGCGGCGATGGCACCGGGGTGTGGCGTCGTCGGCGGAGACCTCTCGGTCTCGGCCACGTTGACCATCGCGGTGACGGCTTTCGGCGACCTCGAGGGTCGCGAACCCGTCCTCCGTTCGGGCGCTCACGCGGGCGATGTGCTCGCAATCGCGGGCTCGATGGGCCGCGCCGCCGAAGGTCTCGACCTGTTGTTCCGGCACGGCGTCGACGCCGACGGGCATCCTGATGTCGAGGCAACGGCCCGCTTGCGTACCGAGCACCCCGATCTCATCCGGGCCCAGACCGCGCCGCACCCGCCCATCGGCCACGGCGTCATCGCGTCCGAGGCCGGTGCCACGGCAATGATGGATGTCTCGGACGGGTTGCTCCTCGACGCATCACGCCTGGCCGCGGCATCCGGTGTGCGCCTCGATATCTCGGGTACTGCGCTCGAACCGCACGGCCGGTTCGCGCTGCGCGGGGGAGAGGACCACTCACTTCTCGCGGCGTTCCCGACCGAGGATGCCGTCCCCGAGGGCTTCACCGTCATCGGCCGGGTCCTGCCGGGCCACGGTGTGAGCCTCGACGGCACCGACCTCGACCCGCATGGTTGGGACCCTTATAGCTCGTGGAGCGGCGCGCAGGGCTGACTCTCGATATCGGTGCGATGTCGCTCCGGTGCCCAGCTTCGTCGCCGCGTGGGGGCCCGAGCCAATCATTCCGCGGTGAGGCAACGCACGCAGTCTTCGGAGCAAGTCGCCCAGAATGACCTATTCTTCGACGGGCCCGACCCACCACAGAGTGGTCTCGCCGTAGTCTTTGCGGCGCTCGACCTCGAGGCCTGCGGGCAGCGTGGGTTGCGGCGTGCGGGCACTGCGTTCGACGACGATGCTCGCGCCCGGTGCGACGAGGGGGGCCAACGACGTGAGAACCGCCGTCAACTCGTCTTCACCCACGTCATAGGGCGGGTCGATGAAAACGATGTCCCAGTTTCCCGTCGGTGTCCCATCCAGATACCCCTGCACCGACTTGGCATGAACATCGATCGGGATGTCGCTAGCCAGCGCCTTGCGCACGACCGTCGCGTTGCGGCGGCACACCTGCGCCGCCTCGGTCCCGCGCTCGACCAGGTCGATGTGGACGGCCCCGCGGCTCGCGGCCTCGAGCCCCAGCGCCCCGGACCCTGCGTACAGGTCGAGAACGCGCGCGCCCCGCACCAGATCACGGGCGTCGAGGGCCGAGAAGATGGCCTCGCGCACGCGGTCGCTCGTGGGCCTGGTGCCGCGCTTCGGCACCTGCAGGGTGAGGGATCCGGCCGCGCCGGCGACGATTCGGGTCACCGCTCCACGATAGCGGGACGACCGGCCGATGTCGGTGGCCCCGAATAGACTCGACGCATGACCGAGTCCCCGCTTGATGCCGCGCTGTCGGGCATTCTCGGCGGGCGCACGGCCACGGCCTTCGAGAAGGCCTTCGGCCTGCGCACGGTCGGCGACCTGCTGGCGCACTACCCGAGGCGCTATGCCCGCCGCGGCGAGTTGACGGCGCTCGACCAGCTGCCCATCGGCGATGCGGTGACGATCGTGGCCGAGGTCATCGAGGTGCGCGAGCGACCCATGCGGGCCCGCCGCGGGTCCATCCTCGAGGTCAAGATCACCGACGGCGAAGGCATCCTCACCCTCACGTTCTTCAATCAGGCGTGGCGGGCCAAGGACCTGTCGCCCGGTGTGCGGGGCATTTTCGCGGGCAAGGTCGGGGCTTATCGCGGGGCGTTGCAGCTCGCGCATCCCGATTATGAGCTGTTCGACGAGGCAACGCGGCCGGCCGATTCGCAGGCGGCCAAGAAGTGGGCGCAGATGCCCATTCCCATCTATCCCGCCACGTCGACGATCGCCAGCTGGCAGGTGCAGAAGTCCGTCGAGCTGGTGCTCGACCAGCTGCCCTCCCTCGACGACCCGGTGCCCGCCGAGGTGCGGGCCGAAGAGCAGCTGCTCGGTCTCGGCGAGGCCTACGAACTCATGCACCGCCCGCAGAAAGACGCCGACTTCATGCGTGCGCGCGACACGTTGCGGTATCACGAGGCGTTCATCCTGCAGGCGGCGCTTCTGCAGCAACGCCAGAGCGATCGCGCACGCATCGCCACCGTGCGTGTGCCGAAGGATGGCGGCCTGCTCGACCGCTTCGACGACGCGCTGCCGTTCTCGCTCACGGGCGACCAGCAGTCCGTGGGCTCCGAGATCTTCTTCGACCTGGGCAGCCCCGCGCCCATGAACCGTCTCGTGCAGGGTGAGGTGGGCTCGGGTAAGACGCTCGTCGCCCTGCGCGCGATGCTGGCCGTGGCCGATTCGGGCGGCCAATCGGCGCTGCTCGCGCCCACCGAGGTCCTGGCGGCGCAGCACCTGCGCTCGATCGTGCGCTCCCTCGGCCCCGACCTCGCCGCCGAGCTCGTGCCCACCCTGCTCACAGGCCAGCTGTCCGCGGCCGAGCGCAAACGTGCCCTGCTGCGCGTCGTCAGCGGCCAGGCCAAGATCGTCGTCGGCACGCACGCGCTGCTGTCCGACACCGTGAGCTTCTACGACCTGGGCCTCGTCGTGGTCGACGAGCAGCACCGTTTCGGCGTCGAGCAGCGCGAAACCCTGCGGCAGAAGGGCCACGTGCCCCCGCATGTGCTCGTCCTCACGGCCACGCCCATCCCGCGCACCGTCGCCATGACGGTTTTCGGCGACCTCGACGTCAGCACTATCCACGAGTTGCCGGCGGGCCGCGCGGGCATCAAATCCTTCGTCGTGCCCACGGCAGACCGGCCGGGATGGATGGGGCGGGTGTGGCAGCGCGTCTCCGAAGAGGTCGCCAAGGGGCGCCAGGCCTTCGTCGTGTGCTCGGCCATCGACCGCGCCGTCGCCGAAGAGGGAGAGAATCTGCCCGCGACGGCCGATGACGCCGCTGCCTCTGCCTCGGCCTCGGAATCCGACCCGGCCGAGCCCGCGCCCGCGCTCCCGCACACCGTCGTCGACACGCTCGCCGAGTTGCAGCGGCTCGACGCCCTGTCGGGTTTGCGCATCCAGGCGCTCCACGGCCGCATGTCGTCCGAGGAGAAGGATGCCATCATGCAGTCCTTCGCGGCCGGTGACATCGACATCCTGGTCGCGACGACCGTCATCGAGGTCGGCGTCGACGTGCCCAACGCCTCCACCATGGTCGTGCTCGATTCCGACCGCTTCGGGGTGTCGCAGCTGCATCAGCTGCGCGGACGCGTCGGGCGTGGGCAGCACGCGGGCCTGTGCCTGCTCGTCACGGGGGCCCCGGTCGAGACGACGGCACGCGAGCGAGTGGAGGCCGTGGCATCCACCATCGACGGTTTCGAGCTCGCCACCATCGACCTCGAGCTGCGGCGCGAGGGCGACGTGCTCGGCAATCGGCAATCGGGCGGGCGGTCCTCGCTCAAGCTGCTGCGCGTCGTCTCCGACGGCGACCTCATCATGCGCGCCCGAGAGCACGCGGGCGAACTCCTCGCGGGCGATCCCGATCTCGCGCAGCATCCCGCCCTGCGGTCGGCCCTCGAGCGCCGCCTCGACGACGCCGAGCGCGCGGCCCTCTCCAAAAACTGAGCTTCCCTCGGCCGGAACGCCGGCGAAACCGAGCGGCCCTGAGAGGCTTCCTCACCGTCCCTGACGATTGTCTGATCGTCACGGAAAGGTAACGACCGGCCGGTAAGCTAGAGCGATGCAGAGGATCGCCGTTGTTCCCGGCTCGTTCGACCCTGTCACCCTGGGTCATCTCGACGTCATCGAGAGAGCCGCGGGGCTGTTCGACCAGCTCCACGTGCTCGTCGTGCACAACCCCGACAAGGCGGCCCTGCTGCCCATCGCGCAGCGCGTCGCCCTGCTCGAGAAATCGATAGCCGCCCTCGGCATCACCAACGTCGTCGTCGCGTCGTGGAGCGTCGGCCTCCTCGTCGACTACGCCACGGATGTCGGAGCCACCGTGCTCGTGAAGGGCATCCGCTCGCAGGTCGACGTCGCCTACGAAACGCCCATGGCCATCGTCAACCGCAACCTCGCGGGCGTCGAGACGATCTTCCTGCTGCCCGACCCCGCCCACGCGCACGTGTCCAGCTCGCTCGTGCGGCAGGTCGCCTCTCTCGGCGGCGACATCCGACCCTACGTTCCCGCGCCCGTCGCCGACTTCTTGCAGGAATCATGACCACCTATCCCACCAGTGCCCCGACCGACGGGCAGGCCTCGTCCGCGACATCCGATATCGCGATGACGATCGAGGAGGCCACCGAGGTCGTCGCGCGCGTGCAGGCCAACGTCGAGCACGTCATCGACGGCAAATCGGCCGAGATCCGCACCGCGCTCGTCGTGCTGCTCGCCGAGGGCCACCTCCTCATCGAAGACGTTCCGGGCGTGGGCAAGACCATGCTCGCCAAGGCCCTCGCCAAGTCGGTGCACTCCACCGTGAGTCGCATCCAGTTCACGCCCGACCTGCTGCCCTCCGATGTCACGGGCATCTCGGTCTACAACCAGGTCGATGGTCGCTTCGAGTTCAAGCCGGGTGCCGTCTTCGCGAACATCGTCATCGGCGACGAGATCAACCGCGCCTCACCCAAGACGCAATCCGCGCTGCTCGAATGCATGGAGGAGCGTCAGGTCACCGTCGACGGCTCGACCTACCCGCTGCCCACGCCGTTCACGGTCGTCGCCACGCAGAACCCGATCGAGATGGAGGGCACCTACGCGCTGCCCGAAGCCCAGCGCGACCGTTTCATGGCGCGCATCTCGATGGGCTACCCCGACGAGACCGCCGAGTTGCGCATGCTGAGCTCCCGCAACGAGGCCAATCCGCTTCAGGTGCTCGAGCCCGTGCTGTCCACGGCCGGCCTCAGACGCGTCATTGCGACCGTGCACCACGTCTACGTCGCCGAAGCCGTGAAGCAGTATGCCGTGCACATCGTGCGCGCCACGCGCGAGCACCCCGACATCCGCCTCGGTGGCAGCCCGCGCTCCACGCTGCAGCTCGTGCGGGCGGCGAAGGCCCTGGCGCTCGTTTCGGGTCGCGACTTCGTGTTGCCCGACGACATCGACGCACTCGTGCTTCCCGTGCTCGGCCACCGCGTCGTGCCCACGGGCCGCGCCCTCGGCCAGCACCAGTATGCCGACCAGCTCGTCGCCGGCATACTCGCGGGCATCGTCGAGAACACCCCGGTCCCGGTTCCCGGGCGGTAGAACACATGGCCCGACGCTCACGTTCCTCCGGCGCCGCCGTGCGCCCGACCGTGCGCGGCTGGGGTTTTCTCGCGGTCGCCCTCGCCTTCATCGTGGCGTCGACACTCATCGACCGCCGCGAGGGTCTCTACGTGGGCTTCTTCTTGCTCACGCTCGTGCTCGTCTCGGCCGTGCTGGTCTGGATGGTGCGGCCCCGCGTGCAGGTGCGCCGACGTTTCGCCGAACCGGCCGTCGCCGTCGGCGAGCTCGCCACGGTGCGCGTCGTCATCGAGGCCACGGGCTCGGCGCGCGGCCTCAACCGTTGGGCCGAACAGCTGCCCGCGGGCTTCGGCGAACAAGGCGGCGACCTCTGGTCGGCGGGTGCCGACGCCCGTCGCTTCGGCGGCATGGTCGAGTACCGCGTGCGTGCCCCGAAGCGTGGCCGCTATCCGATCGGCCCGCTCTGGCTCGGCTACGGCGACCCGCTGGGTCTCGCCGTCGCGCTCCGGCCCGCGGGCGAGGTGTCGACGCTCACGGTGACGCCGCGCGTGACGGTGCTCGACCAGCCGGGCGTGCTCACGGCCTCGGGCGAGGGCGGGCGACACCAGCTCTATGTGCCCTCGAATCCGCGCGCCGACGAACTCATCGCTCGCGAATACCGCGCCGGCGACCCGCTGCGCCGCGTGCACTGGCGGCAGACCGCGCGCCGCGGCGAATTGATGGTGCGGCAAGAAGAGCAGCAGGGCGATCCCGAGGCGTGTGTCGTGCTCGACACCACTGTTGCGCCGCGCGCGGCGTCGAACGGCCTCAGTGCGGGCGCGTCGACCTCGGCCGCCGAGGCGGAGTTCGAGCGAGCTGTGGAGGCTGCGGCATCCATCGCGCTGCGGCTTCTCGCCGACGGTTTCGCGGTCACGGTCATCGAGACGGCGACCGCACTCGAACGGGAGGGCGACCGCGTTGCCCCGCGCGTGCGTCACTACAGCCCCGGTTCGGCACCCAGCTTGCTCATGGACCTGGCCGACGTGCGCCGCGTGATCGCCACCGACGACGATGACGTGTGGTCGGGTGTCGATGGGCATCTGCGCTCCCTCGGCGGCATGCTGCCGGTGTTCTGCGTGCTCACCGGCACGGGCACGGCCAGCTCGACGCGCCTGACCGCGGTGAAGGGTGCGGCCGACCCGGCCGTGGCCATGGTCGCCGCAGAGCAGTCGGTTTCGGCAACGGCCCTCCGCGACTCCCTCCTGACGAATGGATGGCGCGCCGCCCACCTGCCCGCCGGCCGCCCGCTCGACGATGCCTGGCGTCAGATCGCCGTCGGCGGCACGGACCGCGAGGGGGCACGCCGATGAGCACGCAAGCGCCTCCACGTCCCTCCGCGTCACGTCCCTCCGGCGATAGCGGTGGCGGCCGCGGCTCCTCGTCGTCCCGTCCGGCCGATCGCTCCGTCTCCGACCACTCTCGTTTCGTGCGCCGCGTCCGCGCGACGACCCTCTGGCCTCTCACACTCGCGCTCGTCGCGCTCTTCCTCGTGGCGATCAGCGGCCTCGCGCCCGTCATCGAGGGCATCGACTGGTGGTTCGAGCCCGCACTGGTCGGCATCGTCGTGCTCGTGGGCGCCCAGATCATCCGCCTGCTCGGTGCGCCGCGATGGGGGGCCTCGGTCGGCGCGGCCGTCATCTGGCTGGCCAGCATTGTCATGCTCTTCGCGGCCGGTGATTCGATCCTGTTCGTCATCCCCACCCCCGCGAGCATCGACACGATCTCGTCTCTCGCCAACGCCGGTGCGGCGTCCATCAATTCGCAGGCGACGCCCGCGACGCTCGACATCGGCATCCAGTTCCTCCTCGTCGTGGGGGCGGGGCTCTTCGCCGTGCTTTTCGACGTCGTCGCGTTCACGGGCCGCATGCCCGCCGTGGTGGGCGTGCCGGTCATCGGGCTCGCCATCGTGCCGGGCATCTTCACGGGCGACGTCGACCTGTGGTCGTTCTCTCTGTGCGCCGTGTTCTACGTGCTGGTGTTGTGGGCCGATGCGGGGGCTCGCCGCCTGGCTCGCCGCAGTTTCGGCAGTGTGGCCGCCGTCGGCGCAGCGGCCATCGTCGTCGCGCTGATCGCCACCCTCAACGTCCCCGGTTTCAACGGCGCCTCGCTCGTGCCATCCGCGGGCGGCGTGCGCATCGGCGGGGGAGTGAGCCCGCTCATCGACCTCGGAAAGGACCTACGGCAACCCGGCACGAGCGAGGCCTTCCGCTACAGCACCACGAGCCAAGACCGCCAGTACTTCCGCCTGCTCACCCTCGATCAGTTCGACGGCACCACGTGGTCGTCGTCGAATTCCGACCGCACCGAGCGCAACGACGACGACACGGTGATCGACATCCCGGGTCTCGGTCCCGATATCGCCACCACCGAGGCTACGACGCGCGTTCAGATCGAGACCATGGAGAGCCCGTGGCTTCCCGTGCCGTTCCCGAGCACCGAAGTCTCCGATCTGCGCGGCACGTGGATGTGGGATGTCGAGGGCCTGACGCTCTCGAGTCGCATCTCGAGCACGCGCGACCAGACCTATACGGCGACGAGCCAGAACATCGAGCCCACGCCCGAGCAGCTGGCCGAGGCATCCGCTGGATTCCCTGAGGATGTCTCGCGCTTCCTGGATCTGCCCGACGATGTACCCGGCACGATTCGGGATGCTGCGGACCAGGCCACCGAGGGCGACACCACCGCCTATGAGCGTGCCGTCGACCTGCAGCAGTACTTCCGCTCGGGCGACTTCCTCTACTCCGAATCGGCGCCCGTCGACGAGGGCTACGACGGCGACGGTTTCGACGTCATCGCGCAGTTCCTCGAGAAGAAGTCGGGCTATTGCGTGCACTACGCGTCGGCCATGGCGATCATGGCGCGCCTCGAGGGCATCCCGGCCCGCGTCTCGCTCGGCTACCTCCCCGGCACGCGTTCGGGGGCATCGGGCGACGAAATCTCGTATTCGGTCTCGTCGGACGACCTGCACTCGTGGCCTGAGCTCTACTTCGAGGGTGTCGGCTGGGTGCCCTTCGAGCCCACCCCGAGCCGCGGCGAGGTGCCCGACTACGCCATCCCCGAGTCGACCTCGTCCACGTCCTCGGCGGCGCCTGTCGACCCGCAACAGCAGAACGGCCAGCAGTCGACGCCCACGCCCTCCGCCACCACGCCGGCCGACACATCCGTCGCCGAGAGCGCCGACGACGCGACCCCTCCGGCAACCGCCCCGTTGCTCGCGCTCCTCTTGCTGCTGTTCGCGGCCATCCCCGGCACGGTGCGGGGCGTGCGGCGCCGGCTCCGGCTCGGCCGTCTGCGTTCCGGCGCGGCCTCAGCGGATGTCGCCTGGCTCGAGATCTCCGAAACCGCGCGCGACCTCGGCCTGTCGGTCTCCGATGCGGCGACACCCCGCCAGATCGCGGAGTCCCTCTCCGCCGAGGTGCCCTTCGCCCCGCTGGAGTCCGCGCGCCTGACGCAACTTCTCGAGGCCGTCGAGCGTCTGCGCTTCGCGGGCGATCGCGTGGCGGGCCCGCCCGAGGGTGTCAGCCTCGAACGGGCGACGACGACGGTTCTGGATGCCCTCGCACGCTCACGTCCGACCGGTCGCCGCATCCTCGCCACCGCCCTGCCCGCGTCGGTGCTCACCCCGTCGGCGCGCCGCGAACGTACGCCCGCCGACGCCCACTGAGGCTCGCCACGCCGCGTCCGCCCTGGGTGAAACGGCGCATTGCCTCAGCACGCGGCGGGTAGACTCGCGGGGTGAGTTATGTGAAGAAGACGCCATTTACGGTGAACCTTCGGGACATCGTCCGGCATCCGGGCGAGATGCGTGAGCACGATTACGAGATCCCGTCGCCCGAGAAGCTCGGCGAGGGCCTCGTGTCCGTTCCGAAGGGCGAGCCGCTCTACCAGCGCGTCCGTTTCGAGTCGGTGCACGAGGGCATCCTGGTCACCGGAGAACTCGAAACCCGGGCCACGGGAGTATGCGGTCGATGCCTGAAAGACATCGTTCAGCCTGTCGAAGTCGAATTCCAGGAGCTTTTCGCGTATCCTAACGAGGAAGCATCTGAGTATGAGGTTCACGATGACCACGTGGATCTTGAACCTCTCATCAGAGACGCAGTGGTTTTGTCACTGCCGTTTCAGCCGGTTTGCCGGCCTGACTGCCCCGGTCTCGACTTAGAAACTGGCGAGCCGCTGGCCGAACAACCCGACGAAGACTCTCACGAACCCGTTGACCCTCGCTGGGCTGCGCTCGCGAGTTTCACCCCAGACATCAGCTCGAGAGACGTCGACGCTGCCGATACAGAAGAGAGATAACCATGGCTGTCCCGAAGCGGAAAAAGTCGCGCGCCAACACCCACGCCCGCCGTTCGCAGTGGAAGGCCGAAGTCCCCACCCTGGTGAAGACGGTCGAAAACGGCAAGGTCACCTACAGCCTGCCGCACCGCGCCAAGGTTGTCGAAGACTCCGCGGGCACCGCGCTGTTCCTCGAATACAAGGGCCGCAAGGTCGCCGACGTCTAAACAGACGCTCGGTTCATTCGGTATCGGTTCACCCGTGGCATCTGTCGAGAGCACGCCTGTCGAGAGCACGCCCCGCCGCGAATTGAATAACGCCGAACGCAGAATTGCCGGATCGGTCGACGCTGTTTCCTCCGTCGAGGGGGAGCAGGTCGACCGGTCCGTTCTTCGTCATACGCTCGGAGTCGACCTCGACCCCGAGCTGTTGTCGTTGGCCCTGACTCACCGGTCCTACGCCTACGAGCACGGCGGCACGCCGCACAACGAGCGCCTCGAGTTCCTCGGCGACTCGATCCTCGGCCAGGCCGTGACGGTCAAGCTCTACCGCGACAACCCCGAGTTGTCCGAGGGTGAGCTCGCCAAGCGCCGCGCCAGCGTAGTCTCCACGATCGCCCTCGCCGAGGTGGCAGAGCGCATCGAGCTCGGCCCGCACATCCTGCTCGGCCGCGGCGAGATCCTCACGGGCGGTGCGCGCAAACCGTCGATTCTCGCCGACACGGTCGAGGCCATCATCGGCGCCGTCTACCTCGGCTGCGGTCCCGACGTCGCGACCGACTTGGTCCTCCGCCTCGTCGGGCCGCTTCTCGCCGACAGCGAGCGCTTCGGCGCCGCCATGGACCCGAAGACCAGCCTGCAAGAGGCCGCTGCCCGCCAGAACCAGCCGGCGCCGCACTACGAGGTCACGAGCGAGGGCCCCGACCACGATCGCCGCTTCACGGCCGTCGTCACCGTCGGCCGCGTCGCGCGGGGCGAGGGAACGGGTTCGTCGAAGAAGCACGCCGAGATGGCCGCCGCCCTCGACGCCTGGTCGCAGCTGACGGGCTTTGTGAAGCCCGAGCGCACGCGGTGATTTCAGCGACACACGCGCTGCAAGGCAGTTCCCGTGCCTGAGCTTCCCGAAGTCGAGGTCGTTCGCGCCGGCCTGCAACCCGCCATCGTCGGTGCCCGCATCGCCGACATCGACATCTACGACGAGCGCTCACTTCGCCGTCACGACCGCGCACTCGGCACCTTCGTCCACCTCCTGCGCGGCAGCCGCGTCACAGCCGCCGTGCGCCGCGGCAAGTTCCTCTGGTTCCCGCTCGAGACCGGTGCGGATGAACGCCCCCGCGCGCTCGTCGGCCACCTCGGCATGAGCGGCCAGATGCTGCTGCGCGAGCCGGGGACGCTCGATGAGCGCACGCGCATCGGACTGTCGCTCGAGCATCCTGAGCACCGCGATTTGCGTGTCAACTTCGTCGACCAACGCATCTTCGGCTCGCTCGCCATCGACACCCTTGTTCCCACGCGCGACGGCTTCCCCTCGGGTTTTGCCGGAGACATCCCGCCCGCCGCGCTCATCCCGTCGCAGGTGGCGCACATCGCGCGCGATCCGCTCGACCCGCACTTCGATGAGCCCGCGTTCTTCGAGGCGCTGTCTCGCAAGAAGGTGGGCATCAAGCGCGTGCTGCTCGACCAGACCGTCGTGTCGGGCATCGGCAACATTTATGCCGACGAGTCGCTCTGGGCGGCGCGCCTGCACTTCGAACGCCAGGCCGCGGCCCTCACGCGTCGTCAGGCCGCCGTGCTGCTCGACGAGGTGCGCACGGTGCTGCAGAAGGCCCTTGCCGAAGGCGGAACGAGCTTCGACGCGCAATACGTCAACGTCAACGGCGCATCCGGGTACTTCTCGCACAGCCTCAATGCCTACGGCCAGACGGGCAAACCCTGCGCGCGCTGCGGCACCCCCATCGAACGCGTCTCCTTCATGAACCGGGGCTCGCACTTCTGCCCGTTCTGCCAGAAGCGCCCACGGGCGGCGAGGAAACCCGCAGAGGCGAGCGCTGCCCGCACGGCCGACAAGGCCTGAAACGCGCGGATGTCCGGGGCTCCGGGCACCGCATCCGCTAGCGTAGAAAGATCAATCTCCCGCCACCGAAAGGGCGAACCCGGTGTACCTGAAGAGCCTCACGCTGAAGGGGTTCAAGTCGTTCGCGCAATCGACGACGTTCGCCTTCGAGCAGGGCGTCACGTGCGTCGTCGGGCCCAACGGCTCGGGCAAATCGAATGTCGTCGACGCGCTCGCCTGGGTGATGGGGGAGCAGGGCGCCAAAACGCTGCGCGGCGGCAAGATGGAAGACGTCATCTTCGCGGGAACGTCGACGCGCGGGCCCCTCGGCCGGGCCCAGGTTCTGCTCACCATCGACAACTCCGACGGCGCGCTGCCCATCGACTACACCGAGGTCACGATCAGCCGCACGCTGTTCCGCAACGGCGGCAGCGAATACGCCATCAACGGCGACAGCTGCCGGCTGCTCGACGTGCAAGAACTGCTGAGCGACTCGGGTCTCGGCCGCGAAATGCATGTCATCGTCGGCCAGGGGCAGCTCGACCAGGTGCTGCACGCCAGCGCCGAAGAGCGTCGCGGGTTCATCGAAGAGGCCGCCGGAATCCTCAAGCACCGTCGGCGCAAAGAGAAGACCGTGCGCAAGCTCGACGCCATGCAGGCCAACCTCACGCGGTTGAGCGACCTCGCGGGCGAGATCCGTCGCCAGTTGAAGCCGCTCGGACACCAGGCCGAGATCGCGCGCGAGGCCCAGAGCATCCAGGCCGTGGTTCGGGATGCTCGAGCCCGCCTCCTGGCCGACGACGTGGTGGCCTTGCGCCGCGCCCTCGACGACCACACCCGCGGCGAGCAGGAGCGGCACAGCGAACGCATCGTCGTGCAAGAGCAGCTCGAGCAGGCCCAGCTGCGCGCCTCCCGCCTCGAACAGGCGCAAATCGGCGACGCCGTCGACACAGCCAGGCGCACGGCGTTCGCACTCGAATCGGTGCAGGAACGACTGCGCAGCCTCTACACGTTGGCGAACCAGCGCCTGGCCCTGCTCGGCAGCGAGGCCGAGACGCCCGACGCCCAGCCGACCGTGAGTGCCGCGACCATCGATGAGGCGCGCGCCGAACTTCTGCGCCTGACCGCAGCCGTAGACGATGCCGACGATGCCTGGAAGCGGGCGGCCGCCGAGACCGCCGCGGCCCGGGCCAGCCTCGACGGGATCGACCAGGAGATCGCCGCGCAGAGCGCCCTCGTGTCGCGCCACGATCTCGAGATCTCGAAGCTCAGCGGGCAGGCCGACACAGCCGCATCGCGCCTGGCGGCCGTGCGGGGGGAACACCTGCGGCAGCAGAACGCGCTGGAGGCGGCGGAGCAACGCCGGCTGGATGCATCCGCTCGTCTGGCCGACCTCGAAGGCGAAGAGGCACCCACCGACCACGGGCAGTCGGGCCTCGACGAGGAGTACGAGCTCGCGCAGGCGCGCGTGTTCGACACGGATGCCGAGATCGAACGCCTGCGCGACGAGCTGCACCGGGCCGAACGGGAACGCGACGCCCTGCAGGCCAAGAAGAGCGCCCTATCCCGCGCCCTCGACGTGAAGAACGGCTCGGCCGACCTGACGGCCGCCGGGCTCGCGGGGATCTTGGGCGTCGTCGCCGACCACGTGCAGGTGACGCCCGGTTCGGAGGCCGCCATCGCGGCGGCGCTCGGCACTCTCGCCGAAGCCGTCCTGGCCGACACCGATGAGAACGCCGCGCGCGCGGTCGCCTACGCCCGGGACAACAAGCTCGGCCGCGTCGACGTCGTCATCGCGGGAGACGCGTCGCTGCAATTTTCCCCGCCCCCCGACGCAAATTTGGACGACGCCAACGCCACAGAGCGAGGCCGCGCCTCAGACGCGGACGTTGCGGGTTCGGACACAAAGGCCAGTGCTCGCCACGACGGCGCCGGCTCGATGGACTTCCCGGCGCGCGCCGGCAGCCTCGTGCGCGCCGACACGCTCGTGCAGGCCCCCGAGGGCGTGCTCGCGCTCCTCTCGACCATTTACGTGGCGCCGGATGTCGACAGCGCCCGCCGCGAACGCGTCACGCTCACGCATCCCGACCGTGTGACCGTCGTCACCGACACCGGAGACGTCCTCACCTCCCACGTGCTCTCGGGCGGCTCGGGCGAACAGCCCAGCCGCATCGAACTGCTCGCCGAACGCGACGCCGCGGCCGACGCCCTCGAGGGCCTCACCTCGACCATCGAGCGCCTGCGCTACGAGCTCACCGAGCAACGCCAGCAGAACCAGGTGGCGAAGAAGCAGTCCGCCGACGCGCTGCAGATGCTGCGCCAATACGACGCCGAGCTCGCGGCCCATAGCGAGAAGGTCAACCGCGCGCTCGTGCAGGTCGAGTCGTCGACGGCGGAGTGCGAGCGCATCCGATCGGCCCTCGCCCTCGCCGAGAACACCGTGAACGACGCGCAGACCGCGCTCGATCAGGCCAAGCAGGCGCTCGAGCAGGCCTCGTCCCGCCCGCGGCCGATCCTCGACGTCAGCGCGCGCGACGCCGTGATGGCCGAACTCGACGCGGCCCGCGAAGCCGAGGTACAGGCGCGTCTCTCACTCGAGACGGCCCGCGAGCGTGTGCGCCAGGGTGACGCGCGCATCGGTTCGCTCGTGCGCCGCCGCGACCAGGAACGCCGTCAGGCCGAAGAGGCGGCACGCCGCGCGGTCATCCGTCGCCGACAGGTGCATGCCGCCACCCACGTCATCGAGACCCTCCCCGCCGTGCTCGCCTCCGTCGACCGTTCGGTGGCCGAGAGCTCTCTGCGCCTCGCCGCCGCCGAGGAGGAACGCCGCAGCCAAAACGAGGAACTCGGGGCCTTGCGTCGACAAGAGGCCGGCCTGCGCGAACGCTTGCAGGCGATCACCGAGAACGTGCACGGCCTCGAGCTGCAGATCTACGAGAAGAAGCTTCACCTCTCGGGTTTGCTCGAGCGCGCCGGCTCGGAGCTCGGCCTCGTCGAGGATGTCCTTGTCGCCGAATATGGCCCCGACCAGCTCGTCCCCGATGACACCGACCTGCTCGCGACGATCGCGGAGAAGGTCGAAGCTCAGGAGGCTGCCGCCGCGGCCGCGGTCATCGCCGAACTCGAGGCCGAGATCGAGTCGGGCAGTGGGGGAGGAGCTCCCGCGACACGGCGCGTATCGGCCGACACCGTCGTGAGCAGCGCCTCCGACACCGCCCTCGAACCGGAGAGTGCGAGCCGAATGGCCGTCGGTGAGGGGGACGATGGCGCATCGGACGCCCCGATCGCCGCGCCCCGCGGCATCCCCTTTGATCGCGCCGCGCAGAAGAAGCGTTTCGAGCGTGCCGAACGCAAGCTCGCGCAACTCGGGCGCGTCAACCCGCTGGCCCTCGAGGAGTTCGCGGCGCTCGAACAGCGTCACGCCTTCCTCACCGAACAACTCGCCGACCTCACGAAGACCCGCAAGGACCTGCTCACGATCATCGACGAACTCGACGACCGCATGCAGACCATCTTCCGCAGCGCCTTCGACGACACGCAGCGAGCCTTCACCGACGTGTTCCCGGTGCTCTTCCCGGGAGGCACGGGCAGCATCTCGCTCACGAACCCCGACGACCTGCTCACGACGGGCATCGAGGTGCAGGTCAAACCGGCCGGTAAGAAGATCGAGCGCCTGTCGCTGCTCTCGGGCGGCGAACGCTCGCTGGCCGCCGTGGCCCTGCTCATCAGCATCTTCAAGGCCCGCCCGAGCCCGTTCTACATCATGGACGAGGTCGAGGCGGCCCTCGACGACGCCAACCTCGGCCGCCTGCTCGAGATCTTCGAAGACCTGCGTTCCACCAGCCAGCTCATCGTCATCACGCACCAGAAGCGCACCATGGAGATCGCGGATGCCCTCTACGGCGTGTCGATGCGTCAAGACGGGGTGTCGGCGGTCGTCGGTCAACGCGTGGCGACGCCGTAGGCTGGATGCATGGCAGAACGTACACCCTGGTCCTTGTCCGGCGCCCTGCGCGGCATGTTCCAGAAACCCACCATCGACGATGACACCTGGGATCAGCTGGAGCACGCTCTCATCACGGCCGACTTCGGCCCCGACCTCACCGAGTTCGTCGTCGACGACCTGCGGCAGAAGGTCGCCCGCTACCGCACCACCGACCCGCGCGACCTGCAGCGCATGCTGCGCGAGTCGATCGAGGAGCGCCTGTCGAAGTACGACACGACGCTGAAGCTCACCGAGCGCCCGGCCGTCGTGCTGGTCGTCGGTGTGAACGGTGTCGGCAAGACCACCACCATCGGCAAGTTCGCCAAGTTCCTCGGCACCTACGGACGCACGGTCGTCGTGGGGGCCGCCGACACGTTCCGCGCCGCCGCGGTCGAGCAGCTCGCCACGTGGGCCGAGCGGGCGGGGGCCGCGATCGTGCGCCCGCAGCAGCAGGGGCAAGACCCCGCATCCGTCGCCTTCCAGACCATCGAATACGCCAAGCGCACGGGCACCGAGATCGTCGTCATCGACACGGCCGGTCGCCTGCAGACGAAGGGCGGCCTCATGGACGAGCTCACCAAGGTGCGCCGCGTCATCGAGAAGCAGGCCCCGATCAGCGAGGTGCTGCTGGTGCTCGACGCGACCACGGGCCAGAACGGTCTGTCGCAGGCCGAGGCGTTCATCGAACACGCCGGTGTGACGGGTCTCGTCCTGACGAAGCTCGACGGCTCGGCGCGCGGAGGCTTCGTGCTCGCCGTGCAGGAGAAGACGGGCATCCCCATCAAGCTCGTCGGCCAGGGCGAGGGCATCAACGACCTCACCGGTTTCACGCCGCACGTCTTCGCGCAGAAGCTGGTCGGCTAGTGGCGCTCGAGCACGACTACTTCGGCTTGATCGAGGAGCAGCCGGGTGGTGGGCTCTACTGGTCCGAATCGGTCGAGGTGGGCGATCAGTATGTCGACCTGTCGATGAGCGTTCCGCGCGGCGAGGGCGTCAGCGACGAAGATCTCGACATCGCTGCGGCGCTGCTGCAGGCCCTCGAGGGGCTCGATCTGCGGGCCCGCGAGGATATGCTGTCGGCCGTCGACGATCGCGAGAGCGACGTGTCGGTGTTCGTCGTGCAGGCGGTCGAAGAATACGGCGACGGCATCGAGGACCTCTTCGTCGACCACTCGGGCGACCTCGACGTCGACCTCATCCGTTCCCTCGTGCTCACGCGCGTCGCCGTGCACCCCTCGGCATCCTCCGACACCGAGGCCTTCGTCGACCTCGAGTTCGCCCTCGACCCGGATAGCTCCGACCTCGCGCTCCTCGTTTCGCTCAGCCGCTCGGTCACACCTGTTTCGATCACGATCGTCGAATAGCGACCTTCGTTCACACGCCCTGCAAGAACACCGGCTCGCCGTCGGTGCGGTCGAGGTGTGCGAGGTCGTCCGGCAGTACGCGTCCCTTGGCCCGCATCGACTGTGCCCACAGCCGACCCGCGCGATAGCTCGACCGCACGAGCGGCCCGGCCAGCGCGCCCGAGAAACCGATCTCGTCGGCCTCGCCCTTGATCTCGAGAAACTCCTCGGGCGGCAGCCAGCGGGCGACGGGCAGGTGCCGCGGCGTCGGCCGTAGGTATTGCGTGATGGTGATGATGTCCGTTCCCGCGTCATGCAGATCGCGCAGCGCCTGCGAGATCTCGTGCCGCTCCTCGCCCATGCCGAGGATCAGGTTGGACTTCGTGATCAGCCCGGCCGACCGCGCCTGCGTGAGCACATCGAGCGAGCGCTCGTATCGGAACGCCGGACGGATGCGCTTGAAGATGCGCGGCACGGTCTCGACGTTGTGCGCGAACACCTCGGGCCGCGCCTCGAACACCTCGCCCAGCAGGTCGGGGTTTCCCGAGAAGTCGGTGGCGAGAATCTCGACGCCCGTCCCCGGGTTCTCGGCGTGGATGCGACGCACGGTTTCGGCGTGCAGCCAAGCCCCCTCGTCGGGCAGGTCGTCGCGGGCAACCCCCGTCACGGTCGCGTACCGCAATTGCATCGCTTTCACGGATGCCGCCACCCGACGTGGCTCGTCGGTGTCATAGTCGGCGGGCTTGCCCGTATCGATCTGGCAGAAGTCGCACCGCCTCGTGCACTGCGAACCGCCGATTAGGAAGGTCGCCTCGCGGTCCTCCCAACACTCATAGATGTTCGGGCATCCGGCTTCCTGGCACACCGTGTGCAGGTCCTCGCTCTTCACGAGGCTCTGCAGCTGCTGGTACTCCGGCCCCATGCGCGCCTTCGTCTTGATCCAGGCGGGCTTGCGCTCGATCGGCGTCTCGGCGTTGCGCACTTCGAGCCGCAGCAGCTTGCGCCCATTCGCGCCTGTCGCCGAACTCGCCGTGCCCGCAGTCGCCATGCCGCTCGTTTCCGCAGCGCCCGCCGTTCCGCAACCCGTCGCCGCAGCCCCGTGCGGCGCCCCGTTGCTCGTCCCGCACGCGCTCATGCCGACACCTCGTCCGTCGCCCCGAACGCCCGAGCAATGACTGCCGCAACGGTCTCGGGCTCGACATCCCGCCCGGTCACCTCGCGGATCGATGTGACCCCCGCATCCCGAATCCCGCAGGGCACGATCTGCTCGAACGGCGCCAGATCGTTGGTGCAGTTGAGGGCGAACCCGTGCCGTGTCACGCCATCGTTCACGCGGATGCCGATCGCCCCGATCTTGGCGGCTGCGACGCCCGGCCGCTCGACCCACACCCCCGAACGCCCCTCGATGCGCCCACCCGTGACGCCGAAACCGCCCAGCACCTCGATCAGGATCCCCTCGAGCGCCCGCACATAGGCCACCACATCGATCGGCTCGTGCAGCCGCACGATCGGATACCCCACCAGCTGCCCCGGCCCGTGCCACGTGATCTTGCCCCCGCGATCCACATCGATCACGGGGGTGCCGTCCCCCGGTCGCTCGTCGTCGGTCGTGCGCCGACCCGCCGTGAACACCTGCTCGTGTTCGAGCAACACGAGCGTGTTGGGCGAACGCCCCGCCGCGACATCCGCGTGGATCTCGAGCTGCAGACGCAACCCGTCGTCATACCCGACCGGATGCGGCGAGAACCCGGGTTGCACGAGACGCGGCGCCTCGATCGTCCTGCTGGCGGTGACGCTCATGGCGGGCTCCTTTCGGAAGCTTTTCGAGTTAGTGTACTCGATCCATAAACCTCATCACACGGTCAGCCAACTCGGTGCACCCGATCGACTAAACTTGTCGGATCATGGCGACATTTGGCTCACTGTCCGAACGGCTGACAGACACACTCAAGAACCTCCGCACGAAGGGCAAGCTCTCGGCGTCCGATGTCGACGGCACGGTCCGCGAGATCCGGCGCGCACTGCTCGACGCCGACGTCGCGTTCGATGTGGTCAAGCAGTTCACCAACACGGTGCGCGAGCGCGCCCTCGGCGACGACGTCAACCGCGCGCTCAACCCGGCGCAGCAGGTCGTGCAGATCGTCAACGAAGAGCTCGTCAACATCCTGGGTGGCGAGCAGCGCCGCCTGCAGTTCGCCAAGCGCCCGCCGACCATCATCATGCTCGCGGGTCTGCAGGGTGCCGGTAAGACGACGCTCGCGGGCAAGCTCGCCAAGTGGCTCGTCAAAGACGGCCACACGCCCGTGCTCGTCGCGGCCGACCTCCAGCGCCCCAACGCCGTCAACCAGCTGCAGGTCGTCGGTGGTCAGGCCGGCGTGCCCGTCTTCGCCCCCGAGCCCGGCAACGGTGTCGGCAACCCGGTCAAGGTCGCCAAAGACGCCGTGAAGTATGCCGAGACGAAGCTCCACGACGTCGTCATCGTCGACACGGCCGGCCGCCTCGGCGTCGACCGCGACATGATGAAGCAGGCCGCCGACATCCGCAAAGCCATCGACCCCGACGAGGTGCTCTTCGTCATCGACGCCATGATCGGTCAAGACGCCGTCGCCACCGCCAAGGCCTTCCAGGAGGGCGTCGACTTCACGGGCGTCGTCCTGTCGAAGCTCGACGGCGATGCGCGCGGTGGAGCGGCCCTCTCGGTCGCCTCGGTGACGGGCCGCCCGATCATCTTCGCGTCCACCGGTGAGAGCCTCGACGACTTCGAGCCGTTCTACCCCGACCGCATGGCCAGCCGCATCCTCGACCTCGGTGACATCCTCACCCTGATCGAACAGGCGCAAGAGGCGTTCGACGAAGACGAAGCGCGCGAGATGGCAGAGAAATTTGCCACCGACACGTTCACGCTCGAGGACTTCCTCAAGCAGATGCAGCAGCTCAAGAACATGGGCTCCATCAAGAAGATGATGGGCATGCTGCCCGGCATGGGCCAGATGAAGCAGCAGCTCGAAAACTTCGACGAGAGCGAGCTGGTGCGCACCGAGGCGATCATCCAGTCGATGACGCCCGCCGAGCGCCGCAACTCCAAGCTGCTCAACGGCTCGCGTCGCCTGCGTATCGCGCGCGGTTCGGGCACGACCGTCACCGAGGTGAACGCGCTCGTCAACCGCTTCGAGCAGGCCGCCAAGATGATGAAGACCGTGGCCAAGGGTGGCGTGCCGCAGATGCCCGGCATGGGCCCCATCCCAGGTGCCGGCCGCATGCCCAAGAAGCCCGTCGCCAAGAAGAAGGGCGGCTCGAAGTCGGGCAACCCGGCCAAGCGCGCCGCCGAGAACGCCGGTCTCGCGGCCGGCCCCGCCCAGCCCGCCGCACCCGTCGGCACGGGCTTCGGTCTCGCCAAGGGCGCCAAGGGTGCGGATGCCGCAGCCGGCCCCTCGGCCGAAGAGCTCGCCACGCTGCAGAAGTTCCTCGGTCGCTCCTAGCGTCGCACGCAGAGCGAAAGCCGGGTCAGACACTCAGGTGTCCGGCCCGGCTTTCTGCGCGCCGTGACGAGAGCGCCTCAGAACCGACACCGATGCGTGTAGCGCCTCATGTTGATCCGACACCGATGCGTTTAGCGTCTCATGATGACCCGCGCCGCGCCGCGCCGCGCCTCGCATCGACTCGCGCAGCGCAGTGCATCGATTCGGGCCGCGCCGCGCCTCGCATCGACTCGCGCAGCGCTCAGGCGTCGACGCGCAACCCGTGCCGCAGCTCCTTGGCCAGCATGTGCACGACGGCGGGCAGGCTCCCGCCATTCGACTGGGCGACAGCCAACTGCCGCTGATAGCTCGCCCCCACCCGCAGAATCACGAGGGCGTCGTTCAATTCCTTCTCGCATCCGAGCCGCCGGGCGATGGGGTTCAGCACATCCACCAATTCGGCGATCTCGTCGGTGACCAGGCGCTCGTGCCCATCGGGGCGCACGATGATCTCGGCCTCCATGCCATACCGGGCGGCGCGCCACTTGTTCTCGCGCACGAACCACGGCTGCAGTGTCGTGAGCGCCTCACCGTCGTCGAGCCGCGACGACAAATGCTCGACCAGGCAGTGGATGAGCGCCGACAACGCCCCGAATTCGGTGATGCTCGAGGCGCCATCGCACGACCGCATCTCGACCGTTCCCCAGTGCGGCGACGGGCGGATGTCCCAGCGCACCTCGGTGTAGTCCTCGATGATGCCCGTCTTCATCATGTCCTCGACGTAGGACTCGTATTCGCCCCAGTGTTCGAGCTGGTAGGGGAGTCCCGCGGTCGGAAGCTGCTGGAACATGAGCGCCCGGTTCGAGGCGTACCCGGTGTCCACGCCGCCCCAGAACGGGCTGGAGGCCGACAGTGCCTGCAGATGCGGCGAATAGGTCAGCAGGCCGTTCACGAGCGGCAGCACCTTGCGCACATCCTCGACGCCCACGTGCGCATGCACGCCCCAGATCATCATGTTGCGCCCCCACCACTGCGTGCGGTCGATGAGCTTGGCGTAACGGTCCTTCGCCGTGACCTCCTGGTCGAACCACTGCCCGAACGGATGCGAGCCGCTGCCCACGAGCTCGATGCCCATCGGGTCGGTGATGGCGCGAACCTCGTCGATCTGACCGGCGAGGTCGGCGATGGCATCCGGAACGCTGTGGTGCACACCGGAGACGAGCTCGACGGTGTTGCGCAGCAGCTCGCCCGTGATGTGCGGATGCGGCGCGCCATCGGTGCTCAGCTGCTCGAGCACCTGATCGGCCACCGAAACGAGATCGCCCGTGTCGCGATCGACGAGCGCCAGCTCCCACTCGAGGCCGACGGTGGAGCGCTCCGAGGAGGCGAAATCGATACGCATGGTGGGTCCTCGTCTGTTCGTGCATTCGGCCGATTACCGTTCGGATGCTTCCGCCATTTTCACACGGAGGTGCGACGCGCCAACATCCGCGTGTCTCGGATTATCACAAACGGCCCGGCATCTGACAGAATGGTTAGTCGAGTCCGTACCCATCCGACCCTCTAATCAGACGGGTACAGACGCCATCACAGTTTTCGTACCGAGCGTGCCCCCACCTTTCGGTATCGAGCACGAATCAGTCATCAAAAATTTCAGGAGAATTGTGTCTGTCAAGATCCGTCTGAAGCGTCTCGGTAAGATCCGCGCGCCCTACTACCGCATCGTTGTCGCCGACTCGCGCACCAAGCGCGATGGCCGTGTCATCGAAGAAATCGGCATCTACCACCCCACCGAAGAGCCCTCGGTCATCGAGGTCGACTCCGAGCGTGCGCAGTACTGGCTCTCCGTGGGCGCACAGCCCACCGAGCAGGTTGCCGCTCTCCTCAAGCTCACGGGCGACTGGGGCAAGTTCAAGGGTGACAAGAACGCCGTCTCCACCGTCCGCGTGAAAGAGGCCAAGGTTCCTTTCGTCGCCGACGAGAAGAAGAAGCCCGTTCTGAAGCCCAAGGCTGAGAAGCCTGCCGAGAAGCCGGCCGAAGAGGCCGCTCCCGAGGCTGCTGCCGAAGAGTCGACCGAGGCCTAGTCTTGCTCGCTCCCGCACTCGAACACCTCGTCAAAGGGATTGTTGACAATCCCGACGATGTGCGCGTCGTTGCGAAATCGTCACCACGTGGCGAGGTCCTCGAGGTTCGTGTGAACCCCGAGGACCTCGGTCGTGTGATCGGTCGCTCCGGACGCACCGCTAAAGCACTCCGCACGCTCGTTGCCGCGCTGGCCGATGGCCGCCGCGTTCGTGTCGACGTCGTCGACACCGACAACTGATCGTGGAACCCCCGCAGGCGCCGGCCGACCAACTCCGGGTCGGCCGCCTCGTCAAGGCGCACGGCCTCAAGGGCGCCCTCAAGATCGAGCTCTACACCGACGACCCCGCCGCGCGCTTCGTGCCCGGCGCCGTCTTCTCGCTGCAGGTGCCCACATCGTCTCCGTGGCACGGCAAGGCGCTCGAGCTGAAAGAGCTGCGCTGGTACAACCAGAACCCCGTCGGCTTCTTCGTCGGTGTCGACGACCGCAATGCCGCCGAGACGCTGATCAAGGCCATCCTGTGGGTCGAGCACGACGATGACGCATCGTCCGAGCCGGATGCCTGGTACGACCACCAGCTCATGGGCCTGAAGGTGCTGCGCGACGGCGTCGAGGTCGGCACCGTGTCGCGCGTCGAGCACTTCCCGGCGCAAGACTTGCTCATCATCGACACGCCGAAGGGCGACGTCATGGTTCCCTTCGTCGGCGCCATCGTGCCCGAGGTGAACATCGAGGCGGGCACCCTCACGGTCACGCCCCCGACGGGACTCTTCGAAGAGATCCCCGAAGATCCGGCCGACGCCGAGCCCGCTATCGCGTCGGACGGCGACGCCGAGCCTGACGCAGACGCGGACTCCAGCCCTGACGCCGACACAACCGAGCCGAACGCCGGCTGACCGATGCGACTCGACATCGTCACGATCTTCCCGGAGTTCTTCGATGTCCTGGACATCTCACTCCTCGGCAAGGCGCGCACCAACGGGTTGATCGACCTGTCGGTGCACAACCTGCGCGATTTCGCGCACGACCGGCACCGCACCGTCGACGACACGCCGTACGGCGGCGGCGCGGGCATGGTCATGAAGCCCGAACCCTGGGGCGAGGCCTTCGACCAGATCCTCGGCGAGAACACGGCGGATGACGCATCCGCACCGGTCGTCATCTTCCCGTCCCCGGCCGGCGAGGTGTTCACGCAGGCCATGGCCCGTGAGCTCAGCCACGAATCGCAGCTCGTCTTCGGGTGCGGTCGCTACGAGGGCATCGACCAGCGCGTCTTCGACGACACCGCCCAGCGCGCGCGTGTCAAGCTCGTCAGCCTGGGCGACTACGTGCTCAACGGGGGAGAAGTCGCCGTCATGGCGATGATCGAAGCGATCGGTCGACTCATCCCCGGCGTCGTCGGCAACCCGCAGTCGCTCGTCGAGGAGTCGCACGAGGACGGGTTACTCGAGTACCCGAGCTACACGAAGCCGGCCGAGTGGCGCGGACATCGTGTGCCCGACATCCTGCTGAGCGGCAACCACGGAGCCATCGACCGGTGGCGGCATGAGCAGCAGGTCGAGCGCACCAGGCGTGTGCGCCCCGATTTGTTGCCCGACGCGGAGTAGTTTCCTCGGCACGAGGTGCGCTCGAGACGATCGCCGCCGATTCGGGCCGGCTTTCAGGCTCTGGCGCGCTCTGAGCGAACGCGGCGACCGAATCCGACTCCTGTCGGCGCTTTCCGAGCCGCACCCTCGTAGGCTGTTCCCATGTTCGTGCGTCGCGCATTCTTCCGCTGGATGTTCATAGCCCCCGCCGTGTTGCCCATCTGGCCGCTCATCAGCGTCGGCATTTTCAGTGGCAGCGGCTGGACCTTCCTAGGGCTCGTCGTCGCGATGCCCATCCTCTTCATCGCCCTGGTCGTTGTGGCCTTCCTCATCCGGGCCCGCCTCGAGGTGCGCGAGCAGCGCGCGGTGTCGTGGGCGGATGTCGCGGCCCTCTCTGTCTGGCACGCGACGATCATCGCGTTCGGCTTCTTCACACAGGCCAGCGCGATCCTCGCCACGGCCGGCATCATCATCGGTATCGCGATCTTCTGGTACGAGCTCTGGCGACTGCTCCGGAGCGCCGCCGAGCGTGCCCGTGCCGCCATGGCGGAGTACGAGCAGATGAGTCGCCCGCCCGCGTCTCCGCCCCGCATGCCGCGAACGTCGGAACCGGCGCAGGTCGAGGAGTTCATCGTCATCCACGAAGAGCGCCGCTCGGGTGAGGCATCCTGACGCCCTGAGCTTTGCCAAGAGGGGTCTCGGCGTGGCAGAATGGTCGATTGTGCCGCGGCCTGCTCTGCCACAGGGGAGCCAGCATCAACGTCGGATACCATAAATCTCATTCGAACCCCTATTTTCGTAGTCGACCTGTGGCGGTTACAGAGAGCGAAGCAACATGCACATCCTCGACCACGTCGATGCAGCATCCCTCCGAAACGACATCCCCGATTTCCGCGCCGGCGACACCGTCAAGGTGCACGTCAACATCGTCGAGGGCAGCCGCTCGCGTATCCAGGTGTTCCAGGGCGTCGTTATCGGCCGTCAGGGCGAGGGCGTCCGCGAGACGTTCTGCGTCCGCAAGGTGAGCTTCCAGGTCGGCGTCGAGCGCACCTTCCCGGTGCACTCCCCGGTGATCGACCACATCGAGGTCGTTACCCGCGGTGACGTCCGTCGCGCGAAGCTGTACTACCTGCGCGACCTGCGCGGCAAGAAGGCCAAGATCAAGGAAAAGCGCGACCGCTAAGCGCGTTGCTCCAGCCGTCTTACAGGCTCCCCGCCGATACACTGGTGGGGAGCTTTGGCGGTTAAATGACAGACAACATTTCGGCGGCAGACGATTCTGCGGCCACCCTCGAACATCCGGCGACCCGTCGGGGCGCCCACCGTTCCGAGAAGCGCGGCGGCTGGATCTTCGTGCGCGACATCCTCATCATCTTCGTGGTGGCGTTGCTGGTGTCGTTCCTCATCAAGACATTCCTGGTGCGTTCGTTCTACATTCCCTCCGGGTCGATGAAGGACACGCTGCAGATCGATGACCGCATCCTCGTGAACGAGCTCGTGCCCAATGTCATCAACCTCGAGCGCGGCGATGTCGTCGTGTTCCGCGACCCGGGCGGATGGCTGCCTCCCGCTGCCCCCAAGCCCGACCCGGGCCCCCTGGCCTCCAGCGCTGAGTGGGTTCTCTCACTCGTGGGCCTCACCTCGCCCGACAGCGACGACCACCTCATCAAGCGCGTCATCGGCCTGCCCGGCGACCGCGTCGAGTGCTGCAACGCGCTCGGCCAGATGACGGTCAACGGGGTGCCGCTCAACGAGCCCTACGTGCTCATGCCCCCGGGCAAAGACAGTGTCTCCGAGATCAAGTTCAGCGTCACCGTGCCGAAAGACTCCCTCTGGGTGATGGGCGACAACCGCTACGACTCGGCCGACTCGCGCTACAACCAGGATGACCCGGGCAAGGGCTTCGTGCCCATCGACGATGTCGTCGGCCGCGCGTTCGTGATCACCTGGCCGTTCGATCGTTTCGGGTGGCTCGGCAACTACCCCGAGACGTTCCAGGGCGTTCCCGAGAGCCCGTCGAAGTAATGCCCGTGGTCGAACCGACCGATCTGGTCGAACGCGAACTGTTCGCTGCGGGCTCGACGCTGGTCATCGGCGTCGACGAGGTCGGCCGCGGCGCGATCGCCGGACCGGTGGCCGTGGGTATGTCCGTCATGTCGGCCTCGTGCGGGGCGCATCCCGCGGGCGTTCGAGACTCCAAGTTGCTCAGCGAGAAGAAGCGGGTCGAATTGGCCCCGCTCTTGCGCGAGTGGTCGGTTGCGTCGGCCGTCGGTCTGGCGTCGCCGCAAGAGATCGACGAGTTGGGCATCGTGCACTGCCTCGGCCTGGCGGCAAAGCGGGCCCTCGGGTCTTTGCATGTGGCGGGCATTCCGGTGGCGACCAGCACGATCCTGCTCGACGGCAACAGCGACTGGTTGAACCCCATCCTGGCGAGCCCGCTCGACGTGCGCACGCGCGTGAAGGCCGACCGTGACTGCGTGTCGGTGGCGGCGGCATCCGTCATCGCCAAGGTGCATCGCGACGAACTGATGGTGGCGGCGCACGAGACCCGGCCCGATTTCGGCTGGGCGGGCAACAAGGGATACGGCAGCACGCAACACATGGAGGCCGTTCGAGCGCTCGGTCCGAGCGACTTCCACCGGCGCACGTGGCTGCTCTCCTACGCGTAGGATGGACGGACGATGGATGAAGACGAGTTCGAGGACTACGACCGCGAGGTCGAGCTTGCTCTGTACCGCGAGTACCGTGATGTTGTTTCCCAGTTCACCTATGTGATCGAGACGGAGCGTCGTTTCTATCTCGCCAACGAGGTCGAGCTGAATCGACGTGACACCGAGCATGATTTCTATTTCGAGATCACGATGAAAGACGTCTGGGTGTGGGATGTCTACCGCTCCGACCGCTTCGTCAAATCGGTGCGCGTGCTCACGTTCAAAGACGTGAACATCGAAGAGCTGACCACGCGCGACTTCGAGCTGCCGAAGGAACTCGCGCTCGACGAGTAGTCCTGCGCCGCCGACCTCGTTCTGCGCGGCCGATTAAGTTCTGCACAACCCGCTTCCGGGCCGATCTCTCCACAGATGGGGCGATGCCCGCCGCGTGATCGTCGTGAGCCGCCACAGTCGTTGTGGAGGTTCACATGGGACACAACGCAGAGTTGGGGCGGTTGGGCGAGAGCATCGCCGCCGAGCATTTCGAGAAGATCGGCTATTCGGTGTTGGCGCGCAATTGGCGCTGTCGACACGGTGAGATCGACCTGATCGTCGGTCGTGGCGACCACATCGTCGCCGTCGAGGTCAAGACGCGGTCGAACGAGCGCTTCGGGCACCCGTTCGAGGCCATCACAGCCGCCAAGCGCGTGCGCATGTATCGTCTGGCGCAGCTGTGGCGCGCGTCGAGCGACAGGCCCGAGGCGCGCGTGCGGGTGGATGCCGTAGCCATCGTGTTGCAGCGCGGCCGGCCCGCGCGCGTCGAGCACCTGGCGGCGGTGTGACATGGCCGTCGCGCGAACCTGGTCCGTCGCACTGTCGGGCTCCGAGGGCACCGTCATCGAGGTCGAAGCCGACATCTCGGCGCAACTCCCGGCTCTGATCATCATCGGCCTGGCCGACCGCTCGCTCGGAGAGGCGGGCGGGCGGGTGCGTCAAGCGGCCCGCAACTCGGGGTGCAGCCTGTCCTCGCAACGCCTCACCGTCAACCTTTCTCCCGCGAGTCTGCCGAAGCACGGTTCGGCGTTCGACCTCGCCATCGCGCTCGCCTGCTTCGCCGCCGACGGTGTCGTCTCACGTGGGTCGATCGATGACACCGTCCATCTGGGCGAGCTGGGTCTCGACGGCAGGCTCCGACCGATCTTCGGTGTCTTGCCGGCCGTTCTCGCGGCGGCGCGGGCGGGGCGGCGGCGGGTCATGGTTCCCGCCGCAAACCTGGCCGAAGCCCAGCTCGTGCCGGGTATCGACGCGATGGGGGTGACGTGCCTGCGCGATGCTGCGATTTTTCACGGCGCCCAGCTTGCGCCGGTAGACGTTGAGGCGATCCCTTTCTCGGGTCGAGTCGCCCCGTCGGTTGCCCCTCCCGAATTGAGTCGAATAGCCGGCCAATATGTGCCCGTGCGGTCGCTGCTCGTGGCGGCGGCCGGCGGCCATCACATCTACTTCCTCGGTCCGCCCGGGGCCGGCAAGACCATGCTCGCGCAATGCCTGCCGGGCATCCTGCCCGACCTGTCTGTGTCCGAGGCGCTCGACGTCATGTCGGTACGATCCCTCGGCGGCGAGGCGGTGGGGCCCGAGCTGCTCCGTCGACCGCCCTTCGAGGCGCCTCATCATGGAGCGTCCGCCGCGGCCATCCTGGGTGGAGGTTCCGGCACGATCCGACCGGGGTTGGCGGCGCGGGCCACCGGGGGAGTGCTGTTCCTCGATGAAGCTCTCGAGTTTCCCGCCGTCGTCCTCGACGCGTTGCGGCAACCCCTCGAATCGGGCCAGCTCACGATCCACCGCTCGGGCGTCATGGCGCAATTTCTGGCGCGGTTTCAACTGGTTCTCGCGGCTAACCCGTGCCCGTGCGGGCAGTTCGGCTCACGCGACGGGTCATGCACCTGCCCGCCGTCGTCGGTGCGGCGATATCAGGGGCGGCTGTCGGGGCCCTTGCTCGACCGCGTCGATCTGCGCGTTCGCGTCGATCGGGTGGGTGCGTCCGAGCTTCACGCGGCACCGGGCGATCGCCTCTCGACGGTGCAGGCCCGAGAGGTCGTTGCAGCAGCCCGGCAGCGCTCCGCCGACCGATTGGCGGGCACCCCCTGGGCTCTCAACGCCCGCGTGCCGGGCGATTGGCTCCGCGATCCCGCACACCGCCTGCCCGCGCGCCTCTGCGTCGACCTCGACGATGCACTCGAGCGCGGCTCCCTGTCCATGCGGGGCTATGACCGCGTGCTGCGTATCGCGTGGACGCTCGCCGACATCGATGGAACCGAGCACCCGACGGCCGAGCACCTGGGCCTCGCCACGTTCATGCGGCAGGGGGCGCGGGCATGACGACAGACGAGCCACGGGTGCGGGCGGCTGCCCCTCCGGCAAAATCGACACCGCCCCTCGCGTCCCGCTCTTCCGCGACGTCACAGAACGGCGTCGGTTCCGCGCGATCTCGTCACCGCGGCGAGACAAATCTCATCGGAGCTCTCGTTGACACGCTTGCGGTGCTTCGGCCCCCGTCCGCGCAGCACGAGAGCGATGAACGATTCGCCGAACGCACATCGCGCACGATCCTCAGCGCTCTCGCTGAACCGGGTGACGGGGTGCTCGGCGGTCTCGTGCTCGAATACGGCGCGATCGAAGTGCTCGATCGCCTCTGGAAATCTCGATCCGGCGCCGCAGGCCTCGGGCGCCACGAGGTTCGGCAGGCCGTCACGCGCGCCCGCGATGGTCGATCTGCTGACAGACCCGGGGCCGCGGTCGGGCAGGCCGGTCTCGACATACCCGAATCAGACTTGGTTTCACTCGGACGTCGGCCGCACGCCGCACACTGCGACTCATCCTCCGAGGGGGGTGCACGTGACTGGGGTTCGAGTGTGTCTGGTCCGGGCTTCGAACAGCTGTCGGCGCATGATGTCCTCGAACCGTTTCGCTCGGGGGAGTGGGCGGAAACCACCGGCCACACGGTCGCATCTCCGCGGTCGCGGGGCACGAATCGCGATACTGGCTCCTGCCGCGGGTCGCAGATCGATACCGAGCTGGAGGGGCTTTCGGCATCCCTCGAAACCTGGATGCTTCGCCTCGACCGCGTCGAGCAGTCCCTCGACCTGGCTGTCGCCCGTTCGGTCGGTGCCGAGCTCCTGATCCCGGGGGACGACGACTGGCCAAGCGGCCTCGACGACCTCGGTCGGCACGCACCCTTCGTGTTGTGGGTGCGTGGCAGCTCGAGGGACCTGAACAGCGCCCGCCCCGCCGTCGCCCTGGTCGGCGCACGCGCATGTTCCGCCTACGGACAGCAGGTCGCAACGGATGCGTCGTGGCATCTCGCCCGGCGAGGAGTGACCGTCATCTCCGGCGGCGCCTACGGCATCGACGGAGCCGTGCACCGCGCTGCGATCCGTGCCGACGGGCGCACCGTGGCGTTCCTCGCCGGCGGAGTCGACAGACTGTACCCGGCCGGACACCACGCCCTTCTCGAGTCCATCATCGACAACGGTTGCCTCGCGTCGGAGGTTCCCTGCGGCACGACCCCGACGAAATGGAGGTTCCTGCAGCGAAACCGGTTGATCGCCGCGGCGAGTCAGGCCACGGCCGTGGTCGAGGCCGGCTCGCGGTCGGGATCGCTGAATACGGCCGGGCACGCGGCGCATCTCGGGCGACCACTGGGCGCCGTCCCCGGCCCGGTGAGCACCGCCCACTCGATCGGATGCCACCGGCTCCTGCGCGAATATGACGCGACGTGTGTCACCTCCGGCGACGAGATGATGCAACTCATCGAGCCCCTTCAGGCGGCGCAGTCTCCGTCATCCGGGCCTCCCGCTCCGCAGACCGATGTGGTTCCGGGGAGGGATCGTCAGGAGGATGAACGGCCGCGCGCGAGACGGCTGATCGACGCTCTGAGTGCACGCACACCGCGCCAGCCGCTCGACCTCGCTCGGCAATCAGGGCTTCCTCTGGCCGACGTGGTCGCCGAGCTCGGTTCCCTTCAGCTGCGGGGAGTCGCGAAGTCGACGGAGAAGGGATGGCTCCATATGCCGCGCAAGCACCGATGACGCCTGTGTCTCAGCCAGCCCGAACACCGTCCTCAACACCAGCGTCCAGGCCCGCCCCGTGACCCGCCAGAACACCCCGCGTCGCCCGCCCCCGCCGGAGAAACGCGTCTCGAACGGACTTCGGTCGGTGTGGCGGGCGTCGTCGACGTCGGGGCGCGGCATTCTAGAGAGATGCAGATCCGCGAATCGATGGAGCGCTACCTGGCGCACCTGGCAGACGAGAGACGTCTCTCGCCGGCCACGGTCCGCGCCTACGCCTCCGATCTCGAACAGTTGCGCGAATACTGCGACGAACACGACGCGACCGACTCCTCCGACGTGACTCTCGAACTCGGTCGTGACTGGTTGTGGCACGGTTCGCAGCGCGGGTTGAGCGCCACGACCCTCGCGCGCCGGGCGGCCGTCATCCGCGGGTGGTCGAAGTGGAACGCGGCGCACATCCCCTCGGCGGTGGATTCGAACGCTCGATTGCGCTCGCCGAAGACGGGGCGGCACCTTCCGCACGTCGTGGCAGCCGATCAGATGACCAACCTCGTCGACGTCTTGCGTGCCCGTGCCGATGACGGCGACGCGGTCGCGATTCGGGACGTCGCGATGGTCGAACTGCTCTACGCGTCGGCACTGCGCGTCTCAGAACTCGTCGGCCTGGACGCCGATGACGTCGATCTCGACCGACTGACCGCGCGGGTGACGGGCAAGGGGTCGAAGCAGCGTGTCGTGCCGTTCGGTGTTCCCGCGCAGAACGCCCTCGTCGATTACCTCACAAGAGCACGGCCCGAGCTGGTCGCGCGGGCGAAGGACCAAGGTTCTCCTGCGACGACAGGCGCAACCCACGCGGAACGCGCGCTCTTTGTCGGCGCGCGCGGGTCGCGCATCGGGGTCAAGGCCGTCTACACCGTCGTGAACCGCCTCCTCGAAACGCTGCCCGGCTTCGATGCCGGAGGCCCGCACACGCTCAGACACACCGCGGCCACCCACCTCTTAGACGGGGGAGCCGACCTCCGGTCCGTGCAAGAGATGCTCGGTCACGCATCCCTCGGCACCACCCAGATCTACACGCACGTCTCGCTCGAGCGGCTGAAGGACAGCTATCGCGGCGCCCACCCGCGCGCGTAAAGGCCCAATCCGCAACCCCTCACCCCGGCCACGCGAAATCGCCGAGGGGCACAAGGACGGCACGTCGCCTCGGCAGGAAATATGGCTCGGGGTCGACATAGTCGCCCCGCACGCGCGCTCCCACGTGAAGACATGCCGCACCGCAGTGCCCACCCTCGGCCACACGACCGACAGCCTGGCCGGACCTCACCTCATCGCCCGCCGCGACGCTGGCCGAGATGGGCTCGAAGCTCGACACCGTGCCGTCGGCATGTCTGATAGAGAGAACCCCTCGATCCACGACCATCCCCGCGAACAGGACGACGCCAGCCGCGGGCGCCACGACATCTTCACCGACCGACGTGGGGAGGTCGATGCCGCGATGGCCCGCCGAGTACTCGTCGGCCGGGCGCTCGAACGCTCGGCTCACCTCCTCCCGCCCGAGCGGCCACACCCAGCGCGCGGCAACGGGGACTGCCGCGGCGGTGCGCTCAGAGTGCGCACCCGCACCCGCACTCGCGAGACCGCGCGACAAGACCGACACGCCCGGCAGGACGACAACACAGAGCATCATCGCGACGCACCGCTTGGCACCCCGGACGTCTCTCGGAGAAGAACCCTCGCGCGGCGGCCGAACCATCACGCGAGTGGCCGCACCGCCGTCGAGCGCCGCGGATTGCCGAGGATCGCCGAGCCCCGCCGGGCCCACTCGGCGCGCCAGTCGATAGCAGGAACGCCGCCACAACGGCCCGCCCGCATTGCGCCGGGCGGGCCTGTATACCTCTCGGCCGGGCGCTGCAAGGGCCACCGACCTCGAACGAGACCGGATGCGGGGGCGTGCGTATACTTGCTGGGCCATGCTCACCAGCCTGGCCGCGTGAGCAACCGACGAGCTGCCCGCTTCGCGATCTGTGGATGACTTCCCGTCGTGTCGCCTCGGGAGAAACGGTTGTCAGCGAGCACCGACAAGACCAGAATGAAGGTCAGTTCGCCGGGCACCCCTCGGATGCCGCGAGCCCTGACTGGGGAGGTTACGAAATGTCCAACTCAACCGCGTCGAATCCGGCGCCGCCCAGTCAAGCCCAACTCACCCGCAGGGTCATCGGACTGGCGATCTCGGCCGCGGTCGGAGGCTTCCTCTTCGGCTTCGACTCGTCCGTGGTCAACGGAGCGGTCGACGCCATCCAGGGCCAGTTCAGCCTGAGCTCGGGCGTCACCAGCTTCGCCGTCGCATCCGCCCTGCTCGGCTGTGCTGCCGGTGCCTATGGAGCAGGACGCCTCGCCGACCGCTGGGGCCGCATCAAGGTCATGCTGTTAGGTGCCGGCCTCTTCTTCGTCTCGTCGATCGGCGCCGGTTTGGCCTTCGCCGCCTGGGACCTCGTGATCTGGCGTCTCGTCGGAGGCCTCGGCATCGGAATCGCCTCGGTCATCGCCCCCGCTTACATCGCCGAGATCGCGCCGCGCAAGATCCGTGGCCGACTCGCCTCCCTGCAGCAGCTCGCCATCACCCTCGGCATCTTCGCCGCCCTGCTGAGCGACGCGCTCTTCGCCAACGCCGCGGGGGGTGCGGCCAAGGAGTTCTGGTTCGGGCTCGAGGCCTGGCGCTGGATGTTCCTGGCCTGCGCGATCCCTGCCGTGATCTACGGCATCCTGGCCCTGCGCCTGCCCGAGTCGCCGCGCTATCTCGTGAGCCGCGGCAAGGAAGCCGAAGCCAAGAAGATCTTCGCGACCGTCTGGCCGTCCGACGAGGTCGACCGCGCCATGCGTGAAGCCGAGAAGTCGATCGAGGAAGACAAGATCGCCAAGAAGACGGGAACGCTGAAGGGCAACCGCTTCGGACTGGCCCCGATCGTCTGGATCGGAATCATCCTGTCGATGCTGCAGCAGCTCGTGGGCATCAACGTGATCTTCTACTACTCGACCACCCTGTGGCAGGCCGTCGGTTTCGACGAGTCGAACTCCTTCACGATCTCGGTCATCACGAGTGTCACGAACGTGGCCGTCACCATCGTCGCCATCCTGCTGGTCGACCGCGTCGGGCGCCGTCCGTTGCTCCTCATCGGCTCGGTGGGCATGACGCTGTCGCTCGCCGCCATGACGCTGGCGTTCAGCCAGGCATCCATCGTGGACGGAAAACCCGTGCTGGATGACCCGTTCGGCACCATCGCCCTCATCGGCGCCAATGTCTTCGTGATCTCGTTCGGCGTGAGCTGGGGCCCGCTCGTCTGGGTGCTGCTCGGCGAGATCTTCCCGACCCGCATCCGCGCCAAGGCGCTCGGTGTGGCGGCGGCGGCTCAGTGGCTGACCAACTTCCTCGTCACCGTCACGTTCCTGCCCCTGTCCCAGGATGTCTCGCTCACCCTCACCTATGGCATCTACGCCCTCTTCGCCCTCCTCTCGTTCTTCTTCGTCTTCTTCAAGATCCCCGAAACGAACGGTATGGAACTCGAGCAGGCCGAAACGCTCTTCGTGCGCAAAGACAAGAAGAAGTCCGCCGTTTCCTAGTCCCCGGACTGGTATGCTGATCGGAGCACCTCGCTCGTCGGGGTGACTACGCGTGCCCATTCGGCCACACCATCCATCGGTCATCACCCCCTTCTTCTCTCTCGAGTGAACAAGGGTCGATGCGGATGTCTGTGCCGGGCACCAGGATCAGTGGCCATCCGGCCAGGGATAACAACCGAGTGGCGTTCCTCAGGGGCGCCAGAATAGGAGAACGGCTCATGGCCGTCGTAACCATTCGCCAGCTGCTCGACAGCGGCGTGCACTTCGGGCACCAGACCCGCCGTTGGAACCCGAAGATGAAGCGTTTCATCTTCACCGAGCGTTCCGGCATCTACATCATCGACCTGCAGCAGTCGCTCGGCTACATCGACAAGGCCTACGACTTCGTCAAGGAGACCGTCGCCCACGGCGGCACCGTCCTCTTCGTCGGCACCAAGAAGCAGGCTCAGGAAAGCATCGCCGAGCAGGCGACGCGCGTCGGACAGCCCTACGTCAACCAGCGTTGGCTCGGTGGCCTCCTCACCAACTTCAGCACCGTGTCGAAGCGCCTCGCTCGCATGAAGGAGCTCGAGGAGCTCGACTTCGAAGATTCGTCGAAGTCCGGCTTCACCAAGAAAGAGCTGCTCATCAAGAAGCGCGAGCTCGACAAGCTTCACAAGTCGCTCGGCGGAATCCGCAACCTCACCAAGACGCCGTCGGCGCTGTGGGTTGTCGACACCAAGAAAGAGCACCTCGCGATCGACGAGGCCAAGAAGCTCGGCATCCCCGTCATCGGCATCCTCGACACCAACTGCGACCCCGACGAGGTCACCTACCCGATCCCGGGTAACGACGACGCGATCCGCTCCGTGAGCCTGCTCACGCGCATCATCGCCGACGCCGCGGCCGAGGGCCTCATCCAGCGTCACCAGAAGCCCGAAGCCGGCGAGTCCTCCGCTCCGACCGAGCCTCTCGCCGAGTGGGAGCAGGAGCTGCTCGCCCAGAGCGAAGCCGCACCGCTGCCCACCGAAGAGAACGACGCCGACGCCGAGGTTGCGGCCAAGAACGAGGCTAAGGAAGACGCCCCGGTCGAGGACCCCAAGACCCCCGAGGCCGACGCCGACACCGAGGCTCGCCTCGAAGCAGAAGCGACCGAGGCTGAGAAGCAGCCTGCCGCCGACGCTGAGTAATTTTCCCTCCTACCAGTTCCTAGAACGAGGAAGCAGATATTAATGGCAAACTTCACTGCCGCTGATGTGAAAGCGCTCCGCGACCGTCTCGGCGCGGGCATGATGGACAGCAAGAACGCACTCGTGGAAGCCGACGGCGACCTCGAGAAGGCTGTCGAGATCCTCCGCCTCAAGGGTGCCAAGTCGAACGCCAAGCGCGCCGACCGCTCCACGAGCGAGGGCCTCGTCGCCGCCAAGCAGAACGGCAACACGACCACGCTCATCGAGCTGGCCTGTGAGACCGACTTCGTGGCAAAGGGTGACAAGTTCATCAACCTGTCGCAGGTCGTTATCGACGCCGCTGTTGCCGCCGGTGCAACCACTGTCGACGAGGCTCTCGCCGCGTCGACCGGTGACAAGACGGTGGCCCAGGCCATCGACGAAGAGTCCGCCATCATCGGCGAGAAGGTGGAACTCCGCCGCCTCGCCGTCGTGACGGGTGACGACTTCGCCGTCTACCTGCACAAGACCTCGAAAGACCTGCCCCCGCAGGTCGGCGTGGTCGTCGGCTACACCGGTTCCGACGGTGACACCGCTCGTAGCATCGCCCAGCACATCGCCTTCGCCGACCCGCAGTACCTGGCTCGCGAAGACGTTCCTGCCGACGCCGTCGAGAAGGAGCGCGAGATCGTCACCGAGATCTCCCGCAACGAAGGCAAGCCCGAAGCAGCCCTGCCCAAGATCGTCGAAGGCCGCCTCGGCGCCTTCTTCAAGCAGGTCGCACTGCTCGAGCAGGACTACGCGAAAGACAACAAGGTCCAGGTGAAGAAGGTCGTGGCCGACGCAGGCCTCACCATCACCGGCTTCGTTCGTTTCAAGGTCGGGGCCTAATACCCCGAAGGAGCTCGGATTGCATTCACGCAATCCGAGCTCCTTTTTTGTGCGCACACGCCGAGACCGGCCCGCGCACACAGTAGCTTTAGTGAGAATCAGGATGAAAGGGTGCACACATGTCCGACCAGAAGAAGAAGCGCCGGGTACTGCTGAAACTGTCGGGCGAATCGTTCGGTGCAGGCGCACTCGGAGTAAACCCTGACGTCGTCGCATCCATCGCCCAGGAGATCGCCCAGGCGGCCCAAGAGGTCGAGGTGGCCATCGTGGTCGGCGGCGGAAACTTCTTCCGCGGTGCCGAGCTGTCGCAGCGCGGCATGGACCGCGGCCGTGCCGACTACATGGGCATGCTGGGCACCGTCATGAACGCCCTCGCCCTGCAGGACTTTCTCGAGCAGGCGGGCGCCGCCACGCGTGTGCAGTCCGCCATCTCGATGACACAGGTCGCCGAGCCCTACATCCCGCGCCGTGCCGAACGCCACCTCGAAAAGGGACGCGTCGTCATCTTCGGCGCCGGAGCCGGCCTGCCCTACTTCTCGACCGACACCGTCGCCGCGCAGCGCGCCCTCGAGATCGGCGCCGACGTGGTGCTCGTGGCCAAGAACGGTGTCGACGGTGTCTACTCCGACGACCCGCGCCAGAACCCCGACGCGCACAAGATCGACCACATCACTTACCAGGAGGCGCTGCAGCGCGGCCTCAAGGTCGTCGACTCGACCGCCTTCAGCCTGTGCATGGACAACAATATGCCCATGCAGGTCTTCGGCATGCAGCCGGCCGGCAACGTGACCGCCGCCATCCTCGGCGCCGGCCTCGGAACCCTGGTCCAGAACTAGCACCACCCCACCCGGGCGCCCCGGCGCCACCCGTATGTCGTCACCATCCGTTCACCCTAGAATGGTCACGACTGCACGCAACGAGAAGGAGTCCCCGTGATCGCGGATGTTCTGTCAGACACCGGCGCCCGAATGAACAAGGCCGTCGAGGTCGCCAAAGACGATTTCGCCTCGGTTCGCACGGGCCGTGCCAACCCGCAGATGTTCCAGAAGATCCAGGTGAGCTACTACGGAACGCCGACGCCCCTCGAGCAGCTCGCATCGCTGCAAAACCAGGAGGCGCGCACGCTCATCGTCACCCCCTACGACAAGTCGGCGCTCAAAGACATCGAGCAGGCCATCCGCGACACCCCCAACCTCGGAGCGAACCCCACGAACGATGGCACCATCGTGCGCGTCACGCTTCCCGAGCTGACCGAAGAGCGTCGCCGCGAATACGTGAAGATCGTGCGCGGCAAGGGTGAAGACGCCAAGGTGGCCGTGCGCAACATCCGTCGTAAGGGCAAGGACGACCTCGAGGCGTTGAAGAGCGAGGTCGGCGACGACGACGTGGCCCGCGCGGAGAAAGAGCTCGAAGCGCTCACCAAGACCCACATCGACCAGATCGACGACGCGCTGAAGCGCAAGGAAGCGGAGCTCCTCGAGGTCTGACGCCTCGTGGAACACCCGCGTCCGCCCCAGGCGGCGATATGATGACCGATCCACACGAACCCCGCCCGGGGAAGGTGCCGCGCGTTGCGGCGCGCAAACGCCTCAGCCGCGACGAACTCCAGTCGCAGCTGAAGGCGAAGCGCGCCGACATCGAGCGCCAGGTGCAGGCCACCCGCGCCCAGATCGACCAGGCCAACGAGCGCATCGAGGCCCGCACCGGGCGCAACCTGGTTCTCGCCATCGGCATCGGCCTCGTGCTCGGGGTGTTGCTGATCTCGAGCCTGATCTTCCTCAAATGGGTCTTCGTGATCTTCGCGGCGCTCATCGTCGCGATCACGACCTTCGAGCTGGTCCAGGCGCTCAACAAGTCGGGGCGCCGCATTGATGCAATACCCCAGGTCGTCTTCGGCGTGGGCATCGTGGCATCCGGCTATCTCGGAGACGGCGCGGTGCGCTGGTCGGCCCTGCTCGGGTCGATCGCTGTCGTCGTGGTCTGGCGCCTCATCGCGCAGATGGCCTCGCAGACGAGCCGTTCCGCAATCGACACAGTGGCCGATCTCGCGACCGGTGCGTTCGTGCAGATCTACGTGCCGTTCCTCGCATCCTTCGCCGTCGTGTTGGTGCGTCAGGAGGGCGGACAGTGGTGGGTGCTCGCCTTCCTCATCCTGGTCGTCTCGGTCGACACCGGCGCTTACGTTGCCGGGCTGAACTTCGGCAAACATCCGATGGCGCCGCGCATCAGCCCGAAGAAGACCTGGGAGGGATTCATCGGGGCCGGCATTGCGGCGGTCATCGCCGGTGTTCTCCTCGCGCTCTTCATGCTGCAGGTCGAGTGGTGGGTCGGAATCATCCTGGGCCTGCTGATCCTCGGCACCGCCACTATGGGAGACCTGACCGAGTCGCTGATCAAGCGTGACATGGGAGTCAAAGACATGAGCTCGTGGCTGCCCGGGCACGGCGGCATCCTCGACCGCCTCGACTCGATGCTGCCATCGGCACCCATCGCATTGGCCGTGTTCCTCATCGTCAACCTGCAAACGTCACTCGGATGACGCGGGCCACCGGCTTCGTGCCGACTCCCGTGCCCGGTAAGGCAGAATAGTCGCGTGACAACGACATTCCCGACGGCCAAACGTCGCAGCACAGGCTATGACCAGCGCGAGGTCGACGCCTTCCTCGCCCGGGCCCGCGCGGCCTACGATGCCGACGACGAGGCTGGCATGACGTCAGACGAGATCCGGCACGTGTCGTTCGGCCTCAAAAAGGGTGGATACTCGACCGCCTACGTCGACGCCGCTCTCGAGCGACTCGAGGACGCGTTCTTCCTGCGAGAGCGTGAGCGGGCCTTCGAAGAGGCCGGCAAACGTGAGTGGTTGTCATCGGCGCGTGAGACCGCCCAGGTAATTTTGAACCGGCTCGCGCGACCCGACGGAGAGCGATTCTCGCGCGTGAGCATCCTTTCGAAGGGTTACCGCCGCTCCGAGGTCGACGCACTGGCCGAGCGCCTCATCGCCTACTTCGAAGAGGGAAAACCGGTCAATATCGAGCAGGTTCGCACGGTCGCTTTCTCGGCTCAACGGGGTGGATATCGCGAGTCCCAGGTCGACCTTCTGCTCGACAGTGTGGTCGAAGTGATGCTGGCGGTTCGCTGAGCGGAGCCCCCTCGGGTGGCTAATACACGACATCTCGGCTAAAATCGGATGATCGTGGGTAAGCATGTAGTGAATCTTCCAGCATCCAAGCCGACTCGAGGCACTCGAGCGGCGTTCCACAGACCTCGATCACGGTCGCGCATCGCACTCTTCGCGTTCGCATTTGCCGCGGCATCCGGGGTCGTCATGGTCAACGTGGTAGACCCGACGGCAGGCGCTATCGCCTCCCCGTATTACCAGCCGGCCGGGCAACGGTTCGACGGCGAGGCCGCTCAGACCGTGGCTGTCGCTGGCGGCTATGAGACCGGTTTCGACCGCGACGGCTACGAGGTCGTCCTGGCTCCGAAGCCGACTCCGACTCCGACGCCCGTGGCAGAGACGCCCGCAACCGGAACGGCCACCAAGAAGGCCGCCTCGGGTTCCGGTGTAGCTCCCGTTGCCGCGGCCCCCGACCCGGGCTCGGCCAAGGCCATCGCGCGCGACATGCTCGCCGCGCGCGGCATGGGTGACGACCAGTACTCCTGCCTCGTCTCCCTCTGGAACAAGGAGTCCGGCTGGCGCGTCAACGCGAACAACGGCTCGTCGGGCGCCTACGGAATTCCGCAGGCCCTCCCCGGCAGCAAGATGGCCACGGCGGGTGCCGACTGGCAGACCAACCCGGCCACGCAGATCACGTGGGGTCTCGGCTACATCACGGGGCGCTACGGCAGCCCGTGCGGCGCCTGGGCTCACTCGCAGGCCATGAACTGGTACTAAGAACGCTGAACCACTCACGCGGGGGTCGCATCTTCGGATGCGGCCCCTTCGTTGTTCCCTAGGATGGTTTCATGCCCAGAAGCAATCGGCCCCGCGGGCGCAAACCCTCGAACAACGATGAAGATCTCTCATATCTGATGTCGGGCTGGCGGCGCACCGAAACGCGTCGCGGTCGCGAATGGAACGTACAGCCCGTGTCGGCGACGCAGGCCGCGAAGGTCTACATCTGCCCCGGGTGCCAGCTCGGCATCAATGTGGGTGTGGCCCACCTGGTCGCCTGGCGCGCGGACGGGGTCATGGGCGACGAGGCCGATCTGGCTGCACGACGTCATTGGCACCTGCACTGCTGGAACATCGCCTGAGCCCTCCCTCGGCGGCGAGAACGACGGTGTGACACACGAGGAACACGATGAACGACAGGATGAGCATGAGCGACGAGATCGAGATCCGGGGGAGCGTCGAGCTTCCGGCACGGCGGCAAGACGTGGAGTTGCACACCGACGATGGGCTCACGCTCGTCGGTGAGCTCGCGCTGCCCGAACACGGAGATCCGGTCGCGACGCTCGTGACGCTGCATCCGCTGCCCACCCACGGCGGGTTCATGGACTCGCACATTCTGCGCAAGGCCGCCGCGCGACTGCCCGCACTGGCGCAACTGGCCGTGCTGCGTTTCAACACGCGGGGCACGACGTCTCCACGGGGGACCAGCGAGGGTGCCTTCGAGCAGGGCATCGGCGAAGAGGCGGATGTGCGCGCGGCGATGGACCTGGTCACGCAGTTCTCGCTGCCGCATCCGTGGCTCGTGGGGTGGTCGTTCGGCACCGAGTTGGCGCTGAAGTATGGCCGCCAGCACGACGTCGATGGAGCCATCCTGCTGTCGCCGCCCCTGCATCGCGCCTCAGCCGACGAGGTTGCCGCCTGGCAGGGCGACCCACGCAAACTCATCGCGTTGATCCCCGAATTCGACGAATACCTGCGCCCGGATGCCGCGGCCGAACGATTCGCGTCCGTTCCCGATATGACGCTCATCCCCGTGGCCGGCGGTAAGCACCTGTGGGTGGGGGAGTCTCAGACCCGCACCGTGCTGACCGAGATCGTGCGCGCCGTGAACCCCGAGGCGTTGCCGCTGCCGACCGTCTGGAACGGCTGACGGCTGACGGCTCACGGCTGATGGCTCACGGCTGATGGCTGACGGGTCACGGCTGATGGCTCACGTCTGACGACTCACGTCCGACGACTCACCGCGAACGGCTGGCGGGATGACGCCCGAGCCTGAGGACGGTCGCCTGACGCCTCAGACTGCGTGACGCCCCTAGAGCTCGTTCTGGCGCGGGATGAGGACCTGCTTGATGATGAGCAGGATCGACGCGGCGGTCGGGATGGCGATGAGCGCGCCGAGGAGGCCGAGCAACGAGCCACCGGCCAGGGCCGCGATGACGACGACCGCTCCGGGCACGGCGACGGCACGGCTCATGATGCGCGGGCTCAAGACATACGCCTCGATCTGCATGTAGACGAGGTAGTAGATGGCGGCGACGATGGCCGTGGACACGCCTCCGAGGCCTGGGATGAGGCACGTGAGCGTAATGATGATGGAGCCCGTGAGCGTTCCGACGAGCGGGATGAGCGAGAACGAGAACGCGACGACCGCGAGCACGGCGGGGAACGGCGCCTGGATGATCGACAGGAAGATGAACGACAGCACGCCGTTGATGGCGGCCGTCGAGGCCTGACCGATGACATAGCGACCGACCGAAGACGTGATCTGCTCGGAGAGATCGGCGAAGTTGGCGCGCTTCGACGCGGGCACCAGCTGGTACATGCCGCGCTTCATCGAGGGCAGCGAAGCCGTGAAGTACAGGGTGAGGATGAGGACGATTAGCACGCCGAAGAGTGCCGAACCGACACCGACGACGAACGCCAGCAGGCCGCCGGTGAGGTTGGCGACGCTGTTGACGTCGCTGAAGAACTTGCCGACCTCGCCGATGATGTTGTCGACCGGCACCCAGGGGAACTGCGCCTTGATGTACTCGACGAGACTCAGGTCGCCGATCTGCTGCTGGATGGTGGGGACGAGCTTGACGAGCTTCGTGATCTGTTCGGCGATGATGGGCACGAGCATCCACACGAGGCCGGCGACGAGGACGACGACGCCCAGGACGACGATGAGCACGGCGGACCAGCGCGGCAGGTGCTTCTTCTCGAGCCATCCGACGATGGGTTCGAGGCCGAGGGCGATGAAGAGGGCCGCGCCGATATAGATCAGGATGGTCTGCAGCGAGATGATCGACGTGATGATCAGCAGGCCGAGGCCGACGCCGAGCGTCGCGACCAGGCCGAACCGGAACGGATTCTGAATCTTCATGGGTGCCCCTTCGGCGCGAACGGCCGAAGAGACCCCGGCCGCAATATCGCTTCATCGTAGCGCGCGGCACGAGGAGGTCATGCGCAGAACGGACCCCGTTGCGTATGTGCCTCCGCTCACTTTCTAGACGCCTCTCAGACTGTGCCGCTAGTCTGGAATGTCTGTGTTCGTCGCCGTCCGCCCGTCACGAACCCCTGTCGACGGGTGCGAGAACCCCCGCAACGGCGACCCAGGAGGAGATTTCGTGCGATTCGTACTCGCTATAGCCGCGTTCGTCGTGGCCGCCGCCATGATCATCACGGGCATCGCTCAGCGCACCGTGTTCCTGGGTCCGCCGACCCAGACGGTCGATGTGAAGGTGTCGGGCGAGCTGCCCTACACGGTCATCGACGGCACCACGCTGAACGCCAACCCGGGTCAGCAGACGGTGACGCTGGCCGGCTCGTCGAAGGCCTATCTGGCCTACGGCCGCACGAGCGACGTGAAGGCCTGGCTGGGGGAGTCGAAGTACAACCTGCTCACGCTCGACGACGAGAACAAGCTCGTGTCCGACGTCGTGACGCCGAAGCCCGCCGAGACATCGACCGGTTCGAACTCGGGGGATGAAGCATCCACCGATGCCGATGCGACGTCCGATGTCACCGACCCCGCCGGGAGCGACCTGTGGCTCGGCGAGTTCACCGAAGACCGCGCATTGATCGCACCCATGAGCGTGCCCGACGACGTCAGCGTGCTGATTGCTTCGGATGGCTCGGCGCCCGCCCCCTCGACCGTCAAACTCTCCTGGCCGCTCGACAACGCCACACCGTGGGCCGGCCCGCTGATCGTCGGCGGAATCATCCTGCTGGCCGTCGGCCTCGTGCTCTACCTGCTGGGCCTGCGCCACATGCGCCGCTCGCGGGGCCCGCGCCGCAAGTCGCTGCCGCCCCTCGACGACCAGAAGAGGCTGCCGCGCGCTCCCAAGGCTCGGCGGCCCAAGGCCGCACGTCGCAATGCCCTGATCGCCGTCGTCCCGGTCGCCCTCGTCTCGTCGCTGGCCCTCAGCGGGTGCAGCCCGAGCTTCTGGCCGCAGTTGCCGGCCCAGAGTCCCACCCCGACCAGCACCTCGACCGATGCGGCCGCCACGGATGACAGCCAACCCGCGCCCGTCGTCAGCGTGCCGCAGATCGAGCGCATCGTCTCGAAGATCTCGGCCGTCGTGGCCGACGCCGACGAGCAGAAGAGCGCCGATGTCGCAGCCACGCGCCTGACCGGGCCCGCGCTCGACGAGCGCAAAGCGAACTACCAGATCCGTTCGAAGAACGCCGATGCGCAGGCGACGGCCGCGATCCCCGCGTCGCCCATCACGCTGACGCTGCCCCAGGCATCCGACACGTGGCCGCGCACCGTGATGACCGTCATCCAGGACGCCGACGACACGAGCGTCGCTCCGACGCTGCTCGTGCTGACGCAGGAGACGCCGCGCGCCAACTATCTCATCGACTACTCGGTGCGGCTCGAGCCCCAGGCCCAGATTCCGGATGTCGCGCCCGCCACCATCGGCGCCTCGCAGATTCCGCCGGACTCGAGCTTCCTGCTGCTCGCCCCCGACAAGATCGCCGAGGCCTATGCCGACGTGCTCGCCAACGGGGATAGCTCTCAGTACGCCGCCCAGTTCGCCGCCGAGGGTGACACGCTGCGCACCCAGGTGTCGGAAGACCGCGAGAAGAAGAAGGCCGACCTGCCCGATACGGCGTCGATCGAGTTCGCCACGAAGGCGGGCTCCGGCCCAGCGCTGGCTCTCGCGACGAACGACTCGGGCGCCATCATCGCCGTCAACGTGACCGACTCCGAAACCGTCAAGCCGGTCGAAGAGGGCGCGAGCGTGAAGACATCCGGAGCTGTCGCGTCCCTGAGCGGTCTCACCGAGACGAAGAAGGGTGTCACGAGCACCTATGGCGACCAGCTGCTGTTCTACGTGCCGCCGACCGGGAGCACCGAGAAGATCCGCCTGCTCGGCTTCAGCCAGGGGCTCGTGAGCGCCACCGAACTGCCGTAAGCAGCGCATCGTCATTCACCGTTTGTCATCACTGGAGGATCTGTAAGACATGGCCAATCTCGATGTGAACCCTGCCGCTCTGCGCGGAGCCGTCGACCTGTCGGGGCTCGTCAACCGGGCGAACGCTCAGGCGGCCGCACAGGCCACGGGCGCGACGAACGGTGCCGGGGCCGCCACGACGGGTGCGGGGGCTCCCACGGGCGCCGCAGGGCAGGCAGCGTCGGGCGGCACTGCCGTGGCGGGCCAGCCCGGTGCCGCTGGCGCCGCTGGTGCCGTCATCGAGCTGCCCGGGCTCGTCTTCGATGGAACCGACGAGAACTTCACCCAGTTCCTCGACCTGTCGGCTCAGGTTCCCGTCATCGTCGACCTGTGGGCCGAGTGGTGCCAGCCGTGCAAGCAGCTGTCACCCATTCTCGACAAGCTCGTCGCCGAATTCGGCGGCCGGTTCGTGCTCGTCAAGGTCGACGTCGACCAGAACCCCCAGCTGACGCAGGCGTTCCAGGCACAGTCCATCCCGACCGTCGCCGCCGTCATCGGCGGGCGCCCGCTGCAGCTGTTCCAGGGCGCCATCCCCGAGCCCCAGGTGCGCCAGGTGTTCGAGCAGGTTCTCGAGGCTGCCGCGCAGAGCGGTGTCTCGGGTTCGGTCACCGTCGTGGGTGCCGCCGAGGGTGGCGCGGATGCCGCAGCCGCCCCCGAGGAACCGCCGCTGCCGCCGCTGCACCAGGAGGCCTACGACGCGATCGACCAGGGCGACTACCCGGCCGCCATCCGCGCCTACGAGAAGGCCATCGCGCAGAACCCCACCGACAAGATGGCGCACGCCGGTCTCGCCCAGGTGAGCCTGCTGCACCGTTTGAACGGCAAGACGCTCGACGAGATCCGCTCGGCCGCCGCGCAGAACCCCGACGACCTCGGCGCCCAGCTCGACGTCGCCGACCTCGACCTCTCGGGTGGGCATGTCGAGGATGCCTTCGACCGTCTGCTCACGCTCTTCCCCGAGCAGGATGCCGACGGGAAGAATACCGTCCGCGCGCGTTTGCTGCAGTTGTTCGAGGTCGTCGGGCTCGACGACCCGAGGGTCGCGATTGCGCGAGGACGCCTCACCAACCTGCTGTTCTAGACATTCGGTGAGGCGGCTCGCGATACGCCGCCGCCTACCGCGTCACGCTACGGCACGCTCGTTTTATGTCGCGCGCTCGACACACGAAACGGCCGGGAGAAGGATTCACATCCTCTCCCGGCCGTTTTCGTGTCTGACGGGTCTCGCTATCCGCGGTACTTGAGCCAGACCGCGCCGAGGGGCGGCAGGGTCATCGACGCCGACGCGCTGCGGCCGGCCCACGGGTCGTTCGTCGCCGTAACGGTGCCCATGTTGCCGACTCCGGAACCACCGAACGCCGCGGCATCCGTGTTGAGGATCTCGTCCCACTCACCCGCGAAGGGCAGGCCCGTGCGGTAGTCGTTGTGGGGAGCACCCGAGAAGTTGACGAAGACGGCGATGGCGCTGCCATCCTCGGCCCAGCGGATGAAGGAGACGACCGAGCGTTCGGCGTCGCCCCCGTCGAGCCACTCGAAGCCCTGGTGCGACGCGTCCAGCTCCCAGAGGGCCGGGTTGGCGACATAGGCCTTGTTCAGCTGCGACACGAGGTCGAAGAGACCCTGGTGGCTGGGCTGGTCGAGGGTCCACCAGTCGAGCCCGCGGCCCTCGGACCATTCGGACTGCTGCCCGAACTCCTGGCCCATGAAGAGCAGCTGCTTGCCGGGGTGCGCCCACATGAAGGCCAGGTAGGCACGCATGTTGGCGAGCTTCTGCCAGTGGTCGCCGGGCATCTTGCTGAAGAGCGAACCCTTGCCGTGCACGACCTCGTCGTGGCTGATCGGCAGGAGGAAGTTCTCGCTGAACGCGTAGACGAGCGAGAAGGTGAGCTCGTTGTGGTGGTAGGAGCGGTAGAGCGGGTCCTCCTGGATGTACTCCAGCGAGTCGTGCATCCAGCCCATGTTCCACTTGTAGCCGAAGCCGAGGCCGCCTTCGCTCGTGGGCTTGGTGACACCGGGCCAACTCGTCGACTCCTCGGCGATCACGACGACGCCGGGGTTGCGCTTGTAGGCCGTGGCGTTGGCCTCCTGCAGCAGCGAGATGGCCTCGAGGTTTTCGCGGCCGCCGTGCTCGTTGGGCAACCACTCGCCCTCCTTGCGGGAGTAGTCGAGGTAGAGCATGGACGCGACGGCGTCGACACGCAGCCCGTCGACGTGGAACTCCTCGAGCCAGTAGAGCGCGTTGGCGACGAGGAAGTTCTTCACCTGGCGCTGGCCGAAGTCGAAGACCAGCGTGCCCCAGTCCTTCTGCTCGCCGCGGCGCGGGTCGGGGTGCTCGTAGAGCGGCTGACCGTCGAAGTTCGCCAGCGCCCAGCCATCCTTGGGGAAGTGGCCGGGAACCCAGTCGAGCAGAACGCCGATGCCGGCGCCGTGCAGGCGGTCGATGAGGTAGCGCAGGTCGTCGGCGTTGCCGAAACGGCTGGTTGGGGCGTAGTAACCCGTCACCTGGTAGCCCCACGAGCCGCCGAAGGGATGCTCGGCGAGCGGCATGAATTCGACGTGCGTGTAGCCGAGGGCGAGCACGTAGTCGATGAGCGGCTCGGCCAATTCGCGGTAGCCGAGACCCGGGCGCCACGAGCCCACGTGCATCTCGTAGACGCTCATGGGGCGGCGGTGCACCTCGGTGGTGGCGCGCTGCTCGAGCCACGCGGCATCTTGCCACTCGTGCGTCGACGGCGGGGAGACGATGGAGGCGGTGCCGGGGGACTGCTCGGCGAAACGCGCCATGGGGTCGGCCTTGCGGTGCCAGACGTTGTCCTGGCCCAGGAGGTCGAACTTGTAGAGTGCATCGGATTCGAGGCCGGGCACGAAGATCTCCCACACGCCCGTCGAACCCATGTTGCGCAGCGCGTGGCCTGTGCCGTCCCACCCGTTGAAGTCGCCGACGACGCGTGCGGCCTGGGCATGGGGGGCCCACACCGAGAAGCTCACGCCCGAGATGCCGCCGTGCGTGCGCACGTGGGCGCCGAGAGCGGTCCACAGCTCTTCGTGGCGGCCTTCGCCGATGAGGTGCAGGTCGAGTTCGCCGATGGTGGGGGCGAAGCGGTAGGGGTCGTCGGCGATCCACGGGGGACCATCCTCGTAGGCGGCCTCGATCGTGTAGTCGACGGGGTCGCCGTCGAAGACGCCCTGCCAGATGCCGGCGTGGGCGTGTTCGAGCGTGACGGTGCCGCCCGGTTCGAGGTGCGCCGTGACCGATTCGGCCAGGGGGCGTCGGGTGCGGATGGCCGTGCGGCCGTCTCCCAGCGAGTGGATGCCGAGAACGCTGTGGGGGGAGTAGTAGCGGCCCTCGGCGACGGCTTCGAGGATCCACTCGTCGACCGTGGGGTCGGCGGGGGTCGACTCGGCGGGCTGAGCGTCGGAAGAGTCAGGGGCTGACGCCGATGCAGGCGCTGCGTCGTCGAGCGAACCGACCCCGGCGGATGGGTCGACGCCGGTCGCGGCTTCGGGCTCGCTGCCGGGAACGTCGATCACGACATCCGCCGCGTCGCCGTCGAACTGGCTGACCTGGGCGGGCAGCTCCTCGTCGACCTCGTCGGCGTGTGCCTCGGCCTCGGGGGAGATCGTCTCGGGGTCGCGGTCTTGGCCGGCGTACTCGCCGAACGGTTCCGCGTGGTGTGCGTGCTCGACGCCCGGTGCCTCGGAAACGGGCGTGGATGCATCGGGCTTCTCGTTCTGTTCGGTCACGGGTTCCTCAGCCTTCGGGGCGGTGGCGGGTGCAGACGCGTCCGGGGCAACGGGTGCGTTGCGCGTCACGGGTGCGGGTGCCGGTGCGGATGCCGCCGCGGGTGTCGATGCGGTCTCGTCGGGCTCGTCGGCCGACTTCTTCGACCAGGGGAAACGGGGAGGGGTCATGGGCGGATCTCCTTCGCCTCGAAGATGTGCACCGGGTGCGAGAACGCATCCAGTCGCACGTAGTTGTGGTCCCCCCACGTGTAGGTGTCGCCGGTGACGAGATCGGTGACCTCGTAGGCCGCGCCCTGCGGAATGCCGAACGCCGTCGTGTCGAGGTGCACCGTCGTCTCGCGGACGGAGTGCGGGTCGACGTTGGCGACGACGAGGATGCGGTCGGTCGTGCCATCCTCGGTGAACGCTCCGTCGAGGAACTTGCTGTAGACGAGGATGCTGTCGTCGTCGCTCGCGTGCAGCGTGAGGTTGCGCAGCTGCTGCAGGGCGGGGTGCTCGCGGCGGATCTTGTTGAGCAAACCGAGGTAGAGGCCGAGCGATGCACCGGCCTGTTCGGCGGCCGCGAAGTCGCGCTGCTTGTACTCGTACTTCTCGTTGTCGATGTTCTCTTCGGCGCCCGGGCGGGCCACGTTCTCGAACAACTCGAAACCGGAGTAGACGCCCCAGACGGGTGCGGCCGTCGCGGCGAGGGCGGCTCGGATCGTGTAGGCGCTCGGCCCGCCGAACTGCAGGTACTCGGTGAGGATGTCGGGCGTGTTCACGAAGAGATTCGGGCGCAGGAAATCGCTCGTCTCGTGAGAGATGCTCTGGAAGAACTCTTCGAGCTCCTCCTTCGTGTTGCGCCAGGTGAAGTAGCTGTAGCTCTGCTGGAAGCCCACCTTGGCGAGCCCCTGCAACATGGCCGGGCGCGTGAAGGCTTCGGCGAGGAACACGATGTCGGGGTGCGTCTGGCGCACCTCGTGCATGATCCACTCCCAGAAGTCGAGCGGTTTGGTGTGCGGGTTGTCGACGCGGAAGATGTGCACTCCGAGGTCGATCCAGTGCCGCAGCACGCGCAGCGCCTCCTGGCGAATGCCCTCGGGGTCGTTGTCGAAGTTGATCGGGTAGATGTCCTGATACTTCTTCGGCGGGTTCTCGGCGTAGGCGATCGTCCCGTCGGGCAGCGTGGTGAACCATTCGGGATGCTCGGTCACCCACGGGTGGTCGGGCGAGGCCTGCAGCGCGAAGTCGAGGGCCACCTCGATGCCGTACTTCTTCGCCTCGGCGAGGAAGAACTGGAAGTCCTCGACGGTGCCGAGGTCGGGGTGGATGGCGTCGTGCCCGCCCTCAGCCGAGCCGATGGCCCACGGCGATCCGGGGTCGTGCGGTCCGGGGTTCATCGTGTTGTTCGGGCCCTTGCGGAACGCGTGGCCGATGGGATGGATGGGCGGCAGGTAGAGCACGTCGAAGCCCATGGCCGCCACACCCTCGAGGCGCCGGGCCGCGGTGCGGAACGTGCCGGACTGCCAGGAGCCGTCGGCGTTCTTGACGGCGCCCTCGGAGCGCGGGAAGAACTCGTACCAGGAGCCGACGCCGGCGCGGCGACGCTCGACGCGCAGGGTGCGCTCGTCGGAGAAGCTCTCGAGCGAGGCGAGGGGGATGTCGGCGAGCAGGGCCGAGACGGTCTCGTCGCTGATGACGGCGGCGCGTTCCTCGAGGGACCGTTCGTCGTCGAGCAGCGTGCGGGCGGCCGCCGACAGGCGGGCCCGGGCGTCTTCGGAGCGTTCGGGCTGGTCGGCCGCGAGGGAGGCGAGTCCCGCACCGATCTGGAACATGAGCTCGACATCGATGCCGGCGGGCACCTTGATCTCGGCGGCGTGCTGCCAGGTGGCCCAGTCGTCGGCGAAGGCGCGCACGCGGAACGTGTAGTCACCCTCGGCATCCACGCGGACGAGGCCCTCCCAGCGGTCGAGGCCGGGGGCGCCGGGGGACAGACGGTGAGCCGTCGTGGTGCCGGACGGGTCGGTCAAGAGGAGCTGCGTGCCGATGAGGTCGTGGCCCTCGCGGAAGGCGGTGGCGCCGAACTCGACGACCTCTCCGACGACGGCTTTGGCCGGCCACAGGTGGTCGGGCAGCGCGGGCGTGACGTCGAGCACGGGGATACGCCCGATGACGGGTCGGAAGTCGTTGGCCGCCTGCTGCGCGGCGTCGGGCGCCGTCGGTGTACCGGTGCCGTCCTGGTTCGCGGCGCTTTTCTGGTTGGCAGAGAGCGACAGGTCGAGGGCGGCTGCGCCGGCGGTTGCCGAGGCGCCGGCGGTCGAACCGCTCGTCGGCAGGTCGCCGCCCGAGGCTTCGGTCGGAACGTGCTCGGTGCCGGGCTGCGTCGGAGCGGCGGCGGCAGCGTCGGCCGAAGACTCGGTCTCTGCCGCAGACGGCGCGGCATCGACGGCCGGAGCGTCGGGTGTGTGCGACGCGGCCGCCGCGGGCGGCGTCGGAGGCGACGCCTCGATGATCGGGGTTTCTGCGGCCTCCGCCGCGCCCGGGCTTGCTGCCCCCGGGCTCGTCACGATCCCGTCGGCCGCGGCCGCTTGGGGCGACGAAGCCTTCTTGCTGGTCTTCGCCGGTGTCCGACGTCGGTTGCCTTTTTCTGCTGCCACGAGAGCCGCTCCCCTTACCGTTGGTCCTTGTCCGACCGTACCGGAGTCGGGCGGCCTCTGTGAGGGGTTGTATCGTCCGGGCACAGCATCTAAGAGCGAGTTCACACCACCGGTTTATGCTGAGCGGGTGAAGGCGATCAGACGATTTACCGTGCGGCCCGTGCTCCCTCCCGCTCTCGACGCGCTCGGCGTGCTCGCCTCGAACCTCCGGTGGAGTTGGCATGAGCCGACGAAGCGGTTGTTCCGCGAGATGAGCGCCGAGTTGTGGGAGTCCACGGGGCACGATCCGGTGGCTCTGCTGGGGGCGATCGGCACCGACCGATTGCGTCAATTGGCGGATGATCGCGGCTTCGTCGAGTGGGCGAACGGGCTGCGCTCCGACCTCGAGGTCTACCTGCGGGAGCCGCGCTGGTATCAATCGCTCGGAGACGACGCGCCGACATCCATCGCATATTTTTCGCCCGAATTCGGCATTGCGGCGTCGTTGCCGCAGTATTCGGGTGGCCTCGGCATCCTTGCGGGTGATCACCTGAAGGCCGCCTCAGACCTGGGTGTGCCGCTCGTGGCCGTCGGGCTGTTCTACCGGGCCGGCTATTTCTCGCAGTCGTTGTCTGCCGAGGGCTGGCAGAAGGAGAGCTATCCCGTTCTCGACGCGGATGGTCTGCCCGTGCAATTGTTGCGAAACGCCGACGGCACCCCGGTGGTCGTCACCCTGGCGATGCCCGACGGCGGCGCCCTCTCCGCCCGCGTGTGGCGGGCCGAGGTGGGCCGCGTGCCCCTGCTGTTGCTCGACACCGATATCCCCGAGAACACGGCCGAATACCGCGCGGTCACCGACCGTCTCTACGGCGGCGACACCGAGCACCGGCTGCGCCAAGAGCTGCTCCTCGGCATCGGCGGCGTTCGAGCGGTCGAACACTGGTGCGATCTGTCGGATGTCACGTTCCCGACCGTCTTCCACACCAACGAGGGGCACGCGGGGTTCCTCGGCCTCGAGCGCATCTCGTCGCTCATCGGACAGGGCCTGTCGTTCGCCGAGGCGCTCGAGGTCGTGCGGGCCGGCACGGTGTTCACGACCCACACCCCCGTTCCCGCGGGGATCGACCGCTTCGACCGGGGCCTCGTCGCGCGCTACCTGGAGGGCGGCGACCTGCTTCCGGGCGTCGACCCGGGTGATGCGCTTGCCCTCGGAGCCGAGCCGGGCGACGGGGGTGACGGCGGCGCGGGAGGCGAAGCATCCGCGTTCAACATGGCTTTCATGGGGTTGCGGCTGGCCCAGCGCGCGAACGGCGTGTCCGAGTTGCACGGCGACGTGTCACGCGGCATGTTCCAGAAGCTGTGGCCCGGTTTCGAGCAGGCCGACGTGCCCATCGGGTCGATTACGAATGGTGTGCACGCCGCGACGTGGACGGATTCGCGGATGGTGCGCCTGGCCGAGGAGCGTTTCGGCACGACCGACACGACGAGCGTCGACTGGCAGTCCGACGCGCTCTCCGACGACGACCTGTGGCGCGTGCGCCGTGAGATGAAACAGGCGCTCGTGGCGGATGCCCGCGAGCGCGAACGGGCCCTCTGGCTGGAGCAGAACCGCGGCGGCATCACGCCGGACTGGATCGACCAGGTGCTCGACCCCGACGTCTTGACCATCGGTTTCGCGCGTCGGGTGCCCACCTATAAGCGACTGACGCTCATGCTGCACGACCAGGAGCGGCTCACCCGCATCCTGACCGACCCCGATCGGCCGGTGCAGATCGTCGTCGCCGGCAAATCGCATCCGCATGACGAAGACGGCAAGCGGCTCATCCAGAAGCTCGTCGAATTCGCCCAGCAGCCGGCCGTGCGCGGGCGCATCGTGTTCCTCACGAACTATGACATCCGCATGGCCCAGGTCCTCTACCCGGGCACGGATGTCTGGCTGAACAACCCGCTGCGGCCGCTCGAGGCGTGCGGCACCTCCGGTATGAAAGCGGCCATGAACGGGTCGCTCAACCTGTCCATCCTCGACGGGTGGTGGAACGAATACTTCGACGGCGTCAACGGCTGGGCGATCCCCACGGCCCCAGGCGAGGGAGCCAGCGAGGAGCGCGACCTGTTCGAGGCGAACGCCCTCTACGACCTGCTCGAGACGCGCGTCGTGCCCGAGTTCTATGACCGCGGCGACGACGGCGTGCCCCGCGCCTGGATGTCGCGCGTGCGGCATTCGCTCGCCCACCTGTCGCCCGAGCTCAGCGCCGAGCGCATGGTGCGGGAGTACGTCGAGAACCTGTACGTTCCGGCCGCCCGATCGCGAGCCGCCCTCGCACCCGAGAACGCCCGCCCCGCGCGCGAGCTGGCCGCGTGGAAGCAGCGCGTGCGCGGTGCCTGGCCGGGTGTCGCGGTGGCCCACGTCGAATCGGGCGGGCTCGAGCACGTTCCCCAGGTGGACGATGTGCTGCGCCTGCGCGCCCGCATCCGCACGGCAGGCCTGTCTCCGGATGAGCTGAGCGTGCAGGTCGTCTACGGCGCCGCGTCGTTCGACGGCGAACTCACGTCCACACGAGTCGTCGAATTGCGACCGGCCGGCGGGGGCGAATCCGGCGAGACCGTGTTCGAGGGCGAGGTGCGCCTCGTGCACTCGGGAGGCTTCGGTTATACCGTGCGCGTGCTGCCGCGGCATCCGCTGCTCGCCGCGCCCGCCGAACTCGGGCTCATCGCGCACGCCGACGACGCGCCGAGCGACGCCGCCGCCGAGGCGCTCGGTCGGGTGCCGTCGTTGCTCGGCCAGACGTCGGTGCCGTCGACGCCGGGTGGCCAGGGCTACGGTGGTTCGGCCTCCGACACGGGGTTCGGTGACGCGTCGTCGGACGGTTTCGACGACCGGGCTCACGAGGGGCACGAGGCCGACGGTTCGGAGGCCGGCCCGCAGGGTGACGGCGCTCACACGGACGGCGCTCATGTGGGCGGCGCTCATGTGGATGGCGCAGATGGCGACGGTTCGCACGGCGACGGCGCTCCCTCCGATCGCGCGGAGGGCTGACCCGGTGTACGACCTCGACGCCTTCCCGGGCGGCCGCATCGTGGGCGGCCTGGTCGTCATGTCGATGATCGCCGTCGTGCTGTTCCTGTTCGCGCGAACGTATCGCCGGTCAACGGCGGCCGGGGCGAATAGGCGTTTCGACACGGTCGAGATCCCGCCGGACATCCCGGGCTCGCGTGAGTTCATCGTGCGCGACGACAAGACGGGTTCGAGCTTCCAGTTCATCGTGCTGCACGACTACGCGAGAATCACCCGCGTTCTGGTGCCGAAGAGACACGAGGGCGCCGGGGCCGAACGCGACATGTTCGTCGAGGCGCTGAAACGCTCGGGCGGTGTGCAGAACTGGGCCTGGCCCGTGTCGACCGCCGAGGGCCAGGAGTTCCTCGTGCGGCTGTCGCACGAGTTTCCACAGCTGCGATTCGTCGACGGGTATGGCAACCGCATCGGGTGGCAGTGACCGAGACCGGTGAGCACGACCTGCACGACATCGAAGCGGATGTCGCGCGCCGGCTGCGTGCGGCCGGCTCCGTTTTCGCCGAGGAAGAAGCCACGTTGCTCGTCGGGGAGGCCCTGCTCGCTGGAGAATCCGTGGCCGAACGCGACGCCATGCGCGCAGCGGACGCTGTGCTCGTCGGGGAGGCGGCGCTCACAGGGGAGGCCCTGCTCGTGGCGCGGGGTGGGGCCCTAGACCGGGTCGACCTCGAGCGGATGGTTGCGCAGCGTGTTTCCGGAGTGCCGCTCGAGTACGTCGTCGGGTGGGCGCTATTCGACGGCATCCGCGTGCGCGTGGGGGACGGCGTGTTCGTGCCGCGGCATCGCACCGAACTGCTCGTCGACGCGGCCGCGTCGGTCACCCGGCCCGGAGACGTGGCCGTCGACCTCTGTTGCGGGTCGGGCGCGATCGGATTGGCCCTCACCCGTCGTGTGCCCGGCATCGCGTTGAGCGCCGCCGACATCGACCCCCGCGCCGTCACCTGGGCACGCGTGAACCTCGAACCGGCGGGCGGCCGGGTCTTCGAGGGCGACCTCTACGCGGCGCTCCCCGAGAGCCTGCGCGGACGCATCCGCACGCTCGTCTGCAATACGCCCTATGTGCCGACCGCCGACATCGCCCTGCTGCCGCCCGAGGCGCGCCTGTATGAGCCGCACGGCACGCTCGATGGCGGCGACGACGGGCTCGACATCCAGCGCCGCGTCGCCGATGACGCCCGCACGTGGCTCGCACCCGGAGGGACACTCTTCGTCGAGACGAGTGATGCTCAATCGCACGAGTCGGCCGAGATCATGCAGGCGGCAGGTCTCGCGGCACAGATCATCCGCTCACCCGACGGCGACGCCACGGTCGTGAGCGCTCGCCGCCCTTAGTCGCTCTCGGCCCGGAACAACCACATCGACGTCGCGCACACGTCGACGACATCGCCCGGCGCGAACACGGCGCCATCGTCGCCCGTCACGTCGTCTTCGGCGCTCGACCACAGCGATCGATAGCGCACGACGCCGTTGTGCTGCGGCAGGGTCACCCTGACCTCGGTTTCGACGCCGTGCACGATGAGCAGGATGCGGTTGAACTCCTCGGTTTCGGGCGTCGACGCCGCGACGTATTGCAGCGTGCGGTGGCGGGGAGACGTCCAGTCCTCGTCGCTCATGGTCGCACCGGAGGCGTCGTACCAGTCCATCTCGCTCGCGCTCGGCACGCGAACGCCGCTCTTGCCGAACCGCTGGGGCCGCAACGCGGGGTTCTCGGCGCGCACGCGCGTCAGCGTCTCGACGTGCCGACGCAGCGCCTGCTCGAGGAGGGTCGGCCCATAGGACAACCACGTGAGCTCGCTGTCGTGGCAGTAGGCGTTGTTGTTGCCGCGCTGGCTGCGCGCGATCTCGTCGCCCGCCGTGAGCATGGGCACGCCCGCCGACAGCAGCAGCGTGCCGAGCAGGTTGCGCATGGCCTTGCGGCGCGTGGCCAGGATGCCGGGGTCGTCGGTCTCGCCCTCGGCACCGTGATTGAACGAGCGGTTGTTGTCGCTGCCGTCGCGGTTCGACTCGCCGTTGCCCACGTTGTGCTTCACGTCGTAGGACACCAGGTCGGCCAGTGTGAAACCGTCGTGTGCCGTGACGAAGTTCACCGAGGCGAGCGGCCCCCGCGAGGCGCCGAACGTGTTCGACGAGCCCGCGAGCCGGGTGGCGAAACCACCGATGCCCACGGGCGGGTCACTCGCGCGCCGCGAGTAGTCCACATCGCTCAACCAGAAGTTGCGCGCGCGGTCGCGGTAGCGGTCGTTCCACTCGTGCCAGCCGTCGGGGAAGTTGCCCGTCTGCCAGCCGCCCATGCCCACATCCCACGGCTCGGCGATCATCTTCACGCCCGCGAGCGCCGGGTCGTCGACGATGGCGGTGAGAAGCGGATGCTCGGGGTCGAACTCATGCCCCGCGTTGCGCCCGAGCGCCGCCGCCAGGTCGAACCGGAAACCGTCGATCTGCACCTCGTTCGCCCAGTAGCGCAGCGAATCGAGCACGAGCCGCTCACCGCCCGGCGAGTTCGTGTCGAGCGTGTTGCCGCAGCCCGTGACGTCGATGTAGCGCCCGCGATCGTCCTGACGGTAGTAGCTCGAGTCGTCGAGCCCGCGCAGGCTGAGGCGCGGACCATCCGGCCCCTCTTCCGCCGTGTGGTTGTAGACCACGTCGAGCAGCACCTCGAGCCCGGCCTCGTGCAGCAGCTTCACCATGCCCTTGAACTCGCGCAGCACGGCCGCCGGCCCACCCGCCTGCGCCGTGCGCGACGCATAGGGCGCGTGCGGGCTGAAGAACGACAGCGTGTTGTAACCCCAATAGTTGGTCATGCCCTGCTTCAGCAGCCGCTGCTCCGACACGAAGGCGTGCACGGGCAGCAACTGCACGCTCGTCACCCCGAGGCTCGTGAGGTGCTCGATGGTCGAGGGATGCGCGAGCCCCGCGTAGCTGCCCCGCAGATTCTCGGGCAGCGCCGGGTTGAACTTCGTCAGGCCCTTCACATGGGCCTCGTAGATCACCGTGCGATCGAGCGGCACGGCCGGTTTCTGCACGCTGCCCCAGTCGAAGGTCTCGTCGACGGCCGTCGAACGCCATTCGCCCTGCGCCACACGCTGCAGGCCGCGGCCATACGGGTCGAGCAAGAGGGCATCGGGGTCGAAGCGGTGGCGCGGGCCCGTTGGGCCGTCGGCGCGCAGAGCGTAGCGGCGGCCGGGCGTGAGCAGGGGAGAGCGGGCGGTCCAGACATCCGATTCACCGCGCGTCAGGGGCACACGGGCGGTGACCCACTGGGGATCGGTGTCGTCGAAGAGGACGAGTTCGATGCGGGTGGCGCTCGCCGACCAGACGCCGATGCGGCCGCCGGACCCGTCGAATCTCACACCGAGGGACGCGAACGGGTCGGGGGTAGTCATGAGTTCTAGAGTAGTAAGGGCGTTCGACGGCAAAGTAACGAGCACCTGAATGCGTTTGAGGAGCACGATATGGCGGTCTATCTCGACCACGCGGCAACCACCCCCATGCTGCCGGAGGCGATCGACGCCTACACGCGCGCCCTCGGCACGTTCGGCAACCCGTCCTCGATCCACTCGGCGGGGCAGGAGGCCAAGCGTCTGCTCGAAGAATCCCGCGAGACCGTTGCCACGAGCGTGGGCGCCGACCCCATCGAGGTGGTCTTCACGTCGGGCGGCACCGAGGCCATCAACGCGGCCATCAAGGGGCTGCACTGGGCGCGCAACGTCGGCAAGTCGCGGCCCCTCATCCTCGCGCCCGGGGGAGAACACCACGCCACCATCGACGCCGTCGAATGGCTGGTCAACCGGCAGCAGGCCGAGGTGCACTGGCTGCCCCTCGACGACGACGGGTTCGTGCTGCTCGACGCCCTCGAACGCGAGCTTGTCGACAACGGCGACCGCGTGTCGCTGCTGACGAGCATCTGGGTGAACAACGAGGTCGGCAGCATCCAACCCATCGAGCGGATGTCGGCGCTCGCCGCCCGCTTCGGCGTGCCGTTCCATGTGGACGCCGTCGCCGCCTACGGACACGTGCCCATCGATCTGGCCGCCGTGCGCGCCGCGAGTGGGAGCACGGGCGGCGCGGGTCTCGTGGCGCTCAGCGTGTCGGCGCACAAGATCGGCGGGCCGGTCGGTGCGGGCGCGCTCGTGCTCTCGCGCCGCGCCACCATCGAGGCGCTCGTCCATGGCGGCGGGCAGCAAAGACAGGTGCGTTCGGGCACACAGGATGTCGCGGCCGCTGCGGCATTCGCGGCCGCCGCGCGTTCGGCGGTCGAGCGCATGTCCTCCGAGGGCCCGCGGCTCGCGGACCTGCGCGACCGGCTCGTCGACGGCGTGCGCGCGGCCGTCCCCGACGCTGTGCTCAACGGCCCGACGGGCGAGACCCGCGTGGCGACCAACGCTCACTTCTCCTTCCCCGGATGCGAGGGCGACTCGCTCCTCTTCCTCCTCGACATGGCGGGGGTCGCCGTCTCGACCGGGTCCGCATGCCAGGCGGGCATCCCCGAGCCGTCCCACGTGTTGCGAGCCATGGGCCGCGACGAGGATGCCTCACGCGGCGCCCTGCGCATGACCCTCGGTCACGGCAGCACCGACTCCGATGTCGACGCGCTGCTCGCCGCCCTGCCGTCGGCATACGCGCAGGCCCGTAAGGCCGGTCACGCCGACCGCGCCGTCGTCCCGCGCTGACACCTCGCGGCGGGGGCACAGCGGCCCCGACGCATCCGCTCTCAGCCGCGCGTAGACTTATCGGATGAAAATTCTTGCGGCGATGTCTGGCGGTGTCGATTCTGCGGTGGCTGCCGCGAGAGCGGTCGACGCCGGTCACGAGGTGGTCGGCGTGCACCTGGCCCTGTCCCGCATGCCGGGCACCCTGCGCACGGGCAGCCGAGGCTGCTGCACCATCGAAGACTCGACCGACGCGCAGCGGGCGGCCAACATCATCGGCATTCCCTACTACGTGTGGGACTTCTCCGAGCGCTTCAAGCTCGACGTGGTCGACGACTTCATCGCCGAATACTCGGCTGGGCGCACGCCCAACCCGTGCATGCGCTGCAACGAGAAGATCAAGTTCGCCGCGCTGCTCGAGAAGGCCATCGACCTCGGCTTCGACGCCGTGTGCACGGGTCACTACGCCACCATCGTCACCGACGACCAGGGCAACCGCGAGCTGCACCGCGCCAGCGCCTGGGCGAAAGACCAGTCCTATGTGCTGGGCGTCTTGACGGCCGAGCAGCTGGCGCACTCGATGTTCCCGCTCGGCGAGACCCCGTCGAAGGCGCTCGTCCGTGCCGAGGCCGCCGAACGCGGTTTCAGCGTGGCCTCGAAGCCCGACAGCCACGACATCTGCTTCATCCCCGACGGTGACACGAAGGGATGGCTGGGCGAGCGCGTCGGCATCGCCGACGGCGCCATCATCGACCGTGAGGGCAACACCGTGGGTGCCCACGAGGGTGCGCACGCCTACACGGTCGGCCAGCGCCGCGGCTTGAACCTCGGCGTGCCGGCGCCCGACGGCCGCCCCCGTTTCGTGCTCGAGGTGCGCCCGAAGACCAACGAGGTCGTCGTCGGCCCCAAGGAGGCGCTGGCTATCGCCGAGATCGCCGGAAGCCGATACACCTGGGCAGGGCTGCCGCAGCAGCATCCCGAGGAATCGTTCGACTGCGAGGTGCAGATCCGCGCGCACGCCGACCCCGTGCCGGCTGTCGCGCGCATCCAGCCGACGGAGAACGGCGACGAGTTCGTGGTCACCCCCGAGATCCCGCTGAACGGCGTGGCCCCCGGCCAGACCGCCGTCATCTATGTGGGAACGCGCGTGCTCGGCCAGTTCACGATCGACCGCACGGTCAGCGCCGTACCCGTCGGCGTCTAGCCGAGAAGGTTCTCGGCTGCAAGGCTCGGGCGCCGGCGCAACCCCGTTCGTGTGTCGGTGGTGGTCTCTAAACTGGTGCCATGAGCACGAGCCGCGATTCTTCAGCCCCCGTCGACGAGCGCACCCCTGACGAGGTAGCCGAGCTCGAGCGGGCGCGCGACGAGGTCGCCCAGCTGACCGATCGCATCCTCACACTGCGCGACGAGTACTACGAGAAGAACGCGTCCACGCTGAGCGACGCCGACTACGACGCGCTGGTGCGCCGACTCGACGAACTCGAGCGGCTGCATCCCGAGCTGCAGAAGGTCGACAGCCCCACGCAGACCGTTGGTGGCCGTGCCGAGACCACGCAGTTCGCGCCTGTCGAGCACGCCGAGCGCATGCTCAGCCTCGACAACGTGTTCAGCGAAGAAGAACTCGCCGAATGGGCCGCCAAGGTCGAGCGCGATGCGGGCTCCGAGCGCGTGCGCTTCCTGAGTGAGTTGAAGATCGACGGCCTCGCCATCAACCTGCGCTACGAGAACGGCGTGCTCGTCACGGCCGCCACGCGCGGCGACGGTGTCGTGGGCGAAGACGTCACGGGCAACGTGCTCACCATGGGCACCATCCCCGAGCGACTCTCCGGTTCAGGTCATCCGCCGCTCGTCGAGGTGCGCGGCGAGATCTTCTTTCCCGTCGAGTTGTTCGACCAGCTGAACGAGCGTCAGCGCCAGGCCGGCGAGCGGGTGTTCGCCAACCCGCGCAACGCCGCCGCCGGGTCGCTGCGCCAGAAAGAAGAAGGCAAGAGCGCCGAGAAGCTCGCGCTCATGCAGAATCGCCTGAAGAGCCTGCGCATGCTCGTGCACGGCATCGGCGCCTGGCCCGTGCGCGAGCTCGAGCGCGACACGCAGGTCACCTCGCAATCAGAGGTCTATGGGCTTCTCGAGAAGTGGGGTCTCCCCATCTCCACGCACTTCCGGGTCTTCGACACCATCGACGAGGTCACGGGGTTCGTCAAGAAGTACGGCGAGCAGCGCGCCTCGGTCGAGCACCAGATCGACGGCATCGTCATCAAGGTCGACGACCTCGGGCTGCACGAAGAACTGGGTGCCACGTCACGCGCGCCCCGTTGGGCCATCGCTTACAAGTACCCGCCCGAAGAGGTCAACACCAAGCTGCTCGACATCGTCGTGAGCGTGGGCCGCACGGGCCGCGCCACACCCTTCGCCGTCATGCAGAAGGTCGAGGTGGCCGGCAGCGAGGTGCGCCAGGCCACGCTGCACAACCAGCAGGTCGTCAAGGCCAAGGGTGTCCTCATCGGTGACACGGTCGTGCTGCGCAAGGCCGGCGACGTCATCCCCGAGGTGCTCGGGCCCGTCATCGAGCTGCGCGACGGCACCGAGCGCGAATTCGTCATGCCCACCGAATGCCCCGAATGCGGCACGCCTCTGAAACCTGCGAAAGAGGGCGACATCGACCTGCGCTGCCCCAACGCGCGCAGCTGCCCGGCGCAGGTGCGCGGGCGCGTCGAGCACATCGCCTCCCGCGGCTCGCTCGACATCGAGGGGCTCGGCGAAGTCGCGGCCGCGGCGCTCACGCAGCCCGCCGTGCCCGAGACGCCGCCGCTCGCCACCGAGGCCGGGCTCTTCGACCTGACGATGGCCGACATCTTCCCCATCGAGGTCGTCGTGCGCGACTCCGAGACGGGCATGCCGAAGCTCACCGAGCAGGGCGAGCCCAAACGCGACACCCCGTTCCGTCGCCGCCGCAACGTCAAACGAGACGGCGCACACGATCCGTCGTCGGACGTGTTCGACGGCGACGAGACCTCGGTTCCGTCGAAGACCGCACACGAGATGCTCGCCAACCTCGAGGCGGCCAAAACGAAGCCGCTGTGGCGCATGCTGGTGGGGCTCAGCATCCGGCACGTCGGCCCCGTCGCCGCGCGCGCCCTGGCCAACTACTTCGGGTCGCTCGACGCGATCCGTGCCGCCTCACGCGACGAACTCGCTGCCGTCGACGGCGTGGGCGGCATCATCGCCGACGCGCTCATCGCCTGGTTCGAGGTCGACTGGCACGTCGAGATCGTCGAGCGCTGGGCCGCGGCCGGCGTGCAGTTCTCGACGCCCGGTCACCCGGGGCCGGGGGCCGCCACCGAGGCCGGGGGAGTGCTCTCGGGCATCACGGTCGTGGCCACAGGATCGCTCGAGGGGTTCACGCGCGAGGGCGCCCTCGAAGCCATCGTGCAGGCGGGCGGCAAGGCTGCATCCAGCGTCTCGAAGAAGACCGACTTCGTCGCCGCAGGCCCGGGCGCCGGGTCGAAGCTCGCCAAGGCAGAGGCCCTCGGCGTGCGCATCATCGACGCCGAGCAATTCGCGCTGCTCCTGCAAGAAGGCCCGGCCGCGCTGGCCGAAGAGCCTGAGGCGGAGTCGCCGGAGGCTTCGGACCCAGCGGCTGAATAGCTCGGCACGCTCCCGCACGGCCTCGGGGTGAACGCAGCGTCCACCCCGAGGCATGAGCGGGTCGTCGCGCCTGCGGGTCTGGCGGCGCGACGGGCCCGAACGACTAGCCCGCGATGATGCTCTCGCGCACCTTCTTGCGCAGAACTTTGCCGATGAGCGACACGGGCAGCTCGTCCACGACCACGATGCGGCGCGGAACCTTGTACGGCGTCAGCTGGTCGCGCGCGAACGCACGCAGCGCGTCGGCATCGATCGTCTGTCCCGGCGCGGCGACGACAGCGGCCACGACATCCTCGCCCGAATGCACCGACGGCACACCCACGACGGCCGCGTCGGCCACCGATGGATGCATGCGCAGCGCGTTCTCGACCTCGGTCGGAGCCACATTGAACCCGCCCGTGATGATGAGCTCCTTGATGCGGTCGACGACGCTCACGAACCCGTCCTCGTCGAGCGACACGATGTCGCCCGTGCGGAACCAGCCATCGACGAAAACCGCCGCCGTCTCGTCGGGCTTGCGGTAATACCCGCCGAACACCTGGGGTCCGCGCACCAGCAACTCGCCCACCGAGCCGATCGGCAACACCTCGTGAGGGTCGTCCTGATCGACGACGCGCACCTCGGTGCCGGGAAGCGGCAGCCCCACCGTGCCCGCCTTGCGGTTGCTCGCCACCGGGTTTGCCATCAACACCGGCGAGCACTCGCTCAGGCCGTAACCCTCGACGAGGAACCCGCCGGTCGCGGCCTCCCACGGCTCGACGAGCGTCTCGGGCAGCGTCATGGCGCCCGAGATCGCGATCTCGATGCCCTGCAGCGACACGCCCTGCTCGGTGGCCGCGCGCAGCAGGCGGTCGGCGATGGGCGGCACGGCCGGCAGGAACGTGGGCGGGCGCTTGGCCGCCACCTTCAGTACGAGATCCGGATCGAACTTCGGGAACAGCACGAGCCGCGCGCCCATGCTCATCGCGAAGGTGAGGCACAGCGTCAGTCCATAGGCATGGAACATGGGCAGCACGGCATACACCGTGCACTTGCCCCGCTCGATCGTGGGCACCCACGCGCGGGACTGCGCCGCGTTGGCAAGCAAGTTGCCGTGCGTCAGGGCTGCACCCTTGGGCGTGCCCGTGGTGCCCGATGTGTACTGGATGATCGCGAGATCGCCCGTCTCGGGGCGAGGATGCTTCGCATCGAGCTTCTTCGAGGCGACCAGCTTCTCCCACAACACCGTCCCCGACACCTTCTCGGTGAGAGCAGCTCGCGATTCACGCGCCTTCTTGATGGGCAGGGTGAGGGCCGCTCGCGTGTGAGCGGGCATGGCGCGTGTGACGTCGACCGAGATCAGGGTGTCGACCGCGACATCCGACGGGAACTCCTGCACCGTGCGCACGACCTTGTTCCACACGATGGCCGTCTTGGCGCCGTGGTCTTCGAACTGGTGCCGCAACTCACGCGCCGTGTAGAGCGGGTTGTGCTCGACCACGATCGCCCCGAGCCGCAACACGGCGTAGAACGCCACGATGTGCTGCGGGCAGTTCGGCAGCACGATGGCCACGGTGTCGCCCTTCGACACGCCGAGTCGGCGCAGGGCCTCGGCCACGCGCGCGATCTGCTCGACGAGTTCGTCGTAGCTCGTGGTGCGGCCGAAGAACTCGAGAGCGGCGGTGCGGCCGTACTGGGCCGCCGATTCGTCGACGAGATCGACCAGGCATCCGGTCTGGGTCGGGATGTCGGTGGGCACCCCCTCGGCATAACTCTTGAGCCAGGGTTTCGCGTCGTCGTTGGTCGCTTCGAGGTTCACGCCTCCACTTTAGGTGTCGAGCGCGATCGGGGCACCCGCCGGAACGCGCGTCGGCCATAGAATTAGGGCACACCACCCCCAATCAGATGGAGTGTTATGTCTGAAATCACGCCGGAGCTGGTGGCGCATCTCGCCAACCTCGCCCGGATCGACCTCGGCGACGACGAAATCCAGAGCCTCACGACAGAGCTCGGGCAGATCGTCGACAGCATCCAGAAGGTGCAAGAGGTCGCCACCGACGACGTCCCCGCCACCAGCCACCCGATCCCGCTCACCAATGTGTTCCGCGACGATGTCGTGGGCGAGACGTTGACCATCGAGCAGGCGCTGCAGAACGCGCCCGAACACGCCGACAACCGCTTCAAGGTCTCGGCAATCCTGGGGGAGGAACAGTGAGCGACATCATCCGCATGACCGCGGCCGAACTGGCCGAGAAGCTGTCGTCGCGCGAGATCAGCGCCGTCGAGGCCACGCGTGCGCACCTCGACCGCATCGCAGCCGTCGACGGCGACGTGCACGCGTTCCTCCACGTCTCCGACCACGCCATCCAGCAGGCCGAGCGCATCGACGAGCGCCGCGCAGCCGGTGAGCAGCTCGGCGAACTCGCCGGTGTGCCGCTGGCCGTGAAAGACGTCCTCGTCACCACCGATATGCCCTCCACCTCGGGTTCGAAGATCCTCGAGGGCTACATGTCGCCCTACGACGCCACGGTCGTCAAGCGGGCGCGCGAGGCCGGCCTCGTGCCCCTCGGCAAGACCAACATGGATGAATTCGCCATGGGTTCCTCCACCGAGCACTCGGCCTACGGCCCCACCAAGAACCCGTGGGATCTCACCCGCATCCCCGGCGGCTCCGGTGGCGGTTCGGCCGCGGCCGTCGCGGCCTTCGAGGCGCCCCTCGCGCTCGGCAGCGACACGGGTGGCTCCATCCGCCAGCCCGCGCACGTCACGGGCACCGTCGGCATGAAGCCCACCTACGGCGGCGTCAGCCGTTACGGTGCGATCGCGCTGGCCTCCTCGCTCGACCAGGTCGGCCCCGTCACGCGCACGGTGCTCGACGCCGGTCTGCTGCACGACGTCATCGGCGGCCACGACCCGCGCGACAGCACCTCCCTGCGCGACGAGTGGCCCTCTATGGCCGCCGCCGCCCGCGAGGGTGCCACCGGCCAGGTGCTGCGCGGCCTCAAGGTGGGTCTCGTGCGCGAGTTCCAGGGCGACGGTTTCCAGGCCGGCGTCAAGAGCCGCTTCGACGAGGCCGTCCAGCAGCTCGAGGCGCAGGGCGCCGAGGTCATCGAGATCTCGGCACCGAACTTCGAGTACGCGGTGTCGGCTTATTACCTGATCCTGCCCGCCGAGGCATCCAGCAACCTCGCCAAGTTCGACTCGGTGCGTTTCGGCATGCGCGTTCAGCCCGAAGGTGGCGGCACGGTCGAGCAGGTCATGTCGGCCACGCGCGAGGCCGGTTTCGGTCCCGAGGTCAAGCGCCGCATCATCCTCGGCACGTATGCCCTGAGCGCCGGCTACTACGACGCCTACTACGGCAGCGCGCAGAAGGTGCGCACGCTCATCCAGCGCGACTTCAACGCCGCGTTCGAGCAGGTCGACGTGATCGCCACGCCGTCCGCGCCCACGACCGCGTTCAAGCTGGGCGAGAAGCTCGGCGACCCGCTGGCCATGTACCTCAACGACCTGACCACGATCCCCGCCAACCTCGCGGGCGTTCCGGGCATCAGCGTGCCCATCGGTCTCGCCCCCGAGGACGGGCTGCCCGTCGGCATCCAGTTCATGGCCCCGGCCCGCGAAGACGCCCGTCTCTACCGCGTCGGTGCGGCGCTCGAGACGCTGCTCGACGACGCCCGCGGCCACACCCTCATTTCTGAAGCACCTGCCCTGGGAGGCAAATAATGGCGAAGGATCGGTTGCTCGACTTCGACGAAGCGCTCGAACTGTTCGAACCCGTCCTCGGTTTCGAGGTGCACGTCGAACTGTCGACCAAGACCAAGATGTTCTCCGACGCGCCCAACGAGTTCGGCTCGCTGCCCAACACCAACGTGTCGCCCGTGTGCCTCGGCCTGCCCGGTTCGCTGCCCGTCGTCAACGGCCAGGCCGTGCGCTACTCGATCAGCTTGGGCCTCGCGCTCGGCTGTGAGATCGCGCCGTCGAGCCGCTTCGCGCGCAAGAACTACTTCTACCCCGACCTGGCGAAGAACTATCAGATCTCGCAGTTCGACGAGCCCATCGCCTTCGAGGGGTCGGTCGACGTCGAGCTGTCCGACGGCACCATCGTCACGGTCCCCATCGAGCGCGCGCACATGGAGGAAGACGCCGGAAAGCTCACGCACGTGGGCGGTTCGACGGGCCGCATCCAGGGCGCCGAGTACTCGCTCGTCGACTACAACCGCGCGGGCGTGCCCCTCGTCGAGATCGTCACAAAGCCCATCTACGGCGCCGAGCACCGCGCGCCCGAGATCGCCAAGGCCTATGTGGCCACGATTCGCGACATCGTCGTGTCGCTCGGCATCTCCGAAGCCAAGATGGAACGCGGAAACCTGCGCTGCGACGCCAACGTCTCGCTGCGCCCCCGCGGCCAGGAGAAGCTCGGCACGCGCACCGAGACGAAGAACGTGAACTCGCTGCGTTCGGTGGAGCGCGCCGTGCGTTACGAGATCCAGCGGCAGGCGGCCATCCTGAAGGGTGGCGGCACCATCACGCAGGAGACGCGGCACTGGCACGAAGACACCGGCGCCACCTCGGCCGGTCGTCCGAAGTCCGACGCCGACGACTACCGCTACTTCCCCGAGCCCGACCTGCTGCCCGTCGAGCCGTCGCTCGAGTTGATCGAAGAGCTGCGTGCGGCCCTGCCCGAGCCCCCGGCCGCGCGTCGTCGTCGCCTCAAGGCCGAGTGGGGTTTCACCGACCTCGAGTTCCAGGATGTCGTCAACGGCGGTCTCCTCACCGAGATCACCGAGACGGTCACGGCCGGCGCGACCCCGCAGGCCGCCCGCAAGTGGTGGACCGGCGAGATCTCGCGGCTCGCGAACGCGCAGGGTGTCGAGGCATCCTCGCTCGTCGAGCCCGCGCAGGTCGCGGCGCTCACGCGTCTGGTCGATGACGGCACGCTCACCGACAAGCTCGCCCGCCAGGTGCTCGAAGGTGTCATCGCCGGCGAGGGCACCCCGCAGGAGGTCGTCGACAAGCGCGGCCTCGCGGTCGTGTCCGACGACGGAGCACTCATCGCGGCCATCGACGAGGCGCTGCTCTCGCAGCCCGACGTCCTGGCCAAGATCAAGGACGGCAAGGTGCAGGCCGCCGGCGCCGTCATCGGTGCGGTCATGAAGGCCATGAAGGGCCAGGCCGACGCCGCTCGCGTGCGCGAACTCGTGCTGGAGCGCGCTGCCGCCGTCGAAGAATAGTCACCCGCCGCGGGCGCGTTCAGCCCCGCGGAACGTCGAGGGGGTTGAGCCGGGAAGACCGGTTCAACCCCCTCGCGCGTTGCCGGAAGCGGGGTCTACGATGACGCCATGCTCGTGGAGGGTACGATCCGTTGGCAGGTCACAGAGGACTGCCCCTGGGACGTGCTGCTCGCGCTTGCCCTGCGCGATCTGGCCGGCCTGGCGGGGGAGTGCGCCGAGACCATCCCGCCCGTGCACCCGGTGCCCGTGCCGATCGCCGCGCGGCGCCTGCCCGCGGACCTCGACGGTATCGATCGGGTCGCTCTGGCGGCGCAGTGGCGCGGGTGGTGGGCCGGAATCATCCTGCGCGAGACGCGCCCCTTCATGTCGCCCGTGCGCCCGCCGCACTTCGAGGTCTTCGACCGGGCCCTCGAACTGCAGGAGCTGCTCCACCGGCATTACGACGCGGCCATGCGCTGGAGCACCGACCGTCACGCCGAGTACGAGCGCTCGGTGCGGCAGCGCGGGTCGTCGCTTCCGGCGATCTACCGGCTCGTGCAGCGTCGGCAGCTGCAACTGCGCCGGCAGTCCAACTCGTTCCGCGTCGACCTCACGGTTCTCCCGCTGTCACGCTACGGCGGCTGGGTCGTCGCGCCCGACACGATCGTGGTGAGCTCATCGCTGCGGGACGATCCCGAAGCCTTCCAAGCGTGGTTCGAACCGATCGTCGAAGCGCTCGTCTGACGGCTGGTCTAACCGGGGAAGGGCGCGCGCACGTCGCGACCGGTGAGCGCGAGCAGGCGCGACTGCAGGGGTGCATCTTCGTCGACCGCAACGGGTGAGGCGAACAATCCGGATGCCTCGAGCGTCTCCTTCTGCGGCGCGAAAACGCTCCACACGGCCTCGACCAGGTTGTCATCGAGCTTCTCGTCGGCGCCGACTGCCTTCGCGAGATCCCACGTGTGGACCGCGACATCCGACACCTGCTCGGCCAGGTATTCGCGCACGGTCACGGTGTCATAGCTGAGGTGCACGGGCGCGTCGTGGGATGCTTCCCGCCACGCGTTCGTGGCCCGCTCGGAGTGCTGCCGCCACTCGGCCTTCAGGTCGTCAGACAGCGGGTTGAGCAACCCCTGCGCCTGCCGCGTGGTCATGCCGGTGAGCAGTGCGGACACCCACTGCTGCTCGTCGATCACGTGCTGCACGAGTTGGCGCACGTTCCAGTCGGTGTCGGGCGTCGGGGCATCCCAATCGCTGACCTGTTCGAGGCGACGCGAGAATTCTTCGTGCGCGGTGCGCTGCAGTTCCAGCCAGTCGTAGTCGGTCATCGGTGCCTCCCGGTCGGTGTGTCCCCGACCACTGTAACGCCCGGGCGCGCGAGCCATTCCCGAGTGCCGGGCGGCGGCCGGGCGGGGGCCGAACGGGTTTCGGTGCCGCGCTTCCGAGCGGTGCCCGCACGCACGGCGCCGGCACGGATGCTCTCGCGCCCCGCCTCGAATGTCGGTGGCGCCTGAGACAATGAGGTGTGTCCCGCCAAGATGGTCTCTCGCGTCGCGTCTCCGACGACGACGCCTCGGGCGAGGGCGCGCACATCCTCCACATCGACATGGACGCCTTCTTCGCGTCGGTCGAATTGCTCGACTACCCGGAGCTGCGGGGCAAGCCGGTGATCATCGGCAACCCGACGGGCCGCTCGGTCGTGACGAGCGCCACCTATGAGGCCCGGCGTTACGGCGTGACGGCCGCCATGCCCGTGTCGAAGGCCATCCGCCTGTGCCCGCAGGCCGTCATCCTCGAGCCGCATCACGCGCGCTATAGCCACTTCTCGAAGCGCGTCATGACCATCTTCGAAGAGGCGACGCCGCTCGTCGAGAAGCTGTCGATCGACGAGGCGTTCCTCGATGTGGCCGGGGCGCGTCGGCTGCTCGGCACACCCGCCGAGATCGGTCGCATGCTGCGCCGCCGCGTGCACGAAGAGACGGGCCTCACGTGCTCGGTCGGCGCGGCCGGGTCGAAGTTCGTGGCCAAGCTCGCGTCGTCGGCCGCCAAACCCGACGGCCTGCTGGTCGTGCCGCCGGCCGAGACGCTGCAGTTCCTGCATCCGTTGCCCATTCGAGCGCTCTGGGGCGTGGGCGGGCGCACCGAAGAATCGCTGCTGCGCATGGGGCTGCGCACGGTCGGCGACGTTGCCGCGGCACCCCTATCGGTGCTCGAGCGCGCGGTGGGTGCGGCCACGGGGCGCAAGCTGCATGAGCTCGCGCGCGGCGTCGACGACCGGCGCATCGTCACGCAGTCCACCGAGAAGAGCGTCGGCCACGAGGTCACATTCGACGAAGACATCCGCGACCCGGCTCGCATCAAACGCGAGATCCTCGGCCTGTCCGATCGGGTGGGGCAACGCCTGCGCGCGGCGGGTCTTTCCGGCCGCACGGTGTCGATCAAGGTGCGTTACTCCGATTTCACGACCGTCACGCGATCGCGCACGCTCGAAGACCCGAGCAACGTCTCGAAGCGGTTCTACGAAGAGGCCACCGACCTCTTCGATGCGCTGCACACGGATGGCCGCGCCATCCGCCTCATCGGCGTGCGGGCCGAGCAGCTGACCGAAGGCGGCCCGGGCGCCCTGCTGTGGGATCCCGACGAGGAGTGGCGCGAGGCCGAGACCATGATCGACTCGCTGCGCAAGAAGTTCGGCTCGGGCGCGATCGGTTCGGCGGCGCTCCTCAGCGGCACGACGCGCACGGGCCGGGATCGGGCGGCCGCGGCATCCGCCCACCGGGCCGACCAAGCGCGTCGAGAAGCTGACCGCAACCCCTTGGACGGGGAAGCCCCACAGAGTAACTTTGGGGCATGAGCAACCTTTCTCTCGACCTGGCCAACTCCTTCAAATCGCTCGGCGTCTCAACCGTCTACGGTGAGCCTGTCGAGTTCGAGGGGGGCTCCCTCATTCCCGTCGCCCTGACCTGGTACGGCTTCGGCGCCGGCGAAGGGGAGAACATCGAAGACGGCGACGAGAACGTCGCCGGTTCGGGTTCCGGCGGTGGCGGCGGTGGCGCCTCCATCCCGATCGGCGCCTACGTCAAGGCGGCCGACGGCATCCGCTTCGAGCCCAACGTCGTTTCGCTGCTCGCCGTCGGCATCCCGGCCATCTGGGTCACGGGCAAGGCCCTCGCGCGCATCATCAAGGCGCTCAAGAAGTAGCCCTCACTTTCTCGGCCCCGCGGCGACTCGCCGCGGGGCTATAATTTTGTCAACACGGGAGTCCGGTGAGCCGGGCTGAGAGGAAGGTTCTCAACCTTCGACCGTCGAACCTGATCTGGATCATGCCAGCGCAGGGAGGCATTCATCTCCTTACCCGTGCCCTCATTCACCGAATAGAAGGGGCACGAATCGTGTCAACGCGCACCGAAACACTCACCCAACCGCAGGCCCCGGCCGCCCCCAGCCGGTTCCGTTGGCGGGTCGTCGACATCGTCGTGGCCAGCGTGCTCGGCGTGGCCGCCGGCATCGTCTTCTGGGCCTGGGGCCTCGGATGGAGCGCCATCAGCGCCCCGTTCCAGTTCCTCCCCGGCCTGCAGGCGTCGCTCGCCACCCTGTGGGTGGCCGCCGGAGTGCTCGGCGCCCTCGTCATCCGCAAGCCCGGCGCGGCCATCTTCGTCGAGACCGTCGCGGCGGCCGTCTCGGCCCTCGTCGGCACCCAATGGGGAGGATTCCTCACCATCGAGGCCGGCATCGTGCAGGGCCTCGGCGCCGAGATCATCTTCCTGCTGTTCTTCTACCGGGTCTGGAACCTGCCCGTCGCCATGCTCGCGGGCGCGGGCGCCGGTCTCGCCATGGCCATCAACGACCTGGTGCTCTGGTACCCGGGCTCGGCATTCGGCTTCGTCGCGGTCTACACGATCTCGGCCCTCGTCGGGGGTGCCATTGTCGCGGGCGTGCTGCCGTGGCTCGCGGCCACGGGGCTCGCACGCACGGGTGCGCTCGATCGCTTCGCCTCGGGACGGGCCTCCGCTCGACGTGTCTGACGACAAGGCGATGTCGGCGCGCCCGGCCGGGGTCGAGGCCCGCGGCTGGGCGTTCCGGCACGCCAGTCGGCTCGCGTGGGCGGTCGACGGGCTCGACCTGTCGATCGCCCCGGGGGAGCGCGTGCTGCTCCTCGGGCCGTCGGGCGCCGGCAAATCGACGCTCATCCAGGCTCTGGCGGGCGTTCTCGGCGACAGCGCAGACGAAGGCGAATCGCGGGGCTCTCTTCTCATCGACGGGATGCTGCCCGCCGCCGTCCGCGGTCGTGCGGGCCTCGTGCTGCAAGACCCCGACTCGCAGGTGATCCTGGCGCGCGTGGGCGACGACGTGGCGTTCGGCTGCGAGAACCTCGGCGTCGATCGCGACGAGATCTGGCGCCGGGTGGCCTGGGCGCTCGATGCGGTGGGCCTGCACGTGGCGCTCGACTATCCCACGTCGCAGTTGTCGGGTGGGCAGAAGCAGCGGCTCGCACTGGCCGGTGTGCTGGCGATGCATCCGGGCTTGTTGCTGCTCGACGAGCCCACGGCCAATCTCGATCCCGCGGGCGTGGCCGAGGTGCAGGATGCCGTGGGGCGTGTGCTCGAACGCACGGGTGCGACGCTCGTCGTGATCGAGCACCGGGTCGACACGTGGGCCTCGGTCGTCGACCGTGTCGTCGTGCTCGAACCGAACGGTGGCGTCAGCGCTGATGGCTCGGTCGAGCGGGTGTTGGGGGATGCCTCGACCGCCGAACGCCTGCGCGATGCGGGTGTATGGGTGCCCGGGTGGCGCCCCGAGGCGCCGGCGCGGCGCACGCAGCCGGGAACGGGTGCGGGTGCGAGTTCTGCCTCTGGCGGCGCCATCGGTACAGCCCCTCCCGCTGGTGCCGGTGCCGGCGTGTTGCTCAGCGCCACGGGTCTCTCCGTCGGGCGCCCCGGCCAGCATCCCGTGCAGACCGATCTCGCGTTCGAGCTGCGCGACCGCGAACTCCTCGCCATCGAGGGCCCCAACGGCGCCGGCAAATCCACGCTCGCGCTCACGCTGGCGGGTCTGCTCGCTCCCCAGTCCGGCTCGGTCGTGGCGAGTGACCTGCTCCGGGGCGACAACCGCCTGGATGCCTCACCCCACCGCTGGCGGTCGCGAGAGCTCCTCACCCGCATCGGCATGGTTTTCCAAGACCCCGAGCACCAGATCCTCAAGCCGACCGTGCGCGAGGACCTGCTGGTGGGCCCGCGTGCCGCGGCTGGCGGGCGTTCGCGCCGGGTGCTGCCCTCCGACATCCTCGACCGCGTCGACGAGGTGCTCGAGCGCCTGCGACTCGCCCACCTCGCCGAGGCCAACCCCTACACGCTGTCGGGCGGCGAGAAACGACGCCTCTCGGTGGCCACGGCGCTCGTCACCGAGCCGCGCGTGCTCGTGCTCGACGAACCCACGTTCGGCCAGGACGCCCGCACCTGGCGCGAACTCGTGGCCCTGCTCGCCGAACTCCGCGACGACGGCACTTCGATCGTCGCCGTCAGCCACGACGCCGATTTCGTGCGCGTGCTGGCCGACCGGCGCCTCGAGCTGCAGGCGGCGACCGCAGCAGACCGATCTGACGAGCGCTTCGGGGGAGTGATCGCATGACCGCCCCGTCAGCAGCACCCGCCGAACGCTCGCGACCCGGCCCCGTCATCTACCGCGTCAACCCGGTCGCCAAGCTCGCCGCGACCATCCCGCTCAGCCTCGCCCTCGTGCTCACGCTCGACTGGCTCTCGGCCACGGTCGCCCTCCTCCTCGAACTCGCGTTGCTCGGCTGGGCCGGCCTCGGTTGGCGCCAGTTCTGGCGCCGCACGCTGCCCATCTGGCTGGCCGCGCCGCTCGCCGGGCTCAGCATGGTGCTCTACGGGCAAGCATCCGGTGCCACCTACGTTCAGTTCGGCATCCTGCACGTCACGGATGGCTCGATCGCGATCGGTGTGGCAACGGCCCTGCGTATCGTGGCCATCGCCCTGCCCGCGGTCGTGCTCTTCGTCACGATCGACCCCACCGACCTCGCCGACGGACTCGCCCAGATCGTGAGGCTCCCGGCGCGTTTCGTCCTCGGGGCCCTCGCCGGCCTGCGCATGGTCGGCCTCTTCATCGACGACTGGCGTTCCCTGGCCCTCGCGCGTCGGGCACGCGGCGTCGCAGACTCCGGCCGCCTGCGCCGTTTCGCGGGCCAGAGCATCGCGCTGCTCGTGCTCGCCATCCGCCGCGGATCGAAGCTCGCCACCGCCATGGAGGCCCGCGGCTTCGGCTCCTCCCTCCCGCGCACGTGGGCCCGCGCCTCCCGCTTCCACCGAGCGGATGCCGTACTCATCCTGATCGGAACCGGCATCGCCGCCGCGGCCGTCGTGGTCAGCGTCACGGCGGGCACCTGGAACTTCATCCTGGGCGGCTCATGACCGACCTCGCTTCGCTCACGGATCTCGTGCGTCGCGCCTGGGCGGCGCCGGGCCCCGGGGTCCTCCTCATCGACGGCCCCAGCGGTTCGGGCAAATCGACGCTCGCGGACGAGCTGCAGGCGTCGCTCTCCGACACCGGTGCCATCCTCATTCGCATGGATGAGATCTACCCGGGATGGGTCGGCCTCGACGAGTCGAGGACGATCCTCGCGCGTGACGTGCTGTCACCGTGGCGTCGCGGCGAGCCTTCGGGTCACGCGCTCTGGGACTGGGCCGCCGACAGGCAGTCGGGATGGCGCGAGATACCCGCCGGACATCCGCTCCTCGTCGAGGGATGCGGCGCGGCCAGCGGCTGGACAAGCGATCCCGCCACCGTGCTCGTGTGGGTGGAGGCATCCGACGACACGCGCAAGCGACGCGCTCTCGCCCGGGATGCGGGCACCTTCGACGCCCACTGGGAGATGTGGGACGCGCAGTGGCGTCATTACCTCGCGCGAGCCGACTATCGAGCCCGCGCCGACGCCGTCATCCGCACCGACTGATTCGCTGAACCGATTGGCCACGCAGGCCAGCATGACACCGGCCGCCCGCGCACCGAGTCGGTCGCGTGAGTCACAGCTCGCGGCGATCGATCCGCATGCTGAAAGATGGTGCCCCCGGCAGGATTCGAACCTGCGACCAAGAGATTAGAAGGCTCCTGCTCTATCCCCTGAGCTACGGAGGCGAAGGGTTGCCCCACCAGGATATCGCAGCCGCCGGGCCCTCTCAGGCCTGAACGAGGCCGATCACGCCGAAGATGGCCGACACGAGGGCGATGACGAGCGAGATGCCGATCAACACGGCGTGCACGATGAGGAACGTCGTGGGCTTGCCTGCAGCATCCCGAGCGCGCGCGTCTTTGCTGACGCGCTTATAGAACTGGGGCCACACGATGGCGTTCCAGACGGCGTTGACGAGAAGCAGGATGGCGAGGGTCACGGTCACGCGCTCAATCCTATGTCGGGCGCCCGCACTAGGATCGAGGCATGGGTAGCGTTACAGACCGCCTCGTGTGGATCGATTGTGAAATGACCGGGCTCGACCTCGCCGTCGACGAATTGGTAGAGATCGCCGTGGTCATCACCGACTTCGACCTCAAGCCTGTCGACGAGGGCATCAGCATCGTCATCAAGCCAGATGCCTCGGCGCTGGCGAATATGGGCGAGTTCGTCACGAATATGCACCAGACGTCGGGCCTTCTCGAAGAGATCCCCAACGGCGTGAGCCTGGCCGAGGCCGAATACGAGACGCTCGAATACATCCTCAAGCATGTGCCCGATCAGCTGAAGGCTCCGCTGGCCGGCAATAGCATCGGCACCGACCGGGCGTTCCTCGCCAAGTTCATGCCGCGCGTCGATGCGCACCTGCACTACCGCAACGTCGACGTGTCGTCGATCAAAGAGCTGGCCAAGCGCTGGTTCCCGCGCGTGTACTTCAACGCCCCCTCGAAGAATGGCGGCCACCGCGCCCTGGCCGACATCCTCGAGTCCATTCGCGAGCTCGACTACTACCGCCACGCGGTGTTCGTGGCTGACCCCGGCCCCTCCAGCGACGAGGCCAAAATCGCCGCGCAGGCGAGTGTGGACAAGTTCGCCCTGGATATGTAATACACTTTTCTAGTTGCGTTCGAGCCCGAGAGGGATTGAGACGCGCATGGTGGGTATAGCTCAGTTGGTAGAGCGCCTGATTGTGGTTCAGGAGGTCGCGGGTTCAAGCCCCGTTACTCACCCCAAGTTGAATTCGATGCCAGAGGCAATCTGGTTCCGGCGGGTCGCGTTCGCGTCTCGGCCGGGTGATCGATCCCCATCCGCACGCATGTGACCGGAGGCTCCCATGTCGACGCACCCCGGTTTCGAACCCCTCGACATCGCGGCCGAGCCTTTCGAACAGCTCGTCGTCGACGAACTCGACGAACTGCCCGACGACATGGTCGACGGCCTCGACAACATCGTGTTCGTCGTCGAGGACCGCCCCGAAGACGGCTCGCTCGACCTCCTTGGCCTCTATGACGGCGTCGCTCTCACCGAGCGCGGCCAATACGGCTTCGGCGAAATGCCCGACCGCATCGTCCTCTACCGCGAACCCCTGCTCGCGATCTCGCGCGACCTCGACGAGCTGCGCGACCAGATCCACGTCACCCTGGTGCACGAGATCGCCCACTTCTACGGCATCGACGACGACAAGTTGCACGAACTCGGGTGGGGCTAAGCGCCGACGCCCGATCATCCGGTTACTCTGACCACATGAGTGCCTCTCACCGACCCCGTGCGCGGTGGGGCCGCATCATCGGAATCCCGCTCGGAACCCTCGTCATCCTGGCCGTCGGCCTCTATGGCCCGGCCACGCTCATCGGTCCGCTGCCGGCCGCCACGTTCACACCCGCGGCCGCCGCGACCAGCGACGTCGCCGGCACTCCCGTCGCCCTCCCCGAAACGGGATCCTCGGCCGTGACCCTGGCCGACGTCGACGAGCCCATCGCGACCGCCGGCACGTCCGACCCGTTGCCGGCCGCCGGCACCGTCAAGGTCATCACGGCCCTCGTCGTCCTGGACAAGCATCCGCTGGGTGCCGGCGAGCAGGGCGCCACGCTCCCGATCGGGCGCGCCGACTTCGATTCCTACACCGACTATGCCAAGAACGGCGCGCGCACGGTTCCCGTCTTCCTCGGTGAGAACTGGACGCAGCTCGAGATGCTGCAGGCGCTCCTCCTCGGCTCGTCGAACAACCACGCCGACTCGTTAGCGCGCTGGGCCTTCGGCAGCACCGAGGAGTTCGTCACACAGGCGAACGCGTGGCTGCGCGAGAACGGCATGCAGAACACGACGCTGGCCGACGCGACCGGGCTGAGCGAGCAGTCGGTGGCGACGGCATCCGATCTCGCCCGCATCGCGCAGCTGGCCGACGACAGTGAGGCCATCTCGGCGATCCTCTCGAACCCGTCCACGGCACTCGCGTCGCGGCGTGGCGTCGACAACACGACCGCTTATCTCGCCGACCTCGGTGTCACGGGCCTCTCACGCAGTTACACGGATGCCGCAGGCGTCAGTTTCCTCTACGCCGCCACGGTCTCCAAAGAGGGTCAGAACCTCACCTTCTACGGCGCCTTCGTCGGACAGCCCGACTACGACAGTCTCGAGGCGAGTGTGCGGGCTCTCATGGACTCGGCGCAGGCCGGGGTGCAGATCGCGCCACCGCTGCCCGAGGGCACCGTTCTCGGATCGATGACGTCGGCGTGGGGTCGCGAGGCCGAGGTCGTGGCCGGGCGGCTCGCCCCGCGCATGGTGTGGAAGACCGACACGGCGAAACCCGTCGTCACTCTCGACGAGGTGCGCATTGCGACGAAGGGTCAGCGCATCGGCACGGCCACCGTGACCGCTGCGGGCGCCGAACGGGATGCTCCGGCGCTCCTCGAGGCGTCGCTGCCCGACCCCGGGCCGCTGTGGCGTCTGTCGCACCCCGTGCCCGTGATCTCGGAGCTGATCGCCTCCTGGAAGTGAGGCAGGCTCCGCCTGGTGCGGGGTCTCCGCAGCCGTCTCGCGGAGTAGATTGGTGGCATGCGTGAACGTCAAGCTGAGATCATTGCCGAATTGGATGTCCGCTCCGAGATCGATCCGGCCGCGGAGGTCGAGCGCCGGGTGCGCTTCCTGACCGACTACCTCGAGACGACGGGGGCCGGTGGGTTGGTGCTCGGCATCAGCGGCGGCCAAGATTCGTCGCTCGCCGGGCGTCTCTGCCAGCTCGCGGTCGAACGTCGCCGCGAGGCCGGAGCGGAGGCGTCGTTCATCGCCGTCCGCCTGCCCTATCAGGTGCAGGCCGACGAGGAGGATGCTCAGCTCGCGCTGTCGTTCATCCAGCCCGACCGTCAGGTCGTCTTCAACATCCATCGCGCGGTCGAGGGTTTCGCGGACGAGTTCCGCGACGCCACCGGCGAGAACATCACGGATTTCAATAAGGGCAACGTGAAGGCGCGCTCGCGCATGATCGCTCAGTACGCTCTCGCGGGCCAGTACGGATACCTGGTGGTCGGCACGGATCACGCCGCCGAGGCGGTGACGGGCTTCTTCACGAAGTTCGGTGACGGGGGAGCCGACATCCTGCCCCTCAGCGGTCTCACGAAGCGTCAGGGCGCGGCGGTGTTGCGACACTTGGGCGCTCCGGCTCGCCTCTACGAGAAGGCACCCACGGCCGATCTGCTCGACGAGAACCCGGGTCAGACCGATGAGGACAACCTCGGGTTGGTCTACGCCGACCTGGACGACTTCCTCGAGGGTCGCGACGTCGAGCCCGCCGTGGCGGAGGTCATCGAGGCCCGCTATGCGGCGACGCGGCACAAGCGCACGGTTCCCGTGTCGCCGGCCGATGAGTGGTGGCGCTGAGCGTCGCACCGAACGAGACACACCGAACGAGACACAGAAGAAGGCGCCCGTCCCGAGTGGGGATGGGCGCCTTCTTCGTGCGTCTGGTGTGGCGGTGGGCGCGTGCCTAGGCGGTGCGCTGGCCGGCGTCGCCGACCTGGCCGTCGTGCTCGTCGTCCTTGCGGACGGCGGCGAGCTGCGCGTCGAGAGCGGCAACGTCGTCCATCAGCTTCTGCGTCTGCAGATCGGTTGCCGCGGGGGTCGCGGGCAACGCCGTTGCGGATGCAGGCGTGGCCGATGCGGATGACTCGGTGGCCGTGGTGTCGGCCGCAGTCGATGCCGGTGTTGCGGAGGAGTCGGTCGTCTCACGGTGGGTGCTCGTGTCACCGGCCGGGGACGTGGATGCGTGAGTGTTGGTGGAATCGTTGTCGGACTCGGGCGCCGACACGGCCGCCGTCGAAGCCGCCGCGGGCACGGCGACGACACGCTCGTCGTCGCGGTACACGACATCGTCGGCCGTGGACGAGGACTTCGTCGACGCCTTCGTGGCGGAGGTGTCATCGGTGTGCTCGTCGCGGTGACGCTTGGCCGACCACTTGTCCTGCTCGGAGATGAGCGCACGCTCGTTCTCGGTGTTCTCGAAACGCCAGCGCTCGAGGTCGGCCTCGAAGATCTTCTTGGCGCGGCCGGGCTTGTTCTGCCATTCGACGAGACGGTCGCGGAATTCGGTGACGACGGGCTCGAGCTCATAGCCGAAGGTCGACGAGTTGCGCTTCATCTCGGCGAGCTGGTGAGCGGCCCAGTTGGCGGCGAGCGGCGCACCCTTGATCGGAAGGAGGCGGATGTGGATGTCGGCCTGACCCACGGCGCGGTCGGCGAGAACCTGCTCGCCGGGCGTCAGCGAATACCACACCGAGGCTTCGGTGGAGGCGTCGACGAGTGCCGCGATGGCCGCTGCTTTCATCTCGCGATCCCGCTGGGCGACGAGGCGTCGCACGGCGGCCTTGGTGATGCCGGACGCGAGAAGCGCCGCGACGATGATGGCGACGGCGATGACCGCCGCGCTGAAAAGGACAGGCCTGGTCTCTGACGCGGTCAGCCAGGCAACGAATTCATTCCACCACTGCATGGCGGCAGACTACTTTCTCGGACGGGCCCGAGCCGGGATGCGCGCCGCCGTGTCGCCGATCCCCGTAACGGCGGGTCTCAGCCATCCGTGACGCGTCGCGCCCGCTCACCCGAGGATGGCTCAGGAATTGCGGAGGCACTCGGCGGCATCGGCGAGCTGCCAGAACTCGCCGAGGGGAACGAAAGCCGAGCGATGCGGGGCATAGCGCTTGGCCACGAACCGCTCGCCCTCGGCCGAGAACGTCTGCTCGATGTGCCCGACGACGTGCCCATCGGGCGCCGTCGCGCGCCACAGGGACGCGTTGACCGGCTTCAGATCGAGCCCGCTGACAACGGCCGGACGACGCCCCTGCGCAACACGCTCGATCGACTGCGCCCAGGCATCGCTCGAGACCGGGTGACGGACGGCAGACGAGGAGCTCGATGCGCCGACTCGGCCCGCCCGTGTGGCGTGGGCGGATCGAGCCGCCTGTGCGGCCTGCGTGGTTGCCATCGTGTTCTCCCGTCGTCGATCGATCTGCTGATGAGACCGACGTTACGGGCGACCACTGACATTCGGACGACCACCGAAACCCGGGCGGCCACCGAAACCCGGGCGACCACTGACATTCGGACGACTGCCGACACTCGGACGACGAAGCGGCCGGCCCCAGAACAGGACCGGCCGCGACATCCACGCCAGGCGCGGGACGGGAAAGGTGATCGACGCCTAGAGCCCCGTGCCGTGAACCGCGTGGGGTTCGATGGCAGCGATCTCGTCGGCGGTCAGATCGGGCGCGTCGAGAGCGGCGACGTTCTGCTCGAGCTGCTTCACCGAGCTGGCACCGATGAGCGCACTGGTGACCTGCGGCTGACGCAGCACCCAACGGAGCGCCAGCTGAGCAAGCGTCTGCCCGCGACCCGATGCGATCTCATTGAGCGCACGCGCGCGCTCGAGGTAGGTCTCCGAGATCTTCTCGGCCGAGAGGAAGCGGCTCGTCGCGGCTCGCGAGTCGCCGGGAACCTGGCCGTCGAGGTAACGGTCGGTCAGAAGGCCCTGGGCCAGAGGCGAGAAGACGATCGAACCGGCGCCCACCTGATCGAGCACCTCGAAGAGGCCATCCTCGATGTGACGGTCGAACATCGAGTAGCGCGGCTGGTGGATGAGCAAGGGAACCTTGTGCTCGGCGAGCGCCGCGGCAGCCTTGACGGTCTGCTCGGGGGAGTAGTTCGAGATGCCCGCGTAGAGCGCCTTGCCCTGGTGCACGGCCGTTGCGAGCGCGCCCATGGTCTCTTCGATCGGTGTGTCGGGGTCGGGACGGTGCGAGTAGAAGATGTCGACGTAGTCAAGCCCGAGGCGGCCGAGGCTCTGCTCGAGCGACGACAGCATGGTCTTGCGCGAACCCCACTCGCCGTAAGGGCCCGCCCACATCTCGTAGCCGGCCTTCGACGACACGATGATCTCGTCGCGGTAGGGCAGCAGATCGTCTTTCAGGATGCGCCCGAAGTTGATCTCGGCCGAGCCGGGAGGCGGACCGTAGTTGTTGGCCAGGTCGAAGTGGGTGATGCCGAGGTCGAAGGCGCGCCGCACGATCGCGCGCTGGGTGTCGTAGGAGCGTTCGTCTCCGAAGTTGTGCCACAGGCCGAGCGACACCCGGGGGAGGATGAGGCCGCTCCGGCCGGTGCGGGCATAGTGCATGGATTCGTAACGGTTCTCGTCAGCGAGGAAGGTCATGCGCTCATGTTACTGAGTGCAGAAGTCGGCCGGCGGCGCAACCCATAACAGGGAACAAATCACGGCAACGGTAGGTTGTGGAGAAAGGTGCGCGGTCCCCGCCGCGCTCGATGAAAGGGGATCTCTATGCAGACCTATGTCTTGGCCGGCGGATGCTTCTGGTGTCTCGACGCGGTCTACCGCAACCTCAAGGGTGTCCACGAGGTCGAGTCCGGTTACACGGGCGGCGACACGGCCAACCCGAACTACGAATTGGTGTGTACGGGTCGCACGGGTCACGCCGAAGCGGTCGCGGTCACGTTCGACGAGACCGTCATCCCGGGTGAGGTCATCCTCGATGCGTTCTTCACGCTTCACGACCCCACGCAGCTGAACCGTCAGGGCGCCGACGTCGGCACCCAGTACCGTTCGGCGATGTTCTACACCTCCGACGAGCAGAAGCAGGTCTTCGAGGCCGCTCGCGACCGCGCGTCCGATTGGTGGGACGGTGGCCTCGTCACCGAGATCTCTCCGCTCGGCACGTGGTACCCGGCCGAGGACTACCACCAGGACTTCTTCGCGAAGAACCCGGGTCAGGGCTATTGCATGGCCGTCGCCCGCCCGAAGGTTCTGAAGGTGCGCAAGAAGTTCCAGGAGTACGCGCTCTAGGTTTCGACCAGCGCGGGGTTCGGTTCACGAGCCTCTCTCACGGCAACGCCCGGTTCTCCACAGAGCCGGGCGTTCGCCTTTTCTCCACAGTTGTTGGTTCTCCCGTCGCGGGCCTCCTCGCCCCCTGCACACTCGATCCACGGGCACATCGGATGTCTGAGCGCACCTCGCTCACCGGCCCGCCACCTGGGAGACACACCATGAACGACATGATCACGGCCACCGGAATCGTCGGCACCATCCCGCGCTTCCTCCACACCACCGAGGGGCTGGCCATCGCCAGCTTCCGGCTCGCCTCCACGCAGCGGCGTTACGACCGGGCGGCGGCCGCCTGGGTCGACGGCGAGACGAATTGGTACACCGTGTCCGCCTATCGGCAACTCGCCGAAAACCTCGCCGAATCGCTGACGAAGGGCGATCGCGTCATCGTGACGGGTCGGCTGAAGGTGCGGCAGTGGCAGACCGGCGAGAAATCGGGTCTCGCCGTCGAGGTCGACGCCGAGGCCGTCGGGCACGACCTGCTCTGGGGGCGCACGATCTTCACTAAGAGTCTCGGCCCGCGACCCGACGCCGCGCGGCCGACGCCCGATCTCGGCATCCCGCAGGCCGAGTGGCACGTCGCGGCGCCGGCCGAACACATGGCGGATGCGGTGGCCTCGGCGTCCGCGGCCTGAACGCGTGTGTGCCCTGCTCCGGCTCCCTGACGGTCCCACCGTGGGAGCCGCGCGCTCGGCGGTTTCGGAGGAACGCCGCTACCCCCTCGCCCTAGACTTTCGCCAGACGACATCTCCGGCTGGACGTCATCGTGGGGCACACGGTGGGGCAGGCGGCGGGGCAGACGGTCATCGAAGGGTAGTGCGCTGTGAACAAAGTTTCGGAGAGAGTGCGGCGGTCGACCGCGTCGACGCTGCTGGCAGGCGGAGCGCTGGCCGTCGCGGTCTTCGTGGCGGGGTGCACGGCGCCCGTCGAGCCCACGGCCACGCCGACCCCGTCCGCATCCGCGAGCTCCGAGACCCCCGCGGCGCCGCTCACGTACCAGCCCGAGGCGGGAGCCGAGGGCAACCTCGACTACTTCAACCAGGTCAACACGCAGACCCTGGGCGCCAACGCCGAGGCCGACGGGCGCGCGTTCATCGATGGACTCGTGACGGCCGGTTTCGACAAGGCGGCCATGGAAGTCACCAACGATACGACCACCATCGGCAACAAGGCCGACTCGATCCAGTTCTCCGTGAAGATGGGGGACAACTGCCTCATCGGGCAGAACGGTCCGAGCGTCGGCGGCTACCACTCCACGGTCGCGACTGCGCTCGGCACGGGCAAATGTCTCGTGGGCAACACGCGCGCCATAGACTGGTAAACGATATGGCCGAATACATTTACTCCATGGTCCGCGCCCGCAAGGCGGTAGGCGACAAACTCATCCTCGACGACGTCACGATGGCATTCCTTCCGGGAGCCAAAATCGGTGTCGTCGGCCCGAACGGTGCCGGTAAGTCCACGATCCTCAAGATCATGGCCGGGCTCGACACCCCCAGCAACGGCGAAGCGAAGCTCACCCCCGGTTACAGCGTGGGCATCCTCATGCAGGAGCCCGAGCTCGACGAGTCGAAGACCGTTCTCGAGAACGTGCAAGAGGGTGTCGGTCCGATCAAGGACAAGGTCGACCGCTTCAACGCCATCTCCCTCGCCATGGCCGAGCCCGACGCCGACTTCGACGCGCTGCTCGGCGAAATGGGTGGACTGCAGGAAGAGATCGACGCGGCCGACGCGTGGGACCTCGACTCGCAGCTCGAACAGGCCATGGACGCCCTCCGCTGCCCGCCGGCTGATGCCTCCATCGCCAACCTCTCCGGTGGTGAGAAGCGCCGCGTCGCTCTCTGCAAGCTCCTGCTGCAGAAGCCCGACCTGCTGCTCCTCGACGAACCGACGAACCACCTCGACGCCGAAAGCGTCCTGTGGCTCGAGCAGCACCTCGCCAAGTACCCCGGCGCCGTGCTCGCCGTCACGCACGACCGGTACTTCCTCGACCACGTCGCCGAGTGGATCGCCGAAGTCGACCGCGGTCACCTCTACCCCTACGAGGGCAACTACTCCACCTACCTCGAGAAGAAGCAAGAGCGTCTCCAGGTGCAGGGCAAGAAAGACCAGAAGCTCGCCAAACGACTCACCGAAGAACTCGAGTGGGTGCGCAGCAACGCCAAGGGCCGTCAGGCCAAGTCGAAGGCCCGTCTCGCCCGCTACGAAGAGATGGCAGCCGAGGCCGAGCGCACGCGCAAGCTCGACTTCGAAGAGATCACGATCCCGGCCGGTCCGCGTCTGGGCTCACAGGTCATCGATGCCAAGAAGCTCGAAAAGGGCTTCGACGGTCGCAAGCTCATCGACGGCCTGTCCTTCACCCTGCCGCGCAACGGCATCGTGGGCGTCATCGGCCCCAACGGTGTCGGAAAGACGACGCTCTTCAAGAGCATCGTCGGGCTCGAGCCCCTCGACGGCGGTGAGCTGAAGATCGGTGAGACCGTCAAGATCAGCTACGTCGACCAGACGCGTGGCGGCATCGACCCCAACAAGACCCTGTGGGAGGTCGTCTCCGACGGCCAGGACTACATCCAGGTCGGCAACACCGAGATCCCGTCGCGGGCCTACGTCTCCACGTTCGGCTTCAAGGGCCCCGACCAGCAGAAGCGGGCCGGCATCCTCTCGGGTGGAGAGCGCAACCGCCTCAACCTCGCGCTCACGCTCAAACAGGGCGGCAACCTGCTGCTCCTCGACGAACCGACCAACGACCTCGACGTCGAAACGCTCGGCAGCCTCGAGAACGCGTTGCTCGAATTCCCCGGTTGCGCCGTGGTCATCACGCACGACCGGTGGTTCCTCGACCGCATCGCGACGCACATCCTCTCCTACGAAGGCACCGACGAGAACCCGGCCAACTGGTACTGGTACGAAGGCAACTTCCAGGCCTACGAGGAGAACAAGATCGAGCGCCTCGGCCCCGACGCCGCCAAGCCTCACCGCAGCGCCTACCGCAAGCTCACGAGAGACTAATGCGCCTGCACGTGCCGATCCCGCTGCGGTGGGGTGACCTCGACGCCTTCAACCACGTGAACAACGTGTCGATGCTGAAACTGCTGGAAGAAGCGCGCGTACGCGCGTTCTGGCAGGCCGAAAGCGCCGTCGAAGACATCCCATCGACAGCGGTGATCGACGCGGGTCTCGACACCGACACGCTCACGCTCGTCGCGCACCACGAGATCGAATACCTCGCGCCGGTGCCCTACCAGCGCGACCCGCTCGACGTGCAAATGTGGCTGTCCAAGATCGGCGGCGCCAGCATGGAAGTCTGCTACGAGGTCTACTCGCCCGCATCAGGCGGCCCCGTGCTCGTCGCCCGGGCGCGCACGGCCGTCGTCATGGCGTCCGCCGAAACCGGCAAGCCACGGCGCATCACGCCCGCCGAACGCCAGGTCTGGGAGCCCTACCTCGGCGAAGCGATCATCTTCAGCCGCGGCTAGCCCTCGAGGGGTCCGGAACGCGGACCATGCCCTCCTGGGCCACCGAAGCAACCAGCATGCCGTCGCGGTTGAAGATGCGGCCCTGCGAGAGACCGCGGCCGCCCGAGGCGCTCGGCGACTCCTGAACGTAGAGCAGCCATTCATCCACGCGGCTGAAGCGGTGCCACCACATGGCGTGGTCGAGCGACGCCACCTTGATGCCCGGCGTCGCCCACGGAACACCGTGGCGCCGCAGAATCGGCTCGAGAATCGAATAGTCGCTCGCATAGGCCAACGCCGCCCGGTGCAAGTTCTCGTCGTCGGGCAGCTGCCCGATCGCCTTCAACCACACGGCCTGGTGCGCGACGTGCTCGCCCTCGACGCCGAGATAGATGGGCGACGGGATGTGCCGCATATCGAACGGGCGCTCCGACGCCCACGAGCGAGCCACCGGATGCTTGACCGACGCCAGCAGCTCGGCCGCAGACGGTAGCGACTCGGGATCGGGGAGGTCGGACGGCATCTCGACCTGATGTTCGAGGCCCGGCCCGCCGTCCTGGAACGACGCGATCATCGACAGGATCGGCTGGCCGTTCTGGTAAGCCTGCGTGCGACGGGTGCCGAACGAACGCCCATCGTGGATGCGGTCGACCGAAAACGTGATCGGCAGGTTCACATCACCCGGGCGCAGGAAGTAGCCGTGCATCGAGTGCACGATGCGGTCGGGAGCAACCGTGCGCATGGCCGCCATAAGCGACTGAGCCAGCACCTGACCACCGAAGACGCGGCCCATGGGCATCCACTGCGACGGGCCCGTGAAGATGTCCTCGCTCGTTCGGGCGCCCGTGTCGGACAGGGTCAACGCCTCGAGCAGAGACTCCAACGGATTCGGCATACATACTCCTCACACCACAACACTGCCGGGCGGCCGTCGGCAGTGACGCACCGGCCCGTTAGGTAGTTTAGAGGGGACATGACAGACACCCTCCACCTCGACGACACCCGCACCCTGGCCGACCTCCGCGTCTACCTGCAACGCGCCGCCCGCATCGACGACAAAGCCGTGCGCCTCATCGCCGGCGGTGGCACCCTCGCCGCCTACGCGCCCGTGCTATACCGCCGAGGGCTGCTCGACCAGAGCCCGACCATCCTGGGGCTCCGCACATTCCGCGCCGCCCCCATCGACGTCTTCGACCGCACCGTGACGCCGCAGAGCATGGTGGAGCGTATCGCCGCACTCGACGGGGGCGAGCGCACCGACATCCGTCTCACCGAGAAAGACGAGCAGGCGCCGTGGTCGGGCGTGTCAGCACCGCGGGATGGCTGGGAGAAGATCGCGCTGATCGACTCGGTGCTGCTCGAACACATCGCCCGCGAGGGGGCTGCCGAGATTGCCGAGGCCTTGCCCACCAACGCGGGGGACCACATCGTGCACAACGTGCGCTCGGCCGTGTGGTCGAGACCCGTGGGGGAGAGCCCCCTGCCGGGCGGGGCCGCGTTCGGCGCGGTCGGCCTCGGATTCTTGGGGCAGCCCGAAGAGATTCCGCTCTACCGCACCGCAAACTGGCTGCGGTTGAGCTCGCAGCGCGGGCATCTACTCGTCAAGCTTTAGGCGCCGAGTCGGCGATCGGCGCTGAGGCCCCATCGCCTGTGGGCGTGCGGCTCAGGCCGCTACTCGTCGAACGTATTGACCATGGCGTGGGCGGCGCGCTCCAGATAGTCCCAGAGGGCGGCCTCGTGCATGGGCGACAGCTCGAGGGTGTCGAGCGCTGCCCGCATGTGCAAGAGCCAGCGGTCGCGCGCATCCGGATTGACCTTGAAAGGCATGTGCCGCATGCGGAGGCGGGGGTGGCCGCGCTGTTCGCTGTAGGTGCCCGGGCCGCCCCAGTATTGCTCGAGGAACAGGAGCAGGCGCTCTTCGGCCGGGCCCAAGTCCTCTTCGGGGTACATGGGCTTCAGCACGGGATCGCCGGCGACGCCCCGGTAGAACTCGTGCACGAGCTTCTGAAAGACGGGTCGTCCGCCGACCTCGTCGTAGAAGTTGCTCGACAGCAGGTTCGTCACGGGGTGTCCTTCGGATCGATGGGAGGCTTCGGCTGGCGCTTGATCTTGCCGCGCCGGGGCGCCTGGTTGACGACCTCGACGGGTTTGGTGCGGGGAGGCTTGGCCCCACCGACACTCGCGGCGCCGTCGAAACCGGTCAACACAAGGGTATTCAACGCGGGCAGCTTGACGCCCATTCCGTCGACGGTTTTCTTCAGGCGCAGGCGCAGCTCACGGGCCACGTCGTCCTTCGCCGAGGTGCGCGTCTTCATGACGAGGCGGATGACGAGGGCGTCCTCTGAGATCGACTCGAGGCCCCAGAGTTCCGGGCGTTCGAGAACGCGCGGCCGCCACTTGGGCTCCTTCGCGAGCGTCGTCGCGGTCTCGAGCAGCTTGTCCTGCATCTCGTCGATGTCGGTGTCGTAGGGGATGGCGAGGTCGACGATGACGCGCGCCCAGCCCTGGGACATATTGCCGACGCGCAGGATCTCGCCGTTGCGCACGAACCACAGCGTGCCGTTGACGTCGCGGATCTGGGTGATGCGCACACCGACCTTCTCGACGACACCCGTGGCGGGCCCGACATCCACGACGTCACCGACGCCCAACTGGTCCTCGATGACCATGAAGAGACCGTTCAGCACGTCTTTGACGATGTTCTGCGCGCCGAAACCGAGACCGGCACCGATCGCGGCCGACAGCAGTGCGAGCGAGCCGATGAGCGATTGGTCGATGTTGTTGACGATCGCGATGATCGTGATTACGACGACGGTCACATTGACGATATTGGTCAGCACCGAGCCGAGGGTGCGCGTTCGTTGCACGACGCGCACGGCCGCCAGGGGGGATGCAGCGAGTGCCTGTGTGTCGTCAGCGTTCTGGGCCTTCTTCACGCCCGTCACGATCTGATTGACGACGCGACGAATGACGAAGTGCATGAGCCAGGTCACGACGACGGCGAAGACGACGATCAGGGCGATGCGAATGAGCAAGCCCAGGAATGTTCCTTGCAGGAAGCCGTCGAAATCTTGCCAAAAACCGTTCCAGTCCATTCGGACGAGTTTACGGGGCGCGGCGTGAGAAGCCACTGAATGAGGATGACTGAGCGCCCCGAACGCGTCTCGCGTCCTCCGTGGACATCAAACCCGCGTCACCCCGCGCCGAATGCCGCTCGAACCGCGACAGGGCGCCGGTCATGATGACCAACGCCCTGTCGAACGACGTGCTGCCTGCGCAGACGTGTCGTTGCCGCGAGATGCCGCGATACCGCGAGAAGCCGAGTTACTGCGCGTCGCGCTCCTGAGCCTTCAGGGCACGCTCGGTGCCCGCCAGGTTCTCCACCACGAGTCGACGGAGGGCCGCCGGCTCGGGGTTGGCGTCGAGCCAGGCCGCCGTCTTGCGGCGCAGCTCGTCGGAGGCGAGACCGCCCGGGTAGAACAGCACGGCCACGTATTCGGCGATCTTGTAGGTGCGGTCCTTCCAGATGCCCTGCAGGCTCTCGAAGTAGCGGTCGATGTAGGGCTCGAGGAGAGCGTCGTCGGCCGCGCGCTGGAAGCCGAGGCCCGTCGTGCGCACGATCGTGTTCGGCAGGTCATCCGAATCGAGCACGCTGGACCAGGCCGCAGCCTTGCCCTCGGCCGTGGGGATGGCCGCACGTGCGTGGGCCGCCGACTGCTGGCCCGAGGCCGTGTTGTCGACGAGCAGCTCGGCATCGATCTCGGTCGTACCGGCACGGCCGCCCGCGACGAGGGCGATGAGCAGCTCCCAGGCGAGGTCGGTGTCGACCGACAGGCCGTCGAGGCGGATGTCGCCGCGGCGCAGGCCCTCGATCTTGTCGAGCTGCGCGGGCGTCGACGCGATGGCCGCGAAGAACTTCACGAACTGGAACTGCGCGTCGCTGCCGGCCTCGGCGTCGGACGCGAGGGTCCACAGGGCGTCGCCGACCCGCTCGGAAGTAGCCTTCTGCTTCTCGGGCGCCACATAGCTCGACGCGGCCAGCAACAGCTGGTTGAGCGTCGTGCGGATGGTCGTCGACTCGGTCTCGGAGGCGATGTTGCCGAGCACGAGCGACACGTAGTCGCTCGCGGGCGTCTCGGCGTCGCGCGTGGCATCCCAGGCGGCACCCCAGACGAGGGCCCGAGCGAGCGGGTTCTCGATCTTCGACAGGTGCTCGATGGCCGTGGCGAGCGATGCCTCGTCGAGTCGGATCTTCGCGTAGGCCAGGTCGTCGTCGTTCAGGAGTACGAGCGCCGGGCGCGTCTGGCCGACGAGCTCGGGCACGTCGGTCGATTCGCCGTCGACGTCGAGCTCGACGCGGTGCTCGCGCACGAGCTGGCCATCGACCAGGTTGTAGAAACCGATGGCGAGACGGTGCGGGCGGATGGTGGGGTAGTCGGCGGCGGCCGACTGAAGCACGCGGAACGACGTGATCGTGCCCGCGTCATCCGTCTCGATCTCGGGACGCAACGTGTTGACGCCCGCGGTCTCGAGCCACAGCTTCGACCAGCCGCTGAGGTCGCGGCCGCTCGTGGTCTCGAGCTCGGACAGCAGGTCGCCCAGCGTCGTGTTGCCGAACTGGTGCTTCTTGAAGTACGCGGCGACACCGGCGAAGAACGCGTCGATGCCGACCCACGCGACGAGCTGCTTCAGCACCGACCCGCCCTTGGCGTAGGTGATGCCGTCGAAGTTGACCTGCACGTCTTCGAGGTCGTTGATGGTGGCGACGACGGGGTGCGTCGAGGGCAGCTGATCCTGCTTGTAGGCCCAGCTTTTCTCCATGGCCTGGAACGTGGTCCACGCCTCGGTCCACTCGGTGGCCTCAGCCGTCGCGATGGTCGACGCCCACTCGGCGAACGACTCGTTCAGCCACAGGTCGTTCCACCACTTCATGGTGACGAGGTCGCCGAACCACATGTGGGCGAGTTCGTGCAGAATCGTGACGACGCGGCGTTCCTTGATCGCATCTGTCACCTTGCTGCGGAACACGTAGGTCTCGGTGAACGTGACGGCGCCGGCGTTCTCCATGGCCCCCGCGTTGAACTCGGGCACGAACATCTGGTCGTACTTCGCGAACGGGTAGGGGAAGTCGAACTTCTCTTCGTAGTACGCGAAACCTTCGCGCGTCTTCTCGAAGATGTAGTCGGCATCGAGGTACTGCGCGAGCGACGCCCGGGCGAAGACACCGAGGGGGATGACGCGGCCCGAGGCGCTCGTCAGCTCGCTGCGCTCGACCACATAGGGGCCCGCGACGATGGCCGTGATGTAGCTCGAGATGACGGGGGTCGGCTCGAACGCCCAGGTGGAGTTGCTGTCGCCGGCCGGGGTGGGCTCGGGCGTGGGGGAGTTCGACACGACCTCCCAGTAGTCGGGCGCCGTCACCGTGAACTGGAACGTGGCCTTCAGGTCGGGCTGCTCGAAGACCGCGAACACGCGGCGCGAGTCGGGCACCTCGAACTGGCTGTAGAGGTAGACCTCGTCATCGACGGGGTCGACGAAGCGGTGCAGGCCCTCGCCCGAGTTCGTGTAGAGGGCGTCGGCGTCGACGACCAGCACGTTCTTCTCGGCGAGGTCGTCGAGCTGGATGCGCACGCCGTCGGACACCTGGGCGGGGTCGAGGCTCTGGCCGTTGAGGGTGACGGAGTGCACGGTCTTCGTGATCGCGTCGATGAAGGTGGAGGAGCCCGGCTTCGCGTCGAAGTGCACCGTCGTGGTGCTCCGGAAGGTTTCCGGCCCCTGAGTGAGATCGAGCGACACCTCGTAAGCGTGGGTCTGGACGATCGATTGACGTTCCTCAGCCTCGAGGCGAGTGAGGTTTTCTCCTGGCACGTGTGCTCCTAGCATTTTCGCGGATTGTGTCCGAGGAAAGCCTAGTGCCGGGGCTTTCGTGATTTGCTAGAACCATGACCGAAACCGCTGCCCCCACATCCGTCGAATTCTGGTTCGATCCCTCCTGCCCCTGGGCCTGGATGACCTCACGCTGGGTCGACGAGGTGGCGAAGGTGCGCGACCTCGACGTCACGTTCAACATCATGAGCCTCGCCGTGCTCAACGAAGACCGGGACGTCTCCGACGAGTACCGCGCCTTCTTCCCGCGCGCCCTCAAGTACACGCGCCTCGTCGCCGCGGTCAAGGAGCTGCACGGGCAGCAGATCGTCAAACCGCTCTATGACGCGCTCGGCACCCGCATCCACCCCGGTGGGTCGACGAACCCCGACGAGGTCATCCCGCAGGCGCTCGCCGAGGTGGGTCTCGACGCCGACTTCGCGCGCTACGCCGACAGCGACGAGTTCGACCCGCAGATGCGCGCCTCGCACTTCGAGGGCATCAACCGCGTCGGTCAGGATGTCGGCACGCCCGTCATCGCCGTCAACGGTGTCGCCTTCTTCGGCCCCGTGATCTCGCCCGCGCCCAAGGGCGAAGAGGCCGCGAAGCTCTGGGATGGCGTGGTGCAGGTGGCCGCCTACCCCGGCTTCTTCGAGCTCAAGCGCAGCCGCACGGTCGGCCCCATCTTCGACTGACCCGCACCCCGATTCGACCCCTCCCGAACGCTAGGCTGATTTCTCATGCGCATCCATATCGCCACAGACCACGCTGGCCTCGAGCTGAGCCAGCAGCTGCAGACGCACCTGCGCGAACAGGGCCACGAGGTCACCGACCACGGCCCCGCAGCCTATGACGCGCTCGACGACTACCCGTCGTTCTGCATCAACGCGGCGAAGGCCGTCGTGCGCGATCAGGATGCCGGCATCGAGGCTCTCGGCGTCGTCTTCGGCGGTTCGGGCAACGGCGAGCAGATCGCCGCGAACAAGGTCAAGGGTGTGCGCGCGGCACTCGTCTGGAACTTGAGCACCGCTCAGCTTGCGCGTCAGCACAACGACGCCAACGTGATCTCGATCGGTGCGCGCCAGCACGAGGTCGCCGAAGCGATCTCGTTCATCGACGCGTTCATCGCCGAGCCGTTCAGCTTCGAGGAGCGGCACGTGCGCCGCATCGCGCAGCTCGCCGAATACGAGGCCTCCGGTGACATCGCCGGGAAGGGCGTCGACCAGTAGTGCCCGAGGGTCACTCCGTTCACCGCATCGCGCGGCAGTTCCGGCATAACTTCCAGGGCAAGACTGTGCGCGCTTCCTCGCCGCAGGGCCGCTTTGCCGAAGGAGCTTCCGTGCTCGACGGGCGCACGATCACGGATGTCGATGCCGTCGGCAAGCAGATGTTCATGCACTTCGGCGACGACGTGTGGCTGCGCGTGCACCTCGGCATGTACGGCGCGTGGGATTTCGCGGGCCAGATCACGACCGACCCGACCATCGAGTCCGCGGCCGGGCGCATGGGGCAGACGAATCAGCGCGGGACGGTTCTCGCCGACGCTGACGCCGATGCTGACGCTGACGCTGACGCTGACGCTGACGCTGACGCTGACGCCGACGCCGACGCCGATGCCGACGCTGATGCCGACACGACGGGCGCCGACCCCGACACCGCCGCTCCGGCATCCGACGCCCCGCGCACGGGTAAGCGACGCGTGGCGGCCGCGGGCAACAAGCGCGACGACGTGCTCCTGGGCGAGCTGCGCGACGCCGATGGCGAGGATTCGGTCTCGAGCATCGGCGCACCCCGCCGAGCCCGCGTGCGCATGGCCGAGCAGACCAAAGGGCTGCCCGAGAACGACGAGACGTTCCCACCCGAACCCGTCGGAGCGGTGCGCGTGCGCCTGCTGACCGACACGACGGTCGCCGACCTGCGCGGCCCCACGGCCTGCGAGGTCGTCACGGGCGCCGACGTGCAGCGCGTCATCGACTCGCTCGGGCCCGACCCGCAGCACGACGACACGAAGGCCGCCGAGGACCGCTTCACGGCTACGGTGCACAAGAAGCCGACGCCCATCGGGCTGCTGCTCATGGACCAGAAGGTCGTCTCGGGTATCGGCAACGTCTATCGCGCCGAGCTGCTGTTCCGCGCGAAGGTCAACCCGCACACGCCCGGCAAGCTCGTGCCCCAAGAGACCGTGCGCGGCATCTGGCGGGACTGGGTGCGACTGCTCGCCATCGGCATCGAGACGGGTCAGATGATGACCATGGACGATCTCGACGACGAGGCCTACCGCCTGGCCATGGCCAGCCGCGCCGACCGCCATTGGGTGTACAAACGCGAGGGGCTGCCGTGCCGGGTGTGCGGCACCCACATTTCGCTCGAAGAGATGGGGGCGCGCAAGTTGTACTGGTGCCCCGTCTGCCAGGCCTGAGGAGGACCGGATGCGTCAGAACCCGAGTTTCGTGCTGGGCGATGTGGCCGACATCCGCCGTCTCATCGCCGAGAACCCGTGGGTCACCCTCGTGGCGAACACGGAGAACGGCCTGGCGGCGTCGCACTATGCCGTCGTTCTCGACCCCGAGCGAGACGACCTCACGATTTTGGGGCATGTCGGCCGGCCGGATGAGGCGATCCTCGAGCTCGGTCAGGGCGAACTGCTCGTGATCGTGCAGGGCCCGCACGGCTACATTTCGCCCGGATGGTACGACGCCAAACCGGCCGTGCCCACCTGGAACTACGTCGTCGCGCACCTGAGCGGCGTGCCCGAAATTCTCTCGGACGAAGAGAACTACCGTGTGCTGGGCGCCCTGGTCGAACACTTCGAGAAGCGGATGCCCGAGCCCCGGCTCATGGAGGGCACGCCCGAGAACGCGGCCTACGCCGAGCGCATTTCTGCGGGCACCGTCGGTTTCCGCCTGACCCCGACGCGCGTCACGGGTAAGCGCAAGCTGAGCCAGAACCGCCCCGACGACACGATCGAGACCATCATCTTCGAGCTCGAGAACGGCAGCGAATACCCCAACCCCGCGCTGGCCGCCGAGATGCGCCGCGTGCGCAAGGTGCACGAGGCGCGCGAGATCGGCGAGGTCCGCGACGTGGCCGACGTGGCCGACGTGCCCGAGGTGCCCGAGGCATGAAGCTGAGGTTGAGTGCGGCAAACCCCGGGTCAGGCGTCCTCACGGTCCTCGCGAACGCGCGCGTGCTGCCGCTCGGCGAGAACGCGCGGGAGGGCACCGAGACGACGAGCTCGGATGTTCCGCCGCGCGGTGCTCCGTCGAGAGATGGACTCCCGAGGGACGTTCCGCCCAACGACGTTCCGCTCCGCGATATCCGGCTCGATGACGGTCTGCTCAGAGACGTTCCGCTGGACGATGTTCCGCTGAGTGACATCGTTCTCCGCGACGGCGTGATCGCCGCCGTGCTTCCGGCCGGCGCCGCCTCGACCATTCCCGAGTCCGACCACGCCGAACGCCGCGACCTCGCCGGGCGTTTCGTCGTGCCCGGCCTCTGGGACGCCCACGTGCACTTCACGCAGTGGGCGCACACGGCGAGCCGCCTCGATGTCGGGGTCGCCGCATCCGCCGCCGACGCCGCGCGTCTGGTCGCCGAGCGGGCCTCGACGGCCGCCGAGACCGTGCTCGGCCACGCGCCCCTCATCGGCTACGGTTTTCGCGACGCCCTCTGGGACGACGAGCCGGATGCCGCACTCCTCGACGCCGCCGCACCCGGGCGCCCGGTCATCCTCATCTCGGGCGACCTGCACGCGGCCTGGCTCAACCGGTTGGCGCTCGTCGAACACGGCTTGGCCCACCACGAGACGGGTCTGCTGCGCGAGGAAGACGCCTTCACGGTGCTGAGACGCCTCGACGACGTGCCCGACGAGGTGGCGGATGCCTGGGCCCACGACGCCGCCCGGGCCGCCTCCGCGCGGGGTGTCGTCGGCATCGTCGACATGGAGATGGCCTGGAACGTGGATGTCTGGCAGCGCCGCATCGCGGGCGGCAACACGCAGCTGCGCGTCGAGTTCGGCGTCTACACGCAATTCCTCGACCGCGCCATCGACGAAGGCTTGCACTCGGGCCAGACCATCCCGCACACGCACGGCCTGCTGCGCATGGGCCCCTACAAGGTGATCACGGATGGTTCGCTCAACACCCGCACCGCCTACTGTTTCGCGCCCTATCCCGAACCCATGGAGGGGGAGGGGGGCCACGGCGCGCTGACGATTCCGCCCGAGCAGCTCGAACCGCTCATGACCACGGCGCATCGCGCGGGCATCCGCTCGGCCGTGCACGCGATCGGCGACCAGGCGAACGCGCTCGCGTTGGATGCCTTCGAACACACGGGCGCGGCGGGCTCGATCGAGCATGCCCAGCTGTTGCAGCAGTCCGATATCCGCCGCTTCGCCGAGCTGGGCGTGGTGGCGAGCGTGCAGCCCGAGCACGCCATGGACGACCGGGATGTCGCCGAGCACCACTGGGCCGGGCACACCGAGCGCACCTTTCCGCTGCGCGACCTGCTCGATGCCGGTGCGACGCTCGCGCTGGGGTCGGATGCGCCGGTGGCCCCGCTCGACCCGTGGGTTGCCGTATCGGCGGCCGTGCATCGGTCGCGCGCCGGACGGGAGCCGTGGCATCCCGAACAGGCGATCACCCTCGAGGAGGCGCTGCGGGCGTCCACCCGAACGCGAGTGGCCGAGGGGCAGCCGGCCGACCTCGCGGTTCTCGGCGAGGACCCGCGCTCGCTCAACGCCGACGCGTTACGAAACATCCGCGTGGACGCCACCCTCGTCAACGGCCGCTTCACGCACGACGCGCTCTGACTCGACCGTGCGACACGCGCACAGAAAAGCCGGGGTCACCATAAGGTGACCCCGGCTCAGTTCTGATGACGGGTAAGCCGCCGCTCAGGCAGTGACTACGCGGCGATGTGCGCGAAGAGGAACCAGCGGTCCTTCTCGAGGCCGCGGGCGATCTCGATGGCCACGTCCTGGCTGGTGAAGTCGATGGCGTCGAGTTCATCGATCGCGGTCTTCACGTTGACGAGGGCGGCGTCGATGTGGGTGATGATCTCGGCGATCGTGACCTGCGACTGCTGGAACCCGGGGGTCAGCGAGCCGGCGGTGCTCTTCGCGGCGACGGTCTCGAGGCGCGCGTCGACGGGCAGGCCCAGGGCGACGATGCGCTCGGCGGCCAGGTCGGCCCACTCCTGCGCGTGAGCGACGACCGTGTCGAGCAGCTCGTGCACGCCGATGAAGTTGGCGCCGCGCACGTGCCAGTGCGCCTGCTTGCCGTTGACGACGAGGGCCGTGAGGTCGACGACCACGGGGCTGAGGAACTGGGCGACTCCCGCGGCGGTGTCGGGGGTGGTGACGGCCTGGGGGATGTGGGTGGTGGTGACATTCGTCATGGTGTGTGCCCTTCTCTCGATCTCTTCGATCTCTACGTTGACCCCAACGCTACTCACGCTCAGACATTCCGCAAGCAAGTTTAGGCTCTGCTAATTCGCTGGTGGGCGCGTGTTTTGAGCTGAGGCTACCCTCACCTCGCAGTTGCAGCATCGCCGGTGTCGCTCGCCCGGGGTCACCGCAGCGAGCGGATGCTGCGAGCCACCGCCCGAGCATCCCGAATGCGTTTCTCGTACGTCGCGGCCACGACGATCAGCAGGAGGCCGCCGACCCCCACCCACAGCCACCACGGGATGGCCGAGTACAGGTCCGAGATCCACGGCCACAGTTGCGCGAGCCCGTGCAGCAGCAGCACGACGGCACCGATGATCACGGGCGCCTGCAGTTTGCGCAGCACGCCGAAGAGCAGCACGGCGATGGCCGCGACGCCCAGCAGGACGATGCGCGGGATGGTGGTCTGCCCGTAGTCCGCCAGCAGGGACGGCACGAGCGCGACGAGGAGCCCGGGGCCGAGCGCGGGCCAACTGCGCAGGGCGGGCCGGCGGCCGAGGTCGATGAGCCCGCCCACCACGAGCGCCGCTCCGACGATGGCGGCGAAAATATCGGCGTCATAGGGTGCACCGCTGCTGAGGCGGGCAGCTGAGACGAACACCGCGGCCGTGATCACGAGGGCCGCGCCCACGGCCGTCCAGCGCACGAGGCGACCGAGCGGTGGGGCGTTGTGAGCCGCCGCGAGAACCGACACGATCGACAGCAGGATCACCGCGACGAACGGGGCGAGAGTCGGGAGGTCTTGGCGCAGCGTGATGACGAGAGCGGGGAGCGCGAAGACGATCACAGCGAGCACGATCGCGAGGTCGGCGGCCCGCGGCATCCTGTCGTCGCGTTCGCGCATCCACACGATGGCGAGCACCACCAGCGCGGCGGCAGCCAGGCCCGTCCAGGGCTCGATCAGCGGACCGAAGGCCGGCCACGGCTCGCGGCCGAGCAGCACCAGCAGCCAGGGCGGTGGGCCGTCGTCGCCGTTACCCAGGCCCGAGGGCATGTCCGGGATGCCGTAGCTTCCGGCTCTGAGCAACTCGCCGAGACCCCGCACGAGACCTGTTCCGGCGACGGCCACGAGCGAGGTTGCAACGAGGATGCGGCGCAGGGACAGCCCCCTGATCACGGTGGGCCAGGCCGCGGCGAGGGCCCCGACCGCGAGCCCACCGAGGAGCAGGGCCGCCGGTCGCAGCAGGTTGGGCCCCGAGACATCGGCGCCGGACATGACGACGCTCGGCAGCACGAGAACGGCGAGGGCTGCCGCGGCCAACACGGTGCGACCGTCCGCGCGCCCGGTGGGCACGGGGCGACGCCACACGAAGAGTGCCGCGAGGGCGGCGAGCAGGCCGGCAACGGGCGCCGTGTACGCCTCGACGGTGGTGACACCGCCGTCGGCGAGCAGCGTCCAGAGCGCGGCGAGGCCGAGGGGGATGGCGACCCACGCGATGTGGTGACGAGCGCGATCGCCCTGCAGGATCTCGCCCTCGCCGGAGGCCAGCACGAGGGCGGCGACAGCGAGCACCAAGAGGCTCAACCAGCGGACGTCTGCGGGGGCGCCGACCGCGGCGAACAGACCGAGGAAGCCGACGAGCGCCGTCGACGCATCCCAGACGAGGCGAGCGCGCCGACCCAGCGGGGAACGCCGCGCGAAAAGCACGAGGGCGGATGCGGCGAGCACGACGGTCGTCAGGGAGAGCGCGGGTGCCACATCCCCTTGGGCATCGAGCACGATGACGCTCACTGCGCCGGCGATCACCAGTGGGCCTGCGGCCGCGAAGACGAGGCGCTCTGCCGTATCGGCGACGGCGGGCAGCACCTGCCACAGCACGGAGGCGACGGCAGCCAACACGAGGACGGCGATCAGGGGCGCCGAGGTGGCATCGCCGCGCGCGGCGCTCTCGGTCGCGCTGAACCCGCCGAGGGGCCCGTGGGATGTCACCCAGCTGGCGAAGACGATGAAGCCGAGAAGAGCCGCGAGGATGCCGGAGACGGAGGTGATGACCATCCGATCCGGTGCCGCCAACAGCCCGCGACCACGAGGGGCGGCTTCGGTGGAGGCATGAGACGCGTCAGACGAGCGAACACTGTGTGGCACCGGGCGGCGCGACACGGCGGCTGCGACGCAGAGGATCGCGAGGGACGCCAGCGTCGCCCAGAAAGCGGGGGTGGGCACGGCTTCGCCGTCGATCCCCAGCCAGTCGGGCGCCGTGAAGAAGGCGCCGATGACGCCGAAGACGGCAAGGCCCAGCAGGGCGATGCGCGCGGCATCCCACCCAGAACCTGCGCCTGCGCTGCGTGATTTCACCGGTGCGACGGTGCTATTGATGCCAGTGGTGCCAGCAGTGCCAGTGGTACCAGCGGTGTCGACCGTGCCGACTGTGCCGACGCTACGCCGACCGGCGGATCGCAGGAAGAACCGGAGGGCGAGCGGCACGGCAACGGCGAGGATGGCTGCGACCGGCCAGAGGGGTTCGGACTGACGACCGGCAACAACCAGCGGCCCGAGCGTGATGACCGCGAAGATCACCAAGACCGCCGTGACTCCACGGGGGCGACGCAAGACGGGCGCGCACAGCGCCGTGAAGATCACGGCGACCACCGAAAGTCCGGTGGCGGCCCCTGTGGTCCCTGGCAGGAGAGCCGCGGCCGTGAGAAGACCCATGCTCGCGAGAACGGCCGGGGCCCAGGCTTCGCGCCGCAGTCGGCCGAGGAGCGCGAGACCGACGGCGAGTGCGGCCGCCGCCACGAAGAGCGCCAGACCGGGCTCGAACCGCCAGTAGTACTCGCCCATGCCGAAGAGCGATTCCCTGAGGAAGCCTTCGGCCCCCGACAACGAGAACGCGGGGGAGAAACCGAGGATGGCGACATACCCGAAGGGTAAGAGGCCGCCGATGACGAGGGGCGGGAAGCTGGCGCCCGCGAAGGCGACACCGCCGGCCCATACGGCGGCGCGGGAGCGATGGCGCCAGCTCGTGCGGGTCAGGGCCCGGGCGATCGCGGCGAGTGCGATGAACCCCACGCCCGCCGTGAGAGTCAACAGGACGATCGTCCACCATCCGGCGTCGACGCGGTAGATCGGCGTCGACAGGGCCGCGACGACCGACAGGCCGGCGCCCACGGCGGCGAATGTCTGAGACCCAGGGTGGCGCGGCGCCGCGTCGGGGGCCTGTCCGGCTTCGATACGAGGTGATTGATACTGCGACGGTGCCGGTCCCTGTGCGCGAGGTCGTGGGGCCGGGGCGGGGGGAAGCGCCGCCAGGGCGACCCAGAGTGCCGCAGCGACCCCGAACGTGAGAAGGGTCGTCCAGCGCAGCTCGGGGAAGGCGAACACCGCGGTGAGCGTGGCGAGCGACGCGAGGGTGACGCCGGCGCCGCGCAACCAGAGACCGTCGGCGCGGAAAGGCCCGACGACACGCGGCCACAGGAACGCTGCCGCAACGCTGATCGCGCCGCCGCCCACACCCGCGGCCCACCACGAGGCCGTCGAAGAGAACGCATCGACCAGACCTCCGAGGAGGAAGAAACCGCTGAAGGGGATCAGGATGGCAGCGGCCACAGAGGGAGCACGCATGCGGGTGGGTCTCGCCAGACCGAGGAAGACGGCGGATGCGACGAGACTGTAGATGCCCGTGAACGTAGCGCCCTCGACATCCGACGAACCGAAGAGGCCCTGCGAGCGGATCAGCAGGCCGTCGACGAGAACGAAGACGATGCCGAGGGTGACGAGCGCCTCGGCCGTGCCGGGGAGCCGGCGGCGGAGCGCGAAGCCGAGACCGGCGACGGCGGCGGCCGCCAGGAGCAGCAAGACCACCCGAACCTCGGGCGACGTCAGCACATAGGCGATGACCGCGAAGAAGAGAGCCGCGATGCCCACCAGGGTGACACCGGCGACGAGCAGCAGAATCTGCACGCCCGAGCGACGGGGCCGCGCGGGAGGTGTGGGCTGCCCGGGCTGGAACGGGCCCGGCTGGAACGGAGGCATACCGGCGCTCGCCGCAGCGTATGGCTGCTGGCCCGGCGCCGAGGGGCCTTGCTGTGGGCCCTGCTGTGACCACGAAGCCGTAGGACGGGGCGGGACAGGGGGTTGAGCAGGCGAGGACTGCTGCGGGGAGGGCTGCTGTGCAGAGGGCTGCTGGGCTGGCGCGGAGGGGGACCACCAGTCGGGTGACGCGGGAGGCTGCGTCGCGTTAGGGGTGACGGGGCTCACGGGGGTGCTGGTGTCAGAAGATGCCGAAGCCGACGCAGCATTCAGGCCGTCGGCCGTCCCCGGCAGGGGAGGACGAGCGGGAATGGACGAGAGCTCGGATGCCTCGGTCCCAGCCCCGGGCGCTGGGTGCGATTGCGCGGCCCGAGCGTCGGATGCGTGGGCGGTCGCGATCGGCACCGGCAACACCGTCTCGGCGGAGCCCCGCGAAGCCGACGCCTCTTGAACGGCCGCCTGCTGCTCGACGCGCATGAGGCCGATGAGCTGAGACCGTTCGATCGCCGCATCCCGAACCCGCTTCGACGCCACGAACAGCTCGGAGCCTCGAGGCACGCTCGCATCGAAGCCGCAGCGCTCGCAGACCGGGCCGCGCAGAACCGCGAAGCAGGATGGGCACAGCGAGGTGTCGGTCAGTGCATCCCGCCGGGGCGGCCACATCGACGGTTCGGTATTCACAGAGGTTCCCCCTCGAAACGATCGTGGGACCACTGTGGCAGAAACCAGCCCCCACTGCCCGCCGCCCCTCCGGTAGCGTGGCCGCATGACCGACGCCGCCTCCCTCGCCGCCGCATCCGCTGCCGCACAGACCGCCACCTCTGCAGCCTCGACAACCGCGCCGTCGGCCGACGCGAGGGCAACGCCTGAGGGCGAGAGGGGTCTGCGCACGCACGTGGCCCCCGGCGCCCTCGTTCCGCTCGCAGGCATCGACGGCCCGCACCTCGCGGCCACCGCTTTCGTCGCAGACGGCGCACGCATCGTCGGACATGTGGCGCTCGCCGACTCGTCGAGCGTCTGGTACAACGCGGTCCTGCGCGGCGATTACAACTCGATCACGGTGGGGGAGGGCAGCAACGTCCAAGACGGTGTGGCCGTGCACGTGGATGCCGCGTGGCCCGTCGTCATCGGTCGCGACGTGTCCATCGGGCACAACGCCGTCGTGCACGGCTGCATCATCGGCGACACGGTGCTCATCGGCATGGGCTCGGTCGTCCTCAGCGGAGCCGTCATCGGTGACGAATCCCTCATCGCGGCCGGAGCCGTCGTCCTCGAGGGCACCCACATCCCGCCGCGCTCCCTCGTCGCCGGTGTGCCCGGCAAAGTGCGACGCACTCTCACGGATGAGGAGGTCGACGGCATCCGCCAGAACGCCGCCCGCTACGTCGGTAACGCCGAGCTCCACGCCCGCCGCTGATCACGCTGATGCCCGAAGGGGTACAGCCACGTTCCGCGTGGCGATGGGCGTTGCGGGGGCGTTGCTAGGGGCGTGGCGAGGCACGCTGCTGAGGGCGTTGCGAGGGTTGATCAGGGCGTTGCCAGGGACCCGCGGACCGAGCGCGTTGTGCCAGCGTCAGCTTCTCCGCGCGCCTCGAGCCCGTTTCTTCGCGAGGTGCTGCGCGCGCCAGCTGCCGCTCAGGCACACGAGGGTGGCCACGACGAGGGCGATGCCCAACCCGAATCGCGCCGTCGCGAAGGCGAACACGGCTCCCACGAAGATGAGCGCGCCCGCGATCGTCCACAGACCCGACCAGAAGGTCGCAGGAACTTTCAGCACGTTCTCTCGGTTTCTCGCTCAGGGGCATCTCACGGATGTCGCATCCGCCCGCTCGCCCTGTGCAGTGTCGTCGGCACTCAATAGGCTAAGCGCATGTGCGGACGATTCACGAACTCCCTCACGGGCGAAGAGCTCGGCGCCTACTTCGACGTCTCTGAGCTCGACGACTACGCCAACGCTCCGGCTTGGAACATCCGCCCCACCGATCCGGTGCCCGTCATCTTCGAGTCGCCGCGCCACACCGACGAGCGAACGGCTTCGGCAGAGGCAGCCGCCGCAGCCGCGTTCGACGCCCACGCCACCGAACGCGACGACCCGGATGCCGTGGTGCGCCGCCTCATGGCCGGTCGCTGGTCCCTCGTCCCCTCGTGGTCGAAAGAGCTGAAGACGAAGTTCCCCACCTTCAACGCGCGGTCGGAGACGGCCGCCGAGAAGGCCTCGTTCAAGAACTCGGTGCGGTCGAAGCGCGCGATCCTCCCGGCATCCGGCTATTACGAGTGGAAGACGGTCGGCAAGACCAAGACGCCCTATTACATCCACGACACCGACGAGCCGCTGTCCTTCGCGGGGCTCTATTCATGGTGGCGTGCGCCGAGCTCGGACGAGTGGATCCTGACGGCCACCATCCTCACGCGCGAGGCGGTCGGCGGTTTGCGCGACATCCACGACCGCACGCCCGTCACGCTGCCCCGGCACTTCGTCGACACGTGGCTCGACCCGACCATCGTGGGGGACCAGGGGCTCGTCGACGCCGCCGTCGAGGCGGCCACACCCGTCGCCGAAGCGCTCGACTTCCACATCGTCGGCCCCGTCACGGGCGACTCGCCCGACCTCGTCAATCCGCTCTAACGCCCGAGGATCGCACGCGTCAGAAACAGTGAACGTCCCCAGAAACAGTGAACGTCCCCAAAAACGCTGGAGGTCTCAGAAACACTGGAGGTCCCAGAAACACAACAGGCCGCCGATCTCGACGATCGGCGGCCTGTCAGCGTATTCGGAGGGGATGACGGGAATCGAACCCGCACCATCAGTTTGGAAGACTGAGGCTCTACCATTGAGCTACATCCCCGTGCCCGGCGAACCGGTGCCTGAACATACTATTACAGCCGCGGGCGTGCTGCGTGCCACAACCGCTGCGGCATCCCCCTAGACTAGACTTTCGAGGTCAATCAGCCTGCGTTCGCGCCCGGCGGTTGCCTCACCGAGTGTGTGACATTCGGGGCGTAGCTCAGCTTGGTAGAGCGCTCGCTTTGGGAGCGAGAAGTCGCAGGTTCGAATCCTGTCGCCCCGACCACACATGTCATCCTCGGCCCGAAACGCCCCACGCGACAACTGCCGCGTCGTTCCGGGTTCGAGTACAAGAGTTTCGAACACAGGAGATTGAACACGTGAAGTCCACGGTCGAACAGCTGAGCCCCACGCGCGTCAAGCTCGCCATCACGGTGACGCCCGACGACTTGAAGCCCAGCATCACGCACGCCTACGGTCACATCGCCGAGCAGGTCAACATTCCTGGCTTCCGCAAGGGCAAGGTTCCGCCCGCGATCATCGACCAGCGCGTCGGCAAGGGTGCGGTCCTCGAGCACGCCGTCAACGAAGGCCTCGACGGTTTCTACCGCGCCGCCGTCGAAGAGCACAGCCTCCGCTCGCTCGGTCGCCCCCAGGCCGACATCATCGAGTGGCCGAGCGACAAGGACTACTCGGGTGACCTCCTGGTCAACGTCGAGGTCGACGTCCGCCCCGAGATCGAACTGCCCGACTACTCCGGCCTGACCGTCGAGGTCGAGCCCGCCGAGATCACCGACGAAGACGTTCAGGAAGAGCTCGACCGCCTGCGCACGCGCTTCGGCACGCTCATCAGCGTCGACCGCCCCGCCAAGACCGGTGACTTCGCTCAGATCGACCTCGTCGCCACCATCAACGGTGAAGAAGTCGACCGCGCCGACGCCATCAGCTACGAGCTCGGCTCGGGTGAGCTGATCGAGGGCATCGACGAGGCCCTCGACTCCCTCACCGCCGGTGAGAGCACCACGTTCAGCGCCCCGCTGCTGGGTGGCGAGCACGAGGGTGAGCAGGCCGAGATCGCCGTCACCGTCACCGCCGTGAAAGAGCGCGAGATGCCCGAGGCGAACGACGACTTCGCTCAGATCGCCAGCGAGTTCGACACCATCGACGAGCTGCGCGAGAGCCTCAAGGGCCAGGTCGAGCGCCAGAAGGCCTTCGGCCAGGGCGCCGAGGCTCGCACCAAGCTCGTCGAACAGCTCGTCGAGTCCGTCGAGATCCCCGTTCCCGAGCAGCTCGTCGAAGATGAGGTGCACCGTCACCTCGAGGGCGAAGGCCGCCTCGAAGACGACGCCCACCGCGAAGAGGTTCGCATCTCCTCCACCGAGACGTTCCGTCAGCAGATGCTGTTCGACGCGATCGCCGAGGCTGAGAAGGTCCAGGTCAGCCAGGAAGAGCTCACCCAGTACCTCATCCAGGGTGCCTCGCAGTACGGCATGGAGCCCGGCGAATTCATCCAGGTTCTCGACCAGAACGGTCAGATCCCCGCGATGGTCGGCGAAGTAGCCCGTAACAAGGCCATCGCCGTCGTCCTGGGCAAGGCGACGGTCGTCGACACCACCGGCAAGGCCATCGACCTCACGGGCTTCGTGCCCGAGGCCGACGACGCCAGCACCGACGAGGTCAGCACCGACGCCGCCACCGACGAGACCAGCACCGACGCCGCCGAGAGCGACGCCGCGCCGGCCGACGAGGCTGCCGACGAGAAGCCCGCGAAGAAGGCACCGGCCAAGAAGCCTGCCGCCAAGAAGCCGGCCGCCAAGAAGGCTGCTGCTGCGGACGACGCAGACGCCAAGTAAGACCACGTTCGGCCTCACGGCCTGAACACCACGAATGCCCCCGGTTCACGCCGGGGGCATTCGTGCGTTCGGCCGGTCGAACGGCGCGGCGGCCGAGACGTGACGCTCGAGCATCCGACATGCACTCGATGCGGGCGCGACACGCCGCACCCGGCCGGAAGACCCGGCAGGGACACGGCAACGTCTGCCCACGGCGAACACGCCTGTTTGCCGACGTTAGCTCCTATAGATTCGATTCCAAGCGATAACTGAAATGGAGCGCGACATGGCCGAACCAGCACTGTCACCCAGTGTTTTTGACCGACTGCTGAAAGACCGCATCATCTGGCTCGGGTCAGAGGTGCGCGACGACAACGCCAACGAGATCGCCGCAAAGCTTCTTCTGTTGGCGGCTGAAGACTCCACCCGAGACATCTACCTCTACATCAACTCGCCCGGCGGTTCCATCACCGCGGGTATGGCCATCTACGACACGATGCAGTTCGTGCCGAACGACATCGTCACCGTCGGAATCGGTATGGCCGCCTCGATGGGTCAGCTGCTGCTGACCGCCGGCACCAAAGGCAAGCGCTACATCACGCCCAACGCCCGCGTGCTGCTGCACCAGCCGCACGGTGGCTTCGGCGGAACGGCGAGCGACATCCAGACGCAGGCTCAGCTCATCCTCGACATGAAGCGCCGCCTCGCCGAGATCACCGCCGCCCAGACCGGTAAGACGGTCGAGCAGATCAACCTCGACGGTGACCGCGACCGTTGGTTCAGCGCGCAAGAGGCCCTCGAGTACGGCTTCGTCGACCACATCCGCGAGTCGGCCACCGACGTCGCCGGTGGCGGCGGAACCGAAACGAACTGACTCACGAACTCGACGAAGGAAAACAGATGAACATCCCCACATTCGGTGGAAACGCCACGAGCTCGATGGGTCAGGCATCCGGCGTCCAGATGCCCGGCAGCCGTTACATCCTGCCGAGCTTCGAAGAGCGCACCGCCTACGGCTACAAGCGCCAAGACCCCTACGCCAAGCTGTTCGAAGACCGCATCATCTTCCTGGGTGTCCAGGTCGACGACGCGTCCGCTGACGACATCATGGCGCAGCTGCTGGTGCTCGAGAGCATGGACCCCGACCGCGACATCGTCATGTACATCAACTCGCCCGGTGGCTCATTCACCGCGATGACGGCGATCTACGACACGATGCAGTACATCCGCCCGCAGATCCAGACCGTCGTCCTGGGCCAGGCCGCCTCCGCGGCCGCCGTGCTCACCGCCGCCGGCAGCCCCGGCAAGCGTCTCGCGCTGCCCAACGCCCGCATCCTCATTCACCAGCCCGCCGTCGGCGAGGCCGGTCGGGGTCAGGCATCGGACATCGAGATCCAGGCCGCCGAGATCATGCGCATGCGCACCTGGCTCGAGGCCACGCTGTCGAAGCACTCAAACCGCTCGCAGGAGCAGGTCAACAAGGACATCGACCGCGACAAGATCCTCGGCGCCAGCGAGGCACTCGAGTACGGTCTGATCGACCAGGTGCTCACGAGCCGCAAGTCGCTTCCCGCGGCGATCGCTCAGTAAGACGAAACACCCGAGCTGGCACCCAGCACGGAGAGGGCCGGATGACGCGCACGCCGCGGCATCCGGCCCTCTGTCTCTGCCGCGCAGCGTCGCCTGACGGGGGCACACGCTGAGGGCGAACCGATTTGGTCGGCGGCCCGGCATGGCGCAGACTTTGACCACACACGACAGGCGCACCCCGGGCCGCGAAACCGCTCAGGCGGAACGCATCCGCCGCGCCGCGACCGACCGGCCAGGTTCGGGGCAAACACGCCGAATCGGGTTAGGCTCGACAGTACGCACAACCACGATCTAACTGCGAAAAGGGAGCGTGACGGGATGGCTCGGATAGGTGAGAGCGCCGATCTGCTCAAATGTTCATTCTGCGGCAAAAGCCAGAAGCAGGTTCAGCAGCTGATCGCTGGCCCTGGCGTGTACATCTGCGACGAATGCGTCGAGCTGTGCAACGAGATCATCGAAGAGCGCATGGCCGAAGCGGGCGAAGACGCCCCCGCCGGTGACTTCGAACTGCCCAAGCCCAAAGAGATCTTCGGCTTCCTCGACGAGTACGTAATCGGCCAGATGGCCGCCAAGCGTGCCCTCTCGGTCGCCGTCTACAACCACTACAAGCGCGTGCGCGCCCGCAACACGCTCACGGCGGCCGACCAGCTCGGCGACGACGTCGAGATCGCGAAGAGCAACATCCTGCTCATCGGACCGACGGGTTGCGGCAAGACCTACCTCGCGCAGACGCTCGCCAAGCGGCTCAATGTGCCCTTCGCGGTCGCCGATGCCACGGCTCTCACCGAAGCGGGCTACGTGGGCGAGGACGTCGAGAACATCCTGCTGAAGCTCATCCAGGCCGCCGACTACGACGTCAAGCGCGCCGAAACCGGCATCATCTACATCGACGAGGTCGACAAGATCGCCCGCAAGGCCGAGAACCCGTCCATCACGCGCGATGTATCGGGCGAGGGTGTGCAGCAGGCGTTGCTCAAGATTCTCGAGGGCACGGTCGCGTCGGTTCCCCCGCAGGGCGGCCGCAAGCACCCGCACCAGGAATTCATCCAGATCGATACGACCAACGTGTTGTTCATCGTGGCGGGCGCCTTCGCCGGACTCGAAGAGATCATCTCGTCGCGGGCCGGCAAGAAGGGCATCGGCTTCGGGGCTCCGCTCCACTCCAAGGGCGACGACGTCAACCTGTTCGGCGAGGTGCTGCCCGAAGACCTGCACAAGTTCGGCCTCATCCCCGAGTTCATCGGCCGTCTTCCCGTCGTCACCACCGTCACGCAGCTCGACCAAGAGGCGCTGATGGAGATTCTGACGGTGCCGAAGAACGCGCTCGTGCGGCAGTACCAGCGCATGTTCGAGCTGGATGGCGTCGAGCTGAACTTCGACAACGACGCCCTCGAAGCCATCGCCGACCTCGCCGTGCTGCGCAAGACCGGCGCCCGCGGACTGCGCGCCATCATGGAAGAGGTGCTCGGGCCCATCATGTTCGAGGTTCCCTCGACCGACGAGGTGGCCGAGGTCATCGTCACGCGCGAGACGGTGCTCGAGAATGCGGCGCCGACGCTCGTGCCGCGCCAGAAGCAGCGCCAAGACAAGTCTGCGTAAACCTCACCGTTCGAATGAGTGCCGCGCGAAGAAGGCCGGGAGATCATCTCCCGGCCTTCTCGCTGCGCTCAGCGAACGAGACGACGCACAGCGTCAGTGCTCGAGGCCGCGGCGGGAGAGCAGCGGCTCGATGACGGCGTCCCGGCCGCGGAACGCGCGGTACGCCTCGAGCGGGTCGGTACTGCCGCCGACGCCCAGGAGGAGGCGGCGGAACCGGTCGCCGTTCTCACGCGTCAGCCCGCCGTTCTCCTCGAACCACTCGACCGTGTCAGCATCCAGCACCTCGCTCCAGATGTAGGAGTAGTAGCCGGCGTCGTAACCGCCGGAGAACGTGTGCGCGAAGTACGTGCTCGAGTAGCGGGTCGGCACGGCGGGGTTGTCGAGGCCCACGTCGGCGAGGGCATCCGCCTCGAAGCTCTCGACGTCCCCCACGGCGTCGTCGGCCGTGATGCGGTGCCAGGCTTGGTCGAGCAGCGCGGCGGCAAGGTACTCGCTGGTCGAGTGGCCCTCGTCGAAGGCCGAGGAGGCTTGGATCTTCTCGACGAGGTCGGCGGGCAATGGTTCACCCGTGCGGTGGTGGACGGCGTAGTTCTCGAGCACCTCGGGCCACAGCATCCACATCTCGTTGACTTGGCTGGGGAACTCGACGAAGTCTCGGAACACATTGGTGCCCGAGAACTTGGGGTAGGTGACGTGCGCGAAGAGGCCGTGCAGGGCGTGCCCGAACTCGTGGAAGAACGTGTTGACCTCGTCGAAGCTGAGGAGCGTGGGAGAACCGGCCGGCGGTTTCGGCACGTTGAGGTTGTTGACGACGACGGGCGGCAGTCCGAGCAGCGTCGACTGCGACACCAGCGGGTTCATCCACGCGCCGCCGCGCTTCGAGTCACGTGTGTAGAGGTCGAGGATATAGAGGCCCAGCTCGGTGCCGTCTTCGTTGTGCACCTCGAAAACGCGGGCATCGGGATGGTAGGCCATCAGGTCGTGGCGCTCGGTGAAGGTCACGCCATAGAGCTTCGTGGCCGCGAAGAACACACCGTCGCGCAGCACGCGTTCGGCCTCGAAATAGGGCCGCATGGCCTGCGTGTCCACGTCGTACGTGGCCTGTCGCACCCGCTCGCTGTAGAACGCCCAGTCGTGGGCTTCGATGGCGAAGGGCTCGCCCTCGTGCTCGTCCACGATCTCCTGGAGTGCGGCCTGCTCGGCGCGGGCGTTACGGGCAGCCGGCGGTGCGAGCTGGCCCAGCATGCGCGAGACCGCCTCGGGGCTCTTGGCGGTCTGCTCGGCCGTGACGTATTCGGCGTGACTGTTGAAGCCGAGCAGTCGGGCGCGTTGGGCCCGCAGCCGCGTGATCTCCAGCACGAGTTCGCGGTTGTCGTAGGGCCCGCCGCGTCGGCCGCGGGCGCGGGATGCTTCCATGATGCGGTGGCGCAGCGTGCGCGATGTGAGGGAGGCGAGCACGGGATGTCCGGTGGGCAGCACGAGCGTGATGAGGTAGGCGTCGTCGATGCCGCGTTCACGGGCGGCCGCGGCCAGCGAGGCGATCTCACCCTCGCTCAGGCCGTCGAGCTCTTCCACATCGGTGACGAGGACGGCCAAGTCGTTCGTGTCGGCGAGCAGGTTCTTCTCGAAGCGCGTCGTGAGTGTCGACAGCGTCTGGTTGAATGCCCGCAAACGCTCTTTGCCGTCGTCGTCGAGGTTGGCGCCCGCGTGTTCGAACTCGGCGAGGTAGCGCTCGACGAGATAACGCGACTCGTCGTCGAGGGCGTCGGCCGACTGGGCGACGGCGCGCACCCGGGCGTAGAGCGCGGCATCCAGCATGATGGCGTCGTCGTGGGCCGCGAGACGGGGCGCGATCTCTTCCTCGAGAGCGTTGGTGGTCTCGGAGGAGTCGGAGGAGCTCTTGTTGAAGAAGACCGTGGCGACGCGGTGCAGGATCTGCCCGGCTCGCTCAAGAGGGATCATCGTGTTCTCGAACGTCGGCTCGTCGGCGTTGCTCGTAATAGCACGGATCTCGTCGAGGTGCGCCCGCATGCCCGCGTCGAATGCCGGTTCGTAATGTTCGTCGGCGATATCGGCGAACGGCGGCAGATAGTAAGGAAGCGGACTGGGTGCGATCAGGGGATTCGTCGTATCGGCCATCCCGCCAGCCTACGCCGCCGTCACATCATCGAGGCCGTCGGGCGGGGGAGTTAGTGTCGGAGTATGGCAACGATCGAACGGTATACCCACGGACACCACGACAGCGTTCTGCGCACCCACAGCTGGCGCACGGTCGAGAACTCGGCCGCCTTTCTGGTGCCGCACCTGGTGCCGGGCGCGTCGGTTCTCGATGTGGGATCGGGCCCCGGAACGATCACGGTCGACATCGGCCGCCGGGTGGCCGGTGGTCGCGTGGTCGGCATCGATTCCGCCGAAGACGTCCGTGACCAGGCTCAGGCCCTCGCCGACGACAACGGTCTGACGAATGTCGAATTCCAGGTGGGGGATGCCTATCACCTCGACTTCCCCGACGACACGTTCGATGTGGTGCACGCCCACCAGGTGCTGCAGCACGTCGCCGATCCGGTCGCCGTTCTGCGCGAGATGCGCCGTGTGACGAAGCCCGGCGGCGTGGTCGCGGCCCGTGACGTCATCTACGGCGGCGCTGTGTGGCACCCGCTCCTGCCGGGCCTGCGCAAATGGATGGATGTCTACCAGGCCGTCGCCCGCTTCAACGGCGGTGACCCCGATGGCGGGTCGAGCCTGAAGGCGTGGGCGATGGAGGCCGGTTTCGAGGACATCTCGACGGGCGCGTCCATCTGGTGCTTCGCGGATGACGCCGATCGCGAGTGGTGGGGCGGCAACTGGGCCGTGCGCGCCCTCGAGTCGAGCTTCGCGCCGCAGTCCATCGAGGGCGGTGCGGCCACGCTCGAGGACCTACAGGAGGTCTCCGAGGCCTGGAAAGCGTGGGTCGCCGACAAGACCGGCTGGTTCGCGATGCCTCACGGCGAGATCCTCGCCACGAAGTAGGGGGGACCGGCCGGCAAGGGCACCTCTAGAAAGCGCCCTCGTCGTCCTGATCATCGGCGCTGCGGATGGTCGCCGACTCGGGCCCCAGTGCCGACGCGGGCTGGTAGGTGACGGTGGTGCCGTCATTTAGCTCGACGACAGGTTTGCCCTCGAGCCAGGTCAGCGTCCAGCGCCAGCCGGTTGCGTCTGAGCCGCCGGCCGTGACCTCGGCCTCGACCGAGCGCACCGCCTCGGTGACGACCGAAGGCAGGCTGGCCGGAGCCTCCTGCCCGAAGGTCCAGCGTGTGCCGAGCTGCATGAGGCTAGAGCCCCATGTCGTAGGTCAGCCAGGTGGTGCGGGCGGCGACCTGGTCGTAGAGCTTCTGCGCGTCGGCGTTGTCTTCGGCGGTGACCCAGCGCACGATGCGGGCTCCGCGGGCACGGGCGGCCTCGCCGACGGCTTCGATGAGCTGCGTGGCGATGCCGTTGCGGCGAGCGTCGGGCTGCACGAACAGGTCGTCGAGGTAGACGCCCACCTCGCCGGCGAGCGGCCGGGCGAAACCGCGGTAGTGCGCGAATCCGACGAGCGTGCCGTCGGCGTTCTCGGCCACGAGGCCGTGCACATCGTGCTTGCCCTCGGAGATCCAGCTCCACACGAGCAGGGCCTTCTGATCGGTCACGGGGGAGTTGTAGAAATCGCCGTATTCGACGAAGAGCGGCAGCCACGAGAAGAAGTCGCGATCGCGCATGGGGCGGATCGTGACGGCTGCGGTGGGGGAAGCGCTGGTGCTCTCGGACATGGTGGTGCTCCTTAGCTGTCGGCCGGCGCGAGCACGATGTCCGTGACGGCCAGTTCGGCGGCGGTGATGAAGGTGAGGGTGTCGATGCGTCCGACGGCCTTGAGGTCGGAGGCGGCGCGCGCGAGCGATTCGGTCTGCTCGGCCGTTCCGGCGATGGTGGCCTGCGCCACCGGGGTCTTCTGCGAGGCTTTCGCGTCGGTCTTGGCGCGGCGGATGCTCGTCAACGCTTCTGACGCGAGCGTGAGCAGCGACGCATCGCCGTCGGGCAGCCCGTCGAACTCGGCCACGGTCGGCCACGCGGCCACGTGCACGGAGCCGTCGTTGAACCACGACCAGGCCTCTTCGGTGGCGAAGGGGATGACGGGCGCGAACAGTCGCAGCAGCACGCCGAGCGCTGTGCGCAGAGCGAGGGCGGCGGATGCCTGACCCTCGTGATCCTCGTCGTAGGCGCGTTCCTTCACGAGCTCGAGGTAGTCGTCGCAGAACGCCCAGAAGAAGCTCTCGGTGATCTCGAGCGCACGGGCGTGGTCGTAGGCGGCGAGGGCGGCCGAGGCATCCGCCACGACACGCTCGAGCTGCGCGAGCATGCTGGCGTCGATCGGCTCGGTGATCTGGGCACCCGCGGGCACCTCGAAACCGAGGATGAACTTCGAGGCGTTGAGCACCTTGATGGCCAGGCGGCGACCGATCTTGATCTGCGTCGGGTTCTGCGGGTCGAACGCGGCGTCGGTGCCGAGACGCGACGAGGCGGCCCAGTAGCGCACCGCGTCGGAGCCGTGCTTCTCGAGGATGTCGGCGGGCGTGACCACATTGCCCTTCGACTTCGACATCTTCTTGCGGTCGGGGTCGACGATGAAGCCGGACAGCGTGGTGTTCGTCCACGGCTTCTCACCGTATTCGAGCGTCGAGCGCAGCATGGTGCTGAACAGCCAGGTGCGGATGATGTCCTGGCCCTGCGGGCGCAGCGAGAAGGGGAAGACGAGGTTCCAGAGTTCTTCGTCGCGCTCCCAGCCGCCCGCGAGCTGCGGGGTGAGGGATGACGTGGCCCACGTGTCCATCACATCGACCTCGCCGATGAAGCCACCGGCCTGGCCGCGCTGCGACGCGTCATAGCCGGGTGCGGGCTCGGAGGACGGGTCGACGGGCAGCATCTCGCGCGTGGCCACGATGGGCTCGTCGAAGACGGGGTTGCCGTCGCTATCGAGCGGGTACCACACCGGGATCGGCACGCCGAAGAAGCGCTGGCGCGAGATGAGCCAGTCGCCCGAGAGGCCGCCGACCCAGTTCTCGTAGCGCACGCGCATGAAGTCGGGGTGCCAGTCGAGCTCCTGGCCGAAGGCGAGCAGTTTGGCGCGCAGCTCTTCGTCGCGTGCGCCGTTGCGGATGTACCACTGACGCGTGGAGACGATCTCGAGCGGCTTGTCGCCCTTCTCGAAGAATTTGACGGGGTGCACGATGGGCTTCGGGTCGCCGATGAGGCTGCCCTCTTCGCGCAGCAGCTCGACGATGGTTTGCTTGGCGCTGAAGACGGTCTTGCCGGCCAGCTGCGCGTAGGCGGCGAGGCCTTGCTCGCTCGTGATGACATCGGGTGCCTCGGCGATGATGCGGCCGTCGAAGCCCATGATCGCGCGGTTGGGCAGGTCGAGCTCACGCCACCAGATGACGTCGGTCAGGTCGCCGAAGGTGCAGATCATGGCGATGCCGGCGCCCTTGTCGGGCTGCGCGAGGTGGTGCGCCACGATGGGCACCTCGACGCCGAAGACGGGCGTCGTCACCGTCGTGCCGAAGAGGTGCTTGTAACGCTCGTCGTCGGGGTGGGCCACGAGGGCCACACAGGCGGCGAGGAGTTCGGGACGCGTGGTCTCGATCTCGACCGAACCGCCGTCGGCCTTCTGGAAGGCGAGGCGGTGGTAGGCGCCCGGCTGCTCTTTGTCTTCGAGCTCGGCCTGGGCCACGGCGGTGCGGAACGTCACGTCCCACAGTGTCGGGGCCATCGCCTGGTAGGCCTCGCCGCGCTCGACGTTGCGCAGGAACGCGAGCTGCGAGGTGAAGAGGGCCTCGTTACCGATGGTGCGGTAGGTCTGCGTCCAGTCGACCGACAGGCCGAGGGCCCGCCAGACGGCCTCGAACTGCTTCTCGTCCTCGACCGTGAGGCGCTCGCACAGCTCGATGAAGTTGCGGCGCGACACGGGCTTCTGGTCGGCGGCCTTGGTGGACTTGTTGTCGCCACCCTCGAACGGCGGCACGAAGTCGGCGTCGTAGGGCAGCGACGGGTCGCAGCGCACGCCGTAGTAGTTCTGCACACGGCGCTCGGTGGGCAGGCCGTTGTCGTCCCACCCCATGGGGTAGAAGACGCGCTTGCCCGTCATGCGCTGGTAGCGCGCCACGACGTCGGTGTGCGTGTAACTGAACACGTGACCGATGTGCAGAGAACCGGATGCCGTGGGCGGAGGCGTGTCGATCGAGTAGATGTCGTCGTGCGTGACGCCCGTGCGGTCGAAGCGGTAGACGCCCGACTCTTCCCAGCGGGTGCCCCAGGAAGTTTCGAGGCCCTCGAGGGCCGGTTTGTCGGGAACGCTCGCGGGCATGCTGTGACTCCTGATCGCTATGGGCGGCACCGTGTGTACGTGCCTGAGTGTGTTCTCTCCCACCAGCGTACCGATTCGTGCCCCACCGAGCACATCCGCCCTTTACGAGGCGTGCAGCGCGGGCTCCGCGACCTCGGAGTCGTCGGTTACGGCATCCCGAGCCGTGACGCTCGAGCGGCGCACCGCCCACGCTGACACGAGGGTGATAGCCGACATGACGGCGAGCACGACACCCGGGTGCCACCACGCCTGGCCCGTGGCCTGACCGAACGCCAGGGTCAGGGCGGGCACGAAGCCCGAGACGACGGCGGCGATGCTGTAGGCGATGGAGAGCGCCGAGTAGCGGTGTCGGTCGCCGAACAGGTCGGCCATGGTGCCACCGAGCGCCGCCCAGCTCATGGTGGGCAGAATGCCGCCGATGATCATGGTGCCGACGAGGATGCCGAACGTGGCCTGCTGCAAGACGAAATACATCGGGAACGCGATCAGCAGCGTGCCGAGCGCGCCATAGGCGACCACCCGGGCCGAGCCGATGCGTGTGGCCCACCATCCGAAGAGCGGGATCGTGACGAGCTGGAGGAGGCCGCCGATGGTGGTCGCGACGAGCAGGTTCTCGTAGGTGAAGCCCAGCACCGCGACGCCGTAGTTGATCGTGTAGGTGTTCATGAGCGAGTACGACCCGATGCCGAGGAGCGCCGTGCCGATGGCGAGGGCGAGCGCGGCGGGCTGCTCACGGAAGACGCGCAGCACCGGCATCCGCTCACGCTTGTCGTTCTTGACGAGGTTGGCGAACACGGGCGTCTCGTCGATCGACCAGCGCAGGTAGAGCGAGATGGCGACGAGCGGGATGGCGGTGAGGAACGGGATGCGCCACGCCCAGGCCACGATCTCTTCGGCGGGCAGGGCCGATGTCAGCACGAGGAAGAATGCGGCCGACAGGATCGAGCCGATGGGTGAACCCAGCTGGGGGAGTGCGGCCCAGAACGCGCGGCTCTTGCGCGAGGAATGCTCAGAAGCCAACAGGATGCTGCCACCCCACTCGCCGCCCAGCGACACGCCCTGCGCCAGACGCAGCAGCACGAGGATGACGGCGCCCGTCCAGCCGGCCATGGCGTAGGTCGGCAGCAGGCCGATGAGACCCGTCGCCACGCCCATGATCAGGATGGTGATGAGCAGGGTCTTGCGCCGGCCGATGCGGTCGCCCAGGTGCCCGAAGATGATGGCGCCGATAGGCCGCACCACGAAGCTCACGGCGATCGTCAGGAAGGCGGCGAGAGTCGCCCCGAACGGCCCCAACGGGTCGAAGAAGAGCGGTCCCGCGAAGAATGCGGCAAAGTAGGCGTAGATGTAGAAGTCGTACGATTCGAGCGCGGTCCCCACGAGGGATGCCACGGCGACGCGCCTGGCGGTTCGAGGGTTCGATGCCCGCACAGCGGTGGGCGAAGAGTGTGTAGTCGACACGAGCATCCTTAGCTAGAAAATTTGTACTCAATACATATACAGGATTGGTGAGCATTCGATGGGGTCGAAATATTCCGCATCCGTGGGAAGACCCAAACTGTCGTCGAAACAGATCCTCGAAGACGCCGCCGCCGAGCTCTTCCTCGAGCAGACCTACACGGGCACCACGATCGACCAGGTGGCGCGCCGGGCCGGCGTCAGCCGCAACACCTTCTTCAACTACTTCGGCTCGAAATCCGACCTCCTCTGGGTGGATGTCGACACCGCCCTCGATGCGCTCGACACGGCCCTCGCGTCGGCGGCCTCCACCGCAACTGCCGCCTCCGCCGCCACCTTCGCCGCTCGCATCGACACGGTCTGCGCGGCCCTCGCCGCCGTCGCTCACCAGCACCCGCACAGCCGCGTTCCCCTGGGCTTCACGCAGCGCGAGATCATGGGCACGTCTGCCGAGTTGCAGGCATCGGGCCTCATCCGGATGTCGCGAGCCATGTCCCTGATCGAGCGCTCGATCGGCACCCCCACGGTTCCCTCGGGCACTGACCCGCTCGTCGTGCGCTCCTTCGCGGCCGCCGTCGTCGCCGCGGCCGCCGCGGGAGCCATGCACTGGGCGAGCGCCGGCGTGGCACGCGGCGAGCTCTCCGACGACATCGAGCGAGCCATCCGCCCGGTGTGCTCGGGTTTCGGCGCCTGACGTCGTAGACTTGAGGCACAGGCGTCGATCCGGCCATCACCGGGAAGCCTTCGGAAGAAAACGCACCGGTTCGCCGGGGCGCCGGTAGAACCGAACGGGTGGGCCCGTCACAGCCGAATGAGCGGTTCTCGCGACAGCATCCGTCGCGGGGGCAAGCGAGGTGGTACCGCGTTGCGTGAGCGACGTCCTCGCAGGAGATGACCTGCCAGGAGAGACATGTACCCGCGCCGTGCCCAATCGGGCGATGCCCCCACGAATTCCGTTCCCGCGAACTCGGACGCCGCCGCATCCGCCGCCGCTGCTGACGCCAGCGCTGCCGCATCCGCTAACGGTGCAAGCGCTGCAAACGACGCCGCCGCGCCGAGCGACACCAAGCCCAGCGTGCCCGGAGCCGCCTTCGGCGTCACGCCCTCGCCGCGCTTCCCGGACATCGAGACCGACATCCTCTCGTTCTGGAAGGAAGACGGCACCTTCCAGGCGTCGGTCGACCAGCGCGCCGGCGACGACGAGTGGGTCTTCTACGACGGCCCGCCCTTCGCCAACGGCCTGCCGCACTACGGCCACCTGCTCACCGGCTATGCCAAGGACGTCTTCCCGCGCTTCCAGACCATGCGCGGCAAGCAGGTGCACCGCCGCTTCGGCTGGGACACCCACGGTCTGCCCGCCGAGCTCGAGGCCGAGCGGCAGCTGGGCATCACCGACAAGAGCCAGATCGAGGAGATGGGCCTCGCCGCGTTCAACGACGCCGCACGCTCCTCGGTGCTGAAGTACACCGACCAGTGGCAGGAGTACGTCACGCGCCAGGCGCGCTGGGTGGACTTCGACAACGACTACAAGACGCTCGACATCACCTACATGGAGTCGGTGATCTGGGCGTTCAAGCGCCTGCACGACAAGGGCCTCGCCTACGAGGGCTACCGCGTGCTGCCGTACTGCTGGCGCGACGAGACGCCGCTCAGCAACCACGAGCTGCGCATGGACGACGACGTGTACAAGATGCGTCAAGACCAGACCGTCACGGTCACGTTCCCGCTCGTCGGCCCGAAGGCCGAGACGCTCGGCCTCACCGGCGTGCGCGCCCTGGCGTGGACGACGACCCCGTGGACGCTGCCGACGAACATGGCCCTCGCGGTCGGCCCGGACATCGTCTACGCCGTCGTGCCCGCCGGCCCGAACGGCACACCCGACGCCACCGTGCAGCGTGAGGAATCCGACGGGGCTGCCGACGCCGCACTGAACGTCGAGGTCCTCGGCGGCGAATACCTTATCGCCATCGACCTGGTCGGCAACTACGCCAAAGAGCTCGGCTACGACTCGGCCGACGAGGCGAAGGCCTCGATCCGCCGCACGGTCGTCGGCCGCGAACTCGAAGACGTCTCCTACGACCGCCTCTTCGACTACTACGCCGACACCGAGACGTGGGGCACCGAGAACGCCTGGCGCGTGCTCGTCGCCGACTACGTCACCACCTCCGACGGCACGGGCATCGTGCACCAGGCGCCCGCCTACGGTGAGGAAGACCAGAAGATCTGCGAGGCGGCGGGCATCCCCGTCATCCTCTCGCTCGATGCGGGTGGACGTTTCGTCTCGGAGATCACCGAGGTGGCCGGGCTGCACTGGTTCGACGCCAACAAGCCGCTCACGCAGCTGCTGAAGGCCGAGGGCCGCCTGATGCGTCAGGCCAGCTACGAGCACTCCTACCCGCACTGCTGGCGCTGCCGCAACCCGCTCATCTACAAGGCCGTCTCGAGCTGGTTCGTGCGCGTGCCCGACTTCCGCGACCGCATGGAGAACCTGAACCAGGAGATCAACTGGGTTCCGGCCAATGTGAAAGACGGTCAGTTCGGCAAGTGGCTCGGCAACGCCCGCGACTGGTCGATCAGCCGCAACCGGTACTGGGGTTCGCCCATCCCCGTGTGGAAGAGCGACAACCCCGACTACCCGCGCATCGACGTCTACGGCTCGCTCGACGAGCTCGAGCGCGATTTCGGCGTGCGCCCCACTGATCTGCACCGCCCCTATATCGACGAACTGACGCGCCCGAACCCCGACGACCCCACGGGCCAGTCGACCATGCGCCGCATTCCCGACGTGCTGGATGTCTGGTTCGACTCGGGTTCCATGCCGTTCGCCCAGGTGCACTACCCGTTCGAGAACCGCGAGTGGTTCGAATCGCACAACCCGGCGGACTTCATCGTCGAGTACATCGGCCAGACCCGCGGATGGTTCTACCTCCTGCACGTGCTCTCGACCGCGTTGTTCGACCGCCCGGCCTTCACCAACGTCATCAGCCACGGAATCGTGCTGGGGAGCGACGGCCAGAAGATGTCGAAGTCGCTGCGCAACTACCCCGACGTCTCCGAGGTCTTCGACCGCGACGGCTCGGACGCCATGCGCTGGTTCCTCGTGTCGAGCTCGGTGCTGCGCGGCGGCAACCTCATCGTCACCGAGGAGGGCATCCGCGAGGGCGTGCGCCAGCTGCTGCTGCCGTTCTGGAACACGTGGTACTTCTTTGCGCTCTACGCCAACACCGCTCGTGAGGGCGGTTACGAGGCGCGCTGGGACGCGACATCCACGGATGTCCTCGACCGCTACATCCTGGCTAAGACGCGTGAACTCGTCGTCGACGTCACCGACAACCTCGAGAACCTCGACGCGACGATCGCGGCGGCCAAGCTGCGCGACTTCGCCGACGTGCTGACCAACTGGTATGTGCGTCGTTCGCGCGACCGCTTCTGGCAGGGCGTCGACGAGAACGGCGTGGGCCGCGAGGCCTTCGACACGTTGTACACGGTGCTCGAGACCCTCGCGCGGGTGGCGGCTCCGCTCATCCCGCTGGTGTCTGAGCGGGTCTGGAAGGACCTGACCGGCGGGCGCAGCGTGCACCTCGAAGACTGGCCGAACCCCGAGCGCCTGCCCGAGGATCACCGCCTGGTCGAGGCCATGGACCGCATCCGCCAGATCAGCTCCACCGCCCAGGCCCTGCGCAAGCAGGCGGGCCTCCGCGTGCGACTGCCCCTGGCCGAGCTCACGATCGTCACGGCAAACGCCGAGGCGCTGGCGCCGTTCGAGGGCATCCTGCGCGACGAGCTCAACGTCAAGCGCGTGAGCGTGGCCGAGCAGACCGGCGAGAGCGCGGCCGAGCACGGCATCACGTCGCGCCTCACGGTCAACGCGCGCGCCGCCGGGCCCCGTCTCGGCAAAAACGTGCAGCAGGTCATCAAGGCCGCTCGCTCGGGCGACTGGTCCGAGACCGACGGCGTCGTCACGGCCGGCGGTATCGAGCTGGTCGAGGGCGAATACGACCTCGTGCTCGAGACGCAGTCGGTCGACGGTGCCGAGAACGTGCTGGCGTTGCTGCCGGGCGGCGGTTTCGTCATCCTCGACACGCAGCTCACCCCCGAGCTCGAGGCCGAGGGCCTGTCTCGCGACCTCATCCGGGCCGTGCAAGACACGCGCAAGGCCGCCGGCTTCGAGGTCAGCGACCGCATCGAGCTGGGCGTCGTCTTCTTCGACGAGCGGGATGCCGAGGCCATCGCCCTAGCCCGCGCGAGTGTCGACGTGCCGGGCGAAACCCTCGCCACCTCGTTCGACGTCGCCTCGCCGTCGACCGGTTTCGACCTCGACGCGTCGAGCGCCGTCTCGCCCGCCGAATGGCTGCCCGTCGCGGTTCCCTTCGCTCCCGACTTCTTCCAAGATGTGAAGGCGGCTCAGTTCGCCAACGCGGGCCGCTTCGTGGTGGCCGTGCGCAAGACCGAAAGGAGCATCGATGTCTGATCGCTCATCCGCCGGTGACGGCCTGTTCTCGGATGACGCCGATCGCGCCGCCGGCGTCTACCAGGCGCTCATGGCCCGCTCGGGTGAGGGTTCGCCCCGCCCGCGCCTCGACGCCACGCGCCACGCGGTCGAACTGCTCGGTGACCCGCACCACGCCTACCCGATGATCCATCTCACGGGCACCAACGGCAAGACGAGCACGTCGCGCATCATCGAGAGCATCCTGCGCGCCTACGGGTTGCGCACGGGCCTCTTCACGAGCCCGCACCTGGTGTCGTTCAACGAACGCATCGTCATCGACGGCGAGCCGATCTCGGATGCCGCGCTGGCCGACAACTGGGACGATATCTCGCCCTACCTCGACATGACCGACGCGTGGCTCGCCGAACGTGGCGAGGGCCCGCTCACGTTCTTCGAGGCGCTGACGGTGCTCATGTTCGCGGCCTTCGCCGACGCCCCCATCGATGTCGCCGTCGTCGAGGTCGGCATGGGCGGCGAGTGGGATTCCACCAACGTCGCCGACGCCCGCGTGGCGGTCTTCACGCCCATCGACATCGACCACGTGCAGCGCCTTGGCTCGACCATCGCCGAGATCGCGCGCACCAAAGCGGGGATCATCAAGCCGGCCTCCGAGGTCGTGACGGCCGAGCAGAAGCCCGAGGCGCTGGCCGAGCTGCAGCGCGCCGCCGAACTCAGCGAGGCGAGCCTGGCGGTCGAGGGACGCGACTTCGAGCTGACCGGTGACACCGTCGCGGTCGGTGGCCAGATGCTGGCCGTCCGCGGCATCGCGTCCACCTACGAGGAGCTCTACCTGCCCCTCTACGGCTCGCACCAGGGCCAGAACGCGGCCGTGGCCATCGCGGCCGTCGAGACCTTCATCGGCTCGGGCGGCCACGCGCTGTCGGCCGAGATCCTCACCGAGGGTCTCGCCGAGGTCACGTCGCCCGGTCGCCTCCAGCTCGTCGGCACCGAACCGACGGTCCTCGTGGATGCCGCGCACAACCCGCACGGTGCGCTCTCGTTGCGCGTCGCCATCGACGAGTATTTCGACTTCGACGAGGTCGCGATCGTCGTCGGCGTGCTCGACGACAAGGATGCCGCGGGCATTCTCACCGCGCTGGGTCCCGTCGCCACGCGCCTCTACGTCACCGAATCCGAATCGGAGCGCGCCATCCCGGCCGATGCCCTGGCCGAGATCGCCCACGTCGCAACGGGTCTCGAGGACATCTTCGTGCTCGACCGCCTCGAGGATGCCGTGCAGAACGCCCGCCAATGGGCCGCCGAGTCGCCCAAGCGGCTCGTCGTCGTGACCGGTTCGATCACGGTCGTCGGCGAGGTCATCGATCTGGCGCGCGACGAGGAGTGGAAGCCGTGAGCGGAGTCTTCTCGGGCCGTGGCGGTGGTCGCGCCGGTCGCCCCCGCCGTCAGCGCAGCGTCACGGAACTCGTCGCCTCGATCGTCCTCGGCTTCGAAACCGTCGTGGTGTTCCTGGCCGCGCTCGTGATCTTCGGCCTGAAGGCGCTGCCGCCCGCTCCCGCGCTGATCGGCGGGGCCGTGTTCTGTCTGGCGCTGTTCGCGGCGATCGGGTTGCTGCACACGCGCGCCGGAATCATCCTCGGCTGGGTGCTGCAAGCCGCTATCGTGGCTACCGGCATCTTCGTGCCCGCCATGTTCGTGGTCGGCATCCTGTTCGTCGCGATCTGGGTGTACGCCATGTATGCCGGAGGACGCATAGACCGCAGAAACAACTCGCACAACACTCTGGAGACCGAATAATGGCCGTTCAAGAAACACTCGTCCTGGTGAAGCCCGACGGCGTCGCCCGCAGCCTGACCGGTGAGGTCCTGCGCCGCATCGAGGCCAAGGGCTACTCGCTCGTCGACATCAAGCTCGTCGAGGCCGAGCGCGAGCTGCTCGCTGAGCACTACGCCGAGCACGAGGGCAAGCCCTTCTTCGAGCCGCTCGTCGAGTTCATGCTCTCGGGCCCGATCGTCGCCATCCGCGTGGCCGGCGACCGTGTGATCGAGGGCTTCCGCGCCCTCGCCGGCACGACCGACCCCACGACCGCCCTGCCCGGCACAATCCGCGGCGACCTGGGCCGCGACTGGGGCCTCAAGGTGCAGCAGAACTTGGTGCACGGCTCCGACAGCCCCGAGTCGGCGGCGCGCGAACTGGCGCTCTGGTTCAAGTAGCCTTCTCGCCGAAAACGGCCGGTCTCCCTGAGGGGGAGCCGGCCGTTTTCGCGTGCGGGGGCGTCTACAGGAACGACAGGAAGTCGAGGCGCACCTGGGCGAGGATGGCGATCACCACGTAGCAGAGCACGGTGATGAGCGGCACCCATCCGGCCAGGGAGCGCGAGACGCGCCGCACCGATGCGCCGACGGGGATGTTGCCCGAGCCGAGGTTGTAGAGCGTCACCGCGAGGAACGCTGGAATCGTGACCGACCACGTCACCATGCACCACGGGCAGAGCGTGCCCAGCACGAAGATGCTCTGGCTGATGAGCCAGATGACGAAGACGAGGGCGCCGAGCAGCCCCACGTTGAAGGCCACCCAGAACCAGCGCGCAAATCGCGCCCCGGCCAGAATCGCCACGCCGACCGCGATGGGCGCAACCCACGCCCCCAGGCCGATCAACGGGTTGGGAAAACCGAAGAGGGCGCCCTGAGCCGACCCCAGGTTGGCGCCGCACTGCACGACGATGTTGAAGTCGCAGGATGCCGTCGAGCCCGGGTTCTGCAGCAGGTGGAACTTCTCGATCGTCAGCTGGAAGGCGGCGATCCAGCCGATGACACCCGCGATGATCAAGAAGATCGCGAGGCCACGGGGATGAATGCGCGCCGCGTCCTTCTCGGCGCCACCGTCTCGCGTGTCGTCGTCCGTGTCGATGTCGTCACCGACGTCGGGCGTGCGGCGGGCGTTTTCGGGGGAGCGGGCGGCTGTTTCTCGGGACACAGTCGGATTATGGCACGCGCGTTCGAGCCAACCCTTCGAATGTCGCGCACCCCGAGGCGTGTGCGTGCGATAATGGACGCGCACCGTCGGGGCCGCGCTCCGACAACGCATGATGTCTTTGCTGCACCGACCCTGAGTCGTCCGAATCGCACCGCGAGTGTTTCGCGAGCGAGGTGATACGGGGAAGAGTGCAGTTGTGTGCCGATCACGGTGATCGGCCGAAGGGTGACCAGAGCCACGTGGCCGGTTGCTGTGAGTGTTAACGAGTGGAACCGGCGCACCAGCGCTGCTCCACCAGAGATTTCCCGGCAGGGTGGCGCGGCCACTTCGCCGGATGAGGAGTGCACCAGTAATGGTGAAAAAGAATATTGATTCCAACTCGTCCGAATCTGGCGAGACCACCGCGAACGACGCTCTGAGCGACGCGAGCATCGAGACGCCCAACACCGAAGCGCCTGATACCGAAGCGCCCGGCACCGAGACGGCCGACGCCGAGGCGACCTTCGAGCGTGCGGGTTCGGCTGAAACCGCGCATGACGCGCCATCCACGGACGAGGCGCCGGCGGCCGAGACTCCCTCCGCCGAGACTCCCGGCGTCGAGACTAACGACCCCCAGGCGCCGTCTGACGCGAGCCAGTCGAGCTCCGCTCAGGTCGCTGACGCTGCCACGGCCACTGACGCTGCCGACGCAACCGCCGCTGTCGACGCAACCAGCGCTGTCGACGCAACCAACGCTGCTCCCTCTACCGATACTGCCGAGGTTGCTGACGCTGCGGACCTTGCTGACGCTGCTAACCCTGCCGACACCTCCGAGGTTGCTGAAGCCGCTGACACCCGGTCTTCTGTATCCGACACTGTCAGCGGTGATGACGCGACCGCATCCGCTTCGTCGTCCGCTGCTGCGGCTGCTGCTGCTGAGCCCGCGGTTTCCGGCTCGGAGCGAGGAGTGGTCGCAGGCGCAGAGACGCCGGCCGCGGCATCCACACCGGCTGCAGAGCCCGAGGCGGCCCCCGTGCCGTTCGTGTCGGCCCCCTCGACCGTGCTGATCTTCCAGGCACCCCCGGTTCTGCCGCAGGTGGCCGACGACCGTGACGACGACCGCGGATGGCGCGACCGCTCGGGTTCGAACCGTGACGACCGCCGCTCACGCGACCAGGGTGGCCGCAACGCCTCCGACCGCAACGCTTCCGATCGCACCGACCGCTACTCGCGGGACGACCGCGACCGTGACCGCGATGATCGCGACGATCGTTCTCGTGACGACCGCGCCCGCGAAGACCGTGCCCGTGACGATCGCGACCGCGACGACGACACCGAGTCATCCTCGGCCCGCCGCCGCAATCGCCGCCGCTCCGGCGAAGAAGACCGTTCATCGGGCGCCGAGCCGGCCAACACGGTCGTCAAGGTGCGCCAGCCGCGCGAACCCGAGCTCATCACCGAGCCGCAGCGCATCAAGGGCTCGACCCGCCTCGAGGCCAAGAAGCAGCGCCGCCGCGACGGTCGCGATGCCGGGCGCCGCCGCACGGTCGTGACCGAGGCCGAGTTCCTCGCGCGCCGCGAGTCGGTCGACCGCAAGATGGTCGTGCGCTCGAAGCACAGCCGCATCCAGATCGGTGTGCTCGAAGATGGCGTGCTCGTCGAGCACTACGTGGCCCGCAACCAGGACGCCTCGCTCATCGGCAACGTCTACCTCGGCCGCGTGCAGAACGTGCTCCCCAGTATGGAAGCCGCCTTCGTCGACATCGGGCGCGGCCGCAACGCCGTCCTCTACTCCGGCGAGGTCGACTGGGATGCTGCCGAGACCGGCAACCAGCCCCGCCGCATCGAGCTGGCCCTCAAGCCCGGCGACCGCGTCCTCGTGCAGGTCACCAAGGACCCCGTCGGCCACAAGGGTGCCCGTCTCACGAGCCAGGTCTCGCTGCCCGGCCGCTACCTCGTCTACGTGCCCAACGGTTCGATGAACGGCATCAGCCGCAAGCTGCCCGACACCGAGCGCGCGCGCCTCAAGAAGATCCTCAAAGAGGTCCTGCCCGACAACAACGGTGTCATCGTGCGCACCGCCGCCGAGGGTGCCACCGAAGAGCAGCTCACGCTCGACGTCAACCGCCTCATCAACCAGTGGGCCGAGATCTCGCGTCAGGTCGAGTCCGTGCAGGCACCCGCCCTGCTGCACTCCGAGCCCGACCTGCTGATCAAGATCGTCCGGGATGTCTTCAACGAGGACTTCCAGAAGATGGTCATCGACGGCGACGACGCTCGCGAGGTCATCGAGAGCTACCTGCGCGGAGTCGCCCCCGACCTGCTCGAGCGTGTCGAACGCTACGAGGGCCAGAAGGACTCCTTCGACGAGTATCGCATCAGCGAACAGATCGAGAAGGCGCTCGACCGCAAGGTCTGGCTGCCCTCCGGTGGATCGCTCGTCATCGACCGCACCGAGGCCATGACGGTCATCGACGTCAACACGGGCAAGTTCGTCGGTTCCGGCGGAAACCTCGAAGAGACCGTCACCAAGAACAACCTCGAAGCGGCCGAAGAGATCGTGCGCCAGCTGCGTCTGCGCGACATCGGCGGCATCATCGTCGTCGACTTCATCGACATGGTGCTCGAGAACAACCGCGATCTCGTCCTGCGACGCATGGTCGAGTGCCTCTCGCGTGACCGCACCAAGCACCAGGTCGCCGAGGTCACCTCGCTCGGCCTCGTGCAGATGACGCGCAAGAAGCTGGGCCTCGGCCTGCTCGAGTCGTTCTCCGAGCCGTGCGAGACCTGCGCCGGCCGTGGCGTCATCGTGCACCACGAGCCCGTGTTCAAGCACCGCCAGCAGCAGCAGACGCCCCAGCCGGAGCGTCGCCGCGGCGGCAAGGGCCAGAACGGCAACGGCAACAACGGCAACAACGGTTCGTCGAACAACAACAACGGCGGCAACGGCAGCAACAACGGCGGCGGCAACAACGGCGGTAACGGTGGCAACGGCAACGGGCAGAACGCTCTGAGCCAGGCCGCCAAGGCCGCGCACGCCATCACCGACGACGCCAAGAACGCTCTCGCCCAGATCGCCGCCAGCACGCTCGCGGCGCACCCCTCGGGTGACGAGGCAGCACAGGCGGAGCACGACGCTCAGGCGTCCGCGAACGGCGCGGCCGAGGCATCCACCGAGTCGAATGGCGACGCGTCTCGCCGGGACGCGCGGCAGGGTGGCCAGCAGGCCGGCAACGGTCAGCAGAACGGTCAGCAGCAGAACGGTTCCGGCGAATCGGCCTCCGAGTCGCCGCGCAAGAAGCGCAGCCGCAACAAGCGCGACAAGCAGCAGAACGACCGTGCGCCGCGTGACGAGCGCGGGGCCGAGACATCCACCCCGGATGCCTCAGCTCAAACCGAGTCTGCCGCCGCCCCTGTCGAGCGCTCCGCCGCTCCCGTCGAGGCTCCCGCGACCGAGGCCTCGAACCCTCCCCGCGAAGCCGCTCCCGAGCGCCAGGCCGAGCCCGCCCGCATCCTCGACCTGCCGATCGTGGCGAACAAGGTCGAGCGTCCGGCGCGTCGCAACGCCGACGACCTGCTCGGCTCTGTGCTCGACGCTCTGCCTGAGCCCAAGCAGCCCGGCCAGGGCCGCTCGAAGAGCCGTCGCGTCACCACGGCCGCCCTGCAGGGCACGCCGGTGCGTCACGAGCCCACGCCCGTGAAGCGCGCGGAAGACGCTCAAGACAACTAAACCCCGCGACGCTGCCCAGGGGATGCGGGAACGCACCTTCTGGGCAGCTCAGCGTGACGAAGGACCGGGCTTACGGGCTCGGTCCTTCGCCTTTACCCGGAGGCCCGAGGCGATCAGCCGGCGCACCAGTTCGTTCGACGGCACGGGGGCCGCCCCGGCGGCGATCAATCGCTCATAGGCGCGGGCAGGCACGTCATAATGGTCGAGGTCGAAACTGCGCGGCGGAACGTCATTGCGTTTCGCGAAGGCGTGCAGCTCCTCGATCGAAGAATCGCTCACTAAATGTGACCAGAACGTGTCGTGTGCCGGCCAGTCGGCCGGGTCGATCAGGATGGTCATGAGACAATCTTAGGAACGTGTCGAGAGAGCTCCGGTCGCATTTGTGGCTGAAGAAGTAATCGAGTAGAGTTGACCGTTGGTGTGCGTTGTTCAATCCGCGCATCACACAGGTTTTCTGACACCGACAGGTCATCCCGTTCGCGGGGTGCCGAACGGTACAGATCAACCGGTGCAGGTCTCGAGCGGTGTGGATAATCATCCGGACTCGTTCAATCTGTACAGGAGTTGTCTGAAACATCGGGCAGTGACTGTCCGAAATATGTTCACCGGAGTGTAGAGCTCCCCAAAGATAGGTACGAGTAGTGGTTTACGCAGTTGTGCGCGCCGGCGGTCGGCAAGAAAAGGTAGAGGTCGGCACCATCGTCACGATGGACCGGATCAAGGCCAATGCAGAAGGCAACGTCGAGCTCGCTGCTGTCCTGCTCGTCGATGGCGACAAGATCACCTCTGACGCGGGTTCGCTCGCCAAGGTGACCGTCACGGCAGAGGTTCTCGGCAACCTCCGCGGTCCGAAGATCGTCATCCAGAAGTTCAAGAACAAGACCGGTTACAAGAAGCGTCAGGGGCACCGTCAGGAGCTCACGCGCGTCAAGATCACCGGCATCAAGTAAGGCATCGAGGAGAAGAACAGATGGCACACAAGAAGGGTGCGAGTTCCACTCGCAACGGTCGTGACTCCAACGCACAGCGTCTCGGTGTCAAGCGCTTCGGCGGTCAGGTCGTCCTCGCGGGCGAGATCATCGTCCGCCAGCGCGGCACGCACTTCCACCCCGGCGTGAACGTCGGGCGTGGCGGCGACGACACGCTGTTCGCCCTCTCGGCCGGCGCGGTCGAGTTCGGCAACAAGGGCGGCCGCAAGGTCGTCAACATCGTCGCATCGGCTGCCGAATAAGCATCGATTCGCCGGCGGCGCGATAACGACGCCGCAGTGATTTCTGACAGTGGGCGAGCCTCGGCTCGCCCACTGTTTTTTTGGCTACAACACCGTCGGACGACATCCGGCGAACAAATGAGGGTGAAGGAGGTGGGCTCGTGGCGACATTCGTCGATCGAGTAACACTGCACTTGCGTGCGGGTAACGGCGGAAACGGTTGCGTTTCGGTGAAACGCGAGAAGTTCAAGCCCCTCGCCGGCCCCGACGGCGGCAACGGCGGGCACGGCGGCGACATCGTCCTCGTCTCCGACACGCAGACCACCACTCTGTTGGCCTACCACCGCGCACCCCACCGTCACTCTCAGAACGGCGGCGCCGGCATGGGCGACCACCGCGCCGGCTTCATGGGCGAAGAGATGGAACTCGCCGTTCCCGTCGGCACCGTCGTGAAAGACGCCGACGGCAACGAGCTCGTCGACTTCGTCGAGCCCGGTATGCGCTTCGTTGTCGCCCCCGGCGGCCAGGGCGGCCTCGGCAACGCGGCTCTCTCCAGCACCAAGCGCAAGGCGCCCGGCTTCGCCCTGCTCGGAACCCCGGGCTGGGAAGGCGATGTCTTCCTCGAGCTCAAGATCGTCGCGGATATTGCGCTCGTCGGTTACCCGTCCGCGGGTAAGTCCAGCCTGGTCGCCGCCATCTCGGCCGCCAAGCCCAAGATCGCCGACTACCCCTTCACCACGCTGCACCCCAACCTCGGCGTCGTTCAGGCCGGCGAGGCGCGCTACACCGTGGCCGACGTGCCCGGTCTCATCGAGGGTGCCAGCGAAGGCAAGGGCCTGGGGCTCGAGTTCCTGCGTCACGTGGAGCGGTGCTCCGCCCTGCTGCACGTGCTCGACTGCGCCACGCTCGAACCCGGCCGTGACCCGCTGAGCGATCTCGACATCATCCTCAACGAGCTCGGCAAATACCCGGTGCCCGAAGGTCAGACCCCGCTGCTCGAGCGCCCGCAGCTCATCGCGCTCAACAAGATCGACGTGCCCGAAGGCCGCGAACTCGCCGACTTCGTCACGCCCGACCTCGAGGCGCGCGGCTACCGGGTATTCGAGATCTCGACCGTGAGCCACGAGGGCCTGCGTCAGCTGTCCTACGCGCTCGGCGAGCTCGTCGAGACCGAACGCCGCGCCCGCGAGGCCGAAGCCGCCGCGCGTCCCCGCATCGTCATCCGTCCGCAGGCCGTCAACGACAGCGGCTTCAAGGTCGTCGTCGAGGGTGGAACCTACGGCAACGTCTACCGCATCCTCGGCGAGAAGCCGCAGCGCTGGGTGGCTCAGACCGACTTCACCAACGACGAGGCCGTCGGCTTCCTCGCCGACCGCCTGGCCAAGCTCGGCGTCGAAGACCAGCTCTTCAAGGCGGGTGCCGTCGCCGGTTCCACCGTCGTCATCGGACCCGGCCAGGGCGTCGTCTTCGACTGGGAGCCCACGCTCACCTCGACGGCCGAGCTCATCACCACGCCGCGTGGTGCCGACGCCCGACTCGACGATAACTTCCGTCCCACGCGCAACCAGCGCCGCGAGAACTACTTCGAGCGCATGGATGCCAAGGCCGAGGCGCGAGCCGAGTTGGCGCGCGAGCGCGAAGCCGGGCTGTGGAACGTCGACGAGGAGAACGATGCCGAGGCCGATTCGGCACCGACATCCGGCCCCGACGGCGCCGAGCACGAGGGTTCCTCCGAGGAGAAAGCCGAGTAACCCATGGCGCAGGCTGTGCAGGTGCGCGGGCGCGGCGATATCGCCGCCGCCCGGCGCGTCGTCGTGAAGGTCGGGTCGTCGTCGATCTCCGGTGAGAACGCCGGGCAGATCGAGCCCCTGGTCGACGCGCTCGCGCGGGCTTTCGGGCGGGGGGTCGAAGTCATCCTGGTGTCTTCTGGTGCCATCGCGACCGGCATGCCGCACCTGCGCCTCGACTCGCGCCCGACCGACCTCGCCACGCAACAGGCGGCGGCCGCCGTCGGGCAGAACGTGCTCATCTACCGCTATCAAGACAGCCTGCGGCGCTACGACATCGTCGCCGGTCAGGTGCTGCTCACCGCGGGCGACCTCGAGAACCCGACGCACCGCAGCAACGCCGAGCGTGCGATGGAACGGCTTTTGTCGCTCCGTATTCTGCCGATCGTCAATGAGAACGACACGGTCGCCACGCACGAGATCCGCTTCGGCGACAACGACCGGCTCGCGGCCCTCGTCTCGCAGCTCGTGCGCGCCGACGTGCTCGTGCTGTTGAGCGACGTCGACGCGCTCTACACCAAGCCGCCGTCCGAGCCGGGAGCCGTGCGCATCGACAACGTCGCCGTGGGCGAGCAGCTCGAGGGTGTCTCGTTCGGCGATTCGGGGTCGGGCGTCGGCACCGGGGGAGCGGCCACCAAAGTCTCCGCCGCGCGACTGGCAGCGGATGCCGGCACCGCCGTCCTCGTCACGGCCACCGCCCTGGTCGAGCAGGCGCTCGAGGGCGCGCCCATCGGCACCTGGTTCGAGCCTCAACCGCGCTAGGCGTCGAGCGACACGATCGCACCCGCTCGTCGTTGGGCGCCGTAACGGAACCCGCGCGTCATCCCATCGTCGCAGTCGCCCCCGCTCGTCGTCTGGCTCCACAGTCCCACCTACTCATCGCCGGGCCGTCACACGGTGTCGCCCCGGCGCCCCGATCGCTAAACTCGGGTCATGACTCTGGCAGCCGATGTTTCGCAGCACGTTTCCGGTGACGACAGCCCCGCGGCGGCCGCGGCGGGCGGGCCCGTCGACGACGTGGTGTCGGGTGTGCACGAGCGGCTGATCGCGGCGCGTGCGGCATCCCGCATCCTGGCCGGTTCGACCGGAAACCAGCGCGTCGCCGCCCTGCACGCCATCGCGGCGGGCATCGAAGCGAACGTCGAGCGCATCGTCGAAGCCAACGCGCTCGACCTGCAGGCGGGCCAGAAGAACGGTCTCGCGCCGGGGCTCGTCGACCGACTGCGTCTCGACGAGTCGCGCCTGCACGGACTCGCCGCGGCCGTGCGACAGATCTCGAGTCTCACCGACCCTCTCGGCCAGACCGTGCGCGGCAGCACGCTGCCCAACGGGATCAAGATCGATCAGGTGCGCGTGCCGTTCGGCGTGGTCGGCGCGATCTATGAGGCGCGGCCCAACGTGACCATCGACATCGCCGCCCTCGCGCTGAAGAGCGGCAATGCCGTCATTCTGCGCGGTGGCACGGCCGCCGAGAACAGCAACCGGGTGCTCGTCGCCCTCATCCGCGAGGCGCTCACGAGCACCGGGCTGCCCGCTGAGGCCGTCGACACGATCGACGATTTCGGCCGTCCCGGTGCCGCCGAGCTGATGCGGGCCCGGGGCCTCGTCGACGTGCTCATTCCGCGGGGGAGTGCTGCACTTATCCAGACTGTCGTGCGCGATTCGCAGGTGCCCGTGATCGAGACGGGTGCGGGGGTCGTGCACATCTTCCTCGACGCGTCGGCGCGCGAAGACTGGGCGGTCGACATCGTCGAGAATGCCAAGGTGCAGCGCCCGAGCGTGTGCAACGCCGTCGAAACCCTCCTCGTGCACCGGGATGCCGCGGCGCGCGTGTTGCCCCAGGTGCTCGAGCGCCTGCGTTCCTCGGGTGTCACCGTGCACGGCGACGCCCGCACGGCCGCCCTCGCCCCCGACGTCGCCCCCGCCACCGAGGCCGACTGGCAGACCGAGTACATGACGCTCGATATCGCGGTGCGCATCGTGGACGACCTCGACGAGGCCCTCGAGCACATCCGCCGCTACTCCACGGGCCACACCGAGTCGATCATCACCGACGACGTCGCGTCGGCCGAGCGCTTCCTCGCCGAGATCGATTCGGCCGTCGTCATGGTCAACGCCTCCACGCGATTCACGGATGGCGGGGAGTTCGGGTTCGGCGCCGAGGTCGGCATCAGCACCCAAAAGCTCCACGCCCGCGGCCCCATGGGGCTGCCCGAATTGACGAGCACCAAGTGGATCGTGCGCGGGTCCGGCCAGGTTCGCGCCTAGCGGGTGCCGAGCCGGTACACTACTACGAGGCTCTTTTGGCGTGATCACGCGCACGGGGCCGGGAAAAACTTTCGAACGGAGAACTGATGTCCTTTGCGACCATCGTGCTGGCCGCGGCCGAAGCGCACGTCGAGCTGCCCATGCCGACCTTCATGTATGCGCTGATCGCCGCCATCATCTTCATCCTCCTGGGCCTGGCCACGTTCTCCTACCGCGATGTCGCCAACCGCCACGCCGCCAAGGCCAACGCCCGCGCGGGCCGGGTTCACGACCACGACGTCTCGGGCCACGGCCACTAAGTCGGGCGCTAGATAGCAGTCGACGACCTGTGACTTCCGCCGCGAGCACCACCCGGCCACGCATCGGCGTGATGGGTGGAACGTTCGACCCCATCCACCACGGTCACCTGGTGGCGGCCAGCGAGGTCGCGCAATCGTTCGGCCTCGACGAGGTCATCTTCGTTCCCACGGGCAGCCCGTGGCACAAGCAGACGGTGACGAGCAGCGAGCACCGTTATCTGATGACCGTCATCGCCACGGCATCCAACCCGCAGTTCACCGTCAGCCGCGTCGACATCGACCGGGGCGGGCCCACATACACGATCGACACTCTCCGGGATCTGCGCAAACAGCGGCCCGACGCCGAGTTCTTCTTCATCTCGGGTGCCGATGCTGTGGCCCAGATCCTCGGCTGGAAAGACCACGACGAGCTCTGGTCGCTGGCGCATTTCGTCGCTGTGAGTCGTCCGGGACATCCGCTCAACATTTCGGGGCTGCCACAGCAAGACGTAAGCTTGCTGGAGGTTCCTGCGCTGGCGATATCGTCTACCGACTGTCGAAGCCGGGTTAACCGGGGTTTCCCGGTCTGGTATTTAGTTCCCGACGGTGTCGTGCAGTACATCACCAAACACCACCTTTACCGGAGTAGCCCATGAGTTCGAACACCGACGAGCCACAACTCACCCGCCGCCAGATGCGCGAGCGGCGCGGGGTCGACACGCAAGGCGTGCCCATCGTCGGCGCTGCCGAGGGTTCCGCAGACTCGGGCGATGCCGCGAAGACGGTTCCGGCCGCCGCACCCGCCACCCGTTCGCGTCGCGTTTCCACGTCGGCTGCCGTCGCCGGTGGTCAGATTCCCGACGTTCAGGCGGCCGAGCGAGCCGCTGCCGATGCATCCACCGACGCCGAGAAGGCCGAAGCTGCCCGGCAGACCGCACCCACTCTGTCCGTCGAAGAGATTGCCGAGCTCGAGAAGCGCGCGCAGGCCGGCATCCCGTTGACCCGGCGCCAGGCTCGCGACCTCGAGAAGGCCAAGACCGCTTCGGTTCCCGTGATCAGTGCGGCGGATGCTGCGGCTCACCGTGCTGCGACGGCCGCGGCCACCGCGGGGGAGACGCCGGCGACGAACGGTGCCGACACGAGCGACGCAGACCAGCGCGACGAAAGCACGAGCAACGCCGACGCGGGCGATGCTGCCACGAGCGACGCTGCCGAGAACGACGCTGCCACGAGCGACGCTGCCGAGAGCCAGGTAGCGCAGAACGCCGCGACCCAGACCGGTGCTGGCAAGAACGCGGCCGACGCGACCGCGGACGACACGAGCAACGCCGAAGTCGACGTGGCCGAAGAGCCGACGCCCACGAAGTCCTCGAAGCGTTCGAAGCGCGCCGAGAAGAAGGCCGCGCAAGAGGCCAAGCGTGCGGAAGACGCAGCGCGCGAGGCTGCAGCCGCCCAGGCTGTGCCCGACGTGGCTGCAGAAGATGCATCGGCGGCCGCTCCGGTCGCCCCCATTCGTCCCGCCTTCATCGGCAAGCCGGCCGCCGCCGCCCCTCTCATCGAGAGCCTCGACTCCACTGCGGATGCCGGCGAGCAGGCATCCGGCCGCCCCGGACCCCGTCGTTCGAGCTACACGCCCGTCGGCGCCGACGACAGTGCAGCGACGTCTACCAGCGAGACGACCGACGCCGAGATCGTCGACGCCGAAGCGGAGTCCCCGTCTCAGGCGTCGGGCGCGTCAGCGAACCGCCCCGAGACGATCGTCGTCCCCGAGGTCGTCGACAGCTCGGATACGGACGAATCGACGAAGAACGACGATTCGTCGGCCGCCGAAACCGCTGACGCGGAGGCTGCTGCCGACGCCGACGCCGACGCCGACGCTGAAGCGCCCAAGCTGGCCGAAGGTTTCGGCGAGCAGGTGCTCGATTCGGGCAGCGCGGCCAGCACGGCCGTGCCCCACGATCAGCCCTTCGACCGCATCATCGCTCGTGGTGTGGAAGCGGCCGAGGCGCAGGCCGCCTCGAATGCGCTCATCCTGCCCACCATGCCGTCCAACGATTCGCTCACCGGTCCGATCTCCTCGAACGGCAACGTGATCGTCACGGGTTCGATCGACCTGCCCGCGAGCCTGTCCTCCACCGGGCAGCACCCCAACTACTTCGACAAGGCCGAACTCGACACCATGTTCGAGGCCGACGAAGATGCCGCGCCCGCAACGGCCGGCACCCCCGTCTCGGCTGCCCGCGCCGTCAGCACGCACACGCAGACCGGCGACGTGATCAACCCTCCGGCACCCAGCCGCGACCACCGCCTGCTCATCATCCTGGCCATCACCGCCGGAGCCCTGCTCACGGCCGTGCTCGCCGTGGTGATCGTCGGCTTCGTCGTGGGTGCCTTCTAGCCCTCCCTCGTATCAACGCACCGCCCGTGGCGGCGCAGGGGGGTCATCCCACCGTGAAAGGATCCACACCGTGACCGCACGCGACACCTCGCTCGAGCTTCTGGCCATCGCCGCCGAAGCCGCCGACTCGAAGGGTGCCGACGACCTCGTCGCGCTCGACGTGTCCGAGCCCCTCCCGTTCGTCGACGTCTTCCTGTTGGCCACCGGCCGCAGCGAACGCAACGTCCAGGCCATCGCCGGCGAAGTCGAAGACCAGCTCAACCTGGCCGGGCACAAAACCTTGCGCCGCGAGGGCCACGGCGCCGGCCGCTGGGTGCTCATCGACTTCGGCGACCTCGTCGTGCACGTGTTCCACGAGGAAGAGCGCATGTTCTACTCGCTCGAACGCCTGTGGAAGGATTGCCCCGTTTTGCCCCTGCCCGAGAAGGTCACGCAGTCGTCGGCAGAAGATCTGCGATAAGTGCCGTCTCGATTTCGTCTTCGGCCGATTCGTGTAGTAATCTAAACAGGTTGCTTCGAGCGATCGGAGACAAAATCTGGGTCTGTGGCGCAGCTGGTAGCGCACCTGCATGGCATGCAGGGGGTCAGGGGTTCGAGTCCCCTCAGATCCACCAAAACATGAAATATGGTCTCGCAGAATCTTCTGCGAGACCATATTTTTTTGCTCAGAACGCGTCGAATATGGCGACACGACAACGACGAGACATCCCGTTGTGAAATCTTTCGGGAGCCACGTCTGCGCGCGGCTCAGCCGCGATACTGGATGACCGCTCGCCCCGCCTTGAACAGGTTCTGACCGACGGTCGCCGGGTCGCTGACATACCCCGAGATCATGGCGCCGTCGCGCAGCATCATGAGCTCTTCGGCCACCGACTCCGCATCGGGAACCCCGATCTTCTCGAGTGCCTCGCGTGCGGTGCGAATGCCCCAGCGGCGGTGTTCGTCGACGACGACGCGCACGGGATGTTCGGGGTCTGGGTATTCAGCACCGGCGTTCAGGAAGGCGCACCCACGGAAACCCGGTGTGCACGCCTCGTCGCCGAGCGCGCGAGCCACCAGGCCGAGTGCGATCGAGGGATGGTTTGCCGCCCGCGCCAGCACGTGACTGATGCCGGCGCGCTCCCACGCGGCGCGATTTTCGAGGTAGGCGACCACGAGGTCGTCCTTCGAGGGGAAATACCGGTAGAAAGTGACCTTCGTGATGCCGGCGGCCTGAATGATCTTGTCGGCGGAGACGGCTCGGATGCCCTCCGCGTAGAACAGTGCTGTCGCGGCGTTGAGGATGCGATCGCGCACGGGCAGGGGGCGCGCGTCGAGCGAACCCTCGAGTGTCGCGCCGGTTGGCTCGCCGAGCGGCTCAATCGGCTCGATCGGTGCGTGGGCGACGGGCTGCGTCATGAAAACCCCTTTTTGTGCGGGCGGTCGAGCATGCGACACGCCGGGTGGTGCAACATGCGTTCATCTGCCAGCGAGCCGAGGGTTCGCGCGACCGCAACCGATGAAACCCGATCTTATCAGGGGTGTTGCGGTGCGGGCGGGAGCTCGGTGCTCCGGCATCCATCATCGTTCAGAAGAAGTTTCCCGAAACCGGAATAGAGATCCATTTACATGTGTTTGCATAGTTCGGTGGCGATGAGCCCGCCACGGTCCGATATCCGGATCACAGAACGAACAAGGAGCACCTCATGACGGACACCATCGACATTCCCGGTTACAAGGCCGGCACCTGGGTCATCGACCCCACCCACTCCGAAGTCAGCTTCAGCATCCGCCACCTCATGATCTCGAAGGTCCGCGGCACGTTCGACCTCTTCGAGGGCACCCTCGTCACGGGCGAGAACCCCCTCGACTCGAGCGTTACCGCGCACGCCAAGGTCGAGTCGATCAACACCAACGAGCCCAACCGCGACGGCCACCTGCGCACCGGTGACTTCTTCGAGGCCGAGAAGTACCCGACCATCGACTTCGTCTCGACCGCCGTTCGCCAGGAAAAGGGCGACTTCAAGGTTGACGGAAACCTCACCATCAAGGGTGTCACCAAGCCCGTCACGTTCGACTTCGACTTCGGTGGCTTCAGCCAGGACCCGTACGGCAACTACAAGGCCGGCGCGACCGCTACCACCGTCATCAACCGTGAAGACTTCGGCCTGAACTACAACGCTGCCCTCGAGACGGGCGGCGTGCTGCTCGGCGAGAAGGTCACCATCACCATCGAGCTGCAGGCCGCGCTCCAGGCGTAGTCTCACCTCGTCGGCCCACAGAGGCGACACGGATGTCGGCGCCACAGGTGCCCGTCATCCCCTGACGAATCGTCAGCCTGTCGCCCCCTGGGGCCACACAGAAGCGGCGGAGAATCCCTCGGGACTCTCCGCCGCTTTTCTGTGCCCGGCGCCGCTCAGGAGTTCGCGCCCACGATCTCTTCGCGCACGCGCCGCAGGTCTTCGAGCAGCGAGCCGATCAGGATCCAGTGGTCGGGATGCGGCCTCTGGATGACGAGCGGCGCGGTCAGCGCGGGGATCTCGGCCGTCACCGGTTCGGCATCCTCGTCGCGGTCGTCGCCGGCCGGGCGATCGAGCAGCCGCAGGTCGTGCGCGGCCCGGTGTAGCTCGCGCGCGATCTGCTGCACGGTCGATTCCTCGGAGAGGGTGGCGTCGTAGTGGTCCCGCACGGCCCGGGTCATGCCGATCGTGCGGGTGACCACGGGGGAGAGGCGGTCGAGCAGCTCGCGAATCTGGCGCAGCTCGTCGCGGTGGGTCGACCGACGCGGGTTTAACGTGAGTGACTCTTCGCCCTTCGACAGGGACTCGACGGCCTTGTCGCGCATGGGGCGCAGCAGCCGGGCTTCGATCATGGCACCCTCGACGGCGCTGTGGCTGTGCGGCGTGGCGAGGATGTCGGCGAGGCGGTCGAGGCTCGCGGCCAGTTCGGCGACGAGGGCTGCGGCATCCGCTCGGGCCGGGCCGATCATGACGGGCGGCACGATCAGGGCGTTCACGATGACGCCGATGGCCGCACCGATGAGGGTCTCGATGATGCGGTCGACGGCATAGCTCGGGGTGGTCGCCCCGATCGACAGCACGAGCATGGCGCTGATCGGGATCTGATTCGACGAGCCGGGGGTGAGACGCAGCGCCCAGCCGATGAGGATCGACACGACGATCGCGGCGAGCACGATCCAGCCCTGCTGGCCGAAGACGATGCCGATACCCGACGCGATGAGCACGCCCGCGATGACACCGACGCTGCGCTCGACGGCCTTGCCCAGCGACTGGTTGACGCTCGGTTGCACGACGAGCAGGGCCGCGATGGCCGCGAAGATCGGCAGCTGGCCGGGCAGAACGGTGATGGCCACGAACCAGGCCGCGATGGTGGCGACCGACGTCTTGACCGCCTGGATGAACGGCAGGCGCTTGGGGGTGCGGATGGGTGTCGCAAGGGTCAGCGACCGCAACCGGTTTTTGCGAGCCATCCCGTTCTCCCTTCGCATCGGTTCTCGGGCTGGTGTGCGACCCGAATGGCATCGATTGTCGGGCCGTTGCGCGACCCGAGGACGCTTCCTAGGACAGATCGAACTCCGACAGGCGGTCGAGCAGCCCGGCGCCGTCGGGCGCGTAGATCCAGCGTGCCTGCGAGGGGGCGTGCTCGTCGGGCTTGGAGCGCCCACCGGCGAGGACGGCCTCACCCGGGGACAGCTGGCGGATGGCGACACCCGCGACATGTTCGGGGCGCTCCTCGGAGAACGCGCCGTAGATCTCTTCGTCGTGCTGGCCGTCGTCGCCCACGAGCAGCCACCGGATGTCGGGGAACTCGTCCGCGAGCCGGCGCAGGTTCGTCTCCTTGTGCAGCCGGCCGCTGCGGAACCAGCGGTCGTGCGTTGGGCCCCAGTCGGTCAGCAGCAGGGGGCCGGACGGGTAAAGGTTGCGCGACAGGAAGCGCGTCAGCGTGGGCGCCACGTTCCAGGCGCCGGTCGACAGATAGATGACGGGCACGGTCGGATGGCTGCGGGTCAGCCGCTCGAGCATGACGGCCATGCCGGGGACGGGTGTGCGCGCGTGCTCGTCGAGCACGAACGTGTTCCACGCCGCCACGAATGGACGGGGGAGCGCCGTGACCATGACGGTGTCGTCGACGTCGGAGATGACGCCGAGACGCGTGCTGGGGTCGACGATGTAGACGCGGGCCTCGACGGGCTCGGTGTCTTCGGTGCCGAGCGTGATGCTCTGCCAGCCGGGCGCGAGGTCGGCCGTGACGACGACGTCGACGACGCCCCCGCGGTCGGCCTGCACGCGGTGCTTCGTGTCGCCGACCTGCACCCAGACATCCGCCTCGACGACGGGGATGCTCGTGAAGCTGCGCCACCCGCGAATGCGCTCATCGGGCTTGTCGAGGTCTTTCTTGGGAGCGGCGACCTTCGGCGGCGTGAGCACGACGCGCGCGAGGACGCGCACCCAGGTGGTGGAACCGTAGCCCGTGAAGGGCACGACCGTGGCGATGTCACCGCGTTTGCGGGCGCGACGGTGGCGCCAATCTTGCACGGCGTCGTCGATGCGGGCGGCGCGGTGAAGCGTTCGTCTAGCGTGGGCGACGAGGGGTGCGTCGGGGGAGCGGTCGCTGTCGTGGGGCACCCGTCAAGTCTGTCATGTCTGCGGCCCCTGCCTCGGGGGTTGCGTGCGACGAGGGGGCCGAGGGGTCGGCGGAGTTGTCAGGGGCGGCGGGTTCGCCGGCTGCGTCGCTAACCGCGTCGCCAGCCGCGACGGCCCCGACATCCGCCGTCATGTGTCGTTCTTCGCTGCGGTGCAGCACCTTCTTGACGATGAGGACGGCCACGAGGAAGACGACGATGACCCCGACGAAGAGGTAGCCCGCGAAGTGCAGCTTCTCGGAGAGCTCGCGAAACGTGCCCGCAGCGACCGAGCCGACCGTGACATAGGCGGCCGACCAGATGACGCAGGCCGGGATGGTCCAGGCCATGAACTTGCGGTAGGTCATGGTGCTCATGCCGACGGTCAGCGGGATGAGCGAGTGCAGCACCGGCAGGAAGCGCGACACGAAGACCGCGATGCCGCCGCGGCGCTGCAGGTAGTTCTCGGCGCGCACCCAGTTGTTCTCGCCGATCTTTCGGCCGAGGCGCGACGCCCGGATCTTGGGGCCGAAGTAGCGGCCGAGCGCGAACCCGACCGATTCGCCGCCGAGGGCGCCCGCGATGACGACGAGCACCATCGAGAGGTATTGCACGGGCCCGTCGACGGCCGTCGAGGCCACGAGCACCATGGTGTCGCCCGGAACGACGAGGCCGACGAGAACGGATGTCTCGAGGAAGATGCCCAGCCCGGCCAGCACTGTGCGCAGGACGGGGTCGACGCTCTGGACGAGGTCGAGCAGCCACATGAGGATGTCGTTCACGAGCCGAAGCCTAGTGATCGAGGCTGGAGAAGACCCGATATTCACACGGTGAACGGGGCTCGTTTTTGTGCCTTTCCGAAAAGGTGAGTGTGTGGTCAGACCACAGGCCGAAATCGCGCTACGATGGAGGCAGCGGGACACCAAACCCGCTCGATTCCGCCGATCCGGCGACACGCTGCCCGGGGGATCAGCCGCTAGCGGACCTTCGAAAACGGAGCTTCCAGTGAACGAACTACTCGACCCGCTGCTTCTCTCGAGATGGCAGTTCGGTCTGACGACCATCTACCACTTCCTGTTCGTCCCCCTGACGATCGGAATGGCCACCACGGTCGCCATTTTCCAGACCGCCTGGGTGCGCACCGGCAAGGTGCACTACCTGCAGATGACGCAGTTCTTCGGCAAGATCTTCCTCATCAACTTCGCCATGGGTGTCGTGACGGGCATCGTGCAGGAGTTCCAGTTCGGTATGAACTGGTCCGACTACTCCCGCTTCGTCGGCGATGTCTTCGGCGCCCCGCTCGCGCTCGAGGGTCTGCTCGCCTTCTTCTTCGAGGCCACCTTCATCGGTCTCTGGATCTTCGGCTGGGATAAGCTCTCGCCCAAGATCCACCTGCTGACCATCTGGGCCGCGGCCATCGGCAGCATCCTGTCGGCGTACTTCATCATTGCGGCCAACGCGTTTATGCAGAACCCCGTCGGCTTCCAGATCAACGAGGAGCGCGGCCGGGCTGAGCTCACCTCGATCGTCGACGTGCTCACCAACAAGGTCGCCCTCGCGGCATTCCCGCACACGATCTTTGCGTGCTTCATGGTCTCGGCCGGCCTCGTCATCACGGTTGCGGCCTACCACCTGTCCCGCAACCAGCACCTCGACACCATGAAGCCGGCCCTGAAGTTCGGTCTGTGGACCATGCTGATCGCGGGCGCCCTCACCACCCTGGCGGGCGACCAGCTCAGCCTCGCGATGGTGGAGACGCAGCCCATGAAGATGGCGGCGGCCGAGGCGATGTATCACACGTCGACGGGGGCGGATGCATCCTTCTCGATCTTCACGCTCGGCACACCCGACGGCGTGCACGAACTGTTCTCGATCCGCATCCCTTATCTGCTCTCGTTCCTGTCGACGCACACCTTCAATGGAACCGTCGAGGGCATCAACGACCTGCAGGCGCAGTATGTGCAGCTCTACGGCCCCGGCGACTACACGCCTATCATCTGGGTCACCTACTGGTCGTTCCGCTGGATGATCGGCCTCGGCATCTTCCACATCCTCGTGGCCCTCACGGGTCTCTGGCTGACCCGCAAGGGGCGCATGCCCGAGCAGAAGTGGGTCTGGAAGATCGCGATCTGGTCGTTCCCCGCGTCACTCGCCGCCATGATCGTCGGCTGGGTCTTCACCGAGATGGGTCGCCAACCGTGGCTCGTGTTCGGCTTGCTGAAAACTGCCGACGGAGTGTCCCCGAACATCACGGGCCTCGACGTGCTGATCTCGCTGATCGCGTTCACGGCCGTGTACGGCACCCTCGCGGTGGTCGAGTTCAAGCTCATCAAGAAGGCCGCCCAGAAGGGGCCCGACGATGCCCCCGCCGTCGACGAAGAGTCCGGCATCCACCAACCGGTCACCACCGTCTACTAGCGAGACAGGAAGAATAATCATGGACCTCGGAATCCTCTGGTTCTGGATCGTCGCCTTCTTCTTCGTGGGCTACTTCGTCCTCGACGGCTTCGACTTCGGTGTGGGCATGTCGCTGCCGTTCCTCGGCAAGGACGACACCGATCGGCGCGTCATCATCAACACCATCGGGCCCGTCTGGGACCTCAACGAGACCTGGGTGATCGTGGCGGGCGCAGCGCTGTTCGCCGCGTTCCCCGAGTGGTACGCCACGCTGTTCAGCGGGTTCTACCTGCCGCTCCTGCTCATCTTGCTGGCCCTCATCATCCGCGGTGTGTCGTTCGAGTATCGGCACCAGCGGCCCGAGGCGTCGTGGAAGAAGCGTTTCGACACCATGATCATCGTGGGCAGCGCCATCCCGGCCCTGCTCTGGGGTGTGGCCTTCGCGAACATCGTGCAGGGTGTGCCGCTCGACGCCGATCACAACTACATCGGCGGCTTCTTCGCCCTGCTTAACCCGTATGCGCTGCTCGGCGGGCTCACCACCCTGCTGCTGTTCTTCACGCACGGCGTCATCTTCGTGTCGCTGAAGACCGACGGGGAGCTGCGCGAGCGGGCCCGCAAGCTGGCGGCGCGTTCGGGCATCGCCACGATCCTGGTGGCCGCGACGTTCCTCGCCTGGACGGTGCTGGCGCACCCCGAGAAGTCGGGCGTCGTGATCGGTGCCGCGGCGGCGGCCGTGCTGCTGATCCTCGCCTACGTGGCCAATGCCCTCGGCAAGGAGGGGCGCGCGTTCGCCCTCATGGCGGCGACCATCGCGGCGGCCGTGCTGACGCTCTTCGTGGCGCTGTTCCCGGCCGTCATGCCCGCCTCGAACGATCCCGCCAACAGCCTCACCATCGCGAACGCGTCGTCGACGCAGTACACGCTCGAGGTCATGAGCTGGGTCGCCGTGATCGCGCTGCCGCTCATCCTGCTCTACCAGGGCTGGACCTACTGGGTGTTCCGCAAGCGGGTCTCCCGTTCGCACATCGAAACCGCCGCGCACTAGCCTGACACGGTGAAACCCCTCGATCCGCGTCTGCTGCGCTACGCGAAAAGCGCGCGACTGTTCCTGGTGGCCGGTGGGGCTGTCGGCCTCGCCACCACCGGGTGCATCGTCGCCTTCGCGTTCCTGCTCACGACGCTCATCACGCGGGCCATCGACGGCGCGCCGCTCGACACACTGTGGCCGTTCGTCGGTTGGTTGGTGGCGGTCATCCTGATTCGGGCGATTCTCGTCTGGGCCAACGACGCCCTCTCGGCCCGGGCGGCGGCGCGCGTGAAGAGCGAGCTGCGCACGCAGATCGTCGACGCGACCACCACCCTGGGGCCGGCCTGGATGTCAGGCCGCTCGTCGAGCGATATCGCGACGCTCGCGGGGCGCGGCGTCGACGCCCTCGACGACTACTTCTCGAAGTACATTCCGCAGCTGCTGCTGACCGCCATCGCCACACCCGTCATCGTGCTCTCGATGTTCGTGACCGACTGGCTGTCGGCCGTCATCGTGATCGTTACGCTGCCGCTCATCCCCGTCTTCATGATCTTGATCGGCTGGGCCACGCAGGCCGTGCAGCAGAGGCAGTGGCAGGCGCTCGGGCGGCTGTCGCGCGGGTTCGTCGACACGCTCGGCGGGCTGGCGACCCTCAAGATTTTCGGCCGACAGAACCGACAGGTCGAGCGGATGTCGCGCATCACGCGTGAGTACCGCGTCGAGACCATGAAGGTGCTGCGCGTGTCGTTCCTGTCGAGCTTCGCGCTCGAGCTGGCCGCGAGCCTGTCGGTGGCGATCGTCGCGGTGTCGGTCGGTCTGCGACTCGTGGATGGATCGATGCTGCTACCCGCCGGGTTGTTCGTCTTGCTGTTGGCGCCCGAGGCGTTTCTGCCGATCCGGCAGGTGGGGGCGAACTTCCACGCGGCGGCCGAGGGCGTGACGGCGGCCGATGAGGCATTCGCGATCCTGGATGAGGCGCGGGCGCGTCGGGCGGGGCAGGGTGCGAAGCCGGCCCCCGTCGCGTCTTCGGGCGTGCCCGTCGCATCATCGCTCCGTGGCGCTGAGGCCGATCCGTCTGCTCCGACCGCGCCCGTCGCAGCCGGTTTGGCGGTCAGCGGTCTGTCCGTCTCCTACGGGGACGACGTCGTGGTGCAGGACTTCTCCGCTCGTTTCGAGGCCGGTTCGCTCACGGTGCTGTCGGGGCCGAGTGGCTCGGGCAAGTCGACGATCGTGGCGGCGCTGAACGGGTTCGTGCCGGCCGTGGGCCGCATCGCCGTCGACGGCCGGGATGTCGCATCCGATCGATCGGCGGACGATCGCGCCTGGTTGGCGTGGGCCGGTCAGAAGCCGGGGCTCATCTTCGGCTCGGTTGCCGAGAACGTGGCGCTGGGCGATGCGCAACCCGACGAACAGCTCGCGCGTCGATCGCTCGAGCGTGCCGCGATTGCCGATCTCGACCCGCGACAGGAGTTGGGCGTCGGGGGTTCGGGTGTGTCGGGCGGTCAGGCGCAGCGCGTGGCCATCGCCCGTGCGCTCTATCGCCTCGAGAGTCGCGGATGCCGCGTGCTCGTGCTCGATGAGCCCAGCTCGGCTCTCGACCATGCAACCGAGGCGCGTTTGATCGCTCGCTTGCGCGAGGTCGCACGGGCGGGAGTGGCCGTGATCGTCGTCAGCCATCGTCAGGCGTTCCTGAGCGCGGCCGACGCCGTGGTCACCATCGCGCCTGTCTCGGCGGCAGGGGCGACCGCACGAGCGCGGACCCGTGCAACAACGGGTGCGCCGAGAGGGGTGGAACGATGAGCCGTAACACTGTGGGTGATACGCGCGCCGAGGCTCGCGGCATCCTGAGGCTTGCTCAGCCGCGGCTGAGGGTCGCGCTGCCCGGCATCCTCGTCGGAATCCTGGCTGCGTTCTGCACGGTGGCGTTGCTCGCGACAAGCGCGTGGTTGATCACGAAGGCTGCCGAGCAGCCGCCCATCCTCTTCCTGTCGATCGCCGTGGTCGGGGTGCGCGCGTTCGCCCTGGGCCGGGCCTTCTTCCGCTACCTCGAGCGCCTGTTCAGTCACGACGCGGCCTTCCGCCAGCTCGAGATCGTGCGCGTCGAGGTGCTGCGCCGCCTGATTCCGCTCGCTCCCGGGGGTCTCGGCCGCGCCAAACGCGGTTCGCTGCTGTCGGCCCTCGTCTCGGATGTCGACGACCTGCAGAATTTGCCTCTCCGCGTCGTGCAGCCCATCGTCACGTCGCTCGGCGTCGCCGTCGTGGCGGTCGTGGGCGTCGCGTTACTGTCGCCCGTCGCGGCCGTGGGCCTCGCCGTCTGCCTCGTACTCGCCTTCGCGGTGAGCGCCTTCTGGGTCACGCGCTATGCCGCGCGCGCCGAACGCTCGATCGCGCCCCGCCGCGCCGCCGTGCTCGACGCCCTGCTCGACTACCTCAACAACCTCGACGTGCTGACCGCCTACGGTGCCGACGCCGCCGCGCGCGCCCGCATCGAGCGAGCGGATGCCGACCTCACGCAGGCCGTCGTGCGCCGCGCCGGCGGTGCCGGCATCGCGGCCGCCACCCTGAGCCTGTTCTCGGGCCTCGCGGTCGTCGTCGCCGTCATCGCGGGCATCCCGGCCTTCGGTGCCGGAACCCTGAGCGCGCCCGAACTGGCCGTCATCGCCCTCGTGCCGCTCGCGGTGTTCGAGATCGTGGCGATGGTGCCCGTCGCGGTCGGGGTCTTCCGTCAGGTGCGGTCGAGCGCCGCGCGGATCGCCGAGGTGGTGCCCGCGACGGTGCCCGCCGGCATCCCCGTGGATGACCCGGCCGTCGTGAACGGACAGCGCGCGTCGACCGGAATGCCGCGCATCGAGCTCTCCGACCTCAGCGTGCGGTGGCCGGGGCGTGTCGAGACGGCCGTGCGGGGCGTCACCGTGACGCTCGAGCCGGGGGACCGGTTGCTCGTCGAGGGCGAGAGCGGGGCCGGCAAGACGAGCCTCGCGCAGGCGCTCGTGCGATTCGTCGACATCGACGGCGGTTATCTCATCGACGGCGTGCCCGCCGAGCGGATGCCGCAAGACGAGGTGCGCCGCATCGTGGGGCTCTCCGAGCAGACGCCGTACCTGTTCGACGAGACGATCCGACAGAACCTGCTCTTCGCCAAGGACGACGCCGACGACGCGCAGCTGCTCGACGTGCTGCGCCGCGTGGGCCTCGACTCCTGGGTCGCGGGTCGGGATGGTCTCGATGCGCGCGTCGGTGAGCGCGGGTCGCTCGTGTCGGGCGGCCAGGCCCAGCGCATCGCACTCGCCCGCGCGCTGCTGCACGACTTCCCGGTGCTGGTGCTCGACGAGCCGACCGCCAACGTCGAGGCCGACCTGGCCGACGCGCTGGTGCGCGACCTGGTGGCGGCGGCGGGAAACCAGCGCACCGTCATCCTGATCTCGCACACCGATGTTCCGGCCGGATTGTTCAGCCGCCGCCTCACGTTGCGACCCGACGGCGATGCCCGGCTCAGCGAGGCGCAGCGACCGTAAGCTGTGGGGGTGACATCCGCCCCCTCTTCTGGCCCCGAGCGCGAGCCCGAGCCCGAGCCCGAGCGCTGGCACGGCGTGGCGTTCGGCGAGCGGGTGGTCGACCTCGCGGATGGCGTGAGCACCGAGTGTCTCTACGACGACCTGTTCGCGGCGCATCCCTTCAGCTTCTGGCTGGATGCAGGTGCCGACGCCACGGACGGCCTGAGCTACCTCGGCACGGGCGACGAGCTCGTCGTGCAGGGAGATGCATCGGGTATTCGTGCGAACCGCGATTCCGCCACGGACGACGGCCACGTCACTGTGGTCACCGTTGTCGCGGACATCGGGGAGCACTTTCGGCAGCGTTTCGACGGGAGGTCTGAGGCAGGGGGCCAGCGACCTTCACTCGGCGAATTCGCGCCGGGCTGGGTCGGCTTCCTTGGCTATGAGTGGCGGGCCGAGCGATCATCGACGACGAGAGCGCGTCCCACCTCGAGTGACACTGTCGATCGAGAGAATCGCGCCGCCCAGGACGCTGTCGCTGTCGGGAGCATCGTTGCCGGCACGGACACTGAACCGCGCATCAATGCAGCGCGGCGCTCCGTCGACCGCGTAACCCCTGAGGCCGCCTTCCTGCGCGTGACGCGGTTGGTGGTCGTCGATCATGCGACGCGCAGAGCATCGGTCGTCTGGATCGATGACGAGGCTGGCGAAGACTGGGCCGATGTCGTCCTGGCTTCGATCGAACGGGCGCACGGCGCAGACGCACACGCACATGCACACGCACACGCTGGCGCAGACATCACGGACACCGATGATGGCAGCCATACCGACCTCGCTGTCGAGGCGGGGGAGCGGGCCGGGACGCCGGGCCTCGCGCATCCCGAACCGGTCTGGCGCCACGGCCGGGCCGCCTACCGGGCGCTCATCGACCGCTGCCGGGCGAGCATCGGTCGGGGCGACGCCTACCAGCTCTGCCTCACGAACCGCATCGACGTGCCGGGCTCCTTCGACGCCGTCGAGGTGTTCCGCACCCTGCGCCGCACGAGCCCCACGCACCGCGGCGGCCTCCTTCGGTTCGGCGACCTGGCGCTCGTCTCGGCCAGCCCCGAGACGTTCCTCGGCCTCGACCGCTCGGGGCGCATCGAGGTGCGACCGATCAAAGGCACGCGGCCCCGAGCATCCGATGCTGTGCGCGACCGCGAACTCGTCGACGAGTTGCGCGACAGCCCCAAGGAGCGCGCCGAGAACCTCATGATCGTCGACCTCATGCGCAACGACGTGGGGCGCGTTTCGGCGCTCGGCAGCGTGAGCGTCGACACACTCTTCGACGTCGAGAGCTATGCGCAGGTGCACCAACTCGTTTCAACGGTGTCGGGTCAGCTGGCCGACGGCTGCGACGCGGTCGACGTGCTCGCCTCGACATTCCCGGCCGGGTCGATGACGGGGGCGCCCAAGCAGAGCGCGATCGACATCCTCGGCGGGCTCGAGGGCGCACCCCGCGGCGTGTATGCGGGAGCGTTCGGCCTGGTCGGAGCCGACGGAACACTCGACCTCTCGATGGTCATCCGCAGCATCGTCATCGACGCGCACGGAGCGAGCGTGGGCGCGGGTGGCGGCATCACGTGGTCGTCGGATGCCGCAGCCGAAGTCGACGAGATGGTGCTCAAGGCGCGGGCGCCTCTCTCGGCACTCGGGGCCTCCGAGCATCCGCCCGACTGAGCGCCGTCACGGAATGCCGGGCCCCCGCCCAAGGTTTAGTAGCATTGAGATTTGGGCCGTCAGAGTGCGGATGCCGCGACATCCCCCGGCCTCATTTTCCCGAACGAATTGAGAGTGCTGTGTCTGAGCGTGAAACGCCCGAGAGTGCCGTGTCCGAGAGCACCCCGTCTGTAGCGAGCACCGACGCCGGTGCTGGTGCAGTTGCCCCCGACCGCTACGACTTCCAGGCGATCCAGGACAAATGGCTTCCCATCTGGGACGAGATGAAGCCGTTCCGCACCGATGACGAGTCCGACACGCGCCCGCGCAAGTACGTGCTCGACATGTTCCCCTACCCCTCGGGCGACCTGCACATGGGTCACGCCGAGGCCTTCGGTCTGGGCGACGTCGTGGCACGCTACTGGCGCCAGCAGGGCTTCAACGTGCTGCACCCCATCGGCTGGGACTCGTTCGGCCTGCCCGCCGAGAACGCGGCCATCAAGCGCGGCATCGACCCCCGTGGGTGGACGTACGACAACATCGACCAGCAGAAGCGCTCGTTCCGCACCTACGCGCCCTCGTTCGACTGGGATCGCGAGCTGCACACGAGCGACGAGGAGTACTACCGCTGGACGCAGTGGATCTTCCTGAAGCTCTATGAAAAGGGTCTCGCCTATCGCAAGGCCAGCCAGGTCAACTGGTGCCCCAACGACCAGACGGTGCTGGCCAACGAGCAGGTCGTCGACGGTCGCTGCGAGCGGTGCGGCCACCTCGTCACGAAAAAGAAGCTGACGCAGTGGTACTTCCGCATCACCGACTACGCCGACCGCCTGATCGACGACCTGAACCAGCTCGAGGGCAAGTGGCCCACCAAGGTTCTGAGCATGCAGAAGAACTGGATCGGCCGTTCGACGGGCGCCGACGTGCAGTTCACGATCGAGGGTCGCTCCGAGCCGATCTCGGTCTACACGACGCGCCCCGACACGCTCTACGGCGTGACCTTCATGGTGGTCGCGCCCGACTCCGATCTGGCCGCCGAGCTGGCGTCCGGTTCGACGCCCGAGGTGCGCATGGCGTTCCAGGACTACCTCGAGAAGGTCCAGGGCACGAGCGAGATCGACCGTCTTAGCACGGAGCGCGAGAAGACCGGCGTGTTCCTCGACCGCTACGCGAAGAACCCGCTGACGGGTGAGCGCATCCCGATCTGGGCCGCCGACTACGTGCTGTCCGACTACGGCACAGGTGCCGTCATGGCCGTGCCCGCGCACGACCAGCGCGACCTCGACTTCGCGCGTGCCTTCGACCTGCCCGTGCGCGTGGTCGTTGACGTCAACCAGCCCGTCACGGGCGCCATCCCCGTGCTCGTCGACGGCGAGCTGCCCGACGACCTGCCGCCTGTCGACCCCAAGCAGACGGGCGAGGCGCTCACGGGCACCGGCCGCCTGATCAACTCGGGCCCCTTCGACGGCCTGTCGAAGAACAACGCGATCAAGAAGATCACCGAGGCGTTGGCGGGCTCCGGTCTCGGCAAGAGCGCCAAGAACTACCGCCTGCGCGACTGGCTCGTCTCCCGCCAGCGCTACTGGGGTGCACCCATCCCGATCATCCACTGCGAGGCGTGTGGCGAGGTGCCCGTGCCGCTCGACCAGCTGCCCGTCGCGCTGCCCGCCGCCGACGGCCTCGACCTGCAGCCGAAGGGCACGAGCCCGCTCGGCGCCGCGGAGGACTGGATCAACGTGGCCTGCCCGTCGTGCGGAGGCCCCGCCAAGCGCGACTCCGACACCATGGACACGTTCGTCGACAGCTCGTGGTACTACCTGCGCTTCCTGTCGGCCAAGGATGCGACGCAGCCCTTCGATAAGAAGCTGGCCGAGAAGTGGGCGCCGATCGACCAGTACGTGGGCGGCGTCGAACACGCCATCCTGCACTTGCTCTACTCGCGCTTCATCACCAAGGTGCTGTTCGACCTCGACTACCTGAGCTTCACCGAGCCGTTCACATCGCTGCTCAACCAGGGCATGGTGCTCATGGATGGCGCGAAGATGTCGAAGTCGAAGGGCAACCTGGTCGAATTCGCCGACGAGCTGAAGAAGTACGGCGCTGATGCCCTGCGCGTCACGCTGGCCTTCGCGAGCCCGCCCGAAGACGACATCGACTGGGCGGATGTCTCACCCGCCGGTTCCTCCAAATTCCTGGCCCGCGCGTGGCGCATCGCCCAGGACGTCACGTCGTCGCCCGATGTCGTGTGGAAGAACGGTGACCAGGCCCTGCGCCGCCAGACGCACCGCTTCCTGGCGGATGCGCCGGGCCTTGTCGAGTCCTACAAGTTCAACGTCGTCGTGGCCCGCCTCATGGAGCTCGTCAACGTGACCCGCAAGACGATCGACACGGGTGCCGGCGCGGGCGACCCCGCCGTGCGCGAGGCCGCCGAGGTCATTGCCATGGCCCTCAACCTCTTCGCGCCCTACACGGCCGAGGACATGTGGAACATGCTCGGCTACGAGGCCACCGTCGCTGCCACGCAGTGGCGCAAGGCCGACCCGACGCTGCTCGTCGAGGAGAAGGTGACGTGCGTCGTGCAGGTCAACGGCAAGGTGCGCGACCGCCTCGAGGTCTCGCCGCGCATCGACGGCGCCGAGCTCGAGAAGCTGGCGCGCGCGCTGCCCTCCATCGTGAAGGCCGTGGGCGACCGCGAGATCGCCAACGTGATCGTGCGCGCGCCGCGCGTGGTGAACATCGCCGTGAAGGGTTAGTCCGACGGTTCTCGGGAAGGGCTCGCGACCGCACTGGTCGCGGGCCCTTCCGCTTTTCGCTGGTGTTGATCGCTGGGTCGGTGGAGGCCGATGCCGCCGACCGTGCGTTCTGCACAAGGTCAATGACGCGCTTCTCTCCACCGAACCCGCCCATCCCGTTCGGCCGCCTGCCGCCCCTCGTAGCGTGTGTGCATGCCTGTCACCGATCCCGCCTCGCCCCCCGATATCGCCCTGCGTCGAACACGCCGATCGGGTGCAGCAGCGCTCGGTCGCCGCGTGGTGCGACAGGTGTCGTGGGCGAGAGATGCTGCGCGCGCACAGCGGCGCACCGTGATCGTCATCCTCGCCACCGCGGTGGCGGCATTCCTCGTGGCGTGGTGGCTATCGCCTGTCGCCGCGGGCTCGGCGGGGTCGTTGACAACGGTCGGGATGGCTGCCGCGACGACCAGGCCGACGGCCGCGCCGGAATCTTCCGGGGCGCCGAGCACCCCGGCGGCACAGGGCGGAGCGACAGGCGCGGGCCGGGACGACTCGGGGGCTGCCGGCGGGGCATCGGGGTCGACGCGTTCGCTCTTCGTGCACGTCACGGGTGCGGTGGCGAAACCCGGTCTGGTCGAGGTCGCCGACGGTGCACGGGTCTTCGACGCGGTTGCGCAGGCGGGTGGCGTCACCGCCGAGGCGCGCGAGGGCGGGGTCAACCTGGCCCGTTACGTCGTCGACGGCGAGCAGATCCTCGTTCCGCGGCGAGATGATCCCACTCCGGTCACATCGTCGGCAGGCGCGGCCGCTTCCGCGGCGGACGGGGGCCCCGGCTCCTCAGGCGTCGGGGCCACGGGCCCCTCGGGGGCGGCGGGGAAGGTCAATCTCAATACGGCGATGGCAGCTGAGCTCGAGACGCTGCCGCGGGTTGGTCCCTCGCTGAGCGCCAAGATTTTGGCCTGGCGGGCCGAGAACGGGCCCTTCTCGGCGATCGAGGACCTCAACGACGTCGACGGCGTCGGCGACAAGACCTTCGAGTCGCTCAAAGACCTCGTCACGCTATGAGCCGTCGGTACGGTCTCGTCGCGGCGGCGATGGTCGCCTGGGCCACGGCGGGCACCGTCGTAGGAATGCCGGGGGCCGCCCCCGGACTGGTCGCGGTGGGTGCGGTGATCGTGGCCGCGATCGTCCTCGTCGACGCCTGCGCGGAGCGTGTCGGCAGGCAGGGGCGACCGGCGCGGCTGGCCTCGCTCGTCGGCCACGCCCGCGTCGTCTCGCGACGGGATGTGTCGCTGGCGATGGTGATCGCGCTGGCGGCCTCCTGTGCGGTGGCGGGCGTCATAGCCGTCCGGGCCGAAGGGCGACACCCCGAGGTCCTTCAGCACTGGGCATCGGGTTCGCGCCCGCTGACGGCGGACGTCACGGTCACGTCGCTGAGCTCGCCGGTCGATCGACCGGCCGAAGCCGAATGGAGCGACTCATCCGCGGTACCGTCCGTGCGCTTCCGCGCCCAGGTGTCCCGGCTGCAGTTGGGGCGCGACCAGCGATCCGCGGAATTCCCCGTGCTCGTCTTCGCCCCCGACGTCGCCGAGACGGGCGGCCCGCCGCTCGGCAGCGTTGTGCGCGTGACCGGGCGGTGGCAGCTCGCCGAGGTGGGTGACCGGGTGTCGGCCCTCGTCTTCAGCGATGAGCGCCCGGCCTCGATCAGTCCCGCTCCGGATGCCCTGGGCTGGGCGCACGGGCTCCGCCGATCGTTCGTGGGGGTCGCGAGTGTGCTCCCTGGTTGGGGCGGTCAGTTATTGCCGGGCCTCTCCATCGGGGACACGAGCGCCGTCGGCGTCGACCTCGATGCTGCCATGACGGCGAGTTCCCTCAGCCACCTCACGGCGGTATCGGGCGCGAACTGCGCCATCGTCGTCGCGATCGGTTTCGCCATCGGGGCCGCGATGGGTCTGCGGCGCAGCATGCGGATCGGTCTGGCCGTTCTCCTGCTCGTCGCCTTCGTCGTGCTCGTCACCCCCGAGTCGAGCGTCATCCGTGCATCGGTGATGGCCTGTGCCGTGTTGGTCGCTCTCGCCAGCGGACGACCGGCGGCCGGACTCGCCGTGCTGTGCACCGTCGTCGTAGCGCTCCTCATCGCGGACCCGTGGCTCTCGCGCGACTACGGATTTGCACTCTCGGTGCTTGCCACGGCGGGTCTGCTCGTTCTGACAAGACCGCTCACCGATCTTCTCGCCCGCGTTGCGCCGCGTCCCATAGCCGCGGCTTTCGCCCTTCCTCTGGCGGCGCAACTCGCGTGCCAGCCGGTCCTGGTGTTGCTCGACCCCACCCTGGCGGTCTATGGCGTGGTGGCGAACCTGCTGGCCGGTCCCGCGGCGCCGGCGGCCACCATCCTGGGCCTCGTCGCGTGTCTTCTGAGCGCCGTGAACCCCCTCCTGGCGCTACCGATCGCAGCGGTCGCGTGGATTCCGGCTGCCTGGATCGCCCAGGTTGCAGCGTGGTTCGAGAACGCACCGGCCGCGAGGCTTCCGCTCCCGCCCGGACTCGCGGGGGTTCTTCTCACGACCCTCGTGCTCGTTCTCGGCGGCGGGTTGGCACTGGCGATGAGAGCGCAGCGGCCGCTTCTCAGCAGGGTGCTGGCCACCGGATCTGTGGCGGTGCTCGGTATCGCGGCCGGCACGATCGCGCCGGTCGCCGTCCGCGACGCGTCGGCGCCACCGGGGGAGTGGGCCGTTGCTTCGTGCGACGTCGGGCAGGGGGACGCGACGGTTCTCCGAGACGGACCCCATTTCGGTCTCATCGATGTCGGGGACGACGAGCAGCGCCTCACCCGCTGCCTCACCCGCCTGGGTGTCACACGGCTCGACCTGCTCGTGCTGACGCATTTCGACAGCGATCACGTGGGAGCGTATCCGGCGGTCGTGGGCCGAGTCAGCGAGGTGCTCGTGGGCCCCACGGACGGGCCCGCCGATGAACGCATCGTCGACGCGTTGTCTGGCGGCGGAGCGATCGTGCGGCAGGTCCGCGCGGGCGAGAACGGCAGGCTGGGTGAGACCACGGAGTGGAACGTTCTCTGGCCACCCGTTCGCGGTGAGATCGAACCGGGCAACGATGCGAGTGTGGTGCTCGAAACCCGCCGCTCGTTCGGGGCCACCGGTGATGGCGTGGCATCTGCCGCCCTCTCCGCGGTGTTTCTCGGCGACCTCGGCGCCGACGCGCAGAACCGCCTGCGCCGAACTCGTCTCGTCCCGGCCGATGTCGACGTGGTCAAAGTCGCCCACCACGGTTCGAAAGACCAGAGCAGCCTGGTCTACGAACGATTGCGGCCCACCCTGGGCCTCGTCTCGGTCGGCAAGAACGACTACGGGCATCCGTCGCCGTCCATCCTTAAAACGCTCGAGCGCATCGGCGCCCGCGTGCGCCGCACCGACCGGGACGGCATCATCGCGGTGGGGCGACCGGCGCTCAGTCCGTCGGCGGCCAGCACGGGACGGGCGCTCCTCGAAGTGTGGACGTCGGGCGCGGCCCCGAGCGTCGGTGGTGGCGGCTAATCTGGAGAGAGACGAGAAGGAGCATCGTGGCGGCAGCACGCACGACGAACGCCCGCGGGGGCGCGAAACCCGCCGGCAAAGTGGCGATCCCGCAGGTGTCGTGGAATCAGATCCGCCCGGCCCCGGTCGTCCTCGTCTCGGGTCCACAGGGTTTTCTTGCCGACCGTGCGATGAAATCGTTGCGAGAATTCCTGCGTGCCGAAGACCCCGCACTCGAGGTGAGCGATGTGGCCGCCGACGGTTATACGCGCGGCGAATTAGCCAGCCTGGCGAGTCCGTCTCTGTTCGGTGAGCCGCGGCTCGTGCGCGTGTCCGCCGTCGAGAAATGCTCCGACGATTTCCTCGAAGACGCCCTGCGCTATCTCGAGAGTCCGCCCGAGGGCGCCACCGTCATCCTGCGACACGGGGGAGGCGTGCGGGGCAAGAAGCTCCTCGACGCCATCCGGGCGGCCAAGGGGGTCGCTCTCGAAGTGGTCTGCGCCGACCTCAAGAAAGACGCCGAGAAGTACGAGTTCGCTCAGGCCGAGTTCCAGCTCGCCGGCAAAAGCATCCGTGCCGCGGCCTTGCGCGCCATCGTCGCCGCCTTCAGCGACGACCTCGCCGAACTCGCGAGCGCCTGTCAGCAGCTCATCGCCGACACCGCCGACGAGATCACCGAAGCGACAGTCGCGAAGTATTACGGCGGCCGGGTCGAGACCAACGCATTCTCGGTGGCCGACGCCGCCATCGCCGGTCGCTACGGGGAAGCCCTCGTGGGTCTGCGGCATGCACTCGACTCGGGGGCCGATCCGGTGCCCATCGTCGCGGCGTTCGCCAGCAAGATCCGCACCATGGCTAAGGTCTCCGGCGCGGGCGGGTCCACGGGAGACCTGGCTCGCCGCTTCGGCCTCGCGCCGTGGCAGGTCGAGCGAGCCCGGCGCGACCTCCGCGGCTGGACCGACGAAGGCCTTGGCCGCACCATCCAACTCGTCGCCGAAACGGATGCGGCGGTCAAGGGCCAGGGACGCGACCCCGTCTTCGCGCTCGAACGCATGGTCACCGGCATCGCCTCGCGCGGCCGCTCCTTGCGCTGACCGGCCTCGCCCCATCCCACGGACCCGAAAAAGCCCCGCCGAAGCGGGGCTATCTCGATAACTTGTGCGGGCTGGCTCCTCGGAAGGGGCCGCCCGCAAGAGAGACTGCTTAGAGAGCGGCGCCTCTTTAGAGAGCGGAGACCTTCTTGGCGAGAGCCGACTTGCGGTTCGCGGCCTGGTTCTGGTGGATGACACCCTTGCTCACGGCCTTGTCGAGCTTCTTGCCGGCCAGCTTGAGGGCGGCCTCAGCCTTGGTCTTGTCACCAGCGGTGACGGCGTCACGCGCGTGGCGCACAACCGTGCGGAGTTCGCTCTTGACCGCCTTGTTGCGCTCCTGAGCCTTCTTGTTGGTGCCAATTCGCTTGATCTGCGACTTGATATTTGCCACGTTATTACGCTTTCGTTCGACGACGTTTGGACGAGCCCCGAGAAAAACCCGAGACGTGCTCCACGGGATGAACCCGGGGGCGTGCCGGTCGACGCGAGAGGGGCGCTTTCCGGCGAAAATCATGTGGAAGAATCCACACGCAAGCCAACAGGTAACGATACCAGCGAAAGGGGTTCGCGGCAATTCGTGCAGGCCGCCGCGACACACGCTCGCAACATCCCGTCGATACCATTGGCTCATGCCGGAATTAGCCTCCCACATCGCCCTCGTTCCGCCCTCGGGCATCCGCGGCCTGTTCGAAATCGCGCTCACGCTCGACGACGTCAACCTGCTGGCCGTCGGTGAGCCCGATGTGCCCGTCGCGCCGCACATCATCGAGGCTGCTCAACAGGCGTGGGGGAGGGACGAGACCAACTACACGGCCAATGGCGGTCTGCCCGAACTCCGCGACGCGATCGTCGCCAAACTGGCGCGGGACAACGACGTGCACGTCGAGCGCGAGCAGGTCTGGGTGACCATCGGCGCGACGCAGGCGCTGTTCCAAGCGATGGGCCTGATCCTCGATCCGGGCGACGAGATCCTCGTGCCCGACCCCGGCTACACGACCTTCTCCATGAATGCGCGCATGCTGGGCGCCGTTCCGGTGGCCTACCCCCTCAGCGCCGAACGCGACTTCCAGCCCGACCTCGCCGCCCTCGAGACGCTCATCACGCCCGAGACGAAGGCGATCATCGTCAACTCGCCCTCCAACCCGCTCGGCACGGTGTTGCCCGCGGACGTCGTCGACGACATCCTGGCCCTGGCGCAGCGGCACGGGCTCTGGGTGATCAGCGACGAGGTCTATGAACGTTTCGTCTACGACGAGCCTCACATCTCCCTCGCGAGCCGCGACACCGACGACCGCGTGCTGAGCGTCTTCTCGCTGTCGAAGACCTACGCGCTCACGGGCATCCGGGTCGGCTATCTCGTCACACCTCCCGGGCTCGCCGCCGTCATGCGCACGCTGCAGGAGGCCATGATCAGCTGTGTGTCGACCCCGGCCCAGCGCGCCGCGATCGCCGCCATCACGGGCCCCCAGGACGCCGTCGACGATGCCAAGCGGCACTATCGCGACAACCTCCGAGCCGCCACCGACCTGCTCGACCGGCGCGGGATCCGCTACCTCGAACCGCGCGGCGCCTTCTACCTCTGGGCGGATGTCTCGCACGCCACCCGCGGCGACGTCGCTGCCTGGGCCGAGCGATTCCTCCTGCAGGAGCGCGTGGCCGTCGCGCCCGGCAGCGCCTTCGGCCGCTCGGGCGAGGGCTGGATCCGCATCTGCGTCGCCACCGGGCGCGACCGTCTCCTCCAGGGCCTCGAGAAGCTCCCCGCCCCCGCCAGCTAGGCTCGCACCATGGCAACTCCTCTTCGCATCGTGGTCGCCGGGGCATCCGGTTTCATCGGCCGCTACCTGGTCGATTCGTTCCGCACCGACGGCTTCCAGGTGACGACCATCGGGCGAACGGATGCCGACGCCACCTGGGGCGATGCCGCCGCCATCGCCTCCCTCGTCGACGGCGCGGATGTCGTGCTCAACCTCGCCGGCCGCTCGGTCAACGCGCGCTACGGCGCCGCCCGCCGCGCCGAGATCCTGCACTCGCGCCTGAACACCACGCGCCAGCTGCACGCCGCCATCGAGCGTGCCGAGAAGCCGCCGCGCGTCTGGCTGAACGCCAGCACCGCCACCATCTACCGCCACGCCTTCGACCACCCGCAGACCGAGTCGACGGGCGAATTGGGCGAGGGCTTCTCGGTCGACGTCGCCCGCGCCTGGGAGGGTGCCTTCTTCGAGGGCGATCTGCCGGGCACCCGTCGCGTCGCGCTGCGCATGGCCATCGTCCTGGGGCACGGCTCGGCGCTCGTCCCGCTCATCGCGCTCGCCCGCGCGGGTTTCGGTGGGCCGCAGTACGACGGTCGCTGGTTCGGCACGCCCGGCCGCCGCGCCTCCGGGGTCTACCACGAGCGCCGCGCCACGCACGGCCGCCAGATGTTCTCGTGGGTGCACGTGCGCGACGTCGAGCGCAGCATCCGTTTCCTCATCGAGCACGACGAGCTCGACGGGCCCGTCAACGTGGTGTCGCCGCATCCCGTCGATAACCGCACGCTCATGCGCATCATCCGCCGCGCCGTCAAAATGCCGCTCGGGCTGCCGCTCTTCCGCTGGATGACCGAGCTCGGCGCCTCGGCCATCCGCACCGAATCCGAGCTGCTGTTGAAGAGCCGGTGGGTGTTGCCCGAGCGTTTGACCGAGGCCGGCTACGTGTTCGAACAGCCCGATCTCGACGCCGCCGTGCTCGACATCGTCGGCACCGACTGACCGTCGACGCCGCCCACGTCACCGGGCGACGGCATCCCACGCCCACTCGTGGGACAATGGGGGTTCGTCCATCTGTTCTACTTCCCGTGAGGATGTCGTGAGTCCCAAAGCCCTCCGCGCGCAGGAGCCCTCTGCCACTGATCCGGCTTTCATCCGGAACTTCTGCATCATCGCCCACATCGACCACGGCAAGTCCACCCTGGCCGACCGCATGCTGCAGATGACGGGCGTCGTGTCCGACCGCGACATGCGCGCCCAATACCTCGACCGCATGGACATCGAGCGCGAGCGCGGCATCACGATCAAGAGCCAGGCCGTGCGCATGCCCTGGTCGCAGGGCGCCGACACGTTCGCGTTGAACATGATCGACACCCCCGGTCACGTCGACTTCAGCTACGAGGTCTCGCGGTCGCTGGCGGCGTGTGAGGGCGCCATCCTCTTGGTCGACGCCGCACAGGGCATCGAGGCGCAGACCCTCGCCAACCTCTACCTGGCCCTCGAGAACGACCTCGAGATCATCCCGGTGCTCAACAAGATCGACCTGCCGGCCGCCGACCCCGACAAGTATGCCGCCGAGCTGGCGAGCCTCATCGGCGGAGACCCGGCCGACGTGCTGCGCGTCTCGGGCAAGACCGGCATGGGCGTCGAAGACCTGCTCGACCGCGTCGTCGAGCGCATCCCGGCCCCGAAGGGCGACGCCAACGCGCCCACGCGCGCCATGATCTTCGACTCGGTCTACGACAGCTACCGTGGCGTCGTCACCTACGTGCGCATGATCGACGGCAGCCTGTCGCCGCGCGAGCGCATCCAGATGATGTCCACGCGCTCCACGCACGAGCTGCTCGAGATCGGCGTCTCGAGCCCCGAGCCCATCCCGTCCAAGGGCCTGGGCGTCGGCGAGGTCGGCTACCTGATCACGGGCGTAAAAGACGTGCGTCTCTCCAAGGTGGGCGACACGGTCACCACGCTCAAGAGCCCCGCAACCGATGCGCTTCCGGGCTACACCGACCCAAAGCCCATGGTCTTCTCCGGTCTCTACCCGATCGACGGCGGCGACTACCCCGACCTGCGCGAAGCGCTCGACAAGCTCAAGCTGTCGGATGCCTCGCTCAACTACGAGCCCGAGACATCCGTGGCCCTGGGCTTCGGTTTCCGCTGCGGGTTCCTCGGCCTGCTGCACCTCGAGATCATCACCGAGCGCCTCGAGCGCGAATTCGGCCTCGACCTCATCACCACGGCGCCCTCCGTCATCTATGAGGTGCGCACCGAAGACAAGAAGACCGTCACGGTCACGAACCCGTCCGAGTTCCCGACCGGCAAGATCCAGGCCGTGTCCGAGCCCGTCGTGCGCGCCGCCATTCTGGCGCCCAAGGACTACGTCGGCACGATCATGGAACTCTGCCAGTCGCGCCGTGGCACCCTGCTCGGCATGGAGTACCTCGGCGAAGACCGCGTCGAGCTGCGTTACAGCATGCCGCTCGGCGAGATCGTGTTCGACTTCTTCGACCACCTGAAGAGCCGTACGCAGGGCTATGCCTCGCTCGACTACGAGCCCATGGGCGAGCAAGAGGCCGACCTGGTGAAGGTCGACATCCTGTTGCAGGGTGAGCAGGTCGACGCGTTCAGCGCCATCGTGCACCGTGAGAAGGCCTACGCCTATGGCGTGCTCATGACCGAGCGTCTCAAGAAGCTCATCCCGCGCCAGCAGTTCGAGGTGCCCATCCAGGCCGCCATCGGTGCCCGCATCATCGCCCGCGAGTCCATCCGTGCCATGCGCAAGGATGTCCTCGCCAAGTGCTACGGCGGTGACATCACCCGCAAGCGCAAGCTGCTCGAGAAGCAGAAAGAGGGCAAGAAGCGCATGAAGATGGTGGGCAAGGTGGAGGTTCCGCAGGAGGCGTTCATCGCCGCCCTGTCGGGTGACACCGAAGGCAAGGAGAAGAAGTAGCGTGCGTCGCAGCAACTTCGTCGACCTGCCCGTGAATTACGCGGCCGTCGGCGCCACTCAAGCTCCCGATCTGATGCAGTACCCGCCCGAAGGTTTCGTGCCGAGCGAGTCGTCCATCCGGCTCGGCAGCGGCGAGCAGCGTTTCCACACGGCCGCGGCTCAGCTACTCACGTGGGGCGTGCAGCACGCCTCGGGCATCACGGTCAGCGACATCCACGTCGACGAGGGTGCGCAGTACGGCGGCATCCGTTTCGCCGAAGACGGTTCGGCGCTCGAGCCCATCCACGCGGCCAGCGAGAAACGTTTCGGGTCGGATGGTTCGCCCTACATCGCCGCGGGCACGACGGCGCATCTGCGCGGCAGTGTCGACGGCGCACACGTCGACGCCCGCATCCGTGTCGTCTATGTGGTCGAGGAGCCGACGCGCGTCGCTTTCGCCTACGGAACCGTCGACGCGCACCCCATCTCGGGTGAGGAGTCGTTCCAGCTCGAGCACCGCGACGACGACTCGGTCTGGTTCACGGTGCGCGCCTTCACGCGCCCGCTCACGCTGACCTACCGCCTGCTGCCCGTGCTCGACCGCCGCCGCCGCAAGCGCCTGACGCAGGCCTACCTGCGCGCACTTTCGCCGGCGTTCCCCTCGGCGCCGCCCGCGTCCGCCCAGGGTTCCTAGTGGCCGGAGCGTTGCCTCTCGGCGACCCGGCTCCCGCCGACGGACTGCTGCCGGTCTCGGCCGCGGCCGGCTCGGGCGACCGGCCCTTCGGTATGTACCTGCACGTGCCGTTCTGCCGTGTGCGCTGCGGCTATTGCGACTTCAACACCTACACGTCCGACGAGCTGCGCGGGGCGAAACGCACCGACTACGCGGGCCAGGCAGCCGACGAGGTGCGCTTGTCGGCTCACGTGTTGCGCGAATCGGGCGTCGCCCCTCGACCCGTCTCGACGGTTTTCTTCGGCGGCGGAACCCCGACCCTCCTGCCGGCGGTTGACCTGGCCATGATGCTCGCCGCCGTGCGCGACGAGCACGGCTTTGCGCCCGGCGCCGAGGTCACCACCGAGGCCAACCCCGATTCGGTCGACCGCGACTACTTGGCCACCCTGAAGGAGGCGGGCTTCACGCGCGTGTCCTTCGGCATGCAATCGGCCGTGCCCCACGTGCTCGCCACCCTCGAGCGCACGCACGACCCCGAGCGCGTTCCCCTCGTCGTGGCCTGGGCCCGCGAGGTGGGCCTGCAGGTGTCGGTCGACCTCATCTATGGCACCCCCGGCGAGACGCTCGCCGATTGGGAACGATCGATCGACCAGGCCCTCGCTACCCGACCCGACCACATCTCGGCCTACTCGCTCATCGTCGAGCCGGGCACCAAACTGGCACGCCAGATCCGGTCGGGCCAGGTCGCCGAGCCCGACGAAGACCTGCAGGCCGATATGTACGATCTCGCCGACAAGCGCTTCCAGGATGCCGGCTACGGCTGGTATGAGGTGAGCAACTGGTCCACGGGCCACGACACCCGCTCGCGCCACAACCTCTCCTACTGGACGGGTGCCGATTGGTGGGGCATCGGGCCCGGGGCGCACTCGCACGTGGGTGGCGTGCGCTGGTGGAACGTGAAGCATCCTGCCGCCTATGCGGGGCGCATGGCCGAGGGTGCCTCACCTGCCGCCGGGCGCGAGACCCTCGACAGCGACGTGCAAGAGATGGAACGCATCATGTTGGGCGTGCGCATCGCCGACGGGCTCGACATCCGCTCGCTCGCGCCCGAGGGCCGTGTGGCCGTTGCCGGGCTCATCGCCGACGGTTTCGTGGATGCCGCGGCCGCCCTGCGCGGACACCTCGTGCTCACGCGTCCCGGCCGCCTCATGGCCGATGCGGTCGTCAGGCGTTTGACCGACTACTGAGCGAAGCTTGGCTCCCGCGCGAGCGCCGTGTGGCGCCCGAGTGCGCGACGACGAGCGAGTGCGCGCATACGACCGAGTGTGCGCCCATGACCGAGTGTGCGCCCACGACAGAAGGGCCGCCCCGAGTGGGACGGCCCTTCTGTCGTGATGCGAGTGTCGCGCTACTTGATGAGACGCAGCGAGAACGGGTAACGGTAGCTGCCGCCCTGAGTCACGCGCACGCCGCCGATGATCGAGAAGACCAGGTTGACGACGTAGAGCGCGCCCTGCAGCAGGCCGAAGATGCCCGCAATGCCGTAGGCACCCGTCGAGTAGAGGATGGCCTGGATGATGCCGATCACGATCGACAGGGCGATGTAGCCGATCAGGAACGTGATCTGCCAGTTCAGCGCTTCCTTGGACTCTTCGCGCACGCGGGGGCCGCGGTCTTTGAAGACCAGGAAGATGATGAGCGACGGCAGTAGCCACAGCACGCCGAGGAAGTGCGAGAGGCTGGCCCATAGCTTGTCGTCCGCGGGGGAGAGGGGCTGGGGGCCATACCCGGGCTGTCCGCCGAACTGCGGAGGAACGGGGCCGCCGGGGCCACCATGCTGGCCGGGCTGGCCGTAGGGCTGACCGGGCTGCTGGCCGTAAGGCGGCTGGCCCTGCTGGCCGTACTGCCCGGGCTGGCCCTGAGGCTGACCGTACTGTCCCGGCTGTCCCTGAGGCTGGCCGTACTGGCCGTACTGACCGTTCTGACCGGGCTGACCCTGGGGCTGGCCGTAGTGCCCCGGCTGTCCCTGAGGCTGACCGTTCGGCGCACCGAACGGCTGCTGCGGAGGCTGCTGGCTGTGAGGAGCGCCCTGCGGGGGCTGACCGAACTGGCCGGGCTGCGACTGCCCAGCGGGTGCGCCGAAGGGCGGCTGTCCGGGCTGCTGGCCGTAGGGCGAACCCGGTGCCTGCGGCTGCTCGGGTGCGTGGGGCTGCTCGGGCGCCTGCGGCTGCGAGGGCTGCTGCGGCTGGCCATACGGTGAGGCGGCCTCGGGCTGCGCCGGCTGGTGGCCCGCTGCGCTGCCGTCGATCGGTGGCACCGGCGCGCCGTTCGACGCGTCGTCGGGTTTCTTCTCGGCCGGGTCTTGCCCGTGTGCATCAGTCATGCCCTCAAAGTAGCGCCTCGCGGTGCCGTGCGGCAATTGGCCGAGCCGAGGTTACGGAGGTAGAATTGGCACTCCGAGTAAACGAGTGCCAACCGACCGGCCGCCTGATGCGGCCGAGCGACACTGCCGACACCGAGGGGAGTAGCCGATGCCATCCGATCGCGGTCTCGAAGTCCTCCGTGCCATCGTGCAAGATTATGTCGCCAGCCGCGAGCCGGTGGGCTCCAAAGCCATCGTCGAGCGCCACTCGTTCGGCGTCTCGGCGGCCACCATCCGCAACGATATGGCGCAGCTCGAAGACGAAGAATTGATCGTCGCGCCGCACACCTCTTCTGGCCGGGTGCCGACCGACAAGGGCTACCGCCTCTTCGTCGACCAGCTCGCCGATCGTCGCCCGCTCTCGGCCGCCCAGCGTGAGGCCATCGAGGCGTTCCTCGGGCAATCGGTCGGGCTCGATGACGTGTTGTCGCGCACCGTGCGTCTGCTCGCTCAGCTCACCAACCAGGTCGCCATCGTGCAATACCCGTCGTTCGCCCGGGCCCAGGTGCGACACATCGAGCTCGTCTTCCTCGCGGACCACCGCCTGCTCGTCGTGCTCATCACCGACAACGGTCGGGTCGAGCAGCGGGTCGTCGAGTCCCCGCTGGTCACACTCGAGACCGATGTCGAGTCGCTCAAACACCGCTTCAACCAGGCAGCCGTGGGCATCGGTGTGGCGGATGCCGGTGCAGCACTCGAGCGCCTCGCCAACGATGCCCGACCCGACGAGGCCCCACTCATCGCATCCATCGTCGCCGCCCTCATCGACCAGCTCTCGGCCTATCGCCAGGACCGGCTCGTCATGGCGGGAGCCGCCAACCTGGCCCGCACCGAGGAAGACTTTTCGGGGAGCATCTATCCCGTGCTCGAGGCGCTCGAGCAGCAGGTCATCCTGTTGCGCCTCTTCGGCGAGCTGCAGGCCGACCCTTCCGGCTTGGCGTCATCGAGTGTCATCGCGCGCATCGGCCAGGAGAATGCGTCGTTCGGTCTGTCACAGACTTCTATCGTCACGAGCAACTACCGTTCCTCTGCGGGCGAACTCTCGCGCCTCGGCGTTCTCGGACCGACGAGAATGGACTACTCCAACAACATCGCCGCCGTTCGCGCGGTGGCCCGTTATCTGTCCCGGCAACTCGGCGACGGCTGACCCCTCATCTTTCCGCTCCACACCTTCTGCACCATGTCTCGACCTCATTACCCTCTGAACATTTCCCGGCCCGGAGTCATCCTCCGACCGGGATCGACGAAAGGCCTTCGGTGGCTGACCACTACGACGTACTAGGCGTGTCGCGCGACGCTTCCCCCGACGAGATCAAGAAGGCATACCGCCGGCTCGCCCGTGAGCTGCACCCCGATGTGAACCCGGCGGCCGAGGCCTCCGAGCGGTTCAAAGATGTCACGCACGCCTACGAAGTGCTGAGCGACCCGCAGCAGCGCGAGCGCTACGACCTCGGCGACCAGGGCGGCTCAGGTTTCGGTGGCGCGGGCGGCTTCGGCGGATTCGGCGACATCTTCGACACGTTCTTCGGCGGTGGCGGCCAACAGCGCGGCCCGAAGTCGCGCCAGGAGCGCGGCCAGGACGCCCTGCTGCGCGTGGAGCTCGACCTCGGCGAGGTCATCTTCGGCACGCATCGCGACCTCGAGGTCGACACAGCCGTGCTCTGCGAGACCTGCCAGGGCTCGTGCTGCCAGCCCGGCACCTCTCCCGTCACCTGCGACATCTGCCACGGCTCCGGCCAGATCCAGCGCCAGGTGCGGTCGCTGCTCGGCAACGTCGTCACGTCGGCGCCCTGCGGCACCTGCCGCGGTTACGGCACCGTCATCCCCGCGCCCTGCGCCACCTGCCAAGGCCAGGGACGCGTCCGCGCGCGCCGCACGGTTCCCGTCGACATCCCCGCCGGCGTCGACACGGGCCTGCGCCTGCAGATGCCCGGCTCTGGCGAGATCGGCCAGGCCGGAGGCCCCAACGGAGACCTCTACCTCGAGATGAAGGTGCGTCACCACGACATCTTCAGCCGCGACGGCGACGACCTGCTGTGCACGCTCGAAGTGCCCATGACCGACGCCATCCTGGGCACCGAGACGACCGTGCCCGCGCTCGACGGCGACGTGCCCCTCGAGGTGCGTCCGGGCGTGCAGTCGTCGGAGGTGCTCACCATCAAGGGTCGCGGCATCACCAAGCTGCGCGGCACGGGGCGTGGCGACCTGCGCGTCGGCATCCACGTGGTCACGCCCACCAAGCTCGACCACAAAGAGCGCGAGCTCATCAAGTCGTTCGCATCGCACCGCAAGCAGTCGGGCCCGAAGCTCGGACAGTTCCAGCAGGGGCTGTTCCAGAAGCTGCGCGACCGCTTCATGAACGCCTAGCGGGCAGCGACATGAGCAGCCTGTTCCTGCGGGAGGACCTGACCGAGGCACCCGTCGGCGACACCGTCGAATTGACGGGGGCCGAGGCCAAACACGCGGCGACCGTGAACCGCGTCCGCGTGAGCGAGTCGGTCAGCGTCGGCAACGGCGCGGGTCTGCTGGCCACGGGCACGGTCGAGTCGTCGAGTGCGTCGAGCGTTGTCATCCGCGTCGAGCACTCCGAGCGATCGGATGCCGCGAGCCCCGCACTCGTGCTCGTGCAGGCCCTGGCCAAGGGCGACCGCGACGAGCGAGCCGTCCAGGCCGCGACCGAACTGGGTGTCGACGCGATCGTCCCATGGTCGGCCGAACGCAGCATCTCCCGCTGGGACGCGCAGAAGGCCGAGAAGGGGCGACAGCGCTGGCAGACCATCGCGCGCGAGGCGACCAAGCAGTCGATCCGCCCGTGGCTGCCCGAGGTCGAGGCGCTGCAGTCGACGGCCCAGCTGGCGGAACGCGCCTCGCGGGCCCTCGTGCTCGTGCTCGACCCCCGCGGCGAGACGACTCTCGCCGAGACCGAGCTGCCGTCCGAGGGCGAGATCGTCATCGTCGTGGGCCCCGAAGGCGGGGTATCGCCGGCGGAACTCGACCGGATGGCGTCGGCGGGTGCTCGCATCGTGCGTCTCGGGTCGACCGTTCTGCGCACGTCGACGGCCGGTCCCGCCGCCCTCGCCGTCTTGAATGTGCGGCTCGGCCGCTGGTGACGGTCGGCGTCGCTTCGGCCTGCGGCCGCACCACGCTGAGAGCGAACCGATCTGTGGATAACCGCCTCGGCGCGGCGGTGTTTCTTTAGAATGGACCCATGTCCGATTCCGAACGCTCCATCTTCGCCCGCATCGTTTCACGCGAGATCCCGGCCACGATCGTGGCCGAAACCGATCGTGTGATCGCGTTCGAAGACATCGCGCCTAAAGCGCCCGTGCACGTCCTCGTGGTTCCCAAAACCGAGGCATATCGCAACGTCACCGAGCTGGCGGCGGCCGAGCCCGACCTCCTGGCCGAAGTCGTCGCGGTCGGCTCACGCATTGCCGCCGAGCGAGCGGGCGGCGACTATCGACTCATCTTCAACACCGGCGAAAGCGCCGGTCAAACCGTCTTCCACGTGCACGCCCACGTCCTCGCGGGAGACCTTTCGGAGGGCTCACTTGCCACATTCTGACGATACGTCCCGTTCGGCCGAGGCCCAGGCCGCGCCGAACACGTCCGGCACGTCCGGCACGTCGGTCGATCCATCGCTCGTGTCGGCCCCGGGGGCCGGCGACGCTGCCGCAGCCCACGTCGACCGCCATCTCACGATCGACGGCGTCGCGATGGTGCGCCTGCTCGGCCCACAGGATCGCCTGCTCTCCACGATCGAGAAGCAGTTCCCCGGTGTCACCGTGCACGTCCGTGGCAACGAAGTCACGCTGAGCGGTGAACGCGCCGAGGTGAATCAGGCGGCCGCGCTCGTCGACGAGCTCATCGCCCTCGTGAAGAACGGCCTCGACCTCGATCCCGAGGGTGTGCGAACGTCCGCGAAGATGCTCGACGAGGGCCAGAGCCCCTCGGGCGTGATGAGCCAGGCCATCCTGTCGTCACGCGGCAAGACGATCCGTCCGAAGACATCCGGCCAGCGCGACTATGTCGAGGCCATCGACGAGAACACCATCACATTCGGCATCGGCCCGGCCGGAACGGGTAAGACCTACCTCGCCATGGCCAAGGCCGTACAGGCGTTGCAGCGCAAAGAAGTGACGCGCATCATCCTCACGCGCCCCGCGGTCGAGGCCGGTGAGCGCCTCGGCTTCCTGCCCGGCACGCTGACCGACAAGATCGATCCCTACCTCCGACCGCTCTACGACGCGGTCAACGAGATGATGGACCCCGAACTCGTTCCCAAGCTCCTGGCCGCCGGCACGATCGAGGTCGCGCCCCTGGCCTACATGCGCGGTCGCACGCTCAATGATTCGTTCATCGTGCTCGACGAAGCCCAGAACACCACGCCCGAGCAGATGAAGATGTTCCTGACGCGTCTCGGCTTCGGGTCGAAGATGGTCATCACGGGTGACGTCACGCAGGTCGACCTGCCCACCGGTTCGTCGGGCCTGCGACTCGTCACGCGCGTGCTGCGCGAGATCGACGACATCCACTTCGCCGAGCTCACGAGCGACGACGTCGTGCGGCACACGCTCGTCGGCCGCATCGTCGATGCCTACAGCGAATATGATCAGACGAAGCAGGCGCAGCGTTTCGAGCGCGAGCAGGCGGCCGAGTTCGCCAACCGGGCCGAGCGTCGGGGAGCACCTCGTGATCGGCAGCCCCGCCGCGGCAGCGCCTCTTGAGAGGCGTCCGCCCATCACACCCCCTTACTCCTGAAAGGCCCCGTCCGTGAGCATCGAGATCAATAACGAGTCACAGATGCCCGTCGACGAGGCTGCGCTGCTCCGGCTCGCCACCTACGCCTTCCAGGCCATGCACGTCAACGCCGAGGCCGATCTCAACATCGTCCTCGTCGACACGGGGGCTATGGAACAACTGCACGTGCAGTGGATGGACGAGCCCGGCCCCACCGATGTGCTCAGCTTCCCCATGGACGAGCTCCGCCCCGGCACCGAAGACAACCCGACGCCCGCCGGTCTTCTCGGCGACATCGTTCTGTGCCCGCAGGTCGCGGAGTCCCAGGCCGACGACGCGGGTCACTCCACCACGCAAGAGCTCGTGCTGCTGACCACGCACGGCATTCTGCACTTGTTGGGCTTCGATCACGCCGAGCCCGACGAAGAGCGCGAGATGTTCGGCATCCAGCGCGACATCCTCATCGGATTCGCCATGCAAGAGCGGCGCGGCTGAGATGCCCGTAGCCCTCTTCATCACGGCGGCTTTCCTCCTGGTCGCGTTCGCCGGCCTCATGGCCGCCGTCGACGCCGCCATCACGGTGCAATCGCGCGCCGACATCGCCGACCTGGCGTTGCATTCGCGCGCGAAGAGGTCGCTCACCGCCATCGCCGACGACCCCGGCCCCCACCTCAACGCCGTCAACTTCGTGCGCATCACGGCCGAGACGACGGCCGCCGTGCTCGTCACCCTGGTGTTCTCGTTCACCATCGACGAGCTGTGGATCGCGCTCGTCGTGTCGGCCCTCGTCATGACGGTCGTGTCGTTCATCCTCGTCGGCGCCAGCCCCCGTGGTTTCGGCCGCACGCACGCGGGTGCCATCCTCACCGTCGCAGCCCCGGTGGTGCGTTTCGTGCGCGTCGTGCTCGGCCCGCTGCCCAACGCCCTCGTCGCCTTCGGCAACCGCGTCACGCCGGGTGTGTCGCGCAACCGGTCGTTCTCCAGCGAGCAGCAGCTGCTCAGCATGGTCGACGAGGCGGCCGAACAGGACGTGCTCGAAGAAGACGACCGCGAACTCATCCACTCGATCTTCGAGTTCAACTCGACCGTCGTGCGCGAAGTCATGGTGCCGCGCACCGACATGATCACGATCGAAGACGATCTCACCGTCGACCAAGCCATGGGCGTTCTGCTGCGCACGGGTGTCTCACGGGCCCCCGTTCGAGCCGACGAGATTGACGACGTCACCGGAATCCTCTACCTGCGTGACCTGGCCCGGGCCCTGCACGAGGGCGGACCGACATCGGGGGAGCGCGTCGCGAGCGAACTCGCCCGCCCGCCGCTCTTCGTCCCCGAGTCCAAGAAGGCCGACGCGATGCTGCAGCAGATGCAGGCCGAATCGAACCACCTCGCGATGGTCATCGACGAATACGGCGGAGTCGCAGGGCTCGTCACGCTCGAAGACCTCATCGAAGAACTCGTGGGTGACATCTCCGACGAATACGATGCCAACACCGACGAGGTCACCGACCTCGGCGACGGCCGCTACCGGGTCGACGCTCGTCTCGCCGCCGACGAGGTCGGCGAACTCTTCGACATCGAACTCGACGACGACGACGTCGACTCCATCGGCGGGTTGCTCACCAAGACACTCGACCGACTCCCGGTGCAGGGCTCGCAAGCCACCGTCGGGGGACTCGTCATCACCGCAGACCGCACCGAGGGGCGACGCGGTCGCCTCAAAACCGTCATTGTCGAACGCACCGACGCCCTCGCCGACGTGCAAGCGTCGTTCGACCAATCAAAGGAGTGACCGTGGATAACGGCACCGCAGACAGCGCAGCAGAAAATACCGCCGAAAACACCACCGACGTCGTTCGCGACGACGTGGCATCCAGCACGTCGTCCGGTCACGCCGCAAACGCCGACGCCGCCGCCGACGTCGAGGCCGACGCCGACGAGGCAGTCGGCACGGAGCCCGAGGCGGCATCCGACGAGCCCCACGGCAGGAAAATTCGCAGGCCGCGCGGCGGCGTCACCAGCGAGCCACAGCGCGACGAGGTCGAGGGCGACTACCGCGCCGGCTTCGTGTCGTTCGTCGGCCGACCGAACGTCGGCAAGTCGACGCTCACGAACGCGCTCGTCGGGCAGAAGGTCGCCATCACGTCGTCGAAGCCCCAGACCACGCGCCGCGCCATCCGAGGCATCGTGCACCGCGAAGACGGCCAGCTGATCGTGGTCGACACCCCCGGCATCCACCGCCCGCGCACGTTGCTCGGGCAGCGCCTCAACGACCTCGTGCAGTCGACCCTGGGCGACGTGGACGTCATCGGCTTCTGCATCCCCGCCACCGAGAAGCTCGGACCCGGCGACCGCTTCATCAACGAGCAGCTCGACGGATTCCCGCGGGCCAGGAAGGTCGCCATCATCACGAAGGTCGACGCGTCCTCGAAGAAGAACGTGGCGGCCCAGCTGCTGGCGGTGCAAGAGCTGCGCGAGTGGGACAGCATCATCCCCATCTCATCGGTTGAAGGCACTCAGCTCGACGTGCTCGCCGCAGAGCTCGTCTCGCTCATGCCCGTATCCGAGGCGCTCTACCCCGAGGAAGCCGTCACCGACGAGTCGACCGAAGACCGGGTCGCCGAGTTCATCCGCGAAGCCGCACTCGAGGGTGTGCGCGACGAGCTGCCCCACTCGCTCGCCGTGACGATCGACGACATCGTTCCGCGCGAAGGCACCGACCTCACCGACATCTACGCCAACATCTTCGTCGAGCGCGACAGCCAGAAGGGCATCATCATCGGCGACCGCGGCTCACGACTGCGCGATGTGGGCGAGCGCGCCCGCGCCCAGATCGAGCCTCTCGTGGGCACGCGCGTGTTCCTCTCGCTGCGCGTGAAGGTGGCGAAGGAGTGGCAGCGCGACCCGAAACTGCTCGGCCGACTCGGCTTCTAGGCCAGGCGAGGCACGGGGCGAACCGGGCACCGGGCACCGCGGCGCCACGGCACCAGGGCATGTCATCCATCCATCGCGAGGACCATGTTCGGTCGCCGGCACCCCGCCCGGCGTCGGCACCCCGTAACGTGGGAGGCATGTTTCGCCCCATGACCACCACCCAGAAGTGGGTCGACGGCATCATCGCGCTGTTCTGCCTCCTTCTCGGGCTCGGGTTCACGGCCCTGATCGGCCAGCCCGTGCTGGCCTACGTCGTGCTGCTCGGCATGGCCGTGTCACTGGCGTTGCACCGGGCATCCCCGGGCCTCGCCCTCGCCCTGGCCTGGCTCACGGCCGCCGTGCAGATGATCGGCATGGTCAGCCCGCAAGTCAGCAATATCGCCATTCTGGTGGTGCTCTACTCGACCGCGTCACTCGGCAGCCCCCGCGTGCGATGGATGGGGCTCGTCTCGGCTCTCGGCGGCGGCATCATCGCGGCCGCGTACACCTCGCTGCTGATCATCGGCACAACGACCACGCCAGGCGCCGGCGGTCTCGTCAGCGTGCTCTTCGACCCCGACCAGCAGGCCCAGTACACCTTCACCACCGCGGTCGGCTCGGCCGCCGGCATCTTCGTGCTCACCCTGTCGTGGGTGCTCGGCCTCCTCGCGCGCACGGGCCGCGAAGCGCGCGCCGCCGGCTACGAGCGCTACGTCGCCCAGCAACTCAACGTGCAGACGCAGCAAGAGGTCATCGTCGAACAGGAGCGTAACCGCATCGCGCGCGACATGCACGACGTCGTCGCCCACTCGCTCGCCGTCGTCATCGCCCAAGCGGATGGCGCACGATACGCCCGCGCGACCGACCCGACCGTCGTCGACCGCTCCCTCGAGACGATCTCGAGCACCGCCCGCGAGGCCCTCGGCGACGTGCGCGTGCTCCTCGCCGAGTTGCGGCACCGGCAGACCGACGGGCCGCAACCGATGATCGCCGACATCCCGCACCTCGTCGAACAGATGCGCAGCGCCGGCCTCGACGTGCGCCTCGAGTCGGTGGGAACGCCCGTCGGCGTCGTCACCGGGCACCAGATTGCCGTCTACCGCATCGCGCAGGAGGGGCTCACCAACGCGCTCCGCCACGGAGCTCCCGGCACCCCGGTCTCGGTCCGCTTCGATTGGCGGTCGAACGGCGTCCTACTCAACATCCAAAACGCTGTGACCGTGCCGTCAGCGCCCACCGGTCGCGACGACATCCGCACCGGCAGCGTGGCAACGGTCACGGGTCACATCGCGCCGCCCACGTCGCCCACCGCGCCGCGCTCGATGCCCTCGGTGGGCCACGGCGTGCCCGGCATGCGCGAACGCGCCACACTCGCGGGCGGGCGCCTCGACGCCCGTGAGGTCGCCCCCGGCGTCTACCAAGTCACGGCGTTCATCCCGGCCGCCGCCCACACCCCTCCGAACGGAACCCGATGAGTCTCACCCCACCCGCCTCGCCCTTCGGCGATACGCCCGACCGCCACGACCCTGCTCGAGACGCTGCCGCCGATCGCGGAGACGGCCGCATCAGCGTCGCCCTCGTCGACGACCAGGCACTGTTCCGTGCGGGCATCCGCATGCTCATCGAGTCGCAGCCGGACCTCGCCTTCGCCGGCGAGGCGGGCGACGGTCGAGCCGGTTTGGCGCTCATCGCGGAGACCCGCCCCGACGTGGTTCTCATGGACGTGCGTATGCCGGTCATGGATGGCATCGAAGCCACGGTACGAGCCCTCGAAGACGCTGCCCGCAGCGGCTCGAAGGCGCCCAAGATCGTCGTGCTCACGACCTTCGACCTCGACGAGGGCGCAGCCCACGCCCTGCGCTCGGGCGCGAGCGGTTTCCTGCTGAAAGACACGCAGCCGCCGTTCCTCCTCGCCGCCATCCGCACGGTGCACGCGGGCAACGCGGTCATCGCGCCGGGCGAGACCCAGGCGCTCATGAAGCACCTCATGGGCGACGCCCCGAAACCACAGCCGCCGGCGGAGTTCGGCCAGCTCACCGCCCGTGAACGCGACATCTTCCTGCTCGCCGCCCGCGGCCTGTCGAATGCCGAGATCGCCTCGACCGAGTTCCTCAGCGAATCGACCGTGAAAACGCACATCTCCCGCGTGCTCGCCAAGCTCGGCCTGCGCGACCGTGTGCAGCTCGTCATCTTCGCCTACGAGCACGGCCTCATCGCCTAGAGCGGCGCGCGGGAATGGTCCTGAGGGCGGACAGCCGATGGACCGCCCGGACGACGCGGCGAACGTCCGCTCTCCCTAGCGTTGAAGCATGACCTTCAGCACTCTCGACATGGGCCTCGCCGCCCGCGTGACCAACGTTTCGAAACGATACGGCCAGGGGGACGGCGCGGTGCTCGCGCTCGACGACGTCTCGATCGGTGTGCGGCGGGGCCAGTTCACCGCCATCATGGGCCCGTCGGGAAGCGGCAAGTCGACACTCATGCACATCATGGCCGGCCTCGACCAGCCCACCTCGGGTGACGTCTGGCTCGGCGATACCGAGATCGGGCGCCTCGGCGATTCCGAACTCACGGTGCTGCGCCGCCGCCGCATCGGCTTCGTCTTCCAATCGTTCAACCTGGTGCCCACCCTGGATGCCCGTGCCAACATCATGCTGCCCTTCGACCTCGACAAGCACACCCCCACGTCCGACGAGCGTGCCTGGATCGACGCGCTGACCGATTCGCTCGGCCTGACGGGCCGCCTCACGCATCGCCCGCACGAGATGAGCGGTGGCCAGCAACAGCGCGTCGCCATCGCCCGCGCGCTGGCCTCACGCCCCGACTTGATCTTCGCCGACGAACCCACCGGGGCACTCGACACCCGCACGAGCCGCGAGGTGCTCGAACTCCTGTCCCGCGCGTGCGCCGAATACGGGCAGTCGATCGCCATGGTCACACACGACCCGGTCGCGGCGAGCTATGCCGACCGCATCGTCTTCCTCGCCGACGGCCGGATCGTCGACGAGATGGCGGGCGCGAGCGCCGAGCAGATCTCGAGCTACATGCTCGCGATGGAACGCGCGGAGTGAGCTCACAAGCACCCCGGCATCTTCCCATCCGGCTCCCATTCCGCCTCCAGTCTGGTGCGCCCGCGTGCTGCCATACTCGATCTGGTTTCGGAAAGGACGACCATGATCGAGTGGTTACAGGCGGTTCGCATCGATCACGCGAAGGTGCTCTTCGTGGCACTCGGCGTCACGGTCGTCCTGTTCGTGGTGCTGGCCGTGCGCGGACACGTGCGTCGGTGGATCGTGCCCACACTCGTGTCGACCGTCGTGGCGGCGGGCTCAGGCATCCTCATCGTCTGGCTGGTCGGCGATGTGTGGGATGTCTTCGACTACACCTTCACGGCCACGTTCCGCCTGTGGGTCGCACTCCTGCTGGCCGGGGGTGCTTTCGCGGCCATGAGCTTTCGTCATACGAGGCTCTGGCGCAAGCTGGTGGCAGCAGCGGCCATCCTGTCGATAGCCGTGACCTCGGCCCTGTTCATCAACGCCGACTTCGGTGAGTACCGCACCGTCGGCGACATCTTCACGCCGCGTGAGGTGCCGGCCCTCTCCCTTCCTCGGCCGGCCCCGGTCGATGCGGCGGATGTCGCCACCCCGGGTTTCGCGGCCGCCTGGACGCCTCCCGGCGAGATGCCCGCGACCGGCTCGGTGGGCGAGATCAAAATCCCCGCGACCGTGTCGCATTTCGATGCCCGCAACGCCGTCGTCTACCTTCCCCCGGCCGCACGCACCGCACACCCCCCGAAGTTACCGGTCATGGTGATGCTCTCGGGCCAGCCGGGGGCACCCGACGACCTCTTCGTCAAGGGCGGCCTCGCCCACACGCTCGACGCCTACGCGGCGGCGCACAAGGGTCTCGCGCCCATCGTCGTCGTGCCCGACCAGCTGGGTGCGCCGGAGAAGAACCCGATGTGCGTCGACTCGCCGCTCGGCAATTCGGCCACCTACATCACCCACGACGTGACGGCCTGGATCCAGGCCAACCTGCCGGTCACGACCGACCACCGGTACTGGGGCATCGGCGGGTTCTCGCAGGGCGCCACGTGCACCACACAGTTCGGCCCCGCGCATCCGGATCTCTATCGCACGTGGTTCGATATCGCGGGCGAACAGGCTCCGACGATCGGCGACAACACGGTGCGGGATGGTTTCGGCGGCTCACAGGCGGCATACGACGCGGCGAAGCCGGCCGCCATCCTGGCCCGGAACGCCCCCTATCAGGATGTCGCGGCGATCGTCGGCTACGGATCGCTCGACACCCGGCTGGGACCCGAGACGCAGACGGTCGAGGCGGCTATGAAGGCCGCGGGCGTCTCGACGACGGAGATCGTGTCGCCCGGCACGGCACACGACTGGAACACGGTCACGTACATCTTCGGCAAGGGCATCCCCCTGCTGGCTGAGCGACTGGGATTGGACACAGAATGAGCGACGACACCGCACGATCGGCCTCGTCTCCCGAGTCACCTCGAGTCGCTCCGGGCGCTCCGGGCGCTTCGGTCGACCCCGCCGCGACGCGTCCGGCCGCGCCCGCCGAGAAGAAGTCGGCCTCGCGCTTCGACCGCACCGCGAGTGCTATCGGCCGCTGGGCCCGCCGACGACCGGCCACCATCGCGCTCACCCTCGTGATTGCCGCGCTCAGCGTGACCGGTTTCGCCTCGTCGACGTACGGCTGGGGATGGGACATCCTCGCCACGGGCCAGGACGACGTCTTCGTCGAACACCATTGGTGGGGGATCTTCACGGCGTTCCTCGCGGCCGACGGCTGGCCGTCGCTGATCGCCGTCGTGCCCCTGCTGCTCGTCGTCGTGGGCGAGTCGGAACGTTTGATGGGCACCTGGCGGGTCCTCGTCGCCTATCTCGGCGGAAGCGCCACGGCCGCGCTCGTCGGCTTCGCCATCAGCTACGCCGAGCGCACCGTGCTCGAGTACGTCCCGTTGAGCGCCGCCTCGGTCGACACGCTTTCCCCCGCGACGGGCGTCGTGTGCGCCGCGATGGCGGCGAGCGCGTTCACGGGCGCGCTGTGGCGTCGGCGCATCCGACTCTTCGCCACCCTGTTCGCCGTCACCCTGTTCCTCTATGCCGGGGGAGCGGGCGACCTGTTCGCGCTCCTCGCCGTTCCCATCGGTCTCGGCGTCGGGTTCCTCGTCGGCGGCAGCCGTTCCCGGTTCCGGCTCGTGCGCAGCTCGCATCACGAGACGCGTGTGCTGCTCGCATCCATCGTCGCGCTCGGCGGCGTCGGCCCGATCCTCGCGGGACAGATCGGCACGGGCGACGGTTTGCTGTCGCTCTACGGTGCCCTGTCCTTCGATCCCGTGTCGAGCGCCGACGGTGTGTTGTGCGCACTCGGTTCGACGAGCGCGCCCTGCTCATCGACGGCGGATTCGCTGCTCGACGCGCATTCGGCGGTTGCGCTCATCTCGGTCTTCCCGATGGTTGCCCTGTTGTTCATCGCCTGGGGAGTCTTCCTCGGTCGCCGCGTGGCGTTGTGGCTGGCCGTGATCGCGAACGTGCTGCTCAGCACCGCCATCTCGATCTACTTCGGGCTCACACCCGCTTCGCTTCCGCAGCTCTTCCCGACCATGAACGAGCTCGACACGGCCGTCGACCGTCGCGCCCTGGTGTCGTTCATCGTGTGTGCCCTGCTGCCACTGGCGGTGGCGGTCTTCCTCATCGTGATGCGACGCCACGTCGCGGTGCGGTCGACGCGCTCGGTTCTGCAACGATTCGTCGTGACGATCGCGGCGGGGGCGCTCACCGCGGCCGCCGTCTCCTTCGTCGGCACCTGGATGCTGCGCGAGCAGTTCCGGCCCGCGATCTCTGCTGTCGACATCCTCAGAGAATTACCGCTCCGCCTCGCCCCGCCGTCGTTCGTCGTGTCCGACAGCCTCGGCTTCATCCCCACCACACCGTGGGCCGACCTGTTCTGGTACGGCCCGTCGGTCATCTTCGGCGTCGTGCTCGTGGCGGCCGTGGCCCGGCTCGTGCTCTCTCCCTCCGCCGTTCCCGGCTCGGACGATCGCCTGCGTGCGCGGGCCCTGCTCGAACAGGGCGGCGGCGACACGCTGGCGTTCATGTCGACGTGGCCGGGCAACAGCTTCTGGTTCGACGCCGAGTCCCGGGCAGCCGTCGCCTACCGTGTGCGCGGTGCGGTCGCCGTCACCACGGGCGGCCCCTTCGGCCCCGATTGCGACGACCCGGCCGTCGTGCGCCGCTTCATCCGTTTCTGCGGGGACAACGGCTGGACCCCCGCGTTCTACGGCATCGACGACCGTTCGGTGTCGGCGTTCGACGATCTCGGATGGCATCGCCTCGAGATCGCCGAAGAGGCCATCGTGCTGCCGCAGCAGTGGTCGACCACGGGCAAGAAGTGGCAGGACATCCGCACGTCGATCAACCGCGCGGAGCGGGCGGGCATCGTCGCCGAGTGGACCTCGTGGCCCGAGATGTCGTTGTCGAAGCGGTCTCAGGTGCAGGCCATGTCCGAGGCCTGGGTGGCCGACAAGGAGCTGCCCGAGATGGAGTTCACGCTCGGCGGGTTCGACGAGCTGGCCGACCCCGCCGTGCGCATCATGCTCGCGGTGGATGGCGAGGGCCAGATCGAGGCGGCCACGAGCTGGTTGCCGTCCTACGGCCCCGACGGCGTCATCGGCTACACGCTCGACTTCATGCGCCGCCGTGCCGATGGCATGAACGGCACCATGGAGTTCCTGATCGCGAAGTCGGCGACCACCATGCAGGCCGAGGGCATCCAGTTCATGAGCCTGTCGGGCGCGCCGCTCGCCAAATCGGGGGGTGGCGGGCACACGGATGCCGAGGCATCCACCATTGCGCGCCTGCTCGACTACATCGGCACCTCGCTCGAGCCCGTCTACGGTTTCCGCTCGCTCCTCAACTTCAAGCGCAAGTTCCAGCCCACGTTCGTGCCACTGTGGCTGGTCTACCCCGACGCCGTGAACCTGCCGGCCATCGGCGTCGCCCTCGTGCGCTCGTATATCCCGGGCCTCTCGGTCGCGGATGCCGCGCGCTTCGTCCGAGACATGCGCGAGCCGCGCGCGGTGGTGTAGCCTGAGCGGGTGTTGTTCGGTGCGCTCCTCCTTAGCTGCCGCGACGAGTCCTAATTCCAGGCCTCCCTCGTCGCGGAGTTCGTCATCGGCTGAATTCGATTCGCGAGGAGCTGTAAGACCATGAAGAACACTCAGAAGCCGTCGGCCATGCCGGTGCACAAATACCGCCCGTTCCACGAGCAGATCCGGGTGGACCTGCCCGATCGCACGTGGCCGTCGAAGCGCATCACCGAGGCGCCCCGCTGGTGCGCCGTCGACCTGCGCGACGGAAACCAGGCGCTCATCGACCCGATGAGCCCCGAGCGCAAGCGCATCATGTTCGACCTGTTAGTCGGCATGGGCTACAAAGAGATCGAGGTCGGCTTTCCGAGCGCGAGCCAGACCGACTTCGACTTCGTGCGCAGCCTGATCGAAGAGGACGCCATCCCCGAAGATGTCACCATCCAGGTGTTGACGCAGGCGCGCGACCACCTGATCGAGCGCACGTACGAGTCGATCAAGGGCGCCAAGCAGGCCATCGTGCACCTCTACAACTCGACCAGCATCCTGCAGCGCGAGGTCGTCTTCCGCACCGACAAGCAGGGTGTCATCGACATTGCCCTGCACGGTGCGCGCAAGTGTCGCGAGATGGAGAAGACCATCCCCGAGACGGCCGTCTTCTACGAGTACTCGCCCGAGAGCTACACGGGCACCGAGCTCGAGTTCGCCGCGGACATCTGCAACCAGGTGCTGGCGGTGTTCGAGCCCACGCCCGAGCGCAAGGTCATCATCAACCTGCCGTCCACGGTCGAGATGGCCTCGCCCAACGTCTACGCCGACTCGATCGAGTGGATGGGTCGCCACCTCGACAACCGCGAGAACGTCATCATCTCCCTGCACCCGCACAACGACCGCGGCACGGCCATCGCCGCCGCCGAGCTGGGCTACCTGGCCGGCGCCGACCGCATCGAGGGATGCCTCTTCGGCAACGGTGAGCGCACGGGCAACGTCGACCTGGTGGCGCTCGGCATCAACCTGTTCACGCAGGGCATCGACCCGCAGATCGACTTCAGCGACGTCGACGGCGTCAAGCGCACGGCCGAGTACTGCAACCAGCTGCCCGTCCCCGAGCGCAGCCCCTGGGCCGGAGACCTCGTCTTCACGGCCTTCTCGGGTTCGCACCAGGATGCGATCAAGAAGGGCTTCGAGGCCATGGCCGCCGAGGCCGAACGCACGGGTAAAACGATCGACGAGCTGGAGTGGGCCGTGCCCTATCTGCCGGTCGACCCGAAAGACCTGGGCCGCAGCTATGAGGCGGTCATCCGCGTCAACTCGCAATCGGGCAAGGGCGGCGTCGCCTACCTGCTGAAGACCGACCACGCGCTCGACCTGCCGCGCAAGCTGCAGATCGAATTCTCGGGCGTCGTGCAGCGCAAGACCGACGCCGAGGGCGGCGAGGTCACGAGCGACGCGATCTGGAACATCTTCCAGGACGAGTACCTACCCGCGGCCGACGACGACGCCAAGTGGGGTCGCTTCGAGCTCACCTCCACGCGCACGGCGAGCGATTTCCAGGGCGAGGTCGAACTCGTGGTCGATCTGCGTGACGGCGACGAGGTGTCGCGCGCTCAGGCATCCGGCAACGGCCCGATCGCCGCGTTCATCGAGATCATGCGCGGCCGCGGCATCGAGATCTCGCTCTACGACTATGTCGAGCACACCATGAGCGCCTCGGGCGACGCCAAGGCCGCGGCCTACGTCGAGCTCGACGTGAACGGCACGCGCCTGTGGGGCATCGGCATCGACGGCGACATCTCGACGGCATCGCTCAAGGCCGTGGTCTCGGCCGCCAACCGCGCCATCCGCGCCGAGGTGCGCGAGCCCGAGCTGCAGAGCGCCTAGTCCAGACGAACGAGAGGCGGGGTCGGTCCGAGAGGGCCGGCCCCGCTTTCGTGTGCCGCGAGCGGCTCATGGATAGCCGAACTCCGCCACGGGGTCGGCCGCGCGCTCGGCAGGACGGCCAGGGCGAGGGGGGTCAGCCGCGCCCGCGCCGCCAGCGTGGCCAACTGCTGAGCGCCCGTTGCTCGGGCAGGCTCCAGCCGAAGCGCACCGCGAGAATGCGCAGCAGGGTCGTCACGATCACGCACACGATGGCGCCGACCTCGATGGGCACGTCGAGGACGAAAAGCACACCGAGGGCCGCGCATCCCGCCAGCGCCGCGACGGCATAGAGCGACCCCACGTGCATCAGGGCGATCGGGATGTTGAGCATCACGTCGCGCAGCACCGACCCGCCCACGGCCGACAACATGCCGACGAAGACGGCGGGAACGGGCGGGATGCCGACGGCCAGCGCCTTGGTCGTGCCGATCGCGCCGAAGAGACCGATGGTGAGAGCATCCAGGCCGATGATGAGGCGGTTCAGGCGCGTGAAGATCGCGAGCAAGAGCATGCCGAGCAGGGCCGCGCCGACGGCGGTCAGCAGGTACCAATCGCTGCGCAGGGCCGCGGGCACCTGATTGAGCAGCAGGTCGCGCACGATACCGCCGCCGAGACCCGTGACGATGCCCATGATGGCCACGCCCAGGATGTCGAGCCGGCTCTCGCGAAAACGCGACGCGAACATGGCCCCCTGCACGGCACCGACGCCCACGGCGAGCAGGTCGGCCCAGAGCGGAATCACGAAGAGGGGGGTCACCACCTACATCTACCACGGCCCGAGGCGGCGCGCGTAACCGGCCACTGTCAGGGGGAGGAGAGATAATGAGGACATGCCCCTGTACCGTGACGAAGCCGTGGTGCTTCGCACCCACAAACTGGGCGAAGCCGACCGCATCCTCACGCTGCTCACGCGCCAGCACGGCAAGGTGCGGGCGGTGGCCAAGGGCGTCAGGCGCACGGCATCCAAGTTCGGGGCCCGGCTCGAGCCGTTCATGGTGGCCGACATCCAGTTCTATGAGGGGCGCAGCCTCGACATCGTCACGCAGGCCGAATCGCTCGGCTCCTATGGCGCCCAGATCGTGGGCGATTACGACGCCTACACATCGGCCAACGCCATGGTCGAGACCGCCGACCGGCTGACCGAATCCGAGGCGTCGCTGCAGCAATACCTGCTGCTCGTCGGCGCGCTGCGCTCGTTGTCGCGCCGCGAACACGTGCCCAACCAGACCCTCGACTCCTATCTTCTGCGCGCGCTGTCGCTGGCCGGGTGGGCCCCGAGCTTCTATGACTGCGCGCGCTGCCAGGCCGAGGGTCCCCACACCCACGCGGTCGTGCAGCTGGGCGGTGTCGTGTGCGACAACTGTGCCCCGCCCGGAGCCCCGCGTCTCGACGCCGAAACCATCGACCACCTCGCGGCCCTCCTGACGGGCAGCTGGGATGTCGTCGAGGCCAGTTCCCCGTCCGCCACCTCCCGCGCGAGCGGCGTCGTGGCCGCCTACACGCAGTGGCACCTCGAGCGCGGCCTCAAGTCGCTCTCGCACGTATCCCGAGAGGAGGGCCAGCGTTGAGCCCGAAGCCCTACACACATAGAGACGCCGTCGAATACCGCGCACTCGACTGGACCGGCGTCTACCCGCCCGAGTTGCCGAAGAAGGGCGTGCCCGAGCACGTGGCCATCGTCATGGACGGCAACGGGCGCTGGGCCAACAAGCGCGGCCTCTCGCGCGTCGAGGGGCACAAGGCCGGCGAGGCCGCGCTGCTCGACGTCGTCGCGGGCGCCATCCAGGCCGGCGTGAAGCACCTGTCGGTCTACGCCTTCTCCACCGAGAACTGGCGGCGGTCGCCCGACGAGGTGCGCTTCCTCATGGGCTTCAACCGCGACGTGCTGCACCGGCGCCGAGACCAGCTCAACGAGTGGGGCGTGCGCGTGCGTTGGGCGGGCCGCAAACCGAAGCTCTGGGCATCCGTCATCAATGAGCTGCAATACGCCGAGCAGCTCACGGCGGGCAACGATGTGCTCACGCTCACCATGTGCGTCAACTACGGCGGCCGCACCGAGATCGCGGATGCCGTGGCCAAGATCGCCGCCGACGTGCAAGCCGGGCGGCTGAAACCCTCGGGCATCAGCGAGAAGACCATCCAAAAGGCGCTCTATACGCCCGAGATGCCCGATGTCGACCTGTTCGTACGGTCGTCGGGCGAGCAGCGCACGAGCAACTTCCTGCTGTGGCAGAGCGCATACGCCGAGATGGTTTTCCTCGACCGGCTGTGGCCCGACTTCAGCCGCACCGACCTCTGGGAGGCGATCGGCCTCTACATCGGGCGCGACCGTCGCTTCGGGGGAGCGGTCGACACCCCACAGGCGTGACGCAGTTCTCGGGAATGCGAGCGAGCCCCCGGCCGTTGACACCTGTCGTGACTGAAACGACATCGCAGCCCGAGACCACCACGACCGACGCCGTCCACTCGGTGGCGCAAGCCGTCGGCACGATCTCGGTGGACATCTGGTCCGACATCGCGTGCCCCTGGTGCTACATCGGCAAGCGCAAGTTCGAGGCCGGCATGCAAAAGTACCTGGCCGCCGGTGACGATCGCGCCGTGGCCATCGAGTACCACTCCTTCGAGCTGGCGCCCGACACGCCGGTCGACTTCGAGGGCGACGAGCTGGACTTCCTGTCCCGCCACAAGGGCATGCCGCGCGAGCAGGTGCAGGAGATGCTTGCTCGCGTGACCGAGATCGCGGCATCCGTCGGGCTCGACTACGACTTCGGCAAGCTGCACCACACCAACACGGTCAAGGCGCACGAGCTGCTGCACATCGCGAAGGACCACGGCGTGCAGCTCGAACTCATGGAGCGCCTCTTCAAGGCCTACTTCGTCGAGGGCGGGCACGTCGGACGCATCGAGGATCTCGTGGCCTACGGCGCCGAGGTGGGGCTCGATCCCGTCGCGACCGAGGCCACGCTGCGTTCGGGCGAGATGACTCCGCGCGTGCGCGAAGACCAGACCATCGCCGGCCAGTACGGCATCCAGGGCGTGCCCTTCTTCGTGCTCGACGGCGCCTACGGCATCTCCGGGGCGCAGGAGGCCGACACGTTCGCCGATGTGCTCGAGCAGGTGCTGCAGGTGCGGATGGCTGCAGCCGCCGAACTCGCGGCGGAGAATGCTGAGGGTGCCGAAGGTGCCGAGGGTGCCGCAACCGACGACAAGGCCGGAGCATGACCATGGATGCAGCGGGCGCGGCGTCGCAGCCATCGACCGTCGATCAGCCCGTCGTGACCGCCGCACGGGTATCGCTCACACCTGGAACGCCGACTGTCGTCGGGGGGACCCGGGCGCCCCTGACGGTGCTGGGTGCCACGGATGTCGGCTATTGCGAGGGTGATTCGTGTGTCATCCCCGGCGCGGCCAGCGGATCGGCGGATAACTAGTCGTTCGCCGTTCGCCGTTCGCCGTTCGCCGTTCGCCGCTAGCCGCTTACCGGTTTGCGCATCGCGCGCCGGCTCGTGACCGTCGGCTATTCGGGATCGGTGATGTCGCCCACCTGGGCGCCGAGTGCCGCGAGGAACGCTGCGGAGTCGACGAAGAGGCTGTGGCCGTGTGCGCCGGCGCCGAGCGCGATGCGCCCCGGGCCGATCATGCTGTCGGCATATACGGGAAGCGCCGTGCGGCTGCCGAGCGGCGTGATGGTGCCGCGTTCGTATCCCGTTGCCTCGAGCGCCAGCTCCTTGTCGGGCAGCGACAGCTTGTTCACGCCCACCACGGCGCGCAGCTTCGCCCACGAGATCTTGCGGCCGCCGGGCACCAGGGCGAAGAGGAACGAACCGTCGTGGCGCTTCACGACGAGCGTCTTCACGAGCTCGCCGGGTGCGATGCCGAGCAGTGACGCGGCCTCGTCGAGGCTCGACGCCTCGGGCCGTTCGACGATCTCCACGTCCAGCCCCAGCTGCGCGGCGTGCGCCCGCACGCGATCCGTTCCCTCGATATCGCCGAAGTTCGACCCGTCGTCCATGCCCTGCGCCCCGATCTGGGAGAATTGAGAAGTTATGTCTGCCGTATCCACGATAAGCCACCCCCAGAGCGCCGCCCCGGCCCTCACCATCGGCAACCTCTCGCTCGAGGCGCCGGTCGTGCTGGCGCCCATGGCTGGCATCACCAACACGGCCTTCCGCCGTCTGTGCCGCGAATTTGGCGCGGGTCTCTACGTCAGCGAGATGATCACGTCGCGCGCGCTCGTCGAGCGCACACCCGAGACCATGCGCCTCATCCAGCACCACGAGTCCGAGACGCCCCGCAGCATCCAGCTCTACGGCGTCGACCCGAAGACCGTCTCCGAGGCCGTCACGATCCTGGTCGCCGAAGACCGCGCCGACCACATCGACCTCAACTTCGGATGCCCTGTGCCCAAGGTCACCCGCAAGGGCGGCGGCGCGGCGCTCCCGTGGAAGCAAGACCTGTTCCGCGACATCGTCGAGGGCGCCGTGAAGGCGGCCGGTTCGGTGCCGCTCACGATCAAGATGCGCAAGGGCATCGACCCCGACCACCTGACCTACCTCGAGGCCGCGAAAGCCGCCCAGGGGGCCGGCGTGGCGAGCATCGCGCTGCACGCGCGCACGGCATCCGAGTTCTATTCGGGTCACGCCGATTGGAGCGCGATCCGCACCCTGAAAGAGACCATTACCGACGTTCCCGTTCTCGGCAACGGCGACATCTGGTCGGGGGCCGACGCCGTGCGCATGGTCGAAGAGACGGGCTGCGACGGTGTGGTCGTGGGCCGCGGATGCCTCGGTCGCCCGTGGATCTTCAGCGACCTGGCCGCGGCCTTCCGCGGCGAGAACACCACGCACCAGCCGAGCCTCGGCGAGGTGGCGGCCACGTTCCGACGCCACGCGGTGTTGCTGGCCGAGTTCTTCGACAGCGAAGAGCGGGGGTGCCGCGACATCCGCAAGCATGTCGCCTGGTACTTCAAGGGCTACCCGGTGGGCGGCGACCTGCGCGCGCGCCTCGCCACGGTCGAGTCCCTGCAGCAGATGGACGACCTGCTCGGAACGCTCGACGGCGACCTGCCCTACCCCGGCGAAGCGGCCGAGGGTCAGCGCGGCCGTGCGGGCACGCCCAAGCGCCCGGCGCTGCCCGAGGGCTGGCTCGAGAGCCGCACGCTCGCCAGCCGTGAGCAGAGCGACCTGAACGAGGCCGAATTGAGCACCAGTGGTGGCTGAGCCCCAGGGTGTCGCGCGCGCCGAACAGCGCGGCGGCTACACCCCGCACGACGAAGAACGCTGGCTGCCCGAGCACCACTCGTCGCGCCGCAGCGACTTCGCCCGCGACCGCGCGCGTCTGCTGCACTCCAGCGCGCTGCGTCGACTGGCCGCCAAGACGCAGGTCCTGAGCCCCACGGCGGGCCTCGACTTCGCCCGCAACCGCCTCACGCACTCGCTCGAGGTCGCCCAGGTGGGTCGCGAGCTGGCGAACAGCCTCGGCCTCGACCCCGACGTGGTCGACACGGCCTGCCTCGCGCACGACCTCGGCCACCCGCCCTTCGGCCACAACGGCGAACGCGCCCTCAACGAGTGGGCGGCTGACATCGGCGGCTTCGAGGGCAACGCGCAGACGCTGCGTCTGCTCACACGCCTCGAACCCAAGGTCTATGGCCCCGACGGCCAGAGCTACGGCCTCAACCTCACGCGCGCGAGCCTCGACGCGAGCTGCAAATATCCGTGGCCGGCCGCCGCCAGCGTGCCCGACCCGGGCGGCCGCGCCAAGTACGGTTTCTTCGACGACGACACCCCCGCCTTCGAGTGGTTGCGCTCGGGCGCCCCCGTCGCCCGACAGCGCTGCATCGAGGCCCAGGTCATGGATCTGAGCGACGACATCGCCTACTCGGTGCACGATTTCGAAGACGCCATCGTGAACGAGTACATCGACCCCGCCTTCCTGAGCGCGCGGGCCGGGCACGGCTCGCTCATCAAGGCCGTGCAGGCCTGGGCGGGTGACGAGTTCAGCCTCGACGACCTGGCGTCGGCGTTCGAGCGGCTCGCAGCATCCGATCTGTGGGTGAGCAGCTGGGATGCGTCGCGCCGCGACCTGGCCAAGCTCAAGAACTTCACCAGCCAGATGATCGGCCGGTTCGCGGGGCAGGCCACGGCAGCCACGCGCGAGGCGGCCTCCAGCGACGCGCTCATCCGCTTCAACGCCGACGTGGTCGTGCCGAACGCCATCATGGCCGAGATCGCCGTGCTGAAGGGTGTCGTCGCGGCGTTCGTCATGTCGAGCGACGCGCGGCAGCCGATCTACCGCCAGCAGCGCAACGTCTTGACCACGCTCGCCGACCGGCTCTACGCCGAGGGTGAGCGCTCGCTCGACGTCGGTTTCGCCGACGATTGGCGGCGCGCCGACTCCGATGCCGCGCGCAAACGCGTCGTCGTCGACCAGGTCGCGAGCCTCACCGACCAGTCGGCGCTCAGTTGGCACGAACGCCCGGGCGCGCTGGCCGAATAGCGTTCACCAGCCCGCACCGATGAGCGCCCCGTCGCGTCGCGGACGCGGGTCGACGAGCGTCTTCCGGGCGGCTGCCGCACGGGCCCGGATGTCGGCGGTGCCACGTAGGATGAACACATGGCCGGACTCATTCGTCAAAGCGACATCGACGAGGTCAAGGCGCGCACCAACATCGCCGATGTCGTCGGCGAATACGTCTCGCTGAAATCGGCCGGCGTCGGCTCGATGAAGGGCCTGTGCCCCTTCCACGACGAGCGCAGCCCCAGCTTCCATGTGCGCCCCCAGGTCGGTTTCTACCACTGCTTCGGCTGCGGCGAATCGGGCGATGTCATCTCGTTCCTGCAGAAGATGGACCACGTCACCTTCACCGACGCGGTCGAGCGCCTGGCCGGCCGGGTCGGCTTCCAGCTCACGTTCGAAGACGGCGGGCAGGCGCGCAGCGAGCACGGTGCCCGCTCGCGGTTGCTGGCCGCCAACCTCGCGGCCGAAGAATTCTTCCGCGATCAGCTCATGACGCCCGGGGCCGATGTGGGCCGCCGGTTCCTCGGTGAGCGCGGTTTCGACCAGGCGGCGGCCACGCGTTTCGGCGTCGGCTTCGCCCCCAAAAGCTGGGATGCCCTCACCAATGCCCTGAAATCGCGCGGGTTCACCACCGAGGAGCTGAGCGCCGCGGGCCTCGTCTCCTCGGGTGACCGCGGCGTCTACGACCGCTTCCGGGGGCGCCTCGTCTGGCCCATCCGCGACGTCACCGGGCAGACCATCGGGTTCGGGGCGCGCAAACTGCTCGACGACGACAAGGGCCCCAAATACCTCAACACGCCCGAGACCGCGGTTTATCACAAGGCCCAGGTGCTCTACGGGCTCGATCTCGCCAAGCGCGACGTCTCGCGCTCGAAACGCGTCGTCGTGGTCGAGGGCTATACGGATGTCATGGCCTGCCACCTCGCGGGCGTGACGACGGCCGTTGCCACCTGTGGCACGTCGTTCGGCGTCGACCACATCAAGGTGCTGCGCCGCGTGCTCGGAGACGACAGTGCCACCGGTGAAGTCATCTTCACCTTCGATCCCGATGCGGCCGGGCAGAAGGCCGCCATGCGGGCGTTCACCGAGGAGCGCCGCTTCGCCGCACAGACCTATGTCGCCGTGGCGCCCGACGGGCTCGACCCGTGCGATCTGCGACTCGCCCAGGGCGATGCGGCCGTGCAACGCATGGTCGACGCCAAAGAGCCCATGTTCGAGTTCGTGATCCGGCAGGTGCTGTCGCAGTACGACCTCGAGACCGTCGAGGGCCGCGTGAGTGCCCTGCGCGCGTCGGCGCCCATCGTGGCCGACATCCGCGACGCGTCGATTCGACCGGGCTATGAGCGCGTTCTCGCCCGGCAGTTGGGGCTCGAGCTCGACGAGGTGCAGACGGCCGTGCGGGGTTCCTCGCGCGGCGGCAGCGGCTCGAGCGGAGCCGGGTCCCGTGGGGCATCGCGTCCCGCAGCGGGCCGGGCCATAACGAGCAACCCGGGCGGCGTCATCACGCTCGGCATGACGCCGAGCGGTACGGCGGCCTATGTGCCGGCCGCCCCGAGCATGCCCGCGTCGCCGGCGCCCACGCGCGCCGAGTCGGCACCGGCGCAGAACGCCGTCGCACCCGACGAATACCCGCCCGAGCCCGACGACGAGTACGACGACGGGGGCGGCTGGGCGCCGAACGGTCCGGATGACGGTGGCCCCGGCATCCTCGACGCCCGCGACGGGGGAGCGGTGACCTCGTTGCGCGAGGAACGCCCGCTGTCGCTCGCCGACCTGCCGCCCGATCAGGCCACGCGCCTCGAACGCGACGCGCTCATGGCGATCCTGCAGTTCCCCGAGCTGGCCGGTCACGAACTCGTGGCGCGCGCGGTGCACACCGGTTTCGTGAACCCGTCGCTCGCGGTCATCCGCGATGCCATCGCCACGACGCTCGACAGCTTCGGCACCGAGGCCTGGTTCCCGCGCGTGATCGACGCCGTCCCCGTGCCGCTCGCCTCGCTCATCCAGCAACTCGCCGTGGCCCCCGTGCCCGAGCGCTCCGAGCGCGACCTCAGCGCGTATGTGCGCGAGATCGCGGCCGCTCTCGTCGAGCGCGACCTGCTGCGCCAGTCGCACGAGATGCTCGGAAAACTGCAGCGCACCGACCCGACCGACCGCGAGGCCTACCGCGCCGTGCAGCGCCAGCTGCTCGATCTCGAGGCCGAGCGCCGCGCGCTCAAAGAGACGTCCTGACGTTTCGGCCACCCACCATGGGGCAGGATGGACGCATGACGAGCACCGACCGGTCCGCCCCGCCTTCGTCCGCCATCGTCGTCGACGATCTGACCGCCGAATACCCGGGACACCATGGTTCGCTCCCGTATAGCGCCGTCAACGGCGTGAGCTTCCGCGTGGGAATGGGCGAGATCGTCGGCATCGTCGGCGAATCCGGGTCGGGCAAATCCACGCTCGCGCGCGTGCTCTCGGCCCAGGCCGGCGCCGGAAGCCCCGACATCACGGGCGGCGGGGTCACCGTGCTGGGCGAGCAGCTGCGCGGTATCCGTCGCCGCGCCCGCAACCAGGTGCAATTCGCGGTCGCCTACCTCGCCCAAGACGCGAGCGACACGCTGACACCCGACTACACGGCGGCCGAGATCATCGCCGAACCCGTGCTGTCCCGAGACCGCCGCTACAACCGCAAAGCCCTTGGCACGCGGGTGGCCGCCATGCTCGAAGCCGTCCAACTGCCGCTCGCCGTGCTCGAGAAGTTTCCCTTCGAGCTCTCGGGCGGCCAGCGGCAGCGAGTGGCCATTGCGCGGTCACTGATCCTCGGCCCCCAGCTTCTCATCGCCGACGAGCCCACGGCCGGTATCGACGTCACTGTGCGGCCCGCCATCGTGAGCCTGCTCGAGACACTCCGCACCGGGCGCGACTTCGCGGCCGTCGTTGTCTCGAATGACCTGACCCTGCACCGAAAAGTCTCGACACGTGTCCTCGCTCTCGACCGCGGCCGCATCGTGGGCGTCGGCGACGTCGACGACCTGCTCGCCGAGGGTCGGCACCCCTTCCTGGCTCGTCTGAACAGCATCGAACAGTCGGATGCCGCAGCCGCCGACACGCCCGAATAACCGCTACTCCGCCCCTCGATTTTGCGGAATCAAATCCTTTGGTAGAGTTGCTACGCGCTGATGCAGAAATGCACCAGATCGTCTTCCTCGATAGCTCAATTGGCAGAGCAATCGGCTGTTAACCGATAGGTTGTTGGTTCGAGTCCAACTCGGGGAGCGAAAGGCCGCGTGGGCTCCACCCCCGCGGCCTTTTTTGTGCCCGAAAACCCGTGGCCCGGTCGTGAAGCTCGGGCAATCCAGGGCCAGGGCCGGCGCGCACGACCGGCGCGCCGGCATCCCTCACGCGTCGAGGTCGTCCACCCCCGGCATCCAGCTGATGCCGTCGACGCCCCAGCCGGCCTTCTTGATGGCCTTCTGCACGGTCTTATAGAAGGGCGCCACGAGGCGGTCGGAATACAACACGCCGTCGAGGTGATCGAATTCGTGCTGCAAAATGCGTGCCCGCCACCCGTCTACCTCGAGCTCGAACGGCTTCTGGTCGAGGTCGACGGCACGCAGGATGGCGCGTTCCGACCGCACGAGCGGAAAACGCTCGCCCGGCACCGACAGGCACCCCTCCGAGTCGAGTTCGTCTTCGGGGGCACCGGCGGGGAGGGGCGTGATCCACAGCTCGGGATTGATGGCCACGCCGCGCCAGGGCTCGCCCTCGTCGGTGTCGTAGCTGTAGACGAAGAGGCGCAGGCCGACGCCCACCTGGGGCGCCGCGAGTCCGACACCGGGCGCCGCATCCATCGTCTCGAACATGTCCGAGACCAGCGTGCGCAGCGTGTCGTCGAATTCGGTCACGGGGCTGGCGGGGGAGTGCAACACCGGATCTCCGGTGATTCGAATGGGGAGGATGGTCATTCATTGAGCCTATCCGGGCCGACCTACGGGTACAGTCGTTACGTGATTCCACTGATCGACGACATGGCTGACATCGCCGACCTCACCGCCTCGTTGGTGCCAGACCCGCGGGCGCTCATCGGCATCCCGCTCGCGCTCATCGGTGCCGTGTTCCTGTCGTTCGGTGCGCAGTACCAGCACCGCGGCGTGGCCAAGGTCGAGGCGCGGTCGAACGACGCCAACTCCGGTCTCTCGGGCGCTCAGCTCGGCGCGCTCATCAGGCGGCCCTCGTGGGTGCTCGGCACCGTCATGCTGGGCCTCGCCATCGTGCTGCAGCTGACGGCGCTGAACTTCGCCCCGCTCATCGTGGTGCAACCGCTCGGTGCCGTGGCGCTCGTCATCACCACCATCCTCAACGCCCGCATCTCGAGGGTGCGTCTCAACCGTAAATCCGTGCAGGCGGTCATCGCCTGCGTGGCGGGCGTCGGCCTCTTCGTGGCCCTGGCCGCGAGCTTCGCGGTCGAGAAGCCCATCACCGACAGCGAGCTCATCACCATCCTGTGGATTCTGCTCGTGGTGCTCATCGCGGCGGGCGTGTCGTTCGGCACCCTGCGCAAACGCTTCAAGGCGATCTACTACATCCTCTGCGCCGGCATCATCTACGGCTTCGTGGCCACCCTCGCCAAGGTCATCATCAACCGCATCCAGAACGGCAACTTCGAGTGGCTCACGGTGCTGTGCGTGATCGGCCTGCTGGTCGCGACGGCCCTCGGCGCCTACTTCGTGCAGAACGCCTACTCGTCCGGCCCGCCCGACCTGGTGGTCGCGGGTCTCACCGTCATCGACCCGATGGTCGCCGTCGGAATCGGCATCATCGTGCTGGGAGAGGCCTCGCAGGCCCCCCTCTGGGCGGCCATCGGTTTCGTCATCGCGGGCGCCATCGCCGTCTGGGGCGTCTTCCAGTTGGCCCGGCATCACCCGGGCATCACGAAGTAAGCGCGGCGCTCCCGGGCGCGCGCCGAGCCGTTGGTTAGACTGACGGTGCACATCCGCGAGAAGCACCACTCCGGCCCCGGCCGAAGCCCTGCCGACCACGAGCGAAGGAACCACCCGCCTTGTCTGATCCCGTCGATCCGAGCGCGTCCGCCCCGGCCACCGGCCACGAGCAGAAGCGCCCTCTGCGCATTCTGATCGGAGCCGATACCTTCGCCCCCGATGTCAATGGTGCCGCCCGCTTCGCCGAGCGTCTCGCCGCCGGAATGGTGGCCCGCGGCCACGAGGTGCACATCGTCGCCCCCGCCGCCTCACGCCGCCACGGCACCTGGACCGAACGCCACGAGGGCGAACTCATGACGGCCCACCGCCTGCGCAGCTGGCGCTGGTACCCGCACGACTGGCTGCGCTTCGCGTTGCCCTGGGACATCAAGCGTCATAGCGCCCGCATCCTCGACGAGGTCAAACCGGATGTCGTGCACTCGCAGTCGCACCTCGTCACCGGTTTCGGGCTGTCCTACGAGGCCGAGAAGCGCGGCATCCGCATCGTCGCCACCAACCACCTCATGCCCGAGAACATGCTCGAGTTCACGCTCATCCCGAAGCGCCTGCAGAACCGCCTCATCTCGTGGGCGTGGAAAACGGCCAAGAAGACCCTGAGCCGCGCCGAAGCGGTCACGACCCCCACCCAGAAGGCCGCCGACTTCCTCGAGAAGTACACGGGCCTGACGGGCGTGCGCGCCATCTCGTGCGGTATCGACGCGCACATGTACACGCCGGACTTCACGCCCCGCACCGCCAACCGCATCGTCTTCGTCGGCCGCGTGACGGGCGAGAAGCAGATCGACGTCCTGATCAAAGCCGTCTCGAAGCTCGACCCCGCGCTCGACGCCACGCTCGAGATCGTCGGCGGTGGCGACCAGCGCAAGAACCTCGAAAACCTCGTGCAGCAGCTCGGGCTCGGCGACCGCGTCACCTTCACCGGCTACGTCGACGACCACGAGCTGCGGGCTGCCTACACGCGCTCGACCGTGCTCGCCATGCCCTCCATCGCCGAACTGCAGTCGATCGTCACCATGGAGGCGATGGCATCCGGGCTTCCCGTGGTCGCCGCCAACGCCATGGCCCTGCCGCACCTCGTGCACGATGGCGAGAACGGCTACCTGTTCGAGCCCGGCGACGCCGACGAGCTGGCCGCGCGCCTCACCGACATCTTCACGATGCCGGAGGAGCAGCTGGTGGCCATGAAGCGTGAGTCGCTACGTTTGATCGAGGCACACGACATCCAGCGCACGTTGTCGACGTTCGAGAGCCTGTACCGCGGTGAGGCCGTCACCACCACCTACGCCGCCGATGACAGCGACGAGCCCGAGGTCGCCGCGTCCGCTCCGTCCGAGCGCTAGCGGCGACGCTTGTCGCTAGGATGAATGCGGCGCTGCAAGCCTGGGGCGGTAGCCAAGCTGGTTAAGGCATCGTGCTCATAACACGACTATGCGCGGGTTCGAGTCCCGCCCGCCCTACTTCATTCGACGTGTTCGCCGAGCCTGTCGGAGGACGCGTTCTGCTCGGCGCGACGCAGCGCGAGCGATGGAATGCGCTCGACAATGAGCACGAGCGCAGGCGTTTCGCACGCTCGCGGGCGGCGGTTCAAGAGGTCGTTGCCGAATTCCTGGAGGCGAGCGGGCTCGACCTGGAGGCGAAGGTCATCGGCTCGGGGGCGCCTCACGCAGACCTGGTGCTGGATGCTCGCTGCCCCACGTGCGGTGGACCACACGGGCCGCTGACACTGGCCGGCACGGAACGAACGTCCCGGCGGTCGCTGCGGTCGCTGCGGTCGTCGCGATCGTTGCGGTCGTCGGGGTCGCTGCAGTCGTCGCGGTCTGCAGCGCCGTCCGTGTCGCTGTCGGCCTCGGAAGAGGCAATCGTGGTGGCCGTTTCAGATGATGCGCGACTCGGCGTCGACGTCGACGTGTTGTTCTCGGCGCGCCGCGGCGTGGGCTCGGATGATGTGGCTCAACGCGTGCGGCACGTGGCGTCCGTGCTCGGAACCGACGCGGGCGCCGAACGCGATGTGCTGCAGCGGTGGACGAGAGTCGAGGCCGTTCTCAAGGCCGATGGGCGCGGCCTGCGTGTCGATCCGCGCGAGGTGTCCTTCATGGACGACGACCACGACCACGACGACCACGACCACGACCACGACTACGACGACCACAACCACGGCGGCGCTGTTCCGGTTACCGGCCTGTCACGCTGGCGCGCGATCGTGCGGGACGATGTCGACACCGTCTATCGCGGCAGCGATCTTGCCGTCGGCCCCGACACGGTCGGGGCCGTGGCTCGGCTCGCCTAGCGTCGCCGGAGCGGTTTCTGCGACTCCTGCGGCGTCGACAGCGTCGACAGCATCGACAGTGTCAACAGTGTCAACAGTGTCTGCGGCGTCTGCGGCGTCAGCTGCGTTAGCGGCGAGGTGCCGGGAGCCGCGGCAACTCGGGCTGTTCGAGCCACTCGCGGAAGAAGTCATCCAGGGGTCGCCCGGCGGCCTCGCGCGCCAGCTGCGTGAAGTCCGAGGTCTCGGCGGTCGCGTGCCGGAAGCGCGTCGTCCAGGCCGTGACGAGCGCGAAGAAACCGTCATCGCCGAGCATCAGGCGCAGGGCGTGCAACAGGAGCGCGCCTCTCTTATAGACCCGGTCGTCGAAGAGGTCGTCCGCGCCGGGGTCGCCGAGGACGAGGTCTTGAGGGGAGGCCGACAGTCGCCCGTGGTGCGAGCGCGCCGAGGCATCCGCGGTGGGCCCGCCCGACGCTTCGGCCCAGATCCACTCGGCATAGCAGGCAAAGCCCTCGTTCAGCCAGATGTGCCGCCACGACCGCAGGCCCACCGAGTTGCCGAACCACTGGTGGGCCAGCTCGTGGGCGATCAGCCGCTCGGAGCCGCCATGCCCGTCGGCGTGGTTCGATCCGAATGACGCGAGGCCCTGGGCTTCGAGCGGGATCTCGAGCTCGTCCTCGGTCACGACCACGGTGTACTCGGGGAACGGGTAGGGGCCGAAACGCTGGCTGAAGACATCCACCATCGCGGGAAGGTCACGGAAGTCGTGTTTCACGCGCGCGCCGAGTGCCGGCGGGAAGGCGGCGTGGATGGTCACGGGCGACGAGGTCGGGCTGACGGTCATGCGTTCGCGGCGGTAGCGCCCGATGTGCACAGCCGTCAGATAGGAGGACGTCGGCTCGGATTGCTCGTATACCCAGCGCGTGCGGCCGCCCGTCGTCGAGCTTGCCTCGAGCACGCCGTTGCAGACGACCGCATAGTCGCGTTCGCACGTGACCTGGATGCGGTAGCTCGCCTTGTCGCTCGGCAGGTCGTTGCACGGGTACCACGACGACGCCCCGGATGGCTGCGACGCGACGATCACGCCGTCCTGCAACTCTTCCCAGCCGACGAGTCCCCAGCGGCTGCGACGGGGCTTCGGGGCGCCCGCATAGGCGATGCGCACCTCGAAGGTCGCGCCGGGGGCGATGGGTTCGCGCGGATGGATGACGACCTTGTTGCGCACCTGGCGCACCTTGGGCGTGCGCACGCCGTCGACCGAGACCGACGAGACGCTCAGGCCCGCGAGGTCGAACTCGATGCGCTCGAGGGGCTGGGTGTCGGTGCCGGAACTCGCGGCGTCCACGCCATCCGCGATCGCCGTGATGGTCGCGGTCGCCGTGAGCCGATTCGTCGCCACCCGATAATCGAGCTCGAGGTCGTAGTGCACACTGCGGTAGCCGTCGTTGCCGAGGGCCGGAATGTAGGGGTCGGCGTTGTGTGCCGCCGGGGCGCCCGTCACGGGGCGACGACGCGATAGTCGGCGGTCGTGACGTCGCGCCACGGGCCGATGGGGTTGCCCGACCAGCGGCTCGACGCGGGCACGGTCTCGCCGCGCATGACGAGCGACGCGGGCCCGACCGTGGCGTGGGAACCGATCGTGGCGGCGGGGAGAATGACGCTGTGCGGCCCGAGTGTCGAGCCGGCCGCGAGGGTGACCGAATCCATAGACATGATTCGATCATGAAAGAGGTGTGTTTGCACAACGCAGCCGCGGTTGACGGTGCTGCCGTCGCCCAGGGTGACGAGATCTGCCTCGGGCAACCAGTAGCTCTCGCACCACACACCGCGGCCGATGTGCGAGCCCAGACTGCGCAGCCACCACACGAGCGCGGGCGTTCCCGAGGCTAAGCGCGCGAACCAGGGTGCCGCCGTCATCTCGACGAACGTGTCGGCCACCTCGGTGCGCCACACGAACGACGACCAGAGCGGATGCTCCGACTCACGAATCCGGCCGACGAGCACCCATTTGGCCGCCGACGTGACGACGGCCGCCAGCGCTGCAGCCGCGGTGAGCACGAACGGCGACGCGATGATCGCGAGTCCCACCCCACCGGCATCGGCCGCCGCGAGCAGCGCGACGATCACGAGCAGGCCGAGCGACGCGCTCACGATCACGGGCACGACGCGCAGCAGCTCCCAGATGGTTCGCGCGACACGCAGGCGCGTGGGCGGCTCGTAGGTGCGACTCTGGTCGCCGGTTTCGGCCGAGCGGCGCAATTGCACGGGCGGTGATCCGAGCCACGACGTGCCGGGCTTCGACTTGCGGGGTGCGGCCGACAGCACCGCCACGAGAGCGCCCTTCGGAACGTTGCGACCCGAGCCGGCCATGCCCGAGTTGCCGAGGAACGCTCGTTTGCCGATGACGACGGGGGAGATGCGCAACCATCCGCCGCCCAGCTCGTAGGAGGCGACGAGGGTGTCGTCGGCGAGGAACGCCCCGTCGCGCACCGTCGTCATCGAGGGCACGAGCAACACGGTGGATGCCTCGACGTTGCGCCCGACATCCGCCCCGAGCAGGCGCAGCCACACGGGCGTGAAGAGGCTGGAGTAGAGCGGGAAGAGGAACGAGCGTGCGAGGTCGAGCAGCCGTTCGATCGACCAGACCTGCCAGCCCACGCGGCTGCGCACCGGATGGACGCCGGCGGTCACGCCGATGCTGAGGATGCGCACGCAGACCACGACGAGGGCGGCGAGCAGAAGACCCGCGGCCAGGGTGGCGGGCACGATGCCGGCCAGCGCGCGGAGGAGCACGGCGCCCAGATCGGGAGCGTCGGTGATGGACACCGCGACGACCGCCACGCCCAGCGCGAACGAGAGCACGGGGATGCCGGCGAGGGCCACCGACGACGCCCCGAAGGCGGCCACCCAGCGTGTGCGCTTGGCCGGGCGCGCCCCCGGCCACCAGGCGCGCGAGCGGCCGACGCGGACGGCCGGTGAACCGGCCCACTGCTGGCCGGCCGGAACCCGCCCGAAGACGGCGGACCCCGCGATGACTTCGGCGCCCCGGCCGAGACGCGTTCCCGGAGCGAGCGTGCTGCGCGCACCCACCGACGATTCGGCGCCGATGCGGATGGAGCCGAGCCGCACGACATCCCCGTCGATCCAGTAGCCCGACAGGTCGACCTCCGGTTCGATGGATGCGCCGCGGCCGATGGTGAGCATGCCCGTCACGGGAGGAACGGTGTGCAGGTCGACGTCGGGGGCGATCTTGGCGCCGAGCGCACGGGCGTAGTAGACGATCCAGGGCGCGCCCGCGAGCGAGACCGCGCCGATCGACGTCTGCATCTGCTCGGCGAACCAGAGTCGGCGGTGCACCGAGCCTCCGCGCGGGTGATCGCCCGGTCGAACCCCGTGAAGCAACACGCGCGCGACGACCACCGACAACACCATGCGGCCGAGGGGGGTCGCGAAGAGCAGCAGGGCGGGCACGACGAACCACAGCGGGGCCGTGGGGAGCGCGTCGAAGGACGTATTGTTCGACAGGTCGTCGATCGCGTGCAGCAGGGTGGCGATGCCGAGGGCGATGGCGGTCCAGCGGATGCCGCCGACCAGATGCAGCACGAGGCCCGCGAGTGTCTGGAAGACCTGCATCGAGCGGGGCACGGGTGGGACGACGTGGTCGGAGCTGCGTGCGCGGCCGCCGGCGTTCGCGTGCGCGGCCGCGTCGGCGGCGGCATCCGCGCGGCGTTCGAGCAGGTCGTCGCACAGGGCTCCGAGCCGCGGGTGGTCGTAGAGATCGGCGACCGTGTACTCGGGGACGTGGCTGCGCAGGCGGCCCACCAATTGGGCGGCCGAGAGCGAACCGCCCCCGAGATCGAAGAAGTTCGCGTCGGCATCCGACACGGGGATGCCGAGCACGGCCTGCCAATCGGCCGCCACGCTGCGGAAAAGGACCTCGGCGGGGGAGGCATCGCCTTGCTCGTCGCCGCGATCGCCGCGCCGGCCGCCCGCACCACCCGGAAGAGAGTCCGCGGCGGGGAGCGGCCACGGCAGGGCGCCGCGGTCGACCTTGCCCGACGTGCGCGTCGGCAGGGTGTCGAGGGGAGCGAGCACGGGCACGAGCGCCGCCGGTAATTCGTCGCGCAGGGCATGCGTCGCGCCCGCGTGATCGAAGACCTGCGGGTCGGCCACCGCGAGATAGCCGACCAGCACGGTGTTGCCGGCCTCGGTCTTCTGCACGGCGACGGCCGCGGCCGAGACGCCGGGCAGCTTCTGCAGCGCCGCCTCGATCTCGCCCAGCTCGATGCGGCGGCCGCCGATCTTCACCTGGTCGTCGACGCGGCCCGCGAACACGAGACCCTCGCCGTCGAAGCGCACACGGTCGCCCGAGCGATAGGCGCGCTCCCAGCCGAGAGACGGCAGCGTGGCGTATTTCTCGGCATCCTTCTGCGGGTCGAGATAGCGGGCCAGGCCGACGCCACCGATGACCAGTTCGCCCACCTCGTCACCGCGCACGGGCGAGCCGTCGTCGCCGATGACCGCGAGGTCCCAGCCGTCGAGGGGCAGGCCGATGCGCACGGGTTCTCCCGCGTGCAGCAGGGCCGCGCACGCCACGACGGTCGCCTCGGTCGGGCCATAGGTGTTCCAGACCTCGCGCCCCGGCACCGCGACGCGTGCGACGAGTTCGGGCGGGCACACCTCGCCGCCGAAGATCAGCAGGCGGATGTTCTCGAGCGAATCGTCTGGCCAGAGGCTCGCCAAGGTCGGCACCGTCGACACGACCGAGATGCCGTGGGTCGTCAGCCAGGGGCCGAGGTCGGAGCCCGTGCGCACGAGCGATCGCGGCGCGGGCACGAGGCAGGCGCCGTTCCGCCAGGCGAGCCACATCTCCTCGCAGGAGGCGTCGAACGCGACCGAGAGAGCCGCGAGCACCCGGTCGTCGGGGCCGATGGGTTCGTCGGCGAGGAACAGGCGCGCCTCGGCGTCGACGAAGGCCGCGGCCGACCGATGCGTCACGGCCACGCCCTTGGGCGTGCCCGTCGACCCCGAGGTGAAGATGATCCAGGCGTCGTCGTCGGGCGTCGGGGGCGTGAGCATGGGCTGCGAGTGGGTGCTCGCGTGGGGCACGGTGCCGTCGAAGATGCGCGTGCGGGTGGTGCCGTCCGGCCCCTCGAGCCAGCCGTCGGCCGTGAGAGTGCCCCGCACCCGGGCCTCGCGGAACACGAGGTCGGCGCGTTCGTCGGGGTCGTCGACATCCACGGGCACGTAGGCGGCGCCGGCGGCCATGACCGCGAGGATGGCGATGTACAGCTCGCGAGAACCCGAGGCCAGTCGCACGCCCACGCGATCGCCGCGGCCCACACCGTCCTCGACGAGGCGCGCAGCCACCCGCACGACGTTGGCCATGAGCTCGCGATAGCTGAGGGCGCCTCGGGCGTCTTCCAGCGCCGAGGCGTCGGGATGCCGCGCCGTCGTTTCGCGCAGGATATCGATCAGCGTGCGCGGTGCGGATGCGAGAGCGCCGCGTTCGAGCAGACGTGCGGCTTCGTTGTCGGCGGGGGTATCGAGCGTTTCGGTCACGCCGGGCTCCGATGGTGTCGTGAGGCTGGTTCGGGTGCTGCCAGGCTACGGAGCGGAGGTAGACGGTCGTTGAACGGATGGCAAAGCGCGGGGGAGGCAGGCATCCGCTCAGCCCGCCGACCGCGTGTCGGAACCCCAGGCCTCGAGCGTGCCGTCGAGGTTCTCGATGTGGGCGAAGTGGCCCGTGTCGGCCAGCCGTGTGCGCCGCAACGTGGGCACGGTGCGGGCAAGCGCGGCCGGATCGTCACGGGCCACGAAGACGTCGCGGTCGCCCGAGACCAGGTGCACGGGGCACGTGATGCGTCGCCACCGCTCCGCGGCCGGATACCGGGCCGCGCGTCGGGTGCCCGCCACGAACGCGCGGGGCCGGAGTTCCTCGCCGAGGGCGGCGACGACGCTCGGATGAACGGGCCGCCGCCGGTCGAACAGGGGCGATACGAGCAGCGGGAGCAACCCGAGGCGCGTCAGGAAGCGCACGAGCGGCGCGCCCCGGCCGGGCAGGATGCTGAGAAAACGCATGCCCTGCAAGAGCCCCGTGAACCCCGGCAGACGCCGGAACGCGCGCACCGGATGGGCGCCGCTGTCGATGACCGCGAAGCTCACGGCCGACACGAGGTCGACGCGGCTCACGCGCTCGGGTGCGGCGGCGGCGAGGTGCAGGGCGACGAACCCGCCCAGCGAATGCCCGACCAGCCGGTAGCGTGTGGCGGCCGTTCGCGCGTCGAGCACGGCGTCGGCAGCTTCGAGCACGGTCTGCCCGAGAGCCTCGATCGTGTAGGCACCCTCATCACCCGGGAACGGCGACTCACCCCAGCCGGGAAAGTCCACCAGCACGAGCGCCCGGCCGGCCATATCGCCCCGACGGTCCCACTCGGCGATGAGCGGTGTCCACGTGCTCCATGATCCGGCGGCGCCGTGCAGAAGAACGAGGGGCGTCCCCGCGCCGACAACCCCGGCCCGGGTGTGGACGACGACGCGCCCCAGGGTCGTCTCGATCTCGCGGCGCTGCAAGCCGAGGGTGCCGGCATCGAGCACGAGCGCCGCGCCATCCGTCGACACGTTCATGCGAGCGTCGACCCCGGGCGCCGGCCGCGACTCGGCCGCACGTCGCGCTGGGGCCGGGATGCATCGGGGCCCGCGGCGATCGTCCGCTCGAACTCGTCCAGCCACGCCACGATCGCCCCGCGGATGCTGCGCCTCGCCGCCTCGGCCGCCCCGCGCTGCACGTTCGCGCTGCCGTCGCCCCCCTCGCCGTGTTCGCCGAGCGCCAACTGCGCCCGATAGCCCGCGACGACGGGGGCGACATCCACCCCCGGCAGCGATGAGACGATCAACACCTGGTCGAGCAGGTCGTCGATCCGGTCACCCACGTTCGTCTCGGCCGCGCCGACCCACTCGGCCACCGCGTTCTCGCCCGCATCCGTCAGGCCGTAGAGAGGGAGGCCGTCGTCGGTCATGCCGCGATTGCACACGAGGCCCGCCGTCATGAGGCGGTCGAGGGTGCTGTAGATCTGGCCGACGTTGACGCTCGTGCGGTGCGGGGCGCGGTCGAGAAACTCGTCGCGCACCTGCAGACCATAGGCGGGCCCGAGGCTCAAAATAGCGAGAAGTCCGGCTCGTACCGACATGCTGCACCCCTCGGCTCGGGCCCCCGATCGGAAACCTCTGCTCAGTATAGGGATGCTCCCAGCCTGGGTATCGGCCGCCGTGCCGGAATGTCGGTTGTTTTTGCCCTGACCCTGGGTGATAATCGGGACTATAACTTCAGAAGCAGCATCTCGAATCATCCGAGCGGTCGTAGGGGAAGACGCACCGCAGTGAACGGAGGATGAGATGCAGGCGACGTCAACCAGAGGAGTGGTGTTCATCCACTCGTCTCCCCGCGCGCTCTGCCCCCATGTCGAATGGGCCGCAGGTCGCGCTCTTGGTCGTGCGGTGAACTTCGACTGGGCCGAGCAACCCGTCCTGCGGGGCGCCAAGCGTGCTGAGTTCGTGTGGGAGGGCCCACAGGGCACCGGCGCGGCACTCGCCTCTGCCCTGCGCGGCTGGGAGCACCTGCGCTACGAGATCGCCGAAGACGCGAGCCCCGGCTCCGACGGCGGTCGGTGGCTGCACACGCCCGATCTCGGCATCTTCTTCGCCCAGACGGATGCGGGCGGCAGCATCGTCATCCCTGAAGACCGCATCCGTGCCGCCATGTCCACCGCGGGCGCGAACGCACACCTGCTGCAGCAGGAACTGAGTGGCGCGCTCGGCCAGCCGTGGGACGACGAACTCGAGGCGTTCCGTTACGCCGGCGACCAGGCGGCACCGGTCGTGTGGCTGCACCACGTGGGCTGACCACCCACCCGGGTGACGCGAGCGGAGCACATCCTCCGGCGCACACCCCCACAGATGAACAGAAGGCCCTGGCGGAATACCGCCGGGGCCTTCTGTCTGTGTCTGGGTGTCTGTTATCGAGCGCGTCGACTAGTTGAAGCTGCGGAACCCGATGACCGAGTTGTGCCCGCCGAAGCCGAACGAGTTGCTGATCGCGAGCAGGTCGCCATCGGGCAGCTTGCGCGGCGAGGTCACGACATCGAGGTGGATCTCGGGGTCTTGTTCGGTGAGGTTGATCGTGGGCGGCATGATGCGCTCGTGCAGCGCCATCACGGTGAAGAGCGCCTCGATCGCGCCAGCGCCGCCGAGCAGGTGCCCGGTGGAAGCCTTCGTGGCGCTGACGGCGATGTTGTCGAGGTGGTCGCCGAAGACGCGGCGCAGGGCGTTGTATTCGGCGATGTCTCCGACGGGCGTCGACGTGGCGTGTGCGTTGACGTGCACGACATCCGTGAGTGAGGCACCGGCGTTCTGCACGACCTCGAGCATGGCGCGCGCGGCGGCGGAGCCCTCGGGGTCGGGCGCGGTGATGTGGTAGGCGTCGCTGGTGACCGCTCCGCCGACGAGTTCGGCGTAGATCGTTGCGCCGCGGGCTTCGGCGTGTTCGAGGGTCTCGAGCACGAGGGCGGCCGCGCCCTCTCCGAGCACGAAGCCGTCGCGCGTCACGTCGTAGGGGCGGGAGGCCGTCGCGGGGTCGTCGCCGCGCTTCGACAGGGCCTGCATCGAGGCGAAGGCCGCGAGCGGAAGTGGGTTGATGGCCGCCTCGGAACCGCCGGCGACGATGATGTCGGCGTGGCCCTGCTGCAGGTGCTCGTAGGCGTTGGCGATGGACTCGGTGCTGGACGCGCAGGCCGACACGACGGTGCGGGCTCCGGCGCGGGCGCCGAGGTCCATGCCGACGGCGGCGGCCGGGGCGTTGGGCATGAGCATGGGCACGGTCATGGGCATGACGCGGCGGGGGCCTCGCTCGCGCAGGGCATCCCACGCGTCGAGGAGTGTCCACACGCCGCCGATGCCGGTGGCCCAGTCGACGCCGAGGCGTTCGGGCTCGACCTCGGGGGTGCCGGCGTTCTTCCAGGCCTCACGCCCGGCGATGAGCGCGAACTGGCTGGAGGGGTCGAGACGCTTGGTCTCGACGCGCTCGAGCACCTCGGACGCGGGCACGCGGGCCTGGGCGGCGAACTGCACGGGCAGCTCGTACTTCGAGGCCCATTCCTGTTCGAGGGTCGACGCTCCGGACTGGCCGGCGAGCAGGTTGCGCCACGATTCGTCGGCGGTGCCTCCGAGCGGCGAGGTGCCTCCGAGGCCGGTCACAACAATACGTTTGGGGGTCATTCGACAAACTCTCTGAAAGTACGGTGCGATCTGGCTCGCGACGGGGGCGTGGCCCAGGAACGAGTCCTGGAACCGTGGCCCCCGTCGCGGAGAAGCTGGTTGGCGTGACCCGAGGGCCGCGCCGAATTAGCCCTGAGCCTGAACGATGAAGGTGACGGCGTCGCCGACGGTCTTGAGGTTCTTGACCTCTTCGTCGGGGATCTTGACGTCGAACTTCTCTTCGGCGTTGACGACGATCGTCATCATCGAGATGGAGTCGATGTCGAGGTCGTCGGTGAACGACTTGTCCAGCTCGACCGTGTCGGTCGCGATGCCAGTCTCGTCGTTGATGAGCTCGGCCAGGCCGGCAAGTACTTCTTCGTTGGACAATGCCATTTTTATCTCCTTGGGGGTGTCGATTGACCGTCACCCAGTTTAGGTGAGGACGGACGGTATTTACGGCAGAACGACCACTTGGGCGCCGAAAACGAGGCCGGCACCGAAGCCGATCTGCAGCGCCAGTCCACCCGACAGTTCGGGGTTCTCGGCGAGCAGGCGGTGGGCGGCGAGCGGGATGGACGCGGCCGACGTGTTTCCGGTGGTTTCGATGTCTCGCGCGATGACGACCGTGTCGGGCAGCTTGAGCTGCTTCGCGAACTCGTCGACGATGCGCATGTTGGCCTGGTGGGGGATGAAGGCGGCCAGCTGGTCGCTCGTCACACCCGCCTTGTCGAGCGCCTCCTGTGCGACCTTCGCCATCTCCCACACGGCCCAGCGGAACACGGTCGGGCCCTCCTGGCGGAGCGTCGGCCATTCGGCACCGTTCGTGCGGTAGTCCTTCAGCGTGCCGGACATGCCGACGGCGTCCCACTTCGAGCCATCCGAGCCCCAGACCGAGGCCGAGATGCCCGCGGAGTCGCTCGGGCCGACGACGGCCGCGCCGGCGCCATCACCCAGCAGGAACGAGATGGTGCGGTCGGTGGGATCGATGATGTCGCTGAGCTTCTCGGCACCGACGACGAGCACGTATTCTGCGAGTCCGGCGCGAATGAGCGCGTCGGCCTGGGCGATGCCGTAGGTGTAACCGGCGCAGGCGGCCGAGATGTCGTAGGCCGCTGCCGGGTTGGCGCCCACGCGGTCGGCGAGCAGCGCGGCCATCGAGGGGGTCTGCACGGTGTTGCTCACGGTGGAGACGAGCACGGCGCCGATCTTCTGCGGGTCGACGCCCGACTTCTCGATCGCTTCGCGCGAGGCCTCTTCGGCCAGGTCGACGGCCGTGATGTTCTCGGAGGCGCGGCGGCGCGTGATGACACCGGTGCGCTGGCGGATCCACTCGTCCGAGGAGTTGATGGGGCCGATGATGTCTTCGTTCGGCACGACGAGGTCGCCGCGGGCGGCGCCCAGGGCGTAGATGCGCGTGAACCGCGGTCCGGTGGACTGCTGCAGGGCGGGGAGTGAAGTCATAGGGGAGAATCCAAGCGTCGTTCGGGCCGATCCGGGAATCGACCAGGCAATGTCACCGTCGTCGCGGGCTGCGGCATCCGGTGAAGGGAAATCAGGAAACGAGTTCGAGGGCGGCCTGGAGGTCGTCCGGGGTCTTGATCGCAACGGACGCTACACCCTTGAGTCCGCGTTTGGCGAGCCCGGTGAGCGCGCCGGCGGGTGCCAGTTCGACCAGGCCGTCGAGCCCGGCGGCCTGGAAGGACTCCATGCAGCGGTCCCAGCGAACGGGCGACGAGACCTGGGCCACGAGAGACGAGACGAACTCGGCCCCCGAGGTGACGACGGCGCCGTCGTGGTTCGACCAGAGCGTGAGCGTGGGGTCGGCGGGCGTGAGGGCCGCGGCGTCGGCCGCGAGGGCGTCGCGTGCCGCGAGCATGTAGCGCGTGTGGAAGGCGCCGGCGACTTGCAGCGGGATGACACGGGTTCCGCGCAGCGGTTCTGCGGCGAGTTCGGCGAGGGCGTCGGTGGCGCCGGCGACGACGATCTGGCCGCCGCCGTTGAAGTTGGCGGGTTCGAGCCCCAGCTCGGCGAGGCGTTCGAGCAGGGCTGCTTCGTCTCCACCCAGCACGGCGCTCATGCCGGTGGATGCCTGACCCGCGGCCTCGGCCATGTAGCGGGCTCGTGCGGCGACGAAGCGCATGGCGGCGTCTTCGGTGAGGATGCCGGCACCGACGGCCGCGGTGATCTCGCCGACGGAGTGGCCCGCGATGCCGCCGATCGTGTCGAGCGCACCGGCGCGGCGCAGGGCGTGCAGCGTGAGCAGGCCGGCCGCGACGATGAGCGGCTGGGCGACGGCCGTGTCGCGGATGGTGTCGGCGTCGGACTCGGTGCCGTGCTTCTCGAGGTCGACACCGGCCGCCTCGGAGTAGCCGGCGAGCAGGTCGCGGGCCTCGGCATCCTGCAACCAGGGAGTGAGGAAACCGGGAGTTTGGGAGCCCTGACCCGGGCAGACAATGACGATCACGCTCTTAGTCTGCCAACAGGTCGAGCGTTTCGGGTGTTGAACACGGCACAACTATCGCCAAACCCTTTGTTGGTTTCGGCAAAATGGGCCGGATGTCTCAGCGGCGGCGCTTGGTCTGCTCGGGTTCGGCGATCGACCCGAGGATGAGGGCGGACTGCAGGATGAGCGACTCGCGCGCGCCCGTGGCGTCCCACCCGATGACATCCGAGACGCGTTTCAGCCGATAGCGCACGGTGTTGGGGTGCACGAAGAGTTCGCGCGCCGTGGCCTCGAGTGAGCGCCCGTTGTCGAGGTAGCACCAGAGCGTGTTGACGAGTTCGGCCGAGTGCGCGTGCAGCGGCCGGTAGACCTTCTCGATCAGGGTGGTGCGGGCCAGGGGGTCGCCGGCCAGGGCGCGTTCGGGCAGCAGCTCGTCGGCCTGCACCGGGCGCGGGGCGTGCCGCCACGACCGAGCGACGGCGAACCCGGCGAGGGCCGCCCGTGCGCTGCGAGAGGCTTCGACGAGTGTCGGCACCGGATGTCCGAGCACGAGGTGTCCCGCGCCGAAACCGGTCTCGAGCTGCCGGGCGATCTCCATGAAGCTGAGGGGCTGTGTCGAGCCGCCGTTCTCGTCGTCGGTCTCGCGCACCTCGGCGCGCCCGATGACGAGCACGAGGCGGCTGCCCTGCACACCGATCAGCACGTCGGCCGACAGGTGCCGGGCCGTGCGTCGCAGCTGGTCGACGTCGAGCTGCGGGGGAGTCGTGCCGACGAGCACGGCGACTTCTCCGTGCCCGTGCCAGCCGAGGGCGGCGATGCGCGACGGCAGTTCGTCGTCGGCCTCGCCGGACAGGATCGAGTCGACGACGAGCGCTTCGAGGCGCGCATCCCAGAGGCCGCGCGCTTCGGCGGCCCGCGCGTAGACGTCGGCCGAGGCGAAGGCGATCTCGCGCGAATAGAGCAGGATGCCTTCGCGCAGGTGTTCGCCCTTGTCGGCGACGCGTTCCTCGACGACTTCGACGACCACGCGGATGAGCTGCAGCGTCTGCTGCAGGCTCACCGATCGCAGCAGTTCACGCGGGGCGGCGCCGAACACGTCGGCGGCGATCCACGGGGTGCTCTGGGGGTCTTCGTACCAGGAGATGAACGAGGAGATGCCCGCCTGCGCGACCAGTCCGACCGCCGACCGCCGCCCCGGCGGCATTTCTACATACCAGGGCAGCGTGTCTTCGAGCCGTTTCAATGTGACGGTCGCCAGCTCGCCGCTGATGCGGCGCAGCCAGGCGAGCGTCTCCTCTTTCGTTCGTGGCACGGTGGGTGGCTGAGCTTAGCTCTCGCCGCCGGCGTTGCCGGAGGTGCCCGCGTTCACATCGTGCAGACGGTACTTCTCGATGGCCTGCGACGCGAGCGAGCGGTCGACCTTGCCCTGCTTGGCGAGCAGCTCGAGCGTGCGTACGACCACCGACGGTCCGTCGATCTTGAAGAATCGACGGGCTGCGGCGCGCGTGTCCGAGAAGCCGAAGTTGTCGGCACCCAGGGTGGCGAAGTCGTTCGGCACGAACTGGCGGATCTGGTCGGGCACGGCGTGCGAGTAGTCGCTCACCGCGACGACCGGTCCCTCGGTGCCCTGCAGCTTCTGCGTGACGAACGGGATGCGCTCGTCCTCGTGCGGGTTGAGGAAGTTGTGCTCGTCGGCGGCGAGGCCTTCGCGACGCAGCTCGTTCCAGCTGGTGACGCTCCAGACATCCGCAGAGACGCCCCAGTCGTTGGCGAGCAGCTCCTGGGCTTCGAGGGCCCACGGCAGGGCGACACCGGACGCGAGGATCTGCGTCTTGATGCCGTCGTGCGCGGACTCGTTGACCTTGTAGATGCCCTTCAACAGGCCTTCCACATCGAGGTTCTCGGGCTCTTTCGGCTGCACGATGGGCTCGTTGTAGAGGGTGATGTAGTACATCACGTTGGGGTCTTCGTGGTGTCCGCCGTACATGCGGTCGAGGCCGGCGCGCAGGATGTGGCCGATCTCGTAGCCGTAGGCCGGGTCGTAGGTGACGACGGCGGGGTTGGTCGCGGCGAGCAACGGCGAGTGGCCGTCGGCGTGCTGCAGGCCTTCGCCCGTGAGCGTCGTGCGACCGGCCGTGGCGCCCATGATGAACCCGCGGGCCATCTGGTCGCCGGCTGCCCAGAGGGCGTCGCCGGTGCGCTGGAAGCCGAACATCGAGTAGAAGACGTAGACCGGGATGAGCGGCTCGCCCTGCGTCGAGTAGGTCGTGCCGAGGGCCGTGAAGGCGGCGGATGCTCCGGCCTCGTTGATGCCCACGTGCACGAGCTGGCCCTGCGGGCTCTCCTTGTAGGCGAGCAGCAGTTCGCGGTCGACCGACGTGTAGTGCTGGCCGTTCGGGTTGTAGATCTTCGACGTCGGGAAGAAGGCGTCGATACCGAACGTGCGGGCCTCGTCGGGGATGATCGGCACGACGCGGTTGCCGAACTGCTTGTCACGCATCAGGTCTTTCAGCGTGCGCACGAACGCCATGGTGGTGGCGATCTCTTGCGTGCCGGAGCCCTTCTTGGCGATGGCGTAGGCCGAATCGTCGGGCAGCGTGATGTCGGTGTACTTCGAGCGGCGCTCGGGAACGTATCCGCCCAAGGCCTTGCGGCGGTCGTGCAGGTACTGGATCGCCTCGTCGTCGTCCGCCGGCTTGAAGTACGGCGGCTGGTAGGGGTTCTCTTCGAGCTGCGCGTCGGTGATGGGGATGTGCATCGCGTCGCGGAACGTCTTGAGGTTGTCGAGCGTCATCTTCTTCATCTGGTGCGTCGCGTTGCGACCCTCGAAGTGCGGGCCGAGGCCGTAGCCCTTCACGGTGTGCGCCAGGATGACGGTCGGCTGGCCCTTGTGCTCGGAGGCGGCCTTGAATGCGGCGTAGACCTTGCGGTAGTCGTGGCCACCGCGCTTGAGGTTCCAGATGTCGTCGTCGGAGTAGTCCTCGACGAGCTTCGCGGCGCGCTCGTCGCGGCCGAAGAAGTTCTCGCGGATGTACGCGCCCGACTCGGCCTTGTAGGTCTGGAAGTCGCCGTCGGGGGTGCTGTTCATGAGGTTGAGCAGCGCGCCCTCGGTGTCGTTCTCGAGCAGCGAGTCCCACTCGCGGCCCCAGATGACCTTGATGACGTTCCAGCCGGCACCGCGGAAGAAGCTCTCGAGCTCCTGGATGATCTTGCCGTTGCCGCGCACCGGTCCGTCGAGTCGCTGCAGGTTGCAGTTGATGACGAAGTTCAGGTTGTCGAGGCCCTCGTTGGCCGCGACCTGCAGCTGGCCGCGGGACTCGACCTCGTCCATCTCGCCGTCGCCGAGGAACGCCCAGACCTGCTGGTCGGACGCATCCTTGATGCCGCGGTTGGTGAGGTAGCGGTTGGCCTGCGCCTGGTAGATGGCGTTGATCGGGCCGAGGCCCATCGACACGGTCGGGAACTGCCAGAACTCGGGCATGAGGCGCGGGTGCGGGTAGGACGACAGGCCGTTGGGGGCGTGCGACTTCTCTTGACGGAACCCGTCGAGCTGGTCGGTCGTGAGGCGGCCCTCGAGGAAGGCGCGTGCGTAGGTGCCGGGGGAGGCGTGACCCTGGATGAAGATCTGGTCGCCGCCGCCCGCGTGGTCTTGCCCACGGAAGAAGTGGTTGAAGCCGACCTCATAGAGAGCGGCGGATGACGCGTACGTCGAGATGTGGCCGCCCACACCGATGCCGGGCCGCTGTGCCCGGTGCACCGTGATGGCCGCGTTCCAGCGGATCCATGCGCGGTAGCGGCGCTCGAGTTCTTCGTTGCCGGGGAACTCGGGTTCGTTCTCGGAAGCGATGGTGTTGATGTAGTCCGTGGTCGGAACCATGGGCACACCGAGGTGCAGTTCGCGCGACCGCTTCAGCAAGCTGAGCATGATCTCGCGGGCACGCCCGCGGCCGTGGACCTCAACGAGTTGTTCGAGCGATTCGTTCCATTCCGAAGTTTCTTCGGGATCGATGTCGTTGTCGCTGACCGAATACGGGTCCTGGTTGTTTACAGTCACCGTCGACCTTTCTCTACGCGGCAGATCGTGCCTGATGGGCGGTGCGCACAGGAGTGGATAGCCGTGTTGTGGCCATCGGGCACCACACTCCAGCCTAGCCACTTCGGGCGGTTTCGGTGACCACGCGCACACCTGCACACGAGGATGCCGCGAGCCCCCGCATCCGAGTGGCGTTCAGGTTCTGTTCAGCCTTCGTTTGACACGCGCGAGGTGAGGAGTACGATCGGCCTACGTTAGGCGCGCACACCCCTGCCGCATCGATGCCAGGCTCACGCGGCCTGAAAGGACACGTTTCACTCATGGCTTTGGAGAACGACACACAGGCTCCGGACTTCGAGCTCGCCAACCAATACGGCGAACTGATCCGTCTGAGCGAGTTTCGGGGCAAGCGTCCCGTCGTTCTGGTCTTCTTCCCCCTCGCGTTCTCGGGCATCTGCACGGGCGAGCTGTGCGCCCTGCGCGACAATATCGCCATGTTCCGCACCGAGGGTGTCGAGCTCATCGGCATCTCGGTCGATTCGAAGCACACGCTGCGCGCCTGGGCCGAGCAAGAGGGTTACGACTTCAACCTGCTGGCCGACTTCTGGCCGCACGGCCAGGTCGCCAAGGAGTACGGCGTGTTCCTCGACGTGAAGGGGCTCTCCAACCGGGCGACCTTCATCATCGACACGCAGGGCATCATCCGCGCCAGCTTCATTACGGCGCCCGGCGAGGCCCGCTCGCTGGCCGCCTATCGCGCCGCGCTCGAAGAACTGCACCAGCCGGCTTAGGTTTCCGGCTCAGCCGATCAGGCTGACGGCGCGCGCGATGACAAGCGCCAGGATGATGAACCCGGCAAGCGCCTCCAACCCCATGAGCAGCTTCGCGCGATGCGACAGCGGCATGGTGTCGGTGGGGGAGAATGCCATCGAGTTCGACAGCGAGAAGTAGAGGTAGTCGACGAACGTCGGCACCCAGTCGGCCACGGCGCTCGATCGGGCGCGCACCTCGGTGATGGCGTCGTCGTCCTCATCCTGCGGAAAACGGAAGTCTGCCGGTTGCAATTTTTCGCGGGCCAGGCGGGTGCGGGCAACGGGCCCGCCGCGGTCCAGCTCCCAGAACACGAGCGCGAAGGCGATCACATTCGTCAGCCACACCTGCAGCGCCGAGAGCAGCAGGGGCGGCCCGTCATGGGTTCCCTCGACGAGCAGCTTGATCAGCAGCACGAGCGTGATCTGGTTGGCGACCAGGATGAGGAGCGCGAGGCCGAGTGACAGCAGGCGCGACAGGCGCGTCTCGCGATTCAGCCGGTGCGGGTTCAGGATGAGAAGTGGGATGACGAGCAGCAGTCCAATGCCGACCACGACATAACGCTGCACGCTCAGCAGATCGTTCGGCAGGAACGTGTACAGCGCCAGGGCCGCGACCACCCCGATGATGGCGGGCCAGCGATGCTCGGCCGGCACCTGCCTCGACGGGTGTTGTTCCATGAGGCCGAGTGTATGCCGTAACATGGGTGCCTGCCGCGTCACGCGGTGAGGGGCCTTTAGCTCAGCTGGTAGAGCGCCACGTTTACACCGTGGATGTCATCGGTTCGATCCCGGTAGGGCCCACCGTATTTATGGCCCGCCTTGCAGGCGGCGCAGTCGGGTTTATCGCCCGCCTTGCAGGCGGTGCGGATGTTTTTATCGCGCGCAGTGCGGGCGGCGCTGATGACGGTCCCGTCGACCTGGCGGTTGCGGTGGCTCAGTGTTCAACCTTGAGGCGATCGCGCAGGAACTCTACGACCCGCTCCCGGGCACGGTAGGCGCTGTTCTGCGGATGCTCGCGCACCTCGTTCGTGAGCACCGAATGGGCGCCGCGGGCGAAACCATCTGGGTTGCCCGTCGAGGAGTCGAGTTCGATGACCTCGAACGCGTCGCCCAGCCGGTCGGCGATCGTGGCGAACCGTGCGCGAGGAACGCTCGAGTCCTCACTGAACCGCAGGCCGATCGCGCACACCTCGCCCGCACTGGCACGCTCGGCGACGCGGTCGAATTCGCCGGGCGACATGGTCGGGTCCATCTGACGCGCGCGCCCGATCGGGAAGGGAGCGGCGGGCTGACTCAACACCGAGGCGGCGACCGAGTCGTCGACGGCGACGGCGAGCGCAAAACCTCCCGTGAAGCACATCCCGATGACTCCGACACCACGCCCGGGCGTGCGCGAAGCCAGATCGGAGGCAACCGCACGCAGGTAGTCGGTGATCGGTCGATGCGCCCCGGCGGCGAAGGCACGGAACTCGCTCGCGACGCACAACCGGGCCACGGTCTTGAGGATGTACCCGGTCGACGCCGCACGTCCCGGCTGCCCGAACGGCGACGGGACGACGACCGTGAACCCTTGGGCCACGAGATGTTCGGCGAGCCCCAGAACTTGGGGCGTGATGCCGGGGATCTCGGGGATCAGGACGACGCCCGGCCCGCTGCCCTTCTCGTAACAGTCATACGTGAACCCGCCACCCGTGAAGGGAGCTTTCGTCCATCCGTCGAGGGTTGCCGTGGGCGCAGTGTCGGTCATAGCCCCAACCTACGACCGGATGGCCGTCATCCGACCCTTTCCCAGGCGACTCTTTCCTACACGGCCGATTCCACCATTAGTCGATCGACTAACACTCGGATGAGCTCCTTCCGCCCGTCCCTCGGCCGCGCCAATCTGAAGACACCACACAGAAGCGAAACGCGGAAGGAACCTCATCATGACGAATGTCCAGAGCACCCCGACCAAGACCCGCACCCGTCGTTCGATCGGTATCGCCTCGGCGGCGCTGTCGGCCGGCATCCTTGGCGCCGTAATGGGCGTCACCCCGGCGAACGCCGCCGACGCCCCCGGCTTCTCGGGCGAAGAGCTGCAGCAGCTGTGCAGCGGAGAGACGATTTCGAAGGATGGCGGCGTCTTCCGTTCCGCCAACTGCACGTACAAGCCGAGCGGTGACGTGCAGCAGTTCATGCGCTGGAAGTCCGTCCCCGACACGAAGGTTTCGGCCTGCGACGGCCAGAGTAACCAGACGAAGCGCCTCCAGATGCAGACCGTGACGTTCTCGCAGTCCTGGACGGTCGGTGGCAGCGCCGGCCTCGACATCAAGGACATCTTCAGCATCGGCGTCGAGAGCAGCTACACCGAGACCTCCACGACGGCGACCGCGAACACCGACGAGATCGTCGCGAACTCGGGCCAGACGAACTTCGCGACCCTGGGCGAGCCGTTCGTGCGTGAGTCGGGCCCCATCGAAGTGGTCGTCGAGCGCGAGAACCGTATCGGCCTCACCACCGGCCAGGTCGTCTCGGTGTGGGAGGACGCCGGCACGCAGAGCCTGAACGACGTGCAGCGTGACGTTCCCGACCCGACGCGCATGGGCGAGTCCGGCCGCGGCGAGGCTCCCTGCGGCGAGACCAACCGCGTCCCCGAAGACCCGAACCAGTGGTACGACTACTTCGGATAGACGCCGCGTGACGAAAGGCCCCGCTCACCGCTCGTCGGTGGGCGGGGCCTCTGTCGTGTCGGCCCGGTCAGACATCGCTCACGACGCCTCTGCGGCGTCGGTTGTGTCGGGCACCGCTGGCGGCACCGTCGAGATTGAGTCGGGCGTCGCTGGTGGCGCCGTCGAGTTTGTGTCGGGCGTCGCTGGTGGCGCCGTCGAGTTTGAGTCGGGCGTCGCTGGTGGCACCCTCAAGCTTGTGTCGATGACCGGCGCTGCCGACGGCCCGGCGGGCGGGGACGCGGGCGGCAACGCCGCGAGCTTCGAACGATGGGTCTGACGCGGCGCACGGGCGACCAGGGCGCCGCGAACGAAGGCGACGGCGACGAGGGCCGTGCGGTTGGGCGCGCGCCAGTTCCGCATGAGCCGCGACAGATGCCAGGCCACGGTCTGGCGGCTGAACCGCGTACTCCGCGCGATCTCTTCGTTCGACAACCCGTAGGCGGCGAGCGTGAGCATGTCCGCTTCGTCCGCAGTCAACGCATCGGATGCCGCAGCCAGCTCGACATCCGACAGCCCCACATCTGCGAGCCCGGCGTCCGTGAGCGCTTGGTCGGCCGGAAGCTCGCCGGCCTGCCGTGTATCGGGGTCGGAATGCGTACTCGTCGGCACTGCATCCTGCAGGCCGATCGTTTGCGCACCCGTGCTCCCCGCGCGGTCCTTCAGTGAGCTCTGACCGAACGGGTTCCCTCCGAGCTCAACCGAATCGCGCGCGGTGTCATCCCCTGCGCCACCCGCAAGGTCCGATGCGTCCGCCGCGTCGAGATGCGCGCGATGAGCGGCCCAGCTCTCGGCCCAACACGAGCCGAGCTCATAAGCGACGTGGGAGGCACGGGCCATCGCGATCACCGTCTGAGCGCGACTGGCGCTCCGCGTGTGCCGGATGACGACCGAGAACACCTTCAGCGCAGGGAACGCCCCGCGCAGCACGACCGAGAAGTTCACGCCGGGCCCGACGGCAGCGCGGGCGGCCACGTGCCGCAGCCGCACCAGACAGGATTCGGGCACGGGTGTTCCCTGCTCGACGGCCACGAGGGCCGGCAGAAGCACGATCGGAACGATCTCGCGGTAGCGCTCATGCAGCCACTCCCGGTCGCCGAGCGGAACCTCGTCGAGCGGGGGCGCAACCAGCAGCCGCGCGAAGTCGGGCGCCCGCTCGGGCAGGCCCAGCTGCAGCGCCTGGCCCGGCCGCATGAGTTCCATCGTCGGTGCCTTCATTCCCACACGTCCCCCTCGGCGTCGGTTCTATCGTCGCATCCAGGGGTGGGGTCCGGCATAATCGCCCGACCGTTGACAGCGACACCTCGATCATCTACGCCTGTCGAGCACCGTGCCGCCCGGCCTAGGCTGGTTGTCATGACTACCACCCTGCGCACCGTGACCGACGTGGTCGAAAAGCTCTGGCCGATCGACGGGCAAGAGTCGTGGGATGCCTCGGGCCTCATCGCCGGCGCCTCCGAGCAGCCCGTTTCCACCGTCCTGCTCGCGGTCGACGCGGTCGCCGAGACGGTGGACGAAGCCGTCGAGCGCGGCGCCGGAGTCTTGCTGACGCATCATCCGCTGCTCTTGCGCGGTGTCACCACGATCGCGTCCTCTACCTACAAGGGCGCGCTGCTGCAGAAGCTCATCAAGAATGACTGCGCCCTGCTCGCCGCCCACACCAACGCGGATGTCGTGGCCGACGGCACCTCGGCCGTGCTCGCCCGGCACCTCGGCCTCGCCGACGTCTCACCCATCGTGGTCTCGAAGGAGCAGCCCCTCCGCGACGCCGACCCCGAAGCGCCTCTCGCCGGCATCGGCCGGGTCGGCACTCTGCCGCAACCCGTGCGCCTCGGCGACCTCGCCCGGGCCCTCGGCACGATCCTGCCCGCCACGGCCACGGGTGTGCGCGTCGCGGGGGAGTTCGACCGACTGGTGCAGCGCGTGGCACTCTGCGGGGGCGCCGGCGACTCGCTGACCGGCGAGGCTGCGGTGCAGGCATCCGATGTCTACATCACGAGCGATCTGCGACACCATCCGGCGTCCGAATTCGTCGAGCAGGCGCGACTGGGCGACGGCCCCGCCCTCATCGACACGTCCCACTGGGCATCCGAATGGCTCTGGTTGGATGTCGCGGCCGAACACCTGCGCCGCGAACTGCCGGGCGTCGAGGTGCTCGTGAGCGAGATTCGCACCGATCCGTGGGACTTTGTCGTCACGCAATGAGCCAAGATAGAGGTATCGCTACAACGTTGGGATCAGTGTGAAAGCCAGTCTTGCCGAGCAGAAGCAATTGCTCTCGCTCCAGGCCGTCGATACGACGGTCGCTCAGTTGAACCACCGCACCAAGAATCTGCCGCAGAACGCGGAGATCGCGCAGCTGCGCACGCAGCTCGACGCGCTGCGCGGTCGACTCGCCACCGAGACCGGAACGCTCGACGACACGCGCGCCGAACTCTCGCGGCTCGAGAGCGATGTGCAGCTGGTCGAGGCCCGCGTCGCGCGCAACACCGAGCGCCTGCAGCAGACCGCCTCGGCGAAAGACGTGCAGGCGTTCGAGCAGGAGCTCGAGTCGCTGAAGCGTCGCCGCGACAACCTCGAAGAGATGGAACTCGTCGTCATGGAGCGGGCCGAGACCGACGAGGCCGTCGTGAACGCGACCCGGGCCGACGAGGCCGAGCTCACCGCTCGCATCCAGACCCTCGAAGCCGAGCGCGAGGCCGCCCTCGACCGCCTGAGTGGCGAGCTCGGCACCGCAACCGGCGAGCGCAACACCGTGGCCGAGAAGGTCACGCCCGAGCTGCTCGCGCTCTATGAGAAGCTGCGTGCACGCGGCGGTTTCGGCGCGGCGCTCTTCCGCGCGGGCACCTGCGGGGCCTGCAACATCACGTTCACGGGCAACGACCTGCAGTCGCTGCGCGCTCAAGAGATCGACGCCGTTGTGCAGTGCCCCGAATGCAACGCCATCGTCGTGCGCACCGAAGAGTCGGGTCTCTGGTGAGCCACTCCTTCGTCGTCGAGGCCGACGGCGGTTCGCGCGGCAACCCCGGCATCGCCGGCAGCGGCGCGATCGTCATCGACGAGGCATCCGGCGAGATCCTCGCCGAAGAGGGCGTCTATGTGGGCATCGCCACCAATAACGTCGCCGAATACCACGGCATGATCGCCGGGTTGAAGAAAGCCTTCGAGATCGATCCGACGGCCGTCGTGCACGTGCGCATGGACTCGAAGCTCGTGGTCGAGCAGATGTCGGGCCGCTGGAAGATCAAGCACCCCGACATGCAGAAGCTCGCGCGCGAGGCCCACGCGCTCATCGGCTCGCGCCAGGTCACGTTCGAGTGGATTCCGCGCGCCGAGAACTCCCGCGCCGACGCCATCGCCAATAAGGCCATGGACCGCAAGGTCAGCTTCGCCGAGTAGCTCTCGATAGACTGGAGGCGAACGGGCCGGCTAGACGGTCGCGTCATCCGCCTTCGGGTGCGATGCCGAGGAACGTCCGGGCTCCACAGAGCAGGATGGTGGGTAACACCCACCCGGGGCAACCCGCGAGACAGTGCCACAGAAAGTAGACCGCCGCCGGGCAACCGGCGGTAAGGGTGAAACGGTGGTGTAAGAGACCACCAGAGGCCAGGGTGACCTGGTCGGCTCGGTAAACCTCGTCCGGAGCAAGGTCAGACAGAACACCATGGGGCTGCTCGTCCCGTGTTCGGGTAGACCGCTAGAGGGCTGCGGCAACGTAGTCCCGAGAGAGATGGCCGTCACGGTCGCGCAAGCGGCCGACAGAACCCGGCGTATCGGCCGACCCGTTCACCTTCTTTGCTGCCTCGGAGCGGCAACATCCGCGCAGCGGAAACGACGATGCGGCGGCTCATGATCGAGCCGCCGCATCGTTCTTTTAACACTCTCGCCGGATGTGAGCCGCCTTACTTCTTGGCGGCGCCCGAGTCGGCCATCTTCTCGCCTGACGCACCGTCGCTCTCGGCTTTGGCGTCAGCCTGGGAGCCGGCGCCGGCAGACGTGCTGCCCACATGCGCGGCCGCATCGCCGTGCACGGCCAGCGCCGCGGCACCCAGGATGCCCGCGTTGTTGCGGTGACGCGCCGGCACGATGGGCGTGTTCAGGCTGAGCAACGGCAGGAACTTCTCGTGGTGCTTCGACACGCCGCCGCCCACGATGAACAGGTCGGGGGAGAAGAGGAACTCGAGCTTGTCGTAGTACTTCTGCAGGCGCTTGGCCCAGTGCTCCCACGAGAGGTCGTCGCGCTCCTTGGCGCCATACGACGCCTTCGACTCGGCGTCGTGCCCGTCGATCTCGAGGTGGCCCAGCTCGGCATTCGGAATGAGCACGCCGTTGAAGATGAGCGCGCCTCCGATGCCGGTGCCGAGCGTCGTCATGATGGTGAGACCCTCTTGATCTTTCGCGGCACCGAACGCGGATTCGGCGTAGCCTGCGGCATCCGCGTCGTTGACGAACGTGATCTCGCGGCCCAGCGCGTCTTCGAATTGCTTCTCGGCGTCGAGGCCGATCCACTTCTTCGACACGTTGGCGGCCGACAGCGTCTTGCCGTGCTTCACGATGGCGGGGAAGCAGACGCCCACCGGTGTGTCGGCCGACGGCGGGTCGAGCTGCTTAAGCAGGTCGACGGTCGTTTGCAGGATGTCGGCGGGCTTGCCACCGTCGGGCGTCGGCACCTTGATGCGGTCGGTGAGCAACTCGCCCGACGCCAGGTCGATGATCGCGCCCTTGATGCCCGTGCCGCCGATGTCGATGCCGATCGCGGTCTTGGTGGAGGCCGACGAGACGTCGGTGTCGGATGCGGTCTGAGCGGGAATCGGAGTTCCGCTGGTGGTTTTCGCCATGACAGTCACCTTAGAGGGGTTGCGGGTTTGAACGGGAGGGGTGGTGGCGCGCGCCGTCGCCGCGCTAGAAGCTCGTCTGGCCGGTGGGCAAGGTGAGGATGTCTGCCCCGCGTTCGGTCACCACGAGCGTGTGTTCGAACTGGGCGGTGATGCTCTTGTCGCGCGTCGTCACGGTCCAGTCATCCCCCCACATGTCCCACTCGTGCGTGCCGAGCGTGAGCATGGGCTCGATCGTGAAGACCATGCCCACCTCCATGACGGTGTCGAACTGCGGCGCCGAGTCGTAGTGGGGGATGATGAGGCCCGAGTGGAATGCCTCGCCCACGCCGTGGCCCGTGAAGTCGCGCACGACGCCGTAGCCGAAACGCTTGGCGTAGGACTCGATCGTGCGGCCGATGACGTTCACCTGGCGGCCCGGCGCGACGGCCTTGATGCCGCGGCGCAGCGACTCCTCAGTGCGCTCGACCAGCAGGCGCACCTCGTCGCGCGGCTCGCCGGCCAGGAACGTGCGGTTGGAGTCGCCGTGCACGCCGCCGATGAAGGCCGTGATGTCGATGTTGACGATGTCGCCGTCATCCAGAACCGTGTCGTCGGGAATGCCGTGGCAGATGACCTCGTTCACCGAACTGCACAGCGACTTCGGGTAGCCGCGATAGCCGAGCGTCGACGGATAGGCGTCGTGCTCGATGAGGTAGCGGTGCCCGATGGCGTCGAGCTGCTCGGTGGTGACGCCCGGCTTCACGTTCTCACCCACGAGCGCGATGGCGTCGGCGGCGATGCGGCCGGCGCGTCGAATCGCCTCGATCTTCTCGGGCGGGTAGACATCCGATCCGGTGAACGGCGACGGGGCCGTCTTGCCCACATATTCGGGGCGGGGGATGCTGGCCGGCACCGGTTTGACCGCGGTGAGCTGGCCGGGAATCAGGTGTCCGTGAGAGTCCTTGGGCATAGGATCAAGCTTAGTCCGGCGCTCAATCGGCGCGGCACAGAAGCAGAATCGGCGCGGCACAGAAGGGGACGACGATGTCAGAAGATCCGTCGAAGCAGTACTGGTACAACATGAAGACACAGGCCGTCGAGCAGGGCTACGCCTCGCCGTCGGCCGATCGCGTGGGCCCGTTCGCCACCCAGAGCGAGGCGGCGCACGCGCTCGAGAAGTTGCGCGAGAACAGCCAGCGTTGGGCCGCCGAAGAAGCAGCCGAAGACCGCTGAGGTTCGGCATCCGCGACGGTCGTCAGAATCCACTAGCCTGGAGTTCTTGAGGCTTGCTTCGAGACATCGGCGATCGCCCGGAAAGAGGAGTGCATGGATAAGCAGACTGACTTCGTTCTTCGGACCATCGAAGACAGAGGCATCAAGTTTGTCAGGCTCTGGTTCACCGATGTGGTGGGCACGCTCAAGTCCGTGGCCATCGCGCCCGCCGAGGTCGAGGGCGCTTTCGCCGAGGGCCTCGGGTTCGACGGCTCGGCCATCGAGGGCCTCACGCGCTCCTACGAGTCCGACCTGCTGGCGCACCCGGACCCGACCACGTTCCAGATCCTCCCGTGGCGCGGCGAGATCGACCCCACCGCGCGCATGTTCTGCGACATCACGACCCCGGATGGCGTCGCCGCCGTCGCCGACCCGCGCAATGTCTTGAAGCGCACGCTCGAAAAGGCCGCCGACCGCGGCTTCACGTTCTACACGCACCCTGAGATCGAGTTCTACCTGCTGAAGTCGGCGCAGCTCGGCCCCGAGGGCCCCATCCCCGTCGACTCGGCCGGATACTTCGACAACGTTCCCGGTGGCACGGCCCACGACTTCCGCCGCCGCTCGGTGCGCATGCTCGAAGACCTCGGCATCTCGGTCGAGTTCAGCCACCACGAGGCGGGCCCCGGCCAGAACGAGATCGACCTGCGCTACGCCGACGCGCTCACCACGGCCGACAACATCATGACGTTCCGCACGGTCATCAAAGAGGTCGCCATCGAGCAGGGCGTCTACGCCACGTTCATGCCGAAGCCGCTCTCCGACCACCCGGGTTCCGGCATGCACACGCACATGTCGCTGTTCGAGGGCGACCAGAATGCGTTCTACGAGGCCGGCGCGCAGTACCAGCTGTCCAAGACGGGCCGCCAGTTCATCGCCGGTCTACTCAAGCACGCGCCCGAGATCACGGCCGTCACGAATCAGTTCGTCAACAGCTACAAGCGGCTCTGGGGTGGAGACGAGGCCCCGAGCTTCGTGTGCTGGGGTCACAACAACCGGTCCGCGCTCATCCGCGTGCCCCTCTACAAGCCCAACAAGGGGCAGTCGTCGCGCGTCGAATACCGCGCCATCGACTCGGCCGCCAACCCCTACCTCGCCTACTCGCTCATGCTTGCCGCCGGCCTCAAGGGCATCGAGGAAGAGTACGAGCTGCCGCCCGAGGCCGAAGACAACGTGTGGAGCCTGAGCGACACCGAGCGCCGCGCCCTCGGCTACTCGTCGCTGCCCGCGAGCCTCGACCACGCCATCCAGTACATGGAGGAGTCCGAGCTCGTCGCCGAGACGCTGGGCGAGCAGGTGTTCAACTACGTGCTGCTCAACAAGCGGCGCGAATGGCAGGAGTACCGCGCGCAGGTCACGCCGTACGAGCTCGCCAAGAACATCGAAATCCTCTAAGCAGGATTCTCCGTGCAGCGGCAGATGGCGACTCTGACCGAATTGGCGCGCATCGGCTTTGCCGATCTCAGCGAGTCGAGAGAGGTTCTCGACACGCTGCATGAGGTGGCCGGTGTCGACCCGCGAGAGTTCCTCGAGGACTTCCGGGTGGCCGCCGACCCCGACCAGGCGTTGCGCGCCATCGTGTCGCTCGCGCGCGTGGACGACGGGCGCACGGCCCGGCTGTTGGCCGACCCCGTGCACCGCGTCGTGCTGCTGCGGTTGGCCGGGGCGTCGCAGGGGCTCGTCGAGTTCTTCGAGCGTCATCCCGACCAGCTGGATGTCGTCACCGAGCCCGCCGATGAGTTGCCGTCGGCCGCGCAGATCGCCGACGACCTGTTGGCGATCGTGCAGGAGGTCGACGGGTTCGCGTCCGCGGGCGCGACATCAGCCGACGGACTGTCCGACGCCCGGACCGCAGCTGCCGCGGATACGAGCTCGAACGCCTCCGGCTCGAACGCTTCCGGCTCGAACGCTTCCGGTTCGTCGGCATCGAGCGGCACGTCGTCCCCGGCCTGGTCGGAGGACCGCCTGTGGACCGATCTGCGCATCCGCTACCGCCGCTGGCTCGTGCGCATCGCCGCCTTCGACCTCTCGGCCGCCGACGCCTCGGCCGTGCTCGACCGCGTGGCCACGAGACTGGCGGATGCCGCGGGCGCCGCGCTCGAGGCATCCCTCGCCGTCGCCCGCACCCACGTCACCATGCCCGGCGCCGGACCGGCCCGCTTCACGCGCGACGAGGTCGCCCTCACCCGCTTCGCCATCATCGGCATGGGCAAGGCGGGCGCGAACGAGCTCAACTACGTCAGCGACGTCGACGTCATCTTCGTGGCCGAGGGCGATGAGCAGGGCGGTCTCGACAACTCGAAGGCGGTCGACATCGCGACGCGCCTGGCCGTGCTCACCATGCGGGGCATCTCCGAGGCCGGCTTCGAGCCGCCGCTCTGGGAGGTCGACCCGAACCTCCGCCCCGAGGGCAAGCAGGGCGCGCTCGTGCGCACCCTCGACTCGCATATTGCCTATTACGAGCGCTGGGCCAAGAGCTGGGAGTTCCAGGCGCTGTTGAAGGCGCGCCCGCTCGCCGGCGACCCCGATCTCGGGCAGCGCTACGTCGACGCCCTCTGGCCCAAGGTGTGGTCGAGCGCGTCGCGTGAGAACTTCGTCGACTCGGTGCAGCGCATGCGCGAGCGGGTGACCGACAACATCCCGTCCGACGAGCTGCACTACCAGCTGAAGCTCGGGCCGGGGGGCCTGCGCGACATCGAGTTCACGGTGCAGCTGCTGCAACTCGTGCACGGCCAGAGCGACGAGAGCGTGCACGAGCGCGGCACGATCCGGGCGCTCGGGGCCCTGTCCGAGAGCGGCTACATCGGTCGCGTCGAGGCCGCCGGTTTCGCACAGGACTACCGCCTCCTGCGGGTGCTCGAACACCGCCTGCAGCTCAGCCGGCTGCGTCGCACGCACCTCATGCCCCGGGATGACGCATCCCTGCGTGTTCTGGCCCGCGCCTCGGGTCTCGCCACCACCGGTCACGCTCTCGTCACGCGCTGGGAGAGCACGAAGAACGAGGTGCGCACGCTGCACGAGCGGCTGTTCTACCGCCCGCTGCTGAGCGCCGTCGCCGCCCTGCCCGAGGACGAGGTCACGCTGAGCCCCAAGCAGGCCGAGGCGCGCCTGGCGGCCATCGGGTTCCGCGATGCCCGGGGTGCGCTGTCGCACATCCAGGCGCTCACGGGCGGGGTGTCGCGCCGGGCCACCATCCAGCGGCACCTGCTGCCCGTCATGCTGCGCTGGTTCGCCGACGGCGCCGACCCCGACTACGGCCTCCTCGCCTTTAGGCGGCTGTCCGAGTCGCTCGGCGGCACGCACTGGTTCCTGCGCATGCTGCGCGACTCGTCGGGCGTGGCCGAGCGTCTCACGCGCGTGCTCAGTGGATCGCGCTACATCGGCGAGCTGCTCGATCAGATCCCCGAGGCATCCGCGTGGTTGGAGGACGATCGGGAGCTCAAGCCCCGCAGCCTGACGACGCTGCGTGATGAGGCATCCTCGATTCTGCGGCGCCATGCCGATGCCGAGCCCGCCGCCAAGGCCATCATGCGGATGCGTCGGCGCGAGCTCTTGCGTCTCGCGATCTCGTCGGTGCTTGGTGTCGTCGAACTGCAGCAGCTCGGAGCCGGCCTCACCGACGTCACGACGGCTACCCTCGACGGCGTGCTCCGGGCCATCCGCCGCCGCGACGGTCTCGGACCCGACGCGCTTGAGTTCGCCGTGATCGGCATGGGACGCTACGGCGGGGGCGAGCTCGGCTTCGGCTCGGACGCCGACCTGCTCTACGTCTTCCGTGCGACCACCGGCATCCCCGAGGCGACCACCCAGGCGGCCAACGCGATCGTCAAGGCGCTGTCGAGCCTCACCGAAGATCACCGCGTGCCGCTCGACCTCGACACCGACCTGCGGCCGGAGGGCAAGAACGGGCCCCAGGCGCGCTCGCTCGACTCCTATCGCGCCTACTACGAGCGCTGGTCGCTCACATGGGAGGCGCAGGCGCTGCTGCGGGCGCGCGGCGTTGCGGGGGACGAGCAGCTGCTCGCCGACTTCGAGACCCTGGCCGACACCGTGCGCTACCCGGCCGCGATCGCCGAACAGGCGGTGCGCGAGGTCAAACGCATCAAGGCCCGCGTCGAGAACGAGCGCCTGCCGCAGGGCGCCGACCCGACCCGCCACGTGAAACTCGGGCGCGGTTCGCTCAGCGATGTCGAGTGGTTCGTGCAGCTCATGCAGCTCGAACACGCCGCCGCCATTCCCGACCTGCGCACGACATCCACACTGGATGCCCTCGCCGTCGTCGCCCGCGAACACCTCGTCCCCGATGCCGACGCCGAACGCCTGCGCGAGGCCTGGCTCTTCGCCTCGCGCCTCCGCAGCAGCATGACGCTCTGGCTCAACAAGACCACGGATGTCTTGCCGAGCGACCGGCGCCAACTCGAGGGCATCGCGCGCGTCATGGAGTACCCGCCGGGTTCGGCCACACAGCTCGAGCAGGACTATCTCGCGGTCACCCGCCGGGCCCGCCGCGTCTTCGAGCAGCGCTTCTACGGCCTACCCGACCGCATCCAGCCCTCGACGGCCTGAGCGAAAGGCTGAGCGAACGCCTGAGGGCCGCCCCGACGAATCGGAGCGGCCCTCAGGAACCGGCGAGCGGTCGTTCAGCGACTAGACGCCGAAGTACAGCTCGTACTCGAACGGGTGCGGGCGCTGGGCCAGCGGCTTGATCTCGTTCTCGCGCTTGTATTCGATCCAGGTCTCGATGAGCTCCGGGGTGAACACGTTGCCGGCGAGCAGGAACTCGTGGTCGGCCTCGAGCGCGGCCAGGGCGCCTTCGAGCGTGGCGGGAACCTGAGGAATGCTCTTCGCTTCCTCGGGGGGCAGCTCGTAGAGGTCCTTGTCGACGGGCTCGTGCGGCTCGATGCGGTTCTTGATGCCGTCGAGGCCGGCCATGAGCTGAGCGGCGAACGCGAGGTACGGGTTGCCCGAGGCGTCGGGCGCGCGGAACTCGATGCGCTTGGCCTTCGGGTTGGTGCCCGTGATCGGGATGCGGATCGAGGCCGAGCGGTTTCCGGCCGAGTAGACCAGGTTGACGGGGGCTTCGAAGCCGGGAACCAGACGGTGGTACGAGTTCACGGTCGGGTTGGTGAACGCGAGCACGGCGGGGGCGTGCTTCAGCAGGCCACCGATGTACCAGCGAGCCAGGTCGGAGAGCCCGCCATAGCCGGCCTCGTCGTAGAACAGCGGCTTGCCTTCGCTCCACAGCGACTGGTGGGTGTGCATGCCCGAACCGTTGTCGCCGAAGAGGGGCTTGGGCATGAACGTTGCCGTCTTGCCCCACTGGTCGGCCGTGTTCTTGACGATGTACTTGAACTTGAGGATGTCGTCGGCCGCGTGCACCATCGTGTCGAAGCGGTAGTTGATCTCGGCCTGGCCGCCCGTGCCCACCTCGTGGTGAGCGCGCTCGAGGATGAGGCCCGCGTCGATCAGCTTCAGCGAGATGTCATCGCGCAGGTCGGCCTGCTTGTCGACGGGGGAGACGGGGAAGTAGCCGCCCTTGTAGGGGGTCTTGTTAGCGAGGTTTCCGCCTTCTTCGACGCGGCCCGAGTTCCAGGCGCCCTCCTCGGAGTCGACGAAGTAGAAGCTCGAGTGCTGGTTCACTTCGTAACGGACGTCGTCGAAGATGTAGAACTCGGCCTCGGGGGCGAAGAACGCGGTGTCGGCGATGCCGGTCGAGGCCAGGTACTTCTCTGCCTTCTTGGCGACCTGACGCGGGTCCTTGGAGTAGACCTCGCCGTTGCGGGGGTTGTAGATGTCGAACACCATGATGAGGGTGCGCTCGGCGCGGAAGGGGTCGACGTAGGCGGTCGAGACATCCGGGATCAACTGCATGTCGGACTCGTGGATGTTGGCAAAACCGCGGATGGAAGAACCATCGAACAACTGGCCGACGGAGAAGAACTCCTCATCGACGGTCGAGGCGGGGATGTTGAAGTGCTGCTGCACACCAGGAAGATCGGTGAATCGGATGTCGAGGAATTTGACGTCCGTGTCTTTGATGAACTTGAGCACCTCGGAGGAATCACTGAACATGGGAAGAACTCCAAATGGCTTCGTACCGAGCGGGGTGCGACATGCACCCAACCCGAGGCTATTGATAGGGCATTACCCCGCAGTGTCGCCCATGTTTCGGGCGTGTTACGAGTCGAAGGGCACGTAGACTTGAGCCGTGCCGAACCCCCCAAAGCCTAGCGTCCGCTTCGGAGACCTCCAACCGAGCAGCTATCCCGGGCAGCGTCTGGGCCTGCCCGAAGAGGGTGTGATGAGCATCGCTCGGCCGGGTCGCCGCATCTCGGCGTTCCTCATCGACAGCGCCATCTCGGCGCTCATTTCGTTCGCGTTCTTCAACTACGACACGTGGGCCACGCTGCTCGTTTTCGTTGTCACGCAGATCGTTTTCATCCCGACGATCGGCGGCGGTCTCGGCCACCGTGCGGTCGGCATCCGCGTCGTCAAATTGGGCGGCGGATGGATCGGCGTCTGGCGTCCGGTCGTGCGCACCCTCCTCCTCTCCATCCTCGTTCCGGCCCTCGTTTGGGACTCGGACCAGCGTGGCTTCCACGACAAGGTCGCGGGCACGCTCCTCATCCGCAGCCGCTGATCGCCTCGGAGCTGCGCGTGCCGCGGGCGGGCTCCCGTGAGACGTGCCGCGGAAAATTAGGAACCGTCTCATCTCTTGGTCGCAGGTTCGAATCGCGTGCGCTGCTCGCGGCTAACATGGATGGATGACGAATCCTGCTGCGGTTGAAGACGTTCCCATCGGCGGGGACGACATCCGCCTCGGCCAGTTCCTGAAGTTCGCGGGGCTCCTCGATTCCGGTGGAAACGTCAAAGAGGTGATCGCCGACGGTCTCGTGACCGTGAACGGCGACGTTGATCGCCGCCGCGGGCGCCAATTGCAGGTCGGAGATATCGTCGGCTTCGAGGGCCACCGCGTCCGCGTCAGCCACTGAGCTGAGCGCCCTCTATGCGCCGGTCAAACGATGTGTCCGTAGACATTCTCGCCTCGCCTAGCCGCGACCCGGCCCCGCAAACGAAGAAGGCCCGCCCTCTCGGACGAGCCTCCTTCTGATACTGAACTGGACTAGCGGGCGCGCTGCGGGCGAGCCTTGAACGGGTCGACGCCCTTGGGGATCGGCATCTGCGTGCCGAGGGACGCGAGTCGGTTGGAGACGGCCAGCGCCTCGGGCTTGGTGAGCGTGTTCTTCACCTTGCGCACCGACTTGGCCAGCTTGTGCAGCTCGACCGAATCCTCGTCGGGGCCGACATAGAGCACCGTGACGGGAACGTTCGGCAGAACGCGGTTGATCTTGCGCTTCTCGTCGTCGACGAGCTTGCGGGTGCGCGAGATGGGGCCTTCGCCCACGAGCACGACGCCGCCGCGGCCGACGGCACGGTAGACGGCATCCTGCGTGCGACCGTTGACGTTGACGGGCATTTCGCTGCCGCGCCAGCTGCGGGGGAGCGAGCCGCGGAACACGGCCCCGACGGCACCGGGCTGACCGGCGATCTGCCCATAGGCGGCACGCTCGGCGCGGCGACCCAAGATGAGCATGGCCGCCAGGATTCCGGCGAGCACACCGGCGATCACCCAGAGGACGATGCCGAAGACGCTATCGCGCGAGAAGATGAGTGCCAGTGCCACACCGACGGCAACGCCGCCGAGGAAGCCGAGCAGCATCGCCCAGACGACATTCGGGTCATAGCGGCGAGTCATCTGGAAGACCTGAGCCATCTGCTTGAGACGACCCGGCTCCTTCGCCTTCTTCGCGGGTTTTTCCTTACGTGCCATGGTGTCAAGGATACCGGCATCCGGCGCTTTCGCTCTGCACAGTTTGCGATCCTCGGTTTCGTCCACACCGTGATCGCCGACGGCGCAATTCCGACCCCGTTGCGTGAGGCTGGGTGACATGACGGATGCTGCACCCCACCCCCTGCTCGGCTCCACTGTCCAGGGCTTCACGCTTCACGCTGTGCGCTTCACCTGGCCCTGCGCAACGGACTTCGATGCATTGCGGCCGCGGCGCCTGACGGATGATTCCGCGCCCGAGGTGCCGATGCGCCGGCGAGGTGCCGCGCGACAGGCGCACGGGTGCGGCACGGCCCCGTTCGAGCACGTGCGAATCCGGGTGTGGCATGAGCCGGGAGCAACCGGGTCGCCGCCGGCACCCCCGTCGAGCGACCCGCCCGTGCAGGCCCACCGAGCCCAAGCCTGGCTCTCACGTCACAGCATGATGCGTCGATTCTTGCGCAGACGGGGCTCGTCGTCCCGGGGCAGCCGCACGGCCGAGATTCGTGTCTTCGTGACGCCCTCGCCGCAGAGAACTCGACGGCACGAGCACGACCTCGCATCGGACCACCGCATTCGAAGCGACATCATCGCTCGTCCGATCGTCCTGTCGACAACCGACCCGTCGATCGACGAACCCTTCGGCGGCTGTGAGGCCGCGATCTTTCCGGCGATCGGGAACGCGCTCATCGACCTGCTTTCGCGAGACCGGAACGCTCGAGCTGACACCGTCCTCGCCGTCCTCGTTCCGCTGCTGAATGGCCTGATCGAGCTCGGCGAGTGCGGCTACCGGCCCCGACCGCTGGCGCTGGACGCCCTCGCGTGCGACGACTCCGGGCACATCGTGATTATCGATGCGGGACGGTTCTCGGTGTCGCGCGACGATCGAAGCGTCGCTGAGGCCGCACAAAATGCGGACGCGTGCGAGGCAACGCCCCAGGAGGCACTCGCGGTACTGGCCCCGGTCGTCGAGGAACTCTCGCGTTGGTGGCACCGCGCGGGCAGTGAGGCCCGCCCGGGCGCACGACTGGCGGCCCGCTGGGCGTCGTGGTGCGACCAGATCGAGGGCGCGTCGGCACGAGCCACCCTCACCCTCCTCGAGGCGCAACTCGTCGCCTGGCATGCGGAGGAGGTGCGATCCGCTCGCGCTACGCATCCCACGCATCCCGCACATCCCACGCACAACGCGCGCGACGCGACGCCCGAGCATCCCGCGCACGACGCGACGCCCGAGCACGACGAAGCGGCGCCCACCGAAGTGGACGCCGCTTGACGGGATCGAACCGAGGAGTGGATCCTCCGGTTAGATGCCGAGGTCGTTCTGGAAGTTGCCGTCTTCGAGACGGTTCTTCACGGCCACGAGGAAGCGCGAGGCATCCGCGCCGTCGACGATGCGGTGATCGTAGGACAGGGCCAGGTAGACCATCGAACGGATGGCGATCGACTCGACGCCGCCGTTCGAGATGACGACAGGCTTCTTCGTGACGATGCCGGTGCCGAGGATGGCGACCTGCGGCAGGAAGACGACCGGGGTGTCGAACAGGGCGCCGCGCGAACCGGTGTTGGTCAGCGTGAACGTTCCGCCGGCCAGCTCGTCGGGCTTCAGCTTGTTGTCGCGCGTGCGGGCCGCCAGGTCGGCGATCTGCGTGACGAAACCGTTGAGGTCGAGCGACGAGGCGTCACGGATCACGGGAGTGAGCAGGCCGCGCTCGGTGTCGACGGCGATGCTCAGGTTTTCGTGGTCGGGGTAGACGATCTGGTCGCCATCGATCGTGGCGTTGATGACCGGGTAGGCCTTCAGCGCCTCGGTCGCCGCGAGGGCGAAGAAGGGCAGGAAGGACAGCTTGTTGCCGGTCTTGGAGTGGAACTCACCTTTCACCTGATCGCGGAACTGAGCGATCTTGGTGACGTCGACCTCGACGACGCTCGTGAGCTGAGCAGAGGACTGCATCGACTCGACGGCGCGCTGCGCGACGACCTTGCGGAGACGCGACATGGGCTGCGCGGTGCCACGGAGGGGCGAGGTCTCGAGCGGCTTGCGCGCGGCCTCGGTGGAAGCGGCGGCCGGTGCAGCGCTCGATGTGGTCTTGGCCTTGGCAGCCTCGAGCACGTCTTCCTTGCGGATGCGGCCACCGACGCCCGTGCCGGAGACGGTCGACAGGTCGACGCCTTCCTGCTGGGCGAGACGACGCACGAGCGGAGTCACGTAGCCGGAGTTGCTGCCGTCGCCGGCCGGAGCCGACTGCTCGGCAGGGGCGGAAGCCGCGGGAGCGGACGACGCTGCGGACACCGGCGCCGGGGCCTCGGTGGGAGCCGACGGCGCGTTCGGGGCGGCGGGCTGAGCGGCGGCGCCGTAGGCGTTGCCCTTCTCGTCCTCGGCCTCGGGAGCGTCTTCGGCGGGCGCGGTCGCGGCCTCGTCGGCGGGCTGCTCGGTCGAGGGAGCCTCGGGAACGGGCTGCTCTTCGACGGGCGCGGGTGCCTCTTCGGCGGGTGCCGGCTCGGCTGCGGGTGCCTCGGCCTCGGGAGCGGATCCCTCGTCGGACGAGCCCTGGCTCGAACCGTCGCCGATCTCGACCAACGCGGTGCCGACCTCGACGGTCTCGTCTTCCTGGACCAGAATCTTCTCGATGACGCCGGCGACCGGCGACGGGATCTCGGTGTCGACCTTGTCGGTCGAGACCTCGAGCAGAGGCTCGTCGACCTCGACGCGATCTCCGACATTCTTCAGCCAGCGGGTGACCGTGCCCTCGGTGACACTCTCGCCGAGTGCCGGGAGGCTAACGGATTCGCTCATGACCTTAACTCCTTCAAAAACCTAATTCGTGACTGTTTGTCTTGGTGCTTCTGTCGTTCGACCTAAAGCGCGTGCAGAGGCTTTCCGGCCAGCGCGAGGAATGCTTCGCCGACCGCCTCGTTCTGCGTGGGGTGCGCGTGAATGAGGGGCGCGATGTCTTCGGGGTAGGCCTCCCAGTTGACGACGAGCTGGCCTTCGCCGATGAGCTCACCGACGCGGGCGCCGATCATGTGCACACCGACGATGGGGCCGTCGTTGACGCGCACGACCTTGACCGACCCGGTCGTGCCGATGATCTCGCTCTTGCCGTTGCCGGCGAGGTTGTAGTCGTAGGTCGAGATCTTGTCGTCGCCCCACTGCTCTTTGGCCTTGGCTTCGCTGTAGCCGACCGAGGCAACCTCGGGGTCGCAGTAGGTGACCTTGGGGATGTTGATGTCGGGGATGACGATGGGCTTCAGGCCCGCGAGCTCTTCGGCCACGAAGATGCCCTGCTGGAACCCGCGGTGCGCGAGCTGCAGGCCGGGGACGATGTCGCCCACGGCGAAGACGCCGGGCACGCTCGTCTCGAGGCGCTCGTTGGTGATGACGAAGCCGCGGTCCATCGTGACGCCGACCTCTTCGTAGCCGAGGTTGGCCGTGGACGGGCCGCGACCGACGGCAACGAGCAGCAGATCGGCGTCGAAGGTCTTGCCGTCTTCGAGCGTGACGACCACGCCGTCATCGTTCTGCGTGACGCTCTGGAAACGCACACCGAGCGAGTAGTTGATGCCGCGCTTGCGGAACGCGCGCTCGAGCGACTTCGAGATCGACTCGTCTTCGTTGGGGACCAGGTGGGGGAGCGCCTCGATGATCGTGACGTCGGAGCCGAAGGACTTCCAGACGCTCGCGAACTCGACACCGATGACACCGCCGCCGAGCACGGCGACCTTCTTGGGGATGAAGTCGAGCTGCAGCGCCTGCTCGCTCGTGATGACGCGGCCGCCGATGTCGAGGCCGGGCAGCGAGCGGCTGTAGGAGCCGGTGGCGAGGATGACGTTCTTACCCGTGATGGTGCGGTCGCCGACCTGGACGGTGGTGGGCGACGTGAGACGCCCCTCGCCCTCGATGGTCGTGATCTTGCGCGCCTTGACGAGGCCCTGCAGACCCTTGTACTTCTTGGCGACGATGCCCTCGCGGTAGGCCGTGACGGCCTGGATGTCGACACCCTCGAACGTGGCCTTCACGCCGTACTTCTCGGAGTCGCGAGCGCCGTCGGCGATCTCGGCCGAGTGCAGCAGCGCCTTGGTGGGGATGCAGCCGCGGTGCAAGCAGGTGCCGCCGACCTTGTCCTTCTCGATCATGCCGACGGTGAAGCCGAGCTCTGACGCGCGCAACGCTGCGGCGTATCCGCCTGATCCACCGCCCAACACGACCAGGTCGAACGTGTCGCTCGATCCCTGGTTCTCAGACGTGGTGTTTCCGGACGGGTTGGTTTCCGACACTGAACTTCTCCCTCAAGCATCTGGTTGTGCGTGTTGCTGGTGTGCGCCCGCCTGGTTCTCAGGTGGCGCAGAGGCGGGCATCCTTTGCCCATTCGAGCCTACTACGGGCGGCTAAACTCTTCGGCCACTTTCAGCAGTGTGCGAACGCCCGACGCGGTCGGACCTCCACCCGTGAACCCATAGGCGGCGTCAGTATTGTTCGACGGGCCGGCCGTGTCGATGTGGGTCCAGGGGATGGTGCCGCTGCCGTCCTCGGTGTCACCGATGAATTCGCGCAGGAACGCGCCCGCGAGCAGCATGCCCCCGGCGGTCTGGCCGAGCTTGGCGTTCTGCAGGTCGGCGATGGGCGAATTGAGCTTCTTACGCAGTTCCTCGGCGAACGGCATGGGCCACATGGGCTCGTCGACGGCGTCGGCTGCCGCCTTCACCTGGGCGACGAACGCGTCGTCTCCCATGAGTCCGGAGTAGCGGTTGCCGAGGGCGACCTGCTGGGCGCCGGTCAGGGTGGCGATATCGACGATGGCGTCGGGGAATTCCTCGCTCGCGGCGACGAGGCCGTCGGCCAGAACGAGGCGGCCCTCGGCATCCGTGTTGTTGATCTCGACGGTGGTGCCGCCGCGGATGGTGAGGATGTCGTCGGGGCGCATGGCCTGACCCGACGGCATGTTTTCGGCGATGCACATCCAGGATGTGAGGCGCACGGGCAGTTCGAGGCGCGCGGCGGCGACGACGACGGCCAATACGCTCGCGGCACCCGCCATGTCGTACTTCATGCCGATCATCGAGCCCGCGGGCTTCAGCGAGAGGCCGCCCGTGTCGAAGGTGATGCCCTTGCCGACGAGCGCGAGGTGTTTCGAGGCGCCCGCGGGGGAGTAGCTGAGCTTGACGAGGCGCGGGGGGCGAGCGGAACCCTGGCCGACGCCCATGATGCCGCCGAAGCCTTCGGCGACGAGCTGCTCCTCGTCCCAGATGGTGACGTCGATGGGGAGGCTTGCCGCGGCCTCGACGGCTGCCTGGGCGAGCGTCTCGGGGTAGAGATCGGACGGCGGGGTGTTGACGAGGTTCTTGACGGTCGACACGGCCTCGGCGACGGCGGAGGCGTGCGCGGCGACGTGGGATGCCTCATCCGACCCGTCGGCGACATGCTCGCCCGTGTGGTGCACGACGACGTTCTCGACGGCCTGCTTGTGCTCGCCGAGCGAGGCGCTGCGGTAGTCGAGGAAAGCGTAGGCACCCAGGGCGGCACCCTCGGCGAGCGCCTGGAGTTCATCTGCCGACTGCGTGGCGATAGCGATGGCGACGGTCGACTGACCGGCCAGCTGGCGGAGGGCCGAGCCGGCCGCGTAACGCAGGGATGCCGCATCCACCGTCGAACCGAGCCCGGCGACGGCCAGGGGGATCGAGGTGCCCGCGGGGGCCGGCAAGCGCACGAGCCCGTCCTTGGCACCCGTGGACCCCACCTGACGCAGCTGGGCCTCGATGGCGTCGGTGTCGACGCTGCCGTCGAGAGTCACGAGGGCCGGGCCGTCGGCGGTCGATCGCGCGGCCAGCAGGATGATGTCGGGCTGAGTGTCGTTCGCCCCACTTCCGTATTCGGTGGTCGATCGGACGGTGAGGGAGATCTGCGGAACGCTCATTCCATCCATGTTAGGTGCTCGTTGCTGGGCGCCAGGTGCCCGCACCCGCGCCTGTTCGCTCTCGGCGCGACGCCCGACGGCCCGATCGAGCCACCTCCGGCCATGGCCCCGTTTAGAGTTGGAGGATGAACGAGACCGACCGGCTGTACCAGACCACCGACGCCTTCGGACGGGTGCCGAGCGGCCTCGACCTCGTCGTCTCACTGACGGGTTTCTCCGATGCGGGTTCCGCTGCGTCGCAGTTCAACGAGTACGCCCTGGGCGCCCTGACCTCTGAACCCGTCGCCGTCTTCGACAACGACGTACTGCTCGACTACCGTGCGCGACGTCCCATCATCTACTTCAATCAAGATCACGTGAGCGACTACTCGCCCGCGAAGTTGCAGTTGAGCCTCGCCTTCGACGACCTGCAGCAGCCGTTCCTCTTGCTCACGGGCTACGAGCCCGACTTCCGCTGGGACGGGTTCATCGCGCAGGTGCTTGACCTCATGGACCAGTTCGAGGTCGCGTCGACGACGTGGGTGCACGCCATCCCCATGCCCGTTCCGCACACGCGCCCCATCGGCGTCACGGTCTCGGGCAACCGCTCCGACCTGATCGAGTCGATGAGCGTCTGGCGCCCGCACACGCAGGTGCCGGCCAACGTCTTGCACCTGCTCGAGTTCCGGCTCGCGGCGCGCGGGGCGGATGTCTCGGGCTTCGCGCTCCTGATTCCGCACTACCTGGCCGACACCGAGTATCCGTCGGCGGCCCTCGCCGCGATCGACAGCATCAGCGCCGCCACCGGGCTCATCCTGCCCACCGACTCCCTGCGCGAAGACGGTCGCGAGTTCGTCTCGCGCATCGACGAGCAGGTCGCGGGCAACGAAGAGCTGCAGCGCCTCGTCGGAACGCTCGAGGAGCGCTACGACACCTATATGGAGGGGAGCGCGCTGAAGTCGCCGCTCGTCGACTCCGAGGGCGGGCTGCCGTCGGCCGACGAGATCGCGGCCGAGCTCGAGAAGTTCCTCGCGGGTCGCCGTGGCGGAGACGAGCGTCGCCCCGAGGACTGGCGCTAGCAGTTTCACCCGGCGCACTCGTTCGGCGCGCCTTCTTCTCTAGCCGGCGGCATCCGTCTAGCGCTCGACTGTCATCCGCTGTGCGCAGCAGGCGTAGGGTTGTCCGGTGAACTCTCGCAGATCTTGGCTCGTTTTCGGGATCGGCGTCTTCGCCTACATCGCCGCAGTGATGCAGCGCACCACTCTCGGGGTGGCAGGGGTCTCGGCCGTCGACCGGTTCGACGCATCCGCCGCCGCCCTGTCGTCGATCGCCGTTCTTCAACTCATCGTCTATGCCGCTATGCAGGTGCCGGTGGGCGTGCTCATCGACCGCCTGGGCCCCCGCGTGCTCATCATGTCGGGGCTCGTCATGCTCGTTATCGGCCAGAGCCTCATGGCGTTCGCCGAGGTCATCCCGCAGGCGATCGGCGGTCGCATCCTCGTCGGTGCCGGCGATGCCGCGATCTTCGTCTCGGTCATGCGTCTGGTGACCTCGTGGTTCCAGGGGCGCATCGTGCCCCAGCTGTCGCAGTGGGTGGGCAACTTGGGCCAGCTCGGCCAGGTGCTGTCCGCCATCCCCTTCGCGTTCGTTCTGCACTCATTCGGATGGCAGCCGGCCTTCCTCTTCGCCGCCGCCATGGCCGCGCTGGCCCTCGTTCTCGGCCTCGCGTGCATCCGCGACCGACCGCGCGACTCGATCGAGCCGCCACGCGTGAGCAGTTGGGGCGAGGCCCTGCACCAGCTGAAGCTCAGCTTCAAACGCCCCGGCACCCAGCTCGGCTTCTGGGCTCACTTCGTCACACAGTCGAGCGGAACGGTCTTCTCGTTGCTCTGGGGCATCCCGTTCCTCGTCTACGGCCTCGGCTACTCCGAGGGCTTCGCGGCCGCGATGCTGCTCGTGATCGTGGGATCCGGCGTGGTCTTCGGGCCGCTCCTCGGGTTGCTGACGGCGCGCTACCCCTATCGCCGGTCGAATCTCGTGCTGGGCATCGTCTTCGCGATGGCGGTGGCCTGGACCGCGGTTCTGCTCTGGCCGGGAACGCCGCCCTTCTGGCTCGTGCTTCTGCTCCTCATCGTTCTGGGCGCGGGCGGCCCGGGCTCGCTCATCGGCTTCGACTTCGCGCGCACCTTCAACCCCACGCGCGTGCTCGGCTCGGCCAATGGCGTGGTCAACGTGGGCGGGTTCCTCGCCAGCTTCGTCATGATGTTCCTCATCGGCACCGTGCTGGATGCCCTCGGCCATGGCGCCGACTCGCCGTCCGAGCTCTATTCGCTCGATTCGTTCCGGGCCGCCTTCTGCGTGCAATACGTGGTCATCGGTGCGGGTGTCGTCATGCTCCTGCACGCCCGCCGTCGCACGCGTCGACGCCAGAACGAAGAAGAAGGAATACGCGTGGCCCCCATCTGGGTTGCACTGGTACACAAGCTGAGGCGCGGACGGCGACGCTGAGTCATCGAGGCACCCCCGTCCGTGGCTCAGATTTGCAGAAAACCGTGGCATAATGGTTGACAGAGACCCGGTCTTGTCATAGGCGCATCCGAAACTCGTGATTCCCTCCGTGCATCCGCACAGGAAAAGGAAGCACCGTGATTTCGGGTGAGTTCGTTTAGGACTTGACATGGGTCTTCGTAATGTCCGAAAACACGCGAAAGCGTGTCTGTCCGATACCTGTTGCGTCCGTGTGCGGGGGAGCGATATCGCTGACACACGGGCCTCGAATAAAGTCGCGTCGCTTCCGGGGACGCGTGGGACTGGAAGGTGTTCGTATGGCCACTAAGGCCGCCGTAGCCGCTGCAGAAGCGGTTACCTCCGAAACAGAGGTCGACACCGTCGACCAGAAGACCACCGCCGCGGCCAAGAAGGCCCCGGCGAAGAAGGCAGCTGCCGCTAAGGCTCCCGCCGCCAAGGCACCGGCCAAGAAGGCGCCCGCCAAGAAGGCTGCCGGCACCACCGCCAAGCGCGGCACCAAGGCCGCAGCCACCGACGAGCCCGATGAGGACGCCGAGCCCGTCGAAGACGTCGCGATCGAGGTCGACGACGACGAGACCGCCGAGGTCGAAGAGGGCACGGGGGAGAAGGCCGCCGTGGCCGCCGCCGCCGAGGTCCTGCCGCAGGGCGCCATGGTGCTCTCGTTCGGCGGCGACGACGAGGACGAGGTCCCCGTCTACTCCAGCGCTATCACCGGTGCCACCGCCGACCCGGTCAAGGACTACCTGAAGCAGATCGGTAAAGTCGCGCTGCTGAACGCGGCCGAAGAGGTCGAGCTCGCCATGCGCATCGAAGCGGGCCTGTTCGCCGAAGACAAGCTGTCGCACATGACCGACCAGGAGAAGCGCACGCAGCTCGGCCGCGAGCTCACCTGGGTCGCGAAAGACGGTGCCCGTGCCAAGAGCCACCTCCTCGGTGCCAACCTCCGACTCGTCGTCTCGCTCGCGAAGCGCTACACGGGCCGCGGCATGCAGTTCCTCGACCTGATCCAGGAAGGCAACCTGGGCCTCATCCGTGCCGTCGAGAAATTCGACTACACCAAGGGCTTCAAGTTCTCGACCTACGCCACCTGGTGGATCCGTCAGGCCATTACGCGCGCCATGGCCGACCAGGCCCGCACCATCCGCATCCCCGTGCACATGGTCGAGGTCATCAACAAGCTCGCTCGCGTGCAGCGCCAGATGCTCCAGGACCTGGGTCGCGAACCCACGCCCGAAGAGCTGAGCCGCGAACTCGACATGACGCCCGAGAAGGTCGTCGAGGTGCAGAAGTACGGCCGCGAGCCCATCTCTCTCCACACCCCCCTGGGTGAAGACGGCGACAGCGAATTCGGTGACTTGATCGAAGACACCGAGGCCGTGGTTCCCGCCGACGCCGTGGGATTCACCATGCTGCAGAAGCAGCTGGAAAGCCTGCTCGACTCGCTCTCCGAGCGCGAAGCCGGAGTCATCCGCATGCGCTTCGGCCTGGGCGATGGCATGCCGAAGACACTCGACCAGATCGGCGACACGTTCGGGGTCACCCGCGAACGCATCCGTCAGATCGAATCCAAGACGATGGCGAAGCTGCGCCACCCGTCGCGGTCGCAGTCGCTTCGGGACTACCTTGAGTAAGCCCGGAAGCCTCGCGTTCGTACCCCCCGTCGTTGCGGGCCGGCTCGCCCGGTTCGCAACGCGGTTGCGCGGCGGCGGAAGTGCGTTCCCGGGGCTCGTAGCCCAGAAGGTGGCGCCCACGTTCATCAGCGACGTGATGTCGCAGCTGCCCTACGGCGCCGTCGTGGTGCTCGGGTCGAACGGCAAGTCGACGACCACCAACATCCTGACCGCCATCGTGCGCGAACACGGCTTGAAGGTGTTCTCGAACCCGTCGGGCGCGAACATGCCGCAGGGCATCGCCTCGGCGCTGCTTGCCGACACGTCGTTGACGGGCAAGCTCGACGCCGATATCGCCATCCTCGAGGTGGACGAGGCCTACGGTCAGTTGATCTGCCGTCAGGTGAAGCCGCGCTCGGCCGTCATCCTCAACCTCGTGGTCGACCAGATCTATCGCTTCGGCGAGCCCGACCGAGTCGCGGGCATGTTCCGCGACATCCTGGGCGAGGTCAGCGACTACGTCGCGCTCAACCGCGACGACAACTTCCTCGCCAACCTCGGCACCACGATCGAGAACGAGGGTCGTTTGGCGATCGACTACTTCGGCGTCGACGCCGAGGTGCTCGCCGCCGCGCCGCACGGTCAGGTCTCCGCCACGGACTATGCCGGAGGCAAGGCCGACCCGTCGGCCGCACCCCGGCACGTGGTGGCCGAAGTGGTCGCTGCTTCTGGCTATGACGCGACCATCTCGTTCGAGGGCGTCGAACACGCGGTGCGCATGCCCGCTCGCGGGTTGCACTACGCCGTCGATATCGCCGCCGCTTTCACCTTGGCGCGCAAGACGCTCGGCGAGAAGTTCGACATTGCGAAAGCCATCCACGCCGTGCAGACCACCAAGACCGTCTACGGTCGCGGCGAGATCCTCACGGTGGACGGCGTCGAGATCGAGATTCTCATGCTCAAGAACCTCGCGAGCCTGCAGCTCAACCTCGACTCGCTCGACCGCGTGCCCGACTCGGTGCTCTTCGCGTACGACGACTCCAGCTACGACCCGTCCTGGCTCTACACAGCCGACCTGTCGAAGCTCGACTACGTCGACGTGATCTCTGGCCCCAAGGGCGCCTTCATCGCCCTGCGCCTCGCCTATGAGGGCAAGGGATACGGCGTGATCGAGAGCGACACGACGAAGGCGGTGCAGCGCATGCTCGACGGTCCCAAGCCGAAGAGCGGGCGACACACGTTCTTCCTCGACTACGACCAGATGTTGCTGACGCGCAAATACCTGGGCTACAAAGACCTGGAAGCGGGTGCGGCATGACCATCAAGATCGTTGAGCTCTACCGCGACTACCTCGCCGTGAACGGCGACGTGGGTAACGTCTTCGTGCTGGCACGCCGCATGCGACTCGCCGGTATCGATGTCGAAGAGATCCAGGTGAACGAGGGCGACGACCTGCCCGAGGGCGCCGATATCGTGACCATCGGCTCGGGGCCGGGAAGCGCCGTGCGCGCCATCGCGCCCGAGCTGCAGCGCCACGCCGAGACCCTGCAGTCGTGGGCCGCCGCTGGTGTGCCCATGATCGCGGTCGGAGGAGGCTTCCACCTCTTCGGTCGCACGGTCTCGTTCGGCGAGGCTGGCACGGTTCAGGGCGCGGGCGTGTTCCCGATGGACACCGACGCCAACGTCGCGCGCGTGCGCACCGACGCTTTCGCGGCCGACAGTAACTACGGGCTGCTCGTCGGCACGGAGAACCACAGCTCGGAGTCCGTTGTCGACGGTGGCACGGCAGTGCCGCTCGGCACCGTGCGCAATGGACGCGGCAACCGTGTCGCACCCAATGGTGCGCGCCACGAAGGCATCGTCGTGAACGAGGCGGTTGGAACCCACCTGGGTGGGCCCGTACTCGTGCTCAACCCGCGGCTGACCGACCACATCATCGAGGTCGCGACGACGCGCCGCGGCGAGACCTATACGAAGAATGCCGAACACGAGTCGATCGACCGCGTGGTCGACCTGGCGCGCACGGTGCTCATCGACAAGGCGAACCTCGGCTAGAGCACTCGCAACGCTCGGAGCCTTCAGCGGGCCATGAGCGCGGAATACATTCAGACAATACAGAAGCGCCCGACCTGATGGTCGGGCGCTTCGTCGTGTCAGAAGGATGGTTCGTCACGAAGACGGTGGGGTGCACGGCGGCATCGTGTGACGCCGTGCACGGATGGGCTGACTAGGCGCGCTGCTCTTCGAACAGTCGCGACGACTCGTCGTGCCACGTGTGAGCGATCGAGGACAGCTTCTCCTGGTACTTGCGGCCGTGGTGGGCGCAGAAGAAGAGGTCGCCGTTGTTGATCGTCACGCGGATGTAAGCCTGGGCCCCGCAGCTGTCGCAGCGGTCGGCCGCGGTCAGTTGCTGCTGGGCTGCATCGGTGCCCGTAGCGGTGTCGATGCCTGTTTCGTTTGCGATGTGTGACATGGTGTGCCCTCCTGACTCGTGGGGATGGTCTCGCGTACTTGCTATGTAACCACGCGCTTCTGGGAACGATCGGAGCCGTGCGGGGTATTTCGCTGTACGCGTAGATATCTTCGCCACCGTGGGTGTCATTGGATTGGACGTCGGTGGTTCCACGTAGAGTTAACGCTTGTGAACTCCGACTATTCCGCCCGCCATCTCTCGGTCCTCGAAGGTCTCGAAGCGGTGCGCAAACGGCCCGGAATGTACATCGGTTCCACCGATTCCCGCGGCCTCATGCACTGCCTGTGGGAGATCATCGACAACTCTGTCGACGAAGCCCTCGGCGGTCACGGCGATCGCATCGACATCCGTCTTTACCCCGACGGCAGCGTCGAGGTGCGCGACACGGCTCGCGGCATCCCCGTCGACATCGAGCCCAAGACCGGGTTGACGGGTGTCGAGGTCGTGTTCACCAAGCTACACGCCGGCGGCAAGTTCGGCTCGGGGTCATACGCCTCGTCGGGTGGGCTGCACGGTGTCGGCGCATCCGTCGTCAACGCGCTGTCCGAGCGCCTCGATGTCGAGGTCGACCGCAACGGCAAGACCTATGCCATGAGCTTCCACCGCGGCGAGCCCGGCATCTTCGCCGACAACGGCGAGCCCACACCCGATGCTCCCTTCACGCCGTTCGAGAACGGCAGCGAGCTGCGCGTCGTGGGCAAGGTGAAGCGCGGTGTCACGGGGTCGCGCATTCGCTACTGGGCCGACCGTCAGATCTTCACCAAGGGCGCCGCGTTCAGCGTCGAAGACCTGCAGGCTCGCGCTCAGCAGACCGCGTTCCTCGTGCCCGGCCTCACGCTCATCATCGAAGACGAGCGCGCCAATGATCCCATCCGCACCGAATACCGTTACGACGGCGGCATCTCCGAGTTCGTCGACTACCTAGCGGGCGATCAGCCCATCACCGACACCTGGCGTCTGACCGGCGATGGCACCTTCACTGAAACCGTGCCCGTTCTGACCGACGGCGGGGCCATGGTGCCCACCGAGGTCGAGCGTCGCTGCGAGGTCGACATCGCGCTGCGCTGGGGCACCGGCTACGAGACCATCATGCGCTCCTTCGTCAATATCATCGCGACGCCCAAGGGCGGAACGCACCAGGCGGGCTTCGACCAGGGGCTGCTCAAGTTCGTTCGCTCGCAGGTCGAGCTCAACGCTCGTCGCCTTAAGGCAGGCAACGACAAGGTCGAGAAAGACGACGTGCTCGCCGGTCTCACGGCTGTGCTGACGGTGCGCTTGCCCGAACCGCAGTTCGAGGGGCAGACCAAAGAAGTGCTCGGCACGCCCGCCGTGCGCAGCATCGTCTCGAGCGTCGTGGCCAAGGCCATGAAAGAGCTGTTCGCCTCGCCGAAACGCGACGACAAGGCGCAGACGGCCCTCGTGCTCGACAAGGTCGTGGCCGAGATGAAGTCGCGGCTGTCTGCTCGCGCGCACAAAGAGACGCAGCGACGCAAGAACGCGCTCGAGAACTCGTCGCTTCCGGCCAAGCTCGTCGACTGCCGATCGAGCGACGTCGCGCACAGCGAACTCTTCATCGTCGAGGGTGACTCGGCACTCGGCACGGCCAAGCTCGCCCGAGACAGCAACTTCCAGGCGCTGCTGCCCATCCGCGGCAAGATCCTCAACGTGCAGAAGGCCTCCGTGTCGGACATGTTGTCGAACAACGAGTGCGCCTCCATCATCCAGGTGCTCGGCGCCGGGTCGGGGCGCTCATTCGACATCTCGCAGGCGCGCTACGGCAAGGTCATCCTGATGAGCGATGCCGACGTCGACGGCGCCCACATCCGCACGCTGCTGCTCACGCTGTTCTTCCGCTACATGCGGCCCATGATCGAAGAGGGTCGCGTCTTTGCCGCCGTGCCGCCGCTGCACCGCGTCGTCGTGATGAACCCGGGGTCGAAGCCCAACGAGACGATCTACACCTATTCCGAGGCCGAACTGGCCGGAGTGCTGGCGGGGCTCAAGCGCACCAACAAGCGCTACCAGGAGCCGATTCAGCGCTACAAGGGTCTCGGCGAGATGGATGCCGACCAGCTGGCGACGACCACCATGGATCGCTCGAACCGCACGCTCCGACGTGTGCAGGTGCAGGATGCCGAGATGGCCGGCAAGGTCTTCGAACTGCTCATGGGCAACGAGGTGGCGCCGCGCAAGGAGTTCATCGTCGAGAGCTCGGATCGTTTGAACCGCGACAGCATCGACGTCTAGCACCCGTAGGGGATCGGGGCGTTACGTTAACAGCGATCCGCCTCTGTCAGCTGTGCACGCTGTGCCGTTCCGCGACGAGCCCCGGAGTAGTTGCACCGGCGAGCCTGTGGAGCGGAGCGATCATGCGGCGGAGCGGAGCGTCCGTGGAGCGGAGCGTTCGTGTTTCGGTGAGCTCGGCAGCCACATCGACGTTGAGGGGCCGCCCACGAGCGAAAGCGGGCGGCCCCTCAATATGCCTCCGGAAGAGTGCTCCTCGGGCGTGACTTCCTTAGAAGAGAGCAGCGTCGTCCGACTCGCCGCCGTCGTCAGGCACGCTCGGGATGTCTGACGCCGCCAATGGCGTGTCGAGGGCATCCTGGACGGATGCTTCAGAGCCGGCCCCGTCGACGGTCAAGGTGGTTCCGACGGCGCTCTCAGGCGATTCGCTGGGCGCCGATGGCGCCGAATCGGCGGTGTCCCGCTCGGCGGCGGTAAGCGGCACGGGGTCGGATCCGGCCGCGAGGGCTCCCACGGCGTCGGCCGGCGTCGCAATGCTCGCACCGATGTAGCCCACGACGCCCTCTAGGAACTGACCCGACGCGTCGCGCTTGGCGAGGGCCTCGGGGAGCTTGCGCACGGCGCCGTCGGTAGCAACGGCCAGAGCCGGCTCGGGGCCGACCCAGGCCACGACGAGTGCATCCTCACCCTTCAGGAAGCGCTGCGCCCGCACGCCGCCGGTCGCGCGACCCTTGGCCGGGAACTCGTCGAAGGCGCTCACCTTGCCGCTGCCGGGGTCGGTGCCGGCCAGCGCGCTGGTGTTCGCAGCGACCGTCGCGACGACGGTGCGCGTCGTCTCGTCGGCCCGCACGACGTGGAACGAGATGACCGAGGCGCCGGCACCGAGCTTGATGCCCGCCATGCCTCCGGCGGTACGCCCCTGCGGGCGGACGGCGGAGGCGGCGAACCGCAAGAGCTGGGCGTCGCTCGTGACGAACACGAATTCATCCGTGTCGGTCGACGGGGCCGCCGCGATGACGACGTCTTTCGGCTTCAGCTGGATGACCTCGAACTCGGGTTTGTTCGGCCAGTCGCCCGGCGTGACGCGTTTGACCACACCGGTCCGCGTGCCGAGGGCGATCGGTTTGGCCGAGTCGAGGGCCACGACCGCGAGCACGCGCTCCTTGGGCTGCAACGTGATGTAGTCGGCGATGCGCACGCCCGCGCCCAGCTGCACCGAGTTGGGCGGCACGACGGGCAGCTCGAGCGGCGAGAACCGGATGAGGCGGCCGAGGCTCGTCACAGCGCCCACCTCGGTGCGGCTCGACGTCTCGAGCATCGACAGCACGGCGTCGTGTTTGCTGCGGCGCGGGGGAGCGGCGACGGGTTCGAGGCCACCCTCGCCGGGGTAGTCGACGCGCACCATGCGCCCGGTCGCGCTCAGGTAGATGCGGCAGGGCGTGTCGGCGAGCTCGAGCACGGGCTGGTTCTTGCGCGACCCGGCCGAGGCGATAGACGGCTTTGCGGCCGTCAGGAGGGTGCGTCGGGGTGTGCCGAATTGCTCGGCGACGGCCTCGAGCTCGTCGGACACGAGAGCGTGCAACCGAGCCGTGCTGCCGAGGATCTCTTCGAGCTCGGCGATCTCGGCGAGCAGCTTGTCGCGCTCGGCCTCGAGTTCGATACGAGAGAACTTGGTGAGGCGCCGCAGGCGCAGCTCGAGGATGTACTCGGCCTGCACCTGGCTGAGGTCGAATACGTCGATCAGCCGCGAGCGCGCCTGGTCGCTGTCATCCGACGCGCGGATGACCTGGATGACCTCGTCGATGTCGAGGATCGCGATGAGCAGACCCTCGACGAGGTGCAGGCGCTCCTTGCGCCGCGCCAGGCGGTAGGTCGAGCGGCGCGTGACCACCGAGATGCGGTGCTTCACATAGACCTCGAGCAGCTCGCGCAGGCCCAGCGTGCGCGGCCCGCCCTCGACGAGCGCGACGTTGTTGATTGAGAACGAGTCCTCGAGCGGCGTGTAGCGGTAGAGCTGTTCGAGCACGGCCTCGGGACTGAAACCCGTCTTGATGCCAATGACGAGCTGCAGCCCGTTGGTGCGGTCGGTGAGGTCGGTGACGTCGGAGATGCCCGAGAGCTTCTTGTTGTTGACGCCGTCTTTGATCTTCTCGATGACCTTCTCGGGGCCGACGAGGTAGGGCAGCTCGGTGACGATGATGCCCTGCTTGCGCGGCGTGATCGCCTCGATGCGCACGCGGGCTCGCGTCTTGAACGCTCCGCGGCCCGTGGCATAGGCGTCTCGGATGCCGTCGAGGCCGACGATGGTGCCACCGGTGGGCAGATCGGGGCCGGGCACGAACTCCATCAGATCGTCGAGCGAAGCATCCGGGTGTTCGAGCAGGTGGCGCGCGGCACCCACGACCTCGATGAGGTTGTGCGGGGCCATGTTGGTGGCCATGCCGACCGCGATGCCGCTCGCGCCGTTGACGAGGAGGTTGGGGTAGGCGGCCGGCAACACCTCGGGCTGCTGGAACTGGTTGTCGTAGTTGGGCACGAAGTCGACGACGTCTTCATCGAGGTCGGCCGTGAGCGCGAGCGCGGCGGCCTCGAGGCGCGCCTCGGTGTAGCGCGAGGCGGCCGGGCCGTCGTCGAGCGAGCCGAAGTTGCCGTGGCCGTCGACGAGCGGCACGCGCAGGGTGAAGGGCTGGGCCAGGCGCACGAGGGCGTCATAGATGGCGCTGTCGCCGTGCGGGTGCAGCTTTCCCATCACCTCGCCGACCACGCGGGCCGACTTCACGTGCCCACGGTCGGGCCGCAGCCCCATCTCGGTCATCTGATAGAGGATGCGGCGCTGCACGGGCTTGAGTCCGTCGCGGGCATCGGGAAGCGCACGCGAATAGATGACCGAGTAGGCGTACTCGAGGAAGGACCCCTGCATTTCAGCCGAGACGTCGACGTCTTCGATGCGCTCGTTGATCGGGGCGGCGGGGGCATTCTTATCGCTGCGGGGCATACGTGTTTTCTGACCTGGGTGGTGGTCCGGTTGCGGGCGACGGGAGGGTTCTCGCCTGGATGTGCCAGACTTTCCCGGTGGCTTCAATCGTATCGATCCCGCCCGTTCGTCCGCGCAGCCTGACCGGTGTGCTGCCGGATTCGCTGGCCGCGATCGGGGGTGTCGCCAACCCGTCGGGCCTGCCCGCGGTCGATCACGTCGTCGTGGTCGTCGTCGACGGCCTCGGCTCGCGTTTGCTCTCGGCGCGGTCGGGTTATGCCCGCTTCCTCCGCTCGGCCCCCGACCGCACCATCTCGACGGTCTTCCCGTCGACGACGGCGGCCGCGCTGACGTCCCTCACGACGGGGGCTGAACCCGGGCAGCACGGCCTCGTCGGCTATCGCATGCTCGATGCCCGGCACGATCGGCTGGTCAACGGCCTGACGGGCTGGGATGCCGGCATGGACCCCGAGACGTGGCAGCGCTGCCGCACGGTCTTCGAACAGGCGGGCGATGCGGATGTCGCAGCCTTCGCCGTCGGCCCCGCTACGTTCGCGGGTTCGGGCTTCACCCGGGCCACCCTGCGCGGCGCGTCCTACGAGCCCGCCGACACGTTGCGCGCCCGCTTCGAACGCGCGGACGCCCTCACACGGGCGAACAGCCGCTCACTCACCTACCTCTACGTGCCCGAACTCGACAAGATCTCGCACCAGCACGGCTGGGAGTCCGACCGCTGGACCGCGGCCCTCGAGGAGCTGGACGGCGAGATGCGACGTTTTGTCGCATCCGTCGGTCGGCGCGTCGGGGTGATCCTCACGGCCGACCACGGCTCGCTCGACGTTCCGCACGGGTCGCAGGTGCTGTTCGATCAGGCGCCCGAGCTGGTCGAGGGGGTGCGGCACGTGGGCGGGGAGCCGCGCTGCTTGCACCTCTACCTCGAACCCGGTGCGACGGCATCCGATCGGCTCGGCTTGGCGGATGTCTGGCGCGACTCGGAGGGCGAGCGTGCATGGGTGTTCAGCCGGGACGAAGCGGTCGGCGACGGACTCTTCGGGGACGTGCACGACGACGTTTTGCCGCGCATCGGCGACGTCATCGTGGCGGCCCGCAAACGCATCGCCTATTACGACTCCCGGCCGGCCGATCAGGCGGCGCGACGCATGGTCGGTCAGCATGGTTCGCTGACCGATGAGGAACGGACGGTTCCGTTCATCCGCTTCGGAGCCTTCGGACAGTAACGACCCCGACGCGTTAGTGCGCACTCACAGTGAGCACTCACGATCATCCGAGAGAGCACCGCGAAGTATGTCCCGGTGGACCGGGCTCATCCGCGGTGCGGCAGTCGCCTCACGAGCGCCCTCGGGATGTCGGGCGTCAGCGATTCTCAGTCGTCGTCGGTTCGAGCGCCGAAGACGATCTCGTCCCACGACGGCATGGCCGTGCGGCCACGCTTGGACCCGCGAGCCGGCGTGATGGCCGGGGGCTTCTGGTCGTCGTCTGAGCGCTTCGAGGAGGCCGCGCCCGTGAGGGTGTCGAAGTTCTCGAGCGGCACGTCGACGGGCCGCACGGGGCCGCGCAACGGGCCGTGATCGTCGTGGGCCTCGGCCTCACCGTTGCGCGGACCGCGGTCGCCACGATCGTTGCGGTCGCCGCTCGCACGCTCGCGGGACTCGTCGGTGCGCGACGCATCGCGCAGGCCCGAAGGGTTCGACGCGCTGGCGGCGCCGGCGGCGAAGGGGGAGTCGGAGAACGGCGAGCCGCCGAAGGGGGCGGAACCACGTTCACCGGACGGCTGCACGGAGGGGCGCGCGGCGTCGGGAGCGGGCGAGGCTTCGGGCTGCGGCGCACGGGCGGCCGATTCGCGTTCGCCACGGCGGCGGCGCAGGGCTTCGAGCAGGTCGGCCGTCTGGTTCGACGGCCCGCCCTGGTCCTCGGCACGGTTGATCGCGGCATCCGCGGCCTTCGACGAGCTGCGGTGGTGGGGCGCGACATCCACGGGGCCGATCTCGATCTGAGAGGCCGTGTCGTTGAGGTCGATCTCGGGGTCGGCGGCCGCTGGCACGAACGTGAACGCTCCGCTGTCGAACCGGCTGTCATCGGGTGACGAAGACTCGCGCTCGACGGCGCGCAGCTTGGGGATGAGTCCCTCGGCGGGCAGCGCGCCCTGGCGCGACAGCGTCACGGCTTCGGCTCCGAGCGGCGCGAGGGCGTTCTTCTTGGGCTCGAAGGTCCAGCGGGCGTCGTGCTCGACATCGGAGGCCGTGAACGACAGCTTGACGATCCAGCCGTTCTCATCCTTCCAGCTCGTCCAGCGCTCGTCGCTCGCGTCGAGACTCTCGAGGCGCGCACGGATGGCGGACCCGAACGTCGGCTCCTCGTCATCCACGCGGGGGTCGATGGCCGCGAGCACCGGAACGCTGAGGGCCGCTGCAACCATGTGCTCACGTTCGGCGACGATGGGGCCCTCGAAACGGCGCACGTAGTCGATCTCGGCGCCCGTGACATCCGCGACCTCTTCGGCCGACATGCCCGAGCGGATGTGAGCCTGGATCTCGCGAGGGCTCAGCTTCGGGGCATCGCCCGTCGCCTGTTTGCGCGCGCGACGCACATGGGAGAGAAGGGACTCGTCGACGGCGAGGCGAAATTGCACCCCGTTGTCGGTGCTCGCGACGATGGCATTGCCGTCGACGCCGATGACAGTCAGTTCCTGCATAATCATGTGCCTCCGAGGCTGAGATCAATTCACTCGATGGTCGCACGTCGAACCCCTGTAGACCGGGAATAACGCGGGCGTGCCGTGAGTTGGATGCAGCGACGAATCAGGGAGCCCAGTACTGGTTTGCTATTCGTTCATCTTTGATGCAAACTATCGCCGCCGGACACGGTCGGCGGACGAGAAAAGAAGTGGAAAACAATGGCAACGGATTATGACGCACCCCGAAAGAGCGACGACGACTCTGAGTCGATCGAGGCCCTGAAGGAGCGTGTCCCCGACAAGCTGTCTGGTGCGGTCGACGTCGAAGACGCCGACAACCCGGGTGGCTTCGACCTTCCCGGCGCCGACCTCTCCGACCTCGACCTCGATGTCGTCGTGCTGCCTCCCCAGGCAGACGAGTTCACGTGCGTGGAGTGCTTCCTCGTGAAGCACCGCTCGCTCATCGACCACGAGACCAAGCTCGGCGCGATCTGCGTGGAGTGCGCCGCCTAAGCAGCAGGCCTGCTCAGACGCTTTCTGGCCGTCGCGATCCCTCGATCGCGGCGGCCAATTTTTGTGGCTCCCGCGTGGACACGAGCCAGTAGGGCGTCGGGTCGTTGTCGTCGAGCACGGGGATGCGGACGACCCCGGAAATCCATCCGCGGAACAACATGTAGGCGCGAGCGTCGAGCTTGCGGCCACGCTGTAAAGCGGCGTCGGTTCCTGTGAATGCCTTGGGAGTCCCGACCAGGTCGAGGCTGATGCGGGCCCGGCCGGCGCGCAGCTCGCCGTCACCGACGCTGATGGTCGGAGCGCCCACGACGAACAGGGTGGTCATGCCGCCATAGAGAATCACCGCCGTGATGACTCCGGCCACCCACGAGATGGGGGCGAGGACGAGGATGCTGGCGGGGATGACGAGCGCCGTCGAAATGTAGATCCAGGGGGCCGGCCAGAGCCGTTCGCGATAAGGGGACATGACTCACTTCGTTGATCGATCTGCACTACCCTCGATCTGTGACCGAAAGCGTTGACGTTCTTATTATCGCCCCCGAGGTTCCGCGCTACGCCCATCCGGGTGACGCGGGCGCCGACCTGGTGTCCAGCGAGCACCTGATTCTCCAGCCGGGCGAGCGTCGACTGGTCGGCACGGGAGTCTCCATCGCCCTGCCCGACGGCTTCGTCGCCTTCGTCGTGCCGCGCTCCGGCCTCGCCACCAAGCACGGCATCACCATCGTGAATTCGCCGGGCACGGTCGACGCCGGCTACCGGGGCGAGATCAAGGTCACCCTGCTCAACACGGATGCGCGCGAGCCCTACGAGATCGCGGTCGGCGACCGCATCGCGCAGCTCATCGTCATGCCCGTCTCCCGGGCCACGTTCGTTCCCGTCGAGACGTTGCCGGGTAGTGCCCGCGGCGCCGGCGGCTTCGGTTCGACGGGCTACGACAGCGCCGCGGCATCCGACCCCACTTCTTCTGACACACCGACTGGAGCGAACGCATGAAACTGCGCAAAGGCAAGAACAAAGAGGAACAGCCCGACACCGCCATCGAGACGGTCGACGCCGCCACGGCAGATGAGGCGTCGTCCGAGGTGACGACGGCCACGGGTGACGCGCTCGAAGCTCCCGCCGACGAGGAGACGGTTCTCGACACCACGAAGTCGGCACCCGACGACCGCGCCACCGAAGGCCCGCTCGACGAGAGCGAAGCCAACGCCGTGCGCCCCTACATCGACCTCGGGGGAGTGAAGATCCTTCCGCGGGAGGGGCTGAACCTGCGCCTCGAGATCGAGGAGTCGACCAAACGCATCGTGGCGGTGGGTCTCGACTACGCCGAATCCACGCTGCAGATCCAAGCCTTCGCGGCGCCCCGCTCGATCGGCCTGTGGAACGAGACGCGCGAGCAGATCGCCGAGCAGATCGGTTCTCAGGGCGGAACGGTCACCGAGCGTGAGGGTGGTCTCGGCTACGAGCTGCTCGCCGAGGTGCCCGTTCAGGTGCCCGCCGGTCAGCCGGCCGCCACCCGCATCGCCCGCTTCGTGGGCGTCGATGGACCCCGCTGGTTCCTGCGCGGCGTCATCGCCGGTGCCGGGGCGACGGATGCCGAGAAGGGCGCCCTCGTCGAGGAGCTCTTCCGCAGCGTCGTCGTCGTGCGCGGCGACACCCCCATGCCCCCGCGCGACCTCATTCCCCTGAAGATGCCCGCCGGCGCGGGTGAAGAGGCGTAGAGCCTCGACATGAGCGATCCCCACCAGGCAAGCGGCGAGCATCCCGTCGGCCGTTACGGCGCGTCGCCCGACGAGTCGGCGGCGCCGGCGCCGTCGTCGGCACAGCGCTCCACGGCCGACGATCACGGTGCGACAGGTCAAGACGCTCCCGAGCCGGCGACGGTCCTCGGGGCTTCCTTGGCCGGGGCGGCTCGTAAGGCCGGGCTGGGCGATCTCATGGAGTCCGAGCGGCCGACAGGGGCGGCCCTGCTGAAGGCGATGGGCGGTGTGCGCGGCATCATCGAGGCGATCGTTCCCGGCCTGTTGTTCCTCCTCGTCTTCACCTTCACGAAGAGTCTTCCCTGGGCCCTCGGGGTCTCGGTCGGCGTCGCGGCCATCCTCACGCTCTTGCGCATCATCGGCAAGACTCCCGTGACGGCGGCGCTCGGCGGCCTCGTGGGCGTGGTCTTGTCGGCCGTGCTGGCGCTGATCACCAACAAACCCGAGGACAACTTCGTTCTGGGCTTCATCACGAATGGCGCCTATGGTGCCGTGCTGCTCGTCTCGGTGTTCGTCGGCTGGCCGCTCATCGGCCTCGCGGTCGGCTTCCTCATGAACGACGGTGTCGCCTGGCGCCAGGACCGCGTCAAGCGCCGCGCCCTGCGCTGGCTGACGCTGGCATGGGCGGGTCTCTTCATCCTGCGCCTGGCCGTGCAGTTGCCTCTCTATTACTCGGGCAACGTCGAATGGCTGGGCTCCACCAAGTTGCTCATGGGCATCCCGCTCTACGCCCCGCTGCTCGTCGTCAGCTGGCTCGTGGTGCGCGGCCTTTACCGTGCTCCCGAAACGGATGCCGCGGCATCCGACACGCCTGCTCGCCCGGGTTCGCCCACCTGACGCTGCACCTCACCGCACGCTGCTAGAATTATCTCGACATCAAGATAAATACGGCAACGTTCGATCGCCGTCTCTCGGAAGCACTTAGGCTCGCCTTGCTAGCCTTACCCCCCTTCTGAGGCCGAGAATCGACAAGCGGCAAGCGTGCGACTTGCCTCTGCCAACGAAGGAGAAGGCACAGTGTCAAACGTGAACAGCTTTGGGGCCAAACAACAGCTCACCGTCGGTAAATCCGACTACGAGATCTTCCGAATCGACAGTGTCGCCGGTTACGAGAAGCTCCCGTTCAGCCTGAAGGTCCTGCTCGAGAACCTGCTCCGCACCGAAGACGGTAAGAACGTCACGCGGTCGCAGATCGAGGCCATCTCGCAGTGGAACCCGGCATCCGAACCCGACACCGAGATCCAGTTCAGCCCCGCCCGCGTTGTCATGCAGGACTTCACCGGTGTGCCCTGCATCGTCGACCTCGCCACCATGCGTGAGGCCGTCTCGGCCCTCGGTGGCGACCCCACCAAGATCAATCCGCTCGCTCCCGCCGAGCTGGTCATCGACCACTCGGTCATCGCCGACCTCTTCGGTCAGCCCAACGCCTTCGAGCGCAACGTCGAGATCGAATACGAGCGCAACGGTGAGCGCTACCAGTTCCTTCGCTGGGGCCAGACCGCGTTCGACGACTTCAAGGTCGTGCCGCCCGGAACGGGCATCGTCCACCAGGTCAACATCGAATACCTGGCGCGCGTCACCATGACGCGTGAGGTCGGCGGCGTGCTGCAGGCCTACCCCGACACGTGCGTCGGCACCGACTCGCACACCACCATGGTCAACGGCCTGGGTGTGCTCGGCTGGGGCGTGGGCGGCATCGAGGCCGAGGCGGCCATGCTCGGCCAGCCCGTCTCCATGCTCATCCCGAAGGTCGTCGGCTTCAAGCTCTCCGGCACCATCCCCACGGGTGTCACGGCCACCGACGTCGTGCTCACGATCACCGAGATGCTGCGCAAGCACGGTGTCGTCGGCAAGTTCGTCGAGTTCTACGGCTCGGGGGTGGGTGCCGTGCCGCTCGCCAACCGCGCCACCATCGGCAACATGAGCCCCGAGTTCGGCTCCACCGCGGCCATGTTCCCGATCGACGACGTCACGCTCGACTACCTGCGCCTCACGGGTCGCAGCGACGAGCAGGTCGCCCTGGTCGAGGCCTACGCCAAGGAGCAGACGCTCTGGCACGACCCGTCGGTCGAGCCGGTCTTCAGCGAGTACCTCGAGCTCGACCTCGCGACGGTCGTCCCCTCGATCGCCGGCCCGAAGCGCCCGCAGGACCGCATCGAGCTGTCCGAGGCCAAGAGCCAGTTCGCGGTCGACCTCAACAACTACGCAACGGTGGAGCACGACATCGTCGATCTGACCGTCGCGCAGTCGTTCCCGGCATCCGACCCCGGTGAATTGCAGCCGGAGGATGGCGAGTCGCACCACCACCACGAGCACCAGAGCACGGCACCGCAGACCGTGACGAAGCCCACCGAGATCACGCTCGCCTCGGGTGATGACGTCACGATCGACCACGGCGCCGTCGCCATCGCGGCGATCACCTCGTGCACCAACACGTCCAACCCGTCGGTCATGCTCGCGGCCGGTCTGTTGGCACGCAACGCCAGCAAGAAGGGCCTCAAGGCCAAGCCGTGGGTCAAGACCACGCTGGCACCGGGCTCGAAGGTCGTCACCGACTACTACGACAAGGCCGGCCTCACAGGCTACCTCGAAGACCTCGGCTTCTACCTCGTCGGCTACGGCTGCACCACGTGCATCGGTAACTCGGGCCCGCTGCCCGAGGAAGTGTCCGAGGCCGTGCAGAAGAACGATCTGGCCGTCACCGCCGTGCTGAGCGGAAACCGCAACTTCGAGGGTCGCATCAACCCCGACGTCAAGATGAACTACCTCGCGAGCCCTCCGCTCGTCATCGCCTACGCCCTCGCCGGCACCATGAACTTCGACTTCGAGACCGACGCACTCGGCCTCGACGCTGACGGCAACGATGTCTTCCTGAAGGACATCTGGCCCGACGCCGCCGAGGTGCAGTCGACCATCGACTCGTCGATCGACACCGAGATGTTCACCCACGAGTACGCGGGTGTCTTCGAGGGCGACGAGCGCTGGCGTTCGCTGCCCACCCCGACGGGCGCCACGTTCGAGTGGGACGAGAAATCCACCTACGTGCGGAAGCCCCCATACTTCGACGGCATGACGCTCGAGACCACCCCGGTCACCGACATCACGGGTGCGCGTGTTCTCGCCAAGCTGGGCGACTCGGTCACCACCGACCACATCAGCCCCGCCGGCCAGATCAAGGCCGACAGCCCCGCCGGCCACTACCTGGCCGCGAACGGCGTCGACCGCAAGGACTTCAACTCCTACGGCTCGCGCCGCGGAAACCACGAGGTCATGATTCGCGGAACCTTCGCGAACATCCGCCTGCGCAACCAGCTGCTCGACGGCGTCGAGGGTGGCTACACCCGCGACTTCACGCAGGAGGGCGCCCCGCAGTCGTTCATCTACGACGCGTCCGAGAACTACCAGGCCGCCGGCACCCCGCTCGTGATCTTCGCGGGCAAGGAGTACGGCTCGGGTTCGTCGCGTGACTGGGCCGCCAAGGGCACGTCGCTGCTCGGCGTGCGCGCCGTCATCGCCGAGAGCTTCGAGCGCATCCACCGCTCCAACCTCATCGGTATGGGCGTCGTGCCGCTGCAGTTCCCGGCGGGCGAGACGGCCGAGAGCCTGGGACTCGACGGAACCGAGGTCGTTTCGATCACGGGCATCGAAGAACTCAACGAGGGCCGCACGCCGAAGACCGTCCACGTGGTGGCAACGCCGAGCAACGAATCGGTTGCCTCGCGCACCCCGATCGAGTTCGACGCCGTCGTCCGCATCGACACGCCCGGTGAGGCCGATTACTACCGCAACGGTGGAATCCTGCAGTACGTGTTGCGCTCATTGGTCGCCTAGCTAGCAGAGCTAGACTCAGATTCATGAGCCTTCTCGAGAACATCCATGGTCCCCGTGATCTCGATGGCCTCTCGAGCGAGCAGCTGGTGCAGCTCGCCCAAGAGATCCGCGACTTCCTCGTCAGCGAGGTGTCGCGGACCGGCGGGCACTTGGGGCCGAACCTCGGTGTGATCGAACTCACGATCGCGATCCACCGAGTGTTCGAGTCCCCGCGTGACTCCATCGTGTTCGACACCGGACACCAGAGCTATGTGCACAAGCTGCTCACGGGTCGGCAAGACTTCGCGGGCCTCCGCCAACGCGGGGGTCTCGCGGGGTATCCGCAGCGCTCCGAGTCTCCGCACGACATCGTCGAGTCCTCGCACGCATCGTCATCCCTCAGCTGGGCCGACGGCATCTCGCGTGCCTACGACATGACGGGCCAGCACGACCGTGCCGTTGTCGCGGTCGTGGGCGACGGGGCCCTCACGGGCGGTATGACGTGGGAAGCGCTGAACAACATCAGCGACGACAACACGCGTCGCCTCATCATCGTCGTCAACGACAACGGCCGGTCCTACGCGCCCACCATCGGCGGCATGGCCAAGTTCCTCAGCAACGTGCGCACGCGCCCCATGTACACGACGCTGCAGAAGTCGAGCGAGAAGGCCTTCTCGCGGCTCGGTTCGCCGGCACGCGCCTTCTACCGCGGCGTTCGCGGCGGCCTGCACGGGTTCCTCAGCCGCTTCACCGACAACGAGGCGCTCTACTCCAACCTCGACATCAAGTACATCGGCCCGGTCGACGGGCACGACGTCGACGCCATGCAGGAGGCGCTCACGCAGGCGCGCGACCACAACGCGCCCGTCATCGTGCACGCCATCACGCAGAAGGGCAAGGGCTACGGCCCCGCCGTCGACGACGTCGCCGACCAGTTCCACGCCGTCGGCAAGATCGACCCGATCACCGGTGAACCCGTGACGGCCTCCGAGGGCGACTCGTGGACGGGCATCTTCAGCGACGCGCTCGTGCACGAAGCCGAGCGCAACGACAAGATCGTGGGCATCACGGCCGCCATGCTGCGGCCCACCGGTCTGCACCGCATGGCCGAGCGCTTCCCGAAGCGCGTGCACGACGTCGGCATTGCCGAACAGCACGCCGCGACATCCGCCGCCGGTTTGGCCTTCGGGGGATTGCACCCCATCGTCGCGCTCTACGCTACGTTCGTCAACCGCGCTTTCGACCAGATCCTCATGGATGTCGCGCTGCACAAGGCCGGCGTCACCTTTGTGCTCGACCGCGCCGGGGTCACGGGCCCCGATGGCCCGAGCCACCACGGCATCTGGGATCTCGCGATTCTGCAGGTCGTGCCCCACATCCGCATCGCCGCACCGCGCGACGCCGTGCGCCTGCGCGAAGAGCTCGCCGAGGCCGTGCGCGTCGAGGACGCCCCGACCGTGCTGCGCTTCCCGAAAGGGTTGGTCAACCCCGAGCTTCCAGCCATCCGACGCTTCGATGACGGCGTGGAGGTGCTCGTCGAGAGCGAGCGCAACGACGTGCTGATCATCACGGTCGGCCCGATGGCCGCCATGGGCGTCGACGTAGCGGAGAGGCTGCAGGCGCAGGGCATCGGCGCGACCGTCATCGACCCGCGCTGGGTCGTTCCCGTGGCGCAGAGCGTGATCGAGCTGGCGCGCGAACACCGACTGGTCATCACGATCGAGGACGGCATCCGCGTCGGCGGCGTCGGCACGCGCATCCGACAGGACCTGCGCGCGGCCGGAGTCGACACGGCCGTGGACGAGCTGGGTGTGCCCGACGAGTTCATCGACCACGCCTCGCGCGAGCAGATCCTGTCGGACGCAGGCCTCACTGCCCAGCAGATCGCGCGTGACGTCGTCGACCAGGTTCTCGGCAGCCGGATCCCCGTTGCGCGACCTCTCTCCAACGACGGTGACGAGCCCTCGCTGGGCGGCGATTCCGACGAGGAGCAGCACGCCGTTCCCGGCCGCACGACGAAGGCCGACGGAGACGCCGAGCAGCTCTGAGTTCGAATAATCTCACACGCAAAAGGCCCCCTCTCCACAGACAGGGGGCCTTTTGCGTGCAATCGGGTGTTACTCCACGCCGACGATGGGCGGGTGGTGGAACGTGTCGCCGAAGACTCGCTCGGAGGCGCCCACGCGGTCGAGGTAGGGCGTCGCGCCACCCATGTGGAACGGCCAGCCGGCGCCGAGGATGAGGCACAGGTCGATGTCCTCGGGCGCGTGCACCACGTCGTCCTCGAGCATGCGGTGGATCTCGTCGGCCAGGCCGTCTTCGACCCGGCGGCGGATCTCTTCGCCCGTCTGTGGCGCGTTGCCGCCCGAGACGATCTTCACGGCCTTCTTGTCGAAGCCCGTGATCTTGCCCTTACTGTCGCGCTCGAAGATCTTGCCGTGCTCGGCGAGGCGGTGCAGGTTGGGGCTGTCGAAGAACCGCTCGGGGAACGCGGCGTGGTGCGTGTCGAGCACGTGCGCACCCACCGTGAGCCCGACGAGCTCGAGCAATTCGAATGGCGACATCGGCAGGCCGAAGTCGTCGAGCGCGTGATTGACCACGTCGAAGGGGGTGCCCGTGTCGACGGCGTGCATAGCCTCGCCGAGCAACTTGGCGAGGATGCGGTTGACGACGAACCCGGGGGTGTCGCGCGTGATGACGGCGTTCTTCTTCAGGTTGGCGGCCGTCACCATGGCGGTCGCGAGTGCCTCGTCGGTGGTGTGCGGCGTGCGCACGACCTCGATGAGCGGCATGACGGCGACCGGGTTGAAGAAGTGGAAGCCGACGACGCGTTCGGGATGCGCGAGCTTCGACCCGATCTGCTCCACCGACAGCGACGACGTGTTGGTCGCGAGGATGGCGGTGTCGGAGATGTACTGCTCGACGTCGGCGAAGACATCCTGCTTGACGCCCAGCTCTTCGAAGACAGCCTCGATGACCCAGTCGCAGTCCGCGAAGTCGGCCTTCGAGGTCGTGCCCGTGACGAGCGCCTTAAGCCGGTTGGCCTCGTCGTTGCCGATGCGCCCCTTGGTGAGGAGCGCGTCGATCTCGTCACGGATGTAGGAGATGCCCTTGTCGACACGCGCCTGGTCGAGGTCGGTGATGACAACGGGGACCTGCAGGCGCCGCACGAACAGTAGCGCGAACTGGCTGGCCATGAGACCCGCTCCGATCACACCGACCTTCGTCACGCGCTGCGCGAGCTTCTTGTCGGGCGCGCCGGCCGGATGCTTGGCCCGCTTCTGCACGAGGTTGAACGCGTAGATGCTGGCCTGGAACTGGTCGCCCGAGATGAGTTCGGAGAGCGCCTCGTCTTCGCGCGCGAACCCGTCGGCCTTCGATCCGCTCTTCGCGGCCTTCAGCAGATCGAGCGCGGCATACGGCGACTTCGGCACGGTGCCGATCTTCGACTCGAGCATCTTGCGCGCGATGCCGATGGCGGCATCCCACTTGACGAGTCGTTCGACCTTGCCCGGCTCGTTCTTGCGCACGACCTTGATGCGGCCCGAGAGCACGCCGTCGGCCCACGCGAGCGACGATTCGAGGTAGCTGGCCGACGGGAAGATGGCGTCGGCGATGCCGAGATCGAAGACCTGTTGGGCCTTCAGCATCCGGTTGGTCTTGAGCGGGTTCTCGACGACCACCTTGAGGGCGTTCTCGATGCCGATCAGGTTGGGCAGCAGATAGGCGCCGCCCCAGCCCGGGATGATTCCGAGGAACACTTCGGGCAGCGCGACGGCCGGGGCCGAGGCGTCGATGGTGCGGTAGGTGGCGTTCAAACCGATCTCGAGCCCACCACCGAGCGCGAGCCCGTTGATGAACACGAAGGTGGGAACGCCCAGATCGCCCAGCTTGCCGAGCACGTGGTGCCCGAGCTGCGCGAGCTGCTTCGCGACCTTCTTAGAGGGAATCTCGCTGACCTTCGACAGGTCGGCGCCGGCGGCCAGGATGAACGGCTTGCCCGTGATGGCCAGCCCGTCGATCTCGCCGGAGGCGGCGCGGGCGCGCTGAGCGTCGAGAACGCCGTCCAGCTCGAGCAGCGTTGCCGGGCCGAGCGTGTTGGGCCGCGTGTGGTCGCGCCCGTTGTCGAGCGTGACGAGTGCGAGCGTCTTGCCCGAGGCGAGGGGGATGTCGCGCACGAACGCGTGCGTCACGACCTCGTCGGCACTCAGCGCGAGCAGTTCGGAGAAGTCGATCGTGGTGTAGTCGGTCATGGCTATTTGCGTCCCTTCTTGCCCGTGAAGTGCGGGTTCTCCCAGATGACGGAGCCGCCCTGGCCGAGGCCCACGCACATGGCGGTGAGGCCGTAGCGCACCTCGGGGTGCTCCTCGAACTGGGCCGCGAGCTGAATCATGAGGCGCACACCGGATGCGGCGAGCGGGTGGCCCACGGCGATCGCACCGCCCCAGGGGTTCACGCGCGGGTCGTCGTCGTCGATGCCGAAGTGGTCGAGCAGCGACAGCACCTGCACGGCGAACGCCTCGTTCAGCTCGAACAGCCCGATGTCGTCGATCGTCAGGCCGGCCTTGCGCAGCGCTTTCTCGGTGGAAGGCACGGGGCCGATGCCCATGATCTCGGGTTCGACGCCCGCGAAGGCGAAGCTGACCATGCGCATCTTGGGTCGCAGCCCGAATTCCTTGACGGCATCCGAGCCCGCGAGCAGGCTCACGGTGGCGCCGTCGGTCAGGGGAGAGGCGTTACCGGCCGTGACGCGCCCGTGCGGGCGGAACGGCGTGCGCAACGTGGCGAGCCCCTCCATGGTCGTCTCGGGCCGCATGCCCTCGTCCTGCGTGGCGAGGCCCCAACCCTGCTCCGAGCGCAGGGCGACGGGCACGAGGTCGGGCTGGATCTTGCCGGCGGCATAGGCCGCCGCGATCTTCTGCTGGCTCAGCATGCCGAACCGGTCGGAGCGTTCCTTGGTGAGGTGCGGGAACCGGTCGTGGATGCGCTCGGCGGTCTTGCCCATGTCGAGCGCGTCACCCGAGACGAGCTTCTCGGCGAGGAACCGCGGGTTGGGGTCGGCGTTGAATCCCATGGGGTGCCGGCCCATGTGCTCGACACCACCGGCGATGGCCACGTCGTAGGCGCCGAAGGCGATACCGCTGCCGAGCGTGGTGACGCTCGTCATGGCGCCCGCGCACATGCGATCGATGGCGAAACCGGGCACCGAGCGGGGGAGTCCGGCGAGCAACGCGGCGGTGCGGCCGAGCGTGAGGCCCTGGTCGCCGACCTGGGTGGTGGCCGCGATGGCCACGTCATCCACTCGATCCTTCGGCATGTCGGGGTTTCGCTCAAGCAAACCGATCATGGCTTTCACCACAAGATCGTCCGCCCGGGTGTTCCAGTACATGCCTTTTTCTCCGGCGCGCCCAAACGGGGTACGAACACCATCGACGAAATAGACGTCAGTTCTCTCGGCCACTCTGCCTCCCACTTTCGGATGTTGCTCGAAAGCCTAGGAGGAGCGCATTCCCCGGGGGAATCCTTTGACCCTTCCTACGACTCCGGGCTCTCCTCGACCGGTGGCGTGTTGTGGGCTTCCACAAAGGCTGTGGTGATTGGCTCGGAGGTTATCTCCAGTTGCCACGGGCGCGCGCCGAGCGCTTCGAGAGCAGAGCGGATGTGTGCGGCATCCAGTTCGGCGGGCGGTTCCCATGCCACGCGGCGCAGCGTCTCGGGGGTCAGCAGGTTCTCCACGGGCATGCCGAGCTCTTCCGCGACCGTGGTCAACGCGGCGCGGGCGGCCTTCAGGCGCAGATCGGCTTCGGGGTTGCGCTCCGACCAGCTGCGGGGCGGGGGCAGCGTGTCGGTCTGCGGCCGCAGCACAGGCAGGTCGGTCGTGGTGCGACCCGCCTCGATGGCGGCCCACCAGCGGTCGATCTCGGTTCGGCTGGCGCGTCCGCTGAACGCGCGCAGACTGGCGAGCTGGCTGGATGTCTTGGGCTCGGCCTTCACAGCGGCGACGAGCGACGTGTCGGGCACGAGTCGGCCGGGCGCGGTGTCGAGCTCGCGGGCGAGGGCATCCCGCGCCTCCCAGAGCGAACGCGCGACGGCCAGGTTGCGGGCACCGCGCACCGAGTGGAGGCCGGACAGGCGGCGCCACGGCTCGTGCCGCGGGGCGCGCTCCGGCTTCTGCACCTCGGCGTCGAATTCTTGCTCGGCGATCTGCTTCTTGCCGCTCTCGACGAGCATCTCGTCCATCGTGTCGCGCACGTCGACGAGCAGTTCGACGTCGAGCGCCGCATATTCGAGCCACGATTCGGGCAGCGGGCGCGTCGACCAGTCGGCCGCCGAATGCTCCTTGGCCAGGTGGATGCCGAGCAACTCCTCGACCACGGCGCCGAGGCCGACGCGTGCCAGGCCGAGCAGGCGCCCGCCCAGCTCGGTGTCGAAGATGTGCGTGGGGGAGAGGCCGACCTCGCGCAGGCAGGCCAGGTCCTGGCTCGCGGCGTGCAGCACCCACTCCTCGTCGCGGATGACGGCCTGCAGCTCGTCGAACGAGCCGATCGCGGGCGGGTCGAAGAGGAAGATGCCGGCGCCGCGCCGGAACACCTGGATGAGGTAGGCGCGCTGCGAATAGCGGTAACCCGAGGCGCGCTCGGCGTCGACGGCCACGGGCCCGTGACCCGCAGCAATGGCGTCGACGGCCTCGAGATACTCTTCGCGGGTGTCGATGACGTGACGATCAGCCACGGAGGTTCCTTTTCGTCGAGAGCAGCGTGACGCCTTCGGTCGTCGGGGGCAGGCCGGCGAGCATGCACAGCAGCTCGCCCCAGCCCTCGACGTGTGCCGAGACATCCTGCTCGAGGGGGGTCCAGGATGCGCGCAGCTCGATCTGTGCGCCATCGCCCTGTTCGGCGAGCTCGCCGAAACCGGAGGACAGGATCTTGGTGGCCGTGCCCGAGGCGGCCGTGTACTGGGCGTCGCGGGCATCGAGAGCGTCGACGAGCCAGGACCACGACACCTCGGCGAGGAACGGGTCGAGGCCGATCTCGGTCTCGAGGGGGGCCTGCGCGAAGCACACGATGCGGAACGTGCCGCCCCAGGCATCCACCCCGTCGGGATCGTGCAAGAGGATGAAGCGGCCGGTGCCGAGCGGCGAGTCCTCGCCGTGCCGGGCGGGGGCGGGCGTGACATCGGCGGCAAGGGCGACGGCGTAGGGCGCCAGCTTGCCGGGGGCGGGGATTTCGGTCACGGTGAGCTCGGGACGGTTGTCCGCGCGACGCACGGCGTCGAGCGCAACCTGGAACTCCACCGGGTACTCGCCCGGGATCGGTGTATCAGCCACCCTCGCAGACTAGAGTTACTTTCCAATGAAAGCCCAGAGCCACGCCGTCCCAAGCCGCAAGCCGTCGTCGAGCATTGTGGGCATCGCTGCCGCTGCCGTCGGCGGTGTCGCCGCACTCGCATCGATCGCCTCCGTCGTCGCCGTGGGCGCCGTCGCCCGCATGGTGGTGACTCCCGCCAAGCAGAGGCAGCGCGACACCGAGGTGCTCTCGCTCAACCGGCGTCGCAAGACCATCACGCTGCGGGCCACGCCCGACACGATCCTTCCCGGTCGATACGGCATGTGGTTCGGGCAGCCCGAGCGCTACCTCAAGCTCGGCCCCGTGCTCTGGCGCGACCGCACGTCGGTGACGCGTCGCCTCGAGAGCGACGAGATCGGCCTTCCGTTGCACGGTCGGGCGACCTTCAGCGGCTGGTACTACCAGCACCCGCGCGAGTTGGGCCTCGAGTCCGAGAGCGTGCGCATCGAGACGCCCATCGGAGCGGCCCCGGCATGGCTCGTGCCCGCCGAGAATCCCCGCGACACCTGGGTGATCCTGGTGCACGGCCGCGGCGTCGGTCGCGGCGAGCCGGTGCGTGCCGTGCCCGTGCTGCGCGACGCCGGCTTCACCACCCTGAACGTGTCCTACCGCAACGACGGCGACGCTCCGCGGAGTGCCGACGGTCGCTATGGTCTCGGTGCCACCGAATGGGAAGACGTCGACGCGGCCATCGACTACGCCCTGGCCGCCGGCGCGCGCGACGTGATCCTCATGGGCTGGTCGATGGGCGGCGCCATCAGCCTGCAGGTCGCCCTACAGGGGCGCAATCGTGAGGCCGTGCGCGGAATCATCCTCGAATCTCCCGTCACCGACTGGAACCGGGTGCTCGTGTTCCAGGCCGAGGCCGAGAGCATCCCGCCCATCGTTCGACACGGCGCACTGGCCGCGCTCGGCAACCCGTGGGGCCGCCGCCTGACGGGCCTCGACGCGCCGCTCGACCTGCCGTCGCTCGACATCGTCGCGCGCAGCAGCGAACTGTCGGTGCCGATCCTCATCCTGCACAGCGACGACGACGGTTTCGTGCCGTCGAGCGGTTCGCACGCCCTGGCCGACGCGCGCCCCGACCTCGTGACGCTCGACATCTTCCAGGTGGCACGCCACACCAAGCTGTGGAACTACGACCCCGACCGCTGGAACCGCTCGATCGCGGGTTGGCTCGACAAGAACTTCCCGCGCGGCGCCTGAGCGGCCCGTGAGCCCTAAGCCGCGGTGCGGTCCTGCGTGTCGGGCCGCAGCCGGTGGTAGGTGTTGCCGTCGTCGTCGACGAGCAGCCCGTCGAGCGTGAACCACCGCTGGAACTCGTCGTCGCCACCGATGAGGGGGCGGGCCGGCAGCACGAAGGTGGGCGCAACACTGAGGTACACAGCATCCACCTGACCGGCACGGATGAATTGACCCGCCAGGCTGGGCCCACCCTCGCACACGACGCTCGGGTAGCCGTTGGCCGCCAGCGTCTCGACGATCTCGGCCGGCCCCGGGTCGTTGCCAGGCATGGCCAGGCGTCGGCACGGCAGGTCGCCGAGGTTGGCGAGCACCTGCTCCTCGTTGCCGGCCGGGTAGAGCACGACGAGTCGCTCGGCGTCGTAGTCGTCGCCCAGCTTGTGGCCCGCGAGGGAGCCCGAGCGCGTGACGACGGCCAGTACGGCGGTCTTCGGCATGACGTAGCCTTCGGCGCGCACGCTCTCGGCGCCCACGAGCACGGCGTCGGCGTGGTCGCGGATGACGCCGAGGATCATGCGGTCGGTGCGGTTCGAGAGCGTTTCGCTCGTGCCATCCGGGCCCGTCGCCGAGCCGTTGATGCTCGAGATCATGTTGAGCGCCAACCACCGATCGGCCTGCGGGCGGTACCGTTCCGAGACCCACTTCTTCGAGTCGGCGGTGCGGCCGGTGCAGCGGGATGCCGTGGCGGGTACGATCTCGGTCAACCCGGTGCCGCGCGCGATGACGGGGGCGTCGGCATCCGCCTCGGTCATCGACCGACCCGGGCCCGCAGCTGTCGCTTGGCGCGCTGCAGCATGCCGCTCATGCCGTTGAGGCGCAGCGGCGAGACCGCCTTCGACAGGCCCAGCATCTGCGGGTAGTCGTCGGGCAGCGCCAACGCCTCGTCGACCGTGAGGCCGTTGAGCGTCTGGGCCAGGATGGACGCGAACCCGCGCGTGGTCGGGGCCTCGGGCGGGGCCTGCGCGAACATCGTCACGAGACCGTCGTCGACCTCGACCACGATGAACACGGGGGCCTGGCATTCGGCCACGCGCTCGAGCAGCTCGGGATGGTCGGCGAGACGCTCGGGCAGAGCCGGCAGCTCGTTCGAGAACTCGAGCAGCAGTTCGAGTCGCGACGACAGGTCGAGGTCGAGGAATTCGTCGCGGATCTCGGCCGCCTGGCCGGTGAGGGTGCTGTCACTCATGCGTCAACGCTAGCGCGTCTGCGGGGCCTCGCCGGGCTCGGCACCCGTGACGATGGGGACGCGCACGGCGCTGCCCCATTCGGTCCACGAGCCGTCGTAGTTCTTGACGTCCTCGAAGCCCAGCAGGTGCTGCAGCACGAACCACGTGTGGCTCGAGCGTTCGCCGATGCGGCAATAGGCGATGACGGGTTCGCCGTCGGTGAGGCCGGCGCCGTCGCGGTAGATGGCCGACAGCTCGTCGACGTTCTTGAATCGGCCGTCTTCGGCAACGGCCTTGCCCCACGGCACGCTGCGGGCGGTGGGGATGTGGCCGGCGCGCAGGGCGCCCTCTTCGGGGTAGGCCGGGGCCGTCGTGCGTTCGCCGCTGTACTCCTCGGGGCTGCGCACGTCGATGAGAGGGCGGCCGAGGTGGGCCAGCACGTCGTCCTTGTAGGCGCGCAGAGCCGAGTCGTCGCGCGTGACGACGGGGTAGTCGGTGGCGGGGCGTGCAGGGCGTTCGGTGCTCAAGGCGCGGCCCTCGGCGATCCACGTGTCGCGGCCGCCATCCATCAATCGCACGTCTTCGTGGCCGAACAGGCTGAAGACCCAGAGGGCGTAGGCGGCCCACCAGTTGTTCTTGTCGCCGTAGATGACGACGGTGTCGTCGCGCGAGATGCCCTTCTTCGAGAGCAGGGCCGCGAAACCGGCACCGTCGATGTAATCGCGCTGCACGGGGTCGTTGAGCTCGGTGTGCCAGTCCACCTTCACGGCGCCCGGGATGTGCCCGGTCTCGTAGAGCAGCACGTCTTCGTCGGATTCGACGACGACGAGGCCCTCACGGCCGAGATTCTCCGCCACCCAGGCGGTGCTGACGAGACGTTCGGGGTGCGCGTACGCCTCGAACTCGGGATTCTGCTCACGTTCGACGGTCATTGTTCCTCCTGGTGAGGTTAAGCTGGAGCACGGCCAGCTTCATTCCCGGCTGCCCGTCCTGATTTCTTCCCCGAGTGAATCTACGCATCCGTCAACCGGATGTCATATTCGCGCCCCTTGAATGAACAAAGGTGTCAGCGTATGTCGCCCTCCGAAACAACCGGCGTCGTCAGCCTGGCCGCCCGCAGCCCCGAGATCTCGGGCGCGCAGATCGTGGCCAGCCTCGTGCCCCCGCGTCAGTTCGAGACGGCCAGCTTCGAGAGCTACCGGCCGGATGCCGACTTCCCCTCGCAAGCCGAGGCGGTCACCATCCTCACCGAATTCGCCGACTCGTGGGGCGTGCAGAAGTCCGGCGGATTCTTCGGGCGCAAGAAGAACAAGGCCCCCGCGGTGAAGCCCGGGGTCTACCTCGACGGCGGTTTCGGCGTCGGCAAGACGCACCTCCTCGCGGCCCTGTGGCACGCCGCGCCCGGCCCGCGCAAATACTTCGGCACGTTCATCGAATACACGGCGCTCGTCGGCGCGCTCGGCTATGCCGCCACGGTGGAAGAGCTGCGGGGGTCGACGCTCATCTGCATCGACGAGTTCGAGCTCGACGACCCGGGCGACACCATGGTCATGACGCGTCTGCTCGGCGAACTGGTGGCGACGGGCACGCGCATCGCCGCGACATCCAACACGCCGCCCAATGCGCTCGGCGAGGGGCGCTTCGCGGCGGCCGACTTCCTGCGGGAGATCCAGGCGATGTCGGACAACTTCCGCACGCTGCGCATCGACGGCAACGACTATCGCCGCCGGTCGATCGAGGGACACGCGGCCGTGCGCGACGACGCCGCCTACACCGAGGCGCTCGAAGATGCCACGGCCCGGCGCGCGGGGGACGACGCATCCGACGACACCTTCGACGACCTGATCCAGCACCTGTCGACCGTGCACCCGTCGCGCTACATCGGCCTGCTCGACGGCCTGTCACTCATCGGCCTGCGCGATGTGCACGTGCTCGACTCCCAGACCGAGGCGCTGCGGCTCGTGGCCTTCATCGACCGCGTGTACGACGCCCAGATCCCCATCGTGCAGACGGGCACGCCGCTCGACGAGGTCTTCGGCGGGGACATGCTCTCGGGCGGCTACCGCAAGAAGTATCTGCGCTCGATGTCGCGCATGATCGCCCTCACGACGGGGGAGTAGAGCACCGCCGAAACACGCCCGCAACACTCGCGAGCATCCGTAACACACCCGAAATGCGGTGTGAACACCCGTGGAACCTCGCCCGCAGAGACTGTCATCGTGCCAGCCGAACGCTCAGCGTCCGGTGGCAAACCCGATGCACACTCGAGCAGGTTAAGGACACGATATGGACACCGGCACCATTGCCTGGGCGATCACGGCGACAGCACTCGTGCTGTTCATGACGCCCGGCGTCGCATTCTTCTACGGCGGACTCGTCAAGGCCAAGAGCGTCGTCAGCATGATGATGATGAGCTTCGGGGCCCTCGGCCTCATCAGCGTGCTCTGGATTCTCTACGGCTTCAACATGAGCGCTGTCACGGGCGCCTTCGACTTCGCGGGCAACCCGTTCTCCGACTTCGGCCTCACCGCCCTGTCGCAGGGTGAGACCGCCAACACCGACCTGCTGGGAGCCACCTACGGCGCCACGTTCGCGATCATCACGGTCGCGCTCATCTCGGGCGCCATCGCCGACCGCGCCAAGTTCGGCGCGTGGATGATCTTCGCCGGCATCTGGGCGACGGTCGCCTACTTCCCGATCGCCGCGTGGGTGTGGGGCGGCGGCTGGATCATGAACCTCGGCACGACGCTCTTCGGCGAAGAGGCGGGCCTCGCGGTCATCGACTACGCCGGCGGAACGGCCGTGCACATCAACGCGGGTGCCGCCGCTCTGGCCCTGGCCCTCGTGCTCGGCAAGCGTGTGGGATTCCAGAAGGGCATGTCGAAGCCGCACAACGTGCCGCTGACGCTGCTCGGCGCGTCCATCCTGTGGTTCGGCTGGTTCGGTTTCAACGCCGGCGCCGAGTGGCTCAACAACATGGAGAACGTCGGCCTCATCGTGATCAACACGCTGGGCGCGACGGCCGCGGCCATCATCGGCTGGCTCGTCATCGAGAAGTTCAAGGACGGCAAGGCCACGTCGGTGGGCGCGGCATCCGGTGCGGTTGCCGGTCTCGTGGCGATCACGCCCGCCTGCGCCAACCTCACCCCGGGCTGGGCCCTGCTGCTCGGCGTCGTCACGGGTGCCGTGTGTGCCCTCGCCGTCGAACTGAAGTTCAAGCTGGGCTTCGATGACGCGCTCGACGTGGTCGGCATCCACCTCATCGGCGGCCTCATCGGCACCGTCTACCTCGGCTTCTTCGCCACCTCGACGGGTCTGTTCGTCGGCGGCGGATGGGAGCAGCTCGTGCTGCAGGTCGTGGCGGCTCTGGCCGTGCTGATCTACTCCTTCGTGGTCGCGCTGGTGATCGGTTTCGCGATCCAGAAGACCATCGGGTTCCGCGTGAAGAACGAGGACGAGATCGCGGGCGTCGACACGTCGGTGCACGGCGAAGAGGGTTACGCGCTCGACGTCGTCTGATCCTGCGGGTCACACGAGCCAGCACAGCACGAAGGGGATGTCGCACCACGCGGCATCCCCTTCGTCGCGCGTTCCGACCTTCCGGCCGTGGCAGTTCGCTCGTCCGCGGCTCGCGTGCTACTTCTCGTCGGCGGGTGCGAAGAACGCCCCGATCGCCGAGCTGAGCGCGGGGGCATCGTCGACGTGGCACAGCTCGCGCGCCGAGTGCATCGAGAGCAGGCCGATGCCGACATCCACCGTGCGAATTCCGAGGCGCGTCGCCGTGAGCGGCCCGATCGTCGAGCCGCACGGGATGACGTTGTTCGACACGAACTCCTGATACGGCACGCCGGCCTGCGCCGCGGCGTGGGCGAACATCGCCGCCCCGTGCGCATCGGTGGCGTAACGCTGGTTGGCGTTGATCTTGAGCAGCGGACCGGACCCCGCGATCGGCCGGTTGGCCGGGTCGTGGCGCTCGGGGTAGTTGGGGTGCACGACATGCCCGGCGTCGGCCGAGAGGCACCACGAGGCGGCGTAGGCCCGCAGGCGGTCGCTGGGGGTCTGGCCGAGCCCCGCGCCGATGCGCGTGAGCACGTCGTCGAGGAACGGGCCGCTGGCGCCCGAGCGCGTCTCCGAGCCGAGTTCCTCGTGGTCGAAGGCCGCCAGCACGCTGATGGTCTTGGTGTCGGCGGGGACCTCCATCAGCGCCCGTAGGCCCGCGAAGACCGAGCTGAGGTTGTCCATGCGCCCGGCCGCGAAGAGTTTCTTGTCGAGGCCGAAGCGGGCGGGCGCCTGCGTGTCGGCGGTGAGGATGTCGTAGCCCTTCACATCCGCCGCGTCGAGCCCGGCGAGCCCCGCCAGGTGTGCGAGCAGATCGGAGTGGCCGACATCCCCGACGCCGTAGACGGGCGCGGTGTGGCGCTGCTTGTCGAGCGTGAGGCCGTCGTTGACGCCGCGATCGAGGTGGATGGCGAGCTGCGGGATGCGCAGGAACGGGCCCGTGCGCACGAGGCGCTCGTTGCCCTGCCGGTCGACGAGGCGCCCGGCGAGCTCGATCTCGCGGTCGAGCCAGGAGTTGAGCAGGGGGCCGCCGTAGACCTCGACGCCGGCCTGCAGCCATCCGTTCGAGCCGATGCTGGGGTGCGGTTTGAGCTTGAAACCGGGGGAGTCGGTGTGCGCGCCGAGGATGCGGAACGGCGTGGTGGCGTGGGCGTCGCGCGGCTGCACCCACGCGATGATGGCGCCGTCGCGCACGACGTAGTGGCGGCGGGCCTCGGTGCGGGGCGAGGCCGAGTCGGAGTCGTCGCCGGTCGAGTCTGCTGCGGCGTCGAGCCAGTCGCCACGCTCGTCCAGGCGGGTGAACCCGGCCTCGTCGAGCCAGTGGGCGGCTTCGGCGGCGGCGTGATACGAGCTGGGCGAGGCCTGGAGGTAGCTGGCGAAGTCGTCGATGTAGCGGTTAACGTCCATCCCGCTATTCAATCACCGACGGCGCAACCGGAACTCGGTTCGGAAGCCATGGGCGTCACGCGTTCAGTCGTCGTTCGGCCTCGACGAGAAGCCGACGCAACGCGCTTTCGGTGGCGTCGCGATCGCCGCATCCGAGCACGTCGGCGATCTCGGCCTCGAGCCCCAGCTGCGCCGGCAGGGCTGTGTCGATCAGGTCGCGGCCGGCGGGTGTGAGGTCGACGAGCACGACGCGTTTGTCGTGGCTGCTGCGCTGTCGCTCGGCCAGGCCGGATGCCTCGAGCCGCAGCATCCGCTTGGTGATGGCGGCGTTCGACACCGTGAGCAGGTGCGCCAGCCGGGTGGCGGCCACGGGGGAGTCTGACCGGCGCAGCACGCTCAGCACGTCGAACTCGCCGCGGCCGATGCCGAACGGTTCGAGCAGGGCGTCGCTCAGCAGGGTCACGGCGCGCGACAGGCGGTGGATGCGGCCGAGCACGGCGATCGCGGTCGTGTCGAGCTCGGGCCGCACGGTCGCCCAGGCGTCACGCGTGTCGTCGACCGAGTCCCGGGTGCCGGGTGAGTCAGAGGTGACGGGTGAGTCAGAGGTGACCGGTGAGTCGGAGGTGACCGGTGAGTCGGAGGTATCGGGCACGGTGCTCCTTTGCGGAATGCTTTACTGGTAAAATATACAGCATGAGTTCTGCTGTACCCGCCCTTCCCTGGTGGAAGACCGTCTTCGTCTTCGGCCCCCACGCGGGGTCCCATCGGGTGGCCGTCCGCGCCGGGATCTCGGTCGTCGTGCCGCTCGTGACGGTCTGGGCGCTCGGCCACGTCGAATGGTCGCTCTACGCCGCTTTCGGCTCGTTCGCCGCGCTCTACGGCCGCAACGTGCGTTACCGCCACCGGTTCCTCATGCAACTCTCGGCGGCGGTCGTGCTGGTCGGTGCGGTCGTCTTGGGCGTCGTGGTCGCCGGGATGCCCTCCCACGAGTGGTGGATCGTCGGCATCGGAGCCGCGTGGGCCACGCTCGTGGCCGTCCTCTCCGACGTGTTCCGCTGGAACCCGCCCGGCCCGCTCTTCGGCGTCTTCGCGCTGTGCGCCGTCGCGTCGGTGCCGCCCGGCCCCGATTCGCTCCTCATCGCCTTTGTCGTCTCGTCGGGAGCCGCCGTCGTATCGCTCCTCGTCGGCGGCGCGGGTTCGGTAATCGTCAGACGCGCCCGAGCGGACGAGCGTGTCGCCGCATCCGCCCGGCCCGCGGACGCTCCCTCGAACCCCGTCGCCCGCCGGCGCACCCGGCTCCTTCCCGACGGCGCCCAGCGGCTCGCCCATGCCGCCCGTTTCGGCGTCGCCGCGGCCCTCGCCGGCGGCCTCTCGACGGCGCTCGGCATCGGCCACCCCTACTGGGCCATGATCGCCGCCGTCGTTCCCCTCGTCGCCGTGCGCCTCTCGCATTCGGCCCTGCGCGCCACCCACCGCATCGTCGGAACCTTCCTCGGCCTCATCCTCGCGGCCATCCTGCTGTCTGCTCAGCCCTCCGGTCTCGCCGCCATCGCGCTCGTCGTGGCGCTGCAGATCGCGGCCGAGCTCTTCGTCACGCGCAACTACGGCTTCGCGCTGCTGTTCGTCACACCGCTCGCCCTCGTCATGATCGACCTCGCGCATCCCACCGACACGGCCACGCTCATCGTCGACCGCCTCGTCGAAACGGCCCTCGGAACGGTCGTCGCCCTGCTCGTGGCCGCCGCAACCTGGGCCATCTGGGGCCGCCGCGATCGCGCCTCGACATCTCGTTCACGCGGCCCGTTGCCCGCAACCCCGGCCGCTTGAGAAGATGAGCGGATGCGCGCATCCCGATCTTTCTTCGCCCGCGACGCGCTCGAGGTAGCCCCCGAACTGCTTGGCGCCCACCTCACGATCTCGTCCCCCGAGGGCGACATCACGGTGCGCATCACCGAGACGGAGGCCTACCACGGCCTCGGAACGGGTCAGGTGCACGACGCTGGCTCACACGCCCGCATGGGCAAGACCGCGCGCAACGCCACCATGTTCGGCGAACCCGGGCACCTCTACGTGTACTTCTCCTACGGCATGCACAACGCGGTGAACGTCGCTTGTTCGCCCGAGGGCGTCGCCTCAGGAGTACTGCTCCGCGCGGGCGAGATCGTCGCGGGGGAGGAGCTGGCCCGCAGCCGCCGGCCCGCCGCCAAGACGTCTCGCGACCTCGCCCGTGGTCCGGGCCGTCTCGCTCAGGCGCTCGGCCTCGTCTACACCCTGCACGACGGCATGGATGCCCTGAGCGACACGCCGCTGCAGGCATACAGATCCGGCGGGCCCCGTGGGCCGGAGCATGCCGGCGACGAGCGGCCGCTCGACCCACGCACGCGGGCCCACCTCGAACTGCCCGATGTCCCTCCCCGGCACATCTCCAGCGGCCCCCGCACGGGCGTGAGCGGCGAGGCCGGGTCGGAGGCGTTCCCCTGGCGCTTCTGGATCACCGACGACCCGACCGTCTCGCCGTATCGGCCCGCGGCACCCCGCACGGCCCGCCGGGCACCCTCGACCTGACATCCCGTGTCCTCCGCTGGTCGCCGCATCCCCTCGACCTGACGCCGCGGCATCCGAGGCTCATGGCGTGCGACCTCGTGGCATGCCTCGTGCCATCCCGCAACCCCGTTTCTCGGCCCCAGCGGCTCACCTAGTCTGCTGAACACACCGACAAAAGGAGCGACATGCCTGACGCACAACTCGGAGACAACGACGGCGACTACACGGTCGAGAAGGCCGAAGAGCAGGGAACCGGGGGATACGGCGGACCGTTCCCGACCGACCCGGCCGAGGAATCGACCGAGGGCGGCGGCTCGAAAGCCGACGGCACGAAAGCGGGCGAAACCGCCGACGGCCCCGCCTACACCTACGACGCCGACAGCGACACGGTCGAATCAGAAGACGACGACGCCTCGGGCGCAGCCTCCACAGACGGCGACGCGTAGGCTCGACCCATGGCAGAGAGCACGCAGGGCCGCTACGTCGAGCCCGGTCAAGAGTTCAACCGCGACACCAACTACATCGAGGACCGCATCACGCGTGACGGCCGCGACGGCTGGCCGGTCGAGGCGGGGCGATACCGGCTGGTAGCGGCTCGGGCGTGCCCCTGGGCCAACCGATCCATCATCGTGCGGCGCCTACTCGGCCTCGAAGACGCGATCAGCCTCGGCCTGCCCGGCCCCACGCACGACAAGGACAGCTGGACGTTCGACCTCGACGAGGGCGGCGTTGACCCCGTGCTCGGCATCGAGCGCCTGCAGCAGGCCTTCTTCGCCCGCTTCCCCGACTACCCGCGCGGCATCACGGTGCCCGCCATCGTCGACGTTCCGAGCGGCAAGGTCGTCACCAACAACTACCCTCAGATCACGCTCGACTTCTCGACCGAGTGGACCGAATTCCACCGCGACGGCGCGCCGGACCTCTACCCGGAGCACCTGCGGGCCGAGATCGACGACGTCGCCGAGAAGATCTTCCACGACGTCAACAACGGCGTCTACAAGGCCGGTTTCGCCGGTTCGCAGCGCGCCTACGAGCGCGCCTACGACACCCTCTTCGCACGCCTCGACTGGCTCGAGGAACGGCTCGCCGGGCAGCGCTACCTCGTCGGCGACACGATCACCGAAGCGGATGTCCGCCTCTTCACGACCCTTGCGCGCTTCGACGCCGTCTATCACGGCCACTTCAAGTGCAACCGCAACAAGCTGACCGAGATGCCGGTCCTGTGGGCCTACGCGCGCGATCTCTTCCAGACCCCCGGATTCGGCGACACGATCGACTTCGACCAGATCAAGAAGCATTACTACATCGTGCACAGCGACATCAACCCGACGGGCATCGTGCCGAAGGGCCCCTCAGAGACCGGATGGCTGACCCCGCACGGTCGTGAGGCCCTCGGGGGTCGCCCGTTTGGTGACGGCACCCCGCCGCTTCCGCCGCGGGCGGGCGAAGAGGTTCCGACGCTGCGCGACTAGCCCTCGAAGTCGGCGTCTGCGCCCAGGGCGCGGGCGATCTTGGCGACCGTCGACGAGGGCCGCGCTCCGGCTGCGACGAGCACTCGCTCGATGTCATCCAGCAGGGCGGTGCGTTCGTCCCGTGTGGCGGGCGCCCCCGGCAGGAGCTCCGCTTCCCACTCACGCCAGGCGCGCTTCGTGCCGGCCCGCAGGTCCGTCGTCGACACCTCGTCGTCGGCGATCTCGGCCACATCGTTCCCCGCAGCATCCTGCAGGTGAACCAGAGTGCGAACAGTGTGGATGCGTGCCAACGGCGTCACCGTCCGGCCCGCCAGGACCGGTGCCAAGCGTTCGAGCACGCCCTCTGGCACGGACTCCTCGGACCCGTCCTCCAACGGCCAGTGCACCTCGGTGCGACCTTCGTCGGCGGGCAGCTTGACATGCCACCCCTCGTCCGCGCCGCCGGAGCGCCGCCGGATGATGATGTGATTCGCCGCCAGGGCCTGATCCGCCGTGTCGAAGTAGAGCGCGTCGAGCGGCACGCCCTCGTGCCGGGTGACCGCCTCCACGCCCTCGACCTCTGTGAGGTCGGGCACGGCGCTCCCCGCGGCCACGTCATACTTGCGTTCGATCTCGACCTGCTCGGCTCCTGACATGGCATCCTGTCTACCCGGCTGGGCGGCATGCGGCCAGCACCCACGCCGACGCGCCGTGTTGTGACGCTCACCGGGCAGCAAAAAGGGGATGAGCGTCGAAACGCCATCCCCTCGTCGCTCACCGGGTCGCTCTTAGGCGGTCTGACCGGAGTGCTCACCCTCGGCGATCTCCTCGACGAGCTTGGCGTTGAACGCCGGCAGGTCGTCGGGCGTGCGACTCGACACGAGGCCGCTGTCGACCACGACCTCCTCGTCGACCCAATCGGCGCCGGCGTTCTTGAGGTCGGTCTGCAAGCTGGCGAAGCTGGTCATCTGGCGTCCGCGCACGACGTCGGCCTCGATCAGCAACCACGGGCCGTGGCAGATCACGCCGACCGGTTTGTGCTGCTCGAAGAATGAGCGGGCGAACGACACGGCACCCTGCTCCATGCGGATGTTGTCGGCATTCACGACTCCGCCCGGCAACACGAGCGCGTCGAACGCATCGGCCGAAGCATCCGCAACCGTCTGGTCCACGCTCTGCGTGTGGCCGTTCTTGCCGGTCACCTCGCCCGACGACGGCGCCACCAGGGTGGGGATGCCGCCAGCCTCCGTCACGGCCTCCCAGGGGCTCGTCAGCTCAGCGTCCTCGAAACCGTCGGTCAACAGAAAAGCGACCTTCTTACCCGAAATGTTCTCAGCCATCGTGGAATCCTTCCTTCTCGCGTCGTCCGGCCAACCGGTCGAACGCATCCCACGCTAAAACGACACGGATGCCGGCGACACCCCGTTGACGAACCAGCGGACCCGACGTAGCGGGCCCCAGAGAGGCCCCGCCGTCTCAGGCACAAAAAAATCCGCCAGCAACAGCTGACGGAGATGAGGGGATGGTGGGCGATACCGGACTCGAACCGATGACCTCTTCCGTGTGAAGGAAGCGCGCTACCAACTGCGCCAATCGCCCGCGAAACGGAAGAACGTCCGCCTGCGAGATTCGATCTTAGCGGAGCGAAACCGGGAAACGCGAACCGGGCCGACATCCGCACCCCGACGAGCGGTCCGCCAAAAAATTTACCCGAAAACAGAGAAAAATTACCCTAAGACGATCGGCCCGGTCACATCCCGAATCGGCGACCGAAACGAAACCCCCGAAACCGTCACAAACACCCCGAAAACCGAAAAAGTGGGTTCTCGGTTTGTGCAAAGCGTTCCCCGTCAGTTAGAGTTCCTAAGCACTCAGAAATGAGCGCAATGCGGATGTGGCGCAGTGGTAGCGCATCACCTTGCCAAGGTGAGGGTCGCGAGTTCGAATCTCGTCATCCGCTCGAGTGTCAAGATCAGTCTTCCAGGCTGGTCACGGCATGTGGGCAACCACACGCGGTGGCGTGGCCGAGAGGCGAGGCAGCGGCCTGCAAAGCCGTCCACACGGGTTCGAATCCCGTCGCCACCTCCAACACTCACAAACCCCACACATCGAAAGATGTTCAGCGGGCGATTGGCGCAGCGGTAGCGCGCTTCCCTGACACGGAAGAGGTCACTGGTTCGATCCCAGTATCGCCCACAGACAAAACCCCGGATTTCATCCGGGGTTTTTTTGTTTGGGACAAGCTGCAGCTGTTCGCAGCGATCGTTCGTGTTGGGGATCGACAGTGACCCGCGATCGCATAACCTGCGATCGCGCTGGTTCGATCCCAGTATCGCCCACAGACAAAACCCCGGAGTTCATCCGGGGTTTTTTGTTTGGGAAAAGCTGCAACTGTTCGTAGCCATCGCTCGTGTTGGGGATCGACAGTGACCCGCGATCGCATAACCTGCGATCGCGCTGGTTCGATCCCAGTATCGCCCACAAGCAAACCCCCGGATCAAGATCCGGGGGTTTTTCGTTTTCGACAAGCTGCAACCCGAAGCAGCAGCGATTCATGTTGGGGATCGACAGTGACCCGCGATCGCATAACCCGCGATCGCGCTGGTTCGATCCCAGTACGGCCAGCCAACCGAGCCTCCGGATTGAGATCTGGAGGCTTCCTGCTGGGGCAGGTGCAGCTATTGGCAGCTGAGGGTTCTTTGGGGGATCGGCGGTGGTCCGCGATCGCATGACCTGCGATCGGGGTAGTTCGGTCCCGGTATCGCGACATACGGACCAGAGCTTGGCGATGTGTATCTCACTGTTGCAAGCAATATATCAGCATGTCATGATGTGATGACAGTTTGATGAATGGAGTGTGCCGAGTGATCGATCCAGGTAGAGGGCAGAAGAAGAGGTCGCGAACGCGGCGAAATCGCGGGCGGGGGCTTGTTGCAGCGGCTTGCGTCGCTCTGATGGTCGGGGGTGGCGCCGCGAGCGCTGCGTTGGCCGCGGTGCCGGTGACGCCCTCCATGAGCGGAGGCGTGATCGGTACGCAGAAGAACACCGACGTGCCGCGCGAGTGCGAGGGTGACGAAGTCCTCATCGGTGCCCGAGGGCAGAACCGTGTGGGAGCGACGGGCCCCGGCGGCATCCTCGTGCAATTGGATCTCTTGTGCGGTTCCGTCGACATCGGTGCCGATGGAAAGCCTGCTGTGACCCCGAACGCGGAATGGCTGACCTTTCCCACATTCAACGAGAGCCGGGGCAACACCACCGAAGGCCTCTGCCCGGCGAACCAAGTGGCCTATCAGCTCTCCGGCTCGACCTTCACCAGCGAAGCCACACAGTGGACGCAGAGCGCGATCCTCAGTTGCCGCCCCCTCGTCGTGACAGCCGACGGTGAGCTGAAGGTGGATGGCACGGCACAGAAGACGCTCGTGACAGCGGGAGACAGCCGTGCCAACCCCACGGGCCAGCGCATCGAAGGACCGTTGTGCGAATCGGGTGATGGTGAGCTGAATTCATCCATCGTGCGGGGCTACCGTCCACAGCTCGGCGGCGAAGGTCTCGACGGGTACGCGCCCAGTTGTGCGACCTTCGCGGTCGATCACGGCGATGCGCCCGAGAGCTATGGGGCGGCATCCCACCCCGCGAACGCGGGCACGTTCCTCGGCACACTGGTCGACGGCGAGAAGACGTCCGCCTTCAGTGCCGACGCTCGCGGTGACGACGCCTCCTCCGGGGATCGCCCGAACGTGGCTGTCGACGATGAGGATGGCGTCGCCACTCTGCCGACCGTCCAGGCCGTCGAAGGTGCGGGGTACTCGCTCGACATCTCGACCACGAACCGTGTCCTGTCGGTTCCGGCCACACTGACCGCCTGGATCGACTTCGACCGGAACGGAACGTTCGAGCCGAATGAAGCCGCCTCGGCCGCCGTTCCTCCCGGTGCATCCGGCACCAGCACGCGCGTGACCTGGACGGGCCTCGAGAAGCGCATCGCGGCCAGCGGACCGTCGTTCGCGCGGGTTCGCCTCGCTGTCGGGACCGACGCCACGCCCAGCCCGGTTGGCCCGCAGCGCGCGGGTGAAGTCGAGGACTACTCCGTTGAGCTTGTCGCCGCCGAGCCCACGCTCGATCTCGAGAAGACCGTTGAAAAGGTGACGGATGTATCGAAAGACGCCGTCACCAACACCTCCGATGTGCTGACCTACGCGTTCGTCGTCACCAACCCGAGCTCAGTGTCTCTGACGGGCGTGACGGTCACGGACCCGCTTCCCGGGCTCGGCACCCTCACGGCCTCGGTCTGGCCGAGCGGCAGCGCCGGCGTGCTGCGTCCCGGCCAGAGTGTCACGTTCCGAGCCGACTACACGGTGACCCAGGCGGACGCCGATCGCGGGTCGGTGGTCAACACGGCATCCGCCTCGGCGCAGTCTCCGCTCGGCCAGGCCGTGGACGCACCCGACTCGACGACCACGACACCGCTCGACCGAACCGCGAGCCTGACCCTGACGAAGATGGGCCTTCTGGCCCCGGGCGATGCCGAAGCGGGGGAACGGGTCGACTACACCTTCACGGTCACCAACACCGGGTCGCTGACGGTCGCCCAAACCGCGATCGTCGACCCGAAGCCCGGTCTCAGCACGCTGGAGTACGACGCCTGGCCGGGAACACCCGGTTCGTTGGCCCCGGGCGAGACGGTCACGGCATCCGCGACATATGAACTCACGCAGGCGGACATCGATGCGCGTTCCGTAGATAACACCGCGACCGTATCCGGTGTCAGCGGCGCCGGCCCCGTGCCGCCCGTCGAGAGCACGGCGAGCGTTCCGATCCCGTCACGCTCCGAGATCGCCATCGAGAAGACAGCCGTCTTCGAGGGAGGCGATACACCGAAGCCCGGCGACCGCATCGCTTACGAGTTCGAAATCTCGAACGTCGGCGCCACCACCGCGAAAGACGTCACTCTGCGCGACGATTTACCTCGCCTCTCGGCACTGACATTCGAGCCGTACCCGAGCGAAACCGACGGCGTGCTGGCCCCCGGCCAGAGCGTGCACGCAACCGCCTCCTACGTTCTGACACAAGCGGACATCGATACTGGAACGGTCGACAACACCGCTTCGGCTGGGGCACGGACCCTGGACGGGAGCGTCATCCCGGAGGCGCTCGACTCGGCGAAAGTCGACCTCAACAATCTGGCCGTGCTCACCATCGAGAAGCGCGCGGCCTTCGCCGGCGGTTCGCACGCGGTCCCCGGCGAATCCGTCGAGTACTCCTTCACGGTGACGAACGAGGGCAACGTGACGCTCACCGACGTGCGAGTGGATGATCGGCTGCCCCGGCTCTCGCTCATCACCTTCGGCACGTGGCCGGGGGAGGCGGGTCAACTCGCGCCCGGAGAAACCGTGACAGCCTCGGCCAATTATGCGGTGACCGACGCCGATATCCGTGCCCAGGGTGTTTCGAATACGGCGTCGGCCACGGCATCCGCTCGCTCGGGACCCGTCGCCTCCGAACCGTCTGTGGCGATTGTGCCGCTGTCGCCCGAGCCGAAGATCATCCTCGCGGCGACCGGCGCCGCGCCCATGGTGGCAGGCCTGGCAGTGCTCGGACTGCTGATCCTCGGATCGATCCTCTGGGTCGCAGCGCGTCGGCGCGCGGCCAAGCGTTAAGCGCACCGCGCCCGACCGCAGCGGGTCCCCGCGGCTTCGGCCGCGGGGACCCGCTGCGCGTTGAGTCACCGGCATCGCACTACAGTTGTATCGAACGATTTTGTCTAAGGAGTGGACCCTGGTGCCTGACGGTTTTGAGCTATTCACCGACCGGTCCGTCGTCGCGATGCGCGTCAACGGCGAGCTGAAAGATCTGGCCACGCAGGTCACCGACGCCGACACGGTCGAGGCCGTCACGATCGACTCCGAGGATGGCTTGAACATCCTGCGTCACTCGGCCGCCCACGTGCTCGCGCAGGCCGTGCAGAAGGTCAACCCCGACGCACGCCTCGGCATCGGGCCGCCCGTCACCGACGGCTTCTACTACGACTTCGACGTGCACGAGGCGTTCACGCCCGAAGACCTCAAGGCGCTGCAGAAAGAGATGGACCGGATCATCCGGCAGGGGCAGCGTTTCGTGCGCCGCGTCGTCTCCGAAGAAGAGGCCCGCGCAGAGCTCGCCTCCGAGCCCTACAAGCTCGAGCTGATCGGCATCAAGGGCTCACCCGCCGGCGAAGACAACGAGAGCGTCGAGGTCGGCGGCGCCGAACTCACGATCTACGACAACGTCGACCCGAAGTCGGGCGAGACGCTGTGGAAGGACCTCTGCCGGGGCCCGCACCTGCCCTCGACGCGCATGATCGGCAACGGCTACGCGCTCACCCGTGTGGCCGCGGCATACTGGCGCGGTTCGGAGAAGAACCCGCAGCTGCAGCGCATCTACGGCACCGCGTGGCCCACGAAAGACGAGCTGCGCGCCTACCAGGCCCGCATGGAAGAAGCGGCGAAGCGCGACCACCGCAAGCTCGGCCGCGAGCTCGACCTCTTCAGCTTCCCCGACGAGATCGGCTCGGGCCTCGCCGTCTTCCACCCCAAGGGCGGCATCATCCGCGCCGAGATCGAGAACTACATGCGCGAGCGACTCGTCGCCTCGGGCTACGACCTCGTCAACACCCCGCACATCACCAAGGGCCACCTCTTCGAGACCAGCCAGCACCTCAGCTGGTACAAAGACGGCATGTTCCCGGCGATGCACCTCGACGCCGAGTACAACGAGGCCGGCGAAGTCACGCGTCAGGGCCAGGACTACTACCTGAAGCCCATGAACTGCCCGATGCACAACCTCATCTACCGCGCGCGGGGCCGCAGCTACCGCGAGCTGCCCATGCGTCTGGCCGAGTTCGGCACCGTCTACCGCTACGAGAAGAGCGGCACCCTCTCGGGCCTCACGCGCGTGCGCGGCCTCACCCAGGACGACGCCCACATCTACGTCACGCCCGGTCAGGTCAAGGAGGAGCTGGCCCGCCAGCTCCAGTTCGTGCTCGAGACCCTGCGCGGTTACGGCCTGAACGACTTCTACCTCGAGCTGTCGACCAAAGACCCGGTCAAGTACGTCGGCACCGACGAGGTCTGGGAGGAAGCGACCGAGACCCTGCGTCAGGTCGCCGTCGAGTCCGGTCTCGAGCTCGTCGCCGACCCCGGGGGAGCGGCCTTCTACGGCCCCAAGATCTCGGTGCAGGCTCGGGACGCCATCGGCCGCACGTGGCAGCTCTCCACCGTGCAGCTCGACTTCAACCAGCCCGAACTCTTCGAACTCGAGTACACGGCCGACGACGGATCGCGCCAGCAGCCCGTCATGATCCACCGCGCACTCCTCGGCTCGATCGAGCGTTTCTTCGCGATCCTGCTCGAGCACTACGCCGGCGCGTTCCCCGTATGGCTGAGCCCCGTGCAGGTCGTGGGCATCCCCGTCGCCGAGCAGTACGGCGACTACCTGCAAGACGTCATCGACCAGCTGAAGAAGGCCGGCGTGCGCGCCGAGGTCGACCACTCCGACGACCGCATGCAGAAGAAGATCCGCAACCACACCAAGGCCAAGGTGCCCTTCCAGCTCATCGCGGGCGAAGAGGATTCGGCCAATGGTTCGGTCAGTTTCCGGTTCCGCGACGGCACGCAGCTCAACGGCATCCCCGTGGCCGACGCCATCCAGCGCATCACCCAGTCGATCGCCGACCGCGTTCAGGTGGACACCGCATGGCCCGCCTGAGCATGGGGGACTACGACGCCGGTGAGGATGCCGCGGCATCCGAGGTGCGCATCGACGACGCCGCGCATCTCGCGGGTGTGCCCGACGAGTTCCAGCGCCTGTGGACCCCGCACCGCATGGTTTACATCGAAAAGGGCCAACAGCCCGAGGAACACGAGTGCCCGTTCTGCCACGCGCCCTCGCTGAGCGACGAGGACGGCCTCGTCGTGGCACGCGGCGAACACGCCTACGTGCTGCTCAACCTGTTCCCCTACAACAGCGGCCACCTGCTCGTCTGCCCGTATCGCCACATCGCGACCTACGACCAGGCCACTCCCGAAGAAGTGGCTGAAATCGGGGCGCTCACGCAGACCGCGATGCGCGTCATCCGTGAGGTCTCGCACAACCACGGCTTCAACATCGGCATGAATCAGGGCGAGGTGGCGGGGGCCGGAATCGCGGCACACCTGCACCAGCACATCGTGCCGCGCTGGCAGCACGACGCCAACTTCCTGCCGATCATCGCCAAGACCAAGGCGCTGCCGCAGCTGCTCGGCGACGTGCGTTCGTCGCTCGCGGCGGCCTGGCCGGCCTGATATCTCCCCGCCCGGGTGCCCCGCTTCCCGAGCGTAATACTGTGGCTTCCGGCCGCGTTCTCTTCATCAATCCCGAGTAGAATCTGAGACTATGACTGACAGCACCACGAACGGCGAATTCGGCTCCAACCGCGTGAAGCGCGGCCTGGCAGAGATGCTCAAGGGCGGTGTGATCATGGACGTCGTCACGGCGGAGCAGGCGCGCATCGCCGAAGATGCCGGCGCCGTGGCCGTGATGGCCCTCGAGCGTGTCCCCGCCGACATCCGCGCCCAGGGCGGCGTGGCCCGCATGAGCGACCCCGACCTCATCGAGGCCATCCAGGCCACCGTGTCCATCCCGGTCATGGCCAAGGCGCGCATCGGCCACTTCGTCGAGGCGCAGGTGCTCGAGGCCCTCAACGTCGACTACATCGACGAGTCCGAGGTGCTGAGCCCGGCCGACTACGTCAACCACATCGACAAGTGGGGCTTCGGCATCCCGTTCGTCTGTGGTGCCACCAACCTGGGCGAGGCCCTGCGCCGCATCAACGAGGGCGCGGCCATGATCCGTTCCAAGGGTGAGGCCGGCACGGGCGACGTCTCCGAGGCCACCAAGCACATCCGCACCATCAACGCCGAGATCCGCGCCCTGTCGGCACTGACGAAGGACGAGATCTACGTCGCCGCAAAAGAGCTGCAGGCGCCCTACGAGCTCGTCGCCGAGATCGCGCAGACCGGCAAGCTCCCCGTCGTGCTCTTCACCGCGGGCGGCGTGGCCACCCCGGCCGACGCCGCGCTCATGATGCAGCTCGGCGCCGACGGCGTGTTCGTCGGATCGGGCATCTTCAAGTCGGGGGACCCGGCCAAGCGTGCCGCCGCTATCGTCAAGGCCACCACGTTCTACGACGACGCCAAGGTCATCGCCGAAGCGTCGCGCGGTCTCGGTGAAGCCATGGTCGGCATCAACGTCGCCGACCTCGCCGCCCCGCACCGCCTCGCCGAGCGTGGCTGGTAGCGCGACGCCCCGCATCGGGGTCCTGGCACTCCAGGGCGATTTTCGCGAACACCTCGCGGTTCTGAACGGGCTCGGCGCAACGGCCGTGCCCGTTCGGCGTGCCAGTGAGCTGTCCGAGATCGACGGGCTCGTCATCCCGGGCGGCGAATCGAGCGTCATGGACAAGCTGTCGCGCGCATTCGACGTGGCCGAACCCCTGCACGACGCCATCCGGGGCGGGCTGCCCACCTATGGCACGTGCGCCGGCCTCATCATGCTCGCCGACCGCATCGTCGACGGCATCTCCGGCCAGCAGACCCTGGGTGGGCTCGACATCACCGTGCGGCGCAACGCCTTCGGCACGCAGACCGACTCGTTCGAAACCGACCTCGACATTCCCGTGCTGGGCGATCCGCCCGTGCACGCGGTCTTCATCCGCGCACCCGTCGTGGATGCTGCGGGCGAGGGCGTCGATGTCCTCGCACGCGTGCCCGACGGGCGCATCGTCGCCGTGCAGCAGGGCAACGTTCTCGGCACATCGTTCCACCCGGAGGTCACGGGCGACACGCGGTTCCACCGGTATTTCCTCGACACGATCGCCGGTCGAGTCCGGGCTTGAGCGCCCGTGGTGGCGTACGTCGGCGGTGCGCGGGCCCCGGACATCCCGTCGGGCCATAGAATAGACGGGATTTCACGGCAGTAAGGGAGCATATGTCCGGCCACTCCAAATGGGCGACGACCAAGCACAAGAAAGCGGTCATCGACCAGCGACGTGCGAAATCGTTCGCCAAGCTCATCAAGAACATCGAGGTCGCCGCCAAGATCGGCGGCGCCGACATGTCGGGAAACCCGACGCTCGTCGACGCCGTGCAGAAGGCGAAGAAGACCTCGGTCCCCAACGACAACATCGACCGCGCCATCAAGCGCGGCGCCGGTCTCACGGGCGAAGTGATCGACTACACGACGATCATGTACGAGGGCTACGGCCCCAACGGCGTCGCGCTGCTGATCGAGTGCCTCACCGACAACAAGAACCGCGCCGCGGCCGACGTGCGCACCGCCATGACGCGCAACGGCGGCACCATGGCCGACCCCGGCAGCGTGGCCTACAACTTCAGCCGCAAGGGCGTCATCGTCGTTCCGGCCGAGAACACGACGGAGGACGACATCCTCGCCGCCGTGCTCGAAGCCGGCGCCGAAGAGGTCACCAACGAGGGCGACACCTTCGAGGTCTTCACCGAAGCGTCCGACCTCGTTTCGACGCGTCAGGCGCTGCAGGAGTCGGGCATCGATTACGACTCCGCCGACGTGGCCTTCGTCCCGAACCTCAAGGTCGAGGTCGACGCCGACACCGCCCGCCGCGTGTTCAAGCTCATCGACGGGCTCGAAGACAGCGACGACGTGCAGAACATCTACACCAACCTCGACCTCAGCCCCGAGGTCGAAGCCGAGCTGCACGCCGACGACGACGAGTAGTCGAGCGTGACGATGCGCGTGCTCGGCATCGACCCCGGCCTCACCCGTTGTGGTGTGGGCGTGGTCGATGTCGAGCGCACGCGCACCGCGTCGCTTGTGCACTACAGCGTCATCCGGTCGTCGTCCGATGCGCCCATCGAGGAGCGCCTCCTGACGATCGCGCAGGGCATCGACCAAGCGATCGACGAGTTCAATCCCGCCGCGGTCGCCGTCGAGCGGGTGTTCGCCCAGCACAACCTGCGTTCCGTCATGGGGACGGCGCAGGTGTCGGGACTCGCGCTGCACGCGGCCGCGCGTCGCAGCATCCCGGTCGGCATGCACACGCCGAGCGAGGTCAAGGCTTCGATCACGGGCTATGGCTCGGCCGAGAAGAAGCAGGTGCAGACCATGGTCGCGCGCATCCTCGGCCTCGCCGAACTGCCGCAACCCGCCGACGCCGCCGACGCCTTGGCGCTGGCAATCTGCCACGCGTGGCGCGGCAACGTGTCGCTGCAGAAACAGGCCGCGGCCGCCGGCGGGGGAGTATCGACCCGCATGGCGAAGGCGCAGGCATCGGCGGGCACACGCTCGGCCGGGCTCACGCCGGCGCAACGGGCATGGCGCGCCGCCGAACGCTCCGGGGGAACGTCGGGGGCGTCGCCTAGGCTGACAGAGTGATTTCTTCGGTACGTGGAACAGTTCTGAGCGCCCTGGGTTCGACGGCCGTCATCGAGGTCGGCGGGGTGGGTCTGTCGATCCAGGTCACCCCCGAGCACGCGCTCTCGATGCGCACCGGATCAGAGGCGTTCGTGCACACCACGCTCATCGTGCGCGAAGACTCCCTCTCCCTCTTCGGCTTCGAGACCGCCGAGCAGCTCGCCGTGTTCGAGCTGCTGACGAGCGTCACGGGCGTCGGCCCCAAGTCGGCGCTCGGTGTGCTGGCCGTGCTCACCCCCGACCAGGTGGCCCGCGCCGTCTCGAGCGAAGACGACGCCGTGTTCCGCAAAGTGTCGGGCATCGGGCCCAAGACGGCCAAGCTCATCGTCGTTGCGCTGACGGGCAAACTGCGCATCACGGCATCCACCACGTCGGCCTCGTCGTCGCGCGCCGTTGCGGCCCAGCCCGTTGACGAGAGCGTGCTCGTGGCGCTCATCGGCCTGGGGTGGTCCGAGAAAATCGCCCAGCGCGCCGTGGAAGACGCGGTCGCGAACAACCCCGAAGCGGATGTCTCCTCCGTGCCCGCCCTGCTGCGCCTGGCGCTCGCCCAACTCGGGCCCGCCGCGAGTAGTGCCGCCGGGAGGGCCCGCTGATGTCCGACGATCTCACGCGCCCCGACCTCGAATCGGATGCCGAGCTCGCCTTCGAGGGTGCGCTCCGACCCGAGTCGCTCGCCGAATTCGTCGGGCAGACGAAGGTGCGCGGCCAGCTGCAGCTGCTGCTGACCGCCGCGTCGATGCAGGGGCGCACGCCCGACCACATCCTGCTCGCGGGCCCCCCCGGGCTCGGCAAGACGACGCTCGCCATGATCGTGGCGCACGAATCGGGTCGACCGTTGCGCATGTCGAGCGGCCCCGCCATCCAGCATTCGGGTGATCTGGCGGCCGTGCTGTCGTCGCTCGTGCCCGGCGAGGTGCTCTTCATCGACGAGATCCACCGCATGGCCCGATCGGCCGAAGAGATGCTCTACCTGGCGATGGAAGACTTCCGCATCGACATCATGGTCGGCAAGGGGGCGGGTGCCACGTCCGTTCCCCTCGAGCTGGCGCCGTTCACGCTCGTCGGCGCCACGACGCGGGCGGGCCTGTTGCCCAACCCGCTGCGCGACCGCTTCGGCTTCACGGCGCACCTCGAGTTCTATGAAGAAGATGAGCTGCGCGAGGTCTTGGCGCGCGCCGCCCGCCTGCTGCACTTCGATCTCGACCGCGAGGGATTGGCCGAGATCGCCGGCCGCTGCCGCGGAACGCCACGTATCGCCAACCGTCTGCTGCGCCGTGTGCGCGACTTCGCCCTCGTGCACGGTCGGGATGCCGACGCCGATGCCGTGCGCGCGGCCCTCGAGCTCTACGATGTCGACCCCCTCGGGCTCGACCGCCTCGACCGGGCCGTCATGCAGATCCTGCTCGACCGTTTCGACGGGGGACCGGTGGGTCTCAACACGCTCGCCGTGTCGGTGGGAGAGGAATCCGAGACCATCGAGAGTGTGGTCGAACCGTTCCTCGTGCGCATCGGACTCATCACGCGCACACCGCGCGGACGGGTCGCGACCCCGCAAGCCTGGAAACACTTCGGAATCGAGCCCTCCCAGGGAGCCTTCCTGCCCGGTGTCCTATAATTCAAGCTGGCCCCCTGGCCGGTTACCCCAAAACATGCGGCAAAAGCGCCGCGAAAGGTTCGTCTCTCATGGCATTTGATCCGCTGACTATCGGAATGCTCGCCATTCTGGCCGTGCTCATCTTCTTCATGTTCCGCAACGGGCAGAAGCGCAAGCGCGACATGGAAAGCCTGCAGTCCCAAGTTGTCCCCGGTGCCGAGGTGATGACCAACTTCGGTCTCTACGGCACGATCCTCGCCATCGACGAGGGCGACAACAAGGTGCAGCTCGAGACGAGCCCCGGCAACGTCGTCACCGTGCACCGCCAGACCATCGCACGCGTCATCACCGACGAGGTCATCGTGCCCGCCGACGACGCCACGGACACGGTTGCTGGCCCCGAGCTCAACGCCGACCACGCGACCTACGCCGAGAACCCCGAGTTCGGTGAGCGCGTCGACGGAACTGAGCGCACCACCAACGATTCGCGCAACAAGAAGATCGACGAATAACATACTGGAATTGCCCCGTCCGGCCCCGAAAGGGCCGGACGCCTAAGAAAGCTGAGTAAATCGTTGGCTAAGTCCAGATCGACGCCCGTGCGCAAAGCATGGCGTTCCCTCTCGTGGTTGGGTGTCATCGTCCTGGTTCTGTTTGGCGTCCTCGCCAGCGGTGTCATCTGGTCGAACGCCTCGTGGATGCCCAAACTCGCGCTCGACCTGCAAGGTGGAACGCAGATCATCCTGGCTCCGCAGCTGCAGGGCGGTGAGCAGATCACCAACGAGCAGTTGACGCAGGCGGTCTCGATCATCCGCCAGCGCGTCGACGCCTCGGGTGTCTCCGAAGCTGAGGTCACGACCGAGGGCGGGCAGAACATCGTCGTGTCCATCCCGGGCGAAGCCGACGAAGAGACGCGCAACCGCATCGAGTCGAGCGCCAAGCTCGAATTCCGTCCCGTGCTCGTCGCGGGTGCACCGGCCAACACGTTCGTGGGGGATGACGGCCAGTCCACGCCGTTCCCGTCTCCCGACCCGGGTCTCGTGGCGACGCCGACGGCCGCGCCGACGAACGGCAGCGACCTCGCATACGTCACACCGGCACTGCAGGCGCAGTTCCAGGCCTATGACTGCGCCAACCCGCCGAGCGACGAAGACCAGGCTCCGGCCGATCAGCCGCTCATCACGTGTGATGACGCCGGTTCGGCCAAGTACATTCTCGGCCCCGTCGAGCTCGATGGTTCGGCCATCACCGACGCGACGAACGGCCTGCAGACCACGCAGTCCGGCGGATCGACGGGCCAGTGGGCCGTCAACATCACGCTCGACGGCAAGGGCAGCGATGTCTTCGCCCAGATCAGCCAGCGCCTCTACGGCGCACAGGCGCCGCTCAACCAGTTCGCGTTCGTGCTCGACGGCAAGGTGCTCTCCGCCCCGTCGATGAACGGTCTGATCACCGACGGCAAGCCCAGTATCACGGGAAGCTTCACGCAGGAGACGTCCAAGACGCTCGCCGACCAGCTGAAGTACGGTGCGCTGCCCATCAGCTTCACGGTGCAGTCATCCGACACCATCTCGGCCACGCTGGGTTCGTCGCAGCTGACGATCGGCCTCATCGCCGGTCTCATCGGTCTGATCCTCGTCGTGATCTACACGCTCTTCCAATACCGTCTGCTCGGCTTCGTCACGATCGCGTCGCTCATCGTGGCGGGCATCCTGACCTACCTGTCGATCGCCCTGCTGTCGTGGAGCGAGGGCTACCGCCTGTCGCTCGCCGGTGTGGCGGGTCTGATCGTGGCCATTGGTTTCACGGCCGACTCGTTCATCGTCTACTTCGAGCGCATCCGCGACGAGTTGCGCGATGGTCGTGGGCTCGAGTCCGCGGTCGAGGCGGGTTGGCGTCGTGCCAAGCGCACGATCTACGCGTCCAAGGGTGTCAACGTGCTCGCCGCCGTCGTGCTCTACGTGCTGGCGGTCGGCAACGTGCGTGGATTCGCGTTCACGCTGGGGCTCACGACCATCATCGACATCCTGGTCGTCATCCTCTTCACGCACCCCATGCTGCAGCTGCTCGCGCAGACGCGGTTCTTCTCGAGCGGACACAAGCTGTCGGGGCTCGACCCGAACGCCCTTGGTGCCGTCTACCGCGGCCGCGCGCAGTTCCGCACGCCGACTGACGTGCCCGGTTCCAAGGTCGCCAAGTCGAGCCGCGAGGCCGAGCGTCGCCAGACCATCGCCGAGCGCAAGCGGGCCGAGCAGGAGCGCGAGTCGGTATCGGCGGGCGCAGCCACTCGCTCCGATGACGCCGCCACCACGAGCAAGAAGAAGGACGCCTGATGGCCAGCTTGACCAGCTTCGGCAACGACCTCTACACGGGTAAGAAGTCGATCAACTTCGTCGGCAAGCGCAAGGTGTCGTTCAGCGTCGCCATCGCGCTCGTCGTGTTGTCGATCCTCGTCCCCATCGTGAAGGGCGGCTTCAACTTCGGCATCGAGTTCAGCGGCGGATCGCAGTTCCAGATCGCCGAGGTCTCCACCACCGATCAGACCGTCGCACAAGATGCCGTCGCTTCGGTCGTCCCCGATGCCGTCGTGCGTGTGACCACCGTCGGTGATAACGCCGTCCGAGTCCAGACCGACCAGATGACCGCCGCCGAGACCAAAGAGGTCCAGGACTCGCTCGCCAGCGCGTACAAGGTCGACGCCTCCGAGGTCAGCACCTCGTTCATCGGCGCTTCATGGGGTGCGGATGTCACGCGCCAGGCGCTCCTCGGCCTCGTCGCGTTCCTCGCGCTCGCGTTCGTCATCATGGCCCTCTACTTCCGCACCTGGAAGATGTCCGCGGCCGCCATGCTCGCGCTTCTCGATGTGCTCATCATCACGCTCGGCGTCTACGCGGCCAGTGGCTTCGAGATCACGCCCGCGGCGGTGATCGGATTCCTCACCATCCTGGGCTATTCGCTCTACGACACGGTGGTGGTGTTCGACAAGATCCGCGAGAACACGACGGATGACGGGGAGAATGCTTCCCGCACCTTCGCCGAATCCGTCAACCTCGCGGTCAACCAGACGCTCGTGCGATCGATCAACACGTCGGTCGTGGCGGCTCTGCCCGTTGCCGCCATCCTCGTGATCGGTGACTTCGTGTTGGGCGCTGAGACGCTGCGTGACATCTCACTGTCGCTGCTGATCGGCATCCTGGTCGCCACCTACTCGACGATCTTCGTGGCGGCCCCGCTCTACGCGCTGTTCCGCCAGAACGAGCCGGCCATCAAGAAGCGCGACGCTCGTGTGCTGGCGGCCCGCGAGAAGGCCAACCGCTCGAGTGTGTCCGGCGCCTCGGCCGACACCGTTCCGGCAGCAGAGACCGTCTAACACCGCGGCCATCCGCTCCTCACCCCTCGGGGTGTCTCGCGGAGGTCGCAGAGGCCGCATCCTTCGGGATGCGGCCTCTTTTCGCGCGCAGGGGAGCGCTGGGTCGGCCGCTGGTCTTCGGGCGGTCGATCTCGCGGGATAATGGAGTGTTGTCTCATTCCGTGGGAGGAGCGAATATGTCCGAGGCCGTACAGTCCTCCACCGCGTCGTTGCGCCGACTCGTGCCGCGCATCTTCTCCAAAGCACAACCCGCGGGCGCCGTCGATCGGCTCGTGCGCACCACCCGCTTGCACCACCCCAAGGCCGATCTCTCGATCCTCGAGCGCGCCTACGCCGTCGCCGATCGTGCCCACAGCGGTCAGAAACGCCAGAGCGGCGAGCCCTACATCACGCACCCACTGGCGGTCGCGCAGATCCTCGCCGACCTCGGCATCGGTCCGAAGACCCTCGCCGCCGCGCTGCTGCACGACACCGTCGAAGACACCGACTACGGCCTCGACGAGTTGCAGGCCGAGTTCGGCGACGAAGTGGCCATGCTGGTCGACGGCGTCACCAAGCTCGACAAGGTGAAATACGGCGAGAGCGCGCAGGCCGAGACCGTGCGCAAGATGATCGTCGCCATGTCGAAAGACATCCGCGTTCTCATCATCAAGCTCGCCGACCGGCTGCACAACGCTCGCACCTGGGGTTTCGTGCCGCCGGAGAAGGCGAGCAAGAAGGCCACCGAGACGCTCGAGATCTATGCGCCGCTCGCGCACCGCCTCGGCATCCAGACCATCAAGTGGGAACTCGAAGACCTCTCCTTCGCCGTGCTCTATCCCAAGATCTATGCCGAGATCGAGAGCCTCGTGCGGCAGCGCACGCCCCAGCGCGAAGAATTCGTGCAGCACGTCATCGACGCGGTCAACGACGACCTCAAGTCGCAGAAGATCCGGGGCAAGGTCGTCGGCCGCCCGAAGCAGTACTACTCGATCTACCAGAAGATGGTCGTGCGGGGTCGCGAGTTCGACGACATCTACGACCTGGTCGGCATTCGAGTTCTCGTCAACTCGGTGCGCGACTGTTACGCCGTGCTGGGTGCCATCCACGCGCGGTGGACGCCCATCCCAGGTCGTTTCAAGGACTACATCGCGACGCCGAAGTTCAACCTGTACCAGTCGCTGCACACCACGGTAATCGGCCCGGGCGGCAAATCCGTCGAGATCCAGATCCGCACGCACGAAATGCACCAGCACGCCGAGTACGGCGTCGCGGCGCACTGGAAGTACAAAGAGCGTGTCAACGGAAAGACGCCGTCCGTGACGTCGAAGTCGAACGACACCGACATGGCTTGGCTCGCCCACATCTCCGACTGGCAGGCCGAGACAGCCGATCCGGGGGAGTTCCTCGACTCGCTGCGGTTCGAGATCGGCGCCAAAGAGGTGTACGTCTTCACGCCGAAGGGCCGGGTCATCGGCCTGCCCGCCGGTGCGACCCCCGTGGACTTCGCGTATGCCGTGCACACCGAGGTCGGCCACCGCACGATGGGCTCGAAGGTCAACGGACGACTCGTGCCGCTCGAGACCGAGCTGAACAGCGGCGACGTGGTCGAGGTCTTCACCTCGAAGAACCCCGACTCCGGCCCGAGCCAAGACTGGCTGAACTTCGTGCGCAGCACTCGCGCGCGCAACAAGATCCGCCAGTGGTTCACCAAGGAGCGACGCGACGAGGCGATCGAGCAGGGCAAGGATGCGATCGCCCGCGCCATGCGCAAGCAGAACCTCCCGCTGCAGAAGCTCATGAATCAGGATTCGTTCGCCGAGGTAGCGGCGCAGATGCGTTACGAAGACGTGTCCGCGCTCTACGCCGCGGTGGGCGAGGGGCACATCTCCACGCAGTCCGTGCTCGAGAAGGTCGCGGCCCTGCTGCATGGCGACGCCGAGAGCGAGAACACCGAAATCGACTTCCCGGTGCGCGGTCGCACGCGGCCGGTGCCGCACAGCGATTCCGGCGTGCTCGTGCGCGGAGCCCCCGACATCCTTGTGAAGTTGGCGAAGTGTTGCACGCCCGTGCCGGGTGACGACATCGTCGGCTTCGTGACGCGAGGTTCGGGCGTGTCCGTGCACCAGGCCGATTGCCATAACGTGGCGTCGCTGCTCAACGAGCCCGAGCGCATGATCGAGGTCGAGTGGGCGCCGTCGTCGAAGAGCGTGTTCCTCGTGCAGATTCAGGTCGAGGCGCTCGACCGGGCGGGCCTGTTGAGTGACGTGACGCGGGTGTTAAGCGAGTATCACGTGAACATCCTCTCGGCCACGGTGTCGACGAACAGTGACCGACTCGCCCTGAGCCGTTTCGTCTTCGAGATGGGCGATACGACCCACCTCGATCGCGTGCTGAATGCGGTGCGCCGCATCGAGGCCGTCTACGACGTTTACCGGGTGAGCGCGGGTTAGACCTTCGGTGGGGGTTAGACCCTTTGTGCGGATTAGCCTCTGTGCGGGTGTGACCCTCTGTGCGGGTTAGACCCTCTGTGCGGGTTAGACCCTCTGTGCGGGTTAGACCCTCTGTGCGGGTGTGACCCTCTGTGCGGGTGTGACCCTCTGTGCGGGTTAGACCCCCTGTGTGGGTGTGACCCTTAGTGCCGGTGTGACCCTCAGTGCGGGTGTGCCAGGCTTATTTCGGGACCGCTAGGCGGCACCCACCGCGCGGCCCCCTGCCTTCGTGGATCGGCAAGAGGGGCCAGGCGTTTGTGCTCGGTCAGGCGAGGCTCCTCGTCGTCGTCGTGCACACGCTGGCCGGAGAGCGATCGAGATCTGTCCAGCTCGAGAGCTGACGGCGCGGAGGTCCAATAGAGGTGGTCGGCGGTCGGCCGTTCTCGTTCTCGTTCGCGTTCGCGTTCCTGTTCACGGTGCCGCTCGCGTTCGGCCGCCCCGAGATCGTCGGTAGCGAGATTGCGAGTGATGCGCGCGATGAGTTCGAAAGCGTCATGTGCCCGTGTTCCCCGTCGCGGTCGCGACGCCGCGAGGTAGGCCTGCACAGTGTCGACGCCGGCCAGACGCACGATCGTGACGAGCGCGGCCGAGCGGATGCTTGTTCCCCGGGTCGCTGACGGGCACCCCGTCGGGGCCACCCCCGTGCCGGCATCGACGCTCGCTGCACCCTCCGGACGCTCATCAACCCTCGCATCGATCAGCGCCTTCGCGAGGGCAAACGCCGTGGCCAGTTCTGTCAGCACCGGCCACCCTCCCCGCAGGCACACGTCGGTGTCACGGATGTGCGCCTGCGCCACCTGCCAGTCAGCGGCGAGCGGCGGAACGGGCACGCGCGCTGGAGCCCGGGCCAGCACCTCGTGCACCCGGGGAGGGTTGAGGATGGCGCCGTGCACCCACGCCGCGCTGAGTCCGCTCGCCACGAAAGCCGCACCCGCGCCCGACGCCGCCGCGATCCGCTGCGAAACCGAGTGCGGTGCTGTCGAGCCGCGGCGACACGAGAGGTCGAACACGAACGAGCGGAACAGGGCATCCGCTCGCAAGCCCGGACGGTCGGGCTCGTCGACGGCATGGAACGTGCGGTCGAGTGGCCACACGTCGCCGTCGAGCACGAGCGCGCTGAGCTCGGGCCGGGGGAGGATGTCCGGTCCGAGAGTTGCGGGCAGTGCACGAGGCATGGTCCCAGTGTGATGGACCACGACCATCCCGGACTCGCCGTCGCCGCTTCTGTGGAGAACGCGACCGTCACCGGGTCGTGGAGAAGAAAGATGGGCCGTCACAAGACGGAACCCGCCTCCGGCAGTGATGCCGGACGCGGGTTCCGTTGTCGAGCTCAGATTTCTCCGACTAGCCCAGATCTCCCGACTAGCCCAGATCTCCCGGTTAGCCCAGGGCGTTCAGCCAGACCTTGCGCGCTTCGAGCGCTTCGGTGGCTTCGGCGACCTTGGCGGAGTCACCCGACGCCTTGGCCGTTTCGAGTTCGGCCTCGAGCTTCTCGATCGCGGCGTTCAACTGGCCGGCGAGGCCCTCCGAACGTGCCTTGCGCTCGGGGTTGTTCTTCTCCCAGAATTCTTCGTCCAGCCCACGCACATGCTGTTCGACCTTGCGCAAACGCTCTTCGACGGGCTTGACCTGGTCGCGCGGAACGCGACCGATCTCGTCCCAGCGACGCTGGATTGCCGTCAGTGCCTGGCGAGCCTTGTCACGGTCCTTGATCTCGAGGATGGGCTCGGCTTCGGTCAGCAGCGCCAACTTCGCGTCGAGGTTCTCCTGGTATTCCGCGTTGTCGCGAGCGTCTACTTCGGACTTGGCGCCGTAGATCGCGTCACCGGCGGCTTTGAAGCGAGCCCACAGTGCGTCGTCGTGACGCTTGCCGGCACGGCCCGCGAGCTTCCACTCGTCGAGCAGACCCCGGTAGGCGTGCACGCCATCGGCGCCCTGGGGCACGAGGGCTTCTGCGCGCTCGATGAGCTTCTGCTTCTTGGTCTTGGCGTCGCGGTGCACATTGTCGAGTTCGGCGAAGAACGCGCGCCGGTTGGCCTCGATCGTGGATCGTGCGGTGCGGAACCGCTTCCAGAGATCGTTAGCGTCGCTCTTCGGCAGCTTGGGCCCGTCTTGCTGGTGCGCCTGCCAGCGAGCGAACAGTTCGGTGATCTGCTCGGTCGCCTGCTTCCACTGCGTCTTGGCCGGGTCGCCGGCGGCGAGAGTCTCGGCTTCCACGACGATCGATTCGCGGTAGGTGAGGGCCTCGGCCACCGCCGCCTTCGCCTCTTCGGTCTGCTGCTCGGTGAGCGCCTCGACCGTCGTGTCGAGAGCTGCGACACGCGTGCGCAGGGCTGCGATGTCGCCCACCGCGTTGGGCTCGGTGAGAGCCTCGGTCAGACGAGACGCAGCCTTCTGCACGTCAGCGGCAGGAGCGCCGCGTTTGACGCGCTGCTCGAGCAACGTGACCTGGCCGGCCAGGTCGGTGAATTTGCGCTCGAAATAGGCCAACGCCTCTTCGGGGGTTCCGTCGGGATATTGCCCCACGGTGCGCCACTCGTCGCCCTCGCGGACGAATACGGTGCCGGTCTCATCGACGCGGCCCCACGGTTGCTGTTCGGTAGTTGACACGTGCCTCACCTTGCTGCGGGTGTCGCGCATGGCGCGCGACCGGAAACTGGTCCCAGCCTATTACGTCGGCAGTCCAGGCGAACGCCGATCTTGCAGGGATTGACTCGGGACGTTATTGAACGGTGATCGAGTCGATGGTGGTGGGCACTGCGGGAGCGCCGTCGCCCGAGCCATCCACCGTGCCTTTGCTCGTGATGTCGGAGTTGAGCGTGTCGAGCCCGGAGGTGACCTGTCCGAGCACGGTGTAGCCACCGGCAGCGTCGGCCGGCAGCGTGGTGTCCTCGTAGACGATGAAGAACTGGCTGCCGTTGCTGTAACCGTTGTCGCCCAGACGTGCCATGGCGATCGTGCCAGCGGGGTAGACGTTGTCGGCCGGGGCGTTCTCGACGGGACCGAACGACCAGCCGGGGCCGCCCGAGCCAGTCCCTTCGGGATCTCCGCACTGCAGAACGGCCGCGCCGCCCGTGGTGAGACGGTGACAGGTCAGGCCGTTGTAGAAGGTGTTCTGCACGAGCGTGACGAAGGAGGCGACGGCCTGGGGAGCGGCGGCACCGTCGAGGTCGATTCCGAGCGGGATGCCGTTGATGGTCATGGTGCCGGTCCAGGTGCGGCTCTCCGACAGGTCGGCAGAGGGGACGTCGCCCGTGTTCTCCGTGGTGGACGGTGTCGCACCGGGGGTCGGTGTCGGCGTGGCGCTGGCCGTCGGCGTGGCGGCGGGTGTGCCGGGGCCGCCCGAGAAGTAGAAGATCTGCGCGCCGGTGACGGCCGCGATGGCGACCACGAAGGCGATGGCGGCGATCCAGTTGTCGCGGCGCCGGCGAGCGATCTTGTGCCGGTGCACGGTCTGCCGAGCTTCGTACCCGCGCAGGCGTTCGCGCGACTCACGGCTCAGTCGATCGGTGCTTCTGTTGGGGGCCACGTGTACTCCTCGGCGGTGCTGCAGGGGCGGGGTTGCATCGGCGTGCGGGTGGCAACGTCCGGTGTCGCCAGGAGAACTCTATTGTTCGAAGCTTTGGGCGGACAAACGACGAACCGAGCGGATGCTGCGGCCCCTCGGCATCCGCGGTGTCAGTGGTTGCGGCTAGCCTGAACGAGCGGCTGTTTCCGGCCGCGTAGGAGACGACCGGCATAAGAAAGGCACACGTTGGCGGGCAGCGGCATGTTCTCGGGCGCAGTACCCCTCGCGGTGCGCATGCGTCCGAAGAGCCTCGATGAGGTCGCGGGGCAGCGGCATCTGCTGAAGCCCGGTTCGCCCCTCGTCAGTCTGGCGACGGATGCCTCGGGCGCCAAGGGTTCTGCCTCGGTCATCCTGTGGGGGCCTCCCGGCACGGGCAAGACCACGATCGCGCAATCCATCGCGCACAGCTCTGGACGGCGTTTCGTCGAGCTGTCGGCCGTGACCGCGGGCGTGAAAGACGTGCGCCAGGTCATGGAAGAGGCCATGACCAGTCGCGATCTCTATGGGCTGTCCACCGTCTTATTCCTCGACGAGATCCACCGTTTCACCAAGGCGCAGCAGGACGCGTTGCTGCCGGGGGTCGAGAACGGCTGGGTCATCCTCGTCGCGGCAACGACCGAGAACCCGTCGTTCTCCGTCATCTCGCCCCTGCTCTCGCGCTCCCTCCTCTTGACACTCGAGCAATTGAGCGACGACGATCTGCGCACCGTGGTGCAGCGTGCCGTCGACGACCCTCGCGGTTTAGGCGGTCGTTTCGAGGTCACCGACGAAGCGATGGACACGATCATCCGCCTCGCTTCGGGTGACGCCCGCCGCGCGCTCACTGCTCTCGAGGCGGCCTCGGTGAGCGCCGACTCGCTGGCCAACGTCGTGCCCGATCTGGTCGAAGCCGCACAGAACGCTCCGACGGGAAGCGACGACGGCGAGAACGACGAGAGCGCAGACGGCGACGACGACGAGGACGAGAGCGAAGAGGGCGACGAAGACGCATCGGGTGCGCGTGACGCGACGGCCTCGGACGGCCCAGCCCGGCCTCGCATCACGGCCGATATCGTCTCCTCGGCCGTCGACCGGGCCCTCCTGCGCTACGACCGCAACGGCGACGAGCACTACGACGTCATCAGCGCGTTCATCAAGTCGATCCGGGGTTCCGACGTTGACGCGGCGTTGCACTACCTGGCGCGCATGATCGAGGCGGGGGAGGATCCGCGCTTCATTGCGCGCCGCATCATCATCTCGGCCTCCGAAGACATCGGCATGGCCGATCCCAATGCTCTCGGTGTCGCCGTGGCGGCCGCCGATGCCGTTCAATTCATCGGCATGCCGGAGGGTCGCATCCCTCTCGCCCAGGCCGTCGTCTATCTCGCCACAGCGGCCAAGTCCAACGCGTCCTATCTTGCGATCGACAAGGCCATTGCGGATGTCCGAGCGGGAGCGTTCGGGCGCGTGCCCAAGCCCATGCGAGATGCCCATTACGCCGGTGCCAAACGCCTCGGCCATGGCAAGGGATACCGCTACCCCCACGACACGGATCTGGGCGTCGCGGAGCAGCAGTACCTGCCCGACGAGCTGCGCAACGTCCGTTATTACACGCCGACCAACCACGGCAATGAGCGAGACGTGTCGTCACGTCTGGCGAAGCTCATGCGCATCGTGCGCGGCGAGAAGTAACGGCGACGAAACGCGGCGCACCGACATCCGGGCTGATGGCCTTTCGTCGTGCTACGATCTATGAGGCCAAAGATCCGGTTGAGCGTGCGGCTGCGCGACACCAGCGATCGATGGGAAACGTTCTGTAGCCGAACGTCCCGGCCAACCCCTCTGATTTTGCATCGCTTCTCAGCGATTGCTCGCATGTGCCCTGGCGCCCGCGAGTGAGAGCCGAGCGGCGCTGACATCCACTCTTCAGAATTCCACGAAAGGAAACCGTGTCTACCAAGTCACGTACCCGTAGCAAGACCCGCCTGTCGCGGTCGCTCGGCATCGCCCTCACCCCGAAGGCAGCGAAGTACCTCGAGAAGCGCCCCTACGCTCCCGGTGAGCACGGCCGCACCAAGCGCAAGGCCGACAGCGACTACGCCGTTCGTCTGCGTGAGAAGCAGCGTCTGCGCGCCCAGTACGGCATTCGCGAGAAGCAGCTCAAGATCGCGTTCCAGGAAGCTCGTCGCGCCGACGGCCTGACCGGTGAGAACCTGGTCGAGCTGCTCGAGATGCGTCTCGACGCTGTCATCCTGCGTGCCGGCTTTGCCCGCTCCACCTCGCAGGCCCGCCAGCTCGTCGTGCACCGTCACATCCTCGTCGACGGCCAGCTCGTCGACCGCCCGTCCTTCCGCGTGAAGCCGGGTCAGCTCGTGCACGTCAAGGAGCGCAGCGAAGGCCTCGAGCCCTTCCAGGTCGCAGCCGCCGGCGGTCACGCCGAGGTTCTGCCCAAGGTTCCGGGCTACCTCGAGGTCGAGCTCGACAAGCTCCAGGCGCGACTCGTTCGCCGCCCGAAGCGTGCCGAAGTTCCCGTCACGTGTGAAGTTCAGCTCGTCGTCGAGTACTACGCCGCGCGCTAGTAAGACACAGAGTTCAGCCCGAAGGGGGTCACGGTTCAGCCGTGGCCCCCTTCAGCGTTCCCGGCTTCGGTGTTCCTGGCTTCGGCGTTGCTGGTCTCGTCGGTCGGATGTACGGATCGTTCTCCACAGCGCGAAAACGAGCGATTTCTCCCGGGTCCCTGTGCCAACGGGATGCGCGCGAGGCATCCGGCTAGGATTGTCAGGCTGTCCCTGATCGTCGACTCTGAGGAGAACCGCATGAAGAACGTCTTCTGGCTGATCGTGGGCGTTGGTGCCGGTTTCGTGGTCGCCCACGAGATCAACAAGAGCCAGCGTGGTCGCGACTTCTTCGAAGACGTGGACTCCCGCATCCGCGAGTTCACCGAGACGATCGGTGACGCCTACAAAGAACGCGAAGCCGAGCTCAAAGAACGCATCGACACGATCGTCGACGAGGCGCAAGAGACGCTCGACGAGCTCCGCAAGAACTAAGCGTCATCCGCGGTGCCGGCCGATCATCCCCGTCGGTCCGTGGCACGCCCCCATCCGCACCACCTGAACGGAATCATGAAAACAGCAGACATTCGTCAGCGCTGGCTCGACTTCTTCGGCGAGCGTTCGCACACAGTCGTCCCCTCGGCCTCCCTCGTCAGCGACGACCCCACCCTCCTGTTCACGGTGGCCGGCATGGTGCCTTTCGTGCCCTATCTCACCGGGTTGGTGCCCGCGCCTTACCCGCGCGCCACGAGCGTGCAGAAGTGCATCCGCACAAGCGACATCGAAGAGGTCGGCAAGACTCCGCGCCACGGCACGTTCTTCCAGATGAACGGCAACTTCTCCTTCGGCGACTACTTCAAAGAGGGCGCCATCGGCTACGCGTGGGAGCTTCTCACGTCGTCCGAGTCCGACGGCGGCTACGGCTTCGACCCGAAGGACCTGTGGGTCACGGTCTACAAAGACGACGACGAGGCGATCTCGCTGTGGAAGAAAATCGCCGGTCTGCCCGACGAGCGCATTCAGCGCCTGGGCGCCGACACGAACTACTGGTCCACCGGACAAGCCGGCCCCGCCGGCCCCTGCTCCGAGATCTTCTTCGACCGCGGCCCCGCCTACGGCCGCGACGGCGGCCCTGCAACGGATGACGACCGCTACGTCGAGATCTGGAACCTCGTGTTCATGCAGTACCTCGTCGACAACGTGCAGAGCAAGACGGACTTCCGCATCGTCAGCGAGCTTCCCAAGAAGAACATCGACACGGGCATGGGGCTCGAGCGCGTCGCCTTCCTGAAGCAGGGCGTCGAGAACATGTACGAGATCGACCAGGTCCGCCCGGTGCTCGATCGCGCCGCCGAGCTGAGCGGCCGTCGCTACGGTGCCGACCACGGCGACGACATCCGCATGCGTGTCATCGCCGACCACGTGCGCTCGTCGCTCATGCTGATGAGCGATGGCGTCACGCCGTCCAACGAGGGGCGCGGGTACATCCTGCGTCGTCTGATGCGCCGCACCGTACGCGCCATGCGCCTCCTGGGCGTCGACACGGCGACCTTCCCCGAGCTGTTCGACGCTTCGCGTCAGGCCATGATGGCGGCCTACCCCGAGGTCGACACCGACTTCTCGCGCATCTCGCAGGTTGCTTACGGGGAGGAAGAGACGTTCCTCCGCACGCTGGCGAGCGGCACGACCATCCTCGACCTGGCTGTTGACAAGACCAAGCAGACGGGCGCGCAGACCCTGCCCGGCAACACGGCGTTCCTGTTGCACGACACCTACGGTTTCCCCATCGACCTCACGCTCGAGATCGCTCAGGAAGCCGGGCTCACCGTCGACCGCACGGCGTTCGACAGCCTCATGAGCGAGCAGCGTCAGCGCGCGAAGGCCGACGCCAAGTCGAAGAAGACGGCTCTGGCCGACCTCTCGGTCTATGGGGCGTTCCGAGCCCACGGCGAGACCACGTTCACGGGTTACACCGAGCTGCAGACCGAGTCGCGCGTGCTCGGGCTCATCGTCGATGGCGAGTCCGTGCAGAAGGCCCAGGCCGGCGACATCGCCGAGGTCATCCTCGCCGAGACGTCGCTCTACGCCGAGTCGGGTGGACAGGACGCCGACCAGGGGCTCATCGTGGGCGCCGGATTCGAACTCGAGGTTCTCGACGTGCAGAAGCCCATCAAGGGGCTCATCAGCCACAAGGTGCAGGTCACCTTCGGCGAGGTCGGTGTCGACGATGTCGCCACGAGCGTCGTCGATCCCAACTACCGCCGCGGTGCCCGACAGGCGCACTCCGGCACGCACCTCATTCACGCTGCCCTGCGACAGGTCCTCGGCCCCAACGCCCACCAGTCCGGTTCCTACAACAAGGCCGGATATCTCCGTCTCGACTTCTCCTGGAACCAGGCACTGTCGCCCGAGACGCGCAGCGAGATCGAAGAGATCTCGAACAACGCCGTGCGCGACAACCTCGAGGTCGTCACGCGCGAGCTGCCCATCGATGAGGCCAAATCCCTCGGGGCCATGGCCCTCTTCGGCGAGAAATACGGTGACGTCGTGCGCGTCGTCGACATCGGTGGCCCCTGGTCGCGAGAACTCTGTGCGGGCACCCACGTCGAGCGCAGCTCCGAGATCGGCCTTATCAGCCTCGTCAGCGAATCGTCGGTCGGTTCCACCAACCGCCGCGTCGAGTCGCTCGTCGGTCTGGAAGCGTTCCGCGACCTCGCCGCCGAACGCGCTCTCGTCAGTGAGCTCACCTCATCGCTCAAGACGCCGCGCGAACAGCTGCCCGAGAAGATCGCCGAGCTCGTCGCCAACCTGAAGCAGGCCGAGAAGAAGATCCAGGCCTTCGAGTCACAAGCGCTCAGTCAGCGCGTGCCGCAGCTCGTCGAGTCAGCGGCTCGCATCGGGCAGACCCTCGTCGTGGCTCAGAACGCCGGCGCGGTCGGTTCGCAAGACGACCTGCGCCAGCTCGCCACCAGCGTGCGCGAGCGTCTCGGCAGCGATGCGGCGATTGCGGCGATCGCAGGCGATGTCAACGGGCGCCCCGTGGTCATCGTGGCCACCAACCAGGCCGCGCGCGATGCGGGCATCAAGGCCGGGGCTCTGGCCAAGACGGCGGCTCAAGTTCTCGGCGGCGGTGGCGGCGGAAAAGACGACCTCGCGCAGGGTGGCGGATCGGATGTGTCTGCGATCGACGCTGCGCTGACCGCCATCACCGACCAGGTGGCCCGCTAAAAGATGGCCGAGGTTCGTCAGGGCATCCGCATCGGCGTCGACGTGGGCAAAGTGCGTATCGGGGTCGCCCAGAGCGACCGGTTCGCGATGCTCGCGACGCCCGTCGAGACGGTGGCCCGGGCGAGCGACGGTGGCACCGACATCCAGCGCATCATGGCTATTGCCGACGAGGCGGATGCCTTAGAGCTCGTCGTGGGTTTGCCCCTGTCCCTGGCGGGCACCCACACGGCGTCGACGGCCGATGCGCTCGAGTTCGCCGCCCGGCTGGCCGCGGCCAGCACCCGGCCAGTCCGTCTGGTCGACGAGCGGCTCTCCACGGTGTCGGCGCATTCGGCTATGCGGGTTTCAGGAAAGAGCCAGAAGTCGAGCCGTAAGATTATCGATCAAGTCGCAGCGGTCATCATTTTGCAACACGCCCTCGACGCTGAGCGCGGAGGTGGCACGCCGCCCGGCGTGATCGTCGCCCCGAACGAAGGACCCCCCATTCGTGGCTGAGAAACCCGACTCTCGAGACCCGTTCCATCACATCTTCGGTCATTCCGACAGCGCTTCCCCCTCGGGCGCACCGGGATCGAAGCGCGAGCTGTCGCGGCGCGAACGCCGCGAGGCGGCCGAGCGCGCCGAGGCCGAACGCGAGGCATCGTCGGGCACCCGCGCGGCCGAAGAGGCTGCTCAGCACGCTCGTGAGGACGAGGAGCGGGCCGCCGCGGCCGCAGAGATCCGCGCACGATCCGAGCGCGAGAACGAAGCCGTCCGGGCGCGCGTAAACGAGAAACAGTCGGCATCAGCGCGCGCGGGCGAGGGATCGCAGCGCCAAAGCGCCGACGAAGGCGTGCACCGTGAAGATCGATCCCGTCGTGCCCAGGCCGACGAGCGTCGCGCACGCGCCGAAGCCGAGGCCGAAGCCGCTGCTGCCGAGCAGGCGGCGCCCGTTTCAGCGCGAGTGGCCGCGACGCACGGTTCGCTGCCGAACGTGACGCCGACCGACCACGAGAGCCCACATCGGCCCGATGCTGATACCGGGACCGGCCGTGGAGATCGGACCGCACACCGGAACGACCCGTCGGTTTCGGCCGCCGCCACGACATCGGCCGCCAAGACCGCCTCTGAACCCGAGGCCGGCGATTCATCCGACATCACCAAGCGCCACGATCCCTCCGACGCAGAATGGTTGCGCGTCATCACCGGGGCCGTCGATACCACCCCGGGCGACGAGCCCGCCGCCGGCGGGCCAGGGGCAGCCACATCCTCGCGCTCGGACCGCCGCCGCTCGACGCATCTCGAATACGATCAGCACGAGAAGAAGAGCCGCAAAGGCCTCATCGCCGGCATCGTCATCGTGGTTGTGCTCGCTCTCATCGTGGGCGGAGGCGTCTACGCCTGGAACGCCATCGTGCCCGGTATCACCTCGATCTTCGCCACGAACGAACCCGACGACTACGAGGGCTCCGGCAGCGGCGAAGTGCTCGTCACCATCATCTCGGGGGACAACGGCTCAGATATCGCGAAGACCCTCAAAGACGAGGGCGTCATCGCATCCCAGGACGCGTTCTATCAACTGCTCCTGGCCCAGGCCGACCCGCCCGTGTTCCAGCCCGGCACCTATGCCCTGGCCAAGAAGATGAGCGCCCGATCGGCTCTCGACGCCCTACAAGATCCGGCCTCGAAACAGGCGAACGGCTTCGTGATCCCCGAAGGCACGGCCATGAAAGATGCCTTCGATCTCATCTCGTCGGGCACCGGCGTCTCGGTCGACGACCTCAACGCCGCAGCGGCCGACACCGCCTCGTTCGGGCTTCCCGCCGAGGCGAAGACGCTCGAGGGATTCCTGTTCCCCGCAACCTACGAGTTCGAACCGAATACATCAGCGCACGACATCCTCAAGCGGTTGGTCGATCGCATGTATCAGGCTCTCGACAAGGCGGGCGTAGCGCCCGAGAACCGCTGGAACACGGTCGTGCTCGCCGCCCTGGTGCAGCGCGAGGCCGGTCTGCGCGATGACTACCCCAAGGTCGCGCGTGTGTTCCTCAACCGGTCCGACCCGGCGCTCTGGCCCAGCGGCCTGCTGCAGTCCGACGCGACGGTGGCCTACGGCACGGGTAACACGCACCTTGTGACCACCACCGACGCCGAACGGGCCGACGCCAACAACCCGTATAACACCTACGTGCACCCCGGCATGGTCGTCGGGCCGATCTCGAACCCCGGAGATATCGCCATCGATGCGGCCGTGCACCCGGCCGACGGCTCCTGGCTCTACTTCGTGACCTGGAACCTCGAGACCGGTGAGACCGTGTTCTCCAACACGCTCGACGAACACGAGGCCGGCGTGCGCAAGTGGCAGCAGTGGATGAAGGACAACCCCGACTATGGCGGGTAACGAGGCCGATAGGCCGGACGTCCCTTCGTCCGAAGCCGAAGCAGACGTCGCCCCTTCGGCCCGAACGCATCGGGGCGGCGTGCCAGTCTCACGACGCCTCGCCGTGTTCGGCTCGCCGATCGAGCACTCGAAATCGCCCGATCTGCACGCCGCGGCCTACCGTGCGCTGGGCCTCGACTGGGTCTACGACCGGCGACAGGTCGAGGTCGAGCAGCTCGCCGACATCGTCTCGGCGCTCGGGCCCGAGTGGCGCGGGTTGTCGCTCACGATGCCACTCAAACAACAGGCCTTCGCGCTCTCGGAGACACTCGACCGCACGGCGCAGGTGACGGGCGCCGTCAATACGCTGCGCCTCGATGACGCGAGCGGACGCCGCATCCAGGGCTTCAACACCGACGTCGCCGGCATCGCCGGCGCCCTGAGAGACACGGGCACGTCAAGCGTCAGCCACGGACTGATCCTCGGCGCCGGGGCCACCGCGGCCTCTGCCCTCGCGGCACTGACCCAACTCGGGGCACGCGACATCACGGTGGCGGCACGATCGGCAGCGCGCGCCGAACCACTCCGCGACGTAGCCGACAACCTCGGCGTCGCCCTCCACGTGCGCGAATTATCCTCGGGTTGGGCGGGCCTCGGCGACGTGGATGTCGTCATCTCGACGCTTCCGGGAACGGCCTCGCTCGAGCATCCGCTGCCCGACGAGCTCGTCGCCCGCTCGACCCTGCTCGATGTCGCCTACGACCCCTGGCCGAGTGCCCTCGGCCAACGGTGGGCAGCGCAGGGCAGCCGCGCCGCCAGCGGGCTCGACATGCTCGTGCACCAGGCGCTCATCCAGGTGCGCATCTTCGTGCTCGGCGACCCCCTCGCGGTGCTGCCCGACGAACCCGCCATTCTCGAATCGATGTTCGCCGCCGTCGGCATCGTCCGGCCCGCCGCTTAAGGAGCGCCCGCAGCCGACCCGTCATCTGCGAAGGCGCGCCCAGCGGATATGGAAGGATGGAAAAATGCTTCGTTGGCTCACCGCAGGCGAGTCCCACGGCCCAGAACTCGTTGCCATCATCGAGGGTCTGCCTGCCGGGATTCCCGTATCACTCGACTCCATCCGCGCCGATCTCGCCCGCCGCAAACTCGGCTACGGGCGCGGCTCGCGCATGAAGTTCGAAGAAGACCAGCTCACCATTTCGGGCGGTGTGCGCCACGGCGAGAGCCTCGGCAGCCCCATCGCCCTGCGCATCGGCAACACCGAATGGCCCAAATGGGTCGAGGTCATGAGCCCCGAAAAAGTCGAGGCAACCGAGACATCTCGCGGCCGCAACGCCCCGCTCACGCGACCTCGCCCCGGCCACGCCGACCTTGTCGGCATGCAGAAATACGGCTTCGATGAGGCCCGGCCCATCCTCGAGCGCGCCAGCGCCCGTGAAACCGCCGCGCGCGTCGCCCTCGGCGCCGTGGCCCGCTCCTTCCTGGGCGAACTCGGCATCGAGCTCGTCAGCCACACCCTCTCCATCGGTCCCGTACGCGTGCCCGAAGGCGCCGCGTTGCCGAAGCCGGGCGACGTCGACGCGCTCGACGCCGACCCGCTGCGCTGCTTCGACGCGGCCACGAGCGCGCGCATGGTGGCCGAGGTCGACGACGCCAAACACACGGGCGACACCCTCGGCGGCGTCGTCGAGGTGCTCGCCTACAATCTTCCCCCCGGCCTCGGCTCGCACGTGCACTGGGACCGCCGCCTCGACGGCCAGCTCGCGCAAGCCCTCATGGGCATCCAGGCCATCAAGGGCGTCGAGATCGGCGACGGTTTCCTCACCACCACGCGTCGCGGCAGCGAGGCCCACGACGAGCTGTTCCAGATCGGCGACGAGATCCTGCGCTCGAGCGACAAAGCGGGCGGCACCGAGGGCGGCATGTCCACGGGCACCGTTCTGCGGGTGCGCGCCGGCATGAAGCCCATCGCCACGGTTCCGCATTCGCTGCGCACGGTGGATGTCGCAACCGGCGAGGCAGCGGGCGCCCACCACCAGCGCTCCGATGTGTGCGCCGTGCCCGCCGCGGGTGTCGTGGCCGAGGCCATGGTCGCGCTCGTGCTCGCCAACTCCGTGCTCGAGAAATTCGGCGGCGACTCGATCGAAGAGACCCGACGCAACCTGAAAGCCTACCTCGCCGCTATCCCGACCGAGCTGCGCACCGGACAGGACGCGACGGATGCGCCGCCGAGCGACTGGGGCTCGACGCCGAGCACCGACAATGACTACGGCAACGCCATCAGCACCGACATCGGCGCGGACAACGACAGCGGAACCCACGCAGGCGACGGCACCCACGCGAGCGGCGACGCAGGCAGCGGGACTGGCTCCGCCACCGGCACCGGCACCGGAGCGTAGGGATCGTGGCCCAGCATCCGCCGCTCCCGGTCGTGCTCATCGGGCCGATGGGCAGCGGGAAGACGAAGGTCGGACGGCGGGTCGCCCGCACCCTGGGCGTGCCATTCGTCGACACCGACAAACGCGTCGTCGCCCAACACGGACCGATCACGGAGATCTTTCGCGACCACGGCGAGGAGCATTTTCGCCGTCTCGAGCGTGAAGCCGTGCGTCAAGCCCTCTCCGAACCCGCCGTCGTCTCACTTGGCGGGGGAGCGATCCTCGACGAGGACACCCAGAACGACCTGCGTCAGCATCCCGTTGTCCTGTTGACCGTCACGGCTGAGGCCGTCGCGGCGCGCATCACGACCGACGCGAGACCCCTGCTGGCCGACGGCATCGAGAACTGGCAGCGCATCTACGACGAGCGTGCCCACATCTACGAGTCGCTCGCGAGCGTCACATTCGACACATCGACCGGACCGATCATGCAGATCGCCGATCGCATCGCCACCTGGGCGAAGGAGAAAGCATGAGCAGCACCGACAACGGCAGCGCCGACAGCATCGACAATGGCGTCGCCACCGGCACTACTGGCACCACTGGCACGACCGTGATCGAGGTGCCCGGAACGTCGCCCTATCCCATCCGCATCGGCCGCGGCATCCTGGGCGACCTGCCCACCGACCTCGGCGACGCCGTGCGCAAGGTGCTCATCGTGCACACGCCCACCGTCGGCGCGAAGGCCGAGAAGCTGCGCGCCGAGCTCAGCGAACACTACGAGGTGCTGCTCGCCGAGGTGCCCGACGCCGAGGGCGCCAAGCGCGTCGAGGTGGCCGCCTTCTGCTGGCAGATCCTCGGCCAGGCCGACTTCGCGCGCACCGACGCCGTCATCGGCTTCGGGGGAGGCGCGGTCACCGACCTCGCGGGCTTCGTCGCGGCCACCTGGCTGCGCGGCGTGCGCCTCATCCAGATCCCCACCACCGTGCTCGGCATGGTCGATGCCTCCATCGGCGGCAAGACCGGCATCAACACGAACGAGGGCAAGAACCTCGTCGGCTCGTTCTACGCCCCCGCCGCCGTGCTCGCCGACCTCGACCTGCTCGACAGCCTGCCGAAGAACGAGATCCTCGCCGGGTTCGCCGAGGTCGTCAAAGCCGGTTTCATCGCCGAGACCGAGATCCTCGACATCGTCGAAGCGGATGTCGACCGCGCGACCGATCCCTCCACCCCGGAGTTCCGTCGCGTCATCGAGCTGGCCATCGGCCTCAAGGCGCGCGTCGTCGGCGAGGACTTCCGCGAGGCCGGTCTTCGAGAGATCCTCAACTACGGCCACACGCTCGGCCACGCCGTCGAACACGCCGAGCGCTACCAGTGGCGACACGGAGCGGCCGTCGGCGTCGGCATGATGTTCGCGGCAGAACTCTCGCGCCTCGCCGGCCGCCTCTCCGACGAGGCCGTCGACCGCCACCGCCGCATCCTCGACTCGCTGTCCCTCCCGCACGAATACCCCGCCGGCCGCTGGCCCACCCTCCTCGCCACCATGAAGAAGGACAAGAAGGTGCGCTCGGGCATGCTGCGCTTCATCGTGCTCGACGAGATCGGCAAGCCGACGGTGCTGACGAGCCCCGACACCTCGCTGCTCTTCGCCGCCTACCAGGAGATCGCGTCGTGAGCGGCGCTACGCTGACAGCCATGGCCCACCGCATCCTTGTTCTCAACGGCCCCAACCTCGGGCGCCTGGGTTCGCGCGAACCCGACGTCTACGGCTCGGCCGATCTCGAGTCGCTGCGCTCGGCACTCGCCGAAGACGCCGAACGAGCGGCCCGCGGCTCCGGCGATTCGGCTCCCGTGAGCATCGACCTGCGCCAGACCGACGACGAGGCCGAGCTCATCCACTGGCTGCACGAGGCCGTCGACACCCGCACCCCCGTCATCCTCAACCCCGCGGCCTTCACGCATTACAGCTACGGGCTCCGGGATGCTGCAGCCCAACTGCACACCGCCGACATCCCGCTCGTCGAAGTGCACATCTCGAACCCCCACGCGCGCGAACGTTTCCGCCACACGAGCGTCATCTCCGGTGTGGCCACGGGCGTCATCGCGGGCTTCGGCTTCGACTCCTATCGCCTCGCGCTGCACTACCTCCTCACGCGCTAGACGGCGCTCCATTGGCCGCGAAACCCGTCTGCCGCTAAACTCGAACGTCGGGCATCGCGGATGCCTCCTCCACACCTCACGAACGGACACCAAAACCCCATGGCATCTACCGCTGACATCAAGAACGGCGTGGTCCTGAACATCGACGGCCAGCTGTGGAACGTCATCGAGTTCCAGCACGTGAAGCCGGGCAAGGGCGGCGCCTTCGTGCGCACCAAGATGAAGAACGTCATGACCGGCAAGGTCGTCGACAAGACCTACAATGCGGGCACCAAGATCGACATCGAGAACGTCGACCGCCGCGAATACAGCTACCTCTACAACGACGGCGACAACTACGTCTTCATGGACGCGACCGACTACGACCAGATCAACGTTCCCGCAGCGGTCGTCGGCGATGCCGCCAACTTCCTGCTCGAGAACCAGACGGTCACCATCGCGCTGAACAACGGCAACCCGCTCTACGTCGACCTGCCCGCATCCGTCGTGCTCGAGATCACCTACACCGAGCCCGGCCTGCAGGGCGACCGCTCCACGGGCGGCACCAAGCCTGCCACCGTCGAGACCGGCTACCAGATCCAGGTTCCGCTCTTCGTCGAGCAGAACACCAAGGTCAAGGTCGACACCCGCACCGGTGACTACCTGGGTCGCGTCAGCGACTAGTGAGCGCCCGCACCAAGGCCCGCAAACGGGCCATCGATATCCTCTATGTCGCCGACCTGCGCGAGATGGACTTCGCCGACGCCCTGCAGGAAGAGGCCAAGCGCGCGGCCAGCGAGCCGCAGCGCGAAGCATCCTGGCTCTACGCCCGCGACATCGTCGACGGTGTGATCGACAACCGCGACGAGATCGACGAGCAGATCGAGAGCTACGCGCAGGGCTGGACCCTGCAGCGCATGCCCACGCTCGACCGCGCCATCCTGCGCATGGGTGTCTGGGAGATCCTCTTCAACGACGAGGTCCCCACCGCCGTCGCCATCGATGAGGCCGTCGAGGCGGCCAAGACGCTGTCGACCGACGACTCGGCCGGTTTCATCAACGGCCTCCTGGCCAAGATCGCCCAGTCGAACGCCGCGCTCTAACCGTCGATGAAGCTCAAGCGCGTCCACCACATCGCGATCATCGCGAGCGACTACGAGGCGTCCAAGGCCTGGTATCAGCGCGTGCTCGGCTGCGAGCTCCTCACCGAGGTGTATCGCGCCGAGCGCGACAGCTGGATGGGCGATCTCGCCCTCAACGGCGAATATCTCATCGAGCTGTTCTCGTTCCCGAACGCTCCCGTGCGCCCGAGCCCCGAAGCCCAGGGTCTGCGGCACCTCGCGTTTGCTGTTGACGACGTCGCGGCCTGCCGCGCCGAACTCGTCGAGCAACAGGTGCGCGTCGAAGAGGTCCGCATTGACCCGCACACCGGCCGCAAGATGCTCTTCTTCTTCGACCCGGATGGCCTGCCGCTCGAGTTGTACGACGCCTGATCCTGCTAAGCTGAGCCTCACTATCGACAACCTTTAACACCGTCCAGAGAGGCGGAGAAGGGAGTCTGAATGAGCGCGCGAACCGTGCTTCACCAGGCTGACATCGCCCGGGCGTTGACTCGCATCTCCCACGAGATCCTCGAGTCCAACCGCGGCGCAGACGATCTCGTCATCCTCGGCATCCCCACCCGCGGCGTGCTCCTCGCCGAGCGCGTGGCCGGGCTCGTGAGCCAGATCTCGGGTCAGGACATCCCGTTCGGCGCCCTCGACGTCACGCTCTACCGCGACGACCTCGGGCGGCATCCCACCCGCAACCCGCAACCCAGCCGCATCCCTGCCGGGGGAGTGGACGGTAAGACCGTCGTCCTCGTCGACGACGTGCTGTTCTCGGGCCGCACCATCCGCGCCGCACTCGACGCGCTCGGCGACTACGGGCGGCCCCGCGTCGTGCGTCTTGCCGCACTGATCGACCGCGGCCACCGCGAGCTGCCCATCCGACCCGACTTCGTGGGCAAGAACCTGCCGAGCGCGCTCGACGAGCGCATCAACGTGCGGCTCACCGAGCTCGACGGCGACGAATACGTCTCGATCGAGGGGGCCGACGCATGAGGCACCTGCTCTCGACCCGCGATCTCGATCGCGCCGCTGCCATCCGCCTGCTCGACATCGCCGAAGACATGGCCGACACGCAGCTGCGCGAGGTCAAGAAACTGCCCACGCTGCGCGGCAAGACCGTCGTCAACCTCTTCTTCGAGGACTCGACCCGCACGCGCATCTCGTTCGAGGCAGCCGCCAAGCGCCTCTCGGCCGACGTGATCAACTTCAGCGCCAAGGGTTCGAGCGTGTCGAAGGGCGAGAGCCTGAAAGACACCGCCCAGACGCTGCAGGCCATCGGTGCCGACGCCGTCGTGATCCGCCACGGCGCCTCGGGCGCACCCCGCACGCTCGCCAACAGCGGATGGATCGACGCGGGCGTTCTGAACGCGGGCGACGGCACGCACGAGCACCCCACGCAGGCCCTGCTCGACGCCTTCACGATTCGCCGCCGCCTGCGCCCGGGGGCCTCGCGCGGCGCCGGGCTCGACGGCGTGAAGGTCACGATCGTGGGCGACATCCTGCACTCGCGCGTGGCCCGCTCGAACGTGTGGCTGCTCGACACCCTCGGCGCCGAGGTCACGCTCGTGGCCCCGCCGACGCTGCTCCCCGTCGATCTCGCCGCCTGGCCCGCGCGCATCCTCTACGACCTCGACGTGGCGATCGACGAGGGCCGGCCGGATGTCGTCATGATGCTGCGCATCCAGACCGAGCGCATGCGCGACGCCTTCTTCCCCAACCCGCGCGAGTACTCCCGCCGCTGGGGCCTCGACGATGAGCGTCTCGCGCGTCTCGGGCCGGATAGCATTGTGATGCACCCCGGCCCGATGAACCGAGGCCTCGAGATCTCGTCTCGCGCCGCCGATTCGGCGATGTCCACGGTGCGCGAACAGGTCTCGAACGGCGTCTCCGTGCGAATGGCGGCGCTCTACCTACTGCTCTCGGGCAACACGGAGGAAGGATCATGAGCCGGATGACCGAAGTCTCCCTGATCGAAGGCGCCACCCTCGCGGATGGTTCGCGCTCCGACATCCTGATCGAAGGCGGCGTTATTCGTGAGCTGGGTTCGGGTCTCGACGCCCCGGCCGGAGCGACGCGCATCGACGCCGACGGGCTGCTGGCCCTGCCCGGCCTCGTCGACCTGCACACCCACCTGCGCGAGCCCGGCTACGAGCAGTCCGAGACCGTTCTGACGGGCACGCGCGCTGCCGCGGCCGGCGGTTTCACGACCGTCTTCGCCATGGCCAACACCTCGCCCGTGGCCGACACGGCCGGTGTCGTCGAACAAGAACTGAGCCTCGGCCTCGATTCGGGGTTCGCGCGCGTGCAGCCCATCGGCGCCGTCACGGTCGGGTTGAAGGGCGAGCGCCTGGCCGAGCTGGGCGCCATGGCGTCCTCTCGAGCCTCGGTGCGCGTCTTCTCCGACGACGGGTTCTGCGTCTCCGACCCGCTGCTCATGCGACGCGCCCTCGAATACGTCAAGGCGTTCGACGGCGTCATCGCCCAGCACGCCCAAGAGCCGCGCCTCACCGAGGGCGCCCAGATGAACGAGGGTTCGCTGTCGGGTGAGCTCGGCCTCGCCGGCTGGCCCGCCGTCGCCGAAGAATCGATCATCGCTCGCGACGTGCTGCTGGCCGAACACGTGGGCTCGCGCCTGCACGTCTGCCATGTGTCGACGGCCGGTTCGGTCGATGTCATCCGCTGGGCGAAGGCTCGCGGCATCCCGGTCACGGCCGAGGTCACGCCGCACCACCTGCTGCTCACCGAAGACCTCGTGCGCGACTACGACTCGCGGTTCAAGGTGAACCCGCCCCTGCGCCGACGCGAAGACGTCGAGGCGCTGCGCCACGCTCTGGCCGACGGCACCATCGACATCGTCGCCACCGACCACGCGCCGCACCCCGTCGAGGCGAAGGACTGCGAGTGGGATGCCGCGGCCAACGGCATGGTGGGCCTCGAGTCCGCGCTCTCCGTCGTGCACGAGGCCATGGTCGAGACGGGCCTCATCGGCTGGGCGGATGTCGCGCGCATCCTGTCGCAAACGCCCGCGCACATCGGCCGCATCGAAGGCTACGAGCGCGGCATCGCCGTGGGAGCCCCGGCCAACGTCGTGCTCTATGACACATCGGCCCGCCGCTCATTCGGCACCGAGGACCTCGCTGGCAAGTCGAGCAACACGCCTTACGCGGGCATCGAGCTGCCGGGCCGCGTGCTGCACACCTTCCACGACGGCTATGCAACGGTCGCCGACGGGCGCGTGCTCGACTCGGCCGTGGTCGCCGAGAAGGCGCGCGTGTTCCGGGCCGCAACGTCCGACGCAGCTGGGGGAGCCGTCCGTGGATAGCCGCCTCATTCCCGGCTTCTTCGTCGTCGCCTTCCTGGCGCTCATTCTGGGCGCCATGGTGTGGGCGTGGCGCGGGCGACGACGCAGGGATGCCGCGATACCGGCCCTGCCCACCGCACCCGAGTCGCTGCATCCCATCCTCACCGCCGACGTCTTCTACGTCGCCACGTCCCGCGCCGGCCAACCCCTCGAGCGGCTGGCGTTGCCCGGCCTCGGGTTCCGTGCCCGAGCCGAGCTCATCGTCGCGACCGAGGGTCTGCTGCTGCAGATCCCGGGGGAGCACCCCGTGTTCATCCCCGCCGACCGGCTCGCCGACGCATCGACGGCCACCTGGACGATCGACCGCGTGGTCGAATCCGACGGGTTGATCCGCGTGCGCTGGTCCACCGGCATCCCCACCCCCGACTTCGCCGAGAGCTATCTCCGGCTGATCGAATCCCCCCGACAAACCGAAGTGCTCGAAGCCATCCGACGCCTCGGTACCGCTGGAACGGCCCCCGCCGGTCCCAGCACGAAGGAGAACTGACATGACCTCATCCCCTTTCCGCAGTAAGGCGAAGGCGGTGCTCGTCCTCGAAGACGGCACGCGCTTCACCGGCCAGGCCTTCGGTGCCACCGGCCAGACCCTCGGCGAGATCGTCTTCCAGACCGGTATGACCGGCTATCAGGAGACGCTGACCGACCCGTCCTACGCCGGGCAGATCGTGCTCATGACCGCGCCGCACATCGGCAACACGGGTGTCAACGCCGAAGACGAAGAGTCGGCGCGCATCTGGGTCGCCGGTTACGTGGTGCGCGACCCCTCCCGCATCGTGTCCAACCACCGCTCCGAGGGCACGCTCGACGCGCAGCTCGAGAAGGACGGCGTGGTGGGCATCGCGGGTGTCGACACGCGCGCCATCACGCGCCACATCCGCTCGGCCGGAGCCATGAAGGCCGGCGTCTTCTCGGGCGCCGACGCCGACCTCTCGGACGGCACGCAGCTCGACCTGGTGCGTGAGGGACGCGATATGCGCGGCCTCAACCTGTCGGCCGAGGTGTCGACACAGCACCCCTACGAGATCGCCGCGACCGGCGAACGCGTGGGCCGGGTCGCCGTGCTCGACCTCGGCGTGAAGAAGAGCACCCTCACCTACCTCTCGGAGCGCGGCTTCGACGTGGTCGTGCTGCCGCAGAACGTGAGCGCCGATCACGTGCGCTCGCTCAAGCCCGACGCGCTCTTCTACTCCAACGGCCCGGGCGACCCGGCCGCGAGCGACCACCACGTCGAATTGCTCCGCGACGTGCTGCGCGACGGCACGCCCTACTTCGGCATCTGCTTCGGCAACCAGCTGCTCGGCCGCGCGCTGGGCTTCGGCACCTACAAGCTGCCCTTCGGCCACCGCGGCATCAACCAGCCCGTGCTCGACAAGTCGACCGGCCGTGTCGAGATCACCTCGCAAAACCACGGCTTCGCGGTCGACGCGCCCATCGAGGGCGTGCACGAGTCGTCGCAGGGCTTCGGCCGCGTCGAGGTCAGCCACTACGGCCTCAACGACAACGTGGTCGAGGGCCTGCAGTGCCTCGACATCCCCGCCTTCTCGGTGCAGTACCACCCCGAAGCTGCCGCAGGACCGCACGATGCGAACTACCTCTTCGACCGCTTCCGCGACATGGTCATCCGCCTGAAGGCCGACGCCAGCACAGCCGCGAGCACCGACGCCACCACAGGAGACAACAACTAATGCCCAAGCGCGACGACATCAAGAGCGTTCTCGTCATCGGCTCCGGCCCGATCGTGATCGGCCAGGCCGCAGAATTCGACTACTCGGGCACGCAGGCCTGCCGCGTGTTGCGCGAAGAGGGCGTGCGCGTCATCCTCGTCAACTCGAACCCGGCCACCATCATGACCGACCCCGACTTCGCCGACGCGACCTACATCGAGCCCATCACGCCCGAGGTCATCGAGACCATCATCCAGAAAGAACGACCGGATGCGGTGCTGCCGACACTCGGTGGTCAGACGGCCCTCAACGCGGCCATCGCCCTGCACGACGCGGGCACGCTCGCCAAGTACGACGTCGAGCTCATCGGCGCCAAGGTCGAAGCCATCCAGAAGGGCGAGGACCGCCAGCTCTTCAAAGACCTCGTGATCGAAGCCGGTGCGGATGTCGCGCGCAGCCACATCGCCCGCACCGTCGAGGAGGCCAAAGAGTTCGCGAAGGACCTGGGCTACCCCCTCGTCGTGCGCCCCTCCTTCACCATGGGCGGTCTCGGCTCGGGCTTCGCCTACACCGAAGCCGAGCTCGTGCGCATCGTGGGCGACGGCATCCACTCCAGCCCCACCAGCGAGGTGCTGCTCGAGGAGTCGATCCTCGGCTGGAAGGAATACGAGCTCGAGCTCATGCGCGACACGGCCGACAACACGGTCGTCGTCTGCTCCATCGAAAACGTCGATCCCGTCGGCGTGCACACGGGCGACTCGATCACGGTCGCCCCGGCCCTCACGCTGACCGACCGCGAATACCAGCGCCTGCGCGACATCGGCATCGACATCATCCGCGCCGTCGGCGTCGACACGGGTGGTTGCAACATCCAGTTCGCCATCGACCCCGCCAACGGTCGCATCATCGTCATCGAGATGAACCCGCGCGTCTCGCGCTCGAGCGCCCTCGCCTCCAAGGCCACGGGCTTCCCGATCGCCAAGATCGCCGCAAAGCTCGCCATCGGCTACCGCCTCGATGAGATCCCCAACGACATCACCAAGGTCACGCCCGCGAGTTTCGAGCCCACGCTCGACTACGTGGTCGTCAAGGTTCCGCGCTTCGCGTTCGAGAAGTTCCCGGCCGCCGACCCCACGCTGACGACCACCATGAAGTCCGTCGGCGAGGCCATGGCCATCGGCCGCAACTACGCCACGGCCCTGCAGAAGGCGTTGCGCTCGCTCGAGAAGCGCGGCTCCAGCTTCCACTGGGGCGAGGAGACCCGCTCGGTGGATGAGCTGCTCGAGGTCAGCAAGGTTCCCACCGACGGCCGCATCGTCGTCGTGCAGCAGGCCCTGCGTGCCGGCGCGACGGCCGAGCAGGTCTTCGAGGCCACCAAGATCGACCCCTGGTTCATCGACCAGATCGTGCTCATCAACGAGGTCGCCGACTTCGTGCGCACGGCTGACGTGCTCGACTCGGAGGTGCTCACGGTCGCCAAGAACCACGGCTTCTCCGACGCCCAGATCGGGCAGCTGCGCGGCTTCGGCGAGACCGAGGTGCGCGAGGTGCGCCACATCCTCGGCGTGCGCCCCGTGTTCAAGACCGTCGACACCTGCGCCGGCGAGTTCCCGGCCCTCACGCCCTACCACTACTCGAGCTACGACCAGGAGACCGAGGTCATCGCGAGCGACCGCCGCAAGGTCGTCATCCTGGGTTCCGGCCCGAACCGCATCGGTCAGGGCATCGAGTTCGACTACTCGTGCGTGCACGCCTCGTTCGCCCTGCGCGACGCGGGCTACGAGACCATCATGATCAACTGCAACCCCGAGACGGTCTCCACCGACTACGACACGAGCGACCGGCTCTACTTCGAGCCCCTCACGCTCGAAGACGTGCTCGAGATCGTGCACGCCGAAAGCCAGTCCGGCGAACTCGTCGGCGTCGTCGTGCAGCTCGGCGGGCAGACCGCACTCGGGCTCGCGGCCGGGCTGAAGGCCGCCGGCATCCCGATTCTCGGCACCACGCCCGAAGCCATCGACCTGGCCGAAGAGCGCGGCGCCTTCTCCGCCATCCTCGACGCCGCGGGCATCCTGTCGCCCCGCAACGGCACCGCCACCGAGGTCACCGGCGCCGTCACCGTGGCCGAAGAGATCGGCTACCCCGTGCTCGTGCGCCCGAGCTTCGTGCTCGGCGGCCGCGGCATGGAGATCGTCTACGACACGGCCTCGCTCGTCGACTACTTCGACCGCATGGCTGACCAGGGCATCATCGGCCCGCAGCACCCGCTGCTCGTCGACCGGTTCCTCGACGACGCCATCGAGATCGACGTCGACGCGCTGTACGACGGCGAAGAGCTCTACATCGGCGGCGTCATGGAGCACATCGAAGAGGCCGGCATCCACTCGGGTGACTCCTCGTGCACCCTGCCGCCCGTCACGCTCGGCCGTTCGCAGATCGACCAGGTGCGTGAGGCGACGCGCGCCATCGCCGAGGGTGTCGGCGTGCGCGGCCTGCTGAACGTGCAGTTCGCCATCGGCGCGGGCGTGCTCTACGTGCTCGAGGCCAACCCACGGGCGTCTCGCACGGTGCCGTTCGTGTCCAAGGCGCTCGGCATCCCGCTCGCCAAGGCCGCGTCGCTCATCATGGTCGGCTCGACCGTGCGATCGCTCATCGACTCGGGGCTGCTGCCCCCCGTCGACGGTTCCCGCGTGCCCATGGACTCGCCGGTCGCCGTCAAGGAGGCCGTGCTGCCCTTCAAGCGCTTCCGCACCAAGGCGGGCGACATCGTCGACTCCGTGCTCGGGCCCGAGATGCGTTCGACCGGTGAGGTCATGGGCATCGACCGCGACTTCCCGCGGGCCTTCGCCAAGAGCCAGGCCGCAGCCTACGGCGGGATGCCGCTCGGCGGAACCGTCTTCGTCTCGGTCTCCGACCGCGACAAGCGCTCCATCGTGCTCCCCATCCTGCGCCTCAAGGAGCTGGGCTTCGAGATCCTTGCGACCGAGGGCACGGCAGAGGTGCTCAACCGCAACGGCATCTCGGCGCGCACCGTGCGCAAGTTCTCCGAGGGCAACGAGGCATCCGTGGGCGAGCCGTCCATCGTGGATCTCATCAACCGCAACGAGGTGGATGTCGTGATCAACACGCCGTCCGGTCGCTCGGCTCGTGCCGACGGCTACGAAATCCGCGCGGCCGCCGTGGCCGAAGACAAGCCCCTGTTCACGACGATCGCGGAGCTGACCGCGGCCGTGGCATCGCTCGAGGCCATCCGCACCGGTTTCGACGTCCGCTCGCTGCAGGAATACGCCCAGGACCGGGCCGACCGCGCCTCGCGTGCCGCCGAGCTCGTTTCGGCTTCGGCCGGCAGCGTCTCGCCGGCATGACGGGGGCCGGCGCACCCACCTTCGGAGACCGCCTGAACGACGCCTTCGGGCGCTTCGGGCGGCTCTCGGTGGGTATCGACCCCCACCCCTACCTCCTGTCGGCGTGGGGCCTCTCTGACGACGCCGCGGGTTTGCGCGAGTTCGGCCTGCGGGTCGTCGAGGCCAGCGCGGGGCAGGCGGGCATCGTCAAGCCGCAGGTGGCGTTCTTCGAGCGCCACGGTTCGCGTGGGTATGCGGCGCTCGAAGAGGTCATCGCCGCGGCACGCGCGGCCGGCCTCCTCGTGATCGCCGACGCCAAGCGCGGCGACGTCGGCACGAGCGTCGAGGCCTACGGTGAGACCTGGCTGCGCCCCGGCTCGCCCCTCGAAGCGGATGCCGTCACCCTCGTCGCCTACCAGGGCGTCGGGTCGCTCGAGGCTCCCATCCGGTTGGCGCGCCAGCACGGCAAGGGCGTGTTCGTGCTCGCGGCGACGAGCAACCCCGAGGGTCGCGACATCCAGCGCGCTTTCATCGACGCTCGGGTCGACTCGCACATCGGCTCGAACAGTGGCTCGTCAAATGGCTCGGCCGCCGATGGTGCGACAGGCACGACGAATGCCGCCGCGGATGATGTGGCACCCCGTCGCGTCGCCCGCGCCATCGTCGACGACATCGTCGCCTCGAACGCTGCGGCGGGGGAGACCGAGCTCGGCTCGGTCGGTGTGGTTATTGGTGCAACTCTGCGGCTCGCCGAGTTCCAACTCGACTTCCGCCCCTCTCCCGTGTTACCTGTATTAGCGCCCGGTTTCGGGCATCAAGGCGCGGCCGTATCTCAGTCGGCCGACATCTTCGGGCCCATGAGCCCCGGTGTCATCGTCGCCCAGTCGCGGAGTGTGCTCGACGCCGGCCCCGCCGGTATCGCCGCCGCGATCAAGAACCAAGCAAAGGATGTGAGAAGCAACATTGCCTGAAACTTCCCCCCGGCGCCCGCCCGAGGTCGACCGCGTTGCGGCGTCTCGAGCTGCTGTCGCCGCCCGACGCGCCCGTGCCACGGTCAAGGCACGTATCGCCGACGGACAGGTTTCGGCCCTCCAGATTCTGGACCGGGCCATCGCAGATCCGGAGGGCGTGGAGGGACGCCTTCGGGTCACGGACTTCTTGCTCAGCGTGCCGGCCATCGGTGCCACGAAGCTCGCGAAGATCCTCGAAGACCTCGGCATCTCGCCCGCCAAGCGCGTGGGCGGCCTCGGCCAGAAGCAGCGGGTGCGGCTGCGCAACTTCCTCATCGAACGTGAGGCGACCAACCGTTCGCGCAAGCGCAGCCGCTTGATCGTGCTGGCTGGCCCAACGGCCGTCGGCAAGGGCACGGTCGCGAACTACATCCGCGAGCACCACCCCGAGGTGCAGCTGTCGGTGTCGGCCACGACGCGCCAGCCGCGACCCGGAGAGGTCGAGGGCGTCAACTACTACTTCGTCGACGACACCGAGTTCGACCGCATGATCGTCGAGGGCGAGCTGCTCGAATACGCGACCGTGCACAACGCCTACCGCTACGGCACGCCGCGCGCGCCCATCGAAGCGGCACTCCGTCGCGGCGAGAGCGTCCTTCTCGAGATCGACCTGCAGGGTGCCCGCCAGGTGCGCCAGGCCATGCCCGACGCCACGCTGGTGTTCCTGCTGCCGCCGAGCTGGGATGAACTGGTGCGCCGGCTCGTCGGGCGCGGCACCGAGGGCGAAGAGGAACGCGAGCGTCGCCTGGCCACGGCCAAGATCGAATTGGCGGCGCAAAACGAGTTCGATGTGAAGGTCGTCAACAACACGGTCGCCGAAGCGGCGGAAGAAGTCGTAGACTTGATCAAGACTCGCGGGAATTCCGGGTCATCCCGTTAATCGGGTCGATGCTCATCGCATCGTCAGACCGGAACATCATCCCCAGCAGACTTTCCATCAATACCCACACGAGGAGTGTGACCATGGCTGACAAGCTCACCGGAATCATCGACCCGCCCATCGACGACCTGCTCTCGAAGGTCGACTCGAAGTACGCCCTCGTCATCTTCGCGTCCAAGCGCGCGCGTCAGATCAACGACTACTACTCCGACCTGCACGAAGGCAGCCTGTTCGACAACGTGGGGCCGCTCGTCGACTCCAACGTCGAAGACAAGCCGCTGTCGGTCGCGATGCACGAGATCAACGAGGACAAGCTGGTTCTCAAGCCGATCGTTCCCGCTTCCTAAGCGCGATCCGCTCGGCGGGTTCACTCGCGTGAACTTCCCATCAGGTTTGGCCGTCACCTTCGGGTGGCGGCCTTTTCTGTCGGTCGTGGCGCAGCTCGGGGACTTTTTCGCGTCGCAAACCGTTCTCCCCAGGAGAGATACCGCGAAGTTCTTCACAGTCGCGCAACCACCCGGGGGCTGTCGGATGCCCCGGATATAGTTGTGAAGACCGTGAGGCGGGCATCCACTCACACCGTTCACCCGTCCGTGCTGGTTCGCACGGGCATTCAAGGTAAGGCACCTGCATGACACAACTGCGTCTCTTCTCGTCGGAATCGGTTACCGAGGGGCACCCCGACAAGGTCTGCGACCAGATCTCCGATGCCATCCTCGACGCCTTGCTGACTGAAGACCCGCGGTCGCGTGTCGCCGTCGAGACGCTCGTCACGACGGGCCTCGTCCACGTCGCCGGCGAGGTCACGACCGACGCCTACGTCGAGATCCCCGCCATCGTGCGTGAGCTCGTCACCTCCATCGGTTATGACTCGTCCGAGGCCGGTTTCGACGGCGCTTCCTGCGGCGTCTCCGTGTCGATCGGCCAGCAGTCCGCCGATATCGCCCAGGGTGTCGACGACGCGTTCGAGAGCCGCGAGCAGTCCTCCTCCGATGCGCTCGACCAGCAGGGCGCGGGCGACCAGGGGATCATGTTCGGCTTCGCCACCACCGAGACCCCGCAGTACATGCCCTTGCCGAGCTGGATCGCGCACCGCCTCGCGGAGCGCCTCGCGGCCGTGCGCAAGTCGGGCGAGCTCGCTTACCTCCGGCCCGACGGCAAGACCCAGGTCACCATCGGCTACGAGGGCATCATCCCGCGCACGGTCGAGACCATCGTCCTCTCCACCCAGCACACGGAGGCCGTCTCAACGGCCCAGCTGCGCGCCGAGGTCGAGCGCCACGTCATCCGCCCCGTGCTCGACAAGATCGACCTCGACACCAGCAACGTGCAGTTCCTCATCAACCCCACCGGGCGTTTCGTCGTCGGCGGGCCGAAGGGTGACGCCGGTCTCACGGGCCGCAAGATCATCATCGACACCTACGGCGGCGCGGCACGGCACGGTGGCGGCGCCTTCAGCGGAAAGGACCCGTCGAAGGTCGACCGTTCGGCCGCCTACGCGCTGCGCTGGGTCGCCAAGAACGCGGTCGCCGCCGGCTTCGCCGACAAGCTCGAGGTGCAGGTGGCCTACGCCATCGGCAAGGCTGCCCCCGTCGGCCTCTACGTCGAGTCCTTCGGCACGGCCAAGGTGCCCGAGGCGACGATCGTCGACGCCATCCGTGAGGTCTTCGACCTCCGCCCGGGTGCCATCGTCCGCGAGCTCGACCTGTTGCGCCCCATCTACCAGCAGACGGCCGCCTACGGTCACTTCGGCCGCGAGCTGCCCGACTTCACGTGGGAACGTCTCGACCGCGTCAGCCAGCTGCAGAGCGCTGCCGGACTCTAACGCCGTGGCCGAACCACTGGCCGACCCCACCGGAGGCTCGGCGTTGCCCGAGACCGGAACGGTCGCCCGGGTGGTCATCGACTCGCCGCTGCCCCAGCTCGACCACCTGTTCGATTACGCGATCCCCGAGAAGCTCCGCGGGTCGGTCGTGCCGGGCGTCCGCGTGAAGGTACCTCTGCGCAGCGCGAACCGCGTCGCAGCGGCCTATGTGGTCGATGTCGTCGAGACGAGCGACTTCGGGGGAGCCCTCACCCCGCTCGACGAGCTCGTCTCCGACGTGCCCGTGCTCACACCCGAGGTCTGGTCGCTGGCGCGCCGGCTGTCCGAGCGCAGCGCCGGGGGAGCGAGCGACATCCTCCGGCTCGCCATCCCCTCGCGACAGGTGCGCGTCGAGAAGGCGTGGAAGGCACGCAGGCTCGAGGCCTCCGGACAAGCACCGGGCTCCGAATCCGATGACACAGCACCGCAGCCCGGCGCTGACACGGATGTCGACGGAGTGACGCGCGTGGAGCCTGTCGCGGATCGCGGCAGAGATGATCATGCAGGAACCGTCGAAGCCGCCGCAGGCGCCGCAGATGTCTCGGACGCCGCAGACGTCTCGGACGGGCTGATCCCGATCTCGGGCTACCGCGACAGCGTGTGGCACACCGTGGCCGGGGGCGGCCGACTGGCGCTCGACGCGGTTCCCAGCCCGCGCGAAACCGCTTCGGGCGCGCCGATCGGCTCCTGGGCACGCACGCTGGCCGAGCTCGCGCACAACACGGTCGTCTCAGGGCGCACGGCGGTGCTGCTGACGCCCGACTATCGCGATCAGGATCAGCTCGAGGCGGCGCTAGCCGATGTGCTGCCGCCCGAACAGATCTCGCGCGTCGATGCGCGGCAGTCGAACGCCGAGCGTTACGCATCCTTCCTCGACCTGCTCGACGACCGCCCGCGCGCGATCGTCGGCAACCGGTCCGCGATCTATGCGCCGAGCGCGCGACTCGGTCTGATCGCCATGTGGGACGACGGCGACCACCTCTACCGCGAACCGCTGGCGCCCTACGTGCACGCCCGCGATGCGGCCCTCGTGCGGCAAGAAGAATCGGGCGCGGCGCTCGTCATCCTCAGCCACGGCCGCAGCGTCGAAACCGAGCGGCTCGTGCAGATGGGGTGGTTCACGGCCGAAGCACCCAAGCCGCTCGTCGCCCCGCGCGTCATCCAGACGGCCCGCCAAGACCAGCCCGACGCCGCATCGGGGGCCGCCCGCATCCCCTCGACCGCGTGGCGCATCGCCCGTGAAGCACTCGAGACCGGGCCCGTGCTCGTGCAGGTGGCGCGCCCGGGATATGCCCCCGCGGTCGCCTGCGCGAACTGTTCGCATCTGGCGCGGTGCCGCGAGTGCCACGGCCCGCTCGGCGTCACGCGCGCCGGAGCCACGCCCGCCTGCACGGTCTGCGGCGCTCTCGCCGTCAATTGGCAGTGCGACACGTGCGAGCACAAGCTGTTCAAGCTCGTCACGCGCGGTTCCGGTCGCACGGCCGAAGAACTCGGCAAGGCGTTTCCCGGCCACACCGTCATCGTGTCGGATGGCGAACGCAACGTGCAGACGATCGATCGACGGGCCTCACTCGTCGTCGCCACCCGCGGCGCCGAGCCGCTCGTCCCGGGCGGCTACGCGGCCGTCCTCCTCCTCGACGGCGAACGCATGCTCGCGGCCGAGTCGCTCAGCATCGCCGAGGACTGCCTCCGCTGGTGGTCCAACGCCGCGGCCCTCGCCGCCCCCCGCGCGCCCGTCGTTCTCACCGGCGTCGCGGGAACGCTCGGCACGGCCCTGGCCAACTGGGATCAATCCGGCTTCGCGCGCCAAGAACTCGACGACCGGCGCGCCCTGCGGTTCCCACCCGCGGTGCGGGTCGTCGCGCTGACCGGCACGGCCGATAGTGTCGATCGCGCCATCGACGACGTCCGCGCCGAACACGAGCTCCCGCCGGGCGCCGTGCTGGGCCCGACGCCGCACGAGAAAGATCAGGTCCGCGCCGTCATCCGCACCGACTATGCGCTGGCCCAGCGTCTCGCCAAATCGCTGCGCGCATCCGTCGTCAAGGCGGCGACGTCGAGACGACGCCCACCCGCCGCCAAGGGTGGCTATCGCCCAGCGCCTACACTGAAAGTGCATTTCGACGATCCGGAGATCTTCCAATGACCGCCCCCGACCATCGCCGACAGGAACCCGCCGCATGAAGATCGTTTTCGCCGGAACGCCCGCCGTCGCCGTCCCCACCCTCGAGGCGCTCGCCGCGAGCGAGCACGAGATCGTGGCGGTCATCACGCGGGCCGACGCACCCGTCGGTCGCAAACGGGTCATGACGCCGTCGCCCGTCGCCGCGGCCGCCGAACGCGCCGGCCTGACGGTGATCAAAGCCAACCGCCTCGACGACGAGGTGACCGAAGCCATCCGATTGCTCGAACCCGACCTCGGCGTCATCGTCGCCTACGGCGGGCTCGTCAAGCGGGCTCTGCTCGACACGCCGACCCACGGATGGATCAACCTGCACTTCTCTCTGCTGCCCCGGTGGCGTGGTGCCGCCCCCGTGCAGCACTCGCTCATCGCGGGGGACGCAGAGACCGGCGTCTCGATCTTCCAGCTCGTGCCCGAGCTCGACGCCGGCGACATCTTCCTGCGGCGACCGCTTCCTGCGCCAGACGATGCCACCGCGGGTGACCTCCTCGACGCCTACGCCACCGAGAGCGTGCCCCTGGTGCTCGACGTCGTCGACGGGATCGGGGCAGGCACCGCGACATCCGAACCTCAGACCGGCGACGTCACGCTGGCCCCGAAACTCTCGGCCGCCGACGGGCGCCTCGACTGGACGACCGCAGCCTCGCATGTCTTCGCGCACTATCGCGGCGTCACCCCCGAGCCGGGTGCGCACACCGAGATCGTGATCGCTCCGGCCGACGACACGACGGCAGCCCCCGCCGAGCCGATCACCACGGTCCTGAAGGTGCTCGCGCTCGCCCGCACGTCCGCCAGAGGCCTCGACGCCGGACGGCTCGCCCTGCACGACAAACGTGTGCACATCGGCACCGGGTCGGGCGACAACCTCGAGCTCGTGCGTGTGCAGCCCGCCGGGCGTCAATCGATGGCCGCCGTCGACTGGTGGCGCGGCCTTCCCAGCGGAGCGGAGATCTCAGCCCGATGAGCGACAACACCCACAGACGTGCATCCCGGCCGGCCGGCCGACAACGGCCCCGCAGCCGCCCGGCCCCCGTCGTCACCGTGCAGCCCGCGCGCCGCGTGGCCTACGGCGTGCTCGCCGCCGTCAGCAGCGACGACGCCTACGCCAACCTGCTGCTGCCCACGGCCATCAAGCGGGCAGCCCTCAATACCGCCGACGCCGGGCTCGCCACCGAGCTGTGCTACGGAACACTGCGGTTGCGTGGCTATTACGACCGCGTGATCGCACTCGCGGCGGGCCGATCGGTCGACGACATCGACCTGCCCGTGCTCGACGTGCTGCGCCTCGGGGCTCACCAGTTGCTGGGCATGCGCGTCCCGTCGCACGCCGCCGTCAACGAGTCCGTCTCGCTAGCGCGCGAGGTCGGGTCACGCTCGGCCAGCGGCTTCGTCAACGGGGTCCTCCGCACGCTGTCTCGCAGCGAAGCCTCCGAATGGAAAGAGAAGGTCCTCGCGCGGGCGAAGAACGCCGACGACCGGCTTGCCATCGAATACGCGCACCCCGCGTGGATCATCCGCGCCTTCCGCCAATCGTTGACCGCCGAAGGGCGCGTCGACGAACTCGAACAGCTCCTCGCGGCCGACAACGACGCTCCCCGCGTGAACCTCATCGCCCTGCCCGGCCTGATCGATGCGCCGGCTGACGCGCACCCCAACGAGTATTCGCCGGTGGGCTTCACTCTCGGCCACGGAGACCCCGACACCACCATCGGTCACGCCGGCGGACGACTGCGCGTGCAAGACGAGGGGTCGCAGCTGGCCGCCCTCGCGCTCAGCCGCTTCGAGCCGATCCGGGCCGGCGAGCAGTGGCTCGACCTGTGCGCCGGGCCCGGTGGCAAGACGGCCCTCCTCGGCGCCGAGGCGCACACAGGCCATGCCCACCTCGACGCCAACGAGATCACGCCGGCGCGGGCCGAACTCGTGCGCCGCGCCATCCGGCCCCTCGCCGAGGTCCCCGAAGTCAGCGAACTCGACGGCCGGCAGATCGGCGAGCACCGCCCGAACACCTACGACCGCATCCTCGTCGACGCTCCCTGCACGGGCCTCGGCGCTCTGAGACGCCGACCCGAGGCGCGGTGGCGCAAAACCGCCAAAGATGTCGCCGACCTCACGGTGCTGCAGGCGTCCCTGTTGACCTCGGCCTTCGACGCCCTCAAGCCGGGCGGCACGGTCGCCTACGTCACGTGCTCGCCGCATATCGCCGAGACCCGCGGCGTCGTCCTGGCCGCCCTCGGGCGCTGGGGGGCCGACGCCGAGCTGCTCGACACGGCGGCCGCCCTGCAACGCATCGCAGTGCACGAGCTCGACCTCGGCGACACGGCGCTCGGCGAGCACGCGGGCACAGTCGCCCAGCTCTGGCCGCACCGCCACGGCACCGACGCCATGTTCGTGGCGCTCATTCGCAAAACCGCACGATAGGGAGACGCCATGACCGCCCGCATCAACCCCAGCATCCTCGCCGCCGACTTCGTCAACATGGAACGCGACCTGCACCGCATCGCCACCGCCGACCTCGTGCACGTCGACGTCATGGACAACCACTTCGTGCCCAACCTCACGTTCGGCCCGCAAATGGCCGGGCGCATCCAGGATGTCTCGCCCATCCCGCTCGACGTCCACCTCATGATCGACAACCCCGAGAAGTGGGCCCCTGGCTATGCCGAGCTCGGCGCCTACTCGGTTACCTTCCACGCCGAGTCGACGACAGACCCCGTCTCCGTGGCCCGGCGCCTGCGGGAAATCGGCGCGCGAGCCGGCCTCGCCCTCAAGCCCGGCACCGACGTCGAGCCCTACCTCGACCTCCTCGCCGAATTCGACCAGGTGCTCGTCATGACCGTCGAACCGGGTTTCGGCGGCCAGTCCTTCATGCCCGAGACCATGCCCAAACTGCAGGCCCTGCGCGAACGCGTATCCCAGACGGGTCTCGACGTGTGGCTGCAGGTCGACGGCGGCATCAGCGAGAAAACCATCGCCATCGCGGCAGAAGCCGGCGCCGACACGTTCGTGGCCGGATCGAGCGTGTTCGGCGCCGAGAACCCCGCGCTGGCGATCGACACGCTACGCCGCGAGGCCGCCGCCCACAAGCACACCGCGTAGCCGCGTTACTAGTAACCTGGGTGAGTGAAGACATTCGACGCCCTGTTCGCTGAACTCAGCCAGAAGGCCATCGACCGCCCTGAGGGCAGTGGCACGGTCCGCGAGCTCGACGGTGGCGTGCATACGATCGGCAAGAAGATCGTCGAAGAGGCCGCCGAAGTGTGGATGGCCGCCGAATACCAGAGCGACGTCGAGACCGCCGAAGAAATCTCGCAGCTGATCTATCACGTGCAGGTCATGATGATCGCCAAAGGCCTCAGCCCGGAAGACGTCTACCGACATCTGTGAGTTCCGCTCACGTCATCCGACTTCTTCTACCCGAAAGTTTTTCCATGTTGCGAATCGCAGTGCCCAACAAGGGCTCATTGGCCGAGACGGCCGCCGTCATGCTCACCGAGGCCGGCTACGCCACCCGTCGTGACCCGAAAGAGCTGCACCTGATCGATGCCCGCAACGGCGTCGAATTCTTCTACCTCCGCCCGCGCGACATCGCCACCTATGTCGGTTCGGGCGCGCTCGACGTGGGCCTCACGGGCCGCGACCTGCTGCTCGACTCGGGCTCGACCGCCACCGAGATCGAGGCGCTCGGCTTCGGTGACTCCACGTTCCGGTTCGCCGGCCCCGAGGGTCGTTTCGCGCAGCTCGACGACCTGCAGGGCGTCCGCGTCGCCACCAGCTACCCGGGCCTCGTGGGCGATTTCCTGCGCAGCGCGGGCGTCGAGGCCACGCTCGTCCACCTCGACGGCGCCGTCGAATCCGCTGTGCGTCTCGGTGTGGCGGATGCCGTCGCCGACGTCGTCTCCACGGGCACGACTCTCCGCAAGGCCGGCCTCGAGATCTTCGGCCCCGTCATCCTCGAATCCACGGCCGTCCTCATCGGCAACGGCGACGAGAAGCCGGGCCTCGCCACGCTGCGTCGCCGCCTGCAGGGGGTCCTCGTGGCCCGCCAGTACGTGCTGCTCGACTACGACCTGCCGGTCGCGCTCCTCGAACAGGCCACCGCGGTCGCCGGCGGCATCGAGTCACCCACCATCTCGCCCCTGCGCGACCCCGAGTGGGTGGCCGTCCGCGTGATGATCAAACGCGAAGAAACCAACGACATCATGGATGCGTTGTACGAACTCGGTGCCCGAGCCATCCTCGTGAGCGCCATCCACGCCGCCAGGCTCTAGCGGGAAGGACACACGCACGATGTCGGTCATCACCCGCGTCATCCCGTGTCTCGATGTGGCCGACGGCCGCGTCGTCAAGGGCGTCAACTTCCAGAATCTGCGCGATGCCGGCGACCCCGTCGCCCTCGCGCGCCAGTACTACGAGCAGGGTGCCGACGAACTCACGTTCCTCGACGTCACGGCCACGGTCGACGACCGCTCGACGACCTACGACGTGGTCGCGCGCACGGCCGAGCAAGTCTTCATCCCGTTGACCGTCGGCGGCGGCATCCGCAGCACCGAAGACGTCTCGAAGCTGCTCGCCTCGGGCGCCGACAAGGTGGGCGTCAACAGCGCCGCCATCCGTCGCCCCGATCTGCTCGACGAGATCTCGGGCGTGTTCGGCGCCCAGGTGCTCGTGCTCTCACTCGACGTGAAACGTTCGGCCGAGCTCCCCTCGGGGTTTGTCGTCACGACGCACGGCGGCCGCACCGAGACCACGCTCGATGCCCTGGCCTGGGCGCGCGAGGCCATCGAGCGCGGCGTCGGCGAACTGCTCGTCAACTCGATCGATGCCGACGGCACGAAAGAGGGTTTCGACCTCGAACTCGTCGCCGCCATGCGCGCCCTGAGTCCCGTGCCCGTCATCGCCTCGGGTGGGGCGGGCGATGTCTCGCACTTCGCCCCCGCCGTGCAGGCGGGCGCCGATGCGGTGCTCGCGGCCAGCGTCTTCCACTCCGGTCAATTGACCATCGGCGACGTCAAACGCTCGCTCCGTGCCGAAGGAATCGAGGTCCGCTCATGACCGATCCGCAGACTGCCGGACAGCTCCCCGACTCGACCGCCGCCGTCGAAGCCGAGATCGCACGCGTCGCATTCGCCGACAACGGCCTGGTGCCGGCCGTCGTACAGCAATACGACACGGGCGAGGTCCTCATGCTCGGCTACATGGATGCCGAAGCCCTGCGTCGCACCCTCATCTCGGGTCGCGGCACCTTCTGGTCGCGCTCCCGCCAGGAATACTGGCGCAAGGGCGACACGTCCGGCCACGCGCAGTACGTGAAGGACGTAAGCCTCGACTGCGACGGCGACACGCTCCTCGTCCGCGTCGACCAGGTCGGTGTGGCGTGCCACACCGGCACCCGCACGTGCTTCGACGGCCGCGACCTGCACGCCGTCAGCGCAGACCGCCCGGTTTCCGAAGGGATCGCATCATGACGACGGGTATGCCGGGCAGCACCACGCGTGCCCAGTTCGACGCTCTCACCGCCGACCACCGCGTCATCCCCGTCGTGCGCGAACTCTTCGCCGACGGCGAGACCCCGGTCGGCGTCTACCGCAAGCTCGCCATCGGCCGCCCGGGCAGCTTCCTCCTCGAATCGGCCGAACAGGGCGGCATCTGGTCGCGCTTCTCCTTCGTCGGCGTCTCGTCGTTCGGCGTGCTCACCCAGGAGGGCGAGACCCCGCGCTGGATCGACTACGGCATGAACGCCGAACGCGCCCTCGGTTCGCTCTACGATGTCCAGCCCCTCGAGGCCATCACGCGCCTGCACGCCCGCTGGCAGACCCCGAAGATCGACGGCATGCCGCCCCTCACGGGTGGTCTCGTCGGCTTCATCGGGTGGGAGGCCATCCGCCAGATCGAGCGTCTGCCCAACCGCCCGCCGCTCGAGAACCGCGTGCCCGGCCAGGCGCTGTGTTTTGCCGCCGACCTCGCGGTGCTCGACCACCGCACGGGCACGGTGCTGCTCATCGCCAACGCGCTCAACGACGGCAGCGAAGCATCCGACGAGCTGTGGGATGCCGCGCAGCACCGCCTCGACGCCATGCAACGCGACCTGGCACAACCGAGCGACGCCTGGCTTGCCGACGTGGATCTCTCGGCCGAGCCCACGCCCCACCACCGCACCGAGCGCGGCGACTTCCTGGCCGCGGTCGACACGGCCAAGCAGCATATCCGCGAGGGGGACATCTTCCAGGTCGTCGTCTCGCAGCGCTTCGATCAGCCGACCGACGCCGAACCCATCGACGTCTACCGCATCCTGCGCACGCTCAACCCGAGCCCGTACATGTATCTGCTCACCCTCGACACGGTCGACGGCGTGCCTTACTCCATCGTGGGCTCGTCGCCCGAAGCGCTCGTGAAGGTGGAAGACGGCCGGGTGTTCACGCATCCGATCGCCGGCTCGAAGCCCCGCGGCGCCACGCCCGAGCACGACGCCGACCTCTCGGCCGAGCTCAGCGCCGACGAGAAGGAACGCGCCGAGCACCTCATGCTCGTCGACCTCTCGCGCAACGACCTGCTGAAGGTCTGCCGCGCGGGCAGCGTCGAAGTGACCGAGTTCATGCGCGTCGAGCGGTTCAGCCACATCATGCACCTCGTGTCGTCGGTCGAGGGCGACCTGCTGCCGGATGTCTCGCCCGTCGACGTCTTCCGTGCAACGTTCCCGGCCGGCACTCTCTCGGGCGCCCCGAAGCCCCGGGCCCTCGAGATCATCGACTCCCTCGAGCCCGCCCAGCGCGGCGTCTACGGGGGAGTGGTGGGGTACTTCGGCTTCGCGGGCGACCTCGACCTCGCCATCGCCATCCGCACGGCCACGCTCATCGACGGCGTCGCCCACGTTCAGGCGGGCGGCGGACTCGTCGCCGACTCGGTGCCCGAATCGGAGTTCCAGGAGTCGGTGAACAAGGCGGCCGCGCCGTTGCGCGCCGTCGCCGTCGCAAACACCATGAAAAGGATCAGATGACCTCCGAGACCCCTCGGCCGGACGACGTGACGCCTGCTGCGCCTGAAGACACCGACACACGCCTCGAACGTGCAACGGCTCGAGCCAAGCGCGTGAAATACCTCTCGCTTCTCGGCCTCGTCGTTCTCAGCGCCCTGTCCCTGCTCGCGTGGACTCAGACCTGGTTCACGGCTCAGCTCTCGCAGACACAGAACTCGCCCGTCGTCGGCATCATCGATGTCTCGGGAGAGGTCGCGGCCCCCGCGCTCTCGGCCCTCGCCCTCGCCGGGCTGGCCCTCACGGCCGCCCTGGCCATCGCCGGCGTCCTGTTCCGCTACATCCTCGCGGTGCTCAATATCCTTCTGGGCGTCTGCATCGCCCTGTCGGCGTTCCTCGCGCTGCAAGACGGTGTGCGGGCCTCCGAGCCGGCCGTCACGCAGGTCACGGGCATCGCGGGCCACGAGTCGGTGCGCACGATCGTGAGCTCCGCCATCCCCACCGCGTGGCCCATCATCACGCTCGTCCTCGGCATCGGTTTCGTGCTCGTCGGCGCTCTCGTCCTGGCCACGGCCCGTCGCTGGCCGAGCTCGTCGAAGCGCTATCGCACGGTCGCCGTCAACACCGCGGATGCCGCCACCGACGCATCCTCGGCCGCTGACGGCCCCTCCGCCGACGTCGGCTCCCGGGGGCCCGGCTCCCACGGCCACTCGGCGTCCGCGGCGTCATCGACCGGCGCCCCCGTCTCCACCGACGGCACCACGCCCGAGGCTCCGGCGTCCGCCGACGGCAACCCCCGCATGGACCCCGTCGACAGCTGGGACGAACTCACCCGCGGCGACGACCCGACCCGCTGAGTCCGCCCCTCGCGCTGACCCCATCGGCTCAACGCGGCGAGGTTCTCCAACGGATGCCCGTCGCTCTCCACAGGCCGTCGCGCCCGACTTTCCCCACACCTCGCGTCACTGTCTCGCCCCCGTTTCACAGCCGGTAGAGTAGATCGCGCAATCATCGATGAAGGAGTTTCATGAGCAGCGAGTCAATTGATATGGGACACGGCCACTCTCCGGCCGCCTGGATCTCGGTGACGGTGATGCTCGTCGCGTTCGCCGTCGGAACCCTGTTCTTCGTCCTCGACATGCCTCTCTACGTGGTCATCTGCGCGGGTGTCGTCCTGATCGGTGGCCTCCTCTGGCCCATCCTCGCCAAAATGGGCTACGGCGTCGGCGGCGCCAAGTACACCTCGAAAGGTCACTGATCGTGCTCGCCGACCTCATGGCCGGCGCAGCTGAAGACGCCGACGCGCGTCGCGCGGTCATCCCGCTCGCCGCTGTCGAGGCCGAGGCTCTCGATCAGCCGGCAGCCCTCGACGCCCGTGAGGCCCTGCGCCGTGGACCGAACGTCAAGATCATCGCCGAGGTCAAGCGCGCGAGCCCGTCTCGCGGCGACCTCGCCGACATCCCCGACCCGGCCCTGCTCGCTTCGGCTTACGAAGAAGGCGGCGCCAGCGCGATCAGCGTGCTCACCGAGGGCCGCAAGTTCAAGGGATCGCTCGACGACTTGCGGGCCGTGCGCCAGCGCGTCTCCATCCCGGTGCTGCGCAAGGACTTCATCTCCCAGCCCTACCAGGTGTTCGAGGCGCGTGCCGCCCGGGCCGATCTGGTGTTGCTGATCGTCGCGGGCCTCGGCCAGACGGAGCTCGCCGAGCTCTACGCGCTCGTCGGCGAGCTGGGCATGACGGCACTTGTCGAGACCCACTCGGCCGAAGAACTCGACCGCGCGCTCGAGATCGGTGCCGACGTCATCGGTGTCAACGCCCGCAACCTCAGCACGTTCGAGCTCGACCCGTCCCTCTTCGGCACACTCGCGCCGCGCATCCCCGACGGCGTCATCAAAGTCGCCGAGTCCGCGGTGCTCCAGCCGGCCGACGTCGCACGCTATCGTGCCGACGGCGCCGACGTCGTCCTCGTGGGCGAAGCACTCGTCACGGGCGACCCCATTTCCACCCTCACGCAATTCTTGGCGGTATAGACCATGGCACTTCGGCAGCAGACCGGCCCCTACTTCGGCGACTTCGGCGGGCGGTACGTGCCCGAATCGCTCGTCGCGGCGCTCGACGAGCTGACCGAGGCGTGGGAGCAGGCAAAGAACGACCCCGCCTTCCAGGCCGAGCTCGACGAGCTTTTCGCCACCTATGTCGGGCGTCCGTCGCTCATCACCGAGGTGCCCCGTTTCGCGGAGCACGCCGGGGGAGCCCGCATCATCCTGAAGCGCGAAGACCTCAACCACACGGGCTCGCACAAGATCAACAACGTCCTGGGCCAGGCCCTGCTCACGAAGCGCATCGGCAAGACGCGTGTCATCGCCGAGACCGGCGCCGGCCAGCATGGCGTCGCCACGGCAACGGCCGCTGCCCTGTTCGGCCTCGACTGCGTCATCTACATGGGCGAGGTCGACACCGAGCGCCAGGCCCTCAACGTGGCCCGCATGCGCCTGCTCGGCGCCGAGGTCGTGGCCGTCAACACCGGTTCTCGCACCCTCAAAGACGCCATCAACGACGCCATGCGCGACTGGGTCACCAATGTCGAAGACACCAACTACATCTTCGGAACGGTTGCCGGCCCGCACCCGTTCCCCGAGATGGTGCGCGACCTGCAGAAGATCATCGGCGAAGAGGCCCGCGAGCAGGTGCTGGCCCTCACGGGTGCGCTGCCGACCGCGGTCGTCGCCTGCGTCGGCGGTGGCTCCAACGCCATGGGCATCTTCCACGCCTTCCTCGACGACGAAGACGTGAGCCTGTGGGGCTACGAGGCCGCCGGTGACGGCGCCGAGACGCCCCGCCACGCCGCAACGATCACGAAGGGTCGTCCCGGCGTGCTCCACGGCGCCCGCAGCTTCCTGCTGCAAGACGAAGACGGCCAGACCGTCGAGTCGCATTCGATCTCCGCGGGCCTCGACTACCCGGGCGTCGGTCCCGAGCACTCCTGGCTGTCGAGCATCGGGCGCGCCAACTACCGTCCGATCACCGACGCCGAAGCCATGTCGGCCCTGCGCCTCCTCAGCCGCACCGAGGGCATCATCCCCGCCATCGAGTCGGCTCACGCCCTCGCCGGGGCCCTCAAGCTGGGTCGCGAACTCGGGCCCGACGCCGTCATCCTGATCAACCTCTCGGGTCGCGGCGACAAAGACATGGAAACCGCGGGTCGCTACTTCGACCTCATCGACCAAGGAGCCGAACAATCGTGAGCGCCGTCGCCACCGCCCTGCAGAAACGCCGCGACGAAGACCGCGGGGCCCTGATCGGCTACCTCCCGGCCGGTTTCCCCACCATCGACGACAGCGTCGAGGCGGCCATCGCCATCGCCCGCAACGGCGTCGACGTGATCGAGCTCGGCCTGCCCTACTCCGACCCCGTCATGGACGGTCCGGTCATCCAGGCCGCCACGCAGCAGGCGCTGGCCAACGGTTTCCGCCTGCGCGACGGCTTCGAGGCCGTGCGGCGCATCACGCAGGAGGTCGACACCCCGGTCCTCCTGATGACGTATTGGAACCCGGTCGTGCAGTACGGCGTCGAGCGCTTCGCCGACGACCTCGTCGAGTCCGGCGGCGCGGGCTTGATCACGCCCGACCTCGTTCCCGACGAGGGCGGCGAGTGGATCGATGCCTCCGCCCGCACGGGCCTCGACCGTGTCTTCCTCGCCGCGCCCTCCTCGTCCGACGAGCGCCTGCGGCAGGCCATCGATGCCAGCCGCGGCTTCGTCTACGCCGTCTCCACGATGGGCATCACGGGCGCCCGCAGCGACGTCGACCAAGCCGCCCGCACGCTCGTCGAGCGCCTGCGCGAGGCCGGCGTCGAGAACACGTGCGTGGGCCTCGGCATCTCCACCGCCGAGCAGGTGCGCGAGGTCAACGAATACGCCGACGGCGCCATCGTCGGCTCGGCCCTCGTCAAGGCGCTGGCCGACGGGGGAGTCGCCCGCGTGGCCGACGTCGCCCGCGAACTCTCCGAGGGCACCTACCGCGGTCGCTGACCCGTCATCCTCGCCGATGCTCTGCCAGTAGAGTTGATCCCGCACAACCCACGAACACTTCCCGAAAGGTGCAGAGCTAGGTGAACCTCCCGCTGAGCATCCCGAGTCCCTCCGTCAGCTACTTCCAGGTCGGGCCGCTGCAGATCCACTTCTACGCTCTGTGCATCCTCGCCGGCATCATCGCGGCCGCACTGTTGACCAACTACCGCCTCAACAAGCGCGGCGCCGAACGCGGAATCATCCTCGACATGATCCTGTGGACGGTTCCGTTCGGCATCATCGGTGCGCGCGTCTTCCACGTGCTCACGCACCCCAACGACTACTTCTTCCCGGGTGCCGAGTTGTGGAAGGTCATCGCCATCTGGGAGGGCGGCATCGCCATCTTCGGCGCGCTCATCGGTGGCGCCATCGGCGCGTACATCGGCTGCCGCGTGCTCGGCCTGCGCTTCTGGACGTTCGCGGATGCCCTGGCCCCGGGCCTCCTGCTCGCCCAGGCATTCGGCCGCTTCGGCAACTACTTCAACCACGAGCTCTTCGGCACCCCGACGAACGGCTGGTGGGGCCTCGAGATCGAGAGCTCCAACCCCGCCTACCCGATCGGTCTGCCCGATGGCACGCTCTTCCAGCCCACGTTCGCCTACGAGGTCATCTGGAACCTGCTGGGCGTCGCCGTCATCCTGCTGCTCGAGCGAAAACTCGGCCTGCAGTGGGGCAAGGTCCTCGCCGTCTACCTGATCTGGTATGGCCTCGGCCGCATCGTCTGGGAGTCGATTCGCATCGACCCGTCCGAGATCTTCTTCGGCCTGCGCGTCAACGTCTGGGCCGCCATCTTCGCCGTCGTCGCGGGCATCCTGATCTTCGTCGTGCAGTCGCGGCGACACACGGGCCTCGAGCCGAGCGCCTATGTTCCGGGGCGCGAATTCAACGCCACCGCGGCTGGGGTAGACTCCAAGAACACCGATGCGGGATATGTCGATCTCAGCGAGCCTGAAGACACGAAGCCGGATTCGGACGCAGCCGTTGCCACAAGCACGACAGGCTCACACAAATAACGGTTAGGTTCACCCCGATCCCCTTCCCGAGGCACCACTCTGATGCGGTGCCACGTCCCTTCGGCGGGCCACAGGCGTCCCTCCGGTTGTTTCTCCCTTGTCGTGAGGACGGTCAGTTATGACGCATTCCCCCACATCACACACTTTCTCGCAGGTGCCGGCCCAGCAGGGCATGTACAACCCGCGGCACGAGAAAGACGCCTGCGGCCTTGCCATGGTGGCGACGCTGCGCGGCACCCCCGGGCACGACATCATCGATGCCGCCCTCGACTCACTGCGCAACCTCGAACACCGCGGGGCCATCGGCTCCGACGCGGGAACGGGTGACGGCGCCGGAATCCTGACGCAGATCCCCGACGAGTTCCTGCGCGCGGTCACCGACTTCGAGCTGCCCGAGATGGGGCACTACGCCGTCGGGCTGGCCTTCCTGCCCCTCGACGAGCACGCCCGCGGCCAGCTCAAGGCCGACATCGAGGCCATCGCCGACTCCGAGAACCTCCAGGTCCTGGGCTGGCGTCTCGTGCCCACCGCACCCGACAACCTCGGCAAGCTGGCGCGCAAGGCCATGCCGGTGGTCGAACAGCTGTTCGTCACGAGCCGCTACCACGACCACGACGGTCAGACCCTCGCGGGCATCGCGCTCGACCGCCAGACCTACCGCCTGCGCAAACGTGGCGAACGCGAGCTCGACGCCTACTTCATCTCGCTGTCGAGCCGCACCCTCGTCTACAAGGGCATGGTCACGACGCTGCAGCTCGAGCCGTTCTACCCGGACCTGTCCGACGAGCGTTTCGCGTCGAAGCTCGCGATCGTGCACTCGCGCTACTCGACCAACACCTTCCCGTCCTGGCGCCTCGCACAGCCGCTCCGCATGATGGCGCACAACGGTGAGATCAACACCGTGCAGGGCAACCGCAACTGGATGCGCGCGCGGCAGTCCCAGCTCGAATCCGAGTTGATCGGCGACATCCGCCCGTTGCTGCCCATCATCACGCCCGGGGCCAGCGACTCGGCCTCGTTCGACGAGGTCCTCGAACTCCTCACCCTCACGGGCCGTTCGCTCCCGCACGCCATGATGATGATGGTTCCCGAGGCGTGGGAGAAGCAGAACGGTCTCGACGACGAACTGCGCGACTTCTACGAGTTCAACAGCATGCAGATGGAGCCGTGGGACGGCCCCGCCGCCCTGACCTTCACCGACGGCACGCTCGTCGGTGCCACGCTCGACCGCAACGGCCTGCGCCCCGGGCGCTGGCTCGAGACCACCGACGGCCTCATCGTCCTCGGCAGCGAGATCGGCGTGCTCGAGGTCGACCCGTCGCGCATCAAGCGCAAGGGACGCCTGCGCCCCGGCCGCATGTTCCTCGTCGACACCGAGGCGGGCCGCCTCATCGAAGACGACGAGATCAAGACATCCCTCGCCGCCGCGCAGCCCTGGGGGGAGTGGCTTGACAACGGCCGCATCCACCTGAAAGACCTGCCCGAGCGCGAGCACATCGTGCACACGCCTGCGTCCATCACGCGCCGCCAGCGCACCTTCGGCTACACCGAAGAAGAGGTGCGCATCCTGCTCACGCCCATGGGCAAGAACGGCGCAGAGCCGCTCGGCGCCATGGGGTCTGACACGCCCATCGCGGTGTTGTCGAAGCGTCCGCGCCTGCTGTTCGACTACTTCGTGCAGCAGTTCGCGCAGGTCACGAACCCGCCGCTCGACAGCATCCGTGAAGAGGTCGTCACCTCGCTGAAGCTGGGCCTCGGGCCCGAGCGCAACCTGCTGTCGTGGGGCCCCGAGCACGCGCGCCAGGTGGTGCTCGACTTCCCGGTCATCGACAACGACGAGCTCGCCAAGGTGCAGCACATCGACCCGACGGCCGGTTCACGCACCACCTACACCGTGCGTGGCCTCTACCGCGTCGAAGACGGCCCCGACGCCCTGCGCGACCGGCTCACCGAGATGTGCCACGAGGTCGATGTGGCGATCACCGAGGGCGCCAGCTTCATCGTGCTCTCCGACCGCGACTCCAACCGCGACCTCGCCCCCATCCCGTCGTTGCTCATGATGGCGGCCGTGCACCACCACCTCATCCGCGCGGAGAACCGCATGAAGGTGGGCATCATCGTCGAGGCCGGCGATGTGCGCGAGGTGCACCACGTGGCCCTGCTGATCGGCTACGGCGCGTCGGCGGTGAACCCCTACCTGGCCATGGAAAGCTGCGAGCACCTCGTGCGCAGCGGCATGATCGAGGGCGTCACGCCCGAGAAGGCCGTCAAGAACGTGATCTACGCGCTCGGCAAGGGCGTTCTCAAGATCATGTCCAAGATGGGCATCTCCACCGTCTCGTCCTACGCCGGTGCGCAGACCTTCGAGGCCGTCGGTCTCGCCCCCGACTTCATCGACGCCTACTTCACGGGCACCGAGACGAAGCTCGGCGGCGTGGGCATCGACGTCATCGCCGAAGAGAACCTGCGTCGCCACCGCGTCGCCTACCCGCACAACACGGCCGAGCACTCCCACGAGCGCCTCGAAACGGGTGGCGAATACCAGTGGCGTCGGGATGGCTCACCCCACCTCTTCAACCCCGACACCGTGTTCCGGCTGCAGCACTCCACCCGCAATCGGCGCTACGACATCTTCCGCGAGTACACGTCGATGATCGACGGCCAGGCCTCCGAACTCATGACCCTGCGCGGCATGTTCCGGTTCGCCGACGGCAAGCGCCCGCCCGTGCCGCTCGACGAGGTCGAACCGGTCGAGTCGATCGTCAAGCGTTTCTCCACGGGTGCCATGAGCTACGGCTCGATCTCGAAAGAGGCGCACGAGACGCTCGCCATCGCCATGAACCAGCTGGGCGCGAAGTCCAACACGGGTGAGGGCGGCGAAGACGTCGACCGTCTGCTCGACCCCACGCGTCGCAGCGCCATCAAGCAGGTCGCGTCGGGACGCTTCGGCGTCACGAGCATGTACCTGACCCACGCGGATGACATCCAGATCAAGCTCGCGCAGGGCGCCAAGCCTGGCGAAGGTGGCCAGCTGCCGCCGGCCAAGGTCTACCCGTGGGTCGCTCGCACGCGTCACGCGACCGCCGGCGTCGGCCTCATCTCGCCGCCCCCGCACCACGACATCTATTCGATCGAAGACCTCAAGCAGCTCATCTTCGACCTGAAGCGGGCCAACCCGTCCGCGCGCATCCACACCAAGCTCGTGAGCCAGTCGGGCATCGGCGCGGTTGCGGCGGGCGTGGCAAAGGCGCTGAGCGATGTCATCCTGGTGTCCGGCCACGACGGCGGAACGGGCGCGAGCCCCCTCAACTCGTTGAAGCACGCGGGAACGCCGTGGGAGCTGGGCCTCGCCGAGACGCAGCAGACGCTCATGCTCAACGGCATGCGCGACCGCGTCGTGGTGCAGGTCGACGGTCAGATGAAGACCGGCCGCGACGTCATCATCGGCGCGCTGCTCGGCGCCGAGGAGTTCGGTTTCGCGACCGCCCCGCTCATCGTCGAGGGCTGCATCATGATGCGCGTGTGCCACCTCGACACGTGCCCGGTCGGCGTCGCCACCCAGAACCCCGTTCTGCGCCAGCGCTTCAACGGCAAGCCCGAATTCGTCGTGACCTTCTTCGAGTTCATCGCCCAGGAGGTGCGCGAATACCTCGCGGCCCTCGGTTTCCGGTCGATCGAAGAGGCCGTCGGCCACAACGAGATGCTCGACATCCAGGATGCTCTGCACCACTGGAAGGCGTCCGGAATGGACCTCGCGCCCATCCTCGTCGGCCCCGAGTTCGACGACGACGAGCCCCGCACGCACGCCCGCAACCAGGACCACGAGCTCGACAAGCACTTCGACGTCGAACTCATTCGCCGCAGCCACGACGTGCTGGAGAACGGCGGTCAGGTGCGCATCGAGCTCCCCATCCGCAACACCGAGCGCGCGGTCGGCACCATGCTCGGCCACGAGGTCACGGTGCGGCACGGCGAGCACGGCCTGCCCGAGGACTCGATCGAGGTCGTGCTGAGCGGTTCGGCGGGCCAGTCGTTCGGCGCGTTCATGCCCTCCGGCATCACGCTCCGCCTGCACGGTGACTCCAACGACTACGTCGGCAAGGGTCTCTCGGGTGGCAAGATCATCGTCCGAGCCCCGCAGGGGAGCGCCTTCGTGCCCTCGGAGAACGTCATCGCCGGAAACGTGATCGGCTACGGCGCCACCCAAGGCAGCCTGTTCCTGAACGGCATCGTGGGCGAGCGTTTCCTCGTGCGCAACTCGGGTGCCACCGCGGTGGCCGAGGGTGTCGGCGACCACGCCCTCGAATACATGACGGGTGGGCTCGCGCTCATCCTGGGCCCGACGGGCCGCAACTTGGGTGCCGGTATGTCGGGCGGCACGGCCTACGTGTTCGACCTCGACCCGCAGAACGTCAACACGCAGTCGCTCGACAGCGGCGAGCTGCAGCTGCTGCCCCTCGGTTCCGCGGATGTCGCCATCGTGCGCGACCTGCTGGAGCGCCACCACGCCGAGACGGAGTCCGAGCTGGCCGCGCGCCTGCTCGCCGACTTCGATGCCACGGCAGAGAAATTCGTCAAAGTATTGCCCCGCGATTATGCAGCCGTGCTGCAGACGCGCGAAGACGCCGAGCGCGAGGGTCTCGACCCCGACGGCGACATCGTGTGGGGCCGGATCATGGAGGTAACCGGTGGCTGACCCGAAAGGCTTCCTCAAAGTCACGGAACGCGAACTGCCGAAGCGGCGTCCCGTTCCCGTTCGACTCATGGACTGGAAAGAGGTCTATGAGCAGAACGATCCCGCTCAGGTGCGTCGTCAGGCCGGGCGCTGCATGGACTGCGGCATCCCGTTCTGCCACCAGGGTTGCCCGCTCGGCAACCTGATTCCCGAATGGAACGACCTGACGTGGCGCGGCGAGGGTCGCGACGCGATTGAGCGTCTGCACGCCACGAACAACTTCCCCGAGTTCACCGGCCGACTGTGCCCGGCGCCGTGCGAGTCGTCGTGCGTGCTCGGCATCAACCAGCCGGCCGTGACCATCAAGCAGGTCGAGGTCTCGATCATCGACCAGGCGTTCGCCAACGGCTGGGTCGACTCGCACCCGCCGGAGCGCCTCACGGGCAAAACCGTCGCGGTCGTCGGCTCGGGCCCAGCGGGCCTGGCCGCCGCCCAGCAGCTGACGCGCGCCGGTCACACCGTGGCGGTGTATGAGCGCGACAACCGCATCGGCGGACTGCTGCGCTACGGCATTCCGGACTTCAAGATGGAGAAGAAGCACCTCGACGCGCGCCTCAAGCAGATGACCGACGAGGGCACGCGTTTCCGTGCCGGCGTCAACATCGGCGTCGACATCACGTGGGACGAACTGAAGGCGCGCTACGACGCCGTCGTCGTCGCCACGGGCGCCATGGTGCCGCGCGACCTGCCCATCCCCGGGCGCGATTTGCCCGGCGTGCACTTCGCCATGGAATACCTCGTCCAGGCCAACAAGGTCGGTGCGGGCGACGACGTGGCCGACCAGATCACGGCCGAGGACAAGCATGTCGTGGTCCTCGGCGGCGGCGACACCGGTGCCGACTGCATCGGCACGGCGCACCGCCAGGGAGCGGCCTCGGTCACGAACCTCGCGATCGGCACGCAGCCCCCGTCGGAGCGCACCGACGCCCAGCCCTGGCCCATGATGCCGACGCTCTTCGAGGTCGCCAGCGCCCACGAAGAGGGCGGCTCGCGTGAATACCTCGTATCGACGGTTGAATTCTTGCCGAACGCCGCGGGCGAATTGCGCGCCATCCGTGTGGCCGAGACCGAGTTCGTCGATGGACGCCGCGTGCCGAAGTCGGGCACCGAGCGCGAGATCCCGGCCGACCTGGTGCTCCTGGCGCTCGGCTTCACCGGCCCCGAGAGCGACCAGCTCGGCGACCAGCTCGGCGTTCCCTTCGACGGCCGCGGCAACGTGGGCCGCGGCGACGACTACCAGACGAGCGAAGAGGGTGTGTTCGTGGCCGGTGACGCCGGCCGTGGCCAGTCGCTCATCGTCTGGGCCATCGCCGAGGGCCGCGCGGCAGCCGCCGCCGTTGACCGCTACCTCGAGGGCGAAACCGAGCTCCCCGCACCCGTGAGGCCGACGGACCGGGCCATCTCGCTCTAGACTTTCCCCGGCGGTCGTTCGCGGTCGCCACCCACCCCAGCAGCCAGACGCGCCGCTTCGGCGCAGAAGCACGGAGAAACCCCAGTATGAGACGAGCCAAGATCGTCGCAACCCTCGGACCGGCAACATCGAGCTATGAGAACATCAGAGCCATCATCGATGCCGGTGTCGACGTGGCGCGCATGAACCTCAGCCACGGAAGCTACGACGTCCACGAGGCCGTCTACGCCAACGTGCGCAAGGCCGCTGCCGACGCCGGCAAGCCCGTCGCCGTCCTGGTCGACCTCCAGGGTCCGAAGATCCGCCTCGGCAAGTTCGAGGGCGGCCCCTACCACCTGGCCGAAGGTGACATCTTCAAGATCACCATCGAAGACATCGTCGGCAACAAGGACATCTCCGGCACCACGTTCAAGGGCCTGCCCAACGACGTCAAGCCGGGCGACCCCCTGCTCATCGACGACGGCAAGGTCACGCTGCGCGTGCTCGAGACCGACGGAACGGTCGTCACGACCGAGGTCGTCGTCCCGGGCCCCGTGTCCAACAACAAGGGCATCAACCTGCCGGGTGTCGCGGTCAACGTTCCCGCCCTGAGCGACAAGGACGAAGCAGACCTCCGCTGGGGCCTCAAGCTCGGCGCCGACTTCATCGCGCTGTCCTTCGTCCGTAACGCCTCCGACATCGTCCGCGTGCACGAGATCATGGCCGAAGAGGGTCGCAAGATTCCCGTCATCGCCAAGATCGAGAAGCCGCAGGCCGTTGACAACCTGGAAGAGATCATCGACGCCTTCGACGGCATCATGGTCGCCCGCGGTGACCTCGGTGTCGAGCTTCCCCTCGAGGCCGTCCCGATCGTGCAGAAGCGCGCCGTCGAGCTGTGCCGCCGCATGGCGAAGCCCGTCATCGTTGCCACGCAGATGCTCGAGTCGATGATCAGCTCGCCGCGTCCGACGCGCGCCGAGACGTCAGATGTCGCGAACGCCGTCCTCGATGGCGCCGACGCCGTCATGCTCTCGGGCGAGACCAGCGTGGGAGAATTCCCCGTGATCACGGTCGAGACGATGGCCAAGATCGTCGAGTCCACCGAGATCCACGGCCTCGACCGCATCGCCCCGCTCGGCACCAAGCCGCGCACGCAGGGTGGCGCCATCACGCTGGCCGCCGCCGAGGTCGCCGACTTCGTCGAGGCCAAGTTCCTGTGCGTCTTCACCGAGTCGGGCGACTCCGTGCGCCGCATGACGCGTCTGCGTTCGCAGATCCCCGTGCTGGGCTTCACGCCCGACGAGGCCATCCGTCGTCGCATGTCGCTCATCTGGGGTGTCGAGAGCATCCTGGTCGAGCCCGTCTCGCACACCGACGCCATGTTCGGTCAGGTCGACGACGAGATCCTCGCCAAGAAGCGCGCCAACGTGGGCGACAAGGTCGTCGTGATCTCGGGTTCCCCTCCCGGAATCGCCGGCTCCACCAACGACATGCGCGTGCACAAGGTGGGTGACGCCCACCACGAGGCGGCTCCGGCCTACGCCAAGAACTAGCGCTGTCAACGACGAAGGCGGGACATCCTCGGATGTCCCGCCTTCGTCATTGTCGCTGCGCCTCGCCGGCTCGCTGCCCTGCTGTTCCTGCTGCCCTGCTGTCCCGCGGCCTCGCGGTATCGCAATCAGGAGACGAACCGGCAGATTGCTAGGAGCCGCTCGAGCGCTTGATGACCTCGTCCGCGTGGCCGTTGAGGTCATCGTTGGAGGCGGCGACGCCCGACTGCTCGAAACGCTGGGCGAGCGCCTCCCGGACGATGTCGTGGGGCTGACCGGGCAGGTCCTGAGCCGTCTGAGCAATGATTCCCTCGGCCTTGGCGGCGTCGTCGGTCTCGTTCTGATCCATGCGGGGGCCGTCTTGCGTGGGCTGTGCCTGGTGGTCGCTCATGAGGTTTCCTCTCGTTGTGGGAACCGTCGATGGTCCTGACGCAAGATTACTCCGCGGGGGCGACACGGGCCCTGCCGGGCGTGCACCTTGCGGCTCGTGCCCAGCACCGATAATGGGGGAGTGACGATCGCTCCCGACATCCGCTGCCCGTGCCTGAGCGGTGAGATCTACGCTGCCTGCTGCGGCAGGTATCACCGCGGCGCTCGTACCGCCCCGACAGCGGAAGCGCTCATGCGGTCGCGCTACTCGGCTTTTGCGCTGGGCCTGGAACAGTACCTCCGGGGCTCCTGGCATCCGTCCACCCGTCCCGACAGCGTCGATCTCGACGACGACACACGGTGGATGCGGCTCGACATCGAAGACGTGCGACGGGGCGGACCGGCGGACAGCGACGGAGTCGTGCGGTTCACCGCCATCTACCGGGATGCCGACGGCGGACATCGCCTGACCGAAACATCTCGCTTCGTACGAGAGCGCGGCGTCTGGTTCTACGTGGACGGCATCCACACCTAGGCGATCGTTGCAGGCCGGCCGGCCTCCGACCGACACACACGAAAACGCCCGGCCGCCCGCACCGAAGTGCGGAACGACCGGGCGCCGATGCGTTGAACCTCAGGCTCGCGCGTTCTCCGGGAACGGCAGCTCGTCGAGGTCGATGTTCGGGTTCGAGTCCTGCGTGTCCACGAGCTCTTGCGCCTCGGCGTCGGTCTCGACGCTCGGCATCGAACCCGGCAGGGGCCGCTTCGCCGACTCCTTCATGAAGAAGATCGCGATCGCGCCCACGATGGACGTGGCGATCAGGTAGAACGCCGGCGTCAGGTCGTTACCGGTCCACTGCAGCAGACCCTCGATGATGAACGGGGCCGTGCCACCGAAGATCGCCACCGCGACGTTGTAGGCGATCCCCATGCCGCCATAGCGACTGGATGTCGGGAACAGAGCAGGCAGCGACGACGCCAGGTTCGCCACATAGAACGTCACGGGGAAGGCGATGAGCGCGAGTCCGGCCAGCGTCGACCAGATCTCGCCGACGCCCAGCAGCAGGAATGCGGGCACGCTCAAAACGATCGTGCTTCCCGCGCCGATCCACAGCACGGGGCGGCGACCGATGCGGTCGGACAGACGACCGGTCAGCGGGATGCAGAGAGACATCGCCACGAGCACGGGGATCGTCAGCAGCGTGCCGTGAACGGCGTCATACCCGAGCGAATCGGTCAGGTAGGTGGGCATATAGGTCGTCAGCGCGTAACCGACGGTGTTGGCGGCCGCCACGAGCGCGATGGCGAGCACGATCTGGCGCCAGTAGGCACGGATGAGCGCGCGCGTTCCCTTGGGACCCTCGGCCGCGACATCCGCCTCGGTCTTGTTCTCCTGAGCATCCATCGTCGCCTGGAACGCGGGGGACTCCTCGATCTTCAACCGGAAGTAGATCGCGATGGCACCGAGCGGACCGGCCACCAGGAACGGCAGACGCCAGCCCCACTCGACCATCTCCTCGCTCGAGAGGATGAGTTGCATGACCGACACGACGCCCGCGCCGATGGCGAAGCCGAAGTAGCTTCCGAGGTCGAGGATGCTCGCGAAGAAACCACGGCGCGCGTCGGGCGCGTATTCGCTCACGAAGGTCGTGGCTCCCGCATACTCACCGCCCGTCGAGAAGCCCTGGATGAGCTTCAGCAGGATCAGGAGGATGGGAGCCCAGAACCCGATGGTGTCGTAGTTCGGCAACACGCCGATGAGGAAGGTGGACGCCGCCATCAGGATGAGGGTCATGGCCAGGATGCGCTGGCGGCCGAGACGGTCACCGAGACGACCGAAGATCACGCCGCCGAGGGGCCGGGCGATGAACGTGACGGCGAAGACACCCAGGCTGAAGAGCACCTGCACGTTGCTCGGCGCGTCGGACAGGAAGACCTGGCCCATGATGACGGCGAGGTAACCGTAGACACCCACGTCGTACCACTCCATGGTGTTGCCCACCACAGTGCCGCCGACGGCCTTTTTCAACATCGCTTTGTCGACCACGTTGACGTCGGAAACCTGGAGTCGCCGCTTCTCGGGCGCCTTCTTGCCGCGCCGCCTGGCCAACAAGGCCTTGATCTGTGCGAAGGAATCGGTTCGCTGTTCGGTCATCGCCTGCTCTTTCGATCGTGCCCCGAAGGGTCGGAAATTCTGGCGGATCAATCCGGCACTCATGGGGCCGGGCCAAATGAAATCCCCGCTGGCTACCCCTTTCCTACGGGGTCCCCAGCGGGGAGGGTGGTTGTGCCGGTGGTGGGACTCGAACCCACACGTCCTCTCGAACAAAGCATTTTGAGTGCTCCGCGTCTGCCATTCCGCCACACCGGCGCACAACAACATCGACAAGATTACCGTAGGATTTAGGCGTGACTGAGCAAGAAGCAACTCCAGCAGCCCCCCGCCGTGTCGTCGTGGCCGAAGATGAGTCCCTCATCCGCCTCGATATCGTCGAAATTTTGCGCGACAACGGTTTCGAGGTGGTCGGCGAGGCCGGTGATGGCGAGACCGCCGTCCAGCTCGCCACCGAGCTGCGCCCCGACCTCGTCATCATGGACGTGAAGATGCCCCAGCTCGACGGCATCTCGGCGGCCGAGCGCCTCAACAAGGCGCAGATCGCCCCGGTCGTCCTCCTCACGGCGTTCAGCCAGAAGGAACTCGTCGAGCGCGCGAGCGAGGCCGGCGCGCTGGCCTACGTGGTCAAGCCGTTCACACCCAACGACCTGCTGCCGGCCATCGAGATCGCCCTCAGCCGCTACCAGCAGATCATCACGCTCGAGGCCGAGGTCGCCGACATGGTCGAGCGCTTCGAGACGCGCAAGCTCGTCGACCGCGCCAAGGGCCTGCTCAACGAGAAGATGGGCCTCACCGAGCCCGAGGCCTTCCGCTGGATCCAGAAGGCGTCGATGGATCGACGCCTGACCATGCACGACGTCGCGCAGGCGATCATCGAGCAGCTCAGCGCCAAGAAGTAGCAGCGCCGACACACGATAGGCCGGGTTCTCAGGCCCGATACGGCGAAGGCCCGCGACGCAACAGTCGCGGGCCTTCGCCGTTCTGGTCAGGGAGCGCTAGTGGGTCTCCGCTCCGCAGCTCGCCGGCACACGCCAGGGGTTGCCGTTCGGCAGGCCCGGCCCGCTCGTGAGGTGCCAGGCGCCAGGTGCTAGGTGCTAGGTGCTAGGTGCTAGGTGCTAGGTGCTAGGAGCTAGGTGCTAGGAGCTAGGTGTCAGGCAGAGGCCGCCGGAGCATCCTTGATCATGTTGGTGATGCGGATAGTGGAGCAGCGGCGCCCCTGCTCGTCGTCCACGGCGATCTCGTGCACGGTCAGGCTGCGGCCGAGGTGAATGGGCGTGCAGACGCCCGTGACGTACCCACTCGTGGCTGACCGCGTGTGCGTGGCGTTGATGTCGATGCCGACGGCCAGCTTGCCGGGCCCCGCGTGCAGATTGGCAGCCATCGACCCGAGCGACTCGCCAAGCACGACGTAGGCGCCACCGTGCAACAACATGGCGGGCTGCGTGTTTCCTTCGACCGGCATGCGGGCGACAGCGCGCTGGATGCCGAACTCCACGAACTCGATCCCCATCTTCTCGGCGAGGGCTCCGGCCCCGCGTTCGCGCACCCACTCGAGGGCGTCGTCCTGGGATGTCGTTGCGTCGGTCACGCGCGGTCCTCTCGTCAGTCGTCGTCGGCCGTCATCCGCACCCGACCTGCCCAGCAGAGTGTCGGTGCTCGCTTGTAGGCTGGTGTGGTGTCGGACATCGAAAAGCCTACCCTCCTCGTCATTGACGGTCACTCGCTCGCCTTCCGGGCGTTCTACGCCCTGCCGGTCGACAGTTTCCAAACCCGCGACGGGCAGCACACGAACGCCATCCACGGCTTCATCTCCATGCTGCTCAACCTGTTGAAGAACGAGAAGCCCACGCACATCGCGGTGGCGTTCGACATCTCGCGTTTCTCGTTCCGCACGCGTGAATACCCCGACTACAAGGGCACGCGCGGCGAGACGCCCGTGGAATTCATCGGTCAGATCCCGCTGCTGCAAGAGGCCCTCGCGGCCATGAACATCGTCACCATCACGAAAGAAGACTTCGAGGCCGACGACATCCTGGCCACGCTCGCGGCTCAGGGCACGACGCAGGGCTATCACGTGAAGGTGGTCTCGGGCGATCGCGACACCATCCAGCTCGTCAACGACGACGTCACGCTGCTCTACCCGTCGCGCCAGGGCGTCACCGACCTCACGCGCTACGACCCGCCGAAGGTCTACGAGCGTTACGGCATCGAGCCGCATCAATACCCCGAGATCGCGGCCCTCGTGGGGGAGACGAGCGACAACCTGCCCGGCATCCCCAAGGTGGGCGAGAAGACGGCCGTCAAGTGGCTGCTGAAATACGGCAGCCTCGATGAGATCCTGGCGCACGCCGACGAGATCACGGGCAAGGTGGGTGAGAGCCTGCGCGAGCACCAAGAGAACGCCGTGCGCAACCGCAAGCTCAACCGCCTCGTCACCGATCTCGACCTCCCCGTGTCGCTCGACCAGCTCGCCAAGCAGCCACTCGACGAGCAGTCCGTGCGCGACATCTTCGCTCGGCTCGAGTTCCGCACCCTGCTCGATCGGGTCCTCAAGCTCGAGGGCGTCGTCTCCGATGGAAGCGCCGAAGCCGCCGTCATCGAAGCCCAGCCCACCGCCCCCACCGCACAGCACCTCCTCGACGAAGAGCTGGGCGCCTGGCTCGCGCGAGCGGAGAAGGCCAACCCGGATGGCTTGGGCCTCATGGTGCACACGGTCGACGGCGTCCCCGTCAGCATCGGCGTCGCCACACCCAGCGAGTCCGTGCTGCTCGAATGGATCCCTGAACGCGCCGACTACGCACCGCTCGAGGCCTGGCTCGCGAGCGAGGCTCCGAAGGTGCTCTACGGGGCGAAGCCGCAGCTGAAGGCCCTCACCCGCGCGGGTCTCACCCTCGGAGGCCTGGCCTTCGACGCCGAGCTCGCCGCCTATCTCCTGAAGCCCGGCGGCGCCGAGAAGGGCCTCGCCGATCTCGTGGCGCGGCGCCTGGGCGAGACCATGCCGGTCACCGATCCCAATCAGCTCGTGCCCTCCGAAGACTCGGGCTCGGCAGCGACAGACGCGTGGTACGTGTTGCGTCTCGTCGAGCCGCTCACCGAGGCGCTCGACGAGGGATCGCTCCGCGTTCTCCGCGAGATCGAGCTGCCCACCCTGCGCGTGCTCGCCGCCATGGAGCTGCGCGGTGTCGCCGTCAACCACACGCAGCTCAGCGAGCTGTCGGCGCAACTGCTCGAGCGTTCGAACACTCTGGCCGCCTCGGCCTTCGCCGAGATCGGCCGCGAGGTCAACCTCGGCTCGCCCAAGCAGCTGCAAGAGGTGCTGTTCGACCAGCTGGGCATGCCCAAGACGCGCGCCAACAAGACGGGCTACTCCACCGACGCCGGGGCCCTCGCCGACCTGCAGGCCAGCAACCCGCACCCGTTCCTCGACCTGCTGCTGCAGCACCGCGACGCGTCGAAACTGCGTCAGATCGTCGAGACCCTCGATAAGACCATCCGACCCGACGGCCGCATCCACACGAGTTATGTGCAGACGGGCACCTCGACGGGCCGTCTGTCATCCACCGACCCCAACCTGCAGAACATCCCCGTGCGCACCGAGGAGGGTCGCCGCATCCGCCAAGCGTTCGAGGTGGGCGAGGGTTACGACACCCTACTCACGGCCGACTACTCGCAGATCGAAATGCGCATCATGGCGCACCTGTCGGGCGACCCCGGCCTGATCGAAGCCTTCCAGGCCGGCGAAGACCTGCACCGCTTCGTGGGCTCGCGCATCTTCGGCGTCGACCCGCAAGATGTCACCTCCGCCATGCGCAGCAAGGTCAAGGCCATGTCCTACGGCCTGGCCTACGGGCTCAGCGCGTTCGGCCTGTCGAAGCAGTTGCGCATCGACCAGTCCGAGGCGAAGCAGCTCATGACCGACTACTTCGCCCGCTTCGGTGCCGTGCGCGACTACCTGCGCAACGTGGTCGAGCAGGCGAAGGTCGACGGCTACACGACCACGATCTACGGCCGCCGACGCCCCTTCCCCGAGCTGAAGAGCCCCAACCGCGTGCTGCGTGACAACGCCGAGCGTGCGGCTCTCAACGCGCCCATCCAGGGCTCGGCGGCCGACATCATGAAGATCGCCATGATCCGCATCGAAGACGAGTTCGCCGAGCGCGGGCTGCGCAGTCGCATGCTCATGCAGGTGCACGACGAATTGATCTTCGACGTGATGGACGACGAGTGGGACGACGTCGAGTCCATCGTCCGCACGCACATGGCGGGGGCAGCCGACCTCGCTGTGCCGCTCGACGTGCAGGTGGGTCGCGGGGCGAACTGGAACGACGCCGCGCACTAGTGCGACCGTCGTCGGACGGTGGCGGTGGTCGGCGATCCGGGCCTAGGCTCGGAAACATGAGTGCTGACACCCCCCGCGACGCCACCCCCATCGACGCCATCGCCGAACGATGGGTCGACACGCTCGTCGAGCTCGACCCGCTGCTCGGCACGTACATCGGTCGCGCCGAGGCCAACCGGAGCTACGGTGACTTCTCGCCGGCCGGCCACGAGGCCTATCTCCTCGCCGCCAAGAACACCATCCGAGATCTGGATGCCGCCACCCCCGTCGACAGCGTCGACGACGTCACCCGCACCGACCTCCGCAACGAGCTCCTCCTCGACGTCGAGTCGAGCGACGCCGGCCTGCACCTGCGCGACCTCAACGTCATCGCCTCGCCGGCGCAAGGCATCCGCGAGATCTACGACCTCATGCCCACGGCAACGGTCTCCGATTGGGACGACATTTCGGCCCGACTCAAAGCCCTCCCCGCGGCCGTCGACGGCTACATCGAGACGCTACGCACGGGCATCCGGCAGGGCATCGTCCCCGCCCGCCGCCAGGTCGCCGAGGTGTTCGAGCAGGTGAAGCGGTATGGCGCATCCGACGGTTTCTTCGTCGCGCTCGGCGCCAATGCGAGCCCCGAGCAAGGCTCACTGCCGGCCTCCCTCGCCAACGACCTCTCGGTCAACGCCGGAGCCGCCGCCGTGGCCTACGGCGAACTCGCCGACTTCCTGGCGCGCGAACTCGAACCCGTCGCCGGCGACAACGACGCCGTGGGTCGCGAGATCTACGCCCTGCAGTCCCGCCGTTTCCTCGGCGCCACGATCGACCTCGACGAAACCTACGAGTGGGGCGTCGAAGAATTGCAGCGCATGGTCGACGAGCAGGAGTCCATCGCGAGACAGATCAAGCCCGGAGCATCCGTCGCCGAGGCCATCGCGTTCCTCGAGCAGGACGACTCGCGCAAACTGCACGGAACCGACGCGCTGCGCGAATGGATGCAGCAGACGAGCGACCGCGCGGTCGAGGAACTCGGCCGCAGCCACTTCGACATCCCCGACGAGATCCGTGCGCTCGAATGCATGATCGCTCCGACGCAGGAGGGCGGCATCTACTACACGGGCCCCACGGATGACTTCTCCCGTCCCGGCCGCATGTGGTGGTCGGTGCCCGAGGGCGTCACCGAGTTCGACACCTGGCGCGAACTCACCACGGTCTACCACGAGGGTGTTCCGGGCCACCACCTGCAAATCGGCCAGGCCGTCTACAACCGCAAGACGCTCAACACGTGGCGCCGCCAGCTGGCCGGCACCTCCGGTCACGCCGAGGGATGGGCCCTCTACGCCGAGCGCCTCATGGAGCAGCTCGGCTACCTCGACGACCCGGCCGACCGCCTCGGCATGCTCGACGGTCAGCGCATGCGTGCGGCCCGCGTGGTGCTCGACATCGGCGTGCACCTCGGCAAACAGCGCCCCGACGGCCAGGGCGTGTGGGATGCGGACTACGCGCTCGAGTTCATGGGCCGCAACGTCAACATGAACGACGGCTTCGTGCGCTTCGAGGTGAACCGCTACCTCGGGTGGCCGGGCCAGGCGCCTTCCTACAAGGTGGGCCAGCGCATCTGGGAGCAGCTGCGTGATGAGTATGCCCGGCGCGCCGGCGCGGACTTCCAGATCAAGGAGTTCCACCGCGAGGCGTTGAACCTCGGGGGAGTGGGCCTCGACACCCTGCGCACAGCCCTCTTCACGGACTGAGTCGACCGCACCGGCACGCTTTTCCCGGCCGCAATCCCCGCGCCCAGCACCTCGGACGCGGGAGTTGCTGGCGACCCGTGAAAACACGTAGGATTGACTGTCACATTTGTGACAACCAACATCCGTTTGCCGCATCGCTTTCAGACGCGAAATCACCGAAGCCGTGCGGCCTGATTCATGTCCATACTGGAGTAATCACTCAATGACAAACACAACGACCGACAAGGCGCCCAAGCAGGTTGCGATCAATGACATCGGATCCGCTGATGACTTCCTCGCCGCGGTCGAAAAGACGCTGAAGTTCTTCAACGATGGCGACCTGATCGAGGGCACCGTCGTGAAGATCGACCGCGACGAGGTTCTCCTCGACGTCGGTTACAAGACCGAGGGTGTCATCCCTTCGCGCGAACTTTCTATCAAGCACGACGTCGACCCCTCCGAGGTCGTCAACGTCGGCGACTCCGTCGAAGCCCTCGTCCTCCAGAAGGAAGACAAAGAAGGCCGCCTCATCCTGTCCAAGAAGCGCGCTCAGTACGAGCGTGCCTGGGGCGACGTCGAGAAGATCAAGGACGCCGATGGCGTTGTCACGGGTTCGGTGATCGAGGTCGTCAAGGGTGGCCTCATCGTCGACATCGGACTCCGCGGCTTCCTCCCCGCCTCGCTCATCGAGCTGCGCCGTGTGCGCGACCTCACGCCCTACCTGGGTCAGGAGATCGAAGCGAAGATCCTCGAGCTCGACAAGAACCGCAACAACGTCGTCCTGTCGCGCCGCGCCCTGCTCGAGCAGACGCAGTCCGAGAGCCGCACCACGTTCCTCAACAACCTCCAGAAGGGACAGGTCCGCAAGGGCGTCGTCTCGTCGATCGTCAACTTCGGTGCGTTCGTCGATCTGGGTGGCGTCGACGGTCTGGTTCACGTCTCCGAGCTCAGCTGGAAGCACATCGAGCACGCCAGCGAGGTCGTCGAGGTCGGTCAGGAAGTCACCGTCGAGATCCTCGAGGTCGACCTCGAGCGCGAGCGCGTGTCGCTGTCGCTCAAGGCCACGCAGGAGGACCCGTGGCAGGTCTTCGCCCGCACCCACGCAATCGGTCAGGTTGCCCCGGGTAAGGTCACGAAGCTCGTTCCGTTCGGTGCGTTCGTCCGCGTCGCCGATGGCATCGAGGGCCTCGTTCACATCTCCGAGCTCAGCGGCAAGCACGTCGAGCTGGCCGAGCAGGTCGTTTCGGTGGGCGACGAGGTCTTCGTCAAGGTCATCGACATCGACCTCGAGCGTCGCCGCATCTCGCTGAGCCTCAAGCAGGCCAACGAGGGTGTCGACCCCGAGGGCACCGAGTTCGACCCGGCCCTCTACGGCATGCTCACCGAGTACGACGACCAGGGCAACTACAAGTACCCCGAGGGCTTCGACTCCGAGACCAACGAATGGCGCGAGGGCTTCGAAGCTCAGCGCGAGAAGTGGGAGCAGGACTACGCTGCCGCTCAGGCTCGTTGGGAAGCGCACAAGAAGCAGGTTGCTGCTGCCGCTGCCGAAGAGGCATCGAACGAGGGACAGGCTGCTGCCGGCTCCACGTTCTCGAGCGAGTCGGCCGGCGCCGGCACGCTTGCTGACGACGAGTCGCTCGCCGCTCTGCGCGAGAAGCTGTCCAGCAACTCCTAAGCACCACAGCATCACCAGTTAGACCGCCGCGAGGCACCGAGGGGCCGAATCCGACAGGGTTCGGCCCCTTTGGCGTTTCATGAGCACGGCATTACTGAGAGTGGTGCCGCGGAGCCGCTGGGTGCCGCTGGGTGCCGCTGAGTGCCGAAGTCGCACACCTGGGCCGGAAAGGCACGGGTGAACCGGGTAACGCAGCTTGTGAAACCGAGGCCACGTGCCTCCGCGCGAATCATCCTGCCGAAGTATCCTGTTGATATTTGGTATATCACTGATACGCTAGTGCTGGAATTTCAGTTGAAGTTTCAGTCCAGCAGGCTCGACGTCTCGTGCGTCTCTGAGCCCTCGATCAGAAGAGGCATCCGTGTTTACAGAACCGCTGAACCACTACCTGCGCACCGAGGTCAAGTCCATCAACGATCTGCGCATCAGCCCGCGTCAGGAGCGCAGCAGGCGCACGCTCGATGTCATTCTCGACACGACAGCAGCGGTCGTGGCCGCTGACGGCTTCACCGCCGTGACGACGGCGGACATCGCCGAGCGCGCCGGCATCGCCATCGGCACGTTCTATCGCTTCTACCCCGACCGCGAGGCGCTCCTCGCCGCGCTCCGCAACCGCACCTACACGACGTACCTCGAACTCCTCATCAGCGCTTTCGAGCGCAGGACGCCCCGCACCTGGAAACAGGCGGTGACCACCATGATCGAGGTCAATATCGAGTGCTACCGCACCATCCCCGCATTCGCCATCGTGCACCTGTCCCTCTTGGCGGCCGACTCCGACGAACGGCAAGCGCACCTGCGCCGAGCCGCGCTCTACCTCGACGCCATCGTTGAATCGCTCGCCGAGTTCGGGCTGCCGTCCTCCAAGGCGTGGCGCACGCGTCTCGAAGTCGCCCTCGAACAGGCCTCCGCGCTGACGTCGCTCGCATTCCTCCGCGATCCCGATGGCGATCGCCGAATCCTGGCCGAAGCCCGACGGCTCCCGATCGACTATCTCCAGGAGTTCGCGTCGACGCTCTGATCGGCAGCGCTACGCTGGTCAGGTGAAACTCGTCGGACTCACGGGCGGAATCGCCTCCGGAAAATCCACTGTATCTCGCCGTCTCGAAGAGCGCGGCGCCGTCCACATCGATGCCGATCTCCTGGCCCGTGAAGTGGTCGAGCCGGGCACTCCCGCTCTCGCCGAGATCGAGAAGCGCTTCGGTGACGGGGTCATCAGCCCTGACGGCCGTCTCGACCGTGCGGCGCTCGGTTCCATTGTCTTCGCCGACCCCGAGGCGCTGTCGGCTTTGAACGGCATCGTCCATCCGGCTGTTCGGCAACGCACGGGCGAACTGATCGCCGAGGCGGGGGAGCGAGACCCAGACGCGATCGTGGTCTACAACGTGCCCCTGCTCGTGGAGGCGCAGGTGCCACATCCATTCGATCTGATCGTGGTCACGCATGCGCCGCGCGATGTGCGAATCGACCGGCTCGTGCGATTGCGGGGCAGTTCCGAGCAGGATGCACGTCGGCGGGTCGATGCGCAGGCCTCCGACGAAGAGCGGCTGGCTCGTGCCGACGTTGTCATCGATACGGCGGGTTCGATCGCCCACACCGTGCAGCAGGCGGATGTCTTAGCCGACGAGCTCGGTCTCCCACATCGTGATCGAGGCTCCGTCTCTGCGCCCTGACGGCGCGTGACGCACACGCAAGGCTCTCCACCGGGGCCATCCCACCTTCTGCCGCGGAGTCAGAACACCTCACGACCGCCCTCGGCGAACATCCGTACGAATGTCGGTGGCGCTCTTTAGACTTGAGTCATGCAACCTACGCGCGCCGTGCGGCCTTTCGAGGTCATCAGTGAATACACCCCGAGTGGCGATCAGCCCAAGGCGATCGCCGAGCTGGCCGGGCGCGTCAATGCGGGTGAAACCGATGTAGTGCTGCTGGGTGCCACGGGAACGGGCAAGTCGGCCACAACGGCCTGGCTCATCGAAGCCGTCCAGCGGCCCACCCTGGTTCTGGCGCACAACAAGACGCTGGCCGCACAGCTCGCAAACGAGTTCCGCGAGCTGTTGCCCAACAACGCCGTCGAGTACTTCGTGTCCTATTACGACTACTACCAGCCTGAGGCGTATGTGCCGCAGACCGACACCTTCATCGAGAAGGACTCGTCGATCAACGCCGAGGTCGAGCGTTTGCGCCACTCGACGACAAACTCGTTGCTTAGCCGCCGCGATGTCATCGTCGTGTCGACCGTGTCGTGCATCTACGGCCTCGGCGCGCCGCAAGAATATTTGAACGCGATGATCGCCCTGCAGGTGGGCATGCGTGTCGACCGCGACTGGCTGATCCGCAAGTTCGTCTCGATGCAATACCAGCGCAACGACATCGACTTCTCGCGCGGGCACTTCCGTGTGCGGGGCGACACCATCGAGATCATCCCGATGTACGAAGAGCTCGCCATCCGCATCGAGATGTTCGGCGACGAGATCGAGGCCCTCTACACGCTTCACCCACTCACGGGTGACGTGGTGCAGAAGATGGATTCGGTGTCGGTCTTCCCGGGTTCGCACTATGTGGCAAGCACCGACGTGATGCAGCGCGCGATCGGCACGATCCAGGAGGAGCTCGAAGAGCGCCTCGCCGATATGGAGCGGCAGGGCAAGCTGCTCGAGGCGCAGCGGCTGCGCATGCGCACCACCTTCGACCTCGAGATGATGCAGCAGATCGGCTTCTGCTCGGGCATCGAGAACTACTCGCGCCACATCGACGCGCGAGCCCCGGGCGAGGCACCGCATTGCCTCCTGGACTTCTTCCCCGACGACTTCCTCGTCGTCATCGACGAGTCGCACGTCACCGTGCCTCAGATCGGCGCGATGTATGAGGGCGACTCTTCGCGCAAGCGCACCCTCGTCGAGCACGGCTTCCGTCTTCCGAGCGCGCTCGACAACCGCCCATTGAAGTGGAACGAGTTCAAAGACCGCGTCGGCCAGACCGTCTACCTGTCGGCAACGCCCGGCAAATACGAGATGGGCATCGCCGATGGCGTGGTCGAACAGATCATCCGCCCGACGGGTCTCGTCGACCCGCAGATCGTCGTGAAGCCGTCCAAGGGTCAGGTCGACGACCTGCTCGAGGAAATCCGCGCGCGCACCGAGCGCGACGAGCGCATCCTGGTCACCACGCTGACGAAGAAGATGGCCGAAGAGCTCACCGACTACTTCACCGAGGCGGGTGTGCGCGTGCGCTACCTGCACTCGGATGTCGACACCCTCCGTCGCGTCGAATTGCTCACCGAGTTGCGAGCCGGCGTCTACGACGTGCTCGTAGGCATCAACCTCCTCCGAGAGGGTCTCGACCTCCCCGAGGTGTCCCTCGTCGCAATCCTCGACGCCGACAAGGAGGGCTTCCTGCGCTCGTCGACGTCGCTCATCCAGACCATCGGGCGCGCGGCCCGAAACGTCTCGGGCGAGGTGCACATGTACGCCGATCGCATCACCGACAGCATGAAGCGCGCCATCGAAGAGACCGATCGCCGCCGCGAGAAGCAGGTCGCTTACAACACCGAACACGGCATCGACCCGCAGCCCCTGCGCAAGAAGATCGCCGACATCACCGAGGCGCTCGCACGCGAGGGCGCCGACACGGCCAAACTCCTCGCCTCACGCGACGGCAAGAAGAAGGCGCCGACGCCCAACCTCCGTCGCCAGGGCATTGCGGCAGAGGGTGCCGACCAGATCGAGGCGCTGATCGCCGACCTGAACGGTCAGATGCTGGCTGCGGCCGCCGAGCTGAAGTTCGAGCTGGCGGGGCGCCTGCGCGACGAGGTCCAGGACTTGAAGAAAGACCTGCGGCAGATGGAGAAGGCCGGGCACCTCTAGGCGTCACGCGGCACCGAAACGCAAGGCCCACGCATCCCGAACACCACTGTCAGTGGTTCACCGTACTATCAAGGAGTGCCAATTTCTCAGGTAGATTCCACCGCAAAGCTGAGCGTCCGCGGAGCGCGGGTGCACAACCTCCAAAACGTCGACATCGACATCCCGCGTGACTCGCTCGTCGTCTTCACCGGCCTGAGCGGATCAGGTAAGTCGTCGCTCGCGTTCGACACCATCTTCGCCGAAGGTCAGCGCCGCTACGTCGAGTCGCTCTCGGCCTATGCGCGCCAGTTCCTCGGCCAGGTCGATCGGCCCGATGTCGACTTCATCGAGGGCCTGAGCCCCGCGGTCTCGATCGACCAGAAGTCCACCAACCGCAACCCGCGGTCGACCGTCGGCACGATCACCGAGGTGTACGACTACATGCGCCTCCTGTGGGCGCGCATCGGCATCCCGCACTGCCCCGTGTGCGGCGAGCCCATCCAGAAGCAGACCGTGCAGCAGATCGCCGACCAGATGATGGAGCTCGAGGCCGGCACGCGCTACATGATCCTCAGCCCCGTCGTCTCGCAGAAGAAGGGCGAGTTCGTCGACCTCTTCAAAGAGCTGGCCGCCAGCGGCTACTCGCGCGCCATCGTCGACGGCGAGCAGATCCAGCTCAACGAGCCTCCCACGTTGAAAAAGCAATACAAGCACGACATCCAGGTGGTCGTCGACCGTCTCGTCGCCGGCCCCGATATCCTCGGGCGCCTGACCGACTCGCTCGAAACGGCTCTCGGCCTGACCGACGGTCTCGTCAACATCGACTTCGTCGACTCCGAGGGGCCCGCATCCGTGCGCAGCTTCTCCGAAAAGCTGTCCTGCCCCAACAACCACCCCATCCAGCTCACCGAGATCGAGCCACGCACCTTCTCGTTCAACGCGCCCTTCGGCGCCTGCCCCGAGTGTACGGGCCTCGGCACGCGCATGTCGGTCGACGCCGAGCTGCTGCTGGGCGACGAAGACCTCAGCATCGCCGGGGGAGTCATCCTGCCGTGGACTAGCCAGGGCAAGGGGCTCTACCAGTACTACGACAAGCTGCTCGAGGGTCTCGCGCGCGACCTCGACTTCTCGCTCAAAACGCCGTGGAAGAAGCTGCCCGAAGAGGTGCGCGAGGCCGTCATGCGCGGCAACGACTTCAAGGTCAAGGTCAAGTGGCGCAACCGCTTCGGCCGGGAGATGAGCTACACCTCCGGCTTCGAGGGCGTGATGCCCTACATCGAGCGCCAATACCTGCAGGCCGAGACCGATGCGCAGCGTGCGCGGTGGTCTGAATACCTGCGCGAGGTTCCGTGCCAGGTGTGCGAGGGCAAGCGCCTGAAGCCCGAGGTTCTGGCCGTGCTCGTCAACGAGCGCAACATCGCCGACGTGTCGGAGCTCAGCCTCACCGACGCCCGCGCCTTCATGAACGAGCTCGAACTCTCCAGTCGCGAGGCCAAGATCGCCGCGCAGGTGCTGCGCGAGATCAAGCTGCGCCTCGACTTCCTCATTCAGGTGGGCCTCAACTACCTCAACCTCGCCCGCGCGGCCGGTTCGCTGTCCGGTGGTGAGGCGCAACGCATCCGCTTGGCCACGCAGATCGGATCAGGGCTCACGGGAGTGCTCTACGTCCTGGACGAGCCCAGCATCGGCCTGCACCAGCGCGACAACCGCCGCCTCATCGAGACGCTCATCACGCTGCGCGACCTCGGCAACACGCTCATCGTTGTCGAGCACGACGAAGACACCATTCGCACCGCTGACTGGGTCGTCGACATCGGGCCGGGCGCCGGCGTGGGCGGCGGCAAGGTCGTGCACTCGGGTTCCTACGAGAAGTTGCTCGAGAACACCGAATCGCTGACGGGCGACTACCTGTCGGGGCGCAAGGCCATCGAAACGCCGGCCAAGCGGCGACCGCGCGACAAAGACCGCCAGATCTCCGTTGTGGGCGCGTCGGCCAACAACCTTCAGAAGGTGTCGGCCGACTTCCCGCTTGGCACGTTCACGGCCGTCACGGGCGTCAGCGGTTCGGGCAAGTCGACGCTCGTCAACGACATCCTCTACCGCGTGCTGGCGAACAAGCTCAACGGCGCCCGCAAGGTGCCGGGCAAGCACACCCGCGTCACGGGCCTCGAACATCTCGACAAGGTCATTCACGTCGACCAGGCGCCCATCGGCCGCACCCCGCGCTCCAACCCCGCCACCTACACGGGCGTGTTCGATCGCATCCGCACGCTGTTCTCTGAGACAAATGAGGCCAAGGCTCGCGGCTACCTGCCCGGTCGCTTCAGCTTCAACGTCAAGGGCGGGCGCTGCGAGGCGTGCTCCGGTGACGGCACCATCAAGATCGAGATGAACTTCCTGCCCGACGTCTACGTCGCGTGCGAGGTCTGCGGGGGAGCGCGCTACAACCGCGACACCCTCACGGTGCACTACAAGGGCAAGAACATCGCCGAGGTGCTCGACATGCCGATCGCCGAAGCAGCGGACTTCTTCGAGCCGATCAGCGCCATCCACCGATTCCTCAAGACCCTCGTCGACGTCGGTCTCGGATACGTGCGCCTCGGGCAGAGCGCCACCACGCTGTCGGGTGGAGAGGCCCAGCGCGTCAAGCTGGCGACCGAGCTGCAGCGTCGCACCAACGGGCGCAGCATCTACGTGCTCGACGAACCGACCACCGGTCTGCACTTCGAAGACGTGCGCAAGCTGCTGCTCGTGCTCAACAGCCTCGTCGACAAGGGCAACACGGTCGTGGTGATCGAGCACAATCTCGACGTCATCAAGTCGGCCGACTGGATCATCGATCTCGGCCCCGAAGGTGGTTCCGGAGGCGGTCGCGTGCTCGCCACGGGCACGCCCGAGAAGATCGCCACGGTGAGCGAGAGCCACACCGGCATGTTCCTCAAAGAGATCTTCGACGCCGACCGGGCCGAGACGCGCAAGGCCGGTTAGCGGTGGCAGATCCCCTCAGCTACCGCCCCAAAGCGGGAGAGATCCCCACCCAGCCCGGCGTCTATCGTTTCAAGAACGACGCCGGGCGGGTGCTGTATGTCGGCAAGGCCAAGAACCTTCGCGCGCGCCTGAGCAACTACTTCGCGCCCCTGCATTCGCTGCACGAGCGCACGCGGCGCATGGTCACGAGCGCCAGCGGGGTGGACTGGACGGTCGTCGGCAGCGATATCGAGGCCCTTCAACTCGAATACACGTGGATCAAAGAATTCGACCCGCCGTTCAACGTCAAATTCCGCGACGACAAGACCTACCCGTTCATGGCGATCACGCTGGCCGACGAAGCACCCCGCGTGCTCGTCACCCGCAACCCCAAGATCCGGGGCGCGAAGTACTTCGGTCCCTACCCGAAGATCTGGGCCGTGCACGACACCATCGATCTGATGATCAAAGCGTTCCCCATCCGCACATGCAGCGACTCGAGCTACAAACTGGCCATGCAAACGGGCCGCCCCTGCTTCCCGGGGCAGATCGGTCGATGCGGCGGGCCGTGCTCGGGCAAGGTCACCATCGCCGAGCATCGCGCCATGGTCGACGACTTCGTCAGCTTCATGACCGGCAACGACCGCCGTTTCGTCACCGAGGCGACCCGCAAGATGAAAGAGGCGGCCGCCGCCCAAGACTATGAGGCCGCGGCGAAATACCGCGACCGACTGCTCGCCCTCGAAGCCGTCCTCGCCAAGAGCGCCGTCGTCCTCTCCGATAACGTCGATGCGGACCTCTTCGGCATCGAACACGACGAACTCACCGCCGCCGTGCAGCAATTCGTCGTGCGTGGCGGGCGCATCCGCGGTGTCCGCTCCTGGACCGTCGACAAAGAGCTCGACCTCGACGAGAGCGACCTCGTCGAAGCCATCCTGCAGCGGGTGTATGACGCCGCCAGCGGCACCGATGTGCCCAAAGAGATCATCGTTCCCGAGCTGCCCGACGACACGACCGAACTCGAAGCGTGGCTCACCGCCCGCCGCGGCAAGGGATCCGTGCGCCTGAAAACAGCCCAGCGCGGCGAAAAGGCCGCGCTCATGCAGACCGCGCAGATGAACGCCAAGAACGCGCAGATGCTCTACAAGACCAGACGCAGCGCCGACTTCGTTGCCCGGTCACAGGCAATGTCCGACATCCAGGAAGCCCTCGGCATGGAGGAAGCCCCCCTGCGCATGGAGTGCTACGACGTGTCCCACCTCGGCGGCACCAACATCGTCGCCTCCATGGTCGTGTTCGAAGACGGGCTGCCGCGCAAAGATCAATACCGCCGGTTCAGCATCGCCGACTCGACCGACGACACGGAGTCCATCTACCAAGTCCTCACGCGCCGCCTCGCCTACCTCCGAGAAGACGAAGCGGAGAGCGCGACCGAGGTCGACCCCCTCGAGCAGGTCACCAAGCCGAAGAAATTCGCCTACCCGCCTCAGCTGCTGATCGTCGACGGCGGTGTGCCCCAGGTGCAAGCCGCACGCCGCGCACTCGAAGAATCGGGCCGCACCGACATCCAGCTCGCCGGCATCGCGAAGCGGCTCGAAGAAGTGTGGTTGCCGGATAGCGACTACCCCGTCATCTTGCCCCGCAACAGCGAAGCCCTATTCCTCATCCAGCGCATCCGTGACGAGGCCCACCGGTTCGCCATCAGCTACCAGCGTGCAAAACGCAAGAAAGACATCGGCTCGGTTCTCAACGACATCCCGGGTCTCGGCCCCAGCCGCATCAAGGTGCTGCTCAAGCACTTCGGGTCGGTGGCCCGGCTCAAAGTCGCCACGCCCGAAGAGATCGCCGAGGTGAAGGGTGTCGGACCCCAGTTGTCGGCGACCATCCACGAGCGTCTCCACAGTCGATAGGCTTGACCGAACGACGATCGACACGAATCGAGAGCGCCACGCATGAGCACGGATGAAACAACGCCCCAGCAGGAAGTCCTCATCGTCACCGGGATGTCGGGGGCCGGGCGATCCACGGTCGCGAACGCGCTCGAAGACCACGGCTGGTATGTCGTCGACAACCTGCCCCCGCAGATGCTCCGTCCCCTCGTCGACCTCGCCGAACGTGCCGAGGGTGCGCTGCCCAAGATCGCCGCGGTCGTCGACGTGCGGGGCCGTGACTTCTTCACCGACCTGCGCTCGATGATCCAAACGCTGCGCGAAGGCACTCAGGTGCGCGTCGTCTTCCTCGACTCCACCGATGCCGCGCTCGTCCGCCGATTCGAAGCGGTCCGCCGACCGCACCCGCTTCAAGGCCGCGGCACCATCCTCGACGGGGTCACACTCGAGCGATCACGGCTCGCGACCATCCGCGAATCGAGCGATGTCGTGATCGACACGTCCGAGCTCAACATCCACCAACTGGCGAACATCATCGCCGATATGTTCGCCGAAGCGGGCAGACCCGGCGTTCAGCTGACGGTCATGAGCTTCGGTTTCAAATACGGCATTCCGACCGACGCCGACACCGTTGCCGACGCTCGATTCCTCCCCAACCCGTTCTGGGTGCCAGAATTGCGATCGCACACCGGTCTCGATCAGAGCGTCAGCGACTACGTACTCTCCCAGGATGGTGCGGAAGAATTCATCGACGCCTACGCCGCGGCCCTCGCGCCCGTTCTCGCCGGATACCAGCGTGAGAACAAGCGCCACGCGACCTTCGCCATCGGGTGCACCGGCGGCAAACACCGCTCCGTAGCGATCACCGAACGGCTCGCCGAAAAGATCCGCGAAATCCCGGGCGTCGACGTCACCACCAAACATCGAGACCTCGGGCGCGAATAGCCGCGACCCGAGGCTCCGCACCACAAACGAAAGACGACGAACAACAATGGCATCACGACTGGCACTGAGCGCTGAGGTCAAAGAAGAGCTGACACGCATCCACGAAACGCGCGCGGCCGCCCGAGCCGCCGAACTCACCTCATTGCTCCGCTTCAGCGGTGGCCTGCATGTGATCTCGGGACGCATCGCCCTCGAATCCGAACTCGACTCACCGCACCTCGCCCGCCGTGTGCGCCGCGATCTGGCCGAGGTCTACGGTGTGCGCAGCGAAGTGTCGCTCATTCCCGCCTCCGGCTCACGCCGCACCGACTACTACCTCGTGCGCGTCATGGACGGCGGAGAAACCCTCGCCCGCCAGACCGGCCTGCTCGACGCGCGCCGTCGCCCCGTCCGCGGCCTCCCCAACAAGCTCACCACCGGTTCGCGCGAAGACCTCGCTGCCATCTGGCGCGGGGCCTTCCTCGCCGCCGGCACTCTGACCGACCCCGGTCGCTCCGCAGCCATCGAGGTCATCTGCCCGGGCAACGAAACCGCGATGGCCCTCGTCGGTGCCGCTGGCCGCCTCGGCATCTCCGCCAAGGCGCGCGAAGTCCGTGGCGTTCACCGCGTCGTCATCCGCGACGGCGAAGCGATCTCGGCGATGCTGATCGCCATGGGTGCCGTCGGCACCGTGCAGGCCTGGGACGAGCTGCGCCAACGCCGCGAGGTGCGTGCCACGGCCAACCGTCTGGTCAACTTCGACGACGCCAACCTGCGTCGCTCCGCCCAAGCGGCCGTCGCCGCATGCTCACGCGTCGAACGCGCCATGGAGATCCTCGCCGACGAAATGCCCGAGCATCTGCGCTACGCCGGTGAGCTGCGCCTCAGCCACCGCGAGGCCAGTCTCGACGAACTGGGCCACCACGCCGACCCCGTCATGACGAAAGACGCCATCGCCGGCCGCATCCGCCGCCTGCTCGCCATGGCCGACAAGAAGGCCTCCGACCTGGGCATCCCGGGCACCGACGCCAACCTCCCGTCCGACCTAGACGAGGTGTGACAGACCTGTCAATCCGGGAAGTTTCCGAGAGCGGGCTGTGTTCCCGTAGATAGACTGGAAGTCTCCCGAAACCGAGCAAATGACGTCGTTCGGCGTCGCCAGCACGGGGTCGGGCACACCCGCAGAACCGCAGAAACGCGGGAGCGGACACGATAGGAGAGAAGAAATGGCAGAATACACACTTCCCGAGCTGTCCTATGACTACGGCGCACTCGCGCCCGCCATCAGCGGCCAGATCATGGAGCTGCACCACTCCAAGCACCACCAGACCTACGTCACCGGCGCCAACACCGCCATCCAGCAGCTGGCCGAGGCCCGCGATTCGGGCAATCTCGCCAACATCAACAAGCTGGAGAAGGACTTGGCCTTCAACCTCGGCGGCCACGTCAACCACTCCGTCTTCTGGACCAACATGTCCCCGAACGGTGGCGACAAGCCCGTCGGCGAGTTGGCCAGTGCGATCGACGACCACTTCGGCTCGTTCGACAAGTTCCAGGCGCACTTCACCGCCGCCGCACTCGGCGTGCAGGGGTCCGGCTGGGCTGCCCTCCTCTGGGACTCGATCGGCCAGCGCCTCATCATTAGCCAGTTCTTCGACCAGCAGTCGAACTTCCCGGTCGGCACCGTTCCGGTCCTGCTCCTCGACGTCTGGGAGCACGCCTACTACCTCGACTACAAGAACGTCCGCGCCGACTACGTGAAGGCGTTCTGGAACATCGTCGATTGGTCCAATGTTCAGGCACGCTTCGACGCGGCCCGCACGAAGACCGAAGGCCTGCTGGTACTGTCATAGCAGGCGTGGATGCCTCGGCGAACAGTCGCCGAGGCATCCATCACCCCCACTCGACGTTCGTTCGAGTAACCCCCATAAATGCGCGTCACGCGCCCCAGCAACAGGAGTGATCCTTGTCCGTAAAGATCGGTATCAACGGGTTCGGCCGCATCGGCCGTAACTACTTCCGCGCAGCCCTCGCCAAGGGCAGCGACCTCGAGATCGTTGCCGTCAACGACCTCACCGACAACAAGGCGCTGGCCCACCTTCTCAAGTACGACTCCATCACCGGCCGTCTCGACGCAACCGTCGAGCTCGAGGGTGACAACATCATCGTCAACGGCAAGCCCATCAAGGTTCTCGCCGAGCGCGACCCCGCCAACCTCGGCTGGGGTGACCTGGGCGTCGACATCGTGATCGAGTCGACCGGCCGTTTCACCAAGGCGTCCGACGCCCGCAAGCACATCGAGGCCGGCGCCAAGAAGGTCCTCATTTCCGCTCCCGCCACCGACGAAGACGCAACCTTCGTCATGGGCGTCAACGAGCAGGACTACGACCCCGCCAACCACCACATCATCTCGAACGCGTCCTGCACCACGAACTGCCTTGCGCCGCTCGCCAAGGTGTTCAATGACAAGTTCGGCATCGAGCGTGGCCTCATGACCACCGTGCACGCCTACACCGCAGACCAGAACCTGCAGGATGGCCCGCACAGCGACCTGCGTCGCGCCCGTGCCGCCGCGATCAACATCGTTCCGACCTCCACCGGCGCCGCCAAGGCCATCGGCCTCGTGCTGCCTGAGCTGAAGGGCAAGCTCGACGGCTTCGCGCTGCGCGTTCCGGTTCCCACCGGCTCCATCACCGACCTCACGGTCACGTCCTCGCGCCCCGTCACGCTCGACGAGGTCAGGGCTGCCTACAAGGAAGCCGCCGAGGGTCCCCTCAAGGGCATCCTGAAGTACACCGAAGACGAGATCGTGTCGAGCGACATCACGACCGACCCGCACTCGGCCATCTTCGACTCCGGTCTGCTGCGCGTCCTGGGCGACCAGGTCAAGCTGTCGGCCTGGTACGACAACGAGTGGGGCTACTCCAACCGTCTCGTCGACCTGACCGAGTACGTGGCGGATCGCCTCTAAATATGTCTCTTCGCACACTCGAATCCCTGGGTTCGGTGGCGGGCAAACGCGTCGTCGTTCGGTGTGACCTCAATGTTCCTCTCAAGGATGGGGTCATCACCGACGACGGACGCGTTCGCGCGTCTCTGGAGACCCTCAACGTTCTGATCAACCAGGGCGCCCGCGTCATCGTCATCTCGCACCTCGGTCGTCCCGACGGTGCCCCCGAGGCGAAATTCTCGCTCGCGCCCGTTGCCCAGCGCCTCTCGGAGCTGCTCGGCAGCCCCGTCACCTTCGCCAACGACACCGTGGGCGACAGCGCCCGCGAGGCCGTCGAACAGCTGACCGACGGCAACGTCGTGCTGCTGGAGAACCTGCGGTTCAACCCGGGGGAGACGAGTAAGGACGCCGACGAGCGTCGTGCCTTCGCGGCACAGCTCGCCGAGTTTGGCGATGCCTTCGTGTCCGACGGCTTCGGCGTCGTGCACCGCAAGCAAGCCAGCGTCTACGAGCTCGCAGAACTCCTGCCGAGCGCGGCAGGCACGCTCATCGCCACCGAGCTCGAGGTGCTCGACAAGCTCACCGAGAAGCCCGAGCGCCCCTACACGGTCGTGCTCGGCGGCTCGAAGGTCTCCGACAAACTCGGCGTCATCGGCCACCTGCTCCCGCGCGTGGACAACCTCCTCGTCGGTGGCGGCATGCTGTTCACCTTCCTGAAGGCACAGGGCCACAACGTCGGCTCCAGCCTTCTCGAAGAGGACCAGCTCGACACGGTTCGCGGCTACCTGGCCGAAGCCGAGAAGCGCGGCGTCAAGATCGTGCTGCCGGCCGACGTGGTCGTTGCAGCGAAGTTCGACGAGACCGCCGAACACGTCACCCGCAGCGTCGACGCCATCGAGGACACCCCGTTCGGTGCGTCCGGGCTGGGTCTCGATATCGGGCCCGACACGTCGGAGGCGTTCGCCGCCATCATCCGCGATTCGAAGACCGTGTTCTGGAACGGGCCCATGGGCGTGTTCGAGCTCACTCCCTTTGCAGCTGGCACGAAGGCGATCGCCCAGGCGCTCACCGAAACCGATGGCCTCAGCGTCGTCGGTGGTGGCGACTCGGCTGCCGCGGTTCGCGCGCTCGGATTCACTGACGACCAGTTCGGTCACATTTCGACGGGAGGCGGAGCGAGCCTCGAATTCCTCGAAGGCAAGCGTCTCCCCGGCCTGGAGGTACTCGGATGGTAAACACCCGCACCCCGCTCATCGCGGGCAACTGGAAGCTCAACCTCGACCACCTGCAGGCCATCGCGTTCGTGCAGAAGCTGGCGTGGAGCCTCTCCGACGCCAAGCACGACCCGAGCACCGTCGAGGTCGCCGTGTTCCCGCCCTTCACCGACATCCGTTCGGTGCAGACGCTGGTTGCGGCCGACAAGCTCCCCATCGCCTATGGCGCTCAGGATGTCTCGGAGCACGAGTCCGGCGCCTACACCGGTGAGATCTCCGCAGCGTTCCTGCGCGCTCTCGAGTGCGGCTACGTGGTCGTGGGGCACTCCGAGCGGCGCACGCTGCACAACGAGACCGACGAGCAGATCGCCGGCAAGGTCGCTGCGGCCGTCGCGCAGAATGTCGTCCCCGTGATCTGCGTGGGGGAGACGAGCGACGACCTCGAGAAGCACGGCCCGAGTGCCGTGCCCGTGGCCCAGCTCAAGGTCGCTCTCTCGAAGATCTCGTCGACCGCCGATATCGTCGTCGCCTACGAACCCGTCTGGGCCATCGGCTCCGGCCAGGCCGCCACACCCGAGCAGGCGGAGAACGTCGCCGCGGCACTGCGCGAGGTCATCCGCGAGACGCTGGGCGACGATGTCGCCCAGAAGACGCGCATCCTCTACGGCGGTTCGGTCAAGGCCAACAACATCGCCGGTTTCATGCGTGAGCCCAACGTCGACGGCGCTCTCGTCGGCGGCGCCAGCCTCGACTTGAACGAGTTCTCGAGCATCGTGCGCTACCAGAAACATGTTGGTGTGTGACGTTTCGAGGTTTGACGCGCTTCTCCCGCTATAATTGACGACGGTCGCCGGAATTCCGGTTCCGCCGTATGAAAGGCCCCCGTGGAAATTCTTCAGGTAGTACTGCTGGTTGTGCTCGGCATCACGAGCCTCCTGCTCACGTTCCTCATCCTCTTGCACAAGGGGCGAGGAGGCGGACTCTCCGACATGTTCGGTGGGGGTATGTCGTCGAACCTCGGGTCCTCCGGTGTCGCCGAACGAAACCTCAACCGCATCACGGTCATCCTGGGCCTGGTGTGGTTCGCCACCATCGTGGCGTTGGGTTTGATCACCAAGTTCCAGTCCGGCGTTTGATCGCCGAGTCAGACAGAAGGAGATAGGCACATGGCTGCAGGAGGAAGCGCAATCCGGGGATCCCGTGTTGGCGCAGGCCCCATGGGGGAGCAAGACCACGGATTCCACGCCGAGCGCGTGGCGGTGTCCTATTGGGATGCACTCGGCAACGAGACGGTTCGCCACTTCGCGGCGAACCTCCCCGACGAGGAAATCCCCGAAACGATCGACTGCCCGGCATCCGGTCTTCCCGCCGGTCGCGACCGTGCAAACCCGCCGGCGCTGTCGAAGCTCGAGCCCTACAAGACGCACCTCGCTTATGTGAAGGAACGTCGCACCGAGGAAGAAGCCGAGCAGCTACTCGAAGAGGCTCTTCAGCAGCTCCGCGCCCGTCGCGGAACGCTCGCCTCGGCGAAGAAGTAGCCGCTCACACAGTTCGTCCTACAGAGAGGGCCGGGAATATACGTTCCCGGCCCTCTCTGTATGTCTGCCCGCCCACCTGCGCTACCGTTTCGATCGCGGCGCACTGCTCGCCACCGACGTCGCCCGGCAGCGTGCATGGTGATCGTCAACCCCATCATCGACGGCAACGCTAACGGCGGTAGGAGCGCCGGAACCAGTGGCGTGCTGCAGAGCCTGGTTCCCTACGGCTGAGTCCGCTCACCTCGCACTCACACAAAATCGCCTCCCCGCACTGTGGCGAGGAGGCGATTCAGTAGTTCGGTGAGGCGCGCCTAGTACGACGGCGAGATGAGCGACTCGGGCACTTCGGCCGCGGCATCCTGATCGACGAAGAAGACCGTGCGCTTGCGACCCTTGATTCCGGCCACGGGGACCTCGTGGAAGCTCGCGCCCGCCATTCCGAGACCCAGTGCCGCCGCCTTGTCGGCGCCCGAGAGAACCAGCCAGATGCGGTCGGAGCCGTTGAGCACCGGACGCGTGAGGCTGAGACGCAGGGGAGGGGGCTTCGGCGCGTCGCGCACGGCCACCACGGGAACGTCTTTCACCGCCACCTCGGGGCGGTCGGGGAAGAGCGAGGCGATGTGCCCGTCGGGCCCGACGCCCAGGAACGTGATGTCGAAGCGGGGAACCTCATTGCCATCCATCGCGAACTTCGCGAGTTCGGCCGTGTAGACGGCCACGGCCTCGTCGAGATCGGCGACCTCATCGGATGCCGGGAACGGGTGGATGTTCTCGGCGGGCACGGGGATATGGTCGAGCAGGGCGGCTCGCGCCCCGACATCGTTCCGATCCTCGTGTCCAGCCGGCACGAAGCGCTCATCGCCCCACCAGAAGTGCACCCGAGACCAGTCGACGCTGTCGCGTGCGCTGGACTCGTTGATGGCGCTCATCACGCCGGTTCCGGCGCGACCTCCGGTGAGGACGATGTTCGCGGTACCCAAGTCGTCCAACAGGTCGACGGTTTTGGTTATGAACCGGGCAGCTACCGATCCGAAGAGAGCGGTGTTGTCTGGGTGAACCAGCACACGTCGATCGTTGGTCATCTAGTTTGAGCCTTTCGTGGGCAATTCCGCCTCGTCGAGCTGACCGAGACCAGTTGTGAGCACGTCGCCGTACAAATCGTCAGGATCGAGTCTACGCAATTCCTCGGCTAGGCAATCGCGCAGGCTGCGACGTGGTAGGGCGAGATCGTGCGTCGGCTGGTTCGGCTGCACGAGCGTCGCCACGTTCGCCACGGGACGCTCGAGGTCGATGTCGCCCGAAGCCCGCGTCAAACGCACGCCATGGATGCCGGAGGAACCGGCTCCGCGCGAGGTCAACTCGTGCTTCACGTCGACCTTCAGCTGGAGCTTCAACCACGCGGCGAGGAGAACCGTCGACGGCGAGTCGGCGGCGCCCGATACCTGAGCGTCGAGCACGGGCTCGTACGGCGGCTGGTCGAGCACGGCAGCGAGCTGGGCCCGCCACAGCGTCAGACGCGTCCACGCGAAGTCGGTGTCACCGGGCGCATAGGTGCGCGCCAGGTGCAGCAGAGCTTCGTGCGGGTCCTCCTGAGCCGAGGCATCCGTGATGCGGCGCTGGGCAATGCGGCCGAGGGGTGACGTGGAAGCCACTTCGGGAGCCTTGCCCGGCCACCAGGCCACGACGGGCGCGTCGGGCAGAAGGAGGCCGGTGATCAGGCTCTCCTCGTTATTGCCCGCTTCGCCGTAGGCCCGCAGGATGATGACCTCACTCGCGCCGGCGTCGCCGCCGACTCGGATCTGTGCGTCGAGGCGAGCCGTCTTGGCGGCCGTGGCGGTCGCGGACGATCCCGCGGCCTCCTCGGGCTCCTTGGCCAGCACGATCACGCGCATGGGGTGCTCGCGTGACGCGTCGTTGGCTGCCTCGATCGCTACCTCTTCGGTGCCGAACTCGGCCGCGATCACGAGGGTGAGCACGCGTCCGAGGGCGACGGCGCCGCCCTCGTCGCGAATGGTGACGAGCTTCTTGGTGATCTTGCTCGTGGTCGTGTCGGGAAGATCGACGATCATGGACGCCTCCAGGTTCGGCCGTCGCGGGCCATCAATTCATCGGCACCGGCGGGGCCCCAGGTGCCCGGCTGGTACTGCTCGAGCTTGCCGCCCTGCTTCGCCCAGAACTCCTCGATCGGGTCGAGGATCTTCCACGAGAGTTCGACCTCTTCGTGGCGGGGGAACAGGGGCGGGTCGCCGAGGAGCACGTCGAGGATCAAGCGCTCGTAAGCCTCGGGGCTCGCCTCGGTGAACGCGTGGCCGTAACCGAAGTCCATGGTCACATCGCGCACCTGCATGGCTGCACCCGGAACCTTCGAGCCGAACCGGATGGTGACGCCCTCATCGGGCTGAACGCGGATCACGAGTGCGTTCTCACCGAGCTCGGACGTCTGGCTCTTCTCGAACAGGTACTGCGGCGCACGCTTGAAGACCACGGCGATCTCGGTCACGCGGCGGCCGAGACGCTTACCCGCACGCAGGTAGAAGGGCACGCCGGCCCAGCGACGCGTGTTGATGTCGAGTCGCATGGCTGCGTAGGTCTCGGTAGTCGATTCGGGGTTCATCCCGTCTTCGTCCAGGAATCCGAGAACTTCTTCGCCACCCTGCCATCCGCCGGCATACTGGCCGCGGGCGGTCGAGGTGGAGAGGTCTTCGGGCAGACGAACCGCCGCGAGCACCTTCTCTTTCTCGGCGCGCAGGTCGGCCGCGTCGAAGGAGATGGGCTCCTCCATGGCGGTCAGCGCGAGAAGCTGCAGCAAGTGGTTCTGGATGACATCGCGGGCTGCGCCGATGCCGTCGTAGTAACCGGCACGGCCACCCACGCCGATGTCCTCGGCCATGGTGATCTGCACGTGGTCGACGTAGTTGGCGTTCCAAATCGGCTCGTACATCTCGTTGGCGAAGCGCAGGGCCAGGATGTTCTGGACAGTCTCCTTGCCGAGGTAGTGGTCGATGCGGAACACCGAGTCGGCCGGGAAGACCGACTCGACGACGGCGTTAAGCTCGCGAGCCGTCTTGAGGTCGCTACCGAAGGGCTTTTCGATGACGACGCGGCGCCACTCGCCCTCGGCGGGTTCGGCCAGGCCCGAGCGGCGCAGCTGCTCGGTCACCAGCGGGAACGCCTTGGGCGGAATCGAGAGGTAGAACGCGTGGTTGCCCATCGTGCCCCGCTCGCGGTCGAGCTCGTGGATGGTCTCCTTGAGCTTCTCGAACGCCTCTTCGTCGCCGAACTCGCCCGGAACGAAGCGGATGCCCTGGGCGAGCTGCGCCCAGACCTCTTCGCGGTACTCGGTGCGGGCGTGCTGCTTCACGGCGTCGTGGACGACCTCCATGAAGTCCTGGTCTTCCCAGTCACGCCGAGCGAACCCGACCAGGGCGAAACCGGGGGGCAAGAGCCCCCGGTTCGCCAGGTCGTAGACCGCCGGCATGAGTTTCTTGCGGGAAAGGTCGCCGGTCACACCGAAGATGATCAGGCCGCTGGGCCCGGCAATCCGGTTGAGACGGCGGTCGGAGGGCAACCGCAGCGGGTTGAACTCCGGGGTGATTTCCACCGGGGACATACTGCTCCTTGTGTGCCTAACGCTCGGAAGCGTTCAGGGATTCGAAGAGTTTTTCGACATCCGCCTGCGCATCGGTGAGCGTGAGGGTGACGACTGGACGGCCGTGCTCGGCGAGCACGCTGGCGTCACCGGCGGCCTGAGCCTGGATGAGCTGGCCGAAGGTGAACGGACGTTCCGGAATCTCGAGGTCGACGTTCGAGACCTCGGTGATCTGCAGGAACACGCCGGCGGCGGGGCCACCCTTGTGGTACTGACCGGTGGAGTGCAGGAACCGAGGTCCCCATCCGAAGGTCACGGGGCGTCCGGCGCGCGCCGCGAGCAGGTCGCGGATGCCGTCGAGCTGGGGGAGGGCCAGGCGGTTGACGTAGGCCTGGATGGCCACGTAACCGTCGGGTCCGACCTCGGCGAGCAGCGCGTCGACCACGGCCGAGACGCTCGAGGCGCCCGCGACCACGTTCGAGGTGCCGCGCACTTCGATGCCGCCGTCGACGAAGGCCGGGGCCGTCGCTTCGGGGCGGGCGTCGAGCAGACCGCGCGTCGCGACCTTGGCCGACTCGACGTCGGGCTGGTCGAACGGGTTGATCCCGAGCAGTCGGCCGGCGATCGCGGTCGCGTACTCCCACACCATCATCTGGGCGCCGAGCGTGCCCGACACGAGGATTTCACCGTGGTGACGGTCGTGCTTCAGCAGGTGGTGCTGGTCGGCGTCGTCGACGAGGCGAACGATCTGCACGTCGGGGTAGCCCGCCGTGATTTCGGTCGACAGGGGTTCGAGCACGACGGGCAGAATGCCGGTGCCCTGCTTGCCCGTGGACTCGGCGATGAGCTGTTCGGCCCAGTCGGCGAATCCGACGATGTGTGTTCCGTCGGACACGATGCCGAGCTTGTCGCGGCGGGGCGAGGTGCCCGCGATCGCGGCGGCCAGGATGAGCGCCGGGTTGTGGGCATCGTCGATGGCGATGTCGACGAGGGCCGACTCCGCTTCGTCGAGCAGCTCGTTGAGGTTCACGCCGGCGAGACCCGAGGGGACGAGACCGAAGGCGGTGAGCGCGGAGTAACGGCCGCCGACGTTGGGGTCGGCGTTGAAGACCGTGTAGCCGGCCTCACGAGCCGACGCGTCGAGCGGCGAGCCCGGGTCGGTGACGACGATGATGCGCTCACGCGGGTCGATGCCGGCCTCGGTGAAGGCGTACTCGTAGGCACGGCGCTGGCTGTCGGTCTCGACCGTCGAACCGGACTTCGAGGACACCACGAGGGCGCTGGTCTCGAGGCGGTCGTTCAGGGCGGACAGCACCTGGCCGGGGGCGGTGGAGTCGAGCACGGTGAGCTCGACATCCATCGTCTTGGTGATGACCTCGGGGGCCAGCGAGGAGCCGCCCATGCCGCCCAGGACGATGTGGTTGACACCACGCGCCGTGAGGGTTGCACGCAGCTCTTCGATCTGGGGGACGAGCGGTCGAGAGATGCTGACCGCTTCGACCCAGCCGAGGCGCTTGGATGCTTCGGACTCGGCGTCCGCGCCCCACAGGCTCGGGTTCTGAGCCGTGATACCGGAGGCCACGAGGTCGTCGACGAGGGTCGGGACGACCTTCTGCACCGCCTCTTCGGCTGCGCCGGTCACATGGATCTTGAAACTCACTTGGCGGCCTCCAGAGCGGCGGTGACGGTGTCGAGCAGCTCGTTCCAGGAGACGATGAACTTCTCGACGCCCTCCTTCTCGAGCAGCGCGGTGACCTCGTCGTAGGAGACGCCGACGGCCGACAGGCGGTCGAGGATGGAGTTGGCCTCGTCGTAGGAACCGGTGATGGTGTCACCCGTGACCTCGGCGTGGTCGAACGTGGCCTCGAGCGTCTTCTCGGGCATGGTGTTGACGACGCCCGGGGCGACGAGCTGCGTCACGTAGAGCGTGTCGGGCAGCTCGGGGCTCTTGACACCCGTCGAGGCCCACAGGGGGCGCTGCTTGTTCGCGCCGGCCTGCAGCAGCACCTGGGCGCGCTCGGAGTCGAAGCTCTGCTCGAAGACCTCGTAGGCGAGCTGCGCGTTGGCGACGCCGGCCTTGCTCTTGAGCGACAGGGCCTCGTCGGAACCGATGGCGTCGAGGCGCTTGTCGATCTCGGTGTCGACGCGCGACACGAAGAACGAGGCGACGGAGTGGATGGTCGACAGGTCGCGGCCGGCCTCCTTGGCCTTCTCGAGACCGGTCAGGTAGGCGTTGATGACCTCGCGGTAACGCTCGAGCGAGAAGATGAGCGTGACGTTGACGCTGATGCCCTCTGCGATGACGGCCGTGATGGCTTCGAGGCCCTCGATCGTCGCGGGGATCTTGATCATGGCGTTGGGGCGGTCGACCTTGGCCCAGAGTGCCTTGGCCTCGGAGATCGTTCCGGCGGCGTCGTGGGCGAGGCCCGGCTCGACCTCGATCGACACGCGGCCGTCGAAGCCCTTGGAGGCGTCGTAGACGGGGCGGAAGATGTCGGATGCGTTGGCCACGTCGTCGGTGGTGATCTCGAACACGGCGGCGGTCACGTCTTTACCCGCGGCGGCGAGTTCGCGGACCTGCTCGTCGTAGGCCTCACCCTTGGACAGCGCCGAGGCGAAGATCGTGGGGTTGGTGGTCACGCCGACGACGTTGCGCTCGGCGATCAGCTTCTGCAGGCCTTCGGACTTGATGCGCTCGCGCGACAGGTCGTCGAGCCAGATGCTGACGCCGGCGGCGGACAGCTGTGCGGTGTTGGTTTCAGTCATTTTCTTCTGTTCTCCTTGTTGCTCGGTGGTCTGATCGTGGGAGCGATCAGTTGTCGCCGAGCGAGTCTTTGGCGGCCTGGACGACGGCTTCGCGGGTCATACCGAACTCGCGAAAGAGGGTCTTCCAGTCGGCGGATGCACCGAAGTGCTCGATCGAGACGGAGCGGCCGCGGTCGCCCACGATCTCGCGCCAGCCGAGCGACAGCCCGGCTTCGACCGACACGCGGGCGGTGACGGCCTTGGGCAGCACCTTCTCGCGGTATTCGTCGCTCTGCTCGGCGAACCATTCGAGCGCGGGAGCCGAGACGACGCGGGCGTTGATGCCCTCGGCGGCCAGGTCTTCGCGCGCCTGGACGGCGAGCTGCAGCTCGGAACCGGTGGCGATGAGGATCACGTCGGGCGTGCCGTTCGGGGCCTCGGCCAGGATGTAGGCACCCTTGGCGACGTGCTTCGCCGAGGCGAAGGTGTCACCGGATGCTTCGTCTTCGCCACGCTCGAACACGGCGATGTTCTGGCGCGTGAGGGCGATACCGGCGGGGCCTTCCTGGCGACGCAGGATCTCGAGCCAGGCGTAGCCGACCTCGTTAGCGTCACCGGGGCGGACCACGGCGAGGTTGGGGATGGCGCGCAGCGAGGCGATCTGCTCGATCGGCTGGTGCGTGGGGCCGTCTTCACCGAGGGCGACCGAGTCGTGGGTCCACACGAAGATGGACGGCACGTTCATGAGCGCGCCGAGGCGGACCGCGGGGCGCATGTAGTCGCTGAAGATGAGGAAGGTTCCACCGAAGGCGCGCGTCGGGCCGTGCAGCACGATGCCGTTGAGGATGGCTCCCATGGCGTGCTCGCGGATGCCGAAGTGCAGCACGCGGCCGTACTCGTTACCGGTCCACTCGTGGGTCGAGTGCTCGGACGGGATGAACGACGCGCCGGACTCGATCGTGGTGTTGTTCGACTCGGCGAGGTCGGCCGATCCACCCCACAGCTCGGGCATGAGCGGCGCGATGGCGTTGAGCACCTTGCCGGAGGCGGCGCGGGTCGAGACATCTTTGCCGGGCTCGAAGACCGGGAGGGCCTCGACGAGACCGTCGGGCAGTTCACCCGAGAGCACACGGTCGAGCAGCTGCTTCTTCTCGGGGTTCTTCTCGGCCCAGGCGTCGAACTTCTTGTTCCACTCCTGGTGGTCGGCTGCGCCGCGCTCCTGCAGCGAACGCGTGCGCTCGATGACCTCGTCGGCCACCTCGAAGGTCTGCTCGGGGTCGAAGCCGAGGACTTCCTTCACACCGCGCAGCTCGTCGGCACCGAGGGCGGAGCCGTGGATTTTGCCCGTGTTCTGCTTCTTCGGCGACGGCCATCCGATGATGGTGCGCAGCACGATGAGCGACGGACGGTCGGTCTCGCCCTTCGCGGCCTCGATGGCGTCGTGCAGCTCGTGCACGTCTTCGACGTATTCGCCGGTCTTCTTCCAGTCGACCGTCTGCACGTGCCAGCCGTAGGCCTCGTAGCGAGCCTTGACGTCTTCGGTGAAGGCGATGTTGGTGTCGTCTTCGATCGAGATCTGGTTGGAGTCGTAGATGGCGATCAGGTTGCCTAGCTGCTGGTGGCCGGCGAGCGAGGATGCCTCGCTCGTGACGCCTTCCTGCAGGTCGCCGTCGCCGGCGATGACGTAGATGTTGTGGTCGAACGGGCTCTCACCGGCGGGGGTCTCGGGGTCGAACAGACCGCGCTCGTAGCGAGCGGCGTAAGCGAAACCGACGGCGGAAGCGAGTCCCTGGCCGAGGGGGCCCGTGGTGATCTCGACGCCCTTGGTGTGACCGTATTCGGGGTGGCCCGGCGTGAGCGAACCCCAGGTGCGAAGCGCCTTGAGGTCGTCGAGCTCGAGGCCGTAGCCGCCCAGGTAGAGCTGGATGTACTGGGTCAGGGAGCTGTGCCCGACCGAGAGGATGAAGCGGTCACGCCCGAGCCAGTGAGTATCGGTCGGGTCTTGCTTCATGACCTTCTGGAAGAGAAGGTATGCCGCGGGGGCGAGGCTCATCGCGGTGCCGGGGTGGCCGTTGCCCACCTTCTCGACGGCGTCTGCCGCCAGCACTCGGACGGTGTCGACCGCCTTGTTGTCGATGGAATCCCATTGCAGAGCTGCCACAGTCTTATTGACCCTTCTTGAGTTGCGGATGACCCTAACCCAGGCCGATCCGGAGGAGATAACACGCACGCGCTGGCATCGTTGGCAGAGTGACGGCACGGCACAGCCGAACACGTCTTGCGGGCATGCAGCCGCGCACGTATTGGTTGGCGAGCGTGTCAAGCATAGCGAGGATGCCTGCCACATTTCGGGAACGTTGCGGGTGATTTCGCCCCGGGCGCAACGGGTCTACAATTTGTGCCCCGCGCCGGATGACCTAGAATCAGTAACAGATTTCCACCGGTTAGAGGAGCAATGGACGTTGCCGTAGAGCCCCAGGTCGGCCAGAGACCCATCGACTTCCGAACGAAGCTCAAAGGCTACGTCGCCCTGACGAAACCCCGGGTGATGGAGCTGCTGCTCGTCACCACCATCCCGGTTATGATCCTCGCCCAGAACGGTCTGCCCAATTTCTGGCTGATCGTCGCGACAGTGATCGGCGGCGCCATGAGCGCCGGATCGGCTGCAGCATTCAACTGCTACATCGACCGCGATATCGACAAGGTGATGAACCGCACCAAGAACCGTCCGCTCGTCACGGGTGTGCTCACCCCGCGAGAGGCATATGTCTTCGCGTGGGCTCTGGGCGTGCTGTCGACCGTCTGGCTCGCGCTCACGACCAACCTCGTGGCCGCCGCGCTGTCCGTCGCCGCCATTCTCTTCTATGTGTTCGTCTACACGCTGTGGCTCAAGCGCCGCACGCAGCAGAACATCATCTGGGGCGGCATCGCGGGCTGCTTCCCGGTGCTGATCGGATGGGCTGCCGTCACGGGAGACCTCACGTGGGCACCGTTCATCCTCTTCGGCGTCGTCTTCCTGTGGACCCCGCCGCACTACTGGCCCCTCTCGATGAAGTACCGCGAGGACTACAAGGCCGTCGGCGTCCCCATGCTGGCCGTCGTGCGCGGCCGCGCCCAGGTCGGTCTCCAGGTCATCCTCTACGCGTGGGCCACTGTGGCCTGCTCGCTGCTGCTGACGCCCGTCGCACACATGGGCCTCATCTACACGGCGACGGCGCTCGTGGCCGGCGGTTGGTTCATCTACGAGACCCACCGCCTCTACAACCGGGCCATCCGCGGCGAGAAGGTGTCGCCCATGCGCGTCTTCCACGGTTCGATCAGCTACCTCACGTTGCTGTTCCTGGCCGTGGCCATCGACCCGCTGCTGCTCTTCTTCCCCTTCAACTAGGCGCGGTCTCTACCTCGCCGCGAGCATACGAAGAAGCCCCTCCAGTCGTTCGACTGAGGGGCTTCTTCGTTGTGGGGGATTATCCGGTGACGACGACCCGGCATGTGAGCGGGTCAGCGCGTCGGGACGTCAGCGGCGCATGGACGTGGGGGCCGCGGCATCCAGGTCGGCCACGTCGTCGCCGGGGGAGAGGGCGATGGCCGGCGACTTGAGGTTGAGCACGACCGCGGTCATGGCCGAGGCCAGCAGGCACGCGAGAACCATGTGGATGCCCACGAGGATGGCGGGCAGCCCCAGGCGCGCCTGAGTGAGCCCCACGATGATCTGCACGACCTCGACGGCGAGCAGCAACGCGGTCCAGCGGCGCAGCCCCACGTAGGGCGAAGCGAAGGCACCGATCACGAGCACGAGCGTGAGCGCCAGCGTGGCGTAGGCGGGCCAGCTGTGCACGTGCTGCAGGAACTCGGAGTCGAGCCCGTTGCGGGGCGCGTCGGCGTCACCGGCGTGCGGCCCCGAACCGGTCGTCAGGATGCCGACCACGATGGTGACGGCCACGACGGCGCTCGTGACGTGAGCCGTGATCGCATACCAGCGCGGCACGTCGAGGATGCGGTGTCCGGTCGGCGTGTAGATGCGATAGACGAGTGCGGTCGACAGCGCGACGAGCACGACCGACACGACGAAGTGGAAGCCCACGACATACGGGTTGAGCTTGGTGAGCACGCTGATTCCGCCGATGATGGCCTGCGCGGGGATGCCGAGGCCGATGAGCAGGGTCAACACGAACAGGTCGCGGCGCTCGGCCCGGAACCGGATGACGGCCATGAAAGCCGCGATGGCGACGATGACGAGCACGAACGTGAGCAGGCGGTTGCCGAACTCGATGACACCGTGGATGCCCATCTCGGGCGTGTTCACGAGCGAACCCGTCGTGCACTTGGGCCAGGTGGGGCAGCCCAGGCCGGATGCCGTGAGCCGCACGAGCCCGCCCGTGCCCACGATGACCGTCTGGACGACGAGCGTGGTCCAGCCGAGGACGCGCACTCGACGGTCGTCGACACCGTTCGGCAGCCAGTTCCAGAATCGGCGTGTCAGCGCTCTCAGGTTCTCCACGATCGACGCAGTCCGTTCTCTCAGATATTTCGTCACAACAAGCTGGGAGAGTGGGGCCTTTTACCCGTCTCTCCCTGTAGAATTGGCCCAGGTTCCACGTCGGAAGCACTGCAGAGGCAGGCCGAACGTTTGAACATCAAAGCTCGAGTTCACTCACAATTGTAAGTTCGCATCGCGCGGCCGCCGACACGTTCGCGGCCTGAGATCGCAACTTGCACCGATGTGCTCGACCACCGACACGTTTCGACGAGCGGCCCACCACTGGGGCAGCCCTGCGGAAACCGGAAACTCGAAGAACCCCGTACGTCGGCCACCGAAGGCCATTGCACGCTCCTCCGTCGCTCGCGGCGCGTCGAGCGGTCAGCCTCCGAGAGATCGGCGACCTGATCATGCGGTGACAATTCGGCCCGGCGGGAATGCCGTGAACAGAGATCCTGTTTCTAGCGGTAGGAAAAGAGGTATTTATGTCTGATGTCTTGATCGACCGCCCCGAGCTCGAGTCTCTGGGTCAGTACGAGTTCGGCTGGTCCGACTCCGATGCGGCCGGCGCATCCGCCCGTCGAGGAATCTCGCCCGAGATCGTCGCCGACATCTCGCGCCTGAAGAACGAGCCCGACTGGATGCTCCAGCGACGCCTCAAGGCGCTTCAGCTGTTCGAGCGCAAACCGATGCCCACGTGGGGTGCCGATCTCTCGGACATCGACTTCGACAACATCAAGTACTTCGTCCGTTCCACGGAGAAGCAGGCCCAGACCTGGGAAGACCTGCCCGAAGACATCCGCAACACCTACGAGAAGCTCGGCATCCCCGAGGCCGAGCGTCAGCGCCTGGTCGGTGGCGTCGCGGCTCAGTACGAGTCCGAGGTCGTCTACCACCAGATCCGCGAAGACCTCGAGCAGCAGGGTGTCATCTTCAAAGACACCGACACCGCATTGCGCGAGCACCCCGAGATCTTCGAGGAGTACTTCGGCACCGTCATCCCCTCGGGTGACAACAAGTTCGCGGCGCTCAACACGTCCGTCTGGTCGGGTGGCTCGTTCGTCTACGTGCCGCCGGGCGTGCACGTCGACATCCCCCTGCAGGCCTACTTCCGCATCAACACCGAGAACATGGGCCAGTTCGAGCGCACGCTGATCATCGCCGACGAGGGCAGCTACGTGCACTACATCGAGGGCTGCACGGCTCCCATCTACAAGTCCGACTCGCTGCACTCGGCCGTGGTCGAGATCATCGTCAAGAAGAACGCCCGCGTTCGCTACACGACGATCCAGAACTGGTCGAACAACGTCTACAACCTGGTCACCAAGCGCGCCACGGCCGCCGAGGGCGCGACCATGGAGTGGATCGACGGCAACATCGGTTCCAAGGTCACCATGAAGTACCCGTCCATCTACCTCATGGGCGAGCACGCCAAGGGCGAGACGCTCTCCGTGGCCTTCGCGGGCCCCGGCCAGCACCAAGACGCCGGCGCCAAGATGATCCACATGGCTCCCTACACGCAGTCGTCGATCGTCTCGAAGTCGATCGCCCGTGGCGGCGGTCGTGCCGGTTACCGCGGCGAGGTCCGCGTCGACGCAGCCGCGCACCACTCGGCCAACACCGTGCGCTGCGACGCCCTGCTCGTCGACACCATCTCGCGCAGCGACACCTACCCCGCGATCGACATCCGTGTCGACGACGTGCAGCTCGGCCACGAGGCCACCGTCTCGAAGGTCAGCGAAGAGCAGCTCTTCTACCTGATGTCGCGCGGCATGCCCGAAGACGAGGCCATGGCCATGATCGTGCGTGGCTTCATCGAGCCCATCGCCCGCGAACTGCCGATGGAGTACGCGCTCGAACTCAACAAGCTCATTGAAATGGGCATGGAAGGATCCGTCGGTTAAATGTCGACCCAAGCACCAGAAGCAACAACGACTCGTCTCGACGAGTCGGGTCAGCACGGATTCAAGGCGCACTCTGATGGCGGCTACGTTCCCGTGCAGACCCGCTCGGCGCGATTCGCCTCGACGAACGTCCTCGACTTCCCGACCGTCACGGGTCGCGAAGCCGTGTGGAAGCTCACGCCCGTAGCCACCGTGTCCTCTCTCATCGAGGGCGACCTGGATGGCTCGGGCTACGAGTTCCAGGCCGAGCCGGGCTCCGGCATCGACATCACCTGGGTCGAGCGCACCGACACCCGCATCGGCACGGCCGGCATCCCCGAAGAGCGTGCCTCGGCCAACGCGTGGAGCTCGTTCGATAAGGCCCTCGCCATCACGGTGTCGGGCGAAGAAGCTGCGTCGGTCACCGTGGCGCGCTCCGCGCTCGGAACCGCCCCGCGAGCTGCGCACACCATCATCGAGGCCAAGCCGTTCAGCCAGGGTCTCGTCATCTTGCAGAACGACGGCGACGCCCAGCTCTCCGAAAACGTCGAGATCATCGTGGGCGACAGTGCCTCGCTGACCGTCGTCACGGTGCAGCAGTGGAACGACGACGCCCTGCACCTGGCATCGCACTTCGCCAAGATCGGCCGCGACGCCAAGCTCAAGCACGTCGTCGTGACGCTCGGTGGCAAGGTCGTGCGCGTCAACCCGACGACGCACCTCGCCTCCCAGGGCGCCGACGTCGAGGCCCTCGGCCTCTACTTCTCCGACGCCGGGCAGCACCTCGAGCAGCAGGTCTACGTCAACCACGACGCGCCCAACACGCGCAGCCGGGTGAACTACAAGGGTGCCCTGCAGGGCGCCGGCGCCCGCACGGTCTGGATCGGCGACGTGCTCATCCAGCAAAGCGCCCCCGGCACCGACAGCTACGAGCAGAACCGCAACCTCGTCCTGACCGACGGAACGCGCGCCGACTCCGTGCCGAACCTCGAGATCGAGACCGGCGACATCCAGGGAGCCGGCCACGCCAGCGCGACCGGCCGCTTCGACGACGAGCAGCTCTTCTACCTGCAGGCTCGCGGCATCCCCGAGGCCCAGGCTCGCCGCCTCGTCGTGCGCGGCTTCCTCACCGAGATCGTGCAGAAGATCGGCGTCGCCGAGCTCGAAGAGCGGCTGCAGGCGGCGATCGAAGACGAGCTGGCGAAAACCGCCATCACCGGGGGCGAATAAACATGGCCCCCCGCGTCTGTTCCGTCTCGGAGCTCTCGCCCAACCAGGCCAAGCGCGTGGTGGTCGAGGGACATCCGATCGCCCTCGTCCAAGACTCAGCCGGCGACATCTTCGCCATCGGTGACACGTGCACGCACGGAGACATCTCGCTCTCCGAAGGTTTCGTCGAGAACGACACGCTCGAATGCTGGGCGCACGGTTCGCAGTTCTCGCTCACCACGGGTAAGCCGCTCACGCTGCCCGCCTATGAACCCGTCCCGGTCTACAACGTAGACGTGGTCGACGGCGACATCTTCATCGACCCGACCGTAACGAAAGAGATTTAGATCCATGTCTGTACTCGAGATCCGCGACCTGCACGTCAGCGTCGAAACCGAACAGGGCACGAAGCCCATCCTCAAGGGCGTCGACCTGACGATCCGCACGGGTGAGACGCACGCCATCATGGGCCCCAACGGCTCGGGCAAGTCCACGTTGGCCTACACGATCGCCGGCCACCCCAAGTACACGGTCGACTCCGGCAGCATCACGCTCGACGGCGAAGACGTGCTCGCCATGAGCGTCGACGAGCGCGCCCGCGCCGGCCTGTTCCTCGCCATGCAGTACCCGGTCGAGATCCCCGGCGTGACCGTCACGAACTTCCTGCGCACGGCTAAGACGGCCATCGACGGTGAGGCACCCTCCATCCGCCACTGGATCAAGGACGTCAAGAAGTCGATGACCGACCTGCGCATGGACGCCGCGTTCGCCGAGCGCAACGTCAACGAAGGATTCTCGGGTGGCGAGAAGAAGCGCCACGAGATCCTGCAGCTCGAACTGCTCAAGCCGAACTTCGCCGTGCTCGACGAGACCGACTCCGGCCTCGACGTCGACGCGCTCAAGATCGTCTCCGAGGGCGTCAACCGCGCCAAGGAGAACACCGGCCTCGGCGTTCTGCTCATCACGCACTACACGCGCATCCTGCGGTACATCAAGCCCGACTTCGTGCACGTGTTCGTCGCCGGAAAGGTCGCCGAAGAGGGCGGCCCCGCGCTCGCTGACCGTTTGGAAGAAGAAGGCTACGACCGCTTCCTCACGGCCGAAGCGACTGCTTAGGATAACGACATGGTTACCACACTGGCACCGCAGAAGTTCGACGAGGTCGAAGAGGCCCTGAAGGACGTCATGGACCCCGAGCTCGGCGTGAACGTCGTCGACCTCGGCCTCATCTACGACCTCGGTTGGGATGACGAGAACGACGCCCTCATCATTCACATGACGCTGACCTCGGCCGGCTGCCCGCTGACCGACGTGCTCGAAGAGCAGACCGCTCAGGCGCTGGATGGCGTCGTGGACGCGTTCCGCATCAACTGGGTGTGGATGCCGCCGTGGGGCCCCGAGCGCATCACCGACGATGGTCGGGACATGATGCGCGCGCTGGGCTTCTCGATCTAGGCACGGCACCGCCCTCAGGCTCAGGCTCAGGCTCAAGCTCAGGCAGCGAGATTCACGAAAAGGCGCGCTCCCCGCGGGGAGCGCGCCTTTATCGTTGCTGCAAGCCTCGGCTTGCGCGGGGCTAGTTCGCTGAGCCGTCCTTGCGGGCGTCGATCGAACGGACGCCCTTCCAGGCGAGGGGCAGCAGGCCCGCGGCGATGGCGGCCTTGACGATTCCGCCGACGATGAACGGGAACACGCCGAGCGCCAGGACGTTGGCGAGCGAGTTGTCGATGCCGAGGTTGCCGAGCACGATGGCCATGTAGGGCACGCCGAACAGGAACGGGACGATGCTGGCGAGGATGAAGCCCAGGAAGGCGAGCCAGAACTTCTTGTCCCAGTTGCGTTCGGCCAGCCATCCGACCAGACCGGCCGTGAAGACCATGCCGATGATGAAACCGAAGCTCGGCTTGAGCACGCTGAGCGGACCACCCGTGAACTCGGCGAAGATCGGCAGGCCGGCGACACCCAGCACGAGGTAGAGCGCGAGCGATGCGAAGCCGCGGCGGGCACCGAGCGACGCGCCGACGAGGATGACCGCGAGGGTCTGGCCGGTGATCGGAACGGGCCAGAGCGGGATGCTCACCTGGGCGAGGCCCGCGACGACAGCGGTGCCGGCGACCACGAGGGCCGCATCGGTGGCGAGGCTGCGATTCTGCACGAGCGCGTCGGCGAGCGTGGGGCGTGCCCGGTCGAATGTCACACTGGTCATGGGTCTCCTTGATGAAGATCGGTGGGGGATCTGGCCGGACGATTATCGAACCGTCGGCCCAGGATTTATACTAGAGGGCTGACCCCCCTGAACGACGTTGTATGAACGTCACCAAAGAATAGGACTTTGCCTGTGCTGAGTGTGCACGACCTCGAGATTCGTGTCGGCGCACGCGTCCTCATGGAAGACGTCAACTTCCGCGTTTCCGCCGGCGAGAAGATCGGGCTCGTCGGTCGCAACGGCGCCGGCAAGACCACGCTCACCAAAACCCTCGCGGGCGAGCTGCCCCCGACGGCCGGCAAGATCGAATACACGGGCGAGATCGGCTATCTGCCGCAGGACCCCCGCTCGGGCAACCCCGACGACCTCGCACGCACGCGCATCCTCGACGCCCGTGGCCTCGGCCAGGCCGTCTTGCAGATGAGCAAGGCGATGGAGGAGATGGCGTCGCCCGACGCCGCCGTCAGCGACGCCGCCATGAAACGCTACGGTGCCATCGAAGACCGCTTCCTCGCGCTCGGGGGCTATGCCGCCGAAGCCGAGGCCGCGTCGATCGCGTCGAACCTGAGCCTGCCCGACCGCATCCTCGACCAGCCGCTGCGCACGCTCTCCGGCGGTCAGCGCCGCCGCATCGAGCTCGCGCGCATCCTCTTCTCCGGTGCCGAGACCATGCTGCTCGACGAGCCCACCAACCACCTCGACGCCGATTCCGTCGTGTGGCTGCGCGAGTTCATCAAGAACTACCAGGGTGGCGTCGTCATGATCAGCCACGATGTCGAGCTCGTGGGCGAGACGGTGAACCGCGTGTTCTACCTCGACGCCAACCGCATGGTGATCGACGTCTACAACATGAACTGGAAGAACTATCAGCGGCAGCGCGCCGCCGACGAGGAGCGCCGCAAGAAAGAGCGCGTCAACGTCGAAAAGAAGGCGACCGCGCTGCAGATGCAGGCCGCGAAGTTCGGGGCCAAGGCATCCAAGGCGGCATCGGCGCACCAGATGGTCGCGCGCGCCGAGCGCATGCTGTCGGGGCTCGACGAGGTGCGCGCGGTCGACCGCGTGGCAAAGCTGCGCTTCCCCGCACCCGCACCGTGTGGCCGCACGCCCCTCATGGCGAGCGACCTGTCGAAGAGCTACGGCTCGCTCGAGATCTTCACGGCCGTCGACCTCGCGATCGACCGGGGCTCGAAGGTCGTCATCCTGGGCTTCAACGGTGCCGGCAAGACCACGCTGCTGCGCATGCTCGCGGGCGTCGACAAGCCCGACACGGGCCAGATCGAGCCCGGGCACGGCCTGCGCATCGGCTACTACGCCCAGGAACACGAGACCATCGACGTGAAGCGTTCGGTGCTCGAGAACATGGTGTCGTCTTCGCCGCACATCACCGAGACCGAGGCGCGCAAGGTGCTGGGCTCGTTCCTCTTCACGGGTGACGACGCACACAAGCCCGCGGGCGTGCTCTCCGGTGGAGAGAAGACGCGTCTGGCCCTCGCCATGCTCGTCGTCTCAGCCGCCAACGTGTTGCTGCTCGATGAGCCGACGAACAACCTCGACCCGGCCAGCCGCGAGGAGATCCTCGACGCCCTGGCGCACTACGAGGGCGCCGTCGTGCTCGTGAGCCACGACGAGGGTGCCGTCGAGGCGCTCAACCCCGAGCGCGTGTTGATCCTGCCCGATGGCGTCGAAGACCACTGGAACAAGGATTACGCCGACCTGATCTCGTTGGCGTAGGTTCGGCCGGTCTCCGCACCGGCACCGACGAACGGGCTGAAGGGGCTGGCTGCATCGCGCAGTCAGCCCCTTCAGCGTTGGTGGAAACGGATGAGCGGCCTCGACGAGGGCCATTCGCACATCGCAGACTGTAGCTCACAGCCCGCAGGTCGCCGGTCTCAGCGGGCGCAGGGGAGCGGGTTCAGCGACCCGAACCGAGGATGGCGTCCTCGACCTCGTTATCCGACTCGGCCTGGGCGATGGCCTTCTTGCGGGCACGCTCGTCGGCGCGGATGCGCTCCTCCGGGTCGTCGGCGTTGAGGTTGCGGTACTCCTGCCGCACGGCCCAGCCGAAGCCGATGAAGCCGAGGATGGCGAAGACGAACCACTGGAACGAGTACGACAGGTGCGGGCCCTCGTCGGGCGTCGGACGCGTGACGCCGACGGGGGCGGCCTCGGAGGGGGCCGGAGATTCGCTCGCCAGCAGACCGTAGGCACCCGTGTAGGTGGGCTCATCGAGCGTCTTCTGCAGGTCATCCAATTGGATGGTGGCGATCTGGCCCTCGGGGGCGCCGCGACCCGGCAGCGTGGGCTCGCCGGCCTTGAGACGTGCCGAGACGGTGACCTCGCCCGCCGGGGGAGCCGGGATGTTGTCGGGGGAGTCTTGGCCGCTGCCCGTGGGGAGCCAGCCGCGGTCGACGATGAAGATGTCGCCGTTCGCCAGCTCGAGGGGCGTGATGACCTCGAAGCCGGGGTTGCCGTTGAGCGGACGGTTGCGCACGAGCACCTGCTCGTCGGCGAGGTAGGTTCCGGTGACGCTCACGGGCAACCACTTGTCGTCCTCGTCGAAGGCGCCGAGCGTGGGCAGGGCCTGATCGATAGGCACCGGCGTGTGGTCGAAATTGGCGGCGACGCGATCGATCTCGACGCGGGCCTCGGCACGACGGGCCAGCTGCCAGGCGCCGAGCGCGCAGCAGACGAGAGCGAAAACGATGACGAGGGCGAGATACCCGGCCCAACGCTTCGAGAAGGCGAACGACCAGCCGGGGCCGGCGGGAACGGGGCCGCGGGCTGAGGCTGACGGAGCGGGGGAGGCCGAGCGGGTGGGCCGCTGATCGGGGGACGTCATTCGGCGGTCCTCTCGAAGGCCACGACCTGAACGGGGAACTCGCGCGCCGCCAGGAAGTCGCGCAGGTAGTCGACGTGCTCATCGCACGCCAGCCAGACCTTCACGCGATCGGGGGTGTGGATCTTGGGGTTGCGCCATTCGACTCGAGCGGAGGCGGCAGCTCGGCATCCGGCTCGGGAACACTGCGCGATGTCTGGATCGTTCCCGAGGTCGAACAGGCTCATGAGGCGGGCCGTTCGGCCCAGGGCGCGGGGCGGTCGTGACCAGTGTCGTCGCGACCTGGGCCGTCACCGTTACGGGCACGGTCAGTGTGAGCAGCTCCGTTGCGACCAGTACGCTCGTCGGCGCCTGTGCGCGACTCGCCGGCGCCATTCCCGGAAGCGTGGCTTGCGTCATCCGCGCGATCGCTCCCGTCGTCGGACTGGCGCTCACGCTCACCGCGAGGCTCGTCGGCGAAACGGGCCGGACGGCCCACGGGCACGATGGCACCCGGGCGCTCGACGTCGGGCTGCGGGGGAGTGTTGCCCACGTTGGCCAACACCACGGCGATGTAGGGAAGGATGATGGCGCCGGCGGCGATGATCCACATGGCCCAGCCGCGCACGAAAACGAGGAGCACGACACAAACGACGCGGATGCTCATGGCAACCGTGTACTTGATCATTCTGCTGCGTCGGTCGTCTTCCGGCGACGGCGGCAGAGACGTGATGGCCTGCGTTTTCATATGGGTCAAGCCTACGTCTTCCCCTCGCCTAAGCTGGTACGGATTATCCGCGGAGAGGCGGACCTGAAGGCAATACGGAGGAATGATCTGATGGCAACGGCACGAACGGTACTCATCTCGGGCGGCAACCGCGGCATCGGCTATGCCATCGCGGAAGAGTTCATCGCCCAGGGGCACCGCGTGGCCGTGACGGCCCGTTCGGGCGAGGGCCCCGCCGGCAGCATGACCGTTCGCGCCGACGTGACCGATCAGGCATCCGTCGACGCCGCGTTCGCTGAGGTCGAGGCCGAGCTCGGCGCGGTCGAGGTCGTCGTGGCCAACGCCGGCATCACCAAAGACACCCTCCTCATGCGCATGACTGCCGACGATTTCGACGACGTCGTCGACACCAACCTGGGCGGCTCGTTCCGCCTCGTCAAGCGCGCCTCGAAGGGCATGCTGAAGGCGAAGTACGGTCGCATCGTGCTGATCTCGAGCGTCGTCGGCCTCTACGGCTCGGCCGGTCAGGTCAATTACGCGGCCTCGAAGAGCGGGCTCGTCGGCATGGCGCGCTCGATCACGCGCGAGCTGGGCGGCCGAGGCATCACCGCGAACGTCGTCGCCCCCGGTTTCATCGAGACCGACATGACGGCCGAGCTGCCCGAGGCCACGCAGGCCGACTACAAGAAGAGCATCCCCGCCGGTCGTTTCGCCACGGCCAACGAGGTCGCCAAGGTCGTTGCCTGGATCGCCAGCGACGACGCCGCCTACATTTCGGGCGCGGTCATCCCCGTCGACGGTGGCCTCGGAATGGGCCACTAGACCGAAGAACATTCCTCGTCTGCCGAGGACAGCCGAGCCCCCGGAGAGGCGGGTGTGGTGTGCCCCAGCGGGTGGGGTCGCGGACTGACGTGCGCCTCGGCGGGCAGAGCGCCGACTGCTGTGGGTTCGGCGGGCAGGGCGCGGATTGCTGTGGGTTCGGCGGGCAGGGCCGCCGACGAACGTGCGTCTCAGCGTGCGGCACCACCGTTCGGCGCCAGCATGAGCAGGTCTAGACAGAACCGCGCGGGATGCCGAGGAGTGGCAGCAGGGCGCGGAGGTCGACCTCCTGCGCCACGACGTCAGCACGCTCACGCACGACCGGCTTGGCATTGAATGCGACCCCGATGCCGGCGACCGCCATCATCTCGAGATCATTTGCTCCGTCGCCGGCGGCAAGCGTGCGGTGAAGCGGGATATCGGATGCCGTCGCCCAGCCCGTGAGCGACTCGGCCTTCGTGGTGGCCGTGACGATGGGGCCGTCGACCTCGCCCGTGAGGCGACCGTCGGCTACCGCCAGGCGGTTGGCCAGGCAGAAATCGAGTCCGAGACGGTCGGCCGTCGCATCCAGCAGCTCGTGGAAACCGCCCGAGACGACCCCGATTAGGCCGTCTGCCGCGTGAACGGCGTCGACGAGCTCTCGAGCGCCGGATGTCGGGGCGATCTGTGCGCGCGCCCGGTCGAGCGCCGAGCTGTCGAGGCCACGCAGCGTCGACACCCGCGCGCGCAGGCTGGCCGCGAAGTCGAGTTCGCCGCGCATGGCCTGCGTCGTGATGCGTTCGACCTCGTCGAGCGACCCGGCCTCGGCGGCCAGCAGCTCGATGGCCTCGTTCTGTAGCAGAGTCGAGTCGGCGTCGAGCACGACGAGGAAGCGGCCGCGCGGGGGAGCGGTCGCGGCATCCGTGGGCGTCATGGCTCGACGCACACGCCCTTGCCGACCACGGTGAGACCGGAATCGGTGACGGTGAAGCCACGCGCACGGTCGCGATCGTGATCCACGCCGATCTGGGCGCCGGGCCGCACGAGCACGTTCTTGTCGAGGATGGCGCGCTGCACGACGGCATCCGGGCCGATCTGCACACGGTCGAACACGACCGAGTCGACGACGCGCGCACCCGATTCGAGCTGAGCCCACGGGCCGAGCACGCTGCGCTCGATGTGCGCGCCCGAGATGAGCGAACCCAACGAGACGATCGAGTCGATCACGGTGCCGAGGTTGCCCTTGGCGTCGCGCACGAACTTGGCGGGCGGCGAGTTCAGCTGCTGCGAGAAGATGGGCCACTCGCGGTTGTAGAGGTTGAAGATCGGGAGCGTCGAGATGAGGTCCTGGTGGGCCTCGAAGAACGAGTCGATCGTTCCCACGTCGCGCCAGTAGTAGCGGTCGCGATCGGTCGACCCGGGAACGTCGTTGCGGCGCAGGTCGTAAACACCGGCATCCTCGCGGTTCACGAAATCGGGGATGATGTCGCCACCCATGTCGTGGTTCGAATCGGTGCGTTCGCCATCGCGCGTGACCGCATCGATCAAGGCATCGGCGTTGAAGACGTAGTTGCCCATGGACGCGAGCACCTCGTGCGGCGCATCGGGCAGGCCGGGGGCGTCGATGGGCTTCTCGAGGAAGCGCTCGACACGCGTGGGGTCGTTCTGGTCGACGTCGATGACGCCGAACTGGTCGCTCAGCTCGATGGGCTGACGGATGGCCGCGACCGTCGCCCCGAGACCCGACGCGATGTGCGCCTCGATCATCTGGGTGAAGTCCATGCGGTAGACGTGGTCGGCGCCGACCACGACCACGATGTCGGGCTTCTCGTCACGCAACAGGTTGAGCGACTGAAGGATGGCGTCGGCCGAGCCGGAGAACCATCGCTTGCCGAGCCGCTGCTGGGCGGGCACCGAGGCCACGTAGGAGTCGAGAAGCCCCGACAGACGCCAGGTCTGCGACACGTGACGGTCGAGCGAATGCGACTTGTACTGCGTGAGCACGACGATCTGCGTGAGACCCGAGTTGATCAGGTTGCTGAGCGCGAAGTCGATCAACCGGTACTGACCACCGAACGGAACCGCCGGTTTTGCCCGGTCGGCCGTGAGGGGCATAAGACGCTTGCCTTCGCCACCGGCCAAGACGATGCCAAAGATCTTCTTCGATGCAACCATTCCCCCACACTAGAGCCAACCTCAGGGGTGTACTAGCGTTCTCGACATGCGAGTCGATGTGTTGACGAAGGAATATCCCCCCGAGATCTATGGCGGTGCCGGTGTGCACGTGGCGGAGCTGGTCTCCGCTCTCCGTCGGTCCATCGATGTGGAAGTGCGCTGCTTCGGCGCGCCGCGTTCCGAGGAGCACACGACCGCCTATGCGCTGCCCGAGGGCCTCGCCGGGGCGAACGGCGCCATCGGCACGCTCGGCACCGACCTCGAGATGGTGGCGGATGCCGCGGGCGCCGACGTCGTGCACTCGCACACCTGGTATGCAAACGCCGCTGGTCACATCGCAAAACTGCTGCACGGCATCCCTCATGTGGTGACCGCGCACTCGCTCGAACCCCTGCGTCCGTGGAAGGCCGAGCAGCTCGGCGGCGGCTACCGCGTTTCGAGCTGGATCGAGAAGACCGCGTTCGAGGCGGCCGACCGCGTGGTCGCCGTGTCGAACGGTATGCGCGCCGACATCCTGCGCAGCTATCCCTCGATCGACCCCGAGAAGGTCGTCACGATCTACAACGGAATCGACATCGACGCGTGGGCGCCGGTGCACGATGACGAGTTGGTGCGATCTTTAGGGGTTGACCCTCAGAAACCGTCCGTGGTATTCGTGGGCCGCATCACCCGCCAGAAGGGTCTGCCTTACCTGCTGAAGGCGCTGCGGTTCTTGCCCGCCGAGGTGCAGGTCGTGCTGTGCGCCGGAGCCCCCGACACCCCCGAGATCCTCGCCGAGGTGCAAGAGGGCGTGCGTCAGCTGCAGCAGGAGCGCGAGGGCGTCATCTGGATCGACCGGATGCTGGCACGCCGCGAGCTTTCCAGCATCCTCACCGCGGCCACCACGTTCGTTTGCCCGTCGGTTTACGAACCGCTCGGAATCGTCAACCTCGAGGCCATGGCGTGCGGCGCGGCCGTCGTCGGAACGGGAACCGGCGGCATCCCCGAGGTCGTGGTCGACGGTGTGACGGGCCGCATCGTGCCCATCGACCAGGCCACGGATGGCACGGGCACGCCGACCGACCCCGAGAAGTTCGTACGCGACCTCGCGGACGCCCTGATCGAGGTCGTGAGCGATCCGGAACGTGCCCGCGAGATGGGCCGCGCCGGCCGCGAGCGTGCCGAAACCGAGTTCAGCTGGCAACGTATCGCCGATCAAACCGAGGCGCTGTACCGTTCGATCGCCGCGGACTGAGATTCGGCGGGTTCGGAGTGCATAAACGGCACTCCGGGCTCGCCACCGGCCGATAGGCTGGACCCATGGCGAGCGTTGTTCAATTCACCGATGTATCCGTAAACCGTGGCGGAAGCCCCATTCTTGACTCCATCACCTGGTCGGTGGAGGAGAACGAACGTTGGGTGATCCTCGGCCCGAACGGCGCCGGCAAGACCACACTGCTGCAGCTGGCCTCGAGCTTCATCCACCCGTCGCGCGGGCAGGTCGACCTGCTCGGCTCGCGTCTCGGCGGCATCGACGTCTTCGAGCTGCGCCCGCGCATCGGCTTCGCGTCGACCGCGATGGCCCGGCGCGTGCCGAACGATGAGACGGTTCTCAACGTCGTCATGACGGCCGCCTACTCGGTCACCGGCCGGTGGACGGAAGACTACGAGCAGATCGACGAGCGACGCGCCCACCGCGTGCTGTCCGAGTGGCGGCTCGAGGGCCTGGCCGACCGCACCTTCGGCACGCTGAGCGACGGCGAGCAGAAGCGCGTCCTCATCGCCCGCGCCGTGATGACCGACCCCGAGCTGTTGTTGCTCGACGAGCCGGCCGCCAGCCTCGACCTCGGTTCGCGCGAAGAGCTCGTCGCGCTGCTGGGCGGCTACGCCCGCTCCGAAGAGGCCCCCGCCATCGTCATGGTCACGCACCACGTCGAGGAGATCCCCATCGGCTTCACGCATGCGCTACTGCTCGGCAACGGTGGCATCGTCGCCCAGGGAACGCTTGCCGAGACCTTGACCTCCGAGAACCTCACGAATGCCTTCGGCCTGTCGATCGTGCTCGAGGAGCACAACGGCCGCTTCAACGCCCGCGCCGAGTAGCGTTCACCGCGCGCGACACGCCTCGCGGCAACGCTCACGCACACGGCCAACCATCTGATAAAGTAGGTAGCTGGCGTCTGCGCCAGATTCTTTTAGTGCCACCACACAGACAACGATCGCAAGGAACCTCATGAAGACTGACACCCACCCCACGTACGCACCGGTCGTTTTCCGCGACCTCGCTTCGGGTGCGACCTTCCTCACCCATTCCACCGTCTCGTCGAACAAGACCATCGAGCTCGACGGCGTCGAGTACCCCGTCATCGACGTCGAGATCTCGTCCGAGTCGCACCCGTTCTACACGGGTAAGCAGCGCATCATGGACTCGGCCGGCCGCGTCGAGAAGTTCAACCAGCGCTTCAAGGGCTTCGGCAAATAGGCCGTTCCCTCTGATTCGGGCTTCGCTCACGCGAGGCTCGACACAGAATCGCTCCACAGGGCCGTGCAACCGTCAGGTTGCACGGCCCTGTGTCGTACCCGCGGACGGTCGATGAGTGAGGCGCCAAGCTGGGCATACGACGAAGGGCTGAACGACTCGGAAATCGTCCAGCCCTTTTCGGCACCCGCCCGCGACAGGCAAAGGTGACGCGTTAGCCAGCGTCGCGCCAGCCCGTGACGCGCAAGCCCTGAGGCGTCAGCGAATCGGCGCCAGGGAATCGGCGTTAGCGAATCGGCCAGGCACCACTCGTGGTGAAGTCGGGGTCGCGCGTGCGGCGCATGTAGTCCTGGAAGCTTGCCGCCTGGTCTTCGCACCAGCCGACCTGCAGCTTGTGCAGCTCGATAGCCTCGAACAGGAGCTTCTCGCCGTGGGCGCGCGCGAGCGCCTGGGCGACGCGGCCCGCGGCGATGGCGTCGGCACCGGCGTCGTGCGCGTCGGTCAGCTCGACGCCGTAGTGGGCGGCCGCGGCCTCGAGCGTGCGCTTGCCCTTGCGGTAGCGGTCGACGGCCTTGTCGATGACGAGCGGGTCGATGACGGGGGCCGGCTCGTGCAGCGGCTCGAGGCCGTAGCGCTCGGCCTCGTGGTGCAGCAGGCTCAAATCATAGGGCGCGTTGTAGATGACGATGGGGATGCCGGCGGCGATGAGCGCCTTGAGCTCGGCGAGGATCTCGGCGACCACGACGGCGGCGTCGCGACCCTCGGCGCGGGCCCGCTCGGTGCTGATGCCGTGAACGGCCGAGGCCTGCGCCGGGATCTCGATGCCGGGGTCGGCCAGCCAGTCGGTGCGGCGCACGACCTCGCCGTCGGCGTCGATCAGGCCGACGTGTGCGCTGACGATGCGCGACGTGCGCACATCGATGCCCGTGGTCTCGAGGTCGAAGACGCCGAGTCGGTGGGCCCAGGGATGTATCTCTTCTGCATTCACGTTTCTCACCTTACGTTCGACCACCGACAGCGGGGAGGAGCACTCGCCGCAGACATCCGAGACGCCGACTGCCGCAACCGCCGGCATCCGAGACGGCCCCGCCCCGAGACCGCGCCGCCTTGAGACTGCACCGCCTGGAGACTACTCAGACGTAGGTGGTGTAGCCGACGTGCAGCCAGTAGAAGCTCTGCGTGCCGATGGTCAGCGTGAGCTGCCCGTTCTCGTCGACGCGCGGGAACTCGTTGCCACCGAAGAGGTCGTAGAGGCGCGCGTTCTGCAGGTCGCTCGCGTCGATCTTCACCGAGACGGGGTGGTGCGAGAAGCTGAAGACACACAGCACGTCTTCGGGCTGGTCGCCGAAGTGCGTGCCGGAGCCCTCATAGCTGCGGATGAACGCGAGCACCGACTCGTGGTCGGTCTTCAGCACCTTGATCTTGCCGAGCGCGAAGGCCGGGTGCCCCTTGCGGATGTGGATGACGTTGCGGATCCAGTGCAGCAGCGACCGCGACTGGGCCAGCTGGGACTCGACGTTGACGAGCGCGTAGTTGTAGACGAGCGACTGCACGACGGGCAGGAACAGCTTGCCGGGGTCGGCGGCCGAGAACCCGGCGTTGCGGTCGGGTGTCCACTGCATGGGCGTGCGCGACGAGTCGCGGTCGGGCAGCCAGATGTTGTCGCCCATGCCGATCTCGTCGCCGTAATAGAGGAACGGCGCGCCGGGGAGGGAGAACAGGAGGGCGTGCGCGAGTTCGAGCTCGGCTCGAGAGTTGTCCACCAGGGGAGCGAGGCGACGACGGATGCCGACGTTGGCGCGCATGCGCGGGTCGTAGGCGTACCAGCCATACATGGCCTGCCGGTAGTCCTCGGACACCATCTCGAGCGTCAGCTCGTCGTGGTTGCGCAGGAACACGCCCCAGCCAGCCCACGACGGCACGTCGGTGGTCTCACCCAGCACGCGCACGAGCTCCTCGGCCTGCTGTGACCGCAGCGAGTAGAAGATGCGCGGCATGACGGGGAAGTCGAAGGCCATGTGGCATTCGGGCTCTTCGTCGGTGCCGAAGAACGCGGCCACCTCGCGCGGCCACTGGTTGGCCTCGGCGATCATGATGCGGCCCGGGTATTCGAGGTCGACCATGGCGCGCAGCTTCTTGATGAACTCGTGCGTCTCGGGTTCGCCCTCGCCGTTGCCCTCGTCGGACTCGTAGAGGTAGGGGATGGCGTCGAGCCGGAACCCGTCGACGCCCAGGTCGAGCCAGAACCGTACGGCGTCGAACATGGCGTCGTGCACGGCCGGGTTGCGGAAGTTCAGGTCGGGCTGGTGCGAGAAGAAGCGGTGGAAGTAGAACTGCCGGCGCTCGGGGTCGAATGCCCAGTTCGAGTCTTCGGTGTCGGTGAAGATGATGCGGATGTCTTCCCACTTCTCATCCGTATCGCTCCACACATAGAAGTCGCCGTAGGGCCCGTCGGGGTCTGACCGCGACTGCTGGAACCAGTCGTGCTGGTCGGACGTGTGGTTCATGGGCATGTCGATGATGATGCGCATGTTGCGCTCGTGTGCCTTGGTGACGAGGTCGCGGAACTCGTCGAGCGTGCCGAACTCGGGCAGGATCGAGTAGTAGTCGGCCACGTCGTAGCCACCGTCGCGCAGGGGAGACGTGAAGAAGGGCGGCAGCCACAGCGCGTCGATGCCGAGCCACTGCAGGTAGTCGAGCTTCGACGAGAGGCCGCCGAGGTCGCCCGAGCCGTCGCCGTTCGAGTCGACGAACGACCGCACCATGACCTCGTAGAAGACGGCCCGGCGATACCAGAGCGGGTCTCGTTGCAGGCCGGGCAGCTGGATGGGCGCGGTGAAGGTCACGAGGATCCAATCGGAGAGAAGCTGGATGCGTTGGCGGGGCGGGTCACCCCGGTGGTTCGGGTCTGTCCGAGTCTATGTCCAGAGGCGCGGTGGTCACGGGCAGCGGGGGCGCGTTTCGGGCCCGGTTTGGGCCGGAGTGGCGCTCCGCCCGAGCGTGGGCCGACGCATCCTCGGGAAGGCGTCGTAAACTGGCGCGGATGTCTGCCACCTCTCCCTATGCCGAACAGCTCGGCCGTTTCACCGTCGTCTCGTCCGAGATCACCGTGAACGGCGCCCCGACACGCTATTGGGAGTACGTCGACGAGTGGGATGGCGAGAGCGGCACGATCATCCTCGTGCACGGTTTTCGCGGCGATCACCACGGGCTCGAACCCGTCGTCGCCCAGCTGGCCGGCTATCGAATTATCAGCCCCGATCTTCCCGGCTTCGGCGAGTCGGGCCCGTTCCCGATCGGCGAGCACACTATCGAGGCGTATGCGTCGTGGCTGCAGTCGTTCGTGGCGCGGCTCGAGTTCGCCGAGCGTCCCGTGATCCTGGGGCACTCGTTCGGCTCGATCGTCGTCAGCGCGGCGATGGCGTCGGGCATGTCGGCGTCGCGCGTCATCCTCGTGAACCCCATCGCCGCGCCGGCGCTGCAGGGACCCCGCGGCGTGCTGACGAGACTGGCGGTGTTCTATTACTGGGCAGCGTCGGCGTTGCCCGCGAAGGCCGGCTTCGCGCTGCTGCGCAATCCGCTGATCGTCAGGATCATGAGCCTCGCGATGGTCAAGACGAAGGACCCGACTCTGCGCGCGTTCGTGCACGATCAGCACGACCGCTACTTCAGCGTGTTCTCCGATCGGGACACGCTCATGCAGGCGTTCCAGGCGTCGGTGAGCCACGATGTCAGCGAGTATGCGGCGCGCATCGCCGAGCCCACCCTGCTGATCGCGGCCGAGAAGGATGACATCACCTCGGTTTCAGCCCAGCGCGAGCTCGTGAAGCTGTTCGCAGATGCCCGGCTCGAGATCATCCCGAAGGTCGGTCACCTCATCCACTACGAGACGCCGCGCGAGGCCGCCGAGTTCATCCGGGACTTCCTCGGGCGCTGAGGCGCCGGCGCGCCTCAGGCGTCTTGCGGAACCAGGTCTTCGTCGACCGCCGTGCCGTTGAAGGCAACGATCTCGAGCGCGCCATCGACCAGGCTGAAGTCGTGGAACGACCCGTTGGCGATCAGCTGACCGGCGGCCGGCAGCTCGCCGCCCGACAGGTGTTTGACGAGCGACCCGATGACGCCGCCATGCGTGACGACGAGCACCGATTCGCCCTCGTGACGCGCCGCGAAGGCGCTCAGGTCGGGCAGCACGCGGTCGATGATCATGGCATCCGTCTCGAGCCCCGGCACCTCGGCGCCCGCGGCGAAGGCTTCGCGCCGCTCGTCGCTCGTCATGCCCTCCATGGCCCCGTGGTGGCGCTCGACAAGGCCGGGCAACGGGTGCGGGTCGAGCAGGCCGATGCGTGCGGAGATGATCGAGGCGGTCTCGTAGGCGCGCGACAGGGGACTGGCGGCGATGGCATCCCACTGGCGCTCGGCCAGGAGGTCGCCCGCCTGGCGTGCCTGCCGGCGACCCGTGTCGTTGAGGGGGATATCGGTCTGCCCCTGGATGCGGCGTTGCAGGTTCCAGTCGGTCTGTCCGTGGCGAACGAGGGTCAGTGAAGTCACCGCTACAGCCTAGCGGCGAGCACCTGAAGGGTTTCGGTGGCGCCGGCGTCGACCTTGACGGCGGCGCGCTGGTCGCCCTTCGTGACACCGCGGTTGATGATGACGATGGGGAGTTTGCGGCGCCGGGCCTGCTCGAGCAGGCGGATGCCCGAGTTGACGACGAGCGAGGAGCCCGCGATGACGAGCGCGTCCGAACCGAGCACCAGGTCGCGCGCCTCGGCGTATTTCTCGGTCGGGATGAATTCGCCGAAGAAGACGACATCGGGTTTCAGCCGGCCGCCGCACACGGTGCAGGCCGGGACGACGAAGTCCTCGACGTGGGTGACCTCGGCGTCGCCGTCGGGGTTGAGCGAGACAGACTCGGGTTTCTGCAGCCACGGGTTGAGCTCGTCGATGCGGTGGGCGATATCGGGACGGGCGAAGCTCTGGCCGCAGTCGAGGCAGAGGACGCGGTCCATCGAGCCGTGCAGGTCGACGACGCGGCGCGATCCGGCGCGCAGGTGCAGGCCGTCGACGTTCTGCGTGATGACACCCGAGACGAGGCCGCGCGACTCGAGCTCGGCGAGCGTGCGGTGTCCGTCGTTGGGCCGGGCGGCGTCGAACATGGCCCAGCCGAGGTGACTGCCCGCCCAATAGCGCTTGCGGGACAGATCATCCGAGAGGAATTGCTGCACGGTCATGGGGGTGCGCTTCGGGGCACCCGCGCCGCGATAGTCGGGGATGCCCGAGTCGGTGCTCACGCCCGCGCCGGTCAGCACGGCGAAACGTCGGCCGCGCAGGATCTCGGTGGCCTCGTCGATGCGCTCGGCCGTCGACCGGTCGCCATCGCCCGCCTGGGTCAGCACGGTCATGAAGCCTCCTCACGCTCGCCCCTGACATGATGGAGTCAGCGACGGGGTTTCGTCCTCCACAATACCGCCGGATCCGCCCGGCCCCTCACCCGACAAGTAAGGTAGCGCGCGTGCGTTTGATCCCCATCGAGAGCCTCGACACCGAGGGTCTCGCCGACTACTCCCGACTCACCGATGTGGCGCTCCGCCGCGTGTCAGAACCCGAGGGCGGGCTCTACATCGCCGAGTCGACCAAGGTCATCACGCGGGCCCTCGCCGCCGGCCACCGACCGCGCTCGGTGTTGCTGCAAGAGCAGTGGGTGAAAGATGTCGCGCCACTGCTCGACGCCTTCCCCGACGTGCCCGTCTACGTGGGGGATGCCGCGACGCTCGAGTCCCTCACCGGCTATCACCTGCACCGCGGTGCCCTGGCCGCCATGCACCGCCCCGAGATGCCGGACATGCGCTCCCTCATCCGCGGAGCCCGTCGCATCGTGCTGCTCGAGGACATCGTCGACCACACCAACGTGGGCGCCATCTTCCGCTCGGTCGCGGGCCTTGGCGCCGACGCCGTGCTCGTCAGCCCGCGCTGCGCCGACCCGCTCTACCGCCGCAGCGTGCGCGTGAGCATGGGCACCGTCCTGCAGGTGCCGTGGACGCGCATGCCCGAGTGGCCCGAGGCCCAGGCCATCCTGCACGAGGAGGGCTTCCACATCGCGGCCCTCGCCCTCGACGACAAGGCCGTCACGCTGGATGCCTTCAGCCACACGCCGCCCGAGCGCGTCGCGCTCGCGCTCGGTGCCGAGGGTGACGGTCTCAGCAGCGCCGCGCTCGAGGCCGCCGACACCACCGTCATGATTCCGATGCTGCACGGCGTCGACTCGCTCAACGTGGCCTCGGCCAGCGCCGTCGCTCTCTGGTCCCTGCGGGTGGGCGCATGAACGCCCGGGGTCGCGTCACCATCCTGGCCATCGTGCTGCTTATCGCGCAGGTGTTCCTCGCCGGGGGGAGCGTGCTCGCGAAGCCGTTGCCCGCGACATCCGCTCAGCTCACCGCCACGCCCGAGCTCACGCAAGCCGCCCAGCCGCTCACGTGGCCGACGTTCGGGCGCGGGGCCGTGGGGGCCGTCGGATATGACGGCGTGCTGGCCGAGCACGGCGATCAGGGCCGCGTTCCGATCGCGAGCGTGACCAAGACCGTGACCGCGCTCGTCGTGCTCGACAAGATGCCCATCGCCGACGGCGAGCAGGGGCCCTCGATCACGCTGACCGACGCGGACGTCGAGATCTACAACCAGGTCATCGCGCAGAATGGGTCGAGCGCGCGGGTCGTCGTGGGCGCCACGCTTACCCAGCGCCAGATGCTCGAGGCGCTCATGCTGCCGAGCGCCAACAACTACAGCATCATGCTGGCCGACTGGGCCTACGGCTCGCTCGACGCGTTCCTCGTGGCCGCCAACAACTGGCTGACGGCGAAGGGTCTCACCGACACCTACCTGGCCGATTCGAGCGGACTGTCGCCGAAGAGCGTGTCGTCGCCCGCGAACCTCGTCGAGATCGGCAAGCTCGTGCTCGCCAACCCGGTGCTCGCCTCGGTCGTGAAAGAGAAGGATGCCGTGCTGCCGAGCATCGGGCAGGTCTCGAACACGAACAAGCTGCTCGGGCTGAACGGTGTCATCGGCCTCAAGACCGGCACGACGCCCGAGGCCGGTGCGTGCCTGCTCTTCGCCGCCGAGATGCCCGTGGGCGACAGCACCGTCACGGTCGTCGGCGTGATCCTCGGAGCCCCGAACCACAAGGTGCTGAACGAGTCCATCCTCACGTTGCTCGGCACCGTGAACTCGGCGTTCCACTCGGTGACGCTCGCCACGCCGGGGCAGGAGTACGGGAGCTATTCCACGCCGTGGGGTGCCGAGACATCCCTCGTGTCGGATGCTCAGGCCACCGCGATCGTGTGGCAGAACACACCCATCACCCTCACCACCACGGCACGTCGCCTGACGTCTGCCGAGGCGGGCGAGAACGTGGGCACGCTGACCATCACGGTGGGGGAGCAGAAGACCGACTACCCACTCACCACCAAGACGGCGCTCGAGGAGCCCGATACGGCCTGGCGTATGGCGCACCCGCAGCCCTGAGCGACGGGTGCCGAGCGCTCAGTCGAGGCGCGTGACCTCTTCGACGGGAACGTCGACGGCCTTCTCGATGGTCTGCTGCGCGTCGGCGAGGGCGTGCTCGTTGCCGTCGAGGGCGTTCTTCGATCGCTCGGCGTCGGCGGCCTCGGCGCGGGCCGCGGCCTCGATCTCTTCGTCGATCTCCATCTCGGCGTCGAGGCGACTGTACTTCTCAGCGAGCGGGCGTTTGGCGGAAATGTAGTCACCGGAGGACTGGTGCCGGATGCGGCGGATCACCCACGGCACGAAGTATTCGCGCGCCCAGGCCAGGTCTTCGGCGCGCGCGTGCCGCCAGCTCGCGGCGGGCAGCGGCTCGGGCTTCAGCGGCTCGAGGTCGTTGTCCACGGCGAGGGCCTCGAGCACGAGCCGCGCGACCGTGTGGTGGCCGAGCGGGTTCATGTGCAGCCGGTCGACCGACCAGAATCGGGAGTCTTGCAGGTCGTTGGCCGCCCACTGGTCGACCACCACGAGGTCGTAACGTTTGGCGATCGCGCGCAGGTTCTCGTTGTAGATGGCCACCTTGCCGCGGATGCCGCGGAACACGGGAGCGAAGCCCACGTCGACACCCGTGAAGATCACGATGGTGGCGCCGTCGCGCTGCAGCCGCTGGATGACGGTCTCGAACTTGGCCGAGATGGCGTCGGGATCGCTGCCCGGGCGGATGACGTCGTTGCCACCGGCCGAGATCGTGATCAGGTCGGGGCGCAATTCGAGGGCGGGCTCGATCTGGTCGTCCATGATCTGCTGGATGAGCTTGCCGCGCACGGCGAGGTTGGCGTAGGCGAAGTCGTCGGTGCCACGGCTCAGCACCTCGGCGACCCGGTCGGCCCACCCGCGGTTGCCGCCCGGAACCGACGGCTCGGGGTCGCCGAGCCCCTCGGTGAACGAATCGCCGATCGCCACATAGCGCGACCACGGATGCTTCTGAACCGCCAAAATCTTCCTCCTCAGACCGTCCCACCACCGGCGTGCCGGGAGGCAGACGGTCTTCTGTGTCCGAGGGGTGTGAAACGAAACCCCTCTGCGAGCGTACTCTTCCCCCGCAATGGGCCGTCAAGTGCCGGGCGCAGCCCGGATGTCGCGCCCCGGGATGTCTCGCTGCGCCGCCGACGACGCGCCGCCGGCACTCCAATGTCGGTGGGCCTCGGGTAGGATTTCGTCTAGTGAGCGCAGAGTTGTCGATGAGTGGATCAGAGGGGCCGGGCCTCGGCACCTCGGCTGCCGAACACCTCTCGCCCGCGTTCCCCGAGCGGGCCGCCTGGGGCACCGCCTCCAAGCTGCGGGCCTGGCAGGCCGAAGCGCTCGAGGCCTACTTCGTGTCCGAGCCGCGCGACTTCCTCGCGGCCGCCACCCCCGGCGCCGGAAAGACGACCTTCGCGCTGCGGCTCGCCGCCGAGCTGTTGGCGCGCCGGGCCATCGACCGCATCACGGTCGTCGCCCCGACCGAGCACCTGAAACGTCAGTGGGCCGATGCGGCGCACCGGGCCGGCATCCGCCTCGACCCCATGTTCTCTAATGCCGCGGGCACCTACGGGCGGCACTACCACGGCGTCGCCGTCACCTACGCGCAGGTCGCCGTGCGCGCGGCGCTGCACCGCACCATCACCGAGTCGCGGCGCACACTCGTCATCCTCGACGAGGTGCACCACGGTGGCGACGCGCTCAGCTGGGGCGATGCCATCCGTGAAGCGTTCGAGCCCGCCACGCGGCGCCTGCTGCTCACGGGAACGCCGTTCCGCAGCGACACGGCGCCGATCCCGTTCGTCACCTACGCGCCCGACGAGAAGGGCATCCGCACGTCGCAGACCGACTACAACTACGGTTACGGTCGCGCGCTCAAGGACGGCGTCGTGCGCCCCGTGCTCTTCATGGTCTATGCCGGCCACATGCGCTGGCGCACCAAGGCGGGCGACGAGATGGAGGCCCGGCTCGGCGAGGGCAACACCAAAGACATCACGGGACAGGCCTGGCGCACGGCCCTGAACCCCGAGGGCGAGTGGATCCCCGCGGTGTTGCGCTCGGCCGACCGCCGGCTGAGCGAGGTGCGTCAGCAGATTCCGGATGCCGGTGGCCTCGTCATCGCCACCGACCACGTCGCCGCGCGCGCCTACGCCGCCATCCTGAAAGAGATCACGGGGGAGTACCCCACGGTCGTGCTGTCCGATGAGAAGGAAGCGTCCGACCGCATCGACGAGTTCTCGAGCGGCACGTCGCGGTGGATGGTGGCCGTGCGCATGGTGTCCGAGGGTGTCGACGTTCCCCGGCTGTCGGTCGGCGTCTATGCGACCTCGTCCTCGACGCCGCTGTTCTTCGCGCAGGCCATCGGGCGCTTCGTGCGGGCGCGACGACGCGGTGAGACCGCATCCATCTTCTTGCCCAACGTGCCCAACCTGATGGCGCTGGCCAACACCATGGAGCTCGAGCGCGACCATGCCCTCGACCGCCCCACCAAGGAGGGCGAGGAGGGCGACCTCTACAACCCGGAAGACGCCATGGTCGCGGCCGCGAACCGCGAGGAGAAGGCCTCGGATTCGCTGACCAGCGAGTTCAGCTATGAGGCCCTGTCGTCGGAGGCCACGTTCGACCGTGTCGTCTATGAGGGCGCCGAGTTCGGCACGCTGGCCCAGCCCGACACCGACGAAGAGCTCGACTTCATCGGACTGCCCGGCTTGCTCGAACCCGAGCAGGTGCACGAGTTGCTGCAGCAGCGGCAGGCGCGTCAGGCAAAGCGTCAGTCGACCCGTCGCAAGACGGGCGTCTCGGATGCTGCGGGCGGCGACTCGGCGGCCGGTGGAGGCTCCGATATCCCACCGCCGCTCTATCGCACCCTGAAGGAGCAGCGCAGCCTGCTGAACAGCCTCGTGGGCCTCTGGGCCAAGAACACGGGCGAGCCCCACGGCCTCGTGCACGCCGAGCTGCGTCGCGCCTGCGGCGGCCCCGCGGTGCCCCAGGCCAGCGTCACCCAGCTGCAGGCGCGCATCGACTATCTGCGCAAACGCCTCAACCACCACTGAGCAAAGATCGTGTCGCCCCACGGGCGAACCATAGACGTGTCGCCCCACGGGCGAACCATAGACGTGTCGCCCCACGGGCGAACCATAGACGTGTCGCCCAACGGGCGAACCATGGACACATAGAAAAAGCGGCTGGAATAAATTCCAGCCGCTTTTTCGATCGTGCGCGAAGGGGGACTTGAACCCCCACGCCCTTTCGGGCACTAGCACCTCAAGCTAGCGCGTCTGCCATTTCCGCCACCCGCGCATTTCGATCGGCTCCGATGTGTTTCCGGCGCCGAGATAAGACGATAGCACGGATTTGGGGTGCGTTTACACGCTGCACACCTTCTCCAGCCGCGATAGCGTTGAGTCATGACGGATGCGGCAAACGAAACCCCTGAGAGCGACGCAAATCTCGACCGCACGGCGGTTATTGCACGAGATTTGATCCGATTCGACACCACGAACTATGGCGGGGGAAAGTCCAACGGCGAGACCGTTGCCGCCGAATACCTCGAAGACTTGCTCACCACAGCGGGCCTGAAGCCCGAGATGCACGACGCGGCTCCCGGCCGCACGAGCGTGATCGCCCGCGTGAAGGGACGCGACAGCTCGAAGGGCGCCCTGGTGGTGCACGGCCACACCGACGTCGTGCCGGCCGATCCGGCGAACTGGACCGTCGACCCGTTCTCGGGCGACATCAAGGACGGCCTGCTGTGGGGCCGCGGCGCCGTCGACATGAAGAACATGGATGCCATGATCATGGCGTCGCTCGAAGACATCCTCGGTTCTGGCCGCCAGCCCGAGCGCGACCTTGTCGTCGCCTTCTTCTCGGACGAGGAGAACGGCGGCGTCTTCGGATCGCACTACATGGTCGAGAACCACGCGCACCTGTTCGAGGGCGCCACCGAGGCCATCAGCGAGGTGGGCGGCTATTCGATCACCATGGACGGCAAACGCGCCTACCTGCTGCAGACGGGCGAGAAGGCCCTCATCTGGATCAAGCTCATCGCCCGGGGTCGCGCGGCGCACGGTTCGCGCCTGGTGCCCGACAACGCCATCACGGCGCTGGCCGAGGCGATCGCCAAGATCGGTCGCCGCGAGTGGCCGATCAAGCTCAACGAGACCACGTCGCAGTTGCTGAACGAGGTGGCGCGCATCCTGGGTGTCGACCCGCAGCGTGTCGGCCCCGACGAACTGGCTCTCGCAACGGGCACCGCCTCGGGTTTCGTGCAGGCGTCGCTCCGCACGACCAGCAACCCGACGCTCCTGAACGCCGGGTACAAGCACAACGTGATCCCCGACACGGCCGAGGCGCTCGTCGACATCCGTTGCCTGCCGGGGGACGAGGAGCAGGTGCTGGCCGAGATCCGCGAGCTCATCGGGCCCGACATCGAGATCGTCACCATGCACCGCGATATCGGCCTCGAGAACGAGTTCTCGGGCCCCCTTATCGAGGCCGTGACGTCGTCGCTCGGCAAGCACGACCCGGGTGCCCCCGTCTTGCCCTACATGCTCTCGGGCGGCACCGACAACAAGGCGCTCAGCCTGCTCGGCATCACGGGTTACGGCTTCGCGCCGCTCAAACTGCCGGCCGACATGGACTTCCCCGGCATGTTCCACGGCGTTGACGAGCGCGTGCCGCTCGACGCGCTAGTGTTTGGCAGGCAGGTTTTGACCGACCTGCTCCTGACCTACTGAGCCACCCTGGAGCTTGCCGAACGTGGATTTCCTGAACGCCATCATCCTGGGCTTCGTCCAGGGTTTGACCGAATTCCTGCCCATCTCGTCGAGCGCGCACCTCAGCATCGTGGGGGAGTTCCTGCTCGACGGGCGCGACCCGGGTGCGCGGTTCACCGCCATCACGCAGATCGGCACCGAGCTGGCGGTCGTGATCTTCTTCTGGCGTGACATCACCCGCATCATCGGGGCATGGTTCAAGGCGCTGTTCGGCAAGATCCCGCGGTCCGACCCCGACGCGCGCATGGGATGGCTGATCATCATCGGCTCGATCCCCATCGTCGTCATCGGTCTGTTCTTCCAGGACGCCATCGAGACGAGCCTGCGCTCGCTCTGGATCACCGCGACCATGCTCATCGTGTTCGGTGTGCTGCTCGGCATCGCCGACTATGTGGGTGCCAAGAAGCGCAAGCTGAAAGACCTCACCTACGGCCACGGCGTCGTCTACGGTTTCGCCCAGGCCCTCGCCGTCATCCCGGGCGTCTCGCGCTCGGGCGGCACCATCACGGCCGGTCTGTTCATGGGCTACGAGCGCGCCGCGGCGGCCCGCTACGCGTTCCTGCTCGCCATCCCGGCCGTTCTGGGCTCGGGTTTCTACCAGGTCTACAAGAGCATCGCCAAGCCCTGCCTCGAGGGTGCCACCAACTGCACGCCCGACGTCTTCGGGCCGCTCGAGACGCTCGTGGCCACGGTCATCGCGTTCGGCGTGGGCCTCGTCGTCATCGCGTTCTTCATGAGCTACATCTCGAAGCGCAGCTTCCTGCCGTTCGTGATCTACCGCATCGCCCTCGGCGCCGCGCTCATGATCCTGCTCGGCACGGGCGTCATCACGGCCTAGTCGCCGCTGCCCGTCGGCGGGTCGGATGTCGCGGGCGTAGGCTTGAGCAGTGAAATCTTGGCGTCGTCCCACCGTTCCCGTCCTGCCCGGCACCTCCGAAGCCCCGTGTCTCTTCGACACGGCCAGCGGCGAACTCGTCTGGGCGCACACGGGTGATGTGGCGCGGCTCTACGTCTGCGGCATCACGCCCTACGACGCCACCCACATGGGCCACGCCTCCACCTATCTGGCCTTCGACACGCTGCAGCGCGTGTGGCTCGACGCCGGCCTCGAGGTGCACTACGCCCAGAACGTGACCGACGTCGACGACCCGCTGCTCGAGCGCGCCGCCGCCACGAACGTCGACTGGCGCGACCTGGCCGCGGAGCAGGTCGACCTGTTCCGCTCCGATATGGCGAGCCTCGGCATCCTGCCGCCCGACGACTACGTGGCGGTCACCGAGGTCATCGAGCCCATCGCGGATGCCGTGCAGACCCTCCTCGAGAAGGGTGCGGCGTACCGCGTCGACACGCCCGACAGCTCCACCGGCGACGACATCTACTTCGACACGCAGAAGGCGGCTGAACTGTCGCCGTGGCACCTCGGACAGGAGACGAACCTCGACCTCGCCACGATGGAGCGTTTCTTCGCCGAGCGCGGCGGCGACCCCGACCGCCCCGGCAAGCGCCACACGCTCGACCCGCTGCTGTGGCGCGCCCACCGCGAGGGCGAACCGACCTGGTCGACGGCCGTGGGCGAGGGGCGACCCGGCTGGCACATCGAGTGTTCGGTCATCGCGCTCGACGCGCTCGGCGCGGACTTCACGGTGCAGGGCGGCGGCAGCGACCTCGTGTTCCCGCACCACGACCTGAGCGCCGGTCACGCGGCCGTGCTGTCGGGCCATCCGCTCGCGCGCGTTTTCGCCCACGCCGGCATGGTCGCCTACGAGGGCGAGAAGATGTCAAAATCGCTCGGCAACCTCGTGCTCGTCTCCAAACTGCGCGCCGCCGGCGTCGACCCCCGAGCCATTCGCCTGACGATCCTCGCGCACCACTACCGCAGCGACTGGGAGTGGACCGATGCGGCCCTGTCCGCCGCCTCGCAGCGCCTGCTGTCCTGGATGTCGGCAGCCCGACGCTCGCGCGCCACCTCGGCCGATTCGCTCGACGAGTCCCGCGCCATCGAACTGCTGGCCCCGCTGCGACACGCCCTCGCGGGTGACCTCGACACGCCGTCGGCACTCACGATTCTCGACGCGCTCTTCGACAGCGGCGAGGATGCCGTCGTTTCTCTCGCTGCCCGCGCCTCCGACGCCCTTCTCGGCGTCTCACTCGAGCGCGCCAACGTGCCCGCCACGGTGGGCGCCGGGCTCATCGCCTAGAAGCGCCGCCAGCAGACCCGGGGTCCGGAAAGTAAAAGCAGCGCGTTACGGCGTTTCTTCGTCGTCATCGCCGCGAGTGTTCGTCGTTTCGCCCGGCTCCGCGTCCGCGGCGGACTCATCGGCCGATACATCGTCGCCGTTTGCCGAGGGCGGCTCTGTAGCGGTCGGCGCATCCTCGCCCCGGCCCGCGGCTGCATCAGCGTTCCCTGCGGGAGCAGCATCCTCCGGGACAGACGCATCACCGATCTTGACGTCGCCGACGCCGTCGCTCTCGCCGTCGGCAGGAGGCGTGGCACCGCCCGTGGGCTTGTCGCGCGCGGGACCGTCGGCTCGCTGCCCGGCCTTGTTGTCGCGCACGTCGGCGCGATCATCCGACTTGCGCAGGTATTGCTCGAACTCGCGCGCGATCGCCTCACCGGAGGCCTCGGGGGACTCGACCGTGTCGCGCGCCTGCTCGAGCCCGCGGATGTAGGCGGCCATGTCGTCGTCTTCGCCGGCCAGCACGTCGATGCCGGTCTCCCAGTCGCGCGCGTCGTCCATGAGCGAACCGCGGGGGATCACGACATCCACGATCTCTTCGAGCTTGTCGATGAGCGCGAGCATGGCCTTGGGCGACGGCGCGTTCTGCACGTAGTGGGGGACCGATGCCCAGAGCGACACCGTGGCGATGCCCGTGGACTCGGCCGCCTCGCCGAGCACGCTGAGGATGCCGACGGGGCCCTCGTAGGTGCTTCGCTCGATGTCGAGCTCGCGGCGGATGTCGGCGTTCTCGCTCGACAGGAACACCGAGATCGGCCGGGTGTGGGGCACATCGGCGAGCATCGATCCGAGGAACACGATCGCCGAGACATCCGCAGCCAGCGCCGCGTCGATGATCTCGGCCGCGAAGGCCTTCCAACTGCGGGACGGCTCGGTGCCGATGAGCAGGTACACGTTGTTGCCGTTGTCGCCCGAGATCTGCATCTCGGCGTCGTCGGCCAGCAGCTCGCTGTCGGAGAGCGCGGGGTTCTCGGGGCCGTAGAGCACGGCGCCCGGCCATTCGAGCCCGCGCGAACCGTCGTCGTTCGAGGTGATGACGGGGCGGTTGAACTGGTAGTCGTAGTAGAGCTCGGGATCGACCTCGGTGATGGGGGAGAGTTCGAGCTGCTCCTTGAGCGTTTTCACGGCACCGGTCGCCGCCTCTCCGGCGTCGTTCCAGCCCTCGAAAGCGACCACGAGCAGTCGGCCGTTCAGCATCCCCATAGGCGTTTGTCTCCTCCAGCAATCCCGCGCGGGTCGCCCCGACGCTCCCTCCACAATAGGCCGTTCGCAGAACCCAGTAGCATTGAACCCCGTGACTACTTCTCTGCCTGCCGCCGTTCTCTGGGACATGGATGGAACCCTCGTCGACACCGAGCCCTATTGGATGTCGGCCGAGAAGGTTCTCGTGTCCTCCTACGGCGGAACATGGACCGACGCCGACGGCCTCACGCTCGTCGGCAAGGGTCTGTGGGACAGCGCGCAGATCTTGCAGGACCGCGGCGTGGACCTGTCGGCCGACGAGATCGTCTCGACGCTCACGTCGAAGGTCATCGAGCAGCTCGAGAGCGACGGCGTGCCGTTCCAGCCAGGCGCCCGCGAGCTGCTGGCCGAGCTGAAGGAGGCGGGTGTGCCGACGGCCCTCGTCACCATGTCGATCCGCCCCATGGCCGAGAAGGTCGCGTCGCTCATCCCGTTCGACGCCTTCGACCTCGTGGTCTCGGGCGAAGAGGTCGAGAACGCCAAGCCACACCCCGAGCCCTACCTGAAGGCCGCGCGCCTGTTGGGGGTCGACATCCTCGACTGCGTCGCCATCGAGGACTCCGAGCCGGGCATCGCGTCGGCCGTCGCCTCCGGTGCCGCGACCATCGGCGTGCCGCACGCCGTGCCCGTGGCCCCGCGCCCCGACTTCACGTCGCGCGACACACTCGCGGGTGCCACGCTCGCCGAACTGAGCGGCATCCTCGAGGCGCACCGCGCCGCCCGCACCACGACCACCAGCCGATAGGACCACCGATGACCCACACCGACCCTGCGGCCGAAGCCCCCCGCTACAGCCCACAGCCGAGCGGACCGTTCGTTCCCGGTGACCGCGTGCAGCTCACGGGCCCCAAGGGCAAGATGAACACCATCACGCTCGAGCCCGGCAAAGAGTTCCACACGCACCGCGGCGCCGTGAAGCACGACGACATCATCGGCCTGCCCGACGGCAGCGTCATCACCAACACGGTCGGCATCGAATACCTCGCCCTGCGCCCCCTGCTCGTCGACTTCGTCATGTCGATGCCCCGCGGCGCCGCCATCATCTACCCGAAGGATGCCGCGCAGATCATCGCGCAGGCCGACATCTTCCCCGGCGCATCCGTCGTCGAGGCCGGCGTCGGATCGGGCGCGCTCTCGCTGTGGCTGCTGCGCGCCATCGGCCCCACCGGCACGCTCTCCTCCTATGAGCGCCGTGACGAGTTCGCCGATGTGGCGCGCGACAACGTGGCCACGTTCTTCGGCGACGACCCCACCAACTGGACCATCACGGTCGGCGACCTGCAGGAGCAGCTGCCGCTCACGCAGAAGCCCGGTTCGGTCGATCGCGTCGTGCTCGACATGCTCGCCCCCTGGGAGTGCATCGGCGAGGCGGCCGACGCCATGAAGCCCGGCGGAGTCATCCTCTGCTACGTCGCCACCGTGACGCAGCTGTCCCGCGTGGCCGAGGCGCTGCGCGACACCGCGCGGTTCACCAACCCGATCTCGAGCGAGACGATGGTGCGCGGCTGGCACGTCGAGGGTCTCGCCGTGCGCCCCGAGCACCGCATGATCGGGCACACCGGTTTCCTCATCACGGCCCGCAAGCTGGCCGACGGCGCGGTGCTGCCCGAGCTCAAGCGCCGCCCCTCGAAGACCGACTTCAGCGACGAGGATGTCGAGATCTGGACGCCCGGTGCGCTCGGCGAACGCAACGTGAGCGCCAAGAGCCTGCGCAAGCGCGTGCGAGCCGCCCGGACATCCGCTGATCTGTCGCGTTCGCGCGGCGTGGACGCGGTCACGCCCGACGACCCGCGCGACTAAACTATGCGAGGCGGCACGCTCTCTGCCGTGACGTCGACCCCCGATACTCTCTGCACCGAAACGAGGCATTGTGCGCAAAGTCCCCGCACTGATCGCGACCGCCGGACTCGCCGCTGTGGCGCTGACAGGCTGCGCGCCGGCCGGAGGGTCGTCGTGCACGCCCGCCGCGCCCGCGGGTGACGCTTCTCGTCTCGTGCAGGCCTCGGGCGACTTCGGTAAGACGCCGAAGGTCGACTTCCCGACGCCGCTCGACGCCAAGAAGACCGAGGCGTCCACAGCGATCGCGGGCGATGGTGAGCGCATCATCTCGAACGACCAGCTCATCACGCTCGACATCGCGCTCTACAACGGCACGACGGGCGCATCCGTCACCTCGACCGGGTTCACGGGTGAAGCCGCTTCCATCCCGCAGTCGGACCTGCTGCCCGGCATGCGCGATGCCCTGCACTGCGCCGTCGCCGGCTCGCGCGTCGTGGCCGTCATCCCCGGGGCCGAGGCGTTCGGCGAGGCGGGCAACCCGGCCGCCGGTGTCAACGCGGGAGACTCCGTCATCGCGGTCATGGATGTGCAGGATGTGTACCTGTCGAAGGCCGATGGCGCCGACCAGTACGTCTGGGAGTCCGGCTTCCCGACCGTCGTCACCGACGAGAACGGCGTGCCGGGCCTCACCATCCCGAAGTCCGACCCGCCCAGGGATCTGAAGTTCGTCGCCCTGAAGAAGGGTGACGGCGCCAAGGTCACGAAGGATTCGACGATCTATGTGCAGGCGCTCATCGCCGACTGGAAGACCCGCGAGGTCACGCAGTCGACGTGGACGTCGGAGGGTGGCGCTCAGCCGCTGCCCGTCGCACAGCTGCAGGCCGGCATCCAGGATGCCCTCGTGGGCCAGACCGTCGGCTCGCAGGTGCTCCTCATCCTGCCGCCGGCCGAGGGCGCGCAGAGCGACTCGACCACTGTCTGGGTCATCGACATCCTGGGCATCCAGTAACACCGAAAGCAATCAGCGGGGAGACGTCCGTGGCAGAACGTTCCGCCTCACCGCGCATCGCGGTCGAGGAGCGCCTGTTCTCGCTCGTGCTCGCGCTGCTCGCCACCGAGCAGGGCCTCACGAAGACCGAGGTCTTGTCCACGGTGCAGGGGTACCGGCAGAAGTTCGTCGTCGGCGGGGACAACACGAGCCTCGAGCGTCAATTCGAGCGCGATAAAGACGACATCCGCGAGCTCGGCATCCCGCTCGAGACGATCGAGGCCCCCGAGAGTTCGGGCAACAACCAGTTGTTGCGCTACCTGATCCCCAAGGGCGCCTACGATCTGCCGGCCGACATCACGTTCTCGTCGGCCGAGATCGCGATGCTGTCGCTCGCGGCGACCGTCTGGCGCCAGGGTTCGCTGTCGGGGGAGTCGCAGCGCGCGATTCTCAAGCTCCGGTCGCTCGGCATCGAGTCGACCGAACCCGTGATCGGCTATGCGCCGCGCGTGCGTACCCGTGAGAACGCCTTCGACCCCCTGCGCACGGCGCTCGACCGGCACCAGGTGGTAACGTTCGTCTACGTCAAACCCGGGGGGAGCGCGCCGCGCCTGCGCACCGTGCATCCGCTCGCGCTCGTGCAGTATCGCGGCCGCTGGCATCTGTCGGCCTACGACGAGGGCGTGGAAGACCGCCGCACGTTCCTGCTCTCGCGCATCGTCGGCGTGGTGAAGGTGAAGAACCGCACGTTCGAGGCGCCGGCCGAGACCGGGTTGGCCGAACGCGCGCTCGACGAACTCGACGCCCTCTGGCAGGCGAACGTGGCACGCGTGCGCGTGACCCCGGGCAGCGACGCCGAGGCCCGACTCGGCAAACGCGGCACCCGTGTCGATGCAGGTACCGATGCGAATGCGGATGCCGGCGGGTCCACGATCGAGCTGCATTACACGGACGTCGACCTGCTCGCCGACGAGCTCGCGGGCTATGGGCCCGAGGCCGAGGCCGTGTCGCCCGAGCGACTGCGGGCGGGCGTCATCGCGCGGCACCGCCGCACGCTCGAGGCTCACGCACCCACCGAGGGAGGCCGTCATGGCATCTAGAACCCCGGCCCCGCAGGCCCGAGACAAACTCGCCTTCCTGCTGTCGTTCGTTCCCTACCTGATGGACATCGAGCGCGTGAGCGTGGCGGATGCCGCGGCGCACTTCGGCGTGCCCGCCGAGCAGATCCGCCAGTCCGTGCGCCTGATCGCGGTGTCGGGCGTGCCCGGCGAGACCACGTCCTACCAACACGAAGACCTCTTCGACATCGATTGGACGGCCTTCGAGGAGCACGACGAGATCGCGCTCACCCACCAGGTCGCCATCGACGACTCGCCCCGGTTCTCGGCGCGCGAGGCCGCCGCGCTGATCGCGGGCCTGCAATACCTGTCGGCCCTGCCGGGTCAGAACGATCGCGCCGTGCTCGATTCGCTGCTGCTCAAGCTGTCGCGCGGCGCCTCGGGCGTGCCGAGCGAGGTGCTGGTCGGCCGCGCCGTGGTCGACTCCTCGCTCGACGAGATCCGCGCCGCCCTTACCGACGGCCGACGAATCGAGTTCGTCTACCTCAACTCGCGCGGCGAACGAGAGGTGCGCTCGGTCGACCCGCTGCGCATCGAATCCGTCGACGAGGACTGGTACGTGCGCGGCTGGGATCACGCGCGACGGGGCGTGCGCACGTTCCGGCTCGACCGGTTGTCCGAACTGCGCACGACGGACATCCCGATCACGAAGACGCCCGCGGATGTCGCGCTGCCCGAGACGCTGTTCGAAGGGTCGGACGAGGACCTCGCCGTGTTGATCGAGGTCGAGGCCGACTCGGTGCCGCTCATTGCCGAGTACATCGCACCCGACACGCAGCCGGTGCCGCACGGCTCCCGTGTGCGCGTCGAGCTGCGGTTGGCGCACTACCACGGCCTCAAGCGCCTGGTGGCGAGCCTGCCGGGGGTGGTACAGGTGCTCGAGCCCGACGAGGCGCGGGATGCGGTGGCCGAATGGTCGAGGCAGGCGCTCGAGCGCTATGGCGAGGCATCCTCAGTCTCGTAAAGTGCTGCGACCGCTCACCGAGAGACTGCGCAGAATCGGGCGGTCGCGGGCGCCGCGGGTTAGACTGGAACGAACTTCGACAGTCAAGGAACGAATCATGGGTATTTTCGGCAACCTGACCGGATGGCACCTCCTCGCCATCGTCTTCCTCGTATTGCTTTTGTTCGGTGCTCCGAAGCTTCCGGGCCTCGCCAAGAGCGTCGGGCAGTCCCTCAAAATCTTTAAGAACGAGGTGAAGAGCGACAAGGTCGATGGCGACCACGCCGCTGCCGCCGACGCGCAGGTGCCCACGCAGCAGCCGACCGCGCAGCAGGCCCCCGTTCAGCAGGCGCCGGCTCAGCAGCCGGTTGCGCAGCCCTACGTCGCTCCACAGGCACCGCAGGCCGAGCCCGCGCCCGTTCTGAGCGCACCGCCGGTCCAGCCGGCTCCTCACGGTGAGGCGACCTCGGCGGGCGCGCAGAACGCCGAATCGCACCAGAAGAACTAGCGTGGCAACGGCCAAGCCGTCGAAAAACTCCGAAGGACGTATGTCGTTCGGCGAGCATCTCGCCGAACTGCGCAAGCGGCTCTTCATCAGTGCCATCGCGATCCTGGTCGCGATGATCGTCGGCTTCATCATCTCGGAGTGGCTGATCGACCAGATCGCCATCCCGATCACCGAGATCGCCGAAGAGCGTGGCCGAGCCATTCTCAACTTCGACGCCATCACGGGCGCCTTCGACCTGCGCATGAAGGTCGCGTTCACGGCGGGTCTCGTCATCTCGAGCCCCGTGTGGCTCTACCAGGTGTGGGCGTTCTTCGTACCCGGCCTCACGCGCAAAGAGATCGCCTACGTGCTGGGCTTCTTCCTCTCCGCCATCCCGCTGTTCCTCGCGGGCTGCGCCGCCGGCTACTACGTGATGCCGCACATCGTCGAGCTGATGGTCGGTTTCACCCCGGCCGACGCGTCGAACTTCTTCAACGCGGCCATGTACTACGACTTCGTCCTGAAGCTCATCATCGCCGTGGGCATCGCGTTCGTGCTGCCCGTGTTCCTCGTGCTGCTGAACTTCGTCGGCGTGCTGAGCGCCGCCGCCATCATCAAGGGCTGGCGCGTGGCCGTGCTGGTCATCGCCCTCTTCTGCGCGATCGCGACTCCCGCCGCCGACCTCGTGTCGATGTTCCTGCTCGCCATCCCCATGGTGTTCCTCTACTTCGTGGCTTACGGAGTGGCCTACCTGCACGATCGACGGGCCGCCAAACGGCAGAAGGTCCGGGAAGCGGAGTTGGTCGGATGAGTGACATCACGTTGTCTCCCTCGGAACGCTACGCGCGCGCCAAGAAGAACACCTCGCTCGTGCGCGGGTTCCGCGACCGCCTCGACTTCGACCTGGATGCGTTCCAGCTCGAAGCCTGCGCGAGCCTCGAGAAGGGACGCAGCGTGCTCGTCGCCGCCCCTACGGGTGCCGGTAAGACCATCGTGGCCGAGTTCGCCGTCTACATGGCCATGGAACGCCGCTCCGACAAGGTCTTCTACACGGCGCCGATGAAGGCGCTCAGCAACCAGAAGTTCCAGGAGTTCGTCGCCGAGTACGGCCCCGAGAACGTGGGCCTGCTCACGGGCGACACCAACATCAACTCCAACGCGCGCATCGTCGTCATGACGACCGAGGTGCTGCGCAACATGCTCTATGCCGACAGCGCCCTGCTCACCGACCTGAGCTTCGTGGTCATGGACGAGGTGCACTACCTGGCCGACCGGTTCCGCGGCGCGGTCTGGGAGGAAGTCATCATCCATCTGCCGCAGCAGGTGCGACTCGTCTCGCTGAGCGCGACCGTGTCGAACGCCGAGGAATTCGGCGACTGGCTGCAGGCCGTGCGCGGTGAGACCGACGTCATCGTGTCGGAGGAGCGCCCGGTGCCCCTCGACCAGCACGTGCTCATGGGAACCAAGTTGATCGACCTGTTCGCGGCCCCGTCCCTCGCCGACACCCACCAGGTCAACCCCGAGCTCGTGCGCATGGCCCAGTTCGGCGGCCGCACGGTCTCCAACCGCCAACACAAGGATGTCTCGCGCTACAACCAGCGCCGCTCGCAGTATCACCGTCCCGAGCGCATGGACCGCGGCGAGGTCGCCCGCATGCTCGACGACCACAATCTGCTGCCCGCCATCTTCTTCGTCTTCAGCCGCGTGGGCTGCGATCAGGCCGTCAAACAGGTCCTGCGCTCGGGGGTGCGCCTCACCGAGACGCACGAGCGCGCCGAGATCCGAGAGATCGTCGAAGAGCGCTGCCGCACCCTGCTCGACGAAGACCTGGCCGTGCTCGGCTACTTCGAGTGGCTGGATGGCCTCGAGCGCGGCGTCGCGGCCCACCACGCCGGCATGCTGCCCGCGTTCAAAGAGGTCGTCGAAGAACTCTTCCGCCGCAAGCTGGTCAAGGTCGTGTTCGCCACCGAGACGCTGGCGCTCGGCATCAACATGCCGGCCCGCACGGTCGTGCTCGAGAAGCTCGAGAAGTTCAACGGCGAGGCCCGCGTGCCCATCACGCCGGGGGAGTACACGCAGCTCACGGGCCGTGCCGGGCGTCGCGGCATCGATGTCGAGGGGCACGCCGTCATCCAGTGGCAGGAGGGGCTGCATCCGCAATCGGTGGCGTCGCTCGCGTCTCGTCGCACCTACCCGCTGAACTCCAGTTTCAAGCCGACCTACAACATGGCCGTGAACCTGATCGATCAGTTCGGCCGGTCTCGCACCCGCGACATCCTCGAATCGTCGTTCGCGCAGTTCCAGGCCGACCGCGCCGTGGTGTCGATCGCGCAGAAGGTGCGCGAGCAGCAGAAGACGCTCGAGGGCTATCAGAAGGCCATGGAATGCCACCTGGGCGACTTCGCCGAGTATGCGGCGATCCGACGCGAGCTGAGCGATCTCGAACGCAGCGGTGAGCGCACCTCCAACTATTCGAAGGCCGCGCAGCAGAGGCGCCAGACGGCCCTCGCCGATCTGCGCCAGCGGCTCAAGAGCCACCCGTGCCACGGATGCTCCGACCGCGAGAAGCACGCGCGCTGGGCCGAGCGCTGGTTCAAGCTCAAGAAGCAGACCGATCAGCTGGGTCGCCAGATCTCGACGCGCACAGGTGCCGTCGCCAAGATCTTCGACCGCGTGACCGACGTGCTGCTGAACTACGAATACCTCGTGCGCGACCCCGACGGCGCCGTCGTGCTGAGCGCGGCCGGGCGCACCCTCAAGCGCATCTACGGCGAACGCGACCTGCTCGTGGCCGAAGCCCTGCGCCGCAACCTCTGGAACGACCTCGACCCGGCCAGCCTCGCCGCCATGGCCACGTGCATCGTGTTCGAACCGCGGCGCGACACCGGCAACCTGCCGGAGCGCTTCCTGCCGCGCGGCGCGTTCCGCGAGGCGCTGGCCCGCACCGAGGACATTTGGTCGCGCCTTGACGACTATGAGCGCGAGCACAAGCTGCCCGGCAGCGAACCGCTGGCCACCGGGCTCAGCACGGCCATGTATCACTGGGCGCGCGGGCACACCCTCGACTCGGTGCTGACCGAGGCCGACCTCGCCGCGGGCGACTTCGTGCGCTGGACGAAGCAGACCATCGACCTGCTCGACCAGCTGTCAATCGTGGCCGACGGGGGAGTGGGACGCAACGCCCGAGCCGCCCTCGAGGCCATCCGCCGAGGAATCGTCGCCTACAGCACCGTGTGAAGCGCGGCCGAGCGTCAGAATTCGTCCGGTTTCGCACCGTAGGCTGATCAGGTGAACTCCCGCTCTCCCCGGCCCATCCTTCCCCTCTGGGTCGCCCTCATCGTCGCGGCCGGCGCGGGCATCGTGCTCGACGGCGGTTTTCCCGACCTCGGCATCTGGCCGCTCACGTTCGTGGGCATCGCGCTCATCCTCGTGACGCTCATCGGCCGACGACTCGGTTCGGCGTTCCTCGTCGGATTCGTCGCCAGCCTCGCCTTCTACCTCGTGCACGTGTCATGGACGGCGCTCTACCTCGGCCCCGTGCCCTGGGTCGCGCTCTCCACGCTCGAGTCGCTCTTCTTCGCGGCCGGCGCCATGCTGCTCACGCTCGCCTACCGCTGGGTGCCGCGCGTCTGGCCCCACCGCCTCGGCCGCTACCTCCTGCTGCCCCTCGTCGTCGCGGGCCTCTGGACGCTGCGCGAAGAGATCGTCAGCACCTGGCCCTACGGCGGCTTCGCCTGGGGCCGTGTGGCGCTCAGCCAGTCCGAGAGCCCGCTCGCCGGCGTCGTCGCCTGGACGGGCGTCTCAGGCCTCAGCTTCCTCATGGTGCTGCTCGTGGCCGTGCTCGTCGAGATCGTGCGCACGCCGCGCGAGAACACCATCGGGTGGGATGTCCGGGGCCGCCGTCCCGCGTTCACCGGATCGGCCACGGCAGGGGTCGCCGCGCGCGTCGGCTACCTTCCGCGCATCACGGCCGCGGTCGCCGCGATCACGGTGCTGTTCGCCATCCCGTTGTGGCCCGTGGCACAGACGGGGACGACGACGATCGCCGCAGTACAGGGCAACGGCAAGGCGGGATACTTCGACGGGGCCGCACCGGGCGATGTGCTGGCGGCTCAAGCATCCGCGACTCTGGCGCTCATCGACAAGAACGTGCAGCCCGACATGGTCGTGTGGCCCGAGAACGGCAGCGACCTGAACCCGCTCGAAAACAAGCAGGCGGCCGACGTGCTCGACTACCTGGGCAACGCGCTGCAGGCGCCCCTCGTGGTCGGAACGATCACCGAGAACGGTGGCAAGTACTACAACTCGTCGCTGCTGTGGGAGCCGGGCTTTGGCTCGACCGACCAATACGACAAGAAGCATCCCGTGCCGTTCGGTGAGTATGTGCCGGACCGCGCGTTCTGGGAGCCCTTCGCGCCCGACCTGATCGGCCTCATCCAGCGCGAGTACACGCCGGGCACACGCGACAACGTCTTCGACATCGGCGGCGTCGTGGCGGGCCTGTCGATCTGCTTCGACATCGCGGATGACGCGCTCACCCGGGATGCCGTGCGCGACGGTGCCGAGGTCATCCTCGCCCAGACCAACAACGCCGACTTCGGGCGCACCGACGAGAACCAGCAGCAGCTGGCCATCGCGCGTCTGCGCAGCATCGAGACGGCGCGCAGCCTCGTGAACATCTCGACCGTGGGCACGAGCCAGATGATCGGACCGCGGGGAGAGACGCTGAGCGAGACCCCCGCCTACGAACCCGGTTCGATGGTGGCGACGCTGCCGCTCGTGTCGACGATCACGCCCGCGATGGCGTTCGGCGCCCAGCTCGCGTGGTTCGTGTCGCTCGGCGGGTTGTTGGGGCTCATCGTCGCCGGAATCTCGCAGCGGCCGTCTCGCCGCCGTCGTGGCTGAGTAGTCCGCGACGGGCGTCGCGCAGTCCACGCCCCGAACAGCGGTCGGCGAGGACAGAGGCTTTCTGCGCTGCCGTCGAGAGGTGGGCCGGTTCCCGCTGTCGGGCACACAAAAACCGCGGTCTCGCCGGGAGGCGACGACCGCGGTCGATGAGTAGGGAACGTGCCGGCTACGCGATCTTCTGACCGCGACGGGCGCGCAAGAAGTTCAGACGCTCCTGCAGAAGCTCTTCGAGCTCCGCTTCGGTCCGGCGTTCGAGCAGCATGTCCCAGTGGGTGCGCGCCTGCTTCGGGTCGGCCCGCGTGAGCTGAATCGGCTCCGAACCGATCATCAGCACGGCCTCGCTGCTGCAGTGACGGCATTCCCACGTTTCCGGCGCCTCGGCGTCGGCCGCGAAGTACAGCGACGTTTCCTTGTTACAAACCGGGCACAGATAGCTGTGGTGGGTTCGTTCCGAAAAAATGACGCCCTCTTCGCTCTGTAGGCTCTGGGCGCCCAGGCGCATTCCGCGCAAACTGCGATCTGCCATTGTGTGGTCTCCTCTCGCGATGCATGCTCAGTTATAAACCCCCAAGCTGTGCGGGAGCTTCCCGGGGGCCGCTTTCTCCCAGTCAACTGCCAGTGTGAGGGGGCCCCAAAGCTTCGAAGACGTCGAGCACGTCGACGACGGCGCGCGCGACATCCGGTCGGTCGGTGACGATGCCGTCGACGCCCAGGGTGAGCAGGCGGCGGATGTCGGAGCGCTCGTTCACGGTCCACACGTGCACCTCGAGGCCGGCGCCGTGCAGCGTGGTGAGGAGAGGCGACGTGACGAGGGGGAGGGGACCGGCGCGCTCGGGGATCTGCAGGGCGAGGACCGTGCCGGGGAGGAGCCGTGCCACCGCGCGCACGAGGGCGGGGCGACCGGTCGAGGCGGCGAGCAGGAGGGCTGCTGTGCCGATGGAGGACGCGGATGTCGCGATGCCGGGGAGGAGGCGCACGGCGCGGACCCGGGATGTCTCGGAGAAGGACGTGAGGAGGACACGGTCGGCTGCGCCCGCCCGCCAGACCTGTTTCGCTGTGGCGACGACGGCGTCGGGCGCCTTGAGGTCGAGGTTCCAGAGGGCGTCGGGGAAGGCATCCAGCGCCTCGGCGACGGTCGGGATGCGGTGGCCACCGCCCAGGTCGACGCGGCGCACCTCGGCGAGCGTGAGGGAACGGATGGCGAGGCCACCGACCGGGGCGTCGCCCACCTTTGCGGAGCGAGCGTCACCCGTGGGGTTGTCGGCATCCGCAGCCGCCCGTATACCGGCATTTACGGCGTGGTCGTCGAGCGACGAAGAGCCTGCAGCACCGTCCGGCGCGACCTCGGGGAGTACGCCGACCGGCAGGCGCTCGTCGTGGAAGAGGACGGGGATGCCGTCGAGGGTGGCTCGGACATCCGATTCGAGGTGTGTCGCGCCGGCGTCGAGGGCGGCCCGGAAGGCGGCGAGCGTATTGCCCGGCACACCGTCGGCAAAGCCCCGGTGCGCGAAAACGCGTGGCCCCGCGGCATCGAGATACCGTGAGACCACGCGTGGACGCTGCATGATCGGCTAGTTGCCGGGCCCGGCCGGCGGGGCGCTCGGCGGCGAATCGGGGAACTCGGTCGGCGGCTGGATGCTGGGCGGCTGGATGCTCGACGGCGCAGCGTCACCAGACGGCGCCGGTGCGCTCGACGACTCCGCGGACTCGCCATGCTTCGACGACTCGGCAGTCTTCGACGGGGAACCGGACGGCTTCTGACCGCCCAGACCGGCGGAGGCCATGAGCTTCGACAGATCCTCGCCATTCTTCGGCAGGAAGCCCGTGCCGATGCCCTTCAGGGCCTCGGTGAGCTCGGACGGGATGATCCACAGCTTGTTCGCCGACCCCTCGGCGAGCTTCGGCAGCGTCTGCAGGTACTGGTAGGCCAGCAGCGTGCTGTCGGGGTTTCCCTCGTGGATGGCGTGGAACACCGTGGTGATGGCCTCGGCCTCACCCTGCGCGACCAGCACCTGGGCCTTGGCGTTACCCTCGGCGCGCAGGATCTCGGCCTGCCGGGCACCCTCGGCCTCGAGGATGGCGGACTGTTTCGTTCCCTCGGAGATGAGGATGGCGGCGCGGCGATCCCGCTCGGCACGCATCTGCTTCTCCATGGAGTCCTGGATCGACAGGGGCGGGTCGATGGCCTTGAGCTCGACGCGGCCCACGCGGATGCCCCACTTGCCGGTCGCCTCGTCGAGCACGATGCGCAACTGGCCGTTGATGTTGTCGCGGCTCGTGAGCGCCTCTTCGAGGTTCAGGCCACCGACGACGTTACGGAGGGTCGTGGTCGTGAGCTGCTCGACGGCGCCCAAGTAGTTGGCGATCTCATAAGTGGCGGCTCGCGCATCCGTCACCTGGAAGTAGACGACCGTGTCGATCGAGACGACGAGGTTGTCCTCGGTGATGACGGGCTGCGGCGGGAAGGAGACGACCTGCTCGCGCAGATCGATGAGCGGGCGCACACGGTCGATGAAGGGCACCAACAGGTTCAGGCCCGGCAGGAGGGTCTTGTGGTAGCGGCCGAGGCGCTCGACGACACCGGCGTTGGCCTGGGGGATGATCCGAATGGACCGGAACAGCACCACCAGCACGAAGATGACGAGGACGATGCCGACGACCCAGGCCACGATCGTGCCGACGAGGGCGGAAGAATCGGTCATAGGGCTTTCCTTTCGGCGGGGGCGACGACAGCCGTCGCTCCCTGGATGGCATGGACGGAGACGTGCGTGCCCGGTTCGAGCGTTCCGCCGGGGGCGGTCGGCAGCAGGATGGCGGTCCACGTGTCGCCGTTGGCGAGACGCACCTGGCCGCCGGTCGAAGATACGGGGCGCAGCACCTCACCCGGCATGTTGAGCAGCGCCTCGACGTTGGAGGGCGTCTTGTCTTCGCCCCGGTGCAGCGCCCTCAGAAGCGAGGGCCTGACGAACGCGAGCAGAACGACGGATGCGACGGCGGCGATGACGATCTGCAACCACCACGGCGCGCCGAGCAGGCCGCTCACGAGGCCGACGGCGGAACCGACGGCGATCATGAGGAACGTGAACTCGAGCGACAGCATCTCGATGATCACGAAGACCAGGATGAGCACCAGCCAGACGATCCAGGCGTTGTCGATGATCCAGTCCATACCGGCCTCCAAGAGGGTGTCGGGGGGCTCCGTCGATGTCGTCATCGACCGGGGTCTCTCCACTGAACCTATCAGTTGGCGGCAGGGCGGCATATGGGAGTTGGTAGTCTCGGGGCTGGACATCCCCGCCCTCGCGGCGACCGCATCGACAAGGAGAACACGTGTCACAGCCACTCAGCCCCGAATCGCTCGACGGAAAGTCAGTGCTCGTCACCGGCTCCTCGCGCGGCATCGGTGCGGATACCGTTCGCTTCTTCGCCGAGGCCGGTGCGCGCGTCGTCATCAACTTCCGCAACAAAGAGGCGCGCGCACTGAAGCTGCAGAAGGAGATCGAGGCGGCGGGCGGCCAGGCCCTGTCGATCGGCGCCGACCTGACCGACCCGGCATCCGTCGAAGCCATGATGGACACGATCCGGGCCGAATACGGCGGGCTCGACATCCTGGTGCTGAATGCCTCGGGCGGCATGGAGTCGGGCATGGCCGCCGACTACGCGCTCACGCTCAACCGCGACGCGCAGCTGAACGTGGTCGAGAAGGCACTGCCGCTGCTGTCATCCGGATCGCGCATCGTCTTCGTCACGAGCCACCAGGCGCACTTCATCCGCACCACGCCCACCATGCCCGAGTACGAGCCCGTTGCGCTGTCGAAGCGTGCGGGTGAGGATGCGCTGCGCGAGAAGCTGCCCGCCCTCGAGGAAAGCGGCATCGAGTTCGTCGTCGTCTCGGGCGACATGATCGAGGGCACCATCACGGCCACGCTGCTCGAGCGCTCGAACCCGGGCGCCATCAGCCAGCGCAAGGAATCGGCCGGACGCCTGTACAACGTGAACGAGTTCGCCGCCGAGGTGGCCCAGGCCGCCGTCGACCCGATCCCGGCTGACCACACGCGCCTCGTCGGAGACACGAGCGACTTCGTCGCCGAGTAGGCCCGTCGCACCAGAAACGTCGAAGGGGCGCTCACGAATTGTCGTGAGCGCCCCTTCGTTCGTGGATGCGAGAGCCCCGCGTGGTCGCGCGCGAGACGTCCGGCGCGAACTCGCGGAGGTGGGCGTCGTCCGCGGGATCTAGGCGATGCCGGCGCGCTTGGCGGCGCGACCGAATGTGAATGCCTGCACGATCTCGACGAGGCCCGCGACGATCGCGAGAACCGCCACGAAGATCAGCAGAGCCGCGGCCGACTGCACGGGAACGAACAGCACGATCACACCGGCCACGATGCTGACGACGCCGTAGAGCACGCCGAACCAGCGGGACGAGTCGGGTGCCGACTCGACGAGCGACGCGACACCCTCGATGATCCACGTGATGCCGATGGCGGCCGCGAGCACCGCCACGCCGAACACGGGGTTCAGCAGGATGTAGACGCCGCCCAGGATGAGCAGCACGCCGAGGATGACGCTGAACACGCGATAGCTCGTGCCCTCGGAGTGGCCCGAGAACCCCTTGACGATGCGCAGGATGCCGACGACGAGGAAGTAGATTCCGAACAACCAGGCCACGAGCGCGAGCGTGGCTCCGGGCCACACGAGGATCGAGATGCCGAGGATCACGGCTAGCAGACCGGCGACCCCCAGGGCAACCCTGATGCCCGTCACCTGCGAGGGTGAGAGTCTGGACGAATCGACGTTGATGAAGAACGTTGAAGTGGACATGAGGCGGATACCTTCCTTTCGGAACGAAGGCTGATGGATCACACCTTGCCGTAAATCGCCCGGCCGTGGGGAATTAATTCCGAACGGGTTGGCGCACAGGAGCGCACGGCGGCGGCCTGGGCCGCGAGCGCCGAACCGGAAAGCGAGACCATGAGACTGAGACGCAGCAATTCGAACGGGCGCGGATATCGACGTGTGCGCTCGGGGTCGGGTTTCAGCTATCGCGACCTCGACGGCTCGACCATCACCGACGCCGCGCTGCGCGAACGCCTCGAGAAGCTCGGAATCCCGCCCGCCTGGGAGGATGTGTGGATCGCACCGTTCGAGAACGGGCACATCCAGGCGACCGGTGTGGATGCCGTCGGACGCCGGCAATACATCTACCACCCGGGGTGGCGGGAGAAGAAGGACCGCATCAAGTTCGACCGCGCGCTGCAGCTCGCCGAGGCGCTGCCCAGCGCCCGTCGACAGGTGACCATTTATTTGCGCAGCGACGGCGTGTCACGGGAGCGCACGCTGGCGGCCGCCTTCCGCATGCTCGACACCGGGTCGCTGCGAGTAGGCTCCGAACGCTACACGAACAGCAACGGGAGCCACGGGCTCGCAACCCTGCTGAATGCCCACGCCCGCGTGTCGGGCGACACCGTGCACCTGCATTTCCCGGCCAAGAGCGGCAAGGAGTGGGAATCCGACATCACGGATGCCGACCTCGCGGCCGTCGTGCGCCAGCTCAAGCGCCGGGGCGGCCGGGCTCGGTTGCTGGCCTATAAAGACGGGCGGCACTGGCATCCCGTGACGAGCTCGGACATCAACGACTTCGTGAAAGAGATGACGGGCGGCGACTTCACGGCCAAAGATTTTCGCACACTGCACGGCACCGTGACGGCGGCCGTCAGCCTCGCTAAAACGGGGCCGCTGCCGTCACAGGCGAAACGCAACCGGGCAATCAGCCAGGCTATGCGCGATGCCGCCGAGGTGCTCAGCAATACTCCGACGATCGCGCGGTCGAGCTACGTCGATCCGCGGCTCATTGACCACTACAACCAGGGCGAGACCATCGACCCGAAGCGCACGGGGTCGGGGGAGTCGGAGGTGCGGGCGCTGCTGTATCGCGAGGGCAGCGTGACGAGCATCCGTCGGGCCGATCGAGAAAACGCGTCCTAGCTGCACGCGCAGATCGGGTGTGGGATCGGGCCAAGCGCCAGACCGGATTGGCGTCAGACCGAGTCGGGCGTCAAACCGGGTCGGGCGTCAGACCGGGTCGGGCCCGAGGCGCGGCAGGTGGGTGACGCCGAAGTGGTCGCGCAGGGCGGCCGTGGCGGCATAGGCACCGGGCAGCCCCGTGACGCCGGGGCCCGGGGGAGTCGCCGAGGAGCACAGGTAGACGCCGTCGACGGCCGTGCGCCAGGGCGTCGGCGAGAGCGTCGGGCGCCGGATGAGCTGCAAGAGGTTCGGCTCGCCGGCCGAGATGTCGCCGCCGATGTAGTTGGGGTTGTAGCCCTCCATCTGCTGCGCGCTGCGCGACGACGAGCCCAGGATGACATCGCGGAACCCCGGCGCGAACCGCTCGATCTGCCGCACGATCGCCTCGGTCATGTCGCGGTCCGAATCGGCGGGCACGTGCGTGTAGGCCCACAGCGTGTGCTTGCCCTCGGGCGCGCGAGACGGGTCGAAACGCGTCGGCTGCGACACCAGCACGTAGGGGTTGTCGGGGTGCTCGCCCCGGGCGACCTGGTTCTCTCCGGCCGCGGTCTCGGCCGCCGTTCCGCCGAGGTGCAGGGTTCCGGTCTTGTGCAGCTCCTCGTTGGTCCACGGCACGGGCCCCGACAGCGCGAAGTCCACCTTGGCCACGCCATTTCCGTAGCGGAAGCGTTCGAGGGTGCGACGGTAGCCCGCCGGCATGCGGTCGCCGAGGATCTCGACGAGGGCCCGGGGCGTGGTGTCGAACAGCGTGACGGTCGAATCGGGCAGATCGGCGGCACTCGTCACGTGCTGACCGGTCTCGATGCGGCCGCCGTGGGCCCGCACATCGTCGGCCATGGCGTCGACGATGGCCTGGCTGCCGCCGATCGGAATGGGCCAGCCGCCGTCTTGGTGCCCCGTGACCGACAGGACGAGTCCCGCCGCCGACGACGCGAGCCGCGGCATGGGCATGATGGCGTGGGCGGCCACCCCGGCGAGCATGGCGGGCGCACGGTCTTCGCGAAAGCGGAACGACCCCATGGTGGCGGCGAGCTCGAGGGCGCGCACGCCGAACAGCGCCAGGGCGAGCGGATGCCGCGGCACGCGAGTCAGGGGAGACCCCGTCGCCTGCGCCACATCGTGCGCCCGGTCGACGAGCGGACCCATGAGCCGCAGCCACTGCGCGCCGTCGACGCCCAGGTGATCGGCCGTGCGGTGCAGGTCGCGATAGGCGAGACCCGCGTCGCCGCCGTCGAGCGGCTGCGCATAGGAGATCTCGGGCGTGACGAAGCCGACGCGGTCGGTGAGGCCGAAGCGGCGGAAGAACCCCGACGCGAACGCCATGGGGTGGACCGCCGAGCAGACGTCGTGCCAGAAGCCCGGCAGCGTGAGCTCGGCCGTGCGGGCGCCGCCGCCGATCGTGTCGTTGCGCTCGAGCACCGTCACGTCGACCCCCGCGCGCGCCAGCACTACGGCCGCCGAGAGTCCGTTCGGCCCGGCACCCACGATGGTCGCAGTGGGCGTGTTCTTCGCGTGGGCGCGGGCGTTCGGGCTGGTGGCGTGCGTGCGTCGGAGCGACATGCGCGTCCTCTCTGGGTGAAGCGGGTTTAGATGCTGATATACGAGTCTAGCGTTCCGGGTGGAACTCCCATTCGGTGACATCGGGGTGGTCTTCACCCTTGTCGTAGGCGTAGCGCCGAGCCTCGACCCGGGCGGCCTGCCACGTGTCGACGAGGGCCGTGGGGACATCGCGCCCCTTCTCGGAGAGGCGCTTCACCGCATCCATCGCCAGCGTGTAGCGATCGATCTCGTTGAGCATGACCATGTCGAAGGGTGTGGTCGTCGTGCCCTTCTCGGCAAAACCGTGCACGTGCATATCGTCGTGGTTGTGCCGGCGGTAGGCGAGCTGGTGCACGAGCGACGGGTAGCCGTGGAACGCGAACACGACGGGCACGTTCTCGGGGAAGATGGCGTCGTATTCGACGTCGGGCATGCCGTGCGGGTGCGCCTTCTCGTCCTGCAGCCGCATAAGGTCGACGACGTTGACGAAGCGCACGCGCACGCCGTCCACGTTCTCGCGGATGAGCTGGGCGGCCGCGATGGCCTCGAGGGTGGGCACATCGCCGGCCGACGCGAAGATGACGTTGGGCGCAGCATCCGCGCCGGTGTGGTCGCCCGTGGACGATGCCGCCTCGTTGCCGGCCCAGGGCCACACGCCCATGCCGTGCTCGACGTGCTCGCGCGCGGCGTCGATGTCGAGCCAGGACTGCTGCTGTTGTTTGCCCGCCACGATGACCGTGATGCGATCGGTCGTGCCGAACACGCCCGCGCCCACGTGCAGCAGGGTGTTGGCGTCCGGCGGCAGGTAGACCCGCACGAGGTGCGCCTGTTTGTTGACGACGAGGTTCAAGAAGCCCGGGTCTTGGTGAGAGAAGCCGTTGTGGTCTTGGCGCCAGACGTGCGATGAGAGCAGGTAGACGAAGGGGGAGATGGGCTCGCGCCACTCGACCTCGGCCGCCGATTCGAGCCACTTGGCGTGCTGGTTGAACATGCTGTCAACGATGTGCACGAAGGCTTCGTAAGTGTTGATGAGGCCGTGGCGACCGGTGAGGATGTAGCCCTCGAGCATGCCGTGCAGCAGGTGTTCGCTGAGCACCTCGGTGACGCGGCCCGTGTGCGCCAGGTGCTGGTCGGTGGGCTTGATCTCGGCCGCCCACACCTTGTCGGTGACCTCGTAGACGGCCTGCAGGCGGTTCGAGGCGGTCTCGTCGGGGCCGAAGATGCGGAACGTATGCGGGTTCTCGCGCACGACCTCGGCCAGCCACTTTCCCCAGGTGCCCGTGGCCGACACGAGTTCGCCCTTGTTCGGGGGAGCGGGCACGGCGTGCGGCTCGACGGCCGGCAGAACGAGCGGATGCCGCAGCTCGCCGCCATTCGCGTGCGGCGTGGCACTCATGCGCCGTTCGCCCTCGGGCGCCAGCGAGCGGATGTCGGCGGCGGGCACGGCGTTCTCGTCGAACAGCTCGTCGGCGCGGTAGGAGCGCATCCAGTCTTCGAGGATGCGCAGGTGCTCGGGGTTCTCGCGCACGCCATCGACCGGGATCTGGTGCGCGCGCCACGTGTTCTCGACGGGTTCGCCGTCGACCTCTTTCGGGCCCGTCCAGCCTTTCGGTGTGCGCAGGATGATCATGGGCCACGCGGGGCGGTCGGTGTGACCCGCGTCTCGCGCATCCGACCAGATCTGTTCGATGCGGGCGACGGCGGCGTCGAGAGCGCGGGCCATGCGGGCGTGCACGAGCATGGGGTCTTCGCCATCGAAACCGCCCGACACGATGACGGGCTCATAGCCGTAGCCGCGGAATAGTGAGAGAAGCTCACTTTCGCCGATGCGCGCGAGCAGCGTGGGGTTGGCGATCTTGTAGCCGTTGAGGTTCAGTATGGGCAGCACCGCGCCGTCGTTCTTCGCGTCGATGAGCTTGTTCGCGTGCCAGCTCGTGGCCAGCGGGCCCGTTTCGGCCTCGCCGTCGCCCACGACACACGCCGCGATGAGGCGCGGGTTGTCGAGCACCGCGCCGTAGGCGTGCGACAGCGAATAGCCCAGCTCGCCGCCCTCGTTGATCGAGCCCGGGGTTTCGGGCGCCGCGTGCGAGGGGATGCCGCCGGGGAAGCTGAACTGGTGGAACAGCGCCGCGAGGCCCTCGACCCCCTGGCCGAGGTGCGGGAACCGCTCGCTGTAGGTGCCGTCGAGCCACGTGTTGGCGACCATGGCCGGGCCGCCGTGCCCCGGACCGCAGATGTAGAGGTACTCGTTGTCGGTGTGCTGGATGACGCGGTTCAGGTGCGCGTAGATGAAGCTCAGGGCGGGGGAGGTGCCCCAGTGGCCGAGCAGGCGCGGCTTGATCTGCTCAGGCGTGAGCGGCTCGGTGAGGAGCGGGTTGCCGAGCAGGTAGATCTGACCCACCGTGAGGTAGTTGGCGGCGCGCCACCAGCGGTCGACGATCTCGAGCTCGGGGGCCGACGGGGTCGACGATGCGGGGGAGGCGAAGGCGGAGGTGCTGGCGGACGAACGTGGGCTGTCGGTCATCCTTCGACGCTAGGCGAGTGGCCGGGCCCCCACAAGGGACTAGCGACGGTGCCTTCGGTCACTTCTCCGGGAGCACGGCCTGCGTCAAAACTTCGGGGGTGAGGCCGTCTCGAGCGCCCAACACCTCCACACCCAGGAGGCGACCGCTCTCATCGAAGTCCAGAACGACCTGCGTCACGCCATTGGGCGTCTCGATGAACCCGACCTGCCGTGCCGCCTGCCCGGGCGCCACCGCGTCGACGATGCGGATGTACGCGGCATCGGCCTCTGCGTCATAGGAGATCTGCATCGTCAGCCTTTCGTAACCGTGATGATGTGGCCGCCCTATTTTATCGAGGACTAGCTGTCGCGGCCGGTTTCTGCCAGGAGCGTGAGGGCGGCGAGGACGCGCGGGTTTTTGGCCGAGTCGGCGGGCACGCCGAGGATGCTGTAGATGCTCGTCAGGTGATTCTGCACCGATTTCTCGGCGATGCCGAGCCGGGCGGCGATGCCCTGGTTCGAGAGGCCCTGCGCGAGCAGCTGCAGCACGGCGTACTGCCGGTCGGTGAGGCGGTGCAGCACCGAGTCGGCGCGCGGCGCCGCGTGGGCCAAGAGTTCGGGGTCGAGCATGGAGTCGCCGCGCGCCGACGCCTCGACGGCCGCGAACAGCGTCTCCGATGTGAGCGCCGACTTCTTCGAGAGGTAGCTCCATCCACCCCGCATGTCTTCGGGCATCTCGAGCAGCATGTCCATGAGGTCGTAGGCCGAGAGCAGCACGATGCCGAGCTCGGGGGTCTGACGTTTGAGGCTGACACCGAGGCTGACGCCGTTGCCGTCGGGCAGCTCGATGTCCATCGTGAGCACGTCGACCGTGCCGGGCAGGAAGAGTTTGCGCGCATGAGCGACCGTGGTCGCGCGGCCGACGAGCCGGGTGCGGGGATGCTTGTCGATCAGGTCGCCGAGCATTCCGTTGAAGAGAGGCTGATCTTCGACCACGCCGACGCGCAGGGGAGTGACGCCCTCGGATGACCGCGACGTTCCGCCTGCGCGCGGCGTGCGCTCCGAGATGTCCATGTGACGAGTATGCCCGGTCGAATGCGTGCGGAGGGGGAGGAAACTCTCGGCGCTACGCACCCCGCAACCGCGTCCAGGGACGAGGTCGACGCGCAGGCCCCCAAAATAGGCACGCCGAATGCTGCCGAAAACGACAATCCTTTGAGAAAATCGAGGGGTGGGGATCAGAAGACCGGCGCGGGGGCTGGCACAATCACGTGCCGACGGCGCCGACGGGCTGGATCACGACGACCGCAAAGACCGCATCAGCGACTCACGGTCGTTCGTCGTCGCCTCGGGCGCCGTCGCCCTGGCCTTCGGCATCGGTACCGCCCTGCAAACCGTCTACATCTTCGCCTGGGTTGCGCCCGGCGGCTCGCGCGGCATGCTCTTCGAGCGCATCACCGCGAACGTCGTCGGCATCGGGGGAGCAGTACTCCTTCTCGGCTTCCTGCTCATGACCCGGTGGGGCCCGTCGCTGCACGAGTGGTGGCGGCCCCGGGTGCTCGCGCTCACGTTCGCGGTGTCGTGCGCGGCCGGGCTGGTGCGGGTGGGGCTGCAGCTGCTGCTCGGGGTGTATCGCTCGCCGACCATCGACGTCGTGCTCGTCGAATTCGGGGCCTCGGTGGCCACGCTCATGGTGTGCGGCGCCTTCGGTTTCGCCGTCTCGGCCGCCCGCCGCAGGACCCGCCACGAAGAACGCGAGCAGACCGCGCAACGGCGGGCCGCCGACCTGGCACTGCAGGCGCTTCAAGGCGAGGAACTGCGCGTAAAAAGCGAGGTCGCAGAGGGTTTACACGGCACCGTGCAGCAACGGCTCGTGTTCATCGCTGCAAGCCTCGACGAGCTGGCGAAACGAGTGCACGCGGGGGAGCAACTCTCCGAGGAGGACATCCGGTCGGTCGAACGCCGGGTGGATGAATTGCGCGAGCGGGATGTCCGTGCCACGAGTCGCCTGCTCTCGCCGCCGTTGCTCGAGGTGGGTGTGGCACCTAGCATCCGCGCCATTCTGCAGCGCCTGCCGACGAGCATCATCACCAAGTTCGACGTGTCGCGCGAGTTCCGTGCGCTCGACGATCCCGCCGATAACGCCATCGGGCTCTCGCAACGATCGCTGCTCGTGCGGAGTCTCGAGGAGGGCATCACGAATGCTCTGAAGCACGGCGCGGCTGACAGCATCCGTGTGTCGTTGTCGGTCGTCGACGGCGTCGAGCCAGCCGGAAAACGAATCGTTCTCACCGTCTTTGACAACGGCGTCGGAATCGCTCCGGATCCGTCCATCGACGGCGGATTGCTGTCGTTGTCCAGGCGCATCCAGGCGTTCCAGGGTGACATGAAGATCGGCCCCGGCAACGAGGGCGGCACGGCATTGCGCGTGTCACTGCCGGCACCCGAGCCGTCTCGAAACGAGCCCGAGAAGGACCCCGCTTCCACTCTTCGATAAAGTGCCGATAATGCACATTATGTCAAGAAGGGTGTCTGCTCCCCATCGCTGCACTACTCAGTGGGCCGCGCGGCCCGGTTGACGACATCGGGGCGGCTTGCGTCGCCGATATGGTGGCTAAGTGCTATCGGACCTTCTACTGCATCTCCCCTGGCTCCCTCTGCTTGTTCTGATGGGGATGACTGTCGCCGGTTTGCTTATTGGGTCCCGAATCGTCCGCCACAAACGCACTGTGAATGCCTGCGCAGCCATCTCCACGGTCACAATCCTGGGGCTCACGCTATATCCCGACGGTGACCCCTCAGCTGACGTGGGTTGCGCGGTTGAACTGCCCTACATCAGCGCTACATCCGTGGAATCACTGGCGAACATCATCCTGTTTATCCCGGTGGTCTTTTTTGTGGGCCTAAAGATTCGCCGGCCGGCCCTTGCTTTCGGGTTCGGCGTCGCTTTGTCAGCGATCATCGAGATCCTGCAGGGCACTGTGCTTGGGATAGGTCGCGCGTGCGACACCGGCGACCTCGTGACCAATAGCATCGGCGCTGCGATCGGGGCCACACTGTCATACGTGGCGATCAGACGCACCCACCGTGCTGACAGGTCAGCGGTGCGAGTGCAATCAGATGGGGAAGAGAAGATCACCGCTAAAGAGTGACCGGCACTTCGCGCGCGTTCAAGGTCCGCGACGGTTTTGACTACGTTCAATCTTCTACTACAGGCTTTGGACTAGTGGCGCTCTCGGCGGCAGGGGTCCATCCGAGCCATCCGTCCGGACTGGCAATAACAGCCCAGTCACCGCAGGAATAGACCTCGTCCTCGCCATAGACGTCCGGTGCGTTCTCGACCTGCATTGTGGGCGCGGAGAGTCTCGGTGTCGCGACACACTCATTTGGGTCGAGATCCTGCGCGCTGGTCAGAAGAACTGTGGCGGCATCGCCAGCTGTGCCTCGCACTTGGGTGATCGCCGTTGCGTCGGAGGGAATCCACGATGGGGAGTCCTCGGGCATGGTTTTCAATGAGTCTGCGGTTGTTGTCACCCGGTTGCTGACGGCGTCTTCGATGGGGGCACACCCGGCTAGTCCTGCTATGCCAAGGATGGCGATGAAGGGAACTACTACCGAACGGGTGATGGTCGTCGCGTGCATGTGTGGGCCTTTGAGGGTCAGTGAGTGACTGTGATTTGCGCTGTGGTGAAGCGGTTATCTCAAAGGTACGAAAGGAGTCGGTATCTCGCGTCAACCTGAGGCAGTAACGACCGTCAGTCCGTAGGATGACTCATCGGCCGGCGATGCGCCGAACAGACCTAATCACAATCATGTGGCAGGGAGCTCGTTTTGATCGTCGATGAAAAAATCGCCTGGGTAGACGGGGCTTGTGGAGCGAAGCGATCGCCTTCTCTGTTAGCGATTGTCGTGCCCGCGGGCCCGGCATTGGCGACGCCTCGGAGAATGTGGGGACAAGCGTCTGGCGGGATCTGTGTAAACGAACGGTGTTGCGGGACAGCAAGTACATGGCCATTCGTCTTTATCCCAGCGTTATGGCCGCAATCTTCGAACTCAGCTCCAGCTCGAACGCTCAATGCCGGTCGCCCTCGCAGGTCTCCCCTGCGACCGCCTCGGCCCTATCGTTCAACTCGTTCGTGAATCAGGAGAACAAGCTGACACGAGCAAGTCATAAACGTTCGTTCGTGACCGGCCGCAGGTAGGGGCGTGGGATAGTCTCGCTTGGTCAGATGGGCGTCACTCTTCTAGGCGTGACTCTGTTTATCGTGGGCGGAGGGTTCGTAGGCCTTCACTGGTGGGTGCCAGCCATCCTCTGCTTTGCCGGCGCCGTAGCGGTCTTCATTTGGGCACGTCGTAGGCTCGCCCGGAGCTACGAGGATGTTGCACGATCAGAAGACGACGCACCCTAACCATGCAGTGGGGGGTGGAACGAACAGATCAGCAGACCTTCCCCGCGGCACAGTGGAGCGATGAGGCTCGATACGATTCTCACCCACGCCGAAGACGTGTTGCAAGGCGCAACTGCATTGTTAGGCTCCCGAAATGGGGACCATTGATCGGCACGCAGCGGGAAAACGATCCGGGAAGACCTTGTTTCCGGCTTTCGGGATTGGCCTGTTGATCATTGCAGTGCCCGTCTTCGCACCGTTGGTTGCAGTCGGGCTGTTTCGTTCCGCGCTGTTATGTATCAGCGGCGAGGATGGCGGGCCGTGGGGTCCCTATGATCCGCGCCATCCTTCGCCGCCAAATCCAGTTTGCTCAAATGGGGATGCCTGGCTATACGCCGGCGCCCCCACACTCACATTGCTCCTAGTTGGGTTGATTGCAGTTTCGTTAATCGTTTTGTATCGACGCCCGTTGTTCTTGCTAATACCGGTGCCCATACTTATCGCGCTGCTGCCTCTTCCGTATCTCTGGCTCGTGAACGCCACCGGCGATTGGTGGTAGGCGCAACTACTAATCCGCGTCAGATCTTGACGGAGGAAGCGGCAGCGCAACTTCAGCTGTCGTGTCACCGCGAGCTGAACGACGATCGCGGGCGCGATACAGGGTGCCTCGCGACACCCCGAAGATGTCTGCCACCTCGCTCATCGTGTGTGCGCCACCGTGAGGAATAGTGGAGTCATGAAACTGAACACGATTCTCGACCGCACTGACACTGATGAGGTCTTGCGGGAGATAGCCGCGTTGCCGACTTATCGAACGGTGCAGGTTCGAGGAGTTAGGCAGGAAAGCCCCTCGGTTCATTATCAATTCTATGCGGAACTCGATCGGGTGAACGAGAGCTGGTACTACTTCCGCGACGTCGCCGGCGGTCAGGCTCGCAGCTACTCCGACGGGGTGATCCGGTCATCTGACCCGGCTATCGAGGTCGACTACCCTCGCGGAATGCCATCCGAGATGCAGATGCTCGATCCGCGGCACTTGCATATGTGGGGCGGCCATTCGAGCTTCTACCCAATCCTGGCGCAGGACATCGGACAGCACTCTTCGCTGATCACTTTCGAGCACACCGACGACCCGGCCACTCGGCCCACGCTGGCCATCGACAAGCGAACCGGCATCGCGAGTCGAATGGTGAACCTAGGCGAGATCACGATCCTCACCGATGTCCGTGTCAACGTCCCGCTCATCAGACCGGAATCCGTCACGTTCAAGCCGATCACCGATTTGATTCGGCCGAACTACTGAACGGAGTCACAACACATCGATGAAGCGTTGCGGCAGGGCCACGTTCGGTCCCGCGTGCGCGAAGTGCGGCGCGACTTGATCGGGCGTGTACCCGGCGATCCCGCATCCGATCTCGGTGACGAGGAACGTCTGGTCCCGATGAGCTCGGGCGTAAGCAAGGAAGGACGCGATACTGGCCATCATGTGGTTTATGCCCGACATCGTGTTGATTCCGAAAGAGTCACCTTGAGGGCCTGTGCCCTGGCCCCAGATTGCACCGAAGTTCTCATAGGCGAACCGTGCAGCGCCGCCGCCGTGTAACCCTTCGGCATTCGAACCGAACACGAACACCTCCCCCGGTGCCAGCGATCGAATATCAGCCGGCGTTGTCCGTCGACTCACCACAGCTCACTCCCCCTCGACGCGTGGAAGAGCAACAACAGACGTCCGATCTCCGCGGGTAACCCGGCGATCACGCGCTCGATACAGCGTTCCGCGAGAAACACCAAACAGCGAAGCCACCTCCCCCATCGTGTGGTCGCCGCTATCAATCAGCGCGAGAGCATGAGCTTCTCGACGAGCGGTTAGCTTTGGCGCACGGCCTTTGAGCCGTCCCTTAGCTTTAGCTACTGCCATGCCTTCCTTAGTTCGCGCGCGAATGAGGTCCGATTCAAACTCAGCCATCGTCGCCAACACATTGAAGAACAACCGCCCCGTAGGGGATGTTGGGTCGTAGATCTCGCCTCCGATACTGAGGCGTACTCCCCCGCGTGCCAGTTCGTCGGCGATATCTCGAGCATCGGGCATCGACCGCGCAAGCCGGTCAAGCTTCGTCACGATGAACGTGTCACCTTGCCGGCACGCCGATAGTGCAGCCGTGAGATCCGGCCGGTTCCGATTACGCCCGGTGAGGCCCTGGTCGACGTAGATCCTGTCAGTATCGACGCCAAGGGCGCGCAGCGCGTTGGTCTGCGCCGTGGTGTCTTGCTCATCCGCCGATACGCGCGCATAGCCGATCAGCACGGCCGCTCCCTAGGTTGTTCCGTTTGGGGTACCCAACCAGCACATCTTATCGGACGGGGTATACGGACACGCAACTAGTCGGATCTGTGGAGTTTGGCGCTTTTTGGCGGTGTTCTGTGATCGCTTTGTGTCGCTAGTTGCCGATGACGAGGATGCTGGCGGCGGCCTCGATGACGTCGTCCGTGATGGTGTCCAGTTGGTTGATCTTGAGGACTCGGTTGATCTGAGGGAATAGTCGTTCGAGGAGGCGGAAGTTGCCGCGGGTGATGCGTTCGATGGCGGCGATGGCTTGCGCGTCGGTGAAGTCATCGGGGTCGAGAGTCCTGCCGAGTCGCTTCCAATGACGGTCCAGGACGAATAGGAGTTCTTCGCGTCCGAGGGCTCGGTATTGGTGTGAGAATCCGAGCCGGCTGTAGAGCTGGGGGTAGTGGCGGAATCGTTCGTCGATTCCCGGCATCCCGATCAGGATCATCGCGAGCTGGGTTCGGGCGTGTCTGTCCCGAAGCATCTCGAGCGCGGTTGGGGTGAGTCGTTCGGCTTCGTCGATGATGAGCAGCTCAACGTGGCTGGTCATATTTCCCATCTTTCGTGGGGTTGGTTCGTTGGCGTGGATGTGCTCGTCGGCGCAGATGCCAACTTTGATCTGCCAGTAGTCGATGTCCTTCGGCAACCTGCTAATGAACGTTTTCAGGGGATCGATCTAAGTACCGATGGCGGAGCGGCGCACATTCGCGATGCTCTCGCGACGATCACCGTCGCGCCCCGCACGGTGGTTGAGGCGGGAGACCACGATCTCGTTCTCCTCGAAGTGCTTCATCTGCACAGAGATGAGACGCAGCGGCCGCTCGTCTTCTTCGATAGCGCCACACACCGGCTGTCGCATTGAAGAAGTTACATGTCAGTAGACGGCGCGGTTCAGCTGGGTGAGATAGTCGGCACTGACGCTGCCGTCCGTCTCGATCCGTTCCTGCACTGCAGCCATGACAAGGTCTCGGCGCTGTGGAGCGGCCGTGGCATTCGCGGCATCGAGGAGAGCGGCGATCTCGTCTGCGGGGCGCGCTGTGCAGTACACGGGGGTGCCGGGCTGCTGCCGCCATGACTCGGCGAGCGAACCGGCGTCGACTACGTCCAGACCCGTCTGTGCGATGAGTTCCATCGTGACGCGCTTTGCGTCGATGTTGTCTCCGGCCACGGGGATGGCGATGCGCTCGGCCGTTCCGCTCTCGGTCGATGCTGCCTCGAGCGGCCCCGAGCCGACAGCGTTCCATGCTTTGACGATCGGTCGGCCGAGCTGTTCGGCAACCCACTCGCTCTCGGTCTGCCCGTTATCAATCGAGGCGATGCGCTGATCGCGCTGCGGGTAATAGTTCGAGGTGTCAATCACGATCGCGCCGGTCGGCGCTTGAGTCACCAGAGGAGCCAAGTCGGGCACGCGGTGCAGGGGGACGGACAAAATCAGGACGTCGACGTCCCGGACAGCGTCGACCGCCTCGACGGCCCGGGCGCCACCGCGGAGCGCCGTGGCACTGATCGTCTCCGGTCCTCGCGAGTTCGCGATCATCACGTCGTGACCGGCCGTAGCCAGTCGGTCGGACAGGATGGAGCCGATCGCGCCAGCGCCGAGGATTCCGATTCTCATAGACAAAACCTTTCTCTTGATGTGCTCCTGGTAGTCTTGACCATGACATTAGTGTCAAGGTCAAGAGGAGTGCTCTATGAAGATTGGCGAGCTCGCCGCTTGTACCGGAGCGCCAGCCCGGATGCTGCGGTACTACGAAGCAAAAGGCCTCATCCAGCCCGTGCGCCTGCATAACGGGTACCGCGACTACGGCGACTACCTCGTTGATCGAGTCATCAAAATCCGCGGGCTGCTCGATGCCGGGATACCCACTCGGGTCATCGGCGAGATCCTGCCCTGCTTCGACAGGCCCGATTTGGTGGTCCCCGTCGATCCGGACCCGAGGCTCCGGGAAACACTGGTGCGGCAACGCGAGCGTATGTCCGAGAACATCCGTGTTCTGTCCGAGAATCGCACTGCGATCGATCGGTACATCGCCTCTATCGACGAAGTGCTTAGCGCCCATTCGGCCTGAGGTGGCAACGCCCGGGTGGTGAGCCGGCTGCGTCAGCGATCTGTTCACCGGGGAACGGATGGCGGCCCGAAGATGCGGATTTTCCATACAGCTTGACCTTGACACTAGTGACAAGGTTAGAGAATTGCGGGATGTCAAAGATCTCGCCACCCGCTACACGCTCTTCCGCGCCTGCGCGACTTCCCCTCGGCGCCCTGTTAGCACTCGCCACCAGCGGATTCCTAACCGTCATGCTCGAGACACTCCCCGCGGGCGTCCTTCCCGCCCTCAGCCGCGACTTGGGTGTCGAGGAGGCGACTGCCGGACAGACGGTCACCTTCTATGCGCTCGGAGCGCTGCTGGGAGCTATCCCAATCATCAGCGCGACGATGGGGTGGCCCCGTCGGCGTCTGCTCGTGACCGCGTTGAGCGGGTACGTCCTCACCAGCCTTATCGTCGCGGTGTCGCCGGTCTTCGCGGTGACCTTGGCCGCGAGATTCATCGCCGGCGTCTTCGCCGGAGTCCTCTGGGGAATCCTGGCGGGATACGTCGGTCGCATCGTCGATCCGACGCAACGCGGCCGCGCCCTGACGATCGGACTCTCCGGCACCCCGATCGCCCTCGCGTTCGGCACCCCCGCAGGGACCCTGCTCGCCACAGCGGTCGGCTGGCGACTCACTTTCGTGATCATGGCCGTCTTCACCGTCGCGGTGCTGGTCTGGGTCCTCGTTGTAGTTCCACCCCTCCCGGGCCAGGAGCGACACGAGCGCACGACTGCGCTTCAGGCACTTCGTCTTCCCGGTGTCCTGCCGATTATCGCCGTCGCTCTGCTCTTCTTCTCGGGTCACGCCCTGCTGTACACCTACATCGCGCCGTTCCTCGCCCTTGCGGGAATGGGCGGCTCCGTCAGCGCGGTCCTCCTCGTGTTCGGAGTCTCGGCTCTCGTCGGACTCTGGGCAACCGGACTTCTGATCGACCGGCATCTGCGCCTGCTCATGCTGGTCAGCACTGCAGTGTTCGCACTCGCGGTCCTCGTGCTAGGGCTGGCCACGAGCGCGCCCGTCGCGATCATCATCAGCATCGCTGCGTGGGGTGTCGCCTTCGGCGGATCGGGAAGCCTTCAGCAGACCGCTTTGACGAATGCGTCCGGCACCGCCGTCGACGCCGCGCAGTCGGTCCTCGTCACCGGCCTGAACCTGGGGATTGCGGTGGGCGGGATCCTCGGAGGACTCGTCCTAACCGGGATCGGGGCGGGCGCACTGCCCTTCGCGACGCTGGCACTGCTCGTGGTCGTACTCGTCATCGTCACCGCGGGACGACGACACGCCTTCCCGGCGCGAGGCCTGACAGACCCGTCGTAACCAGACTCCATCACTTAACACCGAACGCACGGCTCGCAGGAAGGGAACCCGGGCAATGACCCCGAAGAAGACGATGTTGATCAGCATGCAGCTGGGCAACGGATACGGAGCCCCAACGCTCGCCTGGCGTGCACCTCACGTCGATCCACGCAATTACACGAACCCCGACGCCTACGTGCGGTACGCGCAGGCAGCGGAGCGGGGAAAGTTCCACTTCTTGTTCCTGCCGGACATGCTCACGCAGAGCCAGCGATCCGATCAAGATTCACCCATGCTGACAATGGACCCGTTCATCACCATGGCGATCATGGCTCGGGAAACCCAGAAGATCGGCTTCGTGTCGACAGCGTCTACGACGTTCTACGAGCCGTATAACCTTGCGCGCCAGCTGAAGACGCTCGATGTAATTAGCGGCGGACGCATCGGATGGAACGCGATCACGACGTCCGATGAGGGCTCCGCGGCCAACTTCGGTACCTCGATCGCCGGCCGCGACGAGCGCTATGGTCGCGCTCAAGAGGTCGTCCAGATCGTCCAGGCCCTCTGGGGCAGCTGGCAACAAGACGCGTGGGTCGCGGATCAGGAGTCGGGGGTCTTCGCCGACCTAACGAAGATCCAGCCCATCAATCTTCAAGGCCGATACGTCGCCTCCCGCGGCCCCCTGGAGATCCCACCCTCGAAGCAGGGCCAGCCCGTCGTCTTCCACGCCGGGCAGAGTCCTCACAGCCTGGCGCTGGCGGGCCGCTTCGCGAATGGGGTGATCGGGAACACCCACTCCATCGAGGACTCGATCCGCCAGCGCTCCAACGTTCGGCGGGCGGCGGAGCAAGCGGGCCGCAACCCCGACGACATCAAGTACTTCGCAGGAATCAGCCCGACCATCGCGCCCACAAAGCGCGAGGCGCTTGACCGGCGCGGTCTCTTCGTTGAACCCCATATCCGCCAGCAAGTCGGCTACCTCGGGATGATGCTGGGCATTCCACTGACCATGACCGACCTCGACAGGTCTTTGAGCGCATCAGAGCGCGCAGCAGCTAAAGCAACCCCGTCGGACCCACGATCGGCGACAGCCCTGGAAATCGCTCGAGAAGGGTGGAGTGTCCGTGACATCCTCTACCACGGCGTCATCGACTACCACCCCGCCCCCGTGGGCCCTCCGCAGCTCACCGCCGACCACATGCAGGAGTGGTTCGAGGCCGGCGCCTGCGACGGATTCTGGCTCAACCCCGACGTCTACGAGGACGGCATCGACGCGTTCGTCGACGGAGTCGTGCCTCTGCTCCAGCAACGAGGCGTCTTCCACCTCGACTACGACGGAGACACCCTCCGGGATCACCTCGGTGTGCCGTACCAGTACGGCATGAATGACGACGTCTCCGTGCCGTGACCGACATCCGACCGCAGCAAACGAACGCACGTACCCCTAACCCCCCACCAACGGAAAGTTTTTCATGATCAACCCAAATCCCTTCCCCAATAAGGCCCCTGCCAGGTTCCTTTTGGGCGGCGATCTCGCCGTGTCTCGTCTCGGCTACGGCACTATGCAGCTCACCGGTCCAGGAACGTGGGGGGAGCCCGCGGACCGCGATAACGCCATCCGGGTGATCCTTCGGGCGGCCGAGCTCGGTGTTACTTTCTTCGACAGTGCGGATGCCTACGGGCCGGATGTCACGAGCGGCATCCTCCGCGACGCACTTCGTCCGTACGCCGATGACATCGTCGTTGCGACGAAGGTGGGCCAGACCCGCCAAGGCCCTGACCAGTGGCGTCCGAACGGTACGCCAGCTCACTTGCGGCAGCAAGTAGAGGGGGAACTTCGACACCTCGATGTTGACCGCATCGATCTGCTCCAGCTTCACCGCATCGATCCGGCCGTTGCACTCGAGGACCAGATCGGCACATTAAAAGGTCCTCCAGGACGAAGGAAAAATCCGGCACATCGGCCTCAGCGAGGTCACAGTTGCCGAGGCCGAGGCCGCCCTCAAGGTCGCCCCCATCGTGTCGGTCCAGAACCTCTACAACCTCGCCCAGCGCAACGCCGAGGCGCTGCTCGACTGGGCCACGGACCGGAACATCGGGTTCATTCCCTGGTTCCCGTTGGCGACCGGCGGACTCACCGGCGAGAACAGCCCACTTACAACGCTCGCAGCGGCCCGAGGTGCGTCGCCCGCGCAGCTGGCCCTCGCCTGGCTCCTCAAGAGGAGTCCCGTCGTCCTCCCCATACCGGGCACGTCGAGCGTCGCCCATCTCGAAGACAACCTTCGCGCTGCGTCCATCGAGCTCAGTGATTCGGAGTTCGATGCACTCTCTCAGGCGATCCGGTAGCGTGCTAAAGCCTTAGTAGCAGGTGGAGGCGAGCCTGCAGGCGCAGACCCCGCGACGGCTATCGTGACGAGCACTAGCGTCCTGGCAGAGGTCGAGCACTCGCGTCGTCGGGCAGAGCCGGAGCGCCGAGCCGCTGTGAACCGAAAACGGTGTCAAAACTGCTGTCCATTTCAAAACTGATTTCCAGATCTTGATTCCGGGCAGTTTCTTGAACAGCAGTTTTGACACCTTTGTGAACTACCATTCAGCGCTATGTGTTCGGCAGCTCAATAACGATCGTTTCTGAGGAGCTGCGTCGACCGCCGATCGGCTGGCGGCTGGCGGCTGGCGGCCGCGATGCGCGGTGCCTGCTCGGGGACTGCCCATTCCTAGCTCGTCTATCGAACACTCGTATCTCTTCGGCATCAGCGACACCGTCAAATGTCAGCGAAAAACCCAGATCCGCACGGCAAATCCCGAGAGTGGAGCAGCGCAATAAATCACCGTTGCGCGCTCGGATTCGTCATTCAGGCAACTTCAAATCAAGCCGACGAGACGCCTCATAACTCATGTGATTCGAGACGCTGACGCCTTGCCGGCAGCCAGATCGATGCGCCAAATAGCGATCACAGAACGCCGCCACACAGCGCCGAAAGTCACAGGCGGATCTCACGCGGTGAGAAACGCGTCCGGTGAGGGATCCCCTATCGGACATGCCGCTCGGCGAGCTCGAGCGCACCGAGGCCACCACCGCGGAGCTTTTATTGCCGTGTGAGTAGCGCGAGGAATTCGTCCGCGTAGGCAAGGTTCTGGCGGAGCTTTTCCCGGCGCTGCTCAACCTCGTCGATGAACCGCGCGAGACGTTCCCGGACGGCCGGAGCATCAACCGCGTCGGCATCGGATGTGGGGAGCTCGTCGACGACATCGAGCAGCTCGGCCATTTCCTCGAGGGTGAAACCGAGAGGTTTCATGCGGCGGATCAGCAGAAGCCGGCTCACGTCCTCCGCCGTGTAGACGCGGAAGCCGCCTTCGGTGCGTGCGGAGACCTTGAGGAGACCAACGTCGTCGTAGTGGCGGAGGGTGCGCAGGGAGAGGCCAGTCTTTTCCGCCACTTCACCGATATGCATCACTTTTGCATCGTATCCCGAGTCTCGACGACTCCGTTTGCAACCCTACCCTTACGTGAGGGTAGAGTTGCTTGTTGTTGATAGGACATCTCTACTTCCCCACCATCCGGACAGTTCTCGGATGCTGGTTTGCGCAACGGGGCGCCACACATGCCAATCCGGCGCCCTCGAGAGGGCGCCCCAGCACGAAGGAGCCATGATGGCTAACTCACAAAAGAATCCGGCGATCCATAAAGACCGGTACTCCCCCGAACCCTCGGTCCTCACCGCTCTGAAGACCCCGCGCATCCTGACCCGCGAAGTTCTCGCCGGACTCGTCGTCGCCATGGCGCTGATCCCTGAGGCGATCTCCTTCTCAATTATCGCCGGCGTCGACCCCCGGGTGGGCCTGTTCTCCTCGTTCGTGATGGCTGTATCGATCGCGTTCCTGGGCGGCCGCCCCGCCATGATCACGGCGGCGACCGGTGCAATCGCGCTCGTTATCGCACCCGTCGCCCGCGACTACGGCCTCGACTACTTCATCGCTACCGTGATCCTCGCCGGCATCTTCCAGATCCTTCTGGCCGTGCTCGGTGTCGCGAAACTCATGCGCTTCATCCCGAGAAGCGTCATGGTCGGCTTCGTGAACGCTCTGGCGATTTTGATCTTCACCGCGCAACTACCGCACCTGATCGGTGTGCCCTGGCTGGTCTACCCGCTCGTCGCAGTCGGTGTGATCATCATGGTCGTCATGCCACGCCTGACAAAGATCGTGCCGGCACCCCTCGTCGCTATCGTTCTCCTGACCGTCGCCACCGTCGTCACCGCGGTGAACGTGCCGACCGTGGGCGATGAAGGCGAGCTGCCTCGCAGCCTTCCCTCACTGTTCTTCCCCAACGTTCCGTTGACGTGGGAAACGTTCCGGATCATCGCCCCGTACGCAGTCGCGATGGCCCTAGTCGGACTGCTCGAATCACTGATGACCGCAAAACTCGTCGACGACGTCACCGACACCCACTCCCGGAAGACACGCGAGGCATGGGGCCAGGGTGCAGCGAACATGCTGTCCGGTCTCTTCGGCGGCATGGGTGGCTGCGCAATGATCGGTCAAACCATGATCAACGTCAAAGCATCCGGAGCCCGCACCCGCATCTCCACCTTCCTCGCAGGCGTGTTCCTCCTCATCCTGGTGGTCGGACTCGGAGACATCGTGGCCATCATCCCCATGGCCGCACTGGTCGCCGTGATGATCATGGTTTCCGTGGCCACCTTCGACTGGCACAGCATCAAACCCGCCACCCTCAAAGCGATGCCGAAAAGCGAAACCATCGTCATGGTCGCAACCGTCGTCGTGGTCGTCGCAACCCACAACCTCGCCATCGGCGTGATCGTCGGCGTCGTCGCCGCAATGGTCCTCTTCGCCCGCCGCGTCGCCCACTTCGCGACCGTGGTCCGCGACATCCGAATCACCGACACCTTCGAGACAGCCCACTACGTCGTCAACGGGGAACTCTTCTTTGCCTCGAGCAACGACCTCACAACCCAGTTCGAATACGCCGACGACCCCGAACACGTGATCATCGACATGTCCGGGTCGCACATCTGGGATGCCTCAACCGTCGCCGCCCTTGACGCCATCACCAGCAAATACGAACGCCACGGCAAGACCGCCACAATCATCGGCCTCAACCAGGCCAGCACCTCAATGCGAGACCGCCTGGCCGGGAACCTCGGCGCCGGACACTGAGTGCGTTCTATCTCGCCGTCGACGCGTTGACGTTTGACCGCTGCGGCACAGAGCTCCCGTGTGCCCCACAATCACATCATCGCGTGGATCTCGAAGCCCGCGGGGCCCATTGCCACCACAGCGCGTGGTGCTCGCCTTCTTCGACGCTGAACTGCGTGCCACACACGGTGCACGCGCACTCGTAAGTCGTCGGCCATCCGGAATCGACTCGGCCGAGGATTGTCGCGTGCCCGCGCTCTTCCTCCCGGGCCGGGCTGAAAGCGAGCAGTCGTGGATAATCGTCGCACCAGCACCGCCACGTGCGATAGGTCTGCACTTTGTCGAGGGCGTGCGCGAGGGCGTCGCGGTTCGGCCGGATCATCCCTCCCAGCTCGATGTCCGCCGTTGCCCGCCGAATGTCTGGGAGCGCCGACCGGAGGGTCTCGAGCATCTCGATATCGCGCGTGCCGATGACCTCCCACGAGGCCCGCCAAATGCGGTCGGGGTCGCGGGAGAGCAAAGCACTGAGCGTGTCGGTCACCCGGCCAGGCTACCGGCCCATCGACCACCCTATTCGTCGAAAAATATCAAGGGCCCCCGGGTGAAGCCGCGGTGGTGAGCGATCAGCGGCAGAATGGATGCATGAGCCGACCTCGTGTTCCTGTGACGCGCTTGCGGCGAGAAAGCGCCCGCGATCGGTCGGGTGCCCGAGCATGAACGTGCGAGCCACCGTGACAGAACACTCCCCCGTGATCGAGCCTACCTGGGCCCGCGTCGAAGCCGACTTCTACGTGGGCAGCCGCGCCGGCGAGTTCCTCGGTTACATCGACGGCAAGGGCGGCGGCGCTTTCCGGGCGTACGACACCTTCTCTCGTCCCGTCGGCGAGTTCGACACCGTGCGTGACGCGATGCACGCGGTCCTGGCGGCAACGAGCAACGGTTCGGCGCTGTAATGGCCGTGGAAACGCAGATGGTCACCGAACCGGACAACCCGACGGCGCTCCTCTCCGCCGTCTACGCGAGCGTCGCGACCCGAGACTTCAGCCGCGACCAGCTCGATGATCTGTTGCGCCAGAGTCGGCGGAACAACGGCGCATCCGATGTGACCGGAATGCTCCTGTATCGAGAGGGGCGCTTCATCCAGGTTCTCGAGGGCCCTGAGAAGACGGTGCGGGATCTTCTTGCCGTCATCAAGGCCGACACCCGGCACGAGAAGGTGCGTGTGCTGCTCGAGGAACACCTCACCGAACGCACCTTCGCCGACTGGACCATGGGGTACGAACCCATCCGTGTGCCGTCCTCCCCCGTGGCGCCGGGCTTTCGAGATTCGTTCGACGACCTCGAGAACGACGACGATCCGACGACCACGCGGCGAGCGATCCGCGAACTGACGCTGTGGTTCCGTGTGCGGGCCGCTTCGGGGTCATAGCGAGCGATCCTCACTCGGCGCGCTCTCGCCAGTCACGCTCGCTCCGGGCGCGTTTACTTCCGGCGCGCTCTCGCCGCGCCCGCCCTCGCCGAGGCGTTGCAGCCGCGAGTTGTAGGCGACGAGTTCCGCGTCTCCGTCCCTCTCCGCGCGACGGTCGTAGCGTTTCGCCGACTTCTCGTCGCTTTTCACCCACTGCGCCACCACGACCAGCGCGATCAACACGGTGGGGATTTCCCCCGCGCTCCACGCGATGCCACCGCCCACGCCCTGATCGGCGAGAAGCTGAGCGGTCGTCGCTCCCCCGAGCGCCGTCCACCACGCCTCGGCGAGCACGGCCGAGTTGGCCATGATCGTGAGGCCGAAGAAGGCGTGGAAGGCGAGGGTTGCGAGCAGCACGAGCAGGCGCATGAGGTGCGTCGGGCGATTCGGTCCCGGGTCGATGCCGATGAGCACCCAGAAGAAGAGGTAGCCCGTCGCCAGGAAGTGCACGGTCATGAAGATGTGACCCTGGTGCGCGAACATGGCCCATTCAAACCATCCCGTGTAATAGAAGACGACGAGGCTGCCCGCGAAGAGCACCGCCGCGACCGCCGGGGTCGAGAGCACCCGCAGATAGCGCGAATGCACCACGATGAGCATCCATTCACGGATGCCGCGGCCCCCGTCACTGCGCGCGGGCAGCGTGCGCAACGCCAACAAGACGGGCCCGCCGAGCACCAGCAGCGGCGGCACCACCATCATGAGCGTCATGTGCTGCAGCATGTGGGTGCTGAAGTGGACCTGCCCATAGACGGCCGGTCCCCCGCTCGTGGCATAGATGAGCGCGGCGCACCCGGCCACCCACGACACGATGCGGCCGAGCGGCCAACGATCGCCGCGTCGCCGCACACGCAGGGCCGCCCACACGTACCAGCCGGCGCCGACGAGCGCGAGGCCCGCCCACATCCAGTCGATATGCCATTCCGTGAACATGCGGAGCGGCGTGACGTCGGGCGGATAGGCGAAACCCAGCAGGCGGTGGCGGATGTCGTCGGCCACGGGTTCCTGCGACACGGGCGGCTGGCTGCGCGACAGGGCCACCGACGCGCCCATCGTCACGGCCATGACGACGACCTCGCCCACGGCCAGGCGCACGAATGCCGGTCGGTCGGAGGGGTCGCGCCGCAGACGCGGGATGAGGCGCACGCGATGCCAGGCGCCGGCGAGGCCCAACAGCACCAGTGCCGTCGTCTTGACGATCAGGAGGATGCCGTAGGGCGTGACGAGGTCGGCCGGCGAGCTGATGCGGAGCGACGCGTTCACGACACCGGAGAAGGCGACCGCGCCGAACGCCCACCCGGCCAGGAGGGAGTAGCGGGCGACGACGGCCCCCAGTTGGGCGCCGACCTTCTTGCGCAGGAGGATGACGGCCACGAGCCCGCCCGCCCACGCCGTGACGCCGATGAGGTGGATGGCGAGGCTGTTGACGGCGTTGCCGTGTTCGTCCGATCCGGCGGCGTGGCCCGACAACGACAGCGGCAGGAGCGCGGCGACACACAGGACGGCGGCCGTGGCCACCCAGGACTGCCGGCGCGCGAGCAGGGCGATCGAAAGGGCGGCGGCCACGCATCCCATCGACACCAGCATGGTCTGGCCGAGCTCGAGCTGGGTGGCGTAGAAGACGAACGTGGTGGGGAAGGACGGAGCGGTCAGGGGTACACCGATCGAGTTCGCGGCGGTGAAGATGAGCACCGCGATGCCCGCCGCGAGCCAGACGGCGGCCGACCAGCTGGCCCACCACACGGCCTTGGCCTGAGAGAAGGACATGAGGCCGGGGACGATTTTCTGACCGGGCAGCCAGAACGTGGCGGCGAGGAGCAGACCGATGGTCACGGAGGCGGCGGCATCGTGCAGCACGCGCGCGATGGGGAGACCCCAGGTGACCAACTCCCCCGGGTTGGTGAGCAACTGACCGCGGCCGAGTTCGCCCGTGAGGGAGAGGCCGAGGAGAGTGGCGGCGACGGCGAGCGGAACCGCGAGCGTGAGGGCGATGGCGGTGAAACTGGGCGGCGTCGGGTTCCAGGCGGGGATGTCTCTGTTTTCGGCCACGGTCAGTGGCTCCTTCCTGAGCGGCCGGCCGCAGCCGTACCGCTCGATGACCTCGCCGAGGTGACGCGTTCTCAGGCGTCGACGACGGCAACACGAAACGCGACACGGGAACGCAGGGGCCGCACGGCGCGGCATCCGGCGTCACCGGCAGCGGGAATCGCTGCTCAGGTCGCGAGAGGGAGTGAGGGGAAGGAGAGTGCGGGTGGGCCGCGGTGCGACCGCGTGGCGGGATAGACGCTGAGCGACAGAGGAAGCGAGACCGTCTCGACGATGGCGCGAGCAGCGGCGCTGGATGGAACGGGGATGACGGAGACGACGGGGAGCAGAACGCGCACGAGCGCGATCGCGAGCGTGCGGAGTCGCCGAACGACCCGCTCGCCTTGATAGACCGCGAGGATCGTGACCACGGCCGCCAGCGCGTGGGCCGCCCACATGGTCGCGTGTTCGTGTGCGTGCGCGGGCGCCCCAGCAGGGGTACCACCGGGCGGAGTCGCGATCAGAAGCGGGGCGACGGACGACCCCTGGCCGCCGTGCCCCACGTGCCCCGTGTGCCCCGCTCCCCCGGTTGCCGACGACGCGGACGCGTTGCCCGCGCTCCCGAGAACGAACAGGGCGTGGAACAGCACCTGACTGGCGATTACCGACGCCGACACGCGAATGACCGAGAGGCGTCGACCGGCCAGGGGAACGCAGACGGCCGTTGCGAGAACGAGCGGCACGAGGATGCCGAGCAGCCCGGGCACCTCTCCCCCGCCCGCCACGTGCGACAGCAACGCCACGAAGGTCGACACGATCGCGGCCAGCGCGCCCCGCAGGGCTCGGGCCGAACGCGTCGAGGTCATACAACCATTCTCGCAGGCCCTCGACAAGTGAGCCGGCCAGGCGGCCGGTCGTTTACGTGCGCTAGCGTCCCGCGCTCGCCGACTCGGCCGCAACCTGCGCGGCGTCCCGTGGCTCGCGGCCGAGCAGCGTGCGCAGGTCGGTGCCCGGTTCGGCCAAGAAACCGTGCCGCACCGACGTGAAGATCGACATCAGCATCGCGGGCTGGAAGGGCTTCAGGCCGGCAGCATCCAATTCGCACCGTTTGTCCTGGAGCGAGACATCGACGAGGTCGACCCCGAGACGGGTCGCGACATCGGTCGCCGACACCGGTTCGCCGACGAGGTCGTAGGTGCGGCCCGTGTGGCGGTCGGGATGCTCGGCGACAACTGCGGCAGCCTCGGCCAGGTCGGCGCGGGCCACCGCAGCCAAGGCCCCGTCCCCGAAGGCCGAGGTCAGGCGCGGCCCGTCCCAGCCGAAGAGCGAGCCGAACAGCTCTGCATAGAGGCCGTTGCGCAGGATGGTCCAGGACAGCGAGCTCGAGCGCAGCCGCCGTTCCGTCCACCAATGCGCCAGCGCGAATGCGAGGTGGTCCCCGTCCGACGCCAGGCTCGTGTACACGACATGCCGCACGCCATCCCGTTCGGCCGCCGCAATCGCGGCCCCGTGACGCGCGATGACCACGTCGTCCTCCGCCTCCCCGGCCGAGACGAGAACGAGTGTGTCCACGCCCGCGAACGAGATGCCCGCGGGATCGTCGAAATCGATGACGGGGCCGCGCGGGGACGGCGAGCGGCTGCTGCCCTGGGCAGCTGTTCCGCGCTCGGAGAGGACGGAGAGGATGGCGTGGCCGAGCTGGCCGCTGGCGCCGGTGACAAGAATCACGTGAGGACCTTTCGGGGTTCTGATGCCTAACTAAGCTGATTGTGATCGCCCGTTTCGACCGCCACAAGGAGGCACTCTCGTGTCAGTGACGCACACCGACGTAACCGCCACCCTCGATCCGTGCGGCGCGAGCGACCACCCCGATTGCGGCATCCGAGACATGCTCGACCGCGTCGGCGACACGTGGACGGTCATGGTCGTCGTCGAATTGGGTGCGTCGGAGCGCCGCTTCGGCGAGCTGCAGCGCGCCATCGACGGCATCTCGCAACGCATGCTCACGCTCACGCTGCGTCGCCTCGAACGCGACGGGCTCGTGAACCGCACGGTGTTCCCGACGGTCCCCGCCCAGGTGTCCTATGCGCTGACCGAATCGGGTGCGCGGCTCACCCACCTGATCAAGGCGCTCGCCGACTGGTCGCTGGCCGAGCGCGACGCGATCGCCGCTGCCCGGCAACACTACGACGACGCGCATCCGGGCCACGCCATCCGCTGAGCCGCCCGTCACCCGCACCAGCACCAGCACCAGCACCAGCACCAGCACCAGCACCAGCGCTACCATGCTTAGTCCCCCGGCGGGTAGCCCCCGCCCGGTTGCCGGCCGAAATCGCCCGCGCACATAAGGTAGAGCCTGACCCGAACCCGAGGATGTCTTATGACCGATGTAGCCACGAAAACCGCCGCCGTCGTCTACAACCCGATCAAGGTCGACCTTGACGTGTTGCGCGAGACCGTCGACCGTGAGGCCGCAGCCGCGGGCTGGGGCGAGACGCGCTGGTACGAGACATCCGTCGAGGATGTCGGACAGGGTGTCACGCGCACCGCCATCGACGACGGCGCCGACCTCATCTTCGCGGCCGGCGGAGACGGAACCGTGCGCGCCGTCTCGGAGGCCGTGCGTGGAACCGGCGTGCCCGTCGCCCTGCTGCCGTCGGGCACGGGCAACCTCCTGGCCCGCAACCTGCACCTCACCCTGAACGACATGCCCGGATCGGTGCAGTATGCGTTCTCGGGCGCCGACCGCGAGATCGACCTCGGCGTCATCGACATCGAGCGTGCCGACCAGTCGCGCGAGAAGCACGTCTTCGTCGTGATGGCGGGTCTCGGCATCGACGCCAAGATGATCAAGAACACCGACGACGACCTGAAGAAGAAGGCCGGCTGGGCCGCCTACGTGAAGGCCATCGTGACCTCGCTGCGCGACCCCGACGAGTTGCATGTGCGCTTCCAGCTCGACGGCCACAAGCCCGAGCGTCGCACCGTGCACACGCTCATCCTCGGCAACTGCGGTTCGTTGCCCGCCAACATTCTGCTGCTGCCCGACGCGAAGGTCGACGACGGCCTGTTCGACGTCATGATGATGCGCCCCAAGGGTGTGCTCGGCTGGATCCGCGTCTGGCTCAAGGTGGCCTGGACCAACGGCGTCGTCATGCGCACGAAGGCCGGCCGTGCCCTCGCGGGTCAGCGCAAGAACGACCGCGACATCCGCTACGAGACCGGCGAGACATTCGTCGCGCGCTTCTCGCGCCCCGAAGAGATCGAACTCGACGGCGATACGTTCGGCGAGGTCGTGGCCTTCAACGCCCGCATCGAACCCGGCGCGATGATCGTGCGCGTGCCCGCCGACGCGGCGTGAGCCCAAATCGCCGACACGACGTGAGCGTGCTCGGGCGGGCCAAGCTGCTCGCACTGTCGTCGCATCCAGGGCCGACGGTCGCCGTGACGACGCTGTCGGTCATCCTGGGCATCGCGGTGGGTCTGGATGCCTGGCGCGTCGTGCTCGTGGGCCTCGCCATCCTGGCCGGGCAGCTGTCCATCGGTCTCTCGAACGACTGGATCGACGCCCGGCGTGACACCGCGGTCGGGCGCACCGATAAGCCCATCGCATCGGGTGCCATCGCGGCCTCGACCGTGCGCAACGCCGCCTTCGTCACGGCCGTCGTGGCCGTCGTGCTCTCCTTCGCGCTCAGCGTTGGCACGGGCCTCGCCCACACGATCCTCATCGCCTCGGGGTGGGCCTACAACGCCGGTCTCAAACGCACGGCCTTCTCGCTCGTGCCGTTCCTCGTGAGTTTCGGATTGCTGCCGAGCGTCGTGACGCTCGCGGCGGCGGAACCGTCGGCCGCCGCGTGGTGGGCCACGGCGACGGGGGCCGTGCTCGGCATCCCCATCCACTTCACCAACGTGCTGCCCGACCTCGACGACGACGCGCGCACGGGGGTCTCGGGGCTGCCGCACCGGCTCGGCCGCCGCGCCACGGGGACGATCGCCTTCGTCGCGCTGGTCGTCGGCGCGGCCTTCGTCATGCTGGGCCCGGTGATCGACGCGGGTTTCGCGGCAGGTCCGAACGTGCTCGCGGTTGCGGGATTCGTGATCGTCACAGCGATTGCCGTGGTCGGCATCGTGCTCGTTCTCACCCGGCCGCCGAGCCGCTTGTTATTCCAGCTCATCATCGTGTCGGCGCTCGTGTTGGTCGCGCAGCTCGCGGTCAGCGGTGGCACCATCCTGGCGACCGCTCGCTAGAAGAGCCCGGCCGGCCGGCGGCGAGGCGTCGCGGAGGCGGTCGCGAGCCGACTCCGCTAGATGAGCTTCATGGCATAGACCTGCGCCAGAAAACCGGATGCCGGTGACTTCAGCAGCCCCCCGAGTGCGAGGTTGCGCCCCGCCATCGTCAGGGACGATGCCCGGCGCCCGAGAGCCATATTGATCTCGGCCTGCCGGGCGGCGCGACGTGCGGCGACACCCCGCTCGCGGGCGTAGTCCGCGGCACGATCGGGCGACACCGAACCCCGGCGCACCGTGGTCGCAACCAGCGGGAGGAGCGCCTGGGCGTCCAACCATCCGAGGTTCATGCCCTGGCCGCCGATGGGCGAGATCTCGTGGGCCGCGTCGCCGATCAGGGCCACACGCCGGCCGAGGACCCGTTCGACGAAGCGGCGGCGCACCGTGAAGGCGCTCAGCATGAGGTTGGTCGAGGGTTCGACCGCGGCCCCGGTGCGGGCAGCGACGAGTTCGGCCACACGGTCCGCGTCGGGCTGCTCCATCATGGCGTCGGTGGCGACGACGAAGCGGCGCAGACCGCTGGGCAGCGGGAACGATTCGACGACGCCGCGTCGCTCGAGGTGGATGATCGCGTCGGACTCGTCGCCCGTGTCATCCCGGAAATCGCCCATGACGAACGTGTCGGGGTAGAACCGCGTGGACACGCGGATGCCGAGCAAACGTCGCACGGTGCTGCGCGGGCCGTCGGCGCCGATGACGAACCGCGCACGCTCGGTCACGGTGCTGCCGTCGGCGGCGGTGCCCGTGACGGCGACGTGGCCGGGGTGCTCTTCGAGACCCGAGACCGCGATACCCCGACGGAGCGCGCCCGGCGCGAGCTCGGCCAACTTCTGCTCGAGATTGGCCTCGGTGCGGTACTGCGGCAGCGAGAGCACGAACGGGAAGCGCTCGGACACTCCCCCGAACGACAGCGTTCCGACCGTGCGACCGCCGCTGCGAGCCACGCCGCGGCGAATCGGGATACCTTCGGCGATCAGCTGATCGGCCAGGTTCAGGCGTTCGAAGATGCCGAGGGCGGGCGGGTGGATGCCGATGGCCCGGGACAGCGTGGCCGGCTGCTCGCGCTTCTCCCACACCGCGACGTCGAGGCCACGGTCGGCAGCGAGGGCGGCCATCATGAGCCCGACGGGGCCTCCGCCGACGACGATGAGGTCATGCATGGGACGCTCCCCGCCGGCGGGCGGCTTGGTCGAATTCGAGCCGCACGCGGAACGGTTTCTGCCCACACACGGTCCAGCCGGCCGGGGCGACCCGCGCCAGCTCGTCGACGCGGAAGCTGCGGCGGATCGACAGCAACCCGTCGACGTGGATGAACGAGCGCCGCGATACGGGCCAGGTTGCGATCTGGTAGGCGCGGTAGGCGACGGGCGAGCGCTCGAGGTCGCTGTGCACCACGAACCGGTCGGCCAGGGCCTCGGAGTCGGCGAGCAGGTCGGCGCGCTGGGCATCGTCGAGGTGATGGAGAAGATGATTGGAGGTCACGATGTCGAAGCGGTCGCCGCGCTCGACGAGGTCGCGGCTCGAGGCCGCCTCGAAGCGCACACCCGGTCGTTCGGGGCGCGAGACGGCGAAGGCGTAGGCGCGCTCGTCCGGGTCGATTCCGGTGACGCTCAGCCGATAGCCGTCGCGGTGGGCCCAGCGGGCGAGGGAGCGGGCGATGTCGCCGCCGCCAGAGCCGATGTCGAGCAGCGTGTTCTCGCGCGTGGCCGAGAGGCGGGGCCGGATGCGGCTGCGGTAGACGTCTTTCCACCCCGACACGAGCGCGTTGATCACGCGGAAGTCGCGGTAGGTGGCGTCGAGCAGGGCGGCGTTGCAGCGCGGGTCGTCCATGAGCTCGACGAGGCCGGCGTCTCGCCGCGAGAAGTCGGGGCGGCGGGGCGTGGATGCCGGGGCGAGGGGTTTCGTGTTCGTTGCGCGGCTCATGCGGCGACCCGTTTCGTGAGGAGGGCGCTCTCGACCGTGAGCCCCGGGCCGAATGCCATGGCGCAGATGCGTTCGTTGCGCGCGCTTGCACCTGCACCTGCACCCGCGCCCGCGCCCGCGGCATCCTCGTCGTGCAGGATCTCGCGCAACACGAACAGCACGGTCGCGCTCGACATGTTGCCGTAGTCGCGCAACACCCGCCGCGACTCGACCATCTGAGCATCACTCAGCTTCACGGCATCCTGAACCTTGTCGAGGATGCTGCGCCCGCCCGGATGGATCGCCCACCGCTCGATATCGGCGCTCGCCTCGGGCCGCGACTCCCCCAGCCGCGCCAACAGCGGGTCGAGCGCCCCCTCGATGTGCTTCTCGATGATCGACGGCACATAGCTCGACAACACCATCTCGAAACCGTGATCGCCGATTTTCCAGGCCATATCCGTCTCGCCGACCGGCGTCAGAACCGTCTCGAAGGCGTCGAGGTCGAGCACGGCGTGACCGGCCGGGGCGTCGCGCGACGTCACGATGGCGGCGGCAGCCCCGTCGGCGAACACCGACGACGCGACGATGGTGTCGGGGTCGTTCGACGACGAGATGTGCAGGGAACAGAGTTCGATCGAGACGACGAGCACGACGGCATCCGGGTCGGCCAGGCAGAAGTCGCGGGCCGCGCGCAGGGCCGGGAAGGCGCCGTAGCAGCCCATGAAACCCAGGTGATAGCGCTGCGTCGACGCCCGCAGGCCGAGGTCGCGAACGAGGCGATAGTCGGGGCCGGGCGCGAAGAAACCCGTGCAGGAGACGGTGACGACGTGCGTGACATCCGCGGCCGTCAGACCCCCGGATGTCTCGAGCGCCCGCCGCGCCGCCGCGAGGAACAGCTCGGGCGACCGGTCGATGTACACCTCGTTGCGCACCCCCGTCGTCGGGTTGCGCAGCACACCCGTCGCGCGGTCGATGAAGACGCCGAGGGCATCGTCGGCGGGTCGAGACCCGTCGCCGTCGCGATCGCGGGACGGGTCAGCGTCGGCGTCGGCGTCGGCGTCGGCGCCACCCTCACCGCCGAATTCGGCGCCCAACTCGTCGAGCACGGTGTGCCGCGTCTCGATAGCCGACGCGTTGAAGGCCGCCCCGATCAAACGGTCGGCCAGGCGCCCCATCCCGGGCTGCGCACGAAACAGGTCCCGCACCTCGGGTTGTCTGATGATCGTTTTCGGCACGGCTGTTTCGAGGGATCGGACGCTCACGGGCATACGTCACTCTAACTCGGCATCGGCGCCCGCTCCGGCCCGTTGACAACGTCGCGTTCGAGGCCCCGCCACACCGAGCCAAAGGCCGGCACGAGCGCGAGGAGCACGTAGAGGAGGGCGGCTCCGATCAGCACGGGCGACAGGCCCCAGAGGGCGACACCGGTTCCGCCGAGAAGGCTGCCGAGGGGCATGGCGGATGCCGCGACGGCGGTGGTCGCTCCGAACACGCGCGCCCGAGCATCCACCGGAATCTGGCGGAAGAGCGTGGATTGCAGGATCGGGTTGATCGCGCCGGCGGCGAGCCCGGCGCAGAACAGGACGCCCAGCACGACGACGGGCGGCGCGCCGACGAGCATGGCGACGAAAGGTGGCGGCCCGGCCAGAGCCAGCGCGATCACGAGGAAACGTCGGCGCGGCAGCCGGGCGGCCACGAGGGGGAAGAGGGCGGCGCCGACCAACGCGCCGGCTGAGAAGCATCCGACCATGAAACCGAAGAGCGCGCCGGTGGCCGAGACCCCCGTGGCCCAGATGGGCATGACGACCGTGAGGTTGGCCGAGTCGATCGCATTGGTGACGAGGATGAGCAGGATGAGGGCGCGCAGGATCGGGGTGCGCCAGAGGAACGTGAGGCCGAACCAGAAGCCGCGCGTGTCGGCGGCACCGGCCGCGGGAGCGTTCTCGGCGGCGTCGGGCGCGATCAGGCGTGGCATCCCAGGAGCCGGCGCCGCATCATTCTCCGCGGGAACGACGATCGCCGCCCGAGCCGCGCGGTCGCTCTCGCGCCGAGCAGGCAGCGAGACGGCGATCAACAGTACCGCGCCCGCACACATCGCGGCCGTGAGGAACAAGACGTTTCCGGCCCCGACGACCGCCACCCCGAACCCCGCGACCGCCGAGCCGGCGAGGGCCGAGCTGCGCTGGATCGCCGAGCTGGTGCCCGTGACGCGGTCGAGTGTCCAGCCGCGCCGCTCGCCCAGCTCGGGCAGCACAACGGTCTTCGCGGTGTCTCCCGGTGTGTCGAAGATGCCGCCGAGGAACACGAGCGCGAGCAGGAGGCCGAACGGTAACGCATCCATCATCGCGAGGATCGGCACGGCGATCACGCACAGGGCGCTGAGGGAGTCGGCGACCACCGACGACACCCGGGAGCCGAATCGATCGACGAGCGGCGCGCCCAAGACGCCGCCGACCACCACCGGCAGGGTGGAGAACATGCCCGCGACACCCGTCGCCGCGGCCGACCCGGTGCGTTCGAGCACGAAGAGCGGCACGGCCACCATCACGATGGCGTTGCCCACCTTGGACAGCGCCAGCGCCGACAAGACGCCGAAGAGCGCGCGCACGGCGGGTCAGGCCTTGCGGAAGGCTTGGTAGATCAGGATGACGGGGGCGGTGTCGTCGCCCGGTCGAGACCCGATCTCCGCCCACTTCGCCGCGACGGCGCGCAACTCGTCGCTGCAGGCCGCGAGCTGGGATGCCGTGAGATGCGCCACGGCATCGCCCGACGTCGCCGCCCCCACCCACTCCGACGACAACGTCTCTTCGCGCTCGAGCGCCGCGGAGGCCTCGGCGACATAGGCCTGCAGGATGCCGTGGCGCAGAGCGCGGCTGGCGACACGTTTCTCGGGCGGGGCGTCGGCATCGGCCGGCTCGACCGTCGTCCAGGCGTGGCGTGCTCGCCACCAGGTCTCTCGCGCATCCCGCGCGAGCTCGGGAGCCCGCTCGACGAAACCGTTCTCGGCGAGGACGCCGAGGTGATAGCTCACCGAACCCGGGGCGGCGTCGACCACACCGCACAGCTCCCCCACCGACTGCGGGCCTGTGATCCGCAGCTCGCTCAGGAGTTTCAGGCGCAGCGGATGTGCGAGCGCGCGCATGGCCTTCGGATCGTCGAGGGCGATCGAGCTCTCATTCGTTGCCGTCTGCGTCGTCTCCATCGACGGCTCTAGCGTCGGCGTCGTCGTCTTCGTCGTCTTCCTCGGGGCTCGCGTCATGGCTCCACCCTACGATTAACAAGAACCCTTGTGCAACATTTCTTGTGTGAACGAGGCGACCCTCTCCGAACATCACCCCCGTAGTAATCACAAACCTCAGTAATTGACCGGTACAGCCCCGCATTGTCGCCGCGGACCAGCTTTGTTTCGATGTGTCTATCGAGCGATCGACGGCATCTCGTAGTCGACCGCGGTCCAACCAGGGGAATCTCGTGACTCAGCTCACCAACGCTCAACCGCTCACCGACGACACGCAGAACGGCCGGTCTCGCCGTCGCCGCCTCAAGGCAATGCTGGCCGGCGGGCTCGTTCTCGGCGTCGGCGCCGCCATCACGCTCGCGGCCTGGAACGACTCCGAGTTCGCGCAGGGCACCTTCGCGTCGGGCGCCTTCAACCTCGAGGGCAGCCTCGACGGCGACGCGTTCAGCGAGCACCCCACGGCCGCCGCCGGTTCGGCCGCCGACCTGGACTTCACACTCGACGCCGCCAACCTGAGCCCGGGCGACGTCGTCTTCGCCCCATTCGCCATCCGCCTCGACGCCACCACCACCTACGACGCCACCGCGGCCATCACGGCCACGACCTCGGCCGGTGCGGTCGTCGGGCTCACCTACTCACTGACGCAACCCACGGCGTTCGGCTGCGACGGCACCACGACAGGCACCTCGCTCGTCCCGTCGGGAACGGCCGTCGGTTCGGTTCCGGCCGGCACGACACTCGACCTCACCGCGGGGACATCCCCGGATGCGGGCGAACCCGCCTACCTGTGCTTCACCGTGACCGCGGACGCGGCGCTGCCGCAGAGCCAGACCGGAACCGTCACCTGGCAGTTCCAGGCCGTCTCGGAGTAACCGATGCCCGCTCATGCGGCGCCGCGTCCGGTGCGCGCGCGGCGACGGGGGCTCTCGAGGCGCACGCGTGCCCTCCTCGCGGGTGGCCTGGTCTTGGGAGTCGGCGCCACGGCGACGCTCGCGGCGTGGGTCGATAGCGAGAACGCGGCGGGATCGTTCACCGCGACCGTCTTCGATACCGAGGCCAGCGTCAACGGAACGACCTACGCCGACTATCCGACCGCGCCCGGCGCCACGATCGCGTTCGACACGACCGGGATGTCGGCGGGCAGCGTGCGTTACGGCGCACTCTCCATCCGCACCAAGACGAACAGCTCTGCCGGCAGCCTGAACATCCAGGCGGCGACCGTGACGAACGGTACGAGCGACACGGCGCCCCTTCTCGGCGATGCCCTGCGTTACCGCGTCGTGCGCTCGGCCACGTGCACGGCGGCCGCCTTCACCGGCACGCCCACGTGGGTCGTCGGCGGAGCGGGCGATGCGCGAGCGCTCAACACGGCCCAGAACGGCGGCACGACGGTAGCGCTCGCCGCGGCCACCACGACGGCCCCGGGCGCGGCGACTCCCCTGTGCTTTGAGGTGACACTCCCCACGGGGGCGTCGAACAGCCTGCAGGGCAAATCGGCGACCGCGGTCTGGACCGTCACGTCGACCTCGGCGCAATGACCTCGGAAGCCGCACCTCGCGCGCGACGCCCCGCGGTGAGTCGTGCCGGCCGGGCCGTCGACAGCATTCTCACGCTCCTGGCCGTCGGCGGCTCGCTCTGCATCGTGCTGGTCCTTCTCGCCGTGGTGTTCCACGTGTCGATCATCATGTTCAAGACGGGGTCGATGTCACCGACGATCCCGACCGGCTCGATCGCGCTCGTCCAAGAGGTCCCCGCCGATGCGGTCGCGGTCGGCGACGTCGTCACGGTCGATCGCCCCGGCATGCTGCCCGTGACCCACCGCGTGACGAGCATCGTCGAGGATGCCGCGGCGACCGCTTCGGCCACCGCCCACGCCCGCACGCTTACGTTGAAGGGTGACGCGAACCGCTCAGAGGACCCGGCGCCTTACACGGTGGACAGCGTCAAGCGCGTCATCTTCTCGGTGCCCGGCATCGCGCCCCTCGTCGCGCAGGCATCCAACCCCGCCGTGCTGGGCACGACCACCGTGGTGATGGCCGGCGTCGTGACCTGGGCGTTCTGGCCGCGCCGCGTTCGGACGAAACAGGACGGCACGCGCCGGGGTGGCGCCGCACTCATCGTCGCCCTCGTCGCCGTTTCCGCATCGCTGGCACCGCAGCCGACAGCGACCCTTGCCGCCTGGACCGACCCGGTGAGCGCCTCGGCGCCCTTTTCCGCACGAACCATCTCGGCTCCGACGCTGACGGGGTGCACGGCCGCGAACGTTCTCCTCGTGGGCGGGCGCGTGACGATCACGTGGACGCTGCCGGCCGGGTACACGACATCCGACATCGCGTATCTGTTGTCGTCGACCGGCCAGGCCTCCAGCCTGCAGACCGTGCCGCTCAGTTCATCCGTTGCCACCACCGGCCCTGCAACGGGCGGCGTCTACACGACGACCTTCCAGGGCGCCCTGCTCTCGAACCTCCTGGGTGGGCAGGTGATGGTCGGCGTGCGCACACTCGACGCGTCGTCGTGGGTCTCGGCCGACCGTCTCGCCCGGGCGACCCTGCCCGCGCTCGTCGGCACGGGGACCTGCACGATTCTCTGACTGCATCCGGCACCCACGCGACCGGGCCCACACGACAGGCACGCACGCACAAACGGGATGCGGGAGGTCCACGCTCAGAGCGCCGCTCCCCGCATCCCGTTCGACATGTCGCCCACCCATCGGGGGGCGATCTGGTGAACCCTACGCCGTGGCGCTCAGGTCGTGGATGAGGGCCTTCTCGTCCTCAGCCGACAGCGACGTCTGCACGATGTGGCCACCGAAGGGGGCCAGTGCGGCGGCGAACTTGTCCTCGGTCAGCTTGAGCGCATAGACGACGACCGACGACTTGCCCTCGGCGACGCTCTGCTTCACGCGGTCGCGGAACTGCTGGTCGATGCCCGTCTTGTCGAGCCCCGCGAACAGTGCCCCGAAGAGCCCACCCGAGATCAGACCGAAGAGCGGTACGAAGAACAGCAGGCCGATGAGCGCACCGAACAGCGCGCCGCTCGCGGCACCGACGCCCACCTTGCCGGCGGGGCCGGGGGTCTCGACGTGGGCCTTGCCCTCGTGGTCGACCTTGACCAACGCGAGCCCCGCGAGTTCGACCACGAGGTCGGTCTGCAGACTCTGGATCTCCTTGTACGCCCCCTCAGCGCTCGCCTCATCATCGAATGCAATAACAATCAGATCAGCCATTTTCCGGTCCTTTCCTGGCGGGATGATTTCCCTTGGACGCTAACCTAGGCCTCCCCCCGCCCGGGGGTCGAGTGTTTCCTAAGAGTTCGTCATCCGGTCCTGATTCGGCAAGGCGCCGCGGAACCACCCCCGACAAATGCAGGTCCTTTTCCCCGCCCGCGGCGGCGTGTCGTTCTCGGCCCGACCTCACCCCACGCGCGGCGATCACGATGCGGCGATCACGATGCGGCAATCGCATGGTCCGGGTCACGTGCCTCCCCTCCGGGGTTGGTCCGCCGAAGTGGGGCTCACCCGGCGACACGCCGTGAGCACCGCGCGTTGGCGCGCGAACCAAACGCTCCATAGTGCTCGCGCGACCGCGCCCCTATAGTGATGTCATCGACGGGCTCTGGGCCTGTCATCCCGAGGGGAGGCTCGCGATGGCGTCTCGTTTTCGTGTGCTCCCGGGGCTCACGGCCCGCACCGCTGTGCGCGAGTCCCTGGCCGGTGTCACGCTCCTCGCCCTCGCCGTGCCGCTCAACATCGGCTATGCCCAGATCGCCGGCCTGCCGGCCACGGCCGGCCTCTACGCGCTCATCCTGCCCGCGGTCGTCTACGCCCTCCTGGTCTCGTCCCGCCAGCTGATCGCGTCACCGGATGCCGCGGCCGCCGCCCTCGTCGCGTCCTCGCTCGGCGGCCTCGCCGTTGCGGGTGGGGCCGATTACGCCACCCTCGCGCTCGCCCAGGCGATCATCGGCGGCCTCATGTTCGGGCTCTTCGCGCTCTTCCGCCTCGGGTTCCTCGCCAACTTCCTGTCGAAGCCCATCCTGATCGGGTTCGTCGGAGGCCTGGCGCTCGACATCCTGGTCAGTCAGCTCGCCAAGATGCTGGGCGTCAAGATCGACAGCGGCGCCGAGTTCGTCGACAAGCTCACGGCTCTCATCTCGGGTCTCGGCACCGCGAATGTGTTCTCGATCGCTCTGTCGGCCGGCTCGGTGGTCGTGCTCCTGGTGGGGCGACGCTTCGGCCGCCAGGTGCCGTGGGCGCTCGCCGTGCTCGTCGTGTCGACCATCGTCGTGGTGACCACAGGCCTCGAGGCGCGCGGCGTCTCGGTTCTGGGCCCCATCGAGGCCGGGCTGCCCACCCTGTCGTGGCCCGTGCTCCCCTGGTCGAGTTGGTTGGCACTCATCCCCTCTGCACTCGCGCTGACCATGGTCACGATGGCCGAGGGTCTGCTGGTGTCGCGCAACTACGGCGAGAAGCGCGGATACTCGACCGATCCCAACCGAGACCTCCTCGCTTTCGGGGCCGCCAACGTCGCGGCCGGCGTCTCGGGCGGTTTCACGGTCGGCTCGTCCACGTCCCGCACGGCCGCGCTCGATCAGATCGGTTCGCGCACGCAGCTGCCATCCATCGTCGCCGCCGTCGGCACTCTTCTCCTCCTGGTCTTCGGCACGGCCCTCCTCGAGCACATCCCCTCGCCCGCCATCGGCGCCATCGTGGCGGTCGCCATCTTGCCGCTCCTCGGCATCGACGAGCTGCGACGCCTCTGGTCGGCCGACCGCTTCGAGTTCGTCGTCGGCGCCGTCTGCTTCCTGGGCGCACTGCTCCTCGGCCCCATCCTCGGTATCCTGCTCGCTTTCGTGCTGGCCCTCGTCAACCTCGCCCAGCGTGCGGCCTCCCCCGCGATCGACACCGTGGGGGCGGATGGCGCGGCGGCACCCCGGCCCACACCCGGCGAACCCGTCATCCTGCGCTTCGCCGCGCCGCTCTTCTTCGCCAATGCGGCATCGTTCGAGCGCGCCGTGAGCGACCTCGCCGACGCGCAACCCCCGCCCCGCGCGATCGTGCTCGACCTCGAAGCCGTCACGGATATCGATGTCACGGGTTCGGAATCATTCGCCGCAGTCTCGAAGAAACTTCGCGATCGCGACATACGCTTGGCCATCACCCGTGTCCGCACCGACCTCACCGAGAGGCTCGACCATTTCGGACTGCTCGAGGGAGTCATCGTCTACGCGACCAACCGCGACGCCCTCGTCGGCGAGCAGAGCGGGCCGCCCCGCACGGCCGCCAAGCCGGGAGACGCCGAACGGTCCTGAGACCGATTCCGCAGGGCCGCCCGGGAAACAGTGACGCAGCGGCAGAGACGACCTCGCGGCGCAACCCCCGCCGCGCTTCAGCATGTATACCGCTTCGCCTGACAGGATGAGCGGATGAGCTTGCCGATCGAAGACTATGCCGTCATCAGCGATTGCCACACCGCCGCCCTGGTCGGCCTCGACGGCAGCATCGACTGGTTGTGTTTCCCGCGCTACGACTCGGCCTCGATGTTCGGCGCGCTGCTGGGCGACGAGAACCACGGCCGCTGGAAGGTCGCGCCCACGCATCCCGACGCCGTGAACAAGCGTCGCTACCTCGAGGGCACGCTCGTGCTCGTCAACACCTGGACGACCCCCGACGGCGTGGTCGAGATCATCGACTTCATGCCGCACGGCAACCGCCGAGCCGACCTGGTTCGCCGCGTGCGGGGCATCAGCGGCCGCGTGGTGGTGCGCGAGGAGGCGCGGTTCCGTTTCGGCTATGCCGATGCCCTCCCGTGGGTGCGCCAGATCACCGATTCCGACGGCGCCCCCGCGCTCGTCGCGACCGCCGGACCCGATTCGGTCATCCTGCGCAGCCCGAAGCTGGCCGCCGAGGACCACCGCCACGGTGTCGAATTCACGGTCGCGGCCGGCGAAACCGTCGACCTCTCACTCACCTGGTACCCGTCGCACCGCGACACCCCCAAACCCGAGGACATCTCGACCGTCCTGGCCTCGACGGCGGGCTGGTGGCGCCGCTGGTCCGACCGCTGCGCCCACGACGGCTCCTACCGCCCGGCCGTCGTCACGTCGCTGCTGGTCTTGCGCGCCCTCACCCATGAAGACACGGGCGGAATCGTCGCCGCCGTCACCACGTCGCTGCCCGAGCAGTTCGGGGGCAGCCGCAACTGGGACTACCGCTACGTGTGGTTGCGCGATGCCGCCCTGGCTCTCGGCGCCCTGCTCGCCCACGGCTACTCCGACGAGGCGGTCGGATGGCGCGACTGGCTGTTGCGTGCCGTCGCCGGTGACCCGTCCGACGTGCAGATCATGTACGGCATCGCGGGCGAGCGCAATCTGCCCGAGGTCGAGGTGCCGAGCCTGCCCGGCTACAAGGGCGCGTCCCCCGTGCGCGTGGGCAATGGCGCGGCGACCCAGTTCCAGACGGATGTCATCGGCGAGGTCATGGTCGCCCTGCACGAGGCGCGGGAGGCGGGCATCCGTGAGGACGAGTTCTCGTGGCCGCTGCAGCGCGCCCTGCTCGCCTACCTCACCGACAATTGGCAGCGCCCCGACCGCGGCATCTGGGAGATCCGCGGCGAACCCCAGCACTTCACCCACTCGCGCGCCATGGTGTGGGCGGCCTTCGATCGGGCTGTGCGCGCCGTCGAGGAATTCGGCCTCGACGGACCCGTCGACGAATGGCGCCGCCTGCGCGATGAGGTGCGCGCCGAGATCGATGCCTCCGGTGTCAGCGCCGCCCACGGCTCGTTCGTGCAGCATTACGACGCCGACGATGTGGATGCCGCGCTCCTGCAGCTGGCCCAGGTCGGTTTCTGCGCCTACGACGACCCGCGCATGCTCGCAACCGTTGCCCGCATCGAGTCGGAGCTGCTCGACCACGACCTCGTCCTGCGCTACCGCACGGAGTCGGGTGTGGACGGCCTCGAGGGCACCGAGCATCCGTTCCTGGCGTGTTCGTTCTGGCTCGTCGAGCAGTATGCCCACTCGGGCCGCCAGGCCGACGCCGCGCGCCTCATGGACCGACTCCTGAGCGTGACCAACGACGTGGGCCTACTCAGCGAGGAATACGACGTGGGCGAGGAACGCCAGGCCGGCAATACGCCGCAGGCGCTCTCGCACCTCGCGCTCGTGCGCGCGGCCGACGCCATCTCGGTCGCGCTCGGAAAGACGTCCCTGTCCGTCGTCTAGTCGACGGACAGGCGGGTCGCCCGCTCTGCGGCACAGCGCCCGTTTCGCAAGCGGAACGCGGGAGCACCGCCCGGAGGGTTATCAGCCCGCGGGTCGCCCGACGTAGGGCACGAGGTTGTGCGTGCGCACGGGAACCAGTTGGACGCGCTTGCCGGGCTCGGGCGCTTCGATCATCTTGCCGCCGCCCACGTAGATCGTGATGTGGTACATGCCCTGCGAGTTCGTGGACTTGCCGGGCGAGTAGAACAGAAGGTCGCCGGGCACCAGGCTCGACGCCGAGGCGAGGCGCCCCTGCTTGCTGAGCTCGCGATACTGCGCGCCGACCGTGTGATAGCCGATGTACACGCCCGCCTGGCGGTAGGCGATCATCGTGAGGCCCGAGCAGTCCCACGCGTTCGGGCCCTCGGCGGCGAACACGTAGGGGTCGCCGAGCTGGGCGTAGGCGAACGCGACGGCGCTCGCGGCGGCGGAACTGGGCGCGCCGGATCCGGACGGTGCCGGAGCGGGAGCGGCGGGAGCAGCCGGCGCGGGCGCGGCCGGTGCGGCGCCGCCCGCCGACGGCCGCGACCCGCCCGTGTTCTGCTGAGCATTCTGAGCGGCGCGCTGGCGTGCAGCCTCGGCCGCCGCCTGAGCCGCAGCGGCCTGTCGCGCCTGCTCGGCCGCGGCCGCCGCGGCCGCCTGTCGAGCGGCCTCGGCGCGCGCCTCGACGCCCGCCTGGTATTCCTTCTCGGTGTTCTCGGTCTGACCCTTCAGATAGGCCAGCTGCGCGTCGAGCTCGTCGGCGTGCGATTGCTGCTCGGCGAGGGCCTTCTCAGAGGCCTGGGCCGCCGCATTCGCTACCGCTAACGCCGACTTCGACTTCTCGGCCGCTGCCGTGAGCGCCTGGGCGGCTTTCTCGGCCTGCTCGCTCAGCGACGTGACCTGGTTGGCATCCTTCTTGGCCTGCTCGAGCAGCTCTGCCGAGTGCGCGCCGACCTGGTTCAGGGTGCCGAGCTTCGACAGCAGATCGCTCGCGTTCGTGCCGCCGCCCGTGAACAGCGACGCCCCGAGGTCTCCCCCGGCGCCCGTGCGGCCGAGTTGCGCCACGATGCGCCCGACCTTCTTCGCCGAGGCGTCGGCCGTCTCCTTCGCGGTGGCGAGCTTGGCCTTCAGATCGTCGGATGTCTTCGTCGCAGCCTGTTCGGCCACGAGAGCCACCTGATAGGCCTCGCCTGCTTGCAGCGCCGCAACACCCTTGGCGTCGGCATCCGTCTGCAGCGTCTTGAGCAGACCGGTCAGCCGGTCGATCTCGGCCTTCTTCTGGTTTTCGTTGGCGCGCGCCGACGTGACATCGTCCCAGCTGGGGTAGCTCGGCGCCGCGAGGGCCGGGGATGCCGGACCGACGAACACTCCGGCGGCCAGCACGGCCGCCACCGTCACGGTGGTGAAGAAGGAGGAGGAGCGACGCTTCATGGGGCAGGCCTTTCATACCGGATGCGTCTCGACCGACGTACATCGGCCACAGCACCCGCGCATCTCGGCGGCCACATCCTCGATCACTGTAGTCAGACCACTCGGGCCACACAAGCGATTTTCGGGACACGCCGGGCACCCGATCCCTCGAATGCCCGGTGAGGCGATAGAGCGGCAATTCCCTATGAATACGCCAAGAAAGCCGCCGTGTTCGACGCCCGAGAAGCGTCAGCGCCCGCGGATGCTCAGAGGCAAGCCGTCGGGCAACCGGGCGAACGCGGGCGCTCCCGGCCTCCGTCAGTCTTCGCCGAACCCGGTCTCGATGAGCTCGCTCAACTCGTCGACCGCTCGGCGCGCTTCGGCCCCCGTCGCGCGGATGCGCGCCTCGGCACCTCGCACCAAGCCCAGGGACATGATCGCCAACAGGCTCTGCGCGTCGACCCCGTTCACGTCGATCCGCGCGTCGAACGATCCAGCGAGCTTCACGAAGTCGGCCGCGGGCCGCGCGTGCAACCCGTCCCGGTTCACGAGCACGACCGCGCGCTCGACGACTCCATCATCGGCGGCGCCTGCGCCGGCGCCGACGCTCTGCGTGCCCGCATCCGCACCCGAACCCGAACCCGAACCCGAGTCGGCAGCGGTGCCCGTCTTGGCCGCTTCGGCTCCCCCGCCCGTCTCGGCGCCCCCGCCCGCCGTCCGCGCAGCCGCAACGACATCATCGAGCCCCGACCCCATCTCGGCCGCGACCGCAGCCGCAACCGCGCCCTCGACGAGCGGAGCATCGACCACGCGCACCCGCCCGCGCACATCATCGTCGTCGAGGAAGTCGACGGCCGTCTCGGTCGTCAGCAGGGCCGACCCGAGGTCATAGAGCACCACGACGCCGTCGCCGGAGTCGGCCGAGGCGAGACCGCTCTGCACCTTTTCGAAGCTCGTGCCGATGCCATCCTCGTCGGTGCCCCCGGCCGCGACGATCGTCACGGACGCGGCCATCTGGTGTGCCAGCTCGGCAACCCCCTCGGCGATTTTCGACGAATGCGAGACGAGCAGCAGCCCGACACTCATTTGTCACCCGCGGCGATGGCGGCCTCGCGCAGGATGAGTGATGACGACTGCGCGCCCGGGTCACGGTGCCCGATGGCTCGCTCGCCCAGATAACTGGCCCGGCCCTTGCGCGCGACGAGGGGTTCGGTGTCGGCGGCCCCCTTCTCGGCGGCATCGGCGGCGGCCGACAATACGGCCGGAACATCGGCCCCGGCGGCTTCCGCAGCGGCGGCGGCCTCGACAGCCGGCGTCCACGCATCGATCATCGTCTTGTCGCCGGGTTCGGCCTTCCCGCGCAGCACCACGCCGTCCCGCGCCGCGGTCAGCAGCGCGACGATATCGGCGGAGCCCAGCTCGGTCTTGCCGGCGATCGAGCCCGCGGCCTTCAGGTAGGCGGTGCCGAGCAGCGGCCCGGATGCCCCGCCCACCGTCGAGATCAGGGTCGACGCCACCATCTTCAGCACATCCGCGGGCGTCTCGGGCGTCAGCGTGTCGAGTTTCGTGGCGACGGCCTGGAACCCGCGGTCGAGGTTCTCGCCGTGATCGGCATCCCCGATCTCGCGGTCGAGGCTGATGAGTTCGGCGCGGTGCTCCGAGACGGTGTCGATCGTTCCGCGCACCCACGCGGTCGCCCAGTCGGTTCCAACGGTCATGATGTTCCTTTCGTCCGGGTCCTACCGACCCCAGCGCAGAGCGGCCGTCTGCACGGGCGCATCCCACAGGGTCGTCAACTCGTCGTCGAGCTTGAGCACGGTCAGTGAGGCGCCCTGCATCTCGAGCGCGGTCACATAGTTGCCCACGAGCGACCGCGTCACGGTGATGCCGCGCTCGGCCAGCACCTCGGCGGCGCGACGGTAGAGGATGTACAGCTCGATCTGCGGCGTGCCGCCCATGCCGTTGACGAAGAGGAGCACGTCGTCGCCGCTCTCGAAGGGCAGGTCTTCGAGGATCGGCTCGAGCAGGCGGTCGACGATCTGGTCGGCGGGTTCGAGTGAGATCTTGGCTCGCCCAGGCTCCCCGTGAATTCCGATGCCGATCTCGATCTCGTCGTCGGCCAGCGTGAAGCTCGGCTCGCCGGCGTGCGGCACGACGGATGGCGTGAGCGCAACGCCCATCGAGCGCACCTGTGCGACCACCTTCTCGGCCACGGTCGCCACCTCGTCGAGCGAATCTCCGCGTTCGGCGGCGGCCCCCGCGATCTTCTCCACGAGCACCGTACCGGCGACGCCGCGGCGGCCCGCCGTGTAGAGCGAATCCTTGACCGCGACGTCGTCGTCCACGATGACCGTGCGCACCGTGATGCCCTCGGCCTCGGCCAGGTCGGCGGCGGTTTCGAAGTTCAGCACGTCGCCCGTGTAGTTCTTCACGATGTGCAGCACGCCCGAGCCGCCGTCGACCGCCTGGGTCGCGGCGATGATGGGGTCGGGGGTGGGCGAGGTGAAGACGGGACCGGGGACGGCGGCGTCCAGCATCCCGAAACCGACGAAGCCGGCGTGCAGTGGCTCGTGCCCGCTGCCGCCGCCCGAAACCAAGCCGACCTTGCCGCTCACGGGCGCGTCGGACCGCGCGATGAACAGCGGTTCGGTCGACAGCGTGACGAGGTCGGCGTGCGCGAGCGCGAAGCCGGCAACCGATTCGTCGACCACGTTCTTCGGGTCGTTGATGAGTTTCTTCATTGAATCCTCCTGGGCTCGGGGCCGTGCGGGCATCGGAGGCCCGCACCCTCAACTTATCCGTCAGCCGCGACGGTGCATAGACGCAATCGACGCGTTGACAGCGGCCCCCTTACGAGCGGGATGCCGCGGCCACCCAGCGCTCCAATTGCGACGCCGCGGCCCCCGAGTCGATGGTCTCTTCGGCGATGCGCATTTGCGTGCGGAACCGGTCGAGGATGGGCACCTGCGCCTCGCTCGGATCCTCCGCTAGGCGGAACGATACGAGCCCGGCGGCCGCGTTCAAGACGACGATGTCGCGCACGGGCCCGGTCTCCCCCGACATCACGCGGTGCACGATGCGCGCGTTGTGCGCGGGGTCGCCGCCCACGAGCTGCTGCATGGTGGCGCGCGTGATGCCGAGGTCGCGCGGGTCGAGGTCGTGTTCGGTGACGAGACCGCGGCTCACCTCCCAGATGTGGCTGTGGCCCGTGGTGGTCAACTCGTCGAGCCCGTCGTCCCCGCGGAAGACGAGCGCCGTCGCGCCACGCGTCTGGAACACGCCCACGATGAGCGGCACACGGTCGAGCTGCGCCACGCCCACGGCGGATGCTTCGGGCCGGGCCGGGTTGCACAGCGGTCCGAGGTAATTGAAAACGGTGGGGATGCCGAGCTCCGACCGCGTGCGCCCCGCGTGCTTGAACCCGGGGTGGAAGGCGGCCGCCCACGCGAACGTCATGCCCGCCTCATCCAGAATCTCGGCCACGCGCGCGGGTTCGAGCGTCAGGTCGATGCCGAGCGCCCCCAGCACGTCACTCGACCCCGAGGCAGACGATGCGGCACGGTTGCCGTGCTTCACCACGGGCACACCGGATGCCGCCGCCACGATGGATGCCATGGTCGACACGTTCACGGTGCCGAACCGGTCGCCGCCCGTGCCCACGATGTCGAGCGCCATGGGGTTCACGTCCAGCGGCACTGCGTTGTCGAGGATCGCATCGCGGAACCCGACGATCTCGTCGACCGTCTCCCCTTTCGCCCGCAGAGCGACAAGGAACGCAGCGAGCTGAGCATCGGTCGCATTCCCGACCATGACCTCTTGCATGGCCCAGGTCGCCTCGGCCACACTGAGGTCGTCGCCGTCGAGCAGAGTGGTGAGAATCGCGGGCCAGGTGGTCGTTTCGAACATGCCCAAATCCTATCTGCGCCCGCCAGTTCGCCGCATAACCCCTGAATCGGCAGCGTTTTCACAGGGGATGGTAAGGCCCGCCTAAGTCAAACCGTGATGGTTTTTCCGCACGTCGTGACAAAATCGCGCCCGAACATCGGACATAATGGAGGGGTGACGAGCACCTCCCTCAACTATGCGGCGCGAGCCCCCAAGATCAACCGACCGAACTCCGTAGCGGTCGGCACAATCGTGTGGCTGGGCAGCGAAGTCATGTTCTTCGCCGGCCTCTTCGCCATCTACTTCACCCTCCGCTCTGTGGCGCCCGATCTGTGGGCCACCCACACGGCCACGCTGAACATCCCGTTCTCGACGGTCAACACGATCATCCTCGTGGCCTCGTCGTTCACGTGCCAGTTCGGTGTGTTCGCGGCCGAGCGCATGCAGCCGCGCTCCGTGGGCCCCAAGCCCTCACAGTGGGGCATGGTCGAGTGGTTCTTCCTCACCTACACGCTCGGCGCCATGTTCGTCGTCGGCCAGATCTTCGAATACGCCACGCTCGTCAGCGAGGGCATCTCCCTCAGCTCGGATGCCTACGGCTCCGCGTTCTACCTGACGACCGGTTTCCACGGCCTCCACGTCACCGGCGGTCTCATCGCCTTCCTGCTGGTCATCGGACGCGCTTACGCGGTCAAGACCTTCACCCACAAAGAAGCAACTTCCGCAATCGTCGTGTCCTACTACTGGCACTTCGTCGACGTCGTCTGGCTCGGCCTGTTCTTCGTCATCTACGTTCTCAAATAGAAATCGGAGCTGAGCCATCTCCATGCTTAGGAAACGCAACACGTCCGCTCGCACGGCCCGCAAGAACGGTCGGCGTTCCCCGCTGGCCACGGTCGCTCTGATTGCGGTCGGGCTGCTCTTCACGGGCGGCGCCTACGCGGCCTTCAGCGCCACCACGGCCAACGCCGAGACGCCCACCGCCAACACGCAGGCCTCGGTCGAAGAGGGCAAGAAGCTCTTCCAGGCCAACTGCGCCACGTGCCACGGCCTCGCCCTCGACGGCAGCGAAGACGGCCCCAGCCTCATCGGCGTCGGTGCCGCATCCGTCGACTTCCAGGTGGGAACGGGTCGCATGCCCATGCAGGCCCAGGGCCCGCAGGCGCTCGAGAAGCCCGTGCAGTTCACCGAAGAGCAGATCTCCTCGCTCGCGGCCTACGTCGCGTCCGTGGCCCCCGGTCCCGCCATCCCCGAGGAGCAGTACCTCGATGCGCAGGGCGATGCCGCCAACGGCGCCGAGCTGTTCCGCATCAACTGCGCCATGTGCCACAACGTGGCCGGTGCCGGTGGAGCGCTCACCGAGGGTAAGTTCGCTCCCCCGCTCACGGGTGTCACGCCCGCGCACATCTACGAGGCCATGGTCACCGGCCCGCAGAACATGCCCGTCTTCAACGACATGAACCTCACGCCCGAAGACAAGCGCGACATCATCACGGCCCTGAAGTACACCGAGAACGCATCCACCGTCGGCGGCAACCCGCTCGGCGCGCTGGGCCCGGTCGCTGAAGGCCTCTTCCTCTGGATCTTCGGCCTGGGCGCCATCGTCGCCCTGACCGTGTGGATCACGGCGAAGTCCAACTAACAGATTTAGCAACAGCGTTCTCCCCGAACGCATCACGAAGGAGCACAATGGCACAGGACGGTAACAGCGGCAGAGAGCTCGCCGCTGCCGACCAGTCGGATCACGGCCAGGAGCGTGTCGGTTCGCCCGGCACCGCTGTGGTGACCTCCGACCGAGTCACCGACCCCGGTCTGCCGGAGCACCGTAAGCGTGTCACCGACCTCGACCCGAAGAAGAACAAGCGGGCCGAGCGCGTCGTCTACACGCTGTTCTACCTGTCGATCGCCGGAAGCGTCTTCGCGATCGCCGCCTACATGGCATGGCCGATCAACCCCGAGGACCTCATGTCGGTGCGCGCGAACAACCTGTTCATCGGTCTCGGCCTCACGCTGGCGCTCATGGGCATCGGCATCGGCGCGGTCCACTGGGGCAAGGCCCTCATGGCCGACCACGAAGGCGTCGACCTCCGTCACCCGGTCCGCGGAACAGACGCCACGCGCGAGCGTGCCGTCGAGATCTTCGCCGAGGCCAACGAAGAGTCCGGGTTCGGCCGTCGTGCCCTCATCCGCAACTCGCTCATCGGCGCGCTGATCGCCTTCCCGCTGCCTGCCGTCGTGCTCTTCCGTGGCCTCGCCCCCGAGGGTGAGAACCCCGTCGACCTGCTCAACGAGACCGCCTGGGAGAAGGGCACGCGCCTGGCGCGCGACCCCTCCGGCCAGCCGATCAAGGCCTCCGAGGTCACCCTCGGCTCGGTCTTCCACGTCATCCCCGAGGGCCTCGGCGACATGCCGCACATGCTCGAGGAGAAGGCCAAGGCGATCGTGCTGCTCATGCGCCTCAAGCCCGAAGATCTCGTAGAGCTTCCCGAGCGCAAAAACTGGTCGTACGATGGCATTGTTGCCTACTCGAAGGTCTGCACCCACGTGGGTTGCCCGGTGGCTCTCTATGAGCAGCAGACCCACCACCTGCTCTGCCCCTGCCACCAGTCGCAGTTCGATGTCACCAACCACTGTGCGGTCATCTTCGGACCGGCCGCTCGTCCCCTCCCGCAGCTTCCCATCGCGATCGACGACGAGGGTTACCTCATCGCCCAGAGCGACTTCCACGAACCTGTCGGGCCTAGCTTCTGGGAGCGTCATTGAGTACCGTAACCGCCCCGCCCACGGCCACTGAGTCGTCGGCGCCCGTGGCGAAGAAGAGCGGCGGCCTCACGGCCGGCGCAGCCAACTACCTCGACGAGCGCACGAGCATCTCGGCCGTCGTCAAAGAGTTCGGTCGCAAGATCTTCCCCGACCACTGGTCGTTCCTCCTCGGCGAGGTTGCTCTCTACAGCTTCGTCGTGATCCTGCTTTCGGGCAGTTTCCTCACGTTCTTCTTCCAGGCCTCCATGGCCGAGGTCCACTACGACGGCTCCTATGTGCCGCTCAAGGGCGTCGCCATGTCGGCGGCCATGTCCTCCACGCTCGACATCTCGTTCGACATCCGTGGCGGTCTGCTCATGCGCCAGGTGCACCACTGGGCGGCCCTGCTGTTCGTGGCCTCCATCGGCCTGCACATGCTGCGCATCTTCTTCACGGGTGCGTTCCGCAAGCCGCGCGAGCTCAACTGGGTCATCGGTTTCGTCCTCTTCATCCTCGCGATGGCCGAGGGCTTCACCGGTTACTCGCTCCCCGACGACCTGCTCTCGGGCAACGGCCTGCGCATCATCGACGGCATGATCAAGGGCTTCCCGATCGTCGGCACGTGGATCTCGTTCCTCCTCTTCGGCGGCGAGTTCCCGGGCACCGATATCGTCGGCCGCCTCTACACGCTGCACATCCTGTTGCTGCCGGCCCTCGTCGTCGCGTTCATCGCGCTGCACCTGGTGTTCGTCGTCGTGCACAAGCACACGCAGTTCCCCGGTGCTGGCCGCACGCAGCAGAACGTCGTCGGCTACCCGGTCCTCCCGGTCTACGCCGCCAAGGCCGGTGGATTCTTCTTCATCGTCTTCGGCGTCATCATGCTGATGGCAACGTTCTTCACGATCAACCCGATCTGGAACTACGGCCCCTACGACCCGTCGCCGGTGTCCGCGGGAACGCAGCCTGACTGGTACATCGGTTTCGCCGACGGCGCCCTGCGTCTCGTGCCGCCGCACCTCGAGTTCATGCTGTTCGACCACACGTTCTCGTTCAACATCCTCATCCCCGTCGGCATCCTGGGTCTGTTCATCCTCACGGTTCTGATCTACCCGTTCATCGAGGCCTGGGTCACGGGCGACAAGCGCGAGCACCACATCCTCGACCGTCCCCGCAACGCCCCGACCCGCACCGCGATCGGTGCTGCCGGTGTCACGTTCTACGCGGCGCTCTGGGCTGCGGCCTCCTCCGACATCATCGCCACGCACTTCATGGTGACGATGGAGGGTGTCATCCACACGCTGCAGTTCTGCCTCATCGTCGGGCCGTTCATCGCGTACTTCATCACGAAGCGCATCTGCCTCGGCCTGCAGAAGAAAGATCGCGAAATCGTTCTGCACGGCTTCGAGTCGGGCCGCATCGTGCGCCTCCCCGGTGGCGAGTACATCGAGGTGCACGAGCCCGTCGACGAGTACGAGCGTTGGGAACTGGTCAGCTACGAGGACTACAAGCCCCTCATGATCCGCCCCAACTCGCGCGGCAAGATCACCACCACGCAGCGCGTGCGCGGCTCGCTTTCCCGCTGGTTCTTCGAGGATCGCATCGCGCCGACCACCAAGAACGAAATCGAGCGCTCACACGGAGACCACTAGTCTCCGCTGAACGCCCCGAAGGCCCCGTCGCTTCTGCGACGGGGCCTTCGTCGTACCATCACGGCGCTGCGGGGCTCGCGCGTCGACCTCGTGATCGCCTCACCGCCTCGCCGGGCTCGCGCGCCGGGGCCGGCGCCCTGGCGTGCATGAGCGGAGGCGGAACGCTAGACGGTGCCCCAGAAGGCGTCCTCGGCGGCGCCGTCCTCGGAGAAGAGATGCATCTCGACGATCTTGCCGTCGCGCACCGTCAGCAGGTCCACCCCCGACATGTCCATGGAAGCGTCCTCACGCCGTCCGGTGAATCGGACGGGAACCGCGACCAGGTCGCCGTTCGCCATCAGGGGGCCCGTGACCTCGAGCGCGAACGATCCGTCGCTGAGCCGCATCATGCCGCCGATCAGAGCGCCGACGCTGTCGACCCCACGGTGGATGCCGGAGAACCGGTTCTCCCCCGGTTGGTGCCAGACGACGTCCTGCGCGAACTGATTCATGAGGGTCGGCACATCTCCCCTCCTGAGGGCCTCGAAATAGATTCGCGCGATCGTTGCGGGCTGGGTTGTCATGACTGCTCCTTCACGGGTGTTGTTCGGTCATCCCATCGTCAGCGTCAGTACCCTGTTACCTCAACGTAACCAAGGGGATGCCATGCACACCGAACGGCCAGACTGGAACGTCATGTTGGCCACCTGCCCGTCCCGCACCTCCCTGGCACGTATCGCTAACAAGTGGACCGCCATGATCGTGATCACGCTGAGCGCCGGCCCCGTCCGCTTCGGCGACATCCGCACGAGGGTCGAGGGCATCAGCGGCAAAGTCCTCGCCGCGACGTTGCGGGATCTCGAACGGGACGGCATCGTGACCCGCATCGCTTACGACGAAATACCTCCGCGTGTCGAGTACGAGCTGACCCCGCTCGGCCAGACGCTCCGAGACCCGTTGCGGGCGCTCAGCTCGTGGGCCGAGCAACACATCGAGCAGGTCATGCGATCGCGCGACGAGTTCGACGCCACGGCCGACGCCGAACTCTCTGTCCGGCTGAGAGGCCGCTGACCGTTGGCTTCGATCCCGCGTGAGTGACTGCTGACCGTTGGCTTCGATCCCGCGTGAGTGACTGCTGACCGTTGGCTTCGATCCCGCGTGAGTGGCTGCTGACCGTTGGCTTCGACACCGTGCGAGTCGCTCCTGAGCGCGCGTCGCCAAGCCGTCCGAGGGATAGCAGGCCGTCGGCTCTGACGCCGGAGCAGACTCCGTTCTCCCCCGGGTCCCTCTATGGCCCACGAGTGGTCCTTCGTTGCGCTCACAGCCGGTTAAACGACGAATGCCGCTCCCTGCGAGGGAACGGCATTCGCGAGGCTCTCAGCGGCGTTTAGCGCGCGTGGTAGCCGCGGTAGTACTCGTAGGTCCAACCCGTGATCGCGATGACCGTGAGGGCGACACCACCGAAGGCGATCCAGATGCCGACCGCGAGGCCGAGCATGACGAGCGCGCCACCACCGGCGAGGATGATGGGCCACCAGCTCCAGGGGCTGAAGAAACCGATCTCGGGGTCACCATCGTCGATGTTGGCCGTGAGCGTGTCTTCGGGGAGTTCGGCGCCCTGCTGCTTGTGCACGCGGCCCAAGTAGAAGGCGAGGAACGCGCCCAGCGCACCACTCAAGGTGAGTGCGACGGTGCCCACCCACTCCACGTAGCCGTGGAAGGGATCGACCAGGCTCCAGAAGGTGTAGACACCCGCAAGGAGGAAGCAGAAGACGGCGATGATCCAGAAGAGGACGACGTTAGCTTTCATGGGTTACTTCACCTCTCCGGCGCCGAGGTCGACCGTGGGGGCATCGGGGGCGTCCTTGGCCGGACCCACACCGACCGGCAGGCCGGCTTCGGGGTGGTTCAGGTCGAACGCGGGACGCTCGGAACGGATTCGCGGGATCGACGTGAAGTTGTGGCGCGGGGGCGGGCAAGATGTTGCCCACTCGAGCGATCCGCCGTAACCCCACGGGTCGTTCACCGTGACCTTCGGAGCCTTGCGGGCCGTCAGGTACACGTTCAGGAAGAACGGGATGAGCGACACGGCGAGGATCATGGCGCCGATGGTCGACAGCTGGTTCATCCAGGTGAAACCGTCCTCGGGCGAGTACGTCGCGTAACGACGCGGCATGCCCATGACCCCCAGCCAGTGCTGGATGAGGAACGTGGTGTGGAATCCGATGAAGAGCAACCAGAAGTGCCAGTAGCCGAGCTTCTCGTTGAGCATCTTGCCGGTCCACTTGGGCCACCAGAAGTAGAAGCCGGCGAACATCGCGAACACGACGGTGCCGAAGACGACGTAGTGGAAGTGGGCGACGACGAAGTACGTGTCGGACACGTGGAAGTCGAGCGGCGGCGAGGCCAGGATGACACCCGTGAGGCCACCGAAGACGAAGGTGACCAGGAAGCCCAGCGACCAGAGCAGCGGGGTCTCGAAGGTGACGGAGCCGCGCCACATGGTGCCGATCCAGTTGAAGATCTTCACACCGGTCGGAACCGCGATGAGCATCGTCATGAGCGAGAAGAACGGCAACAGAACCGAACCGGTGACGTACATGTGGTGAGCCCACACGGTCACGGACAGGGCGGCGATGGCGATGGTCGCGTAGACGAGGGTCTTGTAACCGAAGATCGGCTTGCGGCTGAACACCGGGAAGATCTCGGAGACGATGCCGAAGAACGGCAGCGCGATGATGTACACCTCGGGGTGACCGAAGAACCAGAACAGGTGCTGCCACAGGATGACGCCACCGTTTTCAGCGTCATAGATATGCGCCCCGAACACTCGGTCGGCGCCCAGTGCGAACAGGGCGGCGGCGAGGACCGGGAATGCCATCAGCACGAGCAGCGAGGTGACGAGCGTGTTCCACGTGAAGATCGGCATGCGGAACATGGTCATGCCGGGGGCACGCATCGTGATGATCGTGGTGATGAAGTTGACGGCACCGAGGATCGTTCCGAAGCCCGACAGCGCGAGGCCCAGGACCCAGAGGTTTCCTCCGACGCCGGGCGAGAACGTGGTGCTCGAGAGCGGTGCGTAGGCGAACCATCCGAACGAGGCCGCACCCTGAGGGGTGAGGAACCCGCCGACGGCGAGCATGCTGCCGAAGGCGTAGAGCCAGAAGGCGAAGGCGTTCAGACGCGGGAACGCCACGTCGGGGGCGCCGATCTGCAACGGCATGAGCGCGTTGGCGAAGCCGGCGAAGAGGGGCGTCGCGAACATGAGAAGCATGATCGTGCCGTGCATCGTGAAGAGCTGGTTGTACTGCTCTTTCGTCGAGAGCAGCGCGAGGCCGGGCTCGAACAACTGCGCGCGGATGATGAGGGCCATCACGCCGCCGATGCAGAAGAAGATGAACGACGAGATCAGGTACATGTACCCGATGGTCTTGTGGTCGGTGGACGTGATCCACTTGACCAGGATGTTTCCCTTGTGCTCGACCGACGAGCGATCGATGACGCTCGCCTGGCCCGAAGGGAGTTCGATGGTGGTAGCCATGGCCTACTTGCCTTCTTCCTCGGCCGACGCGGGCGTGGTGCCCGGGAGGTTGCTGTTTCGAGAGTATTCCTCGCCGAAATCACCCACGTTGCCCTGATCTGCCAGCGACTCGAGGTAGTCCTCGTATTCGCCGGGCGAGACGACCTTCACGTTGAAGAGCATGAGCGAGTGGTATTCACCACAGAGCTCGGCGCACTTGCCGGCGTAGGTGCCTTCGCGCTCGGGCGTGAAGTACATGTAGTTGATCTTGCCGGGGAACATGTCCTTCTTGTACAAGAAGTCGATGACCCAGAAGGAGTGGATGACGTCGCGCGACTGCAGGGCGATCTCGACGGTCTTGCCCTTGGGCAGGTAGAGCGTCGGGAGCAGCTCCTGGTTGACCGTGCCACGGTCGGCGTTGGGCTCGTCCTGGGCCTGCACGCCCGTGGACCACACGTCTTCACCCTCGACCGCGTCGGGGTAGACGAAGTCCCACGCCCACTGCTTGGCGAAGACCTCGATCTTGACGTCGGGGTTGGCCGTGGGCTGCTCGATGGCAGCCTGATCGCGGGCGGTGAAGGCGAAGAAGCCCAGCACCAGGATCAGCGGGATCACCGTGTAGAAGATCTCGATGGGCATGTTGTACCGCAGCTGCGCGGGAAGGCCGGTCTGGCCCTTGCGGCGGCGGTAGACCACGATCGCCCAAATGAGGAGACCCCAGGTGACGACACCGACCGCGAGAAGCACGATCCAGGACGTGACCCAGAGGCCTGCGACCCGCTCGGTGTGGTTGGTAACCGGTGCCTCACCCTCGATAAAACCGGGGAGATAACCGTGTAGCTCGGCTTGGGTACAACCGGCGAGGACCACTGCGAGAGTGATCGCGACCGGAATTACAGCCCATCGGAGTCGACGTTTCGAACGCACCTGGGACCTTTCAGAAGACACTGTTAGTTCCCTGTCAGTCTATCCCGATAGTGCCGAGAGGTCGTGACCATTTACGGGCCGGAAAGGGCAATTGTGCTGTTCCCGACGCAAAACAAAAGACGAGGGGCCCGGCCTGTCGCGGCCGGACCCCTCGTCCTCACGTATTCGCGCCTCAGGTGCGAAACGCTCTCAGCTCTAGTGGAAGCTGTCCCCGCACGCGCAGCTGCCCTGGGCGTTGGGGTTGTCGATCGTGAAGCCCTGCTTCTGGATGGTGTCCTCGAAATCGATCGAAGCGCCATCGAGGTAGGGCACGCTCATCTTGTCGACGATGACCTCGACGCCGTCGAAGTCGACCGTTGCATCGCCGTCGAGCATGCGCTCGTCGAAGTAGAGCTGGTAGATGAGGCCCGAGCATCCGCCCGGCTGCACGGCGACGCGCAGACGCAGGTCGTCGCGGCCTTCCTGCTCGAGCAGGTTGCGCACCTTCTGGGCCGCACCGTCGGACAGCCCGACGCCGTGGGCGGGGGCAATGGTCTCTGCGGGAGCGGCGGTGGTCGCCACCGGTGACATCGTGTCTGTCATGACTCTCCTTGGGGTTTCGGGGCCCGATTGCCGGCTACAGAAGCCGCAGTCGAAGCTGTTAGATCAAGTCTAAGCTCTGCAACCGGCAATCGGCTCGGTTCATTCCCCGCTGGTCTGAGCGTTCATGCGTCCGAGCAGCAGCGCCTCGGCCAGCAGCGACTTCTCGAAGACGCCGAGGTGCAGCGACTCGTTGGGGCTGTGCGCGCGCGAGTCGGGGTCTTCGACACCTGTCACGAGGATCTCGGCGTTCGGGAATTCGCGCACGAGGTCGGCGATGAACGGGATGGAGCCACCGATGCCGAGCTCGACGGGCTCGACGCCCCAGGCATCCGCCATGGCCTGTTTGGCGGCGCGTACCGATTCGCCCGAGGTGTCGACGAGGAAGGGGTTTCCCAGCTCGAACTTGGCGAGCGAGATGTGCGCGCCGAAGGGCGCGTGTGCGCGCAGGTGGGCTTCGACGGCCTGCAGCGCGTCTTCGGCGTTCTGGCCGGGGGCGATGCGGATGCTGAGCACGACCGAGGTGGTCGGTGCGAGCGTGTTCGACGCGGCATCGGTGGAGGGGGCGTCGATGCCGGTGACGGTGATCGAGGGCTGGCCCCAGATGCGGCTCAGGATGCTGCCGCGGCCGATCGGCGTGACACCCTCGAGGATTCCGGCTTCCTGACGCAGCTGCTCTTCGTCGTAGTCGGGGGTTTCACCGTCGTAGGTGGTCAGACCGTCGACGGCCACCGAGCCATCCTCGTTCCACAGGGTGGAGAGCAGGCGGATGGTGGCGAGCATCGAGTCGGGCACCGCTCCCCCGAACATGCCGGAATGCGAGGCGTGCGCGAGCGTGGAGACCGTGAGCGTGAACTTGACGTTTCCGCGCAGACCCACCGTGAGGGCGGGCGTCTCGGTGTCCCAGTTGTTGGAGTCGGCGACGACGATGGTGTCGGCCTGCAGGGCTTCGCGGTTGTCGACGAGGAAGTTCGAGAAGGACAGCGAACCCGACTCTTCTTCACCTTCGACGAAGAGGGCGATACCGAGATCGAGGTCGGCGCCCACGGCATCCGTCAACGCGCGGATGGCACCGATGTGCGCCATGACGCCGGCCTTGTCGTCCGCAGCACCGCGGCCGTAGAGGCGGTCGCCCTTGACGGTCGGCTCGAAGGGAGGGGTGTCCCAGTAGGCGGCGTTTCCGGGGGGCTGCACGTCGTGGTGGGCGTAGAGCAGGATGGTGGGGCGGCCGTTCTTCGCGGCGCGCTTCGCGAGCACGGCGGGGCGGCCGAGCGTCTCGGTGTCCTCGATGGCCGCGCGCTTGATCTCGACCGTGTCGAAGATGCCGGTTCCGCGTGCGAGCTCGGCGACGGCCTCGGCGCTCTTGACCACGTTCTCGGGGTCGAAGGAGTTCCACGAGACACTCGGGAGGCGGACGAGCTGCGACAGATCGGCGATGGTCGAGGGAAGCCGGTCACGGACGGCCTGCCGGATCGCGGCATCCGTTCCGGACAATGAGCTGGATGAATTCTCCTGGGTTTCGGTCATACAGGTAATCTTAAGAGCAACCGATCCGAGGACCCCACGTGACCAAGCACACTGAAACCCGAAACGCGGCCGAGACATCGGCTCATATCGAGACCGCTGAAGAGACCCAGGCTCGCATCAACGCCGGCAAGGGACGCCCGACGCCGACTCGTAAAGAGCGCGAAGCCGCCAACAAGCGCCCGCTGGTGCCGAACGACCGCAAAGAAGCGACCCGTCAGGCCCGCGCCCAGCTGTCCGTCGAGCGCGAGCGGGCCCGCATCGGTCTGGCCGCCGGCGAAGACCGTTACCTGCCGGTGCGCGACAAGGGTCCGCAGAAGCGTTGGGTGCGCGATTATGTCGACGCCCGCTTCAGCATCGGCGAGTTCCTCATTCCCCTCATGTTCGTCGTTATCGTTCTGACGTTCTTCCCCGACCCGGCCGTGCAGCTCTACGGCATGCTCGCGCTGTGGCTCTTCTTCGCCCTGGCCGTGATCGACTCGTTCTTCCTGGCCTACCGCGTGAAGCGCAAACTGGGCGAGAAGTTCGGCGTCGACAACGTCGAGCGTGGCGTGCGTTGGTATGCCGCCATCCGGGCCCTGCAGCTGCGCGCCCTGCGCCTGCCGAAGCCGCAGGTGAAGCGCGGTCAGTTCCCCGACAAGGTCAAGTAGGTCGGGAGCCCGGCGCCATCGGGCGCCGCAGAATTCGAGCCGTCGACGAGCAATCGTCGGCGGCTTTCTGCGTTGTGCGCCGGCCAGCCAGATCGAATCGCGAGAGGCGGGGCGCGTTCGACCATGCTCGGGACGAGCCAGGTCGCTGAGAACCAAGATCGCGCTGAACCGTGCTTGATCACCGTGAGGTCGAGTTACACCGCGCAGTCGCGCGAGGCCGCGGTTGGCCACGCACGGATCGGTCTACGCCGCGGAGGAGCGAAGGCGCGCGAGGCCGCGGTTGATCTGGCGTGCCCACAGCGGGCCGCGGTAGAGGAACGCCGTGTAGCCCTGCACGAGGGTTGCACCGGCGGCGAGGCGGGTCGCGACATCCTCGGCCGTGTCTACTCCTCCGACTGAGATGACGCACAGGTCGGCGGGCACGACGCCGCGGATGATGCGGAGCACCGCGAGAGAGCGTGCGGCGACCGGGGCTCCGGAGAGGCCGCCCGCGCCCGCCTCGGCGACGAGGGACGGCTTCGATCGAAGGCCCTCGCGAGAGATGGTCGTGTTGGTGGCGATGATGCCGTCGAGGCCCAGCCGCACCACGAGTTCGGAGATGCGCACGACCTCGTCGTCGGCCAGATCGGGAGCGATCTTCACGAGGAGCGGCGTGCGACCCGCGGCCGCCTTTACCGCTGCGAGCAGGGGCGCCAACTTGTCGAGCTCTTGGAGGCCGCGCAGGCCCGGAGTGTTGGGAGAACTCACATTGACCACGAGGTAATCGGCGATCGGCGCCAGGACGGCCGTGCTCGTCAGGTAGTCGTCGATGGCGCGATCGACGTCGACCACACGGCTCTTGCCGATGTTGATGCCGAGCACAGCGCGGCCCGAGCGGCCACGTTCGCGGCCGAGGCGGCGCGCGGCGGCCTGCGCTCCCCCGTTGTTGAACCCCATGCGGTTGATGAGCGCTTTGTCGTCGACCAGGCGGAACAGGCGCGGCTTCGGGTTGCCCGGCTGCGCGTGCGCCGTGAGCGTGCCCACCTCGACGTGGCCGAAGCCCAGGGCGCTGAGGCCGGCGAACATGGTGCCGTCTTTGTCGAAACCAGCGGCGATGCCGAAGGGCGTCGGGAAGGTCATGCCGAGCGTGTGCACGCTGAGGTCGCCGGTGGGCGCCGTGTAGCGCTTGACCGCGGTCGCCGCACCGAGCGCCGGGATGGCCCGGATGACGAGCGCGGCCATGTGGTGCGCGCGTTCGGGCTCGAACTTCGACAGGACGTGGTCGAACAGCAGGCGATACATGGGATGCTCCAGCGGTCGGGTGTCGGGACGAACCAGCTGTGGCCCACCCAGGAGGTCGGGGATGTTCGGGGTGTCAGGTGTATCGGGCGTGTCGGGGTGCGGCGATCAGGCTTCGGTAGTGGCGGAAGCCGCGTCGTGCCCGGCCTCATGCTCGGCACGCAGCTGCCCGATAGCCGCGTCGAAGTCTTCGAGCGAATCGAACGCTTGATACACGCTCGCGAAACGCAGATAGGCAACCTCGTCGAGCTCGCGGAGCGGCGTGAGGATGGACAGACCGATCTCGTTGGCCTCGATCTGGGACGCGCCGGTCTGCCGGATGCTCTCCTCCACCTTCTGCGCGAGCAGGGCGAGATCGGAGTCGGTCACCGGGCGACCCTGGCAGGCTTTGCGCACGCCGCTGACGACCTTCTCACGGCTGAACGGCTCGACGACGCCGCTGCGCTTGATGACGTTGAGGCTCGACGTCTCGGTGGTGCTGAAGCGCCGGCCGCACTCGGGGCACTGACGGCGGCGGCGGATCGACAGACCGTCGTCGCTCGTGCGCGAGTCGATGACACGGGAATCGGGGTGGCGACAGAAGGGGCAATACATGGTGTTGTCAGGATACCGGCTCGGCGGGCGCGGGGATCTGGTCGGACGAGCCTGTGGAGGATGCGGCATCCGAGGTGCCTGTGGAGAAGCGTTGTGACACCGCGTCGCCGTGGGCGGGCAGGGCTTCGGCCCGGGACAGGGCCACGATGCGGTCGGAGACATCCTGAAGCGCCGCGCGGTCGTACTCGACGATCTGCTGCGGCCGCAGGAACGTGTAGGCGCCGAGGGCCGACGAGAAGCGGGCCTGACCGCCCGTGGGGAGGACGTGGTTCGAACCCGCCATGTAGTCGCCGAGGCTCACGGGCGAGGATGCTCCGAGGAAGACGACGCCCGCGTCGGTGATGCGCGCGAGCACATCGTCGTCGCGCCGGGTCTGGATCTCGAGGTGCTCGGGAGCGTAGATGTTGCTGAACTCGGCCGCACGATCGAGGTCGTCGACCAAAACGATGGCCGATTGCGGGCCGGACAGCGCCTCGGCCACGCGCGCGCCGTGACGCGTCGACTGCTGCAACTTCTCGAGCGAGGCTTCGACCGCGTGAGCGAAGGCTTCTGAATCGGTGACGAGGAGCGACGCCGCAGCCTCGTCGTGCTCGGCCTGGCTGATGAGGTCGGACGCGACGAAATCGGGGTCGGCGCTCTCGTCGGCGATCACGAGGATCTCGGTCGTGCCCGCCTCGGCGTCGATGCCGACCTGTCCGCGCACGAGGCGCTTGGCGGCCGCGACGAAGATGTTGCCGGGGCCCGTGACGACGTCGACACGCTCGAGTCCGACATCCGGGACACCATAGGCGAAGGCGCCAATTGCGCTCGCACCACCGATGGCGTAGACCTCGTCGATGTCGAGGAGGCGCGCGGCGGCGAGGATGGTGGGGTGCACGTTGCCGCCGAACTCGCGCTGAGCCGGCGAGGCGAGGGCGATCGAACGCACGCCGGCGACCTGCGCGGGGACGACGTTCATGATCACGCTCGAGGGGTAGACGGCCTTGCCGCCGGGCACGTAGAGGCCGACGCGCCCCACGGGCTGCCAGCGCTGCACGATGCGCGCGCCGGGCGCTATCTCGGTGGTCTGCTGCGGCGGAACCTGAGCCGCGGTGCCGACGCGAACGCGTCGGATGGTCTCTTCGAGGGCGGCGCGCACGGCCGGGTCGAGGCCCTCGAGCGCGGCTTCGAGATCGGCTGCCGGCACCCGGAAGGAAGCGGGTGCTCCCCCGTCGAATCGCTCGGCGTGACGCGTGAGCGCGGCGGCCCCTTCGGCACGGACCTCGGCGATCAGGGCGGCCGCGGCGTCTTGGGCGACCGAGACGTCGACGACGGGGCGCGGGATGAGGTGCTCGAGCTCCGAGGGTGTCAAAGAGCGGCCGCGGAGATCGATTGTGTTCACCATAGGAACGACTTTACCGGGGTTGACTCGGTCCGAAGATACGACGAAGGGAGCAAGCCCGAGGCCCGCTCCCTTCGTTTCCGTGCTGAGGCGGTCGACGTTGGCGACCACCCGTCCGGACTAGCCTCGCGTCAGGTTCTCGAGGTCGCGCAACACGCCCACGCGTCCGTCGTCGTGACGGATCACGAGTTCCGTGCCGCGGTCGACGACCGCGAGGGCCCACGCCGACGGGCCGATCTCGAAGACCGTCACGCCCGTGTGCTCGTCGTAGACGGGACGCGGAACGGGCGAGTAGACCCAGAACGGCTGCGTCGAGACGGCGGCCGGCGGCTCGACCTCGCTCTCGTGCTCGGAGACGTGACGCAGGGCGGAGACGGGCGTCGGGTCGGCCGCGGGGATCGCGTCGTCCGGGTCGTCGTCATCGTCCTGCGGGTCGGTCGAACGAGGCGACGAGCCGAAGTCGACGTTCGGCGCGAACGACGGGATGTCGGAACGCAGAACCGTCTCGGTCGCCGCTTCACTCGGAGCGTCGGCAGCGGCTTCGCTCGGAGCGTCGGCAGCGGCTTCGCTCGGAGCGTCAACGACAGCGTCGCTCGGAGCGTCGGTGGCGGACTCGGCGGTGTCTGCGGGCGCGTCGGCACCGAACGGGCCTGCCGAGGTCGGCGCAGCGATGGGCGAATCGATCGACCCCTGCGTGTTCTCAGAGGGCTGTTCGAAATCGGTGCTCGTCCGTTCAGCCGACTCGTCGTGTGCGGCGTCTTCGCGAGACGGCGTCGTGCGCACATCATCCGAGTCCTCGAGGCCGAGGCTCTCGAAGGCCGTCGGCGCGGATTCGGGAGCGGCGTTGTCGAGCACGGGCGACTGGGGGCCAGCAGCGGAGTCGTCGGCCGCCCATTCGCGTGCGGCACCGCCGTCGCCGGCAGCCAGCGGGGAATCCGATGATGCGTCGCCCTGGCGGGCGTACCCGAACTGGCTGGTGGGCTGGTCGTCTGCAGAGGGTGGAGCGAAGGAACCCGCGGCGTAGGAGGACGTCGCGTCGGCGCCGTTCTGGTCGGCACCGTTTTGGCCGGCACCGTTCTGGCCGGCACCGTTCTGGCTGGCACCGAACTGGCCGCCCGCGAATTGGCCCGTCTGGTTCTGACCGCCACCGTTGTAGCCGCCGCCGAAACCGGCGCCGTACCGGCCCGTTTCACCCTGGCCGGGGTTCTGCGGTGCCTGAGCGTTCCAGCCGTTGGCCGGGTAGGCGCCCGTGTTGCCCTGGGCACCGGGAGCGGCATACTGCTGGCCGTGGGGGCCGGGCTGGCCCTGCTGACCGGCCTGACCCTGCTGACCGGGGAAGGCGTTGCTCTTCTCCGGCTTGGGTCGAGCGGCCAGGGCAGCAGCGGGGCGCGCGGTCGGATGCGCGGGCGACTCGCCGCGGTCGGCGAAGTCGGCCTTGAACGGCGGGATGATGCTGCCGAGTGTGGTGACGACGAGCAGGGCGAGGCTCACGAGGAAGCCCAGGATGACGCCCGCGCCGACCGAGAAGCCCGCGCCGAACGGCGAGATCGCCGCGCTGGCGGTGCCCACGATGATGAGCAGGCCGAGGTAGAAGGAGCCCGTGACGATGACGGACACCGAAGCGAACTGGTCGACCGACAGCGAACCGACGCGCAGCTTCGTGCGGAGCGACGGCACCAGGCGGCGCAGGGTGATGAGCACGGCCGAGGCGAGCACGAGCAGCAGACCGGGGATCACGAGCCAGGTGAACGGAGCCCACACGGAGTAGTAGTCGATGAACCCGCCCGAGATGATGGGCAGGAAGGATGCGACGAGGAGCAGCACCGTGAGGCCCAGAACAATGATCTCGCGCAGCGTGAAGGGGCCGACGCCGAACGCCAGACCCTGATCATTGGTGCGTTTCTTCGGCGCCTTCGGCGTGTCGTTCTTCTGCGGTGCCGCGAACGGCCCCGTGGCCTGCGCGCCATAGGGCTGGCCCGGAGCCGTGCCGTAGGGCTGTGCCGGAGCGGCGCCCTGAGGCTGCTGCCCACCGTACTGACCGGTGCCGAACTGACCGGAGCCGTTCTGGCCCGAGCCGTACTGACCCGAGCCATACTGACCGGTGCCGTACTGGCCCGCGGCGGGCTGGGGTGCGCCCGGTGCGCCCTGGTGCGGCGACGGCGGAGGCCCCCACTGGTCGTTGCGCGGAGTGGAATCCGTCATTGTTGCTCCTTCTGTGGGAGTGGGTGGGGCCGGCCGGCATGGCCGTCGGACGAGCGAGTCGCCCGGGGAAGGTCAGCGTGATCTTATCCGAGGCAATTCGGACCGAGCAATGACTTGAGTTCGCCGAAGAGATCGGCCGTCACCTTGACGGGCTTGGGCACCTCGAACACGCGTGCCACGTCGCCGCGCACGAGTTTCAAACGCACCTCGGCTTCGCCGGGGTGGCGAACGAGGATGTCGCGCAGGGCACCGACGATCTCCGTGGTCGCCCGGGAATCGGGCATGACCAGGGTCAATTGGCCCGTCTCGTCGGCCTGCTCGAGCTCGGGGGCGAACAGCGAGTACGCGTGCAGGTTCATGCCGTCGTCGCGCATGCTCACCCGCCCGCGCACGACCACGACGGTGTCGGCGATGAGGGCGGATTGGAACTCCTGATAGCCCTTCCCCATGAACATCACGGTGATCTCACCGCCGAAGTCCTCGACCTGGATCATGCCGTATTGGTTTCCGGATGCCTTGGCCACGCGGTGCTGCACGCTCGTGATGAGCCCCGCGATGGTCACGGTGTCGCCGTCTTCGGTGGACTCGGCCGCCATGAGGTCGGTGATGGTCGTGGACGCGTGCTTCGCGAGCGGGATCTCGAGGCCGGCCAAAGGATGGTCGGAGACGTAGAGCCCCAGCATGTCGCGCTCGAAGGCGAGCTTGTCACGCTTCGACCACTCGGGCCGATCGGGCACCTGCTGCGCGGCCTGCGGCTCGTCCCAGAGGCTGTCGAAGTCGAAACCGACCTGCCCCTTGGCCTCGTTGCGCTTGTCGTTGACGGCCGATTCGACGGCATCCTCGTGGCATTCAACGAGCGCCCGGCGCGTGTTGCCGAGCGAGTCGAACGCGCCGGCCTTGATCAGGGACTCGGTGGTGCGCTTGTTGGCCACGTGCAGCGGAACCTTGCGCAGGTAGTCGTGGAAGCTCTCGAAGCGCCCCTTCTCGGTGCGCGCCTGGCGGATGCCCGCGACCACGTTGCTGCCGACGTTGCGCACGGCGCCGAGACCGAAGCGGATGTCTTCGCCGACGGCCGCGAAGAAGCCGATCGACTCGTTGACGTCGGGCGGCAGCACCTGAATGCCCATGCGGCGGCATTCGTTCAGGTAGAGGGCGAGCTTGTCGCGCGCGTCGCCCACGCTCGTGAGCAGCGCGGCCATGTACTCGGCCGGGAAGTGCGCCTTGAGGTAGGCGGTCCAGTAGGACAGCACGCCGTACGCCGCCGAGTGCGCCTTGTTGAAGGCGTAGTCGGAGAACGGCAGCAGGATGGCCCACAGCGTTTCGACGGCCGCCATCGAGTAGCCGTTGGCCGTCATACCCGCCGAGAAGCCCGCGAACTGCTTGTCGAGCTCGGACTTCTTCTTCTTACCCATGGCGCGCCGCAGGATGTCGGCCTGACCGAGCGAGAACCCGGCCACCTTCTGCGCGATGGCCATGACCTGTTCTTGGTAGATGATCAGACCGTAGGTGGTCGAGAGCACCTCGCTGAGCGGCTCTTCGAGCTCGGGGTGGATGGGCGTGATCGGCTGCTGGCCGTTCTTGCGCAGCGCGTAGTTGGTGTGCGAGTTGGCACCCATGGGCCCCGGGCGGTAGAGCGCGATGAGGGCCGAGATGTCCTCGAAGTTGTCGGGGCGCATGAGGCGCAGGAGCGACCGGATGGGCCCGGAGTCGAGCTGGAACACGCCCAGGGTGTCGCCGCGGGACAGCAGGTCGTAGGCGCCCTGGTCGTCAAAGTCGAGGTCTTCGAGCACGGGCCGGAAACCGCGGTTGGCCTCGATGTTGTCGAGCGCGTCGTCGATGATCGTGAGGTTGCGCAACCCCAGGAAGTCCATCTTGATCAGCCCGAGCGACTCACACGCCGGGTAGTCGAACTGCGTGACGATCTGACCGTCTTGTTCGCGCTTCATGATCGGGATGATGTCGATCAGCGGGTCGCTCGACATGATCACACCGGCCGCGTGCACGCCCCACTGCCGCTTCAGGTTTTCGAGCCCGAGCGCCGTGTTGAACACGGTCTGCGCCTCGGGGTCGGACTCGACGACCGAGCGGATGTCGGACGCCTCCTTGTAGCGCGGGTGGTCTTTGTCGAAGATGCCGGTGAGCGGGATGTCCTTGCCCATGATGGGCGGCGGCATGGCCTTGGTGAGCTTCTCGCCCATGCCGAACGGGAAGCCGAGCACGCGCGAGGAGTCTTTCAGCGCCTGCTTGGCCTTGATGGTGCCGTAGGTGACGATCTGGGCCACGCGCTCGTCGCCGTATTTCTCGGTGACGTAGCGGATGACTTCGCCGCGCCGACGCTCGTCGAAGTCGACGTCGAAGTCGGGCATCGAGACGCGGTCGGGGTTGAGGAACCGCTCGAAGATGAGGCCGTGTCGCAGCGGGTCGAGGTCGGTGATCTTCATGGCGTAGGCCGCCATGGAACCGGCGCCCGAACCGCGGCCGGGGCCGACACGGATGCCGTTCTTCTTCGACCAGTTGATGAAGTCGGCGACGACCAGGAAGTAGCCGGGGAACCCCATCTGGCTGATGACGCCGACCTCGTAGTCGGCCTGTTTGCGCACGTCGTCGGGAATGCCGGCGGGGTAGCGCTCGTGCAGCCCCGTCTCGACCTCCTTGATGAACCAGGTCTCTTCGGTCTCGCCCGCGGGAACCGGGAACCGCGGCATGTAGTTGGCGCTCGTGTTGAACGCCACATCGCACCGCTCGGCGATGAGCAGCGTGTTGTCGCACGCGCTCTCGTAGTCGCGGAACAGGTGTCGCATCTCGGACGCCGACTTGAGGTAGAACTCGTTCGAGTCGAACTTGAAGCGGTTGGGGTCGTCGAGCGTGGTGCCCGACTGCACGCACAGCAGGGCGGCGTGGGATGTCGCATCCTCGGCGTGGGTGTAGTGCAGGTCGTTGGTGGCCACGAGCGGCAGGTCGAGCTCACCCGCGAGCTTGATCAAATCGCTCATGATGCGGCGCTCGATGCCCAGACCGTGGTCCATGATCTCGCAGAAGTAGTTCTCTTTGCCGAAAATGTCTCGGTAATCGGATGCCGCCTGCACGGCTTCCTTGTATTGCCCGAGTCGCAGCCGCGTCTGAATCTCGCCCGAGGGGCAGCCCGTCGTCGCGATGAGACCCTTGGAGTAGGTGCTCAGCAGCTCGCGGTCCATGCGCGGTTTGAAGTAGTAGCCCTCGAGCGAGGCGAGCGACGACAACCGGAACAGGTTGTGCATGCCCTCGGTGGACTCGCTCAGGAGCGTCATGTGCGTGTAGGAGCCGGCGCCCGAGACGTCGTCGCCGCCGCCATCCCCCCAGCGCACGCGTGTGCGGTCGCTGCGGTGCGTGCCGGGTGTGATGTAGGCCTCGGTGCCGATGATGGGTTTGATGCCCGCCTCGGTGGCCGTGCGCCAGAAGTCGAAGGCGCCGAAAACGTTGCCGTGGTCGGTGACGGCGACGGCGGGCATGCCTTCGGCCACGGCCTTCTCGATGAGGGGTTTGACGCGGGCGGCGCCGTCGAGCATCGAGTACTCGCTGTGGACGTGCAGGTGAACGAACGAGTCGTCTGATGAGGGCAAGACTTCTCCGACTGACCTTGTGGGGATGAACTTAAGACTAACCCCGACGTGCGACATCGGCGCCTCGCAGGATGCCGGCCGAAGGAGGGTCGGGCGCGGCGTCGGGCGCGGCGTCGTGCGCCGGGCTTCAGCCCTCGGCGCGCAGGATCTCGAGGGCGCGGTCGAGCTCGGCCGGGTAGGGCGCCGTGAACGTGACCCACTCCCCCGTGGCCGGGTGATCGAAGGACAGCTGGGCCGCGTGCAGCCACTGCCGCGTGAGCCCCAGGCGCTCCGACAGAGCGACTTCGGCGCCGTAGAGCGTGTCTCCCACGCACGGATGCCGCTGCGCCGCCATGTGCACTCGGATCTGGTGCGTGCGCCCCGTCTCGAGGTGGATCTTGAGGAACGACGCGGCGCGGAACGCCTCTTCGGTCTCGTAGTGGGTGACCGACGGCTTGCCCTCGGCCGTGACGGCGAATTTCCAGTCGTGGCGGGGGTGCCGGCCGATGGGCGCGTCGATGGTGCCCGTGAGTGGATCGGGGTGGCCCTGCACGACGGCGTGGTAGATCTTCTCGACCTCGCGGTCGTGGAAGGCGAGCTTCAGCGACGTGTAGGCGCGTTCGGTCTTGGCGACGACCATGAGGCCCGACGTGCCGACGTCGAGGCGGTGCACGATGCCGGCGCGCTCGGCGGCGCCCGACGTGCTCACCCGGAAACCGGCGCCCGCGAGGGCTCCGAGCACGGTAGGGCCGTTCCAGCCGACCGAGGGGTGCGCGGCCACACCGGCAGGTTTGTTAATGACGACAAATTCGTCGTCGTCATGCACGACCGTGAGGTCGTCGATGACGACGGGGACGATGGTGGGCTCGGCCCGGGGTGTCCACGACACCTCGAGCCAAGCATCCTTCGGCAGCCGGTCGGATTTGCCGAGGACGACGCCGTCGACGCTCACTCCCCCGGCTTCGGCGACCTCGGCCGCGAACGTTCGCGAGAAGCCGAGAAGTTTGGCCAGGGCTGCGTCGACCCGAGAGCCCACCAGCCCGTCGGGAACGGGGAGGCTACGTGATTCCATGGGGTCTCTATCGAAGGGGTTCGTCGGTGGAACGGGCGGCCGGCTCGGCGTCGGCCAGGTCTTTCGCCTCGGCGGCGGCGCGCTTGGCGGAGATGCTGCGCGTGCCGTCCATGTTGATGCCGCGCAGCGTGAGCAGGATGAACAGGCCCATGCTCGTGACGATGCAGATGTCGGCGACGTTGTAGATCGCGGGGAGCATCCACGGGGTGCTGATGAAGTCGACCACGTGCCCGAGGCCGAAGCTCGGCTCGCGGAACAGTCGGTCGGTCAGGTTGCCGAGGACTCCCCCGAGCAACAGCCCGAAGACGACGCCCCAGCCGATCGAGCGGATCTTGCGGGCGAACACGATGATGACCACCGTGACGACGGCCGCGAGGATCGAGAAGATCCAGGTGCTGCCAGAGGCGAGGGAGAAGGCAGCGCCCGGGTTCTTGACGAAGTGCAGAACTAGCACATCGCCCAGAACCCGGACCTGCTCACCCAGCGTGAGATTGCTCTCGACGAGGAACTTGCTGAACTGATCGAGCGCATACGCCGCAATCGCGACGGAGGCGAGTACGATCAGCGCCCGTGTGCCCCGCGGGGCACCGGACTCATTCGGCAAGGGACTTACGCTTTGGACGCGTCTGCGCCGACCTTCGCGCCGGACGGGCCCGCGTTCTGGTCGAGCTCGTGCAGCTGGCTCTCGATGTAGCCGCGGAGCTTCTGACGGTATTCGCGCTCGAAGACACGCAGCTCATCGATCTTCTTCTCGATGCCGGCCTTCTGCTCGTTGAGGATGGCGGCCTGCTCGCGCTGCTTGGCCTCGGCCTCGGCAACGATCCGGGCGGCGGCGGCGTGACCCTCGGCGACGAGGGCGTCGCGCTTCTCGGAGCCTTCGCGCACGTGCTCGTCGTGCAGACGACGAGCGAGCTGCAGCAGGCTGGAGGACGACTCGGACTCGTCGACACTCTCGGCCGGGGCGGCGGGCGCAGCGGCGACGGGAGCGGCCGCCTTGGGGGCCTCCTGAGCTGCGGGAGCGGCTTCGGTCTTCTCGGTGGAAGAACCGGCCTTCTCGAGGCGCTCCTGGAGCTCCTGGTTCTCGGCAACGAGGCGACGCAGTTCGACGACGACCTCGTCGAGGAAGTCGTCGACCTCGTCCTGGTCGTATCCCTCGCGGAACTTCGTCTGCTGGAACTGCTTGTTGACTACATCTTCCGGAGTTAGCGCCATGGCTTTCCCACCTTTGTTATTTCGACTGTGTTGTTTTCGAGCGAGATCTCGATGACGTGCCTACGCTAGCAAACCTCGTCACGCGCCCGCTGGACTTTCGGGATCAGCGGAGGAACGAGTTCACGAGCGTCATGGCGATGATCACGCAGAGCATCGTGATACTCCATCCGAAATCGAGCGCCACCGGCCCCACCCGCAGCGGGGGAAGAATCCGCCGGAAGAACCGGATCGGAGGATCGGTGACGACGTAGACGGTTTCGGCTGCCACCAAGCCGGCGCCACGGGGACGCCAGCTCGGCTTGAAGCTCCGCGCGAGGTCGAGACCGAAACGGCCCCACATCGCGAAGAAGTACAGCAGAAGCAAGAAGTAGAGGATGCCGCCGATGATGGCGAAGGTTGTGCTCACCCGTTAATTATTGCCGAGCGAAGAAGGTCGACTCGCCCTCGACGGGCTGAGCGACCGTGTCGCCGAGTACGGCGACGTGCGAGGGCGACAACAGGAAGACCTTGCTGGTGACGCGCTCGATCTTTCCCTGCAGGCCCTGCGAGAGGCCGCTGGCGAAGTCGATCAGGCGACGGGCGTCACCCTCGGACATCTGCGAGAGGTTGATGATGACGGGCACGCCCTCGCGGAAGGTCTCGGCGATGATCTGCGCGTCTTTGTACTGCTTGGGGTGCACCGTGAGGATCTCGTTGAGCTCGGCGGGTGCGGCCTGCTTGACCTCCGTGGGGCGGCGCAGCGGCGTAACCGGCGCGCGCGTGGGGGTCGGGGCAGCCTGAGGAGCGGCGCTCTCGGCTCGCGGGGCAGCCTTCTGGGGCGCCTCGTTCTGCTGCTGCTGCTCGTACTCAAGGTCCTCGTCGGCGAGGCCAAGGTAAACCATTGTCTTCTTCAGCGGGTTGGACATCGCTACCTCCGTTTGTGCGGTTCTTCCTCTTCGACATTAACCGGTCGCGGGTCTGTTACCCGTGATTGCGGTGCCGATTCGTAGGTGTGTCGCGCCCTCTTTCAGCGCGGCTGTGAAATCGCCTGACATTCCGGCCGAGATGCGGTCGGCGCCCGGATCGATGGCTCGCACGCGCTCCGAGATGACGCGCAGGCGAGCGAAGGCAGTTTGGGGGTCCTCGCCGAGGGGTGCGACCGCCATGACACCGCGCAGTCGGATGCCGTCGCCGGCGAGCACGCGTTCGACCAGGGCCTCGACGGCGTCGGGTTGCACGCCGCCGCGCGTGTCGCTCTCGGAGAGGGCGACCTGCACGAAACCGTCGACGATGGATGCCGGGGCGTCGTCGTCGCCGGGGGCGGTCGCTAAAGCATCCACGAGGCTGTCGCGGTCGAGCGAATGGATGGCGTGCGCATAACGCCTGGCCTGGCGCGCCTTGTTGCTCTGCAGCTGCCCGACGAAGTGCCAGCGCAGGTCCGGGAGGTCGTCGAGCTCGGCGGCCTTTGCTCGGGCCTCCTGGTGCCGGTTCTCCCCCACGTCGCGCACGCCGAGGTCATACAGCTCACGCACGAGGCTCGCGGGGTGGAACTTGGTGACGACGATCGTCGTGATCTCGCTCGCGTCTCTACCGGCACTGGCCGCCGCCTCGGCCACGGAGGCAGAGACGGCGGCCAGTCGGTCCGCGAGGCCGTGCTCGGAGGGCACGGTCCCGGTGGAACCCATTGCTACTTCAGGAAATCGGGGATGTCGAGCTCGTCCTCGTCGGAGAACGCCGGGTCGACAGCGGGGGTCGGCACGGAGTGACGCTCCTCGGAGATGGACCAGGTGTCGTTCTTCTCGGCGGCCGGAGCGGGCGTGGCCGGGGCGATGGGAGCCGCGGCGGGCGCCTGGACCGATTCGGGGGAATCGTTCTTGGCGGTGACGACGCCACCCGTTCCGAGCACGGCGTCGCGGTTGGCGACGGCGTCGCGCGACGGCGGCTCGCCCCCGTCGAAACCGGCGGCGATGACCGTGACGCGCACTTCGTCGCCCAGGGTGTCGTCGATGACGGCACCGAAGATGATGTTGGCTTCGGCGTGCACGGCCTCTTGCACGAGGCGAGCGGCGTCGTTGATCTCGAAGATGCCGAGGTTCGAGCCACCCTGGATCGAGAGCAGCACGCCGTGCGCACCCTCGATGGATGCCTCGAGCAGGGGCGATGCGACGGCCAGCTCGGCGGCCTTGATGGCGCGGTCGGCGCCGCGCGACGAACCGATACCCATGAGGGCGCTACCGGCACCTTGCATCACGCTCTTGACGTCGGCGAAGTCGAGGTTGATGAGGCCGGGGGTGGTGATCAGGTCGGTGATGCCCTGCACACCGGCGAGCAGCACCTGGTCGGCCGTGGAGAAGGCCTCGAGCATGCTGATGCCGCGGTCGCTGATCTCGAGCAGGCGGTCGTTCGGCACGACGATGAGCGTGTCGACTTCTTCCTTGAGCTTGGCGACGCCGAGCTCGGCCTGGGCCTGGCGGCGGCGACCTTCGAAGCCGAAGGGCTTCGTGACGACACCGATGGTCAGGGCGCCGATCGACTTGGCGATGCGCGCCACGACGGGTGCGCCACCCGTACCGGTTCCGCCGCCTTCACCAGCGGTGACGAACACCATGTCGGCTCCGGCGAGGGCTTCTTCGATCTCTTCGGCGTGGTCCTCGGCGGCGCGGCGACCCACCTCGGGGTCGGCGCCGGCACCGAGGCCGCGGGTGATCTCGCGTCCCACGTCGAGCTTGACGTCGGCATCCGACATCAAGAGCGCCTGGGCGTCGGTGTTGATCGAGATGAATTCGACCCCACGGAGGCCGAGCTCGATCATGCGGTTGACAGCGTTGACGCCGCCACCGCCGATGCCGACGACCTTGATCACGGCAAGGTAGTTCTGGTTGTTTGTCACGTCCGGCCTCCGATGCGAACTTTCAACCTCTAGTTAAGGCTTAAAGTTATGCTGAGTATGCAATTCCTGATCTGAACGTTATGGCGAGAGGCCGCCCGACCTCGCCCGCCGCGCCGCGTGTCGCGAATATCCGAGCGGAAATTAGGGTTGTTCGCGCACCACGACGGTCTTGCGCGACGAGACGTCGTACTGCGCGACCGTGGCCGGGTCGGTGGCGGCCATGAGTCGTTCGAGGGCCAGGGTCTTGAAGGCGCCGTCATCCGCGCTGCCCCAGAGCACCGTCGCATCGGTGTCGCGCAGCTTCAGCGTGACGTCGTCGTGCGTCTTGGCCGTGACCGAGGCGACCTTCTGGCGCAGTTCGTCGGGCATCGCGCGGAGCACACCGGCGGCGGACTGGAAGCCCTCGCTCGTCACACCGTCGGGCACCTCGATGAGCGGGTAACCCGTGGGCTGCGTGTTGGATGCCTCGATGACCACACCCGCGGCGTCGACGACCGTGAAGCCCTCCCCCGTGTCGATGACGCCGACCGGGGTGCGCTCGACGAGCTTGACCACGAGGGTGTCGGGCGGGCGGCTCTCGACCGAATACGACTCGATGAGCGGATACTTCACGAGCTCGGCCTTGATGGCGCTCTGGTCGACGAGCGGGAACGGCGAACCGACGATGGGTTGGAGGCCCTGGACGACGGCGTCGGAGGAGACGCGCACCGCGCCATCCACCTCGATCGTGCGCACCGAGAGGATGGGGCTGAAGGCGAGAGCGGCCGCGAGCACGCCGATGCCGACGACCGAGCCGCCCGCGATCAACCAGGTGCGGCGGCGGCGACGCGAGCGGGCCGTGAAGCGTTTGACCTCGGCGCGTTCGACGCGTTTACGCTCGCGCCGGGCCTGTCGCACGCTCGGGAGGAAACCCGAGGATGCGCGGGCGTCGTCGTCGCCGGGCTGCGGCGTGCGCGTGCCCGCCGAGGATGCGGAGGAACCCGGCCGGGCCGCTCGGCTTTCCTTGGACGACGAACCGGTCTTCTTCGCACGCGCACCGGGAGTCGAGGAGTGTGCGCTGGACGATGCTTCGGCCCCACGGGGCTTCTTATCGCCCGCAGAGAGGCTGTCTCCGCGCGACGACTTTCCTGAGCCCGAGCCGGCGCGGGACGTCGAGCGCGAGGTGTCGGACGTCGAGCGGCGCGGCGAGGCCGCTTCGGACGCGTCGGGGCTCGCGTCATCCGCGCCACCCGCCGCAGAACCGCGCACGGGTCGGCGGCCCTCAGGCGGTGGTGTGAAACCTGACGGTCGTTTCATCGGATGCCTCAGCCGCGGTGGTCGGTGAGCGACCCGAGCAGCTGCGGCACGATGCGGTACACGTCACCGCAGCCGAGGGTGACGACGAAATCTCCCTCACGCGCGATCGATGCCGTGTAGTCGGCCGCCTGCTGCCAGTCGGCGATGAACGCGACCTTCGACGGGTCGGAGAATTTCTCGCTCACGAGGGCGCCCGTGACGCCCGGCTCGGGGTCTTCGCGCGCCCCATAGACGTCGAGCACGACGGTCTGGTCGGCATAGCGCTCGAGGGTCTCGGCGAACTCGCGAGCAAACAGGCGCGTGCGGCTGTAGAGGTGCGGCTGGTGCACGGCGATGATCCGGCCCTCGCCCACGACCGTGCGCGCGGCCGACAGAGCCGCAGCGACCTCGGTGGGGTGGTGCGCGTAGTCGTCATAGACGCTCACGCCGTCGACCGTTCCGTGCAGCTCGAAGCGGCGCTCGGTGCCGCCGAACTGGGCGATGGCGCGCAGCGACTCGCTCGCGCCGAAGCCGAGGCCCACCAGCACCGCGAAGGCACCGGCCGCGTTCAGCGCATTATGGCGCCCGGGCACCGTCAGGGTGGCGCCGTTGTCTTGACCCTCGAACGACACAATGAACGACACGGGGCCCTCGGTGGTGATCGAGTGCACACGCACATCGGCGTCGGGGCTCTCGCCGAACGTGATGATGCGCTTACCCTCGAGCTTCGAGGTCACACGCACCGCGCCGGGGTCGTCCGCCGAGATGACGACGAACTCCGAGGACTTCTGCGCGAAGTCGACGAAGGCCTGCTCGAAGGCCTCGAGCGAGCCGTAGTGGTCGAGGTGGTCGGGGTCGACGTTGGTGATGAGCGTGACCGCCGTGTCGTAGAGCAGGAACGAACCGTCCGATTCATCCGCCTCGACGACGAAGAGGTCGCCCTCGCCGTGCGCGCTCGACACACCCAACGACTCGATGACGCCGCCGTTGACGAAGCTCGGGTCCTCGCCGAGGCCCAGCAGACCGGTGACGATCATGCCCGTGGACGTGGTCTTGCCGTGCGCACCCGCGACGGCTACCAACCGCTGCTGGTTGATGAGCCAGGCGAGGGCCTGCGAGCGGTGCAGCACGGGCAACCCGAGCGAGAGCGCCAGCTGGTATTCGGGGTTCTCCTCCCAGAGCGCACCCGTGACGACGAGCGTGTCGGCATCACCCACGTTGGCGGCATCATGGCCGATGGCGACGGGGATGCCGAGCGCACGCATCGCGTCGACGGCACCCGATTCGCGCACATCCGACCCGGTGACGGTGTAGCCGGCGTTCGCGAACAGACGCGCGATACCGCTCATGCCCGAACCGCCGATGCCCACGAAGTGCAGGCGGCCCAGATTTTCGGGAATCGCCACGGAGAAGTCAGGTTTGATCGTCACGGGTTCGCACTCTTTTCGAAATCGGTGGCCCTGAAGGCCGATTCAGTTATAACCCATCGGGCTGGGTGGCCGGGGAGGCTAGTTCAGCGCTTCCCGGATGAGCTCGTACATGCGCTGCGAGCCCTGCGGCGTGCCCATCGAACGCGCCTGGATGGCCATGTCGTGCAAGCGCACGGTGTCGGTGAGCAGCGGAATGAGATCGGAGCGCACCCACGACGGGGTGAACTGGGCGTCGAGCACCAGGATCGCTCCCCCGGCGCGCACCGAATCGGCGGCGTTGAAGCGCTGCTCGCCGTTGCCGACCGGGTAGGGCACGTAGACCGCGGGAACGCCGAGCGCCGAGAGCTCGGAGACGGTGCCGGAGCCGGCGCGCGAGACGGCCGCGTCGGCGACCCCGAGGGCCAACTCCATGCGGTCGCAGTAGTCGAGCAGGCGGTAATGCTTCTCACCCGGGTCGGTCTGATCGAAGTTGCGGCCCACGATGTGCAGGATCTGCCAGCCGGCCGCGATGATGTCGTCGCGGGACTCGAAAACCGTGGTGTTCAGGCGGCGGGCACCCGACGATCCGCCGGTCGCGAGCAGCGTCGGGCGGTCGGCGTCGAGGCCGAAGAGTTCGCGGGCCTCGGCCCGGGCGGCATCGCGATCGAGACGCTCGATCTCGGGGCGCAGCGGCATGCCGACGAAACGGGCCCCGCGCAGCTTCGTGCCGTGGAATGCCACGCCGACGAAGGGGGTGTAGCGCGCACCGAGCTTGTTGGCGAGGCCAGCCTTGGCATTGGCCTCGTGGATGACGAGGGGAACCTTGCTGCGTCGCGCCGCCAGATAGGCCGGGGCCGAGGCATACCCGCCGAAGCCCACGACGACGTCGACCTTGCGGTCGGCGATCAGGGCGACGACGTCGTTCACGGCCGCACGAAAACGGGACCCGAACGTGATGGCGCTCTTGCTGGGCTTGCGCGGGAAGGGCAGGCGTTCGATGGTCGACAGCTCGTAGCCGCGCGCCGGCACGAGTCGGGCCTCGAGGCCCTCCTTCGTTCCGAGCACGACGATCTCGGCATCCGGTTCGTTCTCGCGGATGGTGTCGGCGACCGCCAGCAAGGGGTTCACGTGGCCGGCAGTGCCTCCGCCGGCGAGCAGATAGGTGGTCATTGAATTCCTCGGGTGGGGGTGCCGAATGCGGGGGCTCTGAGGCCCGTCGCCTTCTCGCGACCCGACGTGCGGGCGAACGAGAGGACGATTCCGATCGACACCAGGGAGGTCAGCAGGGCCGTGCCTCCGGCGGATATCAGGGGAAGGGGGACGCCGAGCGTGGGCAGCAGGCGCAGCACGACGGCGATGTTGACGAAGGCCTGGCCGATGACCCACACCATGATCGCGCCCGTCGTGATGCGGGCGAAGGGGTCGGTGCTCGACCGGATGATGCGCACGAACGCCACGGCCAGCAGCACGAAGAGCAGCAGCACGACCACGGCGCCGATCAGGCCGAGCTCCTCGCCGATGATGGCGAAAATGTAGTCGTTGGATGCGGCGGGCAACCACGAGTACTTCTCACGCGAGTTGCCGAGGCCGAGGCCGAAGACACCGCCGTTGGCCAGCGCCCACGTGCCGTGCAGCGGCTGCCAGCAGAGGTTCTCGTAGTCGACGCAGTCCTCGTCGAGGAACGACGTGATGCGAGCCATTCGGTTGGGGCTCGTGATGGCGAACCCCAGGAAGACGACGATGCCCAGGATGAACGGCAGCGAGAGGTAGCGCAGCTTCAGGTTGGCGAAGTAGAGCGCGCCGATCACGACCATGCCCATGATCATCACGGTGCCGAGGTCGTGCCCGAGGAGTACGAGGCCGAGCGCGATGATGGCGACGGGAACGGCGGGGATGAGCGCGTGCTTCCAGTCGCCGAGCAGCGCGATCTTGCGGCCGAGCACCGCGCCCAGCCAGATGGCCAGCGCGAGCTTCAGCAGCTCGGAGGGCTGACCCGAGATGGGGCCGATGGCGATCCAGTTCAGGTTTCCGCCGACCGCGAAGCCGAGCGGCGTGAAGACGAGGGCCTGCAGCAGCAGCGCGCCGCCGAGCACGACCCACGCCCAGCGCTTCCAGAAGATCGCGGGGATGCGGCTGATGACGAGCATCAGCGGGATGCCGATCACGGCATACGTCGCCTGTTTCCAGAACCCACCGAAGAAGCCGGAGTCGTCGAGGAACGAGTCGACCGACGAGGCCGACAGCACCATGACGAGGCCGATGAGCACGAGGAAGACCGTCGTACCGAGAAGGAGGTAGTAGTTGCTCGACTCCGGCGTGAAGATGCGCCCGAGCGAAATGCGGGTGGCCTTCGTGCCGGAGCTGTGCTCAGCGGTCGTCGGTCGGTCGGTCGGTGGAGCGCTCATCTGCCTGACCTCCCAGATAGGTGCGCACGGCCTGCTGGAACTTGTGGCCGCGTTCTGCGTAGTTGGCGAACTGGTCCATCGATGCCGCTGCAGGAGCGAGCAAGACCACATCACCCGGTTCGGCGATGCCGGCCGCGAAATCGACGGCCGCGCTCATCACCTGTTCAGTGTCGGATGTCTCGACCTCGAACAGCGGCACCTGGGGCGCGTGTCGCCCGAATGCCTCGAGGATCGGCTGGCGGTCGACGCCGATCACGACGACGCCGCGCACACGGTCGGCGTGCCGGCGCACGATCTCGTCGATCTGCACGCCCTTCAACAGCCCGCCGACCACCCAGACGACCGAGGGGTATGACGCGAGCGACGCATTGGCGGCGTGCGGATTGGTGGCCTTCGAGTCGTCGACCCACGTGATCTCGCCGACGCTCGCGACGACCTCGATGCGGTGGGCGTCGAGCGCGAAGCCCTGCAGCGCCAGCCGCACCTGCTCGGGCGTGACGCCGTAGGAGCGCGCGAGGGCCGCGGCAGCGAGCACGTTCTGCACGATGTGCGGCGCCGCGAGGCCGAGCTCGTGCAGCTCGTCGACCGTGGTCAATTCGAGGGCCGAGGAGTGGCGTTCCTCGAGGAACGCGCGGTCGCACAGGATGCCGTCGACCACACCGAAGTCGCTGGGCCCGGGCACACCCAGGTCGAAGCCGATGGCGCGGGCACCGTCGGTGACCTCGGCCTCCTGCACCATGCGCATCGTGCGCTCGTCGGCCTTGTTGTAGACGCAGGCCACCCGGGTGCGATCGTAGACGTGCGCCTTGGCGGCGACGTAGGCCTCGAGCGAACCGTGCCAGTCGATGTGGTCGTCGGCGATGTTGAGGCAGACGGCCGAGAACGGCGTGACCGGGTCGGGGCCTGTCTGCGCGCTCAGGTAGTGCAGCTGGTAGCTCGAGAGTTCGACCACGAAGACGTCGAAACCCGCCGGGTCGCGCACCGCGTCGAGCACCGGCACGCCGATGTTGCCGCACGGGGCCACGCGCAGGCCGGCCGCTGCCAGCATGGTGGCCGCCAGCTGCACGGTCGTGGTCTTGCCGTTGGTGCCGGTGACGAGGATCCAGTCGGCGGGCGTGCCCACCTTGTCGCGCACACGCCAGGCCAACTCGACGTCGCCCCACACGGCGATGCCCTGCTCGGCCGCCCACACGAGAATCGGATGCGTGGGCACGAAGCCCGGCGAGACGACGATCACGTCGGGCCGCTGCTCGGCGAGCTCGGCCGGCACCTCGTCGAGCGACGCCTGCACGAGGCGGGCACCGATGACGGGGATCAGCTGAGCGCGCTCGTCGGCCGCATTCGACGCGAGGACGAGGACATCCGCCCCCAGTTCGGTGAGCGTGTCGGCCACCGAGAAGCCCGTCACGCCGAGGCCCAGAACGGCCACTTTCAGGCCCGTCCAGTCGGCGTGCCAACTCGTGAGACCGTCGAGGCGATTCTGCTGCGGCACTAGCGGGTGATCCATTCGAGGTAGAAGGTTCCGACACCGGCGGCGACGAACAGGCCGCCGACGATCCAGAAGCGCACGACGACCGTGACCTCGGCCCATCCCTTCAATTCGAAGTGGTGGTGGATGGGGCTCATGCGGAAGATGCGTTTGCCGTGGGTGATCTTGAAGTAGGCACGTTGCACGATGACCGAGCCGGTCTCGATGACGAAGAGGCCACCGATGAAGACGAGCAGCAGTTCGGTGTGCGTGAGGATCGCGAGGGCGGCCAGGGCGCCACCGAGGGCGAGTGAACCGGTGTCGCCGAGGAAGATCTGGGCAGGCGACGTGTTCCACCAGAGGAACCCGATGAGCGCACCCGAGATGGCGGCGGCCACGATGGCGAGGTCGAGCGGGTCGCGCACGTCGTAGCACTTGTAGCGCACGGCCTCGGCGAGGTTGGGGCTGAAGCACGACTGGTTCGACTGCCAGAAACCGATGATGACGTAGGAGCCGATGGCCAGGATGGATGCACCCGTGGCCAGGCCGTCGAGCCCGTCGGTGACGTTGACGCCGTTGGAGGCCGCGGCCACCAGGAAGCTCGTCCAGATGAGGTAGAGGATCACGCCGATGAGCGGAATGGCGGGGGCGATCAGCAGGAAGTTGATCGGCAGGTCGCGCGTGAACGAGATCGCCGTCGACGCGGGCGTGATGCCGGCCTGGTTGGGGAAGTTCATCGCCATGATGGCGAAGGCCGTGGCCACGATGACCTGGCCGAGCACCTTGGCCCACCCGCCGAGCCCGAGGCTGCGCTGTTTGCGCGTCTTCATGAAGTCGTCGATGAAGCCGACGACGCCGAGCCCGACCATCATGAACAGCACGAGGAGGGCCGACATGGTGATGCGGTCGCCCGTGATGAGCATGGCCGTGAAGTAGCCGAAGAGCGTGCCCACGATGATGACGATGCCGCCCATGGTGGCGGTGCCGCGCTTGGCGTGGTGTGACTGGGGGCCGTCGTCACGGATGAACTGGCCCCACTTGAGCTTGCGGAACAGCCGCACGAAGACGGGTGTGAGGAAGAGCGAGAAGGCCATCGACAGGGCGGCGGCGGTCAGAAGGGCTACCACGCGAACAGTTCTCCCAACCGGTCACCGAGAAAGCGGAGCTTCGCGGAATTGGACGATTTCACCAGAACGGTGTCGCCCGCTCGGAGCTCCGTTGCCAGATAGTCGTAGGCCTCGTCTTGCGTTTCGAAGTATACCGACTCGCCGTCCCACGACCCCTCGTTGATGGCGGTGATGTGCATGCGCCGGGCCTCGGCCCCCACCACCACGAGCTGCGAGATGTTGAGGCGCACGAGCTGTAGGCCGATGCGGTCGTGCTCCTCGCCCGCGAACTCCCCGAGCTCGGACATGGCACCCAGCACGGCGACCGTGCGGGACCCCTCGGGGCTGATCTGGGCGAGCGTCTTGATGGCCGCCGACATGGAGTCGGGGCTGGCGTTGTAGGCGTCGTTGATGATCGTGACGTCGTCGCGACCGCCGAGCACCTCCATGCGCCAGCGTTCGGCGCGGGCGACGCCCTCGAGCGCCGTGACGGCTTCGCCGAGCGAAACACCCAGCGTGGTGGCGACCGCCAGGGCGGCCAGCGCGTTCATGACGTGGTGTTCGCCGAGCACCTTGAGGTGCACCGTGCGGCTTTCGCCGCCGGGGATGGTGACGACGAAGGTGGTGCCGGTGCGCGACGAGACGATGTCGGTGGCGCGCACGTCGGCCGAGTCTTCCTGGCCGAACCAGAGCACGCGCGCGGGCGTGACATCCGCCATCTGCCGCACGCGGTGGTCGTCGGCGTTGAGCACGGCCACGCCCGTCTCGGGCAGGTCGGTCACCATCTCGCTCTTGGCCTTCTGCGTGGCCTCGATGCCGCCGAAGCCTCCGGCGTGGGCCAGGCCGACCTTCAGCACGACTCCGATCTCGGGATGCGCCATGCCCACGAGTCTCTGAATATCGCCCTGCTTGCTCGCACCCATCTCGGCGACGAGGTAGCGGGTCGACGGCGTGAGCCGCAGCATGGTGAGCGGCGCGCCCACCTCGTTGTTGAAGGAGCCGCGCGGCGCCACGGTCTCGCCCTGAGGCTCGAGGATGGCGCGCAGCATGTTCTTGGTCGTGGTCTTGCCGTTCGACCCGGTGATACCGACGACGCGCAGGTCCCCCGTCGCGCGCACGCGGTCGACGACGGCGCGGGCCAGGGTGCCCAGTGCCTCGACGACGTCGTCGACGACGATCTGGGCGATGTTCTCGTCGACCTCGTGTTCGACGAGCGCGAGCACGGCGCCGTTCTCGACGGCCTTGCCGACGAACAGGTGGCCGTCGGTTTCTTCGCCCGGTTTGGCGACGAAGATGCCGCCGGGGGCGATCTCTCGCGAGTCGGTGTCGACGAGGCCGGACACGATGCTGTCGGCGGTGAGGCCCGACTCGCGGGTCGCGAGCGTGCCGCCCGTGATGTCGGCGATCTCTCGGAGTGTCAGTTCAATCATCAGTTCTCAGTTCTCGGCCGGTCGGTGTGCGGGCCAGTGTGATGCGGGGCGTGATGCGGTGCGCACGGCAATGCCTGTTTCACTCGGTGCAGGGTCGAGCGAAACAGGCGTTGTCATGACTCAGTATTCGCCGGGGTAGTTGGCCGGCGTGCCCGTGGAGGGCGGAATTCCGTAGCGTTTGATCACCTGGGTGACGGCCTGTTTGAAGACCGGTGCCGCCGCCGCGGACGACATGAGGGTGAGCGGGTCTTTCAGGTGCACGGTGATCACGTATTGGGGGTCTTCTGCCGGAACGGTTCCGGCCATCGAGGCGACATAGGTTTTCTTCAGTTTACCTGCGCCGTCGGACTGTTCCGCGGTGCCCGACTTTGCTGCTACGCGGTAGCCGGGCATGGTGAGGTCTTTCGCCAGGAATCCGTTCGTGACCACGGTTTCCATCATCCCGAGGACCTCTTTAGAGGCTTCCTCACTGATGACCCGTTTGCCCGCGGATGCGGCGGGCACCTCGGTCGTCGTCCCGTCGGAGTATTCGCAGCCCTCGACGAGCTGCATGGGCAGCTCCACTCCCCCGTTGGCGATCGCCTGGTAGGCGTTGGCCATCTGGATGGCGGTGACGGCGACACCCTGGCCGAACATGGTGACGTAGTCGGTCTGGTTGTCCCACTTCTCCCACGGGTGCAGGATGCCGGAGTCCTCGCCCGGGAAGCCGATCGCCGAGGCGTCGCCGATGCCGAACTTCTTGAGGTAGTTGTAGCGGTCTTGTGCGCTCATCTTCTCGCCGAGCTTGCTCAGCCCGGTGTTGGAGGACTGCTGCAGCACACCCGTGAGGGTCAGGCGCTCGGGGTCGTGCGGCAGGGCGTCTTTGATGCTGGCGCCATTCTCAGGCTTGTACCGGTATTCGGCGAGCACCTGCGACGTGGGCGTGGCGAGCCCCGCATCGATGAGGGATGCCGCGGTGAGCGGCTTGAAGATCGATCCGGGTTCGAACGGCGCCGTGAAGGCTTTCGAGCCGCGGTCTTCGGGTGCGGTCGCGTTGATGTCGTTGGGGTCGACGCTCGGCCATTCGGCGAGGGCGCGGATCTTGCCCGTCTTGACCTCGGTGACCATGATCGACCCGTAGGTGGCGCCCGTGGCCGCGACCTGCGAGGCGACGAGCTGCTGCATGTACCAGTTCAGGTCGGAGTCGATCGTGAGCTTGACGTTGCCGCCCTCTTTGGCGGCCGTCGTGACCTCGGTCGTGCCGGGCAGCGCCACGCCGTCTTTCGAGCGCTGGTAGCTCTGCGTGCCGTTCTCGCCCGTGAGGCAGGCGTTCTGCTGCAGTTCGACGCCCGCGAGCCCCTTCTGGTCGCTGCCGACGAAGCCGACGATGTTTCCGGCGACGGATCCGTTGGGGTAGGTGCGGCCGGGGTTCTGTTCGGTGTAGATCCACGGGATGTTGAGGTCGCGGATCTTTTGGTACTTGTCGGCGCTCTGCGACTTGATGAGGAGCGCGTAGTTCGATCCGGAGTCGGCGGCGAGGGCGTCGTCGATGATCTTCTGCAGGTCGGCGGCCGACTGCCCCGTGATGGCACCGACTTCGGTGAGGGCCTGCTCGACCGTTACCTCTTGCTTCTTGCCGTCGATTGTGCGGTCGAATTCTTTGACGTCGCGGGGGGACGTCGTGATGTCGAACAGCGCGACCGTGCTGGCGAGCACGTTGCCGTTGGTGTCGAGGATTTCACCGCGCGGCGCGTAGATGGTGCCGTTGGCCGTGGTCTTCGTCAGCGAGTCGGAGACGAGGGCGTCGGCGCGCACGAGTTGGATGTCGACGAGCCGGACGACGAAGACGGCGACCACAACGATGACGGCGGCGACGGCGAAGACGATGCGCCGCTTGGTCGAGACGGTGTGTGAGGCCACGCTTCGTCCTTCTCTGCTGGGGTTCTCGGCTGAGCGCGCGGGCGTTCAGCGGGGCCGGTACGCGCTCCGCGTTAGTGCGTGCTCGGAGACGGCAGACCGTTCTCCAACGATACGGTCGGCGGCGCGGCTTCTTCGGTAGGCGCGCCCTCGGCGGGTGCGTCGGGATCGGCGACGGTTGCGTCGGGCGCGACGGCGAGCGGCTCTCCGGCGATGAGCTTGTTCGGAATGACGCTCGACGAGATCAGCGGAACCGGCGTGTCGGTCGTGGCCGCGGTCGCATTGCCCGTGACCGATCCGTCGCTCAGGCGCAGGTAGGCGGGCGTGCCGTTGATGACCATGCCGAGCGATTCGGCGTTGGCGGCGAGGTATTGCGGCGACGAGATCTCTTTCACGTCGTTCGAGACGGTCTGCAGCTGCAGCCCCAGTGAACGCTCGGATGCCTGCAGCGACGAGATCTGGTAGGCGCCCTGGCTGAGCCCCACACCGAGCAGCAGCTGCGCGATGACGACGACGAGCACGCCGCCGACGGTGACGAGCGCGTAGGCCGTCTTGGGCCGCGCGCGGCGGGCGTTCTTCGGGACGGCCTCGATGTAGGGGGCCTTCTTGCGTCCCGGCTGCGCGGGGAGAGCGGATGCGGCCGGCACCGAAGCGGACAGCGGCAGGTCGTAGGCGGTCTGGGCGCTCATCGGGTTCCTTTTCTCACGCGCTCGATGGCCCGCAGTCGCACCGGGGTGGCGCGGGGGTTCTCAGCTTTTTCGTCGTCGGAGGCGAGTTCGGCACCCTTGACCAGGGCGCGGAAGAGGGGGGCGTGCTCGGGCAGCTCGACCGGCAGGCCGGCGGGGGCCGTCGAGGCGATGACTTTTTGGAAGTCCTTCTTGACGATGCGGTCTTCGAGGGATTGGTAGGCCAGCACGACGATGCGGCCGCCGACGGCGAGCGAGTCGAGCGCACGTGGGATGGCGTCTTCGAGCACCGACAGCTCTTGGTTGACCTCGATGCGAAGGGCCTGGAAGACGCGCTTGGCGGGGTGGCCGGCGCGCTGCACGGCCGCGGGGGTGGCCGCCTGGATGATCTCGACGAGCTCGGCCGACCGCGTGATGGGCCGGGCGTCGCGCGCTTCGACGATCTTGCGGGCGTAGCGCTGCGCGAGCTTCTCTTCGCCGTATTTCTGGAAGATGTTGCGCAGCTCGTGCTCGGTGTAGGTGGCGATGACCGTCTCGGCCGTGAGGTCGCTCGTGGCATCCATGCGCATGTCGAGCGGCGCGTCTTTAGAGTAGGCGAAGCCGCGCTCGGCCTCGTCGAGCTGCAGCGAGGAGACGCCGAGGTCGAAGAGGATGCCGTGCACCTCGGGGATGCCGAGACCCTCGAGTGCTTCGTCGATGCCGTCGTAGACGGTGTGCACGAGCTTGACCCGGTCGCCGAAGCGGGCGAGTCGCTCGCGCGAGATGGCGAGGGCATCGAGATCGCGGTCGAGGCCGACGAGGGTGATGTTCGGGAAGCGCTCGAGGAACGCCTCGGCGTGTCCGCCCATGCCGAGCGTGCAGTCGACCAGCACGGCACCGTCGGCCGCGAGGGCGGGTGCCAGGTGCTCGACGCAACGCTCGAGCAGAACCGGGGTGTGGATGTCGTTCAGGGCCATATGAACCGGGTGGCCCCTGGACTCTGATCCCCATCCGACCCGACCTGGCAACGGGGAAGTATGCCAGGGAGTGGACGGCTGGGAGTCAGAACGCAGGGACTAGAAGAGTCCCGGAATCACCTCCTCGGCGGTGTCGGCGAATGCTGCTTCTTGCTCGGCCAGGTAGGCCTCCCACGCTTCGGTGTCCCAGATCTCGGCGCGGCTGCCGGCGCCGATGACCGTGAGGTCTCGGCTGAGGCCGGCGTAGGCACGCAGTGATGCGGGCACCGTGACGCGGTGCTGCTTATCGGGTGTCTCGGCGCTGGCGCCGGACAGGAACACACGCAGGTAGTCGCGCGCCTGTTTCGAGGTGACAGGCGCCTGACGGATCTTCGTGTGCAGATCTTCGAACTCGCGGGTGGAGAAGACGTAGATGCAGTGCTCTTGGCCCCGCGTCATCACCACTCCCCCGGCGAGCTCGTCGCGAAACTTGGCCGGCAGGATGATGCGTCCCTTCTCGTCGAGCTTGGGGGCGTAGGTGCCAAGAAACACGTGTCATCCCCCTTCTCGTTCCGGCCAACTTTCGGGATGTCTCCACTTTACTCCACTTCGCACCACAAACCTATGATATCCGCCCTTTTTCTCGGCTGATTCGGGAATAATCCCGCACAATCGCGGGCGAGGCGCGGGTGGAGGGGCAGGGAGCGCAACGGGCTGTTTTCGGGGCTGTTTCGTGGCACGCCAGACGGCGCGATCCGCAAGGACGCGCGGAGTGGAGGACAGGCCCGCGGCGCCGGGGAGGAAAGTGGAGAACCGCGCCGTCTCAGCACGAGAGCCCGACCGAGAGTGCGGGCGGGGAGCAAGCGCAGGCAGGCAACAAAAAAGCAGCCGCACCGAAGTGCGACTGCTTGAGTGTGTGGAGCGGGATGCGGCCGGGGAAAGCCGGCCGGCCCGCGGGACCGGGGCTATTCTCCGCGGTCGTCCTGACGGCGATCCCAGCGGCTGTTCATGCGATTCATGAACGTGCCACCGGATGCGGCCTTCTTCTTCGACGACGGGCGCTGCGCCTCTTTCAAGACATCTTCGGCTGTGAGCGTGCCGTGGTGCTTGCGGGGCGTGATAGCGATCATCACGCCGGCGAACATGACCACGAAGCCGATGATGCCGACGACGGGCTGCTGCAGAACCACACCCGTGACGAGGGCACCGACGCCCAGGATGCCGACGACCGAACCGATCGCGATGCTGCGGTAGCTCGGACGGCCGCGCTGGTCACCGGCGGTCGACACGAAATCGGCGTCGTTGCGGTAGAGGTTGCGCTCCATCTCGTCAAGGAGCCGTTGCTCCTGCTCGGAAAGCGGCATGTCTTACCCTCCAACTCGCTCAACACGGGGCATGTATGTCACGAATTCTAACCCCGCCATCGACGCCTCGGCTAGGCCAAGCATCCCGCTAGGGTGGTCTCGTGACCGAAAGCCGAAACCTTGCCGAACTGGTCAATGATCGGATCGATGAATTCCTCGAATCCCGTGCGTCAATTCTGGCTCACCTCGGCGATGACCTCCTCCCGTTCTCCGCGTTCTCTCGGGAGTTTCTCAGCGGTGGCAAGCGGTTCCGGGCCAGCTTCTCCTACTGGGGGTGGCAGAGCGTTCGCAGTGCCGCGGGCGACGTCGGGCAACCGACATCCGATGAGCTGAGGGCGGTCGTCACACTGGCGGCGTCGCTCGAAATCTTCCACGCCGCGGCCCTCGTGCACGACGACATCATCGACAACTCCGACACGCGCCGCGGGGCCCCTGCGGCCCACCGCCGCTTCGAGAAGCTGCACACCGACGGCGGGTGGGATGGCGACGGCGACGACTACGGCCGCGCATCCGCGATTCTGCTCGGCGATCTGCTGCTCGGGTGGAGCGACGAGATCCTCGACGAGGCGCTGGCGCTGGTCGACCGTGAGACATCCATTCGCGTGCGCGCCGAATTCATGCGCATGCGCACCGAGGTGACCGCCGGGCAATATCTCGACATCCTCGAGGAGCGGGCGTGGCGCAGCCGGCCCGAGAGCGAACACCGCGAGCGGGCCCAGCGCGTGGTCGTCTTCAAGTCGGCGAAGTACAGCATCGAGGCGCCCCTGGCCCTCGGCGCCCTGCTCGCGGGCGGCATTGATGCTCAGCTCGAGGCGCTGCGCTCCTTCGGCCTGCCGCTCGGCGTGGCCTTCCAGCTGCGCGACGATCTGCTCGGTGTCTTCGGCGACGAGAAGGTCACGGGCAAGCCGAGCGGCGACGACCTGCGCGAGGGCAAGCGCACGGTGCTCATCGCTCTCACGCGCGAGGCCGTGCCCGCGCCGACGAAGAACCTCATCGACGAGCTGCTCGGCGACCCGGCGCTCGAACCCGAGCAGATCGCGTCACTGCAGGCGACCATCACCGAGAGCGGAGCGGTCGACCGCTCGGAGGAGATCATCGCCGAGAACGTGCGCGTTGCGCGCGCGGCCCTCGACGCGGCGCCGCTCGGAGCGGAAGCGATCGAGCGCCTCAGCGAATTGGCCGAGACCGTCACACGCCGCAACTACTAGCTCTCGCCTCGCCGACTCCCACTAGAGCAAGCCGCTCGCCCCGCGCTAGAGCAAGCCGCGTCGACTCTTACCGGAGGACGCCGCGCCGATTTTTGCGACAGCACGCCGCGTCGACTCTTACTGGAGTAACCCGCGTCGACTCCGTCGGCGATCTGGAGCGAGCTGTGTCGACTCGGTCGGTGATCCGACCGACCCTGTTCGAGTGTGAGGGCGTTTAGCCGAGCGCCTGGGCGACGCGGCGGACCTCGGTCTTGCGGCCCGAACGCAGCGCCTCGATGGGCGAAACGCCGAGGCTCTCGTCTTCGCTGAGCAGCCAGTCCATGGCCTCGTCGTCGGAGAAACCCGAGTCGGCGAGCACGAACAGGGTTCCACGCAGTTCGTGCAGCGGCTCGTTGTCGCGCAGGAACACGGCGGGAACGCTCAGGATGTTGTCGCGGCGAACGGCGAGCAGGTGCCTGTCTTCGATCAGACGGCGCACCCGGCTCTGGCTGAGGTCGAGCAGCTCGACGAGGTCAGGAACAGTGAGCCACTCGTGGTGGGAAAACGCATCAGTCACACCCCGAGTCTGCCACGATCCCGGGGCCCGGAAAAGCAGACGGGCGGCAAAACGACGTCGGATGACGCGGGCACCGCGCACCCCGGACATCCGCCGCCCTGCCCCCGCGTGTTGACGAGGTTCTCTCGACTGTGTCACCGTGGGTACGCAATGTCACTCAAACGGGGGTCACGAAAGATGGGCACATCATGCGCCGACGCACCCTGACCACCCCCGCTGCTCTGTCCAACACGGGTGCTGTTCTCACCAGCACGGGCGGCATCATGCTCGGTCTCGCGCTCACGGCGCCCCTGGCCGCACACGGCGCTCCGCACACGGCACCCGATGACCGCGACCTGCCCGACGACCCCTCGGACAATGGCCTGGCGAACGGCACGGGCGCAACCGCAGCCGCAGCCGCAGCCGCAGCCGCAGCCGCATCATCAACCGCAGCCGACCAAATGGATGTCCCGGCGCACGCTCTTATCCAGCACCCCGGCGCCGAACCCACCTGGGGCGATATCTCGAGCACCCGCCCTCTTCCCACCCTCGGTCTCGGCGGGACAACGGGAGAACGATCGGGCGAGAACATGACCGCGGCCGGTCCCTCGGTCGCTTCCAGCGCATCCTCCTACACCGTCCAGAGCGGGGATACCGTGTCTGACATCGCGCAGAAGCACGGCGTGGCGACGGCATCCGTTCTGGCCCTCAACGGCCTGAGCTGGTCGAGCACGATCTTCCCCGGGCAGGAGCTGACCTTGCGCGCAGAAGCGGCGGCCCCCTCGACACCCGCACCTGCCCCCGTCCCGTCGGCGCCCTCCGCGCAGGCCCCGTCGACGTCGGCGTCGTACACGGTCGTCTCGGGCGACACCCTGAGCGGCATCGCGGCGACACACGGCGTGACGACATCCGCGTTGTTCGCCGCGAACGGTCTGCACGGCGGCGACATCATCTACCCGGGCCAGACCATCACGCTTCCGGGCCTGCAGACGGCGGCCGCGACGACGCCTACCCCGCCGGCCGCGCAGCCCGCTCCCCCGGCCGCGACCCCCGCACCGGCACCCGCACCCGCTCCTGCGCCGCAGCCCGCGCCCCAGGTCATCGCCGCGCTCGACGCCCCCATGACCGAGAACGCCCGCCTCATCATCGGGACGGGCCGCAGCATCGGAGCCAGCGACCAGGCCATCGTGATCGCGTTGGCCGCCGCGATGCAGGAGTCGAGCATGCGCAACATCGACCACGGCGATCGCGATTCGCTCGGCCTGTTCCAGCAGCGCCCGAGCCAGGGCTGGGGGACGCCGGACCAGGTGCGCGACCGGCAGCGAGCCATCCTCGCGTTCTTCGGCGGGAAGACGAACCCGAACACGGGCGTCACCTCAGGTCTATTCGACGTTCCGGGCTGGGAGAACCTCTCGGTGACGCAGGCCGCCCAGGCCGTGCAGAAGTCGGCGCATCCCGATGAATACGCGAAGTGGGAAGCATCCGCCCGCTCGTGGCTGGCCCAGCTGGGCTAGAGGTTTCTTACGATCCGGTTACGAATATCGAACCGGTGCGTGTCTCATCGGTGTTTTGCCAGGCCGTCGGTGATGCCACTCCATAGACTCTCTTCGTGACCACCAGCCAGCAGACCGACCCCATGATCGGGCGTCTCATCGACGATCGATACGAGGTTCGTTCGCGCATCGCCCGTGGCGGCATGGCAACGGTCTACCTGGCCACAGACCTGCGCCTCGAGCGCCGGGTGGCCATCAAGATCATGCACGGTCACCTGTCCGACGACTCGAACTTCACCTCGCGCTTCGTGCAAGAGGCCCGTTCGGCCGCTCGACTGGCCAACCCGCACGTGGTCAGCGTCTTCGACCAGGGTCAAGATTCCGATATGACCTATCTGGTCATGGAGCACCTGCCCGGCATCACCGTGCGCGAGCTGCTGCGCGATCACGGCCGGCTCACCCCGCGCCAGGTCGTCGACATCATGGATGCCGTCGTCACCGGTCTGGCGGCCGCCCACCGCGCGGGCATCGTGCACCGCGACCTCAAGCCCGAGAACGTGCTGCTCGCCGACGACGGTCGCATCAAGATCGGCGACTTCGGCCTCGCCCGCGCCGCCAGCGCCAACACGGCCACGGGCCAGGCCCTGCTCGGCACGATCGCCTACCTCTCCCCCGAGCTCGTCACGCGCGGCATCGCCGACAAGCGCAGCGACATCTACGCGCTCGGCATCATGATGTACGAGATGCTCACGGGTGAGCAGCCCTACAAGGGCGAGCAGCCCATGCAGATCGCCTACCAGCACGCCAACGAGTCGGTTCCCCGGCCGAGCGCGCTGGTGCCCGGCATCCCCGACGAATTCGACGACCTCGTGCTGTGGACGACGGAGCGCAACCCCGACGAACGCCCCGCCGACGCCAGCGAGCTGCTCGAGCGCCTGCGCGAGGTCGAGAACACGCTCGGCATGCCCGCCACGAACACGTCGCACGCCACCATGCTCATGCCCGCGCCGCTCGAATCGCAGTCTCCGGCCGAGCTGACGCGCGTGCTCACCTCGCAGGCCGTTGCCACCGGGCCGGTCGATGCGGATGACGCGCCCACCGTTCTCGGCCGACAGAGCAATGCCCGCCGCCGACGTGGCTACTGGCTGCTCGCGCTCATTCTGTTGCTCACCGCCGGTTCCGTCGGAACGGGCCTCTACTTCGGGGCCGGGCCCGGCGCCCAGGTCGCCATCCCCACCGTCGTCGGTTCGAGCGTCGAAGATGCCGACGCGGCGCTCGAGGAGCTCGAGCTTGTTCCGGCGCATGCGCAGGTCTACAGCCTCGAGGTCGCGCCCGGCATGGTGATGGATGCGAAGCCCGGGGCCGGAGCATCCGTCGCCCGCGGCACCACCGTGACGCTCACCGTGTCGCAGGGCCCGCAGCCCGTGACGCTCGGTGTGCTCGCGGGCCGGCCACTGCCCGAGGTGCAGGCCGAGTTCGATCAGAACAAGCTCACGGTGGGCGCGGTGACGAAGAACTTCGTCGCCGATATCCCCGCCGACACCATCATCTCGGCGTCGCGGCAATCCGATGGCGGCGACATGTCCCAGGGCGGAGACACCGCGCAGGGTCAGACGATCGACCTGGTCGTCTCGGCCGGCCCGATTCCGGATGTCGCGGGCCAGACCCTCGAGAACGCCACCACGACCCTCGCCACCGTCAACCTCGGCGTGGGCGAGAAGAAGCAGAGCCAGTTCAGCGACAGCGTCCCGGCCGGCGACGTGATCGGCATCGTTCCCCCCGCGGCCGATCAGACCATCACCGAGGGCAGCCAGATCACGCTCATCATCTCGAAGGGGCCGGATGTCGTCACGGTTCCCGACCTCGCCGGCAAGAACATCGCCGACGCGAAGGCGGCCCTCGAGCAGCTCGGCTTCACCGTCAAGGTCACGACGATCGTGCCCGAGAACGCCTGGAACCTGCCTGGCCTGACCGTCACGGGCTCAGACCCGGCCGCCGGCACCGCCATCAAGCGCGGCGCCACCGTCACCATCACGGCCAACATCTAGCCCCCAGACACACCCAGACACACGAAGAAGGGCCCCGCTCGAAAGCGGGGCCCTTCTTCGTCGATACGAACGTTACTTCGCGAGCTCCTCGGCCACGAGGAACGCCAGCTCGAGCGACTGCATGTGGTTGAGGCGCGGGTCGCACAGCGACTCGTAGCGCGTCGCGAGCGACGCCTCGTCGATGTGCTCGGAGCCGCCGAGGCACTCGGTGACGTCGTCGCCCGTGAGCTCGACGTGGATGCCACCCGGGTGGGTGCCGGCCGCGCGGTGCGCCTCGAAGAAGCCCTTGACCTCGTCGACCACGTCGTCGAAACGACGGGTCTTGTAGCCCGTGGGCGTCGTCAGACCGTTGCCGTGCATCGGGTCGGTGACCCAGAGCGGCGTGGCATCGGTCTTCTTGATGGCCTCGAGCAGGGGCGGCAGGGCATCGCGGATCTTGCCGGCGCCCATGCGCGTGATGAACGTGAGGCGGCCGGGCTCGCGGTTGGGGTCGAGCTTCTCGATCAGGGCCGTCATGGTCTCGGGTGTGGTGCTGGGGCCGAGCTTGACGCCGATCGGGTTGCGCACCCGCGACAGGAAGTCGACGTGCGCGCCGTCGAGGTCGCGCGTGCGCTCCCCGATCCAGATGAAGTGGGCCGACGTGTTGTAGGGCGTGCCCGTGCGCGAGTCGATGCGCGTCATGGGGCGCTCGTAGTCCATGAGCAGACCCTCGTGCGCCGTGTAGAACTCGACGCGCTTGAGCTCGTCGAAGTCGGCTCCCGCCGCCTCCATGAACTTGATCGCCTTGTCGATGTCCTTGGCCAGCTGTTCGTACATCTGGTTGGCGGGATTGGAGGCGAAGCCCTTGTTCCAGCTGTGCACCTCGCGCAGGTCGGCGAAACCGCCCTGCGTGAAGGCCCGGATGAGGTTCAGCGTCGAGGCGGCCATGTGGTAGCCCTCGACGAGGCGCTGCGGGTCGGCACGACGCGATTCGGGCGTGAAGTCGTAGCCGTTGACGATGTCGCCGCGGTAGGCGGGCAGCGTGACGCCGCCGCGCGTCTCGGTGTCGCTCGAACGCGGCTTGGCGAACTGGCCGGCCATGCGCCCCATCTTGATGACGGGCATGGAGGCGCCGTAGGTGAGCACCACGGCCATCTGCAGGATGGTCTTGACCCGGTTGCGGATCTGGTCGGCCGTCGCGCCGGCAAACGTCTCGGCGCAATCGCCACCCTGCAACAGGAAGGCACCACCGGCGGCGGCACGGCCGAGGCGCTCGCGCAACAGGTCGACCTCACCCGCGAAGACGAGGGGCGGGAACGCGGCGATCTGAGCAGATGCCTTCTGCACGGCCTCGGCGTCGGGCCACTGCGGCTGCTGCTTGATCTCGAGCTCACGCCAATAGTCCAAACCGGCAATCACGGACTCGTCTGCCAACACAACCGGCTCAGTCGGATTCACCACAGTTTTTCCTATTTCTTTCGCAGGGAAATGCCTCGCACCAGGGGCACGAGGCACGGTGCTTCAGCCTATCGCGAAAGGGCGGCGGCCTTCTCCTTGACGCTCGTGGCGTAGACATCCCGATATTCCTGGCGGCTGAGCCGCTGCATCTCGTACATGAGCTCGTCGGTCACCGAGCGCAGGATGAAGCGGTCGGATTCCATACCCTCGAAACGCGAGAAGTCGAGGGGCTCGCCGATGATGATGCCCATGCGGCGGATGCGCGGCAACCGACGCCCAGTCGGCATGGCCTTCTCGGTGTCGATCATGGCGACGGGGATGATGGGCACCCCGGCCTCGATCACCATGCGCGCCACACCGGTGCGGCCGCGGTACATCTTGCCGTCGGGGCTGCGCGTTCCCTCGGGGTAGATGCCGAGCAGCGAACCGCGCGACAGCACCTTCAGGCCCGTGCGCAGCGACGCCTCCGAGGCCTTGCCGCCCGAGCGGTCGATGGGCAGCTGACCCGTCGCGCTCATGAACGTCTTGGTGGCCCAGCCCTTGAGGCCGCGGCCACTGAAGTACTCGCTCTTGGCGAGGAACGCGATGCGGCGGCGCAGGTAGAGCGGCAGCAGCACCGAGTCGATGAACGACAGGTGGTTGCTCGCCAGGATCGCCGCACCGTGGCGCGGAACGTTCTCCTCGCCGACCACCCACACGCGGAAGAGCGCCTTGACGAGGGGTCCGACGACCACCTGCTTCATCAACCAATAGAACATCGGCGTTCCACTACTTTCTCGGGGCCGAGTGACCCGCGGGGAGGCGCGAGGCAAAGTGCCGCGCCAGATCGGCTGCGCCCACGACACCCGCGTCGTTGACCAGTTCCGCAATCCTAAACTCCGGCTCGGGGTGATACCCGCGCGCCGAGAGGTTTTCTTCATAGGCGTGTCGGATGGGATCGAGCAGGAGGTCTCCGGCCTGGGCCACTCCCCCGCCGATGACGAACATCTGCGGGTCGAGCACGGCGCCGAAGGTGGCGCAGGCCTCACCGATCACGGTGCCGAGCTGGCGGAGCGCCGTAAGGGCTCCCAGATCGCCGTCGCCGATGAGCTCGGCGATGTCCGAGCCGTCGAGGCGGCCGCGTTCGGCGCGCACCCGGGCGAGGTTCTGGCCGATACCACCCGCGTCGGCGAGCTCGTTGGCGATGCGTTGCAGCGCGCGGCCCGAGGCGTATTGCTCGAGGCATCCGTGCGCCCCGCAGCCGCACAGGAGACCGCCCGGGACGAGCCGCAGGTGGCCCAGCTCGGCGCCCGCGCCGAAGCCGCCGCGGAAGAGCGTGTCGGACGCGACGATGGCCCCGCCCACGCCCGTGCCGATGGTGAGCATGACCATATCGCTGACGAGGCGCGCGGCACCGAAACGGAACTCGGCCCAGCCTGCGGCGTTGGCGTCGTTCTCGATGACGATGGGCAGGTCGATGCGGGCCTCGAGCTTGGCGCGGAACGGCTCGTTGCGCCAGTTGATGTTGGGCGCGTAGTAGACAGTCGACTGCGCGGCGTCGATGAACCCGGCGGCGGCGACGCCCACGGCGACGACATCGTGCTCGGCCGACAGGGCCGTGACCATCTCGACGACGGCGTTCTCGATGAGCTGCGGCGCGCCGGCCGGAGTGGGCGTGCGCAGATCTCGGACGATCGTGCCGTCGGGGTCGATGACCGCTCCCGCGATCTTCGTTCCGCCGATATCGATTCCGATCGCGTGCACGCGCTGACCTCCGGGTCGTCGAGGGGTGGTGGTGGTGTGGCGGCCAGGGGCAGCAGCACTCCCCGAGTGTAAACCCGCGGCCCCGCGCGCGCCATTTGGAGTCCGACCCGTGGAACACCCGTAGAGTAGAGGCACCCGATTACCTGGTACCGAAGGAGTTGCCGTGGAAAAGATCGCCACAACGTTTGTCACGCCCGCCGTCGTCCCGAAGGACCCCGACGCGAACGCGACCGACCTGCTGGTCGACCGAGTCGCGGCGACGCCCGACCGCCCCCTCTTCGCCGTTCCCGACGCGGCGGTTCCGTCCGGCTGGCGCGACATCACGGCGCGGGAGTTCCTCGACCAGGTCACGGCCCTCGCCAAGGGCTTCGTCGCGGCCGGCATCGAGCCCGGCGACCGCATCGGCCTCATGTGCAAGACGCGCTACGAGTGGACGCTCATCGACTTCGCCGCCTGGTTCGCCGGCGCCATCCTCGTGCCCGTCTACGAGACGTCCTCCCCCAGCCAGGTGCAGTGGAACCTGAGCGACTCCGAGGCCGACGCCGTCATCCTCGAGACCGCCGAGCATTTCTCGCGCTTCGACGAGGTTCACCCCGAGCTGCCCCGCATCGATAAGGTCTGGCAGATCGACCTGGGCGACCTCGAAAAGCTCGCTGCACAGGGTGTCGACGTCCCCGATACCGAGATCGAACGACGTCGCTCTATCGCCAACGAAGACGATATCGCCACCCTCATCTACACGTCAGGGTCCACCGGCAAGCCGAAGGGATGCGTGCTCACCCACGCCAACTTCGTCGAGCTCTCGCGCAACGCCTACGTCGCGCTCAACGATGTGCTCGAAGACCCGGATGGCGCGTCCACGCTGCTCTTCATCACCACCGCCCACGTGTTCGCTCGCTTCATCTCCATCCTCAACGTGCACGCCGGCGTGCGCACGGGGCACCAGGCCGACACCAAGCAGCTGCTGCCCGCGCTCGGGTCGTTCAAGCCGACGTTCCTGCTGGCCGTGCCGCGGGTCTTCGAGAAGGTCTACAACTCGGCCGAACAGAAGGCCGAAGGCGGCGGCAAGGGCAAGATCTTCCGCGCGGCCGCCGATTTCGCCGTCGAGTACTCGAAGGCCGGTGAGAAGGGCGAGGTGACCTTCGGCATGAAGGTCAAGTTCGCGCTCTACAACAAGCTCGTCTACAGCAAGCTGCGCGCGGCCATGGGCGGTCGCGTCAAATACGCCGTGTCGGGTTCGGCACCGCTCGGGCCGCGCCTCGGGCACTTCTTCCACAGCCTCGGCATCGTCATCCTCGAGGGGTATGGCCTGACCGAGACCACGGCGCCCGCGAGCGTCAACCTGAGCACCAAGTCGAAGATCGGCACGGTCGGGCCCGCGATGCCCGGTGTCGGCATCCGCATCGCCGAGGACGGCGAAGTCGAGGTCTCGGGCATCAACATCTTCAAGGAGTACTGGAAGAACCCCGAAGCCACGGCCGAGGCGTTCGACGACGGTTGGTTCCGCACGGGCGACATCGGGTCATTCGACGAGGACGGCTTCTTGACCATCACGGGCCGCAAGAAGGAGATCATCGTGACGGCGGGTGGCAAGAACGTGGCCCCGGCCGCGCTCGAAGACCCCATCCGCTCGAACCCCGTCGTCGGCCAGGTCGTCGTCGTGGGCGATCAGAAGCCCTTCATCTCGGCGCTCATCACGCTCGACCCCGAGATGCTTCCCACCTGGCTGGCCAACAACGGTGAGGATGGCTCGCTCTCGCTTGAGCAGGCCGCCTCGAATCCCGCCGTGCTCGGCGAGATCCAGCGCGCCATCGACGCCGCCAACGCCCGGGTCTCGCGCGCCGAATCGATCCGCAAGTTCGTGGTCCTGACGACCGAATTCACCGAAGCGTCGGGCCACCTGACACCCAAGATGAGCATCAAGCGCCACGTGATCATGAAGGACTTCGCCGACACCGTCGAGAACCTCTACGCCGGCTCGCCCAACACGCAGGGGCACTCGATCCTGCACTAGCGGCGCGAATGACGAAGGCCCCGATCACCGGTGAGTGGTCGGGGCCTTCATCATGAGGGGCGCGCATGCACGCCGGCGTCGCCCGGCGCGGGGTGCGGGGCGCACGGCTCGGCTCAGAACCAGTCGCTCTCGCGGACCTGCTTCATGGCCTCGCGGCGGTGCTGCTTCTCGAGCCGGTCGAGGTAGAGCATGCCGTCGAGGTGATCGGTCTCGTGCTGCAGGGCCTGCGCCATGAGCCCTTCGCCCGAAACCTCGATCTCGTTGCCGTCAACGTCGATTCCGCGCACGCGCGCGAACGGGTAGCGCGGGGTCGGGAACCAGAGACCCGGCACCGACAAGCATCCCTCGTCGACCGGTTCGGGCTCACCCGACACCTCGACGAGCACGGGGTTGATGACGTAGCCCACGTTGCCGTCGATGTTGTAGCTGAAGGCGCGCAGGTTGACGCCGATCTGGCTCGCCGCCACACCCGCACGACCCGGCAACTTGACGCTGTCGACGAGGTCGTCGATGAGACCACGGATGCCGTCGTCGATATCGCCGATCGGTTCGGAGGGCGTCTTCAACACGGGGTCGCCGAACAGGCGGATCTGTCGTTCTGTCACGATGTCTTTCTGTTGTCGTACTGGTCCCTGGCCCGGGGCGGCCGGTGCAGACCGGACCGCCCCGAGTGAGGACTATTCGCTGGGGGTGATGACGACCAGCAGGTCGCCGGCCTCGACCTGCTGCGTGGTCGAGATGGCCAGGCGCTCGATCTTGCCGGCGACGGGGGCCGTGATGGCGGCTTCCATCTTCATGGCCTCGATGGAGGCGACGGGCTGGCCGCTCGTGACCTTCGTACCGGGTTCGACCTTGAGCGTGACGACACCCGAGAACGGCGCGGCGACCTGGCCGGGCTTCGACGTGTCGGCCTTCTCGGCGGCCTTCGACTCGATGGCCACGCTGCGGTCGCGCACGAACACGGGGCGCAGCTGGCCGTTGACCATGGTCATGACCGTGCGCATGCCCTTGTCGTCGGGCTCGCCGATGGCTTCGAGGCCCACGTAGAGGCGCACACCCTTCGAGAACTCGACCACGTATTCACCCTCGGGCTCGAGGCCGTAGAGGTAGTCGACCGTGTCGATGATGGAGAGGTCGCCGAACAGCTCGCGCATCTGCTCGAACTGGCGCGTGGGCGCCGGGAACAGCAGACGGTTGAGGGTGGAACGACGCTCGAGGGAGTCGCCGTCGAGTGCCGCGAGGTCATCCGCACTCACGGGGGCCACGTCGATGTTCACGTGACGGCCCTCGAGCACCTTCGAGCGGAAGGGCTCGGGCCAGCCGCCGGGCAGTTCGCCCAGCTCGCCCGCCATGAAGCCGACGACCGATTCGGGGATGTCGTATTTGCTCGGGTTCTGCTCGAAGTCGGCCGGGTCGGCGTTCACGGCCGCGAGGTGCAGCGCCAGGTCGCCGACGACCTTCGACGAGGGCGTGACCTTGGGGATGCGGCCGAGGATCTTGTTCGCCGCGGCGTACATGTCCTCGATCTTCTCGAAGTCGTTCTCGAGGCCCAGCGCGATGGCCTGCTGGCGCAGGTTGGACAGCTGGCCACCCGGGATCTCGTGCTTGTAGACGCGGCCGGTGGGGCCGGGCAGGCCGGACTCGAACGGCTTGTAGACGTGGCGCACGGCCTCCCAGTAGGGCTCGAGGTCTGAGACGGCAGCGAGCGAGAGGCCCGTGTCGCGCTCGGTGTGCGCCAGGGCGGCGACGAGAGCGGAGGCCGAGGGCTGGCTCGTCGTGCCGGCCATGGGTGCGCTCGCGACATCCACCGCGTCGGCGCCGGCGGCACTGGCCGCGAGCAGGGTGGCCAGCTGACCACCCGCCGTGTCGTGCGTGTGCACGTGCACCGGAACGTCGAAACGCTCACGGAAGGCCGAGACGAGCTTGGCGGCCGCGGCGGGGCGCAGGAGACCGGCCATGTCCTTGATGGCGAGGATGTGGGCACCGGCCGCCACGATCTGGTCGGCCAGGCCCAGGTAGTAGTCGAGGGTGTAGAGGTCTTCGGCGGGGTCGAGCAGGTCGCCCGTGTAGCAGACGGCCACCTCGGCGATGGTCGTTCCCGTCTTCAGCACGGCGTCGATCGCCGGGCGCATCTGCTCGACGTCGTTGAGCGCGTCGAAGATGCGGAAGATGTCGACACCCGTCGCCGCGGCCTCGCGCACGAACGCGTCGGTGACCTCGGTCGGGTAGGGCGTGTAGCCCACGGTGTTGCGGCCGCGCAGCAGCATCTGGATGTTGACGTTGGGCAGGGCCTCGCGCAGGCTCGCCAGACGCTCCCACGGGTCTTCGCCAAGGAAACGCAGCGCCACGTCGTAGGTGGCGCCACCCCAGGCCTCGACCGACAGGAGTTCGGGCGTGAGCCGCGCAACGTAGGGCGCCACCGCGAGCAGGTCCTTAGTGCGCACGCGCGTGGCGAGCAGCGACTGGTGCGCGTCGCGGAAGGTCGTCTCGGTGACGGCCAGGGCGGTCTGCTCGCGCAGCGACTTCGCGAAGGCGACGGGGCCGAGCTCGAGCAGCTTCTGGCGAGAGCCGGCCGGGGCGGGCGCCGCAAGGTCGATCTTCGGCAGCTTGTCGATGGGCTTCACGCCCGTGGGCCGCGCGCCGTTCGGCTGGTTGACCGTGACATCGGCCAGCCAGTTCATGATCTTGGTGCCGCGGTCTTTCGACTCGTGACCCTTGAACAGGCCCGGGCGCTCCTCGATGAACGAGGTGCTCAGGTCACCCGCCACGAAATCGGGGTCTTCGAGCACGGCCTGCAGGAACGGGATGTTGGTGGACACGCCGCGAATTCGGAACTCGGCCAGGGCGCGCTTGGCGCGCGTGACGGCGGCCGGGAAGTCGCGGCCGCGGCACGTGAGCTTCGCCAGCATGGAGTCGAAGTGGGGGCTGATCTGCGCACCCGGGTTGATCGTTCCGCCGTCGAGGCGGATGCCGCCGCCACCCGGTGAGCGGTAGGTGGTGATCTTGCCCGTGTCGGGGCGGAAGTTCTGCGACGGGTCCTCCGTCGTGATGCGCGTCTGCAGCGCGGCACCGTGCATGTGGATCTGGTCCTGCGTGAGGCCCAGGTCGACGAGCGTCTCGCCCGAGGCGATGCGCATCTGCGACTGCACGAGGTCGACATCCGTGATCTCTTCGGTCACGGTGTGCTCAACCTGGATGCGGGGGTTCATCTCGATGAAGACGTGCTTGCCCGCGCGCTCCCCCGCCGTGTCGACGAGGAATTCGACGGTGCCGGCGTTGACGTAGCCGATGGACTTGGCAAAGGCCACGGCGTCGCGGTAGAGCGCCTGACGCAGCTCCTCCGAGATGTTCGGGGCCGGAGCGATCTCAACGACCTTCTGGTTGCGGCGCTGCACCGAGCAGTCGCGTTCGAACAGGTGCACGGTGCCGCCCTGGGCGTCGGCGAGGATCTGCACCTCGATGTGACGCGGGCGCAGCACGGCCTGCTCGAGGAACATGGTCGGGTCGCCGAACGCGCTGTCGGCCTCGCGCATGGCCTCGGCCAGGGCGGGGGCCAGCTCGTCCTTGGTGGCCACGCGACGCATACCGCGCCCGCCACCACCCGCGACGGCCTTGGCGAAGAGCGGGAAGCCCACGGCATCCGCACCGGCCAGCAATTCGTCGATGTCTTTCGAGGCGGGGGTGGATGCCAGCACGGGAACGCCCGCGGCGATGGCGTGCTCTTTCGCCGTGACCTTGTTGCCGGCCATCTCGAGCACCGAGGAGCCCGGACCGATGAACGTGATGCCGTTGGCCGCGGCCTGCTCGGCGAGATCGGGGTTCTCGGACAGGAAACCGTAGCCCGGGTAGATGGCGTCGGCGCCTGACTCCTTGGCGACCCGGATGATCTCGGCCACATCGAGGTAGGCGCGCACGGGATGCCCGGGCTCACCGATCTGGTAGGCCTCGTCGGCCTTCAAGCGGTGCAGCGAGTTGCGGTCTTCGTAGGGGAAGACGGCCACGGTGCCGGCGCCCAGCTCATAGGCGGCACGGAAAGCCCTGATCGCGATTTCTCCGCGGTTGGCGACAAGAATCTTCTTAAACATGCAGACCTTTCGGGGGGCTTCCGGGGGCGACAGCGCACAGCGAACGTTTAGGTTCTCTCAGCCTAGTAAAGGTAACGTAGACGATTGTGCATGTACTCAGCGTATCGAGCCTCAAAGGAGGCGTCGGCAAGACTACGGTCAGCCTCGGCTTGGCCTCCGCGGCGTTCGCGCGCGGCGTGCGAACCCTTGTCGTCGACCTCGACCCCCAGTCCGACGTGTCCACGGGCATGGATATCGCCCTCGCGGGCCGCCTGAACGTCGCCGACGTTCTCGCCTCGCCCAAGGAGAAGGTGGTCCGTCAGGCCATCGCCCCCTCCGGCTGGACCAAGACCCACCCCGGCACGATCGACGTCATGATCGGCAGCCCCTCGGCCATCAACTTCGACGGGCCGCACCCGTCGATCCGCGACATCTGGAAGCTCGAAGAGGCGCTTGCGCACGTCGAAGCCGACTACGACCTCGTGCTGATCGACTGCGCCCCCTCGCTCAACGCGCTCACGCGCACCGCCTGGGCCGCGAGCGACCGCGTGTCGGTCGTCACCGAGCCCGGCCTCTTCTCTGTGGCCGCCGCCGACCGTGCCCTGCGCGCGATCGAAGAGATCCGCCGCGGCCTCAGCCCGCGCCTGCAGCCCCTCGGCATCATCGTCAACCGCGTGCGTTCGCAGTCGCTCGAGCACCAGTTCCGCATCAAAGAGCTGCGCGACATGTTCGGCCCGCTCGTGCTCAGCCCGCAGCTGCCCGAGCGCACCTCGCTGCAGCAGGCCCAGGGGGCGGCCAAGCCGCTGCACATCTGGCCCGGCGACAGCGCGCAAGAGATGGCGCACAACTTCGACCTGCTGCTCGACCGCGTGCTGCGCACCGGCCGCGTGGGCGAATACGCCGAGCTGCCCGCTTCGGCGAAGTAGCCGCAGCTCCCCCGCGACCACGGTGGGATCCCAGCTTCGTAAGGCCTGCTCGACCAGGTGGGGCTCGCCCGTCGCGCGCATCGACGGCCCATTCAGATGTGGTCGAGAGCCTGAGTCCGCTCAGCGCGCGATCTCCCAGACGTAACCGCTCGGATCACGGAAGCTGGCTGTTCGGATTCCCCAGGGTCGATCCATGGGGCCGTTCAGGAGCACCACTCCCCGGGACACGAGTTCGGCGCACCGCTCGTCGACGTCGTCGACCGGGATGGTGAACTGCATGCGCGGGTTGTCGCTCGACGTGCCCACGCCGGCCGGATGCACGAGCTCCTCGGCCGCTTCGACCTTGAGCAGGTTGATGAGCGTGTTGTTGAAGGAAAACACGGCCGAGTCGTCGTCGAGGAACATGACGTCGAGGCCGAAGGCCGTGCGATAGAACTCGATCGAGTCGACGAGGTCATCGACGAACAGGGTGATAGCGGAGATGGCGGGAGGCCAGGCATCCGCGGTCATCGTGAGGCCTAAGCGCTCCGGGCGGCGCGGCGCGCGGCGAGCTCGTCGGACGGATCGAGCGTTTGCGGGTCGAACTCGACGAGCGTGGTCTCGACCTCGCGCAGAACCTTGCCGACCGCGATGCCGAAGACGCCCTGGCCGCGGCTGACGAGGTCAATGACCTCGTCGTTCGAGGTGCACAGGTAGACGCTGGCGCCATCGGACATGAGCGTGGTCTGAGCGAGGTCGTTGACGCCGGACTCGCGCAGCTGATTGACGGCCGTGCGGATCTGCTGCAGCGAGATGCCCGTGTCGAGCAGGCGCTTGACGAGCTTCAAGACGAGGATGTCGCGGAAGCCGTAGAGCCGCTGCGAACCCGAACCCGCAGCACCGCGGATGGTGGGCTCGACGAGCCCCGTGCGGGCCCAGTAGTCGAGCTGACGGTAGCTGATGCCGGCGGCGCGAGCGGCAACGGCACCACGGTAGCCCGCCTGGTCGTCACGCTCGGGCATGCCGTCGGTGAAGAGCAGCCCGAGACCGTAGCGAGCGTCGTCGTTCGACGACCCGCCGTCGTCGGCACGGTCGCCGTTGGCGCTGATATCGATCACCGTGAGCCCTTCTGAAGATGTCGCGGGGTTTGTTCCGCTGAGACAACGCTACCCATGCGGGCACCCGAGTACAACGACATCCGCATTCTGCGTTTCGGCGTGTCGAGTCACCGTGATGCTTCTGTGATAAATCGCTATCGGTCGAAGCGCGTGAGGGCCGCGCGGATGAGGCTCGAGCGCACGACCTCGAGCTGCCCGGCGATCTCACCCGAGAGCTCCTGGGCCTTGGCACGACTGGCGGCGTCTTGGCGCGTGGACAGCGGCAGGAGCGCACTCTCGACCATGCCGACCTCGCGTTCGGCCGCGCCGCGGTAGCCGCGCAGGTGGCGGGGCTCGATGCCGTAGCGCTGCAGGGCGACGAGCGCGCGCAGCACGGAGATGGCCTCTTCGCCGTGGAACTCGGCGGGCTGGATGAGGTTGGCGCTCACCGCGGCGGTGAACAGCGCTGCCGAGGCACCCGTGTCGCGCAGCAGGTCTTCGCGGCTGTAGCGGCGACCGGCCGGAATGATGGTGGAGACGGCCGCGAGGGGCGTGCCACCCGGGAAGACGGGCGCACGGCCCTCATCGAGGTCGGACAGGTATTGCCGGATGACCTTGAGCGGCAGGTAGTGGTCGCGCTGCATCGAGAGGATCAGCCGGAGCCGCTCGACGTCGACCGGCGAGAACTTGCGGTAGCCGGACTTGGTGCGCGACGGCGACACGAGACCCTGCTCTTCGAGGAAGCGCAGCTTGGAGTTGGTCAGGTCGGGAAACTCGGTGGTCAGGCGCGCGAGCACCTGCCCGATGCTGAGCAGAGGACCGCCCGCCGCCTTCGGTTGCGCTGCGGGTGTGCCGTGCGCTGCTGGCTTGCCCTGCGCTGCCGGGGCGGCCGACATCAAGCGTCCGACGGATTGGAAGCGTCGGAACGGATCGCGTCGGACTTGAGGGCATCAGCCTTGATGACATCGAGTCGCGACGGGTAGTAGGTGAGGCGGAACTTGCCGACCTGCACCTCGCCGCCGTCGACGAGGACAGCGGCGTCGATGCGCTTGCCGTCGTAGTAGGTGCCGTTGAGCGAGTTGAGGTCGCGGATCTCGAGCGTGCCCTCGTGGCGCACGAACTCGGCGTGACGGCGCGAGACCGTGACATCGTCGAGGAAGATGTCGGCGTCGGGGTGGCGGCCGACCGTCGTGACATCGGCGTCGAGCAGGAAGCGGGCTCCGGCGTTGGGACCGCGGCGCACGATGAGGAGGGCCGAGCCGGCCGGGAGGGCCGCAATGGCCTCGGTCTCCTCTGAGGTGACGCCGGCGTCGATCGCGGCCAGCGCCGCACCGAACTCAGCGCTGAAACTCGCCGTCGTGTCGCCGTCTACGCCATGCCCGGAACGCCCCTCGGGGGCGGGCACGCGCAGGTAAACACTGGTCTGCGGGTTCTTATCCTCGTGATGTGACACCTGGAACCTCCTCGGATTCAAGCGTATCCGATCAGACTGTCGTTCGTGTCTGCGGATTTCGGGAGAGTGCGATGGTCTGCCTGAGATAAAGCAGCCCGGCCCACCAGTAAAGCACTGCTCCGACGATGGAGAAAATCAGGCCGAATGGCTGAACCCAGGGTGCCACATCGGGCAGGGCCGCCGCGAGCATGAGCACCGGGAATCCGACCATCAGGCAGGCCGTCGCGAACTTTCCTACCCAGTTCACAGGGAACGCGCCGTGACCCCGCCGGGCGAGCAAGATGGCGACGACAATGAGCATGACATCCCGAGCCAAGATGACCGCGACGAGCCACCACGGAATGAGCGAGCGGATGGCCAGGCCGAGCAGCGCAGCGAAGATGTAGAGGCGGTCGGCCGCGGGGTCGAGCAACTGCCCGAGACGCGACACCTGGTTGAGCTTGCGGGCCAGGAAGCCGTCGAGGAAGTCGGTGATGCCCGACACCGCGAGCACGACGAGGGCCCAGATGTCCTCACCCTCGACGAGCAGCAGAAGGAAGACGGGAACGAGCGCTAAACGAAGGAAGCTCAGGAGGTTGGGGAGAGTGAGGATGCGGTCCCCCACCTCGGTCGCCCCCTGCTCGAACTTCTCGCCCTCAGCCATCCCTCGATTGTAGAGCCTTGAGGCGTGTGTGCTCAGGTCGCGAACGCACCAGACGAGACGTACTCTGTGACAATGACCCGCACTCCCGAGCGCCCGACCCGACGGGTGCTTCCTCGCCTGACGTCGCGCTGGGCGACGCGCACGCCCGTCTTCAAGGCCATGGCACTCGGCATCCTGGGTGCGGGGCTCGTGGCGAGCGTGCTCGTGGGCGTGGCGGCGAAGGGGCCGGCGGCAACGACGGCGGCGGGCGGGCCCGATGCGGTGGTGGCGGCATCCGAAAGCAGTCTGCAGACCATCGGCTTCGGCCAGGCCTGGAACCGCATCGCCGAGACCGATCGCCCCTTCGTGGTGACCGTGCTGGGCGACTCGACGGGCGACGAACCGGGCGAATGGGTGGATGTCGCCATGCGCCAGATCGCGACCGAACAGAATCGCCCGCTCATCGTGCACCCCTGGGACAACCAGCTCGTCGGCTACCTGCCCGAAGTGCTGCACAACGCCGGCGCGCCGGGTGCTCCCCTCATCGTGTGGAACGGTTCGGCACGCGGCAAGACGCCCGCCTACTCGCTCGCGCACCTCGCCGTCATGGCGCCCGAGAAACCCGATGTGGTCATCGTGAATCACGGGCTCAACAACGTGCGCAATCCGGCTGATGTGGGCCCGCAACTGTCCGCGCTGCTCGGCACCATAAACCGGCAGTGGCCCGCGAGCGTCGGCTATGCAGCCATTCTCGAGAACCCGCGCTTCGACGAGTGGGCTGCGGCGCACGCTCAGGTGATCGACACGGTGACCGGGTGGCTGCGCGCCAACCCCACCGTGCTCGCGATCGATGTGCACAGCGCCTACGAGGCGACGGGCAACGCGATCGGACTGCTGCTGCCCGACCACCTGCATCCCTCGCTCGAGGGTTCGGCACTGACCGCGGCGACCGTGCTGAACGCCATCAAAGACCCGTCCGAGGGCTGAGCGGATGGCTGAGCTCACGAGTGCCCGCATCGACGCGTGGCTGTGGGCCGTGCGCGTGTTCAAGACGCGATCGGCCGCGACGACGGCGTGCCGGGCCGGACACGTGCGATTGAACGGTGACCGGGCCAAGGCTGCGGCGCTCGTGCGGCCGGGAGACGAAATCCGCGTGCGCACGGGCGAGGGTGATCGCACCGTGATCGTGCAGCGCCTGCTCGTGAAGCGCGTGGGGGCACCCGTCGCGCAGGAGGCCATGATCGATCGCACGCCTCCCCCGGTGCCGCGCGAAGAGCGCGCGAGCGTGGGTGAGCGCGACCGCGGGGCCGGGCGGCCGACGAAGCGCGATCGGCGCGAGATCGAGCGGCTGCGCGGGCACTAGGCCGCGCAGCGCGATGACAGAAGCCCGAGCCGACGAGGTCGGCCCGGGCTTCGCTCCTGCACAGGAGATCGGGGTGCGGCGCGGCGGGCGCGCCACGGCACCGCTAGTTCGGGATGCCGGCGCTCTCGGGCGTCTCGTCGGCGCCGGGTGCGCTCGGCTCGAGCAGGGTGGCCACGCGGCGGGCGAGGTTCTGGTCGACGTTCATCCAGTACTGCAGCACACGCTCGCGCAGACCCGGCATGGTGACCTTCGACACGTGACCGGCGATGTTGCCCGCCAGGCGCTCGCGCTGCTCGTCATCCATCACGTCGCGCACGAGCGTTCCGGCCTGGCCGAAGTCGTCGTCCTCGGCGTGCAGCTGGGCAGCCGAACGCATGAGCACGCCGTCGTTCTGCCAACCGTCGCTCTCGGCCGCGCGGGCCGGGTCGGCGTGGGCGCCGCCGAAGGAGTTCGGCGCGTAGACCGGGGTGTCGGCCGAGGCGAAGTCGTAGCGCATCGCCCCTTCCTTCGAGTAGGTGTGCACGGGCGACTTGGGCGCGTTCACGGGCAGCTGCGCGTGGTTGGTGCCCACGCGGTAGCGGTGCGCGTCGGCGTAGCTGAAGATGCGCGCGAGGAGCATCTTGTCGGGGCTCGCCGCGATTCCGGGCACGAAGTTCGAGGGCGCGAAGGTGGCCTGCTCGATCTGCGCGAAGTAGTTCTCGGGGTTGCGGTTGAGCGTCATGGTGCCGACCTCGATCAGCGGGTAGTCGCCCTTCGGCCACACCTTGGTGAGGTCGAACGGGTTGAACCGGTAGGTCGCGGCATCGGCGTAGGGCATGATCTGCACCGACAGCGTCCAGCTCGGGAAGTCGCCGGCCTCGATGGCCGTGTGCAGGTCGCGGATGTGGAAGTCGGCGTCCTCGCCCGCGATCTGGTCGGCGTCGGCCTGCGACAGCACCTTGTGGCCCTGGTTGGTGCGGAAGTGGTACTTGACCCAGAACTTCTCGCCCGCGGCGTTGATCCACTGGTAGGTGTGCGAGCCGAAGCCATCCATGTTGCGCCACGAGGCGGGCAGGCCGCGGTCGCCCATGAGCCAGGTCACCTGGTGGGCGGTCTCGGGCGAGAGGGTCCAGAAGTCCCACTGCATGTTGTGGTCGCGCAGGTGCGAGCCCGGCAGGCGCTTCTGCGAACGGATGAAGTCGGGGAACTTGATGCCGTCGCGCAGGAAGAACGTGGGCGTGTTGTTGCCGACGAGGTCGTAGTTGCCCTCATCGGTGTAGAACTTGAGGGCGAAACCGCGGGGGTCGCGCCACGTGTCGGGGCTGCCCTGCTCGCCGGCGACGGTCGAGAAACGCGCGAGCATCTCGGTGCGGGCACCGGGCTGGAACAGGCCGGCACGCGTGTAGGCGCTCACATCGTGCGTGGTCTCGAAGACACCGAAGGCGCCGCCGCCCTTGGCGTGCACGACGCGCTCGGGGATGCGCTCGCGGTTGAACTGGGCGAGCTTCTCGACGAGGTAGTGGTCGTGCAGCGGAATGACGCCGTCGGTACCGACAGCCTGCGAGTGCTGGTCGCTGGCGACGGGGGCTCCGGAATTCGTGGTGGTGAACTTCTCGGTCACGGATTCTCCTTGTGTGTGGGGTGGCACGCGCGACCAGATGGCGGCGTGGAAGGTTTCGGGTGTTTTCAGGGTGTCAGCGGCCGGTAACTGCAAGCTGATGGGTTGCGGTGAAGACCCCATGAGGTGAGGATGCTTCGCGTCACGCCGAGGCGAGCGACTCTCGATCGGCGGCGGCGGCACACGCGGCACACAGGCCCTCAAAGGTGACCTCGGCTCGCGTCAGCACGAAACCACTCGCATCGGAGGGCGTCAGACACGGCGCATGCCCGACGACGCAATCGATGTCGGCCACGGCTCCGCAGCCCGAACAAACCACGTGGTGGTGGTTGTCTCCGACGCGGGATTCGTAGCGCCACGGCGAACCTGGGAATTCGACGCGCCGCACCAGCTCGGCCTCGGTGAAGGCCGCGAGCACGTTGTAGACGGCCTGCAGGCTCGTGCCCGGAAGTGTCTCGGCGACGCGCTGGTAGACCTCTTCGGCCGTGAGGTGGCCCGGCTCGCGAAGCACCTCGAGGGTGGCGAGCCGCGGGGCGGTGACACGCAGGCCAGCCTGTTGCAGTCGCTCCGAATCGGTCATGAGACGACGCTAACAGTTATTTTGAATGATTCAAAAAAGCGCTGGTCGGGGCGGCGTGTCGGTGCCGCCCCGACCAGCGCCGGGGATCAAACGGGGTCAGGAGTCGCGCGACGCCTTCGAGCGCTTACCCGCCGAGATGAGATCTTCTCGCACCTTGCGGCGCAGCACCTTGCCGATGAGCGATGTGGGCAACTCCTCGACCTGCACGATGCGCTTCGGCACCTTGTAGGAGACGAGCGTGCGGCGGGCGAAGTCGCGCAGGCCACCCGTGTCGAGCACGGCGCCGGGCTTCAGCACGACGGCGGCCGAGACATCCTCGCCACCGCTGGCGCGCGGCAGGCCCACGACGGCCACCTTGACCACGTCGGGATGCTGCATGAGCACCTCTTCGACCTCGGAGGGCGACACATTGAAGCCGCCCGTGACGATGAGCTCTTTGACCCGGTCGACGATGGTGACGAAACCGTCGTCGGAGACGTGCACGATGTCGCCCGTGCGCAGCCAGCCGTCGGCCAGGAGCGTCTCGGCGGTCTCGTCGGGACGGTTCCAGTAGCCCTGGAAGACTTGGGGGCCGCGCAGCAACAGCTCGCCCTCCTCGCCCTGCGGCCGGTCCGCGGTCGGATCGGCCGGGTCGACGACACGGATCTCGGTGCTCGGAAAAGGCACGCCGACGGTGCCGGGGCGGCGGCTCGGGCCGATCGGGTTGCCGAGCGCGACGGGCGAGGTCTCGGTCATGCCGTAGCCCTCGACGAGCAGGCCGCCCGTGACACTCTCCCAGCGCTCGACGGTCTGCACGGGCAGGCTCATGGCGCCCGAGATCGCGAAACGCACGCTCGAGAGGTCGATGCCCCGGTGCTCGGCCGTGCGAGCCAGCTGGTCGTAGATGGGCGGGACCGCCGGGAGGAACGTGGGCGGGTTCTTCTTGGCCGCCTCAAGCACCAGATCGGTCGTGAACGTGGGCAGCAGCACGAGCCGCGCGCCGATGCTCATGGCGAACGTGAGGCACAGCGTGAGGCCATAGGCGTGGAACATGGGCAGCACGGCGTAGAAGACCTCGCCGCCCTCGGTGAGGCCGGGCACCCAGGCGCGACCCTGCATGGCGTTCGAGTAGAGGTTGCGGTGCGTGAGCATGGCGCCCTTGGGGCGGCCCGTCGTGCCCGACGTGTATTGCAGCACCGCGAGGTCGTCGACGGCGGGCTTCGGATGCTTGCGCTTCAACGACCCCTTCGACAGCAGACGATCCCACGCGATGTGGTTCTTCGTGGTGGGGGCCGTGCCGAGCTTGGCGCGCGCCTCGCGGGCCTTCTTGATGGGCAGCTTGAGCGCCAGACGCTGCGACTGCGGCATCTCGGTGGTGATGTCGACCGAGATGACGGCGTCGAGTGCGAGGTCGGAGGGGAACGTGGCGAGCGTGTCGACGACCTGCTGCCAGGCGATCACGACGCGGGCATTGTGGTCTTCGAACTGGTGGCGCAGCTCGCGCGCCGTGTAGAGCGGGTTGTGCTCGATGACGATGGCGCCGAGCCGCAGGACGGCATAGAAGGCGACGACGTGCTGCGGGCAGTTGGGCAGGATGATGGCCACCCGATCGCCCTTCTGCACGCCGAGTCGACGCAGGCCCTCGGCGGCGTGATCGATCTGGCGGCCGAGCTCACGATAGCTCGTGGTGCGGCCGAAGAACTCGAGCGCGGTGGCCTGGTCGTAGCGGTGCACGCTGCGGAACACCATGTCGACGAGCGAACCGTCGGGTTCGTCGATGAGATGCGGGACGTCGGGTGCGTAAGACGAGAGCCAGGGCTTTTCGCTCAACCAATCGGACACGGACGGGCCTCCTTGCGGGTCGGGTCGCGCCAGGGGATGCGCTTCGACAATTATCTGGGTGTCGGCTGGCCGAACCCTGTGCGCTGGCGAGGGTTGCGCGACGAAGGGGTGTTCCGGAAAGAATCCGGAACACCCCTTCGGTGATCAGCTTCGAGAGGCTTGCGATCGCGGAGTCAGCGAGACGTGAAGGTCTCCGCGACCACAGCCCCTGGGGTGGTTCGCGATCAGGCCTTCGTGCGAGCCTCGGAGCGACGACGCGCGAAGCCCGCGAACAGCAGGCCGAGGACGGCGAGCAGGCTCGCTCCCCCGACGAGCAGCGAGACATCCGCACCCGTGGCCGGGAGGGAACCCGAGCCGTTCGAGGCCACCGGGGTGCCGGCTGCCGGCGCCGGGTCGACACCCGGGGCGGTCGGCAGCGGCGTGGCACCGTCGGTGGGCACCGGGGTGGGCTCGGGGGCGACCACGGCCGTGTCGACCGAGAACGCGACACCGGCGGAGTAGGCCGAGACCTGCGAACCGTCGGTCTGCAGGGCGTAGGCCAGGAAGTCACCGTCGGGCAGACCCGTGAAGGTCACCGAGAAGGAGCCGTCGGCACCCGCGGTCGTCTGACCGAAGACCCAGCCGGCTGCCGGGTCGAAGGGGACGTCGGCGGCGGACTGGTCGGCCGAGGTCGACGACGAGCTCTTGGCGGCGGCCGGGGTGGCCTGGGCCTTGCGCGTGACGGGTCCCTCGGGGAACTTCACCGAATCGTACAGCTCGACCTGGACCGTGGCGCCGGGGGCGCCCTTTCCGGTCACGGTGACGGAGTCGGCCGTGACGACCTGGTCGACCGTCGGGGCGGCCAGCGTGGGAGCCGCGAGCGTGAACGCCGTCATGGTGACGGTGGCGGTCTTGCCCGAAGTGCCCGTGGCGGTCAGCGGGTAGTCGCCGTCGGCCGCACCCGCGGGCAGGTTGACGGACGTGTTGACGCGACCGAGCGCATCGGCGGCGACGGTCTTGGCGACCTGCGTGCCGACCGTGAACGTGACCTGCTCGTTGGGCTGGAAGCCGTCGGTGACGACGCCGAACAGCGTGCCGGGCTTGACGCGCTTCGACTGGACGCCGATGCTCGCCTCGGTGGCCGCACCCGGTGCGACACCGGCGGCGGCGGACGCGTTGACCATGCCCGCACCGTAGAAGTCGCTGGGCAGCTTGCAGCGCGTGTCACCCTCGGGGCACGGGAGCGGCGTGGCCTGGCTCTTCAGCAGCTGCTCGAGCTGGGCGGGCGTCGCGGAGGGGTTGGTGGCCGCGAGGAGAGCGGCGACACCGGCCACGTGCGGGGATGCCATCGACGTGCCGTTCTTGCTGCCGAAGATGTCACCCGCCGCGTTCTTCGTGATGGTCGACCAGATGCCCGAACCGGGAGCGGCGACGTCGATCTTGTCGCGGCCGTAGTTCGAGAAGGAGGACTTCGAGATGGCGCCGGTGGACGGCGTCAGCGCGAGCGATGCGACCGAGACGACACCCTCGACCTCGGTCGGGATGTCGAGGCACCCGGCGTTGATCGGGCGCGTCGGCACCGGCGTGGTGTCGTTGGGGCTGTCGGTGTCGATCGTCTTGTTGGCGAGATCGTAGTCCGAGTTGCCGGCGGCGGCGACGTTGAGAACGCCCTGGTCGGTGGAGTACTCGACCGCGCGACGGACGGCTTCGAGGCCGGCCTTCTGGTCGGCGGCGTCGGTGCACCAGAACTGCCACGGGTCGACGTAGTAGCTGTGGTTGGCCACGTCGATGCCGTGGGTGGCGGACCACATGAAGCCGCAGATGGCGTATTCGGGGTAGATGAAGCCGTCGTCGCTGACGACTTTCACCGAGGCGAGCTTGGCGCCGGGGGCGACGCCCACGACACCCGCACCGTTGTCGGCGGCCGCGATGGTGCCGGCGACGTGCGTTCCGTGGTCGCTGGTGGTGGGCACCCAGGCGGACTGCGCCGTGTTGGGCACACCGTTGGTGGTGCAGCCGACGGAGGCCGCGGCATCCACCTGGCCGGCGAGATCGGGGTTGGTGATATCGATGCCCGAGTCGACGACGCCGACGAGAACACCGTCGCCTGTCTCGGTGCCGTGGGCGCTGATGGAGCCGATGGTGACCTGGTCCCACTGGTTGCCCTCGGTGGGGATGCCGGGGATGGCGGCTTCGGCCGACGGCTGGTGGATCGACAGCGTGCCGGGCGTGCCGGATGCAGCCCCCTCGGTGACGGCGGCCGTGCGCGTGGGTCCGGCGGACTCGATGCCGGCCGCGGCCTGCACCGTGCTCTGGAAGGCGGCGCTCGTCGACTGCGCGACCGTGACACCGATCTCGGGATAGGTCATGACGACCGTGCCGCCCGCTGCCGTGACGGCGGCCGTTGCGGCGGCGATGCCCTCAGCCCCCGTTGCGGTGTTGACGACGTAGTTCATGAGTTCGCCATCCTTGACCGCGACGGCGGTCGGGGCGGCGGCTGCGGTGGTGGTCAGTTGCGCGCCGGTGGTCGCCGTGCCGGCGAAGGCGCCCGTTGCCGGTGCCAGGCACAGGGCCCCCGCCACCGCAAAAGTCAGCGCGCCGGAGGCGAGCCGAGATTTTCGTTCAATCTTCACTGATGTTCCCCTCGGAAGAGCCGCACACCGTGCGCGGCATCCCCCCACAATAGGGGTCATCGTGTTACGGATGTGTTGCGAATTCTTCACGAGACGAGATGAATGTTCACCCCCGGTTGGGTGTCATATCGGAATGATGCTCGTTTGCGGCTTCAGGTCGATGAATCCCGCTCAGACGAGCCCCAGACGGGATCGCGGATGCCGGCACGGAACGCCTCCGAACGCGACCCGACGCGCGGGCTGCGGCGACCTCGTCGCGACTCAGACGAAGCGGACGGCCGCCTGCAGACGCGTGCGCACCTCGAACGATTCGGTGCCGCCCACGATGGGGGTGTCGGCCGAACCCGCTCGGAGGAAGTGCGGGAGGCGCGACCGGCCGAGCACGAAGGCCTCGGGCGAACGCGCACGGCCGACTTCTTCGAATTCGCTGTCGAGCGAGCCGTCGGGCACGATGATGGCGACGCCCGTGAACTTGACCCGGGCGGACCGCCCGAGCGCCCGCGCCGAGCGCACGAGAGAGCGGATGGGCTGCTCGCGGTCGCCGAAGTTCTCGCCCGTCACCTCGCCGCGCGACACGGACACGCTGCCGCCGCGGTCTTCCGAGCGGAGCGCGTAGAGGCCCGTCGGGCCGAGCACCACGTGGTCGATCTTGTCTTCGTCGCGGCCCGGATCGACGTCGTTCCACACCGTGAAGCCGATGCCGAGGTCGGCGAGCACGACCGACGTCTCCTCCTCGGCGATGGCCTTGGCCAGCGTGAGACGGATCTCGAGCGGCGCCGAGCGCACGAGCGCCGGGTCGTAGGGGTCGGGCAGGTCGGGACCGCGGCCCGCCCACTCGCGGATGAGGCGCAGATAGGTCTCGCGCGCGGCACCACCGGGGTGGCCGTAGAGGCGGGCCCGGGGACGCGTGTGCTGCTGGCGGCTGGTGCTGCCCGATCCCGACGCCCAGGTGGACGACGAACCGTCGGTGGGCCAGGCGGCCGACCCACTCGGCGACGAGGCGCCGCGGTCGTAGGCGGCGCGATCGGCCGGGTCGCCGACCTTCTGCCAGGCGCGTTGGACGGCCGCGAAGCGCACGGCGTCTCCCCCGGTGTCGGGATGCGTCTCGCGCAGCTTGCGGCGGTAGGCGCGGCGCAGCTCGTCGTGGTCGACCGTGGGCGCGACACCGAGCACCTGGTAGGGCGTGACCTGAGCGGGTGACTCGGGCATCGGGTCGTCCTCCGGGGGTGGGTGCGCGGCTGGCTTGCGGGAGGGGCGTCGTCGGGATGCGCGCGGTGCGTGCCACACAGACGGAAGCCGTGAGAGCCGCTCGGCCGCCGCGGCGCTCGCGAAAAACGATACCGGGCGAAGCTGGCGGCCCGGTGACAGGAGGGCTCCCGGCATCCGGTTCTCAGGATGCTTGCAGCGAACGTGCGGTTGCGGGTGCGAGTCGAGCGAGGCCCAGGAACCGACGTTCGGCCCGGCCGCTTGGCGCGGGCCGGGCCGACTCAATCGGCGACATCACAGCGTCAGCGTCAGCGTCAGCGTCAGCGTCAGCGTCAGCGTCAGCGTCAGGAACCTAGTCCGTTGAGCCAGAGGACGTCTGGTCCCGTCGCGACGAGCCGTCAGCGGGGGCGGGATCAGAGCCGACGGTCGCGGATGACTGGGCGTGCGCCGCCTCATCGCCGTCGTGACCGGCCTCCCCGGCCGTGTGCGGGGCGTCATCCGTGGCCTCCGGGATCGCCGACGCGTCCGCGCGAGCCGCCGCGGCACCGTGCGAGACATCACGCGCGGGAATCGGTAGCCGCCGCAGCAGATTGCTGAAGAAACCGGCCGGTTCGCGCTCGGCGGGCGCCTCGACCTCGAGCCCGTAGTACTCGCCGATGTGGTCGACGAACTGGGCGCGGCGCGCACGCTCGTAGGCGCGCTGTTCCCGGCCGAAGGCCAGAGCGGTCGACCAGCACATCAGCAGCATGATCACGCTGAACGGCAGCGCAATGATGATGGCCGCCGTCTTGAGCGCATTGAGCCCGCCCGAGAGCAGCAGGGCGATGGCCAGCAAGGCCGTCGTGAGCGTGAAGAATACGCGCACCCAGCGCTTCGGCTCGACCTGGCCGCCCGAGGCGATCATGCCCATGACGAGGGAGCCGGAGTCGGCGGACGTGACGAAGAAGATTCCGATGAGGATGATGGCGCCGACCGTCAGGACGGAGCCCGCGGGCAACTGGCCGAGCATCTCGAAGAGGGAACCCTCGACATCCACCTGGCCGTCGGCACCGACGAGACCGCCGGGACCCTGCAGCTCGGAGTAGATGGCCGTGCCGCCCAAGACGCTGAACCACAGGCACGTGATGATCGTGGGCACGAGGATGACGCCCGCGACGAACTGGCGCACCGTGCGGCCGCGCGAGATGCGCGCGATGAAGATGCCGACGAAGGGCGCCCACGAGATCCACCAGCCCCAGTAGAACGTGGTCCACGCGGCCTGCCAGGCCTCACCCTCGGCACCCGAGTAGGCACTCGTGTTGAACGACAGCGCCACGAAGTTCTGGATGTATCCACCCATCGACTGCACGAAGTCACGCAGCAGGAACTGCGTCGGCCCGACGATCAGGAGGAACAGCACGAGCAGGGCGGCCAGGATGAGGTTGAAGTTGGAGAGCCACTTCATGCCCTTGTTCACGCCGGACAGCACCGAGAACAGCACCACGCACGTGATGACGACGATGAGGCCGATCTCGAGCAACTTCGAGGGCTCGACGACGCCCGTGCTCTCGAGACCCGCCGCGATCTGCAACACGCCGAGTCCGAGCGACGTGGCGACACCGAAGAGCGTGCCGACGAGCGCGACGACGTCGATGGCGTTGCCCCAGCCACCGCGCACGCGTTTGCCGAGCAACGGCTCGAGGGTCCACCGGATCGACATGGGACGCTTGCGGCGGTGGATGGCGTAAGCCAGCGCCAAGCCGATCACGACGTAGATCGACCACGCGTGCACACCCCAGTGCAGGAACGTCTGGGACATCGCCGACTGGGCGAGCTGCGTCTCGGTGCCCGTGACTCCGGGGCGGGGGTTCGCGAAGTGGCTGAGCGGCTCGCTGACGCCGTAGAAGACGAGGCCGATGCCCATGCCCGCGGCGAAGAGGAGAGAGAACCAGGAGCCGAGCGAGAACTCGGGTTTGTCGTCATCCTGGCCCAGCTTGATATCGCCGTAGCGCGAGAAACCGACCCAGAGGCTGAAGATCACGAAGATCGTGGCGATTAGCACGTAGTACCAACCGAAGTTGGCGACGATGCTCGACTGGATGGCTCCGAACGCCGATTCGGCGGCGGTCGGCGCGATCATGGCGAAGGCCACGAACACGATGACGATGGCGGCCGCGGGCCAGAACACCCACCGATGGATCGAGGGCGGCGTCTTCTGGTCAGGAGTCGTCGGAGTCGAGGGCATCAGAGGAGCCTAACAATCGGGGCGGCGCGCGTCACATCGAGGGCGATGCCGGGGCGCGTCACGCGGGGCTTCCGCTCCGTCTCGCGAGGCGGACGGGGCACGTCGCAGGGAGGACGGGTGAGGTCGGGTCGATCGGGGCGCCCCGGGCAGCGCACAGCCCGGGGCGGGCGGGTTATTCGGCGTCGAGGTCGGTCTCGAGCAGCTGCGCGAGTTCTTCGAGGGCTGCTTCGGCACCCTCGCCCTCGGCCTTCAGCGTGACGACGTCGCCGTTGGCGGCACCCAGGCTCATGATCGACAGGATGCTCGACGCGTCGAGGTCGTCGCTGCCCTTCGCGGCGATCGTGACCTCGACCGGCTGGCGGTTGACGGCGTCGATGAAGAGCGACGCGGGGCGGGCGTGCAGTCCCACGCGGCTGGCGATGGTGGCTTGGCGTTCGGCCATGGTGTTCTCCTCAGGTGCGGATGGATCGGATGGTGCGGATGAGCGGTAAGAGACCGAGCGGTCAGAGACGGAGCGGTCAGAGACCGAGCGTCTCGAGGATGGGGAGGTGTTCGCGCGCGATGCGACGGGCGTCGGCGGCTGTCGGGGCGGCGACGACCGCGGCGGCGATGGTCTGCGCCTCGTCGAGCGTGACCGAGCGCAGCACGGTGGAGACGGCCTGGATGGCGCGTGATGTCATCGAGAGCGTCGTGACGCCGAGGCCCACGAGCACGACCGCGAGGGCCGGATCGGCTGCGGCCTCGCCGCACACGCCGACCGGTTTGCCCGTCGTGGCCGAGGCGGAGGCCGCGCCTGTGCCGGCGTCGACTCCCGACGCCGAGCCCGCACTCGCTCCGGTGCTGACCGCTGCTCGACCCGCCTGGCCGACGTGCTGCACGAGCTGGAGCACAGCGGGCTGCCACGGGTCGTTGAGCGCCGAGAGCGAGCCGAGCTGGCGGTCGGCGGCCATCGTGTACTGCGTGAGGTCGTTGGTGCCGAGGCTCACGAAATCGGCCGTGGCGAAGATGTGCGCGGCCGTCAGGGCGGCCGACGGCACCTCGATCATGACGCCGTTGGTGGGCAGCCCCGCCTCGCGGCAGAGACCCACGAAGTCGGCGGCCTCGTCGGCGGTGGCGATCATGGGGGCCATGACCCAGACATCCGCGTTCTCGGCCTCGCGTGCGGTCTGGATGGCGCGCAGCTGGTTGACGAGCACCTGACGCTTCTCGAGCGACGTGCGATAGCCACGGATGCCGAGAGCCGGGTTGGGCTCGTCGTCGTTGGTGAGGAACGCGAGGGGTTTGTCGGCGCCCGCGTCGAGCGTGCGCAACACGACCTTCTTGCCGGGGAACGCCGCGAAGACGGCGCGGTAGTCGGACACCTGCTCCTCGACGGAGGGTTCGGTGTCGCGGCCGAGGAAGAGGAATTCGGTGCGGAAGAGGCCGACACCCTGCGCGTTCGCGTCGACGGCTGCCGCAGCATCTTTGACGCCGCCGATGTTGGCGAGCAGGGCGACCTCGTGGCCGTCGGACAGGCGACCGGTGCCGTCGAAGGGCACGAGGGCCTCGGACTGACGGGCGGCGAGGTCGGCGTCGGCGCGTTCGGCGTCCGACGGGTCGGGGATGACGCGGCCGCGGGTTCCGTCGACATAGACCTCGACCCCGTCGACCAGCGTCGTGGCCTGCGGCGCCGCCACGACGGCGGGGATGCCGAGGGCGCGCGCGAGGATGGCCGTGTGCGACTGGGGGCCGCCGTCGCTCGTGACGAGCGCGATGACCTGGGCCGGGTCGAGCGTTGCCGTGTCGGCCGGCGCGAGGTCGACGGCGACAAGCACGTAGGGGTGGCCGGGGTTCGGCAGGCCGGGTGCCGAGACACCGCGGAGGGCGGCCACAAGGCGGGCGCGCACGTCGTAGACGTCTTGCGCGCGCTCCCCCATGTAGCCGCCGAGGGCCGCGAACTGTTCGGCGATCGACGTTCCCGCCTCCCAGACGGCGCGTTCGGCGCTGCGGCCGTCGTCGAGCAGCTTCTTCGCGGCCTTCGCGAGCGTGGGATCGGAGGCCATGAGCGCGGTCGCCTCGAGCACGTCGCGCGCGTCACCGGAGACGGTCTCGGCGCGGGCCGTGAGTTCGGCCTGGACGACGGCTGCGGCATCCGTGATGCGGGCGTATTCGTCGTCGATGCTGCGACCCGGCGCGGCCTTCTCGGCCGGATCGGGGGCCTCGACGGGTGGGGCCATGCGGGCGACCCGACCGATGACCCGGCCGGGGCTGACGCCCACACCCGTGATGTCGGAAGAAGCGGCGGGGGCGTCGGGCGCCGATGCCGTGGACGGGATGGACGTGTTGCTCATAGTCGGGTCCTCGCAAGAGTGGTGCGGGCGGATGCAGCGGCTCGCGGCATCCGCCCTAGGAGTTTAGGCCGCGGGGGCCGGTTCGCGCACGGAGCCGGAGGTGACCGAGGAACCAGCGCCCGTGCCATCCGCTGCCACCGTGGGACGCTTGCGCACCCACCGCTTCAACGCGATGACGGCCAGCGCCGAGACGATCATGCCCACCAGGATGGCGACCAGGAACATGCCGAAGTTGCCGATGGCGAAGAACACGAACACACCGCCGTGGGGAGCCTGCGACGTGACGCCCGAGGCCATGATGATGGCACCCGTGGTGGACGCGCCGAGGATGGAGGCGGGGATGACGCGCAGAGGGTCGACGGCCGCGAACGGGATCGCTCCCTCCGAGATGAAGGCCAGGCCGAGCGCCCAGGCCGCCTTGCCGTTCTCGCGCTCGACGGCCGTGAAGAGCTTGCGGTCGAGCACGGTGGCGAGGGCGAGAGCGAGCGGCGGCACCATCCCGGCGGCCATGACGGTGGCCATGATCTGCCAGGGGGCTTCGTTCGAGAGGCTGCCGGCACCGAGACCCGCGACGGCGAACGAGTAGGCGACCTTGTTGATCGGTCCACCGAGGTCGACGGCCATCATGGCACCGAGGATGATTCCGAGCACGACGGCCGATGCGCCGGTCAGCGAGCTGAGCCACGTGTTCAGGCCCGTAGTGAGCGCGGCGATCGGGCCGCCCAACACCACGACCATGAGTCCGGAGGCGACGATCGAGCCGACGAGCGGGATGATGACGACGGGCATGAGACCGCGCAACCAGCGCGCCACCTTCAGGCGACCGAGGGCGTAGGCGATGCCACCGGCCAGCAGACCACCCGCGAGACCGCCGATGAAACCGGCACCCATGAGGAGCGACACGGCACCGGCCGTGAAACCGGGCGCGATGCCCGGCCGGTCGGCGATGGCGTAGGCGATGTAGCCCGCGAGGGCCGGCACGAGGAACGCGATCGACGCGTTACCGATGGCGAAGAAGACCGCGCCCAGGTAGTAGAGCAGCCCCTGCTCGGGCAGGTTGAACACGCTGTTCTGCACGATGATGTCTTTCGCGACATCGCTGATCTGGTAGCCGCCGAAGAGGAAACCGAGGGCCATCAAGAGGCCACCGCCGGCGACGAACGGGATCATGTAGCTGACGCCCGTGAGCAGCCAGCGCTTGAGCTTCTGGCCGAAGTGCTCGTCGATGCCACCCTGATCGGCGGAGGCGTCGGCGCCGGCGACACCGGCACCCGCGCCCGGAACGCGTCGCGCGTTCGGGTCGGTGGCGGCCGCGAGGGCCTCGGCGACCATCTCGTCGGGTTCGTCGATGCCGCGCTTGACGGGCGCCTGGATGACGGGTTTGCCGGCGAAGCGGGCGCGGTCGCGCACGTCGACGTCGACCGCGAAGACGACGGCCGAGGCGCGCTCGATGAGTTTCGGGTCGAGCGGCGTGGCGGCCGACGAGCCCTGCGTCTCGATGTGCAGCTCGACACCCGCGCGTTCGGCCGCGGCGACGAGGGAATCGGCGGCCATATAGGTGTGGGCGATGCCCGTGGGGCAGGCGGTGACGCCGACGAGGAGGGGCTTCTCGGCGGGGGCCGAGGCGGGCGCGGCCTGGTCGGTCGAGGTGGCGGCCGCGGCGGTCGGCTGGGCTGCGGACTGAACGGCGGGGGCCGCGTGCGCCGGGCCGGAGGTCGATGCGGCGGAGGATTCGCCGGCGGGTGACGCGGATGCTGCGGCTGCGGCATCCGGGCTCGCTGCGGGCTTGTCGGCCACGGCGCCCTCGACGAGCGACACGATCTCGGCGGGCGTCTTCGCCTGGCGCAGGGCCGCCGTGAAGTCCTTCTTGATGAGCGACCGGGCGAGCTTCGACAGCAGCGCGAGGTGGGTCTGGTCGGCGCCATCCGGGGCCGCGATGAAGAAGATGAGGTCGGCGGGGCCGTCCTTGGCGCCGAAGTCGACGGCGGGGTTCGGGCGGGCCATGGCGAGCGTCGGCGTGTTGACGGCGGTCGAACGGCAGTGCGGGATGGCGATGCCGCCCGGGATGCCGGTGTCGGTCTTGCCCTCGCGCTCCCACGCATCGGCGTAGAGGGCGTCGACATCGGACGCGCGACCGGCGTCGACGACGAGCCCGGCGAGGGCGCGGATGACCTCGGAACGCTCGGCGCCGAGGTTCACGTCGAGCAGCACCAGGGACGGTGTGATCAGATCGGACATGGGGACAATCTCCTTACTGGAGTCCGGCGGCGATGCGCGGAATCGGGCTGACGACGATGTCGCCGGGGTGGGTCTGTTCGGGTGAGGGCACGGTCGAACCGGGCAGGGATGCGGCCGCCGCGCCGTGCGCGACCGCCTGGGCGAGCGCGTCGGGGGCCGAGGCGCCGTTCGTGAGGGCGTAGAGGAAACCGGCCAGCGACGAGTCGCCGGCGCCGACCGTGGAGCGGGCCGTGATGCGCGGGGCGGGGGCGAACCAGGCGCCGTCGCGCGTGACGAGCACGGCGCCGCGCGAGCCGAGCGTGCAGAGGACCGCTCGCACGCCGCCGTGGTCGTCGCAGCGCGGGGTGCCGTCGGGTGAGAAACCGGGGGTGTGCACGTGGCTGTCGCGCGAGGGCGCCAGCGACGACGCTTCGATCAAGCGGGCGGCCGCGGCGGCGGCGGCTGCGGGATCGGCCTCGAAGGAGTCCTCGTCGCCCTCCCCCGTGACCTCGGCCAGTTCGGCGGCGTTCGGTTTGATGAGGTCGATGCGGTGACCCGAGGAGACGAGCGCCTCGAACGGGGCGCCCGAGCCGTCGACCGCGACGAAGGGGCGGGTGGGCGCGGCATCCACGGCGGTCAGCACGTCGACATAGAAGTCGTCGCCCGCGCCGGGGGGCACCGAGCCGGCCAGAACCAGCCAGCGAGCGGATGCGGCGTGCCCGGCCACGAGGGTCACGAGCTCGGCGCGCGCCGGGGTGCTCAGCCGCGGCCCGGGTTCGTTGATCTTCGTCGTCGTGCCGTCGGGTTCGGTGAGCGTGAGGTTGGAGCGGAGCGACGCGCCGACCGGCACGTTCGCCACCTCGATGCCGAGGGCCCGCACGGCCACGACGAGCGCATCGTCGTCGTCGCCCGGCAGCACCGCGACGGTATCGAGGCCCGAGGCTCGCACGGCACGGGACACGTTGACGCCCTTGCCGCCCGGCTCCTGGTGAGAGGTCAGCGCGCGCTGCACGTCGCCGCGGGCAAGCGGGGCGCCCAGCTCGACCGTGCGGTCGAGGGACGGATTGGCCGTGAGCGTGACGATCATGCGAGCACCGTTTCGACATCGGCGAGGCCCAGCGCGTCGTCGAGATCGGCGGGGAGCGCGGCATCCGTGATGAGGGTGTCGAGGTGGTCGAGGTCGGCGAACCGGAAGAGGGCCTCTTCGCCCACCTTCGTCGAGTCGACGAGGGCGACGACGCGCCGGGCGCCGCGCACGATGGCCGCCTTGACGGCGCCCTCGAGTTCGTCGGGCGTGGAGAGGCCGAAGTCGGCGCTCAGGCCGTTGGCGCCGATGAAGGCGATGTCGGGGCGGATGCGCGAGAGCTCATCGACCGTCGAGGTGCCGACCGCGGCGCTCGTGATGCCCCGCACGCGACCGCCGACGAGGTGCAGTTCGAGGTGCGGGCTCTGGTGCAGCACGGCGGCAATCGGCACCGAGTTGGTGATGACCGTGAGGGTCTGCGACTCGGAGACCGGGGTCCACTCGGCGAGCAGTTCGGCCAGGCGGCCCGTGGTGGTTCCCGCGTCGAGCACGATCGAGCCCGAGAAGGTGGGCGGCAGCATGCGAAAGGCGGCGTGGGCGATGGCGTCCTTGGCTTCGCTGCGCTGCTCCTGCCGCACGGCGATGCTCGATTCGGCCACGCTCGTGCGATCGGCCGTGACGGCTCCCCCGTGCACGCGGCGCAGCAGGCCGGCGGCTTCGAGCTGGTCGAGGTCACGGCGCACGGTCTCGGCGGTGACGTCGAAGCGGCGGGAAAGATCGGAGACCGACACGCGGCCCGCGGTGTGCAGCACGTCGGTGATGAGTGCGTGTCGCTCTGCTTGATACATGTGTCGTCCTTGACGGTATGTCGTGTGCGGTGTTGGGGATGATTGTAGGCACGAAGATTCCTCCAATGCAACACAAACACAGATAGTCACACATAAACCAACATTGACGGGCACAGAAAAGGCCCGCCATCCGTGGATGACGGGCCTCTCGCGGCGGGCGGCTTCATGCCCGCGGGCGGTTGAGCGACCGCAGGGCGGTTACGCCACCGCGGGGCGCTGGTTGCCGCGCGGCACACCCTGGTACTGCGACTTGCCGTATCCGAGGATCAGGAAGCCGATGATGAAGAACAACCACAGGCCGACGACGCCGAACACGGCCGAACGACGGAAAGCCGCGGCGATGTCGAGAGCCACGAGGATGTGGATGACGATGTTGACGATCGGGATGAAGTAGAGGATCGTCCACCATCCGGGGCGGTTGGCCACCTTCACCAACGTGTAGATGTTGAAGATCGGGATGAGGGCGGCCCATCCGGGCCGACCGGCTTTCACGAACACCGGCCACAACGCCACCACCATGAGCACGTAGCTGATGAGGCCGCTGGCGCTGTAGAAGGTGGAGATCGCTCCGACCTGGTCGGAGTCGTAGGTCGTCATGAGTTCGAACACGGCTGGATTTCCCCTCGGAATATGGATCGTCGCGCTCGCGACGTCTCATGTTACTGGTGAGGATGCTTCACAAATAGGGGTTTCATCACCCTCGCTCGCGCTTGGTTAATTAGGTAAGGCTGCCCTAATGTAGGTATGCCTAACAACCTCTCCCGCGACATCCCCCCGCCTGCCCAGGCGGTATTCGTCGCGCCCGAAACGAAAGATCCTTTGTGAACACAGCACATCGAGGGTGGCTCGCAGCACCCCTCGCGGGAGCGCTCCTGCTCGTCCCGCTTCTCACCCCGGCGGCGGCCACCGCCGAGACCACCTCTCCCGCGGCCGTGACCTCGGCATCGTTGACCCGCACCGCGAGCATCGCGCTCGGTCAACAGGCTCGCGACATCGCCATCGACAGCGTGCGCGGGCGGGTCATCGCTCCGAGCGACCGCGGCGCCGGCACGCCCGGACTCGTGCAATGGACCACGGAGGGGGCTTTCGCGAGCGCCCCGACGAGCGTGGAGGTCTCGCCCGAGCCGTCGCTGGTCGACGTCGACGAGCGCACGGGCCTGATCTACAGCGCCACGTATCGCGGAGGCATCCTCGACATCGTGGACCCGGCGAGCGCCACCGTGGTCGACCGGATCACGGGTCTTCCCTCCACGCCGTCGGTGCTGACCATCGACAGTGCCGCGCGCAAGGCCTATATCGCCACGAGCACCGTGACCGTGGTGGATCTCGACACCAAAGCCGTGACAACCACCGCCATCTCGGCCGAGAAGTACCCGCTGCTGAAGGACATGCAGCTGGATGCCGCGACGGGCGTGCTCTGGATCGCCGAGGGCCGCGCGGGCGTCGTCACCGCCCTCGACCTCGCGACCGGGGCCTGGAAAAGTGACGTGCAGATCCCCATCAGCGCGTTCACCTTCGACGGCACGGCCGTGTCGGGCCGCCCCACCCAGCTCGCCGTCGACGAGGCGCTCGTGCACCTCTATGTGACGGTCGAGCCGAAGATCGGCGACGCGTTCTCCCGCGCGAAGATGCTGACCGTGGATACCCGCACGGGGAAGATCCTCGGCTCCCCCGTCGAACTCGGCACGACCGTGCGCGAGATCGCGGTCAACGCGACGACGCACGAGGTCTCGGCCGTCAACGGCTACGACAACACCCTGAGCGTCGTCGACCCGGCCACGTGGACCGTCGGTGCCACGCTCGACTTCACGGCCGAGGGTGTCACCTCGGGCACGGGCGTCGGTGCGGCGAATGTGTGGGGCCTGGCCCTCAACGCGTCGACCGGCGCGGCCTATGTGTCTCACCCCTACAGCGGTTCGAGCGTGAGTGCGACGACGAGCGCCGTGTCGCAGGTGACCCGCTCGGGCGCCATCCCCGTCGTGACCGCGCTGTCGCCCGCCCCCGGTCAGGGCGCCGACACCGATCCGACACCCGAACCGGGCGGCCCGGTGACCAACCAGGTGTTCGGCGGGCCCGCGGCGCCCGAGCTGGGGGCCGCGGCATCCGGTGCCGTTTTCACCCGCGACAACACCCTGTCGTGGAATGTGTCGAACTATGCGACCGATTGGCCCGCCACGGTGTTCGGCGACGGGGTGAGCCTCGCCGCGGACAACGTGTTCACGTTTGCGGGCGGGCGCGGGTGGACCGTCGACAGCTCGGGTGAAAGCGAGATCGTGTGGCCCGGTGCGGTCGAGTACCGGCAGTACAAGACGCTGGCCCCGGATGTGTTCACGACGTTCGCGAACCCGGTATTGCGCGTGGATGCGACGGGCACCGGAACCCTGTCGTTCGATGTGGCGTGGGGCGAGTCGGCGACGAGCGTGTCCCCCGGTTATCGGCGCGTGGTCGTGGCGACCTTCCCCGCCGGGGACCGTAGCGCCGTGGATGCGGCGCGCACCCTCGTGGTCTCTCCCGACTATGCGGGTCGCGCCTATCTGAAGCCCGCGCAGCCCGGCCGCGTCTACCCGGACAGCTTCCCGGCCGAGTTCGTCGACTACATGACGGACGGCCTGCGCGGCTGGTGGATCGCGAGCGGCGCCGGCGGTGACGCCCGGAAGGCCCCGAACCCGGTGCGCATCGGTTTTGCGGTGACGACGGATGCGGCGGGTCCCGAGGTCGAGACGCCGGGGACGGGGTGAGCCCGGCGATCCTGGGACCGGGGAACCTGGGACCGGGGAACCTGGGACCGGGGAACCTGGGACCGGGGAACCTGGGACCGGGGAGCCTGGGACGGATGAGCCCGCAACCGGTGACCCGGAGGGCGGGGAGACCGGGGAGCCCGGGACGGGGACACCCGGGACCGATGAGCCCTCGACCCCCGACGGCGCCGTTGTTGCGGGCGGGGGCGCGGTTCTCCTGCCGCCGACCTCGGAGCGCGCCAGTCAGGGCACGGCCGAATTGTCGACGACCGGTTCGGATGTCGCTTCGGCCGCGCTTGCCGGAACCCTGCTGCTCAGTGCCGCCCTGATCGTGACGATCGCGCGCCGACGCCGGAGCCTCGCTGCGCCGCAGTCTCGGATGGACCGCTAGCTCTCGGAGCGGTCGGTGTTCGGGCCTCTCGTCGACCTCGGTCGGCGGGGGGCCCGGGCACGTGGTCCCTCGAATGTCCTGGGCCGGCGGTCGTCGCCCGTGGTGGCGGTGGCGGTCGTGGTGGCAGTCGTGGTGGTGGGGCGGCGCTTACCGGTCGGCTTTGATGACCGAGAGCACGTTGCCGGCGGGGTCGCGGAACCAGGCGATGTCGGGCCCGAAACCTTTTGCCACGCCGCGCTCGTCGGTGCGGACGCCGGACAATTCGTCGTCGGCATAGATCTTCGTCACGACCCCGAGGTCGTTGAGCTCGGTGACCGCGCGATCGACATCGCTGACGGCGAAGTTCAACACCGTGAAGTCGGCGGGCACATGCGTGGGTTTGGGATAGATGACGTGCTCGCCCCCACCCGGCAGCGTCACCATGAGTGTGCGCATCTCGGTGCGTTCGACCGTGAGGCCGAGGATGTCTCGATAGAACGTCTCGGCGGCTTCGATGTCGTCGACGCTGAAGCCGCTGAAGGCCGCCTCCGTTGTGAACATGGGTTCTCCCTCGCTCGGGTTGTTCCTGGTTATCCACAGATTGGCACTCACCGGTGGGGATGTCGAGGGTTCGCCCTAGGCTCGAAACATGCCTTCCGCCGAATCCTCCCCCGCCCCGTCCACCCCTCCCGCCAGCTCCGCGCGAGCCGGTGTCGTTGCGGGTGAAGACGGCCTGCTCCGGCCCTACTGGGCGTCGGTCGATCCGCTCATGCGCGAGTACTACGACACCGAGTGGGGCATGCCGGTGCGTGACGAGCGCGGGCTCTACGAGCGGTTGACGCTCGAGGCGTTCCAGTCCGGCCTGTCGTGGGCGACGATCCTGCGCAAACGGCCGGGCTTTCGGGCGGCGTTCGACGATTTCGACCCCGACGTGGTCGCGCGTTATGACGAGCGGGATGTCGAGCGCCTCATGCACGACGCAGCCATCGTGCGCAACCGCCTGAAGATCCTGGCGGCGATCACCAATGCCCGGGCCACCATCGCATTGCGCGAGGAGGGCGGGCTCGTCGACTTCGTCTGGTCGTTCCAGCCTGCCGAGACTCCCCGCCCGGCCACCATGGCCGAGGTGCCCACGACGTCGGCCGAGTCGATCGCCCTGTCGAAGGCGCTCAAGAAGAAAGGGTTCGCGTTCGTCGGCCCCACCACCATGCACGCGCTCATGGAGGCTGTCGGCATCGTCGACACCCACCTGGTCGACTCCCACCGTCGAGGGAGCTCCGGTGTCTGGCTCCCGGCGTCTGGCTCCCCCGCGAGGGGGAAATCTCGGCATGAGAGCGCGGCAACCCGGGACACCAACGGCATCGCGACCTAGGCTGACACCGTGAGACGACGACGTGAAACCGGTTTCCGTGCCCGCCTGACGGCCCTCATCGCCGTGACCGCCGGAGGTGTGCTCGCTCTGGCGGGCGCGACGTCGGCCATGGCCGGCAGCCTCCACGCGTCCGACGACGACGACAACGTCTCGAACTTCACGTTCTCGCAGTTCGACGCCCGGTACCTCGTCAACCGCGACTCCGACGGCTATTCCACCCTCGATGCCACCGAGACCTTCGTCGCCGAATTCCCCGACTTCGATCAAAACAAAGGCATCATCCGAGCAATCCCCGAGACCTACGAGGGCGTGCCGCTCGACACGACCGTCGAGTCCGTCGTCGACGAGAGCGGGCAGGACGTGCCCTACGAGCTCGACAACGACGACGGCTTCATCACCCTCGCGCTCGGCACCGACGACTATGTGCGCGGCGAGCAGACCTACGTGATCCACTACACGCAGAAGAACGTGGTCGGCACGTTCGAAGACACCGACGCCGACGAGTTCTACTGGGATATGCCGGGCACCGGGTTCGCGCAACCGTTCGCCGAGGCATCCGCGACCGTCGAGATCGCTCCCGGGCTCGTCGACAGCCTCACGGGCAACAGCGCCTGCTACGTCGGCCGCCAAGGTTCGACCGACGACTGCGCGCTCACCGAACAGGCGACGGGCAGCGGCACGAGCTTCACGATCGCACCCCAGGAGCTTCAGCCGTCGAACACCTTCACGGTGGCAATCGGCTTCGACAAGGGCACGTTCACGCAGCCCGTTCGCCCGGCCACGCTGCCCGCGTTCACGGTCGTGCCCGGCGTCGTCGGCGGGCTCGGCCTCGTGGCGACGGGCATCGCCGGTCTTCTGCGCCGACGCAGCACGCGCGACCACCCGGGGCGCGGCACGATCATCCCGCAGTACAGCGAGCCCGAAGACCTCGACCTCTACACCGCCAGCAACCTGATCGGCAAAGAATCGAAGGCCACATCGGCCCAGATCATCCGCCTGGCCGTGCGGCGCAACCTGCGGATCATCCAAGACGAGGGCGCGCAGAACGAACACGGCAAGGGCGACGGCTTCCTCGTCGAATACATCGGTCCAAAAGGGGCGACCGAGACCGATCTCGCGACGCTGCGCATCTTGTTCGGGCACGAGCTCGTGCCCGGGGCGATCCGTGACCTCGGCGCCAAGAGCGAAACGCTCACGGCCGCGCTCAACACGCAGCAGTCGAAGGCCGGCTCGAAGGCGAAGGCCGCCGGCTATCGTCGCCGCGCCAACGTAGCGGGGGCAGCGTTCCTGCGCATCATCGCCGGACTGGTCGCCGTCGCGGGCGTCGTCATCATGATCGCCGCCATCCCGAGCTACGGCAGCAACGCGTGGACCGTCATCGGCGGGTTCGGCGGTGTCGCCCTCTTCATCCTGACCTGCGTGCTCACCTCCCCGCGCGAAGCGCTCACGGCCGAGGGTGCCGAACGGCGCGACTACCTGCTCGGCATGAAGGAGTACCTGACACTTGCCGAGGCCGACCGGTTCCGCGTGCTGCAGAGCCCGCAGGGCGCCGAGCGCGTCGACGTGGGCGACAACCGGCAGGTGCTCAAGGTCTACGAGAAGCTGTTGCCCTATGCCGTGCTGTGGGACGTCGAAGAGGACTGGGCCGACGCGCTCAGCGCCTACTACGCCCAGGCCGGCTACGCACCCGATTGGTACGCCTCGAACGCCGGATTCAACGCCGCCCTGTTCCACGCCAACATCGCCAGCATGAGCGCCACGTCCGTCGCCGCATCGACGCCCTGGTCCTCATCGGGAGGCAGCAGCTCATCCGGCGGCTCCATGGGCGGAGGCTTCGCCGGAGGTGGCGGGGGCGGCGGAGGCGGAGGCGGGCGCTAGGCCCACGCCTCCACCCCGCGCCGGGCTAGCGGTAGGTCGAAGCCATACCCGCGGCGTCGTAACGGGTGCCGACCGCCGCACCGCGCGGCGCGACATCCTCGATGGACTGCAGCTCCTCCGGCGACAACACGATCTCCGCGGCCTCGGCGTTCTCCTCGAGGAACGTGCGACGCTTCGTGCCCGGAATCGGCACCACGTTCTGCGCGAACAACCACGCCAGAGCCAACTGCGACGGCGTTACATCCTTCGACTCGGCCAGCTCGGTCAAGCGGTCGACCACCCGCAGGTTGCCCTGGATGTTCTCCTCGCTGAAACGCGGCAGGTTCTTGCGGAAGTCGTCGTCGGGGAAGTCGGCGACACTGCGGATCTGGCCCGACAGGAAACCGCGGCCGAGCGGCGAATAGGCGACGAAACCGATGCCCAGCTCGCGCACCGTGTCGAGCACGCCATTCGCCTCGGGCTCACGCTCGAACAACGAATACTCGGTCTGAATCGCCGTGATGGGGTGCACCGCGTGGGCGCGACGGATCGTGTCGGGCGCCGCCTCGGACAGGCCGATGTAACGCACCTTGCCCTCGGCCACGAACTCCGCCATGGCACCCACCGTGTCCTCGATGGGAACGTTGGGGTCGACACGGTGCAGGTAGTAGAGGTCGATGACATCCGTGTTCAGGTGCTTCAGCGAACGCTCGAGAGCCGTGCGCGCATACTCGGGCGAACCGTTGAGGGCGCGGCGCTCGGGGCCGTTCTCCCCCACCACCACCTCGCTGCCGAACTTCGTGGCGATCTGGATCTCGTCGCGGCGCGAACCCAACGCATTGGCGATGAGCTGCTCGTTGAGGAACGGGCCATAGATCTCGGCCGTATCGATGAACGTGACGCCCAGGTCGACGGCGCGGTTCAGGGTGGCGACCGACTCGACGTCGTCGCGCGGCCCATAGAACGCGCTCATCCCCATGGCGCCGAAACCCTCGACGGGAACGATGAGCCCCTGGCTTCCCAGTGCAACAGTCTTCATGCGTGATCTACTTTCTCTCGATAGAACGCGATCTTGCGTTCGATGGCGGCGAGGTGATTCTGAACCTCCCGCAGTTCGTGGAGCACCCGCAGGCGGTGGCCCTCTAACATCTCGAGCCGCTCGGACTCGTTGGCGGCCACCCGCGACAGCGCGACGAAACGCCGGATGTCGCGAATCGGCATGCCCGTGCGCCGCAACATCACGAGGCTCCCGATCCAGCGCAGGTCGGCCGCGAAATAACGGCGCTGGCCCGACACCGATCGCTCGGGCGACGCGAGCGTCAAACCCTCCTTCTCGTAATAGCGGAGGGTGTCGATGCTGAGCCCCGTGCGGGCGGCGACCTGGCCGATCGTCAAACCGTCGGCGGGGATGTCGGCGTCGAGGTCGGCCGCGGGTGGGGCCAGTTCAGTTGTGCTCACCGGTCCAGCTTGCTCCCTGGAGTGCACTCCAGGTCAAGCCGGGGTCGAAGATTCCCGGGTGGCACTCAGAGGAGGGCGCCCGCAGTCGGTGCACGGGGGCACGGTCGGCGCGTAGCCCGTCTACTGGGGGTAGGCCGCGGCAGGCCTCGGCGGAGCGTCCAACCTAGGCTGGGAGGCGGGCACCACGAGGGTGCGGCGGCACGACGACGGAGGGGGCCCGCATGAACGACGAGCCGGCCTCAGCATCGAACGTCGCCCCCGCTCGACCCCTCACGCTGCGCGCGCCGACCGAGCAGGCATCCGATTTCGACCGCTTCGTCGCGGCTCTCACCGAGCTGCGACTGCCCGCCCGCGTGACCGACGAGGTGAACGGCAACGGCACCGGATTCGTGCACGGCACCATCCTCGTGTCCGAGGACGACGAGCCGTTGCAGGCCGTGGCCGACGGCGTGACGCTGTCGTGGCGCCCGGTCTCGGCGACGACCGTCAAGATCGCGCTCGCCACGGCGCTGAGCGGCACCGTCTCCTTCGACGAGGTGGAGTACCACCTGGGCGACGACAGCGACGACAGCGACGAGCGGACCTGCCCACCCGCCACAGGCGTGCTCGAGAACTTCGCCTGGTGGACGCCCGAGTTCGGCGAGATCGGCGGCATTCTCGCCCGTCGCGCCGGGCAGCCGCTGCATCTCGTGCGCGACGGCGACACGGGGCTTTTCGCGCCCACCGGCTCGGCCGACGACGTCTTCGAGTCGGGCGTCTGGGCGGCCGCCGGCTCCGTGGCGATGTGGCATCAGGGTGGCAGCCGTGTGGCCGCCATCGGCGTGAAGCGGGATGTCCTGCTGCACACGTGGGATCAGAACTGGCGCCGCCTCGACCCGGTGCCACATCTGCGCGACGCCGACGGGCTCACCGTCTCGGACTACCTCGACCGGCTCGACGACACCGACCTCGACGCCGCCGACTGGTCGGACGCGCTGCGCCTCGATGCCGACCGCGCCCAGCAGTTGCGCATCCTGTTCCGTCGGGACGAGAGCGACGAGCGCACCTTCGCGCGCCTGGCGGAGATCCTTCAGGCTCCGCCGACCCTCGCCGACGTGGCCGACGGGCGGGTCACCATCGACGAGCTACCCGACGCGACGGTCGCCCAGCCATCCTCGACCTGGTCCACCATTCGCCGCGCCATGAGCGAGGAACTCTCGGGTGATCGCTCGTCGCCCGCGGCCCCGCAACCGCCCACCGGATGGGTGGGGCACCGACAACGGCGATCCGGGGCCTACCTGGCCGTCGCCGCCCTCATCTTCGTGGCGCTCACTGCCGTGCTCGTGACGAAAGTCGCGACGAGCAGCACGGACACCGCGTGGATTCAAGGTCTGCTTCTCGTGGCGCTCATCGCGGACGTCGTCTGGCCGCGACGGCGGGATCCCGGCGACAAGAACGCCGCCTGACCGGCGCGGCGTCCGGCGCAGGGGCCGGCGCGGTGTCGGGCGCAGGGGCCGGCCGGATGCGATCTTCAGTCGTGACCGCGCCCGCACCCGCCCTGTCCCCCGCGCCTGGACGCAAACCGCGGCCACGCATCCGGGTTTATCCGAAGCGACCGTTGACGTAGTCAAACGTGCGGGAGTCGAGCGGGCTGTCGAACATGGCCTCGGTGTCGCCGTGTTCGACGATGGCGCCCGGCTGGCCCTGCGTCGCGAGGAAGAACGCGCACTGGCCCGACACGCGCTGCGCCTGCTGCATGTTGTGCGTGACGATGACGATGGTGACGTCGTTGACGAGCTCGAGCATGGTCTCTTCGATGACGCGCGTCGACGTGGGGTCGAGAGCCGAACAGGGCTCGTCCATGAGCAGCACGCGGGGCTTCACGGCGAGGGAACGCGCGATACAGAGACGCTGCTGCTGGCCACCCGAGAGGCCGCCGCCGGGCGCGCGCAGACGATCGCGAACCTCCTTCCAGAGACCCGCCTTCGTGAGGCAGCTTTCGACCAGATAGTCGCGTTCGTCACGGCTCGACCGCGTGCCCGTGAGCGTGAGGCCCGCGATGACGTTGTCGTAGATCGACATGGCCGGGAACGGGTTGGGCTTCTGGAAGACCATGCCGATGCTCTTGCGGGCATCGACGAGGCGCCGTCCGGTGTCGTAGATGTCCTCGCCGTCGATGAGCACCTCGCCCGCGAGGCTGGCCGACGGGATGAGCTCGTGCATGCGGTTGAGGATGCGCAGGAACGTGGACTTGCCGCATCCGGACGGGCCGATGAGTGCCGTCACGACACCCGCGGGCATCGTGAGGGACACCCGGTCGAGCACCTGGTGGTCGCCGAACCAGGCCGAGATGTTGCGGGCGTCGAGTTCGGCGAGGGGTGCCCGGGCGGGGTCGAGACCCGCGAAGGGGTGCAGGGCCACCTGCTCGAAACCGGCCGGGATGGGCGGGGCGCCGGGCGTCGCGGAGGCCGGAGCGTAGGCAGGTGTGAAGCCCGGAGCGGATGCCGGGGCCGCAGCGTGGGGCGCCGTCAGCGTGGCCGACGGACCCCCGAACGGCGTGTTGGTGAGGAACGGGTTGGACGCGTCGTAGGAGGCCGGATGCACGGTCGTGACCGAGTCCACACCGGAGGCGTAGGGCGCCGAACCCGTGGGCTGAGGAGCGAAGGGCGAACCGGACTGCGTCCCGGGCTGTGCCGCGGAGGCTGACCCGAAGGATTCGGCGGAGGCTGCGGCGGCAGGCGCCACGGGCACGGACTGCTGAGCGCCGGGCTGGTGGGCGGTGCTCTGCGGGGCGACGGGATGCGGGGCGACGGGAGCTGCGACATCCGCCGACCGTGCTCGCCGCGAACGGCTCGTGCGGGTGGGGAGGATCTCGGTGCGCTGCTGGTCGGGCGTGTTGTCTGTCATGCGTTTCTCTCTCGGGTCGAACTCGTCAGAGGAGGTTGGGAAGAAGGCGGGTCACCTGGTCGGCGACGAGGAGGCCACCGAGCACGAAGAGCGGCGCGGCCACCACCCAGGTCTTGCGGGCGCCCAGGCGGCGGAACGACCACACGGCGCCCAGCGAGATCGCCAGGAAGAACTGGCCCGCGAAGACGAGGGCCCACACGGTGGACGTGTCGGTGGCCAGTTCTTTGTGACTGGGCGGCAGTGAGATCGCCGTGGTCTGGCGTTTTCCGGCGGGCTGCGCATCGCCCACGAGCTGCGCGTCGACGCGGACGACACCCGACGGGACGAAGGCCGCCCCGCGCGCGGTCTCGAGGATGAGTCGGCTCTGGCCGGCGGCGGGCGGCGCGGGGGCGGGGTCGCCCGCGTAACGGGTGCCGATGACCTCGAAGACGTTGGCGCCCTGGCCGGTCACGACCGTGATGCGGTCGCCCGGCGCGAGCCGCTGGATGCCGCCGAACGGGCCGCCATAGGAGCTGGCGCGGCCCATGACGACGCTGATGCCCTGCTGACCGGGCAACACGGTGTCGCGGCGGTGGCCGGGCCCCGACTGCAGCACACCCGACGAGGAACCCTCGGCGATGACCTCGCTCAGGCCGAGCGCCGGGATGTCGATGCGGGCGACGGGCGCCCCGTCGGCGAGCAGGGCGCCATCGGAGTCGCCCTCGGAGACGGGCGCGACCGACGTCGAGAGTTGCACGCGGAAGGCATCCTGTAGCTTCTGCTGGTTCACCTGGTGCTGCAGGTGACTCAGGATCATGAGGTTGATCGCGAAGCCGAGGAGCAGCGCCGCGAGCATCGACAGGGCCCCGCGGGCGATCGCCTGGTTGCGGCTGAGCGGCGCGAGCTGGCGCGGCGGGCGCGGGGCGCGACGCGGGGGCTTCGGCGGGCGGGGCGGACGCGCCGAGCGGGGAGGCTTCGGCGCACGACCGGCAGCGGCTCCCGATCGCTCGTGGATGTCGTCACCGGCGCCCAGCGGTCCGCCCGGGCCGATCAGCAGATCGGTGCGCGGGGCTTCGATGGCGTCGGGGCGCTCTTCGGCGATGGTCATGCGAACTTCTTCTCCGCGACGGTGGTGGTGACGTAGCCGACGATGCGCCAGGCGGCGAGGCCGAGCAGGGCGAACAGCACGAGGCCCATGAGGTAGAGCGGCGGGATGACGACCATGGCGTCGCGCTGCACCTTCTTGGTGTCGACACCGTCGATCTGCGCGGGCGGCGTGATGGTCGCGTGCGCGTTGACGATGCCCCACTGACCGGCGCCGGGCACGACGGCCGAGACGATGCGCTTCTCCCCCGGCTTCAGGCCCGTGACGGTGACCGTGCCGCTTCCGCCCAGGCGGTTGCCGAACGGCCCGCCCAGCCAGAAGTCGGCCGACAGGTCGATGGTGCTCTTCGAGGCGTTGCGCACGCCGACCTTCACGTCGACCTCGCCCGTGAAGGGGTTGAGCGACGGGATATACGACGTCGAGATGCCGCCCGCGAACAGGCCGCCGCCGAGGTCGACCTCGTCGGCCGCGGTCACGGGGTCGGTGCTGGTGGGGGCGGTCGATCCGGGCAGATCGGATGTCGCACCGCCCGTTCCGCCCGAGCCCGAGCCTGACGAGCCGCCGCCGAAGCCACCGGCGCCGTCGCCCGTTCCCGTGCCGAGGCCGCCGTCACCCGAGGTGCCCTCGCCTCCCGTGTTGCCGGGAGCGTTGGTCGCGGGGGGCTGCGTGGGCGCGGGCAGGTCGATCTGCAGGCCGATGCCGCTGCCCGGGCTGGGCGTCGGGGTCGGTGCCGACAGCGCGCGCAGGCTCGTGATCGACGGCGTTACCGAGGATGCTGCCGTCGCGGACACTGCCGTCGCGGACGCTGCGGTCGCGGCGGTCGCCGACACCGCCGGAGCGACGAGCAGCGCCGTCGCCAGCCCGGCGGCCGAGAGCGACACGGTCAGGCGCCGCGTCAGCGCGCCGCTCGTGCGGGTGCGGGTGCGAGAGAGACGACGAGAGGTCGAGGTCAGGGGCGTGCGCATCTCAGCGGCGTCCTTCCGGGTGGAGCGGGCTGGCGGGCGGACCCGCGGTGGTCGAGGCGGCGGGCGGAGTAGCCGAGGCTGAAGCGGGCACGTCGCCGCGCTCGGCCTCGGCCTTCCGACGCGCCTCTTCTTCGGTGTAGGCGATCCACGCGGCGGCATTCTTTGCGTCACTGCGTCGGCGCCAGCGCAGCCACAGCCACACGAGCAGCGCGATCGCAGCGAGCACCAGCAGCCAGATGGGCCAGGCGATGGTGACGGTGTCACGACTGGTCGCGGGCAGGGGGCCGGGGTTCAAAGCATCCGCATCGATGACGGCCGCGAGCTTCACGTAAGGGTTGAGATAGGCGTACTGCCCGACACCCGTCACGTCGACCGTGACCGTGCGGGTCGAACCCGGCAGCATCTCGGTGAGTTCCTGTCGCTTCACCTCGCCGAGGGTCATGCCGAAGAGGCCGTTGACTCCTATGACGAGGTTCGCCCCGAGGGCCACGTTGCCCGCGTTCTTGAGCGTGAAGGTGAGGGTGGTGCTGCCGTCGAAGGGGTTGATCGAGGGGTTGTAGTGCGCCTCGAGCGACGAGATCGTCAGCGCGGGCTGCAGGTCACCGGGCACGCGCACGTAGACGCGGGTGGCGACGCGGCGGTCGACGAGCACCTGGCCCTCGGCGGATTGCACCGAGATGACGATGCCGGCAGCGTGGTCTCCGGGGCGGGCGTCGGCGGGGACGTCGACCGTGAACGGGACGACCTGAGACGCACCGGGGTCGAGCGGGATGCTCATGTTCTTCTGGCCGCCCTCGAAGGTGACCCAGTTGCCGGCGTCGGTGACCGCGGCATCCGTGTCGAGCAGGCCGTAGGAGCCGTCCTCGGTGTTGTAGGCGTCGGTCGCGAACACCTGCATGGTCTGCGGCGTCGTGCCGGTGTTGCGCACGAGGTAGGAGTCTTCGAGGTGCTGACCCGGGGATGCCTGGTAGCTGAAACGTGAGCGGTCGTCTTGACCCTGCCCGTCGGAGGGCGTTCCGGAAATGCCGTCGGTGTCGTCGGCGTGAGCTGAGACGGCCCCCGTCGACAGCGAACCGCCCAGCAGCGCGAGCAGCAAAACGATCGTGGAGGCGGCGCGTGACGTGCGTCGGCTACGGGCAAAAATGGGCACAGTACATTCGTCCAAACGGAGTTGGCCCCGGTCTGGCCAAATGTTGAACCAGACGTTAACGGCCACGGGCCGGAGGCTACAGGGTGCCCCCAGTGCGGGGGCGGAGGTGCAGGGAACGCAGGTGCGGGGGCGGCTCCGAAGAACCGCCCCCGCACCCCGGTGGGGCTACTTCGAGACGAGCGTGAGCGTCATCTTCGAGGTGTAGGTTCCCGCGGGCTTGTCACTCGGGGCGACGAACGTGAGCTCGCCTCCCAGCGTGAGGTTGGCCACGGCGGTGCCGGCTGCGCTCGTCGCGAAGGCGGCGGGGTAGACCGACGAACCGGCCTTCTGCTCGGCGCCCAGCGAGATGCCGGCGGGGGCTGCGACCGACGCGGACGGCTTGAGGCCGAGCTGCTTCTTGTCGATCGTGGCGTTGGCGGCGGCGTTGGTGAAGTCCGCGACCGTGGCCGTGAGGTCCCAGCCGGGCTTCGACGCCGCGCGGGCGTCGGCCACCGTGAAGGCGGGCAGGGTGCCCGTGGCGGTCGAGACACCGTCGACGACCGTCGCGTTGCCGATGGTCGCCTTGGCGCCGGCGGGAACGTTCAGGCTGAGGGCGCCATCGGTCGGGGCCGGAACGACGGCCTCGAGGTCGATGTCACCGGTCTGGGCGCCGGCCGGCGGCTCGGTGGGGGTCGTGGTGCCCGTGGGCTCCTGGACCGTCCAGTTGCCGGTTCCCTTTTCGACCGTGATGGGAGCGTAGAACACACCCGACTTGGCGAGGGCGACACCGTTGTAGATGAGGCACGCCATGCCGAGCGAGTACTCGCCACCGTTGGCCTTGACCTGGCTGGCCGATCCGAGGATCTGGCCGCTCAGCTTCGCCGGGAACTGCTGGACTTCCTTGTTGCTGCCGGGGATGAAGCCACCGTCGGCGTAGGCGGTCCAGGCGCTGATGGTGCGCTCCTGGCCACGCGGCGCGATGAACGTGCGGGTGGACTCGGTGTCGGGCGAGCACTGGAAGCGGCCGTAGGCGTCGGTGGCGGAACCGACACCGATGAGCTCGGCATCCCAGTCGTGGACGGTGCCGGCGGGGAAACGCGTCTCTTCACCGGCGTCGTAGATGTAGACCTCGGCATCGGAGCCGTTGAGTCCGGGTGCAGCCGAAGCTGCCGTGACCGAAGCTCCGATGAGCGATGCGGCCATGACGCCCACCGCGGCGACGCGGATGGCGGTTTTGTTCAACATGATTGCCTTTCTGGGCAGAGGTGGAGCGGGTTAGGAGAGGTTGGCGCGCAGGGGGACGGTGCTGGAGGGAGCGAGGAAACCGAACTTCTTCTTGACGGCACCCGAGGTGGCTGCGCCGGAGTTGAAGTTGGTGAGGCTCTTCGTCTTGGTGCTGTCGACGAGGGCCGCGAGGGCGGGGTCGTACTTGGGGTTGGTCGAGTCGATGCGGGCCTGCTCGACGACGACGTAGGTGTCGCGACCCCACGTGGTGTTGGCGTAGAACGGCGCGTTCGGGGCGATTGCGGCACCGGTGCCGGTGGTCGGTGCGACCGAGCCCTGCGTCGAACCGAGGACGGCGTTGCCGGTGCGGTTCTGGCCGGCACCCGACTTCTGGGCCACCCAGCTGGCGACCGAGAAGGGGATGATCTGGCCGTCGCCGGTCAGCACGGTGCCGTCGTTCTCGGCGAAACCGGGCTGCTGCACGCAGGAGCCGAGCGTCGGGTTGCCGATGGCGGTCAGGAAGAACTTGCGCGTGCCGGAGGCGGCCTGCGGAAGGACGGGCGTGACGGGCACGCCGCCGACCGACGTGACGGTGCACTCGTAGACCTGCTTGAGCGTCGCGGCGCTCAGCTGGTCGAGGCCCGCACCCTGGTAGGCGTAGGAGACGGCGTCGCGGCCGAACGGGATGTAGGCGAGGGCGCCGTTGTTGTTCGCCAGCGCGCCGGGGCCCGAGGAGGAACGGGCGATGTCGACCTGGCCGGGGATGGCGACGGCGGGCGTGGTGTTGCCCGAGACGCTGAAGTTTCCACCGTCGATGGAACGGCTGAGCGCCTTGACGCCGTCGCCGGAGCCGGCGGGACGAGCGAAGTAGGCTCCACCCGACTTGGCCTGGATGGCGGAGGAACCGAATGCGTCGAACGATCCGATGGTGTTGCCGTTGGCGGTCACGCGCACGTTGGAGCCCGTGATCGTGGTGCCGTTGGCGAGGGCGTTACCGGCATCCTGCAGGGTGTCCGAGCCGACCAGCACGTAGCTGTTCGACACCGGGTCGGCGTTGGCGGGTGTAGCGAGCGCGAGACCAGCGACGGCCACGCCCAGGGCTGCGCAAAGCGCAACAGCCTTCTTCGTCTTCACTGCGTTTCCTTTCGGGAGGGTTTTTCGACCGATGCTCGGAGAAGCAGGGCCGACTCGGCGTCGATTCCGCCGGCGGCGGGTTGTTCGACGGGGTCCAAGAGTGTGGGCCTCAGAAGCGGCGTCTGAGGCGGGAGAGGAGCGGCACCGCGAGGGCGGAGGCCAGCCCCGTGAGCACGCCGACGGGCACGGCGAAGCCGATCGAGCCGAGGGCGGGGTCGTCGGGCGTGATGGGGCCGCGGAGGTCGGCGGCCAGGTCGCCCGTGGCGGAGGGGTCGGTGCTCGCGGAGGCCGCATCGACCGAGCCGCCCGTCGAGCCGGTGTTGGCGAACGAGCCCGTGGGCGCGCCATCCCCGAGGCCCGAGCCGTCGAGGGTCGGGCTGCCGTCCGAACCGGCACCCGTCGGGGCCTCGGCGGGCGGCCACCCACCCGACTGGATGGCGGCGGCGGCGCGCACGGCCTGGTCCTGCCACCCGGCCGGGATGGGCGCGTAGCCAGCGGGCAGCGTTCCGTTGTCGGTGCCGGGGTTCTGCCCCGTGGTGGCGGCATAGCGAATGAACGCGGCGTAGTCGGCGCGCTGGGCCTCGTCGGCGATCGACGGGGAGGCGGCGGCGTAGACCGGCATGGCCAGCGGGTAGGCCGTCGGCGCACCCTTCGCCTGCTCGCCGGCGGGGTCGTATTCGTAGACCTGCGCCTGCGTGGCCGTCGGCGTCATGGCCGCGGCGGCGGCGGTCAGCGACTCGCTCGTGGGCGACACGAACTGGCCGGCGGGGTTCAGCAGGGAGGCCTGCACCACCTGGTACTTGGCGGCCGACGCCGTGTCGGTCAGCCCGAGCACACGCTGGTAGCCCGTGAGGTTGCGGATGCTCTTGCCGTACTTCGGCGGAGCGGACTGCGGGTCCCAGGCCCCGAGCGTCTGACCGTCGCCGCGGAGCGTGAGGTAGGCGCCCGTGTCGAGGTCGTTCGTGTAGGGCCGCCACGTGACGAGGTTGACCACGCCACCTGTGGTCGGCGATTCGGGCTGCTCGACGGGGTCGGCCTTCGGCGCGTCGTCGCGCGGGTAGCTGAGGCCCGTGCCCGTGGGGTTCTTCGTGCTGGAGGTCGAGCTGTAGGGGTTGACGACCATGCCGTAGGGGTCGGGGGTGCCGTCGAGGAAGGCCCGGGCGTCGGCATCCGCCATCACGTAACGCCACAGCTGGTAGAGGGCATCCGATCGGCCCTGGGGCACGAGCAGGTCGGAGAGCGACGGGCTGACGAGCGACTCGGATTTCCAGTCGGCGTCGTTGATCGCCAGGAAGTCGGGGTCGAACGTGAGGTTGCGGGCGTTCTTGCCGGGCTTCGCGGTGCTCTCGAAACCGAGGTGCTTCTTGTCGGCGAGGGTCGGCAGGGCGTCGAGGTAGGAGTTGGTGAGCAGCTTGGCGACGAGGCGCGGCGTGAGCTTCATGCTGTCGTAGGGCAGACCCGTCTTGGCCAGGATGGCGGGCGGCGTGGTGCCGTTGTCGACGGGCTGGCGGTCGATGGCGAACGACACCGAGACGCCGGCGAGGGCGACGGGCGCATAGGCGAGCGAATCCTCGACCTTCTCCCCGTCGGGGCCGGCCAGCGGGCGGGAGGTCAGGGCGAGGGCCGAAGCATCCGGTGACAGGCTGGCCGATTGCAGGGCGTCGGACTCGGTGCCCGCGCTCATCGTGTAGGTCGCGCCACTTTGCGCGCCGCAGAGGGTGGGCTGCCACGAGGCCACGGCGCCCGCGACGAGCTCCGAGCCCGAGAGCTGACGTTCGGCCTGGCCGAGCTCGCACGAGATGCCGAGGGGTTTGAAGTCCATGCGGAACGCGATGCGGTGCTTCCAGTTGTCGGCGAAGAGGCCCGATTTGGTGACGTGCTGTTCGCCGGCGTCGTGGGTTCCTCGCGGCACGACGACGAGCCAGCAGGCCTTGCCCTTCTTCGAGCCGTCGGCCTGCGCGACGGGGTTGCCGCAGCCCAGACCGGATGATTGCAGCGCGGTCTGCACCTCGAACTTGGCCGAGCCGTTGCCGCCGGAACCCGAGCCGGCCCACTTGACCTCGTTGGAGGTGTAGGGGCCGAAGAACTCGTTCTGGTTCACGTTGACGTCGACCTGTTTGCCGTCGACGATGCTCGACACGACCTTGCCGTCGACCGAGCGGAACGGGATCGACGAGTAGGCGGGGCGGAGGACGCCCTGGCCGGGAACCGTGTACTGCTTATCGGCCGCGTCGACGTTCTTGTCGTCCATGGCGTTGTCGCGCGTGGCACCCGGGGCGTTGAAGGCGCCGTACTGGCACGTCGTGCGGTCGGGCACCGGGATGCTCGACGCGGGGTCGTCGCCCCAGCACTGCATGATCTGCAAGAAGTTCTCGCCGCCCGTGTCGCCCGAGGGCACCGTGGACTGCTTGCCGCCGGTCCAGCTGACGGTCACGCCCTGCGCCACGAGCTCGTCGGTCTGCGAAACCGTGACCTTCAGGTCGGGGAACGGCGCGTTGGCGATGTCGATGTCCTGCTCGGCGGCCGCGATGGTGACGGGCCCCTTGGCGTCGGCGTGGGCGCTCGAGACGGGCGCGATGGTGTTCGACAGCAGCAGCACACCCGTGACCGCGAGGCCGACGACCGCTCCGAAACCGAGCGAACCTCGGGTGAACAGACCGGTGCGCGGGGATGTCTGAGCGGCGCTGTTGCGACGCAAGACGAGGCGCCGGGCGGCGGCTGAGCGGGTGTGTGTCACGGGGTGTACTCCAGATGCTGTGGCCAGAACGGGGCCGATGAGAACGAAATTATGGGCGGTTCGTGTCCGCCAGATGAACGCGTGCGGAACGAGCCATCTCCGCAGGCTGACGCTTGCCGCGGGTGCCTCCCCCGACCAGGGGGCACACCCGCGACAGCGTCGCGGGGCCTAGCGGGCGCGCTTCAACCGGCGCGACAGGAACGGGGGCAGAACGATGGCACCGAGCAGCAGGATGCCGGCGGCCAGCATGCCGTTCTGGGCCCACCCCCAGCCCTCGTCGGGCAGGTCGAACGCCGTGGCAACGGCCGAGCCGCCCGTGCCGCCGCCCGAAACCAGGGCACCGTTGGCGTCATAGACGGCTTCACCCGTCGAGCCACCCGCGGTTCCGGCATCCGTGCCGGCTCCCGCTCCCCCGTCGGTGGCCGCACCCGCGCCGCCCGCACCCGTGGTGCCGCCCTTGCCGCCCGTCGCCGAGCCGCCCGTGCCGCCACCGGTGGTCGCGGTGTCTTCCTTGGCGCCGGCCGTGCCCGTCGTGCACTGGTTCGGGCCCTGCTTGTCGCAGTCGGCCGGCTGGGCCGCCGTGGCCGCGAGCTGGTTGTTGCCCGGCGAGTCACCGGGCTTGAAGGTGGGGTTGTTGCACTTGTTGATGTCGACGCCCGAAGCATCCGCACCCGGGATGCGCTTGATCTGCTCGAAACCGGCGAGCACGAGGTTCATGGGCAGCGGCGAATAGCCGAGCGCCGAGGCCTGCTGTTGGCCCTCGCAGAGCATGTAGTTCGCGAACGCGCCGAGCGTCTTGCCCTTCTCGACGGTGACCGAGTTGGTGGTGGCCGTCGGCACGATCATGTAGGAGTAGCTCGAGAGCGGGTAGGTGCGCTTGTCGCCGTTGTTGTAGACGCCGTCGAGGATCTGCGTGAGGTAATCGGCCGAACCCTGATTGGTGTTGATCTGCGCCTGCAGGAGCGCGACCGCGACCGAGGATGCCGTGGGCTCGACGTAGTAGCCGGCCTTGTTCAGCACCTTGGCGACCGGGAAGCCGGACTTCATCGCGTAGGAGTACTCGACGTAGGTGATGGCGCCCTCGCCGTAGCCCTGCTTGACGAAGCCCGAGACGCCGAGCGAACCGTTCTGGCCCTTGGCGTTGCCCGTGACGGGGTACTGCGACGTGAGGCCGCAGGGCGTCGTGCGACCGGCGACCTTGCAGAAGGCATCCCAGAGGCCCGGGTACTGCTTCGACATCCAGAGCGTGAACTGGGCGGTCGAGCCGGAGCCGTCGGAACGCACCACGGGGATGATTTTCTTGTCGGGCATGGCGAGGCCCGGGTTGTCCTGCGCGATCTGCGGGTCGTTCCAGTTGGTGATGACGCCCGTGAAGATCTTGGTGACGGTCTCGCCGCCGAGGCGCAGGTTGGTGACCTTCTTGCCCGCGATCTTGAGGTTGTACATGAAGGATGTTCCGCCGGCCACGATGGGCATGTAGGCGAACCCGGTCGTGGGCTTCTCGGGGGCCGAGCCGTCCTCGGGCTTCGATTGGAACGGGATCTCGGAGACCGCGTAGTCGACGCGCTGGTTGATGAAGTCCTGGCGGCCGGCCGACGAGCCGACGCCCGAGTAGTTGATGGTCATGCTGTAGTTCGAGGCCACGTTCTTGCGCCACTGGTCGAGGGCGTTCTGCGACCACGTCGACCCCGAACCCGTGATGGGCGTCCAGGAGGCGGCGAGAGCCGGGGCGGCGCCCTGCCCGCCGATCAGCCCGATGAGGAGGAAGGCGGCGACGAGGCCGGCGACGAGAATGCGGATGGTGCGGGTGAAGCGCGTCACAGCGACGACTCCTTCTGCTCGGGGTTCTGCTCGGGGTTCTGCTCGGGGTTCGGCTCGGAGTCGAGCTCGGGGTTCTGCGGGGCGGCGGCCGGGGTGGCCGCCGGGAAGTTCGGGTTGACGAACGTGCGGGGCGCGTGGGCGCGCTCGTGCGTCGCGGCATCCTCGGTGTCGTCGGCCATTTCGGGCACGAACGTGTACACGGGAGACGACGCGCGCTGCTCGATCTCGCGGTCGGCCATCTGGTGGGCCATGCGCTGCGTGTCGCGCACCGAGGCCGCGGCCGCCGCGCGTCGCTGCCGGTCGGTCAAGACGCCCGGCCCGCGACCGCCGATGATGCGGGCCACGAAGAACAGCGCCAGCACGAGCACGATGAGCACGGCCGCCGTGCCGAAGCCACGCGCGATCATGTTGGGCTCGGGCGAACGCACGAAGTCGAACACCTGCAGCGGCAGCGAGATCATCGGGCCCTCGAAGGGGTTCGTGTTCATGACGGCCGTGACGCCCGACGTCAGCAGCACGGGCGAGGTCTCGCCGATGCCGCGGGCGGTGCCGAGGATGACGGCCGTGACGAGTCCGGACTTCGCGGTCGGCAGCACGACGTGCCAGATGGTGCGCACGCGCGACGCGCCAAGAGCGTAGGACGCCTCACGGAGGTTGCCCGCGACGAGGCGCAGCACGACATCCGAGGCGCGGATGACGATGGGCAGCATCATGACGGTGATGGCGAGCGACGCGGCGAAACCCGAGCGCTGGTGCGTGATCAGGGTGATGATGGCGGCATAGACGAAGAGGCCCGCGACGATCGAGGGCAGGGCCGTCATGGCGTCGGCGATGGTGCGCACGAACCGGGCGAACGGCCCGCCGACCTCGTTGAGGAACACGGCCGTGGTCACGCCGAGCGGCACCGTGATGGCCAGCGCGATGCTGATCTGGATGAGCGTGCCGACGATGGCGTGGATGATGCCACCCATGCTCAGCGGATCGAGCGGCCCGGCGAGCTCCATGGTCTGCGTGAAGAAGTTGAGGTGGGGCAGGGCCTCGCTGCCGCGCGCCAGCGTGTAGACGGCGATGAACACCAGCACCGCGAAGAGCGTGATGCCCGCGCTGTAGAGCAGCGTGGTCATGACGCGGTCGCGCACCTGCTGGCGGTCGGCGCGCAGCGAGACGAGCAGGGCGTAGAGGCCGATGAAGGCGAGGAACGCGACGACGCCCCAGCCGATCGCACCCGTCATGGGCGTGAACCAGCCGAAGAGCAGGCTCGCGATGGCCCCGCCCGCGAGGAGCGAGCCCAGCAGGTTGAACTTGTCGTCGATGGTGGACTGGCGGATGCGGCGGCGCTCGCCGATCTCGACACCCGTGGCATCGGGGATGAACGTGCGGGCGGGCGCGACGACCGGGTCGCGGCCCTCGTCGTCGGCTGCGACATCCGAGGGTCTGGTCAGAAGATCGCTCACGATCAGCTCGTCTCTGCGCCGGAGCGCGACCGGGCGACGATCGACGACGCCGTGAAGTTGATGACGAGCGTGATGAGGAACAGCACGAGACCCGCAGCCATGAGTGCCGACAGTCCGAACTCGCTCGACTCGCCGTAGCGCAGGGCGATGAGGGCCGACACCGAGTTGGTGCCCGTCTTCAACACCTCCCAGTTGATGGTGAACACCGGGGAGATGATCATGTACACCGCGATCGTTTCGCCGAGCGCGCGGCCGAGGCCGAGCATCGTGCCACCGATCATGCCGCCCCGCCCGAAGGGCAGGACGACGGCCTTGATCATCCCCCAGCGGGTGGAACCGAGCGCGAATGCACCTTCGCGCTCCCCCGGCGGTGCCTGCGAGAAAGCTTCACGCATCACCGACGTCTGAGTGGGCACCACCATGAACGCCACCACGATGCCGGCGATGAACGCCGAACCCGTGAACGCGGCCGGTTCGGTGAGAGTGGTGCCCGACGCGTCATCCACGCGGAAGATCGGGATGAACGCGAGGTAGGTCGAGATCCACTGCGAGACCGGGATGATCGCGGCCTGCAAGAAAAAGGCGCCCCACAGCCCGAAGACGACACTCGGCACGGCGGCCATCAGGTCGACCATCGTGACGAGGAACTGGCGCACCTTGGGCGGCACGATCTCGGAGATCAGCAGGGCGGTTCCGAGTGCGAGCGGCACCGAGATGACCATGGCCACGAGCGCGATCGAGAACGTGCCGAAGAGGATGGCCGCCATGCCGAACTTCTGCGTCTCGGGCGACCAGGCCTGCTCGACGAGGAACGACGGGCCCGCCACGCGCAGGGCGTCGCCGGCGCGCACGGCCAGGAAGAGGCCCACGAGCAGCATGATGCCGACGGTCGTGGCGCCGGCCGAGTAGCCGACGATGCGGAGCGCCTGGTCGGGGCCGGAGAGGGCCGTGGCGAGGGAGCGGCGGCCGGACGCCTTGCTGGGCGTGCCGGCCACCAGCACGTCGGTGCGGGCGTCGGCCAGCAGCACCTCTTCGATGGTGACGAAGTCGTCGTCTCGTTTCATGAGCACTTTCGGTGGGGGGTGTTCGGTGTTCCGGCATCGCGCCGCATGCACACGATCCGGTCGTTCGGTGAACGGCGGGCGTCGCAGAGGTGAAGGAGCCATTGCCCCGAGACGAGGAACAGGCGCGTGAGGCCCGGAAACATCAGCCTCGTCCCCCGCTTTGGGGTGGTGCCTGGGCGCCGGATGTCGGAGCCGTCGTGGCGGGCGGGTTCGCCGGCTTGGGGGTGCCCGGGTTGGCGGGGGTCGTCGGGGACGTGCCCGGTTGGGTGCCGGGCTGTGTGCCCGCCCCTGGCACGCTGTGACCCACGATGAGGCGGATGACCGAGCCCGTCGTCTCGCGCATCCCCTCGCCCGGCGACGCCTCGAGCACGATGTCGGCCTGCGCGGGCGAAGTGACGGCGCGGCTGTCGAGGCGCACGGCGAAACCCGCGGCCTGCAACGCCTGCACGGCGGCCTGCGAGGTGAGGCCCGTGACGGGCGGCACGGCGTTCGATCCGGAGGCGACGACGAGGTCGATGGCCGTTCCCTCGGGCACGGCCGCACCCGACGGCGATCCCGACGAGAGCACAGCGTCGGCGGCGAGCGGCGAATCCTGCCGCGAGATCGCTCCGGGAAGAAGCCCGGCGGCCGTCAGCAGGCGTTCGGCGGCGGCCAGCGAGACCCCGGCCAGTTCGGGGACGGTCGCGGTGGCGGCGGGCGCCGGGGCAGACAGATCGGATGGCAGGGGCGCGGGTGTCGACGCACTCGGCGCGGGTGCGGGGGCTGCCGTGGCGCTCGGGGCCGGCGTCTCCCCCGCCTCCGAGGACGAGGGCGCCCCGGTTGCCGCGCCCACCCAGATCGCGGTGACGGTGGCGAGCACCACGAGACCGGCCACCCACGGCCAGAGCGGGCGGCCCGTGTCGTCGGGTTCGGCCGCCGCTGTCGGGGCGTCGAGGGGTCGGGCGGGCGTTCGGAAGGCGGTCGTCGTGGCAGCGGCGCCGGCGACCGCGCCGCCGAGACCAGCCGCCGAGCCCGGCAATCGCTTCGTGACCGAGGAATCCGCTGCACCCGGTGCACTTCGTGCACTCTGTGCACTCTGTGCACCCGGTGCGCCCGCCCAGCCGCGCCGCACGCGGATGCGCTCGAGGGCCTCGGCGAAAGCCTCCGCACTCTGCCACCGGTCGTCGGGGTGTTTGGCCAGGCCGCGCACGACGACGCGGTCGACCTCGCCGGGGATGCGGGAGTTCTCAGCCGACGGCACGGGCGGGAGCGCCTCCCGATGGGCCGCCATGGTGCGTTCGGGGGTGGGCCTGACGTAGGGGGCGTGTCCGAGGAGGGCGAAGAAGAGCACGGCCGACAGCTGGTAGACGTCACCGCGTTCGTCGACGGGGGCGGCGATGGATTGTTCGGGCGAGACGTACTCGGCGTTGCCCAGGACGCCGTGCGGGGCATCCGGGTCGGCGCTGGAGCGCAGCACGTCGCTGCCGGTCGAGGGTCTGCCCGGTGCGTCGGCGAGGCCGAAGTCGATCAGGCTCACGTCGAGCGTGCCGTCGGCGCGGCGGTGCACGAGCACGTTGGCGGGCGAGATGTCGCGGTGCACGAGTCCGGCGGCGTGCACGGCGGCCGTGGCGCGGGCGAGGTCGGCGGCGAGCGCCAACGCGTCGGGCACCGTGAGGGGCCCGTCGTCGTTCACCGTCTCGGCGAGTGAGCGTCCCTCACGGAAGGGGAAGGCGATCCAGGCGCGCTCCTCGTCGTCCGACCGGTGCACGCCCGTGGCGATGGCCGACACCACTCCCGGGTGGCTGAGCCCCTCGGTCGCGCGGGCCTCGGCGAAGAACGCCTCCCTCAGCGCCTCGTCGGCCGACAAGCGCGGGTGCAGCACCTTGAGCGCTACGCGGGGTGCGGGGTTCGGTGACGCAGCGCCGCCGTTCTCCGTGCGGCTGGCCTGGTCGGTGCCGGCCTGGTCGGTGCTGGCCTGGTCTGTGCCGGCCTGGTCGGTCGCGGCATACACGGATGCCGAGCCGCCCGTTCCGAGCAACTCCCCCAGCTTCCAGCGCCCCGACAGCAACACGACTAGGCAGATCCGACGAGGGCGGCCGCGGCGGAGCCGGGTGAGCGCGCGATCGCGGCCGTGGCGATGAGCTGCACGGCGGCGGCCGCCGATTCGCTGTTGGCGGCCGCTCCCCCGTACCACCGGCCGCAGGTCAGCACGACGACCCCGCGGGACGCGGCCACCCAGCCGCGCATGCCGGGACGCGGGCCGAGCACGAGCGTCACGTCGAGGTCATCGGCGGTGTTCTGCAGCTGCACCGCGTGACGTTCGGCGTCGGCGATGGTGCGATAGAGGTGGGCGCTGCGGGCAAGCTCGCGGTTGTTGGGGGCGAGGAGGCGCCAGACGACCGCGGGTTCGGCGAGCGCGCGGGCGGCCTTCGTCCGGGCGTCGGCCTGACTGCGGGCGTCGAGCGGGGCGCGGGCGTCGAGCTGCGCACGGGTGTCGGGCTGCGACATCCCCCGCGCAGTCGTCGTGCCGAGCGACTCGGGGGCGTCGCCGGAACGCGGGGCCCGAGCATCCACGCCGTCGAGTTCTGATTGGAACCTCGACCAGGCAGCGAGCATGGGGTCCGTGCGTGCGGCGAACGACGTGAATACGATGCGAGCGCCTGGCGCCATGACTCCCCCGGGGCGAGTGGGAACGAACGAGAATCCGGGCGTCGGGCGCGCGGTGGATGACCGGCCGGAGCGGCTGCGCTTCGGCCCGTGTTCGCACTCTCGGGCTCACAGGTTGCGCATAGACGACCGAAAGGTGAAGGCGACGTGTCCGGAATATGAGCGGTCGTGCGGCCGTGTCACCCGTTCGGGAGCGGGCGTGTCCCCCGTTGGGGAGCAACAGTGTAGATCGTCTTCCCGCGAGAATCACTCCCTTGTCGGGGAGATGAAGCGCTTCTACATTCGGTGGAACGGCATTGGCGCCCGTGCGCCGCCACAGCACACCCAGGAGAACCCATGACGGTCGTCACACCGAAGACCAACCCGACCGGCGACGATCCGACCGGCCCGGATGGTGAGAGCACCTCGCCGAGCACCCCCGGTCGCCCCGGCGGACGCCGCACGGCCAAGAAACCGAAACCACATCGCGATCGCTACGACCGGCGCGAAGCCCTCTCGGGTTACCTGTTCATCGCCCCCTGGGTGATCGGCTTCCTCATCTTCACGGTCGGCGCCATGGCCTACAGCCTGGTCATCTCGTTCAGCCGCTACAACCTGGCGGCCAACACCTCCACGCCCGTGGGCTTCGCGAACTACCAGGCCCTCTTCTCCGACCCCAAGGTGGGTGTCTCGCTCGCCAACACGCTCTTCTACGCCGTCATGGCGGTTCCGCTCGAGATCGCCTTCGCGCTCGTGCTCGCCCTGCTGCTCGACAAGGTCGGCCGGGGCGCGGGGTTCTTCCGCACCCTCTACTACCTGCCCAAGATGACGCCCACCGTGGCGACGGCCGCCGTGTTCCTCCTCCTGCTGAACGGCAACACGGGAGCGATCAACCAGTTCCTCGGCATCTTCGGCATCGAGGGGCCGCAGTGGCTCATCGACCCCGCCTGGGTCAAGCCGTCGATCGTGATCATGACGCTGTGGGGCGTGGCCGGAACCATGGTCATCTTCCTCGCGGCGCTGAAGAACGTGCCGCGCGAACTCTATGAGGTGGCCTCGCTCGACGGCGCCGGCCCCATCCGCACGTTCTTCCGCATCACGGTGCCCATGATCTCGGGCGCCATCTTCTTCAACGTGATCGTGCTGACGATTGCCGCGTTCCAGGTCTTCGACCAGGCGTATCTGCTGTTCTGGCGCGACCAGTCGAGCTCGTCGCCCGAATCGTCGCTCTTCTACGCCGTCTATCTGTTCCAGCAGGCGTTCCGTCAGTTCAACTTCGGGTTCGCCGCCGCCATGGCCTGGCTGCTGTTCGTCATCATCCTGCTCATCACGCTCGTGCAGGTGAAATTCGGCAACCGATTCGTCTATTACGAGGGAGATGACCGCTGATGAGCGTCACCCAGCCCAGTTCGGATGCCGCCAAGCTCGCCGCCGGTGCGCTCGCCGATCCCGCACTCGCCCAGAACGCCGGGCCCGAGACATCCCGAAACGACCGTCATCGTCGCCGCCCTCGCCTGACCGGCCCTCGCCGCAGCGGCCCGCAGACCCTCGTCGGCCGCCTGCTGCTCGGAGCCGTGCTCGTCATCTTCGCGCTGCTGTTCCTCTACCCGTTCGTGTGGCTTCTGGCAGCCAGCCTCAAGCCGCGCGGCGAGGTCTTCGACAACGCGCTCATTCCCAAAACCCTCACGTTCGACAACTACGCCGAGGTGTGGAACCAGCTGCCGCTGCTCAACTGGCTCGGCAACTCGCTCATCATCGCGCTGCTCGCCGCGGGCCTGGTCGCCCTCTCGAGCTCGGTCGTGGCGTTCGGTTTCGCCTATTTCCGCTTTCCGGGCCGCGGCCTGCTCTTCGGCCTGGTGCTCGCCACCATGATGCTGCCGGGCGCCGTCACGATGATCCCCCAGTACCTCATCTGGAAGGAGCTCGGCCTCATCGGCACGTGGGTGCCGCTCTTCGGCATGAACCTGTTCGGGTCGGCGTTCTACATCTTCCTGCAGCGGCAGTTCTACTTGGGCCTGCCGCGTGAGCTGTTCGAGGCCGCCCGGCTCGACGGGGCGTCGAATTGGCAGCTGTTCACACGCATCGCCATGCCCCTCAGCATCCCGTCGTTCATCATCGTGTTCATCTTCGAGTTCCAGGCGTCGTGGAACAATCTGCAGGCCGCGCTCATCTACCTCAACGCGGGCTCGGTCGAGCAGTTCACGGCACCCCTCGGGCTCGCCTATGCCATGACCAAGTACTCGCCGACGAACGGCGGCCAGGGCGACTACCAATACGTGATGGTTGCGGCTCTGCTCATCACTCTGCCGATGCTCATCATCTTCTCGTTCGGGCAGCGCTACTTCGTCGAGGGCATCGCCACGCAGGGGCGCAAGGGATGACGCGCCACACGCTCCTGCTCATCAGCGACACGCATATTCCGGCCCGGGCCCCGCGGTTGCCGCGCGCCGTCGTCGAGGCGATCGCCGAGGTCGACCTCGTCGTGCACGCCGGCGACTGGGTGGATGTCGCAACCCTCGACGTGCTCGAACACCTCTCGCCGCGCTTTGTCGGCGTGTATGGCAACAACGACCACGGCGAGCTGCGCGAACGGTTGCCCGAGGTGGCGCGCTTCGAGCTCGACGAGCTTCAATTCGCGGTCATCCACGAGACGGGGGCGGCGACGGGGCGCGAGAAGCGAGCGGATGTCGCGTTCCCCGATGTCGATGTGCTCATCTTCGGGCACAGCCATATCCCCTGGGACTCCGTGTCGCCGCGCGGCATGCGGCTGTTGAACCCCGGGTCGCCCACCGATCGTCGTCGGCAGCCGCGGTGCACCCTGATGATTGTGACCGTCGAGGACGGGGTGCTCAGCGAGGTCGAGGTGCGCACTGTCGAGCGGGATTTCAGCGCCGAGGTGACCGCGCGCTGATCGCCGCACCCCGAGGGCAGTCGCCGGTGCCCTCGCCGCCACCGTTGCCGTAGTCGTAGCCGTAGCCGTAGCCGTAGCCGGCGCCGGCGCTCACGCCATCGCTGTGCGGGCTCGTGACGTCGAACGCGCCGGATGTTTCGTTTGCAACACGCTTCCCCCGAATGGGTGACACGGGTTTGTAAGGATGGGTAACATACCGGGAACGGTGGCGGGCACCGGGTTCACGACACGATCGGGGCTCAGATGGCGAGCGATGCCGAAACGGCCTGGGTGCGGTCCTGTGTGCGATATGCGCTCGGTGACGATGCCTCGGATGACGGCGACGCAATCTGGCCACTTCTCACACCCGCGCAACGCGCCGGCCACGCGCCCCTCCCCGACCCCCTGCCCGCGGCACACACCCTGATCGACCGCCTGGCGCCCCGTCTCGACAACCTCCCGCCCGCCCACCGCCGGGCCCTGCTCATCGCCGGCGTCGCGATCGTGGACCGGACAGGCGTGCTCGCCGCGGCCAGCGGACTGACGCTCGACGAACTCGTCGACGGAACCCTCGACGGCCTGATCTCGTTCGTCTCCCGCCGCTACCGTCTGAGCGATCCTCGAGTGCGGATCGTGGTCCACGCCACCGCGACCGTCGCAGAACGCACCGACGCCCACACGCGACTCTCGGCGGCGCTCGCCGGCTCCTCCCCGCACGAGGCCGCCTGGCATCGCTCCCTCGCCGCCCTCGGCGGGCTGCCCGACGTCGTCCCCCGCCTGCTGGGCCTCAGCCGCCAGGCCCTGCGCCGCGGCGACAGCGTCTTCGCCTACCGCGTCGCCCGCGAGGCCGCCAGCCAATCCGAACCCGGACGCCTGCGCACCGTCGCGCAGCTGCGGGCCGGGCTCTCCGCTCTGCACTCGGGGCACGCCCGCGAGGCGCGCGAGTGGCTGGGCGCGGTTCTGCGGTCGGGCGACGTCATGCTCGAGGCATCCGCGCTCGCCGCCTTCGTCTTCTCGGTCGCCGCGGCCGATGGACACGTGCCGCACGCCGACCTCGACCGCCTCGAGGCGCGCTGGAGGGCCGACGCTGATCGTGGACGCACGCCGGGTTTTGGCCGCGGCATCGTGCTCGGACTCGCCACGGCTGCCGCCCTGCACGCCGAACGCGGGGATGCGGCGGCGGCCCGGGCCTTCGGCGAGCGCGCCCGCGAGCTGGCCGACGACATGAGCGCAGTGGATGCGGCGAGCGCCGCCCCGGCCAACGACATTGTCGCGGGCGTCTGCGTCTGGCTGGCTGCGTGCGGTGTGGTCGCCGCGGACGAGGCTGCCTGGTCCGCATCCGCGACGGGGTCGGCAGACCCGACGGTCGCGGCGGGCATCTCGCTGGTCGACGCGTTCGCGGCGCTGCTGAATCGGGGTGCCGCGGGCGCTCGGGATGCGTCGCACGCGCTCGCCGACAGCATCCTGTCTCTGTCACCGCTCGACCGAGAAGCGGGCCGGGACGGGGGCACCCGCGGCAGCGCCACCCCGCTCGTCGAGGCGCACCTGCGGGTCGCCCACTGGATCGTCGAGCAGGCCGGGACCGGGCAGGCCGGCACCGAGCGGGCCGTCATCGGCCAGGCGGGCATCGGGCAAGCGGGCATCGGGCACACCGGCCCCGAAAACACCGGCATCGGGAACACCGTCGATGCACCCGGCCCGAGCATTCCGCGGCGTCGCGGTCCGGTCTCCGACCCGGGTGACCCCCTTCTGTCGCGACTCCCGCTCCACCTGCCCTTCGGCGGCACGTTCGTGCGCGAGGCCGACGCTTCACCCGTGACTCGGGAGTTCCATACCGGCGACCGGGCGACTGAAAGGGGCGGGGCGCCTGAGAGGGGCCGGGCGCCTAAAAGGGGCGGGGAGTCTGAGAGCGCTCGGGCGCTCGAGGAACTCGACGAGACCGCGCACCCGCTCGCCCCCGTGCAGCGCCTCTTCCCGGACGACGAACCCGCCTGGCTCGCCGCCCTCACGGCGCGCGAGGCCGAGGTGGCCCGGCTCGTCGTCGGCGGCGCCAGCAACCGCGAGATCGCCGGGCGCATGCACCTCTCGGTACGCACGGTCGAGGTACACCTCGGCCGCGTCTTCCAGAAACTCGACGTGCACTCGCGCACCCAGCTCAGTTTGCTCGTGCACCGGGGCGGCTACGTAGAAACCCGTAGCTGAGGCATCCGCTCGATCTCGGTTAGTGACGAGTGTGCGGGAATCCCTCATGTGCCCCGTGCCCGCGCCCACCTATCGTCATCTCAACCCGGGCGGATGCGCGGCCGAACCCCAGCGCATCCACCCCTCATCCCGCAACCTGAAAAGGGTTTACCGATGACACCTCGACGTTCCACCCTGAAACGCGTGCTCGGGGCGGTGGGGGCGCTCGCCTCCGGCCTCCTCGTCACCTCGACGCTGTTCGCGCTGCCGGCACCGCCCGCCGCCGAAGCCGCCACCACGAACGGCACCATCAACGGATACCGCAACGTCGGCTATTTCGCCCAGTGGGGCGTGTACGGCCGCGACTTCAAGCTCAAGGCGCTGCAAGACTCGGGCGCCGCCGGCAACCTCACCGCGATCAACTACTCGTTCGGCAACATCGACGTCAACAACCTCACCTGCTTCATCGCCAATAAGGCGCAGGGCACCGGCCCCAACGGTTCGGATGGCGCGGGCGACGCCTACGCCGACTTCGGCATGGGTTACACGGCACAGAACTCGGTGGCCGGCGTGGCCGACACGTGGGACCAGCCGCTCGCCGGTTCGTTCAACCAGCTCAAACAGCTGAAGGCCAAGAACCCGGGGCTCAAACCCATCATCTCGCTCGGCGGGTGGACCTGGTCGAAGAACTTCTCGCGCGCCGCCGCCACGCAGGCGTCCAGGCAGAAGCTCGTGTCCTCGTGCATCGACCTCTACATCAAGGGCAACCTGCCGCTCATCGACGGGCGCGGAGGCCCGGGGGCTGCGGCGGGCGTCTTCGACGGCATCGACATCGACTGGGAGTGGCCGGGAACGTACAGCGGCCTCGAGGGCAACGGTGTCGACACCGTCAACGACGCCAACAACTTCCGGTTGCTGCTGAAAGAATTCCGCACCCAGCTGGATGCCTACGGCTCGACCACCGGCAAGCACTACACGTTGAGCGCCTTCCTGCCCGCCAATCCGGCCGACATCACGGCGGGCGGATGGAACAACCCCGAGAACTTCACCTACCTCGACTACGGCAACATCCAGGGCTATGACCTGTGGGGCGCCTGGGACCCGACACTCACGGGCCACCAGGGCAACCTCTACGACGACCCCGCCGACCCTCGACCGGCCGCGCAGCGCTACAGCGTGGACAAGGCCGTGAAGGCCTACACGTCGAAGGGCATCAAACCCGCTCAGCTGGGTCTCGGCCTCGCCACCTACGGCCGCGGCTGGCAGGGCGTGCCCTCGGGCAAGCCGTGGAGCCCCGCGACGGGTGCGGCCCCCGGAACCTACGAGGCCGGCAACGAGGACTACGACAAGCTGAAGAACCTCGGCACCGACCACTACGACGCCACCATCGGCGCCGCGTGGCGATCCGACGGCAACCAGTGGTGGAGCTACGACAACCCGCAGACCGTGAAGCTCAAGGCCGACTACATCGTCAAGAACAAGCTCGGCGGCGGCATGTGGTGGGAGTTGTCGGGCAACCGCGACGGCACGCTCATCCAGACGCTCACGACCGCGCTGCGCCAGGCGGTCGCCGGGCCCGTCGGAGGCACGACACCGACGAATCCCCCGGTGACGCCGACGCCGACTCCCACGCCGACGCCGAGCCCCACGGTCCCGCCGACCGCGACGCCCACGCCGACCCCCACCCCGACGACGCCGCCCGCAACCGACGCGTGGGATGCCGCGAAGGTCTACGTCGCCGGCAACCGCGTCACCTACAAGGGTGTGCGCTACGAGGCCAAGTGGTGGACGCAGAACAACATCCCCGGCACCGAGGAATGGGGTCCCTGGAAGGTGATCTCCTAACCGTCGCTCACAGCGACACCGACCGAGGATGCTGCCCGACACGCCGTCGGGCAGCATCCTCGTTTCCCGTCCCATCCGCGGCGTTCCGGGCCTGCACCCGGCCGACCGAGATTCGATCTAGTGCGCGCGCTCGCACAGCGACATACTGGTGCACAACACGTCAGGTCCAACCCGGCCCCGAGGGGATATCCATGGCATCTGTCATCGGCGAGATACTGCCACTGGCGCTCGGCATCGCCATCAGCCCGGTGCCGATCATCGCCGCGATCCTCATGTTGCTGTCGCCGAAGGCGCGCACCACGAGCGTCGGCTTTTTCCTCGGCTGGGTTCTCGGCGTCGTCATCGCCGTCATCGCGTTCACGTTGCTCTCCTCGCTCCTGCCCGAGAGCGACGACGATGCCTCGAAGCCGATCGCCGGCGTGATCAAGATCGTCCTCGGCCTGCTGCTCCTGCTGCTCGCACTCAAACAATGGCGCTCGCGGCCGACGGGTGACGGCGAGCCTCCCCTTCCGAAGTGGATGTCCGCCATCGACTCGATGACGCCCGTGCGCGGGCTGCTGCTCGGCTTCGCGCTCTCGGCGCTCAACCCCAAGAACCTGCTCATGAGCGTGGGGGCGGGTGTCACCATCGGCGGCGCAACCCTCGGCGCGGGAGACACGACCGTCGCGATCATCATCTTCACCGTGATCGCGGCCTGCACGGTCGCGGTGCCGGTCATCGGCTACCTGGTCGCCTCCAGCCGCATGGCCGGCCCGCTCGAGAAACTGCGCGCCTGGCTCGTGCACAACAACTCGACCGTCATGGCCGTGCTGCTGCTCGTCATCGGCGTTGTGATGGTGGGCAAGGGCATCTCGTCGTTCTGATCCGCCAGTCCTGGGGTCCGCCGAGCAGGTGTGGCAGGGTGAGGTCATGACGACTTCGGACAGCTCCGACATCCGCTCGATTCTCGGCCGCGCGACCGTTTTCGGCGCGACGCCGCCCCCCTTCGATCCCGATGCCGCGCCCGCCGATCCCCTCGCGCTCTTCGCCGAGTGGCTCGCGGATGCCGTGGACGCCGGTGTCGCCGACCCCAACGCCATGACGCTGTCGACCGTGGATGCCGAGGGCTCCCCCGACGCTCGCGTCCTCATCCTGCGCGACGCCACACCCGAGGGATGGTCGTTCGGAACGAGCTCGTCGAGCCCCAAGGGTCAGCAGCTGGCCGCCGCCGGCCGCGCCGCGCTCACGTTCTACTGGCCGGCCCGCGGACGGCAGGTGCGCGTGCGGGGGCCGATTGTCGAGGGTTCGGCCGAGGAGAACGCGCAGAGCTTCCTGTCGCGGGGCACGGGCGGCCGCGCCGAATCATTCCTCGGGCGCCAGAGCGACGTGATCGACGACCCCGACGAGCCGCGCCGCGCCCTCGACGAGGTGCGGCAGCGCATCGAGGAAGACCCCGACCTGGTCTCGCCCACCTGGACGATCTACAAGGTCGTGCCCGAGACGATCGAATTCTGGCAGGCGTCGCGGGACCGCTCGCACCTGCGCCTGCGCTATCGTTCGGCGAGCGAGACGGCCGGCACAACCGGCGCCCACGCGTTCCACACGGAGCGGCTCTGGCCCTGAGGCGCTCTGGCTCACGTCCGCGCAACGAGAAGGGGGCCACCGCCGTTCTGGCGATGACCCCCTTCTCGTGACTGGTCGCTTAGTGCATGACCGGCTTGTCGTCACCGATCACGTCGGCGGGCTTGCGCACGAAGAACGCGGCGGCGACGGCGAACAGCGAGATGATCGCGCCCGTGAGGAACGCGGCACGCGCTCCGCCGGCCCCGGCGACGACCTCGGAGGCCCCGGCGGTCGACAGCGCGATGGTCTGCGCCGTCATCATGCCGATGAAGAGCACCGTTCCGGCGCCACCGGCGAGCTGCTGCACCGTGCCGACGATCGCGCTGGCGTGCGAGTAGAGCTGCGGACGCACCGAGCCGAGCGCCGACGTGAGCAGCGGTGTGAAGAGGAATGCCAGGCCGATGCTCAACGCGATGTGCGCGCTCAGGATGAGGAAGAACGGCGTGCTCTCGGTGGCCATGCTGAGCCCCCAGAACACGAGGCTGACGAGCGCCGAAGCCGGCACGATGAGCGGCGTCGGGCCGAACTTGTCGTACAGGCGACCGACGAACGGGCTCGCGATACCCATCACGAGGCCACCGGGCAGGAGCAGCAGACCGGTCTCGAGCGGCTCGAGCTGCAGAACGCTCTGCAGGTAGATGGGCAGCACGATGATGCTGCCGAACATCGCCATCATGCTGACGGCCATGAGGATGATCGAGATGGTGAAGTTCTTCGAGCGGAACGTGCGCAGGTCGAGCAGCGCGTCATCCTTCTTCTGCAGCGCGATCTGGCGCCAGATGAAGAGGCCGAGCGCCACGATGCCGACGACGAGCGGCAGCCACGACGGCATGGCGCTGGCGGAACCGCCCTCTGCGGCCTCGGCGTTGGCACCCTCGCCGAGGGCGTTGAGGCCGTAGACGAGCCCACCGAACGCGAAGGCCGACAGGACGACCGAGAGCACGTCGAGGGGCATCTTGCGCGGGGTGGTCACGTTCTTGATGAGCAGCGAACCGATGATGAGGGCGGCGACGGCGATGGGCAGCACGATGATGAACATCCACCGCCAGCTGAGCGTGTTGAGGATGATGCCCGAGATCGTGGGACCGACGGCGGGGGCCACCGAGATGACGATCGAGATGTTGCCCATCATGCGGCCGCGCGACGCGGGCGGCACGATGGTCATGACGGTGGTCATGAGCAGCGGCATCATGATCGCCGTGCCCGTGGCCTGCACGATGCGGCCGGCGAGCAAGATCTCGAAGCCGGGGGCCATGGCGGCGATGAGCGTGCCGATGCTGAAGAGCGTCATGGCGGCGATGAAGACGGGCCGCGTGTTGAAGCGCTGCAGCAGGAAGCCGGTGATCGGGATGACGACGGCCATGGTGAGCATGAACCCGGTCGTGAGCCACTGGCCGGTCGAGACGGGGATGCCGAGGTCGCGGTCGAGCGTCGGCAGCGCGACGCCCATGATGGTCTCGTTCAGGATGACGACGAAGGCCGAGACGATGAGCACGCCGATGACCACGCGGTTGCGGGCCTGGGTGGCGGCATCGTCGGTGTTCGACGAGCGGGAGGCCGAGGCGCGGGCGGCGTCGGTGGGGCCGGCGGGGGCCGGTGCCGAACCGGCCTGGCCGGCGGTGAGATCAGGGGCGCTCGAGGCGGGGCCGTTTTCGGGCGTCGCGCCGCTCTCGGACGAGAGTGTGCGTTCGGTCATGTGTGTTTTCCTGTCAACGGCGTGTCACGGAGTGTTCACGGTGAGGGGTGGGCCGCGTCACGCGGCTCGGGAAGCCGGCGTGGGCGCAGCTTCGCGGAGAATCGAACGTCGTTCCGCCGCCTGGGGCAGTGGGACACCGGTCAGGGATGGTCAACGTTCTCTCCAGTGTGCTCTATTCCGCCGACATCCGGATTAACTTCTCGTGACGGTGCTTCGAGCGCACGGGTTTTCCCCGAACGGGAATGAACCGCATGCCCCGGCATGTTGCGAGAAAGGTTGTCGCCGGTCCACTACCCGAGGAGTTTCATGACGCACACCGTTGATCGTTCGGGCGTGGGCTTCCGGTCTGAGCGTGGCCCCATCCTCATCGCCCTCATGCTGAGCACGGGTCTCGTCGCGATCGACTCGACCATCCTCGCGACCGCGGTGCCGTCCATCGTCGGTGACCTCGGGGGCTTCGCGCTCTTCCCGTGGCTGTTCTCGATCTACCTCTTGGCACAGGCGGTCAGCGTGCCGCTCTACGCGAAGCTCGCCGACACCGTGGGCCGCAAACCCCTCATCCTCATCGGCGTCGGCCTCTTCCTGCTCGGCTCGATCCTGTGCGGTTTCGCCTGGAGCATGCCCGCCCTCATCGCCTTCCGCGCCGTGCAGGGCCTCGGCGCCGGGGCCGTGCAGCCCATGGCCATCACCATCGCGGGCGACATCTACACGGTTGCCGAGCGCGCGAAGACGCAAGGTTACCTCGCCAGCGTCTGGGCGATCTCGTCGGTGGTCGGCCCCACGCTCGGCGGCGTTTTCAGCGAGTTCGTGTCGTGGCGCTGGATCTTCTTCGTCAACGTGCCGCTGTGCCTGATCGCCGGGTGGATGCTGTGGCGTCACTTCCACGAGAACATCGAGCGCCGTCGCCACCGCGTCGACTACGCCGGCGCCGTGCTGTTGACGTTCGGCCTCAGCGCCGTGATCCTCGCGGTGCTCGAGGGCGGTCAGGCGTGGGCCTGGAACTCGCCGCAGAGCCTCGCCGCTTTCGGTCTCGGCGCCGTGTTGCTGGTGGCCTTCGTGCTGGTCGAGCGTCGCGCGGCCGAGCCGATCCTGCCCCTGTGGGTGTTCTCGCGCCGTCTGCTGCTGACGACCACGTTCGTGTCGCTCGGGGTGGGCGCGATCCTCATCGGCCTCACCTCCTATGTGCCGACTTACCTCGAGGGGTCGATCGGCGTCTCGCCGCTCGTCTCGGGGCTGGCGCTCGCCGCCCTGACGATCGGATGGCCTATCTCGGCGTCGCTGTCGGGTCGGCTGTATCTGCGCATCGGGTTCCGGCGCACGGTGCTCATCGGCATGGTCTTCGCGGTCGCGGGAGCCGCGGTGCTCGTCGCTTTCGCGGGCGCGCCGAACCTCATCCTCACGGCGATCGGATGCTTCGTCGTCGGTTTGGGTCTCGGGCTCGTCGCGACGCCGTCGTTGATCGCCGCGCAGTCGAGCGTGCCGTGGAACGAGCGCGGTGTGGTGACGGGAACGAACATGTTCGCCCGTTCGATCGGCAGTGCCGTGGGTGTGGCGATCTTCGGTGCCATCGCGAACGCGATCTTCGCGGCCACGCCGAACGGGGATAACGTGCCGTCGGTTGTGGAGTCGGCGTCGGGTGCCGTGTTCGTCGCGGTGCTGGTGTGTGCCGTGGCGACGGTCGTGGCGGGTGTGTTGATGCCGCGGGCGCGTGTGGAGGATATCGAGCACATTCCGGCCCAGGATCCAGCCTAGGGGCGCGTTTACGCGTATTCTTGGCGGGACGAGCCTTTCTGGCTCCGCTACGGAGAGGTCCACCATGGCCGACAAGTCCCCCAAGAAGACCGGCGCCAAGACGGCCGCCGCGAAGACTCTGAAAGAGAAGCGCACCGAGAAGAAGTCGAAGGCCGCGTCGAAGAGCAAGTCCGACTAAGTCTCTTCCGCATTTTTCGAGAACCGCAGGGGCCCCGGCCTCTGCGGTTCTTGCGTTTCGTGGCGGGTCAGGCCCCGGCTGTCTTGCGCTCGGCGGGTGTCGGGCCGGCCACACTGTCGAGGGGGCTGATGACGGCGTCTTGCCGCACGGTGCTGGCGCCCGTGGGCCCGGAGGTGATGCGCAGGCGCGAGGGGATTTGTTCTTTCATGGCGTCGACGTGGGAGATGAGGCCGACGGTGCGCCCACCCGTGCGCAGGCTGTCGAGGGTGGACAGCGTGATGTCGAGCGTTTCGCGGTCGAGTGAGCCGAACCCTTCGTCGACGAAGAGCGTTTCGAGGGTGATGCCGCCCGCGCGGCTGGTCACGATCTCGGCGAGCCCGAGTGCGAGGGCGAGTGAGGCGAGGAACGTCTCGCCGCCCGACAGCGATGCCGTGGCCCGCGCCCGTCCCGTGTATTCGTCGCGGATGGCGAGCCCGAGCCCGGACGATGCGCCGCGGTAGGCGCGCGAGTCGTCGTGTTCCAGCCGGAACCGCCCGCTCGTCATGGTGTGCAGCCGCGCATTGGCGGCGGCGATGATCTCTTCGAGTTCGGCGGCGAGCACATACGCCTCGAGGTGCATGCGCTTGTCGTTCGGCTCTTTGCCCTCGACGGCGTTGGCCAGGCCCCTGATGGTGTTGTAGGCGGCGAGCTGCTCGCCCCCGGTGTGCAGCGTGGCGGTCGCTTCGGCGACGATGGCGTCGAGCGTGCGCTGCCTTTCCCGCATCGCGGCGTGCACATCGGATGCGTGAGCCACGCGTTCGCGCGCCCGGTCCCGTTCCTCGCTGACGACGCCGACATCGACCGGCTCCGCGGGCACCCCCTGCAGCTCGGGTTCGGCGAGGGTCGCTTCGGCGGCGGCGAGGCCGGCGTCGTGCTGGCGCACCGTCGCCGCGTGCGCGGCCTGCTCCCCCGGCTCGAGGTGCGCGGCCCGCAGCTCGTCGAGTGAGGAGAAGTCACTGTCGGCGAGGGCCCGTGCCACGGCGGCGCGGGCCTGTTCGAGTGCCTGTTCTGCGCCCTCGGCGCTTTCGGCGGTAGTGAGAAAGCGTGCGGCGACGGAGACGGTCTGCCGGATGCTCTCGGCGCGCTCGGCCACCGTGTCGAAGCTGCCGCGTTGGCTGGTGACGCGGTCACGTGCCTCGGCGAGGCGGCTCTTCAGGCCGGCCAGCGTGTCGGCGACGACAGCCCGCTCGAGGTGCAGTTGTTCGGAGGCGGCTGCCGCGTCGGTGTACTCCGTGTCGAGGCGTTCGATGTCTCGGTCGAGTTTCGCCGCCTCTGCCCGGGCGGCTTCCGCGGCTTTGAGTGCTGCGGTCTCGCCGTCGAGATCCTGGCTCAGTTCGTCGGGCGTGCGCCCCGTCGACGCGATCTTCAGCGCCGCGACCTCGTCATCGGCGGCCCGGCGGCGGTGAGCGGCTTTCTTCGATATCTGGTCGGCGCGTTCGACGCGGGCCCGGCCCTCGTCCAGCGCCTCGTCGGTGACGGCTTCGCCGTCGGCGGCTGCGGGCTGCGGGTGTTCGCGCGATCCGCAGACCGCGCACGGTTCGCCCGGTTCGAGCTGGGCGGCGAGGTGCGCGGCGTCGCCGTTCAGGCGGCGCGAGAACAGGTCGCTCAGCTCGCCCGCGGCCCGCGCGTGCTCCGACACTGCGTCCGCCTCGGCGCGCAACGCCGCGGCGGCGGCCTGTTCGGCTCGCTCACCAGCCCGGGCCGCTTCCAGCTTGCGAGCGAGGTCGTCGACGCTCGCGGAAAGATCGTCCCGCCGAGCGGCGGTGAGGCGCGCCGCATCTCGCTGGGCCCGGAGATCGTGCTGCATTTCCGGCAACACGTCGAGTCGCGCGCGCAGTTCGCTGGCGCGAGCGTCGATGTCCTGCAACCGTTCCTCGGCGGTGGCGAGCTCGGCGGCCAGCGTCACGGCCCGTTCTTCGTCACGCAGCGCCTCGGACATCTCGCCCAGCGTGCGGTTCAGTTCGTCGACGAGCCTGCCCACGCGCTCGGCCGTCGGCACATCGACCGCCGCGACGACCGGCGCCTCAGCGACCCGCGCCTTCACGTTCACAGCCTCGTCGTCCAGTGCCCCATCGTCCAGGGCCCCATCGTCGAGTGCATCGGCGGCGCCGGCGTCGGCAAGAAGTGCTTTGGTGGCGTCGGCGAGCCGGCCGCGTGCGCGGGAGACATCGGCATCGGCGCTGTCGACACCATCGAGAAGGGACCACAACGCGTGCGCCCGCTCGTGAGCCGCAAGCCGCGCCCGGCGCGTGACGATGTCGGCCGCCTGTTCGCCGAGCCGTTCGAGCGTCGCCGCGGCGTCGGCTCGCCGAGTCTGCCGCCGCGCAACGTCTTTAGCGTCAGAGACGCGTCCCTCGGCCTCATCCAGCTCTCGTGTCGCCTGATCGAGCGCCGCACGGGCGGACGCGACTCGCGGAGCGAGAGACCGGGCGGCCCGATCGAACCACGCGCTGTCGGGCTCGGCCGGAGCGGAGAGTGGTTCCGCGGGCGGGCTCACGGCCGCGCCATTCACGTCGATCAGGTCATTCACGTTGTCGGTGTCATCCACCTCGACCGTGTCATCCTCGATCGCGTCATCCTCGATCGCGTCATCCTCGAAGGTGGCCGTGGCGACGGCCCGATCGGCGAGGCGCCGCAGGGTGTCGCCGAGCGCCTCGACCTCGCCCTTCAGCGCGGCCCGGCGGTCGGCGAGGTTCTGCTCGAGGTCGCCGAAGCGGCGCGTGCCGAAGAGGCTGCGCAACACCTGCAGGCGGTCGTCGTTCTTCGCGAGAAGGAACTCTTGGAAACGGTTCTGCGCCAGCAGGATGACCTGCAAAAACTGATCTTTGTTCAGCCCGACGATGCGGTCGATCTCGGGGAACACGTCCACCGGGCGGGCCGCGATGCCCCGCCACTCGCCGGCGTCGAGGCGCTCGAGCACGGCCGTCTGTTTCTGCGTGGTCAGCCCGCCGCCGCGCTTTGCTGGCCGCACGTATTCGGGCGTGCGCGTCACCCGGTAGCGGTCGCCGTGCACCGAGAATTCGAGCGTGACGAACGAGGGATCCTCGGGGGCGCAGTAGTCGCTGCGCAGGCGGGTCTGACTCGGGCCGCCGTCGAAACGCGGCACGGCGTTGTAGAGCGCGAAGCAGATCGCGTCGAGGATGGTCGACTTGCCCGCACCCGTCTTGCCCGAGATGAGGTAGATCCCGTCGTCTTCGAGCGCGTCGAAGTCGATGTGTTGCTCGGCTTTGTACGGCCCGATTCCCGCAAAGGTGAGCGCGTTGATCTTCACGACGCCACCCCGTCCGCGTCGAGCTCGCCGAGCGCATCGAGCACGAGGTCGCGCTCGGCGTCGGTGAGCGCCTGCCCGTTGCGCACGTGGCCGAGGAAACCGTCGACGATGTCGAGGTCGCTCTTCTGGGCGATGCGCGCCGCATAGCTCTCGGTCGATGCGGGCGCGACGGTGGCCGGTCGGTGTTCGAGCGTGGCGCACCAGGGAAAACGCGCGCGCAGGCGTGCCATGGCGTCGAGCGGCCGCACATCATCGGTCAGGATGGCCGACACCCAGTCCTCCTCGGCCGACGCGAACCGGTCGAGCGTGAGCAGGTCGTCGATCGTGCCCGTCAGCACCGACAGCCGGCGAGGAATCGGGAGATCGACCCACCGCGCGCCCGAAAAGCCGTCGTCGTCGAGCTCGACGATCCAGACGCCCCGCGGCTTGCCCGCCTCGGAGAACGAATAGTGCAGGGGTGCCCCCGAATAGCGGATGCGTTCGCCCAGAACCGCCCGGCCGTGGATATGCCCGAGCGCCACGTAGTCGGGACCGTCGAAGACATCGAGCGACACGATGTCGAGCCCGCCGGCGGTGATGTCCCTCTCGACATCCGATGCCTCGTCGGGGGCGCCGACCGCGCCGACGAAACTGTGCGAGACGACGACGTAGCGGCCGCCGCGCGAAGCCGCATCGTCGCGGATGCGCTGCATGACGCGCGCCAGGACGTCGTTGTGCCGCCGCAGGGTCTCGCCGGGAAAGAGATGGCGCACGAGCGACGGCTCGAGATAAGGGATGCCGTAGATGTGCACGCCGTCGACCGTGACGGGTTCGAGCACACGCTCGGGATCGGTGAGCACGTGGATGCCGGCGAGCCGCGCGAAACTGGCCTGAAACCCGAGTCGCGCCGCCGAATCGTGATTGCCACTCGTGGCGACGACCACGGCACCGGCCTCGCGCAGGGACGTGAGCGCCGCCGTGAGCACACGGAAATGCTCGCCCGACGGCATCGCTGAATCGAAGATGTCGCCGGCGACGATGACCACGTCGACCCGCTCGTCGCCCACAACCTGGGCCAACGACTGCAGCACCTCATGCAACGCCTCGACGGTGGCATGGCCGTGGAACGTGCGGCCGATATGCCAGTCGGAGGTGTGCAGGATGCGCATGTGTCGAGCCTACTGAGCACCCCCGACATCCCGCGGCCGCCACGGCAGACCGCGGCACAGCGAACCACGGCACGGCACGGCACGGCACGGCACGGCACGGCACGGCGGCACCATACGCGCGAACGCGGTCCCACGCCATCCCCTGTCGCGCCCGTCCGTCATGTCGTTGGATTGTATGGTGCGGCCGACCAGCGTGCCGCTTCGACACGGTATGGAGGAATCACATGAGCACGACAGACGGATCGACCCCCGGCGTCCAGTCCCACGTTCCCGGTGAAGACGACAGCGACAGCTCGATCGGCGGAGTCGCTCCCGACGGCACAGCGCTCAGCCACGTCGACGACGACTCCCTTCCCGCCGAGGACGGCCTGAGTTCGGGCGGCGACACGGTCGCCGACGACGCCGACACCGCCGATGACGACGCTGCGACTGCCCAGTCCGATTCGGATGTCGCAGCCGACCTCGACGCCGCCGACGAAGCCGACTCCCCCGAACACCGCTCGGGAACGGGCGACAACGCCGCCGAAGACGTCGACGGCCCGGGTGCTGCCGACGAGGGCGCCGCTCCGAGTGGTTCGGCCGCCGAACAGGGCGACGACGCCGTGCGCGCCGCGCAGGCCAGCGCCTTCACGCACCCCTGATCCACCGACCGAACGATCCCCGCGGAGAACCCCGATGAGCGACAACCTGACCCCGGCCGATCTCGACATCGACCCGTCGACGGGTTCGCCCGTGCAGCTCTACCGCTGGCTGCTCGCGAGCCTGCTCTTCGGCCGCCGCATCCAGCAGGAGATCGCCGCGCAGACCTATCGCACACTCATCGACCACGGGTTCACCTCGCCGGCGCGCTTCTCCACGGTGGGACGCGAACAGTTGCGACGCATCCTCGACGAGGGCGGCTATGCCCGCTTCGACTACATCATGACCGACGAGTTGCGCGATGTGATGCCCGGCCTGGCCGACGAATACGGGTCGGTCCATCACCTCGTGGCGTCGTCCGCCGATCGGGATGAACTGATCGAACGTTTGACCGCGTTCACGGGGATCGGGCCCGTGACGGCGCGCATCTTCGCGGACGCCATGCCATCGCAGCTCTACGGCACGGCGCAGCCTTCTGGCGTCAGTAGCTGAGGCGTCAGTAGCTCAGGCGTCAGTAGCTGAGCAGCGCTCAACCTTCGCGGGCGGCCTTCAGCAGCGCGACATCCAGCTTGTCCATCTTCATCATGGCTTCCATGACGCGTCCCGCTACTCCGGGCCGAGGGTCGGACAAGCCCTCATCGAGGGCGGCAGGAACGATCTGCCACGACAGGCCGAACTTGTCGACGAGCCATCCGCACCGGCTCGGCGCACCACCGTCGGCAATCAGGGAATCCCAGAGAAAGTCGATGCGCTCTTGCGTGTCGGCCCGCACGAACAACGAGATGGCCGGGGTGAACTGATACATCGGCCCGCCGTTGAGGGCGTTCATCTCGAGGCCTTCGAGCACGAACGAGACGGCCAGCGCCTGCCCGGCCTGCGGCGTGCCCTCGGGGTAGCGCGACACGTTCGTGATGCGCGAGTCGTCGAAGATCGACACATACAGTTCGGCGGCCTCTTCGGCGCGGTCGTCGAACCAGAGGAACGGGCTGATGGTCTGCATGGTGGTCATGCTAGACCTCGCCCGCTCCCCCGGCTAGGGCTCACCGACCAGCGAGCGCCCTAGTACTTGTAGGACTGCCCGCCGTCGATGGGGATGACGGTGGCGTTGACGAACGAGGCCTCGCCCGACAGCAGGAACGCGACGACCGCTCCGACCTCGTGCGGCTTGCCGAAACGCTTGGCCGGGTTGACGCTCACGAACTCGGTGCCGGCTTCTTCCCAGTTGACGGGGTCGATCTGCTTGAGGGATGCCTCCACCATGGGCGTCATGATGGCGCCGGGTGCGATGGCGTTGATGGTGATGCCGAACTGACCGTATTCGATGGCCGAGTTGCGGGTCAGGCCCACGACGCCGTGCTTGGCGGCCGCGTAGCCGGACTGGTTGCCCACGCCGCGGATGCCGCCGACGGAGGCCGTGTTGACGACCGAGCCCGAGCCCTGCTCCTTCATGACCTTGAGCACGTGCTTGAGGCCGAAGAAGACGCCGTTGAGGTTGATGCCGATGACCTTGGCGAACTCGTCGCTGCCGAAGTCTTCGGTGAGGTTTTGCTTGCCTTCGATGCCGGCGTTGTTGTAGAAACCGTCGATCTTGCCGAAGCGTTCGACCGTCTTCGCGACGTAGTTCTCGACATCCGCTTCCTTCGAGACGTCGGCGGTGATCGTCTCGAGCTGGGCGTCGGGGGCGACCTCGAGGATGGCCGCCTTGACGTCGTCGAGACCCTGCGCGTTGAGGTCGACGAGCGAGAGCGCGCCGCCCTCGCGAGCGATGTGGAGTGCGGTGGCCTTGCCGAGACCGGAGGCCGCGCCAGTGATCAGGACGACTTTGCCCTCGAACCGTGTCATGAGTGAAACCTTTCTTTTCGACATCTGTCGATTAGGTTCCAGCGTACGCCTCTTTTCGGCCGCTCGTCAGGCCCCCAGCTGCCCCACCCTGTCGATGCGCACGACCGCCACGCCCTGTTCGTCCGACTCGGCCAGATCGACCGTCGCGCTGATGCCCCAGTCGTGGTCGCCGGCCGGGTCGGCCAGGATCTGCCGCACCACCCAGGTGCCGGGCTGCTCGTCGACCAGCAGCAACGAGGCACTGCGCGCCGCCGCATCCGTGCCGATGGGCGAGAGTGGGCGGGATGACTCGGTGTCCTCGTATTCGGCGAAGAACCCGTCGAGGGCGTCACGCCAGGCATCCGCGTCGAAACCCGAGGCCGCATCGAGTTCGCCGAGCGCCTCGTAGTCCTCGCGGGCGGCGAGCTGCACGCGCCGGAACATCTCGTTGCGCACCAGCACCCGAAAAGCGCGCACGTTGTTGGTGAGCCGCTTGGGCGCGGGCGGCACCACACTGTCGGGGTCGCCCGGATCGAACGACGGGTGGATGAGCTCCTCCCACTCGTCGAGCAGACTCGAATCCACCTGCCGCACCAGTTCACCCAGCCACTCGATCAGGTCGCGCAGCTCGTCGGTCTTCGCCTCGTCGGGGATGGTCTGACGCGCCGCCCGGAACGCGTCGGACAGGTAACGCAGCACGAGCCCCTCCGACCGCGCCAGCTTGTAGAACGAGATGAAGTCACCGAAGGTCATGGCGCGCTCATACATATCGCGCACGACCGATTTGGGCCGCAACTCGAAGTCGCCGATCCACGGCTGCGTGGCCGAATAGGTCTCGAACATGGCGTCGAGCATCTCTTCGAGGGGCTTCGGATGCGTGATCCCCTCGAGAATCTCCATGCGCTCGTCGTATTCGATGCCGTCGGCCTTCATCTGGGCCACGGCCTCGCCGCGCGCCATGAACTGCTGCGCCGACAACACGGGACGCGGGTCGTCGAGCGTGGCCTCGAGCACCGAGATGGTGTCGAGCGCGTAGTTCTCGTTCTCGGGGTCGAGCACGTCGAAGACCGCCAACGCGAAGGGCGACAGCGGCTGGTTGAGCGCGAAGTTCGGCTGCAGGTCGACGGTCAGGCGAATGGTCGCACGCCCGCCATCCGGGCTCTCGATCTGTTCGACGATCTCGGCCGTGCGCAGGCTGCGGTAGATGGACAGCGCCTGGCGCAGCAGGGCCAACTGTTTGGCGCGCGGCTCGTGGTTGTCCTCGAGCAGCGTGCGCACGGTCGTGAAGACGTCGCCGCCCTGCCCGATGAGGTTGAGCATCATGGCGTGTGTGATCTGCATGCTCGCGGTGAGCGTCTCGGGTTCGGCGGTCATGAGGCGCTGGAAGCTGGGCTCGCCCCACGAGACGAAGCCGTCGGGCGCTTTCTTGCGCACGATCTTGCGGATCTTCTTGGGGTCGTCGCCCGCCTTGGCGATGGCCTTCGCGTTCTCGGTCTCGTGCTCGGGGGCCTGCACGACGACGGTTCCGGCGGTGTCGTAACCAGCCCGGCCCGCGCGCCCGGCGATCTGGTGGAATTCGCGCGCGTTGAGCTGCCGCATCCGCTGCCCGTCGTATTTGGTCAGGGCGGTCAGGAGCACCGTGCGGATGGGCACGTTGATGCCCACGCCGAGCGTGTCGGTGCCGCAGATCACGCGCAGCAAACCCTTCTGCGCCAGCTGTTCGACGAGCCGGCGGTACTTCGGCAGCATTCCCGCGTGGTGCACACCGATTCCCGAGCGGATGAGGCGGGACAGCGTCTTGCCGAAGGACGTCGTGAAGCGGAACCCTCCGATGAGCTCGGCGATGGCGTCGCGCTGTTCGCGCGTGACGACCTTGATGCTCGTCATGGCCTGCGCGCGTTCGAGGGCCGCGAGCTGCGAGAAGTGCACGATGTAGATGGGCGACTGGCCGGTCTGCAGCAGGTCTTCGACCGTCTCGTGCACGGGGGTCTTGGCGTAGTAGTAGTGCAGCGGCACGGGTCGCTCGACGCCCGTGACCGTGGCCGTCGGGCGGCCGGTGCGCGCCGTGAGGTCTTTCGCGAGCCACTCGACGTCGCCGAGCGTGGCCGACATGAGGAGGAATTGGGCCCGGGGCAGCGTGAGCAACGGCACCTGCCAGGCCCAGCCGCGGTCGGGGTCGGAGTAGAAGTGGAATTCGTCCATGACGACCTGGCCGACGTCGGCCGCGTCGCCCTGCCGAAGTGCGAGGTTGGCAAGAATCTCGGCCGTGCAGCAGATGATCGGCGCGTCGCCGTTCACCGACGAGTCCCCCGTGACCATGCCCACGTTCTCGGCCCCGAAGATCTCGACCAGCGCGAAGAACTTCTCACTGACGAGCGCCTTGATGGGGGCCGTGTAATAGCTGCGCTTGCCCTCCGCGAGGGCTGCGAAGTGGGCGCCGATCGCGACGAGGGATTTTCCCGTTCCGGTGGGGGTCGAGAGGATGACGTTGGCCCCCGTCACGATCTCGAGCACCGCCTCCTCCTGTGCGGGGTAGAGCGAGAGGCCGCGGCCGCCCGCCCACTCTTCGAAACGCTCGAAGACGACATCCGGGTCGTAGCTGTCGGGCACGCGGGCCGTGAGTGTGGGCGCGGGCGGCACGGATGCTGCAGCCTGATCGTCCGCGGAATCGGCCGCGCGATCGTTCGCGGGATCGGTCGCCGAAGCGGGGACGGAGGTGGTGTCGTCGGCAGGTTCGGCGTCAGTCATGATGCTTCGATCCTGCCCTACTGTCGGGTTTCCTGTCGGACGTCTCTCCTACACTGCACTCATGCCCTCGCTCGATCCGACCGCCGAACTGCGCGCCCTGCCCCTCGGCGCGCGCGTCGTCGTGCGCTGGGCGCTGCGTGACGGCATGCCAGAGGCCGACGGCATCCATCGCTATACGGATGCCTTGGGCGTGCTCTTTTCGCGTGACGACTCGGGCATCGACGTCGAGACGACACGCGGGCCCGTGCACATCGGCTGGGGCGACGTGTTGGCCGGCAAACGCGTGCCCGACCCGCCCGCGAGGCGCACCCGCGACAGGAGCACCACATGACCGAGACCCACTGGATCGTCGACATCCTGCTCGTGATCCTGCTCGTGTCCTATCTCGTCTATGGCTACCGCGTGGGCATTCTGCGCACGCTGTTCGGCATCGCGGGGCTCGTGCTCGGAGGCATCGCGGCGTACTTCGTGGTGCCGCTCGCGGCGACCGCCGTTCCGCCCGAGTGGCGCGTGCTCACGGTGATCGTGGTGGCACTGCTGCTGCTGTCCCTGGGCTTCACGGTCGGCGCGACGATCGGGCGCGTGCTGCGGCGCGGCGTGCAGATCGTCAAACTCGGTTTCGTCGACCGACTGCTGGGGGCCGTCGCCAACGTGGCCGTCGCTGCACTCATGCTCGGCCTCATCGCGTCGCAGGTGAGCGCGCTCGGCGTGCCCGCGCTCACTCAGATGACGGCGTCCTCCGCGGTCATCAAGGCCATCGACGGTCTCACGCCCGATCCGGTCAAGACGTGGCTCGCGCAGGTGCGCACGGCGGCCGTCGACGACGCGCTGCCCTGGATCACCGAGGCGCTCGGCGTGCCGAGCGAGACGCCCGATGTGCCCGATGTGGCCACCGATTCGGCCTCCCTCGCCGCCTCGGCCGACTCGGTCGTGCGCATCTCGGGCACGGCCGCCGAATGCGGGCTCGGGCTCACGGGTTCGGGTTTCGTCGTGTCCGACGACCGCGTCGTCACCAACGCGCACGTGCTGGCGGGCGTCACCGACCCCGTGATCGAGGCACCCAACGAGTTGCCCCGGCCGGGGCGTGTCGTCTACTTCGACCCGGTCGACGACCTGGCCGTCATCGCCGTCGACGATCTGGATGCGCGGCCGATCCCTCTCGGCCAGAACCTCGCCGCGGGGGCCGACGCCGTGGTCGACGGGTATCCGCACGGCGGACCGTTCACGACCGGCCCGGCCGGTGTGCTGAGCGTGAGCTCGTTGCGCGTTCCCGACATCCGCAACGAATCGTCGAGCGACCGCAGCGTGTACACCCTGGCCGCCAACGTGCAGCCCGGCAACTCGGGCGGGCCGTTGCTCGCCACCGACGGCACGGTCGTGGGCGTCGTGTTCGCGCGCGCGACGACCGTGCAGAACGTCGGTTACGCCATGACGCTCGCCGAGCTGTCGCCTGTGGCCGCGCAGGCGGCGTCGCTCGACGCTCCCGTGTCGTCGGGCGGCTGCATTCGGGAGTAGACGAGGTTCAGCGGGGTCCGCGCCCGTCACGCTCCGGGCGCACGGGTCCCAGCCCGCTCCGCTCGTGACGCACCCGCGAACATCAGCCGTGGCGAGTAAACTCGCCCAGTGCACGAACATGACTTGACTTCCGCTCCGGAGACCGACGAGACCACCGATCGGGGCGAATCCGACGGCGCCACTGGCCCCGTCGGCGCCTCCGGCATCGACCCGGCCGATCTCGAGACCACGCTGCGCACCCTGGCGTCGCTCAACACGATCGACGACCAGCATCCCGATTTCATCGCCGTGCGCCGCGCCACCGCGAACATGTTCAAATCCGTGAAGGTGTCGCGCCGGGCCGAGAAGCGCCAGCGCATCAGCGCAGCCGACCGCGCGGTCGTCGCCGCCACGGCCACGGGCGCGCCCGACCGCATCGACGACGAGACGCGCGGCATCGAGCTGGCCATCACGGCGGCCGCCCCCACCGCGGGAACGCTGCTGAAGGCCCGCCCCTGCTACATCTGCAAGGAGCGGTACACAGAGGTCGACGCGTTCTACCACCAGCTGTGCCCGCGCTGCGCGGCGCTCAGCCACCAGAAGCGCAACGCCCGCACCGACCTCACGGGCCGCCGCGCGCTGCTCACGGGCGGCCGCGCCAAGATCGGCATGCACATCGCCCTGCGGCTGCTGCGCGACGGCGCCCACACCACCATCACGACGCGTTTCCCCCGCGACGCCGTGCGCCGTTTTCAGGCCCTGCCCGACTCGGCCGAGTGGCTGCACCGCCTGCGCATCGTGGGCATCGACCTGCGCGACCCGGCCCAGGTGATCGCCCTGGCCGATTCGGTGGCCGAGCGCGGGCACCTCGACATCCTCATCAACAATGCGGCGCAGACCGTGCGCCGCTCGGCGGGCTCCTACTCGTTGCTCGCCGACGCCGAGACCGCGCCGCTGCCCGACGGCCCGCTGCCCGAGCTCGAGACGTTCGGACACACCAACGACCAGCACCCGTTGGCCCTCGCGGCCTCGGTAGCCGGGCATCCGATTCTGGCGGGCGTGACGCCGGCGCGCCGCAGCGACGATGCGCCCGCGTTGACGCCCACCGATATCGCCACGCTCGCCATGACGGCCGGGTCGTCGAGCCTCGACAAGCTGGCCGACGGCACCGCCATCGACGCGGGCGGCCTCGTGCCCGACCTGCACGCAGTGAACTCGTGGACCCAGAACGTCGACGACGTCGACCCCCTCGAGATGCTCGAGGTGCAGCTGTGCAATACGACGGCTCCGTTCATCCTGGTCGGGCGGTTGCGCCCGTCGCTCAAGGCCTCGCCCGCCCGCCGCACCTACATCGTCAACGTCTCGGCCATGGAGGGCGTTTTCGGGCGCGGCTACAAGGGCCCCGGGCATCCGCACACGAATATGGCCAAGGCCGCGCTCAACATGCTCACGCGCACGAGTGCGAAAGAGATGTTGGATGACGGCATCCTCATGACCAGCGTCGACACCGGGTGGATCACCGACGAACGCCCCCACCCCACCAAGGTTCGGCTGGCCGAAGAGGGTTTCCACGCGCCGCTCGACCTGGTCGACGGGGCCGCCCGCGTCTATGACCCCATCGTGCGCGGCGAGGCCGGCGAAGACCTGACCGGCTGCTTCCTGAAGGACTACGAACGCTCGCAGTGGTGACGCTGCGGTCGATGTCGACCCGAAGCGATGCTTCATGCATACGCATGGAATAGATCCGGGGTCGCAGGCGCTGAGGTGGGTATGAAGAAAATCGGCTTCCTCTCGTTCGGCCACTGGCAGCCCGTGCCGGGCTCCCTTACGCGCACCGCGCAGGACGCTCTGCTGCAGAGCATCGACCTGGCCGTGGCCGCCGAAGAGATCGGCATCGACGGCGCCTACGTGCGCGTGCACCACTTCGCGCGCCAGCTGGCCTCGCCGTATCCGCTGCTCGCCGCCATGGCCGCGCGCACCAAGACCATCGAACTCGGCACGGGTGTCATCGACATGCGTTACGAGAACGGTTTCTACGCCGCCGAAGAGGCCGCCGCTACCGACCTGATCTCGGGCGGGCGACTGCAGCTCGGCGTGAGCCGGGGATCGCCCGAAACGGCGCTCAACGGTTCGGAATCGTTCGGCTACGTGCCCGCCGACGGCCAGACCGACGCCGATCTCGCGCGCGAGCACACGGCCGACTTCCTCCGCGGCCTCGAGGGCCACGGAATCGCGCCCGCCAACCCGCAGGCCACCGGAACCCGAGCCCTCTTGCCTCTGACGCCGCAGTCCCCCGGGCTTCGCCAGCGCATCTGGTGGGGGTCGGGAACCCGCGGCACCGCCACGTGGACCGCCGAGCAGGGCATGAACCTCATGTCATCCACGCTCTTGACCGAAGACACCGGCGTGCCGTTCGGTGACCTGCAGGCCGAGCAGATCCAGCTGTTCCGGGATGCCTGGGCCACGGCCGGCTGGGACTGGGAACCGCGCGTCTCGGTGAGCCGCAGCATCCTGCCGATCACGACCGACCAGGACCGCGCCTACTTCGGCAACCTCGCCACGCGCGAGCGCCAGGACCAGGTCGGCTACATCGACAACTCGATCGCCCGTTTCGGCAAGAGCTACGTCGGCGAACCCGACAAGATCGTCGAAGAGTTGCTCGGCGACGCGGCCGTCATGGCCGCCGACACGCTGCTCGTCACGGTGCCCAACCAGCTCGGCGTCGACTACAACGCGCACCTGCTCGAGACCATCGCGCGCGATATCCGCCCGGCCCTGCAGTAGGGCAGTAACGGCCGACGCGGCGGGTTCAGTCGGCGAGATGACCGGTGTCGTCGGCTGCTAAAAGCGCCGCGCGGGAGAAGTATCGCTTGTTCTGCACGAAGGCAGATCCGCGCCCCTTTTTCGAGTGCGGGATTGGAGCCGCGTTTGCGCGGGCAATCGTGGCGGCGGCATTCTTCCGGCTGAGCAAGAAGACCTGAAACCGGCCTCCGGGTTCCCAACCGTTGTCCAAGGCATATCCCATCACCTGTCCCACTTGCTGATCGACGGGCAGAGAAGATGCGCGTAGTCGGGCCGCCTCGGCGCGGTTCCATCGAGCCGGGACGACTTTTTCCTGGATTGCGGGGAAATAGCTTTCGATCTGTTTGTTTGCGTAGAAGCCCATGTGGGTAACTTGGGCGAAGGAACGATCGCTGGGGCATACGTAGGCGCTCACTCGCTCATACATCCGTAGTGCAACGTCGGCGCTCGCGACGACGATAACAACGTCGCGCACAGGCGCGACCGGGCGCGCGCCGGTGACGGAGGAAACGCTTTCAACGCTCTCCAGCCACGTGCGAGCGGCAGGATCAATCCACTCGACCAGAGATAGCAATTTCTTCAATTCGATACCGGGATCGAATTCCAGCAGAGAGTCTTGGTGCGCGCAACGGTTTCGCAAATTGCGCATATCAGACACTGCTTTGTGAACAGCGTCTCGGGTCCCAGGCGAACCGGGAAAGACGTGACGAAGATGCTGACGCCACAGCTCCTCATTCGCGGGCCGTTGTTCCAACAAACTCGTCCAAAATCCCAGTGTCAGCTCCGAGATGATCGAGTCGGGAGTTGCGACTTTCGTCGTGGCATCCATGCGGCGCGCCGCCGCGTTGACGACGCTCCCGAGATCCTGTTGCCACGGGTAGGCAAGTGGATGGATCGTCTCGAGGCGTCCCATCACCGCGTTGCGCAGGAGCACTTCGGTGTGATGGAAACACTCAAAAAGGGAGGACGCCACCTTGGCGTTCCACTCGTAAAGCTCCCACGCCAGAAGTTCATCATGACTACACGCAGCTAGGAACGGTGCAAACCGTGCTGCCGACACCCAGCCTATTTTTCGCTCAAGCACGCCGTGTTATCCTTTCTTCGTTCCGCCTCTGCGGTCATGATCGCACGCGGATGGAGGGCTCGCCGTTGCCTCTGCTCACTGGGCACGCATGGCGGGCCCTCTGCTCTTTAATCGATCGGCCAAGGCCACCTCGCGACTTCACCAACGAATCATGGTGATGTGCGACTGCGGTCGCCTGCAGGGCCGTTCGAAGCGACACCCTTTAGTCAGATCCTGAGCCTAGAATATCGACATGTCTGATTCGTCATCATGTGAAAGCGCCGAGGACGAGACAACGTACTTGCTCCGAAATGCGGAGGGAGCGCGCCGCTTGTTGGGGTCCCTTGAGCGAGCTCGGCACGGCAACCATGAGCGTCGCGCGTTGTCCGGTCCGGGCTCGTCGTTCGAGAACCTCGAGGCCCCGTCCCGATAGCCACGAGCTTTCCTTCTCACCTTCGGTAGTTTCCTTCTCACCTTCGGTAGCGTGGGGGCATGGATGAGGTGAGCGAGGTCGAGTTTCGACGGGCGCTGGAGGCGGCGCGGGGGGCGTGTCTTGAGTTGCCGAATGCCGTCGAGGAGTATCCGTTCGGCGAGGAGACCGCCGTGTTCAAGGTGAGCGGCAAGATGTTCGCCATGATCGGGATGACCGAGCTGCCGACGACGATCACCCTCAAGGTGATGCCCGATCACGGCGAAGCGCTCGTGCGCGATCATCCCGCCGTGCGGCCCGGATATCACATGAACAAGCGGCACTGGGTGACGGTCGACCTGGCCGGCGAGGCCGATGCGACGTTCGTCGAGGACCTCGTGGGCAACTCCTACGACCTCGTCGTGGCGAAGCTGCCGCGGCATGCGCGGCCCGCGGTCGAGCGATCGGCGTCGCTGCCGAAGAACGCCCGGCGATAGCGCGCCCCACTCCCATCCGGGTGTCAGGGGTCGGGGTTAACGTCGCCCTATGGGCACACTCACGAACGTCTGGAGATCGCATCTCCTGTCGACGCTGTCGGGCGACGACGACGGCCGCCCCTACTGGGTCGAATCGCTCGAGACGGGCGATGACGCCGGATACTTCGGGCCCGGGTCGGCGTCGTGGGCCGTGCACGGTGGCATCTCGACGATGGTCGCCGGCATCCGTGCGTTGCTCATGCAGACGTTGCACCCGGGAGCCATGGCGGGTGTGCACGATTGGTCGCGCTATCAGGAAGATCCGCTCGGGCGGTTGTCGGGCACCATTCAGTGGTTGCTCACGGTGACCTACGGTGATCGGGCGCTGGCCCAGCAGGCGTCGACGCGCGTGGGGCGCTTCCACGATCGTGTGGTCGGCACGTATGTCGATGCGCGCGGCGAGGAGCGGCCGTACGCGGCGGGCGATGCCGAGCTGCTCTCGTGGGTGCACGTGGTGTTCACGGATGCGTTCCTGCGGTCGCACGAGACGTGGGGTGGCAGCATCCCGGGCGGTGCCGATCGTTATGTCGACGAGTGGGCCACGGCGGGCGAGCTGATCGGGGTTGTGGGCGCACCGCACAGCGAGGCCGAGTTGCGCGCTCAGCTCGAGGGGTTCCGCGCCGCCGGCACGTTGATGGGCGGCGAACGCGTCGACGAGGCCGTGCGGTTCATTCGCAATCCGCCGCTCCGCAAGGGGATGATGCCGGCCTATCGCGTCATGTTCGCGGGCGCCGTCGCCACCATTCCTCGCGAGTATCGGCAGATGCTGGGGCTCAAGCGGTCTCCGCTGCCCGTCGTCACGGCGACTCGCCTCGTGTTAGCGCTTGTGCGAATCGTGCTCGGACCGGATTCGACCTCTGAGCGCGCCGCGCGCAAGCGGATCGCGTCGCTCCGGTCGACCGCCGTCTGACCGTCGCGACCGGTCACGGTCGACGGCCTGAAGCCGTGCTGGGATCCTTCCCGGCCTCTACGCGGAGAAAACCGGTGGGGTCGTCGCACCACGCGACACCCCCACCGGCCACAGCGCCGAGATCAGCCGTTGGGCAGGATGACCGCGCGGCCGCGGATCGAGCCCTCGTGCAGGCGCTCGTAGGCTTTCGGACCCTCGTCGATGCTGTACGTCTCGATCTCGACGCTCAGCTGGCCGCGCTTCGCCATCTCCAGCACCTCGATGAGCTCTCCGCGCGAACCCCAATACGGCACGCGCAGCGCCGCGTCGTAGGCGATGGTGCCGAAACCGACCGAGGCCATTCCGCCGCCGATCCCCACGATCGTGACGTCGCCGCCCGTGGCCACCGATGCGGTCGCGATGTCGACGGTGGGCTGCACGCCGACGAAGTCGAACACGGCGTCGGCGCCCAGGCCATCCGTCAGTTCTTTGATGGTGTCGACGGCGTTCTTGTCGCTCAGGATGGCGTGATGCGCGCCGACCTCTTTCGCCAGGGCGAGCTTCTCGTCGTTGACGTCGAGGGCGATCACGGTAGCGCCCGAGAGCGCACGGATGATCTGGATGCCCACGTGTCCGAGGCCGCCCGTGCCGATGACGACGGCCGTCGAACCGGCGCCGAGTTTCGGCAGGGACTGCTTGATGGCGTGATACGGGGTGAGGCCGGCATCCGTCAGCGAGACGTTCTTGGCGGGGTCGAGGTCGCCGAGCGGAACGAGGTGCCGCGGGTCGTCGATGAGCATGTACTCGGCCATCGAACCGGGCGAACCGAGGCCGGGAGGGGTGATGCCCTCGGCGGCGGCGTTGGTGCAATAGTTCTCTTTGCCCTCGGAACAGTTGTGGCAGCGACCGCAGCCCCAGGGTCCGTAGACGGCCACGGCGTCGCCGACCGAGAGGTGCTCGACGCCCTCGCCGAGCTCGTGCACGATGCCCGTGCCCTCGTGGCCGAGCGTCAGCGGCAGGCCGTAGGTGTACTGGTCCTCGGGAAGGCCCATGATGAACTCGTCGGAGTGGCAGACGCCCGCGGCGGTGACCTTGAGGAGCACCTGCCCGGGGCCGACCGTCGGGATGGGGATGTCGACGACCTCTGGCTTCGACCCGATCTTCGTGTACTGCAACGCTTTCATCGTCATCCCTTCGGTTTCGTATGTGTCGGGCGCTTTGGTGAACGCCGCTCACCTTCGACGGTATCGCGGCGGGCCGATCGACGAAACGGGTTGACGGCGGCGCGACGGATGATCGGGGCCACGGCACGGCTCAGGGAGGAGAGCCCGCGAGCCTTGGTGTCCATGAGTGGCCGTATATCGGGTAGCTGGTTTAGCGGGTGTTGGTCGCCGCTGGGACCATCCGCCCGGTGGCCGGGTCAGCGAACGGTGGTCTCCAGCGGGCCGCGTCCCCGGTGACGGCGAAGCGCAAGTAATGCGCCTGCCGCGAGAGCAAGCAGAGCGAAGGCGGCGATCTGACCGAGCTGGGTGCCCGAGAGGGCGAGGGCGCTCGCCGTCGAACCGGCGGAGGAGCCCGCAACGCCGCTACCCGCGGTGCCGCCGCCCGTGTTCGGTCCGCCCGGCACGGCCGGATTCGCTGGCGAGGTGGGGGTGGTCGGAGTACTCGGCTCGCCCGGGGCCCCGGACACGGCGAAGGCCACGGTCGACAGGAAGACGTCTCCCCCGCCCGCGTTGGTCACGCCCTCGACAGCGCCATAGGTGAGGCCCTGAATCTGAACCGAGTCGGCACCGGCCGCCGCCGCGAAGAGGTTCGCCTCGTCGTACTCGTCGGCGCCGTCGCGCGCCACGCTGCCGAACTGCGTCGAGGTTCGGATGCTTCCGTCCGCCGCGAGGTCGAGCGCGAACACATCGACGCTCCCCGCGGATGCCTGGAACCGGCCGTCGGTGTGGCCCACGAGCAGCGTCGCGTCGCCCGCGCCCGCCACGAGCGCCGCCGCACGGTCGTCACCGGGAGTGCCGTATTGCCGCAGGCCCGAGACCGTTCCCGCGCCGTCGACCTCGGCGACGAAGGCGTCGTTGCCACCCGCCGACGGTGTCGTCGCCAGCGCTCCGCCCGTGAAGCCGGCGGCCTGCCAGCCGTCGCCCCGCGCGAGCAGGGCGCTGACCTGATCGGACGAGTCGGTGCCGATCTGCGCGACGAAGCTCGGCCCGGCGGTCAGATCGTCGCTGAAACCGGCGACCCACCCATCCGTTCCGCCATGGGCGGTTGCGCCGGGCATGGCGCCTGTCGTAACACCGCCGAGAGCCAGACGGCCGTCGCCCGCGCGCGCGATCGTGAGGGACTTGTCCTCGCCCGCGCCGCCGAATTGATGCGTGCCCGCCACGGCGCCATCGCGGCCCACGTGCACGACCAGGGCATCCTTGTCGCCGGCCGATGGGGCACCGCCGACGCGGCCCGAGGTGTAGCCCGCGAGGAACGCGCCGCCCGCACCGTCTGAGGCGATCGAATAGGCGCGGTCGGCGGCTGCCGGGTCACCCGCCGTGATCGTCCACAGCACGGCGCCGTCGGCCGATACCGCGGCCGCGAGCACGTCGTCGTTCTGGGCACCGGCGTGATCGACGCGCCGGTAGCCGCCCACGATCACCGAGCCATCGTCACCTTCCACGAGGCCGTAGGCGCGTTCGTTGAGCGGCGAGGCGATGGCCGTCGTCCACTGCACGGCGCCCGCCGACGACCGCTTCTGCACGAGGATGTCGGTGCCGCCCGCCGAGCGGTGGCCCCAGGCATCCCCGGGGGCTGTGATTGCCTCGACGACGCTGCCGTCGGCCAGGGTGAGGATGCCGCTGGCGCGATCGTCGCCCGCCGAACCGGTTTGCGTTCCCGTGAACGGGGTGGGAGGGGTGGTCGACAGGCGGGGGCCGATATCGGTGAGGCCCTCGGCGAAACCGCGCGCCCAGACATCCCAATCGTGGCCGCCGTCGTAGGTGCGCATCTCGGCCGTGATGCCGGGGACGCGTTTGGCGCGGTTGTAGAGCGTTGCGGCCTCGTAGTCGAGGTCGTGGATGGCGTCTTCGGGCTTGGGGTTGGCGTATTCGTCGTCGCCGACCGCGATGAAGAGGTGCACGGGCAGCGCGGGGTCGAAGGCCTCGAGCGCGGCCGGGTAGGCGAGCTCCTGGTAGCGGGCCTCGTCGTAGAGGGCGTCGCCGCGACCGTAGGCTCCGAACTCGCGAGTGGAGGAATCGGCGGGGGTGCTCGGCACGTAGACGGCCGGCGAGAGGACGAGCGCCGACGAGAACAGGTCTTGGTGCACGGTCGCGAAGCGCAGGGCCCCGGCGCCGCCCATCGAGTAGCCGCCCACGGCGCGGCCCGCGCGGTCGTCGACGGTCGGGTAGGTGGCGTCGATGTGGTCGACGAGGTCGGAGGTGAAGGCGGTCTCGACGGCCTGGCCGGGCGATGTGCCGGCGGCCCCGCCCGTGTAGAGCGAATCGACGTAGTAGCTGCCGCGTCCCGACCAGGGCGCGTCGGGCATGACGACGATGAGCGGCGGCACCTGGCCGTCGGCGATCATCGCGTCGAGTTTCGGGGCGACCTGCTGCCACGCGGCCTGGGTGTCGCCGCGGCCGTGCAGCAGGTAGAGCGTGGGGTAGCGCTCGGCGGCATCGGCGTCGAAACCGGCGGGCAGGTAGGTCGTGTAGTCGATGCCACCCGCGACGGCGTCGGTGTCGACGTGGCCGGGGACGAGCTGGCTGGCTGGCGCCGCGGCGGTTTTTGCCCGGCTGAGCGCCGGCACGCCGGGCGCAGCGGGCGCAGTGGGCGCATTGGGCGCATTGGGCGCAGCGGGCGCGGTCGCGCTCGTGACGGCCGTTGCCGACGATGTGCCGGCCAGGGCCAGTGCGCCGGCCAGGGCGAGACTTGCGGCGAGGGTGACGGATGACTTCCACGACATTGTGGCTCCTGAGGATTCGGTTGTGGGGTGAGGCGTTCTGGCGGTGCGGGATCAGGTGACGGCGGCGGTGGCGTTCTTGCGCGCGACGATGCTGCGGGCCCGGCCGACCATGGCGGGGTCGACCATCTCGCCGCTCGCAAGCGTCGTCACTCCCCCGTCGCGCATGGCCTCGAGCACCTGTTCGGCCCAGACCACCTCGGCGGGCTCGGGGCGGAACGCGCTCGCGATGACGGCCAACTGACTCGGATGAATCGCCACGCGCCCGAGCCATCCCCGGGTCGCCCCGTCGGCGGTGTCGGCGCGCAGCCCCGCCTGGTCGCGGATGTCGGGGTAGGCCGACATCATGGGCGCATCGAGACCGGCGGCGCGGGCACCGAACAGCACACGCGTGCGGGCGTAGCCGATGACATCCGGATGCCTCGTGCCCAGGTCGCTCGCAAGATCCGACTCCCCCAGGGCCACACGGGTCACGGCGGGGTGCGAGGCGATCTCGAGGGCGCGTTCGACGCCCAGAGCCGTTTCGAGGATGGCCGTCACGGCGATGTGTGGGCTCGAGCCCGGGCTGACCTCATCCAGCACATGGATGACGCGGTCAACGTCCGCGGCCGCCTCCACCTTGGGCAGCCTGACCTCGACTGCCGGAGCGGCCCCATCGCCGTGCACGAAGGGGGCGATGGCGGCGAGGTCGTCGGCGAGGAACGGACCGGCGTTGACGCGCACCTGGATGAGGGGCCCCTCGCTGGCGTCGACGGACTCACGTCGTGCGAGCAGAGTCGCCACGATCGCCTCCCGCGCCTCGGCCTTCTGCGCGTCCGGCACGGCGTCTTCGAGGTCGAGAATCACGAGATCGGCGCCCGACGTGAAGGCCCGCTCGAAGCGGTCGGAGCGGTGGCCGGGCACATACAGACCCGTGATCGGCGGGAAGTCCGACATGCGGTCGTTCATACGATTCCCCGTTCCCGCAGGGCGGCCAGCTGCTCGGGCGTCACGCCCACCTCTTCGAGCACGGCCGCGGTGTCGGCGCCGTGCGCGCGTCCCGTGAAGCGGATCTCCCCGGGTGTCTCGGACAGCCGGAACAGCACGTTCTGCATCTTCACCGGCCCGAGGTCGTCATCGTCGACCGTGCGGATGGTGCCGATGGCCTCGTATTGCGGGTCGGCCATCACCCCCGACACGTCGAGCACGCGCGCAACGGCCGCGTTGGCCTGCTCGAAACTCGTGACGACGTCATCGGTCGAGCGTTCGGCGATCCACGCCGAGACGGCCGCGTCGAGTTCGTCGGCGTGCTCGGCGCGGCTGTGCCCGGAGGCGAACCAGGGCTCGTCGACCACATCGGGGCGCCCGACGAGCGTCATCACGCGTTCGGCGATCGACTGCGAACTCGTCGACACGGCCACCCACTCGCCGTCGGCCGTGCGATAGACGTTGCGCGGAGCATTGTTGACCGATCGGTTGCCCGTGCGCGGCTGAACGCGGCCGAGCTGGTCGTAGGCCGTGATCTGGCCGCCGAGCAACATGAGGATCGGTTCGATGATGGCCATGTCGATGGCCTGGCCGGCGCCCGTGGCCTCGGCCTGGCGCAGGGCGACCATGATGGCGTAGGCCGTCGCGAGGGCCGCGATACCGTCGGCGAGACCGAACGGCGGCAACGTCGGCGGCCCGTCGGGCTCCCCCGTGAGTGCCGCGAAGCCGCTCATCGCCTCGGCGAGCGACCCGAACCCGGGGCGACCCGCATACGGGCCGATCTGCCCGAACGCCGTCACGCGCGCGATGACGAGCCGCGGGTTGGCGGCCAACAGCTGTTCGGGGCCGAGACCCCAGCGCTCGAGGGTTCCCGGCCGGAAGTTCTCGACCAGCACATCGGCGTCGCGCACGAGCTGCAAGAGGATGTCGGCGCCCTCGGCCTGGCCCAGGTTGAGCGTGAGGGTGCGCTTGTTGCGCCCGAGGGTCTTCCACCACAGGTTGATGCCGTCGCGCGCGGGGCCGTGGCCACGCGCCGCGTCGGGTTTGGTCGGATGCTCGACCTTGATCACATCGGCCCCGAAATCGCCGAGGAAGGTCGCCGCGAGCGGACCCGCGAACAGCGTCGAGATGTCGAGCACGCGCACATCGGCGAGGGGCAGCGGGCGCGACGATGAGGTCTGCGTCATCGGGTTCCTCCCTCGTCGTCCGCGTCGGCGGTGTCCCACGCCAGGCGGAATCCGATGTGGGGCGAGCGGTCGATTCCGAGTCCCGTCGCCAGGAACTTCAGGCTGAAGGCGGGCTCGCGCTCGCCGCCGTCGACATACCAATCCGAGCCCGGGGCCTCGTAATCCGAGCCACCCTTCAGCATGCTGAATCGCGTGATGCCGTCGGTGTGCTCGCTTTCCGTCCAGTTCCACACGAGCGGGCGGATGCGTTCGAAGCCGGGTTGTTCGGCCGCGACCTGCCACTCGAACTCGGTCGGCAGGCGCGCACCGGCCCAGGCGGCGTAGGCGCGGGCGTCGTCGAGCGAGACACCCGTCACCGCGACATCCGGATGACTGAAGCCCGACGCCGTGCCGATCAGGAATCGGTTCGACGAAGCCGGTTGATAGCCGGTCTCGGCGACGAAATGCGTGAACTCGGCGACGGTCACCTCGCGGTCGGCCACCGAAGCGGAGCCGAGCGTGACCTCGATGATCTCGTCGCGGTCATCGTGCAGGCGGGGCGCAAGCGGCTTCCACTCTTCGACGTAGGGGGCGCCCTGATAGGTGCCCGTCTCGCGACGGCGGTAGCGGAAGGGAAGCGCGTAGTCGCCGGCGGCCACGGGAACCACGCCGACGTGTGAGCCCGCGCCCGTGAACCGGGATCGCTCGGGCAGCGTGCGCCGAGCGGTGCGCGCCGGGAATGCCGACCAATCGGGCATGCTGTCCCGCACTTCGGCGGACCGGGCACGATCGTCGGCCGCCTCGGCCAGCAGCGCGGAAAGCTCGGCATGGCCAAGCTCGAACCGCGTGGACGCCGAAGCGGACGCGGACGCGGACGCATCGACACGGTCGCCGGATGTCGGGGCTGCGGCATCCATCATGACGAGCACGGCTGTCACGCCCCGCGCGGGCACCGACACCCGGGCGTCGTCAAGCTCGACCCCGGCGCACAGGTCGTAGGCGCGCGATCCGTCGGACGGGAGCCCATCCACCAGCGCCGCGACGGCCTCGCCCCGATAGTCGCTGTCGCCGCGGTTCACGAGCGTGAAGAGCGTCGTCGACCCGAGCCGGTAGGTGCTCGTGTACACACCCGCCGCGATGGCCGCGTCGGTGCCGCCCGCCAGCGGCTGCCAGTCACCGTGGCTGAAGACATCGGCGAACGCGCGCTGCACGCGCAGCATCGAGCGAAGGGTGGCCTTGTCGCGTTCGTTCCAGCCCACCCAGACGCCGAAGACGGTGTCCCACACGAGCATGCCCGTGCCATTCATCCAGGCCGATTGCAGTTCGGCCGAGTGGTCGCGGTTCCAGCGCCTCGTCGAGTGCATCATGTGCCGCTGCTCGAACAGGTGCGCGCGCATGACGCCCGGGGCGTCGCTGTCGGCAAACCACTGAGCCCAGCTCAGTTGGTGGTCGGCGATGCGCTCGTTGGGAACGCGCGACTCCCCCTCCAGAACCTGAGGCGGTGTGGCGAATCGCAGGGCCGTGACGAGCGAATCGTCGGCCTGTTTCAGCGTGTCGAGGAAGACGCCGTCGACGCCGAGCTCGCCCACGAGGGCCGCCAGCTCGGTCGGGTCGTCGCCGTCGGGCCGCCGCGTGCCGGTGTCCCACGGGTTGTAGTTGATGAAGACCCGGATGCCGTGCCGCTGGAACGCGCGCACGACATCGGCCATACCCGGAACATCGCGGTAGAAGTCGAACTGGTTGCGCTCATCGATGCCGATGACGGGGTAGGCATGCCACAGCACGACGCCGTCGAATCCGCCGTGGTCGGCCGTGCGCTCGAGGAACGCCTCGACCGTAAAGCGGGAGGTGGCGCGGTCGAAGAGGCGCTCGTCCCACAGCCACACGAGTGCGACGCTGTAGCAGCTGCTCGTCCAACGCTGGTCGGGGCGGTCATACGCCTCACCCGTGTAAGCGAGGCGGGCCCGCGCGTCGTCGCGCCAGGCGGCCAGGGCCTCGCGCCAGGCGGGCCAGTCGGCGGGGTCGCTCGGGGCGCTGAAGATCTTGGCGATATCGCCGACGGCGGGGTCGAGCGGCTCGCGACCGTCACCCGGCAGCGGCAGCTCGGTGGGGCGGTCGATGGGGCGCGGCACGAGCGGGTTGAGGCCGTTGGTGTGCGCTTCGTCGGGGTCGTGCACGGGCGCATCCGGCCGCACGGTCGTGTCAGAGTGCATCGTCGATCTCCTGGCGATTCGGGATGGAGGGCACGGCGCCCGAGCGCTGCACCGAGAGCGCGGCGGCGGCCGTGGCGAAGAGGGCGGCCCGTTCGAGGGCGTCGGCGTCGATGCGCGTCGAGCGCGCAGCTGCAGCGTCGTCGCCCAGCGCGCCATCGCCGGATGCCGCAACGCCCGATGCCGCGGCATCGGTCGGCGATACGTCGGTGCCAGTTCGGGTCGCGTCGAGCGCGGCGACGAATGCTCCACAGAAGGTGTCGCCCGCGCCCGTCGTGTCGGTTGCCGTGACCCGGCGACCGGCGATGTGCCGAGTGTTTTCAGCGCCCCGCTGCGCCACGACGACGCCGGCAGCCCCGATCGTCACGACGACGATGGGCACCAGTTCGGTGAGAGTCGAGGCGAGCTGGCGGTGGGCTTGCAGCGAGTCAGCGTCATCGGCAGCCGCCACGTCCATCCCCGCGAACCGGGCCAGGTCGGCCGCCTCGTGTTCGTTGACGATCAGGATGTCGAGGGCCTCGAGCACGGCCGACGGCAGGTCGAGAATCGGCGCGGCGTTCAGGACGACGGTGGTTCCGGCATCCCGAGCGATCTGGGCCGCCCGCTGCACGGTCTCGACCGGGGTCTCGAGCTGCATGAGCAACACGTCGGCGTCTCGGATGGCCTGTTCCTCACGTTCGTCGAGGTCGACGAGCAGCGCGTTGGCGCCCGAGTTCACGACGATGCTGTTCTCGGCACCGTCGTCCACGGTGATGAGCGCCGTGCCGGTCGGGGCGTCGACCGTGCGAATAAGGGTGTTCACACCATCCGCGTGCAGTTGGTCGGTGAGGGTCGAGGCGGCGGCGTCCGAACCGAGGGCGGCCACGAAGGTGACGGATGCTCCGGCTCGCGCTACGGCGATGACCTGGTTGTTGCCCTTGCCGCCGGGGTGTTCGGCGAAACCCGTGGCGAGCACGGTCTCTCCCGGGGCCGGGATCTTTTCGACGCGGTAGACGAGGTCGAGGTTGGCGCTTCCGAGAACGGTGACGGTCATGGGTCAAGCCTCCCGCACGAGCGCCAACGTGCGCGCGGCCAGGGCGTCGAAGGTCACGGCGTCGAAGCCCGGCACGCTCGTGGCGAGACGGTTGTGCAGCGGTTCGATCCAGGCGTCGGGCAAGTTCCGCGCTCCCGTGAGGGCGCTCGCGATCGACCCCGCCGTGGCGCCGACCGAATCGGTGTCCCAGCCGCCCGAGACGGCCGTCGTGATGGTGCGCGCGTAGTCGCCGTCGCCGCGCACGAGCGCGAATGCCAGCAGGGCCGAGTTGTTGACGGCGTGCACCCAGTGCAGGTCGCCGTAGTCGGCGTAGATGGCGTCGAGTGCGTCGTCGAGAGACAGGTCAGACGCGCCCAGCTCGACTCCTCGCCGAATGGCGGCCGCATAACGACTGTGGGCCGGCACGACGCCGAGGCCCGCGTCGATGACCTCCTGCACGCTCGACGCGACGAGCGCCGCCGAACAGCACGCCGCCGCGAACATCGCGCCGTAGACACCGTTGCGGGAGTGGCTGAGGCGCGCGTCGATGTAGGCGAGCCGCGCGGCTTCGCGGGCGTCACCGGGCGATACCCAGCCGTACACATCGGTGCGGATCTGCGCCCCGATCCAGTCCTGGAACGGGTTCGCCACGCGGCCGGCCTCGTCGGGCTCATAGCCGTCGAGCAGGTTGCGATAGACGATGCGCTCGGCCGTGAAGACGCGCCCGCCGGGCAGGTTGGCGAGCCACGACTGCGCCACATCGTCGGTCGTGAAGTCCCGGCCCAGGCGTTCGAGCAGGTCGAGCGCGATGAGCGGGAAGTTCAGGTCGTCGTCCTCGGGCATGCCGTCGATGTTCTCGACGAGGCTCGTGGGGCGGCTGCGGCGGTTCCAGGGGTAGCGGCGGGCGATCTCGTCGTCGAGGCCGCGTTCGGTGAAGTATCCCGCGATCGGCCAGTTGCCGGTCGATTCGGCGATGGCACGGATGCCCTCGCGCGGGATCTTCTCGACGGGTTTGCCCAGCAGGCATCCGGCGGCGCGACCGAGCCACGCGCCGTGCACGCGGTCGGTGAGGTCGGAGGAAGAGGAGGCCGAGGCCCCAACCGGGCCCGAAGCCGAAGCCGAAGCCGAAGCCGAAGCCGAAGCCGAAGCCGAAGCCGAAGCCGAAGCGATGATCTCCTCGAACCCGTCCGGCTCGTTCGCCGCGATCTCGGCCGACACCTCCCACGTGTCGATCTCGGCCAACATCTCGCGACCCAGCGCCCGCAGCTCGGCCAACGCACGCTCGGGCGTCGCCCCACTCACGGGCGCGACATCCGACCCGCCGGCCTCGAGCCAGCGCACGCGCGCCGCGGCCAGTGTCGCGGCATCTACACCGTCGATCTGGGCGGCCCGCAGCGCGTGCGGCACGAGGTCTTCGGGCTGGGTCCAGCTCAGGCGGATCACGCGTGCTCACGCTCCCGACGCGCCGGGTCGGCGGCAACCTCGGCGGCCAAAGCATGCACGGCACTCTGCTGCGCCTCGAACCGCGCACGGTCCTTCGCCCAGATCTCGCGAGCGATGCGGGCCATCCGCGGGCCCGTCGCCGTGATATCGATGGCGCTTCCCGCCGACACGCCCTCGACCCACTCGGTGGGCACGACGGATGCTCCGCCCAACGCCCCCGCGATCGACCCCGCCATAACGGCGATCGAGTCCGAGTCGCGGCCGTAGTTGATCGATCCGAGCACGCTGTCGCGGTAGTCCCCACCGGCGAGCACGAGCATACCGAGTGCGATGGGCAGCTCCTCGATCGACTTGGTGCGGCTGGGGATGCGGGCGTCGCGAGCCGGCGCCCGGTAGTTCGGTCCGACGGTGTCGTAGGGTTCGACGGCGCGTCGCAGCAACGCAAGCGAGGTGCGCCAGCCATCCGTCGCGAATCCGCCCGCATCCCCGAGCGCACCCGAAGCGGCGGTAACGACGGCATCGATGGCATCCCACGTGCCGTCCTTGGCCAGGCGCAAAGCCGTCTCGATGACGTCGTCGACGGTGGCGCCGGGACGCATGGCCTCGGCGACGCACGCCGCATAGACGCCCGCGGCCTCGCGGCCGTAGCTCGACTGGTGGGCGCCCGCGACGTCGATGGCCTCGGCGTAGGCGCCGTCGGGCGACCCCGCGTTGGCGATGCCGATGGGCGCCGCATACATGGTCGCACCACAGTTGACGATGTTGCCGACACCGGCCTCACGCGGGTCGATGTGACCGTAGTGGATGCGTGCGACGAGCCACTTCTCGGCCAGGAAGATGCGCTGCAGCAGAATGTTCTCGGCCTCGAGCTCGGGAATCCAGCGCTTCTCGCCGATCAGCAGCGGCACCAGGTGGTCGGCCACCGAGTAGGCGTCGAGGTGGGTGCGCACGGTGTCATAGACATCGACGAGCGCCGTGGTCATGAGGGTGTCGTCCGTGATGTGCCCGTCGCCCTTGTGATAGGGCGCGATGGGCCGGGCGTTCTTCCAGTCGGCGAGGAACGGCGGAACGATCCCCTCGATGAACCCGTCGTACCGCTCCTGGATGGCCTCGGGCGTGTTGCCCTCCGCCGCTCCCCCGAGCGCGTCTCCGACGGCTGCGCCCGCTAAGGCTCCGGTTGCTTTGTCCTCGAGCAGATCCATCTGCGTCGTCTCCTTGTTCGTGCGTTGAGTGTGTGGGGCCGGCCGGGCGGTCGGCGGGCCGGTGGGCGGCGGGGCGGATGCGTGGGCTGCAGGCATCCGCCCCGCCGACCGGGTGCGGCTAACCGCCGATCGCCGACCAGCCGTCGGTGAGCTGCTTCTTCAGCTCGTCGAGCGAGATCGAGTCGGAGAAGTACTGCTGCAGACCGGGAGTCGCGAACTGGTCCTTCCACTGCGGGTAGTTCGTGGCCTTCTGGAACGGAGCGCCCTTCAGGTCTTCGCCCGTGGCGAGCAGTTCCTTCCAGCCGGTCTGGTCGGCCGTCTGTTCGGCGACCTTGTCGCGCGCGTCAGAGGACGACGGGATGAGCCAGTCGCCCTGGGCGAGCGCGGCCTGGTTGTCGGCGTTCATGAAGTAGTTGATGAACTCGGCGGCCTGCTCGGGGTGCTTCGACTCCGCCGCGACCGACATGGTCTGCGGGTTGGCGGCCTGCACGGGTCCGTCGCTGCCGGCGAGGGGCGGCAGAACCGTCCAGTCGAAGCCCTCGGGCGCCGTCTCGGTGATCTGCTGGGCGAGGAAGTTGCCGCCGACATACATGGCGTACTTGCCGCCGAGGAAGCCGGGCAGCACGTCCGAGCCGGACTGCGTGAGGGTCACGGGGTCGAGCGAGGCGTCGTCATAGGCCATGGCGTGGATCTTCTCGGGCACGGCGAGTTCGTCGTCGCCCACCTCGATCTTCGCCGAGCCGTCGTCGGCCACGTCGAAGAAGGTGCCGTCATAGCCGAGCGCCGTGTTCATGATGGCGGCCGTCGGCTGCTTGAGGCCCCAGCCGACGCCGAACTTCCCGTCGGCCGTCAGCTCTTTCGAGACCTTCTGCAGGTCGTCCCACGTGAGCTCGTCGCCCGCGGGAACGTCGACGCCGGCATCCGCGAACGCCTGCTTGTTGGCGTAGACCACGTAGGTCTGCAAGAGGGTGGGGGCGGCGACGATCTTGCCGTCGGCCGTGGTCACGGTGCTCCACACGTCATCCGAGACCGACTTCTTCACGTCGTCGCTGAGGTAGGGCGTGAGATCGGCCAGGTAGCCCTGGTTGGCGAAACCGAGGATGTCGGAGGATTCGTCGTGGATGATGTCGGGCGCCGTTCCGCCCTGGAACTGCGTCACCAGCTGGTCGTGCACGTTGTCCCACGAACCCTGCGTGAGCTTCACCTGGATGTCGGGGTTGTCGGCGTTCCAGTCGTCAACGATCTTCTTCGTCGCGGCGACCGTGGAGTCCTGGTAGGCGAGGCTCTGGAAGGTCAGCGTGACGGGACCCTCCGATTCGCCGCCGCCGGTGCTGCCGCCGCCGGAGAAGGCGCAGCCGCCCAGCAGGCCGGCCAGCGCAAGGGCGCCGACGCCGAGCAAGGCTTGTTTTCTCATGGTGTTACTCCTTTGTCGTGGTTTCACTGCGTTGTGACACGGGTGGTGATGCGGGGTGAAGCGTTTAGCCCTTGACGGCGCCCGACAGCAGGCCCGAGGTGAGTCGGCGCTGGATGAGGGCGAAGAACACGAGGCTCGGGATGGTGGCGAGCAACGATGCCGCGGCGAGCTGGCCCAGCTGCACCTGCCCCTCGGCCCCCACGAACCGCGCGAGCGTGAGGGGCAGGGTCTGCAGGGCCGGGTCTTGGATGAGCACGAGCGCGAAGAAGAACTCGTTCCAGGCCGAAATGAAGGTGAAGAGGCTCGTGGCCACGAGCCCGGGGGCGAGCAGCGGCAGGACGATCGACACGAGCACACGGATGCGTGAGCCGCCATCCATCGCGCCGGCCTCTTCGAGCTCGACGGGGATGCCCGCGACGTAGCCCTGCAGCATCCAGAGCGCGAACGGCAGCGACCACACCGAGTAGACGAGGATCAACCCCAGCAGGTTGTTGATCAGGCCGATCTGCTTCAGCACGAGGAACAGCGGGATGATGATCAGGATGAAGGGGAACACCTGGCTGAGCAGGATCCACCCCGTCGCGATCGACCGCAGTTTGGTGCGGAACCGGGCCAGCGCATAGGCGGCCGGCAGCGAGATGAGCGTGACGATAACGGTCGTCGCGACCGCCACGATCAGGCTGTTGCCCGCCGCCTGCACGAGGTTCGCTTTGGCGATGGCCTGGATGAAGTTGTCGAAGTTGAGGCTCGTGGGCAGGAACGTCGGGTTGGGCGACTGCAGCTCGGCGGGCGTCTTGAACGCCGTGGTGAGCAGGAACAGCAGCGGAAAACCGAGGAAGACGATGTATCCGGCCAGCGCCACATATTGCAGCGGCCGGGTGACGCGGCGCTGCATCGGGCTCTGCGGGATGCCGGAGTCCTGGCTCTTGCGCCGGCGCGGCGTCTCGGGCGGCACCGTCTCCTGGCGGGCGGGCGTCGGGGTGACCGTGGCGTTGCTCATGACTGACGGCTCCTTGCCTGGCTGCGGAGATAGAGGAACAGGAACGCGGCGATGACGATCACCATCACGTTGCCCATGGCGGCGGCGTAGCCGAAGTTGCCGTAGCGGAACGCCTCGTTATAGGCGAAGAGCATGGGCAGCATCGTTTGACCCCCCGGCCCGCCGGCCGTCAAGACGTAGACGAGGGCGAAGGAGTTGAAGTTCCAGATCAGGTCGAGCGTCGTGATGGCGACGATGATGGGTCGCAGCGCCGGCAGGGTGACGTGCCAGAACCGTTGCCACGTGCTCGCGCCGTCGATGGCGGCGGCCTCGTGCAGCTCGCTCGGCACGTTCTGCAGTCCGGCGAGCAGCGTGATGGTGGTCTGCGGCATGCCGGCCCAGACGCCCACCACGATGACGGCGGGCAGGGCTGTTGAGAAGTCGCCGAGCCAGTTGATGTCACCGGGAAGACCGAGCGCGCGCATCCCGCCGTTGATGGGGCCGTAGGTGGGGTTCAGCATGAGGCGCCACATGATGGCGATGATCACGGGCGGCATGGCCCACGGCACGAGCGCGAGCGTGCGAGCGAGCCAGCGCATCTTCAGGTTGAGGTTCAGCAGCAGCGCCAGCCCGAGGGAGGCGAAGAACTGCAGGATGGTCACGCCGAAGGCCCAGATCAGGCCGATGCGGAACGAGTTCCAGAACAGCTCGTTGGTGGCCAGCCGGGTGTAGTTGTCGACGCCGTTGAACGACACGACCTGTCCGAGTCCGGCCTTCGCGTCGGTGAAACCGAGCAGGATTCCCTGGACGAGCGGGTACACGCTGAACAGCACGACCGGGATCAGTGCCGGCAGCACGAGCAGCCAGGCGTCGCGGCGGGATCCGTTCACCGGAGAGCCGCCGGAGGACCGGCGACGTTTCTGGGGAGCGGAAGCCTCGGCGACAGTGGCGGGGCTTACCGTTGAGGTCATAGCAAGGGTTCCCTCTTCTGGTTTCGGGTGGTTTCGGGGAGCACGGGGGCGGATGTCGATTCCCTGATCGTGAGCGTGGGTTGGATCACTTCGCGCCGCACGGGCGCGTCGGGGTCGGCCAGGCGGCGCAGCAGCAGCTTGGCGGCTGTCTTGGCACGCTTGACCGAGCCGAGGTTGACGCTGGTGATCGAGGGGTTGGCGAGCTCGGCCAGGTCGGTGTCGTCCATTCCCACGAGCGCGATGTCTTCGGGGACCCGCAGGCCTCGAGCCGTGATGACCTTGATCGCCGCGATGGCGAGCAGGTCGTTGGCGCACACGATGGCGTCGGGCGTCGAGCGGTCGAGCAGTTTGGTGACGGCCTTGAGGCCCGCCTTGTAGGTGAAGTCGCGTGCGTTGATCTGGGCGTCGGCGTTGTGCGGCAGGCCCTGTTCGTCGAGCGCGCGCAGGTAGCCGCCGAGTCGCGCGGCACCCGGCACGGTGTCGACGGGGCCGTTGACGAAAGCGATGCGCTGCCGGCCCTGCTCGACGAGGTGCTCCACCGCGAGGCCCACGCCCCGCACCGAGTCGGCGCGCACGTTGTCGATCTCGACGTCGGCGGGCAGCGAACCGATCACGACGATGGGCAGGCGGCTGGCCTGGATGCGGGCGACCAGTTCGTCGGTGACTTTCAGCGGGCTCATGACGAGGCCGTCGGCGAACCCGCGGTTGAGGTTCGTGAGCAGGTCGATCTGGTCACCCGGCTCGCTACCCGTCGAGGAGAGGATGAGGCGGTAGCCGGCCTTCGTGACGACGCGCGAGATCTCGTGCATCATCGCGACGTAGACGGGGTTTCCGGCATCCGCAACAGCGAGGGCGATCTGCTGCGTCTTGCCGGCCTTGAGCGATCTCGCCGTGGCGTCGGGCACGTAGCCGAGCTCGTCGGCGGCCCGCTGCACGCGCTCGACGATGGCGTCGGAGGCGGGCAGCCCGTTCATGACGCGGCTGACCGAGGCGATCGAGACGCCGGCGCGCTCGGCGACGAGCACGAGCGTGGACTTCTTCGTCGCGGACATGGCATCCCTTTACGTCATCGGAGGGTTTCGCAGAGCGTGTAAACGTTTACGAGAACGTTTACAGCGACTATACGAGGGGATGTCGGGGCAGCGCAAGCGTTTCGCCCAGGCGTTCGGAAAACCGCCCGATTCACCCGCAGGATTGGCGCGCGGGACGAGCCGAGAATGCGCGATTACTCAGTGCCCTGACAGCGGCGCCGTCGAGTCGCGCACGACGAGATGCGTCGCGAGATCGATGCGCGTATCCCCCGCCGCCTCGGCAGCGGCCACATCACGCAGCCGCAGCACGAGACGCGCCGTCTCCTCGGCCATGCGCTGCAGCGGCTGGTGCACGGTCGTGAGGCGGGGGCTGGCCCAGCGCGCGACGGGAACGTCGTCGTAGCCGACGACCGAGAGGTCATCGGGAACCTTGAGCCCGAGCATCCGTGCCGCATCGAAGACGCCGAGCGCCTGCAGGTCGCTGCCCGCGAAGATCGCCGTGGGGCGACGGTCGACCGGAACGTCGAGGATCTCGAGGGCGCGTTCGCGACCGCCATCCACGTGGAAGTCGCCGAAACGCACGAGCGATTCGTCGACGGGCAGGCCCGCCTGGCTGAGCGCCGATCGGAACCCGTCGAGCCGGGCGAGCGAGCACATCATGTCTTCGGGGCCCGTGATGGCGGCGATGCGCGTGTGGCCGAGCTCGATGAGGTGCCGCGTGGCCATGACCCCGCCCGACCAGTTAGCGCTGCCCACCGACGGCACGCCGGGTGACGGGTCGCCGGCCGGATCGATGATGGCGAAGGGGATGGCTCGCGACCGCAACTGTTCGCGGTGCTCCTCGGCCAGATCGGAGAAGACGAGCACGACCCCGGCCGGCCGGCGGCGCAGAACTCCCGAGATCCACTCGGGACCGGGTGCGTGGCGGCTGCCCGATTCGGTCACGACGACGCTCATGCCGTTCTCGCGGGCGACGCGTTCGACACCCTTGATGATCTCCATCGACCAGGCGCTCTCGAGCTCGTGGAAGACCACCTCGAGCAGCGTCGCGTCGCGGTTGTCTCCCCCGCGGCGTCGATACCCGTTCGACTCGAGGATCTGCTCGACGCGCGTGCGCGTGCGGGCCGCGACATCCGATCGGCCGTTCAGCACCTTCGAGATGGTGGAGAGCGAAACGCCCGCTTCGACCGCGAGTTCGGCCAGGGTGACGCGCGGTTCGGTGCTGTCGATGGTCATGGTGGGATCGTATCCGCCGTTCCGGCTCGGGCCGTGGAGTTTTGTCGGGCTTCGTGACACATCCGTGATTTGTTGGTGTTGACCCCAAATAGCCGAACACGTATGCTCAGGTCATCCTAACCACTTTCGATAATGAAATCGAAACTTTCGAGGAGCGTTCAAAGATGAACAAGAGCACATCCCGCGTCACCCGCTTTCTTGCAGGGGGTGTCGCCCTCGCCGTCGGTCTGACCTTGAGCGGATGCGCGTCCGGCGGCTCCGGCGGATCCGACCGACCCGAGAACGAGATCCACGTCGCCGTCTATGGCGACTCGGGCAACACCGTCGAGCAGCAGCTCGTCGACACGTTCAACAAGACCAGCGACGTCAAGATCGTGCTCGACACGATCCCCGGCGCCGACTACCAGCAGAAGCTTCAGACCATCATCGGCACGTCCAACGCGCCCGACATCTTCTTCAACTGGGGCGGCGGCAGCATCTCCGACTTCGTCGAGAGCGACCTGCTCCTCCCCCTCGACGACTTCATCGAGGAAGACCCGGGCCTGAAGGACAACTTCCTGCCCTCGGTCTTCAACACCGCGGTCATCGACGGCAAGTCCTACGGCATCCCGATGCGCGGCACGCAGCCCGTCATGCTGTTCAACAACAAGCAGGTGCTCGCCGACAACGGCATCACGGCCCCCGCTACGTGGGATGAATTGCTCGAGGCCGTCGAGAAGCTCAAGGCCGCCGGCATCACGCCCATCGCCCTCGGCGGTGCCGACCAGTGGACCACGCTCATGTGGTTCGAGTACGTCTACGACCGCGTGGCCGGGCCCGAGCTGTTCGAGAAGGCCCTCGCGGGCGACCCGAAGGTGTGGGAGTCGGCCGCCAGCAAGAAGTCGCTCGGCATGCTGAAGGACCTCATCGACGCGGGCGCGTTCGGTACCAACTACGACTCGGTGAAGTTCACCGACGGCGGCTCGCCCACGCTCCTGCGCACCGGGAAGGCCGCCTTCGAGCTCATGGGCTCGTGGGAGTACGCCACGCAGCAGGACGTCGACCCGACGTTCGCCGAGACCAACCTGGGTTACACCGAGTTCCCCGCCATCGAGGGCGGCAAGGGCGACGCCAAGAACCTCGTCGGCAACACGAACAACTTCTACTCGGTGCTGAAGGCCACGCGCTACCCCGACACGGCGCGCGACTTCTTGAAGCTCATGTACTCCGACGAGTTCGTCGAGGCGCAGCTCGGCATCGGCAACCTGCCCACGACGACCAACACGCCCGAGTTCTTCCAGGATGCCGCGAGCCCCGACTACGCCGCCTACCAATTCGGTCTCGTCGAAGCCGCCCCCTCGTTCCAGCTCTCGTGGGACCAGGCCTACCCGCCGTCGGCGATCACGCCCATCCACCAGGCCGTCGCGCAGTTCTTCAGCGGACAGATCGACGAGGCCGGCTTCATCCAGGCCATGCAGGCTCTGAAGTAAGGACCACCGTGACAACGCTTGCTCCCCGCAGGCGCTCCACGAACCGGGGCGGCCCCTCTGTCGGCCGCCCCGGTGCCGTGTGGGCTCTGCCTGCCACCCTCTTCTTCGGGCTCTTCGCGCTCGTTCCCCTCGTCATGGTCGTCGTGCTGTCGTTCACGCAGTGGTCGGGCATCGGCAGCCCGCGCTTCGTGGGGCTCGAGAACTGGACCGACCTCGCCTCCGACCCGGTCATGATGAAAAGCCTCTGGTTGAGCGTGCTGCTCGTCGTCCTGGGGGTCGTCACGCAGACCCCGCTCAGCATCCTGCTCGGCGTGTGGGCCGCGGGGCACCAAAAGAACCGGGCCGTGCTGTCGGCCATCTACTTCGTGCCCCTGCTGCTCTCGGCGGCGGCCATTTCGGTGCTGTGGCGGGCGCTGCTCGACCCGAACTTCGGCATCCCGGGCCAGCTGCCCTGGCTCTTCGGCGACGGCAACCTGCTCGGCAACCAGGCCGGCGCCATAGCCGTGCTCACGTTCGTGGGCATGTGGCAGTTCACGCCGTTCCACACGCTCATCTATCAGGGTGCCGCGCGGGCCATTCCGCAGGTGCTCTATCAGGCAGCGCAGATCGACGGCGCGTCCACGGTGCGGCAGTTCTTCAGCATCACGTTGCCGCAGCTGAAGAACAGCGTCATCACCTCCATGATCCTCATGGTCGTGGGCGGCCTGACCACGTTCGACACTGTGCTCATCCTGACCAACGGCGGCCCGGGCACCGATACGACCATCACGGCGTTCTACATGTACCAGCAGGCGTTCCGCAGCTTCGATTTCGGCACCGGTAGCGCCATCGCCGTGGTGCTCGTCGTCGTCGCGACCGCCATCTCGCTTCTCGTCGTGCGGCTCTCGGGCTACGACAAGATGCAGAGCGAGCAAGAAGGAATCTGATGAAACCTCGTCCCAATTATCTGGCCGGGTTCGGATCGATCGTCTGGTTGCTCGTCGTCATCCTGCCCCTCTACGTGCTCGTGTCGGCATCGTTCCAGACGCGGCAGGGGTATGGCACCGACGGGCCGCTCGCGGTGCCGACGACCTTCACGTTCGAGAACTACGCCAACGCCATCTCCTCCGGTTTCGGGCTCTACTTCATCAACACCGTCATCGTCACCGTGGCGGTCGTGCTCATCGTCGTCGTGCTGGTCGCGCCGCTCAGCTACGCCATCGTGCGCAGCCGCGGGCGGTTCGCCACGGGGGTCTTCCGGCTCTTCCTGCTGGGGCTCGCAGTGCCGTCGTCGGCCGTGATCGTCCCGATCTTCTACCTGATCAACGTGGTCGGCCTCTACGACAACCTGTTGGGCATCATCCTGCCCACCGCAGCGTTCGCGCTGCCCGTGTCGACGCTCATCCTGTCGGGCACGATGCGCGATATCTCACCCGAGCTCTATGAGGCCATGGCCATGGATGGCGCCACCCCCGTTCGCACGTTCTTCCGGCTCGTGCTGCCCCTGTCGAAGTCGGGCATCTCGACCATCGTCGTGTTCGCCGCGCTGCAGGCCTGGAACGGCTTCCTGTTCCCCCTCATCCTCACCCAGTCCGACAGCACCCGTGTGGTGACGCTCGGCCTCTTCAACTTCCAGTCGCAGTACGGCGTCAACGTTCCGGGGCTGCTCGCCGCCGTCATGTTGTCGATGATTCCCGTGCTGCTCGTCTATCTCTTCGCTCGCCGGGCCCTCGTGCAGGGCCTCATGGGCATGGGAGGAAAATAACCATGACCGTTCACGATGACACCCGGGCCGGCCGGGGTTCCGCCGAGAGTGCCGCCGACAGTGCCACCAACAGTGCCGCCGAGAGCGCCGCCGAGACGGTGGATGACTCGAGCCTGCCGCCCTGGAACGACCCGGCGCTGCCCGCATCCCACCGCGTCTCTGCCCTGATCGCCGCGATGACGCTCGAGGAGAAGATCGCCCAGCTCTATGGCGTGTGGGTCGGTGCCTCGAACGACGGCGGCGAGGTGGCCCCGCACCAGCACGACATGGACGACCACATCGACCTCGACGCGCTGCTCCCCCACGGCCTCGGCCAACTGACCCGGCCCTTCGGCAGCGCGCCCGTCGACGCCGCCGTCGGAGCGCGGTCGTTGCAACGCACGCAGGAGCGCATCGTGCGCTCGAACCGCTTCGGCATCCCCGCCGTCGCGCACGAGGAATGCCTGGCGGGTTTCGCCGCCTGGGGTGCGACGGCCTACCCCGTGCCGTTGTCGTGGGGTGCGACCTTCGACCCCGAGCTCATCGAGCGCCTGGCGGGTCACATCGGCCGCGACCTGCGCTCGGTGGGTGTGCACCAGGGGCTCGCGCCCGTGCTCGACGTGGTGCGCGACCCGCGCTGGGGCCGCGTCGAGGAGACGATCGGCGAGGACCCGTACCTCGTCGGCACCGTGGCGTCGGCGTATGTGCGCGGGCTCGAAGGCGCGGGCATCGTCGCGACGCTGAAGCATTTCGTCGGATACTCGGCGTCCAAGGCCGGGCGCAACCTCGCGCCCGTGTCGGTGGGGTCGCGCGAGCTGGCCGATGTGCTGCTGCCGCCGTTCGAGATGGCCGTGCGCGGGGCCGGCGTGCGATCGGTCATGCACGCCTACACCGATATCGACGGCGTGCCGTCGGCCGCCGATGCGTCGCTTCTCACGGGACTGCTGCGCGACACGTGGGGTTTCGAGGGCACCGTCGTCGCCGACTACTTCGGCATCGCGTTCCTGCGGCTGCTGCACGGGGTCGCCGAGACGTGGGCGGATGCGGCGGGCGCGGCACTGGCGGCGGGCGTCGACGTCGAGCTGCCGACCGTCAAGACCTTCGGGGCGCCGCTCGTCGAGGCCGTGCGGAGCGGTTCGGTGGACGAGGCGCTCGTCGACCGCGCGCTCGAGCGGGTTCTGCGGCAAAAGCTCGAGCTGGGGTTGCTCGATGCGGGCTGGTCGGCGGTGCCGAGTGCGCTGCGGACGAGCGACGACTCGCCGCGGGCCACGAGCACCGATGCGCACTCCGCGGCCGGGACGCGGGAAGCGGGAACCGTGGATCTCGATCCTCCTGAGAACCGCGCCCTGGCCCGCGAGATCGCCGAGCGCGCGATCGTCCTGGTGAAGAACGACGGCATTCTCCCGCTGGCGTCGGCACGGCGCATCGCCGTCCTCGGACCCAACGCTGACGAGCCGCTCGCGGTTCTCGGCTGCTACAGCTTCCCCGCCCACGTGGGGGTGCAGCATCCCGAGCTGCCCGTCGGCATTGCCCTGCCCACCCTCGTCGATGCCCTCGGGGACGAGTTCCCCGAGGCCGAACTCGTCGTCGTGAGCGGCACGGGCGTCGACGACTTCGATCGATCGGAGTTCGACCGTGCGGCCGAGGCGGCCCGTTCGGCGGATGTCGTCCTCCTCGCGCTCGGCGACCGCGCCGGTCTCTTCGGCCGGGGCACGAGCGGCGAGGGCTGCGACGCCGAGTCGCTGCGACTGCCGGGCGCTCAGCAGGATCTGCTGGACCTGGCGCTCGCGTCGGGCACCCCCGTCGTCGTCACGTTGCTCGCGGGTCGGCCGTATGCGCTCGGAGCCGCGGTCGACGAGGCGGCGGCGATCGTGCAGACGTTCTTCCCCGGCGAAGAGGGTACCGGGGCCCTCGCCGGGGTGCTGAGCGGACGGGTGAACCCGTCGGGGAGGCTGCCGGTGAGCGTTCCGCGCAGCCCGGGTGCTCAGCCATCCACCTATCTGGCGGCGACGCTGGCCGGGCCCACCGAGGTCTCGAACATCGACCCGACGGCCGCATACCCGTTCGGGCACGGGTTGTCTTACAGCGCGTTCGAATGGTCGAACGTCGAGGTCGGGGTCGGGGTCGGTGCGTCGGCGAGCACATCCGTCCCGACCGACGGCACGATCAGGCTGAGCGTCGAGGTGCGCAACGTCTCGGAGCGGCCCGGCACCGACGTCGTCCAGGTCTACCTGCACGATCCGGTCGCCGATGTCGTGCGGCCCGTGCAACGCCTCATCGCGTTCGCCCGCGTCGAGCTGGATGCCGGGGCCACGGCGCGCGTCCATGTCGACCTCCCCGCCGACCTCACGTCGTTCACGGGTCGCGACGGCCAACGCATCGTCGACACGGGCGACCTCGTGATCGGTTTCGGACACTCGAGCGGGGACATCCCGCTGACCGTTCCCGTGCGCCTCACGGGTGAGCGACGCGTCGTCGACCACACGCGCGCGCTGCATGCCGACATCCGCGTCGCCCCCGCGGCTGTGGCGGTGTCTGCGCCTACACCTGCGCCCGAGCCCGACGCCGGCTGACGTGACGGCGTTCACGAACCCGGTCCTCCCCGGCTGCCACCCCGACCCGAGCATCTGCCGGGTCGGGGAGGATTACTACCTCGTCACCTCGACGTTCGAATACTGGCCGGGGTTGCCGATCTTCCATAGCCGAGACCTCGTGACCTGGCAGCAGATCGGCCACGCCGTCGACCGCCCCGACCAGGTCGATCTGTCGACGGTCCCGTCGTCCGGCGGCCTCTTCGCGGCGACCATCCGCCACCACGACGGGCTGTTCTTCGTCGCCTGCACACTGGTGCACGGGCAGGGCCGTCGCGGAAACTTCGTGCTCACGGCATCCGACCCGGCGGGCCCCTGGTCGGACCCGTTCTGGCTCGACGACGCCCCGGGCATCGACCCGTCGCTGTTCTTCGACGATGACGGCCGCGCCTGGATGACCGGGACCCGGCTCGCCGACCCCGGGCTGTGGCCGGGGCAGACCGACGTGTGGTTGCGGCAGATGCGCATCGGGCGGCAACCCGACCCCGCGCAGACCCCTGCCGTCCGCTCGATCGATCTCGTCGGCGAGGAGTATCTGCTGTGGCGGGGAGCGCTTCACGGAGCGATCTGGGCCGAGGGGCCGCACCTGTACCGCAAAGACGGCCGCTACTACCTGGTCGCCGCGGAAGGCGGCACGGGGTTCGAGCACGCGGTCAGCGTCGCCGCTGCAGACTCCGTCACGGGCCCCTATCTCGGCAATCCGGCGAACCCTGTCCTCACCCACCGCCACCTGGGTCGCGGGTCTTCGATCACGGGCGTCGGCCACGCCGATCTGGTCGAACACACGGACGGCACCTGGTGGGCGGTCGTCCTCGGCAGCCGCTCGGTCGGTGAAACGGGTGCCGAGCCGCTCGGGCGCGAGGCGTTCCTCGTGCCGGTGGAGTGGCAGAACGGGTGGCCGGTATTCGCGCCGGGCACGGGACGGGTCACCGAGTCGATCGACGGGCCGCTCCTCCCCGGCAACGCCGTCGATGTCCGCATCGGTGTCCCAGCCGGCTCTCATGATGATGGCGCCGGTGGTGGTCTCCGACATGACGCCTGGTCGCTCGTGCGGACCACTCGCGAGCCCCGCGTCGAGTTCTTCGCCGACGATCCACGGCGATTCGACCTTCATCCCCGCCCGGTCTCGCTGTCGGATGTCGGTGCCCCGACCTTCGTCGGCCGGCGCCAGCAGCACCACCGTGCCGTCTTCCGTGCGTCGCTCACGCTATGGCGCGATACACGTGTGCGCGCGGGCCTCGCGGTGCGCCAGTCCGAGTCGGATTGGATCGCACTGTCGCTTCGTCCCCTCGCGGCCCGGCGTCCCGGCCCCGCCTCCGCCTCCGCCTCCGCCCCCGCCTCCGCCTCCGGGCAGGACCGGGTTTTCCAGGCCGAACTGCACACGTGCATCGCGGGAGTGGTGTCGGTTGTCCACGCCGTTGCGCTGTCGGCCCCGCCGGGCGAAGCTGACGCCGTCTGCGGCGTGGTCGTCTCGCTAGATGACGACCGATGCACCTTCTCGCTCGAACTCGGACCGAACACGACGACCAGCGATTCCGGCGCCTCCCGCCCGATCGACCGGTCCGACGGCGGGCGAGCATCGGGCGTCGTCACGGTGGGTGACGTGAACGGGGGCTTCCTCACCTCGCCGCACGCCGGAGGCTTCCTCGGAGTCTGGCTCGGCGCCTTCGCGGTATCCGCACACACCTCGGGCGATCGCGCGCCCGCGCCGGTGCGGGTCACGCGGGTGTCGTACGAACCGGGTGCCGAGCATCGGGCCCCCGCCCGCGCATGAGGCTCAGGCCGGACCCGCTCCCAGGCGATCGCTGAGCTCCGGACGAGAACATGCCGAGGTCCGCGTGGCGCGGTCCGCCCGCACCCGGAGCGCTCGATACTGATGTCTACCCCGACCCGAAGGAGCTTCATGTTCACCGACCTGTCCGAAGAGGACCTGTCATCCTACCGCAGCCGTCAAACTCTTCCCGACGACTTCGCGGAGTTCTGGGATCGCACGCTGGCCGATTCCCGCTCGCACGGGTCCTTCGTCGAGGTGACCCCGATCGATGCCGGCCTGTCGACGATCGATGTCTACGACGTCACGTTCTCGGGATACGGCGGCGACCCCATCCGAGGATGGCTGCGGGTTCCGGCCGGCGCATCCGGTCCGTTGCCGACGATCGTCCAGTATGTCGGCTACGGCGGCGGCCGCGGTCGCCCGTGGGCCGAGCTGTTCTGGGCGTCGGCGGGCTTCGCGCATTTCCAGATGGACACGCGCGGGCAGGGCGGCAACTGGTCGGTGGGCGATACGGCGGACGCATCGGGCAGTGCGGGACCGCAGTTCGCGGGTGTCATGACGCGCGGCATCCTCGATCGTGAGACCTACTACTACCGTCGATTGATCACCGATGCCGTGCTGGCGGTGGAGGCCGTGGCCGGAATGCCGCTCGTCGACGCCTCGCGCATCGCGGTGCGCGGCAACAGCCAGGGCGGGGCTCTGGCGATGGCCGCCTCGGCCTTATCGTCTCGGGTTCGCGCGTCGGCCTCGGTGGTGCCGTTCCTGTCCGATTTTCCGCGCGCGACCGTCATCACGGACGCGCTGCCCTTCCGCGAGATCGGTGAGTTCCTGAAGATCCACCGCGACAAGGCAGCCCAGGTGCACGAGACTCTGCGCTATTTCGACACGGTCAATTTCGCTCGCCTGTCCACGGTGCCCACCTACTTCGCGGCGGCATTGATGGATGCTGTGACCCCACCTTCGACCGTCTTCGCGGCGTTCCACGAACACCGCGGGCCGAAGGAGATGACCGTGTGGCCCTACAACGGCCACGAGGCCGGCGACGTGGACGAGCTCCCGCGCATGCTCGAATTCTTCCGGCGGGAGCTCGACCTCTAGGCGGCTACTCGTTCCGTCGCCGACGCAGGCGGCGCGCGATCACGAGCACGAGACCCGCCACGAGGAGCACTCCCCCGCCGATCATGACCGGCACGAGACCACCGGCACCCGTTTGAGGGAGCACCGGTGCGGGCGCCGCCATCGAGGGTGACGGCGCGGGCGGCGGCACCGGTGCGGAGACAGCCGGAGCGCTGCGCGTCGGAATCGGCGTCGGAGTGGGCGTGGGAGTCGGAGTCGGAGTCGGCGTGGGCGTGGGCGTGGGCGTCGGCGTCGGCGTCGGCGTCGGCGTCGGCGTCGGTGTGGGAGTCGGCGTCGGAGTCGGTGTCGGAGTCGGCGTGGGCGTCGGAGTCGGAGTCGGAGTCGGAGTCGGAGTCGGAGTCGGCGGTACGACGGCGCACGTCTCACTCGTGGAGGTGTTGTTTCCGTCGACCTGGTCGCGTTCGTTTCCGCTCACTCGGGCGGTGTTCTGAATGCATCCGGTCGTCGTTGCGGCCGTGTCGGCCGTGAGGGAGATGGCGGCTTGTGCTCCGGGTGCGAGCGCCGCCCCGGAGCAGGTGAGGGTGTGGCCGTCTACGGTGCACCCCGGACTCGTGGTGCTCACGTTCGTGAGCGTTTCGGGAACCGCGTCGGTGACGACGTATCCACTTGCTCTGGTCGTGCTGACGTTTTTCACCGTGAGTGTGTAGGCGATGGATTCGCCGGGCGTGTAGCTGGCCGCCGCGGTTTTGGTGATCTGGAGGTCGATCGGTGAGCCTGGTATGGCTGTGCCGTCGTTGCGTTCTGAGGCGGGGCCGGCAATTTTGCTGACGACTGTGACTGTGGGGGACGCCGCATCGGCGTCGGCGACGGAAACCTGCACGACCGTTCCGGTTTCGTTGTTCGAAAACCCGAGATTGCCGTTGCCGTAGGTCCAGGCGGCGCCGTGGGATCCCGCCTCGTCAACGGCGGAGAATCGCGTGACCGCACCGGTGGATGGCGTGATCCTGACGAGCGCGCCGGTCACGTTGACGCCCCAGAGGTGTGAGCCGGCGAAGGTGAAGTCGGCGACATCCAGGTCTGCGGCGAGGTCGATGATGCGGGTCCGGTTGCCGTTCGACAGGTCGATCACGTGCAGGCGGTTTGCACGTCCGCCTTCGATGTAGAGGTGACCGTCGGGCCCGATGGCTCCGCGCAGCGCGTTGGCGTGCACGGCCGTGCCGACGCGTGTGACGACGCCGCCTGACGCGATGCGCACCACAGATCCGGCAGGAATGCCGGGGCCTTGCTGCGACAGCACCCCGTAGATGTAGTTGTCCGCCGGGTTGAAGGCGATCGCGTTGTACGAGTAGCGGCTGGTGCCGCCCTCGGGCACGAAGTGGAGGGCCGAACTTCGCCCGTCGGATTCGGCGCGCAGCAGTTGTGTGGGCCGTCCTGGCGAGATGAAGATCGCGGCGGTCTCGGGGCTGAACGGGTCACCGTTTGCCGCGTGTGCAGCCTGCGGGTTGACGGCCGACCCGGCGCAGACCGTTCCGATCGCCAACGCACCTGCCAGGCTGATCACGGCAGCGCGCGTGCCCTTCTTCGACGAAGCTTCACGCGAGGCGCTGGGCGGTGCGAACATCCCGAACATGACGTACTCCTTCCGGCGCAGGTCATGACCTATGACGAGCCGCCGGTTAGCAATATATCAGGATGCTGGGATAGATCAACGCCTATGTCGAAGGTTTCGTGTCACCCTCTCGCCACTCGCGCGGGAGGCGTTCGCGGCGTTGTGCGGCCTGGACTTCCCGGTCCCTGAGTTCCACCCGGCGTATCTTTCCCGAGGCCGTTTTCGGGAGTTCGAAGAATTCGACCCGCCGCACCTTCATGTAGGGCGGCATGACCTCGGCCGCGTGTCGAAGAATTTCTCGGGCTGTCGCCTCATTCGGCGCCCACCCGTCCGCGAGGGCGACGTACGCCTTCGTCACGTTGAGCCGGATGTCGTCGGGGGCGCCGACGACCGCCGCCTCGGCGACTGCGTCGTGCTCGAGCAGGAGGCTCTCGACCTCGAACGGGGACACTTTGTAATCGGACGATTTGAAGATGTCGTCGGTGCGGCCGATGAAGGTGATGTAGCCCCGTTCGTCGCGCGAAGCGACGTCTCCCGTGTGGAAGTAGCCGTCAGCCATCGCCGTCGCGGTCTTCGCTTCGTCGCCGAGATAACCGGACATGAGGTTCACGGGTGCCACACTCAGGTCGATGCAGATCTCCCCTTCGTCGCCGGGTTCCCCCGTGAGCGGGTCGATCAGCGCGATGGTGACGCCGGGAAGCGGTGTGCCCATCGAACCGGCGACGAGCGCCGAGCCTGGCGGGTTCGCGATGATCGCGGTGGTCTCGGTTTGCCCATAGCCGTCACGAATGACGAGCCCCCACCATCTGCGGATGCGGCTGATCACCTCGGGGTTGAGAGGTTCACCCGCCGACAGGATTTCTCGCAAGGCCCCCGGCCGTTCGGTGATGTCGTTCTGAATGAGCATGCGCCAGACGGTGGGGGGTGCGCAGAACGTCGTCACGCGTGCTCGATCGAGCTGCGCGACGAGGGCTTTCGCGTCGAACCGCGAATAGTTGTAGACGAAGACCGTGGCCTCGGCGATCCACGGCGCGAAGAAACAGCTCCAGGCGTGCTTGCCCCACCCGGGTGACGAGATCGCGAGGTGCACGTCGCCCGGCTGCAGACCCAACCAGGACAGTGTGCTCAAATGGCCGACCGGGTAGGACGAGTGGGTGTGCACCACCATCTTCGGCTTGCTCGTGGTGCCCGAGGTGAAATAGATCAGGGCGGGGTCGTCGGACGACACCAGCACGCCGGGTGCGTCATCAGACGCACGATTGCTGTCGCCGTACGCAGACCACCCGTCGACCACATCGCCGACCGCGATCCGCCCGACCTCCGAGCGATCCGCCCGCGAGCGCAGGTGCGAGAACAGCGGCGCATCCGCGGCGTTGGCGATCACGTGGGACACATCCGCCCGATCGATACGATCGGCGAGCTCATCGGCCCCCAACACGGTCGACGTCGGCAGGATGACGGCACCGAGCTTCATGATGGCCAGCATCGTCTCCCACAGCTCGACCTGGTTGCCGAGCATGAGCATGACGTGGTCGCCCTGACGAACGCCTCGCTCCCGCATCCAGTTCGCCACCTGGTTGGAGCGACGGGACATCTCACGGAAGGACACTTTTGTCTCGCGGCCGTCTTCTTCGACGATCCAGAGGGCAACGCTGTCGTTCTCGAGGGCGATGGCGTCGAACCAATCGACGGCCCAGTTGAAGTGGGCCCCGACGTCGGGCCAGCGGAAGCGTTCGCGGGCGGCGGCGGCGTTCTCACGCTCGTCGAGAAGGATGTCGCGGGCGGCGAGGAACGATGCCGTGGCGGGTGTGGGACTCATCTGACTATTCTGCGGCCGGAGCGATACAGCTTGCGGAATATTCGTGCATCTGTGCAGAACATTCCGCTCGGCAGGCTATGGAGAACGTCAGGCCGACGGCACGGGGCTCAACGCGTGCAGGGCGTCGACGAGGGGCGCGAGCTCGGGGGCGTCCGTCGCCTCGGCGAGCGCCTGCTCGAGTGTGTGATCGTGCACCGGCCGCGCTTGATCGAAGATCTTGTGTCCCGCCGCGGTCAGTTCGGTGTACACGCCGCGCCGGTCGTCGAGGCACAGGACGCGCGTGAGCAACCCTCGGTCTTCCAGGCGGTTCACCAGACGCGTGGTGGCGCTGCTGCTGAGGGCCGCGGCCCGGCCGAGTTGCTGCATGCGCATGTGCCAGCCGTCCTGTCGGCTGAGCGCCTCGAGAACGGTGTATTCGACGACCGAGAGGTCGGCTTCGGCGTTCAGCGCCCGTTCGAGGTCCGCCTCGATGCGACCGTGTAGCGCGGCGAGCGTGCGCCACCCCTGGGCGCGCACCTCGACGGCGTCGTCTTCGATGCTCATGCGATGTCCTTCCCCTGACCGCGCGCGGTCGACACAAGTAGTTGCTTGCGCGGATACCTAGCGTGTGCAAGTATTTACCCCGCGCCTGCAAATAACAGCGTATGCGTCTGATCGGCGTAAGTACAGATCGTGGAGGTCACACCCGTGCCTATCGGACTCTTAGCTCTCGCCCTCGGCGGCTTCGGTATCGGTCTCACCGAGTTCGTCATTGCCGGCCTCCTGCCTCAGGTGGCTGCCGACTTCCAGGTCGACGAAGCGGCCGCGGGGTGGCTGATCTCCGGTTATGCACTTAGCGTTGCGGCCGGCGCCATCCTCCTGACGGCCGCCGTGACGAAGCTCCCCCGCAAGCAGGTGCTCCTCGGCCTCATGGTGCTGTTCATCATCGGCAACCTGGTGTCGGCCCTCGCCCCCACCTACTCGATCATGCTGCTCGGCCGCATCGTCGCGGCGCTCTGCCACGGAGCTTTCTTCGGCATCGGCTCGGTTGTCGCGGCCAACATGGTCGAGCCGCGCAAGCGCTCGGGCGCCATCGCCATCATGTTCACGGGTCTGACGCTGGCAAACGTGCTGGGTGTCCCCTTCGGAACCTTCCTCGGTCAGGCCGCGGGCTGGCGCTCCACCTTCTGGGCGATCACGGGCATCGGTGTCATCGCGCTGATCGGCATCATCGCCCTCGTGCCGGCGCCCCGGGGCGTCGCGACGGCGCAGACGAGCCTGCGCACAGAATTCAGCGCGTTCCGCTCGCGGCAGGTCTGGCTCTCTCTCATCGTCACCGTGCTGGGGTTCGGCGGCATGTTCGGCGCATTCACCTACATTGCGTTCATTCTCACCGAGGTGAGCGGGTTTGCGAGCGCGACGGTGCCGTGGCTCCTGATCCTGTTCGGCGTCGGCACCTTCCTCGGCAACATCCTGGGCGGCAAGGCGGCTGACCGCTCGCGCGACCGCACCATCACCGTTTTCCTCGCCGGCCTCAGCGTCGTTCTGACCGCCTTCGCGCTGCTCGCCGCGAACCCGGTCGCCACGGTCATCCTCCTGACCCTGATGGGTGGGTTCGGATTCGGCACGGTACCGGGGCTGCAAACCCGCATCATGCACTTCGCCGACCACGCCCCGACCCTCGCGTCGAGCTCGAACATCGCCGCCTTCAACGTGGGTAACGCGCTGGGTGCCTGGCTCGGTGGCATCACCATCACCGCCGGTCTCGGCTACACCTCTCCCCTGTGGGTGGGTGCCGCCCTGACGCTCGCCGCGCTGGTTGTCATGCTCATTGCATTGCGCCTGTCGACCTCGGCCGGCCGGATGTCGCGGGCCACCGCCTCTAAGACGGCAGCAGCCTCTTGACCCCTCGTCTCATCCGGCGGCGCGTTCCTCAGTTCGCGAGCGAGTGCGAGCGAATCGGCCCGAGCTGGCCGAGGGGCGCGTAGAAGCCCGTCCACCCGTAGTCGAAGAGCACACCCTGCAGCCCCACCTTGCTGTAACCATCGGCAGACTCGACCATCCCCTCCGAAGGAACGGCGAGGACGTGGGCAGCCTCCTCATCGGTGAGACCCAGTGTGATGGCCGACTGGCGAGCTCGCTCGGGCGAGGTGAAAGCCAAGAGCATGGGCTGCTCATCGACCACGACTGCGAGCGGCTGCACGTCGGCCATGGCGTCCATGTCACCGCGCGGGATGAAGAACCAGCGTTCCAGCGAGAAGACCTCCTTCCACAGAGCCGTTTGAGTGGCGATGTCGTCGACGCCGGCGTCTCGGGCGGCGTGAGCGAGCTCATCGATCTTTTCGCTATTGAGTCGTTCTGCCTCAGGGTCGCCCTGTTGCAGGAGGGGCAGCTCGGAGTCGGCGGGAGCCGACGCATTCTCGTCGTCGCGAGGGGTGCTGGATGCGTTGTTCGGGTCAGTCATCCTTCAACGCTAGCGGGCCTGTTCCGCCGATGACACCCCCGGAAAGTTCTTCACAGGCAGCGATTTCCGATCTTCTCCACAGGCCCTCGACGCCGTCGGAGGCGCCGCGTATGGTCACCCCATGACCTACTCAATCGTTCCGCCCTACCTCCTCAACCGTCTCGCCACGGCCGACGACGATCGCGTCTCACGCGCGTCCGCCGCGGCCCGTCGTTCCCTCCTCGTCGACCCGCCCCTGCGCCACGAACGAGCTCATCTCACCGCCTCCCGTCCGACCGCTGCGGGCACCCGCGTGGCCGACAGCCGTGTGAACAGAACGATCTTCGACGCCCAGGGTCAGGAGACTCTCCCGGGCGTCACCGTCCGACGAGAAACGGATGCCGCCACTGACGACATCGCGGTCACCGAGGCGTTCGACGGGCTCGGCGCCACTCACGCGCTCTTCCTCGACGTCTTCGGTCGCAGCTCCATCGACGATCGCGGCCTCCCGCTGCTGGCAACGGTCCACTACGGCGACGAATACGACAACGCCTTCTGGGAGGGCAGCCGCATGGTGTTCGGCGACGGCGATGGCGAGGTATTCAACCGGTTCACGGCGTCGCTCTCGGTCATCGGCCACGAGCTCGCGCACGGCGTCACGCAGTACACGTCAGCGCTCGAATACGAGGGCCAATCCGGCGCTCTCAACGAGAGCATCTCCGACGTCTTCGGGGCGCTCGTCGAGCAATACGATCGAGGCCAGATGGCTGGTGAAGCGAGCTGGCTGATCGGAGAGGGCCTGTTCACGCCGGCCGTCAGTGGCCGCGCCCTGCGCAACATGCTCGAACCGGGCACAGCCTACGACGACGATGTGCTCGGCCGGGACCCGCAGCCCGCCCGCATGTCCGACTACGTCGACACGGAGGACGACAACGGGGGCGTGCACCTGAACTCCGGCATTCCGAACCGCGCGTTCGCGGTCGCCGCGACCACCCTCGGCGGCCCGGCTTGGAACGGCGTCGGTCTCGTCTGGTACGACGCCATCCGAGGCGACATCAGTCCCCGAGCGACATTCGCTGAATTCGCCGACTTAACGATCGCATCGGCCGCGGCGCGGTTCGGCGACGGCTCCCCCGAACATGTGGCCGTCGAGGACGCCTGGCAGACTGTGGGAGTGACGACCCATGAGTGACATCGAGCCGGCCAGCACGTTACGCATCACGGTGACGCGCTCTGGAGGCGTCGCCGGGCTCAGCCCGCGGTGGACGGTCGAAGCGCAGGAGGAGCCCGACGTCGCCGAGTGGCTCGCGCTCGTCGACTCCTGCCCGTGGGACGACGAAGACGCCGACGATGACGCGGGAGCCGACCGCTTCGTCTACACGATTCGCGTGCTGGTACATCCTTCCGAGACCAGTAGCGATGAGCCTCCGGTCCACGAAGGACGCCAAACGGCGACGGCCGAGGAGCGAGGCGCACGAATCCCCGAGAAGAAGCTCGACGGGCCGTGGCGCGAACTCGTCGATCGGGTGAAGGACACCTCGAAGCGGTGACGGCTGCGGCCGGATCACCCGTCGATTAGCCTGAACAGGTGTCACCCGACCTCCCCTTCCGCACCGAGATCCTCATCGAATGGTTCGTCGTCTCGCCGATCCACCGCTACGAGGGCCGGCCGGCCGACGGCCCCGTGCCGCTCGACGAATCGGTCGATGAAACTCCTGATGTCATAGCCGTCGTGGCCGGTTTGGGCATCAAGGGCGACAGATTCTTCGGCCGTGCGGCTCACCGAACGGCCGCGGTCACCCTCTTCGCCGCCGAAACACTCGAGCATCTCGAAGCAGTGCTCGCCTGCGGGCCGCTCGACCCGGTGGCGACGAGGCGCAACATCATCCTCCGCGGCGCAGACATCGACCTCCTGACGCGCCAGCCGTTCAGCATCGACTCGGGCGATGGGCCCGTTCACTTCGACGGGCAACGGCCCGCCTCTCCATGCGGCTGGATGAACACCGTGCTTGCACCGGGTGCACACACAGCGATGCGCGGCCGGGGCGGCATCCGCAGCACACCGACGACGACCGGAACGCTGCGGCTCGGGCGGGCGGTCCTTGCGAGCGCTATTGCCGTTCCCTTACCGGTCGCACCCGACACGAGCACGCTCTTCTAATCGGTAGGTGCCCCGCGCAGGCGGACAGCACGGTACACGGCCCCCACCGCGAAGACCGCGACGCCCGTCACGATCGCGCTGACGGGCAACGTTACGACGAGCACCACGCAGAGCGCCGCGCCGAGCGTGGGACTCAGGCGTCCGAAGCGGCGCTCCGACGCATCCTGATGCCAGGCCGAGATATTCGCGATGACGTAATACACGAGCACACCGAACGAGGAAAACGCGATCACGCCCCGCAGATCGGTGATCGAGACGAGGAGGACGAGCACAAGACCGACGGTCGCCTCTGCGCGGTGAGGGGTCGAGAACCGGGGATGCACCGCAGACAGCCACGCCGGAAGATCGCCGCCGCGAGACATCGCCAGAACCGTACGGCTGACCCCGGCGACCAGCGCCAGGAGGGCGCCGAGAGAAGCAGCGGCAGCGCCTGCCCGCACGAACCACTCCACCCACGGCCACCCGGACGACGCGGCCAAGGCAACAACCGGAGAAGCACTCCCCGCCACGGCGGAGGAACCGAGCACCGATAACAAGACCACAGCGACCACGGCATATACCCCGACGCACACGGCGAGCGCCACGATGATCGCCCTCGGAATGGTGCGCGCCGGGTCACGCACCTCTTCGCCGAGAGTGGCGACCCGGGCGTAGCCCGCGAAGGCGAAGAAGAGGAGGCCGGCGGACTGAAGAATTCCGTAGGCGCCGCCCGACCAGAGCGAGCCGTCGGATACAAAGCCGGCCAGCTGCGACGCCGAGCCGCCAGCAGCCGAGATGCCGCCGGCCACGGCGACTGCTATCGCGGCCAGGACGAAGACGACGATGATCTGGGTGGCCCGCGCGGTGCGGGTGACACCCGCGATGTTGATGAGGGTGATCGCTGCAACCGCCGCGACCGCGACGGGGCGCAGCCACCCTGCCGGGGAGACGGCTGCGGCGAAGGTCAGGGCCATGGCCGCGCAACTCGCCGTCTTGCCGATGACGAAGCCCCAGCCCGCGATGAAGCCCCACCACTCACCGAGCACACGGCGTCCATACACGTACGTGCCGCCTGACTGCGGCATCGCGGCGGCCAATTGGGCCGTCGACAGAGCGTTGAACGTGGCGACCAGGGCAGCGACCGCGAGGCCGATGAGAAGGCCATTGCCCGCCGCGCGTGCCGCCGGAGAAAAAGCCGCGAAGAGTCCCGCGCCGATCATCGAACCGAGGCCGAGGAAAATCGCAGTCGTGAGCGACAACCTGCGAGCCAGGGCGGGATGAGAGGTCACCCGCTGAACGATAGCCGGTCGGGGTGAACACGGAACATCCGAATGCAGAGGCACGGGGGCTCGACGGAGAGCCGCAGCCATGATGCTGAAGAAGCACGGCCCGAGCGCGCGGCCGCCTCCGGCGGGTACTGCTCAGACGCAGACAGCCGGGCTCGGAACATGTCCCGTTGCCCGGCTGCCTGCGCCGCGTCGCGAGCGGCGGAGTGACGCGTCTAGTTCTCGGCGGAGTCGTTCAGGTCGGTGTCGGCATCCGCGGCATCCGCTTCGCCCTCGCCATCGAGCGGGCCATCCTCATTGTGCGTGTCGCCCAGCAACCAACCGTCCGGTGCCGCGAGCGCAGCGGCGGCCGCGGGACCCCACGAGCCGCGCTCATAGGGCTGGATCTGGGGCGGGTTGTCGAGCAACGGCCCGATGACCTCCCACGTGTGCTCCAAGCCATCCGGTCGGGTGAAGAGCGAACGGTCGCCCTCGATGATGTCGTTGATCAACTTCACATAGGGGGGCAGCGGATCGGCATCCTCGACCGCGGACAAAGGAAGCCGGGCGATGTCGGTCGCCAATTCGAACTCGGCACCCGGTCGCTTCACGACCACGCGCATGTCGATCGAGCCCGAACCCTCGAGATCGAACGTGAGCACATTGCCGAGCACCGGGGTGTCGTGACTCAACGGACCCGTGTGCGGCTTCTCGAAGATCACGCTGATGCGCTGACCCCCGCGAGCCAGCTGCTTGCCCGTGCGCAAGAGGAACGGCACGTCGCGCCAACGGTCCGTGTCGATAAAGAGCTTCGCGGCGACGAACGTGTCCATCGTCGAATCATCCGCAACACCCTCGGTGTCGGTGTAACCCTCGAACTGGCCGAAAACGGCGTCATCGGGCGAGATGGGCCGGAACGCCGCGATGATGGCGTTGCGAGCATCCTGCATGTCGTCCGCCTTCATCGACAGCGGCGGCTCGAGAGCGATCTCCGCCGCCAACTGGAAGAGGTGCGTGACGATCATGTCGAGCAGGGCGCCCGTCTCGTCATAGAACTCGGCGCGGTCCGCGATGTCGAGCGTTTCGGGCACGTCGATCTGCACCGCGCGGATGTGGTCACGGTTCCAGACGTCACCGAACACCGAGTTGCCGAAACGAAGAGTATGGATGTTCTGCGTCGCCTCCTTGCCGAGGAAGTGATCGATGCGGAACACCTGCTTCTCATCGAGAACCTTCTGCACCGCCTCGTTCAGCTTGCGGAAGTTGTCGGGCGACGTGCCATACGGCTTCTCGTAAACCACGCGGGAACCCTCGGCGAGACCGTGCTCGCCCAGACCCTCGGTGATCGAGATGAACGCGCTCGGCGGAATCGCCAGATAGTGGATGAGCTGAGCACCCTCCCCCAGGTCGGACTTCGCCTCGCCGATGACATCCAGCAAGCTGCCCGGGTTCGACGCGTCGAAACCGCCACCCGCGAAACGCAGGTTCTTCGAGAACTCGTCCCACGGGCCGTCCTCGGGCTTCGGCCCGAACTCCGTCAACACATCGAACACGTGCTGCGTGAAGTCCTCATGCGACACGTCGCCGCGACCGTTCCCGATCAAGCGCCACTGCTTCGGCAGCAGACCGTGCTGCGCCAATTGGAAGAACGCCGGAAGAACCATGCGCTTCGCCAGATCGCCCGTCGCCCCGAACAGGACGAAGACCGCCGCATCCGAACCCGAAGTCTTTTCAGCCATATGTGTCGCACTCCTCAAATTGTTGGATGCCGTCATCCCATGTTTGCACCCGGTCCTGAACGGCGCTCACGGGTTGACACCCTGCGGGACGGCGCCTAGGTGGGCGGTAGATTACCCAGCTGCCCAATCGCCCGGTCGGGCGGTCAGTCACTGAGCATCGGCCCGTTAGACGGGAACGCGTTACACCGAGCCCAGCAGGCCCTTTACGTAAGCCGCCTGACCCACGTGCTGCAGGTCGTCGGCAATCACGCTGACGAGGCGGCTGGCCAACGTCACAGGAGGGTTCCAGCGGGTGTCGACCACGCGGTCGAGGTCGGTCTCGGTGAGCGACCGCACGTATTCGACCGTTCGCTCGTGCACCGCGTGGTGGTAGTCGAGCAGTTGGTCGGCCGTGACACCGGTCACGAGCGACACCTGCGCCGGATCCATTCCGTAACCCGTCGCGACATCGGCGAAGGGAAGCTTGAAACTGTCGGCGAACCCCTGAGTCATCCACACCTGCTCCGACCCGGCCGCATCCGCGACGTGGTCGTCCTGCACGCGGGTGAGGTGCCACAGCAGCCACACGATCGGGTTGGCACCCGGCGCCGGGGTGAACTGCAGGTGCTCCTCGGTCAAACCGGTCGCCACTGTATCGAACGTGCCGCGCACGCGGTCGAAACCGTCGCAGATGATCTCGCTGGATGTCGTCATGAACGGGCCTTTCGGGTTTCGCGGGCATTGGCTTTCTTGATGGCCTCGACCAGTTCATCTTTGTTCATGGACGAACGACCCGAGATGTCGAGCTTCTTCGCGACGCCGAGCAGATGCTCCTTCGTCGCATTCGCGTCGACACCCTCCTGCGTCTTCTTCTCGCTGCGGCCGGCGCCGCCCTCGGCCTGTGCGTCGGAGGGGCCGCTCGACTCCTTCTTCTCCCAGTGGTCGCCCACCTTCTCGTACTCGTGCTTCAGCGCGGCAAAAGCGGTGCGGTGCGCACGCTCACCCTCGCCGTACTCCTGCACCGCAGAATCGTGGGCCTTCGACCAGATGGCCTGGGCATGCTTCGGCGAGCGCTCGAGCGTCGACGGCAATTCCTCTGAAGCGGGCATCGGATGCTCCTTTCCACAACTGTCCCCCGGCAACGGTACGCCGCCGCCGCCGCCCCATGCAGCCCTTTGAACGGATGATGCGAAAGGAGTACGGTGCTCCGCTGGGCGGCAGTTACCCGGGCGGCTCCGGCGAAACGGCCCCAAGCAACGCGGGCGCGCCACTCGGTCAGGCGACCACTCGGTCAGGCACGTCGGGCGCGCCACTCAGCCGGGGCGCGCCACTCGGCCGGGCGACCACGCACGGCATAGCCTCTCTGACGTGACCTCGAACACCGAAACCCCCGCCGCCATCCGTGTCGTCGCCGCCGTCCTGCGCCGCGGAGACGAGATCCTCGCCTGCCGCCGGCGCCCGGGCATCTCGTCGGCCGGCCTGTGGGAGTTCCCGGGCGGCAAGGTAGAGCCCGGCGAAACACCCGAAGCCGCGCTGGCTCGCGAGATCCGCGAAGAGCTCGGCATCGACATCCGTGTCGGCGGCCTCATCGATCGTTCGACGACGGCCCTCGACTCGGGCCGACTCATCGATCTCGCCTGCTACGACGCGCTCGCCGAAACCCTGCCGACGCAGAGCCTCGACCACGACGAGTTGCGTTGGCTCCTGCCCCAGGACCTCGGCTCCCTCACCTGGGCCGCGCCCGACCTGCCCACTGTGGCCATCCTCAGCGCACCGCGCCGCTAGAAGTCGCGCAGGTTGCCGCGCAGGCCGCCGTTGCCGAACGACGTGCGCAAGATGCCGCGCCGCCGCAGGATCGGCACCAGCTCGTCGAGCATGCGGTGGATCGTCACGGGGTGCAGATCGCCCGAGAAGATGAACCCGTCGTTATCGGCCTCGTCACCGATCTGCTCGATGAAGTCGGCGATCTCGTCGGCCGTGCCCACGAAGCCCTCGCGTGACGAGATGCGGCCGAGCCGGGCCTTGGCGGTCAACAGCTCGCGCAGGGTCGTCGACGCGAAGCTGTCGGCCTTGCCGAGCAGCCCCTTGATGCTGCCGCGCGACACGTGGTCGCCGAAGATCGCCTCGTCGACGGGGCGGTCGAGGTCGAGCTTCGTGAGGTCGGTTTCGAGGTCACTCGACTGCCCGGCGGCCACCTGCAGCAGCGTGGCGTCGTCGGGGTGTGCCGATGCTTGAACGAGTCGGTCAGCCTCCTCCGTGCTCGCCACGATGATGGGCTTGAACACGAACAGGATGTCAATATCGGCGGCGGTTCGCCCGTGCGCCGTCGCGGCATCCAACACTTTGGCCCGGTAGGCGCGAATCGTGTCGACATCGAGCGATGCGAGGGCCAGTTGCACCTCGGACTGTTCGCCCGCGAAGTTGAGCCCGCGCGGCGAACCGCCCGGCGACACGACGACCGGGTCCCCGCCGGCGAAGGGCAGGGCGTTCAGCGGACCATCGAACGAGTAATTGGCACCGCGGTGCTGCACCGCATCGAGTCGGGTCCCGTCGGCGAAACGGCCCGTCGCGGCATCCGCGATCAGGGCGTCATCACCCCAGCTGTGCCACAGGCGTCGGATGCTCGTGAGCCACTCCTCGGCCCGGTCGTAGGCCGCATCGTGCGACACGGGTTCGACACCGAAGTGCCGGCTCGACCCCACGTCGGTGACCACATTGATGCCGAAGCGGTTCGAGCTCAGGTGCTGCAACGTGGCGAACTGCCGGGCCGCCTGGTAGGGCGAATACGCCAGCGGGTTCACGGTCGGCGCGATGCCGATATGCGAGGTCACGTCGAAGAGGTAGGGCGCGAGCATCAGCGGGTCGTGCTTCGGCCCGCCATAGGCGCTGCGGATGCGCAGGTCGAGCGTGTCGGCATTGCCGAGGGACAGGGCATCCTCGATGATCACGAGGTCGAAGCCCGCCTGCTCGAGATCGCGGATGGACTGCTGGTAGAGCTGCGGCTCATACCAGGGGTAGTTCCACTCGTAATAGGGATGACCCCACCCGTGCGGGCCGAAGCCGCGGGACAGGAACCAGCCGAAGTGTTGCGCTTTCGTCATGCGAGGTGTCCGATCGGGTCGAGCGCGGCAGGGGCCGACGTGTCGAGGGCGGCTCCGTCACCGGGAGCGGCACCAGCACCAGCACCAGCCCCGGAACCACCAGCAGCAGCACCAGCACCAGCACCGTCAACGGCACCGGCACCGGCGGCGGCCGCTGCCCGGAGGGCTCGCTCCAGATCGGCCAGCAGGTCGGCCTCGTCCTCGATGCCGATCGACAGACGCAACAGGCCCGGCCACACACCGGCCGCCCGTCGCTCGTCTTCGGTGCGCGCCGCGTGCGACGTCGAGGCCGGATGGATGACGAGCGAACGCACATCGCCGAGGTGAGTCATCCTCGTGAAGATCTGGACGGCGTCGAAGAAGGCGCGCGCCGCCTCGACTCCCCCGCGCAGCGTGAACGAGAACACCGAGCCCTGCCCGCGCGGCAGATACCGCTCGGCCAGCGCGTGATACGGGCTCGACTCCAGGCCCGAGTAGTCGACCGAGTGCACCTCGGGTCGCTGCTCCAACCACCGGGCGACGGCCAGAGCGTTGCGCGACTGCCGTTCCACGCGCAGCGACAGCGTCTCGACCCCCTGCTGGATGAGGAACGCGTTCAGCGGCGACGGTGTCGGGCCGAAACGGGCCGCCACGACATCCTTGGCGTAGACGAAGTAGGCGTCGGGCCCGAAACGTTCGACGAACGACAGCCCGCCAAGCGACCGCGACGGTTCGTTGAGGTGCGGAAAACGTGCGGCATCGGCCCAGTCGAAGGTGCCCGCGTCGACGATGACGCCGCCCAGCACCGACCCGTGCCCGGCCAAGAACTTGCTCGCCGAGTGGATGACGATGTCGGCCCCGTGCTCGATCGGCCGCTGCAGATAGGGCGTCGCGAACGTGTTGTCGACCACCAACGGAATGCCGTTGCGATGCGCGACCGCCGCGACCAACTCGATGTCGACCAGATCATTCTTCGGGTTCGGAATCGACTCGACGAACACCGCCCTCGTGTTCGGCCGGATCGCCGCCTGCCACGCCCCCGCGTCGTTCGCGTCGTCGACGAACCCGGCCTCGATGCCCAGCCGCCCGAAGTTCTCGACGAGCAACCCGCGAGACCCCTCATACAGGCTGGATGCCGCCAGCACATGATCCCCCGCCTGCAACAGTCCCAACAGCGCCACGGATGCCGCAGCCTGCCCACTGCCCACGAGCAACGCGTTGCGCCCCCGCTCGAGCACCGCCAGGCGGCGCTCGACAGAAGCCGTCGTCGGATTGCCCGTGCGCGTGTAGGAGTACCCGTCGCCGGAACCCGTCGCGCCGTCGAAGCGGTCCGCGGCCTGCTCGAAATCGTCGAAGACGAAGCCCGCGCTCAAATAGATGGGCGTCGCTCGAGCGTGGAAGCCGTCGCCATCCGTGCCGACGCCGCCGTGCAATTGCTGCGTGCTGAATCCCAGCTCGGGTTCCCGCGTATCGAGGGGTGCCATGGCGCCGCTCCTTCCGTCTGCCAACCGGAGGTTCGGGGCATCCGGTGCGTTGTCACAGACTCGCACGCGCTCGCCGCGGCCGCGCGAATGCGAACCACTGTTACGAAACGGGCGCCCCGCTTGCGGCGTCCGACAACGCGCGCGGCGCCGGAGCAGGAGTCGCTACGACGCGGCGACCGGCTTCACGCGGTCGGACGGCATGCGCAGGGCGAAGAGCGCAGCCGCCGCCATGATGACGAACGCCGAGGCAAACGCCGCCGGGAAGGAGTACAGGTCGAGCAGCAGGCCGGCCACGAGGGGTCCGGCGATGGCTCCCGCATCCGAGAATGCCTGGAAGAGGGCCACCGGTTTGCCGCCGCGCGCACCGGCCGCGTCGCCCACGGCTGCGGCGGGCGCCGTGCCCATGAACGCGGCCGCGACGCCATAGACGCACAGCAGCACGATGAGCACCCACAGCGACGTCACGAACGGGATCGCCATCATGGTGACGGCCCCCACCGCGAAGGCGCCGACGATGGCCGGTTTGCGGCCGACGGTGTCGACGAAACGCCCGGCCGGCGCCAGCGCGATGGTCTGCGCGACGGCCGCGACCGCGAACGCGATGCCCGTCCACGCGGGCTCCTGATGCAGCGCCTCGACGACGAGCACGGGGATCAACGCCCCGCGCACACCCATGGCCGACCAGCCCTGCGCCAGGTTCGAGAGGCACGCCACCTGGAAACGGCGGTCGCGGATGACCCGGCCCAACGGGATGACCTCGGCCGCGGCATCCACCTCGGCCCGTTTGCGACCGCTCAAGAGGAACAAGCCCACCAGGCCCGCGATGGCGAGCGTCACGGCGTAGAAGAAGAAGGGTGCGGTGAGCGACACCGTGGCGAGCAGGCCACCGACCGCGGGCCCCGCCATACCGCCGATGAGGAACCCGCCCTGATAGAAACCGACGGCGCGGCCCCGCAACTTCGGCGACGTGGATGACAGCAGCAACGTCATGGACGCGACCGAGAACATGGCCGAGCCGATGCCCCCGGCGCCGCGCAGCAGCAGCACCTGCGGGTAGGTGTGCGCCAGCCCGACCAGCCCCGACGACAGGGCCACGATGCCGATGCCGATCGCGAGGATGGTGCGCTCGCCCGCCCAATCCATGAGCTTGCCGACGAACGGGTTGGCCACGAGACGCATGACCGCGAACGCCGAGACGACAGCGCCCACCTCGACATAACCGACACCGAACGAGCGCACGTAGACGGGCAACACGGGAACGACGACGCCGAAACCGACCATCACGAAGAAGGCGACCACGCCGAGCACGAGCACATCGCGCGGCAGCTTCTCGCGCGACACCTTTCCGGGCTTCGAGCGCGGGCCGGATGTCGCGCCAGAGGTCGCTCCCGGCAGAGCGCTCGATTCGCCCGTCACGTCGACGAGCTCGGCTCCCACGCCCGGCTGTCCAGCGGCTTCGGACCGGTCCCGTCGAGAGAAAACGCGGGCGAGGTCGGAGAAGCGTGGCACGCTCTCAGATTACGTCAGCGCCGGGCCCGCGTCGTACGCCGCGCACCTCACGCCGCGCGGCTCACCCCGCGGCTCACGATGGCCGACTTCAGCGCCTCCACCGAGTCCTGCGCCGCCGCCGGATTCGCCATCAACACGTAGTCGACGTCGCCGAGCTCGGGCAGTGTGAAACGATTGCTCACCTTCACGAGGTCGGCGGGAATCAGCGCCTGCGGAAAAACGGCCACGCCCATCCCCGCCCGCACGGCAGCCAGCACCCCGTTCACATCGCGCGTGTTGCAGGTGATGCGCCACGTGCGCCCCGCCGCCTCGAGCGCCTCGATCGCCATCTGCCGGCTGAGGCTCGGCCCCTGATAGGCGATGAGCGGCACGGGCGCGCCGTCCTCGATCGTCATCTTCTCCTGCCCCACCCACACCATCGAGTCGCGGGCCACACGCGTCGATTCCGTCTCGTCGCCCGCGCTCTGCTTGATGAAGATGAGGTCGAGGTGCCCGGCCTCGAGCCGCCGCCGCAGCGGCCCGCTCTGGTTCACGGTCAGCTCGAGGTTGATCTGCGGATACAACTGGCGAAAATGCCTCAGGATGCGCGGAAGCTGCGTGATGGCCAGGTCGTCGGCCGCACCGAAGCGCAACCGCCCCTTCATGGCCGAGCCACTGAAGTAACTCTCGGCCGCCGCATGCGCCGCCAGGATCGTGCGGGCGAAACCGGCCATGGCGTCGCCGTTGTCGGTCAACCGCACCTCGCGCGTGTCGCGCACGATGAGCGTGCGCCCGGCCGCCTTCTCGAGTTTGCTCATCTGCTGGCTCACGGTGGGCTGGCTGAGGCCCAGCTGCTGGGCGGCGCGCGTAAAGCTGTGCGTCTCGGCGACCACGAGCAACGTCTTCAGAAGGATGGGATCGAACACGGTGCACCTCTCGGGGCGGGCGGCGCGACATCCGCTCGCATTGATAAAACCAATGGCAGTAATAGTAGCCATTGAGGGTCCGAATAAACAGGTGGCGTTTAGCGTTGAATCAGTATCTAGACCTATACGTAACCAGCCGCCTCCTTCCTGACCAGAGACATCCGTGACTTCTTCTCCTTCTACCGCAACTGCCGCCGCCTTCCCTCCCACCGAGCCCCTGTCCGTCACCACCGTGCGGCCGCCGTGGAAGCACACCTTCATCGCCCTCTCCATCCCCAACTTCCGCATCTGGACAGCCGGCAACTTCGTCGCCATGACCGCGGGATGGATGCAGCGCATCGCCCAGGACTGGCTCGTGCTCGAGCTCACCGGCAGCGCGACGGCCGTGGGCATCACGGTGGCCATGCAGTTCGCGCCCATGCTCTTCTTCGGGCTGCTGGGCGGCGTCTTCGTCGACCGCTACTCCAAGCGCATGCTCATGATGATCACGCAGTCGATCTTCGCCGTGCTGAGCTTGGGGCTCGCGGCCCTCACGCTCTCGGGCGCGGTCGAGGCCTGGCACGTGTTCGCCATCGCCTTCGCCACGGGCATGGTCACCGTGATCGACAACCCCGCGCGTCAGGTGATCGTGTCCGAGCTCGTCGGCCACCGGCACCTGCGCAACGCCATCAGCGTCAACTCGTCGGTGTTCCAGCTCGGCGGCATGATCGGGCCCGCCATCGCCGGCGTGCTGCTGCTCGCGGTCGGCGCGGGATGGGCCTTCGCCATCAACGGCGTCGCGTGCATCCTGGTGGTCGGCATGCTGACGCTGCTGCGCACCTCGCAGATGACGCGTCTCGCACCCGCTCCCCGCACGAAGGGGCAATTGCGACAGGGGCTCAGCTATGCGGTGTCGAAGCCCACGATCGTCTACCCCGTCATCCTGGTCGCGGTCTTCGCCGTCTTCGGGCTGACCATGCCCGTGCTGCTCGCCTCCTACGCCGACGAGGTGTTCAACGTGGGCGCCGGCGGCTACGGCCTCTTCAACTCGATGGTGGCGGTGGGCGCGCTCACGGGCGCACTGCTCTCGACGCGTCGCGCCTCCATCCGCCTGCGCACCATCGTGTTCGGCGTGTTCATCACGGGTGTGCTGCAGGCTGCCGCGGGTCTCATGCCCTCGGTCGGCTTCTTCGCCGCCATCCTCGTCACGGTCGGGATGTCTGCGCTCCTGTTCCAGACCGCCAGCAACTCGCTCGTGCAGCTGTCGTCCAACGTGGGCATCCGCGGTCGGGTCATGTCGCTCTACGTGCTCGTGCTCCTCGGCGGCCAGGCCATCGGCGGACCGCTCATGGGCTGGATCGTCGAAACGTTCGGCGCCCACATCGGCATGATCGTCTCGGGTGCCATGCCTGCCCTCGCGGCGGCCATCGTCGGCATCGTGCTCGCCCGCCGCGGCCAGCTCACACTCGAGGTCGAGGTGCACCGCGCCCTCCCCCACGTGCACATCGTGGCCCGTTCCGGAGCCCGTTCGCGCAGCCGGGCACAAAGAATCATGAGAGATCAGACCCTTTCGGTGCGGCCGAAAAGGCGATAAGGGGTGCGACACACTACCGTTGACTTATGAGCACAACCGACGCCGACGCCACAAGCGAAGCAACATCACCTACCGACGCCCTCACCTTCTCCGATCTCGGCCTCGATGACGCAGTACTGAAAGCCCTCAAGACGGTGGGCTACGAGAACCCCTCCGCCATCCAGGCAGCCACCATTCCGCCGCTCCTCGCGGGCCGCGACGTGGTCGGCCTCGCCCAGACCGGCACGGGAAAGACGGCCGCGTTCGCGCTGCCCATCCTCAGCCGCCTCGACCTCTCGCAGAAAGCCCCGCAGGCCCTCGTGCTCGCGCCCACCCGCGAGCTGGCCCTGCAGGTCTGTGAAGCGTTCGAGAAGTACGCCGCCAACCTGCGCGGCGTGCACGTGCTCCCCGTCTACGGCGGCCAGGGCTACGGCGTGCAGCTCAGCGCGCTGCGCCGCGGCGTCCACGTCGTCGTCGGCACGCCCGGCCGCATCATGGACCACCTCGCCAAGGGCACCCTCGACCTGTCGCAGCTGAAGTACCTGGTGCTCGACGAGGCCGACGAGATGCTCAAGATGGGCTTCGCGGAAGACGTCGAGACGATCCTCGCCGACACCCCGAAAGAGAAGCAGGTCGCGCTGTTCTCGGCGACCATGCCCTCGGCCATCCGCCGCATCTCGAAGCAGTACCTGAACGACCCCGAAGAGATCACGGTCAAGGCCAAGACCACCACGTCGGTCAACACCACCCAGCGCTACCTGATCGTGTCCTACCCGCAGAAGGTCGACGCCCTGACGCGCATCCTCGAGGTCGAGAACTTCGAGGGCATGATCATCTTCGTGCGCACCAAGAACGAGACCGAGACGCTGGCCGAGAAGCTGCGCGCCCGCGGCTACTCGGCGGCCGCCATCAACGGTGACGTCGCCCAGGTGCAGCGCGAGCGCACGGTCAACCAGCTCAAGTCGGGCAAGCTCGACATCCTGGTCGCTACGGATGTCGCAGCCCGAGGCCTCGACGTCGAACGCATCAGCCACGTCGTCAACTTCGACATCCCCATCGACACCGAGTCTTATGTGCACCGCATCGGTCGCACGGGCCGCGCCGGCCGCTCGGGTGACGCCATCAGCTTCGTCACCCCGCGTGAGCGTCGCCTGCTGACCGCCATCGAGAAGGCCACGCGCCAGCCGCTCACCCAGATGCAGCTGCCGTCGGTCGACGACGTCAACGCCACGCGCCTGTCGCGTTTCGACGACGCCATCACCGAGGCCCTCTCCGACCCCGAGCGCATCGAGCGTTTCCGCGACATCGTCGCCCACTACGTGCAGCACCACGACGCCCCCGAGGCGGATGTCGCGGCGGCCCTCGCCGTGGTGGCGCAGGGCGACAGCCCCCTGCTGCTGTCTGCCGAGGACGAGCGCGCCCAGCGTGCCGCCACCTTCGACAATCGCGACTCGCGCGGCGGCGACCGTGACTCCCGCGGCGGCGGCAACCGCTACGACCGCGATTCCCGTGGCGGAGACCGTGACTCGCGCGGCGGCAACCGCTTCGACCGCGATGGCGACCGCGGCGGTGACCGCGGCGAGCGTCGTGAGCGTCCCGAGCGCCGCGACCGTGGTTCGTCGGGCCCCATGGCCACCTACCGCATCGCGGTCGGCCGCCGTCAGCGCGTCGAGCCCCGCCAGATCGTGGGCGCCCTCGCCAACGAGGGCGGGCTCAGCCGCGAAGACTTCGGTCACATCGACATCCGCCCCGACTTCTCGCTCGTCGAGCTGCCGGCCAACATGTCGTCCGACACGCTCGACCGCCTGAAGGACACGCGCATCAGCGGCCAGCTCATCGAGATCCGTCCCGACCGCGGCGCCCCCGCCCGGGCCCGTGACTTCGACGGCGAACGCCCGGCCCGCAAGCCGCGCCACAAGTAGCACTCGCGCTATCCGCACGATCAGCCCCGCCCCGGTTCGCCGAGGCGGGGCTTTTCGCATCCTGCGACGACGAAGGGATGGAATCACCCATCGAATGCGCTTTTCGGGCCGTTAAGTTCCAGGCAGGTTTCCATTCGAGCCGAAGTGTTACGTATTCGTAAACGTTCTCAGAATTACCCCCGATTGAGGGTATTCAGGAGCCATGACTTTCTTGAGAACTTCACAGACTCCACAAAGATCCAGACACAGGCCGGCGGAACAACAGCCCCAGAACCGTGCCCGGCGCGTCACCATCGTCGGTGCCCTCGCCGTGGCCGTGATCGGCAGCACACTGGCCCCCGTGACCGCCCAGGCCGCGACCCCCGCGGGCATCTCGGTCGTCGGCGGCAAAACCGAGGCAATCTTCGACTACGAGACCGCGGTGCGTGAGCGCGTCTTCATTCCCGTCGAGGGCGTCGACCAAGACCGGGATGGCGTCACCGACGTCACCGCGATCGACATCATCCGGCCGAAGGAGAGCGACGGCGCTCTGAAGGTTCCCGCGATCATCGACCCCAGCCCCTATTACACGACCGTCGGGCGCGGCAACGAGTCCCAGCTGCTCACCGACAACGACGGCGACGGCGCCGCCGACCTCTTCCCGCTGTTCTACGACAACTACTTCGTGCCGCGCGGCTACGCCGTGATCCACGCCCAGATGAACGGCACCGGCAACTCGACGGGCTGCCCGATGCACGGCGGCGAGGGCGACATCAAGAGCATGAAGGTCGTCATCGACTGGCTGCAGGGACGCGTCCCCGGCTACGACGACGAGGGCGCCGCGCAGACGGCCGCCTGGCACTCGGGCAAGGCCGCCATGATCGGCAAGTCCTACGACGGCACGCTCTCGAACGGCGTCGCGGCCACGGGCGTTCCCGGCCTCACGACCATCGTCCCGATCGCGGCCATCAGCGATTGGTACCGCTACTCGCGCACCAACGGAATCCGCCACAACACCAACTACCCGGCGGGCCTCTCGAACAACGTCACCAACCCCGACCGCAAAGACCTGTGCGCACCGACGCGCGACGAGATGAACCTGGTCGACGGCGACGAGACCGGCGACGTGAACGCGTTCTGGGACGAGCGCAACTACCAAAACGACGTCGACAACGTGAAGGCATCCGTCTTCGCGGTGCACGGCCTCAACGACGACAACGTGCGCATGAGCCAGTTCGGCGAATGGTGGTCCGCCCTGGCCGAGAACAACGTGCCGCGCAAGGTGTGGCTGCCGCGACTCGGCCACGTCGACCCGTTCGACGCCCGCCGAGCCGAGTGGGTCGACACCCTGCACAAGTGGTTCGACTTCTGGTTGATGGACGTGCAGAACGGCATCATGTCCGAGCCCCAGGCCACGGTCGAGATGCAGCCGAACGTCTGGCAGGATGCCGCGAGCTGGCCCGCCCCGGGAACCGAGAACGTCTCGGTCAACCTTGCCGGAACCGAGGCCGGCGCCGCCGGTGACCTGCTGCTCGCACCGGGCACGGGCGCCGAGACGCTGACCTTCACCGGCCCCGCGAACGCGCCGAACGAGACATCCCTCATCACGGCCCCCGAGGGCCAGCAGGGAACGCGCCTCACCTTCCTGTCCGAACCGCTCACGAAAGATCTGCGCATCTCGGGCACGCCCATCGTGAACCTGTCGGCGTCGCTCAGCCAGGGCCAGTCCAACCTGGCCGCGATGCTCGTCGACTACGGCACGGCCGCGCGCACCCCGCGCGGCACGGGTGACGGCGTGCAGAACACCGCCAACCGCTCCTGCTGGGGCGCTCAGTCGCAGTACGACAATGCCTGCTACCTCGAGGTCGAACGCCGCACCGCGACGGCCGACTTCTGGCGCGCCAGCCGAGGCGTGCTCGACTCCTCCAACCGCGACACGCTCGTCGACGGCCAGGCCACACCCGTGACGCCCGGCCAGAAGTACGACTTCGAGTGGCCGCTCGAGCCCTACGACCAGGTGTTCCCCGCCGGTCACCGCATCGGTGTCGTCGTGACGACGAACCTGTCCGGCTTCGTCGCCGGCACGCCGAGTGCGACCGTCACGGTCGACGCGAAGCAGTCGAGCATCACGCTGCCCGTCGTCGGCGGTCTCGCCGCCGCTGCGGCCGCTGAGGGTCTGGGCGCTCCGGCCCCCAGCACCCTGAGCTTCGACCTGGGCGGCCAAGGCACGGCCATCGAGCCGCAGACCGTGGCCTACGGTTCGGCCCCCGTCGAACCCGCCGAGCCGACCGACGACGACCGCATCTTCGCGGGCTGGTTCGCCGATGCCGGCTTCACGGTTCCGTTCGACTTCACGGCGCCTCTCGCCGCGGATGCCACGGTCTACGCCCGCTGGTTCACGGTCGCCCAGGCGACCACGACGGTCAAGGTCACGGCGAGTGACACGACGGTCGACCAGGGTGACACCGTGACACTCACGGCCGAGGGTTTCGACGCCGACGGCACCTCGCTCGGCGACGTCACCGACCTCGCGACCTTCACGAGCTCGGTCGCCACCGATGTGATCGCGGGCAACACCGTCACGTTCCCGACGGCCAGCCCGCACACCCTCACGGCGACGGTGGGCACCGCGACGGGCAGCGTGCTCATCGAGGTCACCCCCGCGGCCGTGCCGACGCCCGACCCGACGGCTCCCCCGGTCGACGGCGGCGCGACGCCCGCTCCCCCGGTGACCGGTGACCCGGCCGCGCAGCCGCCCGTGCTCATCGGCGGGTCGGGCCTGCCCGTGACGGGTGCGGCCGGAATGATCCCGCTCGGCACGGCGGCCGCCGTGCTGCTGCTGGCGGGTGCGGCCTTCATGATGCTGCGTCGACGTCAGCGGTTGGCTGCCGCGTCGACGACGGCTGACGGCTCGTCGTCCTCCGAGGAGGTGTAGCCGCGGCTGCGGCCTCGGGCTGAGCACGACGCCCGACACCTTCGGGTGAGACACGGATGCCCCGACCAGCGCATTGCTGGTCGGGGCATCCGTTCGTTCCGGCGACGGTCTAGAAGTGCGAGATGCCGTAGACGGGGGCCGTGGGCGCGAGCAGTCCGCGTAGGCGCAGGACCGCGCCGGGCGTGCGCTCGTCGAGCAGGCCGGCTGCGCGCAAGGTCAGAGGGTCGACGCCGCCCAAATACAGTGACGCCAGGGCGGGGGCCTCGAGTGAGACATCCGGATTCGCGTTGTCGTCACGCTCGACCCGCGCCGTGCCGCCGGAGACGCGCAACCGATAGGTGCCCTCGGCATAACCGAGCGCGTCGGTCACGGCCAGCACGATCTCGCCCTCGCCGACATAGCTGCGCGCCTCGAAGGCTCGCACGACGTCGAGGATGCGCAGCCACAGCAGGTCTTCGATCTCGGTCGGCTTCACGAGGCGCGCGTCGGTCAGCGCCCAGCGCAGGGGTCCCTCGGCCGGGGCACCGTTCCATTCGACCCGGTCGTTCAGGTCGATCGAGGCGAGCAGGTCCCAGAGGCCCAGGTAGGCGTCGTCGTTGGTGGCGACCAGTTCGATCACCTCGAGCGTCTGGGTGTCTTTGTAGACGTCGCGGATCTTGTAGGACACGTAGCCGTCGATGGCACCCGACGGGTCGTAGTGCACGGCCGCATTGATCGTGAGGTCTTCGTCACCCTTGTCGTAGCGCACGCCGCTGATGTGGTCCCAGTGCCGGTTGTGCTGCTCGACCGAGCCGGGGTGCGTGGCGTGGAACTCGGCGAACACGGCGGGTGCGATCTCGGTCAGTTGCGCGGCCTCGATGAACTCGGAGCGGCCCTTCGGCGTGCCGAGCAGCTTGAAGCGCGAGTCGGTGATCACGCTCACATGGTGCAGCCAGGTGGCGGCGCCGAACCCGAAGCGGCGGTAGATGGTGGCCTCCGACGCGGTCAGGGCGGCGACGGCGAACCCGGCGTCGGCCGCGGCGCGCAGGTTGTCGGTCATCATGTGGCGCAGCATCCCCTTGCGCCGGTGGGTGGGGCGCACCGTCACGTTGGACACGAGGTGCACGGGCAGCAGTTCGGGGGCGCCCACGTTGAGCGTGCTGGTGAACGACGAGAACGTGGCGACCGGGATGTCGGTGCCGAGCGCGTGTGTCGGAACGCTGCGGGCATACACGCCCACCAGTTCGCGACCGTCGGCAACGAGGTCCTGTGCAGCGTCGTCGAGTCGCTTACCGGTCAGCCGGGAGTCGTGGAATCCTCGCGCCTCGGCGTTGAGCCACGCCGCCGTCGCGGGTTCGGCCCCACCCTCCGGCGTGACTGCGGCGGGGAAGGAACGGACGTCGTACTCGTCGAGAAAACCCATATATCCATCGTAGGGCGGATGCTGCCACCCGCGCTCGGCCCATAACCTGAGGATGTATGCGCATACGTGCGCCCTGTTTCCAGACCCGAACCCGGAACGAGTAATGAAGAAACCTCTCAAAGTCACCCTGATTGTCGTCGGCGTCCTCGTCGCGATCCCCGTCGTCTTCGTCGGCACGACCGCCACCGTCAACGTCGTCGCCACCAATGTGGAGGCCGCCGACCGCCAGGTCTACGGCCAGCTGGTCGACGTCGATGGCAAGAAGATGAACGTTGTCGACCAGGGTTCGGGCGAGCAGACCATCGTGCTCCTGCCGGGCCAGGGCACCGCCTCCCCCGCCATCGACTTCGCGCCCCTCATCGACGAGCTCGACGACAGCTACCGCGTCATCACGGTCGAACCGTTCGGTTACGGCCGCAGCGACGACACCGACACCCCGCGCACCACCGCCAACATCGCCTCCGAGGTGCACGAGGCCGTCTCATCTCTGGGCGTGGACGAGTATGTGCTCGCGGGCCACTCGATCGCCGGCATCTACGCCCTCGACTACGTCGAACGTTTCCGCGACGAGGTCACCGCTTTCGTCGGCATCGACACCAGCGTCCCCGGCCAACCCGGCATGGATGCTGACCTCCCGCTCGGCCTCTTCGGCACGCTCAAGAACCTGGGGCTCGTGCGCCTCATCGCGGGTCTCAGCGACGACCCCTACGCGGGCACGTCCTACACCGCCGCGCAGAAGGAGCAGCTGGCCCTCTTCGCGAACAAGAACTCGATGAGCCCCACCATGCTCAACGAGATGGAACACATCGCCCCCAACTTCGCCGAGGCCGAGAGCCGCACCTTCCCCGCCGACCTGCCGGTCCTCCTCTTCGCGCAGCAGAACAACACGGGCGTCGAGGGCTGGGCCGAGCTGCACGAAAAGCAGGCGGCCCACGCGGAGCGCGGCGAACTCATCCTGCTCGACGCGGATCACTATCTCCACCACACGAAGTCGCCCGAGATCGCGGAGGCGATGAAGCAGTTCCTGGGTGGGGCTGCGGCCTAACGTTTGCCGGGCTGGGCCGCTGCTCGAATGTGCGGCGACTCAGCCCGACCGGTCGCGGTTGCTTATATAGCCGTCGTGACAGCCGCAATTGAGACTGCGGCTGCGGCTGCTTAAGCCGCGCGCACCGTAATCTCGCCCGGCTCGGAACCGGCGACATCGAACTCCAACACATGGTTGGCCACCTTGTCGGTGAAGAACCGGTCGTGACTCACGACCACGACAGCGCCCGGGAAGTGCACGAGCGCACGCTCCATCACCTGCGTGCTGGCCAAGTCGAGGTGGTTCGTCGGCTCGTCGAGCAATAGAACGGATGCCCCCGACAGCAAGCACTGCGCCATCGCAACACGAGCCCGCTGACCGCCTGACAGCTCGCGGATGCGCTTCTTCTTGTCGGCCTCCGAGAACTGGAACATGTCGAGGAAGCGCCCGACCGACTTGCGGGTTGCAGTCAGGGCGAGGCTGTCGGGGTAGGCGTTCACGGCGTGGGTGACGGTGTCGTCGTCATCCAGCTCGTCGAGCACACGGTTGTAAGAGACGACTTTCACGCCGCCGGCCCACGCCGCGCTGCCGGCATCCTGCTTCTCTTCGCCCGTGAGGACGCGCAGCAGGGTGCTCTTGCCGCTGCCGTTAGCGCCGAGGACGACGATACGGTTGCCGCGGCGGATCTCGAGGTCGAGCCCCTCGAAGAGCGTGCGGGCGCCGTAGGACTTCGTGAGCCCGACGATGCGGCACAGGACATCCTTGACGTGCAGACCCGAGTAAATCTCGGTGATGATGTCGTCGACGGGCCGGGGCGCGCGAGACTTCTTCACGTTGGCGAGCTGTTTGCCCAGGCCCTTGCTCGACGCCTTGGCGGCCTCGCGACGGTCGGCGATGCCCTCGGCCTCGAACGCCAGCAGCTCGTTCTCGTGTTTGAACTGCGCCTCGAGGGTCTTCAACCGGAATTGCTTCTGCACGATGTATTCGGCGAAGTTGCCCGGGTATTCGTGCAGGTGGAAGTTCTCGACCTCCACAATGCGGGTCACGACGGCGTCGAGGAATTTGCGGTCGTGCGACACGATGATGGCGGCGCCCTTGAAGTCGCGGAACCAATTCTCGAGCCATTCCACGCCGGCCACGTCGAGGAAGTTGGTGGGCTCGTCGAGCAGCAGGATGTCGGGCTCCTCGAGCACGATCTTCGCGAGGGCAGCCCGGTTGCGCCATCCGCCGGACAGCTCGTCGATCGCGCACGTGCGGTGCGCCTCGGTGAAGCCCAGCGTGGTGAGCGCCTGGTCGATCTTGCGCGTGTAGTCCCAGCCGTCGAGGCGTTCCATCTCGCCGAACAGTTCGGCCTGGCGCTCGATCAGTGTGTCGAGCGCTCCCCCGTCGGCCCCTTCGCCGATCGCCAGGTCGATAGAGGCCAGCTCATCTTCAACGGCGTGCACGTCGGCGAACAACGCGTCGAGCACCTCGGTGATCGTGGCGGTGCCATCCAGCTCCGAGAACTGAGAGAAATAGCCGATCCGGATGCCCGCCTCGACGCTCACGGTTCCCGAGTCGGGTTGCACCTGATCGAGCACAAGTTTCAGCAGCGTAGTCTTGCCCGACCCGTTCCGCCCGATGACGCCGACGCGGTCTTTGTTCTCCAACCGAAAAGACGCCTCCCGCAGGATCTGCGTGTTCTCGTACCGCACCTCGACATCATTCAAACGAACCAAGCTCACGCCGGACGCCCTCTCACCTTGTGTATTCACGCCGGACTGGGCGAACCGCAGAAGCGGGGTCCAGCCATCCGGAAAGTCGTCGGGCTGCGCCCGCTCCCCCCAAGGCTATCCAGCATTAGCTGAACCATTGCTACGGTGTCACTGTGACCGAGTCTTCCAGCAAGGATGCCCTGCGCGCCTTCGTGGCCGAACGCGACTGGGCCCAGTTCCACACTCCCGAAAACCTGGCGAAGAGCATCTCGATCGAGGCCGCCGAGCTACTCGAGTGCTTTCAGTGGAACTCCAACGCTGAGACCGCAGATGTCCAGGCCGAATTGGCCGATGTGTTGACCTACTGCTTCCTCCTCGCTGACCGTCTGGGCGTCGACCCCGATCAGATCGTGCTCGACAAGCTGGCCGTCACGCGCGCAAAGTACCCGGTCGAGAAAGCTCGCGGTCGAAGCGACAAATATGACCAGCTTTGAGATCGAGCGCCTGAGCTTTTCTGCGGCGCAGCAGAAGGCATGGGCCGAGTCCGATGAACGGCACCGCAACTGGCCGGTCGTCTACACGATCGATTCGGGCTCGGCCGGCGCTCAAGAGATCTATGTCGGCGAATCACTCAACGTGGCCAGTCGGATGCGGCAGCACCAGCAGACCGGAACCAAATCGCACCTCACCGACGTCCGACTTGTCGTCGATGAGACCTTCAACAAGTCGGCAGCCCTGGACCTCGAGTCTTACCTGATCCGGTATTTGGCGGGCGACGGGCGTTTCCGTGTCCTCAACCGCAACGACGGCATAACGGATGCGGAGTACTTCGGCCGGCAGGGCTACCAGGCGACCTTCACCGAAATCTTCGATGAGCTGTTCCAGCAAGGACTGTTCACACGCACGATCCCCGAGATCGTCAACTCCGACCTCTTCAAGCTGTCGCCATTCAAGTCGCTGAACGTGGACCAGGCGGCCGCGGTCGAGGACATCCTGGAGGGACTGTTTGCCGATCTCCGCTCGCATACCGCCAGCATGAGCGTGATTCAGGGCGACCCCGGCACCGGCAAGACAATCGTGGCGATCTACCTCATGAAGCTCATTCGAGATATTGCCGACTCGACCGGCGCCGAAGACCTCGACGCCGATTCGGTGTTCTCCGAGTTCTTCTTGGGTGACTCCCCCGAGCTGTTGCGCGATCTTCGCGTCGGCCTGGTCGTCCCGCAGCAGTCGCTGCGCAAATCCATCGAGCGTGTTTTCAAGCGCACCCCCGGCCTCACGACAACGAGGGTCATGACACCGTTTGAGGTCGGCGGCGATCCCGGACATTTCGACCTTCTGATCGTCGACGAAGCGCACCGACTCAACCAGCGCGCTAACCAGGCCTCTGGCCCGCTCAACAAGAAGTTCACCGAAATCACCGAAGCGCTTTTCGGTTCGAACGACCTGCATAAGACGCAGCTCGACTGGATTTTGGAGAAGAGCACGCACCAGATCTTTCTGCTGGATGCCGCGCAGAGCGTTCGTCCCGCCGACCTCCCGCCCGCGGTCGTCGAGAAACTGGTCGCCACGGCACGATCGGCCTATCGCCTGTACCCTCTGACGTCGCAAATGCGAGTCGCTGGCGGCAGCGATTACATCCGCTATGTGCGCTCCATGCTGACCGCCGACGCCCCGGAACCGCAGGCATTCGACAACTACGACTTCCGCCTTTTCGACAACCTTGGCGACCTCCGCACCGAACTCGCGGAAAGAGAAGGGCAGTTCGGTCTCGCCCGTCTGCTCGCCGGCTACGCCTGGAACTGGAACAGCAAGAACGACGCCTCTGCGGTCGATATTGAGATCGACGGCATCGAGTTGCAGTGGAATCGAACGCAGAAGGACTGGATTAATTCGTCGACCTCGGTATTCGAGGTCGGTTCCATTCACACGGTCCAGGGCTACGACCTCAACTACGCAGGCGTCATCATCGGGCCCGATCTGCGGTTCGACGTCGAGCAACAACGCGTCGTTTTCGATCGCGCGCACTACTTCGACAAAAAGGGCAAGGAGAACAATCCTGCCCTCGGGCTGGTCTACACCGATGAGGATCTTCTGAAGCTGGTTCGCAACATCTACGGGGTGCTGCTTACACGCGGGATGCGGGGCACCTACGTCTATGTCTGCGACGAGCCGCTCCGCGAATACCTCCGCAAATTCTTCATTTAGGCGCCGACGTCCACGCGCTTCGAAACACCGCGCTTGGTGCGTGCCGCAGCGTCTTGAGCAAAGTCGGTTCGTCAGACCCCTCGACGGCCGCCAAATAGCGCGTGCAGCAGCGGCAACACCGACACGCACATCAGCACGGTGCCGAAGACGACGTCGTCGGCGCGGACGATGGCGCCCGCAACGAGTAGTCCCCCGAACAGCACAGCTGAGACGATGCGGCGGGCCGTGCGCTCGATTCGGGCGACCCGGCGCTCGAGGCGCGGACTTTCGACAGAGAGCGTGCCCTGCTCGAAGCGGGTGACGAGGCCGTCGAGGCGGCCGGGCAGCCGCACGGCGAGGGTGGCTGCATCCAGGGCTTTGCGGCCGAGGTCTTGCACCACGTTGCCGCGTTCGTCGCGGATGAGACGTTGGGCATAGGGCTCGACCGAGTCCCACAAGTTGAAGGCGGGGTCGAGCGAGCTACACACACCCGACACGAGCGACATGGCGCGGATGATGAGCAGGAAGTTCTCGGGCAGCTGGAACGGCAGCGACCGCACCACGTCGCCAAACTGTTCGGCGAAGTCGCGGAATTCCCGCGGATCGACCTCACGTAGCTCAGCGAACCCCATGCCGCCGAAGCGGGCGAAGAGCTGCGTCATCGCGCGCTCGAGCTCGTTGGTGTCGGCGGTCGGCAACAGCACACCCACATCACGGATGGCGTCGACCAGACCCTTGCCGTCGCGTGAGGCGGCGGCGATGAGTAGTTTGCGCAGGCCACTCCGGGTGTTGCTCGGGACCTCGCCCATCATGCCGAAGTCGATGAAGGTGAGCTTCCATCCGCGTGTGGCCGCGGCATCCGTGCCCTCTGCCGCATCGGCGAGGCCTGCTGAGCCAAGCCCTCCGGCCGCGCCTGCCGCAGAGGAAGCATCCGACCCCGCGCCAGCACTCGAACCACACCGCGCAACCGGCGTGACGAAGATATTGCCGGGATGCGGGTCGGCATGGAAGAACCCGTTGGTAAAGAGCTGATCAAACATCACGGCCGCAAACACGGGCGCAACCTCAGCCGGGTCAATCCCAGCATCGCGCAACGCCTCGCGGTCATTGATTTTGATAGCGGTCACGTCCTGCAACGTGAGCACGCGTCGGGTCGTCCGCTCCCACACGATGGCGGGGACATCCACGCGGTCGTCACCAACGAAGTCCGCCGCAAAACGCTCCGAGTTGGCCGCCTCGTGCAGGTAGTCGATCTCTTCGAGGCTGGTGGCGGCAAACTCTTCGACGAGCGCGGGCATGTCGACGCGGTCGTAGACGAGGCGCACGTGGCTCAGCCATCCGCCCACTTTGCGCAGCGCTTTCAGGTCGACGTCGACGATGGTGTCGATGCCGGGGCGCTGCACTTTGAGCATGACGTGGGTGAGCCCTGAGTCGGCGGCGGCGATGGGTGTCAGCTGTGCGCGGTGCGCTTGCCCCAGGGATGCGGCGGCCACGGGAATTTCGTCGACCCAGGTGAACGCTTGCCCGAGTGGCACGCCCAGTTCGCGTTCGGCGAGGGCGCGGATGGCGGGGAACGGCACCGGCGGCACCTCGTCTTGCAGGCCTTCGAGTTCGGCGGTGATTTCGGGTGGCAGCACGTCGAGGCGCGACGACATGAACTGCCCCACCTTGATCATGAGCCCGCCGAGGTCGACCGCCAGCACATGGAATTTGCGAGCAAACTTCTTCATGCGCCGCGTGCGGGTGCGTTCGGCGATTTTGTGCAGGCCGATGCGCGGTAGGAACAGCTCGTAGAACCAGGTCACCGCGAGGTGGTAGCTGGCGAACCGCAGGATGCGGCGATAGCGGGCTTTTGTGTTTCCGGCGCCCGCTCTCGCCGCCGCCTCTGCGTCAGCTTCGGCGTGTTGTCGACCCGGCCGAGCCGATGTCACCCCGGTCAGTCCTGAGCGAGGATCGAGTAGAGCCGGCGGCGTGCCTCATCGAGCACGTCCACGGCCTGCTTCACCTGCTCGGGCGAACCGGTGCGGCCCACCTGCGCGGCGGCCTGCGCGAGCTCGACGCCGGCCTTGGGCAGCGCGGTGAACCCGGTCTTTTCTTCGCTGGCGGCGCTCTCCCAGGGGGCCGATTCGGTGTGGGATGCGGCAACCTCACGCCCGGCCTCGGTCAACGCATACGTCTTCCGCCCGTTCGATTCTTCGGCGCCGATGAGTCCTTCGTCGCTCAACAGCTGCAACGTCGGGTAGACGGAGCCGGCGCTCGGCTTCCAGCTGCCGCCGCTGCGCTCTTCGATTTCGCGGATGATCTGGTATCCGTGCATGGGACGCTCGGCGAGCAGGGCCAGAACGGCCGCGCGCACGTCGCCGCGACCCATGCGGGTGCCGCCGCCGACGCGCTTCTCGAAGTTGGCGCGCAATTGCTCCATCGTCTGCCACATGCTGTCGGCGTTGACTCCGCCGAAACCACCGGTCGGGAACGAACTAGCCATGATGTTCTCCTCGCATAATTGGATGTCGAACGATACTTAACGATATGTCGCTCACGCTCGTGCGACAAGGGCTCGTCGGTCACGCACATCCAACTCACGGCCAGCTAGCGCGCGGCGAGAATGCAGAACTCGTTGCCCTCGGGATCGGCCAGCACCACCCACGACTGCTCCCCCTGCCCCACGTCGACGCGCGTCGCGCCGAGCCCGATCAGGCGGTCGACTTCGGCCTGCTGATCGTCGGGCACCCAGTCGAGGTGCAGTCGGTTCTTGACGCTCTTCTGATCGGCGACTTTCACGAACATGAGCGTCGGCGTCTGCCCGGGCGCGGGCGCGAGTTCGACGCCGTCCTCATCTTCATCGATGACCTGCCAGTCGGTCGCCACCTCCCACCAGCGGGCGAGAGCGGATGGTTCGCTGCAGTCGATGACAACTTCTTCGAGGCGGAGGGACATGTGCACACCATAAAGGGGACCGAAACTCAAAGCAAGGTTGGTGTTAGTCGCCATGTCGCGCGCACAAAAACGGTTCTAACGACTGCGACGGCCGCAAACACCATAGTAAGCAAATTAGGACGGAGCGGAACATGGATGATCCGTCGATTAACGGCAACAATCCTCGCGTTCCCCGACGGTCGTTCGTGCAGGCTCGCCTGCCAATTCGGCTAGCATGCCTTGAAATTATCCCGCAGCCGGCCTGAAAAGGCGACGGCAGGCAAGCCTGCCAAAAGCTCACTGGGACGGCACGCGAGTCGTCGTTAGAACGGCTTCAAGAGAAGCGAGATTGCTATGCAGCTGGACGGGCAGCTTGAGCCTCGCAGCCGCCTGACGAAGTAGCGCGATCGTGCCACGCTCACCAACAACGTGATCCGAATAGGCGGCGGCCGTACTTAGATACACGAGATCCGTCAAATCGTTCGCCTCCCAGGGCGAGCCTGCGAGTAACTTGTCCACCATTGCAGCTCGGAAGAGAGATATCCCTGGCGCTCCGATTTCGACACTGTCCCACGTGGCCCTGTTCCAATAGCTCATTTGATCAGGCGTGAGGCCGACCTCGAAAGCAGCCTTCGACACCTCGTTGGTCGTATCAGAGAGCGCGAACACGTAAGCAGCACGACGGCGCTGTTCTTTGGTCCGCTGCTTCTCCCCAGATAGCCACTCAGAAAACTCTCGTACTCGATCTACCCAACCATCTAGATTGCCGCGTGGTGTAGGAGCACGGTCCATCATGCATGAAACGTAAACTACAGCCGAAAGCAACATCTGATGGATCCACTCCCAGCCGTCAGGAACGATATCCAAGGAGTGGTTGGACCGTACATTCCGCTTCTCAGAATCCAGCGCTGCGAACGGAGCAAGCGTAAATACATCTGGAAAGCGCTCACTGGACAGGCCTGCGGATGCTCGAAGGGAAGCCCGAAATTCGGCCGACCGAACCTTGAGAGGATCGAGCATTTGCCAGCCACCGCTGCCGGAGAAAATTGTGTCCACCAACTCTAGTCGCCCACGCTCATTGGACCAGGCCGCCGTTTCCGAGAGGTGAGCAGCAGAGAAGGGAAGAATAACCTTTTTCGCCTCAGCTAGCTGAAGAAGCGCGCGAGCGGCGTTTCCTTCCGCGGCTCGTGAGACCCTATGTGGAGCGAACACCTGTTTACTCAGAGTGCTCCAATGGTTCTGATCGAGATATACAACCGGCCGGCCCTTGAGGGGTGCCCAGTTGCTGGGCGAACCTACCTCCCAGTTGTACACAAAGCCAGCGCCGCGTTCGAATATGAGGCGCTTCGACCATGGTCGATACTCGACCATGGTCATGCCGAGGACGGAGTCCTTGAAACCGTCGGGAGCTGGAAATCCGACAACCCGACCACTACCGAATTTGACAGCGAAAATGTCGTCCTCGCGCCACTGAACCGCGCGGATCAGGCTACTTGCCAAGGGCCCACTTCATCCTCTTGCGGTAGGTGTCGACGCAATCTCTGTCAGCGCCCCGTGCTCGTGCTGACTGGCGCCATGGCCAAATCGCCAGTACCGCCGACGTATACACCGCATCGCAGAGCAATGACCTAGCGCTGCCTGGAACACTCACGCGCATCTCGCCACTCTTCCGTTCGAACATCCCGTTGCGCGCTACCATGAAACAACCGGCCACCTACTTATCCATGTTTTTTCTTGCGGCGTGGTTGAGTGCGCTGGCCACTCATCGCTTTCTTCACCTGTTCAACTGGGCGAAGGGCAGATAACGGAAGAAGCTTCTTAGCGTTTGCTAGCTCGGACGGGCTTAGGTCGTTGGGGACTGTCTCCGAATACACGGCGAACATCTCGCCGCTTGCTCCGTCGAACGCGAACAGGGCTCCTCGCGCCAATCTCAGCTGATGCCCCTTCACTCGAACGTACTCACGCATCTCACGCTCCCAGTCGTGGCGGCTCTCTTCCGTTGGACACGTAGCCCAGACGAGTAGCCAGCCACCGTCGCTCAGGCTCTGGACTGGAACGGTGACGCTTCGCCGGAGCGTGCCTCGATCTGACGCACGGACTACGTCCCTGCCATGGCGAGACATTTGCTGCTGAGTTTTCCGATCTCCGGAAAGAAGAGTTGCCGCGATTGACGTCCTTCCAAATGCACCCAACTCATCCATCTGTTCGACGAGTTCGTCGAGAGGACTAGGGGTCCTGCGCGGCTTGCTAGGGGCCGACGGCGTCCGCGATTTTCCCGCACGAACGCGAAGGAAGTCCTCTTGATACCAAGCATCTAATGGATCCGTCCGGCTAGTGACTACACTCGGGATCTGTTTGCGCCAGCGATCGAGCTCGGCGGGGGTAGGCTCCGGTAGGAAAGGGAATGCCGCGCGCAATTCATGTGGATCTTCCTCGACGTACAACCCAGCTTCGAAGAAGTACAGAAACAGATCTAGCTCGTCCGGTGCCGTATAGAGGACTGTAGCGAGCGGGTGGCGACGTCTGCGGAGGTAAAGGAGAAACTCGGCTGGGTGAGCGGATAGCTCCGCAATGAGGTCCAGATCGTGAATAGAAACGGTCCACGGTACGGATTCAGTTGCGATCAGGCCCGCTTGAACGAGCTGCGCGGTTGCCGTGGACGTGGAGGTTAGATCGTCTAGGCTAACGGCAACTGTGTGAAACTCACGAATGTGACTCAGGTCGATCCAGCCTTCTCCGTGAATACGGAGCCCTCCATCTGCCTGGATGCGACGGACGAGACGATCAGCTTGCTCGGACGCTTTAGTGATGATGCCAGTTAGGTCCTTTTGCAACCGGAAACTGGCCCCGGAACGGGACTGAGGACTCAATGCAACGGCTTTGTCCTCGATCACGATCGCCACGTCGTCAAGGACGATCAAATGGTCACCCTCCACCCGCTTGCTATATCCAACCGGATCAGCTTGCCGCTCGGCCTCGGACGCTGGGACGTAGTAGAGGAGCGAGTGCCATGCGCATGCCGGTCCGACCAATCGCTCGAAGGCCTGGCGGGTGCGTTGCTCGAGCAGGGCTCCTCGGTGATTCTGATACTGCTCCCAGCCTGCGCTTGATCGTAGAGCGGACTCCAAGCGCTCCCGGATCGCCCCCTGCGTCAACACCGGGTGAATGAGCAGTGCTCGCGAGGACTTGGTCCGCACGACGGGCGACACCCGTAAGGGGTTGTTGCCCGAAAGAAACGCCCGCACTTCCTCGTCAACGTTCTGAGTCACGTCAGGACGCCAGGTGAAGGCATCCAGCACGTCCATGACGACCTTGTCAGCTAATCCGGTCGAGCGGACGAGGTCCGCTACCGAGACAGACGCGGCGGCAGAATCGGGGTTGCAAGCGCGATCAAACTTCTTGGCCGCCTCCGCTATATCCTCCCGTGATGCGATTCCGAGCTCGTGACGACGTCTGGCGGCGTCCATAGCTCGGAGACCTGCTTCTTGACGACGATTCATGTTCGCGACTTGAAGGTCATGTAGCGCGCCCAGGACGGATATCGCCTCTGGAGCACCGAAACCAATTGCTTCACGCAAATTAGCGTCAACGGTTGGCTCGCCGAACAACGTTCGCGTGGTTGTTTCTAGGAGCTCAGAGTAGGAGGACCCCCTCATCATAAGCTCTGAAGCTTGCAGCTTTGCGCCGATCAACGCCAGCGGATTTGTAGGCTCGGCACTGATCGTCGCGCGAATCATTCCTAGACGGAGCAATTGTCCGGCGATCTCCAGACAACTTTCGATAATCTCCCCAGGCCGTGATGCGGTCGTGTTTGAGAGATTAGACTTACTCGCAACTATCGCGACGAGTTCGGTGCAACTCCACCCGTTCTCTACGCCGGCTTGATAGACCGGCTGACCGGCCTGCCATGGAAAGGCACAAAGGCGACTCTGCTCGATGACCTCGATTGGGTCATGCCCTCTTATCAATTCGACCATAGTTGCGATCGCATCATCGATCTGACCGTCAAGCGCCTCTAGAGGTCTCTCCGGATCGAGTGCGTCGATCGTGGTGGTAAGTGCGCTCACGGTTTGGTTGATCACCTCAGCGTGGATATCTCTCACAGTGGTCCTTCGAATCGAGATTCAGCAAAGTTGACGGGCAGGCTTGGACGTCTCAACTTGAAGTGATTGGGGTCGACCAGCAGGTTCTGAAGTGGAACCGCTGTCGCGCTGTACTTCACCATGCGGCCACTCCATCTGACAGCCCGACGGTCGAAGTGCCCGAAAAGCAGGCTACCTTCCCTCGGGCCCCGTAACCCTCTTCAACTCCTGAAGAGGGTTACCTCCCGCTCGCAGGTGCTTCAAGTCAAGACTAGGAAACAGTCGCGATGTTACTGCTGAGCAATCCGATATTGTCGGGAAAGGCGCAAATGCCGCGACAAATGTCCCGAGAAGCCCCATTCTTCGAGAGAGTTGCGGGAGTCCTGCTCCGCTAGCAACTGATCACCGAACGGCGCGAGTGGAAACAGCTTCTTCACCTGCCTCAGACTTACTGACTTCGAAGTCCTTCGAGAGAATCGAACAATGCCATCGACAACAGAAAACGAAATACGGCGCCTCCATCGGCTAGCGTTAGTCTTTCGCTTTTTCGCGGTCTGTTGGAGCGCCGTCACCGTATTGACCTTTGGTTTACTGGCCGTTTGGCCTCAACCCAAATTCCAGGAAGCCAGCCCCTTTTTCTTCGGAGCGACTGTTCTCTCGATTTTCTACACTGCCGCCCTGATATGGCCGGTGAAGCCAGATGTGCGATACCGTCTTCCTCGCATTGAGATGGTTCTACGTTGGCAGACCGCGACTGGGATCACAATTGCATTCGCACTTGGCTTCGTGGTTCGCGCTGAGCTCCAGACGTCGTTCTGGCTTTATGGGACTTACCTGGTCCTTTCTGCGATTTCTCTCCTTTCCGTAAGCCTGGTTTCCAAAGGCCTACAAAAGCGGTACGTAAAATTGGACGACGAGGCACGAGAAGCCGAGCTGGACGATCTAGTTGCTCGAATTGCGGCAAACACAGCCCGTCAACTACGTACCGCAATGCCTGAGCTTCTAGCTCAAGCTAATACTGAGGCTGGGACTGCTCTCGACCAACGTGCTCCTTTCGATCCAAGGCCATGGATATGTCGTGTTCTGAGGAAGCCTTAGCGCTGGTGCGTTGAAATGGCATAGGCCAGAATCGGGACCGTCGACCTCAATAGGGAGGTTCTCGGTCGGCTCGTTGAGATCAAGTTGCAGTCGACCGCGTCTACGCCAGCATTGTTCCTTCATTGGAGCAGTGATCGGCAGATCGAGGCAACGTCAAAGGCCCGACAGGCAGTCTTGCGCATCGCCATGAGCGGAACGTCACTCGATTTCAGCGAATGCGACTAAGTCCATCTTGTCCTGGAATTGCCGCCTGACTTCGTCTTGAACTAGGGCGCCTTGCACCCGTCGGTGGTGCACTACTACCCTCGCGCCGAGTTTGAAAACTTCTTGCACCGCGTTCGGCACGACCCAGCCGTCCGATAACATCAAGCGCTCCGGCGCATATACGTGCACGGTCGAACAACCTTCAAGCTCATCTAATTGAGCGTCGTTTAGTTCTTCATGTTCAAGCTGCACAGAGCACGGATCAAACGGGGATGCGTAAGCGCGGGCGCATACGCGAATATAGATCCCGCCGTCATGCACTTCGGCATTAACCTCGAACCGCTCACCCAAATCATGCGCGAAGGCCTCGAGACTCTTAGCCCCACCCCCGGGTCGGCTCTGAGACCGGAGTTGTTCGAAACCGAACTCTTCGTCTTGAATGAACACTTCGGCCGTGTTGTGGTTCGTCGTGATGAAGATCCCTGAACCGGAGCCGTGCTCGAGCGTGTTTCGAATCATCTCCGCGAACAACATCCACACGGCATGCTCGGCCTCCTCTCCCCAGACAGCCAATACGCCGCCGTCCGTGAGCGCGTTGGCGAGGTCTTCTCGCCACGTTAAGCGAAGCCGGTCATCCCAAGCCTCAGCGTTGTTAAGTACATGAATGGTCGCTGAATGGCGAACAAGGAAGCGAGATCCGAGGGACACTTCCGGTCCATACAATTGTTCGCCTGCACGTTCCTCCGCTCGGAGGCGGTAATCGATAAGCGTGCGAGGGCTGAACCTTCCGTCATCCTGGTCGATGATCCGACCATGCGTCCAGCACATCCAAACCCCGTTCTCGAGGTCGGTTCGTCCAACACCAGGTGGTAGGGGAAGGGAGGAGCGAGGGCCTCCACCAGATGCCGGGTAAATGTGGCATGCCATGCCGGCACTGGCAACGGCGTCGTATCCACTAGGACCAGTCGTCGGATTCGAGCAACCCGGATATGAACACCGATGTCCTGCTCTCGCGGCGAGCGCGTTTCGCACCGGACGGGTGAATTCCTCTCGCGTCACTGCGTCCCCGTTTCACTTGAATGATGCACTCAATCCTTGATCCTATCGGCGATCGCCTGGCTTGAAATTTCAGTCCTGCATCGTTTGTTTAAGGTACGCACCTCGCGGAGGTGCGTCGCATTAAGGTGATCATTCTTCAACCCTCAACGCTTGGAGCAACGCTTTTGGTGTCTCGCGGAGGGTTCCGCCTTAGCCGATGGAGCCATAGCGAACCCTCGATCGTGGGCGCACAATGGAAGGCAGTTCTGAGGAGGCCCGCGTGTTGCATCGAGGACTTGATTCTCGGGCTTCCGGCACAACTCCATAAGAGATGATGGTGCCACCGTGATCCGTGGTCGACACTCGCCGGAAAAATCCAAGAAGACGCGCTGTCGCCACCGGAGCGGCACCGTATAGCCGACATCCATCGCGAACAACCGGTGAGGAACGCAGCTGTGGCCTGGGCCACTGATCCGCTGAAGAGCTGAGGAACCACCGGGCGGAACCGTGCTGCCACCGCATCAGCATCGCGGACACTCTTCCGCCTTCGCGAATGCTCGGTCGAGGAGTGCGGCCCTGGCCGGGTCCACCATGCCGCTGCGTTGAATGTAGTGCTGCACAGCGATTTTCGTGTCCGTGTGGCCGAGCATCTCTGAGGCTAGTTCGATGCAGGCGTCGGTGCTGACCGCTGTGACAACCGTGCGGCGGAGCATGTGCGGGGTCACTCCCTTGATGCCCGCTCCCTCGAGTACCTGTCCCAATTGGGGGCGCACGTTCGCGGTCGTCAGCGGCGTGCCGCCCCGGGACGGGAACAGCAATTCGTCCAGGCCGAGACTCTCTACCTTGGCTAGCCGCCGGCGGACCGCGTGGGCGGTGAAGGTGGGTATGGCCACGACGCGGGTGGACCTGGCGGTCTTGGGGGATCCTGCCGGGCACGCGGATGGAGGGCACAGGGCTAGTGACGTCGACGTCCGGGCGGCGGACCGCCAACAACTCGATGATCGCACCGAGTTGGCCGTCGGGCTTCGGCCCGGAGATGTGGTCGGCCGCACTCTCCCACTAGGCGATCGCCGGGCGGATCATGTTCACCTCGGGGGCCGTGAGCGCATCGGGGATGTGCGGCTCGCGGTGCAGGCGGCCCACGTAGTCGCTCGGGTTGCGAGGGAGGACCTCGTACCGCACCGCCAGTTCCGAGGCAAGCCGCAGCACCACCCGGGCCCGCTTGGCGCGGCCGTAGGAGAGCTTCGCCAACTGTTTAATGAACTGGCCGCACCGGGCGGCGCCGATCTCGCGCAGCGTGAGACTGCCGAACGCCACAGAGACGAGGGTCCGCATATTGCGCTCGTACCGGTTCCGGGCGGTTTTGAAGACCCGGCCCTCCACATCGATGCCCATCAACCAATCGGCCACGAGGTCTGCGAACAGGCTATCGGGCGTCAGGGTGCTGTCGGTGGGCCGGTGAGTCGGAAGAGGGACCGCCCGGCCAGCTTCGCTTTCAGCGCGCCCTTGGCTGCCTTGGCGGCGGCGCCGGTGGCCTGCACTTGGCGCGCTCGGCCGACCCAGTCGCGGTAGCGGGTCCGTGCCTCGAATCGGCCGGATGGCATCACCCGCGTGGTGATGTCGCCGGAGGCGCCGATCGTCAACCGCGGCCAGGCCATTCAGTTCACCGCCGATCGGAGTGGCCGGTTGGCTGGATGGTTCCCGCTGCTCGGCGAGCCAGGCCCGCACGTCGGAAACGGCGAACTCCGGATGTTTGCCGAACCGGTAGGCCGTCGTGGACGCGCCGGTCGTAGACCGTGGAGAGCGGTATGCCGAGATCGGAGTCGTTCGGCGACGTCCATCAGGGGTTCCAGACCCCATGCGTTGGTCGGAGGAGAGGTTGGATGTTCTTGTGGATGATCATACCCATGAGGTTCGCACGCGGATTCCGAATGATCGGAGCGGACCCTGAGCAACGTCAGTGCGGCGGACTGGGGCGCGGTCGCTGTGCTGTGCCGTGCCGTGCCGTAGAGTACAAGGACGGTTGCTAATGGGGTAGTCAAATCCGTTAACCTGAAAGTCCCGGAAACTCGTGAGTTTCCGGGACTTCATGGTCGGGCTGACAGGATTTGAACCTGCGACCCCTTGACCCCCAGTCAAGTGCGCTACCAAGCTGCGCCACAGCCCGAAGTCATCCACCGCGAGCGGCGAAGACAACTTGATAATCCTAGCGGATAATTTGGGCGACTGTGTGCCAGGGTCGGTTACCGCGCGTTCGGTTCGGCGGGAGGGTCACGGTGGGCGGTTGCGTTCTCGAGCAGAACGGAAGTTTGGGCCAGGGCGTTGAGGATCCAGCATTCGATGGCGAGCGCGGCCACGACGGTGGCGAGCGGCCACAACAGCTGGGAGCCAGGGGTCGTGAGCGCGAAGACGAACCCGGTGATCTGCACCAGTGTGACCAGCATGAACATGGTCAGGATGGCGACGTAGTTGCGGCGTTGGCGTCGCACGACCGAGATGGCGAGGGCGCGGCGGGCTGGATCGATCCTCTCCCCCGCGGCCGGTGGCGCCTTCTGCAGGGGCGCGAGTTCGTCCGGAAGCGTACTGCCCGCGGAGAGGCCGTCGGTGCGATTGTCGCGTGTGAACCAGGAGGTTCCGAAACCTATGAGGACGAAGAATGCGGCAATACCGGCGAGGATGCTGGCGAAGAAGTCCGACGAGAGCGGCGCCGACTCGGGCACGGGGATCAGCGACACGACACCGTAGACGAGGGCAGACGCAGCGACGACGGTCACCACCCCGGTCACGACGCGGCGGCGCGTGAAGAAGAGGGGCGCGGCGACGCGGTAGACGCGCCATCCTTCGCGCCACCAGGTGATGCGGTGCGTGCCGGTCACTCAGGGGTCCTTTCGGTGAGCGGCGGGGCGTCTGAGGTGCTCGAGACGTGGGGTGTCATCATCCGACTGCTTTCGTGGGCGGGGTGCTGATAGAGACGTCGGGGATGGTGCCGCTGAACGTGTGGGCGAGGAGCGTGGTGGTTTGGCCGAGCGACCGCAAAGCCGAGAGCGCGAGGAACAGGAACAGGAAGCACTGAAGGAAGATGAGGATCTGACGTGGTGTCATGGCTTCGCCGAGAGACAGGATGGTGATGCCGGAGGTCAGGCCGACGAAGAAGACGGACATCAGGGCTGTGACGGCGAAGGTCAGGGAACGGCGTCGACGGCGGACGATTGAGATGACGAGGGCTTTGGTGTCGGCATCCACGTGATAGCCGTCGGGGATGGGGGCTTTCTCGAGGGCGGCGATGACGGGTGGGAGCGGGGTCCAGGAGAGGGCGTCAGCGCGGAGGTCGCGCAGATACCAGACGCCGAGTGCGATCACGATCGAGGCGCCTCCCGCGGCGGCCGCGAGCATGAGGATGAGGGTGCCGGCCGAGAGGCGGGGGTTGGCGGCGAGCGCGATGATTCCGGCGCCCACGAGCCCGCCGACGACGGCCGATGCTGCAACGATGAGGAGCAGGGTGAGGATGCGGCGCAGCGAGAAGAACTGGCGCACGCTGCGGGCGTAGACGCGCCAGCCTTCGGACCACCAGTTGCGCGGGGCGGCTGTGGGATGGTCAAGGTGAGCGCTAGTCATGAGATGGGCCCTGCTGGGTGGTGTCCGGCCGGGCGCTGCCGAGGCGGCTGAGGAGTGGGCCGTGGGAGCCCAGGAGCTTGAGGGCGAGGATGCTCAAGGTTCCGTTCGAGATGGCCATCAATGCCATCAGGACAACAAGGATCGGTGAGCCTCGCGTGACGACACCGTAGCTCGCCGCGAGGAGCATCAGCAGCGAAACGGACAAGTAGATGAGGATGAAGAGCGGCAGGCGCTCGCGCAGATCGGCTATGAGTCCTCGTACGTAGGTCTGGGTCGGAAGGTCGGCGAGCGCCGGGTCAGTCTCGCCCGAGAAGACGCGGCGAGTCTCGACCGGCGCGATACGCGACACCCTCCGCGCGGTGCGGTCACGCCGGCTCACTATGAGACCGGTGAGCACAGCGGCGACAAAACCCGTGAACAAGCCGAACAGCCCGACGAAGAATGTGGCGGACTCGTTACCGGCACCCGGAAGAGCCGAGCTGAGCCACCAGCCGAACAATCCACCCACAGCACCGGCGACGGTCACGACGGCCAGACCGATCTGCCACCGCGGGGAACGCAGCGTGTGTCGAACAGACGCAGCGGTGAGGCGCCATCCGTCGCGCCACCACACGGCGATCGGGGGTCGAACTATCGAAGCGAACGGGGCATTCTTGCCCGTCACGTGCTTTCGGGACCCCTCGTCTGTGCTCGAAGTCATGGTTCAGACCATCCTGTGATCGTGAGGGCTGCCGCTCGAAGCCGGGGCGCTGCTCGGGTTCTCAGACGAGGGTGCGGTTGCGCGGCGGTTCACTGCCAAGAGCGCGACCGCCGCCGGGATGACGAGGGCGAACGTTGCGGCGCCCGCCCACATCCAAGCCGAGGCGTTGGCCGTCCATGATGACGAGGTCGCCGCAAGCCATACGCCCACCATGATGCTGCTGCCGATCGTGACCGCAGCGACGGAGAAGGCGACGAGGGCGAGGCTGGCGTGCAGGCGCCGCGGATCGATGTTGGGTCGCTCAGACCCGGGTCCGCGTTGGCGGTCGGCTTGGCGAACCACGACGTAGTGAAGGACCAGCGGCAGGAATGGCAGCACGACGAGTGACAGGTGAAGATCGGGGTTGATGCGGTTCAGCACGATGAGCGTAGACGTGGTCACTACTGCGCCCACCACGTACTCGATCGGCACGAGGCGCCAGACGTTCCTTCGCCGCCGGTGGGGCTCTGCGGGTGTCGCTGCCCCTTGCCCCTGGGCACGCCTCCCGGACGGGTGATCGAAGAACTTCTTGCCATTGCTCGATGTCATTGCTCAGACCATCCCTCGATCACGTGCGCCACGGCACGGCGTCGGATGAAGACGCGACCGATGAGGATGCCGGCCGTTCCGAGGGCGGTGAGGATAAAGGCCCACAGGTAGATGCCTCTCGGGTCGGAGACGGTGAGGTCGTCGGCCGAAATGAGCGATGTTGCGATCAAACCGATTCCTATCGTGAGCGAGGACACGGAGAGGGCGAACAACGCCTCTTCCTTCGGATGTCCGATCGGTACCGAGGGTGGCCGGTTGTCGACGGGCTCCGTGGTGCGGCGGGAGAGAACGAAATGTTCCCGCACGGGGATGATCCAGAGAAACGCCACAGCCAGGGGGAAAGCGCCCAGCTGGACGACGAGCATGATCCCGATCACGAAGCAGACGACGAACGCGCCGACATACCAAGGCGATATGTGCCTCCAAAAGCCGGGAGCATGCGTCGGCCGGTCAGGAGCTGGAAGGTTCGTCACGGTCGAGACTCCCCCTCCGCCGTCGTCGTCGTCGTCGTCGTCGAAGAAGCTTCGGATGCGGACGGCGCCGACGATCTTTCGAGCAGGAGCGCCTCGAGCGCAGCGATGTGGGCCGTCGAGCGACCGAGCGAGCGGAAGCCCAGGAAGAGGCTCGCACCCCCGACCACGATGAGCACAGCACCGGCAACGAGGCGCAATTCATACATCGAAGCATCGTCTTGAACGAGCAGCATCACGTTATAGGTCGTGTAGAGAACGCCACCGAGAGCAACCGCAATGAGCCCGCTCGGCGCTGTGCGCTGGGAGATGCGCAAACGGTCTCTGGCAACTTCGATGAGCCGCGTTTCAGTTTCCTGGCCCCGCTCGGGGTGCACCACCAGCATTCGCACCTGGCGTTCCTCGGCGCGTTCGAGCGCTCGCGGCCTGGTGTCCCTCTCCATCGCTCCAATGAGGCGGATGGATGCGGCGCAGGTGATCGCCAGTGCACCGAAGAACACACCCAGCGTCACGACAGTCGCGACCGACTGGACGACCGATGAATCGGGCGAGCCGATCCGGGCGAACAGAACGCTCAGCAGCAGACCGCCCACGACGCCGACCAGCGCTCCGACCGCTCCAACGATCACAACCCGTCGACCAGCCGGATGCGGAAACACCCGTCTCACGTAAACGGCGATCAGTCGCCAACCCTCGCCCCACCAACCGCTCGGAGACACGTCACTGCGAGACATCGCGGTCCCTTCTCGAGGCGATCCATCGGCTTGCCAGGAGCAACACCAAGCCGGCACCCATTGTCGCGAGCGACCAGAGGAGAACAGTGGGTCCCGTTTCGGGCGCAAGAGTTTCGGGGTGACGCCACGCGAGCAGAGCCATCCCCGCGCCGATCATGGCGAGTGTGAGCGCGACCGCGAAGCGCGCTTCATCGCGCCATCCGCCTGAAGAGAGGTCGAACCAGAAGTCGGGGGCTTCGCCGCCGACGATACGACGGTATTCATCGGCAGCATCGGCGGGGGCGACACCCTGGGCGCTCGCCGTCTCGACATAGGCGCGCGCGTCGGCCTCATCCTGCCTCGACGAACGCACGTAACCAGCGACGATAGGCAACCACAACAGGGCGAACCCTGCGGGGAACGGCCCGATCGCGAAGAAGACGAAGAATCCGACCGCGGTCGTGACGGCCGCGCCACCCACATACCACCACGGTATGTGGCGCCAGACGCCCGATCCGGACGGGAGCTCACGCTCGGCCGCGCGCTCAGGCATCCGCTCAGACATTCGTTACTCGGGATGGGTGGCCGAATCTCTGTCGCGCAACAGGCTCGATCAGCCCCAGGCGCCAGTCCGTGAGACCGAGCATGCGAACGCCGAACACCTGGATGCCGACCATGACCACGATCGTTGCAGCCCAGACACGGCCGACCACGCTGATCTCGCCGCTGGCGGAGACGTTGGTCGCAACGAGCACGATCCACAAACCGATGAGCAGACCGTTGCCGACGATGCTCGCCGATAACGTCGAACGATGAGTCCGCAGTGAATCGGTAACCCGCACGAGCGTCGCGTCGTCGGCGTGCGGGGCCGTGGACGGGTTACGACGCAGAGCGCGATTGCGTGCTCGGTCGACGCGCGAGCTGGTTCGAGGTCGCGGCTGGAGCTCGTATTCGAGCATGGTTGCGCTGCAGATTGTGAGGGACACTCCAAGTAGCGCGCCGCCTCCTGCTGCAACCGCGGCCCATCCGACAATCAACGTATTCAGCCCGCCCGAAAGCAGCACATCGAATCCAAGAGAGGCGCTCCCGACGAAGATCGCCAGAACAAAACCGATGACGATCGCCATCGTCCGCCGACGCCCACGAAGCACGTAGGGCACATACCCCGCGACAAGCCGCCACCCGGCACGCCACAGTGCGGCCTCGCTCGGGCGCTCAGATGCGCTCATGACTCCCCCTCATGTCATCAGCACACTAGCGCCTCGGCGTGTCGTGGCGGGATGCTTGCGCGAGATTGTAACGAGGTGGGTGTTCAGCCGTCGACGTGCCCCAACCACTTCGCGAGCAGCGACTCGAGCTGCCTGACATCCGCCGCGGGCATGCCCTCGAGCAGCCGATGTTCGTTCGCGATGTGGTCGGTGAACGCCGCGTCGATCACGCGCCGCCCCTCGGCCGTCAGGGCCACCACGCGCCCGCGCCCATCCTCGGACGAGGCCCGGCGCGTGACGAGTCCGGCACCCTCGAGCCGGTCGATGCGTTTGCTCATCGCGCCCGTCGTCACCATGGTGTGCTGGGCGAGCTCGCCGGGTGCCCGCTCGAAGGGTTCGCCGGCGCGGCGCAGGGCGGCCAACACGTCGAACTCCCCCTCGGTGAGGCCGTGCTCGCGATAGACGACCGTGATCTCGTCCATCAGGAGCGCCGCGAGTCGATGCAGACGCCCGAAGACGCCCTGGGGCGACACGTCGAGGTCAGGGCGCTCACGCTCCCACTCGGCCTGGATGCGGGCAACGTGGTCGTCCCGGCCATCGCGGTCCCCGCGCTGAGCTCGGTCGTCGCGCACAGCCCACCCCTCGCGCCCAGCACGCTCTTCGGGGTCATCGCGCGGGGAACCCGGTTTCGCACTCATGCCTGCACTATACCTTCCCAGGAAGCTATATTAACTTCCATGGAAGATAAATGGCACTGGGTCCTCATCACCGCTGTCGCACCCATCGCGTGGGGCAGCACCTACTTCGTGACGAAACAACTCCTCCCCGCCGACAGCCCGCTCTGGGGAGCCGCCATCCGCGCACTTCCGGCCGGCATTCTGCTCATGTTGCTCGCCCGACGCCGGCCGCGCGGCATGTGGTGGTGGAGGTCGGCGGTGCTCGGCATCCTCAACGTCGGCGCGTTCTTCGTGCTGCTCTATGTGGCCGCGCAACTGCTGCCGTCGAGCGTCGCCGCGAGCATCATGGCCGCCGCACCCCTCATCATGATCGGCCTTGCCTGGGCCCTCGCCTCGGAACGCCCCGTCCCCCGCGTGGTCGCCGGCGCACTGATCGGGATGCTGGGGGTGCTCCTCATCGTCGCCACCTCGTCCACGGGGGTCAACGCGTGGGGTGTCATCGCTTCGGCGAGCGCCATGGTGATGTCGGCGCTCGGCTACGTGCTCTCGAAGAGGTGGGCGAGCGACATCCCCGTCTTGTCGCTGACGGCATGGCAGTTGCTCGCGGGCGGAGGCGCCTTGACTGTTGCGGCGCTCATATTCGAGGGCGCTCCCCCGGCACTCGACACGGGAGCCATCCTCGGTTTCGCCTACGTCAGCGTGATCGCAACAGCCCTGGCCTTCTGGTGCTGGTTCATGGGCCTCAAGCGCCTGAGCGCCGGAACGGTCGGCGTCATCGGCCTGCTCAACCCCGTCACGGGCGTGCTGCTCGGCACGATCTTCGCGGCCGAACCCCTGACGATCATTCAGATCGGCGGCGTCATCCTGGTCCTCCTCGGCGTCATCGTCGGCCAGCAACGATCCGCTCGTGCGACACCAGAATCAGTCGGTCGCCCGAGCACAAAAAACGAGCCCGGCCGACGCATCACACGTCAGCCGGGCTCGTCCGAGAGTCAACCGATCAGCAGTCCAGAGCGGGAACGTTGATCGTCACCGTGTTCGACGGCCCGGTTTCGACACCCGCGGCGGTCACACCCTTCACGGTGTAAATAAGCGTCTTGGCATCCTGCGCCCACCACTGCGTGCTCGAGAAGGTCGTCGAGAGCGTCCCCGCGTTCAAGCGCGTGTTCGTCACATTCTTGATGTTCGTGCCGTTCTCATAAATGTGATACGACGCAACGGATGCCTTGGGGTCCGCCTTCCACGAGGCCTTCAAGTCCAGCCAGGCGTAGGTTCCCCCGTTGTTCCCGCAGTAGCCCACGCGGGACACGGCCAGCGCGCTCGGGTCGTTGACCGCGGTCACCTTCGGCTGCCAGGCGGTCGCACCCGCGTGGCCGGTCGTCGCAGCGAGCAACTTCAGGTTCGTGCCGTTCTTCGACATGACCGCAATCTGCTGGTATTCGTTCTGCGCGGCGGGGCTGTAGACGAAGGCGATCGAGGATCCGTCGGGCGACCAGACCACGTCCGTTGCCTGGCGCAGGCCCATGTTGGCGGTCAGGTTGACGAAGTTCGTTCCGTTCACCGACACGCGTGCGATGTCGAGACGCTGAGTGGTTTCGCCTTGCCACAGTGTCAGAAGAACGGTGGAACCATCCGGCGCCAGTCGCGGTGCGCTGAACGGCGAGCTGAACTCAGCACCGGTTACAGACTGGCTCGGCAAGTTCTTACACGTCTTCGCGCTGGTCGTCGTCGAGATCGTGCACAGCTGGTTGGTCTTGTTCACGTACAGCACACGGTCGCTATCGGGGTACCACGACACGGAGCGAGACACGCTCGGCATATCGGCCGTGTTGGTGACCTCCTTCTTCCCTGTGCCATCCGGGTTAGACGTGACGATGCGCGACGCCGCATTGTCCGAGCTCACCACGTAGGCGATGCGCGCGCCGTTCGGCGACCAGACCGGGGCCAGGGGGTAGTTCGTCGTGAAGGTCTCCCCGCTGTAGAGCGTCTTCTTGTTGGTGTAATCCGCCTTGGCGGTCACGACGTTCGACGGCTGCCCGGCCTCCGGCTGGGACGTATAGACGATGCGCGTACCGTCGGGTGAGAACGAAACGTTCTGGTCATAGATGGTGGCGCCGGCGTATTTCGCAATGCCCGACGACGTGCCGTCCGGTTTGATGGTGTAGCCGTAGCCGTGGTAGATGTTGCCGTTGGTGGTGATGGTCGTGGCGGCGGTGGCGGCGGCCGCTGGCAGCAGCGCAAGTGCCAGGGCGGCGGCGGCCCCCGTGGCCAAAATGTGTAGCGACCTTCTCTTCACAGCGTTCCCCTTTGTGACGTCAGAGCCAGAATGAGCCCACTCGTCGGGGCTCGCACCCAGAGTGCCAGGCGGCGACGCGTCGAGGAAGGGGTACTCCTACCCTCCCCGTCCGCCGAGCCCTTCGCCGGTGATTCGGATGCTGTGAGCGCCCCTATTCGGTCAACCCCGCCGCCTCACGAGCCGCACGCTCGATCGTGTCGTGCACCTCGACCCAGTGCGCTGCATCCGTCGTCGAGATGTTCGGGTCATTCGGCCCGTTGCCCACCGAGCCGTCGATGAGTTCGCGCAGGATGTCGGCGTGCCCCGCGTGACGCGATGTCTCGACCGTCATGTGCACGAGAATTTGATGCAGCGTCACGTTGCCGCGCTCCCCCGGCCACCACGGCACCCGGCCCGGCGCATCGATGTCGAGGGCCTGGATGGTGGCGTCGGTCTGCTCGTTCGAGTAGTGGTGGAAGTCGATGATCTCGGCGAGCGACTCGTCGGCCGTGGCCCACATATCGGCGTCGGTCGTCATGTCCCATGCGATCGGGCGGTCGGCGGGGCGCCCGAACACGTCCGTGAAGTAACCGAGCTGCGTGCTCGCAACGTGTTTGATCAGGCCGATCAGGTTAGTGCCGGTGGGCACGAGGGGCCGCCGGGCGTCGTATTCGCCGAGCCCGTCGAGCTTGCCGAGCAGGTCGGCGCGCCTGACTTTCAGGTACCCGTGCAGCTGTTCTTTGTGATGCATGCTCCGACTATGCCGCCATCGCGCGCGACGCGCCAGGTCTGCCGTCAGCGAACCCGGCCCGCTCCGGCCCCGCACCTTGGTTGACTGACCCCATGAGACTCCTCGTTTTGGGCGGCACAGCATGGTTGGGCGGCGAGATCGTTACGGCGGCACTCGCCTCGGGTCACGAGGTCACGTGCCTCGCGCGCGGCGAATCGGGTCGTGTGCCCACCGGTGCCCGCTTCATCAGCGCCGACCGCGACAAGCCGGATGCCTACGCCAGCGTGCTGCCCTCGACATCCGAGCCATCGCCCGAACGCTGGGATGCCGTCATCGACCTCTCCCGCTCCCTCGACCAGGTGCGAGCCGCCGTCGACGCCCTCGAGACCCACGCCGACGCCTACCTCTTTGTCTCCTCGACGAGCGCCTACGCCAGCCAATCCGAACGCAACGCCGACGAGGATGCCGTCACCTTCCCCGATCCCGACCCCACCACCCCGGCCGCCGACGTGCCTTACGGGGTCGCGAAGGCCGCCGCCGAGCGAGCCGTCCTCGCAGCCTTCGGCCCCGACCGTAGCGCCATCGTCCGCCCTGGCCTGATCGGCGGCCCCGGCGACCCGACCGGCCGCAGCACCTACTGGCCCACCCGTTTCGCGCGCGCCGCCGAGGAGCCCACCCGTATCACGCCGGCAGCGGAAGAGCCCACCCGTTTCGCGCCGGCAGCCGAAGAGCCGGCTAAAACAGCGCAGCTCACATCCCCGTCCGACGACGAGCGGATAGTTCCCACCCACGCCCAGCGCCCGGTTCTCGTCCCCGCGGTCCCCGACCTGCCGACGGCGCTCATCGATGTGCGCGACCTCGCGGCCTTCATCGTCAGCCTCGTCGAGCGCGGCATCCGCGGAGTCTTCAACGCAACCAGCCCCGCCCTCCCCTTCTCCGAGCACGTCGCCATCGCACGCCAGGCCGTCAACCACATGGGCCCGGTCATCGAGGTCGACGAACGCTGGCTGCTCGACAACGGCGTCTCCCCGTGGGCCGGCCCGCGCAGCCTCCCGCTCTGGATCGACGATCGCGACTGGTGGGGCATGAACGACCGCGACGTGTCGCGAGCCCTCGAAGCGGGGGTGCAGCTGCGCCCCCTCGCCGACACGCTGGCCGACATCCTGGCCGCCGAGCGCGCGGCGAACTCGCAGCAATCGAATTCTGACGCCAGCGCCCTCACCGACGACACCGAGAAAACTGCTGCCGCAGCACGCAACACCACGCGGGCTGGTCTCTCCGACGCCGATGAAGAGCAGCTCCTCACATCCTGGACGACGCGTTAACTGACTACTGGCGACGATGCCGTCCCGGACGACACCGCAGCAGCCTATGGTGGACCAACGGCAACTTTCGCGATACTCCACGCTCCATTGAGGGACGCATGACCCGGCGCACGAACCACACGCCCGCGATCGATAATGGAGAGATGACCGCACCCATCATTTCGCTGCGCGATATCGGCACGCCACCGTCCGACGAGCCCCGCACCGCACGCACCCTGCGGGCCCTCACCACGGCGCTGCTCGAACTGCTCGAACACAAAGACCTGAACGACATCGGTGTCGCCGAGTTGTGCCGGGCGGCCGATGTGCACCGCACCACCTTCTACGGCCACTACCGAGGCATCGAGGAACTCGCAGCCGACATCTTCGGGCGCATCGTCGACCGCCTCGCCACGGTCGACGTCACCCGTGACAGCCTCGCCCAGCCGTCGGTCGTGAGCGCCAGCTACCAGGCGTCAATGCGCCAGATCCTGGCCCACGTCAGTGAGGAGCGCCCCGCCTATCGCGCACTGTTCCTCGCGAAGAACGATGCCGGGTTCCGACGCATCCTCGTGTCGACCCTGCACAAGCGCATCTCCATCGCCCTCGACTTCTGGCGCGAGGCCGGTGTCGAGATGTCGCCGGCGGGTTCGGCCGAGGCCGCGGCCGCCTACTTCGCTGGCGGCACGATGGCCTGCATCGAACAGTGGGCCCTGGGCGAAGACACCGACGCCGAGGCCTATGCCGCGGCCGTCATGTCGCTTCTGCCGGCCTGGTGGCCCACGCCCGTCTCGGCCTGAGCGGCCTAGCCGCGATCAGAACCGTCCGCTGCCAGCGCCGCCTCCTCCGGGCTGATCGTCGTGATCCGCCCGGTGAACAGACTCGCGCGCTCCTCACCCGCCTGGTCGCCCGAGAACAAGCCGTGCGCATCCGTCGGCACGTTCTTCTTCTCGCGCGTCGGCGCCCGCTTCTCGCCGGGCTCCGTGATGACGACGCGCTCGCGCGGCAGCGCACCCGGGCTCGTCTCGTGCAGCCACGTCACGAGGGCCTCACGCACGTAGCAGCGCAGGTCGAACAGCGTCGGCGCGTCGACCGCGGTCACGAGCACGCGGATGCGCACATAGCCACCCACGGCGTCCGTCACCTGCAACACCGAGGCGCGACCATCCCACAGCTCGGTTTCGGCCAGCACACGGTCGAGTTCTTCTCGCATCTGCGCGGGCGACACGCGCCAGTCGAGGTCGAACTCGACGGCACCCAGCAGCTCGGAGTTGCGACGCGTCCAGTTCTGGAACGGCGTCGACGTGAAGTAGGTGGAGGGCAGAACCATGCGGCGGTCGTCCCACAGGTGCACGACCACATAGGTCAGCGTGATCTCTTCGACGCGGCCCCATTCGGTCTCGACGATCACGACGTCGTCCACGCGGATGGCATCGCTGAACGCCAATTGCATGCCCGCGAACACGTTCGCCAGGCTCGACTGCGCGGCCAGACCGGCCACGATCGACACCACACCGGCCGACGCCAGGATGCTGCCACCCACCGCCTGCGCGCCCGGGAACGTGAGCAGGATCGACGCGATCGCGACGATCACGATGACCACAACGGTCAGGCGCCGCAGGATCAACACCTGCGTGCGCACGCGTCGCGCCACCCGGTTGTCCGCCACATCGATGCGATACCGGTCGAGTCCGGCGTCCTCGAAGAACAGGGCCAGGGATGCCACGAGCCACGCCCCGGCCGCGATCATCAGAATCCGCGCCACAAAGTCGATCGAGTTGCGCCACTCGGCATCGTTGACGGCCATGGCCAGCGCCACCCAAACGAGGGCGATCAGCAGCACGACGCGGAACGGCCGCCGCACGCGGTCCACGAAGCGCTGCACCCAGCGTTCCCGCCGGGCGATGCGCCGGAACACGAACGCCACGATCGCGGTGATCACGATGGCGGCGAGTGCTCCGAGGGCGGCGGAGACGCCCGCCCTCACGAAGACATTGTCGAAGAATTCCTGCACGGATGGCTCCACTCACGGGTCACGGTTGTCGGTGTCACGCAAACGCCATCGTTCACAACTACTGATCTATGCTCGCAGCTTCTCCCCCGTACGCCGAAACTCAGCCGGGTGTGGCCCGGCAGTTCCATGAACGCACGCTGAACGTTCCGACCGTCGATCTGGGCGCGCAAGCGCGCCTAACCACCGCCTCCAACAGTGCGGTCTTGGTAACCCGGTCGCTCGACCCGCCCGCGCTTCAGCGTTCGGCGGCGTCGACCAGCTGCAAGAACGAGCTGGGCCCGAGCGTCGTCGCGCCGAGCATCTCGACACGTTCCACGAGCTCACGATCGGCGGTCACCACGGTCACGACATTCGCTCCCGCGCCCGCACCTGCACCTGCACCCGCACTCGCCCTGGCATCCGCATCGGCATCGGCATCGGCATCGGCATCGGCATCGGCATCGGCATCGGCATCGGCGAACGCCAACACCTCCCCCACGACATCCACAACCGCCTGGTCGCCATCCCGCTCGGCAACCCGCACCTCGACACCCGGCAGCAACGCCTCACGCGCCTCATCGCCCGCCCACGTCTCGGCCACACTCGCGGCCCGACCCTCGACAACGACAACGACGCGTGGCCAACGAAGAACGCCGTCGCCCAGATCGAACCCGCCCGCCGCCGCATCCTCGATGCGGGTGAGCAGAGCGGATGTCGCCCCCGCCCGATCCTTCCACCACCCGTTCGGCCGAGACCCCACAACGTTGGCGGCGTCGACCACTAGCGTCGTGCGTTCGCGCAGCAGCGCGCGCAACGTCGGCCAGGCTTCGTCGAAGCTCGGATGCAGCGGCAACCCGTCGACCTCGTCGACCGCCACCCACCGCAACTCGATCGACTCGGGGTCGGCGACGACGGCCTCGAACGGCCGCACGACGTCGACGATCACGGTCGTGTAGCTCCAGAACCCGATGTCCACGACGATCGCCGAGCGCAGCCGCACGCCATCGCGCGGAACGGCGGCCTCTTCGGCCGCCTCGCGCAACCCGCCGTCGACGGCCGACTCGCCCTCATGCCGAGCGCCGCCCGGCAGCGCCCAGGTGCCACCGAAGTGACTCCACTCGGCCCGATGCTGCAGCAGTACGCCGCGCGCCGGGTCGAACACCAGCACCCCGGCAGCGCCGTAGACGCCCCAACGGCGTATGCCGCCGGGGCCTTCCACCCACGCGTCGCCGGAGTCCCGGGTCATCGCTTAGGTGCGCTTCCGCTTCTCGCGCACGCGCATGTTGACCACGATGGGCGTGCCCTCGAAGCCGTAGATCTCGCGCAGGCGCCGCTGGATGTAGCGGCGGTAGCCCGGGTCGAGGAACCCGGTCGTGAAGAGCACGAATGTCGGCGGGCGCGACGCCACCTGCGTGCCGAAGAGCACACGGGGCTGCTTGCCACCGCGAACGGGGTGCGGGTGTGCCGCCGTGAGTTCGGCGAGGAAGGCGTTGAACTTGCCCGTGGGGATGCGGGTGTCCCACGACTCGAGCGCGAGCTCGAGGGCGGGGACGAGCTTCTCGAGGTGGCGGCCGGTGCGCGCGGACATGTTCACGCGGGGAGCCCAGGCCACGTGGGCGAGGTCCTGTTCGATCTCGCGTTCGAGGTAGCGGCGACGTTCGTCGTCGAGCAGGTCCCACTTGTTGAAGGCCAGCACGAGCGCACGGCCCGATTCGAGCACGAGGTCGATGATGCGGACATCCTGCTCGCTGATGGCCTGCGAGACGTCGATCATGACGACGGCCACTTCGGCCTTCTCGAGCGCGGCCGAGGTGCGCAGCGACGCATAGAAGTCGGCGCCCTGCTGCAGGTGCACGCGGCGACGGATGCCGGCGGTGTCGACGAAGCGCCACACCTTGCCGGCGATCTCGACCTGCTCGTCGACGGGGTCACGCGTGGTGCCGGCGAGCTCGTTCACGACGACGCGTTCTTCGCCGGCGGCGCGGTTCAAAAGGCTCGACTTGCCCACGTTGGGGCGGCCGAGGATGGCGACGCGACGCGGTCCGCCCACTTCCTGCTTGGCCACGGCCGAGATGAGCGGCAGCTTCTCGAGCACGGTGTCGAGCAGATCGGCGACGCCGCGGCCGTGCAGGGCCGAGACGGGCAGGGGCTCACCGAGGCCGAGCGACCACAGCGCGGCGGCGTTGGGCTCCTGGCGCACGTCGTCGACCTTGTTGGCGACGAGGAAGACGGGTTTGCCGGCCTTGCGCAGCATGCGCACGACCTGCTCGTCGGTGCTCGTGGCCCCGACGTTGGCGTCGACGACGAACATGACCGAGTCGGCCAGGTCGATGGCGACCTCGGCCTGCATGGCGACGGACGCGTCGATGCCCTTGGCGTCGGGCTCCCAGCCGCCGGTGTCGACGAGCGAGAACGGGCGCCCGTTCCATTCGGCCTTGTAGGTGACGCGGTCGCGCGTGACGCCGGGGGTGTCCTCGACGACGGCCTCGCGGCGGCCGAGGATGCGGTTCACGAGCGCGGACTTGCCCACGTTGGGGCGGCCGACGATCGCCACGACGGGCAGCGCCGGCAGGTAGGTGATCGCGTCGGGGTCGTCGGTGACGGCCTCGAGCAGATCGAAGTCTTCGTCATCGAGGTCATAGTCGGACAGGCCCGAGCGCAGCGCGTTGGCCCGCTGGGTGGCCAGGTCGTCGTCGAGCGTGCCGAGACGCTCGGCGAGTGAGTCGTCCGACTCCAGAGGTTCTTCGAAGTCAGCCATGGTTTTTCTCCTTGTTCGGCGGGGTGCCGCCGTTGATCACATCGACCACTGCCCGAACGGTTCCCTCGAAGTCGAGGTCCGTCGAATCCAGGGTCGTCACGCCGGGCGCAGCCGTCATGAAGTCTACGACGCGCGAGTCCGCGCTGTCGCGTTTGTGCAGTTGAGCGGCCACATCTTCGGCCGTCTGGGTGGTCACTTCGGCCGCGCGCCGGGCCATGCGGGCCTCGGGCGACGCGGTCAACAGGATGCGCACGGGGGCGTCGGGAGCCACGACGGTCGTGATGTCGCGGCCTTCCACGATGATGCCGGCAGCGGGCGACGAGCGGATGATCGAGCGGAACAGATCGGTCACGAACGCACGCACCTCGGGCACCCGGGCGATATCGCTGACGACCGCGGTGACACGGGGCTCACGGATGGCCTCGGTCACGTCGTCCTCGCCGACGCGCACGTAGTACTCCCCCGGGTTCGTGCCGATCTCGTAGTCGAAATCGACGAGCAGCGAGATCACCTGCTGGCTGTCGGCGGTGTCGCGCGACGACGCGAGGGCGAACCACGCCAGCGCGCGGTAGGCGGCGCCGGTGTCGAGGTAGTCGAAGCCCAGGCGCGCGGCGGTCGCCTTGGACACACTGGATTTGCCGCTGCCGGCGGGCCCGTCGATGGCCACGATCATGTCGGTCATAGGTCAGATACTCGCAATCCGCCAGCCGCGCGCTTCCAGATCGCGGATGGTTCGTTCTGTCACTTCGGGGAGCACCGAGATTTCGGCCAGCCCGATCTGGGCGCCGGGAGAGTGCTCCAGGCGCAGGTCTTCGATGTTCACGCCGATCTCGCCGAACTCGGTGAACAGGCGGCCCAGCTGGCCCGGGGTGTCGTCGACCATGACGACGATGCTGTCGAAGCGGCGATCCTGGCCGTGCTTGCCGGGCAGGCGGGCCACACCCGAGTTGCCGGCGGCGATGGTTTCGGCGACGCGGCGGCGCGAGCCGGCGGCATCGGGATGACGCAGCGCCTCGGTCACCTGTTCCAGGTCGTCGGCGAAGGCATCCAGCACGTCGACGACGGGTGCCGCGTTGGCGCCGAGAATCTGCACCCAGAGTTCGGGCGCGCTCGAGGCGATGCGGGTGGTGTCGCGCAGACCCTGTCCGGCCAGGCGCACGGCGGCGTCGGGGGCGTCGCGCAGGCGCGCGGCGAGCAGGCTGGCGACGAGCTGGGGAACGTGCGAGACCAGCCCCACCGAGCGGTCGTGCTCCTCGGGCGTCATCTCGATGGGCGTCGCGCCGAGGTCGAGGGCCAGGCCTTCGACGAGCGCGAGCAGATCGGTGGGCGTCTCGTGGTCGCGGCAAATCACCCAGGGCCGCCCATAGAAGAGGTCGGCGCGGGCCGAGATGGCTCCGCCGCGTTCGCGCCCGGCCATGGGGTGCGAGCCGATGTAGCGCGTGAGGTCGACGCCGCGCGACAGCAGCGTGCGGTAGGGCTCGAGCTTGATGCTCGCGACATCCGTGACGACGGCTTCGGGATGCGCGGCCAGCTCGCGTTCCACGACATCGGCCGTGACATCAGGCGGCACGCACACGACAACGATCGACACGGGCTCGGATGCCGCAGCCGATGCGGATGCCGACGGGTCGATCTCGGTGCTCCCTGCGTCACGACCATTCGAGGCCCCCGGGTCAGCCGTGACCGCTGCGGTCCCGGCCCCGTAGTCCACGGCCAACCGAAGCTGCGACGGCGAGGCGTCATCGAGCTCGACGTCGACACCGTTCGCCCGCAACGCCAAACCGATGCTCGCGCCCAACAGCCCGGCCCCGACGATGCGCACGGGACCGCGCGTGCGCCCCGCCGGTTTCGTCCAGCCGTCGCCGACGAGCGCGATGCCGGTTTCGGCCGTCGCGTTGTCGCGCGCCTGAGCGCTCGAGGTATCGGTCATGGTGTCTCTCAGACTCGGCGACGCGGTCTACTCGTCGGCCGAAGCATCCGTGTTCGCGTCGTCGGTGTTCGCGTCAGCGGCGTCACCGGCGGGTGTGTCCTTCGCCGCCTGCCGCGAAATGGTGAGCAATTCGCTCATCTCTACTTTAGTCAGGTCGCGCATCTGGCCCGGGGCGAGCGTGCCGAGGTGCAGCGGTCCGAAGCGGCGACGCACCAGGTCGATGACCGGATGCCCCACCTCGTCGAGCATGCGGCGCACGATGCGGTTGCGGCCCGAGTGCAGCGTCACTTCGACGAGGCTCGTGCCGTCGGCCGAGGCGTCGAGCAGCCGCGCCTTGTCGGCCGCGATGAAACCGTCCTCGAGGTCGAGGCCCTTGGTCAGGCGCGCGATGGTCTGCGGCGTCATGCGCCCCTCGACCTTGGCGATGTACATCTTGGTCACGCCGAACGATGGGTGCGCGAGCACGTGCGCCATGTCGCCGTCGTTCGTCAGAATCAGCAGGCCGGATGTCTCGGCATCCAGTCGCCCCACATTGAACAGTCGCTCCTCGAACTCGTCGGTGTAGCGGCTCAGGTCCGGGCGTCCGCGCTCGTCGCGCAGCGAGCTGTAGATGCCGACGGGCTTGTTGAGCATGATGTACCGCTTCGAGGTGTCGGCCTGTACAGCCGTGCCGTCGACGAGGATCTCGTCCTTCTCGGGGTCGACGCGGCGTCCGGGCTCGCGCACGACCTCGCCGTTCACGCGCACGCGTCCCGCCGCGATCATGTCCTCCGACACGCGCCGCGACGCGACGCCCGACGACGCCATGACCTTCTGCAGGCGCACACCCGTGTGCTCGACGATGGCGGCCTTGCGCTCGGCGGCCTCGGCGTCGTATTCCTCGTCGTCTTCGTCGTAGTACTCGCCGAAGCTCGACCCGTCGAGCTCGACGTCGACTTCCACGTCCGCATAGTCGCGGGCGTCTCCACGCTCGGCGTCGGTCTGCTCGGCGTCGGTTTGCCCTGCGTCGGTCTGCTCAGCATTCGCGCGCTCGGCGCCCGTCTGCTCGGCGTCTGCGTACGCGGCGTCAGCCTGGTGCGTGTCAGCGCGGCCGGCCGTCTCGTCGTCGGTGCCGTTGTGGTCAGCGAATGTCACTGTCGAACCCTTCTGTTCCGTCGGTGAGCAGCGGCGATATGGGCGGCAGCTCGTCGATCGTGTTGATTCCGAGCTGCTCGAGGAGCAGGTCGGTCGTTCCATAGTTGATGGCACCGGTCTCGCTGTCGGTGAACAGCTCGGTGATGAGCCCACGCCCGGCCAGTGTGCGCACGACCGAGTCGACGTTCACCGCGCGAATGGATGCCACCTGGCTGCGCGTGATCGGCTGGCGATAGGCGATCACGGCCAACGTTTCGAGTGCCGCCTGCGACAACCGCGACGGATTCTGCGTGAGCACGTGATCGGTCACGATGCGGTCGTACTCCTCGCGCACGTAGAGGCGCCAGCCTCCGCCGACCTCGCGCAGCTCGAAGCCGCGCTTCGGCCCGCCCATGAGGCCGTCGTAGTCGCGCACGAGCGCTGCGATCGCCTGCTTCACGGCGCTGACCGGGCGGCCTACGGTGGTCGCCAGAGACACGATGCTCTGCGGCTCGTCGGCGACCATCAGGATGGCTTCGAGCGCCCGCGGCAGATCGGTGACGGGTTCGGGCGCCGACTCGGCCTGCGCTTCGGCAACGTCCGGTTCCTGTGCAGCTCGCGCTTCGGCACCATCCGGCTGCGGCTCGGACTGCCGCTCGGCAATCTCCTCCGACGGCTCGACAACGTCGGGCAGCGCGACATCCGCTGTCACGTCTCGATCAGTTGTCATAGTCGGCTCCCAGATTGGCCAGGTTTGCGTCGCTGAAGTGTTCCGCACTCCAGTGCACGGTCAATTCTCCCAGGGGTTCGATCTGTTCGAAACCGATCGCCGCGCGACGGTACAGCTCGAGCACCGCCAGGAAGCGCGCGATGATGACGCCCTTCTGATCGGCCCCGGCGATGAGTTGCCGAAAAGTCTTCGGTTCTCCGTCGCGCAGCATGGTCACGATGATGGCCGCCTGCTCGCGAATGCTCACGAGTGGCGCGTGCAGGTGGTCGAGGCCGACGGTCGGGATCTCGCGCGGCGCCATGGCCAGAGCCGCGAGGGCCGCGAAGTCGGTGGGTGTGAGGGTCCAGACGAGGTCGGGCGTGCGCGCGCGGTACTTCTCCTCGAGCCGCACGGTGCGGGCGTGCCGGGATGCCTCACGCTGCAGGTTCTCCTGAAACCACTCCGAGGCCTGTTTGAACGCCCGATACTGCAGCAGCCGTGCGAACAGCAGGTCGCGGGCTTCGAGCAGCGCGACATCCTCGGCGTCGACCAGCTCGCCCTGCGGCAACAGCCCCACGACCTTCATGTCGAGCAGCGTTGCGGCGACGACGAGGAATTCGGATGCCTCGTCGAGGTCGCTGTCCGATTCGAGCGCCGACAGATAGGCGATGAACTCGTCGGTCACCTTCGACAGCGAGATCTCGGTGATGTCGAGCTCGTGTTTGGTGATGAGCGACAGCAGCAGGTCGAACGGGCCCTCGAACCCGCTGACGGCTACGCGAAAACCGGTGTCGGCGTCGGCCGCGCTAGGCGACGGCGCCACGGGACACCAGTTCCCGGGCGAGCTGGCGGTAGGCCTTCGCGGCGGGATGTTCGGGCGCGAACTGGGTGATGGGCGTGCCGGCCACCGAGGCGTCGGGGAACTTGACGGTGCGCCCGATCACGGTGTCGAGCACATCGGTGCCGAAGGCGTCGACCACGCGCTCGAGCACCTCGCGCGAGTGCAGCGTGCGGGAGTCGTACATGGTCGCCAGGATGCCGTCGAGTTCGATGGCCGGGTTGAGGCGGTCGCGCACCTTGTCGATGGTCTCGATGAGCAGGGCCACGCCGCGCAGGGCGAAGAATTCGCATTCGAGCGGGATGAGCACGCCGTGGCTCGCGGTGAGCGCGTTGACGGTCAGCAGGCCGAGGGAGGGCTGGCAGTCGATGAGCACGACGTCGTAGTCGCCCGAGACCTTGCGCAGCACGCTGGCGAGGATCTGCTCGCGGGCGACCTCGTTGACGAGGTGCACTTCGGCGGCCGACAGGTCGATGTTGGCGGGGATGATGTCGAGACCGGGGGTCGACGTGCGCTGGATGGCGGCGTTGGGGTCTTTCGCCGAGCCGAGCAGCAGGTCGTAGATCGTGATGGCGTCGTGGGTGTTGACGCCGAGACCGGCGGACAGTGCGCCCTGCGGGTCGAAGTCGATGCACAGCACGCGGCGGCCATAGCCGGCGAGCGCTGCGCCCAGGCTGATGGTGGTCGTCGTCTTGCCGACGCCACCCTTCTGGTTGCACAGCGAGATGATGCGGGCGGGCCCGTGCTGGGCGAGGGGCTGCGGCTCGGCGAACTCTCTCAGCGGCCGTCCGGTCGCGCCGAGCGTCGGGGTCTCGGGCATTCCATCCAGCATCTGAGTCGTGTTCTTCTTCGCCACTGGCTGAGTCCTCGTCTTTCCTCGTTCGTCGGGTCTGTCAGCAGACCGTCCGCCCCCGATTCTAGCGGTCCGGGGAGCTTCTCAGGCGGGGCCACGCCAGTCATCCTGTGGGCCCGCGCCGCGAAGTGCGCCGTCACTCCCCCGAGGCCCGTGTCCGGCAGCTACGACTGGCCGAGTGCCAGGTCGACTCTTCTCGCCTGATGCCAGCGGATGCCGCACCCCGCGCCCGGCCCACCCCTACCGCGCCCGCGGATGCGCCGTGGTGTACATGTCCCGCAGCGTGTCGGCCGTCACGAGCGTGTAGATCTGCGTCGTCGCCACCGAGGAGTGTCCGAGCAGTTCCTGCACGACGCGCACGTCCGCACCGCCCTGCAGCAGGTGCGTCGCGAACGAGTGCCGCAGCGTGTGCGGTGAGACTTCCTCGGTGATGCCGGCACGCTCGGCGGCGCGGCGGATGACGAGCCACGCGTTCTGGCGCGACACCCGCTGTCCGCGCGACCCGAGGAACAGGCCCGGCGTCGCCTGCCCGCGGGCGGAGAAGATCGGACGCGCCCGCACCAGGTAGTCGTCGATCGCCCGACGCGCATAGCTGCCGAGAGGGACGATGCGATCCTTGTCGCCCTTGCCGCGCAGCCGCACGATGTCCTCGTCGAACACGTCGTCCACGTTGAGGCTCACGGCCTCGGTCACGCGCGCACCCGTGGCATAGAGCAGTTCGAGCAGCGCCTTGTCGCGCAGGGCCTGCGGGTCGTCGCCGCCCGTCGCGTCGAGCAGCGCCTGCACCTGTTCGACCGTCAGGGCTTTGGGCAGCCGGCTGGGCAGTTTCGGGGGCGCGAGCCGCTGCGCGGCATCCGTTGTCGTCAGGCCCTCGTCGACCAAGAACTTGTGGAAGCCGCGCACCGACGACAGCTTGCGCGACAACGACGACGAGGCCAGCGGATGCTCCGACGGCGCGGCGAGCTCGGCCGCATACCCAGCGGCCACGGCCTCGGTTGCGGCCTCCGGTTCGGTGACGCCCTTCTCCTCGAGCGCATCGAGGTAGGCACCGAGGTCGCGGCGGTAGGCGGCCACCGTGTTCGGCGACAACCCCCGTTCAATCGAGACGTGCCGCAGATATCGGTCGAGCTCGCGCCGCAGCGTCATCTCACCGATCGTCGCGCTCGGCGTTGACCGCACTGGCACCCGCACTGGCACCCGCACCCGCGAGCTTCGGATGCCGCGTCCACGGCGTCTGCGCATCGGCCAACGTGTCGAGCCCGCGCTCTTTCACGGCCAGCAACGTCAGCACGCCGATCGTCAGCGACGGGTTCTGCACCCGGTGCGCCAGCACGGCATCGACGACCTCCGCGAGCGGAACCCACCGCACCTCGATATCGGCTTCCTCTTCGGTGCGCTCGAACGCCTCCTCCGTGGCCCGCACCCCGCGTGCCAGATAGACCCGGATGACCTCGTCACTCCCCCCGGGCGAGCTCGCGAACTCCGACAGCAGATGCCACTCGGATGCCTCGAGGTCGGCCTCCTCGGCCAGCTCCCGTTGCGCGGCCACGAGCGGGTCCTCGCCCTCGACATCGAGCAGCCCCGCCGGAATCTCCCACTCCCGCACGCGCACGGGGTGCCGGTACTGCTTGATGAGCAGCACCCGGTCTTCGTCGTCGAGCGCGAGCACGGCGACAGCCCCCGTGTGGTCCATGTATTCGCGTGTGATCTGAGAACCCGAGTAGTCGAAGACGTCTCGGCGAATGTTCCACACCTTGCCCGTGAAAACCGTCTCGGACGAGACGATGCTCACGTCGGCGTGGTCGTCGCTCAGGGGCGTCTCGCTGCCCGCATCCGTCGTCACCGGTGCCGTGCCGTGCTGCGTGTCACCCATCGGTCTCCTCGTTCCCTCCGTCGAAGACGCCGCCTGCCCGCCGGCCCCGCGTGGCGGAGGCGTGGCGAGCAGGCGGCGTGTTCTCGTGTGCTTCGAACCTAGTCCTGGTTGACGTCGAACAGCAGGTTCGACTTCTGGCGCTCGAGGGCTGCCTCGACGAGTCCGGCGAACAGCGGGTGCGCGTTGTTGGGGCGCGAGCGCAGCTCGGGGTGCGCCTGGGTGCCCACATAGTAGGGGTGCACTTCGCGCGGCAGCTCGACGAATTCGACGAGGTGACCGTCGGGGCTCGTGCCCGAGAACACCAGGCCGGCGTCTTCGATCTGCTTGCGGTACTGGTTGTTGACCTCGTAGCGGTGGCGGTGGCGTTCGGAGATCTCGGTCGAGCCATAGACGTCGGCGACGATCGAGCCGGCGGTCAGTGCGGCCGGGTAGAGGCCGAGGCGCATGGTGCCGCCCAGGTCGCCGCCCGCGATGATCTCGACCTGCTCGGCCATGGTCGCGATCACGGGGAACTGCGTGTCGGGGTCGAACTCCGACGACGATGCTCCGGCGAGACCGGCCTCGTTGCGGGCGTATTCGATGACCATGCACTGCAGTCCGAGGCAGAGTCCGAGCACCGGGATGCCCTGCTTGCGCGCGAAGTTCAGGGCGCCGAGCTTGCCCTCGATACCGCGAATGCCGAAGCCACCGGGCACGCAGATGCCGTCGACGTCGGCCAGGGCCTTGGCGGCACCATCCGTCGTCTCGCATTCGTCGGACGGGATCCACTGCAGCTTCACCTTGGTGTCGTGCGCGAAACCGCCGGCCTTGAGGGCTTCGGTGACCGAGAGGTAGGCGTCGGGCAGGTCGATGTACTTGCCGACGAGTCCGATGGTGACCTCGTGTTTGGGCTCGTGCACGGCCTTCATGAGGTCGGCCCAGCCGGACCAGTCTACGTTGTTCGTCTGCAGGCCCAGGTGCTCGATGATGTAGCTGTCGAGGTTCTGGTCGTGCAGCATGGTCGGGATGTCATAGATCGAGGGCACGTCGATGGCGTTGACCACGGCGTCCTCGTCGACGTCGCACATGAGCGCGATCTTCTTCTTGTTACTGTCCGAGACGGGGCGGTCGCTGCGCAGCACGAGGGCGTCGGGCTGGATGCCGATTGAGCGCAGGGCGGCAACGGAGTGTTGCGTGGGCTTGGTCTTCTGCTCGCCCGATGCGCCCATGTAGGGCACGAGGGACACGTGCACGAAGAAGCAGTTCGCGCGGCCGAGCTCGTGGCGAATCTGGCGGGCCGATTCGATGAACGGCTGCGACTCGATGTCGCCGACCGTTCCGCCGATCTCGGTGATGATGACGTCGGGCAGCGGTTCTCCGGGTGCGGCGGGCTCGGTGGCCTGCAGCCGCATGCGGCGCTTGATCTCGTCGGTGATGTGCGGGATGACCTGGACGGTGTCGCCGAGGTATTCGCCGCGACGCTCCTTGGCGATGACGGTCGAGTAGATCTGACCGGTCGTCACGTTGGCGGCCTGGTTGAGGTTGATGTCGAGGAAGCGCTCGTAGTGCCCGATGTCGAGGTCCGTTTCGGCGCCATCGTCGGTCACGAACACTTCGCCGTGCTGGAACGGGTTCATCGTTCCCGGGTCGACGTTCAGATAGGGGTCGAGTTTCTGCATGACGACACGCAGCCCCCGCGCCGTGAGCAGGTTGCCGAGACTCGCTGCGGTCAACCCTTTACCCAATGAAGAAACGACACCACCCGTCACGAAAATGTGCTTGGTAATGCCGTTCGATGTGCCCGCGTTAGTTTTATTCACCACGGGCTTCAACAATATCATCGACCGGCCGCCGCCGATACCGCCCACTCCCCCGGTTCGGGTCACGCGGCCTCTTTTGCCGCCGCAAACACCGTCCGCGGCCACGGCTCCGTGCTCCAATCGTCGTTCTGCACGGCGATCTACAGCCTGCAGTCGCCGGTCGCCAGTGCGTTCGGCTGTCGACGGTCGCCGGTGCACTCTGTAGTCGCCGGTGCGTTCTGCGGTCGGCGGTGCAGTCTGCGGTCGGCGGTGCAGTCTGCGGTCGGCGGTCGGCAATCTGCATTCGCCGTTCTGCGTTTCGCGTTCTGCTGTCGCCGGTCCGCTACGCAGTTGCGGAGTGCGCCATCTCGAGAAGCTCTCGCGCGTGCGCGAGTCCGCTTTCGGAGTCGGCGAGCCCGGACAGCAGTCGGGCCATCTCGGCCGCGCGTTCATCGCCGTCGAGCTGACGAACGCTCGACGCCGTCACCGACCCGTCGCTCCCCTTCACGACGCTCAGGTGGTTCTGCGCAAAAGCCGCGACCTGCGCGAGGTGCGTCACGACGATGACCTGCGATGTGCGGGACAGCTCCTGCAACCGCCGCCCGATCTCGATCGCCGCGGCACCGCCCACACCGGCGTCGACTTCGTCGAACACGAATGTCGGCACGGGGTCGGTCCCGGCGATCACGACCTCGAGGGCCAGCATCACGCGCGACAGTTCACCGCCCGACGCACCACGTGCGATGGGTCGCGGCTCGGTGCCCGAGTGCGGCTTCAGGAGAATCGCCACGGCATCCCGCCCGTCAGGGCCGAGCTCGTCGGTGGGGGTCACGTCGACCACGAGCTGCGCCCCCGCCATGGCCAGCGCGCTGAGCTCCTCGCTCACGGCCGTTCCGAGCGCCGCGGCCGCCTCACGCCGCAGCGTGCTGAGTTGGCCGGCCAGGGTGTCGGCGACCTGCTGGTCTTCGGCAATATCGGCGCGCAGCTGTTCGATCCGCTCGTCGTCGCTGTCGAGTTCGAGCAGCCGGGCGCTCCCCGTTTCGAGCAGCGCCAGTGCATCGTCGAGCGACGGCCCGTACTTGCGCACGATGCTGTTCAGTTCGGCGCGCCGTTCTTGGATGATCTCGAGTTCGCGCGCCCCGTCTTCGTCGAGTCCCGCGAGATAGGTGGACAATTCGCCGGCGATCTCGCTCACCTGAAAGCTGATGCCTTCGATCTGGCTGGCGAGGGCCGCGAGCTCGCTGTCGTGGGCGGAGGCGCGTTCCAGTTCGCGGCGCGCGCCGTCGACCAGCGCGATCACGTCGACCGCGTCGATCGTTTCGGCGGACAGGCTCTCTCGAGCGGATGCGGCGGCGATGCGCAGCTCTTCCCGGTTCGTCAGTCGTTCCGCGCGTTCGGTGAGCTGGGCGTCTTCGCCCGGCTGCGGAGCGGCCGCCTCGATCTCGGCGATGGCCCGGCGCAGGTCGTCGGCTTCCCGCTGCCGACGATCGTGTTCTTCGACGATGAGGTCGAGCTCCTGGCGATTCGCGTTCAGCCGTCGATATACGTGTCGGTACTCCTCGAGCACCGTGTGCAGATCAGCCCCGGCATATCGATCGAGGGCGTGCCGCTGTGCCGCCACGGATTTCAGCCGGATCTGTTCGGACTGTCCGTGCACGACCACGAGCTGCGCCCCGACCTCTGCGAGCACGCCGACGGGTGCGCCCTGGCCGCCGACTGTCGCTCGGCTGCGCCCTTCGGCCGACACGCTTCGCCCCAGAAGCAACTCCGCGCGTCCATCGTCGACGTCGTCGAGCTCGCCGCCCGCTTCTCGCACACGTTCGGCGACGGGCCCCGTGGATGCCACGAGCCACCGTCCCTGAGTACTAGCCTGTTTCGCCCCCGACCGCACGACACCGCTGTCGGATCGGTCGCCGAGCAGCAACCCGAGGGCCGTGACGACCATGGTCTTTCCCGCCCCGGTTTCGCCGGTGATGGCCGTGAACCCGGGCCCGAGCGGCAACGTGGCCCGCGCGATGACGCCGAGGTCGCGGATATCGATTTCTTCGATCACGTTAGGCCGGCCCCCGCCATCCGGTCACGGGAAGTTCGAACTTGTTGACGAGTCGATCGGTGAACGGACCCTGGTGCAGCCGGGCCAACCGCACGGGCGTCGACGATCGCCGCACCACGACGCGCGCTCCGGGCGCCAGATCGTGCGTGCGACGCCCATCGCACCACAGCACTCCCGTGCCGTCGGTGCGCTCGAGCAGTTCGATGGCGAGGGGCGAGTCGGGGCCGACCACGATGGGTCGAGCAAAGAGCGCGTGCGCGCTCAGGGGCACGAGTGTGATGGCTTCGACGGTCGGCCACACGATGGGCCCGCCCGCCGAGAACCCGTAGGCGGTTGACCCGGTAGGCGTAGACACGACGACGCCGTCGCAGCCGAAGGAGGACAGAGGCCGCCCGTCTACTTCGATGACAACCTCGAGCATGCGTTCGCGGCTCGCCTTTTCGACGGTCGCTTCGTTGAGCGCCCAACTGCTGTAGACGACCTCGTCGCCGACTTTCACTCGCACGGACAGCGTCATGCGCTCTTCGACGAGGTAGTCGCGGGCCACGGCGCGTTTCACAGCGTCGGCCAAATCATCACGTTCACTCTCGGCCAGGAAGCCGACGTGCCCGAGGTTCACGCCGAGGAGTGGCGCCGAATATCCACGCACGATCTCCGCCGCGCGCAGAATCGTTCCATCGCCACCCAAGACGATGACGAGCTCGAGCTCGGACGGAACGATGTCTTGATCGAGGATCGCCACATATCCCAGGTCGGGCACGCGCTCGAGAATGTCGTCGCGCTCGGCGGCGAACAGGACGGGCGTGATGTCGGCGGCGCGCAACTGGTTGACCACCTGCACGGCGGCGTCGATCGAATCGGCTCGGCCGGTGTGGGACACCACGAGGATGTACCGCTCAGAAGCGTCGGTCACGCGTTCACACTCCTGTCATGGTTGCTATGCGTTCCAACCATTCTGTCGGATTCTGGGCGACAACACCTGAACGACCCGGGGCCTCGACACGGCGCAGCCAGATCAGGTACTCGTGATTGCCGTGGTTGCCGACGAGCGGCGATTCGGCGACGCCCACGGTGCCGAGCCCTTCGTCCCAGGCCGCCCACAGAACATCGCATACGGCGCGTTCACGCAGCGCGGGCCGGTGCACGACACCCTCTCGGATGCTCTCGCGCCCCACTTCGAACTGGGGCTTCACCAGCAACAACAGGTCGGCGTCGGTGCTTGCGCTGCGCACGATCGGGCCGAGCAGATGGGTCAAGGAGATGAAGGACACATCGCCGACCACCACCGAGGGACGGTCACCGTCGGGGGCCATCTTCTCCACGGCCTCGGCCGACAACTCGCGGGCGTTGAATCCCTCGACGACCGTCACTCGCGGGTCGTGCCGAATGGTTTCTGCGAGTTGCCCGTGACCCACGTCGAGCGCAATAACCGATCGCGCTCCGCGCTCGAGTAACACCTGCGTGAAACCGCCTGTGGACGCGCCGACATCTAGGGCGGATCGGCCGGTCACGTCGACACCGAACACGTCCAGAGCGGCGAGCAATTTGTGTGCCGCTCGGCTCACGTAATGATCGAGGCCGTCGACGGTCACGTCATCCGTTTCTGTCACCTTGTGCGAGGCGCGCAGAATGGTGGCACCGCTGACCGAGACGAGCCCGTTTGCGATCACCTGTGCAGCCTGAGTGCGGGACCGCACGAGCCCGCGCGTCACCAGGGCGACATCGAGCCTCTCGCTCATGAGGCTCGCCCGTCGACGGGAGTGTCGCCCCCTTCGAGCACGGCGCGCAGCTCTTCATGCACGGCTGCATAAGCGCCGGCGCGGTCTTCGAGGGGCCGGTCTTCGATCAAACGAAGGCGCGACACGAGTCCATCGTCGTCGCGGGTTTCGTCGGTCTCCATCACACTCTCCAGCGTAGCTCTTCCGCCCCAGCGGGATGCCGCAGCAGCCCGCCTGTGGACAGATTTCAGCTCTCAGCGCTGTGGAGAACGTCGGGCCTCGATTCGGTCAGGCGTACAACCGCTCCGGCACGTTCAGCCCATAGATCGCGCGCCCCGACGACCAGATCGCCTGACACGCGGCGCGCAGCAGATCGATGCCACCATCACCCTCGGCGACGATCACGACGTCGTTGCCCTCGATCGACACGGTCGCCTCCCGCACCGTCGCCGTCCGACCATCCTTCGACAGTCGGGTCTCGGGATAGGGCTCGTGCAGCTGCCGCAAATCTTCGAGGATGTAGGTCGGCCGCGAGAACTTGTCCGCCGCCAGCACATGCTTCGCCTTGTCGATGCCGGTCAAAACGAGCACGGAATCGATCCCCGCCCGGTTCGCCCCCAGGATGTCGGTGTCCAGACGATCGCCGATGAACAACGGCTTGGTCGCCCCGAAACGCGCCTTGGCTTCCTCGAAGATCGGAACCTCTGGCTTGCCGGCCACGACGGCGAGCCGCCCGATGGCCGTGTGCACAGCGGACACGAGCGTCCCATTGCCCGGAGCGATGCCCCGTGCTTGAGGAATCGTCCAGTCCGTATTCGTCGCAATCCACGGCAGGTTGTCGTCCCGTTGCAGGGCGAACGCCGCCTCGGCCAGCTGACTCCAGCCCACCTCGGGCGCGAACCCCTGCATCACGGCGGCGGGCGAATCCTCCGCCGACCGCGTCACGCGATAGCCGGCCTTCTCGATCTCGCGCACGAGACCATCGCCACCCACGACGAGAATGGTCGCGCCGGGCTCGACGGTCCCGGCCAGCAACCGCACGGCCGCCTGAGGGCTCGTCACAATCTCCTCGGGGGCGACGTGCAGCCCCAACTCGTTCAGATGGCCGGCAACGGTCGCATCGGTTCGAGACGCGTTATTCGTGATGTACCCCACGCGCACGCTCTCTGCAGCGCGATTCAAACTCTCCACAGCGTGTGGGATGGCGCCAGCCCCGGCATACACGACCCCGTCGAGGTCGGCCAGCACAACGTCAACCCCATCCAGCGGAGCCCGCACGGCCTTAGTCTTCCTTCTCAGCACGACGCTCATCCTTCTCGCCGACCTCGTCGGCACCGTCGGTTCCGTCAGCCTCCTCGGCACCGTCAGCCACTTCGGCACCGTTCTCGCCGTTCAGCGCTGCGCCGTCATCACCCGCGCTGTTTTCACCCGCATTGTCATCGATGTACGACGCTTCGTTCGCGCTCGGCGCGACAGGCTCCCCTGCCTCTGACAGATCGTCCTCGACGCTCACAGGTGGCACGTCCGCGGACGCTTCAGATGCCCTCCGATGCGCGCTATCCGATTCCTCAGAATCCACACCGTGGTCGTCGACATCCACGCTCGCACCGATGTCGTCGAGGTCGTCGTCGCCTTCAAAGTTGTCGACACCCTCAGCGGCGTCACGATCATGAGCGCCGTCAGCCTCGACAACGCCCCCAACCGGGTCAGCACCGTCAGTCGCGTCGTCAACGTCAACGTCAACGTCGTCAGCCGCGTCAACGTCGTCAGCCGCGTCAACGTCGTCAGCCGCGTCAACGTCGTCAGCCGCGTCAACATCCTCAGCAACGTCAACATCCTCAGCAACGTCAACATCCTCAGCAACGTCAACATCCTCAGCAACGTCAACATCCTCAGCCGCGTCAACGCCTTCGAGTTCTTCTTCGTAGACATCCATCGTCTCGGACTCGAAAACGCCGTTGCGCTCATCAAGCACCTCGGCCGCGACGATCGCGCGCTTCCGCCACACGGCGGCCTCGTCACTTCGCTCGAGCTCGCCGAGAACTTCGGCATAGGCCGCGAATAGCTCCGGGCTCCACTCGAACGCCTTGTTCGGATCGAGCTCGGGAACCTGCAACTCGGCAAGTGCCATATCCGACTGCCCCAGGTCCAGTCGTGCTCCCGACATCGCGATCGACAGGGCGACACGCACGGCCGGCGTCAACGTTGCGCGGTCGACCGTACGCCCCAACTCGAGCGCGCGCTCGGGCCGCCCCACACCACGCTCCGAGTCGACCATCAGGGGCAACTGGTCGTTCGACCCCGTGATGCGGCGATAGGTACGCAGTTCGCGCAATGCGAGAGCGTAATCACCGGTCTCGTATGCCGTGATCGCAAGAGTCTCACGCACGACACCGATACGGCCCGCGCGTCGCGCCGCCGACAACGCATGCTGGTGGGCCCGCGTCGGATCGTCATCGATCAGCGTCGCCGCCATCACCAGGTGTCGTGCAACCCATTCGGCGTTCTCTTTGGTCAGAGTCTTCAATTCGTTTCGAGCAACCCGATCGAGGTCGTCGGGCTTCACACTCTCCGGGATGTCGGGGTCATCGTGCCTCGTACGAACCGAGCGCAGCTCCCGAGCCATTCTCTGCTCTTCAGTCAGCTCTTCTTCCTGGGCACGGGCATCGCGGTCACCGCGGGCGGGGCGTCCGTCGCGCGTCCACAGGGAGTCTTTCCCCCGACCACGATCATCGCGCCCTCGTCCACCATCGCGGTCGCCATAGCTCGGACGATCGGAACGCCGCGCATCGTCGCGCCCGCCGCGGTCGTCGCGTCGCGGGAAACGATCTCCACCGCGCTGCTCTCCGCTTCCGCCACGCGCGCCCCCTCCGAACGAACGCTCGGAGCGCTCCCCGTCGCGTCCACCGCCGAAGGAACGCTGACCGCGGTCGCCGTCCCGTCCACCGCTCGGGCGCGCTGAACGATGACCGTCACGGTCGCCCCCGGAACGCTGCCCGTCGCGCCCGGCGCCGTACGAACGTCCGTCCCGTCCACCGTCACGACTTCCACCGCCGAAGGAACGCTCACCGCGACCGCTGTCGCGCGAGCCTGCGCCGTAGGATCGTTCGCCCCGCTCACCATCACGTGAACCGGATCCGTAGCCCCGACCTGCGCCCTGGGCGCCACGCTCTCCGTAGGAACGATCGCCACCCTGGCCGCCCCGCTCAGGGTAGGAACGCCCGGCCCCGCCGCCGTCACGCCCCCCGTCGTTCGGGCGGCGTGCACCCTGGGCGCCACCACTTCCGCCGTAAGAACGGTTCCCGCTGTTGCCATCGTAGGAACGGCCGCCGCGGTCACCCCCAGACGATCGATCGGATGATCGCGCCCCACCCGCGCCGCCCGAATAACGTTCGTTACGCTCACCGCTTCGACCGGCGCCGTACGGTCGCTCGGATCGCTGCCCGTCGCGCCCGCGTTCAGCGGGCCGATCGGTGCGGCCTCCGTCGCGAGGCGCACCGTAGGAACGGTCGCCGCGCTGACCCTCACGCCCGGCCGAGCCGCTGGAACGTTCGTTGCGTTGGCCGTCGCGGCTAGCGCCGTAACCCCCGCGGGCCGAATTGTTGTCACCGCGGGCTCCATTGCCCGCTCCGTGCCCATCTGACCGACCACCGGCGCTACCGCCTCGACGTTCGCCGCCTGCGCGCCGCTCGCCGTCTCCTCGGTTGGTGCGATCGTTTCGTCGCTCGTTGTCGGTGTTATCGGACATAGCTCTCTCCCGAGGTGGTGTGGTCACTGTTGAGGTGTAAGTACCAGTCTGTCTCATCTGGTGGTGTTAAAGCGAAAATGGCCACCCAAGCGTGTTGGGTGGCCATTTTCAATGTTAAGTCCGGCGGTGTCCTACTCTCCCACAGGGTCCCCCCTGCAGTACCATCGGCGCTGAGAGTCTTAGCTTCCGGGTTCGGAATGTGACCGGGCGTTTCCCTCTCGCTATGGCCGCCGAAACATTAGGGATCATACGATCAGTTCATGTTCCGAAGACTTCACCCCTGGGAACCTGTCACAACACGGGTGTTGTGGGGTTCTGAACGGGTGTAGCTGTTCAGTTATGTTGTGTTGCTTTGTTCTCGACCGTACATCGAGAACCACAGAGTGGACGCGTAGCATCATGTCATTCGATACGAATTTCATGCTTCACCCCTCAAAGGGGGTGGGTGATTATCAAGTTATCGGCTTATTAGTACCGGTCAGCTCCGAGAGTCTTTAGTCCTCTCTTCCACATCCGGCCTATCAACCCAGTCGTCTGGCTGGGAGCCTCTCGCCCGAAGGCATGGAAATCTCATCTTGAGGCCGGCTTCCCGCTTAGATGCTTTCAGCGGTTATCCATCCCGAACGTAGCTAATCAGCGGTGCTCCTGGCGGAACAACTGACACACCAGAGGTTCGTCCAACCCGGTCCTCTCGTACTAGGGTCAGATCCTCTCAAATTTCCTGCGCGCGCAGCGGATAGGGACCGAACTGTCTCACGACGTTCTAAACCCAGCTCGCGTACCGCTTTAATGGGCGAACAGCCCAACCCTTGGGACCTACTCCAGCCCCAGGATGCGACGAGCCGACATCGAGGTGCCAAACCATGCCGTCGATATGGACTCTTGGGCAAGATCAGCCTGTTATCCCCGAGGTACCTTTTATCCGTTGAGCGACAGCGCTTCCACAAGCCACTGCCGGATCACTAGTCCCGACTTTCGTCCCTGCTCGACTTGTCAGTCTCACAGTCAAGCTCCCTTGTGCACTTACACTCGCCACCTGATTGCCAACCAGGTTGAGGGAACCTTTGGGCGCCTCCGTTACTTTTTGGGAGGCAACCGCCCCAGTTAAAACTACCCACCAGGCACTGTCCCTGAACCGGATTACGGTTCGAAGTTAGATATCCAGAGTGACCAGAGTGGTATTTCAACGATGACTCCACGAACACTAGCGTGCCCGCTTCACAGTCTCCCACCTATCCTACACAAGCCACACCGAACACCAATACCAAGCTGTAGTAAAGGTCACGGGGTCTTTCCGTCCTGCTGCGCGTAACGAGCATCTTTACTCGTAGTGCAATTTCGCCGAGTTCGCGGTTGAGACAGCTGGGAAGTCGTTACGCCATTCGTGCAGGTCGGAACTTACCCGACAAGGAATTTCGCTACCTTAGGATGGTTATAGTTACCACCGCCGTTTACTGGGGCTTAAATTCTCAGCTTCGCCTTACGGCTAACCGTTCCTCTTAACCTTCCAGCACCGGGCAGGCGTCAGTCCGTATACATCGTCTTGCGACTTAGCACGGACCTGTGTTTTTAGTAAACAGTCGCTTCCCACTGGTCTCTGCGGCCCTGCAGCGCTTACTGGAGCAAGTCCATTCACGCCTTAGGCCCCCCTTCTCCCGAAGTTACGGGGGCATTTTGCCGAGTTCCTTAACCACGATTCTCTCGATCTCCTTAGTATTCTCTACCTGACCACCTGAGTCGGTTTGGGGTACGGGCAGCTAGAACCTCGCGTCGATGCTTTTCTTGGCAGCATAGGATCATCGGATCATGCCCTTACGGGCTCCCCTTAAGTTCTCAGCCTTCATGAGAGACGGATTTGCCTATCTCTCGGCCTACAACCTTGGCCTAGGACAACCATCGCCTAGGACCGACTACCTTCCTGCGTCACACCTGTTAATACGCTAACCGCACCAGCATAGGGTCGAGCGCTAGGCCTTGACCGTCACCCCGAAGGGATCAGTGACAAGGATTCAGACTCTTAGCATCACTGGATTAGTTTGGGCGGTTCTTCGCCGGTACGGGAATATCAACCCGTTGTCCATCGACTACGCCTGTCGGCCTCGCCTTAGGTCCCGACTTACCCAGGGCGGATTAGCCTGGCCCTGGAACCCTTGGTCTTTCGGAGGACGGGTTTCTCACCCGTCTTTCGCTACTCATGCCTGCATTCTCACTCGTGTGGCGTCCACGGCTGGTTCACACCGCCGCTTCACTCGCCACACGACGCTCTCCTACCCATCCATACGCCTGGACCCACAAGTGGGCCGGGCTAAAATATAAATGCCACAACTTCGGTGGCGTGCTTGAGCCCCGTTACATTGTCGGCGCGGAATCACTTGACCAGTGAGCTATTACGCACTCTTTCAAGGGTGGCTGCTTCTAAGCCAACCTCCTGGTTGTCTGTGCAACTCCACATCCTTTCCCACTTAGCACGCGCTTTGGGACCTTAGTTGGTGGTCTGGGTTGTTTCCCTCTCGACTATGAAGCTTATCCCCCACAGTCTCACTGCTGCGCTCTCACTTACCGGCATTCGGAGTTTGGCTGACGTCAGTAAGCTTTTGGGCCCCATCGGCCATCCAGTAGCTCTACCTCCGGCAAGAAACACGCAACGCTGCACCTAAATGCATTTCGGAGAGAACCAGCTATCACGAAGTTTGATTGGCCTTTCACCCCTATCCACAGCTCATCCCCTCCATTTTCAACTGAAGTGGGTTCGGTCCTCCACGACGTCTTACCGTCGCTTCAACCTGGCCATGGATAGATCACTTCGCTTCGGGTCTAGGACATGCGACTGAATCGCCCTATTCAGACTCGCTTTCGCTACGGCTACCCCACACGGGTTAACCTCGCCACATATCGCTAACTCGCAGGCTCATTCTTCAAAAGGCACGCTGTCACCCCTACAAGGAGGCTCCAACGGTTTGTAAGCAAACGGTTTCAGGTACTATTTCACTCCCCTCCCGGGGTACTTTTCACCTTTCCCTCACGGTACTTGTTCACTATCGGTCATCTGGGAGTATTTAGGCTTATCAGGTGGTCCTGACAGATTCACACGGGATTTCTCGGGCCCCGTGCTACTTGGGATACTCTTCGGGCGATAACTGCATTTCGACTACGGGGTTCGCACCCTCTCTGACTGATCATTCAAAATCATTCGTCTATACAGCGCTCTAACCCTTCTCCATCGGCAGACAGAAAAGAAAAGTCCCACAACCCCGACCATGCAACTCCTGCCGGATATCACACATAATCGGTTTAGCCTGTTCCGGTTTCGCTCGCCACTACTCACGGAATCGCTTTTGCTTTCTCTTCCTGAGGGTACTGAGATGTTTCACTTCCCCCCGTTCCCTCTACCCGCCCTATATATTCAGGCGGGAGTCACCAGGTCACCCAAAGGGCCTGGCGGGGTTTCCCCATTCGGAAATCCTCGGATCACAGCTCGTTTATCAGCTTCCCGAGGCTTATCGCAGATTACTACGTCCTTCTTCGGCTCCAGATGCCAAGGCATCCACCGTTTGCTCTTAGAAACTTGAAATCACATGAGTTCGAATCGAATTTCTCGTAAGAAATTGACCAATGGATCACCAACACCGAAGTGTTGGATAAATCATTGTGTTTATCAAGACACGGAACATAAAGTTCCGCATCTAAGATGCTCGCGTCCACTGTGTAGTTCTCAAAGTACGGGCGGTACCTACCCAACCGGCCAGTAATGCCGATCAACTAGGTCCCAGACCAAAAAGGTCCGTAAGAGTCAGTCCCGCAAATCCCCCTCAATAGGAGGCCTTCACGTTTCTGGTCCCTCAGGACCCAACAGCGTGCATACACCACCACTCCCCTGCCACAACTTTCCAATCTCCCGAAGAAGACGTACTCGCCGTAAACACGTTCACGATGATGTCAATGTCAATGTTCCACCCATGAGCACCACGCGAGAACATTCGTCTCGATCGCGGCTCTGGACACCTCAACGAAGAGGCGCCATATGCTCCTTAGAAAGGAGGTGATCCAGCCGCACCTTCCGGTACGGCTACCTTGTTACGACTTAGTCCTAATTACCGATCCCACCTTAGACAGCTCCTTCCACAAGGGTTAGGCCACTGGCTTCGGGTGTTACCGACTTTCATGACTTGACGGGCGGTGTGTACAAGGCCCGGGAACGTATTCACCGCAGCGTTGCTGATCTGCGATTACTAGCGACTCCGACTTCATGAGGTCGAGTTGCAGACCTCAATCCGAACTGGGACCGACTTTTTGGGATTCGCTCCACCTTGCGGTATTGCAGCCCTTTGTATCGGCCATTGTAGCATGCGTGAAGCCCAAGACATAAGGGGCATGATGATTTGACGTCGTCCCCACCTTCCTCCGAGTTGACCCCGGCAGTATCCCATGAGTTCCCACCATTACGTGCTGGCAACATAGAACGAGGGTTGCGCTCGTTGCGGGACTTAACCCAACATCTCACGACACGAGCTGACGACAACCATGCACCACCTGTATACGAGTGTCCAAAGAGTTGACCATTTCTGGCCCGTTCTCGTATATGTCAAGCCTTGGTAAGGTTCTTCGCGTTGCATCGAATTAATCCGCATGCTCCGCCGCTTGTGCGGGCCCCCGTCAATTCCTTTGAGTTTTAGCCTTGCGGCCGTACTCCCCAGGCGGGGAACTTAATGCGTTAGCTGCGACACGGAGACCGTGGAATGGTCCCCACATCTAGTTCCCAACGTTTACGGGGTGGACTACCAGGGTATCTAAGCCTGTTTGCTCCCCACCCTTTCGCTCCTCAGCGTCAGTTACGGCCCAGAGATCTGCCTTCGCCATCGGTGTTCCTCCTGATATCTGCGCATTCCACCGCTACACCAGGAATTCCAATCTCCCCTACCGCACTCTAGTCTGCCCGTACCCACTGCAGACCCGAGGTTGAGCCTCGGGATTTCACAGCAGACGCGACAAACCGCCTACGAGCTCTTTACGCCCAATAATTCCGGACAACGCTTGCACCCTACGTATTACCGCGGCTGCTGGCACGTAGTTAGCCGGTGCTTTTTCTGCAGGTACCGTCACTTTCGCTTCTTCCCTGCTAAAAGAGGTTTACAACCCGAAGGCCGTCGTCCCTCACGCGGCGTTGCTGCATCAGGCTTTCGCCCATTGTGCAATATTCCCCACTGCTGCCTCCCGTAGGAGTCTGGGCCGTGTCTCAGTCCCAGTGTGGCCGGTCACCCTCTCAGGCCGGCTACCCGTCGTCGCCTTGGTGAGCCATTACCTCACCAACAAGCTGATAGGCCGCGAGTCCATCCTTGACCAAAATTCTTTCCACAACCAGACGATGCCGTCGGTTGTCATATCCGGTATTAGACGCCGTTTCCAGCGCTTATCCCAGAGTCAAGGGCAGGTTACTCACGTGTTACTCACCCGTTCGCCACTAATCCACCCAGCAAGCTGGGCTTCATCGTTCGACTTGCATGTGTTAAGCACGCCGCCAGCGTTCGTCCTGAGCCAGGATCAAACTCTCCGTAAATGTTTATCTGCCAACCACTCCCAAAGAAGCGACGGCACATTCAGATGTGTGAACAGCCACCGGAATAGGCGAACAATCCACACGAGTTCAATCTGACCAAATCCGAATATCAACTGACATTCATTTTCAATCTCAAAGAAATCTCAAACACCCAAAAAATGGATGCCGAGGTTATTTGGCATTTGACATTGTGCACGCTGTTGAGTTCTCAAAGATCAGACGCACCCAACAAACCCACCCGAAGGCTGTTCATCAGGGCAACTTCTCTAACCTACACCACATTTTCAAGAGCTTCTCACGTCTGGCACCGAGGCGCACAAGTGGGAGAAAATAACTCCGGTGGTGGGTTTTCAATCCTAGATCATTACGCTCAGTTGAACAAGTTCAACGTGGTAACTGATTGGGATTGGCCCCCGCTTGAGGCCGGGAAGCTCTTCGGCTCTCCCGCACCTTTGGGGTGACGAGTAGTTACTCTACGCAGGTCCTGGGACCGCCGCAAATTCGGGTTGCATCCCGGGCGTGTCGCCCGTGTTTACGCGGAAACGGCGGATGCCGGCCACCATAGGGGTGACCGGCATCCATTGTTCGTTGTGCGAGTTATTGCTCGAGGAAGATGCCCGCGAGGGTCTTCTTGCCGCGGCGAAGGACCGCCACTCCCCCGGGCAGGGCATCGACGACTATGGCCGAATCATCCGTGACCTTGACGTTGTTGACGTAGACGCCACCTTGGGCGACCGCTCGGCGCGCTTCGCCCAGGCTCGACGTGAGGCCCGTGTCGACGAGGAGTTGGGTGACAGATGACCCCGACGGGACGTTGACGTTCGGGAGTTCTGAAAGGGCGGCGCGCAGGGTGCCCGGGTCGAGGTCTGTCAGATCGGCCTGGCCGAAGAGAGCCTGCGCGGCGAGGATGGCCGAATTCGTAGCATCCACGCCGTGCACGAGGCTCGTGACCTCGAACGCGAGAGTCTTCTGCGCCTCACGCTTGAACGGCTCCTGTTCGACCGAGGCCTGGAGCGCTTCGATCTCGGCGCGCGTGAGGAAAGTGAAGACCTTGAGGCGCTCGATGACATCGGCATCGTCCGTGTTCACCCAGAACTGGTAGAACGCGTACGGGCTCGTCATCTCGGGGTTGAGCCAGATGGCGTTACCCTCGCTCTTGCCGAACTTCGTCCCATCGGAGTTGGTGATCAGCGGTGTGCCGATCGCATGCACCATGGCTCGCTCGACCCGGTGGATGAGGTCCGTGCCACTCGTGAGGTTGCCCCACTGGTCACTGCCACCGGTCTGCAACACACACTGCCGTGTGCGGAAGAGTTCGAGGTAGTCGAGCCCCTGCAAGATCTGGTAGCTGAACTCCGCGTAGCTGATGCCGTTCTCGGAATTGAGCCGCGCGCTCACGGCATCCTTTTTGATCATCGTGCCCACGCGATAGTGCTTGCCGATCTCGCGAAGGAACTCGATGGCCGTGAGGGGCGCGGTCCAGTCGAGGTTGTTGACGAGGCTCGCGGCGTTGTCACCCTCGAAGCTGAGGTAGGTCGACACCTGCTTCTGCAGATCGCTCACCCAGCCGGCGACCACCTCGGGGGTGTTGAGCGTGCGCTCGGCCGTGGGACGAGGATCGCCGATGAGACCCGTCGACCCACCGACGAGACCGAGTGGGCGGTGGCCGGCGAGCTGCAGGCGCCGCATGAGAAGCAGCTGGACCAGGTTGCCGAGATGAAGACTCGGAGCGGTGGGGTCGAAACCGCAGTAGTACGTGATCGACTCTCCTCCGAGGAGGGCGCGGAGCTGCTCCTGGTCGGTGGACACGTGGACGAGGCCTCGCCAGAGGATCTCATCCCACACATTGTCGAAAGTCGGGTCGTTTGCGGGGGTTCGTTGCAGGTCGGGCACGGGCATAAGGCTATCAGCGCGGCTGCGTGGGGATAGGGAAGCAGCCCCGATCGGCGTTCCGCGTTCGATGAGGCGAGATGACATCACTACCGGGGGCAGGGACGGCTGCCTGCTCAATATCCAGTGGTGCCGCTGACTCTGGGGTTTTGGGTATTTGCTTGATGTTGTTTTGTTGAGTGTTTGGGCTTATGTTGGGGGAATTGAGGGTGGGAGTGAAGATGTTTGTGGTGACCGTAGATCAGGTACAGAGTCGAACGCACGATGATCTCGTCGCCCGAGCGGTGCGCGAGGTGACCGCGAAACATGGGGAGACCCTCGTGCTGCCGGCTGAACGAACTGCGGGCGACGAGTTCCAGGTCGCCGTCGACGACGCCGCGGTCGTACTCGACATCGTGCTGGGGCTGACACGAGCAGCCTGGTGGAGTGTGGGTGTCGGGGTCGGTGGGGTGCGACATCCACTGCCGGCGTCGACCCGGGAAGCCACGGGAGACGCGTACTACGCAGCCCGGACCGCGGTCGATCGAGCGAAGAAGGCGCCGACACGATTCGCGCTCCAGACAGGTGCCGACGAGGGCGAAGCAGCCGACCTGGCGCGCGATTGCGAGGCGCTGATCGACCTGCTGCTGTCGCTGCGGGAACGACGCACCGACGGCGGATGGGAAATCGCCGACCTCTTGGCGGGCGGGATGAGCCAGAAGCAGGCCGCCGAGGCGCTGGGGATCACGGCATCCGCGGCCAGCCTGCGCATCAAAGCTGCCGGAATACGGCTCGAAGAACGCTCGGTGGTGGCGTTGCGGCGCCTGCTGGAGCGACTGGGGACACTCGCGGCTTGAGCATCCGTGTCAGTGGTTTCCGATGGAATGACGGGTACCGACGCGGGAGGATGAACGCATGAACCAGAACGAGCTGTACGGAGCGATCACCGTGTCGAGCATCGCCCTGTTGATTGGGGTCGCCGCGCTCGTGTGCGCCATCATCGCGAGCAGGCCCGGGCGGCATCTCGTGGTCATCGCCAGCGCGGTGCTCGTCGTCGCCGAGATCGTCCTGCTGCTCGTGCCGCTGCCGCCGTTGCTCGACGGAGTGGGTTTCGTGCTCGCGCTCCTGGGTGTTGCCATCGCGGTCGTGGGTGGCGGGCCGGCCGTCGTCGCCGTGCTCGATCTGGCCACGCGGGGGTCGGTTCCGGATGGGGACCACGGCGGCATCATGGTCGGGGCGAAGGCCGGAGCCGGAGCGAGCGAGTCACCCGCGGATGCGTCAGGCACGGGGCGCGATGGGAAGCCTCTGGAAGTGCTGAGGGGTGGCGCGACGATCGGATATCTGGAGCGCGTGGCCGTTGCGGCGTCGCTGCTCGCCGGATACCCCGAAGGGCTCGCCGTGGTCGTGGCGATCAAGGGTGTCGGCCGGTTCACCGAGCTGTCCGAGCCGGAGACGCGGGAACGGTTCATCATCGGCACGTTCGCCAGCCTCGTGTGGGCGAGTGCGGGCGCGGCGATCGCGTTGCTGGCGCGCTGAGAACAACCGAAGACCACCGCGACAGGGGCGGCTCGACGGAGATCGGGCCGCCCCTGTTGGCGAGTGCTGCGGAGCGCGTGCGTCAGGCGAAGAGACCCGACGCGAGTTCGGCGACGCGCTTCGTGAGGGCCTGGTGCTGCTCAGCAACACGCACGGGAGCCGTGCCGCCGGTGCCGATGCGGCTCGAGACCGAGCCCTCGACCGTCAGGACCTCGCGCACCGCGGGCGTCAAATGCGGCGACACCTGGGCGAGTTCCTCGTCGGACGGGTCAGCGAGATCGAGACCGCGTTCTTCGCAGAAGCGCACCAGGGCGCCGCTGATCTCGTGGGCCTCACGGAACACCACGCCCTGCTTGACGAGCCACTCCGCGACATCCGTTGCCAGGGAGAAGCCCTGAGGGGCGAGCTCGGCCATGCGGTCGGTGTGGAACGTGAGCGTTGCCACCATGCCCGTGAAGGCCGGGAGGAGGACCGTGAGCGTTTCGGCGGAATCGAAGACGGGCTCTTTGTCCTCTTGCAGGTCACGGTTGTAGGCGAGCGGCAGACCCTTGAGCGTGGCGAGCAGACCGGACAGGTTGCCGATGAGGCGACCCGACTTGCCCCGCGCCAACTCGGCGATGTCGGGGTTCTTCTTCTGCGGCATGATGCTCGAACCCGTCGAGTAGCCGTCGTCGAGCGTGACGAAACCGAACTCGCGCGTGTTCCACAGGATGATCTCTTCGGCAAAACGCGAGAGGTTCACCCCGATGAGCGAGGCGATGAAGGCGAACTCGGCCACCACATCGCGCGCCGCCGTTGCGTCGATCGAATTCTCGAGCGCGCCCGAGAGGCCGAGCTCGCGGGCGACGAGCGACGGATCGAGACCGAGCGAGCTGCCGGCGAGGGCCCCCGCGCCGTAAGGCGAGACCTTGGCACGCTTCGACCACTCCCCCAGGCGCTCGAGGTCGCGGACCAGCGGCCAGGCATGCGCGAGGAGGTGGTGCGACAGGAGAACGGGCTGAGCGTGCTGGAGATGCGTGCGCCCCGGCATGACGGCGCCGTGATGAGCATCCGCCTGCGCCGCGATGGCATCGATCAGCTGGATGACGCCGTGTGCGATAGCGCCCGCCTGATCGAGCAGGTACAGGCGCACGAGCGTGGCGATCTGATCGTTGCGACTGCGGCCGGCGCGGAGTTTGCCGCCCAGCTCGGGGCCGGCGACCTGGATGAGGCCCCGCTCGAGCGCACCGTGCACGTCTTCGTCCGCCTCGACGGCCTGGAAGCTGCCGTCGGCGACGTCTGCGGCGAGCGCGTCGAGGGCGTGGTGCATGCGCTCGAGTTCATCCGCGGTCAGATAACCGGCGGCGTGCAATGCCGTGGCGTGCGCCTTCGAACCGGCGATGTCGTAGGGCGCCAGGATCCAGTCGAACTGCGTGGACTTGCTGAGCGCTTGCAGGGCCGGGGACGGGCCACCCGCGAAGCGGCCACCCCAGAGGGATCCGCTCGGGGTGGCCCCACCCGACGTGTTGTCGACGGCCATGCTAGTTCGCGAGGTCCCGGCGAGCCGAGATCTTGGACGGCAGCGACCACAGCTCGATGAAGCCCTTGGCGAGCGACTGGTCGAACGTGTCACCGGTGTCGTAGGTGGCCAGGTTGTAGTCGTACAGACCGACCTCGCTGCGGCGACCCGTGACGGTGGCCTTGCCGGCGTGGAGGGACAGACGCACCTCGCCCGTGACGAAACGCTGGGTCTCGTCGATGAACGAGTCCAGCGCGCGCTTGAGGCCGGAGAACCATAGGCCGTCGTAGACCAGCTCGGCCCACTCGGCCTCGACGCGGCGCTTGTAGCGGGCGACGTCGCGCTCGATCGTGACGTTCTCGAGCTCCTCGTGTGCGGCGATGAGCGTGAGACCGGCGGGCGACTCGTACACCTCGCGGCTCTTGATGCCGACGAGACGGTCCTCGACGATGTCAATGCGGCCGACACCCTGGTCACCGGCGAGCTTGTTCAGCTGCACGACGGCCTGCAGGGGCGTGACAGGCTGGCCGTTGATCGCAACGGGGACACCCTGGTCGAACGTGATGGTGACCTCGGTGGCCTCGCGAGCCTCGGCCGGGTCCTTGGAGTAGGTGTAGAGGTCTTCGATGGGCGCGTTCCACGGGTCCTCGAGGAAACCGGTCTCGACCGCACGACCCCAGACGTTCTGGTCGATGGAGTACGGGCTCTTCTTCGACTGCTCGATGGGCAGGTTGTGCTCCTGCGCGTAGAGGATGGCCTTGTCGCGCGTGAGGGCGAAGTCGCGCACCGGAGCGAGCGACGTGAGGTCGGGCGCGAGAGCGGCGACCGCGGCCTCGAAACGCACCTGGTCGTTGCCCTTGCCCGTGCAGCCGTGGGCGACGCTGTTGGCGCCGAGCTCCTTGGCCGTCGACGCCAGGTACTTGGCGATGAGCGGACGGCTGAGGGCGGACACCAGCGGGTAACGCTTCTGGTAGAGCGCATTGGCCTTGATGGCCGGCACCAGGTAGTCGTTCGCGAATTCATCCTTGGCGTCGACGACGACGGATTCGACGGCGCCGCAGTCGAGCGCACGCTGGCGGATCACATCCATGTCTTCGCCGTCTTGTCCCACGTCGATCGCGAGGGCGACGACCTCTTTGCCGGTGGCGTCTTTCAGCCAGCCGATACCGACCGACGTGTCGAGCCCGCCGGAATATGCCAGGACTACCCGTTCTGCCATGACCTGTTTCTCCTTGTTTTCGTTGTGGTGGTGAGTTGTGTGGTGGCTCAGGCCGCTTGGCGCAGGAGCCAGACGAGGAGGGCCTTCTGCGCGTGCAGACGGTTCTCGGCCTCGTCCCAGATGATCGACTGCGGCCCGTCGATCACCGATGCGGTGACCTCGTAGCCGCGGTCGGCCGGAAGACAGTGCAGGAACAACGCGTCGCTCTTCGCCCGCGCCATCAGCGCGTCGTCGACGCGGTATCCGCCGAAGGTCTCGACCCGGGCGGCCTTCTCGTCTTCCTTGCCCATCGAGACCCAGGTGTCGGTGACGATGACGTCGGCGTCGGTTGCGGCCGCGGTCACATCGGTGGTGATGAGGATGCTTCCGCCCGTCTGCTGGGCGATGCGCTCGGCATCCGCGACGACATCGGCCTCGGGGCTGTACTCGTGGGGCGCGGCGATGCGGATGTGGGCACCCGCCGTCGCACCGGCCAGCAGGTAGGACTGCGCCATGTTGCTGCGGCCGTCGCCGATGAACGTGATGGTAAGACCGGCGAGTTCGCCCCGGTGCTCCTGAATGGTGAGGAGGTCGGCGAGAAGCTGGCAGGGGTGGAAGTCGTCGGACAGCGCGTTGACGACGGGGACGGTCGTGCCGGCGGCCATCTCTTCGAGCCCGGACTGGGCGTAGGTGCGCCAGACGATGGCAGCGACCTGGCGTTCGAGCACGCGGGCGGTGTCGGAGGCCGTTTCTTTGCCGCCCAGCTGCGAGTTGGCGGTCGAGATGATGAGGGGCACTCCCCCGAGGTCGGCGATACCGACGGCGAAGGAGACGCGCGTGCGCGTGGACGACTTGTCGAAGATGACCGCGACGGTCTGCGGGCCGGCCAGCGGCTTGGCCTGGAAGCGGTCGCGCTTCAGTTCGTGGGCCAGGGTGAGGATCTCGGCCTGTTCGGCCGGCGTGATGTCGTCGTCACGCAGGAAATGGCGGGTCATGTCGTTCCTTAGGGTCTAGACGGAAGCGTTCGGAGCGGAGGCGGAGGCGGAGTCGGAGTCCGAGTCGGGCTCGGCGATCGCGGGCGGAAGCGCCGGGGTGAGAACTGGCTCGGGCTCGGCCTCGGGAGCCGGTGCGGATGCAGGGGCGGACACCGCGGCGCCGTCGTGAGGAGCATGCGCGGGCGCATCGACCGCAGCCGCGGCATCCGAGACATCCTCGAGCGCCCGGCCGAACTTCTCGCGGAACTCGGCCAGCTCGGCATCGCCCACGATGAGGGGCGGCGCGAGTCGGATGCTCGTGGGGTTGGGCGCGTTGATGATGAGCCCGTGCGCGAGCGCGGCCTGCTGCAGGGCCGGCGCGATGGGCTGCGACAGCCCGATGCCGACGAGCAGGCCGCGGCCGCGGACCTCTTCGATCAGCGGCGACTCGAACGAGCGGATGAGGTCGCGCAACTCGGCGCCCCGGCGCTGGGCGTTGCCGACCAGGTCGGCGCGCTCGATTTCACCGAGTACGGCGTTGGCGATTGCCGTGGCGAAGGGGTTTCCGCCGAACGTGCTGCCGTGCTGACCCTGCGAGAACAGGTCGCTCGCCCAGCCGAACGTGACAATGGCTCCGATCGGGATGCCGCCGCCGATGCCCTTGGCCACCGTGATGGCGTCGGGCACGATGTCGGCCTGCTGGAACGCGAACCACGTGCCGGTGCGGCCCGCGCCCGTCTGGATCTCGTCGATGATGAGCAGGACACCGTGCTGCTCGGTCAATTCGCGCGCCCGCTTGAGGTAGCCCTCTGGCGGGTCGATGACCCCGGACTCGCCCTTGATGGGCTCGAGCAGCAGAGCCTGCACCGTGTCGTCGATGTTGTCTTCGAGCGCCTGGATGGTGGTCTCGAGGTATTCGACGCCACCCGGCAGCGGTTCGAACGGTGCCCGCATGGCGGGCTTGCCCGTGAGCGCGAGCGCGCCCATGGTGCGACCGTGGAAGGAATTCTCGAGGGTCAGAACGCGCGTGCGCTTGCCACCGGCCTGGTTGAGGCGCGCGAGCTTGAACGCGGCCTCGTTCGCCTCGGCGCCCGAGTTGCAGAAGTAGGCGCGCCCAGCCTCGCCCGTGCCCGCGAGTCGCTTCAGCCGGGAGGCGAGCTCGAGCTGCGGCGGTGTGGAGAACAGGTTGGACACGTGCACGAGCGTGGCCGCCTGGCGCGCCGCCGCCTCGACGAGCACGGGGTGGGCGTGGCCGAGCGAGTTCACGGCGATGCCCGCCAGGAAGTCGAGGTAGCGGTTGCCTTCGGAGTCCCAGACCGAGCATCCCTCGCCCTTGACGAGGAACGCGGCCGGGGGTCCGAACGTGCGCATCATGTCGCGTTCGACATCGTCGCGCCAGGTGCTCATGATTCCTCCTCGGGAACGACTTCGGTGCCGATGCCTTCGCTGGTGAAGACCTCGAGCAGGATGGAGTGGGCGATACGCCCGTCGATGATGGCCGCCTTCTGCACACCCGCGTCGACGGCTTCGAGGCACGCCGACATCTTCGGGATCATGCCCGACTCGAGCGTCGGGAGCAGCGCGCGCAGGTCGCTTGTCGTGATGCTCGAGACGAGTGACTCGCGGTTGGGCCAGTCGCTGTAGAGCCCGGCGACGTCGGTCAGGATGACGAGCTTGGCAGCACCGAGGGCGGCCGCGAGGGCGGCGGCTGCGGCATCCGCGTTGACGTTGAGAAGATCGCCGGCGCTGTCGAGATCGGGGGCGATCGACGAGACGACCGGCACCGTGCCGATCGAGAGCGCGTCGATGACCGCCGCGGTGCCGACCTGGACCACGTCGCCGACCTGACCGAGGTCGACGGGCTCACCGTCGATCACGACGCCGCGCTTGCGACCGCCGAACAGGGATGCATCGTCACCGCCCAGGCCGAGGGCCTTCTGGCCGTGCGCCTCGATGCCCGCCACGATGGACGCGTTGATCTGGCCGCGCAGCACATCGCGCACGACGGTCATGGCCTCGGGGGTGGTGACGCGATAGCCGCCGCGGAATTCGCTCTCGATGCCCAGCTCGGTGAGCCGCGCCGAGATCTGGGGACCGCCGCCGTGCACGACGACGGGGAGAACACCGGCCAAGCGCAGGAAGACGATGTCCTCGGCGAAGGCCCGACTGAGCTCTTCGGACACCATGGCGTTGCCGCCGAACTTGATGACGACGATCTCGCCGTGGAAGCGCTTGAGCCACGGCAACGCCTCGATGAGCACGTTGGCCTTCGACAGCGCCTCGGCGGGCGAGTTGTCGGGAATCTCGTCGGAGATGTGATCGGTCATGGTCATCAGCTCGAGTACGCGCTGTTCTCATGCACGTAGTCGTGCGTGAGGTCGTTGGTCCACACGGTCGCACGCGTGTCGCCGGCGTGCAGATCGATGAGGATGTGGACTGCCCGAGGCGAGAGGTCGACCAGCTCGCGCGGCTGATCGGGCTCACCCGCGGTGCACACCTGCACACCGTTGAACGAGACGTCGATGTTGTAGGGGTCGAACGCGGCCTGCGTGGTGCCGACGGCCGCGAGCACCCGGCCCCAGTTGGGGTCCTTGCCGAAGATAGCGGCCTTGAAGAGGTTGCTGCGGCTGACGGCTCGCGCCACCTCGACGGCCTCGGATTCGCTTGCCGCATTGACGACCTCGATGGCGACATCGTGGTCGGCGCCCTCGGCATCGGCCTGCAGCTGCAGGGTGAGGTCTTGACACACGGCTGTGAGGGCGGCCGCGAAGTCGTCGGCACCGGGCGTGACGCCGCTGGCGCCCGAAGCCAGGAGCGAGACCGTGTCGTTGGTCGACATGCAGCCGTCGGAGTCGAGGCGGTCGAAGGTGACGGCCGTCGCGCGACGCAGGGCCGCATCGAGTTCGGCCGGGCTCAGGTCGGCATCGGTCGTGATGACGACAAGCATCGTCGCGAGGCCGGGGGCCAGCATGCCGGCGCCCTTGGCCATGCCGCCGATGGTCCAACCCTCTTGTGAGGTGAAGGTGGACTGCTTGGGCGTCGTGTCGGTCGTCATGATGGCTTGCGCGGCGGCGAGCGCTGCGGCGTCGGAGGCTGCGGCATCCGCATCGCCCGTGAGCGCCCCCGAGGCGTCGGCGACACCCGCGCGCAGTTTGGCCAGATCGAGCTGCTCTCCGATGAGGCCGGTCGAACACACGAGCACGTCGCCCGCCGAGACCTCGAGGGCGTCGGCGACCGCTTCGGCCGTGGCGTGCGTGGTCTGGAACCCCTGGCTGCCCGTGTAGCAATTGGCGCCGCCCGAGTTGAGCACGATCGCCCGAACCTGACCGTCGCTCATGACCTGCTTGCTCCACAGCACGGGGTTGGCCTGGCAGCGATTGCTCGTGAAGACCGTGGCGGCGGATGCGATGGGGCCCACGTTCTGCACGAGCGCGAGGTCGAGGCCGCCCGAGTTCTTGAGGCCGCAGGCGACGCCCGCCGCGAGGAAACCGTTGGCTGCTGTCACACTCACGGTGCAACTCCGTTCACGCTCAGGCCGGTGGATTCCGGCAGGCCGACGGCGATATTCGCCGACTGGATGGCGGCACCCGCGGTGCCCTTGACGAGGTTGTCGACGGCCGCGACCACGACAACGCGGCCGGCTGCCTCATCGATCGCGAGGCCGATGAGCGCCGTGTTGGCACCCAGCACGTCGGCCGTGCGCGGGAAGTCGCCCTCGGGGAGAAGGTGCACGAAGGTCTCGTCGCCGTAGGCGTCATGCCACGCGGCGCGCACGGCCTCTGCCGGAGTGCCCGGGACGATACGAGCCGTGGATGTCGCGAGGATTCCTCGGGACATGGGCACGAGGACGGGTGTGAACGACAGCGAGACCGCTTGGGCCCCCGCGCCGCGCAACGACTGCGCGATCTCGGGGATGTGCCGGTGGGTGCCACCGACCGCGTAGGGGTTGGCCGAGCCGAGGATCTCGGCCGCGAGCAGATTGGTCTTGAGCGCCTTGCCGGCGCCGGAGGGCCCGACGGCAAGCACCGAGACGATATCCGTGGCCTCGATGACGCCCGCCGCGATGCCGGGGGCGAGCGAGAGCGCCACGGTGGAGGCGTTACAGCCCGGAGCGGCGATGCGGGTGGCGCCCACCAGGTGGTCGCGCTGCTTGCCGTCGCCGACGATGAGCTCGGGAACGCCGTAGGCCCAGGCGCCGAAGTAGTCGCCGCCGTAGAACGCAGCCCAATCCTCTTCGGAGGTCAGACGGTGGTCGGCCCCGCAGTCGACGACGAGCGTCGACGGGTCGAGCGCCGCCGTCAACTCGCCCGACTTGCCGTGCGGCAGCGCCAGGAAGACGATGTCGTGGCCGGCGAGCGTCTCGGGCGTGGTGTCGACGAGCGTGAGATGCGCGAGCGAGCGCAGATGCGGATGCACCTGGACGAGCGGCTGGCCCGCATTCGAGTGCGCGGTGACGGTGTCGATGCGGAATTCGGGGTGGGCCGCGAGCAAGCGCAGCAACTCACCACCGGCGTAACCGGATGCACCGGCTACGGCTACAGAGAAAGCCATGGTTCTACCTTATTGACGAGAAGCGACGGGGGTCTGTGCCTTATCGGCGACGCCCTCTGACGCTTTCGTTCGGAAGAACGGCAGGGTCGGGTGAGCGTCGCCTAGACTCGGTCGCTCGAGCGGCGTCGGCGCGCACGGGCGGAACCCTGTGCCGTGGTGACCTGAAGCAGGTCGATGCGCCGAACGAAAACCATGGGATCACCTTACAGGGGTTGAGGCCGCCTTTTCCAGCGGAGGGAGCCTGCGGGACGCGGCATCCCGTGCATGGGCCGCAGCGACAGAGCGTCAGAGCCGGCCTGGATGCATGAATGGTGCGCCTGGCGGCGTATCGATGCACGCAAACGGGCCGCCCCCACGAGGAAGACGACCCGTTCACAATTCAGCCGGTGCGGCAGGCGCACCGTGCGTGAGCGCGAGCGTTACTCGCGCACGGTCGCGCCGAATGTCTCCTTGGCCCGCTCGGCGCCGGCCAGCTTCGCCTCCGAGGCCTCGGCCGCCGTCAGCGTGCGATCGGCCGCACGGAACCGCAGCGCGAAGGTCACGCTCTTGGCGCCATCGGCCACACCCGCACCGCGGTAGTCGTCGACCAGGTGGATGTCTTCGAGCAGCTCGCCCGCGCCGACGCGCACGACCTCGAGCAGATCCCCCGCGGGCACGGCCGCGTCGACGAGCAGGGACAGGTCCTGCGTGGCCGCGGGCATGGCGCGCACGGGCTCGGCCTCGATAACGCCCGAACCGGCGACGGTCAACGCGTCGAGGTCGAGCTCGGCGAGCGCGACGACGCGCGGCAGGTGCAGCTCGGCGGCGATCTGCGGCAGGAGTTCGCCGGCGAAACCGACGGACTGCTCACCGACGAAGAGCTCGGCGGTGCGACCGGGGTGGAACGCCTTGTGCGCACCCTGGCGCACCGTGAGGTGAGCTCCGGATGCCGCGGCCACCACGCGTGCGGCGTCGAGCACATCGGCGATTCCCGCGGCCACGGCGGGCTGCCCCGGCTGCTTCGGGATCAGGCTGCCGAGCGCGAGCAGGGCGGCGTGCCGGGGCTGACGCGGGATCGACGCCTCGAGTGCGGCGAGCGTCTCGGCATCGGGTCGGCCCTCGACGCCGGGGAGGTCGACGAGTCCGTAGTCGACCCCCGCCTCGGGGCGGAACACCGAGCCCAGCTCATAGAGTGCCAGGTCGGTGAAGCCGCGCGACAGGTTGCGGCGAGCGATGTCGAGCACACCGGGCAGCAGCGAGGTGCGCAGGAACGGCACGGTGCCGTCGAGCGGGTTGGCGAGCTTGATGCCCGCGACCTCGGCCTCGTCGGGTGCGCCGAACAGGTCGTTCTGGGCAGCCGACACGAACGGGTAGGCGAGCACCTCGGTGAAACCGTCGGCGGCGAGCGCGTTGGCCACGCGGCGACGCACCTTCTGCGACACCGTGAGCCCGCGACCGGGAGGCGCGACCGGCAGAACGGCCGGGATGTGCTCGTACCCGATGATGCGGGCGACTTCTTCGGCCAGATCGGACTTGTCGGTGATGTCGGGGCGCCAGCTGGGCGGCGTGACGAGCAACACCGGGGATGCGGCATCCGCACCGTCTGCGACCGTCGCACCGATCTCGGCGAGCGCCTGCTTCTCGTCGTCCGCGCTGATCGGGAACCCGACGAGGCCCGCGACGTAGCCCGCCGGCAGCTCGATGGGCTGGCGGTCGGGGATGTCGCTGAACACGGAACCGGTCGTGTCGGCCACTCCCCCGGCGAGGTCGACCATGAGCTGGGCGACACGGGCGGCGGCAGCAACGGCGATCTGCGGGTCGACTCCGCGCTCGTAACGCTTCGACGCCTCGCTCGGCAGCTTGTGCCGGCGAGCCGTGCGGGCAATCGACACGGGGTCGAAGTTGGCGGCCTCGATGAGCACGTTGGTCGTCTCGGCGCTCATCTCGGTGGCGGCTCCGCCCATCACGCCGGCCAGGCCGATGGGGCCCGAGCCATCCGTGATCAGGAGGTCTTCGGCGTGCAGCGTGCGCGTGGCATCGTCGAGCGTGACGATCGTTTCGCCCGCGGCGGCACGGCGCACCACGATGCCACCCTGCAGCGCGTCGAAGTCGTAGCCGTGGATGGGCTGGCCGAGCTCAAGCATGACGTAGTTGGTGATGTCGACGAGCAGCGAGATCGAGCGGATGCCGGCAAGCTTCAGGCGCGCGACCATCCAGGGCGGCGTCGGACGCGTGGCATCGACACCGCGCACCACGCGCGTGACGAACACCGACGAGCCCGCGCGGCCGCGGATGGGCGCCTGGTCGTCGATCGAGACGGAGAAGCCCTCGAGCGCGCCGGCGAGCGGGTCGGAGACGGCGAGCGCGGGGTCGCGGAAGGCCGCACCCATCGCGTGCGAGTACTCGCGGGCGACGCCACGGATCGAGAACGCGTAACCGCGGTCGGGCGTGACATTGATCTCGACGGCCTGATCGTCGAGCCCCAGCAACGCGATGGCGTCGGTGCCCACCTCGGGGTCGAGCCCCAAGGTCGTGAGGCGCAGGATGCCGTCGTGGTCGTCGCCCAGACCGAGCTCGCGCGACGACGCGATCATGCCGTCGGACACGTGCCCGTAGGTCTTGCGCGCGGCGATCGGGAAGGGGCCGGGCAGCACGGCGCCGGGAAGGGTCACGACCACCTTGTCCCCGGGGAAGAAGTTGCCGGCGCCACAGACGATGCCGCGCACCGCCTCTTCGCCGTCGCCCGGCGCAACACGCACCTGGCACCAGCGGATGGTTTTGCCGTTCTTCTGCGGCTCCTCGACGAAATCGAGCACCTGACCGACCACGATGGGCCCGGTCAGGTCGAACGTGTGGATCTCTTCTTCTTCGAGCCCGACGCGCACGAGCGCCTCGTGCACGTCTTCCGGCGTCGTGCCGGGTGTCAGGTCGACGTATTCGGCCAACCAGCTGAGCGGAACCCGCATCGTCTTAAACCACCATTCCGAAGTGCTGTGAGAACCGGATGTCGCCCTCGATCATGTCTCGCATGTCGCTGACGTCGTTCCGGAACATGAGTGTGCGTTCGATGCCCATGCCGAACGCGAAACCGGAGTAGACATCCGGATCGATGCCCGCGGCGCGCAGGACGTTCGGGTTGACCATGCCGCAGCCACCCCACTCGATCCAGCGGGCGCCGCCGACGAAGGTGGGGTGCCACAGGTCGAGCTCGGCGCTCGGCTCGGTGAAGGGGAAGAACGCGGGGCGCAGGCGGATCTTCGCCTCGGGCCCGAACATGATCTTGGCCACGTGCTCGAGCGTTCCACGCAGGTGCGCCATGGTCAGGCCCTTGTCGACGGCGAGACCCTCGAACTGCGTGAAGACGGGCGTGTGCGTGGCATCCAGCTCGTCGGTGCGGTACACGCGACCGGGCGCCAGGATGTAGACGGGCAGATCGCGTTCGAGCATCGACCGCACCTGCACGGGCGACGTGTGCGTGCGCAGCACGAGGTGCCGCTCGACGGGGTCGACGAAGAACGTGTCCTGCATGGCGCGGGCCGGGTGGTCGGCGTCGAAGTTCAGCGCGTCGAAGTTGAACCACTCGTTCTCGAGCTCGGGCCCCTCGGCGATCTCCCACCCCATGCCGACGAAGACATCGGCGACGTCTTCCTGCAGAACAGAGAGCGGATGACGCGCACCCACCGCACGGCGCGACGGGAGGGCCGTGACATCCACGGCCTCTGCCGCCAGCTGGCGCTCGGCCTCTTCGGCCACGATCTCGGCCTCGCGAGCCTGGAACGCCTGATTCACGCGCCCGCGAGCGCCGCCGACGAGCTTGCCGAACGCGGCTTTATTTTCGGGGGCGACCTGACGCAGCTGCGCGTTCAGGGCGGCCAGCGGCGACGCCTCGGCGGTGTGGGCCTGTTTAACGGCCTTCAACTGCTCGGAGTCGGCCGCGCCGGCGATGGCCGCGAGGGCCGCGTCAACCGCGGCCTGGACGGATTCTTCGGAGATGGGAGTGGTGTCTGACACGGTTCACCATCTTAGACGCCGGCGTCGATCTCCTGCCCGGCCGCCTTGGTCGCCACGCCCACCTTCGAGCGCAGGCGCAGCTCGACGAGCTTCGCCACACCCGCGAGCGCGAGACACAACAGGATGTAGATCGTGCCGAAGACGATGGCCGACGGGATGATGGGCGAACCGTACTGACCCTGCGAGCCGTAGAACTTCGCGAGGAACAGCAGCTCCTGGTAGGTGATGAGGAACCCGAGCGCCGTGTCCTTCAACACCACGACGAGCTGCGAGATGATCACGGGCAGCATGTTGCGCACGGCCTGGGGCAGCAGGATGATGCGCATGACCTGGCTCTTGCGCAGACCGATGGCGTAGCCCGACTCGGCCTGCCCGATCGGCAGACCCTCCACACCCGCGCGGAACACCTCGGCGAGGACCGAACCGTTGTAGAACGTCAGGCCCGTCACCACGGCGATGAACGGCGTGATGCCCTCGACCCCGAGCGGCGGCAGACCGTAGTACAGGATGAACATCAGGATGAGCAGTGGCACGGCACGGAACAGCTCGATGAACGCGGTGGCCGGGTACTTGACCCACTTGTGCACCGACATGCGCCCGAGCGAGAGCACGAGGCCCAGGATGAGCGACAGCACGGCAGCGTAGGCGAAGGCTTGCAGCGTGTTCAGCAGGGCGTTGAACATGTTCTGGTGCACGAGCGGCAGCGTGAACAGTTCCCACTTCTTCGCCTCGAACTGGCCGGTCTCGAAGAGGCGGTAGACGACGAAGGCGAGCACGGCGGCGACCACGAGCACCGTGACCACTCCGAGGATGCGGTTGCGGCGGATGGCGCGGGGGCCGGGGGTGTCGTACAGGACGGAACTCATCGCGCGACCCTCCACTTGTTCTCGAGATAGCGCTGCAGGAGGGACAACACGCCCACGGCGAGGATGAAGATCAGGGCCACCCAGAGCAGCACGGTCAATTGGGGTTCGCCGCGCTCGGAGAGCACCTGGCGGATCGTTCCGGCCTCGGCCACCGAGAAGCCGGCGGCGATGGTCGTGTTCTTCAGCAGGGCGATGAAGACGCTCATCATGGGGGGCACCGTTGCCCGGAACGCCTGCGGAAGGATGACGAGGGACATGGTCTGCCCGAATGGCAGGCCGATCGCACGCGCCGCCTCGGCCTGACCGACGGGCACGGTGTTGATGCCCGAGCGCAGCGTCTCGGCTACGTAGGTGGCGGTGTAGAGGCTCAGCGCGATGATCGCGAGCGTGGTGTAACCGACATCCGGCAGCCCCAGCTTGGGATAGCCGAACGCGAAGAAGAACATGAGCAGCGTCAGCGGGGTGTTGCGCACCAGGTTGACGTAGACGGTGCCGACGGCTCGCATCGGCGTGACGGGCGAAACGCGCATGGCACCGACGATGGTGCCGAGGATGAGCGCGAAGATCGCCGAGAAGAAGAAGAGGACGAATGTCATCCGGAAACCGTCGACGAAGATGTCGAGGTTGTTGAAGAGGGTGTCCACGGGTGTGACACTCTCCTTCCGTTCTGGCCGCACGGGGGCGCGCGGGCGGTGGGGTGGTGTCGGGGCCGGCTGACCGGCCCCGACACGCTACGACCGGGGGTCGCGGATGCTGCTTAGTACGCTTCGACCTCGGGCTGGTCGACCTTCGTGCCACTCTCGCCGAGCGTGGCGTCGTAGATCTTGGTCCAGGTCTCGCCGCCGTCGGTGAACATGGTGTTGATGAACTCGCGCAGGGCGGTGTCGTCCTTGGCGATGCCGACGCCGTACTTCTCGGTGGAGAAAGGCTCACCGACGACCTTGAGGGCGTCGGGGTCCTGGGCGGCATAGCCGATGAGGATGGCCTGGTCGGTCGTGACGGCGTCGACCTGTCCGTCCTTCAGCGCGTCGACGCACTGCGAGTACGTGTCGAACTCGGTGGTCTTCGTGTCGGGGAAGTTGTCCTTGATGTTCTGGATGGGCGTGGAACCCGTCGCGGAGCACACGGTCTTGCCAGCGAGGTCGTCTTCGCTCTTGATGTCGGAGTTGTCGGCCTCGACGAGGAGGCCCTGGCCGGTCACGAAGTAGGGTCCGGCGAAGCCGACCTGGTCCTTGCGCTTGTCGGTGATCGAGTAGGTGCCCACGTAGTAGTCGACGTCGCCGTTGACGATGGCCGACTCGCGGTTGGCCGACGGGATGGCCTTGTAGTCGATCTTGTCGGCCGAGAAGCCGAGGGATGCTGCGATCCAGCGCGCGATCTCGATGTCGAAGCCGCTGCGCTCGCCCGTGCCGGCGTCGAGGAAGCCGAGGCCGGGCTGATCTTCCTTCACGCCGATGATGACCTTGTCGGCCTCTTTCATCTTGTCGAAGGTGGGGCTGCCCTCGAGCGTGACGTCGGACGCCACCTCGAAGAGCGAGCTGTCGGTCTCGGTGTCGCCCGAACCGGCGGGCGCGGTCGAGATGGCGGTGGATCCGCCGCATCCGGTCAGTGCCAGGGCCGCGGTGGCGAACCCGGCCGTGAGGAGAGTGAGCTTCTTGCGCATTGCTGTTCCTTTCAAGGGAGGACGGCGACGGTGCGTCGCCTCTCGGGGTGCACCGGTGATCAGTGCGTCAAGAGTTTGGAGAGGAAGTCCTTGGCCCGCGTGCTCTTCGGGTGGTCGAAGAACTCCTCGGGGGTGGTGTCTTCGACGATCTCGCCGTCGGCCATGAAGACCACGCGGTCGGCGGCCTTGCGGGCGAAGCCCATCTCGTGCGTGACGACGATCATGGTCATGCCCTCGGCAGCCAGCTGCGTCATCACGTCGAGCACCTCGGTGATCATCTCGGGGTCGAGCGCAGACGTCGGCTCGTCGAAGAGCATGACCTTGGGCTTCATGGCGAGGGCGCGGGCGATGGCGACGCGCTGCTGCTGTCCGCCCGAGAGCTGCGCGGGCAGCTTCGCCGACTGTTGCTCGATGCCGACGCGCTCGAGCAGCACCTTGGCGGCCTTCTCGGCATCCGCCTTCTTCTGCCGTCGCACCTTCATGGGGCCGAGCGTCACGTTCTCGAGGATGGTCTTGTGCGCGAAGAGGTTGAACGACTGGAACACCATGCCGACATCCGCCCGCAACGCTGCGAGCTTCTTGCCCTCGGAGGGGAGCTTGGTGCCGTCGATGCGGATCTCGCCCGAGGAGATGGTCTCGAGGCGGTTGATCGTGCGGCAGAGCGTGGACTTGCCCGACCCGGACGGGCCGATGACCACGACGACCTCACCCTTGTTGACGGTCAGGTTAATGTTCTTCAGCGCGTGGAAGTCGCCGTAGTGCTTTTCGACGTTCTCGACGACCACCAGGGGTTCACCGCGGCCGGCCACGATCGGATTGCTCGTCGTTTCGTAGCGGCTGATCGGCGTCGATCCTGTGGAGGCGCTCGGGTTCGTCTCATCTGTGGGAGCCATGAGGCCACGCTAGATGACACCGTGTTTCAGGCGCGTGTCAGAATTCGGTCGTTACCGATTCGTGACCCAAGCAGGGGGCACCGAAACGGGGGTGTGCCGCGCGAACAGGGCGCTGCAGCCGCTCCAGTCCCCCACGGATGCCGCGACAGAACTTCTCGGACATCGGTGCGCTGCCCGCGCGTCGACCGTGTGTCGCGAGCACCTCGCCCGCGCCTCACACGTGTCTCGCCCGTCCTCACAGGCGCCTCGCCCGCGCCCAGCGCGCGCCTGGGCCGCGCTCACACGTGCCTCGCCCGCGCCTAGCGCGCGCCTCGGCCGGTCAGGCGCGCTGGGCGAAGGCGCTCTCGTAGAGGCAGACGCTCGCGGCCGTGGCCAGGTTCATCGACTCAGCGGCCCCGTAGATGGGCACCGAGGCGACGCGGTCGACGAGGGTCAGCTGGTCGTCTTCCAGCCCGTGCGCTTCGTTGCCGAACACCCACGCCGTGGGCCCCGAGAGGTCGCCGTCGGCGCGCACGTCGAGCAGGCTCTCGCCCTTCACGTCGGCCGCGATGGTCTTGAGGCCGGCGGCGTGCGCGCGCACGAGCGCGGCTTCGAGCTCGGCGCCCACCGCGATGGGCAGGTGGAAGAGCGATCCCGTCGTGGAGCGCACGACCTTCGGGTTGTACAGGTCCACCGTGCGACCGGTGAGGATCACGGCGTCGGCGCCCGCGGCATCCGCTGCCCGGATGATGGTGCCCAGGTTGCCGGGGTCGCGCACCTCTTCGAGGATGACGACGAGCTTCGGGTCGCCCGCGAAGATGTCCTTGATCGACGTGGGGAACTGGTGCGCCACGGCGATGAAGCCCTGGGGTGTGACCGTGTCGGCCATCTGGTCGAGCACGTCTTCGGTGACGAACTCGACATCGACGCCCGCATCGACGGCCGTCTGGGCGACGTCGGTGTAACGCTCGAGCGCCGTGGGCGTGGCGTAGAGCTCGACAAGCAGCTGGGGGCGGAAGGTCAGCGCCTCGGCGACGGCCTGCGGCCCCTCGAGCAGGAACAGGCCCGTCTCTTGCCGGGCGGCACGCTTGGCGAGCTTCGCGACGGAACGAACACGGGGAGATCTCGGATTATCCAGCACGTGTCGAGTCTACCGAGGGGGCGCAAGCGGGCGCGGGAGCGGCCTGTCGCGGCCGGGCTCATCGTTAACGACGAGAGGGACGCAACCCTCTCGGGTGCGTCCCTCTCGTGCAGAAGAAATGCCTAGGCGGCGGTCTTCGGGGCCGACGTGTCGGCGGGAAGGGCCTGCTTGGCGCTCTCGACCAGCGCGGCGAACGTGGCGGGCTCGTTCACGGCGAGCTCGGCCAGGATGCGGCGGTCGACCTGGATGCCGGCGAGGCCGAGACCCTGGATGAGGCGGTTGTAGGTGAGGCCGTTCTGACGCGACGCGGCGTTGATTCTCTGGATCCACAGGCGACGGAAGTCACCCTTCTTGGCGCGACGGTCGCGGTACGAGTAGACCAGGGAGTGCGTGACCTGCTCTTTGGCCTTGCGGTACAGGCGCGAACGCTGTCCGCGGTAACCCGAGGCGCGCTCCAGGATGACGCGACGCTTCTTGTGGGCGTTGACGGCCCTCTTTACTCTTGCCATTTCTCTATCTTCCTAACGGGGTGTTCGGTTCAGGACGCGTGGCGTCTAGTGGCCGAGAAGCTTCTTGATGTTCTTGTGGTCAGCCTTGGAAACGATCTGATCCTGGTTCAGGCGGCGCGTGCGACGGCTCGACTTGAGCTCGAGGTTGTGGCGCATGCCCGACTGCTGCTTCTTGATCTTGCCGCTACCGGTGAGCTTGAAACGCTTCTTCGCACCCGAGTGCGTCTTCTGCTTAGGCATTGTTTTCCTCCTGCTTCGCTGCCTTGGTGGCAGCTCGTTGTGCGTTGGCTTCAGCCTTCGCTTCCGACTTGTTCTTCAACGGGCCAATAACCATGACCATGTTGCGTCCGTCGATGGTGGGGGTCGACTCGATCGTGCCGAACTCCGAAACATCTTCGGCAAACTTCTGAAGCAAGCGCACACCCTGGTCGGGTCGGGACTGCTCGCGGCCACGGAAAAGGATCATTGCCTTCACCTTGTCGCCGGCCTGCAGGAAGCCCTCGGCGCGCTTGCGCTTCGTTTCGTAATCGTGGGTGTCGATCTTGAGGCGGAAACGAACCTCTTTGAGGATCGTGTTGGCCTGGTTGCGCCGGGCCTCTTTGGCCTTCTGCGCAGCCTCGTACTTGAACTTGCCGTAATCCATGATCTTCGCCACGGGGGGCTTGGAATTGGGGGCAACTTCAACCAGGTCGAGGTCAGCTTCTTGAGCCAGCCGAAGGGCGACCTCGATCTTGACAACGCCGACCTGCTCGCCGCCGGGACCCACGAGACGAACCTCGGGAACTCGGATGCGGTCATTTGTACGGGGATCGCTGATGCGTAACTCCTCTGATGAAAAACGAACGGCTACTGAGCCAGACACGTATCTGATTCAGGCGAGAGAGAAGTTGAACCGCATCGAGGGGCGATCGGATGATGCGACACCTCTGCCGATCATCGTTTACCCATCGAGCCACACCCTGACTACCGTGCCCGAGCGGATGATCGAACCTCACGATTCGTTCTTCTGCATCGGCCTCGGCGGAGCGTTACAACCCGGTAACCTAGTGAAGCGGTCAAGCGCGGGTGGGAAAATTTCCTCTTTCGTACCGAAGATGAACTTCGGAGCCGACAGAAGTCTAGCAGAGGATGAGTGTGGAGAACAGCAACGACGGCAACGTCGACCAGGGCGAGAGCTACCAGGGCCAGAGCTACGAAGAGGCGAGCAACCAGGCCGTCCGGGACATCGCCGACGTGGGCGCCGTCGAGGTCATCACCACCACGGCCGTCCACCTCATGAGCGCCGCGGCCGTCAAGGTCGGCCTCGCCGACGACCCCGACACCCAGACCGACCTCGATGAGGCGCGCAAACTCATCAACGCCCTCGCCGGTCTCATCACCGCCGGTGCCCCCGAGATCAGCGACATGCACGCGCGCAGCCTGCGCGACGGCCTGCGGTCGTTGCAGTTGGCATTCCGCGAGGCATCCGCGATTCCCGACGCCATCGGGCAGGGTCCGGGCGAGAAGTACACCGGCCCCGTCAACTAGGCCAGGGCCCGATCGCGGGCTGATGCTCACGCCGAGGCCGCGCGCTTCGGCATCAGCAACAGCGCTTGTCGACGATCAGCGCTCGTCGACCGTCAGTGCTCGTTGAGAGTCAGTGCTCGTTGAGAGTCAGTGCTCGTTGAGCGTCAGCGCTTGTTGAGAGTCAGTGCTCGTTGAGCGTCAGCGCTCGTCATGCGTCAGTGCGCGTCGAGCGGGGTGGACGAGAGCGTGACGGCCAAGGAGTCGACGCGCGTGGCGATGACATCGTCGGCCGCCCAGCGCTGGGCGAGCCGCGCAAGGACCGCGTCGAGCTCGGGGCGCGTCAGGCCGGCCAGGAGCTCGAGGGTAACGACGACCTCCGGGCCCGCAAGTCGGGCGTCGGGGTCGCCCGCACGCAGATGCACGTCGGTGACCGCGAGCTCGGACGCGACGCTCTGGCGGAACGACTGGAGCACATCGGGATCGGTGAAGCTCGGCATCCACTCGAGCGATTGCGCGATGGCCCAGACGGCCGGGCGACGGATCGCGAACTCGGTGTCGCTGACGGGGTCGAGGACCACCAGATCGGTGTGCTCGCTCGCCGCCGCCAACGCCACACGAACGCCGTCGGCCGGCACCGGGCGCGACGTCGGGTTCCAGCGGGACATCGCGGCGACCGACGAGAAGACCGGCATGACCGTGCGCCCGTCGGGGCCCTGGACCGTGACGATCGAGAGCTCCTGCGTCTTGTCGACCTTCAGGCCCGCCTCGGTTTCGCCCTCCTCGCCCGCGTGGGCGACGAGCGGGATCAGCAGGCGCGACGAGCGGAAGGCGTCGACGACCTCGACCTCGGTGACCTCGCGCGCACGATAACGGCGCAAGGCCTCGGCGAGATGTTCGGGAGCCGAGCCGTCGTCGGACGAGTGGTCGTTCGACTGGAAGCTGCGGCCCTTCCAGGGCTGGCCGGCCGAGTCGGTCAGGTGGTTCGACGCAGCATCGGCCGCACCGTGGTGGTGCGAGGCCGCGTGGGCGTCGTGAGGATCAGTCGGTTGCGACATCCAACGCCTCTGCCAGCGTGAACGCGCCGGCGTAGAGAGCCTTGCCCACGATGGCACCCTCGAGGCCGAGCGGCACGAGATCGCGCAGCGCCTGGATGTCGTCGAGGCTCGAGATGCCGCCCGACGCGATGACCGGGCGGTTCGTGCGCTCCATGACCTGCGTGAGCAGCTCGACGTTGGGGCCCTGCAGCGTGCCGTCCTTCGTGACATCGGTCAGCACGTAGCGCGCACAGCCCGCGTCTTCGAGTCGTTCGAGCACGGTCCACAGGTCGCCGCCGTCGCGGGTCCAGCCGCGAGCCGCGAGGGTCGTGCCGCGCACGTCGAGGCCCACGGCGATCGCTTCGCCGTACTGGCCGATGACATTGGCGGCCCATTCGGGGTTCTCGAGGGCGGCCGTGCCCAGGTTGATGCGCTTGGCACCCGTGGCCAGCGCGGCTTCGAGGGATGCGTCATCCCGAATGCCGCCCGACAGCTCCACGTTCACGCCGCGCACCTGCTTAATGACCTTGCGGATGACGGACGCGTTGTTGCCGCGACCGAAAGCCGCATCGAGGTCGACGAGGTGAATCCATTCGGCGCCCTGGTTGGCCCAGTCGGCCGCCGCATCGACGGGATCGCCGTAATTCGTCTCGCTGCCGGCCTCGCCCTGCGTCAGACGAACGGCCTTGCCGTCGGCGACGTCGACGGCCGGAAGCAACACCAGATCGGGCGTCTCGTTGAACTCGCTCATTGTTTCCCTTGCTCGGAAGTGACGGCGCGGCGTCTCGCGCACAAGCACCTGATACTAGTTGTCCTTCAGCCCGTCGATCCAATTGCGCAGCAGCCGGATGCCGGCCTCCCCCGACTTCTCGGGGTGGAACTGCGTGGCGCTCAACGGGCCGTTCTCGACCGCCGCGACGAACCGCTCGCCGTGGTTTGACCACGTGACGGCGGGCTCGGGGAACGGGGGCTGCACCTCGAGAGTCCAGTCGCGCGCGGCGTAGGAGTGGACGAAGTAGAAACGCTCGTCGTCGAGACCCGCGAACAGGCGGGAGTGGCTGGGCGCCTCGACAGTATTCCAGCCCATGTGGGGCAGCACGGGCGCGTTGAGCTTGGCAACATCGCCCGGCCATTCGCCGAGACCCTCGCGGTCGACGCCGTGCTCGAGGCCGCGATCGAACATGACCTGCATGCCGACGCAGATGCCGAGCACCGGCCGGCCGCCCGCCAGGCGGCGATCGATGACTTCGCCCCCGCGGGAGGCCTCGAGCGAATTCATGACGGCGGCGAAGGCACCGACGCCCGGAACGAGGAGACCATCGGCCTCGAGCGCGCGCTGACGGTTGCCCGTCAATTCGACATCCGCCCCCGCTCGCTCGAGAGCCTTGACGGCCGAGTGCACGTTGCCACTGCCGTAGTCGAGGACGACGACGCGAGGCCTGTCGGCGCTCACAGCACACCCTTGGTGGAGGGGATGCCGGAGACGAGCGGGTCGAGCGCCTTGGCTTCACGGAAGGCGCGCGCGAAGGCCTTGAACTCGGCCTCGGCGATGTGGTGGGGATCGCGGCCACCGAGAACCGTGACGTGCACGGTGAGGCCCGCATTGAACGTGATGGCCTCGAAGACGTGGCGCACCATGGAGCCCGTGAAGTGGCCGCCGATGAGGTGGAGCTCGAAGCCCGCGGGCTCCCCCGTGTGCACGAGGTAGGGGCGGCCCGAGATGTCGACGACGGCCTGCACGAGCGCCTCGTCGAGGGGCACGAGGGCGTCACCGAAGCGGGAGATGCCGGCCTTATCGCCGAGCGCCTCACGGATGGCGAGGCCGAGCGCGATGCCGATGTCTTCGACCGTGTGGTGCACGTCGATGTGGGTGTCGCCCGTGGCCGTGACCGTGAGGTCGGTGAGCGAGTGCTTGGCGAAGGCCGTGAGCAGGTGGTCGTAGAACGGCACACTGGTGTTAATCGTCGACTGACCCGTGCCGTCGAGGTCCAGGTGCAACTCGATCGAGGACTCGCTGGTGGTGCGGCTGATGCGGGCGGTGCGGTGTGTGTCGCTCATGCGTTCGAGTTTAGTGCGGCCATGGCGTCGAGGAAGGCCGTGGTCTCGGCCGTGGTGCCCGCCGACACGCGCAGAGAATTCGGGATGCCGACATCCCTGATCAGCACGCCTCGATCGAGCAGCGCGCGGAAGGTGGCCTGCGGGTCGTCGACACCCCCGAACAGGACGAAGTTGCTGCCCGTGCGGAACGGGTCATAGCCCAAGTCGCGCAACCCGTCGACGATGCGATCGCGCTGCCCGATGATCTCGTCGACCATGCGCAGCATCTCGCCGCTGTGGCGGAGAGCGGCGACGGCGGCAGCCTGCGTGAGCGCCGACAGGTGGTACGGCAGGCGGACCAGGCGGAGGGCGTCGATCACCGCGGGGTCGGCGGCGAGATAACCGACGCGAACGCCGGCGAACGCGAAGGCCTTACTCATGGTGCGCGAGATAAGGAGTCGCGGGCGGCCGGGGAGAAGGGAGAGCGCACTCTCCTCCCCCGTGGTCGAGAATTCGGCGTAGGCCTCGTCGACGACGACGATGCCGGTGCTGGCTGCGTAGACGGCTTCGATGGTCTCGAGCGAGAGCGGCGTGCCCGTCGGGTTGTTGGGTGAGCACAGGAAGACGATGTCGGGCTGTTCGCGCCGGATCGCCGCCACGGCGGTCTCGGGGGTGAGCTCGTAGCGCTCGTCGCGCTCGGCGCCGATCCATCGCGTTCCCGTGCCCGAGGCGAGGATCGAGTACATGGAATAGGTGGGAACGTAGCCCAGAAGCGAACGGCCGGGGCCACCGAATGCTTGCAGGATGTGCTGCAGCACCTCGTTGGACCCATTGGCGGCCCAGAGGTTCTCCGGTGACAGGTCGTAACCGAGGTAGGCGGCGAGAGACGTGCGCAGCTCGGTGAACTCGCGGTCGGGGTAGCGGTTGACGCCCAGGATCGCGGCAGCCAGCGACGCGACGATGTCGGTGGCCACGCCCTCGGGAATCGGATGCGTGTTCTCGTTGACGTTCAGGGCCACGGGCACGGCGAGCTGCGGTGCGCCATAGGGGGTCTTACCGCGCAGGTCGTCGCGGACGGGCAGATCGTCGAGAGAAGTCACCTGGCTATTTTAGGTGACGCCTTCCCGGGTTACGGCGTCAGGCCGTGCCGGGTCGGGCGGTACTGCACCGAGCTGTGCTGCATCGAGCCGTGCCGCTTCGAGCTGTGCCGCCTCTAGCTGTACTGCGTGGGAATGGCGATGCGCTGGCCGGGGACGACGCTTGCCGTCTCGAGCCCGTTCAGGCGCATGATGTCGGCGATCACGTCACGCGGGTCGGCGGTGGGCGCGACGGTCTCGGCGAGGTGCCAGAGGGTCTCGCCCGAGGCGATGGTCTCGTAGTCGAACGACGTGTGGCCAGTCGACGAGTTCGCGACGGCACCTCCCGCGTTCATGCCGACGGCGACGGCTCCGATGACCAGGGGCGCAGCCACAAGCGCACTGAGCACGAGGCGGCCGCGGCGGGTGATCTTGAGCCGGGGCGCCGTGGGTGCGACGCGCGGCGAGACCTGGGCGCCGAATTCGGTGATACCGAAGGCGGTGGGGCGCTGAGCGGTTGCGGTGTACATGGTGTCCTCCTGGGGTCACGGGGTCGTGTCCGTTACGAGAGCGTTCCCGACCCTCGGCCGGGAGGGCCGGGAACGAATCTCTGTTCCGAATATATCTTCGAATGTTCGAACATTCAACCTTTGATTCGAACTTTTAGGTTTCAAATTCGGCGACACACTCGAACAGATGTTTGTTCAGCCGCCCTGATATGGATACAGTTTCGACTGATGGTTGTTACTCAACCAGGGACCACTGACATTGGTGCGACAGGAGCGAGATGACCCTCAACAAGCCGAGTGCCGACCCCGGCGAGAAGGGCGGAACGCGCCGCCGCAAGAGCCTCAGCGAGAAGCAGATCGCCATCCTCGAGGTCATCCAGAGGTCGGTCAGCCAGCGGGGTTATCCGCCGAGCATGCGCGAGATCGGCGACGCCGTCGGGCTCGCCTCGCTGTCGAGCGTGACCCACCAGCTCAACCAGCTCGAGCTCAGCGGTTACCTGCGTCGCGACCCGAACCGCCCTCGTGCGCTCGAGATTCTCATCGACCTGCCCACGTCGTCGCCGTCGGTGGACTTCGAGAATGCGACGCCCGTCGGCGACGCGGCCATGGTGCCCCTCGTCGGTCGCATCGCGGCCGGCGTGCCCATCACCGCCGACCAGCAGGTCGAAGAGGTGTTCCCTCTCCCCCGCCAGCTCGTCGGCAAGGGCGACCTGTTCATGCTCAAGGTGCAGGGCGAATCCATGATCGACGCCGCCATCTGCGACGGTGACTGGGTGGTCGTGCGCCAGCAGCAGACCGCGGAGAACGGCGACATCGTCGCCGCCATGCTCGATGGCGAGGCGACCGTCAAGGTCTTCCGCCAGCGCGACGGTCACACGTGGCTGCTCCCCCGCAACTCCAACTTCGAGCCGATCCTCGGCGACCAGGCCGACGTGCTCGGCAAGATCGTCGCCGTGTTGCGGGCCGTCTAGCGGCCGAGCCGTCTCGGCCCTCCGACACGCGAAAGCCCCCTCGATGCGTCGAGGGGGCTTTCGCGTTGTCGTGCCAGGCTGTGCCGGGCTGCGCCGGGATGTGCGACGACTCTACTGCGGAGCCGTCTGCTGGCGGGCGACCGTGAACTCGCCGAGCTGGGCGGCAAGCTCCTCGGACACATGCGCGTGCACACGCGTGCCCTCTTCTTCATAGCGGGTGTCGAGCACCTGACCGCGCTCGTGCAGCGCCGCGACGAGTTCGCCGCGATCGTAGGGCAGCACGACCTCGAGGTCGACCGCCGGGCGCGGCAGCAGATCGGAGATACGCGACAGGATCTCCTCGATGCCCTCGCCCGTGCGTGCGGACGCGAAGATCGCGTTGGGCTCGATGCCGCGCAGGACGAGCCTGTCGTCATCCGAGATCAGGTCGCTCTTGTTGAAGACGATCAACTCGGTGATATCGCGGGCACCGACCTCGCCGATGACATCCCGAACCGTGGCGATCTGGCTGCCAGGGTCGGGGTGCGACGCGTCGACGACGTGGACGATGACATCCGAATCGGCGACCTCTTCGAGCGTGGAGCGGAACGCCTCGACCAGCTGGTGTGGCAAGTTGCGCACGAAACCGACAGTGTCGGCGAGCGTGTACAGCCGGCCGTCTTCGGTCTCGGCGCGACGCACCGTCGAGTCGAGCGTGGCGAACAGCGCGTTCTCGACGAGCACACCGGCGCGCGTGATGCGGTTGAGCAGGCTCGACTTGCCGGCATTGGTGTATCCGGCGATGGCAACCGACGGCACCGCATTGCGGCGACGGTTGGCACGCTTGGCCTCACGGGCCGGCTTCATGGCGATGATCTGCTTGCGCAGCTTCGACATGCGGGTGTGGATGCGGCGACGGTCGAGTTCGATCTTCGTCTCACCGGGGCCACGCGAACCCATACCGGCACCCGCGCCACCGACCTGGCCACCGGCCTGTCGGCTCATCGAGTCACCCCAACCGCGCAGTCGCGGCAGGAGGTATTCGAGCTGGGCGAGCTCGACCTGGGCCTTGCCCTCGCGGCTCTTGGCGTGTTGGCTGAAGATGTCGAGGATGACGGCCGTGCGGTCGATGACCTTGACCTTCACCACGTCTTCGAGGGCACGCCGCTGGCTGGGGGCGAGCTCGGTGTCAGCGATGACCGTGTCGGCACCCAGCGCCTGCACGATTCCGCGCAGCTCTTCGGCCTTACCGCTGCCGAGGTAGGTGCTCGGGTCGGGGTGCGGACGGCGCTGCAGGAGGCCGTCGAGCACGAGCGCGCCAGCCGTCTCGGCCAGTGCGGCGAGTTCACGCATGGAGTTCTCAGCGTCGCTCAGCGTGCCCTGGGAGTAGACGCCGATGAGGACGACGTTCTCGAGGCGCAGCTGACGGTATTCGACTTCGGTGACGTCTTCGAGCTCGGTGGAGAGACCCGCGACGCGTCGAAGCGCCTGCCGGTCGGAGCGGTCGAACTGGTCGCCGTCGTGGTTGACGCCGTTCGGGTCGGTGTGGCGAGCCGTGGACTCGTCTTGGAGAGCTGCCGCACGGTTGGCACCGAAGAGCGTGAAGCCCGCCGATGTGCTGGCGGCACTGTTGAGGACCCGCGCTACGACGTCATCGTTGCGCGCCTCGTCTTCGGGGAGCGTGCGGGGTTCATTCATCCGGTTAACCTTACTTCCTCTTCCTCTTGTAGGTTGCCTGTATGTCTAGCGATCACTACTTCACCGGGGTGCCGGAGAGCGAGCTGAAACTCCGACCGTTGTCGGTGAAGCTCGCGGGGCAGGACCTCGATCTGGTCACCGCGTCAGGCATTTTCAGCCCCGACCGTCTCGATCAGGGGACTCAGGTTCTGTTGGCCAATACTCCCGAGCCGCCGCCGGGTGGCGACTTCTTGGATCTCGGGTGTGGCTGGGGGCCGATTTCTCTGACCCTGGCCCTGTCGAGCCCGCATGCGCGGGTCTGGGCCGTCGATGTGAACGAGCGCGCCCTCGATCTGGTGCGTCGTAATGCCGAGAAGGCCGGCGTTACCAACATCAACGCCGTTCTGCCCTCAGATGTTCCTGACGACGTGCGTTTTCGCACGATCTGGTCGAACCCGCCCATCCGTGTCGGCAAGAACGAGCTGCACGGCATGCTCGAGAAGTGGATGCCGCGGCTCGAGCCGTCCTCGGACGCCTGGCTCGTGGTGCAGCGCAACCTCGGCTCGGACAGCCTGCACCGTTGGCTCTCGGACACGCTTCCCGACGACTTCCACGTGACGCGCGCCGCGACCGGCAAGGGCTATCGCGTGTTGCGCGCCCGCCGCTCCGGTGCTCAGTTGATCTCGAGCGACCCGGAGTAGACGAGTTCGGCGGGCCCTGAGAGTGAGACGTGCTCGCCGTCTTGCGTCGGGAACATGCGCACGCCGAGGGTTCCGCCGGGAACGTCGACGCGCCAGTGATTCGGCGCCGCCTGACCGGCCCAGTGACGGGTCGCCAGCGCGGCCGCCGCGACACCGGTTCCGCAGGAGAGCGTCTCGCCGCTGCCCCGCTCGTGCACGCGCATGCGGATGCGGGCGACCCCGTCGCTCACGAGCGGCTCTGCCGGCACGACGAATTCGACGTTGGCGCCCGCGAGCTGTTCGGGCTCGAGGTGCGGGATGTAACTGAGGTCGGCCTGATCGAGCTCGCTGTCGTCGGCGAGGGCGACGACGACGTGCGGGTTGCCCACATCGATGCCGAGGCCCGGGCGTGCGACCTTAAGGTTCTTGGCGCGCACGAGGGGCTCGTTGCCGTCGAGGCGCCACCGGCCGAGGTCGACCTGGAAACCGTTGTTCGACGCCTGCACGTCGCGCACGCCGGCGCGCGTGCCCACGGCCATGGTGCTGCCGGGCTCGATGGTGGCGAGGCCCTGCTCGATGAGGTACTTCACATAGACACGGATGCCGTTGCCACACATCTCGGCGATCGAGCCGTCGGCGTTGCGGTAGTCCATGAACCATTCGGCGTCAGGGTCCTCGGCGAGGGCCGCTGCACCCGCGTCGATGTTCGCCGAGCGGACCGCGCGGATGATGCCGTCGGCCCCCACACCGAAATGCCGGTCGCAAATCGCGGCGATCTGCGCGGGCGTCAGCTCGCGCTCACCGACGGGGTCGGAGTACAGGACGAAATCATTGCCCGTACCGTGGCCTTTGGTGAAGTGCAGCGTCGACATGGGACCAGTTTATGGCGACGGAGGGCGCATCCCTGGCACCCCGGGGCACATCGGGCACTCTGGGCACGTCGAGCACGTCGAACACGTCAGGAACGTCAGGAAAGTCAGGAACGTCGGGCATGTCAGGAACATCGGTCATGTCAGGAACATCGGGCGATTGGAGCCCTCCCGTGCGATCCAACCTACGGGGCCTGATGCTCCGCGATCAGGCGCAAGGCGTGGTCGACGAGTCGTGGGTCGTCGTAGTCGAGCCAGTGCGCGTGCGGGTAGCGCTTGAACCAGCTCACCTGGCGCCGGGCGTAACGGCGGGTGAGTGCAGCTGTTTGGGCGCGCGCCTCGTCGGCCGAGAGTTCGCCGGAGAGTTGCGCCAGGGCCTGGGCGTAACCGATCGCGCGACTGGCGGTGACCCCGCGCTCGATGCCCGCCTGCCGCAGGGCGTCGGCTTCGGCGACGAGACCGTCCGCCCACATGCGGTCGACGCGGCGGTCGAGGCGTTCGACCAGCTGCTCTCGGGGCGCTCGGAGGCCGAGGATGACGCTGGGATGCCACGGCGTGGGCTCGTCGGGCAGCGCGGCGCTCGGGGCATCCCCCGTCATTTCGGCGACCTCGAGGGCGCGCACGATGCGACGACCGTTATGCGGCCCGACGCGTTCGGCCGTGGTCGGGTCGATGACGGTGAGCCGCCGGTGCAACATGCCGGGGCCGACGGCCGCCAGCTCGTCTTCGAGTCGTTGCCGGATGACCGGATCGGTGCCGGGGAAATCGAATTCGTAGATGACGCTCGACACGTAGAGCCCCGACCCGCCGACGAGCACGGGGGTCTTGCCGCGGTCGAGGATGTTCCGGATGGCTTGCCGCGCGGTCGGCTGGTAGCGGGCGACCGTCGCCTCTTCGGTGACGTCGAGGACGTCGAGGAGATGGTGCGGGACGCCGCGGCGTTCCTCCGGTCGGAGTTTGGCGGTGCCGATGTCCATGCCGCGGTAGAGCTGCATCGAGTCGGCGTTGACGATCTCGACGTCGCCGGTCGTGCCGGTGAGGCGTTCGGCGAGTGCCAGTGAGAGATCGCTCTTGCCGGTTCCGGTCGGGCCGACGACGACGATCAGTGGCGCGCCGCCGCCGGTGGAGCCGTCGGTCACCGTTGGGCGTCGTCGGGGTGGTAGATGGGCATCGTGCCGACACCGGGGCTCGTGAGCGGTTCGCGCGAGCCGATACGGATGGTCGGAAGCCCAAGGGACACGGCTCCCCCGGCGGCCGACGAGGACGTCACGGCGCCGGCGGGCGTCGGAGCGCCGCAGCTGTCGGCTTGGGCGCGATCCCAGGCGTCGCCTGCGCGCGTGCGGCGGACCACGAGAGGCGCTCCGTCGAGAGAATCGGCGATCAGGTGGAATGGCGCAGCCTGCGTGATGGTCACCGTGACGACGTCGCCGGGCCGCGGGACGTCGGACCCCTCGGGCAGGTCGAAGTGCACGAGGCGGGAGTCTTCGGCTCGGCCGCTCATGCGCAGGGTTTCGGAGTCTTTCTTACCCTCGCCCGTTGCGACGAGCACGTTGACCTGCCGGCCGATGATGCCGCGGTTCTCTTCGAGGGAGATGCGGTCTTGCAGGGCCAGGAGCCGTTCGTAACGCTCCTGCACGATCGCTTTGGGGATCTGGTCGGGCAGGGTTGCTGCGGGGGTGCCGGGGCGCACGGAGTATTGGAACGTGAACGCGGTTGCGAAACGCGCGGCCTCGACGACCCGCAGTGTCTCGGCGAAGTCCTCTTCGGTTTCTCCGGGGAACCCGACGATGATGTCGGTGGAGATCGCTGCGTGCGGCATCTTCTCGCGAACGCGGTCGAGGATGCCGAGGAATTTGCTCGAGCGGTAGGACCGCCGCATGGCTTTCAGGATGCGGTCGGAGCCCGACTGCAGGGGCATGTGCAACTGCGGCATGACGTTGGGGGTCTCGGCCATGGCGTCGATCACATCGTCGGTGAAGGCGGCGGGGTGGGGGCTCGTGAAGCGCACGCGCTCGAGACCGTCGATCTGGCCGGCGGCACGCAGCAGTTTTCCGAAGGCCTGACGATCGCCGAACTCGACGCCGTAGCTGTTCACGTTCTGGCCCAGCAGGGTGACCTCGATGGCCCCGTCGTCGACGAGGGCCTGCACCTCAGCGAGGATGTCTCCCGGGCGGCGGTCCTTCTCCTTGCCGCGCAGTGACGGAACGATGCAGAACGTGCAGGTGTTGTTGCAGCCCACCGAAATGGACACCCAGCCGCTGTAGCTGGAGTCGCGCTTGGTGGGCAACGTGGACGGGAAGGTCTCGAGCGACTCGAGGATCTCGATCTGCGCTTCGTCGTTGTGGCGGGCGCGCTCGAGGAGGTTGGGCAGGGCGCCCATGTTGTGGGTGCCGAAGACGACGTCGACCCAGGGGGCCTTTTCGAGGATGGTGTTCTTGTCCTTCTGGGCGAGGCATCCGCCGACGGCGATCTGCATGCCCTCGTGCCGCTTCTTCACGGAGGCGAGGTGGCCCAGGTTGCCGTAGAGCTTGTTGTCGGCGTTTTCTCGCACCGCGCACGTGTTGATGACGACGATGTCGGCCTCGACGCCGTCGGCCTTGACGTATCCCGCGGCCTCGAGAGAACCGCTGAGGCGCTCGGAGTCGTGCACGTTCATCTGGCACCCGAATGTGCGCACCTCGTAGGTGCGCGCACTTCCGTCGGACTTGTGGGCCGCGACGGAGGGGCTGATGTGGCGTGGGGCTTCAAGCAGGTCACTCATGATGGGACTAGCTTACGGACTAGCGAAAGCGAACGCTGGATCGGCGCCCGCGGATGATCTCGCCGACCACCGTGCGCACGACCCCGCCCGGATAGCCGCGCCGTGCGAGGAACCCCACTAGGCGGCGCTCCATCGTGGCGTCGTCGAGAGAGGTCATCTGCGACGCCCGCTTCTCGGCCACCTCGCGGGCTGCGCTCAGCTCGTCGTCGGAGTCGATGTCTTCGAGCACCTCATCGATTACTTCGGCGGGGATCTTGCGCGTGCTCATGAGGCGCGCCACGACCTGACGGCTCTGGCTCTTGCGCTCGTAGTGGGAGTAACGCAGCTGCTCGGCCAAGGCCCGATCGTCGACGTAACCGAGTTCGCGGAGGCGCTCGAGGAGCTCGTTGGCCTGGTGCGCCGTGAGGTCGAGGGCCAGGCATTCGGCGAGGATCTCGGCCTCACTGAGGCCTCGACGCCGCAATTTCTTGAGAATGGCGTTTTCGACGTCGTCGATCGACGGCGGAAGCTCGTCGACCATGTCGTCATCAATCGCGGAGACGTCGGCGCCACCGCGTTTGCGGGCGAGGCTCGCCACCGGCGCCCGCCGTGCGGACTCACCGCCGATGTCACCGGGCCCGGTGCCCGAAGCCGCGGACCCGGAGAGGTGTCCCCCTGCGGAGCGCTCCTCGCCGGGAGCGGGTGAGAACTCACCGGCGTGCGGTGTCGAAGAAGCCGACACGGGCGCGATCGTGGCGACGTCGTGGCGTGTCGACGGTCGGCGCGAGCCGACAGGAGCCACAGCTTCGACGCCCGAAGTGCTCGAGCCATCGCCGGTGCTGGGTGCCGTGTCATCGACGGGATCGAGGGCGGAGCCGGCGGGATGGTTTCCCCGAGCCCGGCCATGCTCTTCGCCTCGTTTCGCCTTGCGCGACGCCGAGAAGGAGATCACCGGAGCCAGTTCGTGCTGGCCCGCGTCGCTCTCGTCTGCGGGACCTGCTGTGAATCTGACCACCATGGTGACCTCCTTCTCGCTCTATGGATGGGTGCTGCGCGACAGTGTCGCGCAGCGATCAGGCGCCGCGGCGGGCGGTGAGCTGATCCGTCGTCTCGGCCTCTTCGAGCGGGGCCGCCCCACCGATGCCGAGCTTCGACTTGATCTTGTCTTCGATCTCGTTGGCGATGTCGGGGTTCTTCAGCAGGAAGTCGCGCGCCTTTTCCTTGCCCTGACCGAGCTGGTCGCCACCGTAGGTGTACCAGGCGCCGGACTTCTTCACGATGGCGTGCTCGACACCGAAGTCGATGAGGCTGCCCTCTCGCGAGATGCCGATGCCGTAGAGGATGTCGAACTCGGCCTGCTTGAAGGGCGGAGCCATCTTGTTCTTGACCACCTTGACGCGCGTGCGGTTTCCCACGGCCTCGGTGCCATCTTTCAACGTCTCGATGCGACGGATGTCCATGCGGACGGAAGCGTAGAACTTCAGCGCCTTACCACCGGCGGTCGTTTCGGGGCTTCCGAAGAAGACACCGATCTTCTCGCGCAGCTGGTTGATGAAGATGGCCGTGGTCTTGGTCTGGCTCAGCCCACCGGTGAGCTTGCGCAGGGCCTGCGACATGAGTCGAGCCTGGAGACCGACGTGCGAATCACCCATCTCACCCTCGATCTCGGCACGCGGCACCAGGGCCGCGACAGAGTCGATGACGACGAGGTCGATCGAGCCGGAACGGATCAGCATGTCGGCGATCTCGAGAGCCTGCTCACCCGTGTCGGGCTGGGACACGAGCAGCGCGTCGATGTCGACGCCGAGCTTGCGGGCGTATTCGGGATCGAGCGCGTGCTCGGCATCGATGAAGGCGGCGATGCCGCCGGCACGCTGCGCGTTAGCGATGGCGTGGAGTGTGAGGGTCGTCTTACCCGACGACTCGGGGCCGTAGATCTCGACGATGCGGCCGCGCGGGATGCCCCCGATGCCGAGAGCGACGTCCAGCGCGATCGATCCGGTCGGAATGACCTCGACGGGAGCGCGCTCGTCGCTGCCCAACCGCATAACGGATCCCTTGCCGAACTGGCGATCGATCTGGGCCAGCGCGGTTTCTAATGATTTTTCACGATCTGCGGGTGAAGGCATGTCGTCACTCTTTTCTCTGCTCGTTCTCGATGCGCCTATAGGCTGTCGCGACCAGGGCGGCCGGTGACAAGGCTGGAGGTTTCTCCTCGACGTTTTCGACAGTACGACCCACCACCGACATTGCGAATGGCACGAGGCGATCTGTGGAGAAATCCGAGTTTCCGCTCCTGTGAGGAGCTTAGCGCGATCCGAACGGATGTTCGAGAGAATCGTTCGGGCGTGTCGAATACCGTTTCGGCAGGGAAGGTACCGGGAGCGCAAGCATCCCGAACGACAACGGGCATAAAGGGCGCAGCGGGCGCGACGGCCACCACGAGCACGACGAGCGCGACGAGCACGACGTAATGGTGTCAGGCGCGCGGTGGAGGCGTTCCCACGCCATACCAGCGCTCGCGAGGCACATCGGTGGCCCGGCACAGGGCAAGCCAGACCTCACGAGGGGGAACGCCGTCGGCAATGGCCTGGTTAGCGGTGCGGGACCCGATATCCCCGAGGACGAGATCAGCGGCGAGGACACGACCGTAGCCGGCACCGAATTCATCGGCGATCGCTTGCTTGAACTCACTCTGCTTCACGTCCTCAACGCTATCAAGCACGGCCGACAGTGAGAACCAGATCAGAACCCGACGCCGGGGGAACGCAGAAACCCCGCCTGGTGTCAGGCGGGGTTTCTGAAGCTGAGGCCGAAGCCGGGCAATCGAGGAGGGCCGGTTTAGCGAGTGACCAGATCGGCATCCAGTTCGGCGACGAAAGCGTCGGGAACGGTGTCGGGAATCGGATCGATGCCCTCGATGACGGCCAAGCGATCGCCGACCTCGCGCATGATTGTCGATATCGGAGTCTCGAGCGCTTCGGCAACCGAGGCGAGAATCTCGCTCGACGCCTCTTTCTGACCGCGCTCTACCTCACTGAGATAACCGAGCGCGACGCTCGCCTTGCTCGCGACCTGACGAAGCGTGCGCCCCTTTTGCAGGCGGAAGTCGCGAAGAACGTCGCCGATCTCTTGACGAACTAAAACCATTGCAGCCTCCCTCTCTGTGCCCTGAACCTCAGGGACGAAACCCGTGAGCCCGCGGGCCTGGTGCCCTTTCGACCGCCGGAGCATGCGCTTCGGGGATGGCTAACAATACCTGCTGCCGTGAAAAAAACACTAACCACGATCACTGGGCTTTTCTTGTGAATCAGTAACCTGTAACGCGACCGAAACGAGAACTATTCCAGCTCGTTATTCGGGTAGGGATCCGAATGCGCCGAGCCCGCATCGGACGTCGATTCAGAGCCTCTCGAGCGCGGTCCGTAGCTCGCGGAGCGCCTGCTCGACCGTCGAGCGTCGGATCTCGTCGCGCGTTCCCTCGAGCTGGAGAGCGACGACATGTACTTCGCCCCGGATGCTGATGCCCACGAAGACCGTTCCGACCGGTTGACCGTCTTGCGGGTCGGGACCCGCGACGCCCGTGGTTCCGACGCCGACATCCGCCGAAGCCCCGTCGATGGCGGCGGCATGACGCACGCGGTCGGCGAGCTGATGTGCGACATCCGGATGAACAGCGCCGCTCTCAGCGAGCAGCTGAGCGTCGACGCCCACGAGCGAGTGTTTGAGGCGGGTGTCGTATGCCACGATGCCGCCACGGACCGCGCGAGAGGCCCCGGGGGTGTCGATCAAGGCCGAGACGAGAAGGCCACCCGTCAGCGACTCGGCAACCGCGATGGACCACCCCTTGTCACGCAGTAGGGCGACGATGGCGGCCGAGTCGAGTGCGCGAGTCATGTCGTCAGCGTCACCGCGGGGAGCGTCGACCGCGCACCTCGGTGAGAACGTAGTCGATGCCGCTCGCGATCGTGAGCACCACGGCCGCGGTCATCGTGATGATGTTGAGCACGACGACCCACTCCCCCACGACGCCGGCAAGCGGGAGGAGCGCGAGCGAAATGGCGACAGCCTGCATGACGGTCTTGAGCTTGCCCATCCACGCGGCTGCGACGACATGGTCGCTCGCGACGATCATGCGGTGCACGGTGACGCCGACCTCGCGCACGAGCACGACCGCCGTGATCCACCAGGGAAGCTCTCCGAGACTCGAGAGGGCCACCAGGGCGGCTCCCGTCAGCACCTTGTCGGCGATGGGGTCGAGGAGCTTGCCGAGATCGGTGACCAGGTTGCGGCGGCGGGCGATCGCGCCGTCGATGCCATCCGTGGCGATCGCCAGAATGAAGAGGATGCCGGCGACCCACCGCAGCGTGCCATTCTCGCCGTTGTCGGCCAACAAAAGCCAGACGAAGATCGGGGCCAGAATGATGCGGGCCACCGTGATGGCATTCGGCAGGTTGAGGTTGGACGGCCGAGCAGCCGGATCGCGGATAGGCTGGCCGCCCTGTTCGAACGACGCGTCGCGTGACGCCATGTGTTACTCCCTGCCGGTCAGCTGCCAGGCGTCTTCATCGGGTTCGCCCTCGACCTCAGGATACCCGTGAGACATTCGCGCGACCGGATCGTCGTGGTAGCGGTCATCCGAATCGTCGGGGTCGCTGTGGGGCGAGCCCTGAGATGTGGAGGCAGCCCCGGAAGCCATTCCTGCAGCACCCCCGTTGTTCGCGGACGGCGGCGTGAAGGACGGCGCCGACGGGCCGTCTTCTCCCTTGATGCGCGCCATCAAAGCGGGCAGTTGCTCGGCCGTTACCAGCACATCGCGGGCCTTGGAACCCTCGGAGGGGCCCACGATGTCGCGGGATTCCATGAGGTCCATGAGGCGACCAGCCTTGGCAAAACCGACGCGCAACTTGCGCTGCAGCATCGAGGTCGAACCGAATTGCGTCGAGACGACGAGCTCGGCCGCTGCCAGGAGCAACTCGAGGTCGTCTCCGATATCGGCGTCGATCTCCTTGCGCTCGACCACGGCCTCGACGTCTTTGCGATAGTCGGGGCGGGCCTGTTGCGTGACGTGTTTGACGACCTTTTCGATCTCGGCCTCGTTCACCCAGGCACCCTGCACACGAATAGCCTTGGACGTGCCCATGGGCAAGAACAGGCCGTCGCCCTGGCCGATGAGCTTGTCGGCGCCCGGCTGGTCGAGGATGACTCGCGAGTCGGTGACGCTCGTCACGGCGAAGGCCAGTCGAGACGGCACGTTGGCCTTGATCAGACCCGTGACCACGTCGACCGACGGGCGCTGCGTGGCGAGGACGAGGTGGATGCCGGATGCTCGCGCCAGCTGCGTAATGCGCACGATCGACTCTTCGACATCGCGCGGGGCAACGAGCATGAGGTCGGCGAGCTCGTCGACGACGACGAGCAGGTAGGGGTAGGGCTTGAGGACGCGCTCACTGCCCGCGGGGAGCACGATCTCGTCGTTGACGACGGCCTTGTTGAAGTCGTCGATGTGGCGGAAGCCGAACGACGCCAGGTCGTCGTAACGCATGTCCATCTCCTTCACGACCCACTGCAGCGCCTCGGCGGCTTTCTTGGGGTTCGTGATGATGGGCGTGATGAGGTGCGGCACACCGGCATAGGGCGCGAGCTCGACACGCTTGGGGTCGATGAGGACCATGCGCACTTCGTTGGGCTTCGCCCGCATCAGCAGGCTCGTGATCATCGAGTTGACGAAGCTGGACTTACCAGACCCCGTGCTACCCGCGACCAGGAGGTGAGGCATCTTGGCGAGGTTGGCCACGACATAGCCGCCGCCGACGTCTTTGCCCACACCGATCGTCATGGGATGCGTGCTCTTGACGGCTGCCCCCGAGCGGAGCACATCACCGAGGGTGACGATTTCGCGGTCGCTGTTGGGGATTTCTACACCGATGGCCGATTTGCCCGGGATGGGCGACAGGATGCGGACCTCGTTCGATGCGACGGCGTAGGAGAGGTTCTTAGACAGGGCCGTGACCCGCTCGACCTTGACGCCGGGGCCGAGTTCGATCTCGTACTGTGTGACGGTCGGGCCTCTGGAGAAGCCCGTGACCCGCGCGTCGACGCTGAACTGGGTCAGGACTTCGGTGATGGCGCGGACGACCTCGTCGTTGGCCTCGGACCGCTGCTTGGCCGGCTCACCCGCGGCGAGCGTGGTAACGGACGGCAGACGGTAGGGATTCTCGGGGGAATCGGACGGCTCGGGCGTGCCGAGGCCATCCTCGTCGAGCAGACCGATGCTGCCCATACCGGGCAGGACCTCGGTGACACTCTCGGGCCCGTCGTCGCGCAGGCCTGAGGTGCTGGGCGTCGCCGAGCCCGCTCCGGCCACGCGCTTCGAGTGCTCCCACTCGCCGAGTGCTGCTTCGGCACGGGAGAGGTCGCCGATGACGGCGGTCATGCCCTCGTCGGTGGGAAGAGGCGTGGCGGGCACGATGGGCGAGGGACGCTCGTCGTCGGGCCGCTCGAGTGCCGTATCGAAGCCACCGACGCCCCGGCCGGCTTTGCCGCCGAGCAATTCGGTGACGGCGTCGTCCGACGACGCTTCGAAATCGGGGTCTTCTTCACGCTGGTTCTTGTTGCGGCGCCACCACGGAAGCGAATCGGTGTCTGCGGCGTCGACAGCCTCGTCATCGTCGGATGCGGCGGAACGCTTCGCCGCGTCTCGCTCGGCGGTTTCGACGATGTCGGTGCCGAACATCCACGCGTAGAGCTCGCGGAAGCGCTGGCCGACCTTGTTGGGCGGCGTCTTCGTGATGATGAACAGGCTGAGCAAGAGGAGCAGCGACAGGATGATGCCCGAGCCGATGGGCGTGAGCAGGGCCGTGAGCGGTGCACCGGAGAGCCAACCGATGACGCCGCCGGCGGCCGCGAGGGCGGGCATGCCGTCGCTCGGGTTGGGCAGGGCCGAGAACGAGTGGCACAGCCCGGAGATCGAGACGACCGCGAGGCCTACGCCGATGCCGATGCGGCCGTTGTCATTGACGGAGCTGGGGTGTCGAAACAGCCACACGGCCAGGGCGAACATGACGATGGGCATGATGAAGGCCGCACGACCGAAGATGCCGCCGAAGGTGTAGGCGTCGAGATTCTGCGCGACGGGGTCGTTGACGCCGAACCATTCGATGACGACACCGGCGACAGCCAGAAGGAGGATGAAGAACGGGACGCCGTCGCGACGCTCGTCTTTGGCGAGGTTCTCAGGGCCGAATGCGCGAGCGCCCCCGCCCGCGAGGTGAGCAAGCCCCATCCAGGCACGGGCGAGGATGTTCGTGCTCGGCGCCTGTTCGTCGGCGGTCGGGTAGGCGACCGTGCGGGACGAGGCCTTATTCGCCGAGGCGGTTGTCTTGGCGGCAGCCCCCTTGACCGCCGCGCTGCCGGAACCGGCTCGCGTGGAGGTCGACGTTTTCGTCGCCGCGCCCTTCTTGGGCGCACTGGATGCGCTGCCGCTAGCCTTCGTGCGGCCGCGGCCCGTCGGTGCTGAACTCGGAGCCATACCGTCCACGCTAGCCCGCACCACCGACGATCGCCCGTATTGACGCGGCCGGTCGGCCATCACGAACGGATCGCGTCGATAACCCTGACCCGCACGGCGATCGTTGCCGGCAGGGCTCCGGCGAGCACCCCGACGGCGAGCGCCGCGCCGATTCCGAGGAGCGCGGCATCCATCGGGAACGGGGGTGGATCGCTCAATCCCCCGGCAGCGAAGAGCTCCCGCACGGCTGGGAGACTCATGATGAGGATCGCCGCTGCCACGCCCGCGATACCTGCGACCAGCGTGCCCAGCACACTCTCGAGGAGCACCGCCGAGAACACGCGCGCGGATGACGCCCCGAAGCTCCGACGTATGCCCACCTCGCGGATGCGCTGACGCATGGTGACGACGGAGATGTTCAACAAGCTCAGGGCTCCGAGGATGAGGATGACGACCGCGACGGCGTTGGTCAGCATGCGGAGCGGCAGCAGAGGGTCTTCGCCATTGGTGTAGGCGCCTGCATCGGTGCGCGTGACATCGACGCTCACCGATGATCCGAGCGATGCTTTCAGCTCGCTTTCGAGCTGGCCCCGCAGCACGTCGACGTCGGCCGGAGGCACCCACGCCTCGAAGGTGCGACCGCTGCCCGACAGGACGTCCTGCGGCAGGACCTTCTCGGCCCCGCCTGGCAGGATGTACGCCGCCGGCATACCGCTGTCGTAGGGCGGCACGAACGTGCCGATGACGACGACGCGGTGCGCCGGATCTCCGTCGATCGACACCACCGGGTGGCTCTCGAGCGGGGGCGAGCCGAGCGCTTCGTAGAAGTACTTGTCGACGACGACAGCCGGCACGAGGCGGTCGTCGTCGTCGGCCGCAAACCAGGAGCCGTCGGCGAGGCGCACCCGGTGCATTTCGAGGTAGGACGGGCTGACGACCGTGAAGTTCGTGTCGATCTCGCCGCCGCCCGGGAAGCGCATCGGCAGACCCGTATTGGTGACGTTGGAGACAAAGTCCATGCGGTGCCTGTCGACCGATCTCGCCCAGGCATCGTCTACGGCGTCAAGAGCCGCGGGCGAGGCATCCGAGGGGTAGGCGTTGACCGAGAGCGTCGCATCGCGCCCGCCCGACACTTCATTCTGTTCGGCGATGGCCTGCTGGGCCAGGCTCGCCGCGGCCACAGAAGCACTCAACGCGCACACGGCGATGGCCACCCCGAGGAGCGAGAGCAGAACCCGTGCCCGGTGCACCCGGATCTCTTGCCAGGCTTCGACGAGCACGCCGAGGACGTTCGTCACGACGGCGTTCACGCGAATACCGCCTCTTCGAGGGACCCGGACGCCAGCCGATAGTGACGCTCACTGAGCGCGGCGATGGCCGGATCGTGGGTGATGGTGACGATCGCGGATTGTTCTTCGGCGACGATCTCGTCGAGCAACCCCATGATCGAGATGCCCGTTTCGACGTCGAGCGCACCTGTCGGCTCGTCGGCGAGGATCAGTCTCGGCCGCCTGACGAGGGCGCGCGCGATGGCGACGCGCTGCTGTTCGCCGCCCGAGAGGTTATGCGGCAGGGACCGTCGCCGGTGGGACAGCCCCACGCGGTCGAGCATCTCATCGGCGAGCGCTTCCCGCCGCCAATAGCTCGAGCCACCGGCGTAGACGAGCGGCAATTGAACGTTCTCCGAGGCGGTTCGCCCGTCGAGCAGGTTGAACTGCTGGAAGACGAAGCCGATGTTCGCACCGCGCAGGCGATCGCGCCGGCGATTGGACAGGGTCAGCACGTCCTCCCCCGCGATCTCGAGCGCGCCGCTGGTCGGGAGGTCGAGCATGCCCAGCAGATTAAGGAGGGTGGATTTGCCGGACCCCGATCGTCCGACGATCGACACACGCTCACCCGCCTCGACCCTCAACGAGACGTCGGCGAGGATGGTGAGAGGTTCGTCATCGATGCGCTCGACGACGCGCCCGATCCCCTGTGCCGCGACGAGGCTCACGGGACGAGACCCTCGTCGCAGATTTCGCTGCCGTCGGGCTGGAGGGCGCACCCCGTCGACTCGGGATCGGTGACATCCGTGCCGGGGACGAACTCATAAACCGTGTCACCCTCGGCGACGCCTTCGACGATCTGGATCTGCACTCCATCGGTGATCCCGAGCTTGACGGGCCGCTCCTCAGCCTCGCCCTCGGCATTTTGCACCCACACGGACCCGCTGTCGGCGTTTCCCTTGACGGCGGTCGTCGGCAGTGTCACGACGTTCTCGGCCGATCCGGCCTGGATGGTGAGCGCGCCCGTCAGGCCCGAGAACACCCGGACCTCGGCGGGGACACGGCAGGTCAGCGCCGTCGCACCGCCGCCGCCGGTTGCCTCGCCCGACGGGTCGGAACCGTTCGCGGCCGAACCATCCCCCGCTGTCGCCGGGTCGCTGATCTGCAGGGATGTGCAGGTGAATTCGCCCGGACCACCCTTGAGGCTCACGCTCGCCTCGCCGGGAATCGACGACAGGCGATAGAGGTCCTCTGGTTTCAGCGAACCCTGCACGATGAACGCATCGGGGGTGATCTTCGCGACCACATCACCCACCGCGACCTCCTGCTTGGTGATGACCGGGAGCGCACTGATCGTTCCGGCGGCCGGCGCGACGATGGCTTCGGCGACCACTTTGGGTTTCTGCGGAACAACTGTCTCGGTGCCGTCGGGAGCCATGCGTGTCACCGGGTCGACGGGCGTTTCTTGACGGACGGCCCCGATGCGCTCGCCGGCCGAGACCTTCTGCCCGATCGTGACCGTCAACTCGGAGACCGAGCCCTGCAGCGTGGCCTTGGCGTCGACTGCCGTATCGGCTCGAACGCTTGCCGGCACGGTCAATGAGTTCTGCAGAGAGGACAATCCAGCCGTGACGACGGGTTCTTCGATCGACGCCGAGGCCTCTGCCGGCGCGCTCTCGGCCGACGCATCTGGGAAGAACGCGATCTTGACGAGGGCGGCCGCTATCGCCGCCACCAGGACGACCCGCACGATCGGCAGAATGATCCGACGCCACACACCCATTACGTTCCCCTTGCGGCCCGCAGGCCCTCCCCCGCCGAAGATCTTCCGGCTCGCCCGCACCACGAGGCCGGACTGACGACGGATGCCGCACCCTTCGTGCGTGCGGGCTATCCGTGGCTCGATGGTATCCAGCGCGATGCCACCCGCGCGGGCCGAACGGGGCTCGCGAGGGCCCCCAGATCGGGCCTGAAACACTGGGCCCGTCGACTCCCCCGTCATTCCGCCTCAGGAGCACCGCCCGGCCCCCCTGCGCCCCCGCAGTAAATATTGGGCCCGGCGGCGTGTCGGAATGCAGAGCCAACACATGACCGCGCTCCGGGCCAGGTCGCCGCCGTACTGATCGCGGTGCTGGCCGCCCCGCTCGCCACCGCACCGTGCGACCAGACATCCCCGCGTTCGCGCACCCACTCGAACGGCGATGGCCGCGCCGGCGCGCGACGAAGCCCCGCCGTCATCCAGACCGGCGGGGCTTCGAGGGGCAATCGCTGCTACGCCTCGATAACGAGGGGAACGATCATGGGGCGGCGACGGTAGGACGTGTTCACCCAGCGGCCGACCGTGCGTCGCACGACCTGAGTCAGGGCGTGCGGGTCGCGCGTCCCGCTCTTCGCGGCCTCGGCCAGGGCGGACACGATCTTGGGCTTGACCTCGTTGAACACCGCGTCGTCCTCGGCGAAACCGCGCGCGTGGATCTCGGGCCCGACCACGACCTTGCCCGTCGCGGCCTCGACCACGACGATGATCGAGATGAAACCCTCTTCGCCCAGGATGCGGCGGTCCTTGAGGTCGGCGTCGGTAATCTCGCCCACGGTCGAGCCGTCGACGTAGACGAAACCGAGATCGAGCTGACCGACGACCTTGGCCACGCCATCCTTGAGGTCGACGACCGTGCCGTCTTCACCGAGGATGGTGTTTTCTTCGGGGATGCCGGTCTGCATAGCGAGCTTGGCGTTGGCCACGAGGTGGCGGTATTCGCCGTGCACGGGCAGCACGTTCTTGGGCTTCAGGATGTTGTAGCAGTAGAGCAGCTCGCCCGCGGCCGCGTGGCCGGAGACGTGCACCTTGGCGTTGCCCTTGTGCACGACGGTGGCGCCCAGCTTGGTGAGGCCGTCGATGACGCGGTAGACGGCGTTCTCGTTGCCGGGGATGAGGCTCGAGGCGAGGATGACGGTGTCGCCCGGGCCCGGCTCGATCGCGTGGTCGAGGTTGGCCATGCGGCTGAGGACGGCCATGGGCTCGCCCTGCGAACCCGTCGACATGTAGACGATGCGATCGTCGGGAAGGTCTTTCGCCTTCTTGTAGTCGATGAGCACGTCTTTCGGCACCTTGAGGTAGCCGAGGTCGGCGGCGATGCCCATGTTGCGCACCATGCTGCGGCCGAGGAACGCGACGCGGCGACCGTTGGCGGCGGCCGCATCGAGGACCTGCTGCACGCGGTGCACGTGCGACGAGAAGCTGGCGACGACGACGCGGCGCGTGGCCTTCTGGATGACCTGGTCGAGCACGGGCCCGATGGATGATTCGAGCGGCGTGAAACCGGGAACATCGGCGTTGGTGGAGTCGACCATGAACAGGTCGATGCCCTTCTCGCCGAGGCGCGCGAACGCCCGCAGGTCGGTCAGGCGGCCGTCGAGCGGCAGCTGGTCCATCTTGAAGTCACCCGTGGCGAGCACCGTGCCGGCGCTCGTCGAGATGGCGACGGCGAGGGCATCCGGAATGGAGTGGTTGACGGCCACGAATTCGAGGTCGAATGGGCCGAGCTTCTCGGTCTGCCCCTCGGTCACGGTGAGGCTGTAGGGCTTGATGCGGTGCTCTTTGAGCTTCGCCTCGACGAGCGCAAGCGTGAGGCCCGAGCCGATGAGCGGGATGTCGTTGCGCAGACGCAGCAGGTAGGGAACGGCGCCGATGTGGTCTTCGTGACCGTGCGTGAGCACGACGCCCACGATGTCGCCGAGGCGGTCCTTGATGGGGCTGAAGTCGGGCAGGATCAGGTCGACGCCCGGCTGGTGCTCCTCGGGGAAGAGCACGCCGCAGTCGACGATGAGGATCTTGCCGTCGATCTCGAACATGGTCATGTTTCGACCGATCTCGCCGAGACCGCCGATCGGGATGACGCGGAGTGTGCCGGGTTCGAGAGCCGGCGGTTCGTATACGGAAACGGGCATGCGCCCTCCTTGTTGAGTTATGGGGCTACCGTGTGGTGCCGTGCACTTTGGGCAGGGCACCTCCGGCGGCCGCATTGCGGTCTGGGCGGAACCTCGAGAGGTCGACACCCGGGATGTCTCGCACGAGGGCGAGTTCGTCTTCGATCTGCGCGGCTTCCGCCTCTTCCGGGCCCACGAGCGGCAGGCGCACGCGCGGGGTCTGGATGCGGCCGAGGCCGTGCAGGATGTATTTGGCGGCAACGGTGCCAGGAACGTGCGTCATGACGGCGCGCACGAGGGGCTCGAGCTGCTGGTGCGCGAGCGTTGCGGTGTGCAGATCGCCCGCGTTGACGGCATCTACCATCTGGCGGTAGGGGCGCGCCGCAATGTTGGCCGTCACGCCGATGAGGCCCGCCGCGCCGATCGCCATGTGCGGCAGCGCGTTGGCGTCGTCACCCGAGAAGTACATGAGGTCGGTCTGGTTGAGCACGCGGCTGACCTCGCTGAAGTCGCCCTTGGCGTCTTTCACGGCGAGGATGTTGGGGTGCTTCGCGGCCCGCAGGATCGTCTCGTACTTGATGGGCACACCCGTGCGACCCGGGATGTCATAGAGGATGACGGGCAGATCGGTGGCGTCGGCGATCATGCGGAAATGCGTGAGGATGCCGGCCTGCGTGGGCTTGTTGTAGTAGGGCGTGACGATCATGACACCGTCGGCCCCGGCCTTCTCGCTGGCCTTGTAGAGCTCGATGGCGTGCGCGGTCTCGTTGGAGCCACCGCCCGTGATGATCTTGGCGCGGCCCGCCGACACCGACTTGCCCACCTCGACGAGGCGCAGCTTCTCGGGGTCAGTGAGGGTGGATGTCTCACCCGTCGTGCCCGTGACGACGATGCCGTCGGCACCGGCCGAAATAACGTCGTCGATATGCTTCTCGACGCCGGGCCAGTCGACCTCTCCGTCGCTCAAGAACGGTGTCACCAACGCGACGAGGACCTGCCCGAAAGGATTCTCAACACTCACGGTCTTAGGTTACCGGTTCGACGGGGGCTGACGACATCCGCCGCCCCGGTGCCGGCGCCTCGAACGCCGAACGCCCGGAAGCCTTACGGCGCAACGCGGCCCTTGCTCTGGAACGCCTCGTGCGTGAGCGGCATGAGCTTCTGCCACACGTCTTCCATCTTCTCGGCGCACATCTCGATCTCACGCTGCGGGAAGGACGGGAACTGGCTGCCCTCGCGCTTGGTGCGCAGCGACAGGAAGTTCATGAGCGAGCGTGCGTTGACCGTGACGTACATCGACGAATAGATGTTGAGCGGCAGGACGATGCGCGCCACCTCGCGGGCGACGCCGGCGTCGAGCATGCGCTGGTAGGCCTCGAAGGCCTGCGTCGATGCCCGCACGGTCTCGTCGCGCACGAGCGCGGTCTGCTCGGGCGTGCCGGGCAGGAAGTCGTAGGCACCGGGTTTGCCGACCTGCACCAGGTTGCGCTCGTCGGACGGCACGTAGAACACGGGGCGCAGCTCGCGGTAGCGGCCCGATTCTTCGTTATAGCTGGCCATGCGGTGCCGCATGAACTCGCGGAACACGAAGATGGGAGCTTGCACATAGAACGTCATCGAGTTGTGCTCGAACGGCGAGCCGTGGCGGTCGCGCATCAGGTAGTTGATGAGACCCCGATCGCGGGATGTCGCGTCGTGCCCGTCTTGCGCGGCCTCAAGCGTCTGCTCACCCTGCGTCGACACGCGCGCGGCGAACAGCACATCGGAATCGGAGGCGCTCGAACGCACGAGCTCGACGGTTACATCGGAACGGAATTCAATCTCTGGCACGCGTCAACCCTACCCGGATGTCGGACGCCCTCGTTAGGCTGACGGCAGGCGTATCGAGCGCCTGAACAACTCACGGAGGTGCACCATGGCGGTTACCAGCGAAGCCACGACGGTCTGGAACGGAACGCTTTTCGAGGGCTCGGGAACGGTCACCCTCGATTCGTCGAAGGCCGCGAGCCTGCCCGTCGACTGGAAGGCACGATCCGAGGGTTCGGCGAGCGTCACGACGCCCGAGGAGTTGCTCGGCGCCGCGCATGCCGCGTGCTACTCGATGGCGTTCTCGAACGCCCTGACCGAGAACGGAACGCCGCCCGAGCGCGTGCAGACCACGGCCGCCGTCACCTTCCAGCCGGGCACGGGCATCACGTCGAGCCACCTGCTCGTGTCGGCCGTCGTGCCGGGTCTCGACGAAGAAACCTTCGAGCGCATTGCCGAAGACGCCAAGGTCAACTGCCCGGTGTCACAGGCCCTGACCGGCATCACCATCACGCTGGAAGCGAGCCTGGCCTAAACATGCGCGTTCTCATCGCCGGAGCATCCGGTCTCATCGGCACGGCCCTCACGCGCTCGCTGCGCGACGATCAGCACGAGGTCGTCCATCTCGTGCGGCGCGACGCCGCGGGCGCCGGTGAGGTCTCGTGGGATCCCGCCGCCGGTCGGCTCGACGTGTCGGCCTTCGACGGCGTCGATGCCGTGGTCAACCTGTCGGGCGCGTCGATCTCGAAGCTGCCGTGGACGGCCTCTTACCGCCGCACACTCCTGTCGTCGCGCGTGCAGGCGACACGCACGCTCGTCGAGGCACTGCATCGCACGAGCACTCCCCCGGCCATCTTCGCGAGCGGGTCGGCCTCCGGCTATTACGGGTCCCGGCCCGGTGAGACCCTCACCGAGGAGTCGAGCTACGGCGACGGGTTCCTCGCGGGCGTATGCGTGCGCTGGGAGGCCGAGGCGCTGAAGGCACCCGACTCGGTGCGCACCGTGCGCCTGCGCACGGGTGTCGTGCTGGCCCTCGGGGGAATTCTCAAACCGCTCATGCCGCTCACGCGGTTCGGCCTGGCCGGGCCCCTCGGCTCGGGCACACAGCGCTGGCCCTGGGTGAGTCTTGACGACGAGGTGCGCGGCATCCGACACGTTCTCGACACCGACATCGACGGGCCCGTCAACCTCGTGGGGCCCACGCCCTCGAGCGCCAACGACCTCATGTTCCACCTCGCACGGCGACTCGAGCGGCCCTACCTGCTGCGTGCGCCGAAGTTCGCGCTCAAGGCTGCGTTGCAGCAGGCGGCCGACGATCTGTTGCTCATCGATCAGCGCATCGAACCCGGTGTGCTCGAGCGCACGGGGTTCACGTTCACGCACCGCACGGTCGAGGAGGCCGTCGACGCGGCGCTGGCAGCAGGCTAACCGCCCGGCCCCGTCTCTCGGTAGCGCCTCGGTCGAGGCTCATCGCCTCACCCCGCGGTGGCGCTCAGACGAACGCGGAACGCCGAACGCTGAACGCTGAACGTCCTGACTCGAGTCCGGCCACAGCGTGATGCCGATGGGGTTCACACGGCGCGGCGCTCGAGGCTGATCGCCTCGCGGATCGCCTGGCGGGCACGGCGACGATCGCCCGCCCCGTCGTAGGCGAGGCCGAGGCGGTACCACGCTCGCCAATCCTCGGGGTTCTGTTCCACCTCGGCGCGATAGCGCGGGAAGACCTCGTCAGCCGCCTCACGCAGAGGTCGGCCCGACGGACGCACGGGCAGCTCCTCGTCGGGCAAAGCGTGCTCGTCGCCCAGCTGGCGCCCCAGTTTGTCGGCGCGGATGCCGAACAGCAGCTCACGCGCGAGTGCCCACAATCCGATGAGCGGGATGACCATCAGTGCGACGCCCATGACGATGGCGATCGGCTCGCCCGTGGCCACGAGGAGCACGGCCCGCTGGCCGACCAGCACGATGTAGAGCAGCAACAGCACGGCCATGACGCCGACGAGCAGGCGCGTGGTCATCGAGGGGTCGCCGCCTGAGCGGCCTGGCCCGAGGTGTTCTCGGGGCCCGGGGCGGTGTCGTCGACGGGGGCCGCGGCATCCGCCGAACGCGACGCCGACAGATCGAGGTCGAGGAGCCTGTCGAGGCCGACGGTCACGCCGACGGCCGATCGAGCCGCCTCGAGTGCGATGACGATGCCGCGCTCATAGGCCGACGGGTCGAGCGTGTCGTGAGAGATCGTGAGCAGTTCGCCGGTGCCGCCGAACACGACATCCTGCTTCGCCACCACGCCGCGCATGCGCAGGCTGTGAATGGTGATGCTGGACACCTGCTGGCCGCGGGCGCGCTGGTCGGTGTGCGGCGCCTCGACGGGGCCCTGACCGGCGCGGGCGGCCTGGATGAGCTCGGCGGTGCGCACGGCCGTGCCGCTCGGCGAGTCGACCTTGGACGACCGGTGCGCCTCGATGATCTCGATCGAGTCGTAGAAACGGCCCGCCATGGCGGCGAACGCCGTAGCCAGAACGGATCCGAGGGAGAAGTTCGGGACGATGACGACGCCGCTGGTCGACTGGGCGACCTGCGCCTCGAGTGACGTGATGCGCGAACTCGACCACCCGGACGACCCGACGAGCACCTTGAGCCCTCGCTCGACGGCGTGCTGCACCACCTGAGGGCTGACCGCCGGCGACGTGACGTCGACGACGAGGTCGGCATCATCCATGTCGGTCAGCGGCGATGAGGAATCGAGCGTGGCCACCACCTCGAAGCCGTCGGTCTGCTCGACCAGCTCACGAATGAGGGTGCCCATCTTTCCGGTGGCGCCGACGACGGCGACTCTCGTTGTCATACCTCAAACCTACCAAGCGCCACACGACTGCGCCCGAGGCCCTGCCCGTACCGGCGAATCCGCTCTAGGCCGGGATCGTGTCGGGCAGCCCCGTGCGAATCTCGAACGGCAGATGCGACAGATCGTTGTGCGTGACGAGCGTCCACGGCCGTCCGGCCTTCTGGTGGATGATCGTCAGCCCGCAATTGGCCTGGTTCAACGTCGTCCATCGCCACTCGGGCGCCTCGAGAACCTCGCGCACGAACCATCCGATGACGAAGTTGTGCGTGATGAGCAGATCGTGACGCTCGCCGCGCACGGGCGCCAGGAACTCGGCCACGGCATCGGACATCTGCGCCGACCCTGCGTCGACCTCGTCGTCGGTCACCGATCCAAAGAACGCATCGTAGGCGGCCGGCGTATTGGCCGTCTTGCCCGAGGGAACACAGTCGAACAGCAGGGCAGAGGGCTCGGGCTCGAGGGCGGGCAAGCGCTCGGCGATGATCTTGGCCGTCTCGGATGCCCGCTGCAGGGGCGAATGCCAGGCGTTATCCATGGGCACTCCCCCGAGCCGCTCGGCCAAGAGCTGCGCCTGACGACGCCCCCGAGCGGACAGCGGCCCATCGGGCATGCCGTGCTCGGCGTTTTGTTGTTCTCCGTGGCGGACGAGGTAAATGTAGTGTGACACCGGTGCTACTCCTTGGCCCCGCGCGGCCCGCGTTCCCGCCTTCGGCGCCGGGATCGTCGGTGTCGACGGGGTACGTTTTCCAGCATTCAGCTTACGACAGGGGTGGGGTGCGCGCCTGGGAGCCCGCAGGGCATCTCGACAAAAGTCGACGCGGCCCTAGTTCCGTGAGGCGCGCTCGAGATCGAGCACCTGCGTGCGCGTGAGCTGCACGCCGGCCGACTGCACGATGGCATCGACCTGCTCGGGTCGGGATGCACTCACGACCGGCGCTGCGACCCCCGGGCGGTGTTGCAGCCACGCGATCGCGATGGTCGTCACACTCACACCGATCTCGAGTGCCACCTGGTCGAGAGCCTTCAACACGCGCAGGCCGCGTCGGCCGAGGTGCTCGGCGGCCTTGGCGGACCGCAAACGGTCGGCGAAATCGGCGCGCGAGCGGTACTTGCCCGTGAGGAACCCGTTTTCCAACGCGTAGTACGGCATGACGCCGAGCCCCTGACCCTGAGCGACGAGCTGCAGGCCACCCTCGTAACGCTCGCGCGTGAGCAGGCTGTAGTGCGTCTCGATGGCCTCGAAGCGCGGGTAACCGGCCGCCGCGAGGATGCGTGCCTCGATCAGGCGTTCGGGCGTGAAGTTCGATACGCCGAGGTAGCGCACCTTGCCCGTCTCGATGAGCCATTGAGCCGTGCCCAGGGCGTCTTCGAGCCGCACGGAATCGTCGTCGTCGTGGAAGTAGAGCAGGTCGATGTGGTCGGTGTCGAGCCGCTCGAGGCTGGCCTCGACGGCGCGCACCATGTTCACGGGGCCGAGGCCCGGGCTGTCCGGGTGGCGGCCGATCTTCGTGGCGACGACCATGTCGTCGCGGTTGCGCCGACGCGACATCCAGCGCCCGATGATGTGTTCGCTGCGCCCGCCCGAGTAGCTGTCGGCCGTATCGATGAAGTTGCCGCCGAAGTCGGCGTAGCGGTTGAGGATGGCCTCGGACGCTGCCGACTCGGCCGTCCACCCGAACACGCTGGTGCCGAGCGAGACCGGGAAGACCTCGAGGTCGCTGTCGCCGACGGTGTTGCGGATGCTCGCCCCCACGCCATCACCGAGAACCGGGATCGGGGCGGACGGGTGGGCGGGCACATCGGCCCGCGGAGTGGTCTGTGCCGGGGTCGACCCGGTGGTAACGCTGGCGTCTGCCGGCACCACGCCGGTGACGACGGGCGCAGAGGCACGCAACCGTGCTTCTACCGCAGCGATCGCGTCGATGCCGCCCGTTGCAACCGACTCGGCCTCGGCTTCGGCGACCGCTTCGGCCGTCGCCGTGACCGCGTTCGCTCGAGCCGCATGGCGTCCGGTCCGCACGGCGACGCCGGAGGTCAGGGGAAGGGCGGAATCGGTCTCATCGACCGCCGCTTCAGCCGGTTCGGACACGGTGAAGAGCCGCGGGATGAACTTCGCCATCTCCGCCCCCTCTCGCCTGCGGTACTGCCCGGACACGTATCAGGCGACCCCCATCGCCTACTTCGAGGGTAGGTCACTTCCGACAGCCGCAATGGATATCTCGCGCGCCCTTGACAGATTGGATCATAACGATTCGACAACGACGAACGCGCCCGCCCCGATGTGGGACGAGCGCGTTCGTGAGTCGCCGTGGGCGACAGGTCGCACGCACCGGAGCTCTGGGAGAGATACTCCAGCGGCGTGTGACCGGGAAGGGTTTAGCCTTCGGCCGGAGCCTCGGGGCCCTCGCTGGCGGCAGCACTCGACTGCGTGTCAGCTTCTTCGGCGACGACCGGTGCGAGCGACAGCTTGCCGCGGTCATCGATCTTGGTGATCTCGACGAGGATCTTCTGGCCGACACCGAGCACGTCTTCGACGTTCTCGACGCGCTTGCCACCGGCGAGCTTGCGCACCTCGGAGATGTGCAGCAGGCCGTCCTTGCCGGGGAGCAGCGAGACGAACGCGCCGAAGGCGGCGATCTTCACGACGGTTCCGAGGAACTGCTCGCCGACCTCGGGGTTGGTCGGGTTGGCGATGGCGTTCACCTGGGCGCGAGCTGCCTCGGCCGACGGACCGTCGACGGCGCCGATGTAGACGGTGCCGTTCTCTTCGATCGAGATGTCGGCGCCGGTCTCGTCCTGGATGGCGTTGATCGTCTTGCCCTTGGGTCCGATGAGCTCGCCGATCTTGTCGACGGGGATCTGCACGCTGATGACGCGAGGAGCCGTGGGCGCCATCTCGTCGGGAGCGTCGATCGCCGCGTTGAGCACGGAGAGGATCGTGGTGCGGGCATCCTTCGCCTGCGTCAGAGCGGCAGCGAGCACGGAGGCGGGGATGCCGTCGAGCTTCGTGTCGAGCTGGATCGCGGTGACGAATTCGCTGGTGCCGGCGACCTTGAAGTCCATGTCGCCGAGCGCGTCTTCGGCACCGAGGATGTCGGTCAGAGCCGCGTAGCGCGTCTGGCCGTCGACGGTGTCGGACACGAGGCCCATGGCGATGCCGGCGACGGGTGCTCGCAGCGGCACACCGGCGTTCAGCAGCGACAGGGTCGACGCGCAGACGGAGCCCATCGAGGTCGAGCCGTTGGAGGACAGCGCCTCGGAGACCTGACGGATGGCGTAGGGGAACTCGTCGCGGCTCGGCAGAACCGGAACGAGAGCGCGCTCGGCGAGGAAGCCGTGCCCGATCTCGCGACGCTTCGGGGTGCCGACACGACCGGTCTCACCGGTGGAGTAGGGCGGGAAGTTGTAGTGGTGCAGGTAACGCTTGCTCTTGACGGGCGAGAGCGAGTCGATCTGCTGTTCCATCTTCAACATGTTGAGGGTGGTGACACCGAGGATCTGGGTCTCGCCACGCTGGAACACGGCGGAACCGTGAACGCGCGGGATGACCTGGACTTCGGCGTCGAGCGGGCGGATGTCGGCCAGGCCGCGCCCGTCCATGCGGATGCCCTCACGCAGGATGCGGCCGCGGACGACCACCTTGGTGACGGACTTGTAGGCCGCCGAGAAGTCGCGCAGGACCTCGCCGTCGATCTCGCCGGCTTCGACGCGCTCGGTGAGCGAAGCCTTGACGCGCTCCTTGAGCGAGTCGTCGGCGTTCTGACGCTCGACCTTGTCGGCGATCTGGTAGACGTTCACCAGGTCGTCGTAGGCGAGGCCCGCGACGTGGTCGTAGGTTTCCTTGCTGTAGGGCAGGAACACCGGGTAGTCGGCGATCTCCTTCGCAGCCTGGGCGGCGAGCGAGCTCTGTGCCGCGACGAGCTCCTTGATGAAGGGCTTCGAGGCCTCGAGGCCCTCGGCCACGACCTCTTCGTTGGGCTTGATGGCGCCGCCCTGGATGAGGTTCCAGCTGTTCTCGGTGGCTTCGGCCTCGACCATCATGATCGCGACGTCTTGGTTGCCCTCGGCGTCGGTGACGACGCGGCCGGCGACGATGAGGTCGAAAACGGCCTCTTCGAGCTGCTCAGCCTTGGGGAACGCGACCCACTGACCGGAGCCGTTGTTGGCACCGGGGATGAGGGCGAGGCGCACACCGGCGATCGGGCCGCTGAAGGGCAGGCCGGAGATCTGGGTGGAGGCGGAAGCCGCGTTGATGGCCAGCGCGTCGTAGAACTCGCCGGGGGCGATCGACAGCACGGTGACGACGATCTGGACCTCGTTGCGCAGGCCGGTCACGAAGGACGGACGCAACGGGCGGTCGATGAGGCGGCACACGAGGATGGCCTCGGTGGAGGGACGGCCTTCGCGGCGGAAGAACGAACCGGGGATCTTGCCGGCAGCGTAGCTGCGCTCTTCGACATCGACCGTCAGCGGGAAGAAGTCGAAGTTGTCTTTCGGGTGCTTCGAGGCCGAGGTGGCCGAGAGAAGCATGGTTTCTTCATCGAGGTAGGCAGCGACGGCTCCCTGAGCCTGCTGCGCGAGGCGACCGGTCTCGAAGCGGACCGTTCGCTTGCCGTAGGAGCCGTTATCGAGCACGGCTTCGGCGAATTTGATTTCTGGACCTTCCACAGGTCACTCCTTACGTTGGTGCCGCGGGTTCACGCGGCAGGGGGCGCGGTCATTCGCGCCCGATTCAGACATACCAAAGCAGGAACAGGCAGTACGTACTCAAGTCGCCGAACTTTTGGGACTTGGCTGATCTCCAGTAGAAAGCCACCATCCCGCGCGCATCGAACGGATCTGGGGACCAGATCTGTCGACCGAGGGAAGGGAGTTCACCACCGAGGACCAGCTTCCTGCCGGCCTGCTCCGTGTTACTCACGCCCGATCACAGGTGAACGGACATCGAAATTCTACCAGAGAAGGGTTCGTTTGCACCGGAGGCGCACATATTGCATTCAGGAACGGGCGGATGCCGGGGGCTCGGGCCGGGCGTGCCGTGACGCGTTTTCACGGGCCGAACAGCGGGGCCGGGCGGTGCACGTCGCGATAGGTTTGGTGCCGACCGAAACGAGGAGTCATGACGCTCTCCCCCGACGAGACCGAGCCGGGCGCCACGCCATCCGCCGCCCGCCCTCAGAAGAAACGCGTGCCGTTCTGGGACAACGCGCGGTTCGCCTGCATCGTGCTGGTCGTCATGGGCCACGGCATCCAGCGCCTGACCGAAGATTCGGATGCCGCACTCACGGTCTATCTGCTCATCTACGCGTTCCACATGCCCGCGTTCGCGATCGTGAGCGGCTACTTCTCGAAGTCGGACCCGCCCGGGCGGCGGCAGATGGCGCGCGTGATCACCGACATCCTGCTGCCGTATCTGATCATGGAGAGCATCTGGACGCTCGTGCAGTTCGGGGTGGAGGGCGAGCTCAACGTGAACCCCACGCAGCCGTCGTGGACGCTGTGGTTCCTGCTGGCGCTCGGCATCTTCCGGCTGATCCTGCCGTATCTCGCGCTCATCCGGTGGCCTCTGCTCTGGGCCGTGGTCGTCTCGGTGGGCGTCGGCTATCTCGACAACGTGGACAGTACGTTCTCGCTCAGCCGCACGCTCGGCATCCTGCCGTTCTTCGTGCTGGGCTGGAAACTGCGGTCGTGGAAGCTCGTCGACCGGTGGCGCGTGACCGAGCGGCAGACCTGGCCGGTGCGTGCGGTGGCGCTCGGCCTCTTCGCGGCGCTCGCGGCCGTGTTCGTCGCCTTCATCGACGTGTGGCGGGACATCGACCTGCGGCTGTGGTTCTTCTACGACGACTCGTATCAGGGTCTCGGCGAGGGCGTGTGGTGGGCCGGGCTCGTGAGACTCGGGTTGATCTCCCTCGCCGTGCTAATGAGCGCGGCGTTCTTCGTGCTCGTGCCGCGGCGCCAGACCTGGATGACAGGGTTCGGGCAGGCCACTATGTACGTCTATCTGCTGCACAGCTTCGTGCTCTATCCCATCCGACAATCCGGGATGCTGCGGCAGGGGCTCGATCCAGATGTCTGGCTCGTGATCATGCTCGTCGCGGCCGTGGGCATCGCCGTCGTTCTGTCGACCGCGCCCGTGCGCCGCGTGTTCCGGCCGCTCATCGAACCGAAACCGCGCTGGTTGTTCGTGCGCCCGGCCGACGAGGAGCGCGTGGGGCCGTCGCGCACCGACCCGACGGGGTCTCGCCGCACGCCGTGAACCGGTGACGAGTGCAACGACCGCATGCGCGCGCCCGGTGGCGGGCTCGGCGGCGGGCTCGGCGGTGACGATGTGCGCGCCCGGGACCTGCGGCGGGAACGACGAATGGCCGCCACCCGAGGGTGACGGCCATTCGTGAAGAAGATCGCGGTCTCAGCGAAGAGACCCGCAACGCCTTCGTTCTCTGACGAGAATTAGCGGCGCAGTCCGAGACGCTCGATGAGCGTGCGGTAGCGGGCGATGTCGACGTCGGCGAGGTAGCCGAGCAGACGACGGCGCTGACCAACCAGCAGAAGCAGGCCACGACGCGAGTGGTGGTCGTGCTTGTGCTCCTTGAGGTGCTCGGTCAATTCCTTGATTCGAGCGCTCATGATGGCTACCTGAACCTCGGGGGAACCGGTGTCGCCAGGGTGGGTCGCATATTCTTCGATGATCGCCTTCTTAGCTTCTCCATTAAGTGCCATAGAGCCGATCCCCTTTCTCTCGTTGCGCGGTGCCTACCAGCGGGATGCTGTGGCTCTCTTTATCCGCGGCCGTTCAGACGGCAACTGAGCGAGTCTATCAGAGGCTGGGCGCTGCCAGTGCTCTCACAGTGGGGGCACAGACATCCGGGATGCCGCGTGCCTAGGCTCGTGTGAACATACCTCGTTCATAGCTGAAGGGCCACCGACATGGGATTCCTCGACCGACTTCTCGGACGCGAAGAACCGAACCAGCAGAACCCGCAGAATCAGCAAAACCCCGGCGGGCAGTACGGCCAGGGGCAGTACCGCTACGGGCAGCAGTCCTACGATCAGCCGCAGGGCGGGTACGCGCCGCAGGGCGGGCCGCAGAATCCCGGTCAGCAGGGCGCCGGGCAGAACGGCGCCGGCCAGAACGGCCAAGCTCGCAGCGAGGACGAGATCGCCATCGAGCGCTACCGCTACCTGCTGCGCACGGCTCCCCCCGAGCAGATCGAAGAGGTGCACCGCGAGGCGTTCGGCAAGCTGACGAACGAGCAGCGCCAGCAGGTGTTCCAGGAGCTCAGCCAGAACGCGCCGCAGGGTGACGCCCCGCGCGACGACTCCCCCGCGGCTCTCGCCTCGTCGGCGACGCGATCCGAGATGCGCCAGCCCGGCACGCTCGAGCGCTCGTTCTCGAACCAGGGCGGTCGCGGCGGGCCCGGCATGGGCAGCATGTTCGCCGGTTCGTTGATGGGCACGGTGGCCGGCTTCTTCGTGGCCTCGGCGCTGATGTCCGCGTTCCTGCCGAACGACATGGGCGGCAACGATGCGGCGGGCGATGGCTCGGGTGACGGCTCACAGGACGGTTCGGGCGACGGCTCGCAGGATGCCGGGGCCGACTCGGGCGCCGGATCCGACGCGGGCGGCGACCCCGGTGCCGACACGATCTCGGCCGACGGCGGCGGAGACTTCGGCGGAGGCGGCTTCGGCGACTTCGGTGGCGGCGGCGACTTCGGCGGCGGAGACTTCGGCGGGTTCTGACCCACCGGTCACCCCGCGCTCCCCGACATCGAGGAGCATCGGACACAGAAGAAGGGCCCCGGAATCATCCGGGGCCCTTCTTCATGCGTGTGCAGTGCGACGGATCAGGCCGCGTCGCTCGTGAGCAGCTGCTCGGCCAGGAGTTCGAGCGTGCGGATGCGGGCGGGCGCGGCATCCGGAGCGGTGCCCTGGCGGGCCGACGCACCCGGCGAGACCATGACCTCGTCGACACCGAAACGCTCGCCCAGCTGACGCACGCGTGCGGCCGCACCGGCACCGTCGTCGACGATCCAGGTGCCGCGCATGCGCTCGACGAACTCCTTCTGCAGGTCGGTGACGTCGGCGGCGAGCGCCTCCTCCACCGTCAGCAGGGCGCCGAGCGGATCATTGGTGCGCAGGCGCGCCATCTGCTGCATCTGCGGCAGCGCGAGGAGAGCGGCCTCGTCGGCCGTGTCGGCGGCGACCACGTTGGCGGTCAAGAACGTGCGCGGCGCCTCGAGGAACTCGGACGGGCGGAACTGCGAGCGGTAGAGGTCGAGCGCGCGCTCGGTGCCCTCGCCGCTGAAGTGGTGCGCGAACACGTAGGGCAGGCCCATCGAGGCGGCGAGTTGCGCCGAGTAGTCGCTCGAACCCAGCAGCCAGACATCCGGAACGCTCGTGGCGCGCGGTGTGGCCTTGAGGCCGTACTCCTGGCCGGACGTGAGGCGCACCGTGGCACCCTCGGGCGAGAGCAGGGCGATGATGTCGCCGACCGAGTTGGGGAACGCGTTGACATCGGAGGTGGCACCCGAGCGGTTGAGCACCGCCGTGACGACGGGGTCGCTGCCGGGGGCGCGGCCGAGGGCCAGGTCGATGCGGCCCGGAGCGACGGCCTCGAGAGCGGCGAACTGCTCGGCCACGACGAGCGGCGCGTGGTTCGGCAGCATGACGCCGCCCGACCCCACGCGGATGCGCTCGGTGCGCGACGCCAGGATCGCGATGATGATGGGCGGGTTCGTCGAAGCGACGGACGCCATGTTGTGGTGTTCGGCCACCCAGTAGCGGGTGTACCCCAGACGGTCGGCGGCCTGAGCCAGCCCGATCGACGCGGCGATCGCCTCTGAGGAGTTCTGATCGGTGCGAACGGGCACCAGGTCGAGTACGGAGAGTTTCAACGCACATCCTTTCTCACCGTAAAGACAACGTCAGATGGGCCACTCCATTCCCGGATCGGCCGAAATGAGAGCGGCGCGGCGTGCCGACGCGCGGCACCCGGGCGTCCTACGCTCGGGTCATGGTGATCCTGGTAACTATCGCGGCGACGCTCTCGGCCGTTCTGCACATCGTCATCTTCTACTGGGAGTCGTACGCGTTCTCCCGCCCGACCGTCTGGCGCCGCTTCGGCCTGTCGTCGCAGGAGGAAGCCGACCAGCCCGCCGTCAAGGCACTCATGTACAACCAGGGGTATTACAACCTCTTCCTCGCGGTCGGAGCCCTGCTCGGCGGCATCCTCTATGGCGTGGGCGTGCAGCAGGCCGGATTCGCGATCGGACTGTTCTCCGTCGCATCCATGCTCGCCGCCGCGATCGTTCTCACCACCACGGGCCCGGGCCGCATCAAGCCGGCCATCGTGCAGGGCACCCTGCCGCTCATCACCGTGGTGCTCTACATCGTCGGATGGCTGAACCCCGGTCTCGTCTGACCGCCCGCGTTGCTCTTCGCGCCGTGACACACGAAACGCGCCGTCCCTCGGGGCGGCGCGTTTCGTGTGTGGAGCGTGTCTATCGTGCTCGCTGTGCGTGTTGCTCTTGCTGTCGGGGCTATTCGGCCACGATCGAGTAGACGTCGTAGTCGGAGAGCACTTGGCGGCCGCCGAGGCCGTCGAGTTCGAGCACGAGCCCGATGCCGGCGACGACGTAGCCCGCGCGCTCGATGAGCGTGGCCGCCGCGTTCGACGACCCGCCCGTGGCGAGCACATCGTCAAGGATCAGCACGCGCGAACCCTGCGGCAACTGCCCGGGGCGGATCTCGAGCGTGGCGGCACCGTATTCGAGGCCGTAGTCCTCGCTCAGCACCTCGCCCGGGAGCTTTCCGGCCTTGCGCACGATCGCGAGGGGCGTGTGGGATGCATAGGCCAACGCCGAGGCCAGCAAGAAGCCGCGCGCCTCGACGCCCGCCACCGCGTCATACCGCCCCGCGAAGCGCCCCGCCAGGTCGTCGATGACGGCGCGGAAAGCGTCGGCGTCGGCGAACACGGGGGTCAGATCGCGGAACAGGATTCCCGGCTTCGGGAAGTCCGGGATGGTGTCACTCAGCGAGAGCACCATCTCTTCGACGGTCAAGGGTTACTTCACACCCAACAGGTCGATGACGAAGATGAGGGTCTCGCCCGAGAGCGGGTGTCCCCCACCGGCCGGGCCGTAGGCCAGGTGCGGCGGAACCGTGAGCTGGCGGCGCCCGCCGACCTTCATGCCGGGGATGCCTTCCTGCCAGCCGGCGATGAGGTTGCGCAGGGGGAAGTTGATGGACTGGCCGCGGCTCCACGAGGAGTCGAACTCCTCGCCGGAGTCGTAGGCAACGCCCAGGTAGTGCACGTCGACGGTGGAGGACGCGGCCGCCTCGTCGCCATCGCCGATGATGAGGTCGACGACCTCGAGGGTCTCGGGCGCGGGGCCGGAGGGGGCTTCGATCTCGGGCTTGCTCTTCGCAGAATCAGTCATGCAACCATCCAAGCCGAGCGAGGCTCGGGAGTCAAAAACGGGGCGGTCCCGGCGGGCGGTGCGGCGCGTCATCCGATCGCCAGAAAAGTGTTGCATTTCTGGCGCGACGGGAGCATTCTGAGAACATAACTCGTCGCCCGGGAGACTTGCAGGCAGTGCCGCAGCACCGGGCGATGAGTCTGTGTTAGCCCACGATCTGCCTCGCGGGGGTAGGTGAGCCGGGCTAGGGGCCGAGAAGGACCGCGCGGTCGGTGGTGACCGCGGCGAGGAGTTCTTGTTCGGTGCGGCGGTTGACCAGGTGGTTGCGGCCCGTGATGATGCGCTGGCGCGTGTAGGCGAGGCGCGTGGCGTCGCGGGCGAACTGGCGCATGACCTTGCCCTTGTCGCCCGGAAGCGTCGCGGCCCAGGCGCGGGCGCGGCGGCGACCCGACCAGGTGGCCAGCATCGTGACCTCGGCGGGCGTGAACCAGCCGGCGGCCGCATACTCGTTGAGTCGCGCCTGCGTGAGCTTGATCTCGTGGCGGCGCACCAGCACCGTGAGCGTGACCGCGCCCGCGAAGAGGGGCACCTGCACGAGCAGGTAGTAGACGATGTAGCTGCCGAGGGAGTCGATGAAGAAGAGCGCACCGTTCCAGAGTGCGTGCAGCAAAATGGCCGGCACGAGGCCGACCAGGAAGTAGAGCAGTGCGCCGAGAGACGTGGAACGTCGGGCGGCGAAACCGAGGGCGAGACCCGTCATGGTCGTGAACATGACGTGCGCGAACGGCGAGAGCACGGCGCGCAGCACGAAGGTGACGCTCAAACCGCTGAAGCCGCCATCCCACAGCGCCTGCGCGAAGTAGAGGATGTTCTCGGTGAAGGCGAACCCGGCGGCGATGACGGCCGCATAGACCATGCCGTCGAGCGGGCCGTCGAAGTGGCGGCGCGCGGCATAGAAGACGATGAGGATGCCGAGACCCTTGGCGATCTCTTCGACGATGGGTGCCTGGATGGCGGCCGAGAAGAACGCACCCGGACCGGAGCCCGTGGCCAGATAGGCGGCGACCTCGACCCCGAGCCCGACGAGTAGGGCCATGGATGCTGCGGCCGCGGCACCCCACAGGAACGAGAAGACGAGCGCGAGACGGGGTTCCGGCTCCCACCGGTCGACCCAGGCGACGGCGGCGAGCACGACGGCGAGCGGAATGAGCGCGCCGAAGAACGAGAGTCCGACCGCCATGGCGCCGAGCTGCGAGACGAAGTAAATGATGAGCCCGCCGAGCAGCAGGCCGAGCACGGCTATCGCGGACAGGGCGAGGACGGCCATGACGGAGGACGGCTTGACGCGCTGCGACCAGACGGGCTGCACGAAGTAGGGCGCCTTGGCCGGCTGCGCGTATTGCGGCTGCGCGTCGCGCGCCGGCTGGGTGAACCCGGGGCCGCCATAGACGGGCTGCGGCGGGTAATAACGCCCCGAATTGGGGGCGGAGGACGGTGCGTTCTGGGCGTCGGCGCCGGGGGCGCGACCGTCGGTGGCGTAGGGATCGCGCGGGGTGAGCGGCGGTTCTTGTGGGGCGAGCGGCGCCTGCTGACCCGAGCGATCGGGGGCGGCGTAGGCATGCTGCTGCTCGGGCTGGGCGCTGTTCGGGGCGGAGGGCGCGCCCGGGGGCGCGTTGAGGATGGGTGGGCCGGAGGGCAACCGGCCGTGCGACGAGTTCGGGTCGTCGCGCGGGGTCGGGTACGTCATCGACCTAGAATAAGCGCTCTCGCCTGGGTGAACGAATCGCACAAAACCCGAACGGGGGTCATCCGACCCGATAGCCTGAAGGGGTGAAGTACGCCCATCTCATTGCCGACGACCGTTCCGAGACGACGAGGCTGGTGGTGCGACACGACGACCTCGTCCAATACGTCGAGGATCTCGTCGAGGATTCCCCCGTCGATCTGCAACAGCTCATCGAGCGCGGCGACTCCGAGGACGCACGCATCCGCGCGGCCGTCGAGGCGGCGGGGTGGCAGCACGAACGTGTCTATCCGCTCGGCGGTTTCACGCACGCATCCGCCGTTCTGCGACCGCCGCAGGTGATCGCGGTGGGCCTCAACTATGCGGCCCACTCGAGCGAGCTCAACCTGAAGACCGACAACTCCCCCACGCTGTTCTCGCTGTGGACGAACTCACTGGCGGGGCACGGTGGCACGACGACGTGGCCGCGCAGCCTGTCCGAGTCGATCGACTACGAGGCCGAGCTCGGCGTGATCATCGGCAAGCCGGCCAAGAACGTGAGCCGCGACGATGCGCTCGACTATGTGTTCGGCTACACGGTGGTGAACGACATCACGGCGCGCGACATCCAGTATTCAGAGGCGCAGTGGACCAGGTGCAAGAGCTTCGACGGTTTCACTCCGACCGGGCCGCTCGTGGTCACGCGCGACGAGATCGCCGACCCGCAGAACCTGCACGTCGGCACGGTGCTCGACGGTCACGTGATGCAGGACTCGGACACGTCGCACATGGTGCGGAGCGTGGCCATCTTGATCGAGCAGATCTCGCGCTCGATCACGCTGCTGCCGGGCACCCTCATCTCGACGGGCAGCCCCGGGGGCGCGGGTTATAGCCGCGACCCCCAGGTCTTCTTGCGGGACCGGTCAACGGTCACCGTGTCCGTCGAGGGTATCGGCGAACTCACCACCCATTGCCGCATGGTCTGAGTGCGCCTGCGTCGAGGCCTTCTCGCTCGCCGCGCTGCCGTCGATGACGGGGATGGCGGTCGTGATGACCTCGAGGCCCGACAGGCGTGCCGGTGACAGCTGCTTGGTGACCTCGTCGCGCGACATGAGTTTGGACTCGACGACGAGGTCGGCGATGTTGCGACCCGTGAGCAGGGCCGTCTTGGCGAGGGCCGCCGCGGCCGTGTAACCGATGTAGGGCGTGAGCGCCGTGATGACGCCCACCGACGAGCCCACCATGGTCTCGAGGCGCTCGTGGTTGGCGGTGATGCCGTCGATGCAGTTGACGCGCAGGGTGTGGCACGCCCCGGCCATCCACGTGATCGACTGGAAGAGCGAGTGCGCGATGACGGGCTCAAAGGCGTTGAGCTGCAGCTGCCCGGCCTCGGCCGCCATCGTGACGGTCATGTCGGCGCCGACGACCGAGAAGGCGACCTGGTTGACGACTTCGGGGATGACGGGGTTGACCTTGCCCGGCATGATCGACGAACCCGCCTGCTTGGCCGGCAGGTTGATCTCGCCGAAGCCGGCCTGGGGACCCGAGGACAGCAGGCGCAGGTCGTTGCAGATCTTGGACAGCTTGATGGCGGACCGCTTGAGCGTGCCGCTGAACGACATGAACGCGCCGGCGTCGCTCGTCGACTCGACGAGGTCGGGCGCGGTCTCGAGCGTGAGGCCCGTGATGTCGTTGAGGTGGCGGATGACGGTGGACGCGTAGCGCGGATCGGCCGTGATGCCCGTGCCGATGGCCGTGGCCCCGAGGTTGACCTCGGCCAGCAACCAGGTGGTCTCGCCGAGGCGCTCGTGGTCTTCGCCCAACGTGGTCGCGAAGCCGTGGAACTCTTGCCCGAGGGTCATGGGAACGGCGTCTTGCAGCTGCGTGCGCCCGACCTTCAGCACGTGCCGGAACTCGTCGGCCTTCACCGAGAATGAGCGGCGCAACAGCTCGAGCTCGGTGAGGAGGGTGCGCAGCGACAGCGCCAGGCCGATCTTGATGGCCGTGGGATAGGTGTCGTTGGTGGACTGCGAGCGGTTGGTGTGGTCGATGGGCGAGAGGAAGGCGTAGTCGCCCTTCTCGCGGCCCGCCAGCTCGAGCGCGATGTTGGTGATGACCTCGTTGGCGTTCATGTTGGTCGACGTGCCGGCGCCGCCCTGGATGACGCCCACCACGAACTGGTCGTGGAACCGGCCCTCGATGACCTCTTGGCAGGCGCGATCGATGAGCTCACCCTTCTCGGCATCGAGCGAACCGAGCTCGACGTTGGCCCGAGCGGCCGCCTGCTTGACGCACGCGAGGCCCACGATGAGGTCGGGGTAGACCGAGATGGGCCGCTTCGAGATCGGGAAGTTGTCGAGCGCGCGGGCCGTGTGGATGCCCCAATAGACGTCGGCCGGGATCTGCATGCTGCCGAGCGAATCGGACTCGACGCGCGTAGCGGTATCGGTCTCGGGCATCTCGGCCTCCTGCAGGTAGGGGTGGTCGATCGCACGCGTGGCGGTCGACGTCTTCTTCGCACTTCGGAAAGGGTTCACTGTGGCTCCATTGCCTCATCGGGGCGCGCCGAATTTGTGGCCGACGCAGAGGAAATCCGGCTCGTGACCGGATGCCTCCACCCTACTCCGGGGGCCGTGGCGCTGTCTCGGCAGGGCGCGCACCTGTGGAGAAAAACGGCGTTCCGACGCTGGGGAGAACGACGGGCTCAGCGTTTGCGCGAGAAGGCCTCGAGGCGCTCGGCGGGCGTGAGGCGCGACATCCGCTCGACGAAATCGGCCGGGAACGTGTTCGACGCCGGGTAGTCACCCACGGGCACAGTGGAGAACGTGACGCGGTCGTCGTAGACGTGCACGAGGCTGAAGGACTGGCCGCCGTCGACGCCGCCCGGGTGGTCGAGCGGGCGCGTGAGGTTCATGGTGTAACAGGTAGCCGCGGCGACAGACACGGGGATGCCCGCGAACACCGAATGCGTGCTGTAGTGCAGATGACCACCCAGGATGGCGCGCACGTCGCTGCCCCGCAGGACGCTCTCGAGGCGGTGCTGCTCCTGCAGCTCGAGGATGTCGAAGAACGACAGCGGCGACGGCACGGGCGGATGATGCAGCCCCACGATCGTGCCGTGCTCGGCGGGCTCTGACAAGACGTCGGCCAGCCACTCGAGCTGGTCGTCACCGAGGGCGCCGTGGTGCCAACCCGGCACCGACGAGTCGAGACCGATGAAGCGGAGGCCGTCGAGGTCGTAGACGACGTCGACCGGGGCGTCGGTGCCCTGCTGAGCGGGCGCGGAAACCCTGGCGTCGGAAGCATCCGTCTGTGCCGTCGAGCCTGGCGCCTGCGACGAGCCGGCCGCCCCGAACAGTCCCGCGCGGAACTCGGCCCGCTCGTCGTGGTTGCCCATGAGCCAGATGAGCTGCGCGCCGAGGTCGGCCGCGACCGGTTCGACGAGCGCACGCAGGCGGGAGTAGGCATCCGGTTCGCCGAGGTCGGCCAGGTCGCCCGTGAAGACGAGGGCGGAGGGGCGGATCTGCATGGCGCGGATCTGCTCGAGCGTCTGGGCGAGGTGCTGCTCGGTGTCGACCACCCCGTAGAGGGGCGCGTTGCCGCCCAAGAAGTGGGGATCGCTCAGGTGAACGATGGTCTGACGGGCGGGCGGGTACTGACCGAATGGGGCGCTCATGCATCCAGTGTACGAAGCCCCACCGACAGCACGGAGCGGTCGATGGGGCTTCGGACGAACACGGCCGGCCGGCTGCTAGCCGATGAGCATCTCGATCGGGCCGCGCGCGAAGAAGATCGCGAACCCAGCCGCCACGACCCACAACAGCGGGCTGATCTCGCGGGCCTTGCCGCTGAACGCGCGCAGGATGACCCAGGAGATGAAGCCCGCACCGATGCCGTTGGCGATCGAGTAGGTCAGCGGCATGACCGTGACCGTGAGGAACACCGGCAGGGCGGCCGAGAACTCGGTCCAGACGATGTCCTTGATCTGCGCCATCATGAGCGTTCCGACGATCACCAGCGCGGCGGCGGCGACCTCGGTCGGCACGACCTGCGTGAGCGGCGTGAAGAACATGGCCAGGATGAAGAGCAGACCCGTGACCACGTTGGCGAGACCCGTGCGGGCGCCCTCGCCGATGCCGGCACCCGATTCGATGAAGACCGTGTTGGACGACCCGGAGGTGGCGCCACCCGCCACGGCGCCGATGCCCTCGACGATCAGGGCCGAACGCAGGCGCGGGAAGTTGCCCTCGGCGTCGGCCAGGTTCGCCTCGCGCGACAGGCCCGTCATGGTGCCCATGGCGTCGAAGAAGTTGGTGAAGACGAGCGTGAAGACGAGCATGAGCGCGGCCAGGGCGCCGATGCGCTCGAAGCTGCCGAAGCTGACCTGGCCGATGAGGCTGAGGTCGGGCAGGCTCACGATCTGCGCGGGCAGGGCGGGCACGCTGAGGTTCCAGCCGGCCGGGTTCTCGCCGCCGTTCGAGGCGCCCACCTTGAAGATGAGCTCGGCGATGACCGCGATGATGGTCGACGCCACGATGCCGATGAGCAGCGCACCCTTGACCTTGCGCGCCACGAGAATGCCCGTGATGAGCAGCGACACCACGAAGATGACGGTCGGGATGGTGGCGACCGACCCCGCGATGCCGAGACCGATGGGCGGGGATGCCGAACCCGTCGTGCGCACGAAGCCCGCGTCGACGAAGCCGATGAACGCGATGAAGAGGCCGATACCCACCGTGATGGCGATCTTGAGCTGCACGGGCACGGCGTTGAAGATGAGGCGGCGGAGGCCCGTGGCGGCCAGCAGCACGATGATGAGACCGTTGATGACGACGAGGCCCATGGCCTCGGGCCACGTCACCTGGCCGACGACGCTCACGGCCAGGAACGAGTTGATGCCGAGACCGGCCGCGAACGCGAAGGGCAGGCGCGCGACGATGCCGAACAGGATCGTCATGACGCCGGCGGTGAGCGCCGTGACCGCGGCGACCTGCGGGAAGCCGAGGGCGTTGCCCGCGACATCCTGACCGCTCGACAGGATGATGGGGTTGAGGATGACGATGTAGGCCATCGCCACGAAGGTGACGACACCACCGCGGATCTCGGTGGCGATGTTCGACCCACGTTTCGTGATGTCGAAGAAGGTGTCGATCCGGCTGGGGGCTGAGCGCGTGGGGGTCGTACGCGTGGGAGTCGATGCCACCGAAGGCGTCCTCTCGGAGAATGTGCGGGAAGATTTCATCGTAATGCGCTAGGGACCGATACGGTAACGAGAGCAATTCTCGCCGGCAACGTCGCCGGACCCCACCCCCGCCCCGCGACGAAAGCTGGAGAACGATGGCGCTGCCCTGGAAACTGCACGGAGACGGTAAGAACGTCGGAGCGTTGGAGGTGGTTCAGCCCGGCGAACGCCTGAGCTGGCCGCGCACCATCGGATTCGGCGCCCAGCACGTGGTCGCCATGTTCGGCGCCACGTTCCTCGTGCCCGTGCTCACGGGCTTCCCGCCGAGCGCCACGCTGTTCTTCTCGGGCGTGGGCACGCTGCTGTTCCTTCTCATCACGGGCAACCGCCTGCCGAGCTACCTCGGCTCATCGTTCGCGTTCATCGCGCCGATCATGGTCGCCGTGCAGGCTCAGGGCATGGGCAGCGCGCTCTTCGGCATCTTCCTGGTGGGCCTGCTGCTCGCGATCATCGGCCTCATCGTGCGCGTCACGGGCAGCGGCTGGATCGACGCACTCATGCCTCCCGTCGTCTCGGGCGCCATCGTCGCGCTCATCGGCCTGAACCTCGCGCCCGCAGCCCTCAACAACTACAACAAGGGCCCCCTGACGGCGCTCATCACATTGGCCGCCGTCATCCTCACGACCGTGCTCTTCCGCGGGATGCTCGGGCGACTCTCGATCTTCGTGGGCGTCGTCGTGGGCTACATCGCCGCGGCGTTCCAGGGCCAGCTCGACTTCAGCAAGGTCGAGAAGGCCGACTGGATCGGGCTCCCCGCGTTCCAGATCATGGACAACCCGTTCCAGAACCCGGCGCTCTGGGCCATCCTGCCGGCCTTCATCCCCGTCGTGCTGGTGCTCATCGCCGAAAACGTGGGCCACATCCGCGGCGTCGCCCAGATGACCGACCCCAGCGTCAACAAGGTCACCGGCCGGGCGCTCTTCGCCGACGGCCTCGCCACGCTGCTGGCCGGCTTCGGCGGCGGTTCGGGCACGACCACCTACGGCGAAAACATCGGGGTCATGGCCGCCACGCGCGTCTACTCGACGGCCGCCTACTGGGTGGCCGGCCTCTTCGCCATCCTGCTGAGCCTGTCGCCCAAGTTCGGAGAGCTCATCGCCACCGTGCCCGCGGGCGTGCTGGGCGGCGTCACGACGGCGCTCTACGGCCTGATCGGCATCATCGGCGTGAAGATCTGGCTCGACAACCGCGTGGACTTCTCGAAGCCCAAGAACCAGTTCACGGCCGCGACGGCGCTCATCGTCGGCATCGCGAACTTCTCGTTCACGGCCGGTTCGCTCGTGTTCAACGGCATCGCGCTCGGCACCATCGCCGCCATCGTGATCTATCACGTCATGAACGCCATCGGTCGGGTGCGCGGCACCGACTGACACGCGCCCCCAACGACGAAGAGCGGATGCCTCGGCATCCGCTCTTCTCGTTGACCCAGCGCGCTACTGGTGGAAGTACGGGACGATCAGGTAGATGCCGTAGAGCACGGCCGCGCCACACGCCGCGAAGCACAGGTAGGCGCCGAAGCGGGCCATGTTCTTCTGCGCGTCGGTGAGCGGGCTCTTGCGCGCCGCCTTGGCCGCCCGCTTGGCGGCATGCTGCGCCTCGGCCTCGGTGATGACCGTGATGGCGTCGGTGAACTCGGCGGGGCCGACGACGGGCACGCGGCCCGCGCGCGTCAAGAGCCGCAGTCCGAGCGAATACAGCCCCACGACGATGATCGTCGCGATGATGGCCGAGACGAAGACGATGAGGAACGCACCCCAGTCGATCATTTGCGCACCTTCTTGGGCTTGGGGTTCCGCTTGATCTTGACGGCCTGACCCGACGCCGCGACCTCGGAGACGGAGTGCGGGTCGACCTTGTCCTTGCGCGAGCGCAGGAAGATGCCGAGGATCACGCCGATGCCGATGATGGCGTCGATCGTGATGCCGATGGGGCCGAGGTGCGCGATCAGGGCCGCGAGCGCGCCCACGATGCCGGCGGCGGGCAGGGTGAGCAACCAGCCGAGCGCGATGCGGCCGGCCGTGCCCCAGCGCACCTTCGAGCCGCGGCGGCCGAGACCCGAGCCGATGACCGAGCCCGAGGCGACCTGCGTGGTCGAGAGCGCGAAACCGAGGTGCGACGACGCCAGGATGGTGGCCGCCGTGCCGGTCTCGGCCGCGAAACCTTGGGCGGGCTTCACGTCGGTGAGTCCCGTTCCGAGCGTCTTGATGATGCGCCATCCGCCCATGTAGGTGCCGAGCGCAATGGCCAGGGCGCAGACCGCGATGACCCAGAATTCGGGGCCCGTGCCGGCAGCCTGGGCGCCGACCGTGATGAGCGTCAGCGTGATGACACCCATGGTCTTCTGCGCATCGTTGGTGCCGTGCGCGAGGGCGACGAGCGAGGAGGTGAAGATCTGGCCGTAGCGGAAGCCGTCGCGGCCGTCGGGTTTGCCGTCGTAGCGACGCGTCATGGCGTAGGCGAGGCGCGTGGCCGTGAAGGCGATGAGGCCGGCCGTGACGGGCGCGATGAGGGCGGGCAGGATGACCTTCGACAGCAGCACGCCGTAGTCGATGGCCCCGAAGCTGAAGCCCACGATGGCGGCACCGATGAGGCCGCCGAAGAGCGCGTGCGACGAGGAGGACGGCAGGCCGAAGAGCCAGGTCACCATGTTCCAGACGATGGCGCCGATGAGGCCCGCGAAGATGAGCTCGGGCGTGATCAGCACGCCACCGTCGCCCTCTTTGATCAGGCCGCCGGAAATGGTCTTGGCCACCTCGGTGGAGAGGAAGGCTCCCACCAGGTTGAGGATGGCGGCGAGACCGACCGCGACCTTGGGTTTCATGGCACCGGTGGCGATGGGCGTGGCCATCGCATTCGCGGTGTCGTGGAAACCGTTCGTGAAGTCGAAGAAGAGCGCGAACGCTACGACGAGTACAACAATGAGGGTGATGTCCACCGGCACGATTCTCTGGTTCGGGACGCCCCCGCCACACACCGTTCACCCAAAGTTCGGGGAGAATTCGTGCGGGTGAGGTTGCCAATTGGCGAGGCCGTATTGATACTTACACCCCGCGCGGCGGGCGTCAACTTTGACGGGGACACCCGTGGGCATGACACTGCCCGGGGCGGCACACACGGCATATACGCCGATATGTGCGCCGACCCGGGCAGTTGCGGGATGCATCGCCTCCCGCGCGGTGGTCTACTGCTCTTCGTGCGTGTTTGGGTCACCCCCGAAGAGGCGTCCGTCCGTGCGGCCGAGAGCGGTGATGGCCGAGACCTCGTCGTCGCTCAGCTCGAAGCCGAAGATGTCGAGGTTCTCGCGCTGACGCTCGGGCTTCGACGACTTGGGGATGGGCACCACGCCGCGCTGGGTGTGCCAGCGCAGCAGCACCTGAGCGGGGCTCACACCGTGGGCCCCGGCGGCATCCTGCACCACCTGCTCCTCCCCCGGCGCCGAACCCTTGCCGAGCGGCGACCACGCCTCGGTGAGGATGTTGTGCTCGCGGTGGAACGAGATCAGCTCCTCCTGCGGGAAGTACGGGTGCACCTCGATCTGGTTGACCGCTGGCACCACACCCGTCGCATCCACGATCTGGCCGATGTGCTCGGGCGTGAAGTTCGACACGCCGATCGAGCGGGCGAGGCCGTCGTTCTGCAGGGTCACGAGCGCCTTCCAGGCATCCACGAACTTGCCCACCGACGGGTTCGGCCAGTGGATGATGTAGAGGTCGACGTATTCGACACCCAGCAGCTTGCGCGACTCCTCGAACGAGCGCAGCGCATCTTCGTAGGCGTGGTGGCGGCCCGGCAACTTCGTCGTGACCTGCACCTCGTCGCGCGGCAGACCCGATTGGCGGATGCCGCGGCCCACGGCATCCTCGTTGCGGTAGTTGACCGCGGTGTCGAGAAGACGGTAGCCGAACGAGAGCGCGCTGGCCACGGCATCCGCGCCCTCGTCGCCCTTCAGGGGGTAGGTTCCGAAGCCGATGGCCGGAAGCTGATTGCCGTCGTTGAGTGCATGAACCGGAGTAGTCGTCATGAAAACGACACTATGCCCGCTCGCTGGGAGCGCACAGCCCCTTGCGTGATCGAACGCGCGCGCCCGCGCCGACTAGCCTGAAGTCATGCCAGAACTGACGCCGCCCACCGCGGCCCGACGACCGAGCACCCGCGAACACCACGGCGACACCGTGATCGACCCCTACGAGTGGTTGCGCGACAAAGAAGACCCCGCCGTCATCGGCCACCTCGAGGCCGAGAACGCCTACACCGAGCAGCAGCTCGGCCACCTGGAAGGCCTGCGCGGACGCATCTTCGACGAGATCAAGAGCCGCACGCAGGAGACCGACCTGAGCGTGCCCGTGCGCGAGGGCTCGTGGTGGTACTACTCGCGCAGCGTCGAGGGGCAGCAGTACACGCTGAACTGCCGCGCTCCGCTCGACTCGCCGAACGACTGGACGCCGCCGCAGCTCGTCGCCGGTGAACCCGTGCCGGGCGAACAGATCCTGCTCGACGGCAACGTCGAATCGGCCGGCTCGGACTTTTTCTCGATCGGCTCCTACGATGTCTCGCTCGACGGGCGCTACCTCGCCTACGGCGTCGACACGTCGGGTGACGAGCGCTTCACGCTGAAGATCCGCGACCTCGAAACCGGGCAGAACCTGCCCGACGAGATCCCCAACACGTTCCACGGGGCATCGTTCTCCCCCGACGGGCGCTACGTGTTCTACACGACCGTCGACGACAGCTGGCGGCCCGACACCGTGTGGCGTCACCGGGTGGGCAGCGCGGCATCCGACGATGTGGCCGTGTTCACCGAACCCGACGAGAGCTTCTGGGTGGGGGCCGGCACGACCCGCTCGGGCAAATACATCGTCTTCGTGTCGTCGTCGAGCGTGACGAGCGAGTGGCACCTGCTCGACGCCGCCGACCCCGAGGGCGAGGCGACCGTCGTATGGCCGCGGCGCGACGACGTCGAATACTCGGTCGAGCACGCCGTGATCGGGGGCGAAGACCACCTGCTCATCCTGCACAACGACGGCGCGCTGAACTTCGAGCTCGTCACGGTGTCCCCGTCGAACCCGGGAACCGGGCCGGCCGACGCGCGCGCCGTCCTCCCCCACCGCGACGACGTGCGCCTGGAAGACGTCGAGGCGTTCGAGAAACACCTGCTGTTCGGCTACCGCCGCGACGGCCTCACGCGCCTGGCCGTGTGGCCCCTCGACGCCGACTCGTCGATCGACGACCTCGTGCCGCGCGAGCTGTCGTTCGACGAACCGCTGTTCTCGGTGGGCGCGTCCTCCAACCCCGAATGGTCGCAGCCGACCGTGCGCTACGGCTACGGCTCGCTCGTCACACCCTCGACCGTCTTCGACTATGACGTGGTCACGGGCACGAGCGTGCTCTTGAAGCAGCAGCCCGTGCGCGGCGGCTACGACGCCTCCGACTACGAGCAGAAGCGCGAATGGGCCACGGCGGCCGACGGAACCCGCGTTCCGATCTCGCTCGTCTGGAAGAAGGGCGTCACACTGCCCGCGCCGCTCGAGCTCTACGGCTACGGCTCCTACGAGGCCAGCATGGACCCGTCGATGTCGGTCGCCCGGCTCTCGCTGCTCGACCGCGGCGTCGTCTTCGCCATCGCGCACGTGCGGGGCGGCGGCGAGATGGGTCGCACCTGGTACGAGAACGGCAAGACGCTCACGAAGAAGAACACGTTCACCGACTTCGTGGATGCCGCACACCACCTCATCGAGGCGGGCTACACCGAGCCGCAGCGACTCGTCGCCGAGGGTGGCAGCGCGGGAGGCCTGCTGATGGGCGCCGTCGCGAACCTCGCCCCCGAAACCTTCGCGGGCATCCTGGCCGCCGTGCCGTTCGTCGACCCGCTCACCAGCATCCTCGACCCGTCGCTGCCCCTCACGGTCATCGAGTGGGATGAATGGGGCAACCCGCTCGACAACGCCGACGTCTATGCCTATATGAAGTCCTATAGCCCGTATGAGAACGTGCGCGACGATGTGCAGTACCCGCGCATCCTGGCCGTGACGAGCATCAACGACACGCGTGTGCTCTACGTCGAACCCGCGAAGTGGGTGGCGCGGCTGCGCGAGGTCGGGGCACCCGTGCTGCTGAAAACCGAGATGAGCGCCGGGCACGGCGGCGTGAGCGGGCGGTACAACGCCTGGCACGAGCGCGCCTACGAGCTCGCGTGGATTCTCGACGTGCTGGGGTTGGCCGACGAGGCTGGCGCCGAGGCCTAAGCGCCAGATTGCACGAAACGGGCCCCGGATGTCCTAGCGTCACGCTGAAGCATCCGGGGCCCGTTGTATCGGCAAGCCGATCAGCCGAAGAGGATCGCGGCCTCGTCGTAGCGCGCCGCGGGGACCTTCTTCAACCCGCCGAGCGCGTCGGCGAACGGAACGTTGACGAGGTCGGTGCCGCGGAGCGCCACCATGGTGCCCCACTCGCCGTTCATGACCGAGTCGATGGCCGCCATGCCGAGGCGCGTGGACAGCACGCGGTCGTAAGCGCTCGGCACGCCGCCGCGCTGCAGGTGACCGAGGACGGTCGAGCGCGACTCGATGCCCGTGCGCTCCTCGATGATGGGGGCGAGCACATCGCCGATGCCGCCCAGGCGGGGGCGGTTGAAGGCGTCGAGGCCCTTCTCGGAGTGCGCCGATTCCATGGTGTCGAGCGTGAAACCCTCGGACACGACGATGACGGGCGCGCGGCCGCGATCGGCGACGCTCTTCGCCCAATCGCAGATCTGCTCGACGGATTGCGGGCGCTCGGGAATCAGGATGGCGTGGGCCCCGGCGGCCATGCCGGCGTGCAGCGCGATCCAGCCGACGTGGCGGCCCATGACCTCGACCACCATGCAGCGTTTGTGCGACTCGCCCGTGGTGCGCAAGCGGTCGATGGCCTCGGTGGCGATCTCGACGGCCGTGTCGAAGCCGAACGAGTAGTCGGTGGCGTCGAGGTCGTTGTCGATGGTCTTCGGCACGCCCACGATCTTGAGGCCCTCGTCGGTGAGACGCTTGGCCGCGGCCAGGGTGCCCTCGCCGCCGATGGCGATGAGCGCGTCGATGCCGAGGCGGTCGAGCGTGGCCTGCACGTTCTTGGGGCCGCCGTGCGGACCCTCGAACGGGTTGGTGCGGCTCGTGCCGAGCACCGTGCCGCCCTGCTTCGATAGACCGCGCACGCTGTGCCGATCGAGAGGCATCGTCAGACCCTCGACAACCCCCCGCCAGCCGTCGCGGATGCCCACGAACTCCTGGTTGTAGATCTTCGTGCCCTTGAGCACGGCCCCGCGGATGACCGCGTTGAGTCCCGGACAATCTCCACCGCTGGTGAGCACACCAATTCTCATAAAGTTCGTTTCCTCTAGTGCTGGGGGAATGAAAGAGGCAGCGTCTGCGCTTCAACCAAGATAGCGCGCCCCAGCGTCTGAGAGGATCGACATCATGGATTACACCCCCGAAAACGGAACCATCACCATGTTCAGCACCTCGTGGTGCGGCTACTGCAACCGCTTGAAGCAGCAGCTGACGTCGGCCGGCATCGGCTACACCGAGGTCAACATCGAAGAGGTGCCCGGCACCGCCGAGATCGTCGAGAAGGCCAACGGCGGCAACCAGACCGTGCCCACCGTCATCTTCCCGGACGGCTCGACGGCCACGAACCCGTCCGTCATCGAGGTGAAGCAGCGCCTCGGCGTGTAGTTCCCCGGTGAGGAAAAGGGCCGATCGCTTGTGCGATCGGCCCTTTCTCGTTGTCGGCGCTGGCGCGCTGGATGCGCTGGATGCGCGCTCAGTCGCGTTCGGGGATGCGCTCGCCCCGGATGAAGATGCCCGCGAGCACGAGCAACACGGCCGCGATCGGTTGCGCGAGTATCCACGGCAGCCCCTCGCTGCTGGCGAACCAGTCCGCGTAGGGCAGCGGGTAGATCGGATTCCACAGCACGATGACCGGAACGAAGAGCGCAAGCCAGAACGGTTTGCCCGCCTGCACGGCATAGACGGCCATGATCGCGGCGAAGATGGCCACGACATAGAGGATGACGACGAACCAGGTGTTGCCGATGAGGGCGACACCCGCGAACAACGCGATGGCCGCCACGAGGGCGGGCGCGAGCGCCGGGCGGGTCGGGATCGGTTCGGGCGTGCGGCCGCGGCCGCGCCCACCGGAGGAGGCCGAAGCCCCACCGGAACCCGAGCGGAACGAGTCGCCCCGAGCCGCCGCCTCACGGCCGCGCTGGAACGCGCTCTTGCGCCCGTCGCCGCCACCGGCGGCCGGGCGTGACGTGCGCCCCGCCACTAGATGACCTCGAACGACGACCGCAACAGGTGGATGAGGGCGTTGAGCTGCACCGAATCGCTCGAGGCGACATCCTGATCGCTGCCGTCGAGCGCGCGGGCCGCGAGACCCTGCTTCGAGTCGATGAGCTCGGCGATCTTGGTGTCGATCGTGTGCGCCGCGATGATGCGCCAGGCCGTGACGGGTTCGCCCTGGCCGATGCGGTGCACGCGGTCGATGGCCTGCGTCTGCTCGGCGGCCGTCCAGCTGAGCTCGGCGAGCACCACGTTCGACGCGGCCTGCAGGTTGAGGCCCACGCCGGCGGCGGTCAGCGAACACACCGCGACCTGCACATCCGGGTCGCCGTTGAACGCGTCGATGGCGTTCTGGCGCACGGGCGTGGTCTGGTCGCCGCGGATCGAGACGGTCTTGAGGCCGCGCTCGGCGAAGACGCGCTCGGCCGTGTCCATGACGTCGATGTGCTTGGCGAAGAACACGACCTTGCCCACCGAGCGCACGAGCTGGGCCGTGTAGTCGGCCGCGAGCCCGGCCTTGGCCTGGCCGATCTTGCGCACCATGGTGAAGACGTTCTCGGCGCCGCCCGAACCCTTGGCCTCGTCGAGTTCGCCCTGCGCCACGAGGCGCATGATGTCTTCGTCGGGCTCACCGAAGCGCGTGATGCGGTCGGGGCGGTCGGGGCGCGCCTCGATGATGCGGTCGTAGCGCGCGCGCAGGCGATCGCCCAGCTCGCGCTCGGCCTGGCGGATGCTGCGACCCACCTCGTCGTCGAGTTCGACGGGCAGATCGGCCACGAGCTTGTCGGGCAGGTCCTTCGCCACGTCGGTCTTGCGCCGGCGCACGATGCCCATGTCGATGACGGCCGTGCGGGCCGCGGGATAGAAGCCGTGGTCGGCGGGCGTGAGACCCGTCTCTTCGAGCCGCTCCATGAGCTCGGGCGAGGGACGGTCGCCCTTGACCCAGCCGAGGAACTGCCAGATGGCGTTGAAGTCTTCGACGTCGTTGATGAGCGGCGTTCCCGTGAGCGCGAGCATGAGCGGGTCGCCGCCCGGCGTGTTGCTGCGGATGCGGTTGGCCAGGTTGAGCACGTGCTGCGAGCGCTGCGAGTGCAGGTTCTTGATGAAGTGCGCCTCGTCGACGACCATGCCGCGGAACCCGAGGGTGCCGAGCCAGGCGAGGTGCCGGTCGAGAACCTCGTAGTTGACGACGACGATGTCGGCGAAGGCGTCGAGGGTGGCGCCATCCCCGTGGATGACGGTGGCCCGGCGATTGGGGGTCCACCGCTCGACCTCGCGCGCCCAGTTCATCTTGACGACGTTGGGCACGACGGCGAGCAGCGGGTAGGCGTCGGCGACCGACGCGGCAAGCACCGACTGCGCGGTCTTGCCGAGGCCGGGCTCATCGGCCAGCAGGAAGCTGCGGTGGCCGAGGCGCACGCTCTCGACGAAACGCGCCTGGTGCTTCATGACCTCGCGGCCGGGAGGCGAGATGCGGTCGAGTTTGGGGGCCTCGGGCAGTTCCATCGAGGCGACGGACCCACCCGATCCCATTTCGAACGCCTTGTACAGCGGGCCCATGAGTTCCCAGCTGTCGAGGCGACGGCGCGGGGCCTCGGTGGGCTGAACCTTGCTGAAGTCGGGCGGCAGGAACGGGTTCGCCAGCTGACGGGCCTTGACCGACTGCGGGATGACCTGGCGCTGCGCCAATTCGGGCGGAACGACCTCGGCGGGCGCGGGCTTGGTCGTCGTGATGATGAGCTCGTCGGGGCTCAGCTCGGCCCCCGATTCGAGCAGCCAGTCGCGGCGCAGCTTCTGGGCGACGGGGGTGGTGGCGGCATCCGCTTCGAGCAGTGTGATGAGCGAGGTGTCGCGCGCGGCGGTCTTGGCGAGGATGGTGGCGACACCGTCGAGGCGCTTGAGCAGCTCGGTGCGGATCGCCGGGTCCATCTCCTGGTCGGCTTTGACCTTGGCACGCTCTTCGCGCACCAGGAACGCGATGACCTGGAATTTGGTGCGGTTGGTGGGGCCGACCTTGCCCTTCTGCGCCTTGGCCTCGACCTCGCGCACCTTGCGGGCGAGGATCGGGATGATGGGCGCGGCGTCGTCGTGGCGGGACGACTGGCGGTTGCCCTGCCCACGGCTCGAGCGGCCCGAGGAACCGCCCCGGGTGGTGGCGCGGCCGGTCGAACGGCCCCCTGACGAGCGGGAGCCGGCAGAACGGCCCCCCGATGATTGGCCGAAGCCGGAGTACGGCATGCTCCTCCTGAGCAGTCGAAGTACCGGCCGACAGGCCGGTGGTCGATGAGTGCGGGCGGCGCGGGGATGATCGATCAACGCGAGAAGACTCGCGGCTCGGCATCACAAACGACGGGCGCGTGACCAGTCTACTCTGCGGGGCCTGGATGACGCCGGTGTGGCACCGGCGTGGCTACGGTGTGCCGCGCCGGGTGCGAGGAGGCTTAGGCCGGGACGTTCTCGTCCGTCGGGACGTCTTTCTTCGTCTGGGCGAGGGCAGCCGCCGTGATGCGGTTGGCCATGCCCGTGAAGATCACGCCGTGGAACGGCACCAACGAATACCAGTAGAGGCGCCCGCCCAGTCCTTTGGGGAAGAAGACGGCGCGCTGCGTGTAGGTCGAGCCGCCGTCGCCGCGCGGTTCGACGCCCATCTCGAGCCAGGCACCACCGGGCACGCGCATCTCGGCGCGCAGCCGCAGCAGGCGCCCACGCTCGATGTGCTCGACGCGCCAGAAGTCGAGGGCGTCGCCCGTGTTGAGTCGCGCGGGGTTGCTGCGGCCGCGGCGCAGGCCCACTCCCCCGACGATGCGGTCCATCCAGCCGCGGATGGCCCAGGCTAGCGGGAACGAGTACCACCCGTTTTCGCCGCCGATGCCCTCGATGACGCGCCACAACTCGGCGGGTGAGGCATCCGTCTCTTGCTGGCGCTTGTCGATGCACACCGTGTGACCGGCCCAATCGGGGTCGCTCGGCAGCGGGTCGCTCGGTGCACCCTCGACCGATGCGTTGCGCCAACTGGTCTCGACCTCGCCGTCTTTCACGCGCTGCAGGGCCAGGCGCACCGACTGGCGGTAGGTGAGCAGGCCCTCGGGCGGGCGTGGGATCACGCCGTCGATATCGTGTTCGCGCATGACGCAGTTCTGTTGCAGCGACGCGATGATCGGCACGGCCAGCGAGCGCGGCACGGGCGTGACCAGGTTGACCCACTGCGACGCCAGCCACGGTGTCAGCACGGGCAGGGCGGCGATGCCCCGCTGGCGCAGACCGGCCTCGAGGGCGTAGCCGTTCATCATCTGGCCGTAGCGCAGCACATCGGGGCCGCCCACGTCGAACGTGCGGTTGATCTCACCGGGCACGACGGCCGCCTCGACCAGGTAGTAGAGCAGATCGCGCACGGCGATGGGCTGGATCTTGTTGCGCACCCACTTGGGCGCGGGCATGTAGGGCAGCACATCGGTGAGGTGGCGGATCATCTCGAACGACGTCGAACCCGAACCGATGACGACGCCCGCCTGCAAGACGATCGAGGGCACCGCAGACTCGAGGAACACGTTGCCCACCTCGACGCGCGAGCGCAGGTGGCGAGACAGGTGGGGGTCGTCGGGATGCAGCCCGCCCACGTAGACGATGCGTGCGACACCCGCACGCGCCGATGCCTCGGCCATCGTGGCTGCGGCCTCGCGGTCGGCCTGCTCGAAGTCGCCCTTCTGCCCCATGGAGTGCACGAGGTAATAGACGACGTCGACGCCATCGACCGCGCGCCGCACGGCTTCGCGATCGGAGAGGTCGCCCTCGACGACCGTCACCTCCGACGCCCAGGGCACATCGCTCAGCTTCTGCGGGCTGCGCGCGAGCACCGTGACCGTGTGCCCCGCCTCGAGCAGCCGCGGAACCAGGCGCCCGCCGATGTAACCGGTGGCACCGGTGACGAGGATGTGGCGGGAAGATGCGTGAGGCTGGTCCATGTTCCGACACTACGCGTGACCACCGACACCGTCCGATGCGTTGACGACGGCCCCGACCTGTGCATGCGAGCACGGGGCGGGGCCGTCGAAGGGAGGCGCAGAGCGCTTCGGCAGGGTGCGCTAGATGAGCGCCTTGGTGTGCCAGACGGTCTTCGTCTCGGTGAGCCACGTGATGCGCTCGAGGGCGGGGGCTGCGGCATCCACACCGCCGGCGGGCCGCAGCACGCGCTTGAGCGTCTCGGCGGCCGCGATCTCGAGGTCGACCCAGTCGAGCTCGGCCGCACCCGTCAGGTCGATGGCGTTGACGTCGGCGTGGCCGGCGAGCCACGGCGCCATCTCGGCGGGCGAACCCGTGAGGATGTTGACGACTCCCCCGGGCACGTCGCTCGTGGCGAGCACCTCGGCCAGGCTGATGGCCGACAGGGGCGCGGCCTCGGAGGCCACGACGACGACCGTGTTGCCTGCGACGAGCGCCGGCGCGACGACGCCGACCAGGCCGATGAGGCTGTTCTGCTGCGGCGCGATGACCGCAACGACGCCCGTGGGCTCGGCCACGCTCAGGTTGAAGTACGGGCCCGAGACCGGGTTGGCGTTGCCCGTGACCTGCTGATACTTGTCCGCCCAGCCGGCGTACCAGACCCAGCGGTCGATGGCGGCGTCGACCTGCGCGGCGGCCTCGGCCGGCGAGACGCCCTCGACGTGCACGATCTCGTCGATGAACTGGGCGCGACGGCCCTCGAGCAGTTCGGCGATGCGGTAGAGCACCTGTCCGCGGTTGTAGGCCGTTGCACCCGACCATCCGGAAACCGCGGCGCGCGCGGCGACCACGGCATCGCGGGCATCCTTGCGCGAGGCCTGGGCGGCGTTGGCGAGGAACCCGCCGTCGGCCGCGCGCACCTCGTAGGTGCGGCCGGATTCGCTGCGCGGGAACTTTCCGCCGATGTAGAGCTTGTACGTCTTGGGCACGGTCAGGCGGCTCATTCTGCTGCTCCGTTCGGGGCGGTGGTGGTCTCGGTCGTGGATGCCTGCTCGGCGGCGGTCGGCTCGGCGGGCGTGGTCGGCTCGGCGGGCGCGCTCAGCTCGGCCGGCACCGAGGGCGCGATGCTCGACGGCAGCGACGTGCCGGATGCCGCGGTGGCGAGGTAGGCGCCGAGCCCGTGCTTGCCGCCCTCACGCCCGTAGCCCGACTCCTTGTAGCCGCCGAACGGCGACGACGGGTCGAACTTGTTGAACGTGTTGGCCCAGATCACGCCGGCGCGCAGCTTGTCGGCCACGGCCAGGATGCGGCTGCCCTTGTCGCTCCAGATGCCCGCAGACAGGCCGTAGGGCGTGTTGTTGGCCTTCGCGATGGCCTCGGCCGGGGTGCGGAACGTGAGGACCGAGAGCACCGGTCCGAAGATCTCTTCGCGCGCGATCGTGTCGCTCGTCGAGACGCCCGTGAAGATGGTGGGCTTGAACCAGAAGCCGTCGGTGGGCAGCTCGCAGTCGGGGCTCCAGCGCTCGGCGCCCTCTGCCTCGCCCTGGTCGCTCAGCGCGCGGATGCGGTCGAGCTGTTCGCGCGAGTTGATGGCGCCGACATCGGTGTTCTTGTCGAGCGGGTCGCCAACGCGCAGCGTGGACATGCGGCGCTTCAGGCGCTCGATGACCTCGTCGTGGATGGATTCCTGCACGAGCAGGCGCGAGCCGGCGCAGCACACGTGGCCCTGGTTGAAGAAGATGCCGTTGACGATGCCCTCGACGGCCTCGTCGATGGGCGCGTCGTCGAAGACGATGTTGGCGGCCTTGCCGCCCAGTTCGAGCGTGACGCGCTTCGAGGTTCCCGCGATGGTGCGGGCGATCTCGCGGCCCACGGCGGTCGACCCGGTGAACGCCACCTTGTCGATGCCCGGGTGGGCCACGAGCGCGCGGCCCGTCGCTCCCGCACCGGTCACGATGTTCACGACACCCGCGGGCAGTTCGGCCTGCTGCAGGATCTCGGCGAAGATGAGCGCCGTGAGCGGCGTCGTCTCGGCGGGCTTCAGCACGACGGTGTTTCCGGCGGCGAGGGCGGGCGCGATCTTCCACGCCAGCATGAGCAGCGGGAAGTTCCACGGGATGACCTGACCGGCAACGCCCAGCGAACGCGGGTTGGCGCCGAGGCCGGCGTGGTCGAGCTTGTCGGCCCAGCCGGCGTAGTAGAAGAACCAGGCGGCCACGAGGGGCACGTCTACGTCGCGGCTCTCCTTGATGGGCTTGCCGTTGTCGAGGCTCTCGGCCACGGCGAGCTCGCGGGCGCGCTCCTGCACGAGGCGCGCGATGCGGAAGAGGTACTTGCCGCGGTCGCTTCCCGACATGGTGGACCACACGGTGTCGTAGGCGCGGCGGGCGGCGCGCACGGCGTCGTCGACGTCGGCGTCGGTGGCCGTGGCGATCTGGGCGATGTGCTTCTCGGTGGCGGGCGAGATGGTGGCGAAACCATCCCCGCGACCGTCGACGAATTCGCCGTTGATGAAGAGGCCGTACTGCTTCTTCAGGTTCAGGACGGAGGTGGACTCGGGCGCCGGGGCGTAGTCGAGAAAACTCATGTCGTGCCTTTCTATGGATGCTGGCAGAGCGAAAGTGGGTGGGGTGGGCCGGCTGCGGGTCAGTCGATGGTCACGTAGTCGGCGCCCGAGTAGTGGCCCGTCGTGAGCTTCTGGCGCTGCAGCAGCACGTCGTTCAACAGGCTGGAGGCGCCGAACCGGAACAGGTGCGGCTGCAGCCATTCCTCGCCCACAGTCTCGGCGACCGTCACGAGATATTTGATGGCATCCTTCGACGAGCGGATGCCGCCGGCGGGCTTCACGCCCACCTTCTCGCCCGTCAGCAGGTGCCAATCGCGCACGACCTGCAGCATGAGCAGCGTGACGGGCAGCGTGGCGGCGGGCGAGACCTTGCCGGTCGACGTCTTGATGAAGTCGCCGCCCGCCAGGATCGAGAGCCACGAGGCGCGGCGCACGTTGTCGTAGGTGTTCAGTTCGCCGGTCTCGAGGATGACCTTGAGGTGCGCGTAGCTGCCGTCGCTGCGGCGGCACGCCTCTTTCACGGCGACGATCTCGTCGTAGACCTGGCCGTAGCGGCCCGAGAGGAACGCGCCGCGGTCGATGACCATGTCGATCTCGTCGGCCCCAGCGTCGATGGCGTCGGCCGTGTCGGCAAGCTTGACGGCGAGCGAGGCGCGGCCCGACGGGAACGCGGTCGCGACGGCGGCCACGTTGATGCCGCCCTCGCCTCCCACGGAGTGGTGGGCGCCGAGCGCCTCGACGGCGTAGGGCACCATGTCGCCGTAGACGCACACGGCCGCCACCTGCGGGGTGCTGCGGTCTGAAGCATCCGGCGTCACGGCCTTGGCCGAGAGCGAGCGCACCTTGCCGGGGGTGTCGGCACCCTCGAGCGTGGTCAGGTCGATCAGTCGGATGATGGTGTCGAGCGCCCAGGCCTTCGAGGTGGTCTTGATGCTGCGGCTGCCGAGATCGGCGGCGCGCTGCTCGAGGCCCACGGCGTCGACACCCGGGATGCCGTCGAGGTAACGGCGCAGGCTCGCGTCGGTGATGGGGCCGTCGAGCATCTCGAGGGCCGTCGGCCGTGCCAGTTCTTTTCCGGCGTCGTGCATGAGGTCTCTTCTCGTTCTGTGGTGCTGGGGTTCAGAGGTTCAGAGGTTTAGGGGTTGAGCACCGCGCGGGCGGTCTCTTCGTCGGTGACGAGCACCGTGCAGAGGCCCGACGACACCATGGCGCGGGCGACGGCTTGTTTGGCCAGCCCCGCGATGACGGCGATGCTCGTGGGTGCGGCGCGCAGTTGATCGAGGCTCAGGCCGAGCGTGCGCTCGTCGAGCGAGGGGTCGACGATCATGCCGTTGGCGTCGATGTAGCGGCCCACGACATCCCCCACGGCGCCGCGGCGCACGAGTTCGCGCACGTTCTCGGTGGTCAGGTAGCCGCTGTGCACGTGGGCACTGTCGGGCCCGGCCACACCGGCCGAATAGAGATAAGCGGATGCCTCGGCGGCCATGCCCAGCACCTGTGCGACCATGCGGTCGCCCTCGATGCTCTTCTTCGTCTCGAGGCGTTCGAGGATGGCGGGGCTCGGCAGCAGAGTGGCGTCGCCCGAGGCCTTCTTGGCGATCGAGACGGCCGTTGCCGCGGCCGTGCCCGCGCGCTGGTTGAGGGTGACGCCGCCGTTGATCTGCACCACGCTGACACGCGTAGCCCAGCCGTCGGTGAGTTTGGCGGCGACATCGTCGAGCGTGCGGCCCCAGCTGATGCCGAGCGTGCGCGGAACGGGGCGCAGAGCGGTGAGGTAGTCGGCGGCACCCTGGGCGACCCGGTCGCGGATCTCGGCGTCGTTCTTGGCACCCGAGACGGGCACCACAATGGCGTCGGCCAGGCCGAAGGCATCGCGCAGTTCGCGCTCGAGGCCGAGCTTGCGGGCGCGCGGGTGCACGATCTCGATGCGGATGTAGCCCTTTTCCTTGGCCTGGGCGAGCAGCCGCCCGACCTTCCAGCGCGTGAGGCCGAGAATCTGGCCGACCTCGTCTTGCGTCTTGTCTTCGTCGTAGTAGAGCTCGGCCGCGCGGATGGAGAGGAGTTCGTCGCTGTCGGACATGCTGCACTCCTTCACGATCGTGGTGGGCGCCCGAGGGGGCTCCCTCCAGGCTAGGGCCGGCCCCTGCTCGTTTCAACACATGCGAGGTGTTTTGCTCATGTGAGCAGGTTTTGGCGGGGTTGGCCCGCGGCCGTTGGTGCGCCCCGCCGCACTCGCACCCTGTCCCCCGAGCGCACCTCGGACTAAAGTTGCTCCATGGCAGCTCAGCGTTTGCACTCCGGCCGCACCGCATCGCGGGGGCGCCCGATCGGCATGGCCCTCGGGGTCGTCGCCGACGCGCTCGACACGCTCAGCGACGAGCAGTGGGGCTTCCAGAGCCTGTGCGACGGATGGTCGACACGCGACGTCGTGGGCCACCTCGTGTGGCGCGTCGGCAGCCCGACCCACCGTTTCGTGGGCGACATCCTCGTCACGACGGCGCAGAAGCGGCACCTCAACCCCATGGCCTCGATGGACGACATCGCGCGGCGCGAGGGGCAGGCGCGCAGCATCCCCATGCTCGTGGCCGAGCTTCGGCGCATCGCGGCGCAGAAGTCGAAGGGGGTCGGTCGCACCAGCCCGGGCGAGCTCATGGAAGTGATCGTGCACGGGTACGACGCCCTGCAGCCGCTCTCGGTGCCGCTCGGTTTCGCGCCCGAGTCGACCCATCAGGTGGCTCGAATGGCGCAGGCCACGGCCGGCCGCGACGCCCGGCTCTTGCTGCGCAACCGTCGCCTCGTGGCGGCCGACGCGGGCTGGAGCATCGGCAACGGCTCACCCATCGTGGCCGACGCCGCGAGCATCATTCTCTATCTCGCGGGCCGCAAGGCGCAGGGGCCCAACCCGGCGAAGCTGGCGCGCACGCATATCGAGGCGCCGGGTAATGCGCCGTTCCGCGGGCCCGAGCTGGCGTAGCTTGCCGCAATGCGCCATCCCCGTCGCGGCTCCGTGCCGGCGCGGTCAAGGCGCCAGGCCGGAGCTCCTCAGGCAGTCTGAGTGAGGATTTCTCGCACCTTGGCGACATCTTCGTGCATCTGCTCGATGAGCGGTTCGATGCCGCGATAGGCCACCTGGCCACGCAACCGCTCGACGAACTTCACGTCGACGACGTCGTCGTAGAGGTCGAGCGTCTCGTCGAGCACGTAGGCCTCGACCTGTTTCTGCGGCACGCCGTCGAAGGTGGGGTTGTTGCCCACGGAGATGGCGGCCGGGTAGGAGGCACCCCCGCGCACCAACCAGCCCGCGTAGACGCCGTCGCTCGGGATGAGACCATCCGAGTCGGGTGAGAGGTTGGCGGTGGGAAAGCCGAGCTCGCGGCCGCGTTTTGCGCCGTGCACGACGACGCCGCTGACGGTGGGCAGGTGGCCCAACAACTCGGCGGCCTGACGCACCTCGCCCTGCGCCAGCAGTTCGCGGATCCACGTGGACGACACGCGCCGACCGTCTTTCGGGGCGACGTCTTCGACGACGCGCACCTCGAAGCCGTGCTGCCGGCCGAACTCGGTGAGGGTGTCGACCGTGCCGGCGCCCTTGTGACCGAAGCGGAAGTCGGCGCCGACGAGCACGACGACGGCGTGCAGGGCCTCGACCAGGATGTCGCGCACGAAGGCGTCGGGGCTTTTCTGGCTGAACGCCTCGTCGAAGCGCAGCAGCACGGTGTCGTCGACGCCCGTCTGCGCGATGAGGTCGGTCTTCTGTCGGTTGCCGACGAGGGACGACGGGCATTTCTCGGGTTTCAGCAGCGCGAGCGGATGCCGGTCGAAGGTGACGACGACGCTGCGCGCGTGGCGTGCGGATGCCTCTTCCAGGAGTTCGCCGATCACGGCGCGGTGCCCGGCGTGCACACCGTCGAACTTGCCGATCGTGACCGCCGACGGGCCGTAACCCGCGGGGATCTCGCTGAGATCGGTGTAGAGCATCAGACGGCCGTCCGCTCGCGCTTGCGCTGACCGGCGAGCCACATCAGGCCGAGCACGGGCAACACGAGCGGGATGAACAGGTAACCCACGCCGAAGTACGACCACACGGTCGGGTGCGCGAAGAGCGCCGGGTCGAGCACACTCCAGAGGCCCACGACGAGCACACCGGCGAGCTCGAAGCCGATGGTGATCCAGGCGAGGCGCGCGGCACCGCGCCGGGAAAGCACGAGCGCCACGGTCGCGACGATGTAGACCACGGCGGCGACGGCCGACAGCGAATACGCCACGGGGGCTTCGTCGAACTTGGTGGCCAGCTGGAACACCGAGCGGCCGGTGGCGCCGAGCGCCAGGATGGCGTAGACGACCACGAGGAGTCGGCCGATGCCGGTGATGCGACCGGATGCGGGGGTTCCGGCGGGTGCGGGGGCGGGTGCGCTCTGCTCAGTCATGTCGTATCGATTCTATTCTCGTTGCCGCAGGCCGCCCGCGCTCAGGCGCCCTGGACCGCCCAGATCTGGTACATGCGGTAGACCATGACGGCTATGGCGATGCACGCGACCCCCAGGATGACGGTGCTCCACTTGCTGCGGTCGAGCAGCGCCCAGAACCCGGCCGCGGCGGGCAGGATGAGGGCCGAGATGAGGTAGACGTAGAACTCGGGCACGCTGCCGGATGCCTCGTTGCCGACGAACGGAGCCGCGATGGCGACGACGAGCTGCACGATGAGGAGCACCTCGACGAGGGCGGTCGCCCCCATGGTGAGATCGTTGGGCTTCTTGCCGGCGAGCCCCGCGATGAAGCAGATCAGCGCCGCCACGACGGCGACTCCCACCTGCACGTAGGTGAACCATTCGATCATTTCGTGCCTCCCTGGGCCGGATCAGGCGGGAAGTTCACGACGGTCTTTCCGGCGCCGCCCCGCTTCTCGACGAGCCCGATGAGGCGCCCGTCGGGAGCGATCGCGGCGATCGGGCCGTCGGTGTCGGGCAGGATGTCGGCGGGGATGCGCTTGCCGTGGCCCAGGTCGACGGCCGTGTGCTCGTCGAGGTGCACGACCGGGAAGAGGGCAGCGGCGGCATCCGCGGGAGTGATGGACGCTCCGGCGACATCGAACCCCTCGGCCATGACATCAGCCAGCGTGGGCGCGCCGTCGACGTGGAAGGAGCCCACGCGCGTGCGCCGCAGCGCCGTGAGGTGTCCGCCGACGCCGAGCGCTTCGCCCAGGTCGCGCGCAAGGGCACGGATGTAGGTGCCCGACGAGCATTCGACGCGCACGTCGAGGTCCACGAAGCCGTCCTCGTCGCGTCGCTCGAGCACCTCGAACGTGGAGACCGTGACGACGCGCTCGGCGAGCACGACCTCTTCGCCGTCGCGCACGCGCGCGTAGGCCCGTTTTCCGTCGACCTTGATGGCGCTGACGCTCGAGGGCCGCTGCGAGATCTCGCCCGTGAGTGCGGCGATGCCCTGAGCGATCGCGTCGTCGGATGCCGCGGCCAACGCCGCTGACTCTGCGCGCTCCCCCAGCTCCCCTTCGGCGTCATCCGTCGACGACGTCTGCCCGAGGCGGATGGTCGCGAAGTACTCCTTGTCGGCGCCCACCACATAGGTGAGCAGCCGCGTGGCCGATTCGATGCCCAGGATGAGGAGGCCGGTCGCCATGGGGTCGAGCGTTCCCGCGTGCCCCACCTTGCGCGTGCCGGCCGCGCGGCGGGTTTTGGCGACGACGTCGTGGCTGGTCACGCCCATCGGCTTGTCGACCAGCAGAATTGCAGACACCACGTTCGTCACTCCTCGTTCAGCCCCGCAAGAATCTTGCCATAACCCGTGTGCCGGCCCGCGCGGGGGCGGGTCGAGGGTCGGTGCCGGGACTCAGCGGAGCCATCAGCCGTGCATACCGAACAACCGCCAGCCGTGCGGGCAGAACAGCCGTCGGCAGTTCGGTCAGCAGCTATCGAGGAACAAGCGACGTGGATGCGCGGGGTCGGCGTTGTCGATCACGGCCGAAGCCCGCGTGCGCGGATCGCCTTCGGCCTGGTACAGATCCTGCCCGCCCACGTAGCGCGCGTTCGAGGGAGCCTCGGGATCGGCGTCGACCCCCAGCGTCTCGTGCAACCGGCGGTAGGCCTCGCCGTAGGGCACGTCGAGGCGGATGGAGTAGTGCCACAGCCCGCGCAGCTCGGTGCGGTTGAGGAAGACGCCGTCGACGATCAGCACGGCGTCGCGTGGCGCGGTCGTCCAGGCCGATTGCGCCGTCTGGTCGCGCCGCTCGTCGAAGCCCACGAGCTGGAAGCCCGCGCTGCCACCCAGACGATAGGGCTCGATGAGCACGCGGCGGAACAGGCTGTAGTCGAACGAGTCCTCGAAGTAGCCGTGAGGATCGTTCTCTCCGCGGCGGTAGCGCTCGGTGCGCGGCCGGTGGAAGTCGTCGATGGAGGCGCGGAAGGACGCGCGACCCTGCTCGCGGAACACCTCGGCCAGGCCGTCGGCGAACTCCGCCGACCCCGAACCACCGATGCCGTCGACCGCCACGATCGTGCGCCCGACGCCGTAGTTGTGCGAGATCTCGTCGCGCAGATCGCGCAGAAGGACAACCCTCGGAGTATTCGCCAGCATCATGTTTTCAGCCTACTCCGCACACCCGACAGGCGTTCGAGCGCTCGACCAGCGGGTACTCTGAAACCGATGCCCGAATCATCCGAGTCGCCGCTGTCCGACGCCGCCGCACATGAGCGATCCTCGGGCCTGGATGTCGCGACGCCGATCATCGCGTGGTTCGCCGAGAACTCCCGTGACCTGCCCTGGCGTCGCCCCGGCTTCACGGCGTGGGGAACCCTGGTCAGCGAATTCATGCTGCAGCAGACCCCCGTGGCCCGCGTCATCCCGCGCCTCGAGGAGTGGCTCGCCCGCTGGCCGACACCCGCCGACCTCGCCGCCTCGCCGCCCGGAGAGGCCGTGCGCGCCTGGGCTAACCTCGGCTATCCGAGGCGCGCCCTGTGGCTGCATCGCGCGGCCGTCGAGATCACCGAGCGACACGGCGGCGTCGTGCCCTCCGACGTCGATCAGCTGCTGGCGCTCACGGGCATCGGCGACTACACCGCGCGGGCCGTCAGCGTCTTCGCCTATGGCCTGCGGCACCCCGTCGTCGACACGAACGTGCGCCGGGTCATCGCGCGCGCCGTCCACGGCAACGGCCAGCCCGGTCCCCCGTCGGCCAAACGCGACCTCCCCGCCATGACGGCACTGCTCCCGGATGATCTCGCCGACGCGCGTGCGTTCAACGCGGGCATCATGGAGCTCGGCGCCATCCGCTGCACCGCCCGCTCCCCGCAGTGCGACGACTGCCCGCTCCGCGACATCTGCCGCTGGCGCGCCGCCGGCTACCCGAAGTACACGGGCCAGAAGAAGGCCGTGCAGAAGAAGTACGAGGGCTCGGACCGCCACGTGCGCGGGCTCATCATGGCCGAGCTGCGGCACACGCATCGCCCCGTCACCCCCGCCGAGATCGCCGGCCTCTGGCCCGACGTCGACCAGCTGCAACGCGCACTGGCCGGTCTCATCGCGGATGGCCTGGCCGTGCCCGAAGACGAGGGCTACGTCCTGCCGTAGCTCCGGCTGCTGCCCGAGACCGACGCCGCGACAGGAACAGCAAACCGGCGGACACCCTGTGCCCGCCGGTCTACCGATCAGTTCTGTTCCTCGGCTCAGCGCCGACGAACGCTCACGCTACTTCGCGTCGTCGTTGCCCGAGACGGCTTCGTCATCTTCCGAGATGCTCGCGTCAGACGCGGCGGTCTCGTCGGCTGCGACAGGGGCACTGGCCGCGACGGGGGCCGCGGCAGCATCCGCCTCTTCGTCTTCGTCGTCATCGGTGACATACGGGTTCTCGTCACCTGCATAGCTCGCGCCCTGCGCCAACTTCAGCGCCTCGGCGTCACGCTCGCGCGCCGTGCGCAGCAGGTCTTCGATGTGCTGAGCGTTCTCGGGGATGGCGTCGAGAATGAACTCGAGCGACGGCGTCAGGCGCGCCGTGATGTTCTTGCCCACCTCGGAGCGCAGCATGCCGGTCGCGGACTTCAGCGCGGCCTGCGTGTCAGCACGCTCCTGGTCGGAACCGTAGACGGTGTAGAAGACGCTGGCGTGCTGCAGGTCGCCCGTCACCTGAACGTCGGTGATGGTGACGAACCCGAGCCGCGGGTCTTTGATGCCGCGGTCGAGGCGTTCGGCGATGACCACTTTGATGCGGTCAGCCATCTTGCGGGCGCGTGCGTGATCGACCATGGTGTCCTCTTTCTTTCAATCTGCGAGTTCGAGCTTATCGCTCGGTGATCGGATGCCTGCGCGCCCCGTTGTGGCTCGGACATCCGTTAACGGCCGGAGCCGGTCGGCCCGCCCTGAGGCGACCGACCGGCTCCGGTTCGGAGGTGGGGATTAGCCGCGCGGCTTTTCCTTCATCTCGGTGGTTTCGATCTCATCGCCGATCTGGATGTCGTTGAACTTGCCGAGACCGATACCGGCCTCGAAGTCCGTGCGCACCTCGGTGACGTCGTCCTTGAAACGACGCAGCGATTCGATGGCCAGGTTGTCGCCGACCACGACGCCGTCGCGGATGACGCGAGCCTTGGCGTTTCGCGTGATCGTTCCGGAGCGGACGATGACACCGGCGATGTTTCCGAACTTGGAGGAACGGAACACCTCGCGGATCTCGGCCACACCCGACTGGACCTCTTCGTACTCGGGCTTGAGCATGCCGGTGAGGCTCTGCTCGACGTCCTCGAGTGCGTTGTAGATGACCGAGTAGAACCGGATGTCGACACCCTCGCGGGCGGCGCGCTCACGGGCCTTCGGGTCGGGGCGGACGTTGAACCCGATGATGATCGCGTTGTCGATCGTCGCCAGGTTGACGTCGGACTCGGTGACGGCACCCACACCACGGTGGATGATGCGCAGCTGCACGCTGTCGTCGACCTCGATCTTGAGCAGCGATTCTTCGAGCGCTTCGACAGCACCCGACACGTCGCCCTTGATGATGAGGTTGAGCGACTCGACCTTGCCCTCTTCGAGTGCGCGGGTGAAGTCCTCGAGACTGATGCGCTTGCGGGCCTTGGCCAGCGAGGCGTTGCGCTCGGCGGCTTCACGCTTCTCGGCGATCTGACGGGCGGTGCGGTCTTCCTCGGTGACGAGGAACGTGTCGCCGGCGCGGGGAACGCTCGACAGACCCTGAACCTGCACGGGGCGCGACGGGCCGGCCTCGGCGACGGTGTCGCCGTTCTCGTCGACCATCGCTCGCACACGGCCATAAGCCGTGCCGGCGACGATGGCGTCTCCGACGCGCAGCGTTCCCGACTGGATGAGCACGGTGGCAACCGAACCGCGGCCCTTGTCGAGCTTCGCTTCGATGGCCACACCGCGTGCGTCCTTATCGGGGTTGGCGCGCAGGTCGAGCCCGGCGTCTGCGGTGAGCAGAACGGCGTCGAGCAGGTCCTGGATGCCCACGTTCTCGCGAGCCGAGACGTTGACGAACATGACGTCTCCACCGTATTCCTCGGCAACCAGACCGTATTCGGTCAGCTGCTGACGAACCTTGGCGGGGTTGGCGTCGGGCTTGTCGATCTTGTTCACCGCGACCACGATCGGCACGTTGGCCGCCTGGGCGTGGTTCAAGGCCTCGACCGTCTGCGGCATGATGCCGTCGTCGGCCGCGACCACGAGGATCGCAATGTCGGTCACCTGCGCACCACGTGCACGCATGGCGGTGAACGCCTCGTGACCCGGGGTGTCGATGAAGGTGATGGCGCGCTCGAGGCCCTCGTGCTCGGTGACGACCTGGTAGGCACCGATGTGCTGCGTGATGCCACCGGCCTCGCCGGCGACGACGTTGGCGTTACGGATGGCATCGAGCAGACGGGTCTTACCGTGGTCGACGTGACCCATGACCGTGACGACGGGGGGACGGATGACCAGCTGGTCGTCGCCCTCGTCTTCGAGCTCCTGGTCGAGGTCGATGTCGAAGCCCTCGAGCAGCTCGCGGTCTTCGTCCTCGGGCGAAACCATCTGGATCTTGTAGCCGAGTTCGTCGCCGAGCACCTCGAAGGTGGCCTCGTCGAGCGACTCCGTGGCCGTGGCCATCTCACCGAGGTGGAAGAGAACCGTGACCAGGTTTCCGGGGCTCGCGTCGATCTTGTCGGCGAAGTCCGAGATCGAGGCACCGCGTCGCAGGCGGACGACCGTGTTGCCGTCGCCGCGGGGAACGCTCACGCCACCCAGCGACGGGGCCTCCCGCAGCTCGAATTCCTGCCTCTTCGTACGCTTCGACTTGCGCGACTTGCTCTTGCCGCCACCACGACCGAACGCACCGGCGGTTCCACCACCGGGGCCACGGCCGCGACCGCCGCCGCCACCCGCGGGACGCGAGGGGCCGAAGCCGGGACGCTGGAAGCCACCAGCCGCGGGGGCGCCACCGGCACCGCCGGGACGCTGGAAGCCGCCGCCACCGGGGCGACCGGCTCCACCCGGACGACCGGGACCGCCGGGGCGCTGACCCTGAGCCGGCTGACCGGGACGGGGGCTGCCGGGGCGAGGAGCCTGCGGGCGAGGAATGTTGGCCGGCGTCGGACGCTGGCCCATGCCCTGCGCGCTGGCGAAGGGGTTGTTGCCGGGACGCGGCGGGCGCTGACCCATGCCCTGCGACGACGCGAAGGGGTTGTTGCCCGGACGCGGGGCGCCGGGACGGGCACCTGCTGCGCCACCCGGACGGGGAGGAGCGGCGGGGCCAGGGGTCGGCTTGGAGGACGAGGGAGCGGCCGACGACTCTGCCGAGGCGGCGTCAGGCGCTGCAGCAGCTTCGGTCTTCGGCGCGGCAGCTGCGGGCGTCGGAGCGGATGCGGCGGCGGGCTTCTCGGCGGCCGGTGCGGCGGGCGCAGCCGGGGCCGGAGCGGCCGGAGCGGGGGTTGCCGCGGCGGGCGCGGGAGCCGGAGCATCCTGAGCCTTCTTGGCCGTTGCGGGCGTGGGGCCCGACGACGGCTTCGCCGCGGACTTGGCACCCGTTGCGGGAGCCTTGGCCGCGGGAGCCTTGGGCGCGGGTGCGCCAGACTCTGCGGGAGCCTTCGACGCCTCGGACTCCAGCGCCGCACGCAGCTTGCGCGCGACGGGGGGTTCGATCGTCGAAGACGGGGACTTGACGAACTCGCCAAGCTCTTTCAATTTCGCAAGGGCGACCTTGCTGTCGACACCGAGTTCGGATGCGATCTCGTGTACGCGTGGTTTTCCAGCCACTATTCTCCTGTCTGGGTCTGACCCCGGACAGGGCAGACCTCACTTACGGACGGGTCTCATTTCGAGCCGCTCATTAGTTGTCCATTAGCCGTTCAGCCATTTCTCTAGGTGTGTCGTGTCGATGGCGTTACCAGCGCGAAGAGCGCGACCGAAAGCTCGGCGTTTCTCTGCGAGGTGGTAACAATCGAGATTCGGATGGATCCATGCCCCTCGACCGGGCAGAACCGCCGCCTCATCGACGACGAGCTCCGTACCGCGCGCGACGAATCGCAAGAGGTGGGTTTGTGGGGCACGTGAACGGCATCCGACGCACGTTCGTAGTGGTTCCATCGTAGCACTCCCCTCCTGACATGGGTTCAGCCACTCACTTTTGGGGGGAAGGGTGAGTGGCTGGGGGGTGTGATGAGCGTTGGGGGCAAGGGCCTTCGGGGCGGGAGACTTCGAGGCCGGGGCCTTCGGGGTGATGCGTTGGGGTTGCATGGGCTAGAGGCCGCGCGGTGGTGGCTGAATAGCTGCGCTTGTGCTCGGGCGAAGCCCGAGACCGGGGAGAGACGGCTGATTCGCCGTCTCTCCCCGGCGCGAAGATCGACCTCTAATCGGATTCCATTACGGAATCCGGTTGGATGTCGATCTTCGCGCCCGTCAGCTTCGCGGCGAGGCGGGCGTTCTGGCCCTCCTTGCCGATCGCGAGCGAGAGCTGGTAGTCGGGCACCAGGGCGCGAACGGCCTTGGTGGCCTCGTCGAGCACGAAAGCGCTCGAGACCTTGGCGGGCGACAGCGCGTTGGCGACGAAGACCGGCAGGTTCGGCGAGTAGTCGACGATGTCGATCTTCTCGTTGCCGAGCTCGTCGGTGACGGCGCGCACGCGGCGGCCGAGCTCGCCGATGCAGGCGCCCTTGGCGTTGACGCTCGGGTCGTTGGCCTTGACCGCGATCTTCGTGCGGTGGCCGGCCTCGCGGGCCAGCGAGATGATCTCGACGACGCCCGACGCGATCTCGGGAACCTCGAGCGCGAACAGCTTGCGCACGAGACCCGGGTGGGTGCGCGAGACCGTGATCTGCGGACCCTTCTGCCCCTTCGCCACCGAGGTGACGTAGACACGGATGCGTGAACCGTGCTTGTAGTCCTCGCCCGGCACCTGCTCCTCGGGAGGCATGATGGCCTCGACCGTTCCCAGGTCGACGTGGATCATACGCGGGTTCGGACCCTGCTGGATCACACCGGCGACGATGTCGCCCTCGCGGCCCTTGAACTGGCCGAGAACAGCGTCGTCAGCGATATCGCGCAGACGCTGGTTGATGACCTGCTTGGCGGCGAAAGCGGCGATGCGGCCGAAGTCATCCGGCATGGTCTCGGACTCACCGATGACGACACCCTCTTCGTCGCGCTCGGGAATGAGAACCGACACGTGGCCGGTCTTGCGGTTGAGTTCGACCCGGGCTTCTGGAGCATCCTGGCCGCCCTGCGTCTCACTCTTGATGTAGGCGGTCAAGATCGCCTGCTCGATGATGTGCACGAGCTCGTCGAACGGGATCTCTCGTTCCCGCTCCATCATCTTCAAAACGGTGAGGTCGATATCCACCGGCGGCCTCCTCTATTCAGATACATCCGTTCACCAAGAACGGAACAACTTGCTAGCGTACCGGACTCGGGGCCCGCACGACACCACGCAGTGAGCGAGGAGACGTGCAGGACGACGAGCGGGCTTTCGAACGAGCCCCTGCGGTAGAGAGTCGAGCGTGACTCAGATTGTGCGCTGGGCCTGCAGGCGCTCGACGACCTCGGCGATGGGCACCTCGGTGCGCTCGCCCGAACGGCGGTCCCACAGCTCGACGACGCCGTCGGCCACGCCGCGGCCGACGATGACGATCTTCGGCACGCCGATGAGCTCGGCATCGCCGAACTTCACACCGGGCGACACCTTGGGGCGGTCGTCGTAGAGCACGTCGTAGCCGGCACCCTCGAGCGCCTGGGCTACGCCGTCGGCGGCCTCGAAGACCGCCTGGTCGCGGCCCGTGGCGATGACGTAGGCGTCGAACGGGGCGACGTTCTCGGGCCAGATGAGGCCCTTCTCGTCGTTGTTGCCCTCGGCGATGATCGCCAGGGCGCGCGTGACGCCGATGCCGTAGGAGCCCATGGTCACCGTGACGAGCTTGCCGTTCTCGTCGAGCACCTTCAGGCCGAGCGCTTCGGCGTACTTGCGGCCGAGCTGGAACACGTGGCCGATCTCCATGCCGCGGGCGAGGTGCACGGGGCCCGAGCCATCCGGTGCCTCGTCGCCCTCGCGCACGGCGGCCGTCTCGACGACGCCGTCGGCCGTGAAGTCGCGACCGGCGACCAGGCCGAAGACGTGCTTGCCCTCGACGTTGGCGCCCGTGATCCACGACGTGCCGTCGACGACGCGGGGGTCGAGCACGTAGCGGATGCCCGTGCTGCCGTTCTCGCCGAGCACGAGGCCGCGCTGGTCGCCGGGCCCGATGTAGCCCTTGACGAGACCGGGGTGCTTGGCGAAGTCCTCGGCCGTGGCGGCTTCGACCTCGGCGGGGGCGAACGCCACCTCGGCGCGCTTCAGGTCGACGTCGCGGTCGCCCGGCAGGCCCACGATGACGAGCTCACGCGTTCCGTCGAGGTGGGTGAGCGCGAGCACCACGTTCTTCAGGGTGTCGGCGGCCGTCCAGGGCTCTCCGTCGCGGGGCGCCTGGGCGTTGGCCACGTCGACGAGCGTCTGGATGGTGGGGGTGTCGGGTGTGTCGCGCACGACCGCCTCGGGCAGCCCCTCGATGGGGAGCGCCTCGGGGACGACGGTCGTGAACGCCTCGACGTTGGCCGCGTAGCCGTGGTCGGAGCGCACGAACGTGTCCTCGCCGACGGGCGTGGGGTGCAGGAACTCTTCGCTGCGCGAGCCACCCATGGCCCCGGCATCCGCCTTGACGATGACGTATTCGAGGCCGAGGCGCTGGAAGATGCGCTCGTAGGCGTCGCGCTGGGCCTGGTAGCTCGCGTCGAGGCCCGCGTCGGTGTAGTCGAAGGAGTAGGCGTCCTTCATGGTGAATTCGCGGCCGCGCAGGAGGCCGGCGCGGGGGCGGGCCTCGTCGCGGTACTTGTCCTGGATCTGGAAGATCGACAGCGGCAGGTCTTTGTAGCTGCCGTAGAGGTCCTTGACGAGGAGCGTGAACGCTTCTTCGTGCGTGGGGGCCAGCAGGTAGTCGGCACCCTTGCGGTCGTGCAGGCGGAACAGGGCGTCGCCGTATTCGGTCCACCGGTTGGTGATCTCGTAGGGCTCGCGCGGCAGCAGGGCGGGGAAATGCACCTCGTGCGCGCCGGCCGCGGCCATCTCCTCGCGGATGATCTGCTCGATCTTGTTCTTGACCCGCAGGCCGATGGGCAGCCAGGCGAAGACGCCGGGGGCCTGGCGGCGGATGTAGCCCGCGCGCACCAGCAACCGGTGACTCGTCACCTCCGCATCGGAGGGATCTTCACGGAGGGTGCGGAGGAAGTAATTACTGAGACGCGTGACCACCTGACCATGTTAGTGGCAGGGGCCGGTCGAGCGCGTCGGGTGACCGCGCCGGGCGGGCGCGGTCACGAGGTCACCAGGGCTTGTCGGTCGTGCGTCCGGCGCCGCCGCGACCGCGCTCCTCGGCGTCTTGCTGGGCCTTCTCTTCGGCCGCCTGATCGCCGCGTTCCTGCAGCTTCTCCTCGGCGCTCGGGTCGCTCTCCCCCGATGAGCCCTCGCCCTGGGCGTCATCCTGGCCGGGCTGCGGCAGCACCTGCGGCGGCTGCTGATCGATCTTCGCCTGCACGCGCTCGTCGGCGGTCTGCAGCGTGTCGCGCTGTTCGAGCGCGCGGGATGTCTCGTCGGTCTGGCACCCGTCGGCGGCTCCGTCGCGGATGACGGCGAGCGACGTCTCGTAGAGACGGATGGCCCCCTCCTCATAGCCGGCGCCGCGGTAAGCATCCCCCTGCTGTTCCCACGCGAGCGCGAGATTGACGCGCACCATGCAGCGTTCGGATGCCGGAGCCCGCGTGAGCGCCTCGCCCAGGTCGTCGGTGGCGGGCGTGTAGTTCTGGAACGTGGCGAGGGCGGTTCCGCGGTTGTAGTACGGGATCCACGGCTCGACGACGTTGCCCACGAGCAGGGAGCCCGAACGGTCGGCGCTGCCCTCGTAGTCACCGGCCTCGAAGTCGTTCTTCGCGCCGTCGGTCACGAGTTGCAGGCTCACGAGCTTCCACGCGATCGCGAGGATGACGAGCACGACGGGCAGCGACCACCAGAAGAGGCGGCGGCGTGTGCGCCGGACGAGATGCTGCGGGGGCTGGGGTCGGCGCGGGGGTTCGTGCGGCCCGCCGTGCGCGGGCGACACCGGCTGGGGCGACTGGAGGTCGTGCTCGAACAGGGTCATCGGGAAACCTCCGTCGGGGCCGGGCTGCTGCTGGTGGGGCGACGCAGCGCGCGCAGCGCGAGCAGCAGCGGCACGAGTTCGGTCAGCAACAGCAGGCCGAACGGGATGGCGAGCAGCCAATAGAACTCGGGCGCCGAGGGCGGCCCGCTGGGGGCGGATGTCGCGGCCCCGACATCGATGCCGCGCGTCGCCTGCAGCACGACGTCGCTGCCGGGCTCGGAGTGCACGTACTCGACGCCGAGTTGCCCGGCGATGGTGCCGAGCGCCTTCTCGTCGATCTTCGAGATGGCGGTCTCCTGGCCGTTCGGGCCGTAGTACTGGATGTAGTCGTCGGCGGTGCCGGGGTCGTCGGTGCTCGAACCATCCGACCCCGCACCATCCGACCCCGAATCATCCGACCCCGAATCATCCGACTGATCGTCGCCGAAGAATTCGTCGCGGTAGCCCGAGAACGTGCGCATGGGCCCGCCCTCGTCGGTGCCGTAGCCCAGCACCGCTCCCCCGTCGACCAGGTCGGCGAGCGGCGCGAACGACTCGGGCGCCGTGCTGACGGTCTGTTCGCCGTCGCCCAGGTAGTAGACGATGCGCGTGCGGTCGGGAGCGGCGTCCTTGTCGGCGGCGAGCTGTTTCTCGAGGAACGCGGCGGGCGCGCCGATGCTGCTGCCGCGCGAGTAGACGCTGATCTCCTGCGTGGTGGAGGCGACGCCCGACGCGAGGGCCGAGGCATCCGTGGTGAGGGGCAGGCGCTGCACGGTGTCGGCGTCGAAGGTGATGAGGGAGAATCGCGAACCGGCGAGACGGTCGGCGATGGCCTCGATGTCGGCTTTGGCCCCCGTGAGGCGCGGCTGGCCGTCGCCGTAGTCCTCGGCGGCCATGCTCGAGGTCGTGTCGAGCACGAAGTAGACGTCGGTCTGGGCGGCGGCGACGGGCGGATGCTCGGTCTCGGGCAGTCCCGGCCGCAAGGACATGCCGAAGAGGAGGCCCACCAGCGCGAGCCGCACGAACCAGTGCCACCCGCCCGGGCGGCGGATGTTGCGGGCCGCCTGCCACAGCGCGAAGGCCGCGAGCCCGCCGAAGACGACGATGAGCACGGGCGGCGTGAAGATGGGGTGGACGATCATCGCTTGAGCCTCCACCCGAGGAACATGAGGCCGGCCGTGCCGACGAGACCCGCCACGATGGGCCAAACCGGGATGTCGGTCTTGACGATCTGCGTGGCGCCCGTCATATCGGCGGCCTGTTCAGACTGGATCTGCCCGACGATGGCGGGAATCGCACCCGGGTCGTCGAGCGCGTAGTAGGCCCCGCCCGTGTCGGTGACGACCTTCTCGAACTCGTCGGCGAGATCCTTGATGTAGGACTTGCTGGCGACATCGCCCGGGTTGATGCCATAGACGGTGACGTCGTTCTCGGTGGCGAATTCGCCCGCCTCGGGCAGCGTGACGATCTGCTCGCCCGCGACGAAGTTGTCCGTGGCCAGGATGATCGAGCGCGACCTCTCCTGCCCGATGTCGTCGAAGCGCATGACGCACGAGCCGAGCCCATCGCCGATGAGCGAGGAGCCGTTGCCGAGCAGCGTTCCGTTCGCGAACGAGTAGTCCTCGTCTGCATTCCTCATCTTGTCGCCCAGCTCGCTGAGCTGCTTCTCGACGAACGCGTAATCGCTCGTCAGCGGGAAGGCCGTGGCCGCCGAGGCATTGAAGAGCACGAGGCCGATGCGCTCGCCGTCGAACTCGTCCACCAGATCGCTGAACGTGTCCACGATTTCGGCATCGTAGTCGACCATCGAACCCGAGACGTCGAGGCACAGCACGATGTCACGGTTGCGCAGCTCGGGTTGGTAGGCCGACACCGCCACGGGGCGTGCGCTCAGCACGACGGCGGCTGCGAGAGCCACGACCACGGCAGCCACGCTCAGCGCCAGGAGCGCGCGGTATCGCGTGAGCGCGCGGCGGTAGGCGGGCAACGCCGTGAGACGTTCGGTGTGGGCGACGGGGACGGCCGCGCGGGCCGGGCGTCGCCGCATCCGCCGACGGGTGAGAACGAAGGCCAGGGCCAGGACGCCCGCGATCACGAACGCCCAGAGGAGCGGCATCCACCAGAAGCTCAGTTCCATGCCGACGTCACCGCCCGCCGGGCCGCCTGGGCCGAACCGTGCACCGAACCGGAGGCCTCGGCCCCGAACTCGCTCGGGTAGAGACCCTGCACGACCTCGGCCAGTTCGGGCAGACGTGCCTGCCGCAGCTCCTGCAGCGTCATGGGCAGCGTGGGGATGCCGCGGGCCTCGAGCGTGTAGCGCCGCACGATCTCGGCCAGGCGCACGTGGGCGGCCCGCACATCGACGCGCCCGTCGGCGTAGTCACGCTCGACGCGGTCGATCTCGGCGAGGTAATGCTCGCTGATGCGCTGCTGACGCTGCCACGGCGCCGGCTCGGGAATCGCCGCGGCGCCCCTCGGCCGGTGCTTCCAGCGCGGGAACCAGATGACGAAGGCATACCAGGCGGCCGCGAGCAGCACGAGGGCCACCGCGATGACGGCCCACCACGGCGAGAAGTCGGCCAGCGGATAGTACTCACCGCCCGGCATGATTGTGCCTCTCGAGCAGGCGGAAGAGCTTCGGCACGACGTCGCGCGTCGACTCGATGCGTGTCGACGCGATGCCGATGCGATCGAGGATGTCTCGGGTCTCGGTCTTCTGCGCGGTCGCGCGTTCGGCGTACTCCCGCCGCACCTGCGGGTCGCGGCGCAGGAACTCGGGCAGCTCGCCGAACGTCTGCACGTCGAGCAGCTCGGCGCCGCGCGGGGTCGCCGCCACGAGGTCGGCGTCGGCGATCGACACCCAGATCATCTCGTGCTGCGCGTGCAGGCGTCGCAGCAGGGGGCGCAGATCGGATGCGGGGGCACCTGGTGTGCTCTGCGTGCGCGCATTCGCGCCGCTGGCACTGCTCGTGCCGCCGGTGCCGCTCGTGCCGTGCCCCGTGCCCGCCAAGGCCTGATCGTCGCTGATGACGACGAGCAGCATGCGGCGCCGGAACCGCCGGGCCACGTAGTCGAGCTGGCCTACGAAGTCGCTCGGGCTGCCCTGCAGACTGGCGCGGGCGTGGATGATCTGCAGCAGCCGTTCGAGGTGCCCCTCGGTGCCGCCCAACGGCACTAATGCGCTGCCCGCCGCGTCACCGGTGACGAGTCCGACCTGGTCGCCGTGACGGTGGGCGATGTAGCCCAGCACGCCGGCCGCCTGGATCGCGAGGTCGCGCTTGGGTTCGCCCGACGCGCTCACGGCCGCCAGGTCGCGCCCCGAGTCGACGACGATCATGACGGCTTGCTTGCGCGAGGCGATGTACCGCTTCGTGAGCGGCGACCCGTGCCGAGCGGTCGCCTTCCAGTCGATGTCGCGGATCTCGTCGCCCGGCACGTAGGGCCGCAGGTCGTCGAAGTCGTGGGATTTGCCGTGGAAAACCGAGCGATACTCACCGTCGAGCCAGCCGCGCACCCGACGATGGGCAACGATCGACAGCGTGGTCTTCACGCGGGGCAGGAGCGCAGGCACGTTTCGGCTTCGGGGGCGCTCAGGGTGCCTGGATGGCGCCGAAGATCGCGTCGATGATGGTCTCGGGCGTCACGCCGTCGGCATCAGCCTCGAACCCGAGGATGAGTCGGTGCCGCAACACCTGATAGCGATAGCTCTTCACGTCTTCGGGGATCACGTGGCCTCGGCCGGACAGCAGCGCAAGCGCACGGGCCACGCTGGCGAAGGCGATGCTGGCGCGCGGGCTGGCACCGTATTCGACATACCCCGCGAGTGCCGGCGGAAGGTATTGCTCGGCGTGACGCGTGACATAGACGGCCTGCACGATGTAGTTGAGCACGGCGGGGTCGAGATAGACGCGGTGGACGAGCTTTTGCAGGAAACGCACATCGTCGAGGGTGACGGCCTGGCCGTGGGTGCCACCCGGTTCATAGACGCCGGCATTGACGCGGCGCACGATCTCGGCTTCTTCGGCGGGGCTCGGGTAGCCGAGCACCTCTTTCACGAGGAAGCGGTCGAGCTGGGCCTCGGGCAGGTGATACGTGCCCTCCTGCTCGATGGGGTTCTGCGTGGCGAGCACGAGGAACGGCGAGGGCAGCGGATGATTCTCCCCGCCGATCGTCGTCTGCCGCTCCTGCATGGCCTCGAGCATGGCCGACTGCGTCTTGGCGCTCGACCGGTTGATCTCGTCGAGCAACACGAAGTTGGCGTGCACGGGCCCGAGCTGCGTGCCGAACGTGGCCGTGGACGGATCGTAAATCTGCGTGCCGATGATGTCGGCGGGCAGGAGGTCGGGCGTGCACTGGATGCGGCGGAAACTGGCCGACACCGACTCGGCGATCGACTCGGCCGCCGTCGTCTTCGCCAAACCGGGGACGCTCTCGAGCAGCACATGGCCGCCCGTGATCAGCGCCACGAGCAGCGTGGTGCGCAGGCTGTCTTGACCGACGACCTTCTGGCTGTAACCCGCCACGATCGTGTCGAAGATGCGGCGCGCGCGCTGCAACTCGTCGGGCGTGATGGGACCGGTGCCCGCGCCGGACGCCGGACCGGGCGCGGGAGGCGCACCGATCGGTCCGGCTGCGGGAGGCGGGGTAATGGTCATGCGGCCACTGCCTTCGTTAGGAACCGACCGTCACTACCGGGCTGCCGGTCGACGTGTCGTCGGCGGGCATCTCCGCGGCGAGCCGGTTGGCTTCGTCGATCAGGGTCTGGACGATCTCGGACTCGGGAACGGTCTTGATGACCTCACCCTTGACGAAGATCTGCCCCTTGCCGTTGCCGGAGGCGACACCGAGGTCGGCCTCGCGCGCTTCGCCGGGACCGTTGACGACGCAGCCCATGACGGCCACGCGCAGCGGAACGGTCATGCCTTCGAGGCCGTCGGTGACGTCGTTGGCGAGCTTGTAGACGTCGACCTGGGCGCGGCCACAGCTCGGGCAGGAGACGATCTCGAGCTTGCGCTCGCGCAGGTTGAGCGACTGCAGAATCTGCAGGCCGACCTTGACCTCTTCGGCGGGAGGCGCCGACAGCGACACGCGGATGGTGTCGCCGATGCCCTCGGACAGCAGGATGCCGAACGCCGTGGCGCTCTTGATGGTGCCCTGGAACGACGGGCCGGCCTCGGTGACGCCGAGGTGCAGGGGCCAGTCGCCACGCTCGGCGAGCAGGCGGTAGGCCTTGACCATGATGATGGGGTCGTTGTGCTTGACCGAGATCTTGAAGTCGTGGAAGTCGTGCTCCTCGAAGAGGCTCGCCTCCCACACGGCGCTCTCGACGAGAGCCTCGGGCGTGGCCTTACCGTACTTCTGCAGCAGGCGGGGATCGAGCGAACCGGCGTTCACACCGATGCGCACCGATACGCCGGCGGCCTTCGCGCGGCGCGCGATCTCGCCGACCTGGTCGTCGAACTTGCGGATGTTGCCGGGGTTCACACGAACCGCGGCGCAACCGGCGTCGATGGCCGCATAGACGTAGTTCGGCTGGAAGTGAATGTCGGCGATCACCGGGATCTGGCTCTTCTTCGCGATGATCGGAAGAGCTTCGGCGTCGTCGCGGCTCGGAACGGCCACCCGCACGATGTCGCAGCCGGATGCCGTGAGTTCGGCAATCTGCTGCAGTGTCGCGTTGATGTTGGGGGTGGGCGTCGTGGTCATCGACTGCACGCTCACGGGAGCGTCGCCACCGACGAGAACTTTACCGACCTTGATCTGACGGGACTTACGCCTCGGCGCCAGAACTTCAGGGACTTTAGGGAGACCCAAATTGACTGCTACCACTCGCTCAGTTTAGGTCCTCTTGGTGTGCACGCGCTGCGAATCGGTGAGGGATGCCTGCGCCGCACCGCCCGGCTACACTGCGGGCCGTGCCGCAGCGAGCCGGGCTGTCGCGATCAGCGCTGTGGCGGCATCCCCGGGCCGGTGCCCGCGCCGGGCCCGAAACCACCGCCGAAACCGGGGCCCGCACCGGGGCCCTGTGTCGCGTGCAGGCTGGACGCGCGGATGACCTCGAGCCGGGCTCGGTATTCGACCTCGTCGATATCGCCGCGCGCGAAACGCTCGGCCAGCACCTTCTCGGCGCCGCCCTGGGCCTCGGACTGCCAGTGCTGGCGCATGTACTCGCGGCGTTCGCCGGCGCGCTTCGACCAGCGGCGTCCGAAGATGGCGAGCAGGACGACCGCCAGGATCAGCCAGAAGAACGGGATGAGCAGGAACCACAAGTGTGCTCCCGGGCCGGGGCCGTAGCCCGGATAGTGCTGCGCCAGTGTGGCGAGTGCGGTGTGAAGCATCTTTCCTCCTCGGCGGTCGCTCGTCGACCGTCCTGAGTCCAGCCTCCTCGGGCCCGGCTCGCACCACATCTGCCGTCGGGATGCTTCGCTACTACTCCCCCAGGCGCACGAGCGGCCGCGCTACCCCCACCCGGGCGCGACGAGCCCCGACTCATAGGCCACGACCACGAGTCGCACGCGGTCGCGGGCGTCGAGTTTCTGCATGATGCGGGACACATGAGTCTTGGCGGTCAGCGGGCTAAGGAAGAGCGCCGCGCCGATCTCGTCGTTGCTGAGCCCCCGGCCGACGAGGCCGAGCACTTCGCGTTCGCGCTCGGTGAGCGGGGCGAGCGCCGTGGCATCGACCGTTTGCTTCAGCGCGGGTGACACGCGTTGCAGCAATGTGCGCGTCACCCCGGGCGAGAGCAGCGCGTCGCCCGAGGCGACCACGCGCACCGCCCGGATGAGTTCGACGGGCTCGGTGTCTTTCACGAGGAACCCGCTCGCGCCGGCGGCTATCGCGTCGATGACGTAGTCGTCGAGTTCGAACGTCGTGACGACGACCACACGCGTCGAGGCGAGGGCGGGATCGGCGACGATCTGGCCGGTGGCCCAGATGCCGTCGCCGTGCGGCATGCGGATATCCATGAGCACGACGTCGGGGTGGTGCACGGCGGCGAGCGCCACCGCTTCTTCGCCCGACGACGCTTCGGCCACGACCTCGATACCGTCTTCGGCGTGCAGGATGGCGCGGAACCCCGCACGGATGAGGGCCTGGTCGTCGGCCAGTAACACGCGGATCATGCGCGCACCTGCACGGGCACGCTGGCGACGACGCGCCAGCCGCCGGTGGGCGTGGGCCCGGCAGCGAACGTGCCGCCCAGGAGCTCGGCGCGCTCACGCATGCCGAGCAGGCCGTTGCCGGGCGCTGCCGTGGTGGCGTCGGGCGACGACGACAGAGCTGCCGTCCTGCCCGTCCCATCGTCCTCGACCGTCACGGTTAACGCGTCCCCCTCGCGATCGACCCGGACGCGGGCCGAGCGCGCCGCGCTGTGGCGCACCACATTCGTGAGGGATTCTTGAACGATCCGGTAGACGGATTGGCCGACACCCAGCGGAATCGTCGCGGCGTCTCCGAGCGAGAGCGATTCGTGGACCGCGACCCCACCAGCGCGCACCGTGTCGAAGAGGTTGTCGAGCTGGCTGAGGCCCGGGCCGGGCGTTCGCGGAGCAAAGCCGGGTTCCGGCGGGACGTCGGTATCGGCCTCGGAGGCGGGATGCGGCCGAGCCGGACCGGACCGGTGATCGCGCACGGCCGAAGAGCCGGGCGCCGGGTCGCGCAAAATGCCGAGCACATTACGCACCTCGGCGAGCGCCGCCGCCGAGGTCTCTTTCACGTTGACGAGCGCACGTCGCGCCTCGGCCGGGTCTCGGTCCATGAGGTGCAGTCCCGCGTTGGCCTGAACGGTGATCTGCGAGAGCGAGTGCCCGAGCACGTCGTGCAATTCGCGGGCGATGCGAACCCGCTCCTGCTGACCCGCCGCCTCCTGTCGAGCCTCGTCGGCACGGCGCCGGGCGAGGGCATCGTCGTGGAGCTTCTGGCGCACATCACTGCGACGCTTCGAGAATTCGGCCGCGCCCACGACGACGAGGAGGGCCAGGGTGGTGGGGGCCACGAGATGCGCGGACCACGGTGCGCCCGTCAACGGGCCGACGAAGAGCACGAGCATCCAGGCCGTCGCGAGAGCGATGTAAGCCCACGCCCGAGCGCCGTGGCGCACCGCGAGAATCACGGCGAAGGCCACCGAGACGAACGGCGGGCCGATCGGCGAGAGCAACGCCTCGCCGGCGGTGGCCGCGATGATGGCGACGACGACGGTGCGCGGATAGCGTCGGATGACGGCGAGCGCGAGAGCTGTGAGTACCGCGAGGAGGAGTGCCACGACGGCAACCCAGATCGCGCTGCCCGCGGATTCGAACTCGACGAGTCCCGAGCCGGGCCCCACACCGTTGCCGAGTTCCGGCCCCCGGCCGCGATCGGGACCGTCGGCGTCGATGGATCCGGCGATCTGATGGACAAGGAGGAGGACTGCTATCGGAACCTGCACGACCAGGGACACCACGACAGGCACCCACACCCGCACGGCGCGCGGCGGGCCGGAAAGACGCCCGTCGAGCGGCGAAGCGGGCAGAGTGGGCGGCGTCATTCCTGAAGCGTACCCGTCGCTCATACCGGACGAATCGGCCCGCCGAACGAGCATCGAGGAGGCACTACTCCCCCGGGAGTACACGAGCGGGTGGGCCTGCGGCCATGAGCGGTCAGGCATTAGCCGTCAGGCGTCAGGCGTCAGCCGTCAGCCGAAGAGGTTCGCCGGCTTCACGATGTCGGCGTAGATGAGGATGGCGCTCATCGCCATGAAGAAGATCACCACGACGAACGTCAGGGGCATGAGCTTGGCCGCGTCGATCGGACCGGGATCGGGCCGCCCGAACAGCTTGGCGAAGAACCGGCGAATGCCCTCCCATAGCGCCGTGACGACGTGTCCGCCGTCGAGCGGCATGAGCGGCACCAGGTTGATCACGAACAGCGCGATGTTGAGCGACCCCAACACCGCGAACAGCGAGGCCCCCTTCGACACGAACGGGATCTGGTCGGAGGCCGCCACCTCGCCGGCGATGCGCCCGACGCCGACCACGCTGATGGGGCCGTTCGGGTCGCGCTCGCCCGGCCCGAACGCCGCGTTCAGCACATCGCCCATGCGCTGGGGCAGGTGGATGATGATGTCCCCGACGCCCGAGATGCTCTGCCAGACCATCGGACCCGTGGCCGTGATAGGCTGCTGCTGCACCTCCTGCGTCGACGAGATGCCGACGAAGCCGACCTCTTCGGTCTTCGGCGAGCCATCGGCGTTCTTCACCACGCGGTTGGCGGTGTCGAGAACGTAACGTTTCGTCAGCAGCGGCGTGAGCGTGACGCTCTGCTCGGCACCCCCGCGCTCGATGACGACGTCGAGCGCGTCACCGGAGGACTGGCGGATGATCTCGGTCGACTCGGCCCAGCTCGAGACCGGCGTGCCGTCGATCGACACGATCGTGTCGCCCGGCTTGAGACCGGCCGCGGCCCCCGGGGCGAGGGGGTCGGAGGCATCGCACGACGTCTTCGTGCTGCCCGCGGGAAGCACGCACTCGCTCACCATCGACAGGGTGGTCGTCTGCACGGGCGCCCCGAAGGCCACGAGCGAGATGCCGAAGAACACGAAGGCGAGCACGAGGTTCATGAAGGGGCCGCCCAGCATGATGATGATGCGCTTGTAGACCGGCAGGCGGTAGAAGGCACGGTGGTCTTCACCCTCGCCGATGGTCTCGGCGCTGGCCTCGCGGGCATCCTCGGCCATCGATCCGAAGAAGCGACGCCGCTCCCCCTCGTCGAGAGGAGGGAAATCGGTGGCCCCGGCCGAGACGACCTCGACGCGAGCATCTGGCGACTGATCGATGGGCACGGATGCTCCCGGGGCACCCTCGAGCGCGTCGCCCGAGTCATCCGCAGCCCCGCCCTGGGCCTGCCGGGCATCGCGCCGCGTCTTGACCGCGCTGCCCTCTTGCACCATCGCCTCGAACACGCTGGTGGTGGCATTGCGCGCGGCCCCACCGGTCTTGGACGGCGGATACATGCCGATCATCGAGATGTAACCACCCAGGGGAATGAGCTTGATTCCATACTCGGTCTCACCCCGGCGCCGCGAGAACAGCGTGCGCCCGAAGCCGATCATGTATTGCGTGACCTTGACCCCGAAGAGTTTGGCGGGCACGAGGTGCCCCACTTCGTGCAGGCCGATAGACACGATGAGGCCCACCAGAACGATGAGCACACCGAGAACATAGAGAAGCGCCGATTCCACCTTGCGACGATACCGCCCGGCGCTCGAAAGTTGCTGTGCGGGCTATGAGACGATGGGATGGCTTCCCACCAGGCAAGCGAGAAAGAAGGACGAATCTCCGTGGAATCGCGTATGCCGCCGGTACTCCGGCCCGACACCCCGCCCGTGAAATCTCTCGCCGATCTGGCGACGCATTTCGGACTCGGGGTCGAGGGCGACATCGACGGGGTCAGCCTGAACGGCATCACCCTCTCCACCAACGATCTACAGCGGGGCGAGGTCTACGTCGCGATCCAGGGCGCGAACCGGCACGGAGCATCCTTCGCCGCCGACGCGCGTGACAAGGGTGCCGTCGCGATTCTGACGGATGCCGCGGGCGCCGAGTTGGCCCGAGACGCGGGTCTCCCCATCCTCATCACCGAGTCGCCGCGCGTCGTGCTCGGCATGATCTCGGCCTGGGTCTATGACACCACCGCCGACATGCCCACGCTCTACGCCATCACGGGCACCAACGGCAAGACGTCGACCGCGCACCTGCTCGAGGGCATCCTGCAGCAGGTCGGCCTCGTCACGGGCCTGAGCTCTACGGCCGAGCGCCACATCGGCGACCTGACCATCGTGTCGCGCCTCACCACGCCCGAGTCGAGCGAGATGCACGCGCTGCTCGCCCGCATGCGCGAGTCGGGCGTCGAAGCCGTGGCCGTCGAGGTCAGCGCGCAGGCCCTCAGCCGCCACCGCGTCGACGGCATCATGTTCGACGTCGCGGCCTTCACTAACCTGAGCCACGACCACTTCGACGACTACCGCGACTTCGACGACTACATGGACGCGAAGGTCGCCCTGTTCCAGCCCGACCGAGCTCGCCGCGGCGTGGTATCGCTCGACACCAAATGGGGCGAGGGTCTCGTGAAGCGCGCGGGCATCCCCGTCGTGACCATCACGTCGCTCCCCGACACCGAGGCGCACTGGACCGTCACCATCGGCGACGAGAAGCCCGAATACACGGAGTTCTCGCTCACGCACGCGGCCCACGGCACGCTGCACTCGCGCATTCCGCTCATCGGGGCCCACATGGCCGCGAACGCCGGACTCGCGATCGCCATGATGGTCGAGGGCGGCATCCCGTTCGCCGACATCGATGCCGCACTGACGCGTGACGGCGGTGTGAAGGCCTTCCTGCCCGGCCGCACCGAACGCGTGTCGGGCGACGCCGGCCCTACCGTCTATGTCGACTTCGGTCACAGCCCGGATGCCTTCGAGAAGACGCTCGCGGCCGTGCGGCGCGTCACCCCGGGCCGCGTGATCATGGTCTTCGGCGCCGACGGCGACCGCGATGCGACCAAGCGGCACGACATGGCGAAGGAAGCCGTGCTCGGCAGCGACATTCTCGTGATCACCGATCACCACCCGCGCTTCGAAGACCCGGACTCGATCCGGGCGACGCTCGTCGAGGGCGCTCGGGCGGCCCGACCCGACGGGGACATCCACGAGGTGTCGCCGCCCGAGACCGCCATCCGCGAGGCCGTCTCGCTGGCGCGCGAGGGCGACGCGATTCTCTGGGCCGGTCCCGGACACCAGGACTACCGCGACATCCGCGGTGTGCGCACGCCCTACTCGGCGCGCGAGGAGGCCCGCAAGGCGCTGCGAGAGGCCGGCTGGGACGCGTCCTAGGCCCTGCCGACCCCGGGCGCTCGGCGCTGGTTTTAGCCGTGCGTGCTGCGGCGCGCGATGACGGCGTCGGCCGCCCGGCGGGCGTCCTGCTCGACGGCGGCCAGTGACTCGAGCGTGAGCGTGTCGACCTCGGCGTGCTCGTCGACGACCTGGTCGACCGTGTCGAGGATGTCGAGATAGCCGATGCGACCGTCGTGGAACGCGAGCACGGCCTGTTCGTTGGCCGCGTTGAACACAGCCGGGTAGGTGCCCCCGGCGCGCCCGACCTTCTTGGCCAGCGACACGGCGGGGAAGGCCTCGTCGTCGAGCGGTTCGAACGTCCAGCTCTGCGCCGCCGTCCAATCGAGTGGGGTGCCGACGCCCGAGACGCGGCTGGGCCAGTCCAGGCCGAGCGAGATGGGCAGACGCATGTTCGGCGGCGAGGCCTGCGCGATCGTCGAACCATCCACGAACTCGACCATTGAGTGCACGATCGACTGCGGATGCACGGTCACGGCGATGTCTTCATAGGCGACGTCGAACAGCAAGTGAGCTTCGATCACCTCGAGGCCCTTGTTGACGAGGGTCGACGAGTTGGTCGTGATCATGAGGCCCATGTCCCACGTGGGGTGGGCGAGGGCTTCCTGAGGCGTCACATCGGCGAGCGAGGCGCGCGTGCGCCCGCGGAAGGGGCCACCGGATGCCGTCAGCACGAGTCGACGCACCTCGGCGGCCGTGCCGGAGCGCAGGGCCTGGGCGATGGCCGAGTGTTCGGAGTCGACGGGCACGAGCTGGCCGGGCGCGGCGAGCTGTTTCACGAGGTCACCGCCCACGATGAGCGATTCTTTGTTGGCGAGGGCCAGCTGTTTTCCCGCGCGCAGCGTGGCGAGGGTCGGGCCGAGGCCGATCGAGCCGGTGATGCCGTTGAGGACGACGTCGGCGTCGACATCCCGCACCAATTGCTCGGCCTCGTCGGCACCGAGGGCCGTGTGCTCGACGCCGAACGCCTCGGCCTGCTCGGCCAGCACGGCGGCGTTGGAGCCCGTGCCGAGGCCGACGACCTCGAACTTCTCGGGGTTGGCCCGGATGACGTCGAGGGCCTGGGTGCCGATGGAACCGCTGCTGCCGAGGATGATGACGCGTCGCATGCTGTCCACCCTAGTCCGGCGGGTCGGAAGCATGACCTCTGCCCGGGCGCGAATGCTCGCACCGAGGCCGGCACAGGCGCGAACACGACCGGGCACGCGCACGCGTTAACGACGCGACGCCCCGGGCCTGTCGGCATCCGGGGCGTCGCGTGCAGCCATGTGTGGCGGCAGAACCTCTTAGCGCGTGGTCTGCAGGATGTCGATCACGAAGACGAGGTCATCCGTGCCGCTGATGCCCGCGCTCGGCTGGCCGGCGTCGCCGTAACCGAGAGCCGGCGGGATGACGACGATCACCTGAGAGCCGACCTTCTGGCCGACGAGGGCCTGCGAGAAGCCCTTCACGACGCCGGTGGTCTGGAAGGACGCGATCTGCTTGCCCCAGCTCTCGTCGAAGACCTTGCCCGTGGACCAGTTGGTGCCCTGGTACTGCACCGAGACCGTGTCGCCCTCTTGCACTTCTTCGCCGTCGCCCTGCTTCAGCACGGCGAGCTTTAGGTCTTTCGGCGCCTCGGCGTCGGGAATCGTGACGGTGGGGCGGCCGGAGTCGTCGAGCGTAACCTTGGGCATGCCCTCGACCTCGGGCTGCGGTTCGCCCGTGGCACGGTCGGGGGTGATGCTCAGGATGTCGGCCACGATGACGACGTCTTCGTCGGCCTTGACGGCGCTGTCGCTCGAGCCGGTCGTGCCGAAAGCGTCGGCCGAGTCGACCAGGGCCACCACGCGCGAACCGACCGGAACGCACTCGATGGCGCGCACGAACCCGGGCAGGAACTTCGTGTCGTCGACCGTGGCGGCGGCCTTCTGCATGGGTGCAACCTCGGCGCCCGTCTGAGCGTTGTACATGGTGATCGAGACCTCGACGGTGTCGCCCGTCTTCGTCTCGTCGCCCGTGCCCGTGACCGCCAGGGTGCGCTGCGTGGCGTCGATGGCGAGAGGCGCGGGGATCTCGACCGTGGGCGCTTCTCCCAGGTTGCCCGAGACCTTGACCGATTCGACTTCGCTGCCCGACGGCGTGTCCTTGCACGGCGACGCGGTGGCGGCGGCGCTCGATGAGGCCGACGGCGTGCTGGTGGGGCTGGCGCCGCCCGAACATGCGCTCAACAGAAGGGCGGATGCTGCGGCAGCGGCCAACAGCGCGGGAACACGTTTCTGCACGACGATCACTTTCGTTGGAGGGGAATGCGACTAGTCTGCCCGACGAAACTGTGTATTGCCGCACCCGATCGTGCTCCGATCATCCGCCCCGCCCGTCACGCAACACGCGGAGGACCGGACCATTCCGGCCGTGGAATGTCTTGCCCTGTAGCCTCATCTGCGTGCCAGCCGAGGAAGAAACACGAGAAACCGCCGACGTCGCGTCGTCGTCGGGCCCCGTCTATGCGCTCGGGCGCCTCGTGCTCATGCCCATTGCGCGCCTCATCTACCGACCCAAGGTCGTCGGGCGCAAGAACGTGCCGCGCCACGGTCGGGTGATCCTGGCCAGCAACCACCAGTCGTTCATCGACAGCATCGCCATCCCGGTGGTCACGCCGCGGCGCGTGCAGTTCCTCGCCAAATCGACCTACTTCGAGGGCACCGGCGCAAAGGGGTGGATGTCTCGAGTCTTCTTCGAGTCCATCGGGGCCGTCGCCGTGCGCCGCGGTGCGGGAGCGGCCGCGCAGGAGGCACTCGACGAGGGCAAGAAGATCCTCGAATCCGAGAGCGCCTTCGCCATCTACCCCGAGGGCACCCGCTCGCTCGACGGTCGCCTCTATCGCGGCCGCACCGGTGTGGCCTGGCTCGCCCTGTCGACCGGCGCCCCCGTCGTGCCCGTCGGTCTGATCGGCACCGACGAGCTCATGCCCGTCGGCACCAAGATGCCGAAGCTCAAAAAAGTCAGCGTCGTCTTCGGCGAGCCCATCGACGTGTCGCACCACGGGCCGGCGACGAGCGGACGCGCGAGGCGAGCGGCGACCGACGAGATCATGGCGGCCATCCATGCCCTGACGGGCCAGGAGTTGGCGCACGCCTACAACGAGTCGCCCCCGGCCGACGCCATGGAGAAGTTCAAGCGCAACATCCTGCGGCGCGAGCGGTTCTAGCCGGCGCGGGCGGTTCTAGCGGGCGCCGAACAGGCCTCTAGGACGCGACGCGGATCTCCGGCTCGTGCAGCACCGGGAAGTTCATCGAACGCGCGATGAAGCACAGCTCTGAGGCGCGCTTGTGCGCCGTGCGCGCGGCATCCACCATGGATGCTTCAGCCACCGTCACCACGGGCCGCAACACGACCTGCGTGAACTCGCCGCCCGCCTTGCCGTCTTCGATCATGGTGCCGAGGGCCTCGTCGCGGTAGTCGGTGACGACGACCCCGACGGTCGTGACGACGTAGAGGTAGGACAGCATGTGGCACTGGGCGAGGGCCGCGAGCAGCAGCTCCTCGGGGTTCCAGCGCGCCGGGTCGCCGCGGAAGGGGACATCGGCCGAGCCCAGGATGTCGGGTTTGCCCGACGCGCGCACCGTCAGATCGCGGCTGTACTCGCGATAGCTCGACGTGCCCGTTCCGGTGTTACCCGTCCACTCGGCGCTGATCGTGTACACATGCTCGGGACCGGTCATGGCACCAGTCTGCCACGCTCGGCACAGGTGCGCTCGGGCCGCTACGCTTGTTGCGGCGGAGCGTCGGGCGCCGCAGAAAAACGGAGAACCAACACGTGTCAGACATCACCGCAGAAACCTTCCCCGCATCCTCGGCCCGAGAGCTCGCGGTGGTGGTGCGCAACGGCTTCGTCGAGTCGCGGCACCTGGGTTCGGCGATCGTCATCGACCAGCACGCCGACGTCATCCGTGAGATCGGCGACCCGCAGGCGCCCGTGATCCCGCGCTCCACCCTCAAGCCGTTCCAGGCCATCGCCGTCATGAACGCGGGTGTGGGCCTGCGCGGTGCGGCGGCCGTGCTGGCGACGGCGAGCCACGCGGGCACGCAGCGCCACGTGTCGGTGGTGCGCAGCATCCTGGCCCAGGCGGGCCTCACCGAGGATGCGCTGCAGTGCCCCGCCGATTGGCCGGCCGATCGGGCCGCTCGCGACGAGCTGGTGCGCGACGGCAGCGGCCCCTCCCCCGTCTACATGAACTGCTCGGGCAAACACGCCGCCATGCTGCTCGCTTGTGCCACCAACGGCTGGCCCATCGACACCTACCTCGACGTCGACCACCCGCTGCAGCGCGCCATCCTCGACGTGATCGAGCGCTTCACGGGCGAGAAGCCCCAGGCCACGGCGGTCGACGGATGCGGGGCGCCCGTGCACGCGATCAGCCTCGCCGGTCTCGCCCGCGGTATCGGCCGGGTGCGCACGTCGTCACCCACGTCGCCCTTCGCGCTGTACCGCAACGCGGGAATCCTGACGCAGGCCGTTCTGGCGGATGGCTGGGCGCTCGACGGCGTCGGGCGTGACAACACACTGGTCATCGATCGCCTGGGCGTGCTCGCGAAGCTCGGGGCCGAGGGCGTCATGGTCATGGCGGCCCCCGATGGCACGACCGTCGCGGCGAAGATCCTCGACGGCAGCCTGCGCGCGGCGACAGTCGTCGCCCTGCGGTTGCTGACCGATGCGGGCGCGCTCAGCCAGAACGACGTCGACGATCTCCTGCCGCAGCTGCACCTCGAGGTTCTGGGCGGCGGCCAGCCGGTCGGCATGATCCGGGTCTCGCCGTCTCTCTGAGGGCGGGTGCCGTCGGCGCGTGGTCGACGGCCTCAGCGGGGCGCGCGCTACGGCGTGATGAGCTCGTCGAGCACGATGGCCGAGACGTTGTCGCGGCCACCGTTGTCGAGGGCCGCCGTGACCATGAGCTCGACGGCTTCCTTCGGCGACTCGGCGCGCATGAGGAAATGCTGCAGGCCGTAGTCGGTCAGTTCTTTCGTCAGTCCGTCTGAGCAGACGAGCCAGCGCGCACCCGAGGTGGCGGGGACATCCGTGTAATCGGGCACAGGATCTTCGGTGAAGCCGACCGCGCGCGTGATGACGTTGCCGTGCGGGTGCGTCTCGGCCTCGTCGGGCGTGATGGCGCCGATGGCGATGAGTTCTTGCACGACCGAGTGGTCGAGTGTGACCTGGATGAGCTCGTCCCCCAGCAGCCGGTAGACCCGCGAGTCGCCGATGTTGAACACGGTCCACCCGGGGCTCGGCGTGCTGGCGAGCATGAGCCCCGTCACGGTCGTGCCGGTGCCGAGATCGCTTTGACCGACCTGGTTGAACATGTCCTCGACGGCGTCGCGCAGAGCCTCTTCGATGGTCTCGCGGTCGACGTGTTTGCCTTCGCCGACGAGCCCGCGGAATCGCTCGACAACGGCCGCACTCGCGACCTCACCGGCGTCATGACCGCCCATGCCGTCGGCCACGGCGAAGACGGGCAGCTCGACGATGAGCGCGTCTTGGTTGACCTGGCGTTTGCGGCCGGTGTCGGTGACTGCGGCCCAGTTCAGGGACAGAGTGCGCCCGTCGGAGAGGTCGACAGCGCCCGAACCGGTTCGCACGTCGATGTCGGTCACCCGGGGTCCTTTCGGCAGGGGAACAAGGCAGTGTGCAAAAGTCTAGTGTCTTCGAGCAGGTCTCAGTGGCATACGGCGCACGCCGGTTCAAGCCCTTCACAATAGTCAGCTAGCTTACTAAGTTGGAGGGACGACATCGAGGAGGCAACACCATGACCGACAGGAACCCCGACACTCGCACGAACGACACCGCGTCACGCGCAACGCCGGGGCGATCGGCGAGCATCGGCCGCGACATCCTCATGCTGGTCGTGTTTATCGCCATCTCGTTCGCCGTGGCCGCGATCGGGTCGATCGGCACCGCGGGGAACGTCGACGGCTGGTATGCCACGGCTGAGAAGGCCCCCTGGAACCCGCCGAACGTGCTGTTCGGCCCCGTGTGGACTGTGCTGTACCTGGTGATGTCGGTGGCCGCATGGCTCGTCTGGCGTCGGCGCCACAGCGTCGACACTCGCCCCGCGCTGACCGCTTATGTTGTGCAACTCGTTCTCAACAGCATCTGGACCCCGGTCTTCTTCGGGCTATATCCCGCGATGGGTCCCGCAGCGCTGTGGATCGCACTCGCCATTATCGTGCTGCTCGACATCGCCGTCCTCGTCACCATGATCCGGTTCTGGCCCATCCGAAAAGCGTCGGCCGTCATGCTCATCCCCTACTGGGCGTGGGTTCTCTTTGCAACGACTCTGAACGCGGCCCTGGCCGTGCTCAATAGCTGAGCGCAGCCCTGGGTGTGCTCGATAGCCGAGCTCAGCCGAGGTCACGCTCACCGGTCGGGGCCTGGGCGCCCGGTGCCGGGTGGCGGGTTGCGGGTGCCGGACGAGCGCGGAGTTCTGTCGATGAGCTAGGACGTCTGCGCGGGGCCAGGGAACAACCGGTCGATCTCGGCAACCTCGTCGGGCGTTGGCGTCCAGGCAACTCCGGCGGCGGCATTCTCGCGGATCTGCGCCGGTGAGGTCGCGCCCGCGATGACGCTCGCGAGGCTCGGCTGGGCCAGCAACCACCCGAAAGTGACCTCGAGAAGAGTGCGCCCGCGGGTCTCGGCGAAGGATTCGAGCGCTTCGATGGCATCCCAGGGAGCATCGTCGAGGAGGTGTCTGCGAATGCGCATGATGCGCGAATCGGCTGGACCGCCATCGCGCGAGAACCTGCCCGTGAAGAGTCCGTTATAGAGCGGAAAGAAGGGCAGGAAACCCAGCCCGAAGCGGCGCGCTGCCGGAAGGACCTCGCGTTCGGCATCCCGGACGATCAGGCTGAACTCGTTCTGCGCCGAGATGAAGCGGGGATGCGAGCCCAGGACCGCTTCGTAGTCCGCCTCGGCGATCTGCCACCCGCTCAGGTTGGAGTGGCCGATGTAGCGCACCTTGCCCTCGGTGATGAGGTCGTCGAGCACACTCAGCGTCTCGTCGATGGGTGTGATCGGGTCGGGGGTGTGGAGCTGATAGAGGTCGATCCACTCCGTGTCGAGCCGGCGCAGGGATGCTTCCACCGCGCGTCGCACGTAACGCCTCGACCCGCGGGCCGAGGGCTGATCGATGCCGCCGTCGAGCGTCGCGTGTCCAAACTTGGTGGCCACGACCACGTCGTCGCGACGGCCCGCCAGCGCGCGCCCGAGAAGCTCCTCGCTGAGCCCGGGTCGCTTTCCGTAGACGTCCGCCGTGTCGAAGAAGTTCACGCCGCTGTCGAGCGCTGCATCCACGACGGATGTCGTGCCATCCTGCGTTTCGGTCATCGTGTCGGCTCGCCCGAAATTGTTGCAGCCGATTCCTACGGCCGAGACCATCAAACCGGAGCGCCCGAGCGGACGGTAGAGCATGTCGTTCATGCCATCCACCCTACGACGCCTTGTTCTCCACAACCCGTCTCAGCGCCCTTTTCTCCACAGATGACATCCGCGCTCCCCCGCCCCCGCACGCTATCCCTAGCCTGGACTCACTACGAACGGAGCCCCATGCCAGCCTTCATCGCGTTTCCGTCCCCTCTGGGGAACATCACTCTCCAGTCCGAGGGCGAGTTCATCACCGGGTGCGACATCGGCCGCGAATCCTGGCAACCCGAGTCGCTGAACTCGCCTCGAGCGGCCACGAAGCCTCCCCCGCCATTCCTTGTCGACGCGGCGAAGCAGATCCTCGATTACCTCGACGGCGACCGGGTGTCCTTCGACCTGCACGTCGAGGTCTCGGGCACGGCGTTCCAGCACGCCGTGTGGCGAACGCTCGCCAGCATCCCGTTTGGCGCGACGATGAGCTACGGGGAAATCGCGGTTGCTGTGGGTGTGCCTCGAGCCGGCCGTGCGGTGGGCGCGGCCGTCGCCGTCAATCCTGTGCCGCTCCTCGTGCCGTGCCACAGGGTGCTCGGCACCCGTCGCGATCCGGTCGGTTATGACCGCGGCGCGGGGCTCGACACGAAGCTCTGGCTCCTTCGCCACGAGAGCATCGCCTTCCAGGTCACGAAACCGCGCGTGCCATCTCCGGAGACGGTGCGATGAGGGCGATCTCGTGCGCGGGGGTGGGCTCCCCGAGCTCGAAGCCGACGCTGGCGGCCCAGTCGCGCAGTCCAGCGACGCTCTCGAATCGAAGCCCGCTCTGCACCAGGGCGCGGGTGAACGCCCCCTTGGTCTTCTTGTTGAAGTGGTTCAGCGCTCGAGTTTCACCATTGGCGCCGCGTGCCATCACGCGCACATAGAGCCGCTCGGGAGACAACTCGAGGGGCCCCAGTTCGGAATACCCCTCCGAGCGCAAGTCGAGCACCAAACCGGGCACCTGCGCGAGCTCGTGGCGAATGCCGCGACCCCACTGCTGCCGAAGTCCCCCCTCAGGCAGCCTGGAGCTGTGCGAAAGGCGGTAGGCGGGGATGGGATCGAGTGCGCCGACCGGGCCGAAGAGGGCCGAATGCACCGCCACGTGCGCGTGTGCGAACGCACGTTCGTCGGCCGTGAGTGTCGGGGCGCCGAGAGCATCGAAGAGCACGCCCGTGTAACGGTCGATGGCGGGCATGACGGGGGCCTCGTGCAGCCCACGGTTGCGCTCGATCTCACCGATCTGCCGGGCACTGATCTTCAGGGCCTTCATGGATGCTTCGGGGTCGCCCGCAAGGTCGGCGAGCTGCTCGATGAGCGACTGCCGATACGCGGTCAGGGCGGGAAAACGCAAGTCCTCCAGGTACGACGAACGCCCCGTGCCGCCATCCCGCTTCGTCTCAGACGGAGGCAGGATGACAAGCACGGGGCGTACGCGGTGAAGAGAGGAGGAGTTACTTGACGAGGCTGGCGTTGCCAGCCACGACGGTCACCGTGTTGTTCTCGACGGAGAGGAATCCGTCAGACGCATCAGCGGTGATCTTCTGACCATTGTCGGTCGTCACGCGGACCTGGCCCTCTGCCAGGACAGCGAGCATGGGCTCGTGTCCGGGCAGAATGCCGACTTCGCCTTCGACCGTCTTCGCGACCACCATCGACGCCTGGCCCGACCACACTTCGTGGTCGGCGGCGACGACGCTGACCTGCAGCTTCGAGGAAGCCATGATCAGCCGTTCTCCTTCTGGATCTGAGCCCACTTCTCTTCGACGTCGGAGATTGCACCGACGTTGAAGAAGGCCTGCTCGGCCACGTGGTCGAACTCACCCTTGGCGATGGCGTCGAACGACTCGACGGTCTCCTTGAGAGGAACCGTGGAACCCTCGACACCGGTGAACTTCTTCGCCATGTAGGTGTTCTGCGAGAGGAACTGCTGAATACGACGGGCCCGCGAAACGGTGACCTTGTCTTCTTCGGAGAGCTCGTCGACACCGAGGATGGCGATGATCTCTTGCAGTTCCTTGTTCTTCTGGAGGATCTGCTTGACCGTGGTGGCCACGCGGTAGTGGTCCTCGCCCAAGTAACGGGGGTCGAGGATGCGGCTGGTCGAGGTCAGCGGGTCGACGGCCGGGTAGAGGCCCTTCGACGCGATTTCACGCGACAGCTCGGTGGTGGCGTCGAGGTGGGCGAACGTGGTCGCGGGGGCCGGGTCGGTGTAGTCGTCGGCCGGCACGTAGATCGCCTGCAGCGAGGTGATCGAGTGACCACGCGTCGAGGTGATGCGCTCCTGGAGAACACCCATCTCGTCGGCGAGGTTCGGCTGGTAACCCACGGCCGAAGGCATACGACCCAGAAGGGTCGACACCTCGGAACCGGCCTGCGTGAAGCGGAAGATGTTGTCGATGAACAACAGCACGTCCTGCTTCTGCACGTCACGGAAGTACTCCGCCATGGTCAGGGCCGACAGGGCCACGCGCAGACGCGTTCCCGGCGGCTCGTCCATCTGGCCGAAGACAAGGGCGGTCTTGTCGAAGACGCCCGCCTCTTCCATCTCGGCGATGAGGTCGTTGCCCTCACGGGTGCGCTCGCCCACACCGGCGAACACCGACACACCACCGTGATCCTGCGCAACGCGCTGGATCATTTCCTGGATCAGAACGGTCTTACCGACACCGGCACCACCGAACAGACCGATCTTTCCACCCTGCACGTAGGGGGTCAGGAGGTCGATGACCTTGATGCCGGTCTCGAAGAGCTGCGTCTTCGATTCGAGCTGGTCGAACGCTGGCGGGCGGCGGTGGATGGGCCAACGCTCGGTGATCTCGACGGTCTCGCCGGGCTTGCCGTTGAGGATCTTGCCCGTGACGTCGAAGACCTTACCCTTGGTGACGTCACCGACGGGAACCGAGATCGGCGCGCCCGTGTTGCGCACTTCCTGGCCGCGGACGAGGCCGTCCGTCGGCTTCAGGGCGATGGCGCGAACCAGGTCGTCACCGAGGTGCTGGGCAACCTCGAGGGTGATGTCGGTGTGCTCGTCGCCGATGGTGATCGTCGTTTCGAGGGCGTTGTAGACCTCGGGGATCGAGTCGTGGGGGAACTCGATGTCCACCACGGGGCCGGTGACGCGAGCGATGCGGCCGGCGGCGAGCGTGGCCACTCCGGCGCTTCCCGCCTCAGCTGTCGCTGTATCTGTCATTGCTCTTCTTCTCTCTTTATCCGTCGAGTCTTACTTGGCGCCCGACAGAGCGTCGGCGCCGCCGACGATCTCGGCGATCTGCTGGGTGATCTCCGCCTGACGCGCGTTGTTGCGCAGACGGGTGTAATCGGTGATCAGCTTGTCCGCGTTGTCGCTCGCGGACTTCATGGCTTTCTGGCGGGCAGCGTGCTCGCTCGCCGCCGACTGCAGCATGGCGTTGAACAGGCGGCTCTCGATGTAGACCGGGAGCAGCGCATCCAGCACGTTTGCGGCGTCGGGCTCGAACTCGTACAGCGGCAGGACGGTCTTGGAGTCGGGTTCTTCGACACCCTCGACGACCTCGAGCGGCAGGAGACGGACGACCTCGGGGGTCTGCGTGACCATGCTGACGAAGCGGTTGTAGACCACGTGGATCTCGTCGACTCCGCCTTCAGAGGCATCCGTGAGGAAGCTCTTCAGCAGGGCCTGACCGATCTCCTGCGCCGTCTCGAACGACGGCGAGTCGGTGCCGCCGGTCCACTGCCCCTCGGAGGCGCGCTTGCGGAAGGCGAAGTACGCCACCGACTTGCGACCGACGAGGAAGTAGGTGACCTCTTTGCCCTGAGACTGCAGCAGCTCGGTGAGCTCATTGGCCTGACGAAGCACCTGTGAGCTGAATGCACCGGCGAGACCGCGGTCCGAGGCGAAGATGACAACCGCTGCGCGCTCGATCTTCTCGGGTTCGGTGGTGAGCACGTGGTCGACGTTGGAGTAGGTCGCCACGGCCGATACAGCACGCGTGATCGCGCGGCTGTACGGGCCGGAGGCGGCGACTCGCGCCTGCGCTTTTTGAATGCGCGAGGCGGAGATCAACTCCATCGCCCTCGTGATCTTCTTGGTCGTCTGCGCAGACTTGATCCTCTGCGTGTAGACCCGGAGCTGTGCGCCCATCGGTTATCGACGTCCCTTGACGATCTTTTCCTGGTTGACCTCTTCGGCGGGAAGCTCTTCGAACTTCTCGGAGCCGACCGAGTTGAGGGGCTTGCCCTCGCCGGTCTGGAACTCCTTCTTGAAGGTGTCGATCGACGACTCGAGGTTGGTGACGATGTCGTCGCTCAGCACGTTGGTGTCGCGCAGCTTGGACAGGACGTCGGTGTTGCGACCCAGGTAGTCGAGCAGCTCGCGCTCGAAGCGCAGGATGTCTTCGACGGGGACCTCGTCGAGCTTGCCGTTGGTGCCGGCCCAGATCGCGACGACCTGGTCTTCGACCGGGTAGGGCGAGTACTGCGGCTGCTTGAGCAGCTCGGTGAGGCGGGCGCCTCGGGCGAGCTGACGGCGGCTGGCTGCGTCGAGGTCGGACGCGAACATGGCGAATGCTTCGAGCGAGCGGTACTGAGCCAGCTCGAGCTTCAGCGTTCCCGAAACCTTCTTGATCGACTTGACCTGAGCGTCACCACCGACACGCGAGACCGAGATTCCCACGTCGACCGCGGGACGCTGGTTGGCGTTGAAGAGGTCGGACTGCAGGAAGATCTGGCCGTCGGTGATCGAGATCACGTTGGTGGGGATGTAGGCCGAGACGTCGTTGGCCTTGGTCTCGATGATGGGCAGACCCGTCATCGATCCGGCACCGAGCTCATCGGAAAGCTTCGCGCAACGCTCGAGGAGACGAGAGTGCAGGTAGAAGACGTCGCCGGGGTAAGCCTCGCGGCCCGGCGGGCGACGCAGGAGGAGCGAAACGGCACGGTAGGCCTCGGCCTGCTTCGACAGGTCATCGAAGATGATGAGGACGTGCTTGCCGCCGTACATCCAGTGCTGGCCGATGGCCGAACCGGTGTAAGGGGCGAGGTACTTGAAGCCGGCGGGGTCGGAGGCCGGGGACGCGACGATCGTCGTGTACTCCATGGCTCCGGCGTCTTCGAGGGCACCCTTCACCGAAGCGATGGTGGAGCCCTTCTGGCCGATGGCGACGTAGATGCAGCGCACCTGCTTGTTGGTGTCGCCCGACTCCCAGTTGGCCTTCTGGTTGATGATGGTGTCGATCGCGATGGCCGTCTTACCGGTCTGGCGGTCACCGATGATCAGCTGGCGCTGGCCGCGGCCGACGGGGATCATGGCGTCGATGGCCTTGATGCCGGTCTGCAGGGGCTCGTGCACGCTCTTACGCTGCATGACGCCGGGCGCCTGCAGCTCGAGGGCGCGGCGGCCTTCGCTGGCGATCTCGCCGAGGCCGTCGATCGGGTTGCCGAGCGGGTCGACCACGCGGCCGAGGTAGCCGTCGCCGACGGGGACCGAGAGGACCTCGCCCGTGCGCGTGACTTCCATGCCTTCTTCGATGCCGGCGAACTCACCGAGGATGACGACGCCGATCTCGTTCTCGTCGAGGTTCTGGGCGAGGCCCAGGGTGCCATCGGAGAAGCGGATCAACTCGTTGGCCATGACGCCGGGCAGGCCTTCGACGTGCGCGATGCCGTCGCCGGCGTCGATCACGTGGCCTACTTCGGTCGTTCCGGCCTTGCCCGGCTCGTATGCGGCGACGAAGTCCTTGAGAGCACTGCGGATCTCATCAGGACTAATCGTTAGTTCTGCCATCATTTTCCTTTGAGTTGCGGAAACGGTTCGCGCTTCCGATGTGTCGATCCCAGGGATCGTGCGTCTGTGTTGTGTGCGACTGGATCAGCGGTGAGGCGGTATCAGCCGGCGAGCTGGAGCTTCAGGTCGTGCAGGCGAGATGCAACGCTGCCGTCGATGACATCGTCACCGACCTGCACCCGCAGACCGCCCATGATGGATGCGTCTACGATCACGTTGATCTTGACATCTCGACCGTAGAGCGAGCTGAGTCCGGCGCGAAGCCGGGCGAGCTGCCCCTCGGTGAGCGGTGTCGCAGCCGTGACGGTTGCGACCGTGAGGTTGCTCTGGTCGGCGGCGATGCCGGCCGCGTAACGCAGAAGCGTGCGGATGCGGCGACCTCGCGGCTGCTGCACCAACTGACGGACGATCTCGACCGTCTGCGGCGACGCCTTGCCCGCGAGCAGGGATTCGACGAGAGCGACCTTGGCCTGCACGTCGCCGAGCTTCGAACCGAGCGCGAGCTCGAGTTCGGCGTCGCTTGCGACGTAGCGACCGAATTCGAACAGCTCCTGCTCGATCGACACGTCCGACCCGACCGACTGAACAGCGGCACGGATGCCGAGCTCTTCGAGGCCGGCGACGAAGCCGTCCTCGTCGGACCAGCGGCCTGCAGCGGCGGCACTGACGAGGCGCAGCGTGCGCTCGGAGACAGACGATCCGAAGACCGTCTGCACGAGCTGACGCTTCACCTCGGCGGGTGCGGCCTTGTCGGACAGGGCCGAGCGCAGGTGCGCCGTGCGAGCGACGACGCGGCCGACGGCGAACAGCTCGCTGACGGTCGTCAGGTCGCGACCGGAACCGTTGTCGCCAACGGCTCCCGTCGAGTCCAACTCGCGCAGCGATTCGTGCAGTGCTTCTCTAGTCGCGCTACCCATGATGCGTTACGCCTTCTCTGCCTGGTTCGAGGCCTCGGATGCTTCGAGGTCGGCCAGGAATCGGTCGACGACCGCGGTTGCACGGGCGTCGTCGGACAGGCTCTCGCCGATCACGCCGGACGCGAGGTCGATCGCGAGCGAGCCGACCTCGTTGCGCAGGCTGACGACCGCTGCCTGACGTTCGGCTTCGATCTGGGCCTGGGCGCTCTGCGTGATGCGCGCGGCATCGGTGGCAGCCTGTTCCTTCAGTTCAGCGAGGATGCGCTGACCGTCGACACGAGCCTGGTCACGAATGGCGGCGGCTTCTTGACGGGCGTCGGCGAGCTGAGCCGTGTACTGCTCGAGAGCAGCCTCGGCGTCACGCTGAGCCTCGTCGGCCTTGGCGATGTTGCCCTCGATGGCGGCAGAACGCTCATCGAGCATCTTCTGCATCTTGGGAAGGAAGACCTTCCAGAACGCGACGAGGATGATGATGAAGCAGACCGACGACCAAACGATGTCGTACAGCTCGGGGATGAGCGGGTTGGGCGAGGCCTCACCCTCTGCGGCGGCCCTCACTAGTGCGTGAATCATCACGCCTCCTTGCTACGAATGACGAAGGGCTTAGTTGGTGAAGATGAAGTAGGTCGCGATGCCGATGAAGGCCAGCGCCTCGGTGAAGGCGATACCGATGTACATCAGAACCTGGAGACGACCGGCCAGCTCAGGCTGACGGGCGACACCCTCGATGGTCTTGCCGACCACGATACCCACGCCGATGGCCGGGCCGATTGCAGCGAGACCGTAACCGACCGTCGCGATGTTTCCGTTGATCTCGGCGAGAACGGTTGTTGCGTCCACGTGTTGTTTCCTTCCGTGATGGCGATGTCAGCGGATGCTGACGTCGTTTAGTGTTCTTCAGCCAGCGCGAGCTGGATGTAAACAGTCGTAAGTAGTGCGAAGACGTAGGCCTGCAGGACCGCCACCAGGATCTCGAAGAGAGTGAAGACGAAACCGAAGGCGAGCGTGCCCACACCGAAGGCCTTGAAGATGCCGTCGGCGTTGAAGAAGAAGAACCAGGTTGCTCCGAAGAAGAGGACGAGGAGCAGGTGCCCGACGACCATGTTCATAAGGAGTCGGAGCGTCAGCGTGATGGGGCGCAGCACGAACGTGGAGACCAGTTCGATGGGGGTCACGATGATGTAGAGGAACTTCGGCACTCCGGGCGGGAAGAGCGCGTTCTTGAAGAATGCACCCGGGTGCTTCTTGACGCCGGCGTAGATGAATGTGACGTAGGCCACGAGCGCCAGCACCAGTGGAACGCCGATGACCGACGTTCCGGCGATGTTCATGAACGGGATGATGCCCGTGATGTTCATGAACAGGACCATGAAGAAGATCGTCGTGATGATCGGCAGGAATCGCTTGCCGTCTTTCTTGCCCAGAAGATCTTCGGCGATGTTGACTCGCACGAAGTCGAGGCCCATCTCGATGATCGACTGGCCTCGGCCCGGAACGATCTTCATGCGGCGCGTGCCGAGCCAGAAGAGGACCACGATTGCCAGCACCGAGATGAGTCGGATGATCATGATCCGGTTCATCGCGAAGGGCGTGCCTTCGAAGAGAACGATCTCGGGGAAGAACTCGTTGATGGTCGGACCGTGGAACGTGTTGTCGTCGCCAGCAGCCGCGAAGATCGGGGCGTTGATCACAGAGTTGATTTTTTCGCTGAAGTGAACGGAGCTACTCAGCACCGAGTTACTTAACAGCACAGCGTTACCTAACAGCGCTATCTCCTGTTTCGGGGCGGAGAGCGAACTGCTCTCCGAGCGACGAACATTCGGAAGACGCCAAACAACTCACGCGAAATGCGTGTAAATATGCTTGGGGAATCTCCAGTGAGCCTATCAACATTTGGGCGTGCTGACGAATCGGTTTGCCCGTTATTGCGCGTTTTTCTGGTCTCCGGGCAACTGTGCGTCGCTGACATACCCCACGCGCGAACGAGCGACGACCACCATGTCCACCACGAGGGAGCCGATGACGCCCACGATGACACAGACGAGCATGATCACACGGTTGACCCAGGGCTGATCGGCGAGGAGGAAGACCAGCACGAGGAAGACCACGAATTTGAGCAGCCATCCACCCAGCACGATGCCGAAGAACGCACCCACGAAGAGGTCGGAGCCGTGGAAGCGATTGGCGAAGAGGATGCTGCCGGCGGTGATGCCGAGCATGATGGCCGAGAGCGCCGTGCCGATCAGGGCCGAGACGACGCCGCGGCTGCCGTCGAGGAAGAAACCGATCACTCCCCCGACCAGGGCGATGCCGAGGGCGAGGAGCGCGCCGTACTTGAGGGCGTCGACGAATACTTTGTTGGAGCTCATGGGGTGTCCTTCGGGGCGGGGGCGTCATCGTCCGAGCGTCGGACCGGGGATGCTTCTGGTTCAGTGCGTTGGGCTTCGGCGACCGCGACGACCTCGGCGACGAGTTCGTGCGAGATGGGCGCGTCGTGGGGCCGGTCTTCGCTCGCGGCATCCAGCGGGTCGAATTCGCGGACGCGCTCGAACGCGGGATCGTCGGCGCCGACGGTCTGGGCCGAGAACTCGAGGGTCTTGCGGCGACCGAGGGGCGCGAGCGTGACCACGGCGCAGATGATGACACCCGCGATGAGGAACACGAGGGCCACCCAATAGGGCTGGAACACGAAGAACAGCAGGCACGAGATGGCGATGACGGATGTCCACGCGTAGAAGATGAGGACGGCCTGGAAGTGCGTGTGGCCCATGTCGAGCAGGCGGTGGTGCAAGTGCTTGCGATCGGCGCTGAACGGCGACTTGCCGGCTCGGAGACGGCGGAAGACCGCGAGCCCGAAGTCGAGCAAGGGCACCACGAGGATGGCGAAGGGCAAAATGATCGGGATGTAGATTCCGAGCAGCTGGCTGCGGCCGAGCGACGTGGGGTCGACCGTGCCCGTGATCGCGACGGCGCTCGTGGCCATGAGCAGGCCGACGAGGAGCGCGCCCGCGTCGCCCATGAACATGCGGGCGGGATGCCGGTTAAGCGGCAGGAATCCGGCGCAGGCACCGACCAGAACGGCCGAGATGAGGAGCGACAGGTTGAAGAAGCTCGTCTGGCCCGTCTCGCGCACGAGGAGGTAGCCGTAGATGAGGAAGGTTCCGTTGGCGATGAGCGCGACACCCGCGACCAGGCCGTCGAGCCCGTCGATGAAGTTGATGGCGTTCATGACCAGCACGATGGCGAAGACCGTCATCGTGAAGGACATCCAGGAGGAGCCGACCGTGAGGCCGCCGATCGGGAGCGAGTAGATCTGCACACCGAGCCAGGCGATGAGGCCCGCGGCGAGGAACTGACCCGCGAGCTTGATCATCCAGTCGAGGTCCCAGATGTCGTCGGCCACACCGATGAGCACCGTGAGAAGCGCCGCTCCCCCGATGGCGAGGATGGGGCCCGGGCTGCCGAACGTCGAGGCGAAGAACGGGTTCTGCGAGGCGATGACGAAGGCCGCGATCACACCCACGAACATCGCGACTCCGCCGAGGCGCGGAGTGGGACGCGTGTGCACGTCGCGTTCGCGGATGGTCGGGTAGAGCTTGTACTTGAGGGCCCCGCGATACACCGCCAGGGAGACGACGAATGTGATGACCGCCGTGATCGCGGCGATGATCAGATACTGGATCATGCGTCGCGGGCTGTCTCGGAGTCGGCCGGCTCGGTGTCGGCCGGCTCGGAGTCGGCCGGCTCGGTGTCGACGGCCGGGGCCGCGTCGACTGCGGGAGCGGCGTCGAGCGGTTCGAGCAGGTCGCCCAGGACCTCGGCGAGCTGGGCGCGGCTGATCGCGCCCTCGCGCAGCACGGTGACGCGGCCGCCCGGGGTCTGCAGGCGCGTGGCGTCGACGATGGTCGAGGCGGTGTCGCCCGAGGGGCCCGCGTCGAGGTAAGAGGAGACGCTGTCGCCCAGCATCCGCTCGGCCTCTGCTGCCGTCGTGGCGGCTGGCAGACCCGTCAGGTTGGCCGAGGAAACGGCGAGCGGGCCCGTTTCTTCGAGCAGCTCGAGCGCGATGTGGTGGCTCGGCATGCGCACGGCGACCGTGCCGTCGGTATCGCCCAGATCCCACGCGAGCGACGGCTGGGCCGGAAGCACGATGGTGAGACCGCCCGGCCAGAACGCCTCGACGAGATCGCGCACGGCGTCGGGCACCTCGGCAGCGAGGGCCTCGAGCGTGTGGATGCCGGGGACGAGAACGGGCGGCGGCGACTGGCGCGTGCGGCCCTTGGCGTCGAGCAAACGCTGCACGGCGCGGGGGGAAAAAGCGTCGGCGGCCACACCGTAGACGGTGTCGGTGGGAATGACCACGAGCTCGCCGCGGGCAATCGCGGCTCGGGCCATTCGCATGCCGATCAGCAGCTCGGTGTCGTCAGAGCAGTCATGAATGCGGGACATTGGGATCGATTCTACCGTCACCCGCCGAGAGCGAACGGGCCGCCGCGTGTGAGAACGGAGAGAGATACTGGATGGGTGAAACCATCCGTGTTCTTCTTCGACTGCGACAAGACCCTCTATGACTACGATTTTCTCAAGCGGCTGCCCAATCTGGCGCGGCTGACGGGGTCGACGCAGTACCACCTGGCCTCGACCTGGTGGGTGGGCGGGTTCGAACGGGCGGCCAACGCGGGCGAGTTCGCCACGGGCGACGAATACCTCGAGGCGTTCGCCGAAGTGACCGGGGTGCCGCTCACGCGCGAGCAATGGTGCGAGTCGCGCAAGTCGGCCATGACGATCATCCCGGGGTCGATCGCGGCGTTGAAACGCGCCTCGGAGCTCGGCACCGCGGCGTTGCTGAGCAACAACCCGATCATCTTCCGCGAGGAGTTGTCGGTGTTGGCCCCGGAGGCCGCCGAGATCATTGGCGGCGACAACGACCTGGTCTCGGCCGTGCTGGGGGCGGCGAAACCCGAGCGCCGCATCTACACGCGCGCGCTCGGCCGGCTGGGGGTCGAGGCATCCGATGCCTTCTTCGCGGATGATTCGCACGCCAACGTCGAGGCCGCGCGCGCCGTGGGCATCACGGCCTTCCATCTGACGAAGACGGCCGACGGGTACGACACCGACGGCTTGATGGCCGCGGTCGAGGAGTTTGCGGCGCGACCGTAGGCCGCTCTAGCGGACGGCCGTCGTGGTGCGGTCGCGAAGCGTCAGGTCGACGTGCGTGGCGGCGGCGCGCCACCCGCGTTCAGTGAGGATCGATCGGATGTCGGCGCCCTGGAGCTCGCCGTGCTCGATGACGAGCAGCCCACCCTCGCGGAGGAGCCGGTGCGCCGTGCGTTCGAGCGAGCGAACGAGGTCGAGGCCGTCGGGGCCACCATAGAGAGCCATGGCCGGGTCGAACAGTCGCACCTCGGGGTCACGTGGGATCGCGTCATCCGGGACGTAGGGCGGGTTCGAGATGACGACGTCGACCGTTCCGTCGAGCTCGGGCAGCGTGCGACCCATGTCGTCGAAGACCAGGCGGGCGTTGGATGCATCCACCGCCGCGAAATTCTCGCGGGCCCAGATGAAGGCGTCGACGGAGGCTTCGACGGCGTGCACGCGCGCGTTCGGCACCTCGGTCGCCATCGCCAGCGCGATCGCGCCCGAGCCCGTGCCGAGGTCGACCGCGACGGGTTCGGGGGTCGGCACCTGGCGCAGCGCATCGATCGCGATCTGCACGACGCCCTCGGTTTCGGGGCGGGGTACGAAGACCCCGGGGCCGACGCGCAATTCGAGCGAGCGGAACCAGGCGACGCCGAGGATGTGCTGCAGGGGTTCGCGCGCGGCGCGGCGCTCGAGCAACGACTCGAGCGCGGTCGCGGCGTCGGCGTCTGCGCGACGCCCCGTGATGAAGGCGGCTTGCAACTCGCCGCGGCCGAGGCCCGTCACGTGGCCGAGAAGGAGTTCGCCGTCGACATCCGGGCTGGGCACACCCGCGCGTGCGAGACGCTCGACGGCCGAATCGCGCAGCTCAGACAGGAGCGCGACGGGCTCGGGCGACGGGCTCGAGGAGGGCTGGGGGGAAGAAGGTGTGTGAGGCATACGCTGACGGCCGTTGACGGCGACCGTTCCGCCCGGAAGCCTAGCGCAGAGGCGGCGGACCCTCATCTCGGGGCTGAGCCGAGAAGATGACGAGCGTCTCGTCATCTTCGACCCACACCCCATTCAGACGAATAGGCTTGAGGATGCGCCGAACGGCGTGCACCAGAAGGATGTCGTGCGGCACACCGCACAGGGAGGCAGATCGTGGCAGGCAAGATCTATTCGAACATCACCGAGGCATTCGGCAACACGCCCCTGGTGCAGCTCAACCGCGTCACGGATGGCGCGGGCGCGACCGTGCTAGCCAAGCTCGAGTACTACAACCCCGGGTCGAGCGTGAAGGACCGCCTCGGCGTCGCCATCGTCGACGCGGCCGAAGCATCCGGCGCCCTGAAGCCCGGAGGCACGATCGTCGAGGGCACGAGCGGTAACACCGGAATCGCCCTGGCACTCGTCGGAGCGGCCCGCGGTTACAAAGTCATCCTCACGATGCCGGCCTCGATGAGCCAGGAACGCCGTGTGCTGCTGCGGGCCTTCGGCGCTGAACTCGTGCTCACCGAACCGGCGCTCGGCATGAAGGGTGCCGTCGAGAAGGCGAAAGAGATCGTCGACGAGACCCCCGGCGCCATCTGGGCCAAGCAGTTCGCGAACGAGGCCAACGCCGAGATCCACCGCAAGACCACGGCGCAGGAGATCTGGCGCGACACCGACGGTGACGTCGACATCTTCATCGCGGGCGTCGGAACGGGCGGAACCATCACGGGCGTCGGCCAGGTGCTCAAGGAGCTGAAGCCCGACGTGCAGATCGTGGCCGTCGAACCGCTCGACTCCCCCATCCTGAACGGTGGCAAGCCCGGGCCGCACAAGATCCAGGGCATCGGCGCCAACTTCATTCCCGAGATCCTCGACACGACCGTCTACGACGAGGTCATCGACGTGTCGTTCGAAGACTCGATCGACGTCGCCAAGCGTCTCGCCGCCGAAGAGGGCATCCTCGCCGGTATTTCGTCGGGTGCCATCATCTGGGCCGCCCGCGAGCTCGCGAAGCGCCCCGAGAACGCTGGCAAGAAGATCGTCGCCATCGTCTGCGACACCGGTGAGCGCTACATCTCGACGCCTCTCTGGGCTGGCCTCAGCGACTAGGCTCGACACTCTATGAGTGTTTTCACCCGCATCAGGGAAGACCTGACAGCCGCGCGCGTGCACGATCCTGCCGCGCGCGGCCGGGTGGAGATCTTTCTGACCTACCCCGGTTTGCACGCCATCTGGGCGCACCGGTTCAACGCGCGATTGTGGCGGCGCGGCATCCGGTTGCCCGCCCGCGCCGGGTCGGCGTTCGCTCGCTTCCTGACCGGCATCGAGATTCATCCGGGTGCCCAGATCGGCCGACGATTCTTCATCGATCACGGTATGGGTGTCGTCATCGGCGAAACCGCAGTGGTGGGTGACGACGTGATGATCTATCACGGCGTGACGCTCGGCGGGAAGAGCCTCGGACGACAGAAGCGTCATCCGACGATCGGCGACGGCGTGATGATCGGAGCCGGGGCCAAGGTTCTGGGCGATATCGTCATCGGCGCGCATTCGGTCGTGGGCGCGAACGCCGTCGTGACGCGCGACGCTCCCCCGCATTCGATCATCACCGGCATCCCGGCGACGGCTCGGCCCCGCAATCAGGCGACGCCCATCGAGCGTGCTCAACTGGGCGACGACGCGGAGGCGGCTCCCGCCTCCGAGTGACCACCCGCGGTGCGCGGGCTCGGGCGATCACCGTCGGCCGGCCAGTGGCTCTCTGTGCAATCGACACGATCGCACGCAGAAGGCCGACCCGGATGATCGGGTCGGCCTTCTGTCGGTTTAACGGGGTGTTGTGGACTAGCTCTGGTCGCCGATGTCGGCGAGACGGGCCTCTTCGTCGGCCAGGATTGCCGACTCGATGACGGGCTCGAGCGCCCCGTTCATCACAGAGTCGAGGTTGTACGCCTTGTATCCCGTGCGGTGGTCCGCGATGCGGTTCTCGGGGAAGTTGTACGTGCGGATGCGCTCCGAGCGGTCCATCGTGCGGATCTGCGTTTTGCGCGCGGCGCTGTCGAGGGCCGCCTGCTCCTCCTGCTGACGCGCGAGGATGCGGGCGCGCAGCACGCGCATGCCGGCCTCGCGGTTCTGCAGCTGGCTCTTCTCGTTCTGCATGGCCACCGTGATGCCCGTGGGAAGGTGCGTGATGCGCACGGCCGAGTCGGTCGTGTTCACGGACTGTCCGCCGGGGCCCGACGAGCGGTAGACATCGATCTTGAGGTCGTTCTGGCTGATCTCGACCTCTTCGGGCGCGTCGACCTCGGGGAAGACGAGCACACCCGTCGTCGAGGTGTGGATGCGTCCCTGCGACTCGGTCGCGGGAACGCGCTGCACGCGGTGCACGCCACCCTCGTATTTGAGGTGCGCCCAGACCCCCTGCGACGGGTCGGTGGCGTTGGACTTGATGGCCACCTGCACGTCTTTGTAGCCGCCGAGGTCGGATTCGGTGCGCTCGAGGAGCTCCGTCTTCCAGCCCTTCGACTCAGCGTAGTGCATGTACATGCGCAGCAGGTCGGCGGCGAACAGCGCGCTCTCGGCGCCGCCCTCGCCACCCTTGATCTCCATGATCACGTCGCGCCCGTCATCCGGGTCGCGCGGGATCAGCAGGCGTCGCAGCTTCTCTTGCGAGGTGGCCAGGTGCTCCTCGAGCGAGGGCACCTCTTCGGCGAACGCCTCGTCCTCTTTGGCCAGCTCGCGGGCGGCCGCGAGGTCTTCCTGCGCCTGGTGCCAGGTGTTGTACGCCGCCTGGATGCGCGACAACTCGGCGTAACGCCGGTTGATCTTCTTCGAGCGTGCCGGGTCGGCGTGTACCGCCGGGTCGGCCAACTGGTCTTGCAGATCTTTGTGCTCGTCGAGCAGCACCTGTACCGATTCGAACATGTCGCTTTCCTCCCGTTGAACCATCCTGCCTCATCAGAGAACCCGCCTGCCCGAGAGCATCCAGAGCGGATGCCGCGGGTCAGGCGGGTTCGGTGAGAAGGCTAGCGGTGGTCGCGCTCGTGGCTGTGGCTGTGGCCCGTCGGCTGCGGCATGGTCTTCTGCATCTGCACGAGGAACTCGACGTTGGACGAGGTCTCTTTCAGCTTGCCGAGGACGACCTCGAGGGCCTGCTGCTGGTCGAGACCTGCGAGGGCGCGACGCAGCTTCCACGTGACCTTGACCTCGTCGGCGCCGAGCAGCATCTCTTCGCGACGGGTGGACGACGCGTTGACGTCGACGGCCGGGAAGATGCGCTTGTCGGCGAGCTGACGGCTGAGGCGCAGCTCGGAGTTGCCCGTGCCCTTGAACTCTTCGAAGATGACCTCGTCCATCTTGGACCCGGTCTCGACGAGAGCCGTGGCGAGGATGGTGAGAGATCCACCGTTCTCGATGTTGCGGGCGGCTCCGAAGAAACGCTTCGGCGGGTAGAGCGCCGCGGCGTCGACACCACCGGAGAGCACGCGACCCGAGGTGGGCGCGGCCAGGTTGTAGGCACGGCCGAGGCGCGTGATCGAGTCGAGCAGCACGACGACGTCGTGGCCCAGCTCGACGAGACGCTTGGCGCGCTCGATGGCCAGCTCGGCGACCGTGGTGTGGTCTTCGGCCGGGCGGTCGAACGTCGAGGCGATGACCTCGCCCTTGACCGTGCGCTGCATGTCGGTGACTTCTTCGGGACGCTCGTCCACGAGGACGACCATGAGGTGCACCTCGGGGTTGTTCGTCGCGATGGCGTTGGCGATCTGCTGCAGCACGATGGTCTTGCCGGCCTTGGGGGGCGCGACGATCAGGCCGCGCTGGCCCTTGCCGATCGGGGCGACCAGGTCGATGATGCGCTGCGTGAGCTTGTTGGGCTCGGTCTCGAGGCGCAGACGCTCCTGCGGGTAGAGCGGAGTCAGGTTGCCGAACTCGACACGCTCGACGGCGTCTTCGACGCTCAGGCCGTTGACCGAGTCGACCTTGACGATCGCGTTGTACTTCTGACGGGCGTTGTTCTCGTTGTCGCGCGGCTGACGGATGGCTCCGACCACGGCGTCGCCCTTGCGCAGGCCGTACTTCTTGACCTGGCCGAGGGAGACGTAGACGTCGCTCGGGCCGGCGAGGTAACCGGTCGTGCGCACGAAAGCGTAGTTGTCGAGCACGTCGAGGATGCCGGCCACGGGGATGAGGACGTCGTCTTCAGCGATCTCGGGCTCGACGTCTTCGCCGTTGCGGCCGCGCTTGCGGTCGCGGTAACGCCCGCGGCCACGGCCTGCTTCGTCGTCCTGACCCGCTGCGGGGCCCTGCTGACGGGGGTTGCCGTTGTTCTTGTCGTCGGCACGAGCGTCGCCGCGGTTGTCACCGCGGTCGGCGCGAGCGTTGTTGTCGCGACCGTTGCCGTTGCCGGCGTTCTGGGCGTTGTCGCCGTCGCCGTTACGTGCGCGGTTGCGGTTGCGGCCGCGGCCCTGGCGCTCGCCCTGGCCGTTGTCGCCATCGGTGTCGCCGCCCTGACGGTCGGAGGCATCGTCGTTCTGCTGCTTGTCGTCGACCTGGTCGGACGACTGCGCGTCGGCACCCTGGGCCGCGCGGCCCTGGCGAGAGTTGCGGTTGCGCCCGCGGCCGGTGGGCTCGTCACCCTGTTCGGCGTTGTCGTTCTGCTTGCGGCCGTTCTTGCGCGGCTCGTTGGGCAGCTCGATGCCGAGGTCGGGCAGCGTTTCCTGCTCGGTGCCGCGGTCGGCACGGTTGCCGCGCTGGCGACGGTTGCCGCGGCGGGGCTCGTCGGTGCCGTTCTGGGAGTCGGCGCCGTTCTGGGCGTCTGTGCCGTTCTGGGCGTCGGTGCCGTTGCTCGAGTCCGCGGCCTCAGGCGCGCCAGCGGCCGAGTCGTCGGCCGGAGTCGCGGGGATCTGCGCGGGCTGGTCGGCATTCACGTGGCCGACCGCCGAGACGGGGCCCGTCGCGGGCGCCTGGGCACCCTCGAGAGCGGTCTGTGTGGTGGCACGACGCGGTGCACGCTTGCGAGCCGGAGCGGCGGCGGTTTCGGGCGCCTGCTCGGTGGCGGGCAGCTGCGTCGCCACGCTGTCGGCCGTCACAGCGGCGGATGATTCGGGGACCTGTACCGCGTCGATCGCGGGTGCCGCGGCGGAACCTTCGGCCGCGATGGTCGGCTGTGCGCCGCCCTGCGCTGCCTGGATCGCCTCGACGAGGGCTCCCTTACGGAGTTTGGATGCGCCCGGGATTCCCAGCTGCGCGGCGAGGACCTGGAGGTCTGCCACTTTGAGCGAGGTCAGCGGAGCGCCGGATTCCACGGGTGTGTGGATGTTGACGTCAGTCACGAAAAGTATTTTCCTTCCCCCCGCCCGGGCGCATACGGCTCGTCGGGAGCGCCGGTTGCCTACGCGTCTGGGGGCTTCTCCTGAACGTGCCTACCGGAGAGAGAACGTTCGAGTGAACACGGTAGAGAGCACACGTTGCGGAGGCAACAGCATTGAATGTGCGGATTCACCCGACGGACAGATTTACCTGAACGGCATTTCCCCCGGGATCGCTACCACTGTAGCACTCAAACTTCGGGCCTCCCGCCACGCGCACCGGGGGTTGCGCTGGCGCGTCGGATGCCTCATCTGCTCTCGGAAGCGAGGCGCTCGTCGTCGTCGACCGGGGTCACCGTGGCGCCCTTGAAGTCGACCGCGAGCATCATGGCCTGCCACGGCGTGTCGGCCTGGGTGGCGACGAGTTCGGCGGCCGCGAGACGTTGGCCGGGGCCATCCGCCAGCACGAGGATGGAGGGCCCGGCACCCGAGACGACGGCCGCGTAGCCGGCGTTGCGCAGCAGTGTGACGAGCTTGGCCGTTTCGGGCATGGCGGCCGCGCGGTAGTTCTGGTGCAGCTTGTCTTCGGTGGCGGCGAGCATGAGCTCGGGGCTCTGCGTGAGGGCCGCGATGAGCAGCGCCGAACGGGACACGTTGAAGATGGCGTCTTCGTGCGGCACCGAGGCGGGCTGGAGGCTGCGCGCGAGCTTCGTGGACATGGTGAACTGCGGCACGAAGACGAGCGGGGCCACGCCGCGGTGCACGATGAGCCGTTTCTGCTTCGGCCCGGATGTCGTGAGCCACGCGATCGTGAGTCCACCGAACAGGGCCGGCGCCACGTTGTCGGGGTGGCCCTCGAGGTCGGTCGCGATGCGCAACAGCGTGTCGGCGTCGATCTCGACGTCACCCTGCAGCAGGCCCTTCGCGGCCATGATGCCCGAGACGACGGCGGCGCCCGACGAGCCGAGCCCCCGCCCGTGCGGAATGGTGTTGCGAGCCGTGACGTTCACGCCGGGCATGCGTCGCCCCATGGCCTCGAACGTGTAGGCCATGGAGGAGACGACGAGGTTACTCTCGTCGGTCGGGACCTCGCCCGCGCCGACACCGTGCACGGTGACATGGGCGCCGGGCTCGTCGCGCACCTGCACGTCGAGTTCGTCGTAGACGCTGAGTGCGAGACCGAGCGTGTCGAAGCCGGGGCCGAGGTTGGCGGTGGTGGCCGGAACCTTCACCGCCACCCGGCGCGGGGTGGTGGTCACGCCTGACGTTCGGCGACGAGGCCGAGCACGCTCGCGACCTCGGCCGTGTCGACGGGAACGATGGTGGGAGTGACCTGGCCACCGTCTTCGGTGCGCAGGGCCCACTGCGGGTCCTTCAGCCCGTGACCCGTGACCGTGAGCACGACCGTACTGCCCGCGGGGACCTGGCCGGCTTCGGCGCGTTCGAGCAGGCCGGCGACGCTGATGGCCGACGCGGGTTCGACGAAGACGCCGACCTCGGAGGCCAGGATCTTCTGCGCGAGCAGGATCTTGTCGTCGTCGATGGCGCCGAAGTAGCCGTCGGTCTTCTCGCGCGCCGTGAGGGCGAGCTCCCACGAGGCGGGATTGCCGATGCGGATGGCGCTGGCGATGGTCTCGGGATGCCGCACGAGCTCGCCGCGCACGATGGGGGCGCTGCCGGATGCCTGGAACCCGAACATGCGGGGCAGCTTGGTGGTGGCGCCGCGCTCGAGCTCTTCGGTGTAGCCCCGCGTGTAGGCGGTGTAGTTGCCCGCGTTGCCGACCGGGATGAAGTGGAAGTCGGGCGCGTCTTCGAGCACCTCGACGATCTCGAACGCCGCCGTCTTCTGGCCCTCGATGCGGTCGTTGTTGACCGAGTTGACGAGGTGCACGGGGTAGTTCTCGGCGAGGTCACGCGCGATGTTCAGGCAGTCGTCGAAGTTGCCCTGGATCTGGATGAGCTGACCGTTGTGCGCGACGGCCTGGCTGAGCTTGCCCATGGCGATCTTGCCCTCGGGCACGAGCACGGCGGCCGTGATGCCGGCGTGCGCGGCATAGGCGGCAGCCGAGGCCGACGTGTTGCCGGTGGAGGCGCAGATGATGGCCTTGGCGCCGTGTTCGACGGCCTTGGAGACGGCCATCGTCATGCCGCGGTCTTTGAACGAACCCGTGGGGTTCATGCCCTCGAACTTCACGTAGACGCGGGCGCCCGTGCGCTCGGAGAGGGCCCGGGCGGCGATGAGCGGCGTGCCACCCTCGCCGAGGCTGATGATGGGGGTCTTGTCACTGATGTCGAGACGGTCTGCATATTCGTGCAGAACTCCGCGCCACTGCTTCGCCATTATTCGGCTCCTTCAACTCGTAGAACACTGACGACGGCCTGCGTGTCTTCGCTGGCCGTCAACGCCTCGACTGTTGCCTGCAGCGCGGCCTCGCGGGCCGCGTGGGTTCCGATCACCAGGGTGGCGGTGCCGGTGGCGTCGTCTTCTTCGCCGGGTTGGACGGTCTGCTGGACCGTTTCGACCGAGACGCCACCGTCGCTGAGGATGCCAGCGATCCGGGCGAGGACGCCCGGACGGTCGGTGACGAGAAGGCTGATCTGATATTTGGTGGTGACACTGCCGATGGGCAGGAGTGGGAGGTCGGCGTGCGTCGACTCGCCAAGGCCGGGGCCGCCGGCGACGTGGCGACGGGCCGCCGAGACGAGGTCGCCGAGGATGGCCGAGGCGGTCTGCACGCCGCCGGCTCCCGCGCCATAGAACATGAGGGGGCCGGCTGCCTCGGCTTCGACGAAGACGGCGTTGTTGCCCCCGTGCACCGAGGCGAGCGGATGATTGCGGTCGACGAGCGCGGGGTAGACCCGGGCCGAGACACCCTCGGTGCCGTCTTCGTCGGTGATGCGCTCGGCGATGGCGAGGAGCTTGATGACGTAGCCGGCGTCTTTCGCCGCCTGGATCTGCTCGGGCGTGATCTGGCTGATGCCCTCGCGGTGCACACCGCTGGCGGGCACGCTCGAGTGGAACGCGAGGCTGGCCAACAGGGTGGCCTTCTGCGCGGCGTCGTATCCCTCGACGTCGAGCGTGGGGTCGGCCTCGAGGAACCCGAGCTCGAAGGCGGTCTTCTGGGCGTCGGCCATGCTGTCGCCGAAGCGATCCATGCGGTCGAGGATGTAGTTGGTGCTGCCGTTGACGATCGCGAGGATGCGCTTGATGTTGTCGCCGGCCAGGCTGTCGCGCAGCGGACGGATGATCGGGATGGCTGCGGCGACGGCTGCCTCGTAGTAGACCTCGGCCCCGACCTGCTCGGCCGCACCGAAGATCTCGGCACCGTGCTCGGCGAGCAGCGCCTTGTTGCCCGTGATGACGTCGGCCCCGGCGTTGAGGGCCTGCAGGATGTAGGTCTTGGCCGGCTCGATGCCGCCCATGAGCTCGATGACGATGTCGGCGCCCACGATGAGGGTTTCGGCGTCGGTCGTGTAGAGCTCTCGAGGCAGCTCGACATCCCGTTTGGCGTCGAGGTTGCGCACGGCGATGCCGACGAGCTGCAGGTCGGCTCCCGATCGGGCCGCCAACTCTTCGCGGTTCTCGAGGAGCAGACGCGCCACCTGCGAACCAACGGAGCCGGCACCCAGGAGGGCCACCCGGAGCGTGCGGTATTCGATCATCGTGCGTCCAATCCGGCGTCACGCGCCAGTAGTTCGGCCTCGGTCTCGCCACGCACGATCACGCGCGCGGTGCCGTCGACGACCGCGACGACGGCGGGACGACCGAGATAGTTGTAGTTGCTCGCGAGCGACCAGCAGTAGGCGCCCGTGGCGGGCACGGCGACGATGTCACCGGAGGCGGCGTCGCCCGGCAGGAAGTCGGCGTTGACGACGATATCGCCTGATTCGCAGTGCTTGCCGGCGAGCCGCACGAGCGCAGCCGGTGCGTCGGATACCCGGTTGGCCAGGCGCACCGAATAGTCGGCCCCGTAGAGGGCGGGGCGGGCGTTATCGCTCATGCCGCCGTCCACGCTCAGGTAGCGGCGCACCGACGATGAGCCGTCGTCGCCCGCGACCTGCACGTCTTTGCGCGTGCCGACCGTGTAGAGGGTCATGCCGGCGGGGCCGATGATGCTGCGGCCCGGCTCGAACGCGAGGTTCGGCACCTCGACGCCGAGGTCGGCGGCGGCACGGAAAACGGCGTCGGCGATGCCCGCGGCGATCTGCTCGATGGGCTGCGGGTCGTCGGCCGTCGTGTAAGCGATGCCGAAGCCGCCGCCGAGGTTGAGCTCGGGCACCGGCCCACCCTCGAGCAGTTCGCGGTGAGCGACGAGGAGGCGGGCGGCCGACTCGCCGAAGCCCGACGCGTCGAAGATCTGTGAGCCGATGTGGCAGTGCAGCCCGCGGAAGTCGAGCGAGTCGTGACTGCGGATCTGGGCCACGGCGGCTGCCGTGTCGGTGAGCGGCAGCCCGAACTTCTGATCTTCGTGCGAGGTGGCGAGGAATTCGTGTGTGTGCGCGTGCACGCCGCTGTTGACCCGCAGGCGGACGCCCTGGCGGCGCCCGTGGCGCGCGGATGCCTCGGCGACCCGTTCGATCTCTTCGAGGCTGTCGAGCACGATGGTGCCGATGCCCGCCGCGACGGCGCGTTCGATCTCGGCGAGGGACTTGTTGTTGCCGTGGAACCCGAGTCGAGCGGCCGGTGCGCCGGCAGCGAGAGCCAGAGCGAGCTCACCGCCCGAGCACACGTCGATATTGAGGCCCTCGTCGATCATCCATCGCGCAACCTCGGCCGACAGGAACGCCTTCGCGGCGTAATAGATCGTCACATCGGGCACGCGCGGCGTGTCACCGGAACCTGCGGCGCCTGAGTCGGACCCGGCGGGCGCTTCGGGGGCCGAGCCGGCGCGCGAAACAGAACCGGCGCGAGCTGCAGACTCGGCTCGGGCGGTGACGGCGGAACGGAACGCGGCGAGCGTGCGGGCGGCACGGGCACGGGCGTCGGCCTCGTCGACGACATAGAGAGGAGTGCCGAAGGTCTCGACGAGCTCGCCCGCGGTGACACCGGCCACCTGGATCTGGCCGTATTGGTCGCGCTCGGTGTTGGCCGAGAAGAGACCGTCGCCTAAGTCATTGGCGTCGTCGGGCAGGGCCAGCCAGTCGGGTGCGAGGGGGTGTGTTGCCACCGGGGAACCAATCGTGCGGAGGGAGCAGTCGCCCGGCAGAGGACGACTCCCAAAGTGTACCGAGAACGTCTGTGGGCCACGAACCCGCGGAGGGGCTGTGGACGATTCTGCGCGGGGCGCGCTGTGGAGAACAAACCTACCGAGAGATCATCCTCGGAACGGCATATGAACCGGGCTGGCTAGCCGCAGGTGCCCGGCGTGCGGAGCGAGCTGCCAGAGAGAACAACGTCGTCGGCCGAAGCCGTGACGGTGGCCTTGTCGGGGGTCACGGTGAGGCCCGTCAACGTGACGGCCTCCGGCAGACGCGATGCGACGCAGATCGAGAGGGGCTGCTGCTGCAGGAGCAGGTCGATGACGGGCTGCACGTCGATGTTGAGCGACCCCACATCGACCGACGCCTTCTCGGGCACCAGCTCGACGGCGTTTCCCGCCACCGTGGGCGTCGCCGTGAGCGTGTAGGGAATCGAGAAGCCCAGGATGGTCTGCGTGGAGTCGTAGGTGACGACGCCGTCACCCAGCGTGAGGGCCTGGTCGGCGTCGGGGGCCTCGGCGAGCACATCGAGCGCCTGCTGCGAGATCGAGAACGAGGCGTCCACGTGTCCCACCGGTTCGGTGGTGTCCTTCGGTACATCGCTCAAAACGGCCCGGGCCGAGATCGGGATGTCATTGATCGTCGCATCCCGAGCCGTCACCGTCACGGTCTCGAAAACGCCCGTCACGTATTGATAGATGAACGGCGGGCCGCTGATCTCGACATCGACATCGGCGACGACACCCGCGGGCAGGTTGTCCTCGATCTGCTTCTTCACGACACCTTCGGCGACGTCGCTGAGCGCGCTGTCGAGCATCCAGAGCGCCAGCCATCCCACGCCGACGATGGCCGGGATGAGGAACAGCCACAGCACCCAGCCGAAGCGGGCGCGCCGCGGGACATCGGATTCCTCGAATGCGAAATCGAAACCGTCGCTCATCTGCTCCTGCTCCCCCATCGTTCCCCCCACTCTGACCTTCTCCGCTACATGCGGTCGGGTGCCGTCACACCGAGCAGGTCGAGCCCGTTGCGCAGCACCGTGCCCGTGGCGTCGTTCAGCCACAGCCGCGTGCGGTGCACGTCTTCCACGGGCTGCTCGCCGAGCGGGATGACGCGGCAATTGTCGTACCAGCGGTGATAGAGGCCGGCGATCTCTTCGAGGTAGCGCGCGACGCGGTGCGGTTCGCGCAGCTCGGCGGCCTGGGCCACGATGCGCGGGAACTCCTGCAGCGCGCCGAGGAGCGCCGACTCGGTCTCGTGCTCGAGCAGTTCGGGGCGGAACACGCTGCGGTCGACACCGGCCTCGGCCGCGTTGCGGGCGACGCTACGCGTGCGCGCATGTGCGTACTGCACATAGAAGACGGGGTTCTCGTTGCTGCGCTTGCGCAGCTGCTCGCCGTCGAGGTCGAGCGGCGTGTCGCTGGGATAGCGTGCCAGCTCGTAACGCAGCGAGTCGGCGCCGACCCACTCGAGCAGGTCGTCGAGCTCGACGATGTTGCCCGCACGCTTCGAGAGCTTGGCGCCGTTGACCGTGACCATCTGGCCGATGAGGACCTGGATGTTGACGTCGGGGTCGTCTCCCGCGGCACCCGACAGGGCGCGCAGGCGGTGGACGTAGCCGTGGTGGTCGGCACCCAGCAGGTAGATCTTCTCGGTGTAGCCGCGGTCCTTCTTGGACAGGTAGTAGGCGGCGTCGGCCGCGAAGTAGGTGTAGATGCCGTTGCCGCGGATCATGACGCGGTCTTTGTCGTCGCCGAAATCAGTCGTGCGCACCCAGACGGCGTCGTCGTCTTCGAACACGTGGCCCTGGGCCTTGAGGCGCTCGGCCGCGTCGTCGATGGCGCTGCGGCCCGTGGCCGGGTCTTTCTCGTGCAGCGTCTGCTCGGTGAAGAAGACGTCGAAGTGCACGTTGAAGCGCTCGAGCGAGTCTCTGATCTCGGCCATCTGCAGGTGGTAGGCGCGCTCGCGGAACTCGGCCAGCGTCTCGTCGCGCGGGCGCTCGAGCAGGGACGGGTCGGCGGCCACGACACGCGCCGCGAGCTCGCCGATGTACTCGCCGGGGTAGCCCTTGTCGGGCGTGGGCTCACCGAAGGCGGCGGCCTGCACGGAGAGGCCGAACTTGTCCATCTGGTTGCCCGCGTCGTTGATGTAGTACTCGGTGCCGACCTCGGCTCCGGATGCGCGCAGCACGCGTCCGAGGGAATCGCCCACGGCCGCCCAACGCGTGTGCGCGAGGTGCAGAGGACCGGTCGGGTTGCCCGACACGAATTCGAGGTTGATGACGTGCCCGGCGAGCGACTCGTTGCGGCCGTAGTCGTGGGCGCGCTCGACGATGGTGTGCGCGATCTGGCCGGCGGCGGCCGCGTCGAGGCGCACGTTGATGAAACCGGGGCCCGCGACATCCACGCCCTGCACGCCGTCGACCGAAGCGAGGCGCTCGGCGATCTCGGTAGCCAGCTCGCGCGGGTTGGTGCCGAGCTTCTTGGCCAAGCGCATCGCGATATTGGAAGACCAGTCGCCGTGCTCGCGGTTCTTCGGGCGCTCGAGCACCACATCGGTGGGCGAAAGCTCGGCTGCGGCACCCGGTCGTCGCCCCTCGACGAGCGGGACGAGGAGGTCGAAGAGGCTGCGGGAGAGGTCTGCGGGAGTCACAGCGATCAACTCTACCGTGCACCGAATGTAACCATCTGCCGGGAATCGAACGCGGAATCGGGGCTATATAACGGAGCACGTGATCTGTGCTTGGTATGGTTCACGAGACCGCTCAACAGGAGGAAAAGTCATGGCCCTGTCGCCCCGGGTAGCCCGCGCATCGCGCGCCGCCACACTGTCCGTCGCCGCAATCGTCGCTCTCACCGCGCTGACCGCGTGCGGCGCGTCGTCGGGCTCGACCGGCTCGCCCACCCCTGTCGAGACGGCGAGCGCCACCCCGACCGCCACCGAGACCCCCGCCGCGACCGCCGCCCCCACGTCGGATGCCGTCATCTCGGCCCCCGTCGGCGTGACGTGCGACCAGCTGCTCTCGGCACAGGACGTGTACAACTACAATCCCAACTACGTCGCGCTGCCGAAGGCAGCTCCCGCCGTGGACTCGAAGGCCGGCCAGATCGCTGGCATGAATGGCCTCACCTGCCAGTGGAAGAACGGCACAAGCGACTACACGATCGACCTCGGGCTGGCGAAGCTCACGGCCGACCAATTGACGTCACTCAAGAACATCGCCTTCGCCGCCGGCGGATCCGTGCCGACCTACGGTGACCCGAGCCAAGTCGAGGGCTACTTCACCGTCGACGGCGCGAAGGGCCAGGCGCAGGTCTTCACCGGCTCCTACTGGCTGACGCTGTCGTCGGACGAGTTCCTCGAGCCGGGCGACGCGCAGCAGCTGCTCATGGCGGCGATCCCCCACCTGCCCGCGTCCTAGACGCTGGATGACGAATGCCCCGGTTTCGGCCGGGGCATTCGTGCGTTAACGCGTCGGTCAGCGGTTCAGCCGAGTTGGACGCGCGACCAGCCGTCGTCGCGCGGGAGCGCCTCGGCGGTTGCGGTGACCGAGACGTCGCCGAGGGTGAGGCCCGTCCAGTGGTTGGTGAGGAACGCGACATCCGAGGCATCCCGGCCCGTGGCGATACGCACGAGCGACTGCCGGGGCGCGAGACGCGTGGCGTCGACCACATACCAGGCGCCGTCAACATAGGCCTCGACGACGGCGTGAAAGTCCATGGGCGAGAGCCCCGGGGCATAGACCGAGACCATGCGGGCCGGCAGGTCGCGGGCGCGCAGCAACGCGATCGTCAGATGCGCGTAGTCCCGGCAGACACCCTCGGACGACGCGAACGTCGACATGGCACTGTCGGTGCCGACGCTCGAACCCGGAACATAGGACAGCGTGTTCGAGACCCAGTCGACGACGCGGTCGAGCAGCTCGAAACCCTGCGCTCCCCCGAAGGTCTGGGCGGCGAACGAGGCGATGCGGTCGGACTCGGCGTAGCGCGACGGGCGCAGGTAGCGGATGACGTCGACGGGGTCGAGGGGCTCGGGCAGGCGATCGGCCGCGATGACGGCGTCGTAACGCACGACATAGCTGCCGGCATCCGCTCGCACGCGGTGCAGACGGGCGCCGTGCCGGTCGATGAGCTCGGTCACCGGAACCGCCTCGCCGTTGCGCATGCACGTGAGCGTTTCGGTGAACAGCCCGGTGGCGGCGGCCACCGCGAGCGAGAGGATCACATCGCTCGTGGCACCCAGGTCGAAGCGGAGGTCGGCCGATACGGTGCGCTGCATGTGAGATATCTTCGCACGCGTTTGCGGGGCCCGATCACCCCCTGAGCGGGGCGATGGCGGGCGCGGGATGTCTGGTAGATTCTACGAGTAGTCCGCCTCTGTAGCTCAGTGGATAGAGCGCTTCCCTCCGGAGGAAGAAGTCGCAGGTTCAAATCCTGTCAGAGGCACCGTGTTTGTGGCTCGCCGTTCCGGCGATGCAATTCGTTCCGTTCCGCTGCTTTACGCGGTCGGTTCGGTGACGAAGTCGATGAGTTGTTCGACGCGGCCGAGCAGCTGGGGTTCGAGGTCGGCGAAGGTGCGCACCTGACCGAGGATGCGCTGCCAGGCCCGGGCCGTGTCGGCCTGCGTCTCGTGCGGCCATCCGAGCGCCTTGCAGATGCCCTTCTTCCACTCCATCGAACGCGGGATGGTGGGCCACTCGGCGAGCCCCAGACGCTCGGGCTTCACGGCCTGCCAGACGTCGACATAGGGATGCCCGACCACCAGCACGTGCGCACCGAAAGGCCCGCGCGCCACCGTCTCGGCGATGCGGCTCTCCTTCGAGCCCGGCACCAGGTGGTCGACGAGCACACCGACGCGTCGCTCGCGGGTGGGTGTGAAGTCGCGCACGATTTGGTCGAGGTCGTCGACACCCGAGAGGAACTCGACGACCACGCCCTCGATGCGCAGGTCGTCGCCCCACACGCGCTCGACCAGCTCGGCGTCGTGCTTGCCCTCGACGAAGATGCGGCTGCTGCGGGCGACCCGGGCGCGCTCCTGCTCGACCGCGAACGACCCGGATGCCGTGCGCGCCCGCCCGGCCGACGCCCGAGGCGCCGCGACCAGTGTGATCGGTTGCCCCTCGAGCAGGAAGCCGCCACCCAGGGGGAACGTGCGGCGGCGGCCCTTCCAGTCTTCGAGCTCGACCATCTTGCCCTCGACGCGCGTGATGGCACCCGCCCATCCCGTGCGGATGTCTTCGACGACGAGGTCGAGTGTGGCCGGCTGCGTGGGGATGACGGGCTTGTTGCGGCCCTTCCAGTCGCCGGCGAGGACATCGGTGGAGTAGCGGTCGTCGTGCATGGGATCAACGCTAGGCGACCGCGCCGACACGGGGCGGATGCCACGCGTGGAATGGGAGCCTAAGCCGCCAGGAGCTGGGCGCGCTCGGCCTCGCGCGCGAGACCCTCGAGGAGTCCGGCGAGCTGACCGGCGGGCGAGGACGGCGCCTCGGGGTGGAACTGCACGCCCGTGATGGGCAGGACCTCGTGCTCGATGGCCTCGACGTGGCCGTCGTGCGACCAGCCGACCGCGATGAGGCCCTCGCCCAGGCGGCCGACGGCCTGGTGGTGGGCGCTCTGCACGGTGACCGCGGCGCCGCCGAGGCGGAGCGCCAGAGTGGAGGATCGCTCGAGCTGGATCTCGTGCGGCGTGAGCACGTCTTCGATGGGGACGTCGATGTTGCGGTGGCCGCTCTCGTCGCCCAGGTCGGGGATGAGCGTGCCGCCTAGGGCCACGTTGATGACCTGGTGACCGCGGCAGATGCCGAGGAGGGGCGTTGCGCGCTCGGCGGCACGGCGGGCCACGGCGATCTGAGCCAGATCGGCGTCGTCGTAGTGCACGCCCTCGCCGGGGTAGCCGACCTCTTCGCCGTAATGACGCGGGTGGATGTCTTCTCCCCCGAGGATGACGATGGCGTCGGCCTTGTCGGTGACCTCGAGCAGGGCCTCGGCCCCGAGATCGGCGGCCGCGTGACGCGACACCTGCCACCCGGCGTTCTCGGCCTCGGACACGGTGCGCCCGATGAGCTGGGCCACGAACTCGTCGTAATCGGGGGCGTGCTCGCGCATGCTCGCGACCTCGATGACAGCGAGACGCAGATCGGTGTGGAGATCGTGCATGGGTGGCCCCCTTTCTGAGTGCGAGTGGTGGTGGTGTTCCTATCCTGCCCCGCACCACCGACAGGGGCAACGGGTGTGTAACACGGTGACACAGAAGGGCGTGCGAGCGCGACATCCTATTCTGTGCGTTCTCTCTGCAAAAGCTGATGCCGGTGTCGGTGGCCCGCCCTAGAGTGGGAATCACACCGCTTGACGAGAGGGAGCACCATGGCGAAGCAGTCCATTTTCGGCCGGATCACGCAGTTGGCGAAGGCGAACATCAACGCCCTGCTCGACGGAGCGGAAGACCCGCAGAAGATGCTCGACCAGATGGTGCGTGACTACACCGCCTCCATCGCCGACGCCGAGAGCGCCATCGCCGAGACCATCGGCAACCTGCGCCTGCTCGAAGAAGACCACCGCGAAGACGTGCAGGCCGCGGCCGACTGGGGCAACAAGGCCATCGCCGCGAGCCGCAAGGCCGACGAATACCGCAGCAGCGGGCACGCCGCCGATGCCGACAAGTTCGACAACCTGGCCAAGGTCGCCCTGCAGCGCCAGATCGGGTCGGAGAACGAGGCCAAGGCCGCCGAGCCGCAGATCGCGTCGCAGACGCAGGTCGTCGATCAGCTGAAGAACGGGCTGAACGGCATGAAGCAGAAGCTCGAGCAGCTCAAGTCGAAGCGCAACGAGCTCGTCGCCCGTGCCAAGTCGGCCGAGGCGCAGGCCCGCGTGCACGACGCCGTCAAGAGCATCGACATCATGGACCCGACCAGCGAGGTCAGCCGCTTCGAGGAGAAGATCCGCCGCGAAGAGGCCAAGGTGAAGGGCCAGGCCGAGCTGTCGGCCTCCAGCCTCGACGCCCAGTTCGAATCGCTCGACGACCTCGGCGAGCTGACCGAGGTCGAGGCCCGACTGGCCGCGCTCAAGTCGGGCAGCCCCAGCCGCGCCGCCGTCGAGGCTCCCAACCCGCCCTACACGCCGGGCGCCGGATTCTAAGCTCAGGGCTGCGGAGCTAAACCCATGCGCTACCTCGTGGTGCCCGAGTGGCAGGGTTCGCCCTCCGCTCGGGCCATGCAGCTGATCGACGGGGCCGAGGCGATTCGGGGCGACCTGCCCGCCTCGCGCACCGAGGTCGTCCAGGTGCCCCTCGAAGCCGGGTCGGCCATGGACACCGGCGTTCATCGCGCGTCGTCGATTCAGATGGTGCGCGAGGCCGTCGTCGCCACGCTCGAGCGGTATGACCGGATCGCCCGCGAGGGCGACGAGGCCGCCGCGGCTGACACCGCGCAGAGCGCCGACAGCGGGCCCGACACCGGTAGCGCGACAAGCGCCGCGGAGAACACCGAGGGTGCCGCGAAAGCCGAACCCGTGCTCGTCGTCGGCGGCGACTGCGGTGTCGCGCTCGGCGCCATCGACCACGCTTCTCGCGCGCACGGCAGCGACCTGGCCGTCGTGTGGTTCGATGCACACGGCGATCTGAACACACCCGAGTCATCGACATCCGGCGCATTCGGGGGCATGGTTCTGCGTGCCGTTATGGGCGACGGGGCCTGGCCGCTGACGGCCGAACATCCCGTGGCCGACGAGCGCATCGTGCTGGCCGGTGCGCGGTCCTTCGACGACGCCGAAGCCACCTTCATCGAGGGGTCGGGCATGACCGCCCTGACGGTGGAACGCACGACGGGGGATGACCTCGTAGCCGCCGTCGAAGCATCCGGGGCGCGTTGCGTTTATGTGCACGTCGATCTCGATGTGCTCGACCCCGCCCGCATCGCCGGCATCACCGGGCCCGAACCCTTCGGCGTCGAACCCGCCACGCTCGTGCCCGCGATCGTGGCCCTGAAAGAGCGCTTCACGCTGGTCGGTGCGAGCCTCACGGGGTTTGCGCCCGCCAGTGCCGACGCGGCCGACGACGACCTGGGCACCATCCTGCGGATCATCGGAGCACTCGCCCGCTGACCGCGGACGGGAGGCGGGTAACGTGAGCGATATGACACCTGCAACGACGCCTGTGCCCGACTCCGACGCGCGCGTGCTCGTCGAACTACGCGGTCACCTGCTGCTGATCGGCCTGAACCGTCCCGAGAAACGCAACGCCGCCGACGCGCGCATGCTCAGCGAGTTGTCCGCGGCGTACGGACTGCTCGACCGAGACCCCGAGTTGCGGGTCGGCGTCGTCTACGCCGTCGGCGAGCACTTCACGGCCGGACTCGACCTGGCCGACATCGGTCCGCGCGTGCAGTCGGGAACGCTCGACATCGTGCCGCCCGACGGACTGCACCCATGGCAGGTCGACGGCACGCAGCTGTCGAAACCCGTCGTGCTCGCCGTGCAGGGCATCTGCTTCACGCTCGGCATCGAACTGGCCCTCGCCTCCGAGATCGTCGTGGCGGCTGAGGGGACGCGGTTCGCCCAGCTCGAGGTGAGCCGCGGCATCCTGCCGTTCGGTGGCGCGACCACGCGATTCGCCAAGACCGCGGGATGGTCGAACGCCATGCGCTGGGTGCTCACGGGCGACGAATTCGACGCCGACGAGGCGCGCCGGCTGGGGCTCGTGCAGGACATCGTGCCGAACGGGCAGCAGCTCGAACACGCCATCGCCCTGGCCGAACGCGTCGCCGCCCAAGCCCCGCTCGCCGTGCAAGCCGCCCTGCAGAACGCCAAGCTCGCCCACCGCGGGCCCGACGCCGCCGCCGAAGCGCAGCTCCCCGCGCTGTTGGCCCGGCTGAGCGCGTCGAAAGACGCCCGCATCGGGATGGAAGCATTCCTCACCCGAACGACCCCGCAATTCGAAGGAAGATAGCCATGACCTCACACACCTACGACCTGATCGTGATCGGCGCCGGCCCCGTCGGCGAGAACGTGGCCGACTACGCGCATAAAGCCGGACTCAGCGTGGCCATCGTCGAAAGCGAACTCGTCGGCGGCGAATGCTCCTACTGGGCCTGCATGCCGTCGAAGGCCCTGCTGCGCACCGGTCAGGCCCTGCACGCCGCCGAGAAGGTGGGCGTGACCGGCACGCTCGACGTGGCCGCCGTGCTGAAGCGCCGCGACTCGTTCACGAGCGAATGGAACGACTCGGGCCAGGTCGAATGGCTGACCGGCGCGGGCATCGACCTCGTGCGCGGACACGGACGCCTCGCGGGCGAGAAGGTCGTCGAGGTGACCACCGAGAACGGCACGCGCACGCTGCACGCCACCCACGCCGTCGTCGTCTGCACCGGCTCGGCCGCGCTCCTCCCCCACATCGACGGCCTCGCCGACGTGGCACCGTGGACGAGCCGCGAAGCCACGGCCGTCGAACAGATCCCCGCCCGCACCGTCATCATCGGCGGCGGCGTGGTCGCGGCCGAGATGGCCACGGCCTACCAGGCACTCGGCTCGACCGTCACCGTGATCGCGCGCTCCGGGCTGCTCGGCGCCTCCGAACCCTTCGCGGGCGACCTCGTCGCCGCCGAACTGCGCTCGCGCGGTGCCACCATCGTGCACGGCTCGCCGACCACCGTGTCGCGCGCCGACAGCGGAGAGGTCACCGTGACGCTCGACGACGGCGAACACGTCGTCGCCGACGAAATCATCGTGGCCACAGGCCGCACACCGCGCACCGAAGACCTCGGGCTCTCGAGCGTCGGCCTCAGCGACGGCGACTGGCTGAGCGTCGACGACACCATGCGCGTCACCGACGTCGAGGGCGGCTGGCTCTACGCCGCCGGCGACGTGAACCACCGCGCGCTGCTCACCCACCAGGGCAAGTACCAGGCGCGGGCCGCCGGCATGGTCATCGCGGCGCGCGCGCAGGGCGACGAGGCATCCAACCCCGTGCCGTGGAGTGACTACGTGGCGACGGCCGACCACCAGGCGGTTCCGCAGGTCGTGTTCACCGAGCCGGAGGTGGCATCGGTCGGCCTGACCGCCAAGCAGGCCACCGACCAGGGGCTCGACATCCGCGTCGTCGACTACGCGCTCGGCAACGTTGCGGGAAGCGCGCTGCACGCCGACGGCTACGAGGGCCAAGCCCGCATGATCGTCGACGAGAGCCGCCAGGTCATCGTCGGCGTCACCTTCGTCGGACCCGACGTGTCCGAGCTGATCCACTCGGCGACCATCGCCGTCGTCGGCGAAGTGCCGCTGTCCCGACTGTGGCACGCCGTGCCGTCCTACCCCACGATCAGCGAGATCTGGCTGCGCCTGCTCGAGACCTACCGGGCCGAGGCGTGAGAGGAACGCTCCTGAGCTCTCCCCTCTCCTGGCTGGGCTACCTCTATGCCACACTCGTCGGGTTGGTGTGGGGCACCATCTGGAGTACCGGGCGGGTGCAGCGGCGCAACGGGCTCTTCGTGTTCACGGGCATGCCGAAGTGGACGTTCGGGCGCGGTGGGAGCTGCGTGGGCGCCTGCTACCTGACCGACCACAACGTGTCCGACGATGTGCTCGAACACGAGGCCGTGCACAAGCAGCAGTGGAAGACCCACGGCATGTTGTTCCCGCTGTACTACGCGGCGAGCGGGCGCAATCCGTTGAAAAACCGGTTCGAGATCGAGGCCGGTTTGGAGAAGGGCGGCTACCTGCCGAAGAAGCGCGGTTAGCGGGCGTCAGCCCGTGCGGCGCCACTGGCGGATGAGGAGGAAGCCGAGGAACAGGCCGCCCATCCCCGCCGTGACGATGCCGACCGGCAACTGCTGAGGCAGCGGCGCCTGTTGCACGAGCAGATCGGCGGCGACGAGCAGGGCCGAACCCGTGAGGCCCGCGGCCACGAGGCCCGCGCCCGCGTCGCGCGTGAGCGCCCGGGCGATGTGCGGCGCCGTCAGCGCGATGAAGGCGATGGGGCCGCAGACGCTCACGGCCGCCGCCGACAGCGCGATGGCGATGAGCACGATGAACACGCGCGTGGCCGACGAGCGGGCGCCCACGCCATCCGCGATGTCGTCGCCCAGCTCGACCAGCAGGGTGCGCGGCGCGAGGGCGAGGGCCAAGACCGTGAAGACGATGACCGAGAACCAGACGACGGCCGCATCGGACCAGTCCTTGGCCTCGAGGCTGCCGTTCAACCATCCCGAGACCACCGTGGCCTGCTCCTGCTGCGCGCGGCTCAGCACGAATTGCACGAACGCGAGCGACAACGCCGAGACGCCGATGCCCGCCACGATGAGGCGCTGCGGGGCGGCGAAACCGCGACCCGTCGACGCATAGACGACGATCATGGCGGCGACGGCGCCGATGAGGGCTCCGACGGGCACGGGGATGATATTCGGCCACAACAGGCTGACCGACACGGCGCCGGCCGATGCCCCGGCCGTCAGACCGATGACATCCGGGCTGCCGAGCGGGTTGCGCGTCACGCGCTGGAAGATGCTGCCCGCCACCCCGAAGGCGAAACCCGCGCCCAGGGCGACCACGAGACGGGGGCCGCGGATGACCCCCAGGATGAACTTCTCTTTGCCCGAGACATCGCCGAGCAGGGCGCCCGGAAGGTCGGGAAGCGCGATGCCGAGGCGGCCGAGCGTGAGGGTTGCGACCCCCAGGATGACGGTGACGACGACCAGCAACACCGACACCACGACAGGGCGCAGCCGGTAGCGGAACGAGAGCCACGAGCCCAGCCGGAACGTGCGAGCCGGCGTGCGGGACGCACCGCCCGCCGCGCCCCCCGCCGCGATGGCCGCCGCATCGACGCGCGTCATGCGCGAGCTCCCAGCCGGCGCACGACGACGAACAGGACGGGCGCGCCGATGAACGCCGTGATGACGCCCACCATCAGCTCGTCGGGCCGCGCGATGACGCGCCCCACGACATCGGCCGTGAGCACGAGGGTCGGCCCCAGCACCACGCAGAACGGCAGCAACCAGCGGTGATCGCCGCCGATGAGCGCGCGCACGATATGCGGCACGGCCAGACCCACGAAGCCGATCGGGCCGACCCCCGCCGTCGAGGCCGCCGCGAGCAGCGTGGTGCCCGCTCCCCCGACGAGCCGCGTGACACCCGGGCGCGCGCCGAGAGCGACCGCCGAATCCTCGCCCAGCGCCAGGGCGTTGAGCCGCCCGACGAGGCTCAGGCAGAGCACCAGACCCACGACGATGAACGGCAGGATGCTCCAGAACGTGTCGAAGCCGCGGCCCGCGACCGAGCCGATGACCCAGAACCGGTAGGCGGCGAAGGCATCGGGAAAACTGAGCGAGATCGCCTGCACATAGGCCGAGAAGACGGCCGTGACGACGGCACCCGCCAACACCAGGCGCGCCGGCGAGCCATGTCCCCGGCCGTGGCCAATGGCATAGACGATGACGACCGCGGCGACAGCGCCGGGCAGCGCCACCCAGACGTTGCCCGCGGCCGAGACGCCGAAGAACGCGATCGACGTGACGACCGTGGCGGCGGCGCCCGAATTGACGCCGAGAAGTCCCGGGTCACCGAGCGGGTTGCGCGTGATGCCCTGCATGACCGCTCCCGCCACGGCCAGCGCCGCTCCGACCACGACGGCCAGGAGCGTGCGCGGGATACGTGACTCGACCACGGTGGCGGTGTAGTCGTCGGGCGGGTTGCCGAAGAGTGCCGCCCAGACATCCCCCAGCGGGATCTCTTTCGAGCCGACCGAGAGGCTGACGAGCACGAGGAGGCCCAGCACCACGACGGCGGTCACGAGCCCCGCCGACCGCGCCCACGCGCGACGACGCCGCACGGCGACGGAAACATCGTCGTGCGGCGCCTTCGCGCGGGGTGTGGAGACGGCCGTCATGCGGTGAGGCTACTCGCCGACCTTCGCGAGCGCCTCATCGATCTGCGGCAGGTACGTGTCGAGCGCCCACGGCACCGTCAGCGGCGTCAGAGCCGAGACGGCCATGCCCAGCTGGCGGTCGAGCGACACCATGTAGGAGCCGCGCTGCACGGCGGGGATCTGCGCGTAGAGCGGCTGCTGCTCGGTGGCCTTCTCCTCGGCCTCGTCGTTGAACCAGGTGATCAGCAGGTCGACGTTCTTCAGCATGTCGGCGTTCTCGAGACCCACGACCGACGTGAAGGTGCCCTGTGTGATGGGCTGCTTCGCGACCGTCTCGTCCATCTTCAGGCCGAGGGCCGACAGCAGGTCGACGCGCGCCGAACCCTTCTGGTAGAACGACAGGGTTCCCGGGTCGCCGCCCGCATAGACGTAGGCGAACGTGTGGTCGGCGTATTCGGGGTGGGATGCCGCGGCGTCGGCGAGCGTCGTGTCGATCTCGTCGACCAGACCCTTCGCCTCGTCGGTCTTGCCGAGCGCCTTGCCGATGATCTCGATCTGGGTGTCGTAGGGGGTCTGCCACGCCTGGTCGGGGTAGGCGACCGTGGGGGCGAGCTGCGAGAGCACGTCGTACTGGTCGGCCGTGAGACCCGATTGCGGCGCCAGGATGAGGTCGGGGTCGGCCTCGACGATACTGTCGACGTCGATCTCGGGGTAGACGTCGAACGTGGCCGGCAACGTGTCGCCGTTCTTCTCGACGGCCTCGCGGAACCAGGGCAGCAGGCCATCCTTGTCGCCCGCCCAGCGGTCGGCCTCGATGGCCACGGGGGTCGTGCCGAGCGAGTAGACCGTGTCGGCCGAGCCCCAGCCGATCGTCACGACGCGCTCGGGCTTCTTCTCGATGACGGCCTTGCCGAGCGCCGAGTCGATCGTGACCGGGAAGGCGGCATCGGATGACGACGACGAGCCCGTGTCGGTCGACGCTGCGGTCGAGCATCCGGCGAGGCCGGCGAGGGCGACGCCCGCGGCGAGAGTGGCCGAGAGGGCGCGCAGCCCGAGACGGCGGGACGAGATGGTGGACATGGGGGTTCTCCTGAACGTGGATGATGCGGGGTGCTCGCGCGGCGAGCGGCGGGGATGAGCGGGGCCCAGCGGGGCTGAATGCGGCCTAGCGGGGAACGCGCGTCGCGGCGTCGGCGATGAGGTCGACGTACTCGTCGAGCACCCACGGCACCGACAGAGGCGTGATGATGCTCGCGGCGTTGACGAACTGCTTGTCGTAGGTGACGACATCCGAACCGCGCTCGACGGCGGGGATCTGCGCATAGAGCGGCTGCGCCTCGATCGTGGCCTGCTCCTCGGCGTCGGAGAACCAGCTGAAGATGAGGTCGGTGTCGTTGAAGAGGTCGGCGTTCTCGAGCCCCAACACGCTCGACGCGGTGCCGGCCGTGACCTCCTGCTGGGCGACGATCGGGTCGCTCTTCAAGCCCATGAGCTCGAGGATGGCGGCGCGCGGCTCGTTCGGCTGGAAGACGCCGAGCGTGCCCGGCTCGCCCGTGTAGAGGTAGGCGAACGTCAGGTCGGAGAACTCGGGGTGCTCCTCGCCGACCTTTCCGAGGGTCGAGCGGATGTCGTCGATGAGCTTCTCGGCGTCGTCCTTCTGGCCGAGTGCCTCTCCCACGATCTCGATCTGGTCGTCCCAGGCGGTCGACCACGCCTCGCCCGGGTAGGCGACCGTGGGCGCCAGCTGCGAGAGGACGTCGAACTGCTCCTGCGTGATGCCCGACTGCGGCGCCAGGATGAGGTCGGGTTCGGCCTCGGCGACGGCGTCCATGTCGATCTCGGGCGTGACCGTGAAGGTGGTCGGCAGCGCGTCACCGCGCTTCTCGATGGCCTCGCGCACCCAGGGCTGCTGCGCGTCGGCGTCGCCGCCCCACACCTGCTCCTCGACGGCGACGGGCGTGGTGCCGAGTGCGACGGCCGTGTCGGCCGACCCCTGACCGATGGTCACGATGCGCTTCGGCTTCGCGTCGATGACGGCCTCGCCGAGCGTCGAGTCGATCGTGACGGGGAAGGCGCCGTCGGCGGAACCGCCCGCGGTCGACGCGGGTTCGGTCGCGGACGAGCAACCGGCGAGGAGCGCGGTCGCGGTCAGGGCGGCGAGGGCCAGGGCGGGGAGGCGGAGGCGGCGTGAGGTGGTCACGGGGTCCTTTCGAGAGGGCGGGTGGAACGGTGCCGAGGCACGGCGAGGGTGTGCCACGGGCGTCGGAGCAACAGGGGTTCTAGCCCGGAGCGGGTGGAATGACGGGGTGGGCCGTGTTTCGGGGTGGGCCGAGTTCGAGCTGGTTGGGGCTAGATCTCGCTCTTGCCGATGCGCCAGTAACCCATGAAGGCCACCTGGCGGCGATCGATGCCGTTGGTGGTGACGATGTGGCGGCGCAGGGTCTTGATGGCCCCGGCCTCGCCCGCGAGCCACGCGTAGAGGTCGTCGCGGCGCGGGGCGTCGGCGGCGTTCTGGTCGCCCGCGGCGGCGTCGGATGCGGTGCCGCCGGCTGCGGTGTCGGCCGGGACATCCCACAGCACACCGTTGTCGGTCTCGCCCTCGTCATCGGCCACGGCGCGGGCGAGAGCGGATGCGTCGGCCACGGGTTCGCAGTCGAGGCAGAATTTGTCGACCCACGCGTTGACGGCCTCGACGAGGCGGGCGCCGTAGCCGGCGGGCGTGACGTGCGTCGTTGCGCTCGCGGCATCAGCCCGCGGCAACCACGTCACCTCGACGCCCTCGGGCGCCACCACGGGCAGCACATCGGCCGCGTCGGGCACCTCGATGAACACACTGCCCGTCGCGTCCTGCGGCAGGGACTCGAGAATGGCGAGGATGGCCGGGGCCGCCGTCTCGTCGCCCGCGAGCAGCAGGCGGCGGCTGGCACCGGGGTTCCAGGCGATGCCCGAGGCGCTGTCGGCGCTCAGGGCGTTGGGGCCGACCAGGATGGCTTCGTCGCCGGCCACGGCGTTCGCGACCCACGAGGAGGCCGGCCCGGAGTCGCCGTGCGAGACGAAGAGCACATCGACCTCGCGCTCGGCGGGGCGCACGGCGCGCACGGTGTAGGTGCGGAACGGGTTGCGCTGCTCGTTGGGCAGCGCCCGCCAGGCATCCCACCAGTCACCGCCCTGCGGGAACGTCTCGAGGCCGGTCTCGGCCAAGGGCAGCACGACCTTGATGCGCTGGTCGAGGCAGTCGGTGCCGAAGTATTGCAGGTCGTCGGAGTGGAAAGCCACGCGGATGAAGTGCGGCGTGAGGCGGTCGACGCGTTTCACGCGGACGGTGAAGCAGCGGTAGGGCAGCACGGGCTCGGAGGCAGGGGCGGCGGTCGGGGCATCCGTCGTAGTAAGCACTACCTAAGTATGGCTTGCCTTACCTAAAGCCCGCAACGTGGTCCGGCGAATCCCCGAGAGAATGCCGGAATATTCTCTAAGCTCTGGTTGTATTCATAAGTATGGAATTAGGCGTCTACAGTTTTGGTGACATCCACCGCGATCCCGTCACGGGCGAGCAGATCTCACCCCGTCAACAGCTCGCGAATACGATCGAGCGCATCAAGCTCGCCGACGAACTCGGCTTGCACTGGTTCGGCATCGGCGAGCACCACCGCCCCGATTACGCGATCTCCTCCCCCGCAACCGTGCTCGCCGCCGCCGCGACCGTCACGTCGAAGATCCGCTTGGGCAGCGCCGTGACGGTGCTCTCGACCGAGGACCCCGTGCGCGTCTACCAGCAGTTCAGCACCATCGACCTGCTGTCGAACGGCCGCGCCGAGCTCACCGCCGGGCGAGGGTCGTTCATCGAATCGTTCCCCCTCTTCGGTCAGAACCTCGAGGACTATGACGCCCTCTACGAAGAAAAGCTCGACCTCCTGCTGCGCATCAGCGCCCAGGAACGCGTCACGTGGCGCGGCAAGTTCCGCGCCGGGCTGACGGATGCTCAGATCCTGCCCCGCCCCGACGGACACGACCTCGACATCTGGGTGGCGACGGGCGGAAACCCGGAGTCCAGCATCCGCGCCGGCGTTCTCGGCCTGCCCATCAACTACGCCGTCATCGGCGGCTACCCCGAGCGCTTCGCACCGCTCGTGGACCTCTACCGCCGCGCCGCGACCGAGGCCGGCCACGATGCCAACGCCCTCAAGGTGGCCATCTCGGGCCCCGGCTTCATCGCCCCCACGAGCCAAGAGGCGCGCGACACGTTCTTCCCCTACTGGATCGACAGCATGGCGCGCATCTCGGCCGAACGCGGCTTCGCGACCCCCGACCGCGCCTCGTTCGACGCGCAGGCCGCACCCCGCGGCGCCATCTTCGCCGGCAGCCCCAACGAGGTCGCCGACCGGATGATCGCGCTGCACCAGCACCTCGACTACGACCGCCACGCCCTGCAGATGGACTGGTCGGGCGTGCCGCAGCCGCTCATGATGCGCTCGATCGAGCTCTTCGCGACCGAGGTTCTGCCGCAGGTCGACAAGGAGCTCGGCGCGAGCCCGCGCGGCTAGACGCGCCGACACTGACGTCGGCGGCGGCTGAGCAATCGGCTGCCGCCGGCCAACCGGGTCTTAGGCCCGCGCTGCGCCGTGAATGTGATCGGGCAGGATGTCGAGCCCCACAGTCAGGTGCCGATACGTCTCGGCCACCCCGCGCTCGTCCCCGCCCAGCCAGATGTGCGCCGACTCGGGATCGTCGCACAGCATCTCGCTCGCCCAGGCGCGCGCGGCGCGTGACACGGCCTCGCCTCGGGCGCAGGCACGGCCCGAACCGGCCGACCCGCGGCGCGTCGAGCGCGCCAACCAGGTGACCGTCATGCGCGGGGGCGCCGACAGCTCGAACACATCGGCCTCTGAGGCGACCTCGACGAAAATGCGGCCCGTTGCGCACAGCGGCAACGTGGCGGCGAGCGCCTGCATCTCGGCCAGAACCGTCTCGTCGCCCGCGAGCAGATACTGCACGCGCGTGCGGTGACGTCCGCCGTGGGCCCCGTGACCGAGGTGCGCGAAAGAGCCGTTGTCGGCGTGCTCGGGGAGGACGGAATCGTTCGTCATAAGGCTCTCAGTATAGGCATGCCTTACCTATCTTGAGAACTTCTCGGGGCGTTCGTTCAGGCGCGCTCGAGCAGGACGTGGGCGAGGTCATCCAGCTCGCCCTCGGTCATCCCGTTGTCGGTCAGGAACGCGCGCACGCTGCCGTGCTGGCGCACCACGAGGTCGATGGTCTCCTCGAGCACATGCGCGGGCGACCCCGACACGAGCTCGTCGATCGTGGTCGAGTCGGGCACGTGCATCGCCTTCAACCGCGCGATGATGGGCGCCATGAGCGAGTCGGGCAAGTTCTGCTGGGTCATGGCGTAATCGGCGACGACCTCCTGGCGGTCGACACCGACCGCCAGCAGCGCGAACGCCACGACGAGCCCGGTGCGGTCCTTGCCCGCGGTGCAGTGCACGAGAACGGCACCGTCGCCGTCGCCGTCGCCCGACGACGCGATCACGCGGATGGCGCGCACGATGGCATCCGCATTCTCGGTCACGACGGTCTCATAGAGCCGCGCGAGCGTGATGTCGGAGGCCAGGAACGACGACGCCGACCCGCTGAAGATGGGCGATTCGACGACGCGCACGGGCAGCCCCTCGAGCAGGCTGGGGTTGTGCCGCCGCTCCTCGTCGTCGCGCAGGTCGATGACGGTGCGGATGTCACGCTGCCGCAGATCGTCACGCGCCTCGTCGGTCAGGCGGTTCAGGGCATCCGACCGGTAGAGCTTGCCCCACTTCGTGGTCGACGACCCCGCGTGATAGCCACCCACCTCGCGGAAGTTGTAGGTGCCGGGCAGGGGGTAGCGGCGCGGGGTGCTCATACCCCTATCTTCTCCCCGCGCGTCTGGAGATGTCACGAGAGGTCACGATCCGACCCGCCGACTCGTGCGCCCGCCCCCGATGTCAGAGACTAGAGGCATGACTCTCGATCACAGCGACGTCGACGGCCCGGACGAATTCCGGTTCCTCGCCGGCGAACTCGAGCACCGCGGCATCCGCAACACCCCCGAGCATGTGCCGTTGCCCGGGCGGCGCGACAGCGTGATCGACCCGGATGGCCGTGCCATCTCCTATCTGCAGTGGGGCGACGGCGGCCCCGAGGTCACGTTCCTGCACGGCGCGGGCCTCAACGCCCACACGTGGGATGCCACCGTGCAGGCGCTCGGGCAGAACGCCGTTGCGGTCGACCTGCCGGGTCACGGCGATTCGGCGTGGCGCGACGACGCCGACTACTCCCCCGCCACCAACGCCCGGTCGCTGCGCCCGCTCATCGAACGGCTCACGGGTGGCCCGGGCCCCCAGGTGCTCGTCGGCCAATCGCTCGGCGGCCTGACCGCGGCGGTCATCGCGGCCGAGGATGCGGCATCCGTCGACGCTCTCGTGATCGTGGACATCACGCCGGGACTGCACGAGCAGGGTGCCCAGTCGGTGCGCGATTTCTTGCAGGCGCCCGAGCCGTTCCGCTCGCGCGACGAGATCGTCGACCGCGCGATCGCGTTCGGCATCGGCACCGACCGCCGGGCCCTCGAGCGCGGCGTGTGGCTGAACACGCGCGAGCAGCCCGACGGCACCATCATCTTCAAGCACCACCTCGCCAACCTGGGCGACCGCGTGCCCCTCACCTTCGAGCTGGCGAGCGTGTGGGCGTCGTTCGAGCGGCTCGACATCCCCGTGCTGCTCGTGCGCGCCTCGCACGGTTTCCTCGATGACGCGACCGAGCGGGAATTCCTCGACCGCGTTCCCGGTTCACGTTCGGTACGGATCGAGGCGGGGCACAACGTGCAGGAGTTCGCTCCCGTGCGACTCGCCGAAGCCATCCGCGATTTCGTGGACGAGTCCGCGCCGATTCCGGGTCAGGTCCCGGCATCCGGTACGCTCTCTTGACGCCGCGCATTTCGCGCCGGCGATCACGTGCCCGGGCAAGGTTCACCCTCCCCGCAGCGCGCTGAAACCGGCAACGCCGCCGCTCTCCCGGGCAGCGCGCCCATCCGCACCATCGACAGCATCAGGCCCCTGCAGCACCAGCCGCAGCCGCCAGCCACCTCGAGTCCGAAAGCCACGCACCCGCACCACCGGTCGGGCCCCGTCGGCCAGGACAGCACCTCTCATCTCCGCCTTTCTACCGCCGCCCCGTGAGGGCCCCGGCCGGGCGGGCGGGATGACCGACACTTGCACTGCAGAAGCATCCCGAAAGGATCGACATGCGTTCCCCCCGAATCCTCGCCGCCGCCGGCACCGTCGCCGCCGCAGCCCTCGTCCTCACCGCCTGCACGCCGGGCGGAGGCTCGTCCGAGTCTGGCAGCCCCGACGCCGACGCCACGGTCAACGTGGGCCTGGTGCTCGAGCCGACCGACCTCGACATCCGCACCACCGACGGCATCGCCCTCGACCAGGTGCTCATCGACAACGTCTACGAGGGGCTCGTGTCGCGCACGGCCGCCGGCGAGATCGTCGACACCATCGCGAAGTCGCACGAGGTCTCGGACGACGGCCTCACCTACACGTTCGACCTCAACGACGGCGTCACGTTCCAGAACGGCGACGAGGTCACGGCCGACGATGTCGTCTGGTCGATCTCGCAGGTCAAAGACGACGAGGGGATGCAGGGCCACACCGATCTGGCCAACGTGACCTCGATCACGGCCACCGACGACGACACCGTCACGCTCGCGCTCTCGGCCCCCGACTCGAACCTGCTGTGGAACCTCGCGGGCCGCGCCGGCCTGGTGCTCGACGAGGCCGCCACCAACGACCTGTCCACGACCGCGGTCGGCACGGGCCCCTACACGCTCAAGAGCTGGAAGCAGGGCGACAGCCTGACGCTCGAGCGCAACGACGACTACTGGGGCGAGAAGGCCCGGGTGAAGAGCGTCGTGTTCCGCTACATCACCGACGCCAACGCGGGCATCAACGCCATGCTGGCCGGCGACCTCGACGTGCAGACGGCCGTCGACGCCAACCTCGCGACGCAGTTCGACGGCAACGCCGACATCGAGATCGCGCGCGGCAAGACCACCGACAAGTACACGCTCGCGTTCAATAACAAGGTCGCGCCCTTGAACGATGTGCGCGTGCGCCAGGCCATCCGCATGGCCATCGACCACGCCGCCGTCGTCAAGGCCGTGGGCGGCGCCGCCGTCGAACAGGGCGGGCCCATCCCCGAGCTCGACCCGGGCTATGAAGACCTGACGGATGTCGCACCCTACGACCCGACCAAGGCCAAGGAGCTGCTCGCCGAGGCCGGCCAGTCGAACCTCACGCTCGACCTCACCATCCCGTCCTTCTACGGCACGAGCGTGGCCACGCTGCTCGTCTCCGAGCTTGAGAAGGTGGGCATCACGCTGAACGTGAAGAGCGTCGAGTTCGCGACCTGGCTGAACGACGTCTACACCAACAAGGACTTCCAACTGAGCTACGTGGACCACGCCGAATCGCGTGACTTCGGCAACTGGGCCAACCCCGACTACTACTTCGGCTTCGACAACGCCGACGTGCAGCGCCTCTACCAGGAGTCGGTCGCCGCGGCCGATCCCGAGACGGCGGCCGCCAAGCTGAAGGAGGCGGCGCGCATCGTCAGCGAGCAGGCCGGCGCCGACTGGCTGTACAACGCCGTGACGCTCACGGCCGTGCGCAAGGGGGTCACCGGGTTCCCGACCGACAGCACCTCGACGCGTCTCGACCTCGGCGAACTAGCCGTCAAAGAGTGATCCGCTTCGTCCTGACGAGGCTGCTGCTCCTCGTCGTCGGGCTCCTGGTGGCCAGCGCCCTGATCTTCTTCACCCTGCGCATTCTGCCGGGTGACGTCGCTCAGGTGATCGCCGGAACGCAGTCGACGCCCGAGCAGGTGGCCGCGATTCGGCTGTCTCTCGGGCTCGACCGCCCCATCCTGGTGCAATACGGCGACTGGCTGGGCGGGCTTCTGCGGGGCGACCTGGGTTCGTCACTCATCACGTCGTCGTCGGTGGCCGACGAGCTGGCCGAGAAGGCGCAGGTCACCGTGCCGCTCGCCGTTTTCTCGCTCGTCATCGCACTGCTGTTCAGCGTTCCCCTCGGCATCCTCGCGGCCGTTCGCCGCCGCCGGGTCTCGGGCACGGTCGTCAGCTTCGTGTCGCAGGGCCTCGCCGCCGTGCCCGCCGTCTGGGCCGGGCTCGTCCTCATCGCGATCTTCGCGGTGTGGCTCGGTTGGCTGCCCCCGCAGGGCTTCCCGCTCGATGGATGGGAGGAGCCCGGTCGCGCCCTCCAATCCCTCGTCCTGCCATCCCTCACGATCGGCATCATCGAGGGCGCCGTGCTGCTGCGCTTCATCCGTTCGGCCGCCGTCGAGGCGAGCGGTGAGGACTACGTGCGCACGGCCGCGGCGACGGGGATGACGCGCACCCGGGCCCTCATCACGCAGGGCATGCCCAACGTGGCGCTCTCCGTGGTCTCGGTGCTCGGCCTGCAGGTCGCGGGCCTCATCGTGGGCGCCATCATCATCGAACAGCTCTTCAGCCTGCCGGGCATCGGGCGCATGCTCGTGTCCGACGTGGGCAATCGCGACCTCACCAAGGTGCAGGGCGAGCTCCTGGCCCTGACGGCCATCGTGCTCGTCGTCGGCACGGTCGTCGACATCGTGCACCGGCTGCTCGACCCCCGACAGCGGGAGACCGCATGACCACCATCCAGACCGGCGCCCCCACACCCGACCCGCGCCGCGTGCGACAGCTCGCGCGTCGCTCATCCGCCGCACGCCGCGGCGGCAGGCCGGCCGGTCGCCGCACGTGGTGGCGGGCCCTACTCGCGACACCGTCGGGGCTCTACGGCGTCGTCGCCGTTGTCGTGCTCGTCGCGGCCGCGGGCGTCTCGCTCGTCTACACGCCCTACGATCCGGGGGCCGCGAACCCGTACGACCAGTGGTTCGGGCCGTCGCTGACCCATCTCATGGGCACCGACAACGTGGGGCGGGACATCTTCAGCGTGCTGCTCGCCGGCAGCCGCACCACAGTGCAGGTGGCCGTCGGTTCGGCGCTCATCGCGGCCGTCGTCGGCGTGGCGCTGGCGGCTCTCGGATCGCTAACGGCGCGCTGGGTGCGCGAGGGCATCGCCGTACTCATCGACATCCTCATCGCGTTCCCCACCATCCTCGTGGCCCTCATGCTCGCGAGCGTGTTCGGCGGCTCGCTCGGCGTCGTCATCGTGGCCGTCGGCGTGAGCTTCGGCGTGAACATCGCCCGGGTCTCGCGCGGCGAAATCCGGCGCATCGCCCGCAGCGAATACGTGCTGGCGGCGACGGCATCCGGTCTCGGTCGCGGGCGGGTGCTCACGCGGCACCTGCTGCCCAACATCGCGCCCGTCTTCATCGTGCAGTTGTCGTGGTCGATGGCGCTGGCCGTGCTCGCCGAGGCGGGGCTCTCCTACCTCGGTTACGGCGCACCCGCGTCGACGCCCAGTTGGGGCCGCCTGCTCGCCGAGTTGCAGCCCTACATCGGCGTGCACCCACTCGCCGTGCTGTGGCCGGGGCTCGTCATCACGCTCACCGTGCTGGGCTTCAACCTGCTGGGCGACGGGCTGCGCGACGCCACCGATCCGCGCGTGCGCCAGGGAGGAAACCGATGAATTCCACACCGCCGAATCCCGCCGCCGCGAATCCCGCTGCGGCCGACCTGGCCGCGTCGGGCCTGACCGTGTCGAACCTCACGATCGAGGTGGGTGGCCGCGTGGTCGTCGACGACGTGTCGTTCCATATCGACGGCGGCGAACGCTTTGGCCTGATCGGCGAATCCGGCTCGGGCAAATCGCTCACGGCGCTCGCGCTGCTGGGGCTCCTCCCCGACGGGGCGCGTGTGACGGGCAGCATCCGTCTGGGCGACGTGGAGATCGTCGGGCTCTCCGAACGCGAGCTCGCGCGCATCCGCGGCCGCCGCCTCGGCATCGTCTTCCAAGAACCGCGCACGGCCCTCAACCCCATCCGCACGGTCGGCCGCCAGATCATGACCCCCATCCGACGACACACGGATGCCTCGAAACACGACGCCCGGCGGCGCGCCATCGAGCTCGCCACCCTCGTGCGCCTGCCCGAGCCCGACCGCATCGTCGACCGCTACCCGCACCAGCTCTCGGGTGGACAGCGGCAGCGCGTCGCCATCGCCATCGCCCTGGCGGCCGACCCCGAGGTGCTCATCGCCGACGAGCCGACGACGGCGCTCGACGTGACCATCCAGGCCGAGATCCTCGACCTCTTCGCACGCATCCAGCGGGAGCGCGGCATGTCGCTGCTGTTCATCACGCACGACCTGGCCGTGCTGCAGCGCACCGTCGATCGCGCCTCGGTGCTGGCCGAGGGGCGGGTGGTCGAGGAGGCGTCGATCGAGACGCTGCTGCACGATCCGGCATCCCCGGTGACGCGCGCGCTGCTCGAGGCCGCACGGGCGACGACGTGGACGGCGGGTGCTATAACGGATCACGACGACGACCGAGCGACAGACGAGGGGGCGCTGTGAGCCGCGACGAAGCTGTGCCGGGCCGCGACGCCCGGAACCCCGACGACGGTCTGACCGGCGACGATGCGGCGGCCCGCGATGGGCGCGGCTCGACGCCGCGCGCGGCCGCCCACGGAGACGAGACGAACATCCCGACCCGCACGCCGCTGCTGAGCGCGCGCGGGCTGTCGCGGCGGTTCGTGTCGCCGCGCGAGAACCTCTTCCAGCCGGGGCGCGTGACCGATGCGCTGAAACCCGTCGACCTCGACGTCTACGAGGGCGACACACTCGCGGTCATCGGCGAGTCCGGTTCGGGCAAGTCCACGCTCGTGCGCCTCCTCCTCGCACTCGATGCCCCGAGCAGCGGCACCGTGACCTTCGACGGCCGTGCGGTCGAACCCGGCCCGGCCGCGAAGCTGCGCTGGTTGCGCCGCGAGACCGGCATCATCTTCCAAGACCCGTATGCGTCGCTCGATCCGCGCATGAGCGTCGGACGCATCGTCGCCGAACCGCTCACGGGCCTCGGCATCCACAGCGAGGGCGATCAACGACGGCGCGTCGTCGAGGTGCTCGAGGCCGTCGGGCTCGACGCCGAAGCGGCCTCGCGGTATCCGCACGAGTTCTCGGGCGGGCAGCGTCAACGCATCGCCCTGGCCCGCGCCATCGTGCACGGGCCGCGCCTGCTCGTCGGCGACGAACCGCTGTCGGCGCTCGACGTCACGGTGCGGGCCCGCATCCTCGACCTGCTCGCCGAGCTGCGGGCGTCGCTGGGGCTCACGCTCGTCATCGTGTCGCACGACATCGGGGTGATCCAGCACCTCAGCAACCGCGTGGCCGTCATGACCGAGGGCGAGATCGTGGAGCAGGGGCCGACCACTCGTGTGCTGGGGCGGCCCGAGCATCCTTATACGCGCCGCCTGCTGAGCGCCGTGCCGACGCTCGACGCCTGACGCTCGACGCCTGACGCGACCCGGGCTCAGCGGGACGCGGCGAGCGCCGGCATCCGGTTCTGCCAGCGGAGCTTGCGCTCGAGCTGCGTGCCGATCGAGATGAGCGCGGCCTCGCCACCGGGGCGACCGATGAGCTGCACGCCCATGGGTTGTCCGTCGGCCGTGACCGCGACGGGCAGCGTGATGGCGGGCAGACCCGAGGCGTTCACGAACGAGGTGTGCGGGGCATAGAGCACCTGCTGCTCGAAGTTGCGGGCCGGGTCGGTCTGGTCGTGCCATCCGTTCGGCCGGGGTGTGAGCGCGAGGCTGGGGCTCAGCACGGCATCGAAGCGGGCGAATTGGCGGATGACGCTGCGCTCGAACCGGCCGAGCACCGACAAGACCTGCGACAGCTCGCGGGCGCCGATCTGCCGGCCGGCGCGCAGCAACTCCTGCGTGATGGGCTCGAGCAGGGCGATGCGGTCGCCGTCGACGGGCAGCGTGGCGGCCGACACGCGCCACACCGTGCGGAAGGCATCCGGGTAGACGTTGCCGTGGTCGAGCGTGACCTCCTCGATGCCGTGCCCGAACGTGGCCAGCAGCTCGACGGCCTGGGCCACGGCGGCGCGGGCCTCGGGTGCGACGACGATGTCGTAGGCGTCATCCCACGGCGTGTTGGTGAGCACGCCGATGTTGAAGCGGCCCTCACCCCGGATCGCGACACCCAACAGATCGCCGTCGTCGTCGTCGGGCGCGCGCAGGGCATAGGGATGCGGGATGCGCCCGTTCTCGCGCCCGATCATGGCGTCGAGCAGCATGGCGGCATCGCGCACGCTGCGGGCGATGGGACCCTTGACGGCGAGCCCGGCCAGCGAATCGATGCCGGAGCCCGACGGCACGAGGCCGCGCGACGGTTTGATGCCGACCAGGCCCGTTGCGGCGGCGGGGATGCGGATGGAGCCTCCCCCATCGCTCGCGGGCGCGAACGGCAGCAGGCGCGCCGCCACGGCTGCTGCGGCACCGCCCGAGGAACCTCCCGCGTTGGTGTCGAGGTCGTAGGGGTTGCGCGTGGGCTCGGCGATCGCGTTCTCGGTGTAGCCGAAGAGGCCGAACTCGGGCGTATTCGTCTTGCCGAGGCTGATCGAACCGGCGTCGTCGAGCACGCGCACGATCTCGTCGGAGGCCTGCGACACCACGCCCTCGAAGGCCTTCGAGCCAAAGGTGGTGACCGTGCCGGCGCGCTGCACGAGGTCTTTGTCGGCCAGAGGGATGCCCCAGAGCGGCGACGTCTGCGGCACCTCCTTCTCGACGAAGCGGGCCCGCTCGAGGGCGGCGTCGGCGTCGACCTGCAAGAAGGCGCCCACCTGAGGCTCTATGGCCTCGATGCGCTCGAGGAAATGGCGGGTGACCTCGACGGGGCCGAGCTCGCCCCGTTGCAGCGACACCCAGAGTTCGACGGCACCCAAATCATGAATCTCGTACACGTTCCGAGCCTACTCGCCGCCCACGCCCGGCCCGGCGCGCTACTCTCGCCCCATGGCTTTCGTCTTCGACCCCATGGGTACCACTGTTCTGATCACGGGCGCTTCGAGTGGCCTGGGGCGCGGTTTCGCCGCCGAGTTCGCCCGCCGCGGCGCCGACCTCGTGCTCGTCGCGCGCCGCCGTGACAAGCTGCAGGCGCTCGCGGATGAGCTCGGAGAACGGTACGGCACGACATCCACCGTGATCGCGGCCGACCTCGCGGCACCGGGCGGCGTCGACGAGGTGGTGTCGGGGCTCGAGGGGCGCGGCATCCGCATCGCCAGCCTCGTCAACAACGCGGGCTATGGCGTGGCGGGCCCGTTCCTGCGCTCCTCGTCGAAGGATGCCACGGGCCAGATCGACCTGAACATCACGGCGCTCGTCAAGCTCACGCACGCGCTGCTGCCGCATCTCACGGCGCACGCCGCCACGAAACCCGGCACGGGCGTGCTGCTCACGGTGTCGAGCGTCGCCGGTCACGCCCCGGTGCCCGACTTCGCGATCTATGCGGCCACGAAGGCTTTCGTGTTGTCGTTCACCGAGGCGCTCGCGTTCGAGCTCAAGGAGACGGGCGTGAAGGTTCTGGCTCTGTCGCCCGGCCCCACCGAGACCGAGTTCTTCGCCGTGGCGGGCAACGACGACCAGTCGTTCGGGCCGCGCGAGACGGTGGATCAGGTCATCCAGACCACGTTCCGGGCGCTCGACCGCGCACGCACCCCCGCGAGTGTCGTGTCGGGGCTGCGCAACAAGGTGCAGGCCGTGGGTGCGGGCGTCCTCCCCCGCGGGCTCGTGCTCGATGTCGCCGGGCGCGTCTCGGGCCGCTAAGCGCTACTTGAGCGACTTCTGCATGAGCACGGTGCCGAGCCAACGCTCGAACTTGAAGCCCACGCGCCCCATGCGCCCGATCTCGACGAAACCGAACTTCTCATGCAGGGCGATGGATGATTCGGCGCCCTTGTCGGCGATCACGGCCAGCATCTCTTTGAGCCCCGCCGCCTTCGACCGTTCGATGAGCTCGCCGAGCAGCACGCGCCCGAGTCCCTTGCCCGTGGACGCCGCGCGCAGGTAGATCGAGTTCTCGACCGTGTAGCGGTAGGCGCGCTTCTCTTTCCAGGGCGCCACAAGCGCATAGCCGAGGATCTGTTCGCTCGGCGAGACGGCCACGATGAACGGCATGCCGGCCTTGTGCAGGCGCTCGAACTTGGTCTTCCACTCCTTGAGCGTCATGGCATCTTCATCGAAGGTGACGACGCTGTTGGCGACGTAGTGGTTGTAGATCTCGCGCACGTCGGGCATGTCTTCGAGCCGCGCGTCGCGGATCTCATAGTCGAACGGCGGTTCTTCGCTGGGCTTCTTCCGCAGGTGGGGCGGGAGCCGGCGTCGGGGCTGGTATTCCTCTTCGAGCACGGCTCAAGTGTAAAGCGTCCAGTCGACCGGTTTCGCGCCGCGCCCAGCCAGCAGCTCGTTGGCACGCGAGAACGGTTTCGACCCGAAGAATCCTCGCCGAGCCGATAGCGGGCTCGGGTGCGCGCTCTCGATCACGGGGGTGTCGCCGAGCAACGGCTTGAGCCCCTGAGCATCCTTGCCCCACAGAATGGCGACGAGCGGCTGGTCGCGCGCCACGAGCGTGCGGATGGCGTGGTCGGTCACGGCCTCCCAGCCCTTCCCGCGGTGGGATGCCGCCTCCCCCGGTCGCACCGTCAGCACACGGTTCAGCAGCATCACGCCGTTGTCGGTCCATGCGCTCAGGTCGCCGTGTTCGGGCGGCGTGACCCCCGTGTCATCCGCCAGCTCGCGATAGATGTTCTGCAGGCTGCGCGGCACGGGTCGCACGTGCTTCTCGACCGCGAATGACAGACCGATGGGATGCCCGGGCGTCGGGTAGGGATCTTGACCGACGATCAGCACCCGCACGTCGCGAAGCGGCGCCCGAAAGGCCCGCAGCACGTTCTCGCCCGCGGGCAGGTATCCGCGCCCCTCGGCCGTCTCCTGCCGCAGGAAGTCGCCCAGACGGTGAATGTCGTCCTCGACGGGTTCGAGGGCTGCCGCCCACGCGGCATCCATCGACCCGTCGGCGGCCAGTTCGGCCAGCGAATGTTTCATACGGGGCGGTCGATCAGCCCTCGGCGAGCGTCACGACGCGCACGCCGTTCTCGCTGCCGGAGATCTGCCAGACGCTACCCGGGCCGACCACGCGCAGCGGGCCTTCGCCCACCACGAGCGCCGTCGCCTCGTCGATCGCGAGCACACCCTCGACGAGCCCCGCCTCGGTGGCGGCGATGGCGCGGGCCACCGTGCCCCACTGCGCGGCGTGCACGTCGACGGTCACGTCGATGAGGCCGATGCCCTGCTGGATGGTGACGTCGTCGAGTTCTTCTGAGGCATCCTCGGGGCAGACGGGCACCCCGCCGATCTGCCAGCCGCCGATGAGGGCGCGGTCGGCGGCGAGCGCGGCACCGGCCGAATAGCCGAGGTAGGGCAGCCCGTCGGCCACCTGGCGGCGGATCTCACCCGTGACGGGTTCGAGCGCGACGGCGTAGGCGGGCGTGAGGCCACCGGCGACGATGAGGCCGTCGATGTCGACGAGCGCGGTCGGTTCGAGTGTTCCGCCCTCGCGCACGAGCGCGACCACGGGCTCGCAGGCGCCCGAGCGCTCGAGCGTGCGGCGCCAGGCGGCCGCGTCGTCGGTGCCGTTGCCGTCGTGCACGATGACGACGGCGATGCGCGGGATCAGGCGCTCGCCGTGCACGGCCCGCTCGGCGGCTTCGGCGATGAACGCCCCGTAGATGGCCGGTTCTGTGTCGGCCGGCATCGGTCCGCCCACGAGGTGAATGCTCATCCCGTCAGCTTAGCGAGCCGCGGCGTCGCCCACCTCGACGGGAGGGAGCGCCGACCAGGGGAACGTGATCCACTGCGACGTGCTCTTCCAGTAGTAGTCGGGCACGAGCACGGTGCCGGGCTTCGTGTAGAGCGTGACGGTTTTGACGCGGGCGCCCGAGGCTCCCACCAGCTCGCGCACGAGGGCGAGCGTGCGGCCCGAGTCCGAGACATCGTCGACGAGCAGGATGTTCTTGTCGCGCAGCGAACCTCCGTCGAGCATGGGCGGGATGACGACGGGTTCGGGCAAGCGCTCGTCGACGCCCGTGTAGAACTCGACGTTGAGGGCGCCGCAGCTCTTCACGCCGAGGGCGTAGGCGATCGACCCGCCGAGAAGCAGGCCGCCGCGCGCGATGGCGACGACGATGTCGGGGGTGAAACCCGAGGAGAGGACGTCGTGCGCGAGCGTGCGCGTGGCCTCGCCGAAGTCATCCCAGGTGAGCACCTCGCGCTCGGGGGCGGGCGTGTTCTCGGCGGCGGGAGGAGTCACATCGTTCGTCATGTTCCAACGCTAGCGGCCTTCCCGGGCTCGCTGTAGCATCCGACAATGACGACGCCGCCCGCCCGCACCTCACGCCTGCCGCGCTCGATGGTGGGGGTCAGTGCATCCCTCATCGGATGGTTCTTCTTCGTCGAGCTGACGAGCGGCATCCTGCAGGGCTACTACGTGCCGCTCATCAGCGACCTGGTGGCGCACCTCGGCATCGTCGACGCCGACTTCAACTGGTTCGAGGCCGCGCAGCTGCTGTTGTCGGCCCTCGTCGTGCCCGTGCTCGCCAAGCTCGGCGACATGATGGGCCACAAACGGATGCTTCTCATCGCGACCGTGCTCACGGCGGGCGCGACGTGGTGGCTGTGCTTCGCGAACGACTTCTGGTCGTTCCTCGCGGCCTGGGCGCTGCAGGGGTTCTACGTGGTGTGGCTGCCGCTCGAGATCGCCCTCATCTTCGAGCGCGGGAGGACGAGCGGCCAGGCGGCATCGGATACGCGCCGCGCCGCCGGACTGCTCGTCGTGGCGCTCGAGGCGGGGGCCATCCTCGGCGCGCTCGGCGCGGGCAGCATCTTCGCGGCGCTCAGCGAGAACGTCACGCTCGCGCTCATGGTGCCGGCCGTGGCCGTCACGGCCGTGTTCTTCGTGATCCTGTTCAAGGTGCCCGAATCGGAACCCCTGCCCGGGCGCACGCTCGACGTCGTGGGCTTCGTGCTGCTCTCGCTGTCGCTGCTGCTCGTGACCTCGGGCCTCACCTTCTTGCGGCTGAACGGGCCCGAGACGTGGTGGGTGTGGGCCATCATCCTGGTCGGCGTGGCGGCGATCGTGCCGTTCGGCCGGTGGGAGCTGCGGCAGAAGGACCCGGCCATCGACCTGCGCGTGCTGCGGCAGCCGACCATGTGGCCCGTGCAGCTGACGGCGGGCCTCGTGGGCATCAGCCTGCTGGGGGCGCAGGCACCGCTCAGCACCTATGCGGGCACCGACCCCGTGAACGGCTACGGGCTCGGGCTGAGCGCGTCGCAGCGATCCATCCTGATCGGCGCCTATCTGTTGTCGATGATCGTCGGCGCGCTGCTGTTCCCGCTCGTGTCGAAGTGCACGAGCCCGCGCATCGCGCTCATCGTCGCCGCGTTCCTCGTGTCGGGCGGATACCTGTTGTTCCTGCCGTTCCATCTCGAGACGTGGCAGGTGTTCACCAATATGGCCATCGCGGGTCTCGGTTCGGGGGCGCTCGTCGGAGCGATGCCCGCCGCGGCCGCGGCGGCCGCACCGCGCGGGCAGACCGGGGTGGCGTCGGCCCTGACGAATACGACCAAGACCATCGGTGGGTCGTTCGCGTCGGCCACGTTCGGCATCGTGCTGTTCGCGGGCGCGGCGGGCGCCGTCACGTCCACTGCGTCGAGCCTCGGCGGCTACCTCGTCGTGTGGTCGGTGTGCGGCGGCGGCGCGTTGGTCGCGGCCGTGCTGTTGTTCTTCGTGCCGAAGCTGGCGTTCAGCGACGAGGTCGTGGCGGATGCGGCATCCGCCACGTCGCCCGTGGCTTGAACGCCCGGGTCGGCCCGAGTTGGCGAGCTCAGCCCCGGTCGGCCAGATAGGCCTGATCGGCCTGAGTCAGTCTTCGTCGGCCTGACGCACCCGCAGCGCGCCCTTGGACACCTTGTAGGGCGCGGCCTGGGCGACGGGCTTCACCGTGATGAGGTCGAGGTTGACGAACGGCGGCAGCTCGACGGCGTGCACGATCGTCTCGGCGATGTCGTCGGCGTACAACGGGTCGGGCACCTCGGAGTAGACGGCATCGGCCTTCGCCTGGTCGCCGCCGAAGCGCACGAGCGAGAATTCCTCGGTGTGCACCATGCCGGGCGCCACCTCGATGACACGCAGGGGCTCACCGTTCAGCTCGAGCCGCAGCACCTCGAAGAGCGCGCGCTCGGCGAACTTGGCCGCGTTGTAGCCGCCGCCGCCCGCATAGGCCACGTGGCCCGCGATCGATGTCACACCCACGATGGATGCCGATCCGCCCTCGGGGATTCCGCGGCGCAGGGCCGGCAGCAGCGCCGAGATGACGCGCTTCGTGCCGAGCACGTTGATGTCGTACATGCGCGCCCAGTCGTCGACGTCGCCGTCCTCGACCGAATCGAGCCCGAACGCGCCGCCCGCGTTGTTGACGAGAACATGGATGTCGCCGATCTCGTCCACGCGCGCGGCAAGGGCATCGACATCCGCCTGGTTCGTCAGATCGGCCACCACCCAGTCGCAGCCGGTCTCGGCGGCGAGCGCCTCGAGCCGGTCGGCACGGCGGGCCACGCCGACGACCTCCCAGCCGCGCTCGCGGAACAACCGCACGGTCGCCGCCCCAATGCCTGAACTCGCACCCGTCACCACTGCACGTCTGGTCGTCGTCGTCGTCATACCCTCAGCGTATCGCCGGTGCGAGCGGCAACGTTGCCCCACATTGCGCCACGTTGCGGGCCATTTGCCCGCACCCGGCCGCACTCCTAGTCTCGAAGCGAGGCACCGCACACGTCGTCCACCACGCACCGTCGCGTCGGCACTGCACCGCATCGCCGCAGTACCCCAGACATCCGCACGAACATCCGCTCGCATCATCCGCACCATGACCCGGGAGATCTCATGACCGACCTGAACAACCCCGACTGGAAATTCGAGACCAAGCAGATCCACACGGGCGCGCAGCCCGACCCGGTCACGAAGGCCCGGGCCACCCCGATCTACCAAACCACCAGCTACGTCTTCGACAACGCCGAGCACGCGCAGAACCTGTTCGCGCTGTCCGAATTCGGCAACATCTACACGCGCATCCAGAACCCCACGCAGGATGTCGTCGAGCAGCGTCTCGCGGCCCTCGAGGGCGGCACGGGCGCCCTGCTCGTGGCCAGCGGCCAGTCGGCCACCACCATCGCCGTGCTCAACATTGCGCAGGCGGGCGACCACATCGTGTCGTCGTCGTCCATCTACGGCGGCACCTACAACCTGTTCAAGTACACGCTGCAGAAGCTCGGCATCGAGACGACGTTCGTCGAGAACCAGGACGACTCCGAAGAGTGGGCGCGCGCCATCCGCCCCAACACCAAGCTGCTGTTCGCCGAGACCATCGGCAACCCCAAGATCAACGTGCTCGACATCCGTCTCGTCGCGGATGTCGCGCACGACGCCGGACTTCCGCTCATCGTCGACAGCACCATCGCCACGCCTTACCTCATCCGCCCCCTCGAGCACGGCGCCGACATCGTGGTGCACTCGGCGACCAAGTTCCTGGGCGGACACGGCACGACCATCGGCGGCATCATCATCGACGGCGGAAAATTCGAGTGGTCGAAGAACGTCGAGAAGTTCCCGGGGCTCACCGAGCCCGACCCGTCCTACCACGGCGCCAGCTACACGACCGCGGTCGGCGACTCCCTGGCCTACATCATCAAGGCGCGCGTGCAGTTGCTGCGCGACCTGGGTGCCGCCATCTCGCCCAACAGCGCGTGGCTGCTCATCCAAGGCATCGAGACGCTGTCGCTGCGCATCGAGCGTCACGTGCAGAACGCGCAGGAGATCGCCGAGTGGCTCGACCAGCACCCCGACATCGCGAGCGTCAACTACTCGGGCCTGCCCTCGAGCCCCTGGTATGCCGCGGCCAACCGTTACGCCCCCAAGGGTGTCGGCGCCGTGCTGAGCTTCGAGCTGAAGGGCGGGGTGGATGCCGGGCGCGAACTCGTCAACAGCCTCACCCTCTTCTCGCACCTCGCCAACATCGGTGACGTGCGCTCGCTCGTGATCCACCCCGCGTCGACCACCCACTCGCAGCTCACGCCCGAACAGCAGCTCACGACGGGTGTCACGCCCGGCCTCGTGCGCCTCTCGGTGGGACTCGAGAACATCGACGACCTGAAGGCCGACCTCACGCAGGCGCTCGCCGCGGCCAAGCGCGTGGCCGACGCCGCGCGCGTGTAGCAACCGCGCGGTCCGCGCGCAGGCCTAGCGCCACCTCCCCCGCCGCCCCGGCGTCCGTAACATGGACACCGGGGCGGCGTCGTACCGACAGAATTGAAGACATGGACTGGCAGACTTCCGCGGACACCGTTCCGTCGCGCTTCGTCACCGAGGCGGAGGCGCGCACCGTGCTCGGCAAGCCGCCGGCCTCGGGCGCCTGGCGCGACGGCGACCGGCCGGGCGACCGCCGCTTCGCCGAGCTGGGCCCCCTCGACTTCGAATCGGGCGGCCACCTGCCGCATGTGCGCCTGGCCTACGAGAGCTGGGGCGAGCTCACGCCCGAGCGCGACAACGCCATCCTCATCCTGCACGCCCTCACGGGTGACAGCCACGTCGTCGGCCAGGGCGGCCCCGGGCACAAGACGGGCGGCTGGTGGAACGGCATCGTCGGGCCCGGCCTCGCCATCGACACCGACCGCTACTTCGTCGTCGCCCCCAACATGCTGGGCGGATGCCAGGGCTCCACCGGTCCGTCCTCCTTCTCTCCCGGCGGCACCGAGTGGGGTGCCCGGTTCCCCTTCACGACCATCCGCGATCAGGTCGCCGCGCAGACGCTCTTCGCCGACGCGCTCGGCATCGACCGGTTCTTCGCCGTCATCGGCGGCTCGATGGGCGGCATGCACGCGCTCGAGTGGGCCGTCACGCATCCCGAACGGGTCGCGCGGCTCGGGCTGTTGTCGGCGCCCCCCGTGACGACATCCGATCAGGTGGCGTTGAACTCGTTGCAGCTCGAGGCCATCCGCATCGACCCGCAGTGGGCGGGTGGCGACTACTACGATGCGGCCGTCGGGCAGGGGCCGCACCGGGGGCTCGCGCTGGCCCGGCGCATGGCGCTGCTCAACTACCGCAGCCCCGAAGAGCTCAACGAGCGGTTCGGGCGGTCGTGGCAGTCCGAGATCTCGCCGCTCGGCGACAACGGGCGCTGGGCCGTCGAGTCCTACCTCGACTTCCACGGCAACAAGTTCACGAGGCGCTTCGACGCCAACAGCTATCTCGTGCTCGTCGAGGCCATGAACTCGCACGACGTGGGCCGCGGGCGCGGCGGGGTGGATGCCGCGCTCGAACGTGTCACGGCGCGCACCGTGGTCATCGGCATCGACTCCGACCGGTTGTTCCCCGTCGAGGGGCAGAGCCGCATCGCCCGCGGCATCCGCACGTCGATCGACGCGGACGCGACCGTGCTGTCGTCCTCGTTCGGTCACGACGGGTTCCTCATCGAACACGAGGCCGTGGCGCGGCACCTGGCGCGCTTGCTCGCGGCCTGACGAACCCGCACCCGCCGCGTCACCCGCGCCGGATAGGATTCTTCGTATGCCACGCGCGCCTCGAGTCGCCGCCGGCAGGGGCCCGGCGGGCACCCTCCCCCGGACGTCGTTCGGCGCGGCCGAGGCCCGGCTCTCGAGGCGGGAACAGGACCGCTTCTCCTACCAGATGGGCCGTCTGTTGGCCGTGAGCGCCGCCGCCTTCGGGCTCATCGGCACGGTCGTGAGCCTCGTCATCCTCTGGATCCCCGGCGTGCTCGCGCCCGAGCAGCCCATCGTGGCCAGCATTCCCCTCGTGCTCCTCGCGGCCGCCCACGCCCTCGCCGCGTGGCGTCCCCGAGACTTCCTCATCGTCGCCGTCGTCTCGCTGGGCTTCGTGTCGCTGCTGACCATCGGCGTGCTCATGGACGGCGCCTGGAACGTGGGCAGTTCGTCCGCCATGGGCCTCATCGCGGCGCTCGGCATCGGCGGCGTCGCGGCCGTCCTCGTCGTCAGCTGGCGCGAAATCATCCTGGGTGCCGTCGCATTCATGCTCACGATCGCCCTCTACCTCGCGCTGCTCGCGGGCACCCCCGCCAACCTGTCGGGCGGCGTCGCGCTCATCATCACGGGCTGGGGCGTCGCCGCCACATTCGGTGGATGGTTGGGCGCCAGCTTCCCGCGCGTGATGCGTCGCATCGGCCGCATCGGGCGGGCCTACAACATCGAGCGCCGCGCGAGCGAGACCGAGGCGCGCCGGCTGCGCGACGCCCGGTTGCTGCACGACACGGCACTCGCCACCCTCACACTGCTCGCTCACTCAGGTGTCGGCGTCAACGGGGAGGCCCTGCGGCGGCAAGCCGAATCCGACGGCGAGTTGCTCAGACGACTGCGCCTCGGCGAGACACCGCAGCCCGAAGCATCCGGTGACTATTCACTCACCACGACGGCCGAGGTGCCCGTCGGGGCGTCACTCGCCGGGCTGCGCTCGCGACTCGACGGGCGCGGCCTCGAGATCGACTGGCACGGCGCGGGCGAGGTCGACCTGCCGCCCGAACACCTCGAGGCCTTCGTGCTCGCTCTGTCGGAGTGCCTCGAGAACGTGCGCCGTCACGCGCAGGTGACCCGGGCCCATGTCACGCTGAGCGACGACGAGACCGCCGCACGCGCCGTCGTGACCGACGCGGGGGTCGGATTCGACCCCGACGAGATCCCCGGCGGACGACTCGGTTTTCGCGAATCGGTCATCGCGCGGCTCGACGACATCGGGGGCACCGTGCGCGTCTTCTCGGCACGCGGCGCCGGCACGACCGTCGTCCTGGAGGTCACGAAACAATGAGCGTTCCCCTCGACACCAACCCCCGGGCCGGTCGCCGCACCGAACGCGTGCGGTCGAACCTCGGCACGTCCCAGCTCGGCAGCGGGCTCGCGGTGGCGGGCGCCTTCATCGTGGCCAACGGCCTGTGGCGGTTCCTCACGCACCTCGGCGACTACCCGCGTCTGCCCCTCAACGTGGCCGCGTGGGCGGTCTTCGCGGTCTCGGTCGCCCTCATCGCCTGGCTCGTGCGGCGCCGCGGCTATCTGCTCGACCTGCCCGTCTTCATCCTGCTGCTCGCGGCCCTGGGCGCCACCGTGGCGCTCGACCTCACGGCCATCTGGGGGCTCAGCGGAGCCCGGCTCTACCCCTCGGCGTCCGTCGCGGTCGGCGGTGCGCTTCTCGCCGCCGTCACGCTCCGTCCGGCGCGCGAGGTCGCCGTGGTCACGGCCCTGCTCGGCCTCGCGCTCGTCGCCGTGTTCCTTTCGGAGCAGCGCTCCTCCCCCGCCACCATCGCGCCGCAGCTGCTCACGCTGACCCTCACGGTCGGGCCCGCCTTCGTCGGGTGCGCCGTCGTCGCGTCCTACCGGCGCATGGTGCGCATGGCGCTCGACCGTGTGCTCATCCAGTCGACCGTCGCCGCGCCGGCCTTCGGCGTCAGCATGCTCGAAACAGAAGAGCTCGCGGCGCTCGACCGTGAGGTCGAAGAACTCTTCGCCGACGTGTCCTCGGGGCGTGAACCACTGCCGCTGACACCCGCGCGCGCCTCGCGGGCGCAGGAGCTCGCCACCGAGCTGCGGCAACACCTCGTACAAAACCGCAGCACGAGCTGGCTGGTGCACGCCATCGCCGAATCCGAATTCCTGGGCGACTCGATCGACGTCGTCGACCCGCACGGCCTCGCCGCCACGCTCGATCAGCGGCAACGCGACGGTCTGCTGAGCGCCCTCTGGCTGCTCATCAGCGCCAACCCGAGACAGGTTCCGTCGGTCGAACTGCGTTTCCCGGCCCTGCCGCTGCCGCCCGTCGACACGCCCACGCAACGTTTCCCGCTCGTCATCGTGGTCGAGGGCGTGCGCCGCACGGCCGTCGAACCGGGCACCTGGCTGGGATTCTCGCGTGTGGGAAGCTATGTCGATGCCGCACGCCCGCTCGGAATTACGGTAGAAATTGAATGCACGGTCGAGAGCCCTGCCGCTCGCACACCGAGCCGTCACTGACAGGAGAACCGATGCCGAACACCCTGAGCAACATCCGCCTGGCGATCGTCGACGATCACAGGATGCTCCTCGGAGCCCTCACCGAGTGGGTGCGCAGCGCCGCCGACGACATCGACATGGTCGTCGCCGTGCCCACCTGGCCCGAACTCCTGACCGCGAAAGAGTTCCCCGTCGACGTCGTGCTGCTCGACCTCGACCTCAAGGACAACATCCCCGTCTCGCTCAAGCTGTCCACGCTGAAGGCCGCCGGCGTCAGGACCGTGCTCATGAGCACGTACTCCGACCCCGCCGTCGTGCGCGAGGCGCTGGCGGCCGGCGCAGTCGGCTACCTCGTCAAGAGCGAGGACGCCTCCATGATCGCCGAGGCCATCCGTGCCGCCAACCGCGGCGAGTCCTACATCTCGGCCGAACTCGACCTGGCGCTCAACGCGACCGTGTCGGGTGGGCCGAAGCTCAGCGCGCAGGAGCGCCGCGTCATGGCGCTCTATGCCGCCGGCGAACCCGTCAAGACAGTCGCGTTCGAGCTCAGCATCTCGGAAGAGACGGCCAAGAGCTACCTCAAGCGCATCCGCGAGAAGTACCGCCTCGCCGGCCACGACGTCGGCACCAAGGTGGCGCTGCGCAAGCGCGCCATCCTCGACGGCATCATCGTCGACTAGCGGCGGGCCGGCCCCGCGAGGGCGAGCTTACGAACGGGTGGATGCTGCGGCATCCGCCCGTTCTGCATTCTGGTCGAGCGGTTTCACGCCACGAGATGCGGCGCTGCGGCTCTCGGTGGCGTAGCTCAGCACGGCGAGGGCGATACCCGCGACAGTCAGCACGGCGCCCACCCAGACGGGCGAGAGGTAGCCGGCGCCGGCCGCGATGGTGACACCGCCGAGGAACGCTCCGAGGGCGTTGCCGATATTGAGGGCGGAGTGGTTCAGGGCGGCGGCGATCGATTGGCTGTCGCCCGCGACATCCATCAAGCGGGTCTGGATGGTGGGGCCGATGCCCTGTGCCGCGAAACCGGTCGCGAACACGAAGAAGAACAGCGCCGGCAGCCACGCGGCCGTGAGAGCGAGGCCGACGAGCACCACGAGCATGAGCGGGAAGAACACGAAGAGCGAGAGCTTGACGCTCTTGTCGGCGATGTGGCCGCCCACGAAATTGCCGATGGTCATGCCGAGGCCGATGGCGAACAGCACCCAGGGCACGAGGCCGGCGCTCTCGCCCGTGACATCGGTGACGATGGGAGCGATGTAGCTGTAGACGGCGAAGAAACCGCCGAAACCGATCGAGCCGATGAGCAGCGCGAACCACACCTGGGCGCGCGTGAACGCCTTGAGCTCTTTGCGCATGGTCTGACCCGCGTCGCCCGGCTGCTGCGGCACCGCGAACCACACGGCCGCGGTGGCGAGGGCGAAGACGATGGCGACCAGGAAGTAGGCCGAGCGCCAGCCGAACGATTGGCCGACAAAGGTGGCGAGCGGCACGCCGATCATGTTGGCGATCGTGAGGCCCGACATGACGAGGGCAACGCCGCGTGCGCGCCGGCCCGGACCCATAAGCCGGGCCGCGACGAGCGAGGCGATGCCGAAGTAGGCGCCGTGCGGGATGCCTGCGATGAAACGCGAGATGAGCACCGTCTCGAAGGTGGGCGCGAGCGACGTGGCGACGGTCGCGATCGTGAAGGCCGCGCCCAGGATGACGAGCACGTAACGCCGGGGGTAGCGGGCGACGAAGGCCGCGATCGTGGGCGCGCCGACGACGACGCCGAGGGCATAGGCGCTGATGAGCCAGCCGGCCTGGGCGTTGGCGTGCTCGGCCGAATCGGCGAAGAGCGCGGGCAGCAGGTCGCGCGCGATATCGGGCAGCAGACCCATGGCGACGAACTCGGTCGTGCCGATGCCGAACGACCCGATGGCGAGGGCGATCAGGGCAAGACGAATGCGGGTCGACGACAGCGGTGTCGACCCGTCGGTGGCGGCAGGCATGCGCTCAGTCTAGGCGCGTTCCGATCCGGAATCGAATCGATTCGATCATCGGGTTCCGGCGGCGACACGGAGTGGCGATGAAGCGGCGGCGAAGCGGTGAATCCGCAACCCGGCGCGAGGGCCAAACGGACAGACCGGCGGGCAGCGGAGGAGTCAAGCGACCGCACCGCCCCGCCACCGAACGCGCTACTCCCGGATGCGGTCGAGGGCGCTCTCGAGACGGTCGACCTTGCCCGTCAATTCGCCCGTGTGGCCGGGGCGGATGTCGGCCTTCAGCACGAGCGAGACGCGCGGGCCGAACGCACCGACGGCCTCGGTGGCGCGGCGGATGACGTCGAAGACCTCGTCCCACTCCCCCTCGAGTGTCGTGAACATCGAGTCGGTGTGGTTGGGCAGACCCGATTCACGCACGATCTTGACGGCGGCGGCCACGGCGTCGTGCACCGAGGCATCCTCGTTCGAACCGCCGGATGGGGCGACGCTGAAGGCGACCAACATGATTTCTCCTCGGATAGTTAGGCGGATGCGAGTGGGACCGCGGCCCGGGCCTCGGAGCCCGCGCGCCAGATCTCGACGGCGACGATGACGAGCATGACGGCGAGGCCGGCGTTGCGCAGGGTGATGAGCAGCACCATCCACGTCTGGGTCTGCACGAGCGCGTCGTAGTAGTAGGGGTAGATGATCTGCGTCATGGCCGCGACGACCAGCGTGAGTCCGGCCAGCAGGGGCGCGCGCCGGCCGCCGACCACGATGAGCGCCGCGACGGGCGCGACGAGCCAGGAGAGGTACTGCGGCGACCCGACCTTGTTGAAGACGATGAACACCAGCACGAGCGCGAGGGCCACCTGGGGGAAGAGGCGCACGGCCGAGGCGCCGGCCCGGGTGGCGCGCCATCCGAACCAGGCCACGACGGCGAGGGCGATGACGAGCAGCGGCGTCATGAGGGTCGAGACGACGCCCGCGCCCGTTCCGGTGAGCTGGAAGGTGAGGATTTCTCGATCGAAGTAGGTCGTGAAACCGGGCGCCCCGAACGACGTCGCCCAGAGGTAGGGCACGGCGACGGGCGATTCGATCTGGATGCCGCGGCCCGTCTGCTCGGTGATGAAGCTGAAGACCGTGAGGCCCGAGCCCGCGATGAGCGCCGCGGCGACGATGGCGACCGAGGTGCCGGCGGCCGCAGCGGCCACGCGCCAGCGACTGCGCAACACGATGAAGGCCGCCGCCAGGATCGCGGCCGGCCAGATCTTGATCCACGTGGCCACGGCGAGCAGCACCGACGCGACGATCGGGCGATTCACCGCGATGAGCATGGCGATGAGCGACAGGGATGCCGTGAGCGCATCGAGCCGGGCAACGCCGATCACGCCGAACAGCAGCAGGAACGCGAGCCACCACCAGGCGGCCAGGCAGCGGGCACGCGTGCGGGTGCCGCGTTGGGCGCTGCCGAGGAGGAACCAGAACGCCACGGCGTCCAACGCAGCCACGAGCACGAGCCAGGCGAAGCCGTAGCCCACCACGCTCGTGCCGCCGAGAAGCGGGATCGCCATGGGCACGAGCGCCGCGATGGGGTAGACCCAGACGGCGTCGATGCCGACGACCGGTCCCCCGGCGAGCGCCTCGCGCATCCAGCCGAGGTAGACACCCGTGACGTCGTTGAGCGGCGTGTTCGGGGCGTAGATGACGCCGAGCGAGACGATGACGTGGACGACGACGAAGGCCACCCAGAGAACGGGGGCCGACCAGAGCAAGCCATCGGCCGGGAAGGAGTCCGCGGCCGGCACGCCGCCGGATGCGCGGGACGACGTCGGCGACATTCGGGGCGCGTCACCCTGCCCCGAGGCAGACGCGGCATCGGCAGATCCGGACGCGGATGCAGCCCCAGGCACGGAGCGGGGCACGGCGGCGGACGACGAAGACGGTTCGGAAGACATCGCCCTCATCCTATTGTTCGGCCGCGCCCCGCCGCCGATCAATACCCGGAGAAGTAGTCGCTGTGAACCCGGCGCACACCGGCCTGCCGCAGCGCGGGCTTCAGCGCGTCGACGAGGCCGGGAGGGCCAGAGATCAGCGTCGTGCGCTCGGTCAGGTCGGGCACATGCTCGCGCAACCGGTCGCCGTCGATACGCCCCGCGCCGATGTACTTCCACCCGGTCGGCAGCGTGTCGGGTGCTTCGGGCGCCGAGATGAACACGCGGGCCCCCGAGGCTTCGAGCTCGGGCAGATAGGCGAGGGCCTCGACATCCGATACGGCGTAGACGAGCACGACGTCACGCTTCTCGCCACGTCGCTGCGCCTCGGTCAGCTGGGAGACGAAGGGCGTGACGCCGATGCCCGCGGCGACGAGCAGCAGGGGCGCGGCCGGGTCGGCGGGCAGCAGGAAGTCGCCCCACACGCCCGTGGCCGAGATGCGCTGGCCGGGCTCGAGGCTGACGAGGGCGCGCTTCAGCGACGATGCCGGCTCGGGCAGGCTGAACGCGATGGCGACGGGTGTCGGCGCATCGGTCGGATGCGCGGCCGACGGCGCCGACACGAGGCTGAACACGCGGCGGCTGCCCCTCCTGTCGGCGGGCCCGTGCGGCACCGTGACCTCGAGGTATTGGCCCGCGTGATAGCGCACGGGCGCGCTCGGCTGGAACGTGAGCTCGACGGTTCCGGGCGTCGGGCGCCGCTGGCCGACGAGGCTCAGGCGGATGCGGCGGCGCTGGCCGAAGCCGAAGGCCACGAGGTTCGCCACGAGCAGGGCCAGTTCGGGCGAGGAGAACAGCACCTCGAACAGGTTGAACGGGATGGCGAACAGCACGGCCGCGATGGTCGCCACGACGAATTGCTGCCAGCGCCTCGGCGGCAGAGTGAGCGGCTCCGAGAGCATGAAACCCGCGATGAAGATGATCGGGTAGGACGCCAGGGCCGTGCCGACGGCTCCCCCGACATCCTGGCCGAAGAGGAGCAGGCGGATCGTGACGATGACGAGCGAGACGAGGATGAACCATCCGCCGATGCCGAGCCGGCGCGTGCGGTAGAGGATGAGGAAGGCGCCGATGGCCACGAACGGCAGGAGCGGCGTGGTGGCCACCCACCAGATCGACGGGTCGATGGCCGTGACGGTGACGAAGAACGCGCCGAAGGCCGCCGGGTTGAAGATGTGGCGTCCCCGCACCGCGAGCGCGTATTTGCTCGCCGTGGCGACCGCGCCGGCCAGCACGATGCCGCCGAGACCCGCCGGTTCGAGCGACGGCTGCAGGATGAAGAAGAGCAGCAGGCCCGTGATGATGGCCGAGCCGTCTTGCGGGCGCACCCGGAACAGCAGCCCGAACACGCGACCCGCAACGAGGCACGTGAGCACGGCGGCCGCGGCGCTGCCGAGCAGCACCAGCGGGTCGAACGAGATGAGGTCGGGCGAGAGCACCGAGAAGATGAGCGTGACCGCGAGGAGAGCGAACAGCACGCCCATCACGAGGGTGTACATGCCCACGCGCCCCAAGCGCACATCGAGCAGTCGTTTCATACGAAGATCTCTCCCTGGAAAGTGGGGGTGCGTTCGAGGCGACCCGACGAGAAGATGCGGACCCCGTCGGCACCGAACTCCTCGCGGAGTGCCGACGGGTCGGTGAAGAAGAGGGCCGTGGCCACGCCGTCGGCCGTGCGAGCGTCGGCGGCCAGGGCCCAGGTGGCGGCGACCTGCGGCGTCGGGAGCCCCGTGCGGCCGTCGATCACGTGGTGCAGGCCGTTGCCCCACGCCCGGCGGTTGGTAGCCGAGGCGCACAGGGCGGCGTCGCCGAGCTCGACGACTCCGACGGCCTTCGAGGGGTCGTACGGATGCTCGAGCGCCACGCGGATGGGCGCACCGCGACGGAACAGATCGCCCGAGGCATCCACCGTGAAGCTGTCGAAGCCGGCGTCATCGAGCAGCGCCACGACGAGGTCGACGAGATAGCCCTTACCGGCCGCGCCGACGTCGACGGTCACGGGACGTGTGGTGTGCACGACGGACCCGGCCCGCACCGCGGACGTGTCGTCGACGACATCCGCCAGTCGCAGCACGGTCGAGGGGGCGGGCTCGGCGGCGGTGGGCACGAGCGAATACTGCGCGTCGTACCCCAACGAGACGAGCGCGTCCCCGACGAACGGCGTCACGGCCCCCGACGTCACGCGGTAGAGCCGCTCATACACCTCGATGAGCGGCTGCGCGTCGGCGGGAACCCGATAGGCCCCCGCCGACCGCGCCAGCCGCGTCACCAGCGAATCCTCGCGAAATCGCGAGTAATCGCGGTCGAATTGATCGATGCGCGCGGCGATCGCCTGGCGCAGGGCCGTTGGCACCTCACGGTCGGTGTCGATCTGCCACCGCGTGCCGATGGCGTCGAAAACGTAAGGCTCGGGCCCACGCGGGGCGGATGTCGGTGCCACGGCCTCGCCCGACACTAGGAGGCGTCGGCGATGATCTTGTCGATGGCGTCGTTGAACCCGCCGCTCGTGAGCGACGACCCGGCCACCTTCGACACGTTGAGGTCGTCGATCGACTTGCCCACGACGATGTCGTTGATGCCGTCGACGAACTCGCCCTGATACTTCTTCGAGTTCGGGTTGGTGGCGTTCGACGTGACGTCGAGGTCCTCGACCACACCACCCGCGAGGGTCAGCTTCACGGTGATCGACTCTTCTCCACCCGGGGAGTTGTACGAGCCGTCTTCGGTGTAGGTGCCGTCTTTCAGCGCGCTGGCGTCGGCGCCCGAGCCGGCCGCGCCCGACGACGATTCCGAGGTGGCGCCCGCCGCGGGCGTGCTCGCGCTCGTGCTGCCGCTGCCGGACGTGCTGCCCGTGCCCTCGGCGTCGGCTCCGGCGGAGGAGCACCCCGCGAGGCCACCGATCACGGCGATTCCGGCGAGTGCTACGGCGGTGTTCTGTCGAGTACTGGTCTTCATGGTGATCTGCTCCCTGTGGCGGTAGATGTGGTTCAACCGTAGGAAGCGAACCGCGGCTACTACTGGGAACATTCTATGAACAGGCTATGCGCCACGGGCCCGGAATGTCGGGGCGGTCGGAGAAGTGCCCGTGAATCCGGGCGACGCCGATGGGTTACCTGAACGTTAGTGTGAGGGCGAATTCAGCCAACTTTTTATGGCCGATCCGAGGATGTCGGCCACGTCGAGCGCGGCCATCGGTCCCCCGGCCGACGCGAGCTCGGCGGCGCGCGCGTGCAGCAGCGCTCCCGTGGCGGCCAGGGGTGCCAGGGCCCCGGCATCCGCGTCGATCGCGTCACGGTGGGTGGCCACGAGCGCGCCCAAGACTCCGCCCAGCACATCGCCCGAGCCGGCGGTCGCGAGCCACGACGGCGCGCCCGAGACCGTGAGGCGTGCGCCATCCGGGTCGGCGATGTAGGTGGTGTTGCCCTTCAGCAGCACCACGGCACCCGAGGCCTCGGCGGCGCGCACGGCCCAGTCGGCCGGGGCCTGCTTCACGGTATCCACGTCGGTATCGATGCCCGCGCGCCCGAGCAGCACCACGAGCTCGGAGAAGTGCGGCGTCAGAATGCTCTTCGTGCGCCCGCCACCATCTCCCCCCATCAAGCGATGTTCGGCGAAGAGGCCCAGCACACCCGCGTCGATCACGGCGGGGTCGCCCGATTCGAGGGCACGGATGATGCGGGCGCGACGCTTCGGCTTCAACGCCTGCTCGTCGATACCCGAGCCGATCACCCAGGCCTGCACGCGTCCGTCGGCCGTGACGACCTCGGGCCGCCGGGCCAGAACCAACTCGCTCGGATGCCGCGGCCCCAGGTAGCGCACCATCCCCACGCCCGTGCGGTGCGCCGCCTGCACGCTCAGCACGGCGGCCCCCGGGTAGGACGTCGACCCCGTGATCGCGCCCAGCACCCCCCGCGAGTATTTGTCGTCGTCGGGTGCGGGCACGGAAATCCAGCGTGCCGCGTCGTCGTCGGTGAATGCCGTCCACTCGCTCATGCCTCCACCCTACGGCCGGAATATCTGGCGGCGCAGGCCGCTTGTCCCCTGTGGCGCGCGTGTGCTCGCACCGCGTCGCTCTCATCACTGTCGATCGGCGGCTCTCCCCGTCGGTCCGCTCGTTCAGCCTCACAAGGAGCAGGATGTCTCACCTCTTCAGCCCCCTCACCGTCCGCACCCTCACACTGCGCAACCGTCTCTGGGTGGCGCCCATGTGCCAGTACTCGGTCATGGAGCGCGACGGCATCCCCGTCGACTGGCACCTCGTGCACCTCGGCCAGTACGCGTCGGGCGGCGCCGGGCTCGTCGTCACCGAGGCCACGGCCGTCAGCCCCGAGGGCCGCATCTCGCCCGAAGACACCGGCATCTGGAACGACGCGCAGAAGGATGCCTGGGTGCGCATCGTCGACTTCCTGCACTCCCAGGGTGCCGCCGCCGGCATCCAGCTCGCTCACGCGGGTCGCAAGGCCTCCACCTTCGCGCCGTGGGGACCGCACACGGGCCACGGCTCGGTGCCCCTCTCCGACGGCGGATGGCAGACCGTCGGCCCCTCGGCCGTTCCGTTCGGCGACTATGCCACGCCCGAGGCGCTCGACGCCGACGGCATCGAGAAGGTCGTCGAGGACTTCCGCAGTGCGGCCGTGCGCGCGCGCCTGGCCGGGTTCGACGTGCTCGAGGTCCACGCCGCCCACGGCTACCTGCTGCACCAGTTCCTGTCTCCCCTGTCGAACGACCGCACCGACGAATACGGCGGATCGCTCGAGAACCGTGCCCGCCTGCTGCTGCGCGTGGTCGAGGCCATCCGCGAGGTCGCCGGCGATCTGGCCCTCTTCGTGCGCTTCTCGGCCAGCGACTGGACCGAGGGCGGCTGGAACGAGGATGACACCGCCACCGTGGCCGGCTGGGCCCGAGACGCCGGCGCCGACCTCTTCGACATCTCGTCGGGCGGCAACGTGCCGGCCGCCAACATCACCGTGGGACCCGGCTACCAGGTGCCGTTCGCCGCGCACGTGAAGCAGCAGGCCGGCGTGCCCGTCTCGGCCGTCGGACTCATCACCGAGCCGGCCCAGGCCGACAAGATCGTCGCAACAGGCGACGCCGACGCAGTCATGGCCGGCCGCGAGTTCCTGCGCGACCCGCACTTCGCGGCCCGTGCAGCCTTCGAGCTGGGCGACACGCTCGACTACCTGCCCGGCCAGTACGAGCGCGCGCCGCGCAGCTAGCTCGGCCTCGGGCGCTCTGGCGCTGGCATGCGAAAGGCGGCCATCCCCTCGGGGTGGCCGCCTTTCGTGTGTCGAGCCGAATGCCAGGTCCTCAGGCCGTCAGGCCGTCACGCCGTCAGGCCGTCAGGTCGTCACGCCGTCGCGCTGTCAGCCGCGCTGGCGCTGCCCGCGCTGCGTGGCGTCTTCGACCTCGCCGACGAGCTCCTCGATGATGTCCTCGAGGAACAGCACACCCGTGGTCGTGCCCTCGGAGTCGAAGGTGCGCGCGAGGTGCGAACCGCTGCGGCGCATCGACGTGAGCGCGTCTTCGAGATCGGTGTCGTCGAAGATGGACACCAACTGCCGCACGCGCTTCGACGGGATCGGCAGGGTCTCCTCGCCCGGCTCTTCGTCGGCTTCGAGCTTCAGGACGTCTTTCAGGTGGAGATAGCCCACGGGAGCCTGTTCGTCGTCGACGACCACGTAGCGCGAGAACCCGTGGCGGGCCACCGAGCGCTCGAGGTCTTCGGTCGTCGCGTTCTCGCCGAGCGTCACGAGCTGGTCGAGGGGCACGGCCACATCGCGGGCCTTCTTCTCGGTGAATTCGAACGCCGCCACGAGCGCGCCGGTCGAGTCTTCGAGCACGCCCTCTCGCGTCGACTGACCGACGATGGTGGCCACCTCATCCAGCGTGAATGTCGAGGCAGCCTCGTCTTTCGGCTCGACGCGGAACAGCCGCAGCACGAGGTTGGCGACGGCGTTGAGCGACCAGATGATGGGCTTGAACACGCGCGACACGAACACGAGCGGCGGCGCCAAGAGCAGCACGGCGCGGTCGGGAATCGAGAACGACAGGTTCTTGGGCACCATTTCGCCGAAGACCACGTGCAGGTAGGACACGACGATCAGCGCGATGACGAACGCGATGGTCGAGATGAACTCCTCAGGCAGCCCTGTGAGCGCCAGCGGCACCTCGAGCAGGTGGTGGATGGCGGGCTCGGACACGTTCAAGATCAGCAGCGAACACACCGTGATGCCGAGCTGGCTCGTGGCCAGCATGAGCGTGGCGTGCTCCATGGCCCAGAGCGCCGTGATGGCGCTGCGTTTGCCCTGCTCGGCGAGCGGTTCGATCTGCGAGCGGCGGGCCGAGATGACGGCGAACTCGGCGCCGACGAAGAAGGCGTTGCCGAGCAGCAGCACGACGAGCCAGGCTATTCCTGCCCAATCGCTCATGATCGGTCTCCCTTCTTCGTGGTGGTGCGTTTATCGCGCTCGACAGGTTCGACGGGCTCGGCGGCTTCGCCACGGCCCTCGAGCACGGCGTCGGCCGCGCGGGTGCGGGCCGACTTCGCGGTGGTCGCGGTCTGTTCGCGTTTCTCGGCCTGCGCGGCGCGGGCGGCTTCCCGTGTCGCGTCGCGCGTGGCGTCACGGTCGGCTCGGTCTGCGGCGCGGTCGGCTCGGTCGGACGCCCGTTCGGCGCGGTCAGCCGCGCGCGTGGCTTCGCGCTCGGCTGATCGAGCGGCGCGGGCCGACGACCCGTCGCGCCCGTCGGCCTCGTCGCTCTCGTCGACGGGGCGTTCGGTGAAGCGCAAACGGTCGATGCGACGCCCGTCGAGGCGTTCCACCTTCAGCGTGCCGTCGGCGGTCTCGACCTCGTCGCCCTGTTCGGGCAGGCGGCCGAGCTCGCTCATCACGAAACCGGCGACGGTCTCATACGGCCCGTCCTCGGGCACATGGATGCCCGTGCTTTCGAGCAATTCGTCGGGCCTCAGGCTGCCGGGGAACGCGATCGATCCGCGGGCGCGCACGATGCCGGCGCGCGTGCGGTCGTGTTCGTCGACCACTTCGCCGACGATCTCTTCGACCAGGTCTTCGAGCGTGGCGACGCCGGCCGTTCCGCCGTACTCGTCGAGCACGACGGCCATCTGATAGCCCCGTCCGCGCAGCTCGGAGAGGAGCGTGTCGAGGCGCATGGTCTCTGGCACCCGGATCGCCTCGGTCATCAGGGCGGATGCCGGCACCTCGGAACGTCGGGCACGCGGCACGGCAACGGCCTGCTTCACGTGCACGACGCCGACGATGTCGTCGATGCCCTCGTCGACCACGGGGAACCGGGAGTAACCCGTCGACCGGGCGAGGTCGACGACGGCCTGGGCGGAGTCGGTGCGCTGCACCCACGCCACACGCGGCCGGGGCGTCATCACATCGGAGGCGTCGTGGTTGGCGAATTGCAGCGTGCGGTTGAGCAATGTGGCCGTGTCTTGCTCGAGCACACCAGCGCTGGCGGAACGCCGCACCAGGCTCGAGAGTTCTTCGGCCGTGCGGGCGCCCGACAGCTCTTCCTTCGGCTCGATGCCGACCGACCGCAGCAGCCCGTTGGCGCTGCCGTTCAGCACGACGATGGCCGGTTTGAACACGGTCGTGAAGAGGGTCTGGAAGGGGATGACGAGCTTGGCGGTCTGAATCGGCAGGGCCAGCGCGAAGTTCTTGGGCACGAGCTCGCCGATGACCATCGACGCGAGCGTGGCGATCACGAGCGCGATGGGTGTGGCGATCACGGGCACGACGTCCTCGGGCAGACCGACGGCGCCGAGCGGGCCCGCCAGGAGCGACGACAGCGCCGGCTCCATGGTGTAACCCGTGAGCAGTGTGGTGAGCGTGATGCCCAGCTGCGCGCTCGACAGGTGCGTCGAGGTGATGCGCAGCGCGGCGATCGTCATGCTGAGCTTCGTCTCGCCGCGCTCGCGCCGGGCTTCGAGGTCGGAACGGTCGAGGTTGACGAGCGCGAACTCGCTGGCCACGAAGAGGCCGGTGCCGATCGTGAGCACGACGCCCACGCCGAGCATGATCCACTCGTACATCACGCGAACACCACCCCGATTCGGGTGCTCGGCACGCGAGCGCCGCGGAGGGGGCCCGAGCCAGAGGGACCCGAAGCAGAGGGACCCGAAGCAGAGGGACCCGAGGCAGAGGGCTCAGAAGAGGAGGGCAGGGACACAGACGATGAAGGAGGGTCATCCATTATTCGCCCAACTATACCGGCGAACTCTGTGTCTCACCAGGAGACGGGGAGGGCCTTGCCTTCTTCGTAACCCGACGCCGACTGCAGGCCCACGCGGGCTCGCTCGCGGAACTCGGCCAGCGACGTGGCACCCGCGTAGGTGAACGACGAACGCAGGCCCGACGTGATCATGTCGAGCAGGTCTTCGAGCGAGGGCCGCAGCGGGTCGAGATAGATCTTGGACGACGAGATGCCCTCGGCGAAAAGCATCTTGCGCGCGAGCTCATAGGGGTCGAGGCGGCCGAAGCGCTCGACCACGGCCTTGGTCGAGGCCATGCCCCAGCTCTCTTTGTAGAGGCGGCCGTCGTCGTCGGTGCGCAGGTTGCCCGGCGCCTCGATCGTGCCGGCGAACCACGAGCCGACCATGACGCTGGATGCCCCGGCGGCCAGCGCGAGGGCCACATCGCGCGGGTAGCGCACCCCGCCGTCGGCCCACACGTGCGCGCCCAGCTCGGTCGCCGTCTCGGCGGTCTCGAGCACGGCCGAGAACTGCGGCCGCCCGACGGCCGTCATCATGCGCGTCGTGCACATGGCGCCCGGCCCGACGCCCACCTTGATGATGGTGGCGCCCGCGCCCACGAGGTCACGCACACCGGCCTCGGACACGACGTTGCCGGCCACGAGCGGAATGCCGAGGTCGAGCTTCGACACCGTGGCAAGCGCCTCGAGCATGCCCTCCTGGTGTCCGTGTGCCGTGTCGAGCACGAGCACGTCGACGCCCGCGCGGGCCAGAGCGGATGCCTTGGCCGCGACGTCTCCGTTGATGCCGAGCGCCGAGGCCACGACGAGTCGCCCATCGCTGTCGAGCGCCGGCGTGTAGAGCGTGGAGCGCAGGGCCGAGGTGCGGCTGAGCGTGCCGACGACGATGCCGTGCCGCAGCACGGGCGCGAAGTCGAGGTCGGCGGCGACCATGATGTCGAACGCGGCGCGAGCGGTGGGCACGTCGTCGGCGTCGATCGAGGCGACCGAACCGTGCAGCAGGTTGCCGAGGGTGGCATCGGCGAGCGCCGAGCCCAGACGGGTCGAGGGGATGGCGCCGAGGAAGCGCCCGTGATCGTCTTCGACCACGACGCCGTGCCCCGAGACGGGCGGCAGAGCGAGCAGCGCATCGGCCACGGTCGCGTCGGCTGTCATGCGCACGGGCGTGTCGAACGCGGTCGGCTGGTCTTTGACCCACCGGATGGCGTGGTCGAGGTCTTGCAGCGGCAGGTCTTGCGGCAGCACGCCGAGTCCGCCCCGTCGGGCGAGGGATGCCGCCAGCCGCGGGCCCGTGACCGAGTTCATGTTGGCCGACACGATGGGGATCTGGGCACCCGTGCCGTCGTCGGTGGCGAGCGAGACATCCATTCTGCTCGTGATGCCGGAGCGCGAGGGCACCAGGAACACATCGGAATAGGTCAGATCGAAGGCGGGCGCTTGGCCGTAGAACTCCATACCTGTAACGCTAACGCCACCTCCTGACAATGCGACGGTCCGGGGAAGGGTTTAGGCTTGATGATTGGACGCGACGAGCGTCGTAGGACTGCGCCTCGTCGATCAGATATCAACGGAGAGAGTGGGCGATCCTTAGTGTCGAGCCAGGTGACCGGCGTAGGAACCGACGAGGGTTCGTCGGCCGAATTTGGAGCCAACGAATGGCTCGTCGAAGAACTGTACGAACAGTACGTCGTCGATAAGAATTCCGTCGACGAGTCGTGGTGGCCCACCCTCGAGCGCTACCACGCCGTGAAGGGGCAGGGAGCTTCGGCCCCGGCCACGTCGGCGTCCGCAACTCCGGCGGCCCCCGCATCCGCGCCCGCCGCCGACCAGGCGCAGAAGCCCGGCACGCCGGCCGCGCCCACCACCTCGGCTCCCGCGCTCGGCACCCCGCCGCAGGCCGCCCCCCAGACCTCGGCCGCGACCGCCACGCAGTCCACCGAGGAGTCGAAGGCCCAGCCCGTGGCCCGCACCACCTCGGCCCCCGCCAAACCCGCGCCGATCCCGGCCGACGCGCCCGTCACGGCCCCCCAGAAGACCGTCTCCTCTGACACCCCGGCCGACGAACCGCAAGACACCGTCACTCCCCTGCGCGGCATGTCCAAGACGCTCGCCACCAACATGGATGCCTCGCTCACGGTGCCCACGGCCACGAGTGTGCGCACCATCCCGGCCAAGCTCATGATCGACAACCGCATCGTGATCAACAACCACCTCAAGCGCGCCCGCGGCGGAAAGGTGAGCTTCACCCACCTCATCGGCTGGGCGCTCATCCAGGCGTTGAAAGAATTCCCGAGCCAGAACGTGGCCTACGGCGAGATCGACGGCAAGCCCAGCGTCATCGCGCCCGCGCACATCAACCTCGGCATCGCCATCGACCTGCCGAAGCCCGACGGCACGCGCTCGCTCATGGTTCCCGGCATCAAGAAGGCCGACACCCTCACGTTCGGCGAATACCTCGTCGCCTACGAAGACCTCGTCAAGCGCGCCCGCGGCGGCAAGCTCGCGGCGGCCGACTTCCAGGGCGTGACGATCTCGCTCACTAACCCGGGCGGCATCGGCACCGTGCACTCGGTGCCCCGCCTCATGAAGGGCCAGGGCTGCATCATCGGCGCCGGTGCCCTCGAATACCCCGCCGAGTTCCAGGGCGCGTCCGAGCACACGCTCGTCGAGCTCGGCATCGGCAAGACCATCACGCTGACCTCCACGTATGACCACCGCGTCATCCAGGGCGCCGGTTCGGGCGAATACCTGAAAAAGGTTCACGAGCTGCTCATCGGGCAGCGCGGTTTCTACAACGACATCTTCGCGGCGCTGCGCATCCCCTACGCGCCCATCGACTGGGCCTCCGACATCTCGGTCGACCTGAGCGACACGGTGTCGAAGACGGCCCGTGTGCAGGAGCTCATCAACGCGTTCCGTGTGCGCGGCCACCTCATGGCCGATATCGACCCGCTCGAATACGTGCAGCGCTCGCACCCCGACCTCGACATCGCCAACCACGGCCTCACCTTCTGGGACTTGGACCGCGAGTTCGTCACGGGTGAGTTCGGCGACAAGCGCCAGGCCAAGCTACGCGACATCCTGGGTGTTCTGCGCGACTCGTACTGCCGCACCATCGGCCTCGAGTACATGCACATCCAAGACCCGGCCCAGCGCAGGTGGATCCAGTCCAAGGTCGAGCGCCCCTACGCCAAGCCCATGCACGACGAGCAGATGCGCATCCTCGGCAAGCTCAACGAGGCCGAAGCGTTCGAGACCTTCCTGCAGACCAAGTACGTGGGCCAGAAGCGCTTCAGCCTCGAGGGCTCCGAGTCCACCATCGCCCTGCTCGACACCATCCTGCAGGGTGCGGCTTCGGCCGGACTCGACGGCGCCGCGATCGGCATGGCCCACCGCGGCCGCCTCAACGTGCTGAGCAACATCGCCGGCAAGACCTACGGCCAGATCTTCCGCGAGTTCGAGGGCACGCAGTCCTCGCGCGACAGCCACGGCTCGGGTGACGTGAAGTACCACCTCGGCAACGAGGGCACCTTCCGGGCAGCGGACGGCTCCGAGCTGCCCGTCTACCTCGCCGCCAACCCGTCGCACCTCGAAGCGGTCGACGGCGTGCTCGAGGGCATCGTCCGCGCCAAGCAGGACCGCAAGCCCATCGGCACGTTCTCCACGCTGCCGATCCTCGTGCACGGCGACGCGGCAATGGCCGGCCAGGGTGTCGTGCTCGAGACCATGCAGCTGTCGCAGCTGCGCGGCTACCGCACGGGCGGCACCATCCACATCGTCGTCAACAACCAGGTCGGCTTCACGACTCCCCCCGGAGAAGGCCGCACCTCGGTGTACTCGACCGATGTGGCCAAGGCCATCCAGGCGCCCATCTGGCACGTCAACGGCGACGACCCCGAAGCCGTCGTGCGCGTGGCCGAGTTGGCCTTCGAATTCCGTCAGGCGTTCCACAAAGACGTCGTCATCGACCTCGTCTGCTACCGCCGACGCGGCCACAACGAGGGCGACGACCCCTCGATGACGCAGCCCCTCATGTACAACCTCATCGAGGCCAAGCGTTCGGTACGCAAGCTCTACACCGAATCGCTCATCGGCCGCGGCGACATCACGCAAGAGGAGTACGACGCGTCGCACCGCGACTTCCAGGACCGCCTCGAGCGGGCCTTCCAAGAGACGCACGCGGCCCAGACATCCTCGATTCCCGTCATCGTGCAGGAGCAGGACGACGACGGCTACTCGGGCGAGCCCGACGAGACCGGCGTGAAGCAGAGCGTCATCGAGCACATCGGAGACGCGTTCAACAACGCTCCCGAAGGCTTCACGGTGCACCCGAAGCTCAAGCAGCTGCTGCAGAAGCGCTTCGAGATGAGCCGCAACGGCAAGGTCGACTGGGCCTTCGGCGAGCTGCTCGCCCTCGGTTCGCTGCTGCTCGAGGGCACCCCGGTGCGCATGAGCGGTCAGGACTCGCGCCGCGGCACGTTCGTCCAGCGCCACGCCGTGCTGCACGACCGCCTCAACGGCCAGGAATGGCTGCCCCTCGCGAACCTGTCAGACGACCAGGCCCGTTTCTGGATCTACGACTCGCTGCTGTCGGAATACGCCGTCATGGGCTTCGAATACGGCTACTCGGTCGAGCGCCCCGACGCGCTCGTGCTGTGGGAAGCCCAGTTCGGCGACTTCGGCAACGGCGCCCAGACGATCATTGACGAGTTCGTGTCGAGCGCCGAGCAGAAGTGGGATCAGCGTTCCGGCCTCGTGCTGCTGCTCCCCCACGGTTACGAGGGTCAGGGCCCCGACCACTCGTCCGCCCGCATCGAGCGTTACCTGCAGCTGTGCGCCGAGAACAACATGACCGTGGCCCGCCCGTCGACGCCCGCGTCGTACTTCCACCTGCTCCGCCGCCAGGCCTACGCTCGCCCCCGCCGCCCGCTCGTTGTCTTCACCCCGAAGTCGATGCTGCGTCTGCGCGGTGCGACGAGTGACGTCGAGGCCTTCACCTCGGGTGTCTTCCAGCCCGTGATCGACGACCAGCGCATCACCGACAAGAACGCCGTCACGCGCGTGCTGCTGCACTCGGGCAAGATCCACTACGACCTCGCCAACGAGCTCGAGAAGGCGCCCGACGAGACGATCGCCCTCGTGCGCGTCGAGCAGCTCTACCCGCTGCCCGCTGCCGAGATCAAGCACATCGTCGACGGCTACCCGAACGCCGAGGTCGTGTGGGTGCAAGACGAGCCCGCCAACCAGGGTGCGTGGCCGTTCATGGAGTTCGAGCTCTCGCAGCAGTTGGGCAACCGCTCACTCGGGGTCGTCTCCCGCCCGGCGTCCGCCTCGCCCGCCACCGGTTCGGCCAAGCGCCACGGCATCGAGCAGTCCACGCTGCTGAAAGACGCGCTCCGCCAACAGTAATCGATGGTTCCTCGCATCCCCGGTTCCGCCCGACACACGTCTCGCGGGGCCGGGGATGCGTCGTGCGCGCGGCGGTTTAGGCTGACTGCATGGACCTCGCCCTGACCGCCGTCGTCGCCCTCGTCACGATCGTCGCCGTCTCGGCCTTCTCGTCGCGCCTCGGCGTGGCCGCGCCGCTCGTGCTCGTCGTCGTGGGCGTCGTCTACAGCTTCATTCCGGGCGTGCCGTCGATCGACATCCCGCCCGAGTGGATCCTCGCCGGCGTGCTGCCGCCGCTCCTCTACTCGGCGGCCGTCAACGTTCCGCTCGTCGACTTCCGCCGCAACCTCAAGGCCATCACGGGCCTGTCGGTGCTGCTCGTCGTCGTGACCGCGCTGGGCGTCGGCCTGCTGCTCTTCTGGCTGCTGCCCGACCTCAACCTCGCGGCCGCCATTGCGCTCGGCGCCGTCATCAGCCCCACGGATGCCGTGGCCGCCACGTCCATCGGCAAGAAACTCGGCCTGCCACCCCGCCTCGTCACGGTACTCGAGGGCGAGGGTCTCGTGAACGACGCCTCCGCCCTGGTGCTGCTGCGCTCCGCCATCGCCGCAACCGCCGGAGCCGTCTCGCTCTGGGGCGTCGTCGGCGACTTCTTCTACGCCGTCGCCGTCGCTCTCGTCGTGGGGCTCGTGATCGGCCTGGTGACCGTGTTCGTGCGCTCGAAGCTCAAGGACAGCGTGCTCACCACGGCCATCTCGTTCGCCGTGCCCTTCATCGCTTATCTGCCCGCCGAGGAGCTCAATGCCTCTGGCGTGCTCGCGGTCGTCGTCGCCGGTCTCGTCACGGGCCACCAGAGCGCGCGTTACTTCTCGGCGCAGGACCGCATCAGCGAGCGCCTCAACTGGCGCACACTGCAATTCGTGCTCGAGAACGGCGTGTTCCTGCTGATGGGCGCCGAGCTGTCGACGCTCATCGCCTCGGTCGACGACAACGTGCTCTCGGTCGAGCGCACGCTCGTGTTGGCGCTGCTCGTGACCGTCGTGCTCATCGTGTTGCGGTTCCTCTTCGTGGTGCCGCTCATCGCGCTCCTGCGCCGCGAGGGCCGCCGTGCCGCCCGCGAGTCGGGTCGCTTCGAGGCCGCCCGCCGGCGCTTCGACGCCATGCCCGACGATGCCATTGAACCGCACCGACGCAACCGCGCGGCTCTCTTCTTCACGAGACGCGCGGCCGACCTCGACTTCCTGCAGTCAGAGGGCCTCGGATGGCGGGGCGGGGCGGTTCTCGCCTGGTCCGGCATGCGCGGCGTCGTCACCCTGGCGGCAGCCCAGTCGCTGCCCGCCGACATGCCCTACCGCCCGCAGCTCATCCTGCTCGCGTTCTTCATCGCCGTCATCACGCTGCTGCTGCAGGGCGGAACCCTGCCCGCCGTCATCCGCCTCCTGGGCGTGCGCGGCAGCGACGAGCAGGCCGACCGCCAGGAGTATGCCTCGCTCATCCAGGACATGTCGTCGGTGGGCGTCGAGGCGCTCAAGAACCCCGACTTGAAACGGGCGGATGGCGGCGACTACGACCCCGAAGTCGTCGACCGCGTGCGTGGCGACAGCGAGTCCCGGTCGGCTGCGGCATCCGAGGTCATGGATGCCTCGTCAGACGTCGGCCCGCACGAGCAATACCGCGAGCTGCGGCGCATCGTGCTCGACGCCGAACGCGCCGCCTTGCTCGACGCCCGCTCGGCCGGCAGCTACAGCTCTCGCACGCTCGCGCGCGCCCAGCAACTCCTCGACATCGAAGAATCCCGCTTCGACCAGGCCACCCACGACTGAGTAGATACTCAGGGCGCACCTGGGCGCGGTCTCTTTACGCACGCCGCGCCGACTTCGGGTACTCAGACCAGGGGCCGCGCTACTCAACTTCGCGGCTCTCCTACTCAATCCTTTCCGTCGCCATTCAACATCTTCCGACATTTCATTATCCTGACCGTACCGAAGGCGTCCGCCTTCATCGTCGAAGGAGACAGAATGGCTTTTGCACACGCTCATCGCGCGACGTTCGCCGGAACGCTCGTCCTTGTGATGGCTCTTATTCCACTAACGCTGGGGCAGCCCGCATCCGCATCCGCGTCACCCTCTTCAAACGTGCAAACCCCGACAAGTGAATTCAGCTCGATTCAAGGCAGTGACGGGTTCATTCGAACAGTGACCACGGGCCTCAGCGTTCCGATTCGCGGCGCGATGACAGCGCGCCTGGCCCTCGCTCCCGGCGACCGCGTAGTCTTGGCGGCCGACGCCACGTCCGCACACGTAATTGACGGCAACGGAGCTACTCTGTTCAACATCGCGGCGCCCGTGACGACTGTCGGGCACGGCGCTTCGCGGCCGGCGACGTTATCGTTCGATGGAAATGTCTTGACCGCGACTTCGCAGGTCAACGCCATTCAGACACGCGCCGCGTGCCCCCAGGCATGGTGGGGAAGCTTCCTCGTTCAGGGTGTGGGGACGGTGGTGGTATGCGGTGCGGCTGGCGCCGCAACCGGGGGCATCGGCGGCGCCGCGTGCAGTCTCGGGGTTCACGTAGCGACGTCTGGGATCAACTGGGACAGCGCGTGTAAGAAGCGGCGATGACCGCGAGGGCTCTGCTCGGTAAATGGGCAAAGAAGTCCGACCCGCGGGACGTGAGGGCATCGGTCATTTCGTACATCGCAACGGGCTGCGTCTCGATTGTGATCGCGTTTGCGGTGGCCGTCATCAAAGAGTCGGGGAGCCCAACCTTCTCTTGGCTCGATGTGTGGCACAACCTGGCCCCGGTCGCGCTGGGCACTGTCGTCGGCATTGCCTGCTTGACTCTTGTGCACGCCGCCGTAGTGCGTCGATACACGAGAAAGCAGCCTCGATAGTCCGAGTCATGAAGGGTCGTGCCTCCGGCGCCCGAGCAGGCGCTAAAGGCACGAGCGCGCCGCTAGTGCGTGCCCTGCACCTCGCGGAGGCGGGCGAGGACCTGATTCTTCAGCTCTTCGGGGGCCACCTCGGTGCAGGCGCGCTGCACGGCCTCGGTGAGCGTGCGCGCCACCAAAGCTTCGTTCTGGCAGTCGACGCACGTTTCGAGATGCGCTCGGATATCGGAGGCCTCGGTGCTGCAGACTTCGTTCCGCAGGTACTCCTCGAGGTCTTTCTTTGCCTTGTCGCAACCGCAGTCGCTCATCGTGCTCTCCTTGCGGGGGGCGCGGCCACACCACGGTCGCGCGCATAGTCGGCGAGAAGGTCGCGGAGCAAGCGCCTGCCACGGTGCAAGCGGCTCATGACCGTCCCGATGGGGGTTTTCATGATGTCGGCGATCTCCTGGTAGGCGAAGCCCTCGACATCGGCGAGGTACACCGCCAGACGGAAGTCTTCGGGGATCGACTGCAGAGCATCTTTCACGGCGCTGTCGGGCATGTGGTCGATGGCCTCGGCCTCGGCCGAACGCGAGGATGACGCGGTGGTCGACTCGGCGCCGCCCAGCTGCCAGTCCTCGAGGTCGTCGATGGTGCCCTGATAGGGCTCGCGCTGCTTCTTGCGATACACGTTGATGTACGTGTTCGTGAGGATGCGGTAGAGCCACGCCTTGAGATTGGTGCCCTGTTGGAACTGACCGAACGCCCCGTATGCCTTGGCGAATGTCTCTTGCACCAGATCTTGCGCGTCGGGCGGGTTCTTCGTCATGCGCATCGCAGCACCGTAGAGCTGATCGAGGAACGGCAGTGCCTGCTCCTCGAACAGCGCGCGAACTTCTGATTCGGTGGGCTCGTTCGGCGTAGCCTCGTCATCGACGGTAGTCATCGAGTCCCAGTCTAGGGCTGCGACCTGATCGGCTTCCCGCTCGAGCACTGCGATTGACATCCGCTCTCGCCTTCCGTTCGACATCACGCGGCAATTTCGCCGCTACCCTAGGTAAACGATGCTCGAATCGAAATATTCCGCGCCCGAGTTCAACATCTTCGGCGAGAGCGACAAGGTCCCGGATGACGGCAGCTGGCCGGCTCCGGTGGCCGACGCGCCGCTCGACGCCACGCTCAGCCTGCCCGGCTCGAAGTCGCTGACCAACCGGGAGCTCGTGCTCGCGGCCCTGGCCGACGGCGAGTCGCTCCTGCGCGCGCCGCTGCACTCCATGGACAGCCGCAACATGGTCGACGCCCTGCGTGCCCTGGGCGCCACCATCGACGAGGTGCCGGGGGCCGGTCCCTTCGGGGCCGACTGGCGCGTCACGCCGGGCGAGCTGTTCGGCAGCACCACGATCGACTGCGGCCTGGCCGGCACGGTCATGCGTTTCGTTCCGCCCGTCGCGGGCCTCGCGCTCGGGCCCACGTCGTTCGACGCCGATTCGTCGGCGCGCGGTCGCCCCATGCGCACCATGATCGCCTCGCTGCGGGCGCTCGGCGTCGACATCAACGACGACGGCCGCGGCTCGTTGCCCTTCACGGTGCACGGCACGGGTTCGGTGCGCGGCGGCGCCGTCACCATCGACGCCTCCAGCTCGAGCCAGTTCGTGTCGGGCCTGTTGCTCGCGGCCGCACGGTTCGACGAGGGGCTCGACCTGACGCACGCGGGCGAACGACTGCCCAGCATCCCCCACATCGAGATGACCATCGACGCCCTGGCGGCCCGCGGCGTGCTCGTCGAGCAGCCCGAGGTGGGTCACTGGCAGGTCGCCCCGCAGCCCATTGCCGGGCGCACGATCGACATCGAACCCGACCTCTCGAACGCCGCGCCGTTCTTGGCCGCCGTGCTCGTGGCCGGTGGCCGCGTGACCATAACCGGATGGCCCGAGACCACGACGCAGGTCGGCGCCGACCTCATCGAGCTGCTGCCCCACTTCGGCGCGACCGTGACACGGGACGGCGACAGGCTGACGGTGGAGGCATCCGGAACCATCTCGGGCGTCACGCTCGACCTGACCACGGGCGGAGAACTCGCTCCTCCCCTCGTGGCCCTCGCCGCGCTGGCCGATTCGCCGTCGACCATCACGGGTATCGGCCACATCCGCCACCACGAGACCGACCGCCTCGCTGCGCTGGCCACCGAGATCAATGCGCTGGGCGGCTCCGTGACCGAACTCGAGGACGGCCTCTTCATCGAGCCGAAGCCGCTGCAGGGCGGCCTCTGGCACAGCTACCACGATCACCGCATGGCCACGGCCGGCGCCATCATCGGGTTGGCCGTGCCGGGCGTCGTGATCGAGAACGTGGCGACGACCGCCAAGACGCTGCCGCAGTTCACCGAGCTGTGGGGCCAGATGTTGCAGGGGTCCGCCGTGCCGGCCGCGCCCGTCGCTGGCCAGCTGGCCTCGCCCGTCACGTCGTCCGCCACGTCACCCCTGAAACCGACCGTGTCATCCCCCGAGACCGTGTCATCCCCCGAGACGGAGCAGGACGCCTGATGACCTGGTGGGACACGGGCGAGGACGACGAGCCCGACTACGACGAATCGCGTATCAAGGTGCGGCCGAACCCCAAGGGAAACCGGCCGCGCACCAAGACCCGCCCGGCTCACGAGGACGCCCAGATCGCGCGCGTGCTCGGCGTCGACCGCGGGCGCTACTCGCTGCTCGTCGACGAGGACGGCGACAACGAACACCGCATCTCGGCATCCCGAGCCCGCGAATTGCGCATGAAACCGGTCACGGGCGATCAGGTGGATGTCGTGGGCGACCTCACCGGCGACGAGGGCACGCTCGGGCGCGTCGTGCGCGTGCGCGAACGCTCCACCCTGTTGCGCCGGAGCGCCGACGACACCGACGAGGTCGAGCGCGTGATCGTGGCGAACGCCGACCAGATGCTGCTCGTCGTGGCCGCCGCGAACCCCGAACCGCGGGCCCGACTGGTCGACCGCTACCTCATCGCGGCCTACGACGCCGGCATCGAGCCCATCCTCTGCATCACCAAAACCGACCTCGCCGACCCGGACGAGTTCCTCAAGAACTTCACGGGACTCGACTTCCCCGTCTACACCTCGCGTCAGGGCGCCATGCCCGTCGACGAGATCGGCGCGGCCCTCGTCGGGCACAGCACGGTCTTCGTGGGCCACTCGGGCGTGGGCAAATCCACGCTCGTCAACGCACTCGTGCCGACGGCCGAACGCGCCACGGGCCACGTGAACCTCGTGACGGGCCGTGGGCGGCACACGTCCTCCTCCACGATCTCCTACCGCTTCCAGCGGCCGGAGGGGGCCGGATGGGTCATCGATACGCCCGGCGTCCGCTCCTTCGGTCTCGGGCACATCAACACCGACAACATCCTCAAAGCCTTCAGCGACCTCGCCGTCGTGGCCGAACGCTGCCCGCGCGGGTGCACGCACCTGCCCGACGCCCCCGATTGCGCCATCATCGAAGCGGCCGAATCGGGCGAACTCGGCGACAACGGCCCGGCCCGGCTCGACTCGTTGCAGCGGTTGCTCACGACCTTCGCTTGAGCTCGCGCGGTCGTTCGCGAACGCGATCGCGCGGCTTCACCGGCGTGAGCTTCCGCCGGGCCCGCGAACTCGACCGCGCGACGGCGTTGTCAGACCGCGAACCTAGAATGGATGCATGACCGAAAGCATCCGTTTGTCCGCCGGCGACCCGGCCCCCGTCTTCTCGCTGCAGAACCAAGACGGAGAGATGGTCAGCAACGCCGACTACGCCGGCCAGAAGGTCATCCTCTACTTCTACCCCGCCGCCATGACGCCCGGTTGCACCACGCAGGCGTGCGATTTTCGCGACAACATCGCGTCGCTCGCGGGTGCGGGCTACACGGTGCTCGGGGTCTCGAAGGACTCCCCCGCCAAGCTGGCCGAGTTCGCCGCGCGCGATGAACTCACGTTCCCGCTGCTGAGCGACGCCGACCTCGCCGTGCACCAGGCCTATGGCGCTTACGGCGAGAAGAACCTCTACGGCAAGGTCGTCACGGGTGTGCTGCGTTCGACCTTCGTCATCGGCACCGACGGGCTCATCGAGCTGGCGCTCTACAACGTCAAGGCCACCGGACACGTCGCGTCGCTGCGCAAGAAGCTCGGCGTCGACGCCTAATCACGCGGCCGCAGGCCGCCGCCCAGCCTGAACGGTGAGCTATTCGGCCGGGTATTCGTCGGGACGCTTGACGGCGGCGACCACCCGCGGCATGAACAGCAGGACGAGGCCGAGCAGCGACGGGATCAGCAGAGCGAGGCCGATATCGGCGCGCGCGAACGTGCCCTGCAGCGCGCCGACCGCGACCGACAGCTGCAAGATCTGCCAGATGACGGCGCCCGCACGAATCCACGGCGCACGGCGAATCGACGAGACAGCGACGGCGCTGATCCAGATCGACGCCAGAATCGCGAGAACGAGGATCGCGATAGCGCTCGTGTAGGAGTCGGGCGTGAGCGTGAAGAGGTCCACCACGAGCCAACAGGTCACCGCGATCATGCCCGCCGCCTCGATGAACAGCAGGATGATGAGTGCCGTAAACAGCGGTCCACCGGCGTGTCGCCCGTGAACGGAAGTTGAACTCTCAGAATCAGACATGTGCGAAGTCACCACGAATCCCATACAAAACTATTGATTTGCCACACCCAGTATGCGACCATATTTGAGGCTGAGTTGACGCTCACAGGGTGGTGAGCACATTCCGATCGGTGATCGGTGCACGAAGAGCACCCTCTTTATCGAACCGCTGCGAGCGGGCGATGATACCGAAGTCTACTGGGTTCATTTCACACGACAATTCGCGTCACATCGACGCGTTTTGTGGCGTGCTCATGAAAACACGACTTCGGAGGGTGCGAACGCTGCACAAGACATCCAGACGGAAACCACTCTGCAACTCGGCCTCGACGAACTCTCGACCGATCGGTCGACATCCCCGAGAATCACAAAAGGAGCACCCCCATGGATTGGCGCGATAAGGCTGCTTGCCTCACGGCGGACCCCGAACTCTTCTTCCCCGTCGGGAACACGGGCCCGGCTGTCGACCAAATCGACAAGGCGAAGGCCGTGTGCGCACGTTGCTCCGTCACGGAGGTGTGCCTGCAGTACGCGCTCGAGACCGGTCAGGACTCGGGTGTCTGGGGCGGCCTCAGCGAAGACGAGCGTCGCGCCCTCAAGCGTCGCGCCGCCCGCGCCCGCCGCGCCTCCTAGTCGCGCACTCCCCCACAGACTCATACGCGGCCACCTAGCACCGCCGCATTCCGCACACAGCACCGACGTCCCGGTGCGAATCCTCACCAGGTTCGCACCGGGACGTTTCTGTATGTGGCGCTAAGACGTCTCGATGTAGCGGAACGGCATCTCGATAGTGACCTCGGTGCCGCTGCCCGTGACGGTGTGCCAATCGATGGTGCCGCCCAACTCACCCTGGATGAGTGTGCGCACGATCTGCGTGCCGAGACCCGAGCCGACCTTGCCCTCGGGAAGGCCATAGCCGTTGTCGCGCACGAGCACGGACAGACCCTCATCCGTGCGCTCGGCGACGATCTCGACCTCGCCCTCGCGGCCGGCCAAGCCGTGCTCGACGGCGTTCGTCACCAGCTCGGTGAGGGCCAGGGCGAGCGGCGTGGCGTATTCGCTCGGCAAGACACCGAACGCGCCCGTCTTCTTGGGGTGCACGGTGGTGTTGTGCGACGACGCCACCTCGGCGATGAGCATGAGCACACGATCGAAGACGTCGTCGAAGTCGACCTGCTGGTTGAGGCCCTCAGACAGCGTGTCGTGCACGACCGCAATGGCCGCAACACGGCGCATAGCCTGCGTGAGCGCCTCGCGGGCCCCGTCGGAGTGAGTGCGCCGGGCCTGGATGCGGAGCAGCGACGCGACCGTCTGGAGGTTGTTCTTCACGCGGTGGTGGATCTCACGGATCGTCGCGTCTTTGGTGATGAGCTCGCGCTCCTGGTGCCGCAGCTCGGACACGTCGCGGCAGAGCACGATGGCACCGACCCGCTCGCCGTTGTGGCGCAGGGGAATCGCGCGCAACGACACCGTCACGCCGCGGGCTTCGATGTCCGTGCGCCAGGGAGCACGACCCGTGACCACCAGCGGCAGGGATTCGTCGATGTCCTGTTTGGACGGCAGGATCTGCGTCGTGACCTCGGCGAGCGATTCGCCCTCGAGTTCTTCGGCGAAGCCCATGCGGTTGAAGGCCGACAGAGCGTTGGGGCTGGCGAAGGTGGTGATGCCCTCGACATCGAGGCGGATGAGTCCGTCAGAGGCGCGCGGGGCTCCTCGGCGCGGACCGGTCGGAGCCGAGAGGTCGGGGAAGTCACCCGTCGCGATCATCTGGAACAGATCGTTGGCGCAGTCGTTGAACGTGAGCTCCTGGCGGCTGGGCGTGCGCGCCTCGCCAAGGTTGGTGTGGCGCGTGAGCACGGCGATGGGCGTCGGCGCGTTCTCCGAGCCCGATGAGGTCAGACGGCGGATGACGGGAACCGCTCGCACGCGCGTCGGGGTCTCCTCATACCAATCGGGTGCCGACGAGTCGATGATCTTGCCGGACTCGAAGGCGTCGGTGACCTGTTTGCGCCACTGCGGTTTGATCGCTTGGCCGACGAAGTCCCGATAGAACAGGGTGGCCGCGCTCGACGGCCGGTAGTGCGCCACGGCGATGAACCCCTCGTCGGGCGTGGGGATCCACAACACGATATCGGCGAAGGCGAGATCGGCGAGCAGCTGAGCATCGCCCACGAGCATGTGCAACCAGTCGACCTCGGCATCGGAGGAAAGACCCTGGGCATGAACCAAATCACTGAGCGTTGACACCCGACCAGTCTATGCGGGCGGAGCGACCCTGCTCGGTTGTCCACAGGGCAACGATGCTCTAGACCGACCGGTGGCACACCTGGTTGAGTTGCCCTTCGTCGCTCCTCCCCCACCCGGCGGCACCGTATCCGAACCGACCGTCAGAATTCCTGACGGTCACTCGGCGCGCGCCGGGAGGGCATCATGTCTCTCGGCCGGCGCCGAGAGATCAAGGAGCCGAATGACACCGCCTTTTCCGAACACCCCGTCCGACTCCCCCACGGCAACACACCTGACACACACGACACAGACAACCTCCACAACCGAACACGACGATCTCCGCGACAGGTCCGCAGCCGGAGCGGGCGCTCCCATCCGCAGCCCGGCCCGGGCGGCAGCGACACGCGTGCCGGGGCGGTCGCGGCCCTCACCCGCGCAGGTGGGTCTGGGCACCGAGGTATCCGCGGGCCGATCGGCCTCACCTCTCACCGAACACAGGGCCCCCCCATTCACCCGATGCGGATCCTGCCGCTGCCCCCGGTGCTGGCGCTCCCCCTCCTGCTGCTGCTGCTGCGGCTGCTGGGCAGGGGGCATCGGAGGGAGCTGCGCGTGATCGCGCGACCCCCGAACCCGTGCTCGAGAACCTGGCCCTGTCGGCCATCGAGGTGATCGCGGGCGCACGCGACCTCGAGCAATTGGGCCGATGGGTGACGCGCGAGGTCTATGAGCACCTCAGCATCCGTGTCACGGTGGCGAGCCGGGCGCGCCGGGTGCGCGGAGCGGTCGGTAAGCGCCCCGTGATCCTCGGCACCCGCGTCAGCGCCTTTCACACCGGCGACACCATTGTCGACGGCGTGGTGACGGTCACGATGCGCGACCGCACGCGTGCCGTGGCCCTGCGCATCGAGTGGGTGCGCGGCCGGTGGCGCGCGAGCGCCATCCATGTGCTGTGACGAGCCGACGCCCCGTTAACGAGCGATGGGCGCCACCCCAGGGGGTGGCGCCCATCGCCTCACTTGAGCCGCTGTGTCGCCATTCGCGTGGCGGTGCAGCGGTCGTATGGTTACTTCTTCTTGGCCTGACCGCGACGTTCGGCACGGTTGGCGGCGGCGGGTGCTGCACCGGATGACTGGCCGAAGGCGCCGCGGGCACCACCAGCCTTGGGTGCCTCTTGCGGGCGGTTGGGGGCCTCGGGGGCCTCGTCGCCGTCCGCTGCAGCCGCGGCCTTCTGGCTCTCGGCCTGACGCTGTGCGCGGTTGGTGGCCGCCTTCTCGATCTGGCCCTTCTGGTTGCGCACCTCGACTTCGCCCGCGTCGTTGGCAGCCGTGAAGCTCAGCTTCTCTTCTTCGCCGGCGGGGCGTTCGAGTCCCTTGGCCGAGACCGTGGCCGCGATGTCGTCGGCCGACGGGCGGTTGACTTCGACCTCGAGGTTGAAGAGGTAGCCGACGGACTCCTCGCGGATCTGTCCCATCATCTGCTGGAACATGGCGTAGCCCTCGCGCTGGTACTCGACCAGCGGGTCGCGCTGTGCCATGGCGCGCAGGCCGATGCCGTCCTTCAGGTAGTCCATCTCGTAGAGGTGGTCGCGCCAGCGGCGGTCGATGACCTGCAGCACGACGCGGCGCTCGAGCTCGCGCATAGCCTCGGAGCCGAGCTGCTCTTCGCGGCGCTTGTAGGCCAGCTTGGCATCGGACAGGATCTCGCGGCGCAGGAAGTCGCGGTCGAGCTTGCCCTTGCGGCCGGCCTCGGCGACGACCTCGTCGACCGTGAGGCCGATCGGGTAGAGCGTCTTCAGCTCGACCCACAGGGCGTCGAAGTCCCAATCGTCACCGTTGCCGTCGGCCACGTGCACGTCGAGCACCTCGTCGATGACGCTCTCGAGGAACTTCTGCGTGCGTTCGTGCAGGTCGTCACCCTCGAGGATGTGCCGGCGGTCGGAGTAGATGGCTTCGCGCTGGCGGTTGAGGACGTCATCGTACTTGAGCACGTTCTTGCGGATCTCGGCGTTGCGCGACTCGACCTGCGACTGTGCGCTGCGGATGGCGCGGCTGACGACCTTCGACTCGATGGCGATGTCGTCGGGCACGCCGTTGCGGCCCATGAGGGCTTCGGCGGCACCCGAATTGAACAGGCGCATGAGGTCGTCGGTGAGAGACAGGTAGAAGCGGCTCTCGCCCGGGTCTCCCTGACGGCCGGAACGACCGCGCAGCTGATTGTCGATGCGTCGCGATTCGTGGCGCTCGGTGCCGAGCACGTAGAGACCACCGGCGGCGATGACCTTCTCGGCCTCTTCGCCGACCTCGGCCTTGACGGCCTTGAACACGTCGTCCCACTGGGCTTCGTATTCGTCGGGGGTCTCGACGGGGCTGAGGCCCTTCTGGTTCATCTCCTGAACCGCGAGGAACTCGGCGTTGCCGCCCAGCATGATGTCCGTTCCACGGCCGGCCATGTTGGTGGCTACCGTGACGGAGCCGAGGCGCCCGGCCTGGGCCACGATGGCGGCCTCACGCGCGTGGTTCTTAGCGTTGAGGACCTCGTGACGGATGCCCTTCTTGGCAAGCAGGCGCGAGAGGTATTCGCTCTTCTCGACGCTCGTCGTGCCGACGAGGACGGGCTGACCCTTCTCGTGGCGCTCGGCGATGTCTTCGACGACCTGTTGGAACTTCGTCTCTTCGTTCTTGTAGACGAGGTCGGACTGGTCGATGCGCTGCATGCTGCGGTTGGTGGGGATGGCCACGACACCGAGCTTGTAGGTGGACATGAACTCGGCGGCCTCGGTCTCGGCCGTTCCGGTCATGCCGGACAGCTTCTCGTAGAGGCGGAAGTAGTTCTGCAGCGTGACCGTGGCGAGCGTCTGGTTCTCGGCCTTGACGGCCACGCCTTCCTTGGCCTCGATGGCCTGGTGGATGCCCTCGTTGTAGCGGCGACCCATCAGAATGCGGCCGGTGTGCTCGTCGACGATCATGACCTCGCCGTTCATCACGACGTAGTCCTTGTCTTTCTTGAACAGGGCGACGGCCTTGATGCTGTTGTTGAGGAACGAGATGAGCGGCGTGTTGGCCGACTCGTAGAGGTTGTCGATGCCGAGGTAGTCCTCGATCTTCTCGATGCCGGGCTCGAGCACGCCGACGGTGCGCTTCTTCTCGTCGACCTCGTAGTCTTCACCGGGCGTGAGCGTCTTGGCGATGCGCGCGAACTCGGTGAACCACCGGTTGGCCTCGCCCGACGACGGGCCGGAGATGATGAGCGGGGTGCGGGCCTCGTCGATGAGGATGGAGTCGACCTCGTCGACCACGGCGAAGAAGTGGCCGCGCTGCACGAGGTCCGCCGACTGCCACGCCATGTTGTCGCGCAGGTAGTCGAAGCCGAACTCGTTGTTCGTGCCGTAGGTGATGTCGGCGGCGTACTGCTCGCGGCGCTCGACGGGGGTCTGGCCCGAGAGGATGACACCCGTGGTCATGCCGAGGGCGCGGAAGACGCGACCCATGAGCTCGGACTGGTAGGTGGCGAGGTAGTCGTTCACCGTGATGACGTGGACGCCCTTGCCCGCGATGGCGTTGAGGTAGGCCGGGAGCGTGGCGACGAGCGTCTTGCCCTCACCGGTCTTCATCTCGGCGATGTTGCCGAGGTGGAGCGCGGCGCCACCCATGAGCTGCACGTCGAAGTGGCGCAGGCCGAGGGTGCGCTTGGAGGCCTCGCGAACGGCGGCGAACGCCTCGGGCAGCAGGTCGTCGAGCGACTCGCCCTTCTCGTGCCGGCCGCGCAGCTCGGCGGTTTCGTTCTTCAGTTCTTCGTCGGTGAGGTCGGCGAAGTCGTCTTCGAGCGCGTTGACCGCTTTCGCGAGGTTCTCTAGCTTCCTCAGCGTGCGACCTTCGCCGACGCGAAGGACCTTCTCCAGAATTGAGGCCACGAATTGAACTCCAGTTGTCTCGGTGCGCGTCATCTGCGCCGCGCGATGTTCGGTGCCCGGGGGCTCCGATCGTGTGAGCGCGTCGTGCCGTGTGCACGACTGACGTCGGGCAATTCTGCCCGGACCGCACTCTATGTTAGCGGGGCGATCGGTGTGCACACGCTGTAAATCAGTGAACGCCGCGTGCAGCTCGGATGGCTGCACGCGGCGTTCGTGAGAGCGCGCGCGATTATGCGCGTGACGGCGTGGGCTCAGGCTCGTTTCTGCGAGGCGCCCGCCTCTTCGTCGAGGCCGATGACACCGTAGTCCCAGCCCTTGCGCCGGTAGACGACACTCGGGCGGTCGGTCTTGGCGTCGATGAACAGGAAGAAGTCGTGTCCGACGAGTTCCATGCGATCGACGGCGTCGTCGACCGTCATCCACTCGGCCGGGAAGACCTTCTGGCGGATGACCACGGGGCTGTAGTCTTCGGGCTGCTCGTCGTCGTCGACCCGTTGTGTCGGCACGGCACCCGTCGCGACAGCCTCGATGATCTCGCCGTCGGCGGGCTGGATGTCGATGCCGCTGAAGCCTTCGGCGGCCGCAGCGTGCAGCGAGGTGCGGTGCTTTCCGCGGTGCACCTTGCGGCGATCTTTGGCGCGGCGCACCTGCTCGATGAGTTTGGCGATCGCGAGATCGAAGGCGACGTACTTGTCGGAACCCGAGCTCTCGGCGCGAACGAGCGGGCCGGGGCCGATGAGAGTGAGCTCGACGCGGTCGTCACCCGCGCGGCCCGATTTGTCGTTATGACGCGAGACTTTTACCTCGAAGGCCAAGGCCTTCTCGTTGAGGTGCTCGATTTTCTCGGATTTCTCTTCGACGTAATCGCGAAATCGATCGGTGAGTCCGAGACCTAGTCCGACGATGTTAGTTTCCATAGCGACCTCCTCGATAGGGCGTGCCGCCTGAAAGTTCGGGCGGTTCTTCCACGCCTTTCGCCCCACCGTAGTCCCCCTCCTCGGAGAAGTCACTGACAGTCTGGGCGGGTTGTGCCAACAGCGAACGGAGCGGCGTGGCGGCGATCACGGCGGCAGACACGCGGCGAGCGCCGGCGTCACGGAGCACCGTCGCGGCTTCTGTGAGGGTTGCTCCGGTTGTGCAGACGTCATCGATCAGGATGACCGTGCGGCCCGCGACGCGGCGCGTCGTGCGGATGCTGCCCCGCATGTTGGCCGCGCGCTCGTCGGCGTCGAGACCGATCTGATCGGACGGCTGGCGCAGATAGGCGAGCGCGGGCGTCGCGATGCGGCCGGTGCGGCCGAGGACGCGGTCGACCGGCCGATAGCCGCGGGCTCGGTAGCCGCGGCGGGAAGACGGGACGGGCACGTAGAGCACCGGACGGCGTCGCGTGGCGAGGCCGTCGCGTTCGCGCACCGCCGCGAGCGGAGTGGCGCCAGCCTGAGGCGCGTCTGCCCGACGGGCGACGGGTGGAGGGATGCCCGCCGGATCGGCGTCGGCGATGTCGAGACACGCAGCCGTCACCGCAGCGCCCAGCAGCACGGCGAGGCGCTTATCGATGACCGTGAACCCCTCGGTCTTGAAGGCGACGATAGCCCGCCGCACCTCGTCGGCGTAGGAGCTGCCCGCGAACACGATCGTGCCGTCGGGGAGCGTGCGCGGCGGCGGCGCCGATGCGGCCGCGCGGCGCAGGCAGGACCCGCACAGGGGGTGGTCGGGCATCTGGCAGCCCACACAGCTGAGCGGCAGGGCCCACCCGAGGGCAGCAGCAAACGGGGAGTGCCGCTCGGGAGCGGGGGCGGAATCGGTCATGCCACGAGCATTCCGCGTGGCAGCATCCACCGAACCGCGGATTGACGATCTGTGGAAAGGACGGCCGGATCGCGGCTGTGGAGAACGAAACGCTAGTCGGGCGAGCCCATCTGCGTCGCCACGAAACGGATGCCGTCGGCCACCTGTTGCCACGACGACCCCTGGAAGATCGACAATTCGCCGTCGGCGTCGAGCGTGCGCAGCTGCCGGGCCGTGTTGCCGCCCGCCACCGCGATCGCGCCCTCACTGGAGGGAAGCTGCTCGGACTGCCCGCGCACCGCCTGCTGCACGACCGTGCGCTCGTCGCCCTCGCCCGCGGTCACCGACGCGACAGACACGCTGTCCACCCACGTGGCACCGATGGCCGTGCCCGAGCCGATCGTCAGCTCGACGGGTTCGCCGAGCGTGAGCGGCAGGTTCGCATTGTTGCGTTCGATGCCGGCCACGAGCAGTCGGTTCTGACCGCCGCTCCGCAGGAGGGCCAGCACACGCGTGCCATCCCGTGACACCTGCAGCGACACGATTTGCGAGGCCTCGGGCCAACTCGTCACGACGGGCGTCTGGGTGCCGTCGGCCGCGATGGCGTGCACGTCTCCCGGGCGGTCGGACGGGACGGTCCACACGTAGCCGAAATTGTCGAGCGCCGGGGCGATGAGGTTGGCGCGTTCATCCACCATGGTCGGTGACGAGGCGCCCGATCGCACGGACGCCACTCCCCCGGCTGTGAGGACGGCGGCCTGGGTTTGCGCCGCGTTGACGGTGGCCGCGCGGGGGTTGACCCCTTCGATCTGGGTCGAGAGGCCCTCGATGCGCTGGATGGCCGACGCGTTCTGGAAACCGAACGTCTTGCCGTCGAAGACGAGGGCGCGCGAGTCGACGCGCGGCGTGGCCACCGTGAGCGTGGGGATCTCTTCGACCGTGCCCGCGATCGAGATCTGCACGGCCGTGATGGAGGACACACCCGTGAGGCTCGCCGTGACCTGCGCCTGCATGCGTTGCAGCGCGATGGTCTCGGCCTGCAGGGCCTCACGGTTGAGGTCGATCTCGGCCGTCGTCCCCCGCAGCGGAACCGAGTCCTTGCTGAGCGCCGTGCCCTCGGGGAACGCCGTGACGACGGCCTGCTGCAACCATTCGCTCGGACCGTCGAGCAGCGCCGTGACGATGCGCGTGCCGGTCGAGGCGCGTGACGGGAACCAGCGCAGGTCGGGCACGAGGTAGGTCCAGCTCGGGTCGAAGAAGCTGAGCGCGTGGGCGCTGAAGACGCTGTCGAACTTGCTGCGTTCGAGCACGATCCCGTCGGGCACCTCGCTCAACCGCCACTGCCCGTTGACCTCGGTGAAGTGGTAGCTGCGGCTGACGGGCTCATTCGAGGATGCTTCACGATATTCGCCAGCAGCGCTGACATCGGCCGTGGCCGTCGTGGTGAGCGCGATCGTGCGATCGTCGACCGCCGAGTAGAGGCGCTTGGACTGCTCGTCGACCGTGACGCTCGCATCGGGATTCCAGTCGACCTTGGCGCCGGGGGCCAGGAATTCGCGCGCGATCTCGTAGTTGTTCAACGGGCTGGATGCCGCCTCGACGAAGCCCTCGAGAATGGCCTGTTGATCGGCATCCTGTTCGGGGCCCTTCGGCACGAAGAGGAACCCGGGGTCGGTGTCCTCCTGCACGCTCTCGCCCTGTTCGACGGGGCCCTGGCGCGGGATGACGGCGCACCCCGTGAGCACGAGCAGGCCCGCGACGAGGAGGGCGAGGATGGATGAACGTGGGGCGGTCATAGCCGGTTCTCCCGTCGGTAGTCGGCTTCCGAGGGCAGATCGACGGCGTCGAAGGCGTCGGTGGCGGGGGCATCGGCGAAGGTCGGCGCCGTGCCCTCGGCATCCTCGGGCGGCAGCGGCAGCGGCGACACGGAGTAGGCCTGGCCGAAGCGCCGCGGCAGGGTGAGACGGAAGCAGGTTCCTCGGCCCTCCTCCGACCAGAGTTCGAGCGCTCCGCCGTGCGATTGGGCGTCCTCGAGCGAGATGGCGAGGCCGAGGCCCGTTCCGCCGATGGTGCGTTTGCGGGAGGGGTCGGCGCGCCAGAAACGGTCGAAGACGCGCCGGGCGTCGGCCTGCGACATCCCGAGACCGTAGTCGCGCACCGACAAAGCCACGGCGCGCTCGTTGCTGTCGACCGTGACCACGATGGGGCGACCCTCGCCGTGCTCGACGGCGTTGCCCACCAGGTTGCGCACGATGCGGCGGATGCGGCGCGGATCGACCTCGACCTCGGAGTAGCCGCCCGGCGCGACGAGGCGCAGATCGCTGCCCTTCGACTCGGCCAGGCTGCGCATCTCCTCGACGGAGTCCTCGGCCAGGTGCACGAGGCTGACCGCCTCGGCCTCGAGCTCGACCGAACCGGCGTCGTAGCGGCTGATCTCGAGCAGGTCGCTCAAGAGCAATTCGAAGCGCTGCGTCTGCGTGTGCAGCAGCTCGGCGGTGCGGGCCGTGGCGGGCGGGAAGTCGTCGCGCTGATCGAACAGCACGTCACCCGCGAGCCGGATGGTGGTGAGCGGCGTGCGCAGTTCGTGCGAGACATCCGAGACGAAGCGCTGCTGCACCATCGACAGGTCGGCGAGCTTCTTGATCTGCGCCTGCAGGCTGTCGGCCATGCCGTTGAACGACCGGGCGAGGGTGGCGAGCTCGTCTTCGCCCCGCTCGGGGATGCGCACCGCCAGGTCGCCCGAGGCCAGCCGCTCGCTCGTGTCGGCCGCGACCCGGATGGGCGTCACGACGAGGCGCACCACCACCCATGCGACGGCGCCGACCAGCAGCATGAGGGCGAGCCCGCCGAGGATGAGCGTGCGCTGCACGAACAAGAGGGTCTGCTCGGAGTCGGCCAGGTCGTAGCCGATATAGATCTCGTAGCGGCCGGCACCCGGCACGGTCACCTCCGAGCCCACGATGATGCCCGCGCTCTGCGACCCGTCGTCGGCCGTGAGCGTGGTCGACTGCCACCACTGATCGGTGGCGCTCGACCGCACGCTCTCCCGCAGATCCTCGCTGATGACATCGCCGCCGAGCCGGGCCGCCTCGAAGTCCTGCGGCGCCAGCGGTGTCGACTCCTGGCCGGGCGCGCGATATCCGGCGATGAGCTGCGACGAGGATGCCTGGGCGATCTCGGTGCGCGCCGAGATCATGAGGTCTTGCACCGCCGCTTTGTCTTCCGCATTCGACGAATCGAGGATGCGCTGAGCCGACGCGACGGCCCGGTTCGACTCGGCCAGCACCTGGTTGAGGCGCGACTGGAAGAGGTCGTTGCCGATCGAGAACGACATGTACATGCTCGTGATCAGAACGGCGAGGAAGGCGAGCACGAACGTGATCGCCACCGTGCGGAACTGCAGCGACCGGCGCCACGTGGCCACGAGGGAGGTCGGCCACGAGCGCCAGGAGCGGAAGAACGCGGCCGCGCGCTGGGTGCCCGTCAGCGCTGAGCCGGTTCGCGCCCCGCTGGTTCGCGCCTGGCTGCTTCGCGCCTGGCCGGTCTGAGACATGGGAGTTCGGTCAGGCCACGGAGCCGGCGCGATAGCCGACGCCGCGCACCGTCATGACGATCTTGGGGTTGTCGGGGTCGAGCTCGACCTTGGCTCGCAGCCGCTGCACATGCACATTGACGAGGCGGGTATCGGCCTTGTAGTGGTAGCCCCAGACCTGCTCGAGCAGCATCTCGCGCGTGAACACCTGCTGCGGTTTCGACGCGAGCGCGAGCAGCAGATCGAATTCGAGCGGGGTCAGGCCGATGGTCTGGTCGCCGCGGCGCACCTCGTGGCCCGAGACGTCGACCGTGACATCCCCTACCGTGATGGATTCGTTGGTCTCGGTGGGAGCGGGCCGCAGGCGCGTGCGGATGCGGGCCACCAGCTCCTTGGGGTTGAACGGTTTGACGATGTAGTCGTCGGCGCCCGATTCGAGGCCCTTCACGACATCCGCCGTGTCGGATTTGGCCGTCAACATGATGATGGGCACGCCGGACTCGCTGCGGATGCGGTTGCACACCTCGATGCCATCGATGCCGGGCAGCATGAGGTCGAGCAGCACCAGGTCGGGTTTGGTGCGGTGGAAGGCCTCGACGGCTTCGTCGCCGTCGGCGCAGAACTCGGGGTCGAAACCCTCGGTCCGCAACACGATGCCGATCATTTCGGCCAACGCGGTGTCGTCGTCAACCACCAAGATGCGTGCGCTCATTCGCCTCGTTCTCGTTTCGCCTGCGCGCCTGGACACGTCACAGTTGGGTGACTCGCCCCGATAAGGCGAGTGGTCGTCGAGTCATCCTAACGGCGGACGCTGAGGGGCCGCAGTCCGATCGATGGTAAACCGGGCCCGCACTATGACAGCATGGTGGAAAGACCCTGTCCGTGAGCGGTGAGGATTCGCTGGATGACCAACGACGATGGATGGCGCTCACCCGGCGCCGATTCGAACACCAACGGTTCCGCCGGGGGGCGGGGCGACGAAACTCCTCCGCGCTACGGGGAGCGTCTGCCCGAGGGTCAGGCGCCGCAGCCGTACGGGCAGCCGACCGGGCAGCAGCAGCCGTATGGCGAGCAGCCGCAACCGTATGGCCAGCAGCCGCAGTACGGGCAACCCGGGCCCGACGGTCAGCAGCAGCCCTACGGTCAGCCCCAATACGGTCAGCAGGCACCCTACGGCCAGCAATACGGTCAGCCGCAGTTCGGCCAGCAGGCACCGTTCGATCCCAACAACCCCTACGGCCAACAGCCGTTCGGGCAGCAGAACGAGGGCTGGGCTCCCCCGCCCAAGCCCGGCCTCATCCCGCTGCGCCCGCTGTCCTTCGGCACGCTCATCAGTGCGCCGTTCCAGACGCTGCGCCGCAACCCGAAGACCACCTTCGGCAGCGCCCTGCTCATCACGGGTGTCACCACCATCCTCACGTTGTTGGTCGTCGGCCTCGTCAGCTACTTCGCTTTCGGCCGCATCGCGCAGGCGGCCGTCGAAGATCGCGACACCATCGCGGCCGGCGCCGTTCTGCAGATCGTGCTCGCCAGCCTCATCCCGTTCCTGTTGACCATTGCGGGCGCCGTGTTCCTGCAGGGCGTCATCGTCACCGAGGTGGCTCGGGCGACGCTCGGCGAGAAGCTGCGGCTCGGCGAGGCGTGGAAGGCGACCTGGCCCAGGTTCTGGGCGCTCGTGGCCTGGACGCTCGTCGCCTCGCTCGCCATGCTGCTCGCGATCGGCCTCCTGATCGGGCTCATCGTTCTCTTGGTGTCGCTCGGGGGTGGGTTCGTCGGGGCCTCGGTGGCCGTCGGCATCCTCGGGTTCCTCGTTCTCATTGCGGCCGTCTTCTGGCTGTCGACCAAGCTCTCGCTCGTCCCGAGCGGAATCGTGCTCGAACGCCTCGGCTTCGCCGCCGCCATCCGCCGCTCGTGGTCGCTCACCACCGGGTACTTCTGGAAGACGCTCGGAATTCAGCTGCTCGTCGCCTTCATCGTCGGCACCGTCAGCCAGGTCGTGACCACGCCCGTCTCGGTCATCTTCTCGGTCGTGGCGGGGTCGCTCGACCCGACGGGTTCGGCCATTACCGACAACAACATCACCACGATCATCGTGCTCTACATCGTGTTGGCGCTGCTGTCGATCATCACGTCGTCGGTGACCGCCGTGGCTCAGAGCGCCACGAGCGCGCTCATCTACATCGACCTGCGCATGCGCAAAGAAGGACTCGACCTGCAGCTCATGCGCTTCGTCGAGAGCCGCGAACGCGGCCAGGCCTCCGACACCGAGAACCCGTATGCATTCGAGGGCGATCCTCGCCAGCAGCAGCAGGGCGGCCCGGCGCAGGGCTACCCCGGCGGCGGCCCCGGCAGCAACACCGGCCCCGGCACCTGGGGCGGTAACGGGGCGTGATCGCGGGCATCGTCGTGGGGGCCGGCAGCGCGCAGGCGGCAGCACTGACCCGGGTTTCGGCCTGGGCTCGGGATGTCGCGCTCGCGGTTCCGGTCGACCCCGACGCGCCCGAAGCCAAACGCCTGCTGCTCGAGGAACTCTCGAAACCGGGATACGCCGAGGCCCAGCCGAGCCTTTTCGACCGCATCTCGCAGGCCATCTGGGAGTGGCTCATGTCGCTCTTCACCGGGGGCGGCGGCACACCCGACGGCCTGCTGCCGGCCATCGTCGTGACCATCGTGGTCGTGGCGATCGTGGTGGCACTGCTCATCTGGGGAGTTCCCCGCCTCAACCGCCGCAGCGCCGGCGAACCCGGCGTATTCAGCGCCGAAGACGAGCGGGATGCGCGCCAGATCCGGGTCGATGCCGAGCGTGCCGCCCAGGCGGGCGACTGGTCGCTCGCGATCGCCGAGCGTTTCCGCGCCCTGGCCCGCAACCTGTCCGAGCGCACGATCGTGACGGTCACCCCCGGAACGACGGCGCACGAGGTCGCCACGCGCGCCGCGACATCCTTCCCCGCTTTCTCCGACCGGCTGGCCCACACCGCGCGCGCCTTCGACGAGGTGCGTTACCTCGGCGAACCGGGCACGGCCGAGCGCTATGCGGACATCGCCCGACTCGACGACGATCTGGCCGGCCAGGCGCCGGTCGGATTCGATTCCGCGCCGGTCGACGGGGCATCCGCGGCGGGAGGTCTTCGATGACGACCCCGATCAACTCTGTCCCCGGCGCCTCGGTCCCGACCGACTCCCCCGCGAGCGACCTGGCGCGGACCGCCTCCGAATCGTCCGCCGAGACGCCGACCGTCCGGCAGTTCTTCCGCCGCAACACCTTCTGGATCCTGCTCGGCATCGTCGCCCTCGGCGTCGTGCTGCTGTCCGCCATCCTGCGCGGCGGGGCGTCGGGCACGAGCATCCCGCTCGCGGCCGACTCCCCCGCGCCCGACGGCGCCAAGGCCGTCATCGAGGTGCTGAAGAACCAGGGCGTGACCGTGCACGTCGCCGACACCGCGGCCGAGGCCGATGCCGCACTCGTCGAGAACCCGGGAGCCACGCTCGCCGTGTTCGACGGCGCGGGATATCTCGACAGCGACCGGCTCTCAGAGATCGTCTCCGAGGCGGGCCGCACGGTGCTCATTGCGCCCGACTTCGGCATGTTGCAGGCTGTCGCCCCCAGCGTGCGGCTCGCCGGTTCACCCGATGAGGACGAGGATGCGGCCGACGCACCCGCGGCCGCCTGCACGGTCCCGGCGGCCGAGCGAGCCGGCAGCATGGCATCCGGCCTGTCCTTCGGCATCGACGACGACACGAGCATCGGATGCTTCGGCAGCGGCCCGGCCGACGCCCCGAGCTACCCCCTTGTCGTGACGAACGACGGCATCAGCATCGTGGGCCCGCGCGCCGTCTTCGACAACGAGCACATCGTGCAGCGCGGAAACGCGGCCCTGGCGCTCAATCTGCTGGGCGAGACCGGCGACCTCGTCTGGTACCTGCCGACCACCGCCGACCTCGAGGCGAGCGGCCCGCCCACGTTGCAGGCACTGACGCCCGACTGGCTCGTGCCCGCCACCTCTCTTCTCGCCATCACCGCGCTCGTCGCCATCTTCTGGCGCGGGCGACGCTTCGGCCCGCTCGTGGTCGAAGACTTGCCCGTGACCGTGCCCTCCGGGGAGACCCGCGAGGGGCGCGCGCGGCTCTATCAGCGCAGCTCGGCCCGCGGTCGCGCCGTCGACGCGCTGCGCATCGGGGCGACCGGCCGCATCGCCGCACGCCTCAAACTGCCCCGCTCGTCGGCGGTCGTCGAGGTCGCCGATACTGCCGCGGCCACGCTCGGGCGGCATCCGTCCGAGATCCGGGCCCTGCTGGTCGACGCGCCGCCCACCTCCGACCGCGACGTCGTCGCGCTGTCCGACCGCCTGAACGATCTTGAACGCGACATCCGCCACGCCACCGACCCTCTTGGGAGGAACTCATGACCGACGCCACCTCGCCGTCCAGCCCCACCGACGACGACCTGCGCCAACGCCTGCAGGCCGTGCGCCTCGAGGTCGGGAAGGCCGTCGTGGGCCAGGATGCCGCCGTGACGGGCCTCATCATCGCGCTGCTCGCCCGCGGGCACGTGCTGCTCGAGGGTGTGCCCGGCGTGGCCAAGACGCTGCTCGTGCGCTCGCTGTCGACGGCGCTGCAGCTCGACACGAAGCGCGTGCAGTTCACGCCCGACCTCATGCCGGGTGACGTGACGGGTTCGCTCGTCTACGACGCCAAAACGGGCGAGTTCGAGTTTCGCGAGGGCCCCGTGTTCACGAACATCCTGCTCGCGGATGAGATCAACCGCACGCCCCCGAAGACGCAGTCGGCGCTGCTCGAGGCCATGGAGGAACGCCAGGTCTCGGTCGACGGTCTCGCGAAGCCCGTGCCCACCCCCTTCCTCGTGGCCGCCACGCAGAACCCCATCGAATACGAGGGCACCTACACCCTGCCCGAGGCGCAGCTCGACCGCTTCCTGCTGAAGCTCGTGCTCGACCTGCCCGAGCGCGACACCGAGATCGAGGTGCTGCGCCGCCACGCCGCGGGCTTCAACCCGCGCGACCTCGCGGGCGCCGGCCTGCGCGCGGTGCTCTCGCCCGCCGACCTCGTGGCGGCCCAGGCGGCCGCCGCGGCGACGGGCGTCTCGACCGATGTGCTCGGCTACGTCGTCGACCTCGCGCGCGCCACGCGCCGCAGCCCCTCCGTGCGGCTCGGCGTCAGCCCCCGCGGCACCACGGCGCTGCTGGCCGCCGCCAAGGCGTGGGCCTGGCTCACGGGCTACCCGTCACTCACGCCCGACCACGTGCAGGCCATGGTGCTGCCCGTGTGGCGCCACCGTCTGCAGCTGCGACCCGAGGCCGAGCTCGAGGGCGTCGGCACCGACACCATCCTGCGTCAGGTGCTGCAGCAGGTTCAGGTGCCGATCTAAATGGCGATCACCGGCCGCCTCGTCTGGCTCACGGCGCTCGGGCTCGTGCCCGTCGTCGTGCTCGGCCAAGCCACGGGCGAACCCGGCCTGCTTCTCGGCGCGTGGCTCGTGCTCGTCGTCGTGCTGCTCGCCATCGACCTGGCCGCCGCGGCGTCCCCGCGCGCGACGACGCTCGAACGCCGCCTGCCCGAGCGCGTGCGACTCGGAGAGGCCGCCGACACCGAACTGCTCGTCACCAACACCGGTCGGCGCACGCTGCGCGTACGCGTGCGCGACGCCTGGCAACCCTCGGCCGGTGCGCCCGGCATCCGGCCGCGACTCATCATCCCGGCCGGTGAACGACGACAGATCCTCAGCCGGTTGACGCCCACGCGCCGCGGCGAACGCCACGTCGAGACCGTGACGTTGCGGAGCTTCGGGCCCCTCGGCCTGGCCGCGCGCCAGGTCACGCTGCGCGCCCCCGGCACCCTGCGCGTGCTGCCGCCCTTCAACGCGCGCAAGCACCTGCCCTCGCGCCTCGCGCGGCTGCGCGAACTCGACGGCTCGACGAGCGTCATGGTGCGCGGCGCCGGAACCGAGTTCGACTCGCTGCGCGAGTATGTGCGCGGAGACGATGTGCGCTCGATCGACTGGCGCGCGACCGCCCGCCGCCAAGACGTCGTGGTGCGCACCTGGCGGCCCGAACGCGACCGCCGCATCGTCATCGTCATCGACACCGGCCGCACCTCGGCCGCTCGCATCGCCGACGAGCCGCGCATCGACACGGCCTTCGAATCATCCCTGCTGCTCGCGGCCCTCGCCTCGAAGGCGGGCGACCGCGTCGACGTGTTGGCCTTCGACCGTCGGGTCCGCGCGCGCATCCAGGGCGCCACGGGAGCCGCCCTGCTGTCGCGCATGGTCGATGCGTTGGCTCCGGTCGACCCCGAGCTGATCGAGACCGACTGGGCGTCCGTTCCCGGTGAGATCCGCCAGATCACGAACCAGCGGGCGCTCGTCGTGTTGCTGACCACGATCGACGCGCCCGCCGCATCCCGAGGGCTGTTGTCGATGTTGCCTCAGCTGACCCGTCGGCACCGCGTCGTCGTGGCCTCGGTCACCGACCCCGAAGCGCTGGATGCCGCGGCCTCCCGCGCCACGCTCGAAGACGTCTATCGGGCCGCCGCCGCCGAACGCCAGCTGCTCGACATCGAGCGCGTGCGCACGGCGCTCACACAGGTCGGGGCTCAGGTCGTGACGGGATCACCCGAGGATCTGCCGCCCGCCCTGTCGGACCTGTACCTGCAGCTGAAAGCTACGGGCCAGCTGTAACGCCCGACTGCCGTGCCGTCTCGAGCCGCTGCGCTTTTCTGCTCGAGGCGGCACAGCGGCACAGCGGCACAGCGGCACAGCGGCACAGCGGCACAGCGGCACAGCGGCACAGCGGCGCAGGAAGCTGTCGTGCGTCCCGGCTCCTAGGCCGCGTAGATGCGCTCGGCGCCCGCCTCGAAGGCCGACAGATCACCCGTCTCGCCCGCCCGGACGGCGCGCCGCCCGAGAACGAGCATGTAGGCCAGGAACGCGGCCAGCGCGAGCGCCCCGATGCCGATCTTCACGGGCCACGGCCACGGCTGCGGCGTGACGAACCCCTCGATGATGCCCGAGACGAACAGCGACAGCACGAGCCCGATCACGACCGTGAACATGGAGCGGGCCTGGCGCGCGAGCGACACCGCGCGGGGCAGGCCGCCGGGCGCCACCCAGGCCCAGAAGATGCGCAGGCCGGCGGCCGCGGCCACGAACACGCTCGTGAGCTCGAGCAGCCCGTGCGGCGCGATGTAGAGGAAGAAGGTGTCGGCCTCGCCCTGGCTGAACAGCACGGCGGAGGTCGTGCCGAGGCCCTGGGCGTTCTGCAGGATGATGTAGGGCACCCAGATGCCCGTCACGCCGAACGCGATGCACTGCGCGGCGATCCAGGCGTTGTTGGTCCAGACCTGGCCAGCGAAGGAGGCCGCCGGGTTCTCGGAGTAGTAGTTGATGAACTCGTCGTTGGCGATCTTCTGCAACTGGGCGTCGGTGCCGAAATTGGCGAGCACCTGCGGGTCGTTCAGCACCCAGAACGACCACAGGGCGGCGACGACCACCGTGACGAGCGCGACGATGAGCGTGAGCCAGCGCAGCTGGTAGAGCGCGGCCGGCAGCTGCACGACGAAGAAGCGCGGCAATTGACTGAGCACGTTGCTGGATGCCGCGGTGAACCGCATGCGCGCCCGCGACAGCGAGACACTCAGCCGGGCCCCCTGCACGCTCGAGCCGGCGACGCTGGCGATCTGTGACAGCTGGGTGGCGCCGGCCTGGTAGTGCTCGATCAGCTCGTCGGCTTCGGCACCGCTGAAGGACCGCTTCGCGCCGAGGGCGTCGAGTCGGTCCCACTCCTGTCGGTGGGCGGCGGTGTAGGCATCCAGATCCATCTGCTTAGATACTATTCATGTCGGCGTCGAGTTACACCCCCGGGGGCGGGTCCCGCTCGCGCGTCGATCCCGGCTCCGAACTCATCACGGGTGAGGCCGTCGCCCTCGAGGTGCGGCCCACGGGCTTCATGCTGCGGGCGGTCGGCGATATCGTCGACGTTCTCGTGAGCGGTCTGCTGCTGCTCGGAGGGTTCCTGCTGCTCGGCGCGGCGAGCGTCGCGGTCGAGCTCGATCAGGCCGCCGTGGCCGCGCTGTCCTCGGTCATCCTCGTCACCTCCACGGTCATCGTTCCGTGCGTCGTCGAGACCGTCACGCACGGGCGCTCGCTCGGCCGCCTGATCATCGGCGCGCGCATCGTGCGGGATGACGGGGGCGCCACATCGTTCCGCCACGCCCTCATCCGAGCCCTCGTCGGCTTCTTTGAGATCTACCTCACGTTCGGCGGTGTCGCCGCGATCACGGGTCTGCTCTCGGAGCGATCGAAACGCCTCGGCGATCTGCTCGCCGGCACCTACTCGCAACACGAACGCGTGCCGCGCATCCCCGACCCCGCCCTCGGCCTGCCGCCCCAGCTGGCCCGATGGGCGCCTCTCGCCGACGTGGGTCGCCTGCCAGACCCCTTGGCGCGCCGCGTGGCGCAATACCTGCGCGAGGCCGACAAGCTGACCCCCGAATCGCGGGCCCGCCGGGGCTACGAGCTGGCAGCGGAGGTCTCCGCCTACGTCTCCCCCGTGCCACCCGTGGCTCCCGAGATCTTCCTCGCGGGGGTATCGGCGCTCCGCCGCGATCGCGAGTTCGCCGCCCTGCACCTCGAGAAGCAGCGGCTCGCGCGCCTCGAACCCGCCCTCCGCGGGCTGCCGCACGACTTTCCCGACCGCTAGGCCTGCCCGCTGAGCCAGCCCCGCGCACAGGCTCACCGCCGTGCCAACGCGCGAGCGCCTCCCGGCCGGAACCCTCGTGCGAACGATGGACGAGAACCTTCATCTGTTAATGACGAACGGGCGCCCGGCTCTCAGCCAGACGCCCGCCCTCACGATCGCTTAGTAGCGGTAGTGGTCGACCTTGTAGGGGCCCTCGACCGACACGCCGATGTAGGCGGCCTGCTCGGGGCTCAGCTCGGTGAGCTCGACACCCAGCGCGTCGAGGTGCAGACGCGCGACCTTCTCGTCGAGGTGCTTCGGCAGCACGTAGACACCGATCGGGTAGTTGTCGTTCGACACCCACAGCTCGATCTGAGCGAGCACCTGGTTGGTGAACGAGTTGCTCATGACGAACGACGGGTGGCCGGTGGCGTTGCCGAGGTTCATCAGGCGGCCCTCGGACAGCACCAGGATGCTGCGGCCGGTCGGCAGGCGCCACTCGTGCACCTGCGGCTTGATCTCGACCTTCTCGACGCCCTCGATCTTCTCGAGGCCCGTCATGTCGATCTCGTTGTCGAAGTGACCGACGTTGGCGACGATGGCGAGGTGCTTCATCTCGAGCATGTGCTCGGGGCGGATGACACCCAGGTTGCCCGTGCCGGTCACGAAGATGTCGACCTCGGACACGACCGATTCGAGGCGCGCGACCTGGTAGCCATCCATGGCCGCCTGCAGGGCGCAGATCGGGTCGACCTCGGAGACGATGACGCGCGCACCCTGGCCGCGCAGAGCCTCGGCGGCACCCTTGCCCACGTCGCCGTAGCCCACGACGAACGCGACCTTGCCGCCGATGAGCACGTCGGTGGCGCGGTTGAGGCCGTCGGGCAGCGAGTGGCGGATGCCGTACTTGTTGTCGAACTTCGACTTCGTCACCGAGTCGTTGACGTTGATGGCCGGGAAGAGCAGCTCGCTGTTGCGCGCCAGCTCGTAGAGGCGGTGCACACCCGTGGTGGTTTCTTCGGTGACGCCCTGCAACTCGGCGGCGACCGTGGTCCAGCGGTCGGTGGACGTGGCGAGCGAGCGGCGCAGGAGACCCAGGATGACCGAGTACTCGTGGCTGTCGGCATCCGTCGTCTCGGGCACGGCGCCGGCGAGCTCGAACTCGCGGCCCTTGTGCACGAGCAGCGTGGCGTCGCCGCCGTCGTCGAGGATGAGGTTGGGGCCCGTGAAGTCGGCACCCTGGGCGGAGGCTTCCGCGCTCCAGTCGAAGATGCGATCGGTGCACCACCAGTACTCGTCGAGCGTCTCGCCCTTCCAAGCGAAGACCGGCACGCCGGCGGGCTCGGCGGGCGTGCCCGTGGGACCGACGGCGATGGCTGCGGCGGCCTCGTCTTGCGTCGAGAAGATGTTGCAGCTGGCCCAGCGCACCTGCGCGCCGAGCGCGACGAGGGTCTCGATCAGCACGGCGGTCTGCACGGTCATGTGCAGCGAACCGGCGATGCGGGCGCCGGCGAGCGGCTGCGAGGGGCCGAACTCCTCGCGCAGGGACATCAGGCCCGGCATCTCGTTTTCGGCGAGGCGGATCTGGTGGCGGCCGGACTCGGCCAGCGAGATGTCGGCGACTTTGAATGCGGGGCTCGTGGCCACGTCGGGGGTTGCGATGCTCATGGTCTTATTCTCGCATCGACGCATGGCGTATGACGGACCACCCCTGGGGAACACTCAGGCGGTCGGCGTGCAGCGCGCACAGGTCGTAGCTGTGCGGGTCGGGCGTGAGGCCGAGCGGACCGACGACGACCAGGGAATCCGAATAATCGTACGTGAGCGTGGCGACGGCCGGGCGGCGGCATCCCACCTTGGTGCAGAGTCGTTCGGTCACAGTCAGACAGCGTACAAGCTGGGGGCCGGGCTGTGCCTGACAGCGGCCTACACTGGATGCATGGCCAGACAAACCCGGGGAAGCTCCTACCCCGAGCGCAACGCCTCCCAGCGCGCGGTGCGACACGACCGGCATGGGCGCTCGGGCCGCAGCGCGGTCACCGGGCCGCACCTGCCCATGTTGCAGAACCGCCTCGACCTGTTCGACTCGACGGTCGCGTCGACGGCCGAATTCCTGCGCGGCTCCTGGCCCGAAGAGCTGTCGAACGTGCGTTACGAGGTGGCGCCCATGCCCGCCGAGGCGCCCGAGGGCGGCGGCGTCCCCCGCTGGGCCACGTTCCCGGCGGCGCGGCGCATCGTGCTCTATCGGCTGCCCATCCAGCGTCTCAGCCGCCTGCACCGCGACGACGAGCTGCACCAGCGCATGATGATCGAGAGCTGCGTGTTCCGCGCCACGGCCGAGATGCTCGGCCGCGACCCGTGGGACCTGGGCCCCGAGCGGTTCCGCTTCCTCTAAAGAGTCACCAGGCGCTCAGACCGCACAACCCGCTCGGGTCACGCACGCCGCTCGATCCGCCCCGCGTGGAGCGGCGATCAGCGCACGTAGACCGTGACGGTGTCGGCGGCCGGATTGGTCGGCGCGATCGAGAAGCCCGCGATTCCGCGGTCCCCCGAATAGACGACGCGCCCGAAGGCCCCGACGGCCCCCGTCAACGTGTAACCCGAATTCTCGGTCAGCGGCACGGTCACGGCGGTGCCGGGCATCACGGTGAGCGAACGGTTCTCGCCGCCACCATCCAGTGTCGCGTCGAGCGCCGTCGATCCCGGGTTCGAGAGGTGCAACACGGGGTTCTGCCCGGCGGGCACGGCGAACGAGGCGGCCGCGCCCAGGGCATCCGAGGCGGGTGACCACGTGAAGTCGCTCTTGTCGCCCGCGACGGCGGTCGAGCGCCCGGCGGCCACGAGCGGCTGCGTCGACGTGAGCACGATGGTGTAGTTGCCGGGGTCGAGGCTCGCGAGGTTGATCTCGCCCGCCGACTGGTGCGGCACCGTGACGCTGAGCGGAGCCGGCGCATTCTGGTCGTCGCCCTCGCCGATGAAGTTGAGCGCCACGTCGGCGTCGTCCTCCCCCGGCACGAAGACACGGATGACGGGGGCCTGGTCGTCGTAGGCGTCGTCATTCGCCGAAGCGGGGATATCGCCCGGAACGACGAAGCCGGGGATCGTGACCTCGGTGCGCGGAGCAACCGTCGCACCGGCCCAGTCGACACCCGTCGGGGTCAAGCCGCGCACGACCGATTGCTGGATGACGGCGCTGACCTGTCCGCCGCGCGTCGTCACGTGCACGACGGGCATGACCACATTGGGCGCGAAGGCGGCGAGGGAGAAGACCTTCTGCTGTCCGGTCTGCACGATGATGCCCTGCGAGCCGGGCGCCTGGATGGGACCGTTCTCGCCCGAGAACTCGAGGTCGACGACGGCATCCTGGGCCGTGGGGTTGGTGAGCACGAGCAGGCTGGTGCGGCCGACCTCGGTCGACCCGGCGACGACCCAGCTGTTCGCGGACGGTTCGGCGCAATCGGCGGCCGCGGCCCCGAAGACGTTCTCCTGGTCGGCGAATTGCGATTGCGCGCCCGCGAGCAGCGCGGCCGCGTCGGAGCTGTCGTCGGTGGGTGCGGTGAGTCGCAGGGGCAGGCCCGACGCATCGCCGGACGTGTTGTCGGGCGAGGCCAGGGGCTCCTGGGCGGCATCGCGACCGGAGAGCGTGGTGTTGGCGGCCCCGATCGATTGCACGGCCGCGAGGGCCGTATCGGTCGAGGCGAGCTGCAGCAGCGGGCCGGCGCACGCGCGCAGCTGGCTCGCGCCCTCGGGCGTGATCGAGGTGCGCGGCGCCTCGCGACCGAGGTCGGGCAGCTGCACCGTTCCCGCGGCGAAGACGGCGGCTCCGGCGAGGGCGAGGCCGACGACGCCCGAGACGATGCGGCCGCCCACGGCTGCCGCGCGACGTGTGTTAGCCACGGGGGTGTTCCTCTCGCTCGGCGGTTCGGTCTTCGTCGGGGGCGTCTGCCACCGTCCGGTCGTCCGGCAGATCCTCTGCGGCAACCTCGATGGGCTCCGGATGCTGGGTGCCCGCGGCTGTCACACCCACCTCGGTGGCATCCACCGCGGGCTTCTTGGCCCGGCGGCGGCGGCGTTCGGGGCGGATACGGTCGCGGCGGCCGACCGTGCGGGGCGTCGACTCGGTGGCACGGCGCGACGCCGCGGTGGGGATCGACAGCAGCAGCGCGATGAGGAATACGACGCCCGTGCCGATGAGCACGATGTTCGACCAGAGCGGGGCCGTCTCGGGGGCCGGGCCCGTGGTGGCCTCGCCGTCGTTGCGCCACAGCATCCCGCGCCCTGTTTCACCGACGTGAGCCAGCTGGGCGTTGCCGTCGAGGGCCGAGATCGCGCGCACGCGCAGCTCTTCGGAACGTGTGGTCGCCGATTCGCCGCGGTTGGTGGCGGGCGGCGCGACGAGGATGAAGCGGATGCCGTTCTCGGCCAGGCCCGCCTGCAGGTCGTAGCCCGACTGCGACACCAGGTTGCCCGCGAGGGTGGCCAGGCGCAGATCGTCGTCCTCGACCACGGGGTCGGTGCTCACGATCGTGGACTGCCGGTCGAGCGTCTCTCCGGCTCCGCGCACGAGCTGAGCCGCGAGGCCACCGTCGGGCTGGGGCGTGAGGATGAGGGTTCCGGCGCGGGGCTCCTGGGCGGCGGCCGCGGCCACATAGGCGGGCAGGGTGCGGCCGTCGGTGCGCTGCACGACCGAGGTGCCGAGGGCGCCGGCGGCGACGAGGGGCACGGCGACGGCGGCGAGCAGCAGCGCCGAGACGACGGCGGGCGCACGGCCGGCCCGGCGCAGGCTGTCGAGGCCGACGACGGCCGCGCCCACGAGGCCGATCCAGTAGAGGCTGAGCGCGGGGCCGGCCCACACCGAGGTGTTGAACGATCCGACGAATGTGAGCATGAGGTGCGAGGCGCCGACCGCGGTGGCGAGGCCGAGCAGCCCCACGAAGAGCAGCACGGCCGCGCGCACGCTGCCGCGCAGGAACAGGGCGGCCAGGGCGAGGAGCGCGAGGGGCGCGAGCAGCACGGGCACGAGCACGTGCAGCACCTCGGCGGGCAGTCCGAGGGACTCGCCGAACGCCAGCCATCCGCCCTCGTCACCGGCCGGGAAACCGAGGGCGAGCTGCCATCCGGTCGGCTGCGGGCCGAGGATGGGCACACCCGGATCCGCCAGTAGGCGCAGCCAGGTGCCGCCCACGATGCCCTGCTGCCACAAGAGCGGCGCGAACAACGCGGCGGTGGGGATGATCGTCCACACCACCCGCACGATGGCCTTGCGCGACAGGATGAGCGCGAGCACCCACAAGACGGCCATGGCGGGCGCGAGCGAGGGCGCCGCGGCGACCGTTGCCGCGAGCAGAAGCGAGGCCGTGCCGGCAGAGGCCCAGGAGCGTGCCACGACGGCTCCGACATAGAACAGCCACGGCAGGAGGAGGTGCACGAGCACGGCGGCCGGGCGACCGTCGGCGAGCGACGACAGGAAGGTGGGGGCGAGCGTCCACACGATGGCCGCGAAGATGCGGTAGCCGCTGCGCTCGGTGAGACGGGTGGCGGCGAACCACGCGCCGAGGGTGGCGAGCGGGAAGGCCAGCAGCCACAGCAGCACGAGCGCGTAGGAGGGCTCCCAGAACGTGATCGACCCGAGCACCGCGAGCACGGCCGAGAACGGGTCCGCCGCACCGACGAAGCCGAGCCCGATGTCGCGCCAGCCATAGCCGATGTGCTGCCACAGCTGGGGGACCTGCTCGGACAGGGGCAGCAGTCCACCGCCCTGCAGGGCCGTCGCGGGCAGCAGGTTGAAGAACGCGATGACGCCCCCGAGAGCGGAGGCGAGCACGACCCACGCCGCTCCGCCCGAGAAGAAGCGGAGTTCGCTGCGCTCGACCGTGTAGACGACCTGGCCGGCCTCGCGGCTCAGGCGGCGGCGACGGCGCACCTCGGCGAAGGGCAGACGGAGCGGTTGCACCGACGACCATCCGACCGTCTTGCCGTTCTTCAGGCGTTTGCGGCCCGCGAGCACTTTGGTGCCGCCGAAGGCCGTGACGAAGGCGGCCGCGAGCTCGCCGCCGACGAACTCGGGGGTTTTCGAGAGTAGGCGCCAGACGGCGCGCAGCACGGCGAGCGGAACGAGGCTCAGCCAGTGCAGCCAGACGACGGCGGTGGGCGCATAGACGAGGCGGCGGTGCAGCTGGGCGGTGCGGGCGGCACGGGCGCGACGGCGACGGGCGTGCGCACGCGTCGAGCGGTTGGGGCCCGCGACACCGTCACCGGCCGTGAGGATGACGGCGTCGGGCACGAGCGCGACGCGGTGTCCCGCCAGGCGCACGCGCGTGGAGAAGTCGAGGCCGTCGTCGGTCGTGGGCAGCCCGGGGTCGAAGCCGCCGACCTCGTCCCAGACGCGGTGGCGCACGAGCAGACCCGCGGGAGCGGCGCCCAGGACGTCGCTCGCGGTGTCGTGTTGTCCCTGGTCGAGTTCGTTCTCGACCAGCTCGACGGTCGTGCCGAAGGGGGTCATCGATTGACCGAAGGAGACGAGCGTCGAGCCGTCGGGCCAATCCACGTTCTTGGGGGCGGCGACGGCCACCGAGGGCGAGACCTCGAGCGAACCGACGAGGCGGGCGAGCGCCTCGGGTTCGGGCGCCGTGTCCTGGGCCAGCAGCCAGAGGAAGTCGTCGTCGGAGGTGGGCGGCTCGGCGACGCGCAGACCCGCGGCCACCGCCTGGCCGAAGGACAAGCGGTCGTTCGAGGTGACGATGCGATCGGGCACGGCGCGGCGCACGAGCTCGAGCTCCGCCTCGGGCGTGGCGCAGGCGACGACGATCACGTTGTCGGGCCGACGCGTCTGCGCCGCGAGGGCGTCGAGGGTACGACGAAGGTGCCGCTGGTCGTCGGCGGGGTCGTGTGCACGGGGGGACGCGGTGGGACCTGTTCCGTCGTGGACGACGATGATCGCTGTTACTCGGGGAGACATCGGCTCAACCCTAAGCTCGCGTTCTGGTTGCACCCGTCAGGCGCGGTGGCGTGGCTTACATTCGCCGCCCCGCCGAAAGCGCGCTGTTAGCCCGCGCGCTTCTTGAGCTTGCGGCGCTCGCGCTCGGAGAGGCCGCCCCAGATTCCGAAGCGCTCGTCGTTTTCGAGAGCGTATTCGAGGCACTGCGAGCGCACTTCGCAGCTCGAGCAGATGCGCTTGGCATCGCGGGTCGAGCCGCCCTTTTCAGGGAAGAAGGCCTCGGGGTCGGTCTGCGCGCAGAGCGAATCGGTCTGCCAGGCGAGCGCGTCGTCCTCGACGGGCTTGCGCACCCCGGGCACGCCGAGCTGAACGGGATCGACGAACCAGTCGTCGGGGACGCCAGCGCGATACTCGGGTGCCATGGCTGCCCCTTTCTGGTGAAAATCCCCTATGCACCGACCGGTGCCTCGACATAATTACACCGTTGTCATTACCCTGCCGTCAAGTCGCGGATAGTAAACCCTCAAGTTCGGATGGAGAGTTGTTGAGGGTTCATCGGCGTGTCGCGGCCCGGATGCCCCTCGCGAGACATCCGAGCACGACTCGTTATTCCGCGGCGTCGTCGGCCACGGCGGAGGCCTTGCGGGCCGACCAGGCGGATTCGACCATCTCAGCGAGCGTGTGCCGCATGGTCCAGTGGAGGTCACGCGCGGCCTTCTCGCCGGAGGCCACGATGCGGGCCGGGTCGCCCGGGCGGCGCGGGGTGATCTCGGGCTCGAAAGCGATGCCCGTCACCTGAGCGACCGTCGACATGATCTGGCCGACCGAGGCGCCGTCGCCCGAACCCAGGTTGTAGACGGGCTCGATGCTCTGACCGGCGTCGAGGCGCTTCGCGGCGGCCACGTGCGAGGTCGCGAGATCGGCCACGTGGATGTAGTCACGCTCGCAGGTGCCGTCGGCGGTCGGGTAGTCGTTGCCGTTGATCTTCGGGGTGCGCCCCTCGAGCAGCGCCTCGAACACCAGCGGGAACAGGTTGTGGGGGCTCGTGTCGTAGACATCGGGATAGCCCGACCCGACCACGTTGAAGTAGCGCAGGCTCGTGTGGGCGAGGCCGCGGGCCACGCCCTGGTCGCGCAGCAGCCACTCGCCGATGAGCTTCGACTCGCCATAGGGCGACTGGGGGTTCTTGGGGGTGTCCTCGGTGACGAGGTCGGTGTCGGGCGTGCCATAGACGGCGGCGCTCGACGAGAAGACGATGCTCGAGACATCCGCTTCGTCCATGGCGGCGAGCAGCACCTGCGTTCCCGTGACGTTCTGCTCATAGGTGTGCAGGGGGCGCTGTACCGAGACGCCGGCGTATTTGTAACCCGCGACGTGCACGACGCCCGTGATCTGGTGCTTCTGCAGGGTGTCGAGCACAAGGGCGCCGTCGAGGATGCTGCCCCGCACGAACGGCACATCGGCCGGCACGAAGCGCTCATGGCCCGACGAGAGATCGTCGAGGACGACGACCCCGATGCCCTCCCGTTGGAATGCTCGAACCACATGAGCTCCGATATATCCGGCACCGCCGGTGACCAACCAGGTCATTCGCCCTCCATCGCGTGATGCGACGCCCGAGCGGTGCGGCGCGCGGCCGCTTTCGCCGCGGAGGACGTCGACGTTTTCCTCGCTACCTTATCGCGGGCGGGGAAGCGGGGACGGCCGACAGCGGAGTCGGACAGGCTCTCCGGCGAGCGCTCCGGTGAGCGCGGCATCGTGCGGTCGGGTTCCGGTCCGTTGAGGGTTGCCCGGCGGCGATACCCGTCCCGCAGGAGGTCGACGATCGTGTAGGCCGAGGCGGTGAGGGCGAGGACGCCGAGCCCGGCGAGGAGAAGGAAGGAGGAGGTCATGGCAGTAATCCTTCTCCTTGCGCTTTTCTGCCACGAGTGGCAGAGTTGCCACACTTCGCGTTATTCCTGCCATTCGACGAACGGACCACCCATGCTGAGAAAAGTCGCCCTGCTCGTGGCCCCCGGCGTCGCCCCGTTCGAGTTCGGCGTCGTGTGCGAGGTCTTCGGCATCGACCGCACCCGCGAAGGCGCTCCCCCGTTCGATTTCACGGTCGTCACCGCCCACCCCGGCCCCATTCGCACGAGCCTGGGCTTCGACATCACGGTCGAGCACGGGCTCGAGGCGGCCGAGGACGCCGACCTCATCGCCGTGGTCGCGAACATGACCTCGGTCGCGAATTCGATCGACGAGGCATCCCTCGACCTGCTGCGCCGCGCCGAGGCCCGCGGCGCCTGGGTGCTGAGCCTCTGCACGGGCGCGTTCGTGCTGGCCGAGGCGGGGCTGCTCGACGGACGCCGCAGCACCACGCACTGGGACCACAGCGCGCGCCTGGCCACCCAGTTTCCCCTCACCGAGGTCGATCCCAACGTGCTCTACATCGAGGACCGCGGCGTCATCACGGGCGCCGGCACCGCGGCCGGCATCGACGCGTGCCTGCACCTCGTGCGGCGCGAACACGGCCAGGCCGCGGCCAACGTCATCGCGCGTCGCATGGTCGTGCCGCCGCACCGCGACGGGGGCCAGGCCCAATACATCCCCTACCCCGTGCCCACTCGGGCGAGCGACTCGCTGGCGGCCGTGACCGACTGGATGCTCGAGAACCTGGCCGAGGAACTGCCCGTCGAGCTACTGGCGCAGAAGGCGCATATGTCGGAGCGCACGTTCGCGCGCCGGTTCCGGGCCGAGCTCGGGGCCACCCCGGCCGCATGGCTCAACCGCCAGCGGTTGCTGCGCGCCCAGCACCTGCTCGAACACGGTGACGACGGGCTCGAGCGCGTGGCCCAGGAGTCGGGCTTCGGCTCGGCATCCGTCATGCGGCACCACTTCGTCAAGGTGCTGCACACCACACCGAACGACTATCGGCGCACCTTCGGGCGCAGCCTGCCGAGCGCCGAGGAGCGCATGCGGGAGCTGGCGGGCTAACACGTCGGACGTGGTCGCGCGCAGTCGGGCGCAGTCGGTGCGGCGCGCGTGACCGGCCGACCCGGCCCGGTTGGCGGCACCCTACAAAGCCGCCCGGCGGGCTCGCGCACGCTTTCGTCCAAACACCCAAGCGATTGAGGCACCCCGCGATCGCGTGCCTAGGCTGACCGTGACGCTCGTCGACGCGCTGTCGCCTCGACGGGCATCCGATCACGCCTCTCGAGCACTGGAGCACGACATGCCGTTCGACACCCTCGCCAGCGATTTCTATGACTTCGCGTCCACCCTCACCGACGATGAGCGCGAGGCGCTCGGCCGCCTGCGCGAGCACCTCGAACGCGAGGTGAAACCGGTCGTGAACGAGGCGTGGGAGAAGGCCGAGTTCCCCCATGACATCCTGCCGGGGCTCTTTGCTACCGACGCCGCCCGCTATTCGTGGCCCGAGACCGCGCCGTTCGCGAACTCGGCCGTGTTCCGGGGGATGCTCGCCCTCGAACTCTCGCGCGTGGATGCCTCGGTCGCCACATTCCTGGGCGTGCAAGACGGCCTCACCATGGGTTCGATCGGCGTCTGCGGCTCGGACGAGCAGCGTGCCGAGTGGCTGCCCAAACTCGCGTCGGGCGAGATCATCGGCGCCTTCGGCCTGACCGAACCCCTCTCGGGCAGCGACAGCGCGCAGGGCCTGCGCACCACCGCGACGCGCGACGCCGACACGGGAGACTGGCTGCTGAACGGCCAAAAGCGCTGGATCGGCAACGCCACCTTCAGCGACATCACCATCATCTGGGCGAAGGACGCCGAGACGGGCAAGGTGCTGGGTTTCATCGTGCCGACCGACACCCCCGGATACACGGCCACCAAGATCGCGGGCAAGATCAGCCTGCGCGCCGTGCAGAACGCCGACATCACGCTCGAGAACGTGCGGGTGCCCGAGCGCCTGCGCCTGCAGAACGCCAACTCCTTCCGCGACACGGCGGCCGTGCTGCGGCTGACCCGTGCGGGGGTGGCCTGGTCGAGCGTCGGCGTCGCCATCGGGGCCTACGAGGCGGCCGTGCGCTACTCGAAGGAGCGCATCCAGTTCGGCAAGCCCATCGCCGCGCACCAGCTCATCCAGGACCTGCTCTCGAAGTGCCTCGGCAACATCACGGCGTCGCTCGCCATGTGCGTGCGCGTCTCCGAGATGCACGACGCGGGCACGCAACGAGACGAACACTCGGCTCTCGCGAAGGCATACTGCACCGCTCGCATGCGCGAGACCGTCGCGTGGGCGCGCGAGATCTTCGGCGGCAACGGCATCGTGCTCGACTACGACGTGGCCCGGTTCTTCGCGGATGCCGAGGCGCTCTACTCCTATGAGGGCACCCGTGAGATGAACGCGCTCATCGTCGGCCGCGCCATCACTGGCGAGGCCGCGTTCGTCTAAACGCCGGATGATCGTGGCTGCCGGGCGCCGGGGCGGTGGATTCCCATGCCCTCCCCCGTCTCCTCACGGCTTCGACGCGCTACCGTAGAACCCATGACCCGCACGCGTGTTCTCCCGCCAGCGTCGGAGAGCACCTGGCGACTCCAGGTTCGGGCCGCCGCCGCGACCGCGCTCTTCGTCGCCTTCGCCGGCGATGCGCTACGCAACGCCTTCACCATGTGGGGTTTCTCGATCATCGCGGTGGCCGTCACGGTGTGGCTCGTCGTCTTGTTCGTCATGCAACGCCCGCGCATCGATTCGACGCGCCTGCCCAAGTCGCTCATCGCCTATCTGCTGCTCGCCTTCGCGTCGCTCGCGTGGTCGGCCTATCCGGGGGCCAGCGCGTTCACGCTGCTGGGCGTCGTCGTGTGCACATTCGCCGGGCTGTTCGTGGCCACCATGCTGAGCTGGCCCGAGGTCTTGCGGGCGCTGGGCGCCGCGGTCAAGTGGGTGCTCGGGCTGTCGATCCTGTTCGAGTTGCTCGTGAGCGTGGTGCTGCGGCATCCGTTGCTGCCCGTCACGCTGATCGGCACCGAGGGCAAGCATCCGGCGCTGTCCTACTGGTCGCGCAACGAGCTGTTCACGGGCGACCGCATCCAGGGCATCGTGGGCAACGCCAACCTGTTGGGCGTCATCGCGCTCATCGGCATCATCGTTTTTGCGCTGCAGCTGGCCGGCAAGACCGCGCGCGGCTTCCGCGGCTGGTTCTGGCTGGGTCTCGCGGTGCTCGAGTTCCTGCTCACGCGGTCGAGCACCATGATCGTGGCCGCCGCCATCGCCGCGGTGGCCCTGGCCGCGGCCCTCGGGTTCCGGCACGCAGCATCGGCCGCCGCCCGGCGCGCCCTGAGCCTCGGCGTGGTCGTCGTGGGTGCCGGCCTCGTTCTCGGCGCCACGGTGTTCTCGCGCCCGCTGCTCGGCCTGCTCGGCAAGAGTTCCGACCTCACGGGCCGACTCGAGATCTGGGACACGGTGCAGTCGCTCGCGGCCCAGACCCCCGTGTTCGGCCTCGGTTTCTCGAGCCCGTGGGTGCCGTGGGTCAAACCGTTCGACTCCCTCGTGGTGCGGCACGGTGTCGTGCAGCTGCAGGCGCACAACGCCTGGCTCGACGTCTGGCTGCAGCTCGGCATCCTGGGTGTCATCGTCTTCGCGGCCGTCGTGTTCGCCACGCTGTGGCGCGTGTGGTTCCTGGCCGTCGACCGGCCCCGCTTCGACCTCCGCGACGACCGGCCCTACACGGCGCTCAGCCTGCTGCCGCTGCTCATCATCACGGTGCTCATCGTGCAGAGCTTCGCCGAGAGCCGCATCCTCATCGAATCGGGATGGGTGCTGCTCACGCTCTTCGCCCTCAAATCGAAGCAGCACCCCGTGATCGATTCGGATGCCGCAGCCGCCGACCCCGTGCGCTACGAGGTCGAACCGGCGTGAGTGATCGTCGCGGGCCGCGGGCCGTACGCGAGGTGCCCGAGGCTTTTCAGAGCCCGCACGCGGCGGCCGCGTTCAGCCTGATCACCTTCGGCCTGGCCTTCGCCACACCCGCCATCCGCTCGATCATCGGCTGGCCCGGGCTCATCGGTGCCCTCGTGGTCCTCGTGGCGCTCGGCATCGGCATCCTCATCGCCCGGCGCGACGCCATCGAATGGCACGGCCTGCTGCCCATCTCCATCCTCATCTTCATCGGATGGTGCGGCCTCTCGGCGTTCTGGACCGAGTACCAGTGGGTCACGGCGTCGAGCGTGCTCTATCAGGCGGCCTTCGCGTTCCTCGGCATCACCATCGTCCTGACGCGCGACCTGATCCAGATCGTGCGCTCGGTCGGCACGGTGCTGCGATTCCTGCTCGTCGTGTCCTTCGGAGTCGAGCTACTGTCGGGTCTCATCCTCGACGTGCCGTTCCGCTTCCTCGGCGTCGACGGTGCGCTCGCACTCGGCGGCCCCATCCAGGGCATCTTCGGCACGCGCAACATGCTGGGCTTCGTGGCCCTCATCGCCATCGTCACGTTCGTGATCGAGTGGCGCACGCGCTCCATCACCCGAGGCTTGTTCATCTTCTCGGCGATCCTCGGCGGGGCCGCCCTGCTCTTCAGCGGCTCGCCCGTCACCTGGCTGGTCGTCACGGTGCTGCTGTTCGCCACGTTGGCCCTCTACGGGCTGCGCAAGGCCAAACCCGATGTGCGGCTGCGCTTGCAGTGGGCGCTTCTCGGCCTGACGGTGGTGGGTGCCGTCGCCACCTATTTCGCGCGCGTGCGCGTCATCAACCTGCTGAACGTCGGCAGCGAGTTCGAATACCGCTACTCGCTCTGGATCCAGATGTGGCAGCTCATCCCCGTGCATCCCCTCGAGGGCTGGGGGTGGGCCGGATTCTGGCGCACCGGCATCCCGCCCTTCGCCAATATCGACTTCGCGCTCTCGCAGGGGCACTCCACGGGCCTCAACGCCTTCCTCGACGTCTACCTGCAGGTGGGGCTCGTGGGGCTGCTGGCCTTCGTCGCGCTCATCGGCTTGGCGTTCGTGCGCTCCTGGCTGTTGGCCTCCAACCGCCGCGTCGTCACCTACACGTGGCCGGCGCTCGTGCTCGTGGTCGTCATCGCCACGTCGGCCGCCGAGAGCTTCGCCCTGCTGGATGCCGGCTGGCTGTTGCTCGTGGTGTGTGCAGCGAACGCGTCCCAGGGTCAGAGCTGGCGCCGCCGCCTGCGCTCGAAGGACGCCCTCGTGCCGCAGCCGCCGCTGGAGTAGGGCCCAGGCAGCCGTCAGGCGGGCTGGAGGAGGTCGCGTAAGACCTCGGCGCGCCCTTGGCTCGTATAACGCTCGTAGTCGCCCGTCTTGGCCTCGCGCAGCACGGTCGGCAGCCGCAGCAGGCGGTTCTTGGGCAACGCCGCGCGCACGCGTTCGATGCGCAGCTTGCCCTCGGCCGCTTCGAGGTGTTCGTGCTCGGCCGGGAAATCGGCCTCGAGCATGCGTTCGACGAGGGCCTCGGTGCGGCGCACGAGCGCCCGGTTGCGGTCGCCGCGCGGTTCGAGCACGCGCGACACCTTCTGCGCGAAACCGGGTTTGCGCATGCCGATCTGGTTGGCGCCGTGCTGCCGGTAGTCGATGAGCGGTTCGTCGATCACGGCCAGGCGGCCGGTCAACGAGGCGATGATGGCGAGCCACTCGTCGTGCACCCAGTCGGCGGGGAACGGCATGGCGGCGTCGGCCAACCGACGCCGGAATGCCGCGGTCGCGCCCGTGGCCACGTTACGTCGCAGCAGCGTGTCGAACGCCGACGGACACTGCACGTCGCGGCGCTCGTCGGGCCGGAACTCGAGGGCTTCGAAGAGCGTGTAGCCGAGGTCTGCCCCGGCCGCATCGACCATCTGCGCGTCGCCGAACACGAAGTCGACATCATCCTGCTTGTCGAACACGCGCAGGCAGCGCTCGACGCGGTCGGCCTTCCAGATGTCGTCCTGGTCGCTCAACACGATGATCTCACCCGACGTGGCCCGGATGGCGCGCTCGAAGTTGCGCGTCACCCCGAGCGGTTCGAGCCCCGAGAGCACGCGCACGGGAAGGGGCGCTGTGCCAGCCATCCGCTCGACGATCGCGAGCGTGTCGTCGCGCGAACCGTCGTCGGACACCACGATCTCGTCGGGCAGCCGGCTCTGCGCCAGGATGCTCGACAACTGCTCGCCGATGAACCGTGCGCCGTTGTAGGTGCACAGCGCGACGGAAACGGTGAGGGTCACGAAGCGGTTCTCGTCAGGAGTCGGCGGGTCAACGAATCGGCGGCAACAGGAATCGGTGAACCTAGCGGGCCTTGTGGCCGACGGCCGGGAACTCGAGGTAGGTCAACCGCGCGTTCTCGTGCCGCGACTTGGTGATGCCGTCGAGCACGAAACCGAGGAACAGCACGAGTGCCGCGATGACGAACAGCGAGGATGCCGCCACCGCCGTAGGCAGCCGCGGCACGAGCCCCGTCTGGAAGAAGTCGATGACCACGGGAATCGCCACGATGATCGAGATGATGGCGAGCAGCGCGGCGATGAGGCCGTGGAAGAGCACGGGTCGCTCGTGACGCACGAGGCTCACGATGAGGTTCAAGATCTTGAAGCCGTCGCGGTAGGTGCTGAGCTTCGACTCGCTGCCCTCGGGCCGGTCTTTAAAGCCCACCTCGACCTCGGTTTGCGGCACCCGCAGGCTGACGCTGTGCACCGTGAGCTCGGTCTCGATCTCGAACTCGCGCGAAACGGCGGGGAACGACTTCACGAAGCGGCGGGAGAAGATGCGGTAGCCCGAGAGCATGTCGTTTACGCGCGCGCCGAAGACACCCGAGATCAGGTTGTTGAAGGCCTTGTTGCCCGTGGAATGGCCGGGGCGGTACGACGTGGAGGTCGTCTCTTTGCGCACGCCCAACACGTGGTCGTAGGGGCCCGCGAGCAGAGTCTCGATCATTCGGGGGGCAGCCGAAGCGTCGTACGTGTCGTCGCCGTCGATCATGAGGTAGATGTCGGCCTCGATGTCGGCGAAGGCGCGGCGCACCACGTTTCCCTTGCCCTTGATGTGCTCGTGCCGCACGATGGCGCCGGCCGCCAGGGCGACCTCGACCGTTCTGTCGGTGGAGCGGTTGTCATAGACATAGATGTCGGCCGTCGGCAGCGCGCGCTTCAGATCGGCGACGACCGTTCCCACGGCGACTTCTTCGTTGTGGCAGGGAACGATGCAGGCGATGGTGAGGCCGTCAAAGCTGGGCACGAAAGACTCCATAAAGATCACGGTAAAGATAAAGACGAGTGGGGCACAGGATGATTTGAGCCGTCCCCGAGCATAGCCGAGAGGCGCAGGAGGGTGACGGAGGCACGCTCCCAATGCCGCCATCGCGTGCCCCTCTATCGCCTGGTGGTCTCCCCATAGACCTGCACGGGGTGCACACGCCTGCGCCACGTAGAATCGTGCAGAGTCGGGCCCGGCCGGCATACCATCTCGCACCGGGGTTCAAGGAGACATCATCATGCCGAGAAGCCGAGCGCTGATCGAGATCGCCCGGGGAAGTTCGTTCCTGTTCATCGGCGGCATAGCTTTCCTCGTCGATGCCGGGCTCTATAACCTGTTGGTCTACTGGGGCGGGCACGGCCCTCTGCACGACCTTCCCCTGCTGGCCAAGATCATCTCGATCGCCACGGCATCTGCCGCGACCTATGTCGGCAACAAGCTACTCACCTACCGAGACCGCCCGACGCGCGTGTCCGTCAGGCAGATCGCGATCTTCATCACGATCAACCTCATCGCGGGCGGCCTCCAATTGGCCTGTCTCGGGTTCTCCCGATATGTGCTCCATCTCGATGATCCGGTCGCCGACAACATCTTCGGCACCTTCATCGGCCAGATTCTCGCCACGGCCTTCCGCTACGTGACGTATGGCCGTTTCGTTTTTCCCGCCGAGAGCGCAGGATCGACAGATGCACCGGCGAGTTCAGAGGACGCCGACGGGCGCGACGAGCCGCTGACGGGAACGGCCGGCGCGTAATCGGCCCGCTGACAGGTCCGGCCGTCACGTACCGGACCCACACCCGTCGCCGGACCGGTGTCTAACCGCCGTTCGTGACCCGGTAGATCGTGAACGAGGAGCTGCCTTCGGACACCGTTTCGACGGCCGTCACACACTCGGAATCGATGGGCGTCTCCGACAGGACGTATGACACATTCTTCTGAGCGAAATCGCTGCAGGCGTCGAAGCTCACGCGAATCTGATCCCGCACAGGGTTGGTGACGACGGGTTCACCGGCACCGAGCTCCCAATTGACGTTGGCCAGACGGTTCCACTCGTTCTCCGAACGCTTGTCGGGATCGATCATGGACCACATCTCGGTCGGCGGGTAGGTCTGCACACCGTTCAGCGCGCGTACGCCCGACTCGACAAGAACGGCCGTCGGCACGAAAGCGCCGATGCCGACCCAGGTCCCCGGGTCCTTCTCGTCGACCGCGCGGACGGCCTGGCCGACCTCGGTGTCATTGAGGTCGAAGACGCCGCGGTAGAGCGGGCTGATGCCCGATCCGACGAAGAGTGCCGCGATGAGGATGGCTGCCGCCCCGGCAAAGGCCCACCGCTTCAGGATGAAGAAGACCCCGAGCACGATCAGAACCGCGGTGATGCGCCAGTTCGTGGCGAGCGCGAGCGCGGCCGGGTTGCGCACGGTCAGAACGGCCGCGACGAGCGCGATCGACGACGCCGTCACCGCGACGGAGGACCATACGACCCCACCCGGCAGGGCGATGTCTCGGCGATCGAGGCGCTTGACGATCACGACGATCGAGGCGATGCCCAACATGACGAAGGCGAGGCGCATGCGCGCTTCCGTGGTCCGGTCGACGAGCAGGAGATGCGCGATCGGGTCCCAACCGGGAATCAAGAGGAAGGCGAAGACGAAGACCGTGCACCCGGCGATGCTGACGGCGATCCAGTTGACGTGACGCTTGCTGCGCCAGTCCGCCGCGATGAGCCAACAGAGCGGAATGAGGAAGAACAACGCGTAGAGGACGACGCTCGACGCTTCGGACTGGTTGGGCCCCAGGGTGATGCCCTGTGCACCCGAGGTGTCCCCCGCGAGCAGTTCGTTGAACGGCCCACCCAGCAGGCCGATGAGACGTTTGGCGTCGACGGTTCCCGTGGGCTCCAGTCGCTGACCGGGGTACACGGTCGCGAACAGGGCGCGGATGGTCGACCACCGCGTGAGGATCCACACCACGAGCACAACGCCGGCGCCGACGGCCGCGAGGATGAGGGGCAGCACTCGCCGGAAAGACCCGCGGAAACCGAGGCTTTGTCGTTTCGCTTCGGCGATCCAGGCACCGACGAAGAAGAACAGGACGACGAGGGCCGCCGGCACGATGAACGGCGCGTAGATCGACATGGCGGTGGTCACGGCCAGATAGCCCGTCACAGCGGCCCACGCGATACGCACACCGAGGCGGGGGCTCCGGAGACACCAGACGGTTGCCGCCATGGCGATGAAAGCGAGGGCTGCGGGCCACAGCGTGGTGGGCATGTACCACCACTGGAAGATCGGCGTGTAGTAGACCGCGATCGCGAGGAGGGCCGCGGTGAGAGGCCGCTTGGGCAGCATCGTGACGATGAAGAGATACGCGCCGACGACGACCGAGAAGCCAGGCAACCACCAGCGGATGGCCATGCCCTGGTCGAGGGGAAGAGCCAGGAAACCCAGCAGGTGCGGCCGGAAGAGCGTCGACCAGTCCCACGCGGGCAGGTCGTTCTGCACGGTGGCGTCCATGCCACCCGGGAACGTCTGATTCAGGGCGGGAAAACCCTGCTGCACTTGAGAGACGACCCAGCTCGACTGCACGAGCCACTCGTCACTGCGGATGGGACGGGGTACACCGTTGAGCAGGTCGGGGTCGGCCCCGCCCGAGCCGAAGACGGACCAGTACACCCCCGTCGAGGAGCCGGAAACGCCCAGGGCGACGAGCACCACGAAGAGCAGGGCGATCACTCCGGGGAAGACCCACAGAACGCGAGCGTTCGGCAGGCCGAATTCAGTGGGTTCGACCCACTTCTCGAAGCGGATGTGCGCGTCGACGTAGAGCTTGCGCGCGCCGGGCAGTGGTGTTCTCACGGGTAGTCCTCAGAGCATCTCGATCGGTAAGGCACGCCGATCCGATGGCTCCGGTGACGCCCCGTAGGAGCCTACCGGGCCGCACCTCACCGAACGCGGAACGCTACCGGACTGTCACGTCTGTGCAGTACATCAGCGTGTCCGAACCGGATCCGGTGTTGATACCGAAGGCGCACACACTGTACGAGCCGGCCTTGTCGACGGTGACCGTCTTTGCGAACCCGTGATTTCCGCCATACATCGGGTAGATGCGTGCGATATCCGGCCGCACCGCATTGGCCGGGAAGGAGTAACCCTTGCCGTTGACGTACAGGTGCACATCGGCCGCGGCCTGGGTATCGGGGTCGATGACCCAACCCTGCGCCGTGATGTCCTTGCCCGACACGCTAACCGAGTCCACAACACCGAACGGAGACCCGCCCGGCACCGTGACGTCGGAGCAGTTCATCAAGGTGTTCCCGCCCGGGCCGACTTTATTGATACCGAAGACGCACACTGAATGGGCACCCGGTTTCAGGTCGAAGGACTTCGAGAAACCGTGCGCGGATCCGTATCCGGGGTAGACGCGCGCGATGTCCGGCCGGTTCGCGGAGGCGGTCAGCGACTGCCCCTTTCCGTCGACGTAGATGTGCACGTCATTCGAAGCGGCCGTGTCCGGGTCGAGGGTCCAGCCGGTGACCGTCACGCTGCCCGGCTTGACCGCCACACTGTCAACCACGCCAATCGGGGCGCCAGATCGCACCGTGACGGACTCGCAGGTCAGCAGCTTGTTTGACCCCTTACCGATGTTGATCGCGAAGACACACACGTCGTGCGTTCCGTCACTCGCGGCGATATCGAGGTTGAACCCGTGGTTCGGCCCAGCGGCCGGGTACACGCGGCCGACATCGGCGCGGGGGCTGTTTGCGACATACGGCGTTCCACGTCCATCGACGTAGACATGCACTTCGAGCTGTTTCTGCGGCTGTTCGGGATCGAAAGCCCATCCTTCGATGTGCACTTTTCCGATGCCCGAAACGACGTCGAGCGCCGTTGTCGGCGACGCTGAGGGCACATCGACGGTCGAGCACTTCAGGGGCGTGATCTGCGAGGCGCTGACGGCAAGCACACAGACCTCGTGCTTACCGCCGCCCGCGACAGTGAACTCACCCTCATACCCGCGCTGGGCGCCCCAGTCCGGGTAGACCCGCGCCACATCCGGCCGGCTCTTGTCGGTGTTGAGCATTCCAGCATCCTTGCCGTCGATCTTGACGAGCGCGGCGAGGTTGGCCTTGGAGTCCGGGTCGAGAGCCCAGCCCCGCACCTGAACGGTGTCGAAGCTGGCTGTGATGTTGTCGACGGAACCCACGAGCGGCTTCTGGTAGCTGGTGCTGCCGAACCAGTCGGTGAAGTACGCGAAGAAGTTTCGGTTACCGTACGACGAGCAGCTGTCGCCGACGGCGTACATGTTGCGCAGGGCAGCAGCGTTGGGCTGGTAGGGCGTGTAGTTGTAGAGGTTGGCTGTCGCCTGGTTCTTGATGTTGACGACCGTCGAGCCGCACGCGGCGTTCGGATGCCACTGCACCGACACGTTGCCGATCTTGTACCGCCAGTAGTTGGGGCTCACCGTGTACTGGCGGAACTGCCAGGCGGCCTTGTACATCTGGTTGAAGAAGCCGAAGAACTGCGTGTCGCACGCCGCCGTGTCGGGGCAGGCGTAGCCCATCGACACCTTGTAGTCGGCCGAGATCGGAGCCGTGTTGGTCACGAGACCGCGCTCCTTCTGGAGCGTGACCAGCAGGACCTGCGGGTTGATGCGGCACGCCTGGGCGACCTTCCAGATCACACGAGACGCGCGCTCATTGGCCTCGCCCGTGTAGGCACCACAGTGGTTCGCACCCTGCGGGGCCTTATCGGAACTCGTGACCCGATAGTCCTTGAGGCACGGCTGGCCGTTCTTGGCGGTGCAGCCCGCCTCCTTGGATTCGAGGAAGGACTGGACCTGCGCTTCGGTCATGGCGTTGTTGTTGAAGAACGCCTCGTCCGAGATGATCATGTCCGCGCGGAAGTCGGCGCCGTTTGCCGCCTGGGCCGGAGCCGCGGGCGCCGTCAACACGATCGAGCCGATGAGGGCGAGCACCGCGACAATCGAGGATGCGATTTTGGGGAGAGACAACGCGAGCGCCCTTCGACATGACAGCAAACAAAGCGAGCGCTATGGGCACTCTCACGTCGAAGTATAACTTGAAGCTTTAGCGGCGTCGAAGTTTCGCGTTGATCTTGGACACCAGCACCTTCGGCCCACCGTTGTTGAGGTAGAACCAGGCGAGCTGCGCGTTGCGCTTGGCACCATAGGGCGCGAAGGTCTGGCGCTGCTGGCGCACCCCCGTGGAGGCCACCGACACCATGCCCGAGGCGATGAGGTCGTCGGCGTGACGCGCGTCCTTCACGAACGAGGTGAGGGGCTCGAGAACCTTCTCCCAGGTGTAGCTTTCGCGCACTCGACGAACGTTCTCGATCGACTCCTGACGGAAGTCCTCGTCGAACAGGACACGCTCAAGCGCCGCCGCCAGAGCGTCGACGTCCTCGGACGGCACCGCGACGCCCAATCCCTCTGCGCGCACCAGATCGGCGAAGTGGTCACCCTCGGTGACGACCATGGGAAGCTCCGCCCACAGGTAGTCGAGAATGCGCGTGCGGAAGGAGAACGTGGTCTCGACGTGCGAGTAGTGCGTGGAGACTCCCGCGTCGGCCTCGGTGAGATAGTTCTGGCGGCTCGTGTAGTCGACCCAGGAGTCGTTGAAGAAGACGGCGGTGTTCAGCACGTCGAGTTCGGCGGCGAGCGCGCGGCATTCGGCCACGATCGACATCTCGGGGACGCCGGGGTGCGGGTGCTTCGTGCCCTGGAAGAAGAGCTTGACCGACTTCTCGGTCTGGGCGAGCTGCGCGACCGCCCGGATGAGGGTCTTGGGATCGAACCAGTTGTACAGACCACCCGACCACAGCAGGACCTTGTCGTTCTTACCGATGCCCGGGATGACGCCCTTCATGACGTCTTCCTGGTGCGACGGCGGCGTCGACGAGAGGCCGAACGGAACGACGCTGATCAGGTCGGTCAGATCGGGGTCATCCTGGTAGTTGAGCGTGTTGACCCGACCCAAAGCGGCCAGCTGGCCGAGGTAGAAGTGGCGCTGACGCTCGGAGGCGCAGAGGAAGAAGTCGCCGCGTTCGAGCTGCTGGTTGAGCACATCGGTGGCGTTCGTGACCTGGAGGTCCCACTGCGCCGCACCCAGCTCGCGCGACTGCTCGAGCTGTTCGAGGTGCATGGGGTCGTAGACGTCGGCGACGATGATCTTCGAGCTGTCGCGCAGCGTCTTGAAGAGCGCGAGCGCGAGCCCCTGGAAGATGATGACGTCGGCCCACTCCTCGTGCTTCGACATCTCCCGCTCGCTGCCCGGAGAGACGTGGGCGATCTCGAACGGAGCGTCGACCGGGGTGACCCCGGACAGCGTCACGAGCCGCACCGCGTTGTCGACCGCCAGGGCCTCGCCCATGTGGAAGGCACGGATGGCCGGGCCGGCCATCTTGGGCCCGATCGGGTCGCCCGTGATGATGAGCACGTGCGTGGAATCAGGAGCGTCGAGCACGGGGAAGGTCTCGATGATGTTGCTGTAGCCACGCATGAAGTGCTCACCGCCGAACGACGGGGCGTTGGTCTCGCCGAAGAGGCGCCAGATGGCCTGATCGGAGACCTGACGCGTGGCCTGGATCTGGGCGCGCGAGCCACGGAAGTCGGCGAGGTGCTCGACGAACTGGTCGACCCCGTAGAGGGTGGATACGGCGGCGCGAGAGAACTCGATGTTCTGGTCGCGGTCGCCTCCGGGCTTGCGCAGATCGAACTCGGTGGAATCGCGTTCGCTGCGCGCGACGGCTCGGCGCGTGGCCAAGAGCAGCGCGGGCGCCAAGTTGTTGCGCAGAGCCTCGTCGCCCATGTTTTTGTACATCGTGTAGAGCGCGTTGCGCTCGAGCAGGTAGGTCTCTTTATAGGCGCCGAAGTTCTCCATCGACGCGTGGTGCTTGTGGTAGGCCAGCGACTTCGGCTCGTAGGCGAAGTGATAACCGAGGAGGTTGAGGCGCCATCCGAGGTCGACGTCCTCGAAGAACATGAAGTAACGCTCGTCGAAGCCGCCGAGCTGGTCGTATACATCGCGCCGCACGAACATGGCCGAGCCGGTGCCGAAGAGGACGTTCTCGGGAGCGTCGTTGTCGTTCTTCGGTGCGGGCTGCGCCGTGAGCGGCTTGTAGCCCATGCCGAACCAGGTCAGGCCCGCGTCGATGAAGTCGACGAGCTTGCCGTCCCAGTCGAGCACCTTGCTGGCAACGCCGCCGATGGAGGGCGACTTCTCGAAACGCTCGACCGCCGCGCGGATCCAGTTCTTGTCGGGCTTGGCGTCGTTGTTGAGGAACGCCAGGTATTCGCCCGAGCTCTCGCGCACACCGAGGTTGCAGCCACCCGCGAAGCCGAGGTTTTCGGACGACTCGATCAGGCGCACCTGAGGCGCACCCTTCTTGAGGATCTCGAGGCTGTCGTCGCCCGAGGCGTTTTCGACCACGATGATCTCGAGTCGGTCGGCGGGCCAGTCGAGCAGCTCGAGCTGACGGATGGCCTCGAGGGTGTCTGCTGATCCCCGGAAGTTCACCAGGATCACCGATACAACGCCCGGTTTCGTCTCTACCATTCCGTGTTTTCTCCCGTACTCATCGCGTGTCTGCCCGCGGCCGGTTCGCGCCCGGCCTCGCGAGGATCGAGTGTGCCGCCCCTGGCTGTGAAGTTCTCCCACCAGGCAGCGCGGCGGTTCGACCTCGCGCGGGTATTAGCCAATACTAGAGGCTCGTGGATGGCCACGGGTCGAGCCCCCCGTCCGCCCCGAGTCGTCTGAGTAAAGGAACCGAACGAATGAAACTCGTCATGACACTGATGGTCCGCGACGAGGCGGACATCGTCGAGGCCATGGTCGATCATCACCTCGCTCAGGGCGTGGACCTGCTGATCGTCACCGACAACGGGTCGATCGATGGCACCACTGACATCCTGCAGCGTTATGCCGATGCCGGCGTCATCGATCTGCGTCACAATCCGCACCACAACAAACGCCAGGGCGAGGCCGTCACGCGGATGGCCAGGGATGCGGCGACCCTGCACGGCGCCGACTGGGTCATCAACGCCGACACCGATGAGTTCTGGGTGCCGGTCGACCGCTCGCTGACGCTGAAGCAGGCGTTCGAGAACATCCCGACCGACCTCGGCTCGTTCGTCGTGCCGGTCATCGATATGACCGGCGCCCCCGCCGCGTCGGGTACCGGTTTCGAGCGGCTGATCTACCGCGACCAGCGCAGCGTCGACCATCTGCTCACGATCGGGCTGCACGCTCACGCAACCCCCGACTCGGTACACGTGGGCGACCCGAACGTCGAGGTGTCTCAGGGCAACCACTTCGTCAACATCGAGAGCCAGGGCGAGCCCGACCCCGCGTTCGCCATCGAGGTGCTGCATTTTCCCTGGCGATCCTTCGACCAGTTCTATCGCAAGGTGGACAACTCCGGCCGGGCCTATGCCGAGAGCGGTCTGGTGCCGAGCCCGAATCACCACGGCATGCGGGACTACCGTCGCCTGCAAGACGGGACGCTCGTCTCCTTCTATATCGCGCGCCACCCGAGCGCCGAGCAGATCGAGCAGGGTTTGGCCGACGGCACGCTCACGGTGGACCGCACGATCGCCGACCTGGGTTTGCCCGCCATCCCGGATGTCGCGCTTCCCGAGGGTGCCATCGAGGTCGGTCGTGCGGCCGCCGTCAGCCTCGTGCAGAAGCTCGACCACATCGCCTCCCTCGAGACGGAGTTGCGCGAGACCCGGGCTGCAGCCGAGGCAGACAAGGCCCGCCTCGAAAGCGACCTGGACACGCTCTTGCACACGGGCGCCCACAAGATGAACGCACTCGAAGACGAGTTGCGGGAGCGCGACGAGCACATTCGCGCCCTGGAGAACCAGTACCACGAGCTGCACGGGCGCCGGGTCGTCCGGGCCGCCGACTGGGTGGGACAGGCAGCCCGGAACGTGCGCGGCACTATCCGTCGACGCTGAACGAGTGCTGCGAGGCGTACCCCGCCGCCGCAGACGGGTGGGGTACGCTACCTGAGTTGTACTGTGCTCCCGTCGGCTTTCTTGCCCGTGGAGCGGAACGGATCACATAGGTATGAAAGCTCAGGAACGTTTCGACGCGCTCAGTAAGCAGCCCCTCGTCGCCATCGGCTCGTCCGAAGGCAAGGTCGTCTCGACCTGGGCATCGCTGCGCGGCGTGCTGCAGCACCGGCAGATGCTCTCTCTGCTCGTGCGACGGGACATCAAATCCCGCTACAAGGATTCGAGCCTCGGCTTCATCTGGGCGCTCGTGCGCCCCCTTACGCAGCTCGCGATCTACTACATCGTCCTCGGCAAAATCCTCGGCGCCGAGCGCGGCATCCCCGAGTTCGCCATCTACGTCTACACGGGTCTGACCGCCTACGGCCTCTTCAGCGAAATCGTCGCGGGAGGAACGTCGTCGATCGTCACGAACGCCGGCCTGATCAAGAAGATCTACCTGCCGCGAGAGGTGTTCCCCCTCGCATCCGTCGGCTCGGCGCTCTTCAACTTCATGATCCAGCTCGTGATCCTGATCGTGGCCTGCTTCGTGTTCGGCAGCCCGCCCTTCTCGAAAGAGGCGATCTACTTCCTGCCCGCGCTGGCGATCCTGCTGATCTGGGCTACCGCGTTCGCCATTCTCTTGTCGGCGGTCAACGTCTATCTGCGTGACGTGCAGTACCTCGTCGAGGTCGTCGTCATGCTGCTCATGTGGGCCTCCCCCATCGTCTACTCCTGGAAGATGGTCACCGAGACGCCCGGCATCTCGCAGCTCGCGGTGCAGATCTACACCAACAACCCGATCACCCTGGCGATTCTCGGCTTCCAGCGCACGTTCTGGATCTCGGGTCACGACATCGCCGGCTCGGCCCCCGGCGGCCTCATGCTGAAGATGGTCATCGCTATCCTCGTCGGGCTCGTCTTCCTCTTCATCTCGCAGCGCGTCTTCGCCAAGCTGCAGGGCAACTTCGCACAGGAACTGTAGGTCGAATCCATGAGCACCGACATCAGCGAATCCACTCCCGTCGACACGCGACCGAACATCGTCGAGATCGACAACGTCGCCAAGCGCTTCACCATTCGCAAAGACAACTCGCTCAAAGAGCGCATCGTCACGCTCGGGCGCGCGGGCAAGCGTCACAAAGAAGACTTCTGGGCCCTCAACGGGGTCAGCATCGATATCAAGGCGGGCACCACGGTCGGCCTGATCGGCCACAACGGGTCGGGCAAGAGCACGCTGCTCAAGGTCATCGGCGGGATCATCGACCCCACCAAGGGATCGGTGAAACGCCGCGGGCGCATCGCGGCCCTGCTCGAGCTCGGAGCGGGTTTCCACCCCGACCTGACGGGGCGCGAGAACGTCTTCCTCAATGCATCCATTCTGGGTCTCAGTCGCGAGGAGACCGAGGAGAAGTTCGACTCGATTCTCGCGTTCTCGGGCATCGGCGACTTCATCGACACCCAGGTTAAGTTCTATTCGTCGGGCATGTACGTGCGGCTCGCATTCTCGGTCGCCGTGCACACCGACCCCGACCTCTTGCTCGTCGACGAGGTTCTCGCCGTGGGCGATGAGGCCTTCCAGCGCAAATGCCTCGACAAGATCCGTTCGTTCCAGCAGGAGGGGCGCACGATCATCCTCGTCACCCACTCGCTCGGCCAGGTCGTCGAACTCTGCGACCGTGCAATCCTGCTGAACCAGGGCCAGGTCGTGCTCGACGGCAATCCCCGCGAGGCCGTCGCCGACTTCCGCGACATCCTCGAGGGACGCCGTCTGCGCGAGAAGGAGCAGGAGCAGGAGACCGCCAAGGAGAAGCACGAAGAGGTCGCGCCCATCGATGAGGGCACCGTCGTGGGCGTCACGGCGTTTGCCGCGGGTCACGCGGTCGGAGATCCGGTCGCACCGGGGGCCGATCTCAAGATCCGCGTCGAGCTCGAGCATCCCACCGGGCTCACCGATTGGGTCTGCGCCATCCAGATCGACAACGAATTGGGCCAGGTCGCCTACGGCACGACATCCAAGCGCCTGGGCATCGAGCTCCAGCCGCTGCGAGGGCGTCGCACCGTCGAGCTGACGCTTCACGATGTCAACCTCGGCACGGGTAAGTACTTCATCAACGCTTCCCTGATGGACATGAGTGGCCGTCACCTGCACGACCTTCCGCAGGCGACCTCCTTCAACACGCCGGACTACCCCTTGGCCGTCGGGATCGTGCATGCACGCCCCGAGATGGCCGAGCTGTCCTGACCCGTGGGCACCCGGAAGATCGCCGTCGTCACGGTCACCTACAACTCGGGTGACCAGATCGGCCCGTTCCTCCATTCCTTGCACGAGGGCGGGACGACCGCCGAGGCAGCGGTCGTCGTCGACAACGCCTCCCCGCGCCACGACGACACGCGCGCGCAGGCCGAGGAGGCGGGGGCGCGTTTTCTCCTGCTCGATGACAACCACGGCTACGGCGGCGGGATCAACGCGGGCGTCGCCTCGCTCGAACCCGACATCGAGTATGTGCTGATCAGCAACCCGGATGTCATCGTGTCTCCGGGCAGCGTGGCCACGCTCGCCGCGGCGCTCGACGCCGACCCGCGCGTCGGAGCGGTCGGTCCGCGCATCCTGACCGAGGAGGGCGACGTCTACCCGTCCGCCCGGGCACAGCCGTCGCTCGTCACGGGCGCCGGCCACGCCCTCTTCTCGCGCATTTGGCGCAACAACCCGTGGACGCAGCGCTACCACAACGACGTCGCCGGCCCGACGCTCGCGTCGTCGGTCGGATGGCTCTCCGGCGCGTGCCTGCTGCTGCGCCGCTCGGCATTCGACGGAATCGGCGGTTTCGACGAGAGCTACTTCATGTACTTCGAGGACGTCGACCTCGGCCGCCGGTTGCGCGAAGCCGGCTGGGACATCCGCTACGTTCCCGAGGCGAGCGTCGTGCACATGGGCGCCCGTTCGACCTCTCAGGAGTCCGGGAAAATGCTCGCCGCTCACCACTCCAGCGCCTACCTCTTCCTCTCGCGGCGCTACCCGCACTGGTATCAAGCACCCCTGCGCATCGCCATCCGCTTCGGTCTCTGGGCGCGGCTGCGCTGGAGCCTCAGGAAGGGCGCCTGAGTGGCGCTCCGCAATGCCGTCGGCCGCACCGCGCAACGGCTCGGCCTGGGACCGGTGGCCCGCGCGGCACTGAAGGGTGCTCGAGCAACGAGCTCCGGCGCGCAGACCGCCGTTCGCGTCGCGCACGACCGCGCTCGTGCTCTCGACGAGAAACGCCGCTGGTGGGGGTATCGACGCGACGTGAAGTTCGGCGTGCGCCTCGAAGTCGTGTCCGGGCGCCCCCGCGTGGACGCCTTGCCCGTGGTCATGTGCCTGTGGCACCGTCCCTCCCGGATGAGCGAAATCCTCGACACGCTCGAGGCGCAGAACGTCGGCCGCCCCATCCGCCTCGTGTTGTGGAACAACGCCCCCGAGAACGATGACCTTTATCAGGATGTCTTCGCCCACCGCATCTTCCGCAACATCTCGAGCATCGAGCTGCACTCCAGCGGCATCAACATGGGCGGCATCGGGCGGTTCCTCGCCATGCGGGAGCTCACCCGCACGGGATACGACGGTCCTTTCGTCATGTTCGACGACGACGAAGTGGTCAGCCCGTACTTCCTGCGCGACCTGCTGGCGGCCTATCGACCCGGTTCGATCACCGGGTGGTGGGCGTACCGCTACGACGGCACCTATTACGCGCGCCGCACCCTGCATCACGGCGAAGAGGCCAATTACATCGGCACGGGCGGCGCGGCGTGTGACTCCCGGCTCGTGCGTTCCCGGGCGTTCTTCGACGCCCTCCCCGAGCGATACCTCTTCCTCGAAGACATGTGGATGTCTGCCTTCGCGCGCTGGAACGGGTGGAGGCTCTCGAAGGTCGACACCCCGGGCGATTTTGCCCTGCGCGAGGCCGACCAGCACCACGGCATCTTCGATCTGAAGACCGACTTCTCGCTGTACCTCAACGACGCCGTGCCGGTGCGTGACGATATCGTGAATCACCGCGTGCACGCGCGAACGGCCTGGACCCCGATCGAATCGGATGCGCAGCTCGACCAGGAGCGCAGCTCGATCGTCGCCCGCTATCGCGACGATTACCCGAAGCCGCTCCATGAGGCACCCGGCACGGTCGTCGGTCCCGACGACGCCAGCTGACATTCGGAGCGACCGGAGATCCGACGCCAGCCGATGTTCGATATCGGCTGGCATGGGGCGGCCCTGCCGCGGCGCACGAAAATGGCGGGGCCCCGAAGGACCCCGCCATCCGTCTCTGCGAGATGGATCGAGCGCTGATCAGGCGCCGAGCAGACCCTGCAGGTAGGTGCCGTAGCCGCTCTTGACGAGGGGCGCCGCGAGCTTGGCGAGCTGGTCGTCGTCGATCCAGCCGGCGCGCCAGGCGACCTCCTCGATGCAGCCGACCTTGAAGCCCTGACGGTCTTCGATCACGCGCACGTATTCGGAGGCCTGCATCATCGACTCGAATGTGCCCGTGTCGAGCCAGGCGGTGCCGCGGTCGAGGACCTGCACGCTGAGGTTGCCGGCGTCGAGATAGCGCTCGTTGACGGTGGAGATCTCGAGCTCGCCGCGCGCGGACGGCTCGATGGTCTTCGCGATCTCGACGACGTTGTTGTCGTAGAAGTAGAGGCCCGGAACCGCGTAGTTGCTCTTCGGCTCGGTGGGCTTCTCTTCGATCGAGACGGCCGTGAAGTTCTCGTCGAACTCGACGACTCCGTAGGCCTTCGGGTTCGCCACGTGGTAGGCGAAGATGGTGGCGCCCTCGATTTCGCTGTGCGTGCGCAGCGACGAGCCGAGACCCGTTCCGTGGAAGATGTTGTCGCCGAGCACGAGCGCGACGCTCTCGTCGCCGATGAACTCTTCGCCGATGATGAACGCCTGGGCGAGGCCGTCGGGCGAGGGCTGCACGGCGTATTCGATGCGCATGCCGAGCTCGGAGCCATCCCCCAGCAACGCCTTGAACTGCTCGTTGTATTCGGGCGTCGTGATGATCAGAACCTCACGGATGTCGGCCATCATGAGCGTCGACAGGGGGTAGTAGATCATGGGCTTGTCGTAGATGGGCATGAGCTGCTTCGAGATGCCCTTGGTGATCGGCCACAGCCGCGTGCCGGACCCGCCGGCGAGGATGATTCCGCGCATATCTAGTGTCCCTGTCCCTTGTTCAGCGTTTCGTAGTAGGCGCGGGCGGCCTCCCAGGTGGGCAGGAGTCCCTGCGCGGCGGCCTCGGAAAGCCCCGGGGCGTCGGTGTCCTTCGGCGACAGCAGCGGTTCGCCCGCTTCTTCGGGGAAGACGAGCCCGATCTCGGCGTCGAGCGGGTTGATGCCGTGCTCGCGCTCGGCGTTGAACGTGGAGGTGACGAGGTAGCTCACGGTGGCGTCGTCGGTCAATGCGACGAAGGCGTGGCCGAGGCCCTCGGCCAGGTAGATGGCGCGGCGGTCGGTGTCGTCGAGCAGCACCGTGTCCCACTCGCCGAAGGTGGGCGAACCCACGCGGATGTCGATCACATAGTCGAGCACGGCACCGTGCGTGGCGGTGACGTATTTGGCCTGGCTCGGCGGCACGTCGGCGAAGTGGATGCCGCGCACGACGCCCCGCTTCGACACGGACGTGTTGCCCTGGGCGAGGTTCAGCGAGTGCCCGATGGTCTCTTCGAGCTTGTCGAAGCGGTACCACTCGAGGAACACGCCCCGGTCGTCGCCGAACTGCTTCGGGGTGATCTCGTAACTGTCGGGGACTCGGAGTTCGCGTATTTGCACGCTCGAAATCCTAGCAAGACCGGGCTGATCAGCGCAGAGATGAGCGGCCCGTCACGATATACGCGCGGTCGATGGACGACGCACGCCGAATGGTCAGCCAATATGCAGGCGGTCCTCGGATACGATGATGAGTCTGTCATCGTGCATCTGCACGGCGACGCTGTCCGGAAGAGACCGACGAAGGTCACCGAATGAGGTCGCTTTCACGCGACGATCCCCTCCGAGGTCTGATGAGAAGAATACGCCAGCTGGCCGAACGCGCCTGGCACGGCATCGTGCTGTACGCCCTGAAATTCGGGGTCGTCGGCCTCATCGGCTTCGCTATCGACACGGGTCTGTTCAACCTCCTGCGCCTCGGCGTATTCGGCGAGGGATGGTGGAGCACCGCGCTCGGCGCCAAGGTGCTGTCCACGAGCGTCGCCATCGTCTTCAACTGGATCGGCAACCGGTACTGGACCTTCCGCGAGCACCGCCGCAAGAACTTCGTGCTCGAGCTGCTCGAATACGTCGTCGTGGCCGTCGGCGGCCTGCTCATCAGCCTGCTCTGCCTGTGGGTGTCGCACCACCTGCTCGGTTTCGACAACATCATCGCCGACAACATCTCGGCCAACGTGATCGGACTCGTGCTCGGCACCATCTTCCGGTTCCTGCTCTACCGCTACTGGGTCTACGGCATGCACCGCAGCGACGGTCTGTCCTCCCGCGCGCGCGTCGAAGAGGGACAGCGTTCGCTGTTCGAGGAGCCCGGACATCCGATCGACGACGCCGGCACCGCCGCGCCCGCCAGCGACAAGGGAGCTGCACGACCGTGACACCCAGCGATTCCGGAGCATCCGCGCTCGTCATCATCCCGACGTTCAACGAGCGCGAGAACCTGCCGAAGATCGTGGGGCGTGTGCGCGAGGTTCTGCCCGAGGGGCATGTGCTCGTCGTCGACGACGGCAGCCCCGACGGCACCGGACAGGTGGCCGACGACATGGCCGCGGCCGACCCGCACATCCACGTGAAGCACCGCACGGGCAAGCTGGGCCTCGGCTCGGCCTATCTGCAGGGCTTCGCCTGGGGCCTCGGCGAAGGCTACGACTACCTCATCGAGATGGATGCCGACGGCTCGCACCCGCCCGAGACGCTGCCCGAGATGGTGGCCCGGGCCAAGGCTCGACCCATCGCCCAGGGCGGTTCGGCCCTCGTCATCGGCTCGCGCTGGGTGCCGGGTGGACGCGTCGTCAACTGGCCGATGCGCCGCGAGATCCTCAGCCGCGCGGCCAACGTCTATGCGCGTCTGGCGCTGGGCGTCGGCGTGAAAGACGCCACGGCCGGCTACCGCGTCTACAACGCCGAGGTGCTGCGCGCGCTCTCGCTCGAGAACGTCAACTCGCACGGCTACTGCTTCCAGATCGACATGACGCTGCGCGTCGACACGGCGGGCTTCCGCATCGAAGAAGTCCCCATCGTGTTCCGCGAGCGCGAGATCGGCGAATCGAAGATGAGCGGCAACATCATCTTCGAGGCCATGGGCAAGGTCACGCTGTGGGGTTTCCAGCGTCGGATGCGGCAGCTCACCGGCCTGTTCAGCCGACGCTAGGGTGGCCCCTCGCTAGACTGGGGTCGCACATTCGGCGGCCATTTCGTCGCCGACTCAGCTGGCGAAGGACACCATGACGCGTTACCTCATCACCGGAGCATCCGGCATGCTCGGCACCGACCTGATCGACGTTCTGCAGGGCCGTGAGGTGACCGCCCTCGGGCGCGCCGACCTCGACGTGACCGACCTCGACGCGGTGCGCCAGGCCGTCGCCGGCCACGATGTCGTGGTCAACGCCGCCGCCTACACCAAGGTCGACGACGCCGAGACGAACGAGGAAGCCGCCTACGCGGTGAACGCACTCGGGGCCCAGAACCTGGCGATCGCGGCGCGCGAAGCCGGGGCCAAGCTCATCCAGGTGTCCACCGACTACGTCTTCGACGGTTCGGCGACGACGCCCTATGCCGAGAACACCCCGCACGCCCCCATCTCGGCCTATGGCCGCACCAAGGCCGCGGGCGAGAAGCTCGCGCTCGACGAGCACCCCGACGGCACCTACATCGTGCGCACGGCGTGGCTCTACGGCCAGCACGGCCCCAACTTCGCCGCCACCATGATCCGTCTCTCGGCGAGCCACCCCACCGTCAGCGTCGTCACCGATCAGCTGGGCCAGCCCACCTGGACGAAAGACCTCGCCCGCCAGATCGTGGCCCTCGCCGACGCCGACGCCCCCGCGGGCGTCTACCACGGCACCAACGCGGGCCAGGGCTCGTGGTTCGACTTTACGCGCGCCATCTTCAGCGAGGTGGGCCTCGACCCCGAGCGTGTGGGCAAGACCGACAGCGCGAGCTTCGTGCGCCCGGCGCCCCGCCCCGCTTACTCGGTGCTCGGCCACGACGGCTGGTCCGCCGCCGGGCTGTCGCCCCTGCGCGACTGGCGCGAGGCCCTGCACGAGGCCGTCGAGACCGGCGCGGTCGCGCGCCCGGCCGACACGTCCACCCCGGCCCAGGCCTAGGCCCCGGCCGGAGCAGGAGCACTCATGCCCACGACACTGACCATGGTGGTCGACCAGATGGTCGCGCCCGTTCCCGGCGGCATCGGCCGCTACACCGAAGAGATGACGAAGGCCCTCATCCTCACGGCCCCGCGCAACTGCCAGGTCGAGGGCATCGTGTCGAGCCTGCCGCCCGAGAAGATCGCCGATGTCGAGACGCGCCTGCCCGGTCTCGCCGAGCTGCACAAGACCACGTTGGCCCGACGCGAGCTGTCGGCCGCGTGGCAGCTGGGCCTCGTGGCGGGCTACGGCGACGGCATGGTGCACTCGCCCACGCTGCTCGCCCCCCTGGTGCGGCACAACCGGGCCTACGACCGCAAGCAGACGGTCGTCACGATCCACGACACCCTGGCGTGGACGCATCCGAAGTCGCTTACGCCCACGTCGGTGTCGTTCACGAAGTCGATGGCCAAGCGCGCCAAGAAGCACGCCGACGCCATCGTGGTGCCGACGCACGCCGTGGCCGAGCAGCTCGCCGAGATCATCGACTTCGGCGACCGCGTGCGCGTCATCCCGGGCGCCGTCGGTTCGGGTCTGCAGCTCACGAGTGACGCCGAGTGGCGCGCGGGCAACCTCGAACTTCCCGATGAATACATCCTCACGTTTGGCACGTTGGACCCGCGCCGCGGCCTCCTGTCGCTCATCAGCGGCCTGGGTGCGACGGATGCTCCCGACCTGCCCGTGCTCGTGATCGGGCCCGACAGCTGGGGGGACCTCACCCTGGCGTCCGTCGCCGACGAGGCCGGGCTGCCCGAGGGCCGCGTGCGCTCGCTGGGCTTCCTGTCCGACGCCGACCTGGCCGTCGTGCTCGATCGCGCGACCGTGTTCGTCTACCCCAGCATCCGTGAGGGCTTCGGGCTGCCGCTCGTCGAAGCGCTGTCGTTCGGCACGCCCGTCGTGCATTCCGACGACCCCGCGCTCGTCGAGGTTGCGGGCGGCGCCGGGCTCGTCGTCGAACGCGGCGGCAAGAAGGGCTACCCCGAGCGTTTGGCCGAGGCCATTGCCCAGGTGCTCGACGACAGCGACCTGCGCTCGCGCCTCAGCGTGGCCGGCTCCGACCGTGCGCGGGCGTTCAGCTGGCGCGACTCGGCCGAACGCGTCTGGCAGCTGCACGCCGATCTCTAGGCGCCGCTGCGCACACCGGATGCCGGCCGCTTCCCCGGAGCCTTCATCAGCATTGTGCGCCTGCGCGCGAGCCACCGGGCGGCGCGGACGTCACGGGCGTCACGGGCAGCACGGACGGCACACGGCATCTTCGAAACACTGAAGGGCCCTCACATCCTGTGTGAGGGCCCTTCCACGTATCTTGTGACGGCTAGCCGCCGGACGGTGCGGGCGATGCGGGGTTGAGCGCGGCATCCACCATGCTGCGGATCTTGTCGAAGTCGGGCTCTTCGGGCTGGATACCCGAGGCCGGCGTGAGCTCGATGTTGGTGATCGGCAGCTCTTTGGTCTTGAGCGCCAACTCGACGAAGTAGCCGAGCATGTCCTGCGGGATGTCGGTCTTCACGACCTGCGACCCGGCCTGCGCGATGACCTGGAATTTGCTCAGGACGTTGGCTGGCGTGAACTGCTTCAGGATGGCCGCCTGCAGTTGCCGCTGCCGCTCCATGCGCTCGTAGTCGCTCGAACCGTGCCGCGACCGCGCGTACCAGAGCGCGTAGTAGCCGTTCATGTGGTGGTCGCCCACCTCGATCCACTCGGCGACACCCACGAGGTTCTCGTCGCCGCCGACGGGCACGCGCTTCGGCACCGTGATGTCCACGCCGCCGAGCGCGTCGATGAGGTCACTGAAGCCCTGCATATCGATGAGCACGTAGTACTGGATCTCGAGGTCGAGCGTTCCCTCGATGGCCTCTTTCGTGGCCTCGATGCCGGGACGCGACCCGTTCTTGATGGCGTCGGGGTAGAGGTCGGGATGCCGCACCTCGGCCTCGGTGTAGACGGAGTTCAGCATGCACGCGCTCACATCGCATCGGCCGTTGTAGCCGTACCCGTTGGGATAGAGCTTCTTCATGGGCGAGCCGTCGGAGAAGGGCATGTTGTGCAGGTCGCGCGGCAGGCCGATCATGGTGGCGGCACCCGTCTCGGCATCCACCGACACGACCGACATGCTGTCGGGGCGCAAACCCTCGCGGTCGGGGCCGGCGTCACCGCCCAACAGCAGGATGTTGTAGTGCCCGTCGACGGGCGGCACCGATGCCGCGCCGCCGCCGAAGATCGACTGCAGCGTTCCGCGGGTGATGCCCGCGTAGTAGGCGCCCGCTCCCGCACCGCCCACCGACACCACGAGCAGCGCGACCGTGGCGAGCGCGATCCAGGCCCGCGACGACGGCCGCGCTCGGATGAGCTTCACGAGCGAGAGCGTGTTGATCGTGAGGACGATCCAGAGGAACGCGTAGGCGACGAGCACGATCTGGGCCAGGAGCAGGGCGTAGGAGTTCGTCGCGAGGTTGTAGATCGTCTGCGGAGTGGCCAGGTAGAGCAGCAGGGCCGCGACGACGAGCACCCACATGGTCAGCGTCGCGATGAGGCCGATGCGGCCGAGGCGGCGATTGCCCGCCAGCACCTGGGCCGAACCCGGGATGAGGAAGTTCATCGCGACGAGCCACCAGGCACGCCGCGTCATCACTGTGCGCGACTGCGTATTGGGGTGCCGGATCGGCAGCGCGGTATAGGTGCTCATAGGGTCTTTTTGAGGGCGTCGTTCTTCTCGGCGACGGTGTCGGCGAGCCCCACCTGGTAGGCGGCCATAGCGTCGGCGAGCTCGTCATCCGAGGTGCCGAGGATCTGCACGGCGAGCAGCCCGGCGTTCTTGGCCCCGCCGATCGACACGGTGGCGACGGGCACGCCGCCCGGCATCTGCACGATCGAGAGCAGCGAGTCGAGGCCGTCGAGGCGCGCGAGGGGAACGGGCACACCGATGACGGGCAGCTCGGTCACGGCCGCGAGCATGCCGGGCAGGTGCGCGGCACCTCCCGCACCGGCGATGATGACACGGATGCCGCGGCCCCGGGCCTGGCGCCCGTAGTCGATCATCTTCTCGGGCGTGCGGTGGGCCGAGACGACCTCGACCTCGTAGGGCACGCCGAACTCCTCGAGCACGTCGCGCGCATCGCGCATGACGGACCAGTCGGAGTCACTGCCCATGACGACGCCGACGACGGGAGAAGATGAGGAGAGCGGAGACATAGCCCCCATCGTAAGGTTCAGTCCTGGAAGAAGGCGGCTGCGGCACGCGCCTGGTAGGCAACCTCGTCGAGATCGGAACCCGAAACGTTGACGTGGCCGACCTTGCGGCCCGGGCGCGGCTCCTTGCCGTAGTTGTGCACCTTGACGGTGGGGTGGGCCTCGAGTGCGGCGGCATAGCGGTCGGCGAGCGTGCCCTCGGTGGGGCCGCCCAGGATGTTGGCCATGACCGTGTGGTCGTCGTGGCATCCCGTGGCGCCGAGCGGCAGGTCGAGCACGGCGCGCAGGTGCTGCTCGAACTGGCTCGTGGTGCAGCCGTCTTGCGTCCAGTGCCCGGAGTTGTGCGGGCGCATGGCGAGCTCGTTGACGAGGATGCGGTCGTCGGTGGTCTCGAAGAGTTCGACGGCCAGCACACCCGTCACGCCGAGCGTCTCGGCGATCGTCAGGGCGATCTGTTCGGCCATCTCGGCGACGCGGCCGGCCGAACGCGGAGCGGGCGCGAAGACCTCGCTGCACACGCCGTCCTTCTGCACGGTCTCGACAACGGGCCAGGCCACGATCTGTCCGCTCGGGCGGCGGGCCACGAGTTGCGCGAGCTCGCGGCGGAAGTCGACGAGTTCTTCGACCAGGAGGGCGCCGCCGCGGCCATCCTCGTCGAGCGTGGCGAACCAGTCGGCGGCCTCGTCGGCCGAGCGCACGACGCGCACACCCTTGCCGTCGTAGCCGCCGCGGGGCGTCTTCAGCACGGCCGCACCGCCGTTGTCGGCTAGGAACGCGGCGAGCTCCTCGGCGTCGGTCACGGCCGCCCACTCGGGAACGGGTACGCCGATCTCGGACAGCTTCTCGCGCATGGCGATCTTGTCCTGGGCGAAGTGCAGGGCGTCGGGGCCGGGGTGCACGGGGATGCCGCGGGCCTGCAGTTCGCGCAGGATCGGGGCGGGCACGTGCTCGTGGTCGAAGGTGATGACGTCGACCGTCTCGGCGAACGCCAGAACCGTGTCGAGGTCGCGGTAGTCGCCGACCGCCGTCGCCGCGAGGGCCGCCGACATGCCCTCCTGCTCCGCGAGAATGCGGATGTCGAGGCCGAGGTTCACCGCCGGGGGGATCATCATCCGTGCCAGCTGTCCGCCGCCGATCACACCGACTGTCACCATCATCGCTCCTCACGTCGCACGGCCTGGGGTCGGCCGTTCCACCAGGAACCATCCTGCCGCATTTGCGGAACGCGCGCCGCGCCGCGTGCGGCGGTCAGGTCGAGCTAGCTGCCGGGGAGCGGCGGGCGCGGCGGCACGATCGAACCGGCCGACGAACGCAGCGAGGCGCCCGCGGTCTGGCTGCGCTCGACGAGCTCGTTGAGCGCCTCGGACACCAGGTCGGCGCGCGGCACGTCGGCGAGCACGAGCGGTTTGTCGATGCCCGAGGTCAGCACGAGCGTGCCCGAGCGGAACATCGACTGCAACGGCCCGCGACGCAGCGCCGTGGAGTAACCCCGACCGTGGAAGATCTCGGTGCGCTCGCGCACGAAGAAACCGCGGCGCGAGATGACCCGGCGGGTCGTGATGATGTAGCGGCGGTTGAGCCAGAGCGCGTAGGGCAGCAGGACGGCGAGGAGCACCCAGGCCGCGAGGAGGCCCGCGATGGTCCACATCTGCCAGGTCTCGGTGAAGAGGCCGAAGGCGTAGGCCGCGGCACCCGAGCCGAGGATGAGCGCGAGCGCCGGCCAGAGCAGCCTGCGGCCGTGCGGGCGAAGCCGGGCGACGACGCGTTCGGTGGGAACCACGGGGCGCGAGAGCACGTCGAACGCGGATGTCTCCGTATTCGTCTGCTGCTGGGCCATGTGTCCTTTGTACCGCACCGCGCATGCCTCGGCGGGTGTACGCGCCGGTCAGCCCAGGGTCTCTCCCGAACCGGTCAGCCTGAGGTGGGTGATGTCCCCCGCCGCGACGGCGACCTCGGTGGGGTGCCCGACGCCGGCGTCGCGTCGGCGCACGAGCAGGCGGCCGTCGGGGGCGAGACCCGTGGCCCGGCCCTCGAGCGCGTCACCCCCCGGCAGGTCGGCACGGATGTCGCGGCCCACCGTTCCGAGCAGTGCGGCCACGCGCGCGTGCACGCCGGCCGCGACCGCGTCACCGTTGGCCCGCTGCAGGGCTCGCAGCATCCCGTCGAGCTCGGTGAGGAACCGTGCGAGCACCGCGTCGACGTCGATGTCGCGCACCCCGGCGAGCGCGAGCGACGTCGCGGTGGGCACGGGCAGCTGCTCGGCCGTCATCGAGAGGTTGAGGCCCACGCCGACGACGACCGCCGGGGCGTTCGGCAGCGCGAGCAGTTCCGAGAGCACTCCCGCCACCTTGCGGCCCTCGATGAGCACGTCGTTCGGCCACTTGAGCTGCACGCGGCGGGCGGCGGCTTCGGCCACGGCATCCGCATCGTCGCCGGTACCGGATGCTTCGGCGAGCGCCTCTTGCACGGCCAGCGTCATAGCGGCCCCCGCGGCCAACGGGATCCAGCCGTAGACGTCGGGCGAGAAGGCGGGTTGTGGGCGCAGCAGTACCGAAACGGCCAGGGACGTTCCCGCCTCGGCCACCCACACACGTCCGAGGCGTCCCCGGCCCGCGCGCTGGTCGTCGGTGACCACGACCGAGAGATGCGGCCACTCCGACGGTGCCGTGTGGACGCGCTCCGTCAGCTCGTCGTTCGTCGACTGGGCGTGCGGCAGCGCGACGAGCCGGCCGGCCGCAGCGGACGACCGAGGAAGCAGTGCTGAGGTAAGAGGCATGCGCCCAAGAGTACGGAAGCGTGCGCGAGACGGCGGCCCGCGACATCCGGACGCTCTCGGACGCGCGCGACGCGCTCGATGCGCTCGATGCGCTCGGAAACGCGATACCGACAAGGCTCGTGCGCGCACCTTGTGGGGTTCCTCCAACGGTTGGGGCCCCTCCGTGCACGGTAGAGTGAAGCCCGTGACGGAGAACCTTGACGTGAACGCCAAAGACGCTGCTCAACCGACCGAGGTCCAGGGCGCCCCTGACACCCCCGACATGATGACGACGGCCGGCAAGCTGGCCGACCTCTCGCGTCGCTACCACGAGGCGGTGACCGCGTCGGGTGAAGCCGCCATCAAGAAGCAGCACGCCAAGGGCAAGATGACGGCCCGTGAGCGCATCGATCTGCTGCTCGACCCGGGCAGCTTCGTCGAGCTCGACGAGTTCGTGCGCCACCGCACGCACGCCTTCGGCATGGACAAGTCCCGGCCTTACGGCGACGCGGTCGTCACGGGAACGGGCACCATCCACGGCCGGCAGGTGGCCGTCTACTCGCAGGACTTCACGGTCTTCGGCGGGTCGCTCGGCGAGGTGGCCGGCGAGAAGATCATCAAGGTCATGGACCTCGCGCTCAAGACGGGCGTCCCCATCCTCGGCATCCTCGACTCAGGTGGAGCCCGCATCCAGGAGGGTGTCGTGGCCCTCGGCAAGTACGGCGAGATCTTCCGCCGCAACACGGCCGCCTCGGGTGTCATCCCCCAGATCTCGCTCATCATGGGCCCGGCCGCCGGTGGCGCCGTCTACTCCCCCGCCCTCACCGACTTCGTCATCATGGTCGACAAGACCAGCCAGATGTTCGTCACGGGCCCCGACGTCATCAAGACCGTCACGGGCGAGGACGTCGGTATGGAAGAGCTGGGTGGCGCGCTCACCCACAACACACGTTCGGGTGTGGCCCACTACCTGGCCAGCGACGAACAGGATGCCCTGGACTACGCGCGTTCGCTCGTGAGCTTCCTGCCCGACAACAACCTGGCCGAGCTGCCCGAATTCGACACCGTCGTCGAGCTCGAGACCACCGACGACGACCGCCGCCTCAACACGCTGATCCCCGACTCCCCCAACCAGCCCTACGACGTGAAGACCGTCATCGAGCATGTCGTCGACCACGGCGACTTCCTCGAGGTGCAGCCGCTGTTCGCGCCCAACATCGTCATCGGGTTCGCCCGCGTCGAGGGACGCACGGTGGGCGTCATCGCCAACCAGCCGCAGGCCATGGCGGGAACCCTGAACATCGAGGCCGGTGAGAAGGCCTCGCGCTTCGTGCGCTTCTGCGACGCCTTCTCGATTCCCATCCTCACGCTCGTCGATGTGCCCGGCTACTTGCCCGGCACCGACCAGGAGTGGACGGGAGTCATCCGCCGCGGCGCCAAGCTGCTCTACGCCTACGCCGAGGCCACCGTGCCGCTCGTCACCGTGATCCTGCGGAAGGCCTACGGCGGCGCGTACATCGTCATGGGCTCGAAGCAGCTGGGCGCCGACATCAACCTGGCGTGGCCCACGGCCGAGATCGCCGTCATGGGTGGCCAGGGCGCCGTCAACATCCTCTACCGCGGCGAGATCAAGCGCGCCGAAGAGGCCGGCGAAGACGTGCAGGCCGTGCGCACCAAGCTCGCCAACGAGTACACCTACAACGTGGCCAGCCCGTTCCTCGCGGCCGAGCGCGGTGAACTCGATGGCGTCATCGAGCCGGCCGCCACGCGCGTCTCCGTGATCAAGGCGCTGCGTGCCCTGCGCACCAAACGGGCGAGCCTGCCGGCCAAGAAGCACGGGAACATCCCGCTGTGAGTGCCGCCCCGGCCGAAACCTCGGCGGATGGATCGCCCACGCCGGCTGCGGCATCCCCCGCGTTCCGCGTGGTGTCGGGAGCGCCCTCGGATGTCGAGCTCGCCGCCGTCACGGCCGTGCTCCTCGCCACGCTGCAGGCCCGCGCGAATGCCGCGGCAGCCGCGCCCCGCCCCGTGCGCGTGACCGCGTGGCAGCGGAGTCAGCGCGGCTTGCGTCGGCCCCACGTGCCCGGCCCCGGCCACTGGCGCGGCTTCAGCGGCTGACCTCCCCGGCCTCGCACACGCCTCGGCGAAGCTCGCGAGCCCACCCCACGAACACGGGGGTGTCCTCCGAAATGCCGACTGGTACGCTTCGCGGCCGACCGCCACAATAAGTAGTGCTAGGTGGCTCTCGCAAGAGATTCACCACCAGTCACTCGTGTGAACAAGGGTATGTACGAATGACTGGGGGCGGGTCGGACTGGTATTCGGGTTACCGTTCGACCTGGGGTTTGTGAAGGGCCGGTTCCTCTGGAGCCGGCCCTTCCGACTGTTAACGGACAGACACGGGTTCCGGGCGCAGCGACGCCGCACACCGCGGGGACGCCACGCACACGGCGGGGACGCCACGCACACGGCGGTGCTGAGACGTACGGCGGGGACGCCACGCACGGCCGGGACGACCGAGGTCAGTGCGCCTCGACGGCCGCCTTGCGGGGAATCTCGAGCCAGAGCTGCACTTCGTCCTCGTCGTCGTCCGGGTCGCCCGACGGGTTGAGCGCCACGACCGTGACCGCCGTCGGCGAATCCACCGGGGCGGTGCGCACGATCATGCGGTGGGCCCTCGTCGATGCGACGGCCTCGGCCACCCGGTCGAGCACGCGCTGGCGGTCCTCCTCGGCGATCTCGTCGAGGGTTCCTTCGTCGAGCAGCGAGATGACGCTTCCGCGGCGGCGGGCCTCGGCCACGCGCGCCCGCACGGCATCGTTCAACAGCATGCGACCGCGGATCTCGTCGCGCAGCCCCGCCTCGAGCACCTTGGCCTCGGCGCGCTCCTGCGGGCTGAGAGAGCCGCCCGCGAGGATGATGTTGCGCAGCGTCGGCAGGGCGACCCGTTCGGCCTGCTTGAGGCGCACACGCCGTTCCTCGTGGTGGGCGTCTTGCGCCGCCTGCCACTGCGCGGCCTCGCGTTCGGCGATCGCGAGGTTCTGCTCGTCGCGCCCGACCCGCACGAGCGACCGCGTCAGCACGGATGCCAGCGCCACCCACAGGATGCTGCCGGGGATGCCGATCTGCAGGGCCACGCCCGCCCCCGCCCACATGATGGACTGGGCGGTCAGGAAGATGATGCCGATCCAGGCGAAGGCCTCGCGGCGCCGCACGGCCGTGATGGTCATCAGGGCGCCGATCGATGCCACGTGCCACGTGGCGTAGCCGTTGTTGACCGACGGATCGAGCTGGGACGTCACGAGCAGCGGGAGGGCGACGGCCGTGCCGAGGTTGAGGCTCGCGAGCCACAGCGGCATGGCGGTCGGCGACGACGGCCACAGGCTGATGACCGTGACGACGAGGTAGAGCGCCATGCCCACGATGCTCGGCCACGGCGATTCGGCCTGCGGCAGAGTGATGACACCCCGGATGACGTTGTAGATGGAGAACGCCGCGGCCAAGGCCAGCAGGGCGTAGCGGTTGAGCGCGATCACGAGACGGCTCCCCGCTCGGCGATCTCATCGGCGGCCGCGGGGCGCGGCGGCTGGATGGTCTGATTGGGTGCCCAGCGGATGACGATGGTCGCCCCCGAACCCGCCGTGCTGTCGATGGTGACGCTGCCGCCCGATTTCACGACACGTTCGATGATGGACACCCGCAAACCGAGGCGACGCTCGTCGACCATCGTCGGATCGAAACCGACGCCGTCATCGCGCACGACGATCTCGACGCGGCCGGCCGTCGTGCGGAGGGTGACCGTGCGGGAAGTCACACGGCTGCCGGCATGCTGCGCGCTGTTGGCCATGGCCTGCTCGGTAGCGCTCGACAGAATGGCGAGGACGCGCGCCGGCAGCGGGAAGTGTTCGCTCGTCTCGTCGTGCACCTCGAAGGGCACGCTGTGCGACCGGGCCGCGCGCGAGATGGCGGCGACCAATTCGCCCGTGCCGTAGGTCGGTTCGAGATCGCCGTCGTCCCTGGAGGCTGCCGTGAGCGTGTCACCGTGCGTGGCGAGATGTTTGATGGCGTTCTCGGCGAGAGCCACGGCGGCCCGGGACTGTGCGGGCGTCGTCGCGCGCTCGGCGGCCTGCAGCGCTGCGAGCACCATGTCGTGCACGAGCGCGTCGACCTCGATGCGCTGCACCTCGCGCGCATGCTGGTGCACCGCCTCGTCGTAGCGGTTCAGGGCCGTCACCCGGGCCTCGTCGACCGCGCGGGCCGCGTGCCGAAATGTGACGCCCAGCATGACGATGATGAGCCCGATCATGGCGCCGTAGGACGCATCCAACACGCCGATCTCGGCGTTGACGATCTGGCCGCCCGGACCGATGGTGCGCACGACGCCGTAGATCACGGGCGTGGCGACGCTGTAGGCGATGGCGAGCGCCGTGGGGAAGGCGAGCGCGGCGGTTGCACAGGCAACGGCCCCGCACAGGTACCACAGCCACGGTTCGGTGTCGGATGCCGCTTGGGCACCGCCCGTGAGGAACGGCCAGGCGATGACGGCGGCGAGATAGACGAACGCGAACAGCGTGGCCATCGGTCGCGCGAAACGACCGGCGAAACCCGCCGCGATGAACAGCGTGAGGGTGCCGAAGACCAGGATGAGGGTGGCGTTTCCGGCCGGACCGTCGATCAGGCTGCCGTCGCTCAGGACGACCGAGAAGGTCTGCAGACCGAACAGCAGTGAGATGGCGGCGACGGATCGGTCATAGAGACGTTCGACGCGCTCGGTGCTGAACAGCCGCTGTCGCGGAGCCGCGACGCGGTTGATGTTCTCGGGAATTCCCGTTGTCACCCAGCACCCCCCGTCTGTCTCTACGCGTCGCCCTGACCCGGGCCGAGATCCGGAAGAATGCCGTCTTCGACGGCTCGGCGCAATAGATCTACTTTAGTGGGCGCGGGCCGCCCGACATCGACGTACTTGGTGCGGATGCGCGACAGATATTCTTTGGCCGTCGACTGCGCGATGCCGAGCTGGGCGGCGACGTCTTTCATCGGCAGGCCAGATGCATAGAGGTGCAACACATCGCGCTCGCGCCGGCCCAGCTGCACCTGCGCGAACTCGGAATCCGCATCGATGGCGCTGGCCCACTCGAGGTTGTTGAGCACCTGTCCGTTGGCGACCGTGCGAATGGCCGAGACGACCGTGCCTGTGGGCGACGACTTGGGGATGACGGCTGCCGCGCCAGCCGCGAGAGCCTCACGCACCCCGGCCATCCGATCGGCGATCGAATGGATGAGCACCGCCGAACCCGTGTCGTGCACGCGGCGCACGTTGTCGGCGATGCGCGAACCGTCGCCGAGCGACAGGTCGAGGATGACGACGTCAGCCGAGGGACCGCGCGTGGCCTGAGAGCGGCTCAGGAAATCATTGACGGTGGCGACGGATTGCACCACGTCGTAACCGGACGCCGCACACACGGCGGCCAGCCCCAGTCGGACCGATTCATGATCGTCGATTATCGCCACGCGTACCACGTGCTCATCGTAGCCCGACACGACGGGCCTAACGGTTCGTCGGACGGAGGAGGGCCACCGATTCGAGGTGGTGCGTGTGCGGGAACAGGTCGAAGGCGCGCAGGCGGTCGAGCTCGTAGCCCGCATCGCGGAACGAGCCGAGGTCTCGAGCGAGGGCGACCGGGTCGCACGCCACGTAGACGATCTGGGCGGGGTGCAGGTCGACGAGAGCCGACACGACGTTCTTGCCGGCACCCGAGCGGGGCGGGTCGAGCACGATCGTGGCGGCCTGCAGACGACGCCGCTCGGAGGCCCCCACCGAACGCACGAGCCGCTGCAGGTAGCGGTCGACACGGTCGGTGATGGCCTGCGCACCCACCCACTCGGCGAGGTTCTCGGCCGCCCAGTCGGTGGCCGTGGTCTCGGATTCGACGGTCGTGATGCGCGTGGTGCGACCGAACTTGTCACCCAGGGCCGCCGCGAACAGGCCGACGCCGCCGTAGAGGTCGAGGTTGAAGGCCTGGGGGTCGAACTCGTCGTCGACCAGGATGTCTTGCACGGCGCGCGTGAGCACATCCGCCGCGTGGCGGTGCACCTGCCAGAAGCCCTCTTCGGCGACCTGGAATTCACGCGTGCCGACGCGCTCGACGAGCGGCTCACCGGCGCGGCGGCGGCCGTCGGGGTCGGTGCCGACGACGCGCGTGGCGCCCACCGACGGTGCGATGACATCGACGCGTTCGAGGCCGGGCATCGGGGTGCCGAGCGGTGCGGCCTGCTGCACGGCGCTCGTGGCGAGCGGCAGGTCGTCGACCGGCACGACGCGGTGGCTGCGCGCGGCGAACGGGCCCACGCGGCCTTCTTCGTCGACGTGCAGGCTGACGCGGCTGCGGTAGCCGAGACCGTTGGCCTCGTCGTCGCCCGGGGCCGCCTCGACCTCGACGTCGCGTTCGATGCCGCCGAAACGCTGCAGGGCGTCGACGAGCACGCGGCGCTTCAACTCGCGCTGGTGCGGCAAAGCGATGTGACCGAACTCGGCTCCGCCGGCACGCTCGTCGGGCGCGCGGTCGATCGCGGCCGCCGACCAGATGTGCGGCACCCGCTCGGGCGCGGGCGTGAGCACCTCGAGCGTCTCGGCGCGCCAGAAGCTCTTCTTCGAGTCATCCGTGATGCGCGCGCGCACCGTCTCGCCCGGCATGGTGTCGGGCACGAAGACCACGCGGCCCTCGTGGCGGGCCACGAAGACGCCCCCGTGGGCCACATTGCTAATCTCGAGAACGATGCTGTCGGCGGTGTCACCTGAAATGCTCATCCGTCGAGCATTACACGGATGCCGCGGCACACCAACACTGCCGTGCCCACCCGGCCCCTCCGCCCCACCGCCCGACACAAAGACAGGATCGCCGTGACCCTCTACCTGGCAAGCACCTCCCCCGCCCGGCTCATGCTGCTGCGCCAGGCGGGCGTCGAACCCGTCGTCATCCCCTCCGAGGTCGACGAGGATGCCGCGGTGGAACGTCACGAGGCCGAGCACGGCACCCTGTCCCCCGCCGAGATGGTCGCTTTCTTGGGGCGCGTGAAGGCGGAGGCGGTCGTCGAGGCGGCGGCCGAGGCATCCGAGGTGCTCGACGGGTTCGTCGTGGGCGGCGACTCGGCGTTCGAGATCGAGGGCGTGGCCTACGGCAAACCACACACCCCCGAGCGGGCGCGCGAACGCTGGCAGATGCAGCGCGGCGCGACGGGCACCCTGCACTCGGGCCTCTGGGTCATCGACCACCGCGGCGGCCGCCTGAACGGCGCGACGGGCGGCACGACCTCGGCCACCGTGACCTTCGCCGACGACATCACTGACGACGAGATCGACGACTACATCGCGACGGGCGAACCGCTCGAGGTCGCGGGCGCCTTCACGATCGACAGCCTCGGGGCCCCGTTCATCCAGCGCATCGAGGGCGATCCGTCGACCGTGGTGGGGATGTCGCTGCCCGCGCTCCGTCGCACCGTGAACGCCCTGGGCGGCTCCTGGTCGTCGCTGCGCAACCGCTGAGGCTTGTCGATGTGCGCCCTGGTTCGACCGGCATTTTTGTGAGGAATGACCAAAGGACCTCGCGAAAAGGGCAATAGGCTAAGGGACTGTGCCATCTATCTCCAAAGTCCTCATTGCCAACCGGGGCGAGATCGCCGTTCGGGTGATCCGCGCCGCGCGCGACAGCAACCTCGGCAGTGTCGCCGTCTACGCCGATCAGGATCGCGACGCCCTGCACGCGAAACTCGCCGACGAGGCCTACGCGCTCGACGGTGCCACGAGCGCCACCACCTACCTCTCCATTGAGAAGCTTCTTTCGGTGGCCCGACGGTCCGGCGCCGACGCCGTGCACCCGGGCTACGGCTTCCTCGCCGAGAACGCCGACTTCGCGCGCGCCGTCATCGACGCCGGGCTCGTCTGGATCGGGCCCTCGCCCGAGGCCATCGAACGTCTGGGCGACAAGGTCTCGGCCCGCCACGTGGCCGAGAAGGTGGGCGCGCCGCTCGCCCCCGGCACCATCAACCCGGTCTCGGGCGCGCAGGAGGTGCTCGACTTCGTCGACACCCACGGCCTGCCCGTGGCCATCAAGGCCGCGTTCGGCGGCGGCGGTCGCGGCCTCAAGGTGGCCCGCGACCGCGACTCCATCCCCGAGCTCTTCGAATCGGCCACACGCGAGGCCGTCGCCGCCTTCGGCCGCGGCGAATGCTTCGTCGAGAAGTACCTCGACAAGCCGCGCCACGTCGAGACCCAATGCCTGGCCGACGCCGAGGGCAACGTCGTCGTCGTGTCGACGCGCGACTGCTCGCTGCAGCGCCGCCACCAGAAGCTCGTCGAAGAGGCCCCCGCGCCGTTCCTCACCGAGGCGCAAAACACCGAGCTCTACCGCGCCTCCAAGGCCATCCTGAAAGAGGTCGGCTACGTGGGCGCCGGCACGTGCGAATTCTTGATCGGCGTCGACGGAACGGTGTCGTTCCTCGAGGTCAACACGCGCCTGCAGGTCGAACACCCCGTCTCCGAAGAGGTCACGGGCATCGACCTCGTGCGCGAACAGTTCCGCATCGCCGCGGGCGGCACGCTCGACTACGGCGACCCGGCCCCCGTCGGGCACTCGTTCGAGTTCCGCATCAACGGCGAAGACCCGGGCCGCGGGTTCCTGCCGCAGCCCGGCCCCATCCACGTGTTCTCCTCGCTCGGCGGCCCCGGCGTGCGCGTCGACTCGGGCGTCACGGCCGGCGACGAGATCTCGGGCGCGTTCGACTCGCTGCTCGGCAAGGTCATCGTCACGGGCGCCACGCGCGAGCAGGCACTCGAGCGCGCCCGCCGCGCCCTCGACGAGTTCGAGGTCGCCGGCCTACCCACCGTGTTGCCCTTCCACCGCAAGATCGTGCGCGAGCCCGCCTTCACGGCCGCCGACGGCACGTTCGGTGTCTACACGCTGTGGATCGAGAACGAGTTCGAGAACGACATCGAGCCCTGGAACGGCGAACTCGAGCCCTCCTCGCCGCAGGGCGGCCGCGACACCGTGGTCGTCGAGGTCGGCGGCAAGCGCATCGCCGTGAGCCTGCCCGAGGGCCTCGGCCAGGTCGGCTCGGCCGGCGCGTCTGGCGCGGGTCGTTCGGCCACGCCTCCCGGTCGACGCGGCGGCGGCTCCGGCTCCGTCGTCACCGCCACGGGCGACAGCGTCTCCTCCCCCATGCAGGCCACCATCGTGAAGCTGCAGGTGTCCGAGGGTGAACGCGTCGTCAAGGGCGACCTGCTGCTCGTGCTCGAGGCCATGAAGATGGAGCAGCCCATCACGGCCCACAAAGACGGCGTCGTCGGCAACGTCAAGGCCGAGGTCGGCACGACCGTGTCGAGCGGCCACCAGCTGCTGACGATCTCGGAGTAGAGGGCGACACGCCTCCGCTGCGCAGACGCCCTAGACCATTTTCGGGGTGGTCCGGCGCATGCGTGGAAAGGCGTAGGTGCCACGCTTCGGAGCGCGCGTGGCGAAAATCTCGAGAGGAGATCGCTGCAATCGCGCGGCTGAAGCTGTAAACAAGAAAGGAGCCCGACAAGTCGGGCTCCCATCGAGGCCATTCAGTTTAGGCACGAGGGACCCGAATGGCCGGGTGTGTCTCGTGCACGTACAGGACGAGCCTAACTAGGCGCGGGCGAGTTGTCTATGGTGATCCCGTGGCCATCCCCGATCAAAACACCGTGACGGCGCGACAGCGCTCGGAGCTCACGCGCCTGCTCTCTCGGCCACGCTTGACAGGGTATGTGCTGGCCCCACGACGAACATGCGGCGGCATTCGCGCCGACCCCCTCGACACATACGTGTACAACATGGCCCTCGCGGCCGCCTATCTCGGGCCCCTTCATATCGTCGAGATCACGGCCAGGAACGCCATGAACGACCAATTGGCGCAGCGGTTTGGACGCGCGGACTGGTGGAACAGCCAGGAGCTTCGGTTGGTCGATCGGCAGGAAGCCGATCTCCGGCAGAAGATTCGACGACTGGAGACGGAACGCAATCGTCGCCGCCTCCCTCCGCCGACTCCCGACGACATCGTCGCAGCGCTCGACTTCGGATTCTGGACCGGTCTGCTGAAGAGTGGCGACAAGGCAGCAGGAGTCGACTATGAACGCTCGCTCTGGCAGAAGGCTCTCCGACACGCGTTCCCACTCTTCCGGGGACGCCGTTCGGACCTCTACGTGCTGCTCAATCAGGCCCGCAATTTTCGCAACCGAGTGAGTCACCATGAACCGATCCATAACGCCGAACACCGTCGAGTTCTCGAGCGGTTGCTCACGATCCTGGGCTACGCGAGCGTTGACGTCGCCGCGTGGTGCGCTGAACGAACGACCGTTGGTGACGTCGTCGCTCGCTCCCCCGATTCCGACGACGCGGTGCGGCGTTTCTGAGGTGACAGCACAGGCGCACTTACCGCGACAAGGTCGTTCTAGAGCGGGGCGAGGAGCGCCGCGATGACGAGGAGGACCGGGACCGAGGCGATCGTGGTCAGCAGGACCGTGTCGCGGGCGAGGACGACTCCGCGACCGTAACGGCTCGCGAAGTTGAAGACGTTCTGCGCGCTGGGCAGGGCCGCGAGCACGACGGCCGCGAAAAGCGGCGCCCCGGACATCCCGAAAGCGAAATGGGCGAGGAGGTAGGCGACGACGGGCATGCCCACCGACTTGAGCAACGAGGATACGAGGACGGCCTTGCGGCCCGTGCCCGCCTGGAACGGGCGCTGGCCGTTGAGCGACATGCCGAACGCCAGCAGGATGAGGGGCACGGCCGCGCCGCCCAGCAGCTCGAAGGGCGCGTAGACCTCGTCGGGCACGGGCAGCCCGGTCGCCGCCACGATGACGCCGATGACCGACGCGATGATCATGGGGTTGCGGAACGGCTGCGTGGCGATGGTGCGGAACGACGCCGAACCGCGGTCCGCCACATCGAGCACGCCCAGCGCGATGGGCGCGAAGACGATGAGCTGCAGCAGCAGGATGGGTGCCACGTATTGTGCGTCACCCAGCACGTAGACGGCCACCGGGATGCCGATGTTGTTGGCGTTGACGTAGCCCGAGGCCATGGCGCCGATTGTGGTTTCGGAGGCACTGGACTTGAACCACAGCCGCGCCACGAGCACGTAGACCAGCGCCACCGCCACGGCCGCGATGCCGGCCACGAGGATGAACGACGAGAACACCACGTGCAGGTCGGCGTGCGCCAGAACCGTGAAGAGCAGCGCCGGATTGGTGACGAAGAACGCGATGCGGTTGAGCGTGTAGCCGGCGTCGGGCCCACCGATCTTCAGCCGCCCGGCGATATACCCCACCAGGATGACGAAGCCGATGATGCCGAAACCGACCAGCACACCGCCCATGCGTTAGAGAACGATGTGCATGGCGCGGGCCGCGTCGGCGATCGAGCCCGTAAGTGACGGGTAGACCGCGAAGGCGCGCGCCACCTGATCGACCGTGAGCCGGTGCTCGACGGCGAGCGCCAGGGGGAAGACGAGTTCGGATGCCTTAGGCGCCACGATCACGCCGCCGATGACGGTGCCCGACCCCGTGCGCGCGAACAATTTGACGAAGCCATCCTTGATGCCCATCATCTTGGCGCGCGGGTTGGACGCCAGGGGCAGCTTGTAGATGTCGCCCTGCGCGATGCCCTCTTCGATCTGCTTCTGCGTCCAGCCGACGGTGGCGATCTCGGGCTGCGTGAAGATGTTGGCGGCCACGTTGCGCACCTCGATGGGACTCACGGCGTCGCCCATGGCGTGGAACATGGCCGTGCGGCCCTGCATCGAGGCCACCGAGGCGAGCGGCAGCAGCGTGGTGCAATCGCCGGCCGCATAGATGTTGGGCATGGATGTCCGCGCCACGCGGTTCACGCGGATGTGGCCCGATTCGGTGAGCTGCACGCCCGCCTCTTCGAGCCCGATGCCCGAGGTGTTGGGCACGGACCCCACGGCCACGAGGCAGTGGCTGCCCTCGACCGTGCGCCCGTCGGAGAGCGTGGCGACGACGCCGTTCTCGGTGCGCGCCACGCTGTCGGCGCGCGACTTCGACAGCACCGTCATGCCGTTGCGCTTGAAGACCTTCTCGATGACGGCTGCCGCGTCGGCGTCTTCGCCCGGCAGCACCTGGTCGCGGCTGGAGATGAGCGTGACCTTCGAGCCGAGGGCCGTGTAGGCGCTGGCGAACTCGGCGCCCGTGACACCCGACCCCACGACGATGAGGTGCTCGGGCACGCTCTTCAGGTTGTAGAGCTGCGTCCACGTGAGGATGCGTTCGCCATCGGGTTTGGCCGACGGAAGCTGACGCGGGCTCGCACCCACCGAGATGACGATCGTGTCGGCCTCGACGCCGTCGAAGTCGGTCGGCGCATCGCCACCCGTCGAGACGACCACGTTGTTGCGCCCGTCGAGCCGGCCCTCGCCCTGGATGATGCGCACGCCCTCGCGCACGAGGTTGGTGCGCATGTCTTCGGACTGCTGGCGCGCGAGACCCAGCAGACGCTTGTTCACGGCCGCGAGGTTGACGGCCACCTCGGGCCGCACGGGGCGCCCCTCGGCGCTGCGGCTGAAGAACTGCACACCCAGGTCTTCGGCCTCGGAGATGCTGATGGCGGCCTCGGCCGTGGCGATGAGCGACTTCGAGGGCACGACATCGGTGATGACGGCCGAACCGCCCACTCCCGTGCGCTCGATGAGCGTGACATCCGCCCCGAGCTGAGCGCCCGCGAGGGCCGCCTCGTAACCGCCCGGGCCGCCACCCAGGACGGCGATTCGCTGTTTGCGCTCGAACTCATAAGCCATTGCTCCATTCTCGCGGGTCACGACGATGCGCACCAAAACGGATCCGCTCACGCGCGCACGGATGTCGCCACACCGGCTCAGGCGAGCGTCAAGCCCTGGCCGCGCCCGCGCCAGCCAATAGAGTGGATTCATGTCTGAACACTTCTCTCACCCCCTCGACGATCCGGCCACCGATCCCTTCGAGATCGCCCGCAACGCTGCGGCCCAGATCGCCGAGAAGACCGGCGTCGACCGCCACGACATCGCCCTGACGCTCGGCAGCGGCTGGGGCAAGGCCGCCGAACTGCTCGGCGAGACCACGGCCACCATCCCGGCCGACGAGATCGTCGGATTCTCGAAGCCCGCCCTGGCCGGCCACCCCGGCACCCTGCGCAGCATCCTGCTGCCGAGCGGCAAGCGCGCGCTCGTCATCGGCGCCCGCACCCACTACTACGAGAACCACGGCGTGCGCCGCGTCGTGCACTCGGTGCGCACGGCCGCCGCCACGGGCGCGACCACCATGATCCTCACCAACGGTGCCGGTGGCATCAAGGAGCACTGGAAGCCCGGCACGCCCGTGCTCATCAGCGACCACATCAACCTCACGGCCGACTCTCCGCTCGAGGGCGCGACCTTCATCGACCTGACCGACCTCTACTCCAGCCGCCTGCGCCAGCTGGCGCACGAGATCGAGCCGTCCCTCGACGAGGGCGTCTACACGCAGTTCCGCGGGCCGCACTACGAGACCCCCGCCGAGGTGCAGATGGCCAAGGCCATCGGCGGGCACATCGTCGGCATGTCGACGGCGCTCGAGGCCATCGCCGCCCGCCAGGCCGGCATGGAAATCCTGGGCATGTCGCTCATCACCAACCTGGCCGCCGGCATCCAGAAGACGCCGCTGTCGCACGAAGAGGTCATCGAGGCCGGCCGCGAAGCCGAGCCCGTCATCAGCGCCCTGCTCGCCCGCATCGTGGGGGCGCTGTAATGACGCTCGACCGCGACCAGGTGTTGCAGGCCGCGCGCGCCTGGGCGGGGCAAGACCCCGACGACGAGACGCGCACCGAGATCGAGCTGCTGCTGAAAGATGCCGAGGCCGGCAACGAGATCGCGCTCGACGAGTTGCACGAGCGGTTCGACACGCGCCTCGAGTTCGGCACCGCCGGGTTGCGCGGCCGCATCGAAGCCGGTTCGGCGCGCATGAACCGCGTGCTCGTGTCGCAGGCCGCAGCGGGTCTCGCCGCCTACCTGATCGAGCGCGCGGCGCCCGGCCAGACCGCGAGCGTCGTCATCGGCTATGACGGCCGCAAGAATTCGCGCGTCTTCGCGACCGACACGGCCGAGATCATGGCCGGTGCCGGGGTGCGCGCCATCCTGCTGCCCCGTTTGCTTCCCACCCCCGTGCTGGCGTTCGCCGTGCGGCACCTCGACGCCTCGGCCGGCGTCATGGTCACGGCAAGCCATAACCCGCCCGCCGACAACGGCTACAAGGTCTACCTCGGCGACGAAGACCGCGGCTCGCAGATCGTGTCGCCCGCCGACGCCGATATCGCCGCCCACATCCTGCGCGTCGCCGAGACGGGCAACGTGCTCGAGCTGCCGCGCTCGACCTCTTATGACACAGCCCCCGAAGAGGTCGTCGATGCCTATGTCGCCGCCACCGCCGGGCCCGTGCGCTCCTTCGACTCGCCGCTGCGGGTCGTCTACACGGCCATGCACGGCGTCGGATGGGAGACCTTCTCGCGCGTGATCGACGCCGCCGGTTACCCGCCCGTCGAACCCGTCGTCGAACAGCGCGACCCGGATGCCGCGTTCCCGACCGTGTCGTTCCCCAACCCCGAGGAGCCCGGCGCGCTCGACCTGGCGTTCCAGGCGGCCCGCGACGCGCATGCCGACCTCGTGATCGCGAACGACCCCGACGCCGACCGTTTCTCCGTCGCCATCCCCGACACCTCGGCACCCGCCGGGTTCCGCCAGCTGACCGGCAACGAGGTCGGCTGGTTGCTCGGCTGGCACGCCGCCCAGCAGGCCGAACGCGACGGCGTGGACGGCGTCCTCGCCTGCTCGATCGTCTCCTCCCCCGCCCTCGGCGAGGTGGCGAAGGCGCACGGGCTGCGCTTCGCCGAGACGCTCACCGGTTTCAAATGGGTGTCACGCGTGCCCGGGCTCATCTTCGGCTATGAAGAAGCCCTCGGCTATCTCGTGAACCCGGGTGTGGTGCGCGACAAGGACGGCATCTCGGCCGCGCTCGCGTTCCTCGACCTGGCGTCCGAGGCGCACACGGCCGGCACCGACGTGGCGGGGCTGCTCGAGCAGTTCGCGTCGACGTTCGGCGTCTACGCCAGCGGCCAGCTGTCCATCCGTGTCACGGACCTGTCGATCATCGGCCGCATCATGGCGGCGCTGCGCGACCAGCCGCCCGCCGAGCTCGGCGGGGTGAAGGTCGAGCAGATCGACGACCTGAGCGACGGTTTCGAGCAGCTGCCTCCCACCGACGCGCTACGCTTCCACCTGGCCGACGGGTCGCGCGTCATGGCACGCCCCTCCGGAACCGAGCCGAAGCTGAAGTTCTATCTCGACGCGCGCAGCGAGCAGAGCGAGCCGGAGGCCGCGGCGCACCGCATCGAGGCCTTGCGCGCCGATCTGCAGCGCATCGCCGACGAGGTCATCGCGCGCTAAACGCTGGAGCGTGAGCGTCAAAGTCGCTCCGCGCACAAGGAAAGGCCGCCCGATAAACGTCGGGCGGCCTTTCGCGTGTCGGCGTGTCGGCCGGTCGGCGTGTCGGCCGGTCGGCGTGTCGGCCGGTCGGCCCACCTGGCTCACCGCCTTGTCTTGGGGGGCTCCGCATGGCCGCGGCACCGCATGGCGGGGCACCGCCGATCGTGGCGCCGTCACTGTTTCTCGCCGTTCATGCACACGGCGCGAGGTCGCCTCAGCCCAGGGCGATCTCGAGCTTGCGCGTGAGCTCGTCGAGGTCGAAGTAGTTCTCGATCACGATGACGTCGGCGTAGGTCTTGCCGATGCGGTCGACCAGCTCGGGCGAGGTGAGGATGATCTGGGCGTCGGCGCCGACCGTCTGCACGCTCGCGACATCGGTGGCCGAGACATCCGCCTCGAGGTCGAGACGCTCGAGCGCGCGCTCGGCGTTGAGTTTGAGGATGGCGGAGGTGCCGACCCCAGCACCGCAGATGGCGACGATCTTCATCGTGGACTCTCTTCCTACAAAATGGACGGTCAGGCTGCGGGATCGACGGCGATGCCGAGCACCGAGCGCACCTCGTCGATGCTCTGCGCGTCGGCTAAGGCGGGGATGGCCGCGCTGTCGTTGAACACATTGGCGAGGCTCGCAACGCTCGTCACGTGGCTGTCGGGCGTCGTCACGGCGAGGCCGAGGATGACGCGCACGGGGTCGTTGTGCGGGTGCCCGAACGACACGGGCTCGGCGAGCGTGACCACCGAGAGCGCGTCGCTCAGGATGTCGGCGCCGGGCCGGGCATGCGCGAGGGCGAGGCCGGGAGCGATGACGATGTAGCTGCCGAATTCGTCGATCACCTGGATCATGCGGTCGGTGTAGGCGTCGAGCGTCGCACCGGCCGCCACGAGGGCGTCACCCGATGCGCGGATGGCCGCTCGCCAGTCGTCGACCGCGACACCCAACCGCACCGCGTTGTCCGGAAGAGGGGGAAGGGTCATGACATCACACATCCTGTCGCGCTCGGCCCGGGGCGGGCCACCCTGTCAGAGTAGCCCGTCCGGGGTCGGCGCGGCTGTTAGGAGAGTGAGTTCTGGGCGTCCTCGAAGCCCTCTTCGATCGCCTCGGACAGCTCTTCGCGATCTTCGATCGGCAGGAAGGCCGCGGCGGCCGCGTTGAGCTGGAACGTCTCGAGGTCGTCGAGGTCGTAGCCGAAGGCGTCGGACAGCAGGCCGAGCTCGCGCGTGAGCGTGGTGCCCGACATGGTGCGGTTGTCGACGTTGACCGTGACCCGGAAGCCCAGCTGGTAGAGCAGGTCTATCGGGTGGTCGATCAGGTCTTCACCCCACGCCTCGACGGCGCCCGTCTGCAGGTTGGACGACGGGCTCGTCTCGAGCGGGATCTCGCGGTCGCGCACCCACTGGGCGATCGGGCCGAGCGAGACGTACTGGTTCTCGTCGTCGGAGCGCACCGTGTGGATGTCCTCGGCGATGCGCACACCGTGGCCGAGGCGCAGCGCGCGGCCGTCGATCAGGGCGCTCTTGATCGAGTCGAGGCCGTCGGCCTCGCCCGCGTGCACCGTGACGGGGAAGAACTCGGACTGCAGGTAGTCGAATGCCGCGCGGTGCTTCGACGCCGGGAAGCCCTTCTCGGCCCCCGCGATGTCGAAGCCGACGACGCCGTTCTCGCGGTGGCGCACGGCCAGCTCGGCGATCTCGAGGCCGCGGTCGGCGTGACGCATGGCCGTGATGAGCTGACCGATCTGGATGTCGAAGCCCTCGCGCGAGACATCGTCAATGCCCTGCTCGATGCCTTCTTGCACGGCCTCGACGGTCTCGTCGAGCGACAGGCCCTGCTGCAGGTGCTGCTCGGGCGCCCACCGGATCTCGCCGTAGATGACGCCGTCTTCGGCCAGGTCTTGCACGAACTCGCGGGCCACGCGGGCCAGCCCCTCGCGCGTCTGCATGACCGCGATGGTCAGGTCGAACGTCTTGAGATAGTCGGGCAGGTTGCCGGCGTTGCACTGGTCGAGGAACCACTGCGCGAGCTCGGACGAGGTGCCGGCCGGAACGTCGACGCCGTGGGCGTCGGCGAGCTCGAGGATGGTCTGGGGTCGCAGGCCACCGTCGAGGTGGTCGTGCAGCGAGATCTTGGGCAGCTGGCGCAGGTCGATGCCGCCGGGGAGCAGGAATTCTTCGGTCGTAGTCACGGTCTCAGCGTACTCGTGGACTAGGACACGCGGGAAGCGACGAGGGGCGAGCGGTGCACCACTGTTCCGGGCGCGTGGATCTCGTAGGCACCCTCGAGCGCCTCGAGTGCGCGCGGGAAACGGGCCTCGTCGTCGGCCGACAGCGTGAACAGCGGCTGACCCTTCGTGACGGTGTCGCCGAGCTTGGCGTGCAGGTCGATACCGGATGCGTGCAGCACCGGGTCCTGCTGACGCGCACGCCCGGCACCCAGGCGCCAGGCGGCAATGCCGAAGGGCAGCGCCTCCTGCTTGCCGAGCACACCGTCGGCGTCGGCCGTGACCGTGTGGGTGTTGCGCGCGACGGGCAGCGCGGCATCCGGATCGCCGCCCTGGGCACGGATGGCTCGACGCCACGTGTCCATGGCACGACCGTCGGCCAGTGCGGCCTCGACGTCGGCATCGGGCTGACCCGCGAGCGTGAGCATCTCTCGGGCCAGGGCGACCGTGAGTTCGACGATGTCGGCCGGTCCCCCACCCTCGAGCACCTCGACCGATTCGCGCACCTCGTTGGCGTTGCCGATGGCGAGCCCCAGGGGAACGCTCATGTCGGTGAGCAGCGCGGAGGTGTTGACGCCCGCATCCTTGCCGAGGTCGACCATGGTCTGCGCCAACTCGAGCGCCTTGTCGTAGTCGGTCATGAAGGCGCCGGAGCCGAACTTCACGTCGAGCACGAGCGCGCTGGTGCCCTCGGCGATCTTCTTCGACATGATCGAGGAGGCGATGAGCGGGATGGCCTCGACCGTTCCCGTCGTGTCGCGCAACGCGTAGAGGCGCTTGTCCGCCGGGGCGAGTCCCTTGCCCGCGGCGCAGATGACGCCGCCCACGTCGCGCAGCTGGGCGAACATCTCCTCGTTCGAGATCTCGGCGCGCCAGCCGGGGATCGACTCGAGCTTGTCGAGCGTTCCGCCCGTGTGGCCGAGGCCGCGGCCCGAGAGCTGCGGCACGGCGACGCCGAACGACGCGACGAGGGGCATGAGGGGAAGCGTGATCTTGTCGCCGACGCCGCCCGTGGAGTGCTTGTCGACCGTGACCTTGCCGAGGTTCGAGAAGTCCATGGTCTCGCCCGAGCGGATCATCGCGAGCGTCATGTCGCGGATCTCGCGGCGCGTCATGCCGTTCAGGAGGATCGCCATGGCGAGGGCCGACATCTGCTCGTCGGCCACATAGCGTCGCGTGAAGGCGTCGATGAGCCAGTCGATCTCGGCCGTCGACAGCTCGCCCTTGTCGCGCTTGGTGCGGATGAGGTCGACGGCGTCGAAGGACTCGACGGCGGACGAAGCGGATGCGGCGGGGGTCGTGTTACTCATGGTTCTCTTCTGTGTAGGCGTTGAGGGTGCGGGGGCCGAACGCATCCGGCAGCACCTCGTCGATGGTTCGGATTCCGCTGAGGGTTTCGAGCAGCATGCCCGGAACGGCGTGTTCGTACAGCAACTGGCGGCAGCGGCCGCACGGCATGAGCGTGTTGCCCTGGCCGTCGACGCACGTGAAGGCCACGAGCTGGCCGCCGCCCGTGAGGTGCAGCGTGGAGACGAGCGCGCATTCGGCGCAGAGCGTCAGGCCGTAGCTGGCGTTCTCCACATTGCAGCCCGCGATGATGCGTCCGTCGGTGGCGATGGCGGCCACGCCGACGGGGAACTTCGAGTAGGGCACGTAGGCCTTCTGCATGGCCTCCATGGCGGCATCCCGCAGCTGGCCCCAGTCGATATCGCCCGAGTGCACCTCGTCGCTCGAATGCATGGTTGATTGACTCATCGTGTGGTTCTCCGACCTGTCGCTTGCTAAGACTTGATATACGGTTTACCGGATGCCGCGGGCCCTCGCACTTGGCCGACGAGGCCGGCGACCGCGAAGATCGTCACGAGGTAGGGCAGCATGAGCAGGAACTCGCTCGGCACGCCCGAGCCGATGGCGCCGAGCGTGTTCTGCAAGTTGGTCGCGAAACCGAAGAGCAGGGCCGCGAGCGTGGCGCGGATGGGGTCCCAGCGGCCGAAGATCACGGCGGCCAGGGCGATGAAGCCCGCACCCGCCGTCATTTCTTTCGTGAATCCGCCGACCGAGCCGAGCGTGAAGTACGCGCCGCCGAGGCCCGCGATGGCGCCCGCGATCGAGACGTTCCAGAAGCGCGTCGAGTTCACGCGGATGCCGACCGTGTCGGCGGCCTGCGGGTGCTCACCGACGGCGCGCAGGCGCAAGCCCCATTTGGTGAAGAACAGGCCGTAGAAGACGAGCGCGATGGCGATGTACATCAGGTAGATGATGATCGTCTGGTCGAACAGCACGCGGCCCAGGATGGGGATGTCGCTCAGCAGCGGGATGGGGATGCGCGGCAGACGCGGCGGCGTGTTGAAAGCCTCGGTGTTCGATGACAGCACGGTCGAGTAGAGGAAGCTCGTGAGACCCGCCACCAGCACGTTGAGCACGACGCCGACGATGACCTGGTCGACCAGATACTTGATGGCGAAGGCCGCGAGCACGAAGCTCACGAGCACACCGGCCACGATGGCCGCGAGCAGACCCGCGAAGGGGTTGCGCGTGATCGAGGCCACGAACGCCGACAGGAACGCGCCCGCGAGCAGCTGGCCCTCGATGGCCACGTTGACCACGCCGACGCGCTCGGAGATGACGCCGCCGAGGGCACCGAAGATGAGCGGCGCGCTGAGGGCGACGCTGCCGAGCAGCAGACCCGTGATCGGGATGGACTTGTCGGCGCCGGCCCAGGTGAGGAAGCCGTACATGAAGACGATTCCGAAGACCGCGGTCAGCCACAGCGGGATGCGCTTGGCCTGGTTCGCGAGCCAGAACGCGCCGGCGGTCATGAGCGCGAGCAGGATGACGACCACGATGCCCGTGGCCATGACGGGTGCCTCGATCGACGGCAGCTTGATGGCGTCGTTCTCGGCCGACAAGCGCAGCTCGGTGACGCCGTCGCGGCGGGCCACGAAGAACAAGAGGGCCGAGATGATGACGAAGATGGCGAAGGCGATGGGAGCCTTCCACTTCTTCACGACCGCTTTCTCGAGTCCGTCGTCGACCGGGTCGACCGTCTCGTGCGGGGTGTTGGGTGTGGTGACGCTCATTTCGCGGCCACCTCCTTCGAAACGTTGGGAAGCACTCTGCGGGCGCGGCCGCCGGGCTTCGGCAGGAAGAAGATCGCGCGCACGAGCGGCGGGGCGGCGATGAACAGCACGATGAGCGACTGCACGACCACGACGATGTCAACGGGGACACCTTCGGCGGCCTGCATCGAGAATCCGCCGGCCTTGAACGCGCCGAACAGGATGCCGGCGAAGAAGATGCCGATGGGCTTCGAACGTCCGAGCAGCGCCACGGTGATGGCGTCGAAGCCGATGCCCGCGTCGATGCCACCCGAGAAACCGCCCGTCACGGTGCCGAGCACCTGCGAGACGCCGGCAAGACCTACGAGCCCGCCGGAGAAGAGCATGGCGTAGACGTAGGTGTTCTTGACGTCGATGCCCGCGATCTTGGCGGCGTTCGGGTTCTCACCCACGGCGCGGAACCGGAAGCCGAGGCTCGAGCGGTTGAGCAGGTACCAGACCAGGGCGGTGGCGACGATGACGAGGATGAACCCGAGGTGCAAGTTGTATTTCGAACCGAAGAGCGCGGGGAACACGGCCGTCTCGGCCATGGGCGGCGACTTCGGGTTGGGCGAGCCGGGTGCCTGCAGCAGGCCGGGCGTGCGCAGCATGTAGCTGATCAGGTAGAACGCCACGTAGTTGAGCATGATCGTCAGGATGACCTCGTGCGCGCCCGTGCGTGCCTTCAAGAAGCCGACGAGACCGCCCCAGATGGCGCCACCCGCGATTCCCGCCAGGACGGCGAGGGTGATGTGCAACGGTGCGGGCAGCTGGAACGAGAAGCCCACCCATCCGGCACACGCGGCCGCGATGAGCATCTGGCCGCGGCCACCGATGTTGAACAGGCCCACGCGGAAGGCGAGGCCGACACCCAGACCGGCCGCGATGAGCGGCGTGGCGAAGGTGAGCGTCTCGGTGAGGGGCTTGATGCCGTCGGCGAAGCTGTCGCGGCGGAAGTTGTAGACCGAGCCCTGGAAGAGCGCCGAGTAGGCGCCCGAGACGGCCTGCCAGATCGCGCCGAGCGTGTCGCCGGGGCGGCTGAAGAAGTAGCCCGATGCCGTCTGCACGTCTTCGTTGGTGGCGGCGATCAGGATGGCGCCGGCGATGAGCGCCAGCAGCACGGCCAGGATCGAGATGAGGAAGCTGCCGCCGAGGATCTCGTTGAGGATCTTGTTCGAGCGGGGCGCCTCGGTGTCGGGCTTCGGCGCGGGCTTGGAGGCCGGCGCCGGGGTGTTCTGCTGGTTGTTGTCGCTCACGCGGCTACTCCCGTTTCTCCGGCCATCATGAGGCCCAGTACGTCTCGCGGGGTATCCCCTGGAACGATGCCGACGATGCTCCCGCGGTACATCACGGCGATGCGGTCGGCCAAAGCCACCACTTCGTCCAGTTCGGTGGACACGACGATCACGGGAACCCCCGCGTCGCGCGTCTCGACCATGCGTTTGTGCACGAACTCGATCGAGCCCACGTCGATGCCGCGCGTGGGCTGCGAGGCCACGAACAGTTTCAGTTCGCGGCTCAGTTCGCGTGCCAGCACGACCTTCTGCTGGTTTCCGCCCGACAGGCGTCCGGCGTGCGTGGTGATCGATTCGGCGCGGATGTCGAACTCGCGCTTCTTCTCCTCGGCGAAGTCGTTGAGGGCCTTCAGCTGCAGCGTGCCACCCTTGACGAAGGGCTGCTGGTCGCTGCGGTCGAGCATGAGGTTCTCGGCGATGGTGAACTCGCCCACGAGGCCGTCGTGCGTGCGGTCCTCGGGCACGAAGCCGACGCCCGCGTTGAGCACCTTCTTCACGCTTTGGCCGTTGAGGCGCGTGCCGTTGAGGCTGATCGAGCCGTTGGTGCGCGGCTGGATGCCGAGGATGGCCTCGGTGAGCTCGGTCTGGCCGTTGCCCTGCACGCCGGCGATCGCGAGGATCTCGCCCTCATGCACCTCGAAGCTGACGTCGTTGACGACCTTGATACCGTTGGCGTCGATGACGTCGAGGTGTTCGACGACGAGGCTGGCGGCGCCCGGGCGCGCGGGCTCTTTGTGCACCGTGAGCTCGACGTTGCGGCCCACCATGAGGGCGGCGAGCTCGGAGTTGGAGGCGGTCGGGGATGCTTCGCCGACGATCTTGCCGAGACGCACGACCGTGATGCGGTCGGCGACCTCGCGCACCTCGCGGAGTTTGTGGGTGATGAAGACGATCGAGGTGCCCTCGCTCTTCAGCTGGCGCATGATCGTCATGAGCTCGTCGGTCTCCTGCGGCGTAAGCACGGCGGTGGGCTCATCGAACACGAGGACCGAGGCATCCCGAGACAGGGCCTTGATGATCTCGACGCGCTGCTGGATGCCGACGGGCAGGTCGCCGACGAGGGCATCCGGGTCGACGTCGAACCCGAAGCGGGCCGAGATCTCGCGCACACGGGCGCGGGCGGCGTCGAGGTTGAGGCGACCGCCGGCCTTCGTCTCTTCGTGGCCGAGCATGACGTTCTCGGCGACCGTGAACACGGGGATGAGCATGAAGTGCTGGTGCACCATGCCGATGCCGGCGCGCATGGCGTCGCCGGGGCCCTCGAAGTGCTGCACGCTGTCGTCGAGCAGGATGTCGCCCTCTTCGGCCTGGTAGAGACCGTAGAGCACGTTCATCAGGGTGGATTTGCCGGCACCGTTCTCGCCGAGCAGGCAGTGGATCTCTCCCGGTTCGACCACCAGGTCGATGTGGTCGTTGGCTACGAGAGATCCGAACCTCTTCGTGATGCCGCGCAGTTCGAGCTTCATGTTGTTGAATCCTACGTCGTAGAGAACGGGTCGGGGGGCCCAGCCTGCGGCTGGGCCCCCCTCGCCTTGGTGCTGTGTGCGGGTGTTACTTGGTGCTCGGCGACGACGGCGACTCGACCGTGATCGAGCCGTCGATGATGCCGGCCTTGATGGTGTCGAGCTCGCCCTGCAGGTCGGCGGGGACCTTGGACTCGTAGTCGTGGAACGGGGCGATTCCGACGCCGTCGTTCTCGAGCGTGCCCACGTACGGCGTGGCGTCGAAGTCGCCCTTACCGGCGGCCTCGACGATGTCGGTGACACCGGACTTCATCTGCTTCAGGATGGAGGTCAGGAACAGGCCGTTGTCGGCAGCAGCCGTCTCGTAGAGGTCGGCGTCGACACCGATCATCGCGATGTCCTTGCCCGAGTCCTTGACGGCCTCGATGGCCGACAGGAAGATCGGGCCACCGACGGGCAGCAGCACGTCGGCGTTCTGGTCGATGAGCGCGTTGGCGAGCTGCTTGGCCGTGTCGTTGGCCTCGAAGCCGCCCGTGAAGGAACCGGTCTGGCCCTTGACGTCCCAGCCGACGACCTTGACGTCCTTGCTCTTCTGCTCGTTGAAGTAGGCGACGCCATCGGCGAAGCCGTCCATGAAGATGGTGACGGTCGGGAACTGGCTGCCACCGAAGGTGCCGACGACGCCGGTCTTCGAGTAGGCGGCGGCCGTGTAGCCGGCGAGGAACGCGGCCTGCGCGGTGTCGTAGACGACCGGCTTGACGTTCTCGAGGTCGATCGAGTTGTCGTCGAGCATGACGAAGTCGACGTCGGTGTTCTCTTCGGCGGCGGCCTTGGTGGCGTCGGCGAGGGCGAATCCGACCGTGACGATCAGGCCGCAGCCCTGGTCGACGAGGTTGGTGATGTTCGGAGCGTAGTCGTCTTCCTTGTCGGACTGGACGTCCTTGGGCTCGACGCCCAGGGTGTCGGCCGCCTCGACCAGGCCCTCGTACGAGGACTGGTTGAAGGACTTGTCGTCGAAGCCACCGGCGTCGGAGACGATGCACGGCAGGAAGTCGGAAGCGGCGGCACCACCGGAGGTGTTGTCCGACGACGGTGCTGATCCGCAGCCGGCCAGAAGTGCCACGAGTCCGACACCGGCGAGGGAGCTCGCTGCTGCCTTACGGAATGTGATTGTCAAGGTTTCCTCCATGAATGCTGCTCCGGAAGATTTCTCGGAGCCATATGGGCATACGTTACCCAATGTTACGGAGGCCACGATGCCGGGTCGGGCTTTGCCGCAGAAGCGTTACAAAGCAGTTCCTCCCCGGATATTAGGCCGAAACATTTGGGTGGTGCACGCGTCTGCTCACATGAGCAGCAGGGAAAAGTCGCCCGCGCGCCTGCGCACTGCGGTGTTCAGACGAGCGGCAGCACCTCCCCCGTCCAGCGCCGCCGCAGCCACCGGTCGTGGCTCGCCAGCACCACGGCGCCCGGGTAGGAGTCGAGCGCTTCCTCGAGTTCCGTGGCGAGCGCGAGCGAGAGGTGGTTGGTGGGCTCGTCGAGCAGGAACAGGTGCGGCGGCCGCGCGATGATGAGGGCGAGCGCGAGGCGCCGCTGCTGCCCCACCGAGAGCACGCCGACTGGGCGGTCGAGGTCGCGCGGCGCCACGAGCCCGAGCGAGACGAGGGGCGTGCGCTCGGCGCGTTGCTCGCCCAGGGCGCGTTCGTAGAGACGGCGGGGTGAGGCATCCGGGTCGGCGAAGCGCACGTCTTGTTCGAGCAGGCCGATGCGGAGGCCGGGGCGCTGACGGCGGGTGCCCCGGGCGGATGCCAGCGGCAGGCGCCCGGCGAGAACGGCGAGCGCCGTGGACTTGCCCGAGCCGTTCGCGCCCGTGATGAGCAGGCGCGTGCGCGGCGCGACGGTCAGGCGGTCGAGCGACAGCCGCCCGGCCACCTCGACATCGCGGAGGTCGACCAGCGCACCCTCGTCCGCCGAGACCGTCGTGCCCGACGGGATTCCTTGGAAGGTGAGCGGTGCCGGCGGTTTGCGCACCTGCTCGGCCTCGAGGCGTTCGAGCCGGCCGGCGGCGTTGCGGATGCGGCGACTGATCTGTTGCACGACGCGGTCGCCCCGCATCCCGAACGCCATCTTGTTGTTGTCCGAGATCGGCGCGTTGTGCGAGACCGCGCGCGCCGTCTCCTGCGCCTCGCCGCGCAGCCGGTCGAGCTCGTCCTGCTCCTCGGCATAGCGGCGCTCCCAGCGTTCCCGCGCCAGCCGCTTCTCCGAGAGATACTCCGAGAAACCTCCCCCGAATTGGGTCACCCCGTCGGCCGAATCGCGCAGGTCCAGATCGACCAGGGTCGTCGCGGCCTCGTCCAGGAACGCGCGGTCGTGGCTCGCGAAGAGCACGGGCCCCGACCATCCGTGCAGCACGCGCGTGAGGAACGCCGCAGCCGCGTCATCGAGATGGTTCGTCGGCTCGTCGAGCAGCAGGGCCGTGGGCCGCGAGGTCAGAACGGCGGCGAGGGCGAGGCGCGAGCGCTGGCCGCCCGACACCTCGTCGAGCAGGCGTTGCCGCGGGATCGTGTCGACGCCGAGCGCCTGCACGGCCTCGGCGAGACGCGCGTCGGCCGACCAGACATCCGCGCGCTCGGCCGCCGTCAGCGCGCGGTCGAAACGGCGGGCGGATGCCTCGGAGCCTTCTCCCAGCGCCGCCGCCGCCTTTTCGAGCTCGCGTTCGAGACCGCGCGCCTCGGCGAGCGCGCGTTCGAGTAGCGCCCCGACGCTCTCGCTGCGGTCGTATCGCACCTCTTGCGGCAGATAGCCGGTGCGCACGGGACGCAGGATGTTGCCGGCATCCGCCTCGGCCTCGCCCGCGACGATGCCGAGCAGGGTCGACTTGCCCGAGCCGTTCTCGCCGACGAGGCCCGTGCGGCTGCCGGCCGGCACGCTGAAGGAGACGTCGGTGAGCACGCGGCGGTCGCCGAAACGCCGGTCGACGTGGCTGACCTTGAGGTAGTCGACGAGGGCTGACCTTCCGGGCACGGTCGCGGTTTCGGCCGGGTAAACCTCGTTCGTTCGTGCGGAGGAGGAATGGGTGTCGTGCTGTGGTCGCATAGGGACCGCCTTTCGTGGGCGGAGCCGACGAACCCGAGGGGTCGTCACGTGCGGAGGCCGGGCGGCACCGTTCTCGGCCGGGCGCGACCGACGCTTTAGGCGCGAGGATGCGCGAACGAGCGACGGCGGCGGCAGGAGGACACGGCGCCCGGGGCAGGGCACGTGCGTCGGCATCCGGATGGGGAATGCCCGCCGGGTGCTCTGCTCGACCGACACCCTCGGGAACGAGGACGGGGAGCGCAACCGCGAACGGGCCGGATGTGCCGACGTTACAACTTCATGGCACCAACGATAACGGCCGGGGCGGCGCGATGCCAGACCCCGGCCGAAACCGATGCGGAAGAGGAGAGGACGTTAGATCAGAGGACGTCGTCGCGACCCGAGAGCTTGAGGGCGTCGACAACGCTCTTCACGCGCTGCGCGTTCTGACTCGTGGTGACGAGGAGCGCGTCGGGGGTGTCGACCACGACGATGTCGGTCACGCCGATGAGGCTGATGACGCGGTTCGACTGGCTGACGACGATGCCGCTCGAGGCATCCGAGAGCACTCGCGCGTTCTCGCCCAGGATCGCGAGATCGGTCTTGCGGCCCGACGAGTTGAGCTTGGCGAGCGAGGCGAAGTCGCCCACATCGTCCCAGTCGAAGTGACCGGGGATGACCGCGAGGCGACCCGCGGCCGCGGCGGGCTCGGCCACCGAGTAGTCGATGGCGATCTTCTTGAGGCGCGGCCAGATGTGGTCGACGGCGGGACCGCGTGTGGCGGGATCATCCCAGGCCTCGGCGAGTTCCATGACGAGCGCGTGCATCTCGGGCTCGTGCCGCTCAAGTTCGGTGAGCAGCACATCGGCGCGGGAGATGTACATGCCCGCGTTCCAGAGGTAGTCGCCCGAGTGCAGGTAGCGCTTGGCCGTCTTCAGGTCGGGCTTCTCGACGAACGAATCGACCTTCGTGGCGAGCTCGGCGCCCGGGACATCGAGCTGCGTGCCCGTCTTGATGTAGCCGAAGCCGATGGCCGGCTCGGTGGGCTGGATGCCGATGGTCGTGATGTAGCCCGCCTCGGCGGTCTGCACGGCCTGCGTGACGGTGCTGCGGAAGAGGCGATCGCCGCGGATCACGTGGTCGGCCGCGAACGAGCCGATGATGACATCCGGTTCGCGCTTCATGAGGATGGCTGCAGCCAGGGCGATCGCGGCCGTGGAGTCGCGCGGCTCGCTCTCGAGGACGATGTTGTGGTCGTCGAGGTCGGGAAGCTGACCCTCGACGGCGGCGCGGTGGGCTCGCCCCGTGACGACCATGATGCGGTCGGGGCCGGCGAGCGGCTCGAGGCGATCCCACGTGGCGCGCAGCAACGACTGACCCGACCCCGTGAGGTCGTGCAGGAACTTCGGCGCATCGGCGCGAGACAGGGGCCAGAGGCGGGAACCGATCCCGCCGGCGGGGATCACACTGTAGAAGCGTTCGAGGGCAGTCGTCATGCCCTCACCATAGCGGCGGCGCGTGACGATTCCCCGCATTCGACCCCCCTTCTTAGGCACACCTAACCGGCGCTACACAGGTGAACGACATAGACTTCCATTACGCGCCGATTTGACGCGACGGAGGCCATGACGGCCACCGTCAGCCGCAAAAGTCAGGGAGGGTCGTTCGTGTCACTGAAGACGGCAGGGACTCCACCGATAACTCAGTCCGGTCCCAAACGACCCGCAGGTACTCTGTACCGCGGTCGCGAAGGCATGTGGTCGTGGGTGCTTCACCGAATCACGGGTGTCGCCATCTTCTTCTTCCTGCTGGTCCACATCCTCGATACGGCCCTCATCCGGGTCTCCCCCGAGGCCTACAACGCCGTCATCGGCACCTACCAGACGCCCATCATGGGCCTCGGTGAGGTCGCCCTCGTCGGTGCGATCGCGTATCACGCCTACAACGGCCTGCGCATCGTGCTCATCGACTTCTGGTCCAAGGGTTCCAAGTACCAGAAGGTCATGTTCTATGTGGTCATCGGCCTCTGGGTCATCACCATGCTCGGTTTCGTGCCCCGGCACCTGATCAACGTGTTCTCGCACTAGAAGGGGCCAGATCATGACGACGACAATCGACGCCCCCCGCACCCCCATCCGCCCGGCGCCCAAAAAAGGCGTGAACTGGGAGAAGTGGGGCTGGATCTACATGCGCGCCTCCGGTGTGGTGCTGGTCGTGCTCATCTTCGGCCACCTCTTCGTGAACCTCATGGTGGGCGACGGCGTGAGCGCCATCGACTTCGCGTTCGTGGGCGGCAAGCTCTCGAGCCCGTTCTGGCAGTGGTGGGATGTCGCGATGCTCTGGCTCGCGCTCATCCACGGCTCCAACGGCATGCGCACGCTCGTGAACGACTACTCGCGCAACCAGACGGTCGGCAAGATCTTGAAGGGCGCCATCTTCGTCTCGGCCGTCGTTCTCATCGTGCTCGGCACGCTCGTGGTCTTCACGTTCGACCCGTGCCCCGCCGGCGCCCCCGCCGACCTGGTCGCGTCCTTCTGCCCCACGAGCTGATCCCTTCGCACCACGAGCTGGCCTCAGCCCCACGAATTCCGGCCCCGCTTCACCACCCACCAGAATTACGGATGTACCTGTGACCTCATCATTCTCGGCCGACACGACCGCTGAATCCACCGTCATCGACGGAGTCCACTACCACCAATTCGACATCGTCATCGTCGGAGCCGGTGGTGCCGGAATGCGCGCCGCCATCGAGGCCGGCCCGGGCGCCAAGACGGCCGTCATCTCGAAGCTCTACCCCACGCGTTCGCACACCGGTGCGGCGCAGGGCGGTATGGCTGCGGCCCTCGCCAACGTCGAAGAGGACTCGTGGGAGTGGCACACGTTCGACACCATCAAGGGTGGCGACTACCTGGTCGACCAGGATGCGGCCGAGATCCTGGCGAAAGAGGCCATCGACGCCGTCATCGACCTCGAGAACATGGGTCTGCCGTTCAACCGCACGCCCGAGGGCAAGATCGACCAGCGCCGCTTCGGTGGCCACACGCGTGACCACGGCAAGTCGCCCGTGCGCCGCGCCTGCTACGCCGCCGACCGCACGGGTCACATGATCCTGCAGACGCTGTTCCAAAACTGCGTGCGCCTCGGCATCAACTTCTTCAACGAGTACTACGCGCTCGACCTCATCATGACCGAGGTCGACGGCGTCAAGAAGCCGTCGGGCGTCGTCGCCTACGAGCTCGCCACGGGCGACATCCACGTCTTCCAGGCCAAGGCGATCATCTTCGCCACGGGCGGCTTCGGCAAGATCTACAAGACCACCTCCAACGCGCACACCCTCACGGGCGACGGCGTCGGAATCATCTGGCGCAAGGGCCTGCCGCTCGAGGACATGGAGTTCTTCCAGTTCCACCCGACCGGATTGGCGGGCCTCGGCATCCTGCTCACCGAGGGTGCGCGCGGTGAGGGTGCCATCCTGCGAAACGCCTCGGGTGAGCGCTTCATGGAGCGCTACGCCCCCACCATCAAAGACCTTGCGCCGCGTGACATCGTCGCCCGCTGCATGGTGCAAGAGGTGGCCGAGGGTCGCGGCGCCGGCCCCCACAAGGACTACGTCTACCTCGACTGTACGCACCTCGGTGCCGAGGTGCTCGAGACGAAGCTGCCCGACATCACCGAGTTCGCCCGCACCTACCTGGGCGTCGACCCGGTCGTCGAGCCCGTGCCCGTCATGCCTACCGCCCACTACGCCATGGGCGGCATCCCCACCAACGTCCGCGCCGAGGTGCTGAGCGACAACGACACCATCGTGCCCGGCCTCTACGCGGCCGGCGAATGCGCCTGCGTCTCGGTGCACGGCTCCAACCGTCTCGGCACCAACTCGCTGCTCGACATCAACGTGTTCGGCAAACGCGCCGGCAACAACGCCGTCGAATACGTGCAGAACGTCGACTTCACGCCGCTGCCCGAAAACCCGGCCGCCTTCGTGCAGGAGCTCGTCGAGAACGCCCGAAACTCCAACGGAACCGAGCGCCTCTCGACCATCCGTAAAGAGCTGCAAGAGCACATGGACCGCAACGCCCAGGTGTTCCGCACCGACGAGTCGCTCGCCGAAGTCACCGAGACCATCCACAACCTGCGCGACCGTTACCGCAACATCGCCGTGCAGGACAAGGGTCGTCGCTTCAACACCGACCTGCTCGAGGCCATCGAACTCGGCTTCCTGCTCGACCTCGCCGAGGTCGTCGTCTACTCGGCCCGCAACCGCAAGGAAAGCCGCGGCGGCCACATGCGCGACGACTTCCCGAAGCGCGACGACGAGAACTACATGAAACACACCATGGCCTACTTGACCGGCGACCCCCTGTCGTCCGACGCGGCAGACCACATCACGCTCGGCTGGAAGCCCGTCACGATCACGCGCTACCAGCCGATGGAGAGGAAGTACTAGACATGGCTACCGCCACACTCGACGCTCCCGCCGACGCCCCCGCCGACGACGCCCTCAAACCCTTCACCGTCACGCTCATCATCCGCCGGTTCAACCCGGAGGTCGACGAAGAGCCCAAGTGGGTCGACTACGACGTCGAGATGTTCGCGACCGACCGCATCCTCGACGCGCTGCACAAGATCAAGTGGGATCAGGACGGTTCGCTCACGTTCCGTCGCTCCTGCGCCCACGGCATCTGCGGCTCCGACGCCATGCGCATCAACGGCCGCAACCGTCTCGCCTGCAAGACCCTGATCAAAGACCTCGACATCTCGAAGCCGATCTATGTCGAGGCCATCAAGGGTCTGCCGCTCGAGAAGGACCTCGTCGTCGACATGGAGCCGTTCTTCGCCTCCTACCGCGAAGTGCAGCCCTTCCTGCAGGCCACGTCGAAGCCCGGCGCCGGCAAGGAGCGCATCCAGTCGGTCGCCGACCGTGCCCGCTTCGACGACACCACCAAGTGCATCCTGTGCGCCGCGTGCACGTCGAGCTGCCCCGTGTTCTGGACCGACGGGCAGTACTTCGGCCCCGCCGCGATCGTCAACGCGCACCGGTTCATCTTCGACTCGCGCGACGATGCCTCGAACGTGCGCCTCGACATCCTCAACGACAAGGAAGGCGTGTGGCGCTGCCGCACGACCTTCAACTGCACCGACGCATGCCCCCGTGGCATCCAGGTGACGCAGGCCATCGCCGAAGTGAAGCAGGCCGTGATGCGCGGCCGCGCCTGACGCGTCAGATGCGTTGAGAACGCCCGTTCGTGCCGAGAGGTGCGGGCGGGCGTTCTTGCGTGGGCGGGGCGGGGCGGATGAGTGCGGGCCGGCCGGTGCGGGCGGGCCAACGCGGGCGGGCAGCGCGGGCGGGCAGCGCCGGCGGGTCAGCGCGGTCGGTCAGCGCGGTCGGGTCAGCGCCGGCGGGTCAGCGCTGGCGGGTCAGCGCCGGCGGCGGAGGGACGCGAGGGAGATGCGGGCGCGCAGGCGTTCGCGCCGTGTGTGGCGTTCGGCGACGCGGCGGCGGAGTTCGTCGACACCCTGCCACACCCTGTCGGCGTCGTCATCGTCGGGGCGGTCGGGCGAGAACGAGACACGGTCGGCGACGGAGGCGAGCGTGACGGCCGTCTTGGTGCCGATGCGTGCGGCGGCTTCTCGGCGGGTGGCCGAGGCCGGGATGTCGATGCCGTAGTCGACGGCCGTGTCGCGCGCCTCCAGCCAGCCGGCACGGATGCGGGCGTCGGCACTCCCCCGCCGGCGGCGGGTGCGGCGGCGTCGCGCCTTCGCGGCGATGACGGTGAGGAACGGAGCCGCGAGGATCGCCGCGACGAGGAGCGTCCAGCCGGCCACGACGAGCGCAACGCGGAGAGCGGAGAGCCACCACGGCTGCTCGGCGGGCGGATCCGAGACCTCGCTGTCGGGCGCTGCCGGGGCGATCTCCTCCGGGTCCTCGACGACGGGCGGCGGAACGACGGTCTGCGGTTTCGAGATGGGGGTCGGCTCGTCGGGGGCGCGCTCGGGGATGTCGCGCACGGCGGGTGTGGGGTCGATCGTGACCCAGCGGCCCGAGGAGTCCTGGATCTCGACCCAGGCGTCGATGTCGGCGCCCGTGACGGCGACGGGTCCGGCCGAATCCGAACCGGGACCGGTGGCCGGTGTATCGGTGCCGGCGGCGGTAGCCGGAGCCTTCGTGCCGGCGTCGCCGTTCGGGCGGAAGCCGAGGACGACGCGTGCCGGGAATCCGAGCTGGCGCGCGATCAGGGCGGCGGCCGTGGCGTATTGCTCCTGGTCGCCGATCATGGGCTGCTCGGTGAAGAGCGTTTCGAGGCGCGCGACGCCGTGACCGGAGACGCTGCGCGGGGTGTCGGGGTCGAGGCCGTGGCTGACGTAGCCGCTCGCGGCCAGGGCGTCGAGGGCGCGCTGGAGCGAGGCGCCGGGGGTGACGGCCGTGGCGGCAGTGCCGGGGTTGGAGCCGGTGCCGGGGTCGGTGCCGGTGCCCGGGGCGGGTCCTGAATCGGCGTCGGTGGGGGCGAGGGTGGCCACCGTGCGCGTCAGCCAGTCGGTGAGGGCATCGGGCACGGCGGCGGGTTCGGGAAGGGGGGCCGTGCCGGGTCGGAGGCTCGAGACATCCACGTCGTCGGTCGCGGGCGGGAGGATAGCCGTGAGGCGGTAGGAGTCACCCGGGCGCAGACCCGCCGAGACCGCGGCGGTTCCGGTGGCGGCGTTGTAGCTGAAGCTGTCGGTGAGGATGTCGGCGCGCGGGCCGTGGAAGCGGAGCTGTTCGAGCGCACCGGCGTCGGGAACCCAGACGTCGGCGAACTGGTCCACGCGCACGGTGAGGTCCACGCGCGTTCCGGTGGCCATGGGCGTGAGGCGGTAGGGGACGCGCGTGAAGATGCCCGACCCGTCGGCCGGCCCGGACTCCCCGGCGGCCTCCTCGGAACCGGATGCGGCCGACCCGGTCGAGGCATCGCCCACCGCGTAGACGACTCCCGTGTAGGTGTCGACGGTGGCGAGGCGGAGGCGCGCGTCGGCGGGGAGCCCCTCGACCGTCAGGAGCGTCTCGTCGCGGGTCGCGGGGTCGAGATAGGACCGGAAGCCCGCGAGCGGCGACGGGTAGTCGCGCGGCACGAACGGTTGCTCGACGTGGGCGCGGAGGACATCCCGGTCGGAGGCGGGTGCGAACACCGTGGCCAGCACGGTGCTTCCCGCGAGGGCGACGGCGAGGACGACGGCGATGGCGGTCACACGCGTGACCGCCAGACGCAGCGAGCGGCGGCGGCCGATGGAGTGTTCGCGCAGGGTCCCGTCGGGCAGGAGGACTGCCCAGAGGGCCGACACGAGCATGAGGAGGGCACCCACGCCGATCGTGTAGGCCGGTGCCACCTCGGTCGGCCCGAGTGCGATGGCGGCCGCCAGGAGCAGGAACGGAGGCACGAGAGCGAGCCGGGGATGCCGGGACCGAAGCGCCAGCGACGCCGAAAGCACGGCCGTCACGAGAACGAGGAGGAAGGCGGGGACGAGGAGGGCCTGGTAGGCGCCGACGGGGGTCACGATCGTGACCAGTTGCCGCCAGGAGAACGCCGTGGCCTCGAGCAGGTGCAGGAGCGCGGGACCCGTGGGCAGCCATCCGCCGGCGGTCGCCTCTGAGGGGATGGCGAGGGGCACACCCGCGACGAGGACGATGCCGACCGTGACGGCCGCGACGAGGAGCGGCGACCAGCGGAATCGGGCGCCCAGCACGGCGAGGACACCCGCGACGACGACGGTGACGGCGGCCATCCGCACGAATTCGACGGATTGGTAGACGGGCCAGAATGCGGCGAGGGCCACGACCGTGGCGAGAAGGGGCGGGAACACGCGCGCCACGAGCCAGGGCCAGCCCGGGCGCTCGGAATGCGCGCGTCGGGCCGGGCGCTGGGCCCGCCGCGCCGAGCCGGGTGCCGACGCCGTCGGAAGGTCGGGCGTCGATGATGGCCGCGCATCGCCAACCGCGACACCGCCTCGAACCGGTGTGCCCGGCCGCTCGCCAGCGCCGCTCATCGCGCGACCGCCCGGTTGAGTGCCGGCCGCAGATCGTCGAGGTATCCGATCGTCACGACCGTGAGGCCGGCCGAGGCCCGTTGCGTGGGCACGCCCTCCGATTCGCAGACGATGGCGACGACATCCACACCGAGGGGAAGGTGGCGGGCGGCCTCGCGGATCGCGGCGGGGTCTGTGGCGCTGCCGCACACGAGGAACGCGAGCGAGATGCCGCCGATGGTGTCGGCGGCCGCGCGGGCCGTGGTGGCGAGGTCGAGTGCGCGCTCCTCGAGCTCCACCGCGGCCAGGTCATCGAGCAGACGCGTGGGCGTGACCGAGGCGAAGGCGCGCACCGAACGCACCGTGCGCCGCGAGAATTCGGGGGTCACCTCGCCCGTGACGACCGAGACCGTTCGCGTGTCGCGGATGGCACGCACACCGAGCGACGCGGCCACGCTCACCGCCAGCTCGAACTCGTCGTCGGTCGCGTATTCGTCGGCGCGGCCCGAGAGGGCGACCATGAGGTGGCTGCGGCGGGTCTCTTCGAATTGACGCACCATGAAACGGCCGGTCTTCGCCGTCGACCGCCAGTGGATGCTGCGCCGCTCGTCGCCCGGCGCGTACTCGCGCAGCGCGTGGAACGACACGTCGTCGCTCGTCAGGTCACGCGTCGGGCTGCCCTCGAGGTCGCGCACGAAACCCGTGCTGAGGCTCGGCACCGTGACTGTCGGCGGGTGCACGTAGAGGGCGGATGCCTCGGCCCACGCGTGTTCGCGGCGCACGAGTCCGAGCGGGTCGCGCCGGGTGGCGCGGGCGGGCCCCACCGGGAACACGCCTCGCCTCGTGGCCGGCACGCGGAAGAGTTCTTCGATCTGTTGCCGGGGCGCGAGCGGCGGCACGGGCACGTCGAGGGTCGCTTCCCCCACGGGCACGTCGACCGTGATGGCGGGCAGCAGCCGCAGGCCGGGGTTTTCGATCGTGAGCTGGCCGACGGCCGTCGAGCCCACCACGACGCGGTCGTCGGCGAGGTGCAGCGTGACCTCGTGGCGGATGCGGCCGATCAGGAAGAGGGCGGCGACCGCTGCCGCGATGACGGCGGCCCAGCCGATGACGACGAATTCCGTCCAGCCCAGAAGGTAGCCGGCACCGAGCCCCGCGAGGGCCAGCACGCCGACCGCCCAGCCGAGGGGTGTGACGACCGCCGTGATCGCCGACCACGCCGCGCCCACCGCATGGCGCGCCCGACGCAGGGCGCGCGCCACGGCGAGGCGGGCATCGACCGTTCGCCCCGCGTCGCCCGTGGCATCGGCGCGCAACGAGGTCGAGGTCAGGTCGCGCAGGCGCGTCGTGCTCTGCGGCGCCGCGCGTTCTCTAGTCGGCACGGCCGACCCCGCCTCCGGGCGGCGGTGCGTCGATCAGCACCTGCGAGATGACACTCGACGGCGTGACCCCGTCGTACTCGGCCTCAGCGTCGAGCACCAGACGGTGCGCGAGCACGGGTTCGGCGAGCGCCTTCACGTCGTCGGGCGTGACGAACGTGCGCCCCTGCGACACGGCCCAGGTGCGCACCGCGGCGAGCAGCGCCAGGGCGCCGCGCACGCTCGCGCCCAGCCGCACCTCTTCGGCCTGCCGCGTGGCCTCGACGATGCGCACGATGTAGTCGTTGATCGTCGGGTCGACGAAGGTGGTGCGCGCGATGGCCAACATGTCGCGGATGGTCGATGCCGGCACGACGGGCGCGATCGTCGCGGGAGCCGCGGCGCCCTCGAGGATCTGCATGGTCGACTGGTGGTCGGGGTATCCGATCGACGTCTTCAGCAGGAACCGGTCGAGCTGGGCCTCGGGCAAGCGGTAGGTTCCGGCCTGCTCGATCGGGTTCTGGGTGGCGAGCACCATGAATGGCGGATGCACGGGATGCGTCGTCCCATCGACCGTCACCGTCAGCTCCTCCATCACCTCGAGCAGCGCCGACTGGGTCTTCGGGCTCGCCCGGTTGATCTCGTCGGCCAGCACGATGTTGGCGAAGATCGGCCCGCGGTGGAACTCGAAGCTGCCGCTGCGCTGGTCATAGATGCTGACGCCCGTGATGTCGCCGGGCAGCAGGTCGGGCGTGAACTGCACGCGCGAATGCGTGCCGTCGATGGAGGCGGCGATGGCGCGCGCGAGCGAGGTCTTTCCCGTGCCGGGCACGTCCTCGAGCAGCAGGTGGCCGCGGCTCATGAGCGTGGTGAAGGCCAGCCGCACGACGTGGCTCTTGCCGAGCAGCACCTGTTCCACGTTCGCGACGAGGGAGTCGAACGTGCTGGCGAACCAGCGCGCCTCTTCGGGGGTGAGGGTCACGAGGGATCCTTTCGGGGGTGGGATGCCGGGGCACGCGTCATGGGGTCACCTGAACCCTCTTGCCGCCGATGGTGATGAACAACGCGGGGTCGACGGGCGGCGCGGGGAACGAGCATCCGGTGGCGGTGCTCGTGCCCGTGTTCTCGGGGTTGGCCTGATCGACGCAGAGGCTCGTGGCCGGGTAGTCCGGCCCGTTCGCGGGAAGTGCGGTCCAGCTGTAGGCGCCGGCCGCGCCGTCGTAACGCAGGTCGACGGGCCGGAACGCGAGGGATGTCTCGGGCGCGGTCACGACGGCCGGGTCGCCGCAGACTTCGACGACGGCGTAGACGTTGCAGGCCCGCAGCGCGAACTGCACCTGCTGGCCGGTGGGCAGGCCGAGCACCTCGCGCGGGAACGAGCCGGCGGCGAAGGCGACCCACGAACCGACGCGGTTGCCGGACGCATCGACGGTGGCGATCTGGTAGCGGTCGGCGCGCGGCTGCAGGTTGGTGACACGGTAGTCGTAGACGGAGCGAGCGGTTTCGACCATGACCCCGTCCGCGCGCGGTGTGTCGCCCGGCGTGGGCCGGATGCGCACCTCGGCCACATTCGAGACGGCGCAGCCCGCGCGGTTGTAGGCCCACACGGCGAAGTAGTAGGTCGTGTTGGCTTCGTCGAGCCCGCTGAAGACCGTGGATGTCGCGCCGCCTCCCGCGGGGCGCACCTCGGCCACCGATCCCCCGCTGACGGGCGGCGAGACGGTTCCCGGTGCGGGGCTCGATACTCGGCACGCGCCGGAGCCCGACGGCGTTTGCGCGCTATTCAGGCGCTCCACGAAGTAACCGGCGATGGGATCGCCGTTCGACCCGAACCCCGACCACGACACCGTCACGCTTCCGCTGCCGGAGTCGCCGTCGGCGCGCACGCTTCCCCCGCTCGGCGCTCCGAAGGGGATGCCCTGGCCCGCGGCGCTGTTCCACTTCGAGAGGGCCGGGTAGGCGTCGTTCCGCGCCGAAACGGTGAAGTCGACGCGGCTGCCGTTCGACAGGCCCTGCACGTCGGTCGTGCAGCGACCGCCCGAGCAGCTCGCGGCGGCGGAGACGCTGCGCTCGCGCCCGCCGACCGTCACGACGTAGGTGCCGACCGGGCTCGCGCCCGACGGCATGGTCACGGCGCTCCATCCGATGCGGAGGCCGCCGTCGAGGGGTTCGGCGGTGATGCCGTCGGGAGCTGCGGGGATGACGTCGGACCAGACGCGGTCCGCCAGCGCGGTCGGGGTCGAGGCGCCGATGGCGTTCTCGGCGACCACGTCGAGACGCACGGCATTGTCGCTGCCGTTGCCCGGCGTCGGCACACGGCAGGCGGTCGCGGCGCAGACCGTCGTGGTCGCGGCGCCTCCGCCCGTGGGGCGCACGCCCACTCGGAACCCCGTGATGCTGGCGTTGTTGGCGGCGCCGGGCGCCCAGGTGAGCGTGATACCGCGGTCATCGAATCCGGTCACGCGCACGGCGCTCACCGGGTCGGGCACGTCTTGCACGCTGATGCGCACGGTGCCCCAGGTGTGGCGGGCCGGGTCGCCCGTGGCATCGGCGACCTGGTATTGCACGGTCGTATCGCGGGCGGCCGCATCGCCCGACACCTGGATCGAGAGCGTCGAGCGGTCGGCCGACGGCGTGATGCTGACGCCCGCCGGAACGTTCTGCCCGTCGACCCCGCGCACCGCCACCACCGTGAGCGGTGTGCCCGGGAAGGGGTTGGTGGCTTGATCGTTCTGCAGAACGTTGACCGACGTGGTCTGCCCGCGCGGCGCGATGACCTGGTCGGTCGCGGGCTGGGCCAGCGGCCGCGTCGAGGCGACGACGCGCAGCTCGAGGCGCCCGTTCTGGCCGGGGTTCGCGGCGTCGCGCACCCCGATGAGCGCGCTCGACGCCGATCCCTTCGGCGTACCGGGCTGGGCCGTCACCGTCAGGGTGCGCCCGGACAGCGCCACGTCGAAACCGGTCGCGCGCGGGTCGAGCACGCTGAAGTCGAGCTGGTCGAGGTCGTCGGCGTAGGGGTAGCGCGTCAGCTTCGTCAGGTCGATGTCCTTCGACTGCCCGGGTTCGAAGTCGATCTGGCCGCCGGTGAAGACGGGCGGTTGGTTCTGCGCGGGGATGACGTCGATGGGCAGCACGAGCGTGGCCGCCTTCGCCGCGCCCCCGGCCCCACCCGCGTCGGTGACCTCGAACGAGATCGACGCCGGCCCGAAGTACCCGTCGGCGCTGCGGAAACGCAGGGTGCGGTCATCCACCGTCAGCGCCGAGCCGTCGCCGTGCGTGGCGCGCACCGTGGCGGTGTCGGTGAGACGCACGTCGCGACCGTCGGGTGCGATCACATGATCGGCGAGGGGGATGTCGACGCTCTCGCCGCTCGTCACGCGAATGGGTTTCACGCCCGCCTTGAGCTGCGGCACGGCATCTCTCTTGCCGGGCACCCAGATGAACGCGGTCGCGGTGATGGCGGCATCGTCGGGGTGCGCCACGACGAAGGGGATGATCTGGCTGGCGTCGGTTACCTGCACGACGACGCGCTTCGCATCGGTGACACGAGCCGCCCGGGCGTAGTCGCCGGGGATCGTCAGGTCGAGCGACGACACCTCCCCCTCGGCGAAGAACACGTTCTTCAGCGGATTGACCGTCACCTCGTCGGCGTCCTGGATATCGCTGAGCGAGAGCACGGTGTCGCGCGCGAGGGGCCGGGCGGCCGGGGCATCCGGGTCGGCTACCACCGTGAGGAAGCTGGACGCCGCGCCACCGCGGCTATTCTCGATGTCGTAGACGAATCCGTAGCGGCCGCGGCCGTCGGGAACCGTGACGCGGATGGTGCTGCCGCGCACCTCGGCCGTGGCACCGGGGGTCGTGGGGGTGATGCCCGTGATCGTCAGGGAATCGCCGTCGGGGTCGGAGTCGTTGTCGAGCGGCCGCACGGTGAGGGTGCGCCCCGGCCGTGTCGTGACCTCGTCCGAGGTGGCGACGGGGTTGCGGGCCCCGTCCCGGGGCGGGCTGATGCCGATGCGCACGGTGCCGGTGGCGGTCTGGCCGAGCGTGTCCACGACCGTGTACGAGAATTCGTCGGTGCCGGTCGAGTACGCGCCCGCTTCGTAGTCGAACCAATCGGCGCCGGACCCCGTCACGGCACCTTTCTCGGGGTTGCTGGCCTGCCCCGCGAGCTTGACGGAGTCGCCGTCGGGGTCGATGCCCTGCAGCGGGATCGGAACGCGCACGGTGTCGCCCGCGAGCACGCGGCTCGTGACGGTCTTCGGCACGGGTGGCCGGTTCGCGGCTGCGTCGGCCTCGCGCACGGTGAGGGTGACGTCGGCGTCGGCCCACTGCCCATCGGGCCCGCGCACGCGATAGGTCGCCGTGTAGTTTCCGGGTTCTCGCGGCGCCAGATAGCGCAGAACCGTGCCCGAGGCGAAGAGCAGCCCCGCGTTGCCGGGCACCTGTCGGCTGAGTGTGGCGTCGAGGGTCAGGGCGTCGCCGTCGGGGTGCCGGTCGTTGGCGAGCACGGGGATGTCGATGGCGTCGCCGACGCGCACCGAGGCCGTGTCGGGGTTGGCGATGGGTGCCTGGCGCACGGCCGGCGTCGGCACCTGGATGACCGTGATGGTGCCGTCGCTCTCGGCTGTGCCGTTCGACACGTGGTAACCGATGGGAGTCGGTGCATCGAGGGGCCGGGTCAGCGTGATGCGCACGAGCCGCTGCTCGATGACCTCGACACGGATGCCGCTCTCGACGGGCGCCTCGTCGGCCCCGGTGACGACGAGCACCCCGCCGGCCGGGTCGAAGTCCTGCTCGAGCACGGCGACGTCTTGGCTCGACTGCTCGCGCACGAACGCCGTGTGGGGAACCGTGACGGGTGCCGCGCCCGTGGGGTTCGGCAGCACGTCGACACGCACCTGGCCGGTTTCGGTGAGCACGCCGTCGGTCACGGTGTATTCGAGCAGATGGGTGCGTGCCTCGCTGCTCGTGAAGCGGAACGTGCCGAGATCGTAGTCGGGCACGATCGTCGACCCGTCGCGGCTCGGAACGTTGACGAGGCGCAGGGGCGCCGACCCGCCGCGCGCGTGGTCGAGGGGTGTCACGCGCACGTCCTCGCCCGCGTAGGCGGTGACGGCGAACCCTTCGGCGACGATGGGCACCTGGCCCGTTGGTGTGATGCTCACGGCCAGGACGCCGGAACCTTCTGCCCGGCCATCCGACACGAGCAGCGGGATGTCGCGGGCCTCGGCCCCGGTGCCGCCGTCGGTGTAGACGACCTCGCCCGCCGGCGTGAACTGGGCCAGGTCAGGGGCCTCGACGCTGGCGCGCGTGAGGTAGATCGGGTCGCCGTCGGGGTCGACCCAATCGCCGAGCACCTGGGTGCTCACGCGACCACCGGCCGCCACGGTCGTGCGCGTCGGCCGCACCTGCGCGGGCGGACCGTTCTCGTCGTCCCCGCGAACCGTCACGGTCACATCGGCCGTCGCCGTTCCGCCGCGACCGTCGCTGATCGAGTAGGCGAATCGGATGTCGCCCCGGGCCTCCGGCGTCAGCGTCAGCTTGATGCTCTGCCCGTCGTTCACGAGGTCGAGGCGCCCCGTGTCGGTCGGCACCTCGCCGACGCTGTCGATGACGAGCACATCGCCGTTCGGGTCGTAGTCGTTCAGCAGGACGGGCAGGAGCGTCGAACGCCCCGGCCGCGCGCCCAGGCTGTCGGCGACGGCGACCGGCGGTTTCTGTTCCTCGTCGTATTCGGGCGGGGTGTCGTCGGTGTTCTCCTCGACCTGCTCCTCGGTGTCGGTGTCGGCCAGCAGGTCGTCCCAGTTGTCGATCGACCGGTTGCCGTCGAGGACGGCCCACGAGCCGCCGCCCACGCGGTCGTTCAGCACCACGCGGTCGTCGAGCATCCGGAAGGCCAGGTCTGCGCCGGGAGCCAGTCCGGTCACGGTCGAGAGCCGGGCCGTGTCGCCGGTTGACGGTCGGCCGCAGAGGGTTGCGACGGAACCGCTCTGCCAGGCGCCGACGAGGCATTCTCCGCCCACGCCCGCGGCGGGATTCGGGGCGATTGCCGGTGCCACGGCGGGGCCGAATGATCCGGTCGCGAGCACGCGCGGCGCCCCCGACGACGGCACATCGACGAGCGAACCGGCGGTGGCGACGAGCACGGAGTCGCGCGCGGCAGAGGGTTGCTGAAGGACCGCTGTGGCCGCATCCCACCCGTCGATCTCGGTGAGGTCGGTCGCACCGGATGCCGTGTGCAGCACCCCGGCGTCGCGGTCGAGCAGTGCATACCGCCCGGCCGTGGCCGTGAGTTGCAGGGCCCCCGGGGAATCCGCCGTGTCCGGCGCCCCGCCCTCTGCCTCGTCTTGCGGGCTGTCGGTGGCGCCCGTAGCGATCGTCGTCGCATCGTCGACCCGAGCGCTGCCCGGCCCAAGGTGCGAGAGCCGCCCGGTCTCGGCACGGTAGACGAAGATGTCGCCCGTGGGCGCCACCGCGGTGAGGGCATCGGCGCCGAGCGAGACCGTCGGCTCGTCGTCGGAGCGGAAGTCCTCGAGCGCACCGATCGGCACCAGCCAGAGGTCGCCGCCGCGCGCGATGACGATGCGCCCGCGGGCCACGTGCACGTCGGACGCCCCCGGAGGAAGCGGTATGGGCTCGTCCACGGTTGCCGTGGCAAGGTCGACGCGTCCGACGCTTCCCGCCGCGCGGTCGACGAGCAGCACGGTCGAGCCGTCCTGCACCACGTCGACTCCCGTCGCACCGGTGCCCGCGCGTTCGACCGCGAGCGCCGCGTTCAGTTCGCCCACGCGCACATTGGCGCGGCCGATCGCCTGACGGCTCTGATTGGTCACCCATACCGAGTCGTCGTCGAGGCTCAGCTTGTCGGCGCGGTAGCCGGTGCTCACGAGCGAGATCACGGCGATGAGCGCGATCACCAGCGCGCCCGCCAGGACGGTGGCGAGGGCGGCGCCGCGTCGGGCGAGAAATGCTCGAATCATCCGGTGCCCGCGCCCGCCTCGGGAACGACGCCGCAGCTCTCGGGACTGCGGGTGCCGAGCGACCCGTCGCGGTTCACGCGCACCGTGATGCAGACGGTGTCCCCGGGTTCGCCCGCCACGACGAATGTCGTGCTGCGCTGGGTGCTCGCGCTGTTGTCGTCGACCTCGATCTCATACACGTCGTCGTCTCTGATGCCCGGGTCGGGCCAGCTGAACGTCAACGATCCGTCGGTGGATGTCGCGACCACATCGCTCACGGCCGGAACCGCTTCGGCGCTTCCCGCCCGCACGACCACGTACACGGCGGTCGCGGCCAGCGCGACGACGAGGAGGGCGCACGCCACGATCGCCGCCACGAACCATCGACCCGATCGCCAGGAAGCGGCGGGTGCGGCGGCGGCCGTTCCGCGGCGGTTCGAGCGCGACTGCGCGTCGGCCGCGCCACCCCGCGCACGTGTGCGCGTCGATCCGGCGTTCGCGCGTGCAGTCGCACGACCGGCCCCCCGCTCTGTCTCGCGCTGCTCTCCCCCGGGCTGCGCTCTGCCGGGCTGCGCTCCCCCGTCCTGCGCTGGCCCCGCCGTGGCGCCGCGCGCACGTCGTCGACGCGCGACGGGCTGCACGTCGCGGATGGGGTTCACGCGCGTGCGGTCGTCGGGATCGTCGGGCGCGACATCCGCCCACTCGTCGACGCTCACGTCGGGTTGGGTCTGCGCCAGACCCATCGAGGCCTCGACGGCCTGCAGTTCGCGAATGAATTCCATGGCCGAACGGTGGCGGTTCTCGGGCCTGCGGGCGAGTGATTTGCGCAGCACGCGCTCGAGATTCTCGGGCACGTCGTCGCGGCCGATGGGCGTCACGACCCCGCGGTTGATGCGGGACATGAGCTGCGCCGAGGAGTTGTCCCCGTCTTCGATCTCGAAGGGGGACCGCCCGGCGAGCAGCGTGTAGACGGTGGCGCCGAGCGAGAAGACCTCGCTCGCGATGGTGCCGTTGGTGTCGGCGCGCAGCACCTCGGCGGCGGTCCACGGCACGCTCATGCCCACGACGGCGTCGTCATCGATCTCGTCGACCGCGCCCGCGATGCCGAAGTCACTCAGCACCGGATTGCCATATGCCGTCATGAGGATGTTGGACGGTTTGATGTCTCGGTGCAGCACGCCCGTGCGGTGGGCACTCTCGGCCGCGCCACCGATCTTGATGCCCACGCGCAGCGCCTCGGCGGCCGACAGCCGGTTGTTGCGATAGCCCGTGCCGAGCGTCTGCGAACACAGTTCCATGACGAGATAGGGCCGCCCGTCGCCCGCGACGCCCGATTGATAGACGGTCAAGATCGAGGGATGTGCGCTCAGCTGCGCCATGAGATCGGCCTCGGCCGCGAACATCTGGCGCACGTGGTTGTTCACATATTCGGCCAGCATCACCTTCACGGCCACCTGACGCCTGGGGCTGTCCTGCTCATAGAGGAAGACGTCGGCGAACCCGCCCGACCCGAGAATGCGCACGAACGAGAACCCGGGCAGCGTCGGCGGCTGTGACGGCAGTCGTCTCCCCACGATTCTCTTTCCTTGTTCGGGCTCGGGCGGTGCGGAATTCGGGTGTGGGCGGCTGGATGCCTCGGCCGGCTGCTCGGGCTGCCCTGGCTGCCCGAACGACTCGCGCTACTCGCCGCGCCAGGGCGGCAGGATCTCGATCACGTTACCGTCGCCGATATCGACGAGCGTGCCGGGCACGACCACGATCGATTCTCCCTGACGCAGGCGCTGCCAGTGTTTGTGCGGCAGATTGACGCTCGTGCCGTTGGTCGACTTCAGGTCGGTGGCCACGATCGAGTCGCCCACCTGTTTGATCTCGAGGTGTGTCGCCGACACCGATTTCGTGGACGACACGACGGGTACGAGCCGCGACGGGTCGGGCAACGGGATGCGGGGCTGCCGCGGGTTGCGCCCGAAGTAGTGCACGGCGTCGAGCGGGTAGGCCTGCCCTCCGTTGACGCGGAACCCGTACATAACGGTCTGCGGGTCGTCGGGCACGAACGGCACGTGGCGGAACACGGTCTCGTCCTCGACCGGGCGTGCGATGTCGGGGCGCAGCACGGTCTCGCCATCGTGCTGCAGGAGGCTGTCGTCGGCCAGTCGCGGCACCACGCTGCGTCGGGGGCGGATGACCGTCTCGGTCTCTGCTTCGATGGATGCGGCGACACCCGGCGCTTTGGTCAACGGCTCACCGTCCATGCCGCCCGCCTGGTCACTCACGTCGAGCACCCGTGGCTCGGCCGAGGCCGCGGGCCGACGAGTCAGGACCGTCTCCTCGGAGAACACATCGTCCGAGGTACCTGAGGTCCGCTCCAGCGGCTCGAGGCGTGTGGTCTCGTCGACGGCACTCGGCGCAGCGGCGCGTGCGGCGTCATTGGCCGCCGCGTCCGAATCCACTGCGTCGGGACCCAAGGCAGCGGGAGCAGCGGCAGCGGGAGCCGCGGCGCCGGCGTCCGCCGCACCGATGTCCGCAGCAGCGATGTCCGCGGCGTCGGAGCCTGCCCCGTCGGCATCTTCGGCCCCCGCCAGCACGATGTCGAGGCGGTTCGCCACGACGACACCGGCATCGAGCGGGAACGAGACGCCCACGGCATCCGCACCCGCCTGCTGAGCAAGATCACCCAGTGCGAATTTGCGAGAACCGGCGAGAACTTCGCGTGCCCACGGCGCGTCGCCGTCGGGCTCGATGCGCTCCCAGCCGCTGCGCTCGTCGCCGGCGTGGCGCGTGCCGGCCGCGGCGAGCGCATCGACGGCCGCTCGCCCGTGGGCGATCACCGTGACCGTGGCACCCGCATTCTGCGCATCGGCGGCCGCGGTGGGCTCGTCGTCACCGACCACCGCGAAGGCCGTTCGGCGCTCGCCCGAGAACTCGGGGATGAGCGCGGCCAACGCGTCGGCGCGGGACTCGCCGCCCCGCATCAGCGCCCACAAACCCTCGACCACATCGGGCTCGGACGGCGCTTTGATGGCGACGGCGCTGCGCTCGGCGACCACGAAAATCCACGGTGAGCCCTGTTCGGCGAGCGTGTAACGGACGGCCTCGACGTCGCGAGTCGGCGCGGTCGGCGACGGCGTCGATGACGATGATGTGCTGGTGTCGGCGATGCTCAATGTGGTGATCCCTGTGGCTTCTGTCGGTGCGGCCCGCCACCCTCGGCGAGTCGCGGTTCCCCCATTCTGCCAAGAGTTCGCCGCCTCTGCCGGGTAATCCGCCCAACGGTTTCGCTACGCTGTGACGGTGCCAGCACCCCGCGACGAGAGTGTGCCGCCCACCGCATCCGACGGCCCCGGCGTCACACCCCTCGAGCGCGCCATCGAACAGAGCGACAACGCGCTCGTGAAACGGCTCGACCGGCCGGTCAAGCAGGCCACGCGCGTGACCCGGTGGGTGCAGCGCCAGAAGATCTACCGCGTCGTTACGAACTACAACCTCAACGACGGCAACCTTCTGGCGTCCGGCATGAGCTTCCAGTCACTCTTCGCCGTCTTCGCGGCACTCGTCGTGGTGTTCTCAGTGGCCGGCATCTGGCTCACATCGAATGCCGCCATCTACTCGGCGCTGGTCGACATCATCGATCGCGCCATCCCCGGTCTGATCGGGCCCGGCGGCCTCATCAACACCGACGATCTGCTGGGCCTCGGGTTGTATGGATGGACCGGAACCGTCGCCCTCGTCGGCCTCCTCTGGACCGCGATCAGCTGGTTGGCCTACACGCGCCAGGCCATCCGCTCGGTCTTCTCCCTCCCCCGCGACAGCCGCCCCTATCTCTTGCAGAAGGTCGTCGACCTCGGGCTCGCCCTCGTATTCGGCCTCATGTTGTTCGCCTCGGCGGTGTTCTCGGTGCTGAGCACGCAGGCCGTCACCTGGGTCCTCTTCCTCTTCGGCATTGACTCGAACTCGGGCGCGAGCACGGTCGCCGCGGGCGCGATCGGCCTGCTCGTCGCCGTCATGGTCAACCTCATCACCATCGGTTCCATGTATCGCATCCTCAGCCGCATCCCCATTCCGTGGCGCGATCTGGCGGGCGGGGCGCTCATCGGCAGTGTGGCCCTCTCGGCGCTCAGCGTCTTCAGCGGCTGGGTCATCCAGGCGGCGTCCCGCAATCCGCTTCTCGCCACGTTCGCCGTCTTCATCGGCCTGCTGATCTGGTTCAACGCGATCTGCCGCATCATCCTGCTCGCCGCCTCGTGGATCGCCGTCAGCGTCGAAGACCGGGGCGTGCAATTGCACCGGATGTCGCGCGCCGAGCGTCTCGACGCCGAACGCCGCGCGCGCCTCGTCGTTGCCGAGGCCGAGCTGCGCGATGCCCGCGATGAATACGAGAACGCCTCATGGATGTCGCGCCCCCTCTCCCGCCGACGCCTGCGCCAGGCCCACCGCGAGTGGCAGGCCGCGCGCGAGGCCCTGGCCGAGGCCTCCCCGACGGGCGCGATGCCCGCCCCGACGGCCACCCGTCCGACCGGCCGAACGGGTGTCGGAGGCCCCCTATAAGCTGGGTCCATGTCGTCGAAAGCTCCTCTCCGCATCGCCAGTGTCAACGTGAACGGCGTGCGCGCCGCGTTCCGCAAGGGCATGGGCGAGTGGCTCGACGGGCGCGGCGTCGACATCCTCGCGCTGCAAGAGGTGCGCGCCTCCACCGAAGACCTCGAGGGCCTGCTCGGCCCCGACTGGAACATCTTGCACGACCCGGCAACGGCCAAGGGCCGCGCGGGCGTGGCACTCGCCAGCCGAGACCGCGCCCACATCCACCGTGTCGAGCTGGGCGCCGCCGAGTTCGACAGCGCGGGCCGCTGGCTCGAGGCCGACTACGAGGTCAACGGCACGGTCGTCACGGTCGTCAGCACCTACGTGCACTCGGGCGAAGCAGACACACCGAAACAAGAAGAGAAGTGGAAATTCCTCGACGCCATGTCCGAGCGCCTGCCCGAGCTGGCGAAACACTCCGACTACGCGCTCGTGCTCGGCGACCTCAACGTGGGGCACCAGAAGCTCGACATCAAGAACTGGAAGGGCAACGTGAAGCGCTCGGGGTTCCTGCCGCGCGAGCGTGCCTACTTCGACCGCTTCCTGGGGCCCGCGGGCGAGCAGGTCGAGGGCGCCGACGGGTCGACCGGCACGGGTCTCGGCTGGGTCGACGTGGGCCGCCAATCCGTGGGCGAGGCCGAAGGGCCCTACACCTGGTGGTCGTGGCGCGGTCAGGCCTTCGACAACGACACCGGATGGCGCATCGACTACCACCTCGCCACCCCGGCACTCGCAGCCGTCGCCACCAACTACACGGTCGACCGGGCCGAGGCCTACGACAAGCGCTGGTCCGACCACGCCCCCGTCGTCGTCGATTACGCCCTTTAGAAAGAACCAGAACCTCATGACCAAGCCCATCATCTTCTCCGGCATGCAGCCGTCGTCGTCGTCGCTGCACCTCGGCAACTACATCGGGGCGCTCACGCAGTGGGTCGCGCTGCAAGACGAATTCGACGCCTACTACTGCGTCGTCGACCTGCACGCCCTCACCGTGCCGCAAGACCCCGCCGAGCTGCGGGAGCGCACGCGCACCACGGCCGCGCAATACATCGCGGCGGGCATCGACCCCGCCAAGTCGACGCTGTTCGTGCAATCGCACGTGGCGGCCCACCCCGAGCTGGCGTGGATCCTCAACACCATCACGGGCTTCGGCGAGGCCGGGCGCATGACCCAGTTCAAGGACAAGTCGCAGAAGCAGGGCGCCGACCAGGCATCCGTCGGCCTCTTCACCTACCCCGTGCTGATGGCATCCGACATCCTGCTCTATCAGACAAATGTCGTGCCGGTCGGCGAAGACCAGCGCCAGCACCTCGAGCTCACGCGCGACCTCGCGGGGCGCTTCAACCACCGCTTCGGCGAGACGTTCACGGTGCCCGAGCCCTACATCCTGAAGGCCACGGCCAAGATCTACGACCTGCAAAACCCGACGGCCAAGATGTCGAAGTCGGCCGATACCGACGCAGGCCTCATCCGCGTGCTCGACGAGCCCAAGGTCACGGCCAAGAAAATCATGCGCGCGGTGACCGACACCGACAACGCCATCCGCTTCGACCGCGACGAGAAGCCCGGCGTCTCGAACCTGCTCACGATCTTCTCGGCACTCTCGGGCACCCCGATCGAGACGCTCGAGAGCGAGTACGCGGGCCGCGGCTACGGCGACCTGAAGAAGGGTGTCGCCGAGGTGGTCACGTCCACGCTCGAGCCCATCCGCGCTCGCACGAACGAACTGCTCGCCGACCCCGCCGAGCTCGATCGTCTGCTCGCCGCCGCCGCCGACCGCGCGGCCGAGCACGCCAATACGACTCTGCGCACGGTCTACGACCGCGTGGGGCTCCTCCCCCGCCGCCAGGCGATCTAAAGGCGCACGTCGGCGCGCGAGCCTCGCCGACCAACGTCGCGCGCCCGGCGCACAACGGCGCGACACTCGCACGACAACGGCTACTTCCGCAACCGGTTCTTTTTATTTAGCTAGAGTCTCTAACTACCTATACTCTGAATGACGTCAGCATTGGCGCACACAGAGAGAGATCACCGACGATGAGCACGACCTTCGCCCCCGCGAGCTGGACCGAGATCGACGACCGACTCACCGTCGGCAACGCCGATGGCAACTACGCGGGTCTCATCGAACATCTCAACGGTCGCTACATCGCTACCGACGCGCGCGGCAACGTCATCGGCACGTTCGACACGCGCCGCGAAGCGCAGGCCAGCCTCGAGCCCGGCTCCCTCGAGAAGACCCTCCAACTTCGCCAGCGCCGCCAGAGCATCCTCGAGGCCGCCGCGGGCATCGCCGCCGTCTCGACCACCCTCATCGCCCTCGCGGGCCTCGCCACCGCCGGCGTCCTCTAGACCGACCGGCTCCGGCGCTCCCCCGCGCCGCACGTCTCAGCACCACGTCTCAGCCCCAGGCGTCGGCGCGGGCGCCTCGCCGTGCGCGCAGTCACCTTGAGCGGCCGCGCCACCGGTCCCGATACGCGATCCCCTCGTTCGGTTCCCGAGCGGCGTCCCCGCACACGAAAGAGCCCCGAGGCATCAGCCTCGGGGCTCTTTTCTCTCTCAGCGGATCGCAACCGACCCGGGAATCACTGCCTGAGAATTACTGCACGTCCTCGTCGACCCAGTCGAAGGTCTTCGTGACGGCCTTCTTCCAGTTGCGGTAGAGGCGGTCGCGCTCGCCCTTGTCCATCGAGGGCTCCCAGCGCTTGTCTTCCTGCCAGTTCTTGGCCAGGTCGTCGAGGTCACTCCAGAAGCCGACCGCGAGGCCGGCAGCGTAGGCGGCACCGAGCGCGGTGGTCTCGGCGACGACAGGGCGCACGACGGGAACGCCGAGGATGTCGGCCTGGAACTGCATGAGCGTGTCGTTGGCCGTCATACCGCCGTCGACCTTGAGCTCGGTGAGCGGAACGCCGGAGTCGGCGTTGACGGCATCCAGCACCTCGGCGGTCTGGTAGGCCGTCGCCTCGAGGGCAGCGCGGGCGATGTGACCCTTGTTCACGTAACGGGTCATACCGACGAGGGCACCGCGGGCATCCGAACGCCAATACGGCGCGAAGAGACCCGAGAAGGCGGGCACGAAGTAGGCGCCACCGTTGTCTTCGACGGTCGCGGCGAGCTTCTCGACGTCGGGCGCCGAGTTGATGATGCCCAGGTTGTCGCGCAGCCACTGGATCAGCGAACCCGTGACGGCGATCGAACCCTCGAGCGCGTAGTGCGGCTTGGCGTCGCCCAGCTTGTAGCCGAGCGTCGTGAGCAGGCCGTTCTCCGAGTGGATGATTTCCTCACCCGTGTTGAAGATGAGGAAGTTACCGGTGCCGTAGGTGTTCTTGGCCTCGCCCTGCTGGAACGCGGCCTGACCGAACGTGGCGGCCTGCTGGTCGCCCAGGATGCCGGCGATGGGAACCTCGCGCAGCAGGCTGTGGCCCGACGCGTGGCCGTAGACCTCGGAAGAGGATTTGATCTCGGGCAGCATCGACTTGGGCACACCGAAGATCTCGAGGATCTCGTCATCCCAGCTGAGGGTCTCGAGGTCCATGAAGAGCGTGCGGCTGGCGTTGGTGACATCGGTCACGTGCACGCCGCCGTCGGTGCCGCCGGTCAGGTTCCAGAGAACCCAGCTGTCGGTCGTGCCGAAGAGCAGGTCGCCGGCTTCGGCCTTTTCGCGCGCACCCTCGACGTTTTCGAGGATCCAGACGATCTTGGTGCCCGAGAAGTAGGTGGCGAGCGGCAGGCCGACCTTCGACTTGAAGCGCTCGAGGCCTTCGTCACCGGCGAGGCGGTCGACGATCGACTGCGTGCGGGTGTCCTGCCAGACGATGGCGTTGTAGACGGGCTCGCCGGTGTTCTTGTCCCACACCACGGCGGTCTCGCGCTGGTTGGTGATACCGATGGCCTGGATGTCGTGGCGCGTGATGTTCGCCTTCGATAGCGCGGTACCGATCACCTCACGCGTGTTGTTCCAGATCTCTTTCGGGTCGTGCTCGACCCAGCCGGCCTTGGGGAAGATCTGCTCGTGCTCGAGCTGACCGGTCGAGATGATGTTGCCGTTCTTGTCGAAAACGATCGCACGCGTCGAGGTCGTTCCCTGGTCGATGGCGATGACGTAGTCCGTCATGAGAGTTACTCCTTTGTAGAGGGTTATTCGGGTGGGCGGATGCGCGTCGGGGTGAGGCGCGCATCCGCACCGGGTCGATCAGGCGAAGAGAAAAGAAATCAGATCAGGTCAGGACGGGCAGGAGGACCTGCGAGGCGAGACCGGCGATGGCACCACCGACGAGGGGGCCGGCGACCGGAACCCACGCGTAGGACCAGTCGCTCGTGCCCTTGCCCTTGATGGGGAGCAGGGCGTGCACGATGCGCGGACCGAGGTCACGTGCGGGGTTGATGGCGTATCCGGTGGGACCACCGAGCGATGCACCGATGGCGATCACGACGAGGGCGACCGGAAGGGCACCGAGCGAGGCAAGACCGGCGGCGTCACCGTTGCGGCCGAAGCCGAGCACGACGAACACGAGCACGAAGGTGCCGATGACCTCGGTGAGGAAGTTCCAGCCGTAGCTGCGGATGCCGGGGCCCGTCGAGAACACACCGAGCTTGGCGCCGGCGTCTTCCGTCTCGTCGAAGTGCTTCTTGTAGGCGAGGAACACGAGCACCGCACCGATGATGGCACCGAGCATCTGTGCCGCGAGATAGACGATCGTCGACAGGAAGTCGACGGGGATGCCGGGCACGAACTCTTCGGCGCCCGACGTGATGATGCCGACCGTGACGGCCGGGTTGAGGTGGGCTCCGGAGGCGTAGGAGACGATCACACCGGAGAAGACCGCGAGGCCCCATCCGAAGTTGATCAGCAACCAACCGCCGTCGAAGCCCTTGGACTTAGCGAGTACTACGTTTGCGACTACACCTCCACCGAGCAGGAGCAGCATCGCTGTTCCCACGGTTTCCGAGAGGAATATCGTTCCCAAATTGACGTCCACGTTGACCTTCCTTGCGAGTACTCTCGGGCCTCCCCTGGCGGGTGACCCTTCCGGGTTATATATCGACCTATCTGCACGCTAGCGACCGCGCTAGCGTGCAAACAAGACTTCCGCGTGAGAATGCGTTCAATGTTGGTTTGCGGGGAGGCCGCACCCGAGGGCGCCGGGCCTCCCCGCAGACCGACTACTTGCTGAGCGCGTCCTCCTTGGTGCTGGTGCTGCCCACCGCGACACCGTGCGCCTCACGCAGGATGCGCGCGGCCTCGGCGATCTCGGCGGCGGTCTCGTCGTTCGACCAGCCGAGGACACCGGCCGTGATCGAGCCAAGCTCGGCGAGCAGCGCGTCGGTGGCCTGGCCCGTGAAGGCGAGGCTCGTGCGGCGCTGCAGCACGTCGGAGAGGTGCACGACCGACTCGGTGCGCACGAGGTATTCGATCTCCTGCACGCTGTACTCGGCGGCGTGCTCGAGCGGGGTGTCGCCCGATTCGGCCAGCTCGTCGATCACGGCGGCGGCGCGCGTGCCGTAGCGCTCGAGCAGCATGTCGGCGCGGGCGCGGCTCACCTCGCGACCGTGGCTCGTGACCCAGACGGTGCGCGCGTCATCCGTGGTCGGGTAGTCGCGGCCGCCACCGATGGGCATGCCGAGCGTCGACACGCTGCGGGTCTGGTGCAGGCGCTCGAGGACCTCGTTGCTGAGGTGCTCAGCCAGGGCGCGGAACGTGGTCCACTTGCCGCCGACGAGGCTGAGCAGCGTGGCCGTGCCGAAGGTCGAGGGCACGATGCGGTAGTCGCGCGACACGAAGCCGGGGGCCGTGTCGCCGTGGCCGGGCAGCGGGCGGATACCGGAGAAGCGGTAGACGATCTGCTCACGGTTGACGTCGATGGTCGGGAAGACGTGCTTCACGAGCCCGAAGAAGTAGTCGACCTCTTCCTCGGTGCAGACGGCGGGCTCGCGGACATCCGCCTCGAGGTCGGTGGTGCCGACCATGACCTTGCCCTTGAGCGGGTAGATCAGCACGATGCGGCCGTCGTTGTTCTCGAAGAAGATCTCGCGACCCTTGGTGGCGGCGAGCAGCTCGGGGTTGTCGAGCACGATGTGCGAACCCTTGGTGCCGCCCATGTAGGCCGTCTTCTCGCCGAGGGCCTCGTTGGTGAGGTCGGTCCAGGGGCCGGACGTGTTGACGACGACATCCGCCTTCACGGTGAATTCTTCGCCCGAGACGACGTCGCGCAGCACGACACCGCCGTCGGAGGCACCGACGGCCTCGACGTAGTTGGCGGCGCGGGCGTGCGGGCCCTGGGCCAGGCCGTCGCGCAGCACGTCAAGGGCCAGACGCTCGGGGTCGTGCACCGAGGCGTCGTAGTAGGTGGCCGTGTACTTGAGGTTGTCGTTGAGCTTCGGCAGGTCGGCCATGGACTTCTTGTGGCCGTGGAAGCGGTGGCGGGGAACGGCGCCGCCGTCACGCGAGAAGGAGTCGTACATGGTCAGGCCGATCTTGATGAGCGCAGCCCCGCGCTCCTTCGGCTTGCCGCCCTTGTGCGTGAGGATGCGGCCGGGAGCCGACAGCACACCCGAGACGGTGGTGAAGATGGGGATGGTGGTCTCAAGCGGCTTCACGTAGTGCGGCGCGATCTTGAGCAGGCCATTGCGCTCGGTGACCGACTCCTTGACCAGGCGGAACTCGCCGTTCTCGAGGTAGCGCACGCCACCGTGGATCATGTGCGACGACGCGGCCGAGGCGCCCGAGCAGTAGTCGCCGCGCTCGACGAGCACGACGTCGACGCCCTGCAGGGCCAGGTCGCGGAAAGTTGCGATGCCGTTGATGCCGCCGCCGATGACGAGAACCTGGGCGTGGGGACGCTCGGTCAGGCTCTGGACGCTGGAACGGGTTGCGGATGAAGATGATGCGGCGTTCACGACGGTCACTCCTCTTGTTACGCGCCATTGCTTCAGGGGGTGTGGAGCACGGCACTGTGTCTGTGTCCGTATCAGTGAACGCCCTCGATCACACTCGGTCAAATCTCGTGCACAAACGTGCAAGGATGGCCTCATGGTTCCTTCGCCCACCACGGCACTGACGCCGAAAACGCGTGACGCACTGACCGCCGCGCAGTTGTATTACATGCAAGACCTCACGATGGAGGCCATTGCCTCCGAGCTGCACACCTCGCGCTCCTCGGTCTCCCGGCTGCTCAGTCACGCCCGCGAAACCGGCCTCGTCGAGATCCAGGTGCGCTCGCCCCTCGACATGCCCCGACAGGTCGAGGCAGACATCCGCCGACGGTATGGCGTGGTCGCCCACGTGGTGCCCGTTCCCGAGCTCACGAGCGACGTCGACCGGCTTGAACGCGTGGCCATCTCGGCTGCACGGATTCTCGGCAGCTTCTTCGACTCGAACATGACCATGGGCGTGGCCTGGGGTAGCACCATGAGCGCCGTCTCGCGGCACCTCGTGGCCAAGGCCACCCACAACTCGTCGATCGTGCAGTTGAACGGCGCCGCCAACCCGCGCACCACCGGCATCCTCTACGCCAGCGAAATCCTGCAACGGTTCGGCGGGGCCTATGGCGCCTATGTGCAGCAGTTCCCCGTGCCCGCGTTCTTCGACGACCCGGGCACCAAGAAGGCACTGTGGCGCGAGCGCAGCATCCACCGTGTCATCGATATCCAGGCCGGCATGGATGTCGCGGTCTTCGGCCTCGGCTCGCCGTTCGCCGGGGTGCCGAGCCACGTCTACATCGGCGGCTACCTCGACGACGACGATTTCGCGTCCCTGGCCGAGGCCAAGGTGGTCGGCGACGTGGCGACGGTCTTCTTCCGCGAGGATGGCTCGGACGACGGCATCGCGCTCAACCAACGTTCCTCGGGCCCCGACCTGCAGGTGCTGCGCCGGGTGTCGCGCCGCGTGTGCATCGTGGCGGGTACCTCGAAGCTCGCGAGCCTGCGCGGAGCCCTCGCCGCCGGACTCATCACCGACCTCATCCTCGACTCGCGCACGGCGCGCGAACTGGTCGACGGGGCGCCCGCCGACGCCACGCAGGCCGAGCGCTGGCGCCGTCACAATTCGTCGGATTAGGCCGCGAAGACGCTCGGAATAACCCCGTGGTCGGCGGCGTTCGGTAGAGTCAGCAACAGAAACGTGCTCCGGGGTCGGTGAGAGTCCGAACCGGCGGTGATAGTCCGCGAACCCGAGAAACGTTCCTGCCGCCGAGGCTCCGGCCCACGGCGACGAGAACGCATCGAGGGCCGATCCGGTGGAATTCCGGAACCGACGGTTATGGGTCTGCACCAGCAGGCTCGAGTCCGGATGAGAGGAAGCACGGGTCGTCGACCGATGTCGGCGGCCGGCGAGAGCGCGCGCCCAGACGGCGAGCGCTCAGAACGCACCCGGAGTCCGTCTCGACAGAGACCACAAGGACGACATGACCGGGAATCCAGCCCCCACCGAGGCGGAGCTTCGACGCGCCATGCGCCGCGCCATCGACGACGCGGGCAACGGGCCGGCGCGAGGCGTCAACCCGCAGGTCGGTTGCGTCATCCTGGCCGCCCAGCCCGATCCCGCGACCGGCGAATACGCTGTCATCGCCGAGGGGTGGCACCGCGGTGCCGGAACGCCGCACGCCGAAGTCGACGCCCTGTCGCAGCTGCCCGCGGGCGCCGCGGCCGGGGCCACGGCCGTCGTCACACTCGAGCCCTGCAATCACACGGGGCGCACGGGGCCCTGCTCCGAGGCCCTCCTCGCGGCCGGCGTCGCGCGCGTCGTCTACGCCGTGGCCGACCCGGGCCGTCACTCCGGCGGGGGCGCCGAACGGCTGCGCGCCGGCGGGGTCGAGGTCATCGAGGGTCTCGAAGAGGCAGCGGCCACCGAACTGCTCGGCGATTGGCTCGTCACGGCACGCCTCGGCCGGCCGCTCGTCACCGTGAAGTGGGCGTCGAGCCTCGACGGTCGTGCCGCCGCCGACGACGGCACCAGCCAGTGGATCACGGGGCCCGAGGCGCGAGCCGATGTGCACCGCCGGCGCGCGGCATCCGATGCCATCGCCGTGGGCACGGGCACGATCCTGGCCGACGACGCGTCGCTCACGGCGCGCGCCGACGACGGTTCGCTGCTCGACACGCAGCCCGTTCCCGTGGTGTTCGGCACGCGACCCGTTCCGGCCGACGCCGCCGTGCGCCGGCATCCGCACGAACTCGTCACACTGTCGGGGGGCGACCTCGCGGCCGACCTCGCCGAACTGCGTGCCCGAGGCATCCGCACCCTGTTCGTCGAGGGCGGGCCCACCCTGGCCAGCGCCATCGTGCGCGCGGGCCTCGTCGACAGCTACCTCATCTACCTCGCGCCGACGCTGCTGGGCGGCGGGCGCCTCGCCACCACCGACCTCGGGGTCGGCACCATCGACGCACAACGACGCCTCGTCATCGACGGGATCGAACGGCTGGGAGACGACCTCGTGGTCACCGCCCGCCCAGAAGGGACGCACTGATGTTCACCGGAATCATCGAAGAAACAGGCACCATCACGGCCATCGAGCACACGGGCGACGCCGCGCGCTTCACCGTGCGCGGGCCGCTCGCCGTCACGGGCGCCGCACACGGCGACTCCATCTCGGTCTCGGGCGTCTGCCTCACGGTCGTCGACCAGACCCCCGACTCGTTCACGGCCGATGTCATGGCGCAGACCCTGGCCATGTCCACCCTCTCCGGCGCGGATGTCGGGCGTCGCGTCAACCTGGAACGCGCCGCCCAGGTGGGCGACCGTCTCGGCGGCCACATCGTGCAGGGACACATCGACGGCACGTCGCAGCTGCTCTCGATCACCGACGGCAGCGCCTGGCGCGTGCTGCGCTTCAGCCTCGACGAGAAGCACGCCCCGCTCGTCGTCGACAAGGGCTCCATCGCCATCGACGGCGTCTCGCTGACCGTCTCGGCCGTGAGCGACCCGGCCGAACCCGCGCAGTGGTTCGAGGTGTCACTCATCCCCGAGACGCTCGCGGCCACGACCCTCGGCGAGCGCGTCGTGGGCGACACCGTGAACATCGAGACCGACATCCTGGCCCGCCACATGGAACGCATGCTGGCCATCACCACCCGCAGAACGGAAACCCACTCATGAGCCTGTCGACGATTCCCGAGGCGCTCGAGGCGCTGCGCGCGGGCAAACCCGTGCTCGTGGCCGACGATGAGGGGCGCGAGAACGAGGGCGACGTCATCCTCTCGGCGCAATATGCCACACAGGAGTGGTTAGCCTGGACGATCCGGCACACGAGCGGTTACATCTGCGCGCCCATGTCGAACGAATACGCCGACCGGCTCGAACTGCCGCCCATGGTGGCGCGCAACGAAGACCTGCGCCAGACCGCCTACACGGTGACGGTGGATGCCGCGACGGGCGTGACCACGGGCATCTCGGCGTCCGACCGGGCCAAGACCCTGCGCGTGCTGGGCGACCCGCTGTCGACCGCCACGAGCGTCATCCGACCCGGCCACATCGTGCCCCTGCGGGCGCGCGACGGCGGCGTGCGCGAACGACCCGGCCACACCGAGGCCGCGGTCGACCTCATGCGCCTCGCGGGCCTCACCCCCGTCGGCGCCATCTGCGAGGTCGTCGAGGACACGGGTGAGATGACCCGCCTGCCCGGCCTCCTCGCGCTCGGCGCCGAATTCGGGCTGCCCGTCATCACGATCGCCGATCTCATCGCCTACATCGTCGAGCACCCCGACGCCGAAGCCCTCTGCGACGGCACCGCGCCCGGCGAGAACGTTGCGCCCGCCGACCCCGCCGTGCGCTTCGAGGTCGAGACCACCGTGCCCACCACGCACGGCAGCTTCCGCATGCGCGCCTATCACGACCGCCGCACGGGCGCCGATCACGTGGCCATCGTCTCGGGCGACCCCGCGGCCGAGGGCGCGCTCGTGCGCGTGCACAGCGAATGCCTGACCGGCGAGGCCTTCGGGTCGCTGAAATGCGAATGCGGCCCGCAGCTCGATGCCGCACTCGACACCATCCAGCGCCACGGTGGCGTCGTCATCTATCTGCGCGGTCAGGAGGGTCGCGGCATCGGCCTCGTCAACAAGCTGCGCGCCTACCGCCTGCAGGAGGACGGTCTCGACACGCTCGACGCCAACCTGGCGCTCGGGCTGCCCGCCGACGCCCGCAACTATGAGGCCGCCTCGGCGATTCTCGACGACCTGGGCATGACCTCGGTGCGCCTGTTGACCAACAACCCCGAGAAGGAGCGCCAGCTCACGATGCACGGCGTTATGGTCTCGGAGCGCGTTCCTCTCATAGTGGGGGTCGGCGCGTTCAACGAGGCCTACCTGAGCACGAAGCGCGATCGCATGGGACACATCATCGCGCTGCACGACAACTAGACCCGCGACATCCGATGCGGTCTGCATCGAACATCGAACATCGAACACAAAACGCCGAACACAGAACCGAGAGAAAGAGGAACACATGAGTGGCGAAGGACAGCCCGACCTGCACGTCGACGGAACCGGACTGAACGTGGTCGTGATCGCGGGTCAGTGGCACGAGGTCATCACCAACGGGCTCATCGCGGGCGCTGAGAAGGCGCTCGACGAGATGGGCGTCACGCACCGCCTCGTGCGCGTGGCCGGCAGCTTCGAACTGCCCGTCGCCTCGAAGGTGGCCCTCGAGTCCGGGGCCGACGCGGTCGTGGCACTGGGCGTCATCATCCGCGGGGGCACCCCGCACTTCGAATATGTGTCGGATGCCGCGACCTCCGGCCTGACGCAGGTGACCATCGCGACCGGCAAGCCGGTCGGATTCGGCGTGCTCACGCTCGACGACGAGAAGCAGGGGCTCGACCGCGCCGGCTTGCCCGACTCGAAAGAGGACAAGGGGCGCGAGGCGGCTCAGGCGGCCGTGGCGACCGCCGTCCTCCTGCGCGAGCTGCGGGGCTAGTCGCACGCTCGGCGGACCTGAGATCCGCGCCGATTAGCGCGACACGCCGCGCTGGCGTATGGTTTTCAGGTCCGCCACAAGCGGATCTCCCCCTTTTCCGAGGCGGCCCGCGCGAGACCGGCGCACCCGCCCAACGGTGTTTCGTGGTTCCGCAGCCGCTCGCGCGCGAACCTTCACAGCTACGCAGGTAAGCACAGGTCAATGTCCACATCAGTTTCGTCATCCGCATCCGCCGCCCCGGCCCCCGTCAATCCGCGTTCGCGCGTCGTCATCGCGAGCCTCGTCGGCACGTCGATCGAGTTCTACGACTTCTACGTCTACGCCACGGCCGCCGTGCTCGTCTTCCCGGCGCTCTTCTTCCCGAACCAAGACCCGGCCACCGCCCTGCTCTCGTCGTTCGCCGCCTTCGGTGCCGCCTTCGTCGCGCGCCCCATCGGCTCCATCCTCTTCGGCCACTTCGGTGACCGCATCGGCCGCAAGGGCACGCTCGTCGCCTCCCTGCTGACCATGGGCATCGCCACCGTCTTGATCGGATGCCTGCCCACCGCCCAGGTCGCCGGCTGGGAGTTCTGGGCCCCGGCCCTCCTCGTCATCATGCGTTTCGCGCAGGGCCTCGGCCTTGGCGGCGAATGGAGCGGCGCAGCCCTCCTCGCCACCGAGAACGCCCCCAAGAACAAGCGCGCCATCTACGGAACGTTCCCGCAGCTGGGCGCCCCCATCGGCTTCATCATCGCCAACCTCATCTTCCTGTGGTTGAGCGTGGGCCTCTCCCCCGAGGCGTTCGCGGCGTGGGGCTGGCGCATCCCGTTCCTGATCTCGGCCGTACTCGTCATCGTCGGCCTCTACGTGCGTCTGAAGCTCGTCGAGACGCCCGCGTTCCAGAAGGTCGTCGAGAAGGGTGAAGTGGCCAAGCTGCCGCTCGCCCGCGTGTTCAAGACGAGCTGGCGTCAGCTCATCCTCGGAACGTTCATCATGTTGGCCACCTACGTGCTGTTCTACCTGATGACCACGTTCACGCTGACGTTCGGCACCACCGCCTCCACACTCGAGGCCGCTCAGGCGGGCGCCGAGGCCAAGGGCAAGCCCATGTCGGCCGAGGCGATCGACACGTTCGTGCCCGGGCTCGGCTACGCCCGCAACGACTTCCTCATCATGCTCATCGTCGGCGTCGTGTTCTTCGGAATCTTCACACTCGTCGCCGGGCCGCTGGCCGAGAAGTTCGGTCGCCGCAAGATGCTCATGACCGTGACCCTCGGCATCCTCGTCTTCGGTCTGCTCTGGGTGCCGCTGTTCGGCGCCGGCTTCGTGGGCGTCATGGCGCTGCTCGTCATCGGCTTCACGCTCATGGGCCTCACCTTCGGCCCGATGGGTGCGCAGCTGCCCGAACTGTTCCCCGGCAACGTGCGTTACACCGGCTCGGCGATCAGCTACAACGTGTCGTCGATCCTCGGTGCGGCCGTCGCCCCGTTCATCGCCGTCTTCCTGTGGCAGCTGGCCGACGGCAGCGTGTTCCTCGTCGGCACCTACCTGAGCGCCGCCGCCGTGCTCACGCTTATCGCGCTCTTCCTGAGCAAGGAGACCAAGGACGTCGACTACGAGAACGACGTCGCCTAGCCAGCACAGCTCCTGACCGCCTCGCGCGGCCGAACGGGGGCGGATGTCGGAGCTTCGGCCCGGTATCCGCCCCCGTTTTCGTCGTCTGCCCGCTCTTTACAGACGCATTCACGCCTCGTTCTTCACAGGCGTCTTCGAGCAGACGTTCTGCCCGGGAAAGAGACGTAGATTAGAGGGGTCGATCACGAACCACGACAGATGAAAGAACAGATGTCATCCTCTGAGACCCCGCGCACGTCCTCCGCCCGCCGCAGCCCCTTCGGGCGCCGTGGCGGCACGCCCGAGGGGCCGCGCGCCACCTTCGGGCAGCTGCTCCCTTATCTGTTCGAGCACAAGAAGGTGCTCTACTTCGTGATCGGCCTGTCGATCCTCGGCGCGGCCGCATCCCTGGCACAGCCGCTGCTCGTGTCGCAGGTCATCTCGGTCGTGGGCGAAGGCGGCGGGCTCGGCGGACTCGTGTGGGGGCTCATCGCGCTCGTCGTCGTGTCGTCGATCATCTCGGGCTACCAGCACTACCTGCTGCAGCGCACGGGTGAGGGCGTCGTGCTCTCGAGCCGCCGCCGTCTCGTGGCGCGCATGCTGCACCTGCCCATCTCCGAGTTCGACACGCGCCGCACCGGCGACCTCGTCTCCCGCGTCGGCAGCGACACCACGCTGCTGCGCGCCGTGCTCACGCAGGGTCTCGTCGAGGCCATCGGCGGTTCACTCACGTTCGTCGGCGCGCTCATCGCCATGCTCATCATCGACCCCGTCCTGCTGGGCCTCACCGTGCTGGTCATCGCCGTGTCGGTCGTCGTCGTCACCGTGCTCTCGGGCCGCATCCGCCAGGCCAGCGCGCGCGCCCAGGCCAAGGTCGGCGACCTCGCCGCCGCCGTCGAGCGCGCCATCAGCTCGGTGCGCACGGTGCGCGCCTCCAATGCCACCGAGCGCGAGATCGCCAGCGTCGAGAAGGACGCCAAGGGTGCCTTCGACATGGGCATCGACGTGGCCAAGATCTCTGCCCTCGTCGTGCCCGTCGCCGGCGTCGCCATGCAGGTGTCGTTCCTCGTGGTGCTGGGCGTCGGCGGTTTCCGCGTCGCCTCAGGCGCCATCACGGTGGCCAACCTGGTCGCGTTCATCCTGTTCCTGTTCATGATGATCATGCCGCTCGGCCAGGCCTTCGGCGCCATTAGCGCCACCAACCAGGCTCTCGGCGCGCTCGGCCGCATCCAGGAGATCATCGACCTGCCCCTCGAGAACGCCAACGACGAGGCCATCGCGCGCACCGTCGCCGACCCGGGCTCGTGGAACCACGACGCACCCGCCGTCGAGTTCGTCGACGTCACGTTCCGCTACTCCCCCGCGGCCATCCCGCCGGGTGCGGATGACTCGGCCCTCGTCCCCGCAACGGGCGAGCCCACCTCGGCGGTCGTCGCCGACGCCATCGGCGGCGTCGACACGGTCGCCCGTGACGAGACGCGCGCTGCCGAACTCGCCGCCGTCGAGGCCCAGCTCGCCGACGCAGAAACCCAGATCGCCGATGCACGGGCCGAAGATGCTGCGGCGATCTCCACCACCGTCACCAAGCGCGTTGCGGGCGACCCCATCCTGCGGGGCATCAGCTTCGAGGTCCCTCGTGGCAAGCGCACCGCCCTCGTCGGTCCGTCCGGCGCCGGCAAGTCCACCATCCTCGGACTCATCGAGCGCTTCTACGACCCCGAGTCGGGCAGCGTGCGCATGGGCGGCGTCGATATCCGCACCCTCGAGCGCACGGCGCTGCGCGGCCAGCTGGGCTACGTCGAGCAAGACGCACCCGTGCTCGCTGGAACACTGCGCGACAACCTGCTGCTGGCCTCGCCCAACGCCACCGACGAAGCGTGCGTGCACGTGCTGCGCTCGGTGAACCTGGGCGACGTGCTCGATCGCGACCCGGCCGGGCTCAGCGCCCTCGTCGGCGAAGACGGCATCATGCTGTCGGGCGGCGAACGCCAGCGGCTCGCCATCGCCCGCGCGCTGCTGTCCGCTCCCCCGATCCTGCTGCTCGACGAGTCCACGTCGTCCCTCGACGGCGCGAACGAGCAGAAGATGCGCGAAGCCATCGACGCGGTGGCCGAAGACCGCACCATGATCGTCATCGCGCACCGCCTCTCCACCGTCGTCGACAGCGACCAGATCGTCGTCATCGACCAGGGCAAGGTCGTCGGCGTGGGCACACACTCCGAGCTCGTGCAGACCACGCCGCTCTACCGCGACCTCGCCAAGCACCAGTTGCTCGTGTAGCGGCACTGCTCGGCACTGCGCTGCTCGGCACTGCTCTGCTCTGCGCTGCTCGGCACTGCTCGGCGGGGCTCGATGCCGCGTCATGCCCCCCGCACACAAAACGAAGCCGGACTGCCCAGGCCCCCAGCGGGCCGCAGTCCGGCTTCGTCGTCTGTGGGGCGCTACTCCGCCTGACGGAGGCGGTAGCGCAGGGCGGCTAGCTCCGCGCGCAGGGCCGCGGGAACCCGGGTGCCGAACGTGTCGAAGAAGTCCTCGGTCAGCTGAGCCTCGGCCAGCCAGGACTCTCGATCGACCGCGAACAGTTCGGCGAGGGCATCCGGTGCGACATCGAGGCCGTCGACGTTCAGGTCGCCGGGCGCCGGCACGAGGCCGAGGGGCGACTGGGCGGCGGGCACAGAGCGTTCGATGCGGCGCACCATCCACTCGAGCACGCGCATGTTCTCGCCGAAGCCGGGCCAGAGGAACGAGCCATCCTCACCCTTGCGGAACCAGTTGACCTGGAAGATCTTGGGCGTGCCCGCGGGCGACAGCGTGCGGCCGACGCGCAGCCAGTGTGCCCAGTAGTCGGCCATGTTGTAGCCGCAGAACGGCAGCATGGCGAACGGGTCACGGCGCAACTCGCCCACCGTGCCCTCGGCCGCCGCGGTCTTCTCCGACGAGATCGTGGCGCCGAAGAACACACCGTTCGCCCAGTCGCTCGCCTCGGTGACGAGCGGCACGTTGGTGGCGCGCCGCCCGCCGAACACGATCGCGTCGAGGGCGACGGGCTCATCCCATCCCTCGGCGAGCGTCGGGCATTGCGACGCCGACACCGTGAACCGCGAATTCGGATGCGCGGCCGGTCGACCCGCGTCGGGCGTCCAGTGCTCGCCCCGCCAGTCGACGAGGTGCGCGGGCGGCGTCTCGGTGAGACCCTCCCACCAGACGTCGCCGTCGTCGCGCAGGGCCACGTTCGTGAAGATCGTGTTGCCCCACAGCGTCTCGACGGCCGTGCGGTTCGTCGCCTCGCCCGTGCCCGGCGCAACGCCGAAGAAACCCGCCTCGGGGTTGATCGCCCACAATCGGCCGTCGGCGCCCGGCTTCATCCACGTGATGTCGTCGCCGAGCGTCTCGACCCGCCATCCGGGGCGCGACGAGCGCAGCATGGCCAGGTTCGTCTTGCCGCACGCCGACGGGAACGCCGCGGCCACGTGGTAGCGATTGCCCTCGGGCGACGTGATGCGGATGAGGAGCATGTGCTCGGCCAGCCATCCCTCGTCGCGCCCGATGACCGACGCGATGCGCAGGGCCACACACTTCTTGGCCAGCAGCGCGTTGCCGCCGTAGCCCGACCCGTAGGAGATGACCTCGCGGGTGTCGGGGAAATGCGCGATGTACTTGTCGTCGTTGCAGGGCCAGGCGACATCGGACTGGCCCTCCTCGAGCGGCGCGCCGAGGGAGTGCAGCGTGCGCACCCAGGGGGTTCCCGCGGCGATCTGGTCGAGCACGCGATCGCCGGTACGCGTCATGATGCCCATCGAGAGCACGGCGTAGGGCGAGTCGGTCAGCTGCACGCCGATGAGCGAGAGCGGGCCGCCGACGGGGCCGAGCGAGAACGGGACGACGTAGAGGGTGCGGCCGCGCATGCTGCCCGCCAGAACGCCCTCGAGCTCGGCGCGCAGGGCGGATGGCTCGCGCCAATTGTTGGTGGGGCCGGCATCCGCCTCGTCGGCCGAGCAGATGAACGTGCGCGCCTCGACGCGGGCGACATCGGAGGCCGCCGAACGCGCCAGGTAGCTGTTGGGGCGCCACTCGGGGTTGAGCTGCAACAGGGAACCGTCGGCCACGGCCTGCCGCGTCAGCTCGTAATTCTCGGCCGTCGAACCCGTGCACCAGTGGATGCTGTCGGGCGTCGTCAGCGCGGCGACCTCGGCCACCCAGGCGCGCAACCCGGCCAGCCCGCGGCCCTCGTAGGGGTTGTCGGCGGCCGGGGTTGTCCGCTCGGCCCGAGTGGCGCGAGCAACGGGGGCCGAGGCGGGAGCGGTGGCGGCAGCGGTGGCGGTGGCGGGAGCAGCGGCTGTGGAGCGATGTCCGGCGGAGCGAAGGCCGGCGTCCGCGCGCTCGATGGTGGCACGTTCTTTTCGGTCGGGAGCGATCGTCATGGTCGCGTCTCCTTCTCGGCGTCAGGCCGGTCGTCGGTGATCCGTGACTCCAGCCTGATGCAGCAATCGGCAGACTTTCGCTAACCCAAGGTGTTAAGAATCGCCGTTCTTTCGCTATCGTGAAGAAATGAGCAGCGACGCTACCGATCCGGTGACTCTGGGCCACCGCATCCGCCATCACCGCCTCGAGCGAGGCCTCACCCTCGACGACCTCGGAACGCGAGTCGGCCTCGCGGGCAGCCAGCTCTCCCTCATCGAGAACGGCAAGCGCGAGCCGAGGTTGTCTCAGCTCGGCGAGCTCGCCCAGGCCCTCGACGTCAGCCTCGCCACGCTGCTCGACAGCGCACCCCCGAGCCCGCGCGCCGCCCTCGAGATCGAGCTCGACCGTGCGCAACGCAGCGCCCTCTACAGCAGCTTGGCGCTCCCCCGCGTGAAACCGACCAAGGGCATGGCGGATGATGCGCTCACGGCGCTCGTGGGCCTGCACCGCGAGCTGCAGCGCCGCGCCTCGGACGCCATCGCCACCCCCGAGGAGGCCCGGCGTGCGAACACCGAGCTGCGGGCGTGGATGCGTGCCCGCAACAACTATCTGCCCGATATCGACGCCCTCGCCGAGAAACAGATCAAGGCGGCCGGGCACAGCGTCGGCGCCGTCACGCACCGCACGGTCAGCATCATGGCCGAACGCCTCGGCTTCCAATTGATCTACGTGAACGATCTTCCGCATTCCACCCGCAGTGTCACCGACCTGGCGAACGGACGCATCTATCTGCCACCTGCCTCCATCCCCGGCGGGCACGGCCTGCGGGCCATGGCGTTGCAGGCCATGGCGCACCGGCTGCTCGACCACGAACGCCCCGCCAGCTATGCCGAGTTCCTGCAGCAGCGTCTCGAGATCAACTACTTCTCGGCCGCCTGCCTCATGCCGCGCACGGCCGCCGTCGAGTTCCTCGCGAAGGCGAAGAAGGATCGCAACCTCGCGGTCGAGGACTTTCGCGACGCCTTCGGTGTGACGCATGAGGCGGCGGCGTTGCGCATGACGAACCTGGCGACATCCACGCTCGATATGCCCCTGCACTTCTTGCGGGTCGACGAGGATGGCGCGATCGCGAAGGCCTATGAGAACGACGGGTTGCCCCTGCCCACCGATGTCACCGGCGCCGTGGAGGGCCAGATTCTGTGCCGGCGGTGGAGCGCCCGCGCCGCGTTCGACCGCACGAACCGCACCACCGAGCTGTACCAGTACACCGATACGCCCGCCGGCACGTTCTGGTGCGCCACTCAGACGGGCACGACGAGCGACGGGGAGTTCAGCATCTCGGTGGGCGTGCCGTTCGCGCAGGCGAAGTGGTTCCGCGGGCGCGAGACGACGGCGCGCGCCGTGTCGACGTGCCCCGACCCGTCGTGCTGCAAGACCCCGCGGCCCGAGCAGGCCGAGCGCTGGGCCGATCAGGCATGGCCGAGTGCGCGGCTGCACGCGCACGTGTTGTCGCCGCTGCCGAGCGGCACGTTCCCGGGTGTCGACGACGCCGAGGTGTACGCGTTCCTCGAGCGGCACGAGGGCGAATAACGGGCTGGCTGGCTAGCGGGCTAGCTGGTCGAGGCGACCCTGGCGTCGGCGCAGCTCAGTCGGCGTCGAGGGCCCGCCGTCAGCGAGCCGGTGGCGTCACCGGGGTTCGGTCGTGAGCGACGCTTCGACGAGGTCGATCGTGGGGCGCCCCATGATTTCAGCCCCCGCGGCCTTCATCTCTTCGAGCGCGGCGACGGTGCTCTCGGGTGCCACGCCCGCGACGAGGTCCTCGAAGACCCGCACGCGCCGGCCATGCGCCAGCGCGTCGAGCACGGTCGCGCGCACGCAGTGGTCGGTCGCGATGCCCACCACGTCGATATCGGTGATGCCTCGCTCCTCCACGAGCGCGGGCACGGCGCTGCCATTCTCGGCGACTCCCTCGTAGGCCGAATAAGCGGGCTCGCCCTGCCCCTTATGCACGTGCACGTCCACCTCGTCGGTGACGAAAGCCGGATGATAGTCAGCCCCGGGCGTGCCGGCGACGCAGTGCTCGGGCCACGTGTCCACGAAGTTCGGGTCGGTGTCGACCGCGAAGTGGCCGCCATTGTCGTTGTCGGCGTCGTGCCAGTCACGCGAGGCCACGATGAGCGCATAGTCGTCGGCGTGATCCGCGAGGTACTCGGTGATGGCACCCGCCACCTGGATGCCGCCGTCGACGCCCAGAGCGCCACCCTCGGTGAAATCGTTCTGCACGTCGACAATGAAGAGTGCCCGCGACATCCGCTCACTACCCCGCTTCAGTTGTTCGAGAGATTGTTTCCACAATTGTAGAAGCCGGTCGCGAGCGTGTCGATGGCCTGGCGAGCGGTTGCCGAGACCTTGCCGAGGGCGAAGATCGCGAACACGAGGGTGCTGCCATCCTTGGCCTTGACGATGCCCGAGAGGGTGTAGCCGGTCTTGATCGAACCGGTCTTGGCAAAGATGTGACCGCGCGCGACGGTGTTGCCGCCGTTGAAGCGGTCGCTGAACGACAGGGTGCCCGATCGACCCGCCACCGGCAGGCCGTCGTAGATGTTGCCGAGGTTGCCCTCGCGCTTGTTGATCTTCAACATGAGCTGCGTGAGGTACGTGGGCGGCACGGCGTTGTTGTCGCTGAGCCCGGAACCGTCGACCGTCACGATGCCCGACACGTCGATGCCGTAGGCCTGCAGCGCCTGGGGCGTGGCCTGGCGGATGGCGTCGAACGTGTTGCCGGCGCCGAGCTTGATGGCCGTGAGGCGGCCGAGCATCTCGGCGACCGAGTTGTCCGAGGGCACGAGCGTCTGCTTCACCAGCACCGAAACCGGCTGCGACTGCACCTGGGCCAGTTCGGCCGCGCCGACCGGAGCCGTGCCGACGACCGTGGGAACGCCGCCGAAGTAGCTGGCGAAGGCCGTTCCCGCGCGTGCAACCGGGTCGGTGCTGCGCGGCGAATCCTGCAACACGGGGTTGTCGCGGTCACCGTCGACCTGCAGGGCCGTGATGATCGACATCCAGCCGTTCCAGCGCTCCGACGTCTCCCAGCTGGGCTGCCAGCCGTCGCCGCCGAAGTAGCTCGCGTCGAGCACGATCTTCGTGATGGGCACACCCGGGTTGGATGCTTCGTAGGCGGCTTTGGCGCGCGCGGCGAGGTCGTCGAGGTGCGCCGCCCCCTTGTAGATGGATTCCTGACCCGTGGGCAGACGCGTGAGCGTCACGTCTCCACCGCCCACCAGCACGATGGTGCCCGGCTCGGAGCCCTGCACGACACGCGTGGTGGCGCGGTAGTCGGGGCCGAGGGCGGCGAGGGCGGCCGACGTGGTCAGCAGCTTCAAGACGCTGGCGGTGCGGTTGGGCGTGCCGGCGTCGCGGTCGAAGAGCACCTCCCCCGTGTCGGCGTTGAGGGCCTGCGCCTGCATGTTGCCGAAACGGGGGTCGGTCGTGAGGCCCTGCACGGAGCAGGTGCGCAGTTTCGACGCCGGCACGGCGTCGGCGGGCACGGGGCGCGGCGGCGGCGTGGTGGCGGTCGGGGTGGGCGCGGGGCTCGCGGATGTCGAGGGCGCGACTTCTTGCACTTCTGCCGTTTGCGCGCTCGACGTGACGACGGGCGACGTTGCCGCGCCGACGGCCACGGCCCCCGAGCCGATGAGCGCGAAGCCGGCCGCGGCGGCCGTGATCAGCCAGGCGGTGCGGTGGCGGGCGAAGAAGGCTCCGATGCCGCGCGGGTTCGTCGACGGTTCCGAAGAAGGTTCGGTGGTGTCGTCAGAGGTTTCGCGCACCCGAAGATCCTAAACCGGGGTTCGCGGTTTCGCCCCATCGATTGTGGAATCTGTGCGGAGTTCGGGGCGGCGACCCCCTGGCGTCAGACCGCGGTGTCGCGCTCGCCCGGGTAGACGAGCCCGATCTGGCGTCTGATCTCGTCGAGAACACCCATGATCGCGATGGATTCGCTGGTCGGCAGGATGTCGCCCGTCAGGTGCTCCTCGGCGACGAGTCGCTCGAGCTCGAGCGCCTGATAGTGCATGCCGCGGCCGACGACGGTCGACGTGTAGGTCTCCTGCAGCTCGCCGTCGGCGTCGTAGCGGCGGAACGTGGTCGGCGAGTACCACACGGCGTCGAGGTCGATGCGCCCGCGCGTGCCGAGCACCGACGCGACGTTCGTGCCCTTGGCCGTGCTGGTGCTGAAGCTCGTGGCGGTGCGGCCGCCGTCGTATCCGAACACGGTGGCGACGGTGGAGTCGGCGCCCGTCTCGGCGAAGGCCGCCGATGCCTGGATGGTGTCGGGGAGGCCGAGCACGTCGACCGTGAAGGAGATCGGGTAGATGCCGAGGTCGAGGAGCGCGCCGCCACCCAGCTCGAGGTTGTTGATGCGGTGCTCGGGGTTCTGCGGCAGTGACTGCGTGTGGTCGGCGACGACGCCCACCAGGTCGCCGAGGAGGCCTTCGGCGAGGATCTCGCGCAGGCGCACCATGTGCGGCAGGAAGCGGGTCCACATGGCTTCGAGCACGACGAGGCCGAGCTCGGTGGCGCGCGCGACGACGCGTTCCGCTTCGGCCTGGTTGAGGGTGAAGGGTTTTTCGACGAGGACGTGCTTGCCGGCGTTCAGCGCGAGCAGGGCGTTCTCGGCGTGGAAGGGATGCGGCGTGGCGATGTAGATGACGTCGACGTCGGGGTCGGCCACGAGGTCTTCGTAGCTGCCGTGCGCGTTGGCGATGTCGAATTCGTCGGCGAATTCTTGCGCTTTGATGAGCTGGCGCGAGCCGACGGCCTGCACGATGAGGCCGTTCTGGATGAGGTCTGCGGTGAACGCGTGTGCGATGCCGCCTGGTCCGAGGATGCCCCAGCGGAGCGTGCCGTCTTTAGTCACGGCGCAAGCTTAGTGCGTGTTCGTGGACCGCACGAGGGGATGAAGAAGTGGAGCCGCCCAGGGGAATCGAACCCCTGACCTATTCATTACGAGTGAATCGCTCTGCCGACTGAGCTAGGGCGGCGTGTTTGCCGTTCGCTTTCGCGTGTACGGCAACACAAGGAATGATCTTAGCGGTTTCTGGGCCCGAGTGTGAATCGGGCACAGCCCCACCGCGGCCATCGGCGTGTCATTTATTTGGTGATCAGGTGCATTTCGGATCGGAGCTCAGCGCGGTGCCGTTGACCAGGTAGTCGTCGACGGCCTTGTCCACACAGTCGGAGCCCTTGTTGTAGCCGGTGTGCCCCTCGCCCTGATAGGTGAGGAGGAATCCACTCTCGAGCTGGTCGGCGAGCGAGACGGCCCATTCGTAGGGCGTGGCCGGGTCGTTGGTGGTGCCGACGACCATGATGGGCGGGGCGCCGGGGGCGTTGATGGCGACCCGCTCTGCGCCGTCGGTGTAGGGCCAGTTGGCGCATCCGATGTCGCCGTAGGTCATGTAGCTGCCGATGACGGGCGCGGCCTTCTCGATTTCGGCGGCCTGCTCGGCCATGACGGCGGGGTCGGCGTCGTAGGTGTAGTCGAGGCAGTTGTAGGCCGTGAACGACTCGGTGGAGTTGTCGGCGTAGGTGCCGTCGGGGTTGCGCCCGTTGTAGCCGTCGGCGAGCGTGAAGGCGACGCTGGCGGAGCCCTTCATGACGTCGTCGAACATCTGGGTGAGGTAGCTCCAGCTGGACTGCGAGTAGAGCGGGTAGATGATGGCGGTGACGAGGGTGCCCGAGCCGAGCATGCGCCCGTCCGAGTTGCGGATGGGCGTCTTGTCGACGGATTCGAGCAGCGCACGGATCTGCGTCATGGCTTGGTCGACCGACCCGGTGAAGGGGCAGTCGGAGCCGGCGAGGCAGCTCTCGAGGTAGGCCTTGAGGGCGTTCTCGAAGCCGATCGACTGCGTCTTGGTGACCTCGAAGTTGCTGACCGAGGGGTCGATGGCGCCGTCGAGCACGAGGCGGCCGACTTTGTCGGGGAAGAGCTCGGCGTAGGTGGCGCCGAGGAACGTGCCGTAGGAGTAGCCGAGGTAGTAGAGCTTGCTGTCGCCGACGAGCGCGCGCAGCAGGTCCATATCGTGGGCCGACTGCACGGTGTTCACGTAGTGCAGGAACTCGCCCGTGTTGTCGGCGCAGGCCTGACCGAAGTCGGTGGCGCTCTGGGCGCTCTCCTGCTGCCACGCCTCTGTTCCGCGCGCGTTGGCCGGGATGTCGTAGAGGTAGGCGTCGAGCGCTTTCGGGTCGAAGCAGGTGACGGGTGTCGATCGGCCGACGCCGCGGGGGTCGAAGCCGACGATGTCGAAGGATGCCTGCAGCTTCTGGTCGGTGGCGAAGTCGAGGCTGTCGGCGACGAAGTCGTAGCCGGAGCCGCCGGGTCCGCCCGGGTTGACGAGCAGAGAGCCGACGCGGTCGGAGCCGGTGGCTCGGGAGCGCACGGCGGCGATCTCGACGGAACCGGCCGAGGGGTCATCCCAGTTCTCGGGGGTGTCGAAGGTGGTGCACTCGAGATCGCCGCCTTCGCAGCTCTTCCAGGTGAGGGTTTGGCTGTAGAAGGGTGTGAGGTCGGCGGCCACGTCTTCGGCTACGGGCGTGGAGGTGCTGCTGCCGCCCCCGTTATGGTCGCTCGGGAGAAAGGCCGTGACACAGCCGCTCAGGGCGAGTGCGGCGACGGTGACGGTGGCCACGACGCTGGCCGCGCGGCGGCGCAGAGACCGGCGCGGGCGGCGGCCCTCGATGGCCGTGTCAGCAGACCTGAGTTCCCACGGGGTCGAGCCGTGCGAGGTGTGGCGCGCTCCCGGAGCATCGTTTCCGGCGCCCGGAGCGTTGTGGTCGGCACCCGGAGCGTTCTGGTCGGCGTTGCCCATATCGTCGTTGTTCATGTCAGCGTTGTGCCGCGACGAGCATGGCTTCGAGAGCCAGAGCGGGCGCGACGTTCCCCTCTATGCGGTGGCGGGCGGTGGCGATGGCGTCGAGCGTGGCCATGGTGCTGGCCTGGCTCGATGATTCTGCTGATTGTCGCAGGTGCGGCAGCAGCTCGCGGTTGATGATGGTGTCGTCGATGCCGAATTGCAGCAGCGCGATGTCGCGGTAGACCGATTGCAGGTCGACGAGGATGCGATCGATGCCGTCGCGCAGGCTGCGGGTGGCCCGGCGCTTCTGTTCTTCTTCGAGACCGCGGATCTGGGCGCGCAGCGCGGGCGGAACGGGTTTGCCGGGTTCGATGCCCAGCGAGCGTAGGGCGTTTTCGCGTTCTTCGGCGTCGCGCTGCTCGGTGTAGGCGCTCGCGTCGGAGCCGGCGAGTTCGAGCAGGGTGGCGGCGCCCACGACGGCGTCTGAAACGGTGCGCACCGTGAGCGCCACGCGCAGCGTCTCGTCGCGCCGCTGTCTCGCCGTCTCGTCGGTGGCCAGACGGTGCGCCATGCCGATGTGGTTCTGGGCGTGCCGGGCGGCGCGCTCGGCCGTCTCGGCGTCGACGCCGTCTCGGCGCTGCAGGAGCGCGGCCACTTCGGTGACGTCGGGCACGCGCAGCCGCACGCTGCGCACGCGTGAGCGGATGGTGGGAATGAGGTCGGCTTCGCTCGGTGCGCACAGGATCCACACGGTGCGCTCGGGCGGCTCTTCGAGCGCTTTGAGGAGCACGTTGGAGGTGCGCTCGGCCATCCGATCGGCGTCTTCGACGACGAGCACACGGTAGCGGCCGACGGAGGGCGCATAGGAGGCGCCGGTGACGAGGTGTCGCACCTCGTCGATCGAGATGATGACTTTGCTGGTGGACAGGGATGTCAGATCAGGATGTGTGCGTGCGTCGACCTGCTGGTCGGTGTGCTCGTCGCCGCCGGGCACGCGGCTGAGGAGCGCTTTGGCGAACGCGTAGGCCAGGTTGGAGCGGCCCGACCCGGGTGGCCCCGTGATGAGCCAGGCGTGCGTCATGGCCTGCGGGTTGCGGCTGGCGTCGGTCAGCAGCTCGACGGCGTCCGTCTGCCCGATGATGTCGTCCCAAGCTCCCACGGTTCCACCTTACCGGCGGCCCCTGACAGCGGACGGGCGCTCGGAGCGACGTCCCTTACGGCAGAAGCGGGCGGATGCGTGCGGCGATCGTCTCGGCGACGAGTTCGACGGGTTCGGCGGCGTCGATCACGGCGACCCTGTCGGGTTCGTTGTCGGCGATCGCGAGGAAAGCCCCGCGCACCCGGCGGTGGAAGTCTTGTTTCTCGGCTTCGAGGCGGTCGAAACGCCGTTCGGTTGCCCCCATCCGCGCCCGGGCCGTTTCTTCGTCGAGGTCGAGAAGAAGGGTGATGTCGGGTGCGAGACCGTCGGTTGCCCAGTCGGACAGGGCGCGGATCTCGTCGCCGCCGAGGGTGCGGCCTGCGCCCTGGTAGGCGACGGAGGAGTCGATGTACCGGTCTTGCAGGACGATGTCTCCGCGCTGCAAGGCGGGCCGGACGAGCGTGGCCACGTGTTGCGCGCGATCGGCGGCATACAGGAGCGCTTCGGCGCGCGGCGGGATGTCCCCCCGATGGTGGAGCACGATTTCACGCAGCAGCAGTCCGACCTCGGTGCCGCCGGGTTCGCGCGTGCGAACCACGGTGTATCCCTCGTCGGTCAACCACTGTTCGAGGAGGGCGGCTTGGGTCGATTTACCCGAGCCGTCCCCTCCCTCGATGGTGACGAAGAGGCCGGGATGCGGTCGCTCGCTCATTTCGTGTCGGCGGCCGTTTTCGTGGCGGCAGTTTTCCTGGCGGCGGGCTTCTTGGCCGGCGCCTTCGCGGCGGTGGTCTTCGCGGCGGTGGTCTTCGCGGCCGTCGTCTTCGCGGCCGTCGTCTTGGCCGCGGTCGCCTTCGCCGTCGTCGTCTTCGCAGCGGCCGTCTTTTTCACCGGGGCCTTCTTGGCCGGAGCCTTCTTCGCCGGGGCCTTCTTCGCCCGCGGTGCGGCCGGACCCTTTGCGCGTTTGTCGGCCAGCAGCTGAACGGCACGGTCGAACGTGATCTCTTCGACCGATTCGGCCTTGGGGATGGTCGCGTTCGTGACGCCGTCGGTGACGTAGGGCCCGAATCGGCCGTCCTTCACCTTGATGGGCTTACCGCTCTCGGGGTCGGCCTCGAACTCTTTCAGGGCGCTCGACGCGCGCTTCGCACCGTACTTGGGCTGGGCGTAGAGTTCGACGGCTCCGGGGATGTCGATCGTGAAGATCTCGTCCTCGCTCGTGAGCGAACGGGTGTCGGCGCCCTTCTTCAGGTAGGGGCCGTAGCGGCCGTTCTGGGCCGTGATCTCTTCCCCGCTCTCGGGGTCGTTGCCCACGACTCGCGGCAGGTTGAGCAGCTGCATGGCGGTATCGAAGTCGATGGTGTCGGGCGACATCGACTTGAACAGAGACGCGGTGCGCGGCTTCTCGGCGGCCTTCTTGGCCGGCGCCTTCTTCTTGGCGGGCTTCTTGGCACCCTCGAGCACTTCGCCGGTTGCCGGGTCGACGGTGGTGGCATCCGCTTCGGGCGCTGCGACTTCTGCGGGCTCGGGGTCGACCTCGGTGACATAGGGGCCGAAGCGGCCGTCCTTCGCCACGATCTGCTTGCCGTTCTCGGGGTTGACGCCCAAAACGCGGTCTCCGATGACGGGCGCGTCGATCAGCTCGCGCGCCTTGGACGGTGTGAGCTCGTCGGGCGCGAGTTCTTCGGGGATGTTGACGCGGCGCGGCGTGCCCTCGGCGTTGTCGGGGTCGGGAACCTCGAGGTAAGGGCCGTATTTGCCGATACGCAGGGTGATGTCGTCGTCGATGCGCAGAGAGTTGATGTCGCGCGCGTCGATTTCTCCGAGGTTGTCGATGACCTGACGGAGACCGGTGTGGTCGTCGCCCCCGTAGTAGAAGTTCTGCAGCCAGGCCGTGCGGTCTTGGCTGCCGTTGGCGATGCGGTCGAGATCTTCTTCCATCGCGGCGGTGAAGTCGTACTGCACCAGGTCGCCGAAGTGCTGCTCGAGCAAACGCACGACGCTGAACGCGATCCAGCTGGGGATGAGTGCCTGCCCCCGCTGCGTCACATATCCGCGGTCCATGATGGTGGCGATGGTTTGCGCGTATGTCGACGGGCGGCCGATGCCGAGCTCTTCGAGCTGCTTGACGAGGCTTGCTTCGGTGTAGCGGGGCGGCGGGCTGGTCTCGTGGCCCTTCGCCTCGACGTCGCGCAGTGCGACCTGCTGGCCTTCGGTCAGCGGCGGGAGCTTCGCTTCCTTGGCGCTGGCGTCGGCGTTGCGGTCTTCGTCCTGGCCCTCTTCGTAGGCGTTGAGGAACCCACGGAACGTGATGACGGTGCCGGATGCCGTGAACTCGGCGACCTTGTCGGCGGTCGCCTCGATGGTGACCGTTGCGGTCTGCCCCTTGGCATCGGCCATCTGGCTGGCGACGGTGCGCTTCCAGATCAGGTCGTAGAGCTTGAAGTCGTTGCCGTGCAGCGTCGACGCGAGTGAGGACGGCGTGCGGAAGGTGTCACCCGAGGGGCGGATGGCCTCGTGTGCCTCTTGAGCGTTCTTGGACTTGCCGGCGTATTGACGCGGCTTGTCGGGAATGGTCTCGGCGCCGTAGAGGCTCGTCGCCTGCGCACGGGCCGCATTGATGGCCTGGCTCGACAGGGACGCCGAGTCGGTTCGCATATAGGTGATGTAACCGTTTTCGTACAGCGACTGAGCGACGCTCATCGTCTGACGGGCCGAGAACCGCAGCTTGCGCGCGGCCTCCTGCTGCAGGGTCGACGTGGTGAAGGGCGCCGCCGGTCGACGCGAGTAGGGCTTCGACTCGACCTTGCTGACGCGAACGGGTGTGCCGGGCGCGGAGAGCGCGGCGGCCAGGCTCGTGGCGGTGGCTTCGTCGAGCGGCACGGCCTTGCTCTTCAGGGCACCGGTGTCGTCGTAGTCGCGACCGGTGGCGACGCGCTCGCCGTCGAGTCGCACGAGACGCGCTTCGAACGGCGTGGCTTCGTCGGCGGCGACGTGGGCCGTGAGGTCCCAGTAGCTGGCGGCGGTGAAGGCGAGGCGTTCGCGCTCGCGGTCGACGACGAGACGGGTGGCGGCGGACTGGACACGACCGGCGGACAGCGCCGGACCGACCTTGCGCCAGAGGACCGGGGAGATCTCGTAGCCGTAGATGCGGTCGAGGATGCGGCGTGTCTCCTGCGCGTCGACCAGGGCGACGTCGAGTTCACGGGTGTTGTCGGTGGCCGCGAGGATGGCGTCTTTGGTGATCTCGTGGAAGACCATGCGGCGGACGGGCACCTTGGGCTTGAGGACCTGCAGCAGGTGCCATGCGATGGCTTCGCCTTCGCGGTCTTCATCGGTGGCGAGCAGGAGCTCGTCGGCGTCTTTCAGGGCTCGTTTGAGTTCGGCGACAGTTTTCTTCTTGCTGTCGGAGACGACGTAGTACGGTTCGAACCCGTTGTCGACGTCGACGGCGAACTTGCCGAGGCCACCCTTTTTGAGGTCGGCGGGCAGGTTCTTCGGCTCGGCCAGGTCACGAATGTGCCCCACCGAACTCAGGACCTCGTATCCGTCGCCCAGATAGCCGGCAATCGACTTCATCTTGGTGGGCGACTCTACGATGACCAGCTTCTTTGTGCCTGTCACCAGACTCCTCTCGTCAGCCACACCATACACACACCCACTGGGCCTCCACCTAATCGGCTGCCGCGTGATTCCGCCGCGGATGGCCGTGGCCCCTTGTGCCCGTTTCGGTTGTGAGGACAATAAGAGGTATGAGTGACACGACGAAGACGACGTACACTGCCAAGCTCACCGACGGCCCCCTCGAGGGCCGCACGGTCGCCACGGGTTTCCTCGATGACGGGCAACCGAAGCCCACGGTCGAGATTCCTGCGCCGGGCGGCAAGACCTATATCTATGCGCGCTCCGCCGGCCAGGAGTTCGAGTCGGCGGGCTCCGCCCTGCCGAGCGCTGTCGCCTATCGGTTCCTCACCACGAACTTCTCGTAGGCGCGGGTCGACGAGGGGCGTGTCGCTCACGCGATCGCCCCGCTCGCGCGGGCGCGCGCCGAGAACGCGAGGCCGAGGAACGTGTCGCTCACCTCGACGCACATGTCGTCGCCGCAGGGTCGGCACTGGGTGACCCGAGCGTCGTATGCCGCGGCGACGCTGCCCGCTCGGGCACAGGGCTCCCCGTCCGAGAATCCGTTTCGTGTGTCTGAGGCGGCGAGCGCCGACGCGTCGGCGGCATGGTTCAAGTTCTGTCGGGCCAGCGCGGCTGCGGTCGACGCGGTCAGGCCGATAGCGGTCATGGCCCCGCAGGCGATGAGGGCAACCGAGAGCAGGCTCCCCGAGCCGCAGCGACATCGTGAGAGCGGAGTCGCAACCGGGCACCCCTCGTGCAGTCTCGCCGATCCACCGCTGAGGCGTCGGCGTGTCGCCGTTACCGGGCGGGACGCCATCATCGCCCTCCGCCCAGTGCACAGGCGCGTGCCGCCAGCCTGATGCCTGTGACACGACCGCCGGGTAACGCCCAGGGCCGCGACACCTCGGCGCACACGAGGTCGCCCTCGGACGACGTGGTGAGCGTGGAGCCGGGTGCGAGCTGGGCGGAGAGGGCTCCGGCGGACGAGACGGGTTCTCCGCGACCGAGCGCACGCGCCGCGTCGGCCGCGGCGTCGGCGAGCCGCACCTGGTGCACCGCGGCACCCAGTGCTCCGACCGACAGCGCCAGCACGAGGAGGACGGCGGGCATCGTCACGGCGAACTCGGCTGCGACCGACCCGCGATCCTGCGCGAACCTGTGCAGCGGCACAGTCGAAGCGGACGTGAACCGCGGCAGAAGCGCGCCCGATATCGGAGCCGCTACGGGTAGGACTGCTCCGTGGACGTTGCTCGGCCGGCCAGCAGATAGCTCGTTCACGATCAGCCGACATTGAGGGCGCGGCGAACGAGGTCGAGGAGAATGCCCTTGACCTCGTCGCTGCGCATGATGATGACGAGCAGCCCGGCGAAGGCGACGGCGGCCATGGTCGTGATGACGTATTCGGCGGTGGCCGCCCCGGCGTCGTCGGCAAGCGATCGTCGTCGTGTGGGGAATGACGGGCCGGAGAGTGCGGGGGTCTCGAAGGTGTACATGGTGCTCCGTGGGTTGTCGTGACGTGGATGGTGTGGATGGATGGACTAGAGCGCGCTGATCGAGCTCGAGAGGATGCCGGCGACGATGGGTACGACGCCGAGCAGGATGAAAGCGGGGAGGATGCAGAGGCCGAGCGGGAGAAGCAGCTGCGTGCCGAGCTTTTCGGCGTTGCGGGCCGCGGCGGTGCGCGCCATGCGACGGTAGGACTGTGCCTCGGAGGCGAGCAGGAGCGACGCCGGGATCCCGGCTCGTTTCGAGAGAACGAGGACCGCCTCTCGGTCGGAGTGTTCGGCGCTCTCGGTGGCCGACTCGAGTTCGCAATCGGTGATGGCGGTCGAGACGGCGGCTACGGCTGAGAGAGCGGACCGGCCGGAGGCGAGCGCGATGATCGTGAGGTCGAGCAGCAGGCCGGGGGCGCGTCCCCGCGGGGCGACGGCGCGCACCAGGCGGTTGCTCCACCGTCGGGCGATGAGCACGAGCACGACGGCGGCGAGACCGCAGACCGCCCCGAGAGTCGTGGTGAAGAGGAACTGGAGCGTATCGAAGCCCAGGAGAGCGCCGAAGACGAGGCCGACGACCGGGAGGCCGAGCACCAGGCGAGACGTTGCGGTGGGCCCGGCGAGAGCGATCTGCACCGCGCGCTCGGTGGACCCGACGTCGAGAAGCGAGGCAGCAATGGAGGTCAGGCAGGGAGCGAGTGGCGCGCCGGTCGTCTCGGACACCTGCCATGCGGCGGCTACGGCCCGCCAGAGGGGCGCCGCCGGACCCGTTCGCGGCGCGGCCTCGAGAAGCACCGGCACGACGCTCCCTCCGCGCCGGAGTCGACGCATCGCATGAACGACGGGCGCGACGCTGTCGGAGGACACGGCGGCCGAATCGTCGTCGAGATAACGCCATGCGGAGCCGGGCGCGACACCCGCCTCGAGAACGACGGCGAGCCGCTGAACGACCGTAGCGATGTTCTCGGCGTGGGGCCGCTCGTCGACGGCCGCGGCATGCACGATGCGCCGAACCGCGGTGATGCGAGCGGCCGACAGGCGCTGCACCGTCATGACGCGACCTCGGTGGCGACAGCGAGGCGACCGTGCTCGTCACGCCGGAAGTGGCCCAGGGCGCTGACGCGCCGCACGCCATCGATGCGCCGCAGGTGGACGATGAGACCGATGGCGCTGGCCGATTGCCGAGCCACGGATTCTGGCGACATATGGGCGAGAGCGCCGAGCGCTTCGAGACGCGCCGGAACGTCGTCGAGGGAGTTGGCGTGCACCGTGCAGGCCCCGCCTTCGTGGCCGGTGTTGAGTGCGCCGAGCATGTCGCGGATCTCGCTTCCGCGACATTCGCCGAGCACGAGCCGATCGGGCCGCATGCGCAGCGACTCGCGGAGGAGTCGGGCGATGTCGACTCCGCCACTGCCCTCGGCATTGGGCTGCCGCGCTTCGAGCGAGACAACGTGCGGATGATCGAGCAGAAGCTCGGAGACATCCTCGACGCAGATGATGCGCTCGGCCGGGTCGGCGTGGGATAAGAGCGCGGCGAGCAGCGTGGTCTTCCCCGTTCCGGCACCACCCGAGATGAGCACATTGGTGCGAGAGCTGACGGCCTCGCGCAAACGCCGCGCCACGGCACCACCGGGCAGAGAGAACATGCCGCGCGCCTCGAGGTCGACAAGCCGCAGAGGACGCTGCGCCGGGACACGGATGCTCAGAGCCGCTCCCCCGACGGAAAGGGGCGGCAGTACCGCGTGCACCCGGATGCCTCCCGGTAGCCGAACATCGACGAAGGGGGTCACCTCATCGACGTGGCGGCCGCCTTCGGCGATAAGCCGGACCGCCAGCGCATGGACGACGTCGGGGCTGGGCATCCATTCGGTCACGCGCTCGAAACCCCGGCCCCGGTCGACCCACGCTCCGCTCGATCCGGTCACGACGATGTCAGTCACATCATCGAGCAGGAGGTAGGGGCCGAGGTTGCCGAAACGCGACGCGGTGTCGATGCGAAGCGGAGCCACCGGCGCGGCAGCAGGGAGACGCGCCGGTCGCTGCCGGTCGCGTGCGTGATCGAGGCGAACGGGACGGTCGATCGCGCGATGCCGATACCGATCGAGCAACAGCGGCCGCGGTGCCGACACCGAGACCACGGGCGGAGGCGCGGCCTGGCCACCCGTCGGCTCGGAACCCGGCGGGTGGACCCCGATGAGGGGAGGACGTGCTGAGGCGACACCCGGCGCACGCGCAGGCGCGAGTTCTGATGCTGGAGCAGGTGCCGCTGCACGCGCTGGTTCAGGACCGGGACCGGTGCCGAACGCAGCCCGGGCCCGACCCCTGACGCGCTGTTGCTCGAAAAGATTCATGCCTGCGACGGTATGTGCGCGATCGATCCCGGCGGCGAGCCACCGGCAATCTGTGGAGACTTTCGGCGATTCCCACCTGTGGAGAACGATCTGACGACCGGAACGGGGAACACCCGAAGTGGGAACACCCGAAGTGGGGTGCCGGAAAGACGGCGATCGCATCGGCATCAGCCGCTCGGCGCACCCACCGGGGGACGCATTGTGCCCACAGAGCAGGCAGGCGTGAGAGATGAGCGCTTAAAAAGAAGGGGGCGGCACCCATTGGGGGGAATGGGTGCCGCCAGATGCGACGCGGGATTGGGGGGAATCCGGGCGCCGCATGCACGAATACGAAGATTCGGCCGTGTTCAAGTGTACGCGGAAACAGCAGATGCGCAAACCGGCGTGTCCCCCTAAATGCCGACAAGGATCTGGGAGCTTCCTGAGAACAAACTGGTCGGTTTTTTACATCCCCGCGGCCTGTGCATATCCGCCCCGGCAAGCAGTTCGCCGAATCGGAGTACAGTCGTCTGCAGCCAGGACACCGCCGTCCGAACAGCAACGCAAAGGAGCGCCGAGCCGCAATGAGCAACAGGATCGACAACCTCTTACACGAAGACCGCCGGTTCGCGCCGAGCGACGAATTCGCCGCCAACGCGGTGGCGAACGCCGAACTCTATGCCGAAGCATCCGATGATCGCCTCGGGTTCTGGGCGCGCCAGGCGCGCGAACTGGTGACGTGGGAGAAGCCGTTCACACAGACGCTCGACTGGAGCACCCCGCCCTTCGCCAAGTGGTTCGACGACGGCACGCTCAACGTGGCCTACAACTGCCTCGATCGCCATGTCGACGCCGGCAACGGCGGCCGCGTGGCCCTGCACTTCGAGGGCGAGCCCGGCGACAGCCGCAGCCTGACCTACGCCGAGCTGACCGCCGAGGTGAAGCGGGCCGCCAATGTCTTGACCGGTCTCGGCATCCGCGCGGGCGACCGCGTGGCCATCTACCTGCCCATGATTCCCGAGGCCGTCATCGCCATGCTCGCGGTCGCGCGCCTCGGCGCCGTGCACTCCGTCGTGTTCGGCGGGTTCAGCGCCGACAGCCTGCGCTCGCGCATCGACGACGCCGCCGCGAAACTCGTCATCACCGCCGACGGCGGCTGGCGCAAAGGCAAGGTCTCGCCGCTCAAACCCGCCGTCGACGCCGCTCTCGAGGCGCGCGGTGACCTCGGTCCGCAGGACACCGTCACGAACGTGCTCGTCGTCAAACGCGGCGAGAACACCGTGGACTGGAACCCCGAGCGCGATCGGTGGTGGCACGACGAGCTCGCCGCGGCATCCCCCGATCACACCGCCGAGGCCTTTCCCGCCGAGAACCCTCTGTTCATCCTCTACACGTCGGGGACGACGGGAAAGCCGAAGGGAATTCTGCACACCTCGGGCGGATATCTGACCCAGGCGGCCTTCACCCACAAGAACGTCTTCGACCTGCACGCCGACAGCGACGTGTACTGGTGCACGGCCGACATCGGCTGGATCACGGGCCACACCTATGTGACCTACGGCCCGCTCGCCAACGGCGCCACGCAGGTCATCTACGAGGGAACACCCGACAGCCCGCATCCCGGTCGCTGGTGGGAGATCATCGAGAAGTACAAGGTCTCGATCTTCTACACGGCCCCCACGGCCATCCGCTCGTTCATGAAGCTCGGCCGCAAGATCCCCAAGCAGTTCGACCTGTCGTCGTTGCGGCTGCTCGGCTCGGTGGGCGAACCCATCAACCCCGAAGCCTGGATGTGGTACCGCAAGGTCATCGGCGGCAAGACGGCCCCCATCGTGGACACGTGGTGGCAGACCGAGACCGGCGCCATCATGATCTCGGCGCTGCCGGGCATCACCGAGACGAAGCCGGGAAGCGCGCAGGTTCCCCTGCCCGGAATCGCCATCGACGTGGTCGACGACGACGGCAACCCGGTCGGCGAGGGCAACGGCGGCCTGCTCGTCGTGACCGAGCCCTGGCCCAGCATGCTGCGCGGCATCTGGGGCGACCCCGAGCGGTTCCAGGAAACCTACTGGGAGAAGTTCGGCGACAAATACTTCGCGGGCGACGGCGCTCGCCTCGACGACGACGGCGACGTGTGGCTGCTCGGCCGCGTCGACGACGTCATGAACGTGTCCGGGCACCGCCTGTCGACGGCCGAGATCGAATCGGCGCTGGTGTCACACCCGTTCACGGCCGAAGCGGCCGTCGTCGGGGCATCCGATGAGACCACCGGCCAGGCGGTGGTCGCTTTTGTATGTATTCGCGATTCTGTAACCCTCGAACCTGAAGGTGCGGAAGCGATGGTGCGCGAGTTGCGGGCGTGGGTCACGAAAGCGATTGGTGCGATTGCCCGTCCGCGGGATATCTACATCGTTGGCGAACTTCCCAAGACACGCTCCGGGAAGATCATGCGTCGTCTACTACGCGACGTCGCGGAAGGTCGCGAGGTTGGGGACACCACGACCCTGGCAGACACCAAGGTCATGAACACGATCGTTGACACGATCGAGGGGCAGGTTGCGAACAGGTAGACGACCACTTGTTTGCAGGTTTAACGTCTCGACTGTGAGTAGCTATCATTGCGGCCAATGGACCGAAACTCAGACATAATATGACCGCAGCCCCTGCCACGTGTATTTACTCCGAGTCGTCACCTATAGCTCTTAGTCGAAAATCGCTAGTTTCGCTTCACCATCCGACGACCACAACGTCGAGGTCACTAAGTAGACTTCAACCCAATCAATGAGGAGCAAGCGATGACGACTGCCGAACCATTGCCCGATTCGGTCGAAACAAAGCCGGATTACAACATCACTATCCGCAATTGCAACAGCATCGAGGAAGCATCCATCGTGCTTCGTCCCGGCGCCCTCAACATCAAGTACGGTCCGAACGGTATTGGGAAGAGCACTATTGCAAAGGCTTTACGGTACCGCGCGGAAGGTGAAGGAAAACTCGATCAACTGACACCGTTCAAGCACCGGGCAGACAAGGACGGTCCGCGCCCTGAAGTGACCGGAGCTGACGACATATCTCAGGTCATGACGTTCGACGACGCGTACGTGTCCGGGTTCGTTTTCAAGCGTGACGAGGTGCTTGAGAACAGCTTCGAAGTCTTCATTAAGACTGAGGGCTTCCAAGACGGCATTGATCAGATTGCGTCTCGGTTCGAATCGCTGAAGCAAACCTTTGACGAAGAAGTCGAGTTCAACGAGGCGGTGGAAAGCTTTTCTGAGCTTAGGGATGCTTTCAATGTCACAAAAAGCGGCGCAGTCGCCAAGACCAGCAAAGGCTATAAAGCCCTCACCGTGGGCGGCAAGCTAGAGAACGTACCACAGCACCTTCACGGCTTCACCAACTTCATACAGAGCGATAACCCCGCGACCTGGATCACATGGCAGGCCAAAGGAAAAGAATTCCTTGAGCTCTCGGACCACTGTCCATTTTGCTCAGGGGAAAGCATCGACAAAGAGACTGCAAAAAAGGTTTCCGAGGAATACGACTCGACAGCCGTTCGGAACATGAGCCTGTTGCGGGGTGTGATCGAACGGCTTGGCGGGTACTTCACACCGTCAGCTCTACAGAGCCTTAAGGACGTGACAGGCTCCATTTCCGGGGTTAGCGCAGAGCAAGAGTCCTTTGTCGTTTCTCTCCGCGGCCAGATCGAGACCCTCCTCCTCAAGCTCTCAGCCATCAGGGCGCTGTCATTCCATGCGCTTCGAGAAGAGGAAAACCTCTCCTTGGCACTCAAGAATCTGAAGATAGATCTTCAATTCTTGCCTGCATTGAGCTCGGAGAAGACTACTTCCGTAGCGATGATCATCAATGGGAAGCTAGACGAAGTGTCTGCGCAGGTCGGAGAGATCCAAGGGCGGATCAATAGGCAGAAGCATCGAGTTGCCAAGCTCATTGAAAAAAATCAGGAGGAAGTCAACTCGTTCCTTCGTTCCGCGGGATATCGCTATCAGGTACGTATCGAGCCGAGCGACGAAACCTATCGAATGCTGCTGGATCACATGGACGCTCCGGGTGATCACATTCAGGAAGCAGGAAGTCACCTCAGCTATGGCGAGAAGAATGCCTTCGCAATGGTTCTCTTCATGCACGACGTGCAACACAAAAAGCCTCATCTGGTAGTTCTCGACGACCCGGTGTCAAGTTTTGACAAAACCAAGAAGTTTGCCATTATCAATCAGCTTTTCCGTGGCCGGAATTCCCTGAGAGACACCACTACTTTACTTTTGACACACGACATCGAACCAGCCATCGACATGGTTCGCGTAGCTACGAAGGGACTGTTCACAGCGGCGAAGCCAGTGGCGCATTTTCTCCGTGGCAGCAAAGGCAGAGTGTCCGAAAAGCCCATCGAGGCCCGTCACCTTCTCACATTCACCACAGTCTGCGAAGAGAACATCAAATCGGCTTCCGACTCAATGGTTAAGTGCATCTACTTGCGGCGCCTATACGAGGTCCATGGAACAAAGGACGCGGGTTACGAGCTTCTCTCCAATCTCTTCCATGGTCGAGAGGTGCCCATCTTCAGACCCAGCGATGGTCCGGACGTGCCTCTTACCCCGAAGCAAACCGCGGATGCCACGACCGAGATTCAGCGCCACATCAGCGACTTCGATTACGCGGCGCTGCTGGCCGAACTGAAGGCCGAGGGTGCGCTCAAGGCCCGCTTCGAGGCCACAAACGTCGGCTATGAAAAAGTGCAATTGTTCCGCATGATGGCAGATCTGAACCCGGACCTCCCCAAGGGGGATGATGTCTTCACGAAGTTCGTCAACACCACTTATCACATTGAGAACGAGTACGTCCTGCAGCTAAATCCGCGCGATTTCGACGCAGTGCCAGAATTCGTCGTCAACCGTTGCACGGAGCTGATTGCAGCCACTTCGTGATCACAACTCCGCACATGCCCAACCTTGACGACAGTCAACGTGCTCACAGGGCGATAGAAGTCGTCGATGAGCACTTACGGCACGGCTGGGAGGCAAACAAGGCGTTCGGCGAGGGGCTTGTGAGCATGGTGACCGAAGACCGGTGATCACCAGCCCTTGCCGGAGGTGCGCATCGATATTTGGTGTGACCGACACACAGGGAGGCGCACCGTGTTCCACATCGACTCAACAGGCTCAATTCACCATTGCCTTTTACCCCTAGGTATCTGCGATCTGGCACCACACTTTGCCACGTCCCACGCGGCTTTCGAGTTTCACGAGAAGGTCACACACGGTTACGGCGAGGACGAAAGCATGTTCATCCCGTTCTAAGACTTGGGTAACCCAGGGTCGGTCGAAAGACCGGTGGTTGCTCTTGCGACAAACCCCCGCAGATCCGATATCTGCGGGGGTTTGTCATGACAGCTGTTAGGCGTTCACCTTGATCGAGATGCGACGAAGGTCGTCCAGGTCCTCGCGCCAGAGAGATGCGACCTCCTCGACCGGCAAACCGACGTAGGCGGCGAGGTCATCCACCTTGCCTGTCCAGCCAGCAGGAACGGCGACGCCGGACAACTTCTCGATTTTGCCTAGGACGCCGAAGCTCTTGCGACTCGATCTCTGATCCATGAGTTCGGTTCGTCGCACGGCACCCACCTGTTTCGCGGTAGATGGTTTCGTCCATCCGCTGAGGCACGGCGCGGAAGTGTCACACCCGTGCGCCCATCGGTAGTCGCATGAGGCGCATTCCAACGCCCTCAGGTATGTGTCAACATCCACCTGGAACATCGAAGCCACGTCGGCGGCGTCTCGGCAGTCGCGTACGACTACATCTTCGGCGTCCACGCCCAGTACGTGGGCGATGTCTCGAAGGCTGTGGCTGTGAGCTTTGCAGAATTCAAACGGAACCGGTTCGGGTAGTAGTCGTCGGTGTTTCATGGCCTTTCTCCTAGTGATTGGTATTGAGGTCGGGGAGGGATAGTTCGCTGAGGTCCGGCATTCCCAATTCGTCATCATCGTTATCGGTTCCGGGAATCTCTTCAAACCCGAAGGCGCCGTCGTCGACCAGGTCGTCAGCATCATTGGCGTCGTCGTCCGCGTGAACGGTGCTCAACGCGAGGCCACTCGGCGGTTCAGGGGTACTGGTTGCCTTACGGTTGCGATTCAAAAGGTCTTCCAAGTCGTCAGCCGTGGTGCGGGCGAAGCGCACCTTGACTGGGCTGCCCGAGAGTTCCTTGACGTACCCCACACCTGCGGTGGCGTAATTGTTGCTCGCACCTGACTTACGGATCTTCGTCGCGTCAAATCCCTGAGCGCTGGCGGTGTCGCCTAACCACAGGTCGTTCCAATAGGTCTGCCCGTCCTCGAGGCGAAGAACGATCTTGTTTGGGAAGTTCTCTCGCATGTCACCCATGAGGTCTTTGGTCGCGGCCTGAGTAGCGGCCACCACGAAGATGTTCCCTGAACGACCCTGCGCCAAGATTTCTGTGAGTCGCTGAACGGCGACGGCACCGGGCTTACCCATGTTCTTCATGGCGGATAGAAGACTCAGGAACTCGTCGATGAAGATGATGACGAGTGGGGTTTCCTTGTCGAACGGAACCGTCCGGCCAAAATCGTTCGCCTTGGTCGCGACGATGGAGTCTTGGCGTGCCTTCATGAGCGCGTGAAGCGCGTTGATCATCCCGACCATCGATTCGTTGTCTCCAATTGCGATGCCCGCGAAGAGCGACGAGCCGACGAACGGCTTAATTTCACCGCTTTTGGGGTCGATGCCGTAGAGCTTGACGATTTCCTCGTGGATGAACGGCTCAAGCTGTCGGATCATCCCTTGAATGGGCGAACCTTTACCCGATCCGGTTGTGCCGTGAATCAGCGTGTGGTGGGTCGGTAGTTCCCATGCCTCGCCGTTGGCCTTCACTGCGAGAGGAATTGAGGTGATTCGAGCGGCGGGATACTGCTCGAAGAAGTCGGCTCCAGGCGTTAACCCTTCGATCTTGTCCACGGGCGAAACCGCGTGGCCGATGTACCTGATCGAGAAGAAGTCGTCGGCGTCAGTTGGGGTGAGCGAGTGGAGGCCAAGCGTCGATTTGATCACGGCCTCAAGAGCTTTGATCTTGCCTTCTGGCTTACCGTCGAGCTGTAGGTTGATGAAGAAGTGCTCCGGCCCAGCGTTACCCGGCTGTAGATCTTCGGGGAGCTCGGCCACCGAAACGGACTTCGCCGCGTGAGCTATTTGGGCGCGCGCTAGCAAGAACCGTTGGGCGGTCTTCGCGGGCTTGTTGCGGGCGTTTGCCTTCTTCACTGCCTGAGGAAAAGGAGATAGCCATGCAGCCTGCGGGTGCGCCTTCTGTTCCTTCTCGATTTCCTTCATGAACGGCTTCGAAGGAGCGTAGGTTTCGACTACCTCTTCAATCGTGAGAATTTTCTGTAGGTAGTCAAACGTCTCGCGCTCGTTGAGGGGTCGCTTTCGCTTCGCGTTGGCGAGAATCAGGCGGGGAAGGAAAACCCTCACCGCGAGAGCGCCACCGCCGATTAGCACGAACGCAGTGATCGCTAGTGGGATGAGGTTGTCGAGTAAGTCATTCATGGCCTTTCTCCTGGTCAATGTTCGGGTTGAGCGTTTCGGTGTCCATCGGATCGAAGTCGGAGTTCGCCTCCATCAGCCAGGCGATGGAGTCGGCAAGTTCCTGGAATGTGAAGTCAGCGTCGGTGTACTTCCAGTTGACGACCATGTCAGTCACCCAGCTTGTCGAAGCGACCAACGGGGTTGCCGTACCGATCAGTCAGGGAGGTGATGACGAGTCGGCCGCTCTCGATGAGGCCAAACTTTCCGTCCTTATCCACGGCGCGGATTAGGTTCTCGACCTCGCTCCAGTGGACGACGTAGATGACGCGCTCGAAAACAGTTCCGTCCTGGAACTCCTTGACGTAGGTGTTGAACAGCTTTCGAAGATGCACCCAGCCCTTCTTGTTCAGCTCGACCTCGATCATGACGTTCTTGCCTTTCGGGCCTCCCGGTGTTCGATCCAGAAGAACGACGAGGTCAGCCCAGTGTTCGTGGATGAAGTTGCCGTCATCGAAGTCTTTGGAGTAGCCCATGACGAGCAGTTCCGGGTACTTGAGGAACAGGTGGCTGCGGTCGAGCGTCCCTGCCTCTAACTCAGCGCGAGCAGCGGCGACGGTCTTTCTTCGCTCGATGCCGAAGTTCGTGTCCTCGCGAACCTTGACCGCATCGGACACCGGCTTCTGGTCGCGGCGCATCTTGTCCTCGCTCACGAGCTGCTTGAAGTCCAGAGCACCGATCCCCAGTGACTCTTTGTAGTCGCCGGCCATGAGGTGAGCGGCGACGGTGCCGATGGCTCGACTGTGCGCGAGTGTTTTGCGCTTCATGTCCTTGATGCTCTTCCACGACGGGAGGTTGTCATCGAGGATGAACCCGTAGCGCTGTGCAGCGGAGATTCCGGCTTCAGTGACACCCCAGAGCTGTTTGCCGTCGTCACGCGAGTAGACGCTTTCAACGAGCCCGAGGCGTTCGAGGCGAACGAGCTTCTTACGGGCACCGCCCTCGCTCGGCATTCTGCCGCCGACGGAGATGGGGCTTGCAGCGGTTCGAAGGGCCATCGAGAAGGTCATGAGGTCAACGACCTTCACCTCGTACATGAACGCGAGTCCGGGTGCGTCGTTGGCCGTGGCGTGAGCGCGAGGCGTTCCCTTGTGCGGGTGCTTGCCTCCGAGGTTGTATCCCTTGTCTCCCACCTTCAGCACCTTCGGGGCGGCAGGTGTCTGCGCAGGGGCTTTGCTTGGGAGGTTGAGCAGCGGGCGAGTAGGTGCGGCTACGGTTTCGTCTTCGTCTTCATCCAGCATCGGATTCGTGACGGTGAATTCGTCCTCGTCGTCTTCTAGGAGAGGGTTTACAGCGGTTGTGTCAGTCATGTCAGCGACTCCTTGATTCGTGGGTTCAGAATCAATATCGCTTCGGCTTGTCGCATCAGCTGTTCAGCAGTGTGGGACGACCATAGGGATGCTTCAGTCGACAAGCTGAAGCGCCAAGACGCGTGGTTCTACCGTGGTCGCCAAACCAAACATTCGGCGCGGTAATCTTCCCTTGGCTTCGCCAACCATTGGGACACCCTCTGGACTCCCGAAAAGCTCAACCCTAAATCCCTCTCTGGGACTCGACCTAAATCCACCTCCTGGACTTCACCCCTTCATCCCCTCCTGGGACATTGAGCATTTAGACAATCTGCCCAAACCTTTCTGAGTCTTCAACCTGCTACCAAGCGCTGTTTGATTTCGGTCTAACCACTGGGCTGTTAGATAGCTCTGTCGATAGAGCCTCGACTACGGAACACGACTCTTGTTGGACTGCCGTCCTCTGACACCTGCTTCAACCTTCGCAAAGGTTTGAACTCTCGATGCTGGATACCTAGGGACAGGTTTCAAACTTCGATCCTTGACGGTCCGCGATGCTCCCCGTCGTCAGAGGGCAGGCCGAGGCGCAGTGTGTCACCGGCGTAGGCCGATTGCGGCTCAGTGTGTCACCGACCCCTCGTGAGTCAAGGCACAGCGTGTCACCACCGCTGAACGGCGCGAAGGCGCAGTGTGTCACCTAGTCGTGACGAGTCGAACGGGCAGTGTGTCACCGGCGCGAAGCGATGTGAGCGGACAGTGTGTCACCGGCTTGAGCGCGACGAGGCACAGTGTGTCACCGACCAGAAACGAGATGACCGGCACCGCCGAATCCTGTCAGCGCAGTGTGTCACCAACCCATCGTCGGCTGTCGCTAAGCGTCTGTGAGAAGCGGCACAGTGTGTCACCGACTCGGCCTCGAGAGCGATCCCGATAGACGGCACAGTGTGTCACCGCTAGAGGGCATGGCGATATTGACGTTGGGCGGGGGTATGCCACGAGCGGTCCATACCCCCGCTGACCGTTCATGCATCGCTCAATGGAGATACACCAATGTCAAAGAAAGCGACCTGTACCAACTGCACCAGCACGCGCCTTGTCTACGAGGGACTGTGCAGAGACCACTACCTCGAATCGGTCTACACCGGAGAACCGTTGACAGTGGAGGTACTTGAACCTCTGTTCTTCAGTCCCTGGGCTGCCGCGTCACACAAGCTGTCTCGCGAGCGTCACCGAAACATCTTTACCGCCAACGATGGGCTATGCGGCCTCTGCGCCGTCGTACCACCTGAGGTCATCGACCACGATCACGAGTGCGAGTGCGCGGACGGCCCTCGTTGTGGCAAGTGCGTGCGTGGCCTTCTGTGCATCCGTTGCAACACTGTTCTGGGAGCCATCCACGACTCTCCCGATGAGGCACGCGCTCGGATCGAGAACGGCTGCGCCCAGCCAGAGATTTACGAAGCAGCAATCGTCTACCTGGCCGCCTACCGCGTACTTCGTGAGGCTGGCCAGATCGTCGGCGATACGAAGACCACTGACTAGGGAGACAGCCATGAACAAAGACTCAGGCCTCAGCATCGACCGCGCGTCACTCAAGGGGTTTCAGGACTACCTGATCGCTAACCGCATCACCCTGACACCTCGGACGCCATCAGACGACGAGGACTAACCGATGTGCGAAACGCCCCCAGCCGAACAAGGCTGGGGGCGTTTCGTCATGCGTGAAGCTTCAAGCCGAGGCCTCAGTGACGACCTCCGCAGGTGTCTGCGGGTTGCGTCGAAAAGCGGACACAAGCGAGGTCAAATTCGCAGACTTGTAATTGGCGAGGTAGGTCTGAGCGAAACGCCAGAGATCCAGGATGTATCGGGGGTGCTGTGCTCGATCGACCACCGCTCGAAGCTCGTCCATGAGGCTAAAAACGTCCGGCGACTCCAAGGCCCAGAACTTCGGGTCGCCCAGGGGCGGCAGTTCGTCCTTGAATCGCACCTGATAGATGTGCTCGATCTTCTCCCAAAAGTCGTCGTAGGTGGGAGACGACATAAACCGGCGTGCGCCCGCGTGTGACTGAATCAACACCGTCGACGGTATGTGGCGCCGATTCGTGAGGATCTGAACAGCGCTAATAGCCTCGTTCACCGGGGTATCGGGTCGGAATATTTCGGAACCAAACCGGTCGAACCACAGACTGACGCTCTCCGCGTCTTCGGCCCTAAGCAATTCCTCGAGGGCGTCGTCGAGCACAGTGTTGATGATCGGACTCCCAACGAGGGCGGGAGGGCGGTGGCTGATGTCATGACTCACTCGGCAAGCCTAACCACGCTGCATCCCCAGCCTTGGTCATGCGGCACCTCAAGTCGTCGGGTCAGGCGTCGCGTCGTCATTGTCCTCGGCTTGCGTATCCGCGGGCGGAACGAAGTTTCGGAACTCGACGAGCGAGTCAAGGAAGTCGGTGATCTGCGAGACCCGCTGGTACCACCGAGGGTTGTCCTTGGTCAGGATCTGCTCCACCTGCTCCGGGGTGAACCCGAGGGTGACCAGCAGGCGAGCCTCGAACAGAATCTCCAAGATGTCGATGCTGACATACAGCGGGATGTGATTTCGGGCGAAGAACACGGAGGTCGGCAGGCCGTGTATCAGGGAGTTCCGAACGAGCGAAACGTCGTCCTTCCAGGACCGGACACCCCCGATCGCAGTCGTAAGTAGCTCGCCCGTTTCGGTGTCCATTCTCGCAAGTCGTTGCCGCAGCGTCGGCCGTGCGCTCTCGAGGACGGCTTGCTTTGCCTTCTTGGCGAACGGCCTCAGATCATCGTGCTCTGCAAGGGCAGCTTCGGCCGTGGCAGCCAACTCGCGAAGTGCGTCGTCAGTTTCCGGGTCTGGATTGATGGACCGGTCGAAGGTTTCAACGAGTTGGGCGAGGTAGCTCATCTGCGTCAGGCGACTGGTCGGGCGCTGCTGAATCCAGTCCACGTACTGCTCGAAGGTGACCTGATGCTTCTTCCAGGCGTCGAAGAAGATCGGCATCTGCGTTTCGTAGTCGAAGTTGCGGAGGCGGTGCATGAACCTCCCCTCCTCCAGGTCGTCCTGAGTCACCTTCCGGTCAGGGTTATTCGCGAGCACTTGCACGTCGCGACCCACGAGTTCGCCCGACCCCGTGTACGTCCAGGTCGTGTTGCCGATCCACATTGACTCGATGCCGGCAGCGCTTCGGATGCCTGAGCCGACAAGGAAACTAAGGGGCAGAACCCATCCCGAGATGAAATCGCGCAGGCTGACCGGCTCGGGGAACGTCAGCTTGAAGATGCTTGTCTGGGTCAACGTCAGCTTGCCGCTGTCGCCTGGCGACCAGATTCTCGGCGATGCGTCCTTCAAAGACACCTCGACGCCTCGGTAGACCACGGTGCGGGTCGGGATATTGAGCCGAGTGACCTGTAGCTCTCGCTCGTCGTCAAGATTGGTCTCGATGTTCCAATTGACCCACTGCGCCCAGGCGTCCTGCCCCCAGAACCTGAAGGCCGCGTGGGTGAGAAACAGATCGTCTTCTTCCAGAAGAACCTCACTCTTGATGACGACATAAGGCTGGTACGTCCGCCGAGTGAGCTTGCCTCCCCCAAAGTTCCGCTTGTATCCGTTTAGGCGGAGGTCAACGAAGGTGAACGATCCCTCCTCTGTCTGCGCGTGAAGGATCGGGTAGTTATTCACCTCCGAGCCCGAAGAGAAGAATCGTTCGATGTCCGGGGCTTCGCTCGCGAAGTCACTGAACAGATGAACGACGTGGTTCGGTGCCGACTCGCTCATGATGAACTGGCCGTGAGCTGTCTCCGTCTCACCATCGCCGTTCTTACGCGTGAAGGTAGCGGCAATCGTCTTCGATGACTGAGGTGTACTCATGATGACGAAGTCTAGATGTTAGCGCCGCAGGCGGTCGTGTCGCCTGCAGGCCATCCACCAGTCGGCCCGTTGCGGCCTGACGGTCGATTAGCGGCGCTCCGCACAACCGCGTACCTGATCAAACAGCGGGCTTAGAGCAGCGCCTAGCGATGGTTACAAGTGTGTACATCGTCGGGCGGGCGTTGGTCAACCTTGTACGGAGCCTCCGGCGTCAGGCTTCTCAGAAGAAAAACCACCGGCTTTAAAAAGTGTTCCAAGCGCTAGGGCGCTGTTGCCTCGATCACTCGTCAAGGGTGAGGACCGGTCTCGCTCGTGCCATCAAGCACACTGGTAAAGCACCAACGTCTCACCCCTCCCAAGAGTTGGAGGGATGAGAGTTAGTCGGAACGCCGTGGCTCGGCTACCCAGGTTTAGAGATCACAGAGGCTTTCGCGCTATGGCGTAGAGGCGCTAGTCCTCGTTGCCTCCACCGCCATGACGAAGCATGGTTTTCCGCTCGACGTTTTCGACGGAGGCCGTACAGCGCCACGGCTGGCACAGAATCTAAAGAGCCCTCCAACCCTGGGAGGGTCTTTACGTTGGCTAGTCGAATTGAGAGATGACACGAGCGAAGTCGCACACGAGCTGTTTCTGCTTACAGAGCAAAAGCTTTCAACTCCTAAAGCCTCGAAGAGGCCTTTCAGAAGTCTTTATATGAGGGACCCGATTCGGCTCGAGGCGGCTATATGAGGGACCCGATTCGGCTTTCGACAGCTATGCGAGTCACCCGAGTCTCGGGCTAGATCGCCGGAAGAGTTGATATAAGTACATAGGCGATTGCTCCCATAGTTGCCCTCCCGACCGTGAGTTGACTCCTACTTTCTGCCTCACGCTCGTTCTCGCCCCCGGTGCTGGCTCCTCACCGGGGGCGAGAAGTTTCGGCCGTAGCGATATACGTCTTGGTCGCTGTAGGAGGCGACCCTGACTAGGGAGCAACTCATGATCGCCGCCACACAGCCGTACGTATTGCTGAACACCTCGAACATCGGGGCCAGCACCCGCAAGAAGACTTCACTACGCGTGAAACTCGCGAAGATCATCGTTCACCAGACGAACTCGAAGATCGCCTCCAAGCAGGCGACCGAGGGCCTACCGGTGATCGAGTGGTCAGGCACGTTCAAGGACGCCTACACCGTGCCGACCTACAAGTCCCTACCGAGCGAAGTCCGCAAGGCTTTTGAACGAGAGAGCGCCAACCCGCAGCAGATCTTCAAGGACGCGCTTCGCCTGTTACGCGAAGACAAGTACGGGTACATCTTCAAGTGCGCCAAGGGGGACGATGGCTCGTTCCACTACATCTACGGCTGGCACATTGCGAACGACGAACGCTCATCCTTCTTCTCGTGGGACGGCCTTACCCTGATCGAAGACGAGGTGACTCGCCTGCTCACGAGCGACAACGAACTCGCCGCACTCATCACGCCGACCGGCCTCGCGCCTACTCGCTCGTTCTGGGTGCGTCGCATGCTGGATGAACTCTCATGAAGTCGCTCAGAGAGCAGGTCGTCATCGCTCGTGCCAAGTACGAGGGAGCACAGGAAGCGTTCGACAACCGCACCGGACGCAACCCCGAACTTGGCCGCAGACTCAACAAGGCGCGAGCCGATTACCTCAGCTTGAAAGCGGAGCTCGACGGCTGACACCGCCCGTCTGTTAGTGGCTCGACGGCGACGCGGATCAGGTGGTGTCGATGCCCTGTTGCTGCGCAAAGGCCACCACCGCAAGCTTCTCATACGCGACGCTTAGTAAGGGGTTGTCTCGACGTTCGAGGCCCTCGACCCACGGATTCGCCCTGATGTACCCGTGACCGTCTACGAAGTCAGCGGCCGTGCTTGCGAGTCGTGCACTCTCGTCCGGCAACGTCGTCGCCAATGCTTCTATGAAGCCGACCGAGACGATCGCGGTTGGGAAGTTTGGCGTTGGCAGAACATCCTTGACGAAGTCCTGATCGACAAGGTCGAAGTGGCCAAGCGTCACCAATAGACCGATGACCGGACGATCGTCAGGCAGGAACGCCAGGTGAGGCGAACGGTCGGCAAATAGCTGGTGTGTCCGGTTCAGCTGTTTCACGCCTTTGGCTAGCGCTTGGTCGTGCGCGTCTTCGTGAGCGAGGAGACCCTCCTTAATCGGCTGACTCGGCATGACGCTCTTGCATTCGATGAAGTAAGTAGCTTCTGGGGTGATGACGAACCAGTCGATGGTCTTCTTTTGGTCCTTGTCGTACGTCACCTCAGGGTGCACGGAGAATCCTTGATTCTGTCGGAGCTGTGAACCGATGTATGCCTCAAAGAGATGGCCGACGTCTCGCGAAAAAGCTGTCGACCACTTTGCCATCCCCGCGTAGACAATGCCGACGGGGGAGACTTTGAGGTTCAAGGCCGGCGGACAAGGTGCGATCCAGCCCTGACTCAAGAGGCCCCCTACTAGCGGGGTCGCGAGCAGAGGGTTGTAGGCAAAGGGTTCCCGGACAAACCGTTCGCCGTCGGTGTAGTCGCCCCGCGACAGGGCCTCTCTCCTCGCGGCCTTAAAGCCATCGATGTCCGTTGTGTAGTTGTGAGCCACCACCTCGTCGAGCGCGTCCTGCCCGCCGAGCTGATCGCGAATACCTTCCATCTGCTCTGTCCACGGGAAGGGAAAGAAGGAGCCCTGATTGGTCGCGGCCCAAAGGAGGACACCGACTGAGACAAAAGTTTCGACCGATGTACCGAAGAGAGCTTCCTCCCAGCCGGAAGCCATGACTTCGGGTAGGTATCCATCAGGGAATGGCGTGTTTATAAACAGGGCAACACACCTCGCCCAGTCCCGTTTACTGACGCGGTTGTAGGGCCACTGCTCGTACGCCCACCTCAACATCAGGCCATACGTGTCTTGGGAACCGTCCAACTGCTGTGGTGTTTGGACACGGGAGAACTCATGGGCGATAAAGAGAACATCGCCACGTGACGGAGCCCTGCCCCCGGCCGTCCCGCGAGTGATGGCAACCGCCGCCGCACCCGCTACGTTCCAGGGAAGAGCGTTCTTCACTGTGCCGTCGTCGAGTTGCGGGCGGCCGTCCCACTTGAGGCAGACCTGCGACAAGCCATAGACCAGAAGATCTCGGTCATAGCGGCGAATCAAGGACATGTAGTCCTGATACCTCATCAGCCCATCGTTCACCGTCACCCCTTTGTTTCGCAGAGTCTAGGACTGGTGTCCATACGGCACGCAGGGTACGCCGCACCCCTGAAGGCTGACTTTCCGATAACGCCGATCAAGAAGGTGTGCCCCTCCGCGCTGCGTCATAAGCCGCCTGCTACTTAGGACCTTGGTCAACCTTGTACGGAAGTGAGCGTCGCGCCTCGCTTCCGCAGGTCGGCTTAGCAACGGCGCGGTGATATTTGACTCATCATCCACCGCTACCAGGAGGTAGTTGCTATGCCCCTAGGACACTCCCGCGACACCATTATTCACTCTCCAAAGTTCGACCAAACGCGGCCAGGTTTCGGTGTCAGACACACCTACTTCGTCCCCGACGCCGCGGCTCGTTTCGCAATTAGGGATGAGGCTCTACGGCTCGCCGCGCTCGAAGGAACAGGGGCGACTCTGTGCACCAGCGAGGTCGCCAATCAGTTCGACAAGTTGTCTCGCGCCCTACTCCACCAAGCCGTAGAAGAAATTTGGCACGCCGACTGTGTCTCGCCCGCTTCGTGGGAGTTCACGAACATTGACGCGCTGTCTCTGCTCATCAAGATTCAGCCGCGAGTCTGGCGCGACCTGCACGCCGAACTCACCGTCAGCTCGATGCTTTGGCACGACATCCGCAGGACGTTCCCCCACGCCAACCTCCTCGAGGAACTTGACCACCGACTAGTGGAGACGCCCACCGCCTGACCCTCGACCCGACTCGCTGACGCCTCGCACGATCTACCCATGATCGTGCGAGGCATTCGTCGTAAGCGCTGTACCGAAACGAGGAATAGCGGTACAGAAAAGCGAGCAGCGAGAAACCGACTGAAACCGCCGATAAAGGCCCGTAGAACCGTACGAAAACCCCACCGGAACGCGTCGCCCAAAACTAAACCGATATTAGGCCATGACCCGCTCACCTCAACCAGGAGCTACCTCATGGACAACCAACTCACCATCACCTACGGCGCACTGAACTACATCCTCTCGAAGACGTACCAGCAGCTCGGCTCATTCAAGTGGAGCAAGAAGGCCACCTACGAACTCACTCCCCCGACCTCGCGCCACGGTGCAACGAAGAACGACATCGCCCGCGTCCTCTGCGCGAAGTTCGGAATGACCCATCAGGCCGCGCTCGACCTCATCGCCGAACTCGACAAACCGGCTGAGGCCGCACCTGTTCGCCGTGTCCACACCGGCGCACCTGACCTCGGACACCGCGGCATCCCCACACGCCCATTCGCACCCGCCAACTGATCATTTCAAGGAGACCCAATGAACGCCAAGGACACCAACTCGAAGCGCTACGGCTACGCCCGTGTATCGACTCGCGAGCAGACGACCGACACACAGGTCGAGCAGCTTCAACGCCTCGGCATCGACCCCACCTACATCGTCACTGAGAAGCGTTCGGGGAAGAAGGATCGCCCAGTGTTGAACGCGCTCGTCGATGAGTTGGAGGCCGGCGACGAACTGCACGTCACGAAGCTCGACCGCCTAGGCCGAAACGGCCGACAGCTTGATGACATAGCCAAGAAGCTCGACGCCAAGGGTGTCGTCCTCGTCATCGGTGGTACTGCCCACGACCCCCGTGACCCGATGGACCGACTGCTCTTCAACCTGCTGTCGATGTTCGCGGAGTTCGAAACCGACATGATCGCCGCCCGAACGAAGGATCGACTCGATTCGATTCAAGCCGCAGGCGGTCGCGTCGGACGCAAACGCGCTACTTCGCTGAAACAGGAAGACCTGATCCTCGACCTTCTCGACAAGGGCTACTCATTTGCCGAGATACGCACCATGACCGGCCTAGGTAACTCGACCATCACGCGTATCAGGAACGACGCATGGGCTGTAGCCGAGGAGGCCAACGACCCAACGATCACCCGCGCTCGTCGTGCCCTCGAATCAAAGCAGGTCAAGGACCGCGAGAAGGCATTGAAGATCGCCGCCGCGAAGTACGCAGAACTTGAAAACAAGAAAGACACAACCTCACCAACCAAGGACGAATCATGACCGACTCAATCACGACCACCTACGGCTTCATCTACGACCCCGCAACGCAAAGCATCATCCCGAATCCCCTCACCGCCTCCACCTCCGACGACACCGCCGCTGACGCTCGCCAGCTCTCCGCCTAGAACGGCAATCACCTCAACCAAGGACAACGACCATGCCATCAACCACCATCACCATGAAGAAGCCCGTCACCGAAGATCGAATCGAGTCCTACGGCCCAATGGCTGACAGCCTCCTCAAGCTGGCTACGACCGTTTCTCGTTGGGGTGTCATCGCCGCCGCCGCACTTGCAGCCATCATCGGCATGGTCGCCCTCGATCTAAAGCTCGACGGCGCGCAGATGACCTACGCCCTGACCGGCTCGATGGAGCCGACGATTCAGGTCGGTCAGTGGGTCATCAACAAACCGGTCATCGGTGGCGAACTCACCGAGGGTGCAGTGATCACCGTCGAGGCTGCCGAGAACTACGGCGGCATTCCGGTGTCGCACCGCATCGTGGACATCGCCCCCGACGGAACCATCACTACTCAGGGTGACGCAAACAACGCACCCGACGAGTACCACCCGCAGCTCGCGGACGTGAAAAACATCGTCAGCAACGTCGTCTCCGTCGAAGACTCGAACATCATTTCGCTAGTCGCCATGACCCCGCCGTATCGCGACAAGGTGACCGCCGTTCTCCGCGGGGACTTCTCCGATCTGGGAGGCCTCAAGGAGGGCGCACCGCTCGCGTTCTTCGGCGCGATGGCTCTTCTCATCCTCAGCGAAATCCTCGACACCCTCGTGAAGCGATTCAAGAAGCACGCCCTCAAAGAGGCCAACTCGAAGTTCCAGGAACGAATCACCACCCCGCTCGGCGCTGTTCTTCGCACCGCCTGACCCACCATCACCACTGCCCCACCCTCCGCTTAGAACGGAAACCACCTCGACCAAGGACTGATCACCATGACCGCAACCGCCCTCACCCCCACCGAACCAAAAGCCTCCCCGCTCGTGCTCCTCGCGAGGGTCTTCAACTTCGCCAGCTACGCCGTCATCGTCGCGGCGGCTGTCGCCGTCGTCTTCATGCTCTGCGCAAGCGCCTTCGGTGGATTTCAGATCAACCGCGTCATGTCCCAGTCGATGGAGCCGTACCTCATGACCGGCGACTACATCGTGACCGCGCCAACCGATGGGCGTGACCTCGAGGTCGGAACCGTCATCACCTTCGAGCACGCCGGTGAAAACCAAGGCCTGAGCGTCACCCACCGCATCATCGAGGTCGCCGCCGATGGTTCGTACATCGTCCAGGGCGACAACAACAACGTCCGCGACATCTACCAGCCCACCGCTGAGGACATCACCGGCGTGCTCGCTCACCACCTCGACGGCGAGCAGTCCAAGGTTGCTGGCTTGTTCCTCACGACTGACGAGTGGCGCGCCGACGCCTTCACTGCCATCTCGCACTTCGACTGGTCAGCCCTTGCGTCGATCGGCGAACAGGCACCTTGGGGAGTCATCGCCCTGCTAGCCCTCTTGCTCATCGTGCACGTCTCAGAGGGACGCCTCAAGGCCCACGACGCCTCAGTCGGAGAACGTCGAACCCGCTAGGCGTTTCGGCGCTGATATTTCGAAGGACTACCACACCGTAAACGCATCAAGGAGACCTCTTATGACCACCAAGACCACCAAGACCACCAAGAAGAACACTGACCGCAAGTCACGCAAGAAGATCGTCCTGGCCTGCACGGCATTAGTCGTCGGGGGCGGACTCCTCATCGGCGGGACAAGCTCGAACCTCACCAAGACCATCACTGACGGCCCCGATAAGCACCGCGTTCACTCGGAGCAGGTCTCGTTCGACTTCGCCTACACCTCTACCGGCTCCTTCGACGCCGACCTGACTGTCAACGCACCAGCTAGTTACGCGTCAATTGCAGCGACAAACACCGGCGACATTCCGGCTCAGGTTGCTTTCAACATCGACCCCATTGCAGGGATTGATCTGACTAACCCGATCTACGAGCAGACCCGTGTGGCCTACGCAATCACGGTCGATCACCGCGACGGCTCGACAGAGCCCGTCTACGCGGGGACGAACAACGATAAGACCCTCAAAGAGTTCCTTACCGAAGCGGTCGTGACCGATGACATAGTCGGACCAAACCAGAGGGTCGAGATGAGCATCACGATCATGCCTGCCGACGACGCCTCCTGGTCGTCGTACGAAACTGCGGCGGCGGTCGATCACTCCTTCGGGACGCGCTTCACCTTCCACCAGTTGACCGGTGACCGCACCTCACCGCTGTTGGACGCAGTAACGGCCTCACGCAACAAGACCATGCTTCCGAACCTCCAAGGCGGAGTTCAGGCATGGACGATGCCAACAATGGACCTGCAGGTGACCGCCCACTAAGCCTTGTCGCACAACCCCCGCACTCTTCACCGACTGCGGGGGTTTGTCGTGAGTTCAATCGTCGCGCTCCTGAGCCTTTGGGCGATATTCGCCTTAATCGCTCAACCACCAGGAGACCGCAATGTACAGACTTAGAAAGGCCAAGAACGATGATGGCTTCACCCTGATCGAGCTGGTCATCGTCGTCGTGATCATCGGCATACTTACCGCCATCGCCATACCCAGCTACGGCCTGATCCGCGACAACGTTCGCGTGCAATCGCTAGACACGTCCAACGGAAACGCGATCACCGAACTCACCGCGCTCAACGCCCAGGACAACTCTCAGCAATCGCTTATGAGGGGCAACCTCCGCCAGGGCGAGATTTACACAATGGCTTCGATCTTCCCGCCAGCTTCTCAAAAGCAGTTCGACCCAGGCGCAGACAGCGATGTCACTTGCGCGTACTCGGTCTTCCAGATAGACGACAGCACCGGCGAGTCCATCCATCGAGTAGACGGACCACCGATTTGCAAAAAGCTCCAACCGTGGGACTCAGGCCACCTTGATATTAAGTAACGGTTGAAGAGGTAGAACCCCCTTCGCGTTTCGATGGCTCGTCGCGGAGGGGGTTTTTCATGCGTCCACTAGCCCGTAGCCGGCGGTCTCGCAGTGCGTTGCTGTCGCTCCTGACATCGACACCACCGACCGAGCCGCAGTCCTAGAACGGCTGGTGCCGTTGAGGCTTGCTAGCTTCGGTCCAGTTGATAGTCCGGTCAACCTTGTACGGAACCGGGAGGGCACCATGAGTAACACGCGCTACCACTTGACCGCAGACCAGGAATGGATGCGCTGCCGTGCTGTGAAGCGAAAGGGTCAAGGCGTCTCGCTCTGCCCCATCGGTGACCGCGCTCACGTCATCGGGCGGCAGGGTATTGCCGCCCAAGGCGGAGGGCCTGAGGTACGCACCGAGAACGGCGCACGGATCACGATTTACGTAAGCGCCCTCGAATCGGACGGCACTTTCACCGCCGACGCCCCGAGCGGACGCCGAAGTGTCTACACCGCTTCCGGCGCTCTTGTGAGGCTCCGTGACCGCGCCCGATCGACCGCACGATCCTCTAGCGTTATGGCTATGAACGACGATGACGCTCTTGATTTGAAGGCAATAGAGGCAAAAGCGGAATGGGCTGAAAGCCTGAGCGTGGGTCAGCTGAAGCTCTGGACTCTCGGTGACGCTGCACGCGGGGCGGATCTGCCGCGCCTCGCCAAGCTGAGTGGCTTACCTCTTGAGAAGCTGCAAAACGAAGCGGACTTCATTGGCTCTACGGACGACCAGTACGCCGAGATGCTCGTGTCGAACGTGACGATGAATCCGGAGAAGGCTGCTAACCGTGCCGCGGTAGCTGTCCGTGCCGCTCACATCGAACTCATGAGCAACATCACCGAAGTGCACGTCGAACCTGACTCCATCATCGACTGACCTCCCACAAGCTCGAAGGTCGGTCGGCCTCTTTCTAATCCCGTTTGCAAACACACCTGGGAGGCCGACCGGGCTTCGTCATGCGCGGCGTAGGCGAGCTATCAGCGGCGCTAAGCAGCTTCCCGTCTCGCCCTGTACAACTTGTCGAGACTGAGGTTTTCGCTGAAAGATCCGTCTTAGACGCCCTCTCACCACTGGCCTCGCCTACTGGCCATTGGGGACTTTTCGACCTCTGAGATGAAGCGGTTTTGAGCCTCAGGCAGGGCGTAGAAAAAAGGTCTAGTAGCCCATTGACTGGCTACTAGTGCTTGGCATTGTTGGCTACATGACGAACGCAACGAACACCAAGACCGCCCCCGCCGCCGACGACATCGCCACCATCGAACGTACCGATGTGTCCCGCACCATCGCCCTGGTGCGCCACGAGCTGACCGAGATCTTCAACGACGCGAAGCGCGCCCGTCCGTTCTTCGCTCCCTCGAAGCGCGAGGCGGAGGGCAAGCTGGCTGCCAGCCTCAAGGCCCTCACCGAGTTCGCGGAGTCACTCGACGCGATCAAGAAGCGCTGATCATTTTCACTCGTCCACCTGAAAGCCCCTGCTCATGTAGCCGGGGCTTTCTCCATGAGAGTAACCACCGTGCAGATATACGCCGCGACAGAAGCGCATGACCACGTTCGCGCTGAACTGTTCCAGTCCCTCCAAGACACCCTGGCCGAGGCAGCCCGTGACGCCGAAGTCATCGTGAGCGTAACGGTGATGAACGGCGTGCCGATGGCCTACAACACTCGGAGCGAACCCTGACCCTGCGAACACGAACGCCGCCCAAGTAGACCTTGTGGGCGGTGTTCAGAGGTGTCGGCGCTACTTCTTCCGACGAATCGCGCGCACCTGCTCTTCGATGGCACGTTCAGCCCGTTCGATGGTCGCCCATCGAGCTAACCCGTGTTCCTGCTTGTACGCGGCCTGCTGCGTCTTCCCGATTGTCTCTTCGTGAATCTCATAGTCCGTGACCGATTTCGCCAGGTAGCTCTTCGGCACCACGCGCTCACCGAATATGCCGAGCGGTTCGAGGTGGGGAAGGAACTCGGGGTGCTGTTCAAGGAACGCGTCCACTTCGTCCCAGTGCCACCGCTGAAACTCATTGCTCTTGTTCAGGACCAGCCGAAGGAACTTAGCCTGTAGCTCGGTGGCGTTCAAGACGATGGCGGGTAAGCGGTCAAGGTCTAGCTCTTTCGCCGCTGCTACGCGCATCTCGCCGTCGATCACGGTCATGTCCTTGCGGAGGATCACCGGCTCGAAAACGCCAAAGGTTTTGTAGAGCGCCACGGCCGCTTTGAAGATGTTCTTGTTGTGGATCTTTCCGAAGCCGGTCGGCTTCATGTGTCGAACCTCGATCACGCCCGTGTAAGCAATTTCGATCTTGTCCGTCTTGGACTCTTCGATGTCGTCAAAGGCGATCGGCTGAGCCGCCACCTTCACGAAGACTCTTAGGTCGTAGGGCGCGAGGGCAGCCATCAGCTCCGCACGAGTTTCCTCGTCCACGACCACGGCGGCGAACTTGCCCACGGCAAGGTGCTTCTGCTGAATGCGTCCCCGAAAGCCGGCAATCACTGTTTCAACCTCAGTCATGACTGTCCTTTACGAGCAAGACCCCCGACCTTCTTCGGTCGGGGGTCTTGCGAGTAGATACCGGCCTACTTCGACCAGGTTTGAACGAGCTTGTAGCGAGGTCCGTCCATCAGCTTTGCCTTCTTGGTCGAGTCCGTTCCAGCGGTTGCCGTCCACGCGTTTGCGAGAGCCTTCGCCGCGACCGGGCTGAACTTCCACCCCGTTTGGCTTTTCGCCTCTGCGCTAGCAACCTGCTCGATGAAGAAGCTCATCCGGTTCGCTGAGGTGCGGTAGTTCTTAAGGAAGGCGGTCGCTTCCTTCTCCGTCGTGATGGTGTCCGAGAAGTAGTGCACAACCTTCGTCTTGCCTTCGAGCTCCTCGCGCTCGGCCCTTTCGCGCGCACTGGCTACCTGACGGAAGGCATCGAAGATTTCGAGTTCGTCCTCGCGCCCTGCAAGATCCTCCTTGGTCGCGACTCGCAACTGGATGCCGAGGGCAAGTTGGATGTCCTCGCTTGCGACAACTTTTCTCGTCCACTCTTCGAGCGTGGAAGCGAGGAGCTTCCCGTTGTTCTCATACAGCTCGGAGAGGTCGCCGGTGAAGGACGTTTCTGAAGGCTCGATAAAGCCATCCTTCAGTTCCAGCTTCTCGCCGACGATGTAGTAAGTAGTCTCAGCCAAGGGGTAGCCCTCTCGTGTGTACAAGGGGCATCTCCCCCATCATCGAAGTTAGCAGAGGCTGTCTCACTTAAATGGCGATACCGCGACGTTTGGCGGCCCTCAATCGAGGGTCACTGTTGAGGTCGAGGTGATCGGGTACTGCCTGCTCTAGTTCGTTTAAGCCCTGTAACGTGTGACCGGTTTCGAAGATCCACTCCAACCAGGCAAGAGAGTGCGCTTCATCCCTCCATGAGGTCGCCCTAGCCATGTCTCTCTTCCACTCTTTGCGAGTTCGCTTCACTGCATCCTCCGCGTCAGCGATCCTCGCGTATGCGACCTCCCACTGTGGAGTCTTTTGATCGATGTACTCCTCCACGTCACCCGAGGGCCGAGTCTTGCCGGGTCGAAGGAGCGCACTCGCTTCATCGAGCGCCGTGACGGCATCCGTTCGCTTCTTCCAGACTTCGCGAATGACTTCCAGCCACTCGCCACGCGAGAAACCAGCCATGATCGAACCTCCCCCTGATGAGTTTTGCGGACACGCTCGCGCCCGTCGCCGGAAAACCATCTACGACGCTGTAGTCAGCGATCTAGCAGCACGGCCCGACGACCATCGACAATCCCACGTCTTGTCGTGACTGACGCTTAGAACAGCGTCTACGGCGTTGCGCCGTCCGGGTCGGCGTCCGCTGGATCGTCAATCGTGAACATGTCCCAGAGGCGAGCTACCATCTTCGGGTCGCTATCCGCGTTGACCCTGAGCTGCGCCCATTCTTCGGGCGACAGCTTCTCAATTTCTTGATGCGGCTGCTTCCAGGTGATGTCTACCCGCTCGTTAAAAGCCTCCGAGGATCGAGACCCGGCGCCCTTGGTCGCTTTCCTCACCCAAACAAGCTCCACCTCGGAACGAATAGCGATCTGGCGCTCATCGAACAGCGCCTGCGTGTCGCTCAACACCCTGCTACTTGTCCAGGCCATCTCTTCGCGTGAAGCAGGCGCAAGGCTCGTCACCGCGTAATGCAGGTCGCGGTCTTTGCGCAGGTCGGAGCGCTGCACTTCGAGCTTTTGGATCTGCGGGGTAATGACCTCCCCACTTAGGACGCCCTGTCCGAACATCTCCATCAGCTCATCGATGCGCGCACTAGTGTTGGCCAGTTTCTCTTCGCCAGCCCACACGGTTTGGGTCGCCACCGGCTGGTCTATCCCTCGAAAGGCTCGGGCGGTCTGGTACTCGAACACTTCTGAGGTGACCAGTTCGTCGAGTCGCGTTGCGTTGATCGCCAGGTGGTTAGAGGTCTTGCCGCTGTTGCAGGCGTAGCTACTTCGGTCCTCTGGCTCAGCCCGCTGACCGTAAAGCTTCCCACCACAGACCCCGCAGCGAAGCAGGTCGCTGAGAAGCCAGGTGCCCTCTTTGACTCCCCTACGCGTTCGTCTTTCAAGCATGGCCATCACCGCAGCCCGCTCTTCGAGAGAGATGATGGGTTCCCAATTGCCCATGACCATGTCTCCATCGCCGTCATACAGCGGTTCGCCGTTAAGGCTTCGCACCCCGGCGGTCTTCCAGCCGGATAGAACGCGGTAGACCGGAGTCCATCCCCAGTCCGCGCGTCCCTCGGAAGTCAGAACACCAGCGGCCTGCCACCTGTGTCTGATCGACGTGACGGACGCGCCTGCGATGACGGCCTTTACTGCTTCCCGGATATGCGCAACTTCGTCGGGGCGATGAGTCTTCGCGTCTTGCTCGAAGCCGAACGCGCGTCGGTGTTGAATCCCCGGCTCACCGTTGTAAGCCTTTTGCAGATTGGCCCTCTTGATCCGTTCCGAGATGCGCTCAGCCTCGGCTGCGTCCCATGTGGCCAGAGTCAAAGCCACCGCGCGGCCATCGGCTGTGGCGAGGTTGTGATCGCCGGAAACCTTGGTGCGGATCTCGACCTTGTGTTCCCTGTAAAGATCGATCAGTTCCAGATACTCCTTGACTCGTCGGGTTAGCCGCGAGTTCGAGTAGGCGACGATGTACCGAAAGCCGCCAGCGCGGGCATGCTCCAGCATCGCCTGATACTGGACTCGGACTTTTGCTTTCGCCGTTCGCTCGGACGCTCCGATGTCGTTGTCTACGTAGACCGCGACGACCTCGAAACCGAGCTGAGCCGCGAGCTCACGGCAGTCTTGTTCTTGCCGCTCGACGCCCAACCCTTCTCCCTCGCGATCATCACTGATGCGTGCGTAGATGGCAGCTTTCGGGGTCACGACCATGACGATCCCTCTCATTCGTTGACCCAATGCTTACACATAGTGGAACAACAACGTGCCAGGCGGTCGTCGCCTTCGTCATCATCAAGGAGAGCCAGCTGGAGGAATCGAAGGCCGTCGAAGATATTCAGGCCGTTCTCCGCACGCACGTCGGCGAGCAGATCGGGCCCATCGCCCGGCCCCGCCAGATCTTCGTCGTGAACGAGCTGCCGAAGACGCGGTCGGGCAAGATCATGCGGCGGCTGCTGCGGGACGTCGCCGAGGGGCGCGAGATCGGCGACACCACGACGCTGGCCGACACCACCGTGATGCAGATCATCACCGAAAAGGTGGGCTGACCGACTCCGGCTCAACCGAGGGCGGACACCCACTCGGTCTGGCCGTCGTCGAAGGACTGTTCCTTCCAGATCGGTACCCGCTCCTTGACGAGGTCGACGAGCAGCGCGGCGGCCTCGAAGGCTGGCGCGCGGTGGGCCGAGGCAACCGCCGCAGCCAGGGCGATGTCGCCGATGCCGAGGTCGCCGACACGGTGGAGAACGGCGAGCGAGACATCCGGGAAGCGGGCCGCGACGTCGCGCGCGACATCCGCGATGACCGACGCCGCCGAGGGGTGGGCCGTGTAGGAGAGCGTCAGCACGCCCCGGCCCTCGTCGTGATTGCGGACGACTCCCGCGAAGGTGACGACGGCGCCAAAACGGTCGTCGGCCACGAGCGTCTCGCACTCGGCGATCGAGATCGGACGGTCGACGACATCGGCGAGCGCGACGACACCCGTTCGGCTCAGGTCAGGCGTCATGCGTGCCGCCCGACAGCTGGTCGAGGGCGTGCTCCAGGATCTCGCCGAGGAGTTGCAGGCCGTCCTCGACACCGCCCGGCGAACCCGGCAGGTTGACGACCAGGGTGCGCCCGGCGACGCCCGCGATTCCGCGGCTGAGCAGCGCGCGCGAGGACACCTGGGCTCCGCGCCGGCGCAACTCCTCGGCAAAACCCGGGATCGTGCGGTCGAGCAGGGCGGATGTCTGCTCGGGCGTCGCATCAGTCGGCGAGATGCCCGTTCCGCCCGTCGTGACGACGATGTCGACGTCCTCCGCGAGAGCCTGACGCAGCGCATCGCCCACGGCCGGACCGTCCGCGACCACGAGCGGGTCGGGGGTGTCGAACGCGCGCTGCCGCAGCCACGCCTCGATGAGCGGACCCGTGCGGTCGATGAAGGTGCCCTCGGCGGCGCGGGTGGAGGCGACGATCACGCGGGCGCGCCCCGCTGCCGCCGCCGCGGGGACGCCGTCGACGACCTCGTCAGGGCCGCCCGAGCCCGGCATCGACAGATCCTCGAGCGACGTAGCGCCCGTGCTCGAGACGAACGACGAGTCTCCGCTGTCCGCCGCGCCGGCGCCAGCACCCGTGCCCGCGCCGGTCGGGGCGTGCTCCCCCGCTGCACCCGCGGCGTGCCCCGAGGACGTGTCGCCCGCGTCATCCGATCGTTCGTCGATCATGACCGGCTCCAATCGCCCGAGCGTCCGCCGGACTTCTGTCGCACGAGGATCTCGCCGATAACGGCCTCGCGATCGACCGCCTTGATCATGTCGTAGAGGGTGAGGGCCGCAACGCTGGCCGCCGTGAGCGCCTCCATCTCGACGCCCGTGACCCCCGATGTCTTCACCGAGGCGAGCACCAGCAGGTCGGACCCCTGCGGCTCGATGTCGATCGTGACCGAGCTGATCGGCAAGGGATGACACAGCGGAATCAGCGTGGACGTCTGTTTGGCGGCCATGATGCCCGCGATGCGAGCCGTTCCCAGCGCCTCACCCTTCGGCAGCGTGCCCGACGTCACCTGCGCCACCACATCGGCGCGCGTGTGCAGCACGGCCTGCGCGGTGGCGATGCGCGTCGTCACCGGCTTGTCGCTGACGTCGACCATGTGGGCCGACCCGTCGGGCCGCAGGTGGGTGAGGGGCAGATCAGTCATCGATCCTCCAGGCGTCGAGGGTGTCGCCGGCCGTGACGGATGCCACACCGGCGGGGATGTGCACGAGCAACGCCGAGGCGGCGTAGGCGTGTAAGAGATGGGATCCGGGGCCGCCGATGAGCTCGACACGGCCGTCCTCGCGCAGGCGCCCGCGGCGGATCTGGTGCTTCTCGACCGGCGACGTCGCATCCTCGGCGAGGGTGACACGCAGGCGCTGACGATCGGATGCGCGGGCCCCGGCGAGTTCGAGCAACACGGGCCGGAGGAACACCTCGAACGAGATGAGCGCCGAGACGGGGTTTCCGGGGAACGTGACGACCGGCATCCCCGTGTCGCGCAGCGCGCCCGAGCCCTGCGGCCCGCCCGGCTGCATGCGCACGCCCACGAAGTCGACTCCGGCCCCGGCCAGGGTTTCGCGCACGACCTCGTAGGCGCCCGCGCTGACCCCGCCCGTGGTGACGAGAAGATCGGTCTCGGCACCCAGGGCCGCGAGTTGCCGCGAGAACGCCTCGCGATCGTCGGAGACGGCGGCCACCGTGCGCACGTCGGCGCCGACCTCGGCGAGCGCACGCGTCAGCGCCGCGCTGTTGGCGTCGAAGATCTGGCCGGGGCCGAGCTCGTCGCCGGGCTGACGCAGCTCGTGACCGGTCGAGAGCACCGTGACGCGCACGCGGCGGCGCACCGGCACGGTGGCGACGCCGGATGCCGCGAGCACACCCCACTGGGCGGCACCCAGCCGCGTGCCGGCCGCGAGGAGGAGGCTGCCCGCCGCGATGTCGCTGCCGCGCACACGACGATACGTGCCGGGGGCGACGGGGCGGGTGAATCGCGCGACAGGCGGGGCCACGGCGTGCTGGGAGACATCGACGTCGGGGAAGAACTGGGGCGGATCGACCTGCTCGATGGGCACGACGGCATCGGCGCCATCGGGGATCGGCGCGCCCGTCATGATCGGTGCCGCCCACCCGCGCTCGAGCGGCCGGCCCGTCGACCCGGCGGGGATGTGCGCGGCCACACGCAGTGCCACGGGTCGCTCGCCCGAGGCATCCACCAGGTCGTCGCTCGCCACGGCATAGCCATCCATCTGGGAGTTGTCGAAGGGCGGCAGATCGATCGGCGCGGTGACATCGGCGGCTAAGACCCGGCCGTCGTAATCGTGAGGATGCCGCGACATCCGCTCGGCCGAGACCGCCAGCTCGTCGGCGCCGAGCCGTGCCGCCAGGGGCGCGAGCAGAACGCGCACGACCTCGCGGTGTTCATCGACCGAACGCACCACACGAACGGATGTCGGCACCATCCCGTCACTCATGACCGTCTCGTCTCATAGTCGCCCGGCGGAGGGCCCGCAAGGCTCGCCCCGCTCCTCCCCCTATCTTGGCGCGCCCGACGGCCACCCGCATACTTGTTCTGGGCGGTTCGCCGCCCACCTCGCCCGCGCCCCTCGCGCACGCACACGTCTGGAGCACCGTGACCGACACGACATCCCCCGCCCTGCACGCCGACATCGCCGTCATCGGCGGCTCGGGCCTCTACCGGCTCTTCGCCGAGGGCACCGCCGAAACCGTCGACATCGACACCCCCTACGGCCGGCCCTCGAGCCCCGTCACGGTGGGCGAGATGGGCGGGCGCCGCGTCGCGTTCCTCACCCGGCACGGCTCCGACCACTCGGTGCCGCCGCACCTCATCAACTTCCGCGCCAACATCTGGGCGCTGGCCTCACTCGGCGTGAAGACCATCCTGTCGTCGTCGGCCGTCGGCGGCGTCAGCCCCGAGGTTCCGCCGGGCACGCTCGTCGTCACCGACCAGTACATCGACCGCACGTCGTCGCGCCCCGACACGTTCTACGACCAGGGCGCCGTGCAGCACCTCATGCAGGCCGACCCGTTCTCGCCCGAGCTGCACGCGCTGGCTGTCGAAGCCGTGCGTCAGGATGGCGGGCCGTTCCGCGCCTCGGGCACGTGCGTCGTCATCCAGGGACCGCGTTTCTCCACGCGCGCCGAATCCCTGTGGTTCCGTGCCGCCGGGGCGCACACCATCAACATGACGATGTATCCCGAGGTGCCGCTCGCCGGAGAGCTCAACATCGAGACCATCAACCTCTCGTTCGTGACCGACAGCGACGCCGGCCTGGCGCCCGAAGCCGGGGCCGAGAAGGACGAGGATGCGGTGAGCCACCAGCTCGTGCTGCACCGCCTCGCCGACGCCCAGCCGCGCATCGTCGCAGCGCTCGAGGCGATCATCCGCTCCATCCCCGCCGACTTCGTGCCGCGCGATCAGGTGGCTCCCGACGCCGTGGCCGAGGTGCTCTCGCGCCCGGTTCGACGCGCGGATGCCGGAGCCCACGCCGCGCCCACCGCCACGCTGTGAGCGACGCGATGTCACCCGACGGCACTCCCGCGGCAGCAGCCCCGTCGCCGTCGTCGCCCGGGCGGCTGCTCGTCACGGGCGGCGCCGGCTTCATCGGCAGCGCCATCGTGCGCGCGGCCCTCGACGCCGGGTGGCAGGTGCGCATCGCCGACAACCTGCGGGCCGACGTGCACGGCGGCCCGCCCACCATCGACCCGCGCGCCGAATTCATCCGCGCCGATGTGACCGACCCGCATGCCATGCCGGCGCTCCTCGACGGCGTCGACGCCGTGTGCCACCAGGCCGCGAAGGTGGGCCTCGGCGTCGACTTCCAGGACGCCCCCGACTATGTCGGCTCGAACGACCTGGGCACCGCCGTGCTGTTGGCGGCCCTCGACACCGCCGGCATCGACCGGCTCGTCGTGGCCTCGTCGATGGTCGTCTACGGCGAGGGGCGCTACCGTGCGGGCGAGCGCTTCGTGCGCCCCGGGCCGCGGCACATCTCCGACCTCGACGCCGGGCGCTTCGACCCGCTCGACGAGACCACAGGCGAGCCGCTCGAATCCGTGCTGATCGAAGAGGATGCGCCGCTCGACCCGCGCAACGTCTATGCCATCACGAAGCTGACCCAGGAGTATCTGGCCACGTCGTGGGCGCGCAGCACGGGCGGTCGCGCGATTGCCCTGCGCTATCACAACGTCTACGGCCCCGGTATGCCGCAGAACACGCCCTATGCGGGGGTGGCGTCGCTGTTCCGTTCGGCGCTGGCTCGCGGCGAGGCGCCGCGCGTGTTCGAGGACGGCGGTCAGCGCCGCGACTTCGTGCACGTCGACGACATTGCGGGGGCGAACCTCGCGGCGTTGGCAGCGACGGCGGATGCGGCATCCGGATCATTCCGCGCCTATAACGTCGGGTCGGGCCACGTACACACGATCGGCGACATGGCCGAGGCGTTGAGTCGCCACGCGGGTGGCCCGGCCCCCGTCGTGACCGGCGAGTACCGCCTGGGCGATGTGCGCCACATCACGGCGTCGTCGGAGCGTCTGGCGACTGAGCTGGGTTACCGGGCGCGCGTCGGGTTCGACGACGGGATGCGGGAGTTCGCGAACGCGCCGCTGCGGGATGCCGTGCAGCGGTAGTTTCTGCTGACACGCCGTCGGGGGCGCAGATTTTGGGGCCGACCTCTCGGCGGCTGCAACAGGCCTCGACAGGGCCGACCCACCCGAACAGGGGCCACTTCGTCGTCGTTCTGAAATAAGCCTCACGTTCGCCGTTTTCGACCGCCCGATACGCCCTCGGGAGGTCGCGCAAGCGGGCTACTTTGACAGGGCATCGCGGATGAGGGAACCGCCGCCCTGCGCAGTAGCCGACGGTTCCGGGGCGGGGCGCCATGGCCGATCTCACGATCACGTATGCAGACATCGACGAAGGAAAGGCGCTCGTCGATCGGGCCGTCGCGGCCTACATCGCGGGTGTGACGGTGCCGCTGCTTCTCGCGCGCATGCGCATGGCGTCAACCGAAACGATCGGGTCGGCTGTGGTGGCGCGGGCGATGCAGAACGCGGGGCACGCCGTGCAGATGATGGGCGCGGGTCTCGTCGAATCGATGGGCCGGATGTCTGAATCGGTGTCCGCGGCTCGTGCGGGGTTCCGCGACGCCGATGACGCACTCGCCCAGGCGGTCGCCCCGTGAGGCACGCGAGACGGGTGGAGACGGGCGACGAACTGTTCGCAGCGGGCGGCCCGCTCGGTGGACTCGACGATCCCGGCCGAGGCGACTTCGCCGAGATCCTGAGGAGCGGCCAGGGGTTCGCTCTGCAGGCACAGACGTACCGCGCCATGGCCGAGAACATCAGCGGCGCCGGGGCCCTGTTCGACGCGAACGTGTCGCAGGCTACGGCGGCGCTCACCGGCACCGCCTCGCTTCTCCAGGAACGACTCGGCACGGCCGCGGCCACGTTCGACGGCTATCGGGCGACCTTTATCGCCTATGCGGTGTCCGTCGAGGCGATCGCTAGCGAATGCTCCCGGCTTCGTGCACGGGCCACGGCGGAACTTGCAGACATTCGCTCTCACGCCCGCGCGATCGATCGCGTTCTCGGAAGCGAGGCGTTGGGCGACTGGACATTCCGGTGGGACGTCATTCCGGATACTCCGGCGGCCGCGGTCTCCCCCAGCTCGTCTTCTGGCACACCGCCGTTCGGCATCGACGCGGCGGATGTGGCCACCGTCGAACGCGCACAGGCCGCGTGGCGCGAATGTCTCAACCAGCTGGCCACCGTCAGGCAGCTCTGGCAAGCACAGGTCGACGCCCGCGCCCGCGCCGACGAGGCCGCCGTCCGTGGTCTCGACGACCTCCCCGTTTTCGACGCCGCGGGGGTGCCACGGACGGGCCACGTGGGCTCGCGACTCGACGCCGACACCTCCGACCTCCTGCGCGCCTGGGCTACGCTCGACGGCGCCGCGTTTGAAAGCGCTTACGGCACCGACGCCGATGGGGCGCTAGCGGCTCTGGGCACGATGCCCGTTGCGCAGGTGGCCGGAATCTGGGCGGGCCTGAGCCCGGCGTTTCGCAAACGTCTGGCCGACCGAAATCCCGAGCGGGTGGGGACCATGCCGGGGGTGTCCCCGCTCGACCGTGACTACGCAAACGTGCAACGCCTGCAGGGGTTGCATGACGCTGCCGCCTCGCATTACCGCGAGCTCGCCGGCCGAGACGGGCCGCGCAGTTATGACGGCGACCCGGGGATGGCCGACGCCGCTGCGCGACTGAGTGCTTTTGGCTTGCTCCTGAAGCGCTACGGCACGGGTAGTGCTCGCCATGACAACCCGCCCGAATACCTCGTCACCCTCGACGATGCAATGCCGGGCAGACCACGTGTCGCGGTGTCTATCGGCGACCTTTCGAGCGCGACAAACGTGAGCTACCTCGTCCCCGGCATGAACAGTAGCGTCGCTGAATTGCCGGATTACGCTCGCGCTGCGGCGCGGATCCGTTCGAAGGACGAGGACTCGGCCGTCGTCCTCTGGCTGAATTACGACAGCCCAGGTCCAGCCGAAGTGCCCCGGGACGATCGAGCGCGCGAGGGCGCTTCTCGTCTCGCAGCGGACATCGCCGCGACATCAATCGTGACTTCGACAACGGGGGTCTCTCCCCGCACATCCGTGATCGGCCACTCGTATGGCTCGACTCTGGTGGCCCTGGCTCTCGCCACACGTCCTCTCGCCGTGGATTCCGTCGTACTCGTGGGTTCGGCGGGCATACCGGATCACCTGGCATTATCCGACCTCAATGTTCCAGCGGAGCAGGTCTTCGTCTCTCAAGCGCAGACGGATGTGTTGGCGAGATTCGGCCAGAAAGTAGGCGGACGAGTCGACCCCGAAAGCGAAGCCTGGGGCGCGCGTGTTTTCGGGGTGGATGGCGCAACCTTGACGGACGGAACGAGGCTCGAGCCCGTCGTCGGACACAACGCCGTGGGTGGGAGCGAAACCGACGATCGTCGCAAGTACTTCGGCGCCGATACGGAAAGCCTGCATAACATTCGTCGCATCCTTCGCGGTGAGAACGTCACGGACGGCAGACGCACCGACTTGCATGTGCACGGAGAGTACCTGCGATGAGGTGGCTGAGCATCTCGGTCTCGCTCGTCGCGCTGCTCCTGACGGGATGCACATCGACGAGTGACCTCATCGAACAGAAGAAAGGTGACCCCGAAATCATCACGACCCCCGCTGAAGCCCGAGCCGAAGTCCATAGCCTTCTCGAGAACGCTTCGAATGTCATCGGCGGAAACTGGCATATCGAGGAAAGCCCACTTCCGGAAGAATGCGACGTCAGTTCACACAGCGACGGCGTCTATTGGTCAGGCGGCCGACGCCAGGACGGACTGACCGACATCGAAGGGCCCACGAACCGCATTCTTCACTATTGGCAATCGCTGGGCTTTGCTCTTGAAACCACCTCTTACGCGGCTGAACATCGCGCCATAACCGCCAGAGCGCCGGGCGGCGTCACTCTCTCTTACGGGCTCGACCTCGGGGTCATATTGCTCGACGTCGAAGGCCGGTGCGTAGGAGGTGATTGGTACACCATCCGCGAGGACATAGCCTCGACGCTCCCCGATCCGTATGAGAAGCAGTATGGAACGCCCCCATCCGTCCCTCCGTCGGAACCGCTCCCGCACCCCGCTGAGCCTTCGTGACAAGGCGACACCGACACGTGGTGTCGCCCTCGTTCCTCGTCAGGCAACGATGACTGGTTCAGTGAGGAACGATCAGCCCACGTTTACCGTGATGGTGTGGAGGCCGGTGGCGCCGTCGGGGAGGACGCCCGCGAGGGCTTCCGTCTGCGGCTGGCCCGTGGCGTCGGTCGAGCGCACCTGCACCTGGTGCTGGCCGGCCGCGGCATCCCATTCGTAAACCCACTGCACCCACGTGTCGGGACCGACGGTGTCGGCGAGGCGGGCCGGCTGCCACGGGCCGTCGTCGATGCGCACGTCGACCCCGCGGATGCCCGTGTGTTGTGCCCACGCCACACCCGCGACCGCCGTGCGCCCCGGGGCGATCTTGCCCAGTTGACGCGGCGTGTCGATGCGCGACGACTGCTTGATCGGGCCGCGCTCGCCCCAGCCGCGGTCGGTCCAATAGGCGGTCTCGGCCGCGAACGTCGTCACCGTCAGCTCGACCACCCACTTCGTCGCCGACACGTAGCCGTACAATCCCGGCACGACCATGCGCACCGGGAAACCGTGCTCGAGCGGCAACGGCTCGCCGTTCATGCCGACCGCCAACAGGGCCTCACGGCCCTCGTCCTGCAACACCTCGAGCGGGGTGGATGCCGTGAAACCGTCCTGGCTGCGCGACAACACCATGTCGGCTCCCGCCTGCACACCCGCCTCGGCCAGCACCTCACGAATCGGATACCCCAGCCACACGGCGTTCCCGATGAGGGTTCCGCCGACCTCGTTCGACACGCACGCGAGCGTCGTCGTGTGCTCGATGAGGGGTTTGGCCAGCAGCTCGTCGAAGGTGATCTCGACCTCGCGGTCGACCATCCCCGTGACCTTCAGGCTCCACGCATCCGGGTCGATGTTGGGCACCTGCAGGGCCGTGTCGATGCGATAGAACTCCTCATTCGGGGTGATGTACGAGACCACGCCGTCGATGTCGAGGTCGGCACCGGCCGGGGCGGGGGCCTCCGTCGTGGCGGCGGCGGGCAGCGTGATCTTGGCGCGCAGATCGGAGACATAGGTGACGGCCTGGTTGAAGGCTCGCGCGCCCGCACCGGCCGCCGCCGCAGCGACGCCCGCGATGAGCGTCAGGCCGAGGAACTTGCGGCGGTCGAGCTGGGCGAGCCCGCCCGAGCGAGCGACGGTCCCCCGCTCGCGCGCGGCCGATTCGCGCCAGTCGGCGAGCGCCCGCACGGCCTGCCGCAGCAGCACGGCACCCGCGATCATGCCGACGACGGTGGGGATGGCATCCACCCCGGTCGCCTCGGGCCGGGTCGTCACCGCGACGGCGGCTAAGGCCGAGACCGCAACCAGGATGACGACGCCCCACGGCGCGCGACGATATTGCACGATGCCGGCCGCGGCGGCGAGGAGCAGCACGACGACGGCGAGAACGCCGAGCAGCACGACCTTGTCGGCGGTGCCGACCGCCTGGATGACCGCATCCTTCAGCCAGCCGGGGACGAGGTCGATGACCCAGGCGCCGACCGCGAAGAGCGGGCTGCCGGCCAAACCGAGGAACACCGCGATGACCTCGGCGACCGCGAGAACCACGATGGCCGAGACGATGCCGGCGAGCGCGGCCCACCAGGTGGCCGGGTCGCGGAAGAGGGGAGGGCGTCGGCCCGCGTCGAGATCGCCCGAGCCCGAGCCCGGATTGGCAGCGCGGGCATCTGCGCCACCGGCGCCGGGCGCCTCTCCGCCACGAGCGGCACCGGTCAGGCTCCTGTCACCGCCACGTTCGTCGACGCCGGCGCCGGCACCGGACGTGCCGCCTCCGCGGGCTGCGGTGCCCGAGCCACCCTCGACGTCACTCCCCCGAGCCGTGGCCCCCGCAGCCAGCGTGTCCCAGGTCGTCGCCGGGTCGGCCCGCTCGTCGTCTGTGCTCATCGCCTCAGAATAAGTCGCCCCACGGCGTTTCGACGCCCCACGGTCAGATGTCAAGGCCAACTCCCGGTGCACGGATGACGCGCCGCATGCTTGTACTCTCGGAAAATGGTTCACCCCCGAGTCGACGTCATCTTCCCCTGTTTGAACGAGGAAGGCTCGCTGCCCTGGATCATGTCCCGCCTGCCGGAGGGCTATCGCGCCATCGTCGTGGACAACGGTTCGACCGACCGGTCGGCGGAGGTCGCCCGCGAGCACGGCGCCGTCGTCGTCTCGGAATCGCGCCGCGGCTTCGGTTCGGCGGCCCACACGGGACTGCTCGCCGCATCCGCCCCGATCGTGGCGTTCTGCGACGCCGACTCGTCGATGGACCCCGCCGATCTGCCACTCGTCGTCGACCCCGTGGAACGCGGCGACGTCGACCTGATGCTGGGGCGCCGGCGCCCGACATCCGCTCGGTCGTGGCCGCTGCACGCCCGCGCCGCCAACCTGGCGCTGTCGTTCCTCATCCGTCGGCGTGCTCACGTCGACATCCACGACCTTGGCCCCATGCGCGCCGGCCACCGCGAACGCCTTCTCGCCCTCGACCTGCAGGACCGCCGCAGCGGCTACCCGCTCGAGATGGTGCTGCGCGCGAAAGCCGAGGGCTGGCGCATCGAAGAAACCGACACCCCCTACACGGAACGCGTCGGCCGCTCGAAGGTGACGGGAACGCTGAAGGGCACCGTTGTCGCCATCCAAGACATGTCCCGACTGCTGCGAGAGGTGCGCCGCCCGTGACCACGTTGATCGTCATCGCGAAAGAGACCATTCCCGGCAAGGTGAAGACGCGTCTGCACCCGCCCCTGAGCTACGAGGAGGCCGCCGAGGTTGCGGCCGCCGCCATCCAAGACACGCTTGCCGCGGCGAGCGCCGTCGACGTCGATCGCCGCATTCTGTACTTCGATGGAAACCTTTTCCCGCCCGGCTCCGAACACTACGAGGTAGTACCTCAAGGGACAGGAGACCTCGACGTGAGGCTGGCGCACATTTTCGATCACTGCACGGGTCCGACCGTGCTGATCGGCATGGACACGCCCCAGCTCGACGCCCGGGTTCTGCGCGACATGTTCGCGCAGTGGGCCGCCGAAGACGAAGCAGCGACAGCCGATGCGAACGCAGGCGTCACCGACGCGGATGCCGGCACGACCGACGTCTTCTTCGGCTTCGCCAACGACGGCGGCTTCTGGACACTCGGCATGCGCGAACCCGACGGTTCGCTCATCCGCGGCGTGCCGATGTCGCAGGACGACACCGGCCGCGTGCAACTCGACCGCCTCGAAGCGGCCGGCCTGCGCGTGAGCCTCGTGCCGGAACTCGTCGACGTCGACACCATCGACGACGCGCGCACCGTGGCGGCTCTCGCCCCGCACACGCGTTTCGCCGAGACCCTGCGCCGCATCGAGAGCACTACCTCCGCCACCGCCGAAGGAGCCCGCCATGAGCACGATCGAAACTAACCGCTCCGACGATGTCGCCAACCCCGCTATCCCCGTCGTCCCCGCCACTTTCGGCTCGGGTGGCGGCGAACCCTACGCTCGGGCGCTGCGTCACGACGACGAAGTGCTCTACCTGCGCGAGACCGCAAGCGATTCGCCGCGGCATCCCGCGCCGTTCGACGTGTCGAAGTGGAGTGCCGACGCGGATGACACCGACCGCGACGTTTTGACCCGCGCGACCGGCCCCGTGCTCGACATCGGTTGTGGCCCCGGCCGCATGGTGAAGGCCGCCGCCGATGCGGGTTTCGAAGCCTTCGGCATCGACGTGTCGCCCGCGGCCCTCGAGATCGCCGAGGCGGCCGGGCTCGACGTGCTGCGCCGCTCGGTCTTCGACCCGCTGCCGCGCGAAGGGGCCTGGGGCACGGCCCTGCTGCTCGACGGCAACATCGGCATCGGCGGCGACCCGGGCGCCCTGCTCGCGCGCGTCGCCGAGCTGCTGGCACCCGACGGACGTGTCATCGTCGAAACCCACCCCGACGACGACCACGACCGCGCCTTCGAGGGCGCCGTGGTCAACGGCCACGGCCACCAGAGCGACCCGTTCCCGTGGGCCGAGATCGGCCAGCGTGCGCTGACGGCCCGCGCCGCCCACGCCGGTCTCGAGGCCGACCAGGTCTGGGTGGCCGACGGCCGCACGTTCGTGTCGCTGGCGCTGAGCGCCTCCTAGACCCTCAGCGCCTCCTAGACCCTCAGCGCTATGCGCGGGGCGGCCGCACGTTGCTGTGGCTGCGTCCCCCGCTGCGCGTGCGTCGCACGAGCAGGATGCTTCCGACGGCCACGATCACGGCGAGCACAGCCCACATGATGACGAGGTTCTGCGCGTAGTCGAGCGGCACCACGGTGGCGTTCTTGGGCCCGCGCTGCTGCACCGCGATCTCGGGCAGGAACATGAGGGTGAAAAGGCATCCGATCACGACGGCGCCCTGAACGAGCGCGATCACGGTCCAGGGCACGCGGTGCCCGGCGCGACGCATGAGCAGGCCGATGGCCACGAGCAGCGGCGACAGGATCGCGTCGTGCAACACGATCGCCCCGATGAGCCACACGGCCACGCCGATGAGCTGATTCGGCCGCGGCTGCAGCATCACGAGGGTGTATCCGCCGAACCCGATGAGGGCCACGCCCAGGGCAATGAGGATGCCTCGCACCACGGTCACGCCGCGCCCCACGCTCTCGGGGGCTTCTGCCACGACGTCGGTCATGAGGTCACTTCCAGTCGGCTCAGCCATTTGGTTTGCAGCACACCCGGCCGGCCGGGCGCGATCATGCGCGCGGGGTAGCCGTGGTCGATGTCGAGCGGTTCGCCGTTGAGCTGCACGGCCACCAGGGTCAGAGGATCGTTCACGTATTCGGGGCCCATCGTCATCACGCCGTAGCGCGAGTTCGTCTCGAGGCTCGTGGCCTTGAAAGCATCCTCGGATGTCGCGCCCACGAGCGCCGCCAACTCACTCATGCGCACGCCCCTCCAGCTCGCCATCTGGCTCCACCCCTCGACACACGCGATCGGCAGGTCGACGGAGGTCTGCGGCATCCCCGTGAGGTCGGCGTAGCTGAGGTCGATGCTGCGGTCGCCGTTGGCGATGGTGAGCGTCCAGGCGGGGTCGACGGCCGTCTCGGTGACCTTCGCGGCGGCGGCCGTGCGGTTGATGGGCAGCGACTGCGGGCCGATGCCGGCCTTGCGCGGGGCGAACGCGTTGAGGCGGTCGAGCACGCGGAACGACTGACCACCCGTGAACGCCACGAGCGCGGCGACGGCGACGGCGAGGGTGGCGACGAAGCCGCGCCGGCTGACCGCCTTGTTCGGGGCGGGGGTCGTGTCGATCCAGTCGAAGACGCGGCCGGTGACCCCGCGAGCGGCGAACGGCGCCTGGGCGGCCTCCTGCGGCACCCGATCCCCCGAATCCGGCGCGGCGGCAGCAGAAGCGGCGGCAGAGGCGGCCGCGGGCGTTGATGACGCTGCGTCGTTCGACACACTCGATGCGCGAGCATCCGCCAGGTCCCGGCCGATCGCGGCGTCCTCGCGCCCGCTCGCCAGAACCGGCTCGCCCTCAGGCATCCGGGCCTTGAACCAATACCGCCGAATGATGGGCAACTTCACTGCGATGTGGATCGCGAGTGACCCGATGATCACATAGGCGAGCGCATAGTGCACCTGCCGAAACCCGAACGGCCAGAGGTAGAGCTGAAACGTGTTCAGCAACCCGATCGTGATCTCGACGAGCGACGCCCCCACGAACAGCGCGATCGACCCCCGCTCGAGCAGGTCGACGGCGCCGCCCTTCTTCAGGCTGCGCACGGGCGGAAACTGGAACAGGTCGGGGAACACCACGTAGAGCTTGCCGAGCAGCAGCGGGAAGCACAGGATGCCGGCCGTGATGTGGATGCCCTGCGTCACCTGATAGAGCCACAGCGGGCGCGTGGTGAACGTCATCCAGGCCAGCGGCTCCTGCAGGAAGTGGCTGTAGAGCCCCGTGCCGAAGCAGATCAGGAACGCGAGCCCGAGCAGCCGACCGGTGACGGTGGCCATGCGCGGGTTGCGCGAGGGCGAGTCGATGCTGCGGCGCAGTCGATAGAGAAGGAATCGCATGCCGGTCCCTTCGTCGAGCGCGTCTGCGCGGTGTGTCCCTGAGCGGTGTGGATCTGAGCCTAGGCGGGCGGATGCCTGCCGACCCGTATTGCTGACCTTTATTCGTCACCGTGGCCGTTCGGGATGGGTCTCGGGCCGCTTTTCCTTCAAGATGGGGACGTGCGTATCGCTCTCACCGCCGTTCTGCTGGCGGCCTCCACCGTTCTGACGGCCTTCACGGTGCTCAATCTGGGTGTCTACAGTGACGACGACCGCCCGGCCATGGCGTGGGCGACCTACACGTTGTGGGCGCTGTTCGCGCTGTCGGTGTGGGCGCTGCGGGGTGTGCGCGGCCGCGCCGTGACGGCCCTGGTGCTCATCGGATGCGCGGTGCTCGGCGCCTCGGCCATGGCGGGTCCGCCCAACACGAGCACCGATTCGGCCCGGTATGCCTGGGACGGAATCGTGCAGAACGCGGGCATCTCGCCGTACGAGTACGTGCCGGCCGACCCGGCCCTCGCCGAGCTCCGCACCGATTGGCTGTTCCCGGCCCCCACGGTCGCGGCCGACGGCTCCGAGAGTTGCGATGGTGAGCGCATCTCGAAAACACGCGAGGTCGGCACGGACGATGTGCTGTGTACGGCCATCAACCGCCCGCAGGTGCCGACCATCTATCCCCCGCTGGCCGAGATGTTGTTCGCGGGCGTGCGCTTCTTCGTCGGGCCCTCCGCCGAGTATTGGCCGTTGCAGGCCGTCGGTCTCCTCTTCGTGCTGGGCACGGCCGCCCTGCTGCTGCGGGCCCTGCGCCGGCGCAATCTGCCCGGGTGGCAGGCGGCGCTGTGGGCCTGGTGTCCACTCGTCTTGGCCGAGGGGGTCACGAACTCGCACGTCGATCTGGTCGGGGCCGTCCTCATCCTCGTGGCCACTCTGTCGGTGACGATCGGCCGACGCGCGCTCGGTGGTGTGGCCCTGGGCGGCGCCATCGCCGTCAAGCTCATCCCGGTGATCGCGGCCCCCGCCCTCCTGCGTCGCCAGGGCTGGAAGGTGATCGCCGCGGCCATCGCCACGTTCGCCGTGCTCTACATCCCCTACATCCTGTCGACCGGCATCGGCGTGCTCGGCTATCTGCCCGGCTACCTCAGCGAAGAGGGTTACGAGGATGGCAGCAGGTTCGGTCTCATCTCCCTCTTCGCCCCGGGCAGCGCAGCGTTGCCGGTGGCGGCCATCCTGCTCGTGGTCACGGCGGTCGCCGTCATCGTCGCGACCGACCCCGAGCGGCCCTGGGTGGCGCAGCTGGTGATGATCGGTGTCACGCTGCTGATCGTCAGCCCCCGCTACCCCTGGTATGCCCTGCTGCTCGTGCCGTTCATCGCCATGAGCGGGCGCTGGGAGTGGTTCGTCATCGGCCTGTCCATCCTCAACCGGCAGATCTTCCCGAGCCTCGCCGTGCAGCGCTGGGGCATCGCGGTCTCGATCGTCGTGCTCGTGGCTGTGTCGTGGTGGCGTCACGGGCCGGATGCTCCGCAGCAGCTGTGGCGCGGCATCCGTCGTCGGCTTCCGGGGCGGGGTAAAGAGGCCGCGACCGGCTCGAGTGTCGCCGCGGGGACGCCCGACGTGGCGGATCGACCCGATGTCGCTTAGCCTCAACCTGTGACCGTCTCTCTCGGACTTCCCGCCGTGCCGGCCCCCGGCGCGCATCGCGGAGCGCCCGAGCAGGTCGCCCCGGCCTCCCGGCCTGCCGCCCCGGCCGACTCGCGAGCCGCCGCCACCCCGGTCGGTCTCGGGCTCGGCCCGATCGTGCACGCCGGCGCCCGGCCCGCGACATCCGGCCTCGTCGACCGCTGGAACCGCTCGGCCACCGACCTGCGCATCTCGCTCACCGAGCGCTGCAACCTGCGCTGCACCTATTGCATGCCCGCCGAAGGCCTGCCCACCAAACCCGCCGCGGCCCTCATGCAGGCCGACGAAGTCGTGAGGATGTCTCACATCGCCGTCTCGCTGCTCGGCGTCCGTCAGCTGCGCTTCACGGGCGGCGAGCCGCTGCTGCGCGCCGACCTCGCCTCGATCATCGCGGCCTGCGCCGCCCTCGAACCGCGCCCCGAGGTCTCGCTCACGACCAACGCCATCGGCCTGTCTTCGCGCGCCGCCGGTCTCGCCGCCGCGGGCCTCGACCGCATCAATGTGTCGCTCGACACCGTGCACGCGGCCACTTTTCTCGAGGTCACGCGTCGCCCGTTCCTCGACCGCGTGCTCGACGGCATCGAGAAGGCCGCCGAGGCGGGTCTCGGTCCCATCAAGATCAACGCCGTGCTGCTGCGCGGCGTCAACGATGGCGAGGCGGCCGAGCTGCTCGCCTGGTGCCTCGAGCGCGGCTATCAGCTGCGGTTCATCGAGCAGATGCCCCTCGACGCCGACCACACGTGGAGCCGCTCGGATATGGTGACGGCCACCGAGATCCGAGCCCGCGTCTCCGAGCGCTTCACGCTCACACCCCATGACGCCCCGCGCGACGGCGCCCCCGCCGAACTCTTCCGCGTGTTCGACCGGTCGGGCATCGAGCTCGGCACGGTCGGCATCATCGCCTCGGTCTCCGAGCCGTTCTGCGCCGACTGCCGCCGCACGCGCCTCACGGCCGACGGCCGCGTGCGCAGCTGCCTCTTCTCGCACACCGAGACCGACCTGCTCACCCCGATGCGCGCCGGTGCCTCCGACGCCGAGGTCGCCGACCTGTGGCGCGAGGCCATGTGGGGCAAACCCGCCGGGCACGGCCTCGACAACCCCGACTTCGTGCAGCCCGCCCGCAGCATGAGCGCGATCGGGGGCTGAGGCGTGACGACCCGAGCGGATGCCTCCACCACAGCCCTGCGCGTCACCCTGCGCTTCTTCGCGGCCGCCCGTGCCGCCGTCGGTCGCGACACCCTCGACGTCGAGCTCCCCGTGGGCTCCACCATCGCGGATGCCCTCGCGGCAGTCGCACGTCAGCTCGCGGCCCCGTCATCCCCCGCCGTCGACGCGGCACCTGCACCTGAGGCGGCCTCGACCTCGTCTTCGTCTTCGTCTTCTTCGGCTTCGGCTTCGGCTTCGGCTTCGGCTTCAATCGACACCGTCGCCCACGCCGAGGCGGTCTTCCGGCGCTGTTCATTCCTCGTCGACGGCGTGGCCGTCACCGATCACGCGCGCGTGCTCAGCGGGGATCAGACGATCGACGTCATGCCCCCGTTCGCCGGTGGCTGAGGCTCGCTCAGTAGCGCGGTAACTCGGGTTCGACCTCGTCGACCCAGGCCAGTATGCCGCCCCGCAGCGACCGAGCGTCGACGCCGTGTTCCCGCAGCTCGCGCACGGCGCGGGCCGAGCGCACGCCCGACTTGCACAGCACGACGACGGGCGTTGCGGCATCCACACCGCGTCGGCGCAGGCCCTCGACGGGCGCCTCGGGGTCGAGCCAGGTCGAGCCCGCGATCGACACGATGTCGCGCTCGAACGGCTGGCGCACATCGACGAGTTCGACACCGGCATCCGCGTCGCTCAGAAGCGTTGCCAGCTCGCGCGGCTCGATGAGGGGGACGGTCGAGCCGACCGCCGCGCGATCAGCTGACGAGCCCGTCGCCGCGTCGCCCCACCGCTCGTGCCACTCGTCGAGCGTGATCGGCCGCCGGGCAGCATCGCGGCGCAGCTCGAACTCGCGCCAGGTGCCGGCCAGGGCGTCGAAGTTCTGCACGCGCCCGAGCAGCGCGTCCCCCACGCCCGCCACGAGCTTGATCGTCTCGGTCGCCATCATCGAGCCGACGAGGCCGCACACGGCGCCGAGCACCCCGGCATCCGAACACGAGAGCACATCGTCGTCGTTCGGTGGAATGGGCAGCAGGTCGCGGTAGTCGAGCGAGCGCCCGTCGGGGGCACCCTGCCAGAACACGCTCACCTGCGCGTCGTAGCGCAGCACCGAGCCCCAGACATACGGTTTGCCGAGCACCGCCGCCGTGTCATTCGCGAGGTAACGGGTGAAGAAGTTGTCGGTTCCATCGACGATCAGGTCGTAGCGCGCAAACAGGTCGAGCGCGTTCTCGGGCGTCAGTCGCACGGGGTGCACCTCGACGCGCACATCCGGGTTGATGGCGCACATGGCCCGCGCCGCCGACTCGGCTTTCGGCATGCCGACGGTGGCCGTCGAGTGGATGACCTGGCGATGAAGATTGCTCACATCCACGGTGTCGTCGTCGAGCACTCCCAGGGTTCCGATGCCCGCCGCGGTAAGGTAGTGCAGCACGGGTGAGCCCAAACCCCCGGCCCCCACCACCAGCACACGCGCGTTCGCGAGCCGTCGTTGCCCGGTGAGTCCGAGGCCGGGCAAGGCCACATGACGTGAAAAACGTTCGAGTTGGGCAGGGCTGAGCGCCGGCCCGGGTTCCACTAGCGGAGGCAGAGAATTCATGACTGACCTTCCTCGCGCACACTCGGCGCGCGGCAGCGACGAACCCAGCCTAACCGCGGGTGAGAGCGCCGTCCCTCCCGCCTCCGACCGGCCCGACGAGCCCCACCGACCCGGCGAGCCCGAGCGCTCCCCCGGCGCATCCTCGCCCGCAGACCTCGACGCGGCCATCACGCGTGCCACCCAGGTGTTCGGCACCCCCGATGCCACCACATCCGCCGACGAGCGCAAGGATGCCTCGGCTTCTCCCCCGGCGCACGAGAACCCGGCGAGCACCCCCTCGCCCGAGACTTCCTCACGCGAGACATCGTCACCGGCAACGCCCTCCACTGAGTCGCCCTCACCCGAGACATCCTCGGTCGCCGCCTCGACCGGCACACCCCGCCGCCCGTCGAAGCGTTCCCCCTCGGCCCCCGGCCGCGGCCGACGCGTGCGCGACGCCATCCTGGTGGGCCTCGCCGGCCTCATCGTCTCGGGCGCCTTCCTCTGGGTTCCCTCGGTCTGGTACGACGAGGCCGCAACGGTCACCTCGGCCACGCGCAGCTTCGGCCAGCTCTGGCAGATGGTGCAGAGCGTCGACGCCGTGCACGCCGCCTACTACTCGCTCATGCACCTGTGGTTCGACCTCGTCGGCTACAGCCCGCTCACGCTGCGCCTGCCGAGCGCCATCTGCATCGGCCTGGCCTCCGGCTTCATCGTGTGGCTGGGCGGCCGCCTCGTCACGCACCGCATCGCCGTGGTGGCGGGCATCCTGTTCTTCCTCATGCCGCGCGTGGCCTGGATGGGAACCGAGGGTCGCTCGTTCGCCCTGACCACGCTCATCGCCATCACGCTCACGCTCGTGCTCGTCTACGCGGTGCGCAGCCGCCGCCGCGTCTGGCCCTGGGTGGCCTATGTGATCCTCGCCGTGGGCGGCGTCGCCATCTTCGCCTACCTCGCGCTGCTGCTCGCGGCGCACGGCGTCACGATGGTGTGGTGGGCGCTCACGCGTTTGCGGGGCAAGGCGCGCGCGGCCAACACGGCCCGCGTCTTCGGGTCTTTCCTCGTCGCCGCCGGCATCGCCGCCGCCGGCGCCCTGCCGCTCGTGCTCGCCATCCGCGCGCAAGCCAAACAGGTCAGCTGGATCGCCCCCATCAGCGACGCCACCCGTGGCCAGATCTTCACCACCCAGTTCTTCACCGAGAACCCCGTGCTCGCCTGGATCGGCTGGCCCCTCGGCGCGATCGGCGTCCTCATCTTGGCCTGGGGCGGCTGGGTGCGGTTCCGCTCCCCCGCCAAACCGGGCGGCATCGCGGGCGGCGGTCTCACGCTGCTGCAGGTCGCCGTGCCGTGGCTCGTCGTGCCGTTGTCGGGCCTCGTCGTCGCCTCCGAGGTCTTCTCGCCGCTGTATTCGCCGCGCTACCTGGCGTTCACCGCTCCCGCGCTCGCGCTGCTCATGGCCGTGCCGATCGTGGCCGTGCTGCGCAAGAAGTGGCAGATCGCGATCGCCGTCACGGTCATCGCCGCGGTGGCCGCGCCATCCATCGTCGCCCAGCGCCTGCCCGAGGCCAAAGACAACTCGGCATGGTCGCAGGTGGCCGACCTCATCGCGCGCGAACGTGCGGCCGAGACGGTGGGCACGAAGGATGCCGTGATCTTCGGTCCCGTCAGACGCCACCCCACGGCCACCTCACGCGTGATCGAGGTCGCCTACCCCAATGCCTTCGCGGGCATGACCGACATCAACCTCGACACCCCCGGCGCCCTGCGCGGCACCCTCTGGGAAAGCATCCACCCGCTCTCGGAGCGCCTCGACGTGGCCAACGAAGCGGATGTCATCTACCTGATCACCAGCAACAAACGCGACTGGCGCGGGGGCGTCGCAGCACGCCTGGCACCCCTCGGCTTTTCGATCACTGAACAGTGGAAGCTCACGGGCGTGAACGTCTTGCGCTTCGAGCGCGTGACGACCGACGACGGGGATGCTCCCACGCGAGGCGCCCCGCCCGAGGACTACGTCGACCCGTCGCTCACGACGCCGCCCACCGATCCGTTCGGGATGCCGACACCGCTGCCCGGCGAACCGGGGTCGACGTCGGCCCCCACCGTTCCGGCTCCGACGCCCGCGCCCTAGGCGAAGGCGACGATGATCTCGACCTCGACGGGCGAGTCGAGGGGCAGCACGGCGACGCCGACGGCCGAACGCGCGTGCACGCCCAGGTCGCCGAAGATCTCGCCGAGCACCGTGGAGGCGCCATTGATGACGGCCGGCTGCCCGGTGAACTCGGGTGCGGACGCCACGAAACCCGTGACCTTGACGATTTGGGTCACGCGGTCGAGCGAGCCGATGACGCTCTGCACGGCGGCGAGGGCGTTGAGCGCGGCGGTGCGCGCGAAGTCTTGCGCGTCGGCGGCGGGCACCAGGCCGTGGCCGTCGCCGACCTTGCCGGTGGCGGGCAGGGCGCCCGCGACGAAGGGCAGTTGGCCCGACGTGTAGACGAGGTTGCCCTGCACGACGGCGGGCACATAGGCAGCCACCGGGGCGGCCACCTCGGGCAGCTCGATTCCCAGCTCGGCGAGCCTGTCGGCGATGACGGCCATCAGGCGCCCGCTCCGGCGTCGGCGACCGGGCGCTTCAGGTAGGCCACGAGGCCGCCTTCCGGTCCGGTAACGATTTGGACGAGCTCCCAGCCGTCGCTGCCCCAGTTGTTGAGGATCGCGGCGGTGTTATGGATGAGCAGGGGGGTCGTGACGTACTCCCAGCGGGGCATGGTTCTCCTCGTTATTCGGGCACTTTTACAGTTTTGTCGCTTAGGCTCGATCCTATGCCTCAAGAAAAACGTACGGGTAGGGGTGCGCTCGGCGGCCTCCTCGGATTTGTCGGCCTCAGCGTCGCAGCCGGGGTCCTGGTTACCGCCGCCGTCACACCCGCTCTCGCCCTCACCGGCATGACCGCGAACAACGCCATCAGCGTCTTCGACAACCTGCCGAACTACCTCAACGTCGACGCTCCCATGGAGAAGTCGAACATCTACGCCAAGAACGCCGACGGCTCGCCCGTCCTCCTGGCCTCCTTCTTCGACCAGAACCGCGAAGACGTCGCGTGGGAGAACGTTTCCCAGTTCTTGAAGGACGGGGCGGTCTCGGCCGAGGACCCGCGTTTCTACGAGCACGGCGGCATCGACATCATGGGCACGGCGCGTGCCGTCATCAAGACCTACGTGGTCGGTGGCGACACCCAGGGTGGTTCGTCGATCACGCAGCAATACGTGAAGAACGTCCTCGTGCAGCAGGCCGAGCAGATCGCCGACAAAGACAAGCGCGACGCCGCCTACAAAGAGGCCACCAAGACCACACCCGAGCGCAAGCTGAAAGAGATGCGTCTCGCGGTCGGCGTCGAGAAGAACTACACCAAAGACCAGATCCTTCTCGGTTACCTCAACATCGCCAACTTCGGCGGGCAGAGCTACGGCGTCGAGGCAGCGTCGAAGTACTACTTCGGGGTTTCTTCGAAGGACGTCAACATCCAGCAGGCGGCCACGCTCATCGCCATGTTGAACAACCCGTCGGGTTTGCGCATCGACCGTCCCGACCAAGAGGTCAACGGCGCAGCCGACGGCTACTCGCTGACGAAGGTGCGGCGCGACTACGTCATCAACAAGATGCTCGAAGAGAACAAGATCACGCAAGAAGAGCACGACGCGGCTCTCGCGTCGGCCGTCGAGCCCAACATCGTGCAGCCGTCATCCGGCTGCCAGACCGCCGGCAACGCGGCCTATTTCTGCGACTACGTGACCTGGGTCATCAAGCGCAATGCGGCATTCGGCGCGACCGACGAAGAGCGACTGGCGCTTCTGAAGCGAGGCGGGCTCGACGTCTACACCACGCTCGACATCGACATGCAGAACACGTCGCAGGCCGCCATTGATGCCTACATCCCGAAGTCCATGGCCCGGGTAGACATCGGAGCCACCGCGGCGACCGTCGAGCCCGGCACCGGCCGCGTTCTCGCCATGGCGCAGAACAAGAACTACACGGCGGGTGACTCCCCCGACCCGAGCTACACGGCGGTCAACTACAACACCGATCAGGCCTATGGCGGGTCCACCGGCTTCCCCGTCGGATCGTCGTACAAGGTGTACACGCTGCTCGACTGGCTGAAGAACGGGCACTCGCTCAACGAGACGGTCGACGGCAAGCGCCGCACCTTCACCTCCTTCACCAACACGTGTGAAGGCAACTGGCGCGGAGCGTGGAACCCGCAGAACTTTGACGGCTCGAGCCCCGGAGCGATCACGGCGATCGACGCCACCAAGCGAAGCGTCAACTCGGCCTTCGTCGCCATGGCGCAGAAGCTCGACCTGTGCGAGATCCGTCAGACCGCTGAATCCATGGGCGTGCACCGCGCCGACGGCAAGCAGCTCGTCGACTTCCCCGGTTCCATCCTCGGCTCGAACGACATCGCCGGCCTCACCATGGCTGCGTCGTTTGCCGGCATCGCCGCCCAGGGCAAGTACTGCGAGCCCATCGTCATCGACGAGATCGTCAAGCCCGACGGCGAGAAGTTCACGCCCCCGAGCGCCAACTGCAAGCAGGGTGTCACGCCCGAGATCGCGAACACGGCCGCCTACGCCATGCAGACGATCTTCCAGCCCGGCGGAACCGCCGCGGCCACCACCGTGCGCGGCGCCCCGCTGTTCGGCAAGACGGGAACCGCCGACGACGCCCTGCACTCCTGGATTACGGGTGGCACCACCAAGGCCGTCACCTCGCTGTGGATCGGCAACGTCTCGGGTAAGGCGAGCATGTACAACGTGCGGGTGCTCGGCGGGCAAACCGGCTTCAGCGCGAAGTTCCGAGTCTGGTCGCAGATCATGAACTCGGCCGTCGCGAAGTTCGGCGGGGATGCGTTCCCGCAGCCCTCGCAGAGCCTCATCCGCGCCAAGCAGGTCGCTGTTCCCGATGTGCGCGGCAAGTCCGTCGCCGACGCCACTACCACGCTGCAGTCCGCGGGCTTCACCGTCGCCACGGGCGAGCCCATCGCGTCGCAGCTGCAGGAAGGCGTCGTCGCGGCCACCGAGCCGGGTGCCGGTGCCAACGTGTCGGTCGGATCGACCATCACGTTGCGTCCGTCGAGCGGGCAACCCGCCGAGGTCGCCGTGCCCGATGTGGCCAACCAAAACCAGCAACGGGCCCAAAAGTCGCTCGAAGACGCCGGGTTCGGGGTGCAGTTCATGTGCACGGCCGACCCCAATGCGCCGAACGATGGCCAGGTGACCGGCCAGAACCCGGCGGCGAACACCAACGCCAACCCCGAGAACACCACGGTCACCGTCGCATTGAAGAAGAAGAACTGCGGTTGAGTAAAACGCTCCGCCGCACCACCGGAGGGGCCGGGGTCGCCGTAGGCGCCCTGGCCCTCTCCGGGCTTCTGGCCTTTGCCTGGGGGTCGCTTATCGAGCGGCGCCTCTTCACCTTGCGCCGCGTCGACGTGCCGGTGCTGCCGCACGGTGCCGAGCCGCTCACCATCCTGCATCTCTCCGATCTGCACATGGCGCCGTGGCAGGCCGACAAGCAGCAGTGGGTGCGCGAGCTGGCAGAGCTCAAGCCCGACCTGATCGTCGACACCGGCGACAACCTCGGCCACAAAGACGGCATCTCGGGCATCGAGCTCGCGTTCGCCAACTTCGGCGGCGTGCCCGGGGCCTACGTCAACGGCTCCAACGACTACTACGGCCCCGTCAAGAAGAACTGGCTGCGCTACTTCTTCGGCCCGAGTTCCCGCGCCGCCGGCCGCCCCAAGCGCCGCGCACGCGACCTCGACACCGCGCGGCTCGAGCGTTTCTTCACCGACTCGCTCGGCTGGCAGAACCTCAACAACGCCGTCGGCGGCCTCACCATCAAGGGCACCCGGCTCGACTTCTTCGGCGTCGACGACCCGCACATCGGCGTCGACCGCCTCGATCTCCTCACGGGGCTCATCGACGCCCAGCGCGAGGATGAAGACTTCGAGGACGAAGACACGGTCGAGGCGCAGCGCACCACGCGCGACGTCGTCACGATCGGTGTCGCCCACGCGCCCTACCAGCGCGTGCTCAACTCGTTCGTGACGCACGGCGCCGACCTCATCCTCGCCGGGCACACGCACGGCGGGCAGGTCTGCGTTCCGGGCTATGGCGCACTCGTCACCAATTGCGACATCCCGCGCGCCCAGGTGAAGGGACTCAGCATCTGGCGTCACGCCTGGCGGGCAGCGCACCTGCACGTCTCGGCCGGCCTCGGCACCTCGATCTACGCCCCCGTGCGTTTCGCGTGCCGCCCCGAGGCCACGCTGCTCACGCTCGTTCCGAAGCCCTAGGCGCCGCGCCGCGCCGCACCGCACGCCCCCGTCTCGCTCCCGCTACCCCGTCTCGACCTGAGTTCGTGTGATGGCTCGTCCTTCGGGCAGTGAGCAAGAAACAGACACAGAGACAGCGAAGACCCCCTCACCTATTCGTGAGGGGGTCTTCGTGTGTTCCGAGGAGCGGAAGGAGCTGGCTCCGGTCAGGCCGAGGCCGCGAGGGGCTCGCGCGTCAGGACGACGAGCGTGTGCGCTCCGAGGGTGGGCGTGGCGGTGTAGTCGCCCGAGACAAGGGCCTCCGACCATCCGGTGAGGCGCGCCGCCAGGGCGTCGGGCAGCTCGACGGTGTCGGCTGCCAGGTTGACGAGGATGGCGACATCCGGTCGTTCGATCACGAGCAGCGTCTCGGCCGGCGCGTGCACCGTGACGTCACGGAACGACGGGTCGGTGATCGACGGAATGCTGCGGCGCAGGTGAATCAGGCGGCGGTAGAGCTCGAGCGTGCGCCCGTGGATGCCGTCGCCCTCGATCTCGCCCCACTGCAACTTCGAGCGTTCGAACGTCTCGGGGTCTTGCGGGTCGGGAACGATGCTCGGGTCCCAGCCCAGCTTCGCGAACTCGGCGATGCGCCCCTCGGCCGTGGCCGTGCCCAGCTCGGGCTCGGGGTGCGACGTGAAGAACTGCCACGGCGTCGAGGCGGCCCACTCCTCGCCCATGAACAGCATGGGCGTGAACGGCGACAGCAGCGTGAGTCCCGCGGCGAGTGCCAGCTGGTTCTCGTCGAGCGTGGCCGTGAGGCGGTCGCCGATGGCGCGGTTGCCGATCTGGTCGTGGTTCTGGTTGCACACCACGAGCCGCCAGGCGGGCGTGCGCAACGTGTCGATGGGCGCGCCGTGGTGGTGGCCGCGGAACGACGAGTAGGTGCCGTCGTGGAAGAAGCCGCGCGTGAGCACCTTGACGAGACTCTCGATGCCGGCGAAATCCGCGTAGTAGCCGTCGTGCTCGCCCGTGACGTTGGCGTGCACGGCGTGGTGGAAGTCGTCGGACCACTGCCCCGCCATGCCGATGCCGCCCGCCTCGAGCGGCGTGATGGTGCGCGGGTCGTTGCGGTCGGATTCGGCGATGAGCGTGAGCGGCTTGTTCAGGCGGGCGCTGACGCGCTCGGTCTGGATGGCCATCTCCTGCAGGATGTGGGTGGCCCGATCGTCACGCAGCGCGTGCACGGCGTCGAGACGCAGGCCGTCGACGTGCATGTCGGTGAACCAGGACAGCACGTTGTCGACGATGTAGTCGCGCACCGCATCCGACTCTTCGCCGTCGAGGTTGAGCGACGCACCCCAGGTGTTGCTGCTGCCGTCGTGCAGGTAGGGCCCGAACTTCGGCAGGTAGTTGCCCGAGGGGCCGAGGTGGTTGTAGACGACATCCTGGATGACGGCCAGACCGCGCTGGTGGCAGGCGTCGACGAACCGCTGGTAGCCGGTCGGGCCGCCGTACTGCTCGTGCACCGCGTACCACAGCACGCCGTCGTAACCCCAGTTGTACAGACCGTTGAAGCCGTTGACGGGCAGCACCTCGACGAAGTCGATGCCGAGCTCGACGAGGTGGTCGAGCTTCTCGATGGCGCTGTCGAACGTGCCGCCGGGCGTGAAGGTGCCGATGTGTAGTTCGTAGATGACACCGCCGGCGAGCGGGCGGCCCGACCACGCGCGGTCGCCCCAGGCGTAAGCCGAGGCATCCCAGGTGCGCGAGAGCTCGTGCACACCCTTCGGCTGGCGGCGCGAACGCGGGTCGGGGAATGGGCCCTCGCCGTCGAGCAGGTAGCCGTAATCGACATCACCCGCGGCGGATGCCTGAGCCACCGTGTCGGCCGGTGCGACGAACCAGCCGTCGCCGGCCGGTTCGAGGGCTACCGTGTCGGCACCGAGGACGAGCTCGGCGTTGTCGGCGCGGGGCGCCCAGACGGAGAACGGTTCGTAGCGGGTCATGAAGTTCCTTCGGCATCCGGCTGGGCGAATGTGTCGGTCGGCGTGTGGTCGGGGGCGTGCTCGACCTCGGCCTCGACCGAGCCGTCGGCACCGTGTTCGGAGGCGGCGGGCTCGGAGGCGGCGGGCTCGGATGCAGCAGCACTCCCGTTACTGGCGGCAGCATCAGCATCCGCATCGCTGTCGTCGCGCACGAGCAGGGCCACGGGCAGCGCCGTGAGGATCTCGGCGGCCGTCACCTCGCCCGATCCGATGGGGCGCCCAGTGAGCGCGTCGCGCCAACGGCCCTCGGGAAGCGCAACGGTCGTGCCCTCCCACCCGCCGCGAGCGGCGAGACCGAGGGGCAGACGCGTGGCGAGCGTGAGAGCGCCACCGCGGTCGAATGCGATGAGGTGCGCGGCCGCGGGCCCCGACACGGTCACGGGCGCATAGCCGGCGAACAGCTCGGCGCGGTCGCGCGTGAGCGTCAGGGCGCGCTGCGTGACGAGCAGCTTGGCGAGCCCGGCGTCGTCAACGGCCGGCACGGTGCCCGACTCGAGCGCGTCGAGGCGGTCGAGCGTGGCGATGTGCGCGTCGTAGTCGATGAGGCGACGGTTGTCGGGGTCGACGAGCGAGTCCTCCCACAGTTCGGTGCCCTGGTAGACGTCGGGGACGCCCACCGAGGTGATCTGCACGAGCTTCGCCGCGAGCGCGTTGCTGCGCCCGGCGTCGGCCACACGCGAGACGAACGACGTGACGAGGCCGTTGACGGTCTCATCGTCGAACGCCGCGTCGACGGCCGCGTGCATGCGCTCTTCGAACGCCTCATCGGGGGCCGTCCACGTGGTGGAGTTGCCGGCCTCACGCGAGGCCTTCTCGACATAGGCGTGCGCGCGTTCGCGGCTGAGCGGCCAGGCGCCGACGATGGCCTGCCAGAGCAGGTTGTCGAAGGGGCCGTCGCCCGTCGAGCCGTGAGGCGTCGCACGAATGCCGCGCAGCGTCTCGGCCCACTCGCCGGGGATCTCGGCGATCGTGCTGATGCGGGCGCGCACGTCTTCGCCGCGCTTGGTGTCGTGCGTGGAAAGCGTCGTCATGGCACGCTCCCACCGCCCCACGCGCTCGGCCTGCACCCGGTGGAACTCGGCCGTGTCGGTGGCGAAGATGCTCGGGTCGGCGCCCACCTCGGTGAGCGACGTGAGGCGCGTGTAGCGGTAGAACGCCGTGTCTTCGACGCCCTTCGCCATGACCATGCCGGAGGTCTGCTGCAGGCGGCGCGCGGCCGGCTCGGAGGGGTCGGCGAGACGCTTGACGAGGGCCGAGATCGTGGGTTCGAGCTCGGGACGTCTGGCCGCGGCATCCCCCGCTGCCACCATGAGAGGAGCACTCGAGCCCTCGGGCAGGTAGCTGCGGTAGACGGGGAAGCTCGCCAGGATCTCGCTGAGCGCATCGATGGTGTTGTCGTCGTTGGCCTGACCCAGCTCACGCGCCAGGCGCAGGGTCTCGCTGCCGAGGATGCCGGTGGCGATGCCGCGCTTGGTGTCGTGGATGAGGTCGGCCCAGGTGGGTGCGTCGCCCATGTCGCTGTGTGCCCGCAGGTCGGCGTCGAGGGCGTCGAGCGCCGACTCTCCGGCGGGGTCGACGAACAGGCGGTCGATCGTGGCCAGCATGTCGTAGCCGGTGGTGCCCGCGGTGCGCCACTCGGTCGGCAGCTGTTCGCCCGGCTCGGTGATCTTCTCGACCAGCAGATAGGCGTCCCCGGTGAGAGCCGAGAGGCCCTCGAGGTAGCCGGACGGGTCGTAGAGGCCGTCGGGGTGGTCGATGCGCAGACCGTCGGCCAGTCCCTCCTGGAACCAGCTCTCGATCTCGACGTGCGAGGCGTTGAACACCGTGGTGTCTTCGACCCGGATCGCGGCCAGCGTGTTGACCGCGAAGAACCGGCGATAGTTCAGATCGGTGTCGGCCAGCTTCCAGTGCACGAGGCGGTAGTTCTGGCGCTCGTGCACCGACAGGGCATAGTCGGATGCCGGAGCGTCGAGTCCCTCGGTGCTGCCGGGTGCGATGGGGTAACGGTTTTCGTAGTAGTGCAGCTGATCGCCGACCACCTCGAGCCCCTCGGCCGACTCGTCTCCGAGCACGGGGATGACGAGCTTGCCGCCGCCCGCCGCCCAGTCGACGTCGAAGAACGACGCGTATTGCGACGAGGGACCGTGCGTGAGGACATCCCACCACCAGCCGTTGATGTGCGGTGTGGCGACGCCCACGTGGTTGGGCACGATGTCGACGAGCACGCCGAAGCCCATCTCGTGGGCCCGCTCGGCCAGGCGCGCGAAGGCCTCTCGGCCCCCGCGCTCGTCGTCGACCTGCGTGTGGTCGACGACGTCGTAGCCGTGGTTCGACCCCGGCTCGGCCTTCAGGATGGGCGACAGGTAGATCCAGTCGACGCCGAGGCGCTTCAGGTAGGGAAGCACCTTCGCCGCGTCGTCGAACGTGAAGTCCTTCTGCAGCTGCAGGCGGTAGGTGTTGGCGGGGATTCTCATCAGACCTCCGGTGATCCCGATTCGATGATGGGGTGGCTGGCCGTCTGCGTGAGGCTTTCGGCGATCGAGTCGTCGGCCGCGATGGGCTTTTCGACGTGTTCGCGCAGCACCACGATGGAGCGGCCGGCGACCGTGAGTTCACTGCCGGCGGGCAGGGCGCTCAGCCCCGCGACTCCCCCGGCGGTGTTGATGACGGTGTCCCACTTCTCGGAGTATTCGGTGGGCGGCAGCGTGAACGGCACATCGGAGTCGGACGCGTTGAACGCCAGGATGAAGTGCTGGTCGGTGACCTCGCGGCCCTGACGGTCGCGCCCGCGGATGCCGTTTCCATTGAGGAACACGGCGACAGCCTTGGCGTAGCTCGAGTCCCAGTCGCTTTCTTCCATCTCGGCACCGTTGGTGTTGAGCCACACGATGTCGGGCAGCGGGTCTTCGTTGGTGCGCGACACGGGTCGGCCGTCGAAGTAGCGGATGCGGCGGAAGGTGGGGTGTTCGCGGCGCAGACGGATCACGGCCGAGGTGAACTCGATGAGCGATTCGTCGGCGTCGGCCCAGTTGAGCCAGGCGATCTCGGAGTCCTGCGCGTAGGTGTTGTTGTTTCCGTTCTGGGTGCGGCCCAGTTCGTCGCCGTGCAGCACCATCGGCACGCCCTGCGAGAGCAGAAGGGTGGCGAGGATGTTGCGCTGCTGGCGTGTGCGGATGGCGAGCACGGCGGGGTCGTCGGTCTCACCCTCGACGCCCGAGTTCCAGGAACGGTTGTGCGATTCGCCGTCGTTGTTGTCCTCGCCGTTGGCCTCGTTGTGCTTCTCGTTGTAGGAGACGAGGTCGCGCAGCGTGAAGCCGTCGTGGGCCGTGACGAAGTTGATGGATGCCACGGGGCGTCGTCCATCGCGCTCGTAGAGGTCGGCCGAACCCGTGAGGCGGGCCGCGAACTCACCGAGCGTGGAGGGCTCGCCGCGCCAGAAGTCGCGCACCGTGTCGCGGTATTTACCGTTCCACTCGGTCCACTGCGGCGGGAAGTTGCCCACCTGGTAGCCGCCGGGGCCGACATCCCACGGCTCGGCGATGAGCTTGACCTGCGAGACCACCGGGTCCTGCTGCACGAGCTCGAAGAATGTCGCGAGCTTGTCGACGTCGTAGAACTCGCGCGCCAGGGTGGAGGCGAGGTCGAAGCGGAAGCCGTCGACGTGCATCTCGTTGACCCAGTAGCGCAGGCTGTCCATGATCAGCTGCAGGGCGTGCGGGTGGCCCACGTTGAGCGAGTTGCCCGTGCCGGTGTAGTCCATGTAGTACTGCTTGTCGTCGTCGACGAGGCGGTAGTAGGCCTCGTTGTCGATGCCGCGCATGGAGAGGGTGGGGCCGAGGTGGTTTCCCTCGGCGGTGTGGTTGTAGACCACGTCGAGGATGACCTCGATGCCCGCGCGGTGCAGGGCGCGCACCATGGACTTGAACTCCTGCACCTGCTGGCCCGCGTCGCCCGTGGACGAGTAGCCGTTGTGGGGCGCGAAGAAGCCGATGGTGTTGTAGCCCCAGTAGTTGCGCAGGCCCTTCTCCTCGAGCGTGGAGTCGTGCACGAACTGGTGCACGGGCATGAGCTCGATGGCGGTGACGCCGAGGCGCTCGAGGTGCTGGATGACGGAAGGGTGCGCGATTCCCGCATAGGTGCCGCGCTGCTCTTCGGGAACATCGGGGTGCATCTCGGTGAGGCCCTTGACGTGCGCCTCATAGATGACGGTCTCGTTGTAGGGCGTCTTCAGCAGACGGTCGCCCTCCCAATCGAAGAACGGGTTGATGACGACGCTCTTCGACGCGAAGGGGGCGGAGTCGTCCTCGTTGCGCACGGTGGGGTCGTCGAAGCTGTAGGAGTACATCGCCGGGTTCCAGTCGATCTCACCCTGGACGGCCTTGGCGTAGGGGTCGAGCAGGAGCTTCGACGGGTCGGAACGCTTTCCGGACTCGGGGTCGTACTCGCCGTGCACACGGTATCCATAGGACTGCCCGGGGTGCACCTGCGGCAGGTAGGCGTGCCAGACATAGGCGTCGACCTCGACGAGGTCCACGCAGTGCTCGGTGCCGTCGGGGTCGAACAGGCACAGCTCGACGCGATCGGCCGTCTCGCTGAAGATGGCGAAGTTCGTGCCACTGCCGTCGAAGGTCGCTCCGAGCGGGTAGGGGGTTCCGGGCCAGGTTTCCATCAGTATCCATTCGTGCGGGGGTTTCCGTCCGCGGGAAAAGCCCGGGCGGAGGGTTCAACAAGAGGTCCAACGGTATTCAGCTTCCTTCCGATCGTACGGGGAACCACCGACTCCGTTCTCCCCCTTGCGCAGAGAGCTGGCGGGGCTAGCGTGAGAAGAGGACGGGCTGCTATGCCCGGTCCGCGCACGTGCGGCGATGCATCCGCTCACCGCCCCGCGACACGAGAACGACACGAGAGAAGGAGAGCCACATGGCCACGCAGGAAGAACTCGACAACATCTCGAAGGTTTTGACCAAGGCGCGCATCGCCACCCTGACCACGGTGGCGTCGGACGGAGCGCTGCACAGCCGGCCGCTGGCCCTGCAGGAGCGGGATTTCGACGGCGACCTCTGGTTCTTCACGCCGAAGCCCACGGAGAAGACCGACGAGATCGCGCAGAACCCGAACGTCAACGTGGCCGTTCACGGCGGCGACGGCTACCTCTCGATCGCGGGCACGGCATCGATCGTCGTCGACGAGGCGAAGATCGACGAGCTGTGGGGGCCGTCGGCCGAGGCCTGGTTCGAGAAGGGCCGTGAAGACCCGCGCATCGCGCTCGTCAAGGTCAGCGCCGACTCGGCCGAGTACTGGGTCAACAACGACCCCAAGATCGTGACGCTGTTCAAGGTGGCCAAGGCCACGACGCAGAAGAAGTCGCCCGATGTGGGCGAGAACGAGGCCGTCGAACTGTGATGCAAGGGGTCCGGAGTGCCGTTCGCTCGGGGCGGAACTCCGGGCCCGCTGTCAGAGGTCACGGCTACGGTTCGAGCATGACTGATGACTCCGCCGGGCCCGACTACTCCGATCTGCGCGACTACGCGGCGATCGGCGACGGGCGCACGGTGGCCTTGATCGGCAGGCGCGGCCAGGTCGACTGGCTGCCCATCCCCAATCTCGACAGCCCGCCCGTCTTCGCCGCGATCCTCGACGCACAGACGGGAGGATGCATTCAGCTCGCGCCCGTCGACGACTTCGACGTCAAGCGCCGCTACGTGCAGGGCACCAACGTGCTGCAGACCACGTTCACCACGGCCAAGGGTTCGGTGCGCGTCACCGACGCGCTCGTCACGGGCATCGCGGGCCGCCTCCCGTGGGCCGAGTTCGCGCGCCGCATCGAGGGCCTCGAGGGTTCGGTCAAAATGGCGTGGAAGGTGCAGCCCGGCACGAAGCTCGGCACCGCCTCGCCGTGGTTGCAGACCACCACCGAGGGCACGATCATCCGCGTCGGTCACACCAACATCGCCGTCACGGGCCTCGACCACGGCGCGTCCAAGCCCCGTGAAGACAACGGCAACAGCGGGTCGATCCAGGGCGAGTTCACCACCCGATCCGATTCGCGGCACCTGCTCGTCATGGTCGCCACCGACAACGAGCCCCTGCACTTCCCGGTGCCCGAAAACGTCGACAAGGGCATCGATCGCACCATCGACAACTGGCGCAACTGGTCGCGTGAGTTCCACTACTCGGGGCCCTGGGCGCCGCACGTGCAGCGCAGCGCGCTCGCGCTCAAGCTGCTGATCTACAGCCCCACGGGCGCCATCGCGGCGGCCGCGACGACCTCGTTGCCCGAAAACCCGACGGGCGGCAAGAACTGGGACTACCGCTTCGCGTGGGTGCGCGACCTGGCCTACACGGCCCACGCGCTCGTGCGCTTCGGTCTGCGTGAAGAGACCCAGGCGGCCATCTCGTGGCTGCTGCGCACCATCAAGGAGAACGGCCCTGAACTGGCGATCTTCTACGACCTCGGCGGCAACGTGAGCGACGGCGTCACCACGCACGACGTTCCGGGCTGGCGCGGCGTCGGGCCCGTCGTCTCGGGCAACCCCGCGCACGGCCAGCTGCAGCTCGGCGTGTTCGGCGACCTCTTCGACATCTGCCGGCTCTACGTCGACGCGGGCAACGTGCTCGACGTCGAGACCGGCCGGCTGCTCGCATCCATCGCCGACCGCACGTGCGACCTGTGGCGCAACCGCGACGCCGGCATGTGGGAGTTGCCCGAAGAACAGCACTACACCTCGTCGAAGATGGGATGCTGGCAGGCGCTCGACGCGGCCGTGCACCTCGCCGACCTCGGTCAGGTGGCCGGCAGTTCCGAGCGCTGGGCCGCCGAACGCGATCGCATCAAGGCGTGGGTCGAGGAGAACTGCTGGGACGAAGAACTCGGCAGCTATGTCATGTTCCCCGGCACGACCGACCTCGACGCGTCGGTGCTGCTGCACGGCCCGAGCGGGTTCGAGCGCGGCGAACGCATGTCGCGCAGCATCGACGCCCTGCAGAAAGAGCTCGGGCGCGGCGCTCATATGTATCGCTACTCGGGCGTCGAGCAGGAGGAACACCAGTTCGTAGCGTGCGGCTTCTGGGCGGCATCCGCGCTCGTGTGTGTCGGCCGGCACGACGAGGCGATCGCGCGCATGAACAAGCTCGTCAAGACATCCAACGACGTCGGCATCTTCGCCGAGATGATCTCGGAACACGACGGGTCGTTCTGGGGCAACCTGCCGCAGGGCCTCAGCCACCTGGCCCTCATCAACGCGGCGATCACGATCGAGGAGTTGACCGAGAAGTGACAACGCCCACCGCAACCGTCTTTCGCAACACCCGCGCGATTCTCGTCGAGAGCATCTACTGGGATGCCGCGACCGACGAGTTGCGCTGGGCCGACATCACCGCCGGCACGCTGCACCGCGGCCGCCTCGACGATCCCGCCGACGGGTCGCGCGACTGGGCCACCAGGCTGCCGCCGCCCCTCCCCCTCCTTCCAGCCCACGGTCGATGGCGGGTTCGTGGCGGCGCTCGGCGATCGCGTCGTACTACTCGACGAGCAGGGCGCGATCGTGCAGACGCTCGCCGAGATCGAGCACGCCCACCCCGATATGCGCCTCAACGAGGGCAAATGCGACCCGTTCGGCCGCTTCGTGGTGGGGTCGATGGGCGTGACCCGCGACGACCCCGATGCGGCGATGTATTCGATCGACCCCGACGGCACGCTGCGCACGCTGCACGGCGGCTTCGGCGTGACGAACGGGTTCGAGTGGTCCGACGACGGCTCGATCATGTACCTCACCGACACCAGCACCTCCACCGTCTACCGCGCCGACTACTTCCCCGACGGCGCCCTCGGCGAACTCGAGCCGTTCCTCGTGGGCCAGCCCTCCGACGGGCTCGCGCTCGACACCGACGGCGCCTTCTGGAACGGCCTCTCCGGCGCAGGAAAGGTCGTGCGGTGGGATGCCGAGGGCGACATCACACTCGAGATCGACGTCCCCGCACCCGCGGTCACAAGCGTCGCCTTCGGCGGGCCCGGCCTCGACACCCTGTTCATCGGCACCGCTCGCGACGGTCTCACCGAAGAAGACCTGCGTGCCGCGCCGCTCTCGGGCGCCATCTTCCGCGTCGACGGCGTCGCGACGGGCCGCCCCGTCAACCGTTTCGGGAGCGCACCGACCGACCCGAACTGAAGCACAGCGAACGCCGGAGTGCTACCCCTCGCCACGGGGCCGTCCCGGTCGTACGCTTAACACGGGCTACTCGAATGGCTCGTTTGCCACCAACAGATCCCGCCCACGAAAAAGGAGTCGCATATGACCACCACACTCGAACGCCACGTCGAAGCACCCGCCGGCGCCGGCGCCAAGACCACCCGCCGCCAGAACGCCGAAAAGGGCTTCAAGGCGTCGAAGACCCTCACCGACAACATGCAGAAGGTGCTCGTCGACCTGATCGAGCTGCACCTGCAGGGCAAGCAGGCTCACTGGAACGTCGTGGGCAAGAACTTCCGCGACCTGCACCTGCAGCTCGACGAGATCATCGACGCCGCGCGCGAATTCAGCGACGAGGTCGCCGAGCGACTGCGCGCCCTGCACGCCGTTCCCGACGGCCGCAGCGACACGGTCGCCGCCACCACCACGCTGCCCGAATACCCGCACGGCGAGATCGACACCGCCGAGACGGTCGACCTCATCACGGTGCGCCTCGAGAACACCGTCGGCACCATGCGTGAGGTCCACGACGAGATCGACGAAGAAGACCCCACGAGCGCCGACATCCTGCACGCCATCATCGCGAAGCTCGAGCAGTACGCGTGGATGGTCAGCGCCGAAAACCGCGTCACCTCGCGCACCAAGTAACACGCGCGACGCACCACCCGAAGCCCCGGCCCGCCTCTTGGCGGCCGGGGCTTCGTCGTGTGCGGCTGGAGCCGCCGCAATTTCGCTCACTCAGATTCGCCTGAGCGGCCGCCATATGCTCGCGACAACACCGAAAGGAAGCCCAATGAAACAACTCGGCCTCGTCCTCCTCCCGCTTGCGATCGGCGCCGTGCTAGCGCCGATCGCCTGGACCCTCTTCCACACGGGCTGGGCGGTCACTCTCGCCGTCGTCCTCCCGATCGCTCTTCTGCCCCGGATCTTGCGGAAGGTCCGAGCACTCAACCAGGAGGAGTATCTGCGCCGTAAGGAACTTCACGCTCACAAGAAGGAGAAATTCTGACATTCAGAATTGCTGTACCGCAACCTGCGGCGCGAGCGCGAACTCGCAACTGAAGCGTTCTATCGATGGAGATAACCGTGAAAAATCCAGCCCTCATCTCAACTGCCGTCCTCCTGTGCGCGGGCCTCACGCTTGGGCCTACCGCGTCGCCGGCGTCGGCGTCCCAGCTCCCCGGTCAGACGCACAGCACCTCTGGCTCGTCGTACCCGTCTTACACACTTGAATCGGTGGCAGGCACGAGCGAAATCAAGGTCACGCTGCGAAATGGGACCGTGCGACACGCCGGAAGCCACATAGAAATTGTGAACCAATATGGGGTCGTAACTGAGAAGATCCCGCTCAGCTTCGGGCGGATGACGGGCGGCGATACGGCCTCCGTGAACCATATCGAAGTCACCAGCTTCCACGTCGAGAGCTCCCTCGCGGTCACGCCGGGCATCAGCACCCGAGCAAAGAAGAAGAAACAAGGCTGGGAGGGTAGCTGGGATAAGTGCGTCTCCGAGGCAGGGCTCCAAGGAGCGGGCGCCGGACTTTTCGTCGGCGGCCTCGGCGGCGCTGCCGCAGGCATGGTGGGAAGCGGCGTCTTCAGCGCTCTGCTTCACTGTCGCAACCTTCCTCACAAGTCCTAGGCAATTCGTCGTGGGCGGCTGGGCGGGCCGCGCACGAAAAAGGTCCGGGACACGACCTCCCCCGAGAGTCGTGTTCCGGACCTTCCGCGACGGCCGCGGCATCCGAAGATGCGCCGCCGGGCGGTCTAGCGAGCCCGCGGGTTAGTGAACCGCGGTGCCACCGGTGACGGCGATGGTCTCGCCGCTCGTGTAGCTGGCTTCCTGCGAGGCGAGGTAGACATACGTGCTCGACAGTTCGACCGGCTGGCCGGGGCGACCGTAGGCGGCCTCCGAACCGAACGACTCGATCTTCTCGTTCGGCACCGACGACGGCTGCAGCGGGGTCCAGAACGGGCCGGGAGCGACGCCGTTCACACGGATGCCCTTCTCGGCGAGCTGCGTGGCAAGACCGCGCGTCACGTTGACGATGGCAGCCTTGGTGCCGGCGTACTCGAGCAGGCCGGGCGAGGGGTTGAAGCCCTGGATGGACGACGTGGTGATGATCGCCGAGCCGGGCTTGAGGTGCGGCAGCGCGGCATCCGTCAGCCAGAAGAGCGAGTACACGTTGGTCTTGAACGTGTGGTCGAGCAGCTCCGTGGTGAAATCGTCGAAGCTGTCGACGGTCTGCATGTAGCCGCCGACCATGACGAGCAGGTCGAGGCCACCGAGGGCTTCGACGGCCTTCTCGACGAGCTCGTAGTTGAACTTCTCGTCGGTGAGGTCGCCGGGGATGAGCTCGACGGTGCGGCCGGTCTCGGCGACGACCTTCTTGGTGTCTTCGGCGTTGGCCTGCTCGTCGGGCAGGTAGTTGAGCACGACGTCCGCACCCTCGCGCGCGAACGCGATGGCGACGGCACGGCCGATGCCCGAGTCGCCACCCGTGATGAGTGCCTTGCGGCCCGCGAGACGGCCGTGGCCGATGTACGACTCTTCGCCGTGGTCGGGCTTCGGGTCCATCTGGAACGTGTCACCCGGGTCGGGCTGCTGCTGCGGCTTGAAGGGCGGCTGCTTGTACTGAGTCAGGGGGTTCTGCGGTTCGTAGATGTTCGACATGCTTCAACGCTAGGCGCGTCGTATGCAGGGCGCGCGGGGTTGACCAATGGTTGAAGAAGCCCTAGGCGCGCAGCACGCGCACGCCGAGCGCCCCGATGCCCGTGACCGTGGCGTCGCTCAGGCCCGCGTCGCTGACGACGACGTCGACGTCCGCGACATCCAGCGCCTTGTATTTGCCGAACGTGCCGTATTTCGAGCTGGCCGCGACGAGCACGGTCTCGCTCGACACCGAGACGGCGGCCTGCTTCACCTCGACCTTCGACTCGGCGGGTGTCGTGACGCCGCGTTTGAGGTCCCACGAGCTGGTCGAGATGAACGCCACGTCGACCACGAGTTCGCGCAGCATCATGGCCGCGAGACGCCCCACCGTCGACTGGTTGTGCGTGTCGACGCGGCCGCCGACGAGCAACAGCTCGGTGGTGGGGTGGTCCATGAGCTCGCGCGCGATGGCGACGTCGTTGGTGACGACCGTGAGGTCCCGGCGGTCGGCGAGGTGCGGCACCATGGCGAGCATGGTCGTGCCGGCGTCGAGGTAGATGGTCATGGCGTCGCGCACCAGCGTGGCGGCGACGGCGGCCATGGCGGTCTTCTCGGCCGAATCGACGAGTGCCTTCTCGTCGTGGCTGGGCTCGACGTGCAGGCGGCTCGCGATCTTGGCGCCGCCCGGCACGGACAGCGCGCGACCCTCTTCTTCGAGCACCGAGATGTCGCGGCGGATCGTCATGTGGCTCACGTCGAGCAGGGCCGACAGCTGATTGAAGCTCAGCACCTGTTCGCGGCGCAGGTGTTTGAGGATGAGTTCGCGGCGCTGCTCGGGAATGAGCGGGGCGAGCTCTGCGGCATCCGATCCCATGTCGTCCCCTCCCCGTTGGTTGTGTTGTCGTGCGGCGCTGTGTAGAAGATTACCGCTCGGGCGTGGCCCAATTCGATCCGTGCGCTGCGGTGAGCGCGGCGATCTCGTCGGCGGCGAGCAGGCGGCGTGGCTGCCCGGCGGTCACGAGCGCGATGCGCGCGGCTTCCTCGACCTCGATGGCGGCGTCGAGGGCGGCGTCGAGCGTGGCGCCGCTCGTGATCTGCCCGTGGTTCTGCAGCAGCGCGGCATGAAAGGCGAACGGGATGTCGAGCAGCAGGTCGCCCAGCTCGGGCGAGCCCGGCGCGCGATAGGCGACAAGCGGCGTCTGGCCGGCGCGCATGACGAAGTAGGGCGTGAGCGGCGGCAGCGCGCTGTTCTCGGCCCACGGTTCGAGGCACGATGCGGCGACGGCCTGCGCCGAATGCACGTGCACCACGGCGGTGTGAGCCGGGTTCTTGCGATAGAACGCCAGGTGCAGGGATGCCTCTTTCGAGGGTTTGTCGCCCGCGAGCCAGTCGCCGTCCATCGTCAGCACCGAGAGCCGGGCCGCGTCGAGTCGCCCGAGGCTGGAACCGCCGGGGGTGATGAGCACGCGGTCGCCCACGCGCACGCTGACGTTGCCACTCGAGCCGGGACTGAGGCCCGCGTCAACGATGCGCACGCCGGCGTCGACCAGGGTCTCGGCGGCCGAGGCGAGGGCACCGGCATCGGGGTGTGTCGAGACATCCTCGCGCGTGGGGAGGGGTGAGGGGGTCATGGGTGCAGAACCTTCCAGGCGGAGGTGAACATGTCTTCCGAGCCGAAGTTGCCCGATTTGAGTGCGATGTCGACGAGCGTGCCGTGGGCCGTGTGGCCCTGAGCCCAGCAGACGCCGGGGGCGATCTCGGCGCCGATCACGAGTTCCGAGAGGCCGAGCGCCGTGACGGTCGAACCCGACGTCTCGCCGCCCGCGACCAGGATGCGCGTCACCCCGCGTTCGGCCACGGTCGCCACCAGCGCGCCCAGGTGCTGCTCGATGAGCTCGGAGGGGTGCGGGCGGTTGGCGGGCGCGAGGCCGTCGGGGTAGCGGTAGGAGACCGAGAGGTCGTCGAGCGAGTCGACGGCGTAGACGAGCGGGGGCCGCGGTGACCCGTCGGCGTTCTCGTCATGGGCGTGGGCGAGCACCCAGTCGACGGCCCGTCCGAGCTCGGCCGGCGCATCGTCGATGAGCGCCTGCACGTCGATCTTGCGCGCGGGCAGGTGCGCCCGTCCGTGGGCCACCTGGGCGCGGGTCATCGACGAAGCGCTGCCCGAGACGACGAGGCTGCCGGCGTGCGGGCGGGTGGCGACATCCGGCGTGTCGTCGGTGCCGGCGCCAGCATCGACCGCGCCCGGCAACGACCCCGAGCCTTGCTCGACATCAGCCTGCGGAGGCGTCATGCCGAGCGCCAGACCCGAGCCGCCCGAGACGAGCACGTCACCCGCGGCCGCGCGGGCGATGGTGTCGAGCTGGGCGTCGGTCGCGGCATCCACGACCACGTAGCGCGCGGACGACTGCGAAAGAACCTCGGCGAGCGCCTCGCTCCCCCGGTCGACCACGTCGGAGTGAACCTCACCCACCGCAGCGGATGTCTGAGGCGCCAGCAGATCGGCCACCCGCGACCGGCGCATGGGCGTGAGCGGGTGGTCTTTCATGGGCGATTCGGCCAGCGGAACGCCGTGCACGCTCAGGATGCCGCCCTCGACCGTGCGGCCGTTGGCGGGGAACGACGGCACGACGACCACGCGGCCGGCATCGAGCCGTTTTGAGAGCGCGTCGAGCACGGGGCCGATATTGCCCTCGTCGGTGGAGTCGAACGTGCTGCAGTATTTGAGGTAGAAGCGATCGCAGTCGAGCGATTCGAGCAGATCGAGGGCGCGCAGCGAGTCGGCGACGGCGGTGGCGACGGGCGCGGTGCGGCTCTTGAGCGCGACGACGACGGCATCCGGTCGGTCGGGAAGGGCGCGCACGCGGGTCTCGGCGGCGTCGAGGGCACCGCCCGGGATGACGACCACGCGAAAGCCGCGTTTGGCCAGATTGGTGGCGAGGTCGGTGGCCCCGGTGAAGTCGTCGGCGATCGCGCCCAGTCTTCTCACGGATCGAACTCCTTCTGTGGGGTGGCAACAGCGGTGGTGGCAGCAGGACTAGTCAAGCACGTTGTTAAGATCTGTGCACATATTTGACAATAGTATAAATCCGTCCTAACTTGTGTGAAACGCTGTGAGGCACGCTCGGTGCCCCGTTCAGAGGAGAACCCGGTACCACGATGACGTACGCCCACACGGCCCCGGCCCCATCCGAACCCATCACCGTCGCCCTCACGGGTGCGAGCGGAGGCTTCGGCCGCACGTTCCTGGCCCAGCTCGCCGTCATCCCGACCATGCGACCGAGCATTCTCGTGGACCTCAACCTTCCCGCGCTCTCCGCCCTGCTCGACGACCTCGGCTATGACCGCGCCACCTGGCAGATCGTCGACTCGGCCGCCGACGTCGAAAGCGTCGTCGCCGACGGCCGCACGGCCCTGATCTCGGATGCCGCGCTCCTCGCCCCCTCCTCCTACCGCGTTCTCGTCGAGGCCACGGGCAACATGCGAGCCGGGTTCGCCTTCGCCCGGCAGGCGCTCGACGCCGAACGTCACGTCGTCATGGTGAGTAAAGAAGTAGAGAGCCTTTCGGGCGTCTTCCTCTCTGAACTCGCCCGCGAGCGCGGCGTCAGCTACCAGCCCGGCATGGGCGACCAGCCCGCCAACCTGCTCGCCCTGCTCTCCTGGGTGCAGGCGGTCGGCCTCGAGGTCGTCGCCGTCGGCAAGTCGAGCGAATACGACCTCACCTACGACCCCGCAACCGGCATGGCCCGCCAGCTGGATGTTGACACCCACGCCCCCGCGCTCGGCGACCTGCTCGAGCTCGGCGACGACCTCGCGGCCACGCTCGCCGCCCGTCACGAGGCCACCCGCGCCTTCAAGCGCGCCGCGGCCGCCGACTATTGCGAGATGGCCGTCGTCTCGCAGTACACGGGTTTCACGCCCGACGTCGAGACCATGCACTACCCCATCGCGCGCCCCGACGAACTGGCCGACATCTACTCCCTGCGCGAGCACGGAGGAATCCTCGAGAACTCGGGCGCCACGGATGTCTTCAGCATGCTGCGTCTGCCGGGCGAGGCCAGCTTCGCGGGCGGTGAGTTCGTCATCGTCAAGACGCACGACGCCGAGACCTGGCGCATGCTGCGCGGCAAGGGCCACGTCGTCAGCCGCGACGGACGCTACGCCGCGATCTTCCACCCCTACCACCTGATGGGCATCGAGACCCCGCTCTCGGTGCTGAGTGCCGTCGACCCGCACCGCGTGGCCGCCGAGCCGCGGCAGCACACCATCCTGTCGGGTCGTGCCGAGATCGACCTCGCCGCCGGCACCGCGCTCACCGTTGCGGGCCACCACCACGAGATCGCCGGTGTGGCCCCCGTGCTGCGCGCCACGCCCGAGACCGCGCCCAACGTCGCGCCCTTCTATCTGCTGGGCGGCTGCACGCTGTCGCGGCCCGTCGCCGCGGGCGAACTTCTCACGATCGACGACCTCGACGGCGTCGACCTCAACCTGTGGGCCGCATTCCAGGCCGGTCGCGCCCTGTCGGGAGGCACCGAGTGAGCACGCCGCAGCACGGCACGCCCGCCGCCTCCACCCTCGTGCACCCCAACGGTGTGCGCGCGGCCGACCTCGCCATCCTCGACGCGCACCACCACTTCTGGGACTTCGAGGGCGACGGCTACTACCCCTGGCTGCAGGGCGAATACAACGACGCCTTCTTCCTCGGCGACTACACGGCCATGCTGCAGACGTTCCTGCCCGAGCAGTACCGCCGCGCGACCGCCGGTTTCCGCGTGGTCGGCACCGTGCACGTCGAGGCCGAGCGCTCGCGCACCGAGCAGGTCGCCGAGAGCCTCTTCCTCGAGGGCCTGCACGAGGCGGATGCGGCGTTCCCCGCTGCGGCCGTCGGGCACGTGTCCTTCACCCAACCCGATGTGGCCGAGGTGCTCGACGCGCACGCCCGCATCGAGTTGATTCGCGGCATCCGCTCGAAGCCCGTCACGGCCGCCACCGCGGCCCCGGCGGATTCGGTGTTCGGACAGCCCGGCACGCTGCAGGACCCACAGTTCGTCGCGGGCCTCGCGCTGCTCGAGCAGCACGCCTTCTCGTGGGACCTGCGCGTTCCGTTCTGGCATCTCGCCGAGGCGGCCGACGTGCTGGCCGACCTGCCGGGCATCCCCGTGGTCGTGAACCACTGCGGGCTGCCGCTCGACCGCTCCGACGACGGGCTCGCCGCCTGGCGCGCCGGCCTCGAGAAACTCGCCGCCCTGCCGCAGGTGACCGTGAAGGTCTCGGAGCTCGGGTTGCCGCGCAACCGCTGGGACCGCGCCTCCAACGAGCGCGTCGTGGCCGACACCGTGGCGATCTTCGGGGCCGACCGCTCCATGTTCGCCTCGAACCTGCCCGTCTCGACGCTCACCGCCCCCACCTTCGGCGAGATCGTCGACACCGTGTTCGCCGCGCTCCCGAGCGCCACGCCCGACCAGCTCGAGAGCATCTTCTCGGGCACGGCCGCCCGCTTCTACCGCGTGCGACTGCCCGGCGCCTCTCCCGCCTGACCCACACCACCCGAAGCATCCCCCCGCATCCCCGTTCCCGCAGCACCCCCACACGAGAAGGACCCGACATGGGCGTCAACGACGACAAGCTGTTCCGCAAGATCTATACCCGCATTCTGCCGCTCGTCATGGTCGGCTTCTTCCTCTCCTACCTCGACCGCGTCAACGTCGGGTTCGCCAAACTCGAGATGAGCTCGGACCTCGGCTTCTCGGATGCCGTCTTCGGCCTCGGCGCCGGTGTGTTCTTCATCGGTTACTTCATCTTCGAGATCCCCTCGAACCTGATCCTCTCGAAGGTCGGTGCGCGCGTCTGGATCGCCCGCATCATGATCACGTGGGGCATCATCTCGGGATGCATGTTCCTCGTGAACTCGGAGTGGCTCTTCTACCTGCTGCGCTTCCTGCTGGGTGTCGCCGAGGCCGGCTTCATCCCCGGTGTGCTCTATTACATGTCGCAGTGGTTCCCGGCCAGCCGCCGCGGCCGCGCGTGGGGCATCTTCTACCTGGCGCTCGCGCTGTCGGGTGTCATCGGCGGACCGCTCTCGGGCATCATCCTGAACAGCACGCACCAGGTGTTCGACCTGGCCGGCTGGCAGTGGCTGTTCATCATCGAGGCCGTGCCCACCGTCATCCTCGGTTTCGTCATTCTCAAGTTCCTCAAGGAGGACTACCGCACGGTGACGTTCCTGACGGATGCGGAGAAGCACCGTCTCGGTGAGATGCTCGACGCCGAGCGACCCGTCGGCGGTCACGCCAAATTGGTGGATGTCTTCAAAAGCCCTCTCATCTGGCTGCTGGCGCTCATCTACTTCTCCTATAACTTCGCGCTCTATGGCATCAGCTTCTGGCTGCCCAGCCTGATCCAGGGGCTCGGCATCGAGGGGTCGCTGCAGATCGGCTTCATCTCGGCCATCCCGAGCCTCGCGGCCATGGTCGCCATGGTGCTGTTCGGCTTCAGCTCCGACCGCCACGGCGAGCGCAAGAAGCACATCGCCGCGGCCTTCGCGCTCAGCTGCGCGGGCTTCATCATCTGCGTGGTGGCCGGACCGAACCCCGTCGTGGGCATCATCGGCCTGAGCCTCGCCAATGCGGGTGCCCTCGCCATCCCGGCCATCTTCTGGAGCTTCCAGACCGCCATGCTCACGGGCACGGCGCTGGCCGGCGGCATCGCTCTCATCAACTCGACGGGCAACCTGGCCGGCTTTGCGGCGCCCTACCTCATCGGCTTCGTGCGCGATGCGACGGGCAGCCCCAACATCGCACTGGTGGTGTCGGCCGGATTCATGGTGCTGGGTGCCGTGCTGGTGTTGTCGGTGCGGGCGGCGAAGAATGCTCGCGTCGAGCAGCCGGCCGATCCGGCTCTGACCGGGCGGTCCTAGGCCGATAGACCGGGCGCGACTCCCGTCGTCGCCCTCCCCAGCCGGGCGTGACTCCCATCGTCGCCCTCCCCAGCCGGGCGTGACCCAGGGGGCCCACTCCGGGTCACGCCCTCCCCCTTTTTCGCGTTCCCCGCAATCCCTGCATAGCCTGACCTCGAACCATCCTGAGGAGCTTCCCGTGAGCCAGACCCGCACCAACACCGACGCCGCGCGGCGTTCGTCGCGCCCCACCAACATCCGGTGGAGTGTCGTCGTCATTCTCTTCGTGTTCTACACGGTGAACTCGATCGACCGGTCGGCGCTCGGCGTGGCCCTGCCGTCGATCAGCGAGGACTTCGAGCTGACGGCGACCATGAAGGGCGTCATCCTCAGCGCCTTCTTCTGGACCTACTGCCTGTTGCAGATTCCGGGTGGCCTGGCCGCCGACCGCTTCGGGCCGCGCAAGGTCATCGGTATCGCGTCGGCCATCTGGGGCACGTTCACGGCGCTCACGGGCCTGGCGGTCAACGGCTTCATGCTCATCCTCGCCCGCCTGGGTCTCGGCGCGTTCGAGGCGCCCTACATGGCGTCGGCGTCGAAGCTCGTCTCCAACTGGATGCCCCCGAAGCGCCGCGCCTCGGGTGTGACGCTCATCGACTCGGGTGCGCCCCTCGGTGCCGCATTCGGCGGTCTGCTGATCGCGTGGTTGATCACGGCGACGGGGTCGTGGCGCTGGTCGTTCGTCATCGTCGGCATCTCGACGGTGGTCATCGGGTTCCTCGTGTTCCTTTACATTCGCAACCACCCGTTCGAGCACAAGCTCGTGAACGCGGCCGAGGTCGAGCTTGTCAGCGCCGAGGACGAGGCCGAGGGCCCCAAGCCCGGTGTGAGCGCCAAGAACGTCACGGCCATGGTGATCGGCCGCCTCGGCTGGGCCATGGTGTTCTGGGGTCTCGTCACGTGGGGCCCCACCTACCTGAGCCAGGCTCGCGGTCTCGACCTGCAGGCCATGGGCTTCGCAACCTTCCTCATCTTCCTGTGCGGCGCCGTCGGTGAGATCCTCTCGGGTTTCCTGGCCGACAAGCTGCAGAAGCGGTTCTCGCGCAACTTCTCGTTCAAGCTGCTCTTCGGTGGCTCGGGCGCGCTCAGCCTGGCCGCGCTCATCGCCCTCCCCTTCGTCACGGATGCCACGACCGCCGTCGTGCTGCTGTGCGTCGGTGTCTTCTTCAACCTGTTCGGCGGGCTCTACTGGACCATTCCCGCCATGCTCGCCAAGAAGGAGAAGGTCGGCCTCGTGGGCGGCGTCATGAACTTCGCGGGCACCTCGGCCGGCATCATCGTTCCGATCGTCGCCGGTGTGCTGCTCGATGTCACGGGTGATTTCATCGCCGTGCTCGTGTTCCTCGCCGCCGCCGCGGCCGTCTACCTGGTGGCGTCGCTGTCGATCAACTTCGAGGGCAACAAGCACGCCCCCGTGGCCCCGATTCGCACCCCCGAGAAGGTCTGACGCGCATGAGCGAGCGCTACGACGGCCCCATCATCGATGCCCACCACCACGTGTGGGATCTCGAGCGCAACAGCTACCCGTGGCTCGAGCCGGGCGCGCGCGTTCCACACCGTTACGGGGACTACTCGGCGATCAAGCACACCTATCTGCCGGGCGACTACCGCCGCGACATCCAGGGCACGGGCGTGGTGGCGAGCGTCTATATGGAAGCCGAGTGGGTGGACACCGACCCGATCGGCGAGACGCGTTATGTGAGCGAGCTGTCGGCGTCGTCGGGCGTTCCCGGTGCCATGGCCGCGCAGGCCTGGCTGGATGCCCCCGATGTCGCGCGTGTCCTCGCCGAGCAAGCCTCATTCCCGCTCGTCAAGAGCGTGCGGCACAAACCGGGCGAGACGCTCATGCGCGACGACACGTGGCGGGCCGGCTATGCGCTCCTGGCCGAGCACGGTCTGCACTTCGAGCTGCAGACCCCCTGGCAGAACCTGGATGCCGCGGCCGACCTCGCGCGCGACTTCCCTGACACGCTCCTCATCGTCAACCACTCGGGCGTGCTGCTCGATCGCCGGCCCGAGACGGTTGCGGGCTGGCGCGACGCGATGGCGCGCGTGGCCGAGCGGCCGAACGTCGTGGTCAAGGCATCCGGCCTGTGTGTCGAGGGCCAGCCTTGGACGACCGACCTCAACCGCGACGTGGTCTTCGAGCTGATCTCACTCTTCGGTGCAGACCGCCTCATGTTCGGCAGCAACTTTCCCGTCGACGGCCTCTTCGCCCGCTACGACCAGCTGCTCGACAGCTACCTCGACATCACGGCGCCGCTCACGGCCGCCGAAAAGCGAGCCTTCTTCTACGACACGGCCGACCGCGTCTATCAGCCGCTCCCCTTTGAGGCCGCCTAGGCCGCTCGCGCGGCATGAGTCACGGGCGTCCTGGGTGCCACGTCCGTTCGGACCTTCGAGGTTCCTCACTCCTGGCCCACAGGCGCTGAGGCGCAGTGGACGCCCGCCGGCTCCGCCTAGCCGCGCGGGAGTTGCAGCGTGGGGCCGGCGACACGGCAGGTGGCCGCGGCGACCGACATCGCGCGCTCGAGGATTTCTTGCCAGTCATCCTCGTCTTCGGGGATGCCGCCGAGCAGGGCCGCGACCGTCGTGGCCAAGACGGAATCGCCCGCGCCCATGGTGTCGACGATCGGGGCGTCGAGCTGCGCGATGGGCACGCTGACCTCAAGGCCGTCGCCGTAGAGCGTGGCGCCCTGGGCGCCGGCCGTGCCGAGCACGTAGCGGGCGCCGGAGGTGAGCAGGTCCTCGGCCAAGGATTCGAGGTCGAGGTAGCCGAGCAGCGCGGCATCCTCGTCGCTGACCTTGACGAGCAGGCTGACGGCGGCGATGCGGCGCAGGTTGGCGGCGAAGAGCGGAAGGTTGTTCATCATGCCGGGTCGCGGGTTGGGGTCGAGCACGAGGCGTCGCTCGGGGTCGGTGACGACCGTGAGCAGGTCGTCGACCTGGGCGTCGTTGTCGAGCGCGAGGCAGCTGACGGCCACGATGGATGCGGTGCGCACGAGCAGCAGGGCATCGCGATCGAACTCGACGCGCCGTTTCTGAGCAGCCTCGTTGAACACATACGTGGGCTCGCCGCCGACACGCGTCGACACCGCGCGCGCCGTTCCGTAGGGCGCGTCGGTGCGCAACAGGGCCACATCGGCCTCGCGCACGTGTCGGGCGATGGCGTCACCGGCCTCGTCATCCCCCACCATGGCGATGAGAGCCGAGCGCCGCTTCAGAATGCGGATGCCGAGGGCCACGTTGAGCGCGGCGCCACCGACGGCTTCGACCGTCTGCCCGTCGTGCTCGAACTCGTCGATGAGAGCATCCCCGATGACGACGACATCTGCCACGGCATCCACCTTTCGTTGTGCGCGTGCGCGCCCCTCTACCCTGTCACGCGCGGCGCCACCGCGCGTGCGTCACGGATGAGGTCCCGCGCATCTCCTACCTGTCGCTCCCAGATGCCGGCGATGGCGCCCCGAGGAGTCGTCGGGTCCAGTCGGCGAGCGCCCCGATCGCGCTCCTCGAGATGGCCGCCTGCGGCATCATGCTGGTAAAGCCGTGGAAGGCGCCCGGCCAGACGTGCAACTCCGCATCAACGCCGTCAGCCCACATCCGGCTGGCGTAAGCGACTGTCTCGTCCCGAAAGACCTCGGCACTGCCGCAGTCGATGTAGGTGCACGGCAGCGCCGAAAGGTCTGACGCGCGTGCGGGTGCGGCGTATACCGATACGTCGTCTGTGGCGCGGCGTTGGCCGAGGTAGGCATCCCAGCCGAAGCGGGTCATCTGCCGATCTGCGATGCCGACACCGTCGATCTGCGTGGTCGAGACGGTGCTGTCGCGGTCGTCGAGCATCGGAGACACGAGGATCTGCGCCATCAACGCCGGGCCGCGACGGTCACGCGCGAGGAGCGTGGTGCCTGCGGCGAGTCCCGCGCCCGCGCTCTGCCCCGCGATGACGATGCGCTCAGGGTCGATACCGAGTTCCTCGGAATGTTCGGTGATCCACACGAGTCCGGCGTAGCAATCTTCGACCGGGTACGGGTCGGGGTATTCGGGGGCGAGGCGGTAATCCACGCTGATGAGCGTGACGTCGTGCACCAGGAGCCAGTCGTCGTAGGAGTCCAGGTTGGACAGGTAGTGGCCGAACATCATTCCGCCTCCGTGGATCCCGTAGACGGCAGCCGTCTTACCCGTCCGTTGCGTGCGCTGGATGACGGCGAGTTGGATCGAGTCTCCGCGATATCCGGGGACAGTCACGGTGCGTCGTTCATAACCGCGGGATCGAAGCCTCTCATCGAGGACCTCCTCGGTCACGTCGAGCTGGCGCATATGCGGAACCATATCGGCGGTGAGGGTGAACGGGCCGCGAGCTTCGAGGGCGGCGAGGAAAGTGGCGAGTTCGGGGTCGAACGGGGGGCGGTTGACGGCATCAGACATTGGAGGTCTCCCGGAGGTGCATCTCGACGAGGGATTCTGCGGGGAGGTCTGACAACGCCATCCTTGCGTCTCGAAGACGAGGAGGGGCAGACGGGATTCGGGCTGCAGCGACGGTTTGCAGGGACATGAGCGCACTCTTTCGACGAAGAAGTGGCGACTCCGGTGAGACGCGTGCGCGGTCCCGCTCGCTGAACAGAGCGGGAATTTTTCCCTCTGCCACAAACAATAGCTCATTCATACGAGGAATTCGCAGGCTGATTCTGCTCTCGTCGAGGTCGTCGATGCAGCCAAGCCGATCCCGCTGTGCGCGAAGGCTCATCTGCATACTGGCATGCGTCCAGGTCGACGCCGATGCGCCGTCGGCGGTCAGCGTCTCGGGTATCTTGAGGGATCGTGAGTAACCCCTTCGACCAGGTGCCCGTGTTGCCCGTGGTGATACCCCTCGGCATCGTGCTCTTCGCCATCCTGGTCCTGTGGTTGCGTGCGCGGCGGTTCCTGTCGCTCCCCCGCGTCGCCGTCGCGGCCGCCCTCTCGATCTACGTCGCCGGAATCGTGGCGAATACGATCTTCCCGATCTTCCTCAACGCACCCGGCCGCGACGAACCGTGGACGCCGTCGGTGGCGCTCGTCCCCTTCGTGGACTACGAGGTCGAGGATGCTCTCATCAACGTCGCCGTGTTCGTGCCGCTGGGCGTACTCATTGCCCTCCTCGTCACCCGCCCACGATGGCTCACGGTGCTGGCGATAGCCGCCGGCGCGAGCCTGGCGATCGAGCTCCTCCAGCTCGCCGCACAACGATTCTTCGGTGGTGGCCACATCACCGACATCAACGACTTCATCTTCAACGTGACGGGCGCTGCACTCGGCTACGTGCTCTTCCTGCTCGTCGTTCGCACGCGCAGAGGGGCGGCACTCGTCGACCGTTTCCGCTGGAGAACCAACGACGCTCAACGAAAAAGCCCGGCCTGACATTGCTGTCTGGCCGGGCTTTCTCTGTGTGTGTCGGGGTGGCGGGATTCGAACCCACGACCTCCTCGTCCCGAACGAGGCGCGCTACCAAGCTGCGCCACACCCCGATTGGCCCTAAGGCCTCACTAAGGATAGCCGATATTCTCGGCCCTCGCGTACACGGCTAGCGACCGACACGGGTGACGACAGCCGCCAGCAGATCTTGGATGCCTGGCGCTCCAGCCATTCGGGCGTGTGCTCGGTGGCGGCGATGACGAGCGACTCGGCGGCGGCCTGCAACTCCCGCACATCGGCGCGCTCGACAGCCGGTGCGAGGCCGCGCAGGATGACCCCGGCGGTCTCGGCCGACAGCTCACCCGCGACGACGGCGAGCGCAACGGGTGCGGCCCACGGGAGGTGGACGGGCTGCGAGCCGAGCGGCGTGTCACCCTCCTCGTCCGCGCTCGGTGCCGCGCTCGATGTCGCATCCGCGACACCCCGCTCGCGCCACAGCGGTTGCGCCTCGTCGAACGTGGCGGCCGCGTCGATGGCCTGCTCGGTCTCGGCCACGACCGTGCCGACGCGCAGCAGGCGCTCGACGGTGTCGCCCGAAGCGTGGGTGAGGCCGCGGATGCGTCGCAGGGTGACGTCGGCGCGACCCTCATCCCGCGTGAGCATTTCTCCGGCGATGACGGCGGACAGCGCCTCGGTGGCGCGTTGGAGTTCGCCGAGCTGCCACAGCGCCTGGTTGAGCGCGTCGTCGGGCAGCTGGCGATAGACGGCCGAGGGCGACGTGGCCGACGGCGAGCGAAGACGTTGCGTGCCCACCTTGGCGGCGGCACGGGCGAGGTGATCGAACAGAACTTCCATATGGCGAGTGTAGAGAAAAACCCGCAGTCGAACAAGTGTTCGAAACATGGAACGGCGTGGCGCTCACATCCACACTACGCGCGTCGGCGGTCGGGGGTAGGCTGGCGCACACGATCGGCGCGGATCCATCCGACGGCCCCCGGGCCACCCTTCCGAGCGCGAGGACCGCATGACCGACATCCGACTTCGACAGATCTCGAGCTGGCTGCTCGCGGTCGTCACGGTCGCCGTGCTCGTCATCGTCTTCTGGCCCACCCCGGTCGACGCGGGTGCCCGCGGCACCATCGCGCGCGTGCTCGACACCCTCTACGGCGTGGGCCTGCCGCGCTTCGTCACCTACGGCGTGGTCGAGTTCAGCGCCAACATCGTCATGTTCCTGCCGCTCGGCCTGCTCGTCGCCCTCGCGCTCCCTCGCTGGCTGCTGTGGTTCTCGCCACTGCTGTGCGCCAGCCTCAGCCTCGGCATCGAGCTCTGCCAGGCGCTCCTGTTGCCGCACCGCTTCGCCAGCATCCTGGATGTCGCAGCCAACACCCTCGGCGCCATCCTCGGCACCCTCATCGCCATCGTCATCGTCAAGCGCGTGCGGCGCCGCGACCGCGAACGTCAGCGTGCCAGCGACCTCGTGCACATGCAGGCGGCGCGCGAAAGCATCCTGCGCGGTCGGTGACGCCGGGGAGCGGTAGCGCGCATAAACGGCTCGTCGCGGCGCAATAATGCGAATGTGAGCGTTGCGGGTTTCCGCAAACCCGTCTTCTTGGCAACACGCCGATGTTTTCGACCAAATGTTCAGGTTGTCCACCTTAAGAAGGACGTATGCTGTAGCCACGACCTGCCCAGACAACAGGCCGCGAACGGCTTCTGAGCCCCTCCCCCGAGACTCAGAAGCCGTTCGGCTTTTCTGGCGCGTGAACCCCGATTGGAGCTCCCCCGATGCGAGCAATCGTCTACGACCGTTTCGGCACCGCACCCGAGGTGCGCGAGGTGGAGGCCCCGACCGCACCCGAGGGTGGCGTCGTCATCCGGGTGGCCGCGTCGGGCCTGTGCCGCAGCGACTGGCACGCGTGGGCCGGGCACGACGACACGGTGCACCTGCCGCACGTTCCGGGCCACGAGTTCGTGGGAACCATCGAGCAGGTCGGTGCCGGCGTCAGCCACTGGTCGGTCGGCGACCGCGTCACGTCGCCGTTCGTGTGCGGCTGCGGCGTGTGCGAGTGGTGCCTCGGCGGCAACGCGCAGGTGTGCCCGAACCAGACGCAGCCGGGTTTCACGGGCTGGGGCTCACACGCCGAACTGGTGGCCATCCACGCCGCCGACACCAACCTGGTCGCGGTTCCCGACACGATCTCGGATGACGCGGCCGCCAGTCTCGGCTGCCGTTTCGCCACAGCCTTCCGCGCGGTGCGTGCCCGAGCCGACGTGCAGCCGGGCGAGTGGGTGGCCGTCTTCGGCGCCGGAGGCGTGGGCCTCAGCGCCGTCATGATCGCCTCAGCCCTGGGCGCCCGCGTCATCGCCGTCGACCGCAACCCGGATGCCCTGGCCCTCGCCCGCAGCGTGGGCGCCGAGGCCACCGTTGCGGTGCCCAGCTCGTCGCCCGAAACGACGCCATCCGTCGTCGACCAGGTCATCGACATCACGGATGGCGGAGCCCACGTGGCTCTCGACGCCGTCGGTTCGGCCTCCACCAGCACCGACGCGCTCCTGTCGCTGCGCCGCCGCGGCCGCCACGTGCAAATCGGCCTCCTCTCGGCCGACGAACTGCCGCGCCTCCCCCTCGACCGCGTCATCGGCTGGGAACTCGACCTCCTGGGCAGCCACGGCATGGCCGCCGCCGACTACGCCGCCATGCTCACCCTCGTCGCCGACGGCACGCTGCGCCCCCAAGACCTGGTCGGCGGCGCCGTCACCCTCGCCGAGGGCGCCACCCTGCTCCCCCTCACGGCCACGGCCCCACCCACGGGCATCACGGTCATCCACCCGGCCGAGTAGCACAGTCAGATAGCGTGTCGGCTTTTGGATGACTGAACCACTCGTCGCCTGAACAACTCAGTCGATCGGGATGTCGTCTTCCCAGGTATCCGGGCTGAACGGGAACGGCTCGACGAGCGCCTGGCGGTTGGCGAACTCCATCTCGGGGGCCGCATCCGACCCACCGATCACGCACACGACCACGGTGGGGTCGGCGCTGCTGTAAGCGGGGTCTTTGTAAGGAATGTGCAGGAACCACTGACCATCGGCCCGGCGAATGATCGTCGACTCGGCCTCACTGTTCACCGTCACGGCCCCGGGGTTCGACGAACTGATGCTCGCCCACGGCACACACTCGTTATAGGCGGCCGTCTTGCTGATGGGGGCCAATGCAGCTCCCCCGCTCCCTCCATCGGCGGGCGGCGCAGCCGTCGGCGTCGCGCTAGCCGTGGGTGTCGCGGTGATCGTCGTGGTGGATGTCGGCACCGGCGTCGCACTCTTGGTCGCGCTGGCGGTCGGCGACCCCGTGGGCTCAGGACTATTCGTGCAGGCGCTCGACACCAGCACCCCCGCCACGGCCACCGCACCAACCGCGGCCACCCGCATCGACGTCATCGTTCGCATCGTTCCCCCATCGCCCCCGCACGGCACCCGCGCTGCGCCCACGCTATCGAAGGCGCTGCCCCCGGAGCCGCGCATGTAGGCAATCGTTTCCGGTTCGTAACGCTGAGCGCGTCCGTTGCAGCGTGGCCGACCCAGTCGGAGGTCAAACACCAACAAACAACTGAGCGCTCTTCGCGATTAGCCCATCGCCTGCCAGGCGCCAAGAGCGAGCACTCTCACAAATGGTTAACTGCTGACAGAAGCTCGCATCAACTGCTCTGCGGCGACCCGCGCCACCTTGAACGGCTTGTCAAACGTCCCCATCCCGCCGGTCACGAGCCCACCCTCGTGCAGCAACATGAGCGCGTCAGCCATCCCCTCAGAATCGGCAACCCCGGCTTCGCGGCACAGATCCTCGAACAGCTCACGCATCCACTTCTTCTGCCTGATCGCTTCCCCCGCGATCGGATGTCCCATCCCCTCGAATTCGGCGCGTGCATTGATCGCCCCGCACCCCTTCGACAAGTTCTCGCGCGCCCACGCATCCGTGATGTCGAACACCGCCAGCACTCGCTCGATCGTTCCCGCTGGCACCTTCTCGAGCCCTTTGTCTAGGTAGGCCCGCCACCGCTCATCACGCCCGCGCAGATAAGCCACGGCGAGCGCATCCTTCGACCCGAACCGGTCATACAGCGTCTTCTTCGTCACCCCAGCCGCCGCCGCAATCGCGTCAACCCCAACTGCGTGGATCCCTTCGCGATAGAACAGGTCAGTCGCGGCCTCCAACACCTTCGTCGCCCCGGATGTCATCACGGGCGCCACCACGGGCTCGAACTCTTTTCGCATCCCCCAACTATACCGTCCTGTATAGTCAAACCCATGAGTAAACAGATCGGTATACCTCGACCCGTCCTCCTGACCGCGGCGTCAGTACTCTTCGTCCTGAGCTGGAGCTCCGGCTTCCTGATCGCCAAAGCCGGCACAGCCGAGACGCACCCCATCACCTTCGTCCTCTGGCGTTTCGTTCTGGTCGCTGGCCTCCTCGCCATCGGCGCCCTCTTCCTCGCAGCCCGCCGCCGCCTGCGCATGCCGTCGTGGCGCGACATCCGCCCACACCTGCTCATCGGCCTCTTCGCCCAATTCGGCTACGTCGTCCCCATCTACCTGGCGGTTGCAGCCGGCGTCTCCTCAGGCACCACGGCCCTCATCGACGCCGTCCAACCCCTCGTGGTCGCAACCCTCGTCGGCCCGCTCCTCGGCCTTCGCGTCCGCGCACTCCAATGGCTCGGCCTCGCGCTTGGTGCCGTGGGCGTCGTCATGATCGTCTGGTCGGATGCCGCAACCGCCGCATCCCCCAACCCCGCCTACCTGCTCCCCCTCGTCGCGCTGGCCTGCCTCGTCACAGCCACGTTCCTCGAGCGCCGCACGTCATCGACCCTCGGAGTCTTCTCCACCCTCGCCGTTCACTCGGGCGTCTCCCTCGTGGCAATCACGATCGTCGCCATCGCCACGCACACCTGGGCCCCACCAGCCGAGCCCAGCTTCTGGTTCGCGACGGCCCTCACAGCGCTCATCCCCAGCCTCCTGGCCTACGCCCTCTACTGGACGCTCCTCCGCCACCTCGGCATCACAGGCCTCAATGCGCTGCTCTTCCTGGTGGCGCCAGCAACCTCCGTCCTCGGAGCCCTCATCTTTGGCGAACCCTTCACCCTCGCTACAGCCGCCGGTCTCCTCCTCGGAGCCGCCGCCATCACACTCGTGCTGCTGCCTCCGCGCCACTCATCGCGTGAGCATCCTGCTTCTTCAGACGATTCCGCTGCACAACGCCCCACACAGCAACCATCACCACCCAGCCAACAGCGTTCGCACTCATCAGCACGAAGGTGAAGTTCCCTCCAAGCACCGCCGCCTCCGGCCCCACCAGGCCAAGCACGACCGCGGGCAGCACAGCCACCCCGCTCAACGCCCACACCCACCCCTGAACCCACAGGATGCCGCGCTTCCCCCGCGCCAACACCACAAACACCACGGTCGCCACAATGTTGAACACCCCGGGCAACGCAATCGGCAGCACGGCCAGTGCCGTATACGCAATCCACGCGAACAATCCGTACTCGTCGCTCGTCCAGTCCCCCGACACGCGCCCCAGCGTCACCATCTGTGCCAGCATCATCACGGGCACAGCCAACACCGCCCCCACGGCAACGGCTCCGGCCGCCCACGCGATCAACCCCCACAAGCGCGGCCGAGCCGCGCCTGCCTCCTGCTGACTCACCGGCTGCACACCTCCGGCGACGCGCCCGTTTGATCCGCTCACGTCAAACCCAATCTCGTTCTGCCCGCTCATAAGCCATCTCCCCCTCGATAAACACGCCGCAGCCGCGCACAACGACGGCCCCTCTTTCTCCCACGCATCCTCGCGAGACGGAAGCCCTAATTCCCAATTCGATGTTCGCGCCCACAGCCGCTATGAAGACTGCGAGCCGCGCTCCTGCTACGTTTCCCACGCCCTCTGCCAATCACCAGCCCGGGAGCCAACGTGGTATTCACGATCCGCAAAGCCGTGATCATCTCAACCTCCGACCTGAAGACCGATGGCCCGAATCAGCACATCCGGGCCGAAGTACGGTGCACCGACGGCCCACCTGACGTCTACGACGTCATGATCCTCAACGCGGCAGCGCACCGCATCCTCGAACTTCGCGCTGCGGCCGCCAACCCCGCCCTCGTCATCGCTGGCCATCTCCATCCCTACACCGACGAGACGCACTCCCCGCGCATCGAACTCGCACTGACTCATGTAGGTCTCGCCCTGGGTAGTACTTTCACATTCGAGGAACCGCTGAGCCCATAAGCGAGTTGCGACGGAGCCCGATCTCGGTAGGCCATCGCTTCTGACCTGAGCCTACGGAGCGTGACCGAACATCGCCTAGTTGATGCAGCGCTACGAGGGGCGGGGCCCGCGCCGGTTACGAATCCCATCCCCCAGACCCAATAGAACCGCTCGCCTCTGAGCGGGCGTGCGTCCTCGGCCGAGGATCTTGCGAAGCGAACTTTCGCCGAGCAAGCGGATCAAGTCGATGTACTTAGCCGCAGGGAGATTAAGGTCGCGCATGAGGAAGACTGCATTCCGCGTCAGGTAGTAGTCCCTCGTGGCGCTCCCGTGCGTGTATCGAACATTTCCACTGCGTGTTCGCGTAGGCATGTCACCCAGCTGATGGGCCATGGTGACGTCGGATGTGACGACGAGCCGTCCGCCGTTCAGCCCAACACGGAGCCCCCATTCCTTGTCGACGTGATCGATGAAGTAGTCGCCCTTGAACAAACCGAACTTTTCAAAAGCTTCGACATCGATCAATGCGCCGGAACTGACCAGGTATGCAACCTCGGTCGCTTGGCTCACTTTCCCTGGACGGATGCGGGATCCCTCCCAAACGGCAACGAGGGCCTGGCCCGTCCTATGGTCAACAATCTCAGGACCGACCCCGGCGGTTTCGGGAAACAGCTTGCATTCCTCTTTGAGCCGGCGGACGAGGCCGCCTACCCCGTGTTCCGGAAAACTACTATCGTCATCCAAGAACAGGACATACTCTGCACCGAGCTGAACGGCTCTGGCGATGCCCTTATTCTGAGCCGACGCAATTCCTACGTTGCCCCCGCAGGAAATGTGCTCGACGTTATCGATCGCCGCCGCCGCAAGCGATTTGGACACCTGCTCATGATCCGGATCGCTGTTGTCCATCACCAGCAATCGAAGCATCTGCGGCGCGAGACGGCGAGCAGTCCTCACGATCACCTCGCCGTCCGTGTTGTAGGCAACTAGAACGCCGACGACCTTGGCATCTGAATCAGGCATGACCTTGCCCCTCGTGGGAATTGACGCGTGGAGGTTTCATTTTCGAACGCTCAGGCGGTAGCTGGGCCTTGCTCCAGCGCGAGCATGCGTCGTAGCGCGATGATCTGGTAGACCACGACGATTACTTCCGCTAGAGCGAGAGCAGATGCGGCTCCGACCGCTCCCTGTAACGGCACAAGGACGAACAAAAGAGGCGTGCCGACGATCGCTCCGAGAACAGCACTGATAGCGACAGCACGGTCCGCTCTCAATGCAAGCAAACATGCCATCCCGACCACTCGAGAAACCGCGGACGTGGCTACCACCACCCCGAATGCAACGGTCAATGCCAACGGCAGTTCGACCACCCCGGCGGAAAGAAGATGCCCGGCTAGCGGCCCCAGCAGGGCAACGCCGAGCCCCAGCGGCAGCGCGCCGACATAGGCGACTCTCGTGGCCCACTTGATCTTCCACACCACAGGCTTGTCAGGTGTAGCCCTAGGAACCCATCCCTGCACCCACTGAAGAAATGGCGTGATCCCCATGAGAGCGAATCTGACAAGCCGCTCGCCAAGCGCGTAAACCGGCACGGCAGTGGGGGCCAGAGCAGCAATGACAAGAGTGGGGAGAGACGCGAAGGTAGTTGCCGTAACGACCGTGATCCCGGCGTGTAACTGATTCTTCACCCCACGGAACGCAGCTCGCACGTTCCATGTGTCTCGCGGGACACGCGAGCCCTGAGAGATGACAACTATGCACGAGATAGCGCTTGCAAGAACCCCACCCGCAAGCTGAATCCACAGGAAAGCGTAAATGTCATGCCAAATCCACAGAGCAGCTACACCGACGAGGTTGCCGGCCCACCGCGGAACTCCGTCCCAGAAAAACAGCTTCTGAGGCTGACCATCCCCGACAAAGTACCAAGACATGCCGAGCCCACCGAGACTGACGGTGACGCAAGCGATGACGGCCGCCCAGGGCAGAGTAGGTGCCAAGAGGAAAGCCACAAACGCGGCCCCGGCAGTGATGAATGGGGCCGTGACGGCTCGGGCAACCAATGAGTGAATAGCAATGGTTTGGCGCTCAACAGGATTGGCTCGCCCAATGAGACTGGGGCCGTTGTACCCCCACCCCAAAGCGACGAAGATCGTGGCGATGCTCCCGACGGACTGACCTACAGCGATCGCGCCCCACTCAGCCGCGCCCGCAACATAGATCGTGACCGGCACCACCAAGAGCCCGATGGATGAGTTGGCCAACATTGTGGCCGTGTACCAGGAGAGCTTCGCCAAAAACCGTTTCACTCGTTACCCCACGTGAGTTGAACCCTGCGGCCTAGGCACACCGGTCGAATAGATCAGGAATGACCTCAGTCTAAGAGGTCCGACCATGCACTCGAGTCGCGAGTCCATCTAGCCAAGGAGCCTGTTGGCCACACGTTCTCAGAATTAGGGCCCCGCGGCAACCGCGCAGTTACACGCTCAACCCAAGATTGGCTGAGCAGGCTGAATCGCAGGTCGATCAACCGTCGGTGCCATCCGTCCTGGGCCTGCCAATTGCCTATCTCCGAGCTGTTCTCGTCGCGTCCTCACCACGACAAGGCACAGGCCGAGCATCAGCCAGGTGACGGGCTGGAAGACGGCGTTTGAGAAGAAGCTAGCGAGAAGAACCAGGACGAAAACTTGGGCCTGAATCGTGCGAAGGGTTAGAGCGATGGCTACGGCAAAAACAAGTAGCAAGGCGATGCTGAGGAGCCCGCCGTCGACCCAGAACGAGACGAGCCAGTTGGATCCGACGTTATTGCGCGACTCTCCATAGTTGAGGCGGCCCGACACGCCGACACGACCACTGGTGCTGAGTCCCCAGCCGTACCAGGGGCTCGTGCTGGCGAGATAATTGAGCCCGTCATTCTGGGCGACTCGTGCTTGTGCCGAGACGTCGTTGTCCGCCACGCGAAGCGTGTTCGACAGTCGCGTCACCAAATTGTCGTGAAGGCTCGGGATGAACGAGAAGGCCAACACAGCCACGACGCCGCTGAGAGCCGTTGCCAGCAAGCGTCCAGACTTTTCGGTCCTGCGCGGAGCGCCCCTCTTGCGGGTGATGAGATGAATGGCCACGGCGAGGAGAGCGGATGCGACCACCGCGACCCATGCCGCTCTGGCGAAAGCCAGAACCCACGCGCTCATGTTCGCGAGAATGAGGAGCACACGCACCCAGCGTCGAAGCGGTAGGCGCCATGCGAGAACGAGACCGACGCCGGCCATCATGCCGAGCCAGTCCGGCTCCGAATACAAGCCAGTGGGACGGCCGAGTGCAGAGATGCTGAGGTGCCAGGCGTCGTACGGGGCGATTCCCACAACCTGCAACAATCCGAAAATGCTGCTTGCCGATGTCATGATTAGTAGCCCATACAGCATCGCCTTGGCATCCGCCGGGGATGCAAACACCACGATGAGAGCCGTGCACCCAGCCAATGCCAATAATTGCAGCCCGAGAGTTGGGCTGTTCACCAGCTGCCCATAAAGAACGGTAGAGGCGAGAATCGCTGCCGCCACGACGGTGAGGACTGCCTCGACGGGAGCTATCGAGCGGCTGGCGCGTTTGGAGAAGAGAACCCAAATCAGCAGCAGGATGGTGAAAACGTGCATCTGAGCGATCTGGACTCCGATGAGCCCCGCGCCCATTCCGACGAGGACCGCAAGGAAGGTCCCTCGTGCCGCCGGCTTCATTGCGAGAAGCACGGTCATGACGAATAGCACTGCGATGAACACAGCGGCATAAGTCAACACTTGCTCAAGCACGTCCTGAGTCTAAAGCAGAGCGAATACGATTCGCTTCTTTATCTGCATAGACCCTTGCGAGATCGGCGCGCAGGGGCTTCTCGACCTCAGCGAGCCAGCCGCGCACCTCACAACTAGAATACGAACGTGCCAGCTGACTCTCGGTATGGCCCCGTTCATTGCTCCTCTTGGAAGGAAACCATTGCGAAGCGATACCAGGGATCAGCCGAAGATCGTTGCAGGAATCGTCACCTTTAATCCTGATGTGACGCGCCTCGGTGAGAACATTGATGCTATTTCGGGCCAGGTGGAAACCGTGGTCGTGGTGGACAACGGATCCAGCTCGCCACCACGTCTCTCACCACATCCGTCGGTTCATATGATCGAGAATGACGCTAACCGAGGGATTGCCGCGGCGCTGAACCAGATTGTTCAGTGGGCCTCTGATCAACACGCCGACGCGGTGGTCCTGCTCGATCAGGACTCGGTTCTCGAAGCTGGCACCGTTGTGAAACTCACGCGATCGCTCGCCCAGGGAGTCGCGATTGCGGCGCCTCAGATCGCTGACCGGAATCTCGGCAGCGACCGGCCTCGCGACACTCGCGACGTGAACTACTGCATCACCTCGGGCAGCTTGCTGGCCGTGGATTCGTGGCGGCAAGTCGGTGGGTACGACGATCACATGTTTATCGACTTCGTGGACTTTGACTTCTGTCTTCGCATTCGTGAAGCGGGCCTGCGAATCGTGCAGGTTGGAGACGCCCGCATCTTGCACGAGATTGGCCATGCTCAACGCGCGGGCAAACGGATCGCCTATAACCACTCTTCGTTCCGCCTCCGCCATATGGCGCAAGACATGGTCTACTACGCACGCAAACACCGTCGCGCGCCTCGCGAACTGCGAGTTGGCGGGAGAGGGCTGCTCCTGACTTATGCGGTACTTGCTCGCAAAGCAGCAATTACCTTGGTGTACGAGACTGACCGTCTAGCCCGTGCGGGCGCAATCGTGCGAGGCACCATAGCGGGAACCTTCACGAAGCTGGCGTAGCGCTCATCGATGGCTCCGGTCAGCATGCGCTTCATCGTCGCCGCACCCGCCGACCGGGCCGCGCGCACTCAGGCAGCGAAGGCGCGGGCGCGGAGCTATGGCGGCTATCTGCGCCCGAGACCGATGTAGGTCCATCCGGCACCGCGCCAGGCGGCGAGGTCGAGGCAGTTCCGACCGTCGATGACGACGGTTCCGCGAACGACCGCCGCTACCTCTGCGGGGTCGAGTGCGCGGTACTCGCTCCACTCGGTGACGACGACTACCGCATCCGCATCCTGCAGTGCTTCCTCGGTCGTGCCGAAGACCAGCTGCGGGTGCATGCGGCGCGAGTTCGCGATCGCCTCAGGATCGGTCGCCACGACGTTTGCGCCCAAGCCGTTGAGGCGCACCGCTACGTCGAGCGACGGGGAATCACGGATGTCGTCACTGTCGGGCTTGAAGGCGAGTCCCAGGACTGCGACCTTCTTGTTGTAGACGCTGCCGCCGAGGGCTTCGACGACAAGCTCGACGACGCGGTCGCGGCGACGCAGGTTGATTGCATCGACTTCCTTGAGGAAGTTGAGCGCTTCGCCTTTGCCGAGCTCCTCCGCGCGCGCCGAGAAGGCGCGGATGTCCTTGGGCAGGCATCCCCCGCCGAAACCGGCACCGGCGTTGAGGAAGCGTCGTCCGATACGGGCGTCGTAACCGATCGCATCCGCCAACTGGGTCACGTCAGCGCCGGCAGCCTCGGAAATCTCGGCCATTGCGTTGATGAAGGAGATCTTGGTGGCCAGGAACGCGTTGGCGGCGACCTTGACCAGCTCAGCGGTCGCGTAGTCCGTCGCGACCAGAGGGGTGTCATGGCTGAGGGCCTCGGCGTAGACCTCGTCGAGGAGCGCACGAGCTGTAGCCGCGTCTGCAGGCTCCGGGGGCAGGCCGTAGACGAGGCGGTCGGGGCTAATGGTGTCCTTGACGGCGAAACCCTCGCGGAGGAACTCGGGGTTCCAAGCCAGCATCGCTCCAGTCGGCTCGATCATCTTCGCTAGGCGCTCAGCGGTGCCGACCGGCACGGTCGACTTGCCAACCACGAGGTCACCGGGGGCCAGGTGCGGCATGAGGCCTTGGACGGCCGCGTCGACGAACCGAAGGTCGGCGGCGTAGCTGCCCGCCTTCTGCGGCGTGCCTACCGCGATGAAGTGGACTTTCGCACCGCGAGCAGCGGAGGTATCGGTGCTGAAGGAGAGCCGGCCACTGCCGACCGACTCGACGAGGAGCTCGGGCAGGCCGGGCTCGAAGATCGGGGATTTACCCGCGGCCAGAGCCTCGATCTTGGCGGGGTCGACATCAATGCCGACAACTTCATGGCCGAGCTTCACCATTGACGCAGCATGCACAGCGCCCAAATACCCACAACCGATCACAGACATTCTCATAGTCACTCCAGCCTAGTTGCGCGTGCACGTCGGGAGTCCGCTCGGGACGCGCTTCTCCGCTTGTGCATGAAGAATTTACAAAGCGAGCCGCATGGCGGCACAAGAGAAAGGCCCCAGTTCCGTGAGGATCTGGGGCCTTTCTCGGAGGCTGTTACGCCCGGGGGATATTAGTCCTGCGCGAGGCGCTGGCGACGAACGACCGTCATGACGGCGATCAGAGCGGCACCGAGGAGGAGCGCGCCGGCACCGGCCCAGACGGCCAGCATCGAGACGGACGAACCGGTGTCGGGCAGTGCGCCCGAGCCGTTAGCCGAGTCGGCCGGAACGACCGTGATGGTGTATGTTCCCACGTTGCCCGAGGTGACACCGGTCGCGGTCAGCGAGTAGGTGCCGGTGGCGCCGGCGGGGAGCTTGACGGAGATGCTGAGCGAGCCATCAGCAGCAGCCTGCTTGGTGGCGGTGATGGTCTCAGCCTTGAAAGCACCGACGGTGACGGAGCCAGCGCCGGTGATGGTGATGGAGACGTTCTCGCTACCGGCGAAAGAGCCAGGAGCGAAGTTGATGATCGTCGTGCCACCGGAGACAACAGTGTTGTCACCCGAGATGTTGGTGCTCGGAACGTAGCCAGCAGCGTTTGCCGCGGCGGGAACCGAGAAGAAAGCGAGGACCGCAAGCACGAGGCCTGCGAAAATCTTCTTTGCCATGTGGATGTAACCCCCGAATTGGATTATGGAAGGAGACGTGTGGCCACGCTCTCCTGAGTAGACAGTCTCTACCATAGAGCAGATTCACAGGACAGTGACAACTCCGAGGTTTCATTCATGTTAACAATCGGCGTCCGTTGGACCTGACCGATGGTCGATTCACTGCTCGGCGCGAGGTATCCGAAGGTCAAAGTGGCGGATTCCCCAGGTGCCAGCTGCACCGGAATCTGCGTCACGCCGTATCCGTCATCCGATGTCGAGAGCGCCGAAACGGAGGCTCCGCCACGCATAACGCCGAGATTCACGAGACCTGGCGAGCCGTAGGCGGTCACGAACGTCTTCACGCTGCCGGGCGACACGCCGTAGGCGCCACCTGCCGTCACATATTCCGGCAACGACGTCCCCGCGTCAACTGGCGCGTTGTTCTTCAACGTGACTTGAATCACCTGGTAGGGCTTACCGTCTTGGCGGCAGACGAGCGAGCCCACTTGGGTATCGGCGGTGAGGTAGTAATCCATCTTCGCGCCGGTACCGTCGTTGAAGTAGAGACCAAGGCCGGTTTGATCGTCCGAATAGGCCGGCAAGTCTCCGGCCAAAGTCGTCCCCGCCAGGACATCTCGCATCTGCTCGTCGGAGTTCCAAACCATGATGCGGCGCTCGGAGCCCGCGCGGGTCAACGCGTCGACGAGCTTGATCGGGTCGATGTCCCCAGCGGACACTTTGTCGAAGACGGCTTTGGCCGCCGCCGCGAAGAAGAGGTCCTGCTGAGCGGGCAGCGGGTAGCGGGCGTAGACCTCGCTCAAGAGAAGGCTGACCGCATTCTCCTGAGTCAGCTGGTCACCGGTCGCGAGGTCCACAGGACCGGTGGCACCCAAGAGGTAGCTCAGCGTGACGGGGTCGACCGAGATGACGCCGTCGACGGTCGTGCCGAAGCGCTGCTGCCACATCGCCTGCGCCAACTCTCCAGACAGCGGGAATTTCGGGGTGAGCGTGACGTTCTGGATGTATTCGCCGACGATCGATCCATAGAGCCCCTGCGTTTCGGCGGGAAGCGGCAAAATCGGCTGCTGGAATCGAGGGAAGTCTGCCGACGAAGCCTGCTGCTCGAGCGTGAGCTTGCCGCCATCCGTCTTCAGAAGCGCCAGGGCGCCGGGGATGCCGCCTCCCGAGCGGAGTTCTGCCGGGTTCTGGATGAGGAGCAGATACTGCTTCGGGCCATCGGCGCCGAGCATGGAGGGCAAGAGCTGAACGGCGTTGTCGAGTGCCGTGACCGTCGGGACCAAAGCATCCAGCTCACCTTCGATCTGGTCGACGGCGGATGTGACCTGACCGATCGTCGCAGTGGTGTCGATGGCCGACACGGACTTCTGGGCGTTCGTCAATGCGACCTGCGCCCCGCTCACGGGAACGCGAGCCGCCTCGAGAGGTGCGACATCGATAGCACCGTCCTGAGGCTTGAAGTCTTCGGCCTTCACCTCGATGGCGATGCGGGCGAGCGGCGCAACCGCCTTGCTGGCGAGGTCGTCCGCGACCTGTGCGATCTCGCGCACGGCCGTCAGGTTCGGGCCGACGAAGGGGATGATTTCCGCGGCCCTCCAGATCGGGTCGCCTGAAAGCGACGCCGCCGATGAGGCGCGGGACGACAGTTCTGACGAATCGCGGGCGACGGCTGCTTGATCCTGCTCGGTGACGGCTTGTTTGAGGCTCGATGTGAGGGGCACGACCTGCTCGAGGTCCTGCTTGACGAGGAGCGCCCGGATGCCCACCCAGGCAGCCGCAGCGAGCAACACCAGCAGCACGACGCCGATGACGATCAGCACGGTGCGACGGCGCTTCGAGCCCGCGGACCTGCGCGACCGTCGACGAACGTTTCGCCGAGCTGTCGGTGTTTCGTGGCTCGCTGCCGTCATGAATGCGCCCCGTCTTTTAGATCCTCGCTACACACGCAAGCGGGGAGAGCAGAAGTCACCCGAGCAACGTGTAGGCGTCGTCAGTATATTCAGGCATCTTGTTTCGGTGCCGACAGAGCCCGCAATGCTCCGCGCACTCGGGCGACATAAGCATCCACGCTGAAGGCCTTTCGCCAGAAGGCGCGCGCCTCTGCGCGCCCCTCGTCGGTCCGATCCGCGAGCGCCTCGAGCTGCGGGAGCACGCTTTCGCCAGGCACCAGAGGGCGCACGAAGGTGCCGTCCACGTATCCCGTCATGCCGATCGTGTCCGAGGTGAGAACGCGCAACCCGGATTCGAGGGCGCCGACCGTGACCATGTGTCCGGCGGCGCGGTCCGACGGCACGAGCGGAAGGAACACCACGTCGGCCTCGCTGAGAAGGATGCCGAAGCGGTCCGGGCTCACACGGCCAGTGTGTTCGATGCGCCGGTTGCCGTCCAACCAAGAGGACGGGTCTTCGTTGCCCACGACCGTCAAGACGATGGGCGCCGAGCTCGATCGGATCTCTCGTTCGAGCTGATCGATGGCAGCCGTGTCGCGGTCGGAGGAGCCGCCGACGAAGATGTGCAGGACATCGTCACCGCGATCGCTGGATTCGGGATATCCGAACGTGTTGCCATAGATGACCGGCATCGCACGTCCTCCCGCGGCCGTCCAGGCTTCGGCTTCGACGGTGACGGTGGTGATGACGGGCGAGTCTCGAAGAACGAGCCGCAACAGCTTGAAGCTGCGCGAGCCAGCGACCGCATAGATTCCCGTCACGGCAACGCGTCGTCGCAGAGTCGCTTTCAGCGCGACGGCTATCCACGGGTTCGTGGCGAGAAAGGGGCTCCGCGCGCCCACGGCGAGCGCTTTGAGAGCGACGAGAGCGGAGTCGAGCCCGAGACCGAGTGCTCGAGAGCCGAAGCGCGAGCCGCTGGGAGCGGCGCCTGTCAGACGGACCGTCCGCACGAGTCCGAGACCTTCTCGCCAGGCGCGTTCCTTGGACTCGGTTGCCCGGCCCAGGACGACAAGAGTGAGACCACGCTTCGTCACGATGCGAGCCCCTTTCGCCACGCCTCGACGCACCGCGCGCGCCAGGATCGAGCGGCGGCCTCAGCCTGCGACCTTCCCGACCTAATCGCCACCTGCACCGCATCGCTCCACTTCTGGCCGGGCGACACCAGCAAGTCGGAATCACCGCCGAAGAGGTCATCCAGCGAGCTCCCGCTCACACCCACGACGGGGACTGCGCTTTCGAGTGCCCTGAATGCAACACCGCTCTGGAAGAACCTCTTGTAGGGAATCACGACGGCAGCGCTTTCGGCGATGACTTCGTCCATTTCCTGCTCCGAGATGAATCGCGCATCCACACGCCAGCCGGGAACATCCGGCCATCCGCGGCCGTGCACGTTCAACTCGACCTCCCCCGCCATCCCCTCGGCGATCTCTTCGAGGGCGGCAAGATCGCGATCCTTTTTGTACTGCCCGAGGACACTTACGATCGGCATCGCTCCCGGACGCGGAGCCGTCGGAGTGGGGTCGAAGATCGGATGCGGAAGGGTCTCGACCGATCCCTGCCATCCGCTTGCCTCGATAGCCGACGAAGCCGCAGCGCTGTGGGAGACGAGGGTGGAGGACCGCGCGAACAACCCGGCGAGGCCGCGGCTGATGCGGTCATAACCGACCGCGTGCACGAGGGGCTCGGGGTCGTGCATGATGAGCCGGCTTCGCGTGCCGACGATCGCTCGGATGAGGATCACATCGAGATAGCCGAGCACCGGCCACAACACGACGACGCTGGTTGCCGCCGAGCTGCGCCTACGTGCGGACACGAGCGCGCGGATGTAATTCCGCACCCAATCGAGCTTGCTCCCGCCACCCGCGGATGGCTCGAAGACTCGCAAGCGTTCCACCCGAGCGCCGCCCGCTCGCAGGACACTCGTCAGCGATTCCTCGTAGTGGAGCAGCGTGCCGCCGAGCGGGTTGAGCACGATGACGTGTGGTTCTACCTCGGAGCTTGCGACGCGGGCGCCCAGACCGCGCCCTAGCTGCACGATGCCGTTCACGTCGCGCTTTTTCAGGGCTAACGACAGAGCCCGACGCGCGACGGCTGCGGGAACCGCGATCTTCGAGGTGAACCGCTCGGGGTGCTTCTGGAAGAGCAAGCGAAGGTTTCTCGCAAAGTAGAAGGGCGGCACTCCCCCGGAGCTCTGCCAAACGGATGTTCCGGGCACCCACAGCAGCTGATGCCCGGCTCGCGTCAGCCGGAGGTGAAGGTCCGTCTCCTCCATATAGAGGAAGAAGCTCTCGTCGAACCGGAGTTCATCCAACAGCGCCGAGCGGTACAGCACGAATGCGCCGTCGAGCCATTCTCGGGACTGCGGCGGACCATCCATTGTGGGCGCGCGCAACTCGCCGAACGATTCGTGGGCGGGAAGCGAGAACCGTCCGCTGAAAGTTCCGCCTTCCGACCAGATCTGCGCGCCGTCATCCCCCGTGACGAGTGTGGGACCCGCTGCCGCAGCGCTGGGCTCGCTTTCGAGAGCGTCGATGAGGCGTTGGATATCGCCCGACGTCGGCAACACTTCGTGCGTGGCCACCAGGGTGTAAGCCGGCAATTCAGGTCGCACCCGCTTCAGGTGATCGAGCGCATGATTGATCGCCGCTCCATAGCCACCGTTCGAGGTGAAGAGGATGGAGGTGCCGCCCGGCAGCGCCTCGGCAAGCTCCTCCCGGCGCGCGGGCTCTTCACTGGTGTCGACGACCGTCAGCGTGTCCGTCGTGAATCCCTCGGCGAGAAGAGTGCTCACCGTTTCAGCAACGGTCTCGTAGCTGCGGTAGTGGACGACGATCGCCTCAGCGTTCGACAGAACCATGGTTGCTCTCCTTGCTGCCGGTTGGCGAAAGACCTTTCGACGTCGAGGTCATGAGTTGAGCCACGCATCCGCCTCTATTCGCCCCAGAACGGACGGCAATGATCCGAGGACCGACGCCCGGTCGAGGGGATGCTCGAGCGCTCCGATGATGGCACGAGAAAGCGCAGTGTGGTCGCGACGATCGGCCGAGACCACGTGGTGTCCTGTTGAGAGCAACCATTCCGCGAGGCCCGTCTCAGACGTCGTCACGATAGTGAGACCGGTGCTCAATGCTTCGGAGATGGGAAGCCCGATCTGTTCCCGCCAGCGACCGTCCCGCTGAGACGGCGCTACGAGGACGGAGGCCTCTTGCAACCTGCGGAGCACTGTGGCGTGGTCCAGCGCGCCCGAAGAGATGCGCTGACTCTCGTTCTGGCGGCACCACTCCGTCACCGCACCGCCGAGCGGACCGTCGCCGACGATCTCGAGGACAGCACCGGGCACAGCCTCTTCGACAGCGGGCCAGGCATCCATCAAACGCTCGATGCCCTTTCTGTCTTCGAGTCGGCCGACGAAGACCGCCCGCCCGGGCTGGGCTTCATCGTTGACGATCGAACGCGGTGCAGGGAGTTCGAGGAACGTGCGACTCGTGACGCCACGAAGGAATGGGATGGACTCGTAGGTCTCACGCGCGCCGTCGCTGCCGTAAGCGAGACGCCCATAAACGGCGCGAGCGGAGAGACCGAATGCGGCAACGGCGATCCTTCGCACGAGGGCCGGAACGCTTCGGCCCGAGAACAAGAGCGCATCGATGTCATTGTTCTCGATGCTGTAGGCCGAGGCGGAACGTCGTTTGCCTTGAAGGAGGCCCGATACGCGCCATACGACACCCAGGACGAAGTTGCCGGGGTAGTACCGCAGCCAGAGGGGCTCGGGTAGTTCTAGCTTCTTCGCTCGACTCCGGGCAACTCTGACGATCGCCTGCAGCAGGCTGACTGGAACGAACTCATGCCCGGGCGGGGTGGCCCCGAGATCGTACTTTCGAGAGAAGTAGAGGGTTGTGCCCGGCAGCATGTCCGTCGCGCGCTCGATATGCGCGGCACGCAACTCAGGGAAGACCCGGAGCAGCGGCGCTTCAGCGCTCAACGACGGCCGCCCCGTCGGGCCTGCATGGCGGAGTCCAGGAGATCGCTATATTTCTGACACACGCCCCTCCACGAGTAGACATCTTCGGCCCGAGCAATGCTCAGAGCGCTTTGTGCCTCAAGGTCGACACCCCCCGACATGAAGGAGCGCAGTGCCTGTTCGATTGCCCGGGGGTTCGGTGCGGTCAGCAAGCCGGCACCGCCCAGTACTTCTCGGTTGTAGACCGTGTCGCGGGCCACGACGGGCGCGCCCGCCGCCATTGCCTGCACCAGTGCAGGGTTGGTTCCACCGACGCTGTGGCCGTGGAAGTAGGCGCCGGCGTGCTGCCAGAGGCTGAGCAGCCGCCTGTCGTCACTGAGGTGGCCCAGCCAGTGAACATTGCTGTGTTTCGACGCGAGGGCAGCGACGGCCTCTTCGATCGGGCCGCCATAGCCAGACGACCCGACGATGACCACGGGAGTATCGGTCGCGAGGTTGCGCGCCGCTTCGATGAACTCGTTGATGGTGTTCTCGGGGACGAATCGAGCGACGACCAGGACATAGCCCCGATGCTGAAGACCGGGTTCGACCGGCAGCTCCTCGACCAGGTCGCCGCCATACGGAATGAACGTGCCGTCCCGCTTGAAGTCGGCTTTCCAGCGGCGCGCGATCTCGTGCGAGTCGTAGACCATCTCCGAGCCGATCTTTGCCGTCATCTTGGCGCCGCCGCGGAAAACCGCTTTCGCCGCGCGACCCCACTTGTCGCGGTCCCATTCGATGCCGTCGACGTTGACGACTGTAGGGATGCCCCGAGCCTTTAGGAGAGGCAGGAAGTAACCGTTCGCGACATTCATCACGAGGGCCACATCGGGCTTCTTCACGAGTGCGTGAGCCGAAGCAGTGAGGCCGTAGCTCAACGTGCTGACCGACTTCGTCTCGACACCGCGGGTCATGACGGTGTTCACGCGTTTGTCGAGTGCCGGGTCATCCGTTCGCACTGCGCCCGGGCGACCGTAGACCGTGACATCCCAGCCGTCGTCGACCAGGAAAGGAGCCAACATGCGCACGGCGGTCTCGAAGCCGCCGTAATAGCTGGGGTAACCGCGCGTGCCGATGATCGCTACTGACTTGCGTGACATGCAGTTAGGCCTCAGATTTTTCTCGGTTGGCGGGCATTGCTAGTAGGCGCCGTCTCGCCCGGCGACGGCCTTGAAGGTGCGCCACAGGATGATGATGTCGCCCGTGATGGACCAGTTCTCGACGTAGTAGAGGTCGAGGCGCACACTGTCCTCCCACGAGAGGTTGGAGCGGCCCGAGACCTGCCAGAGGCCGGTGACGCCCGGTTTGACGAGGAAGCGGCGGTGCACGTGCTTCTCGTAGGACGAGACCTCGGATTCGAGGGGTGGGCGGGGGCCGACGAGGGACATGCTGCCGCCGAAGACGTTGAAGAGTTGGGGCAGCTCGTCGAGGGAGTAGCGGCGCAGCACCTTGCCGATGCGCGTGATGCGGGGGTCGTCCTTCATCTTGAAGAGGACCTCGTTGCCGGCGCCCCGGGATTCGGCTTGCAGGGCGGGGAGGAGGGCTTCGGCATCCGTGACCATGCTGCGGAATTTGAGCATCGAGAACATGCTGCCGCGAATGCCCACGCGCTGCTGGCGGAACAGCACCGGGCCCGGGCTGGTGAGGCGCACCGTGAGGGCGATGACGGCGAGCACGGGCGAGAGCACCAGAATGAGCAGGCCCGAGGCGAGGATGTCGAAGAGGCGTTTCGCCACCTGCTTGCGGCCCTCATAGCGCGGCGTCTCTACGTGAATCAGCGGCAGGCCGGCCACGGGGCGGGTGTGGATGCGGGGGCCACCCAGGTCGGTCAGCGCGGGCGCCACGACGAGGTGTTGGCGGCCGGGCTCGAGGTTCCAGCTGAGCTCGCGCACCTTCTGGGGCGACAGCTCATCGGACGACGTGATCACCAGGGTGTCGGCGCCCGTGGCATCCATGGCTTCCATCACCGAATCGACGTTGCCCGAGACGGGGATGGTGGTGCCGGGCAGATAGTCGGCGACACGGCCCGATGGAATGCAGGCGCCCACCACGCGGTAGCCGGCGGCCGGCTGACGCTGCAGTTCGCGGGCGATATGCGACGTGGACTCCTCGCTGCCGACCAGCAGCACCTGCGACGAATACGCGCCGCGCGCCCGCTGCACACCCAGCCACTGCCGCCACATCCAGCGCGAGAACATGAGCACGACCATGCCCACCGGAAAAGCGATGAGGATGTAGCCGCGGGCCAGGTCGATCTTGAACAGGAACGCGATGATGGCCACGAGACCGAACCAGCGCACGGATGCATCGGCGATCAGTTTGTATTCGGCGACGCCCACGCCGACCACGCGATAGCCGCGGCTGCCGAAAGCGGTGAGCGAGATCATCCAGCCGACGATGATGGCCAACGAGATAGCCGTGTAGCTGACGACCGTGCCGGCCAGGTCGCCCACGAAGTTGGCGTTGGCGGTGTCGTAGCCGAAGTAGCCGATCTGCACGCCGAAGACCACCCAGACGAGCACGAGCAGGTCACTGAAGACGAGGCGGGAGCCGTAGGCCGAACGCCAGTTGCGGGCGGCGGCGCGGGCGGCCGAGAGGGTGCCGGGGAGGCCGGAGGGGCGGCCTGCGTCGGGGCCGTCGGGGGTGGATGCCGAGGCGGCGGCGGCAGCACCCTCGGAGCCGAAGCCCGATGTGGGGGCAGCGGTGGCGTCGGCGCTGGCGTCGTCGAAGGTGCCGGGCCGACCGGCGGCGGGCGAGGCGGCCGATGCGTGTGACCCAGACTGCGCGGCAGACGCAGCACGGTCACGTGCTGTCGTCGAAACGTCCTCGATCATGGTGTCCCCGCTGTGGTGGTGCTGAGTTCGTCAACGTTGACCGGTTTGCCAACCATATCTGGCGCTATGGCTGGAGATATGAGCGTTAATGCACCTTTAATACTTCGGCACATGCTGGTCATACAACAAGTGTCCGAAGAGGGGACATACGCGCCCATTGCGACCCCCGAAGAGGTTACATAGCGTGAGAATCAGTTTAGTACGTGCACGGTCTGATATTCCGTCCGAAATGACACAGAACGCAGTGTAAGCGCACACATCACCCCGCAACGGGGGGAACGACCTACCAGGTTGCCCCGCCGTCGGACGAGACATAGCTGGCGGCGTTCGACCAGAGCCACAGCGACCCCATCGACTCCGAGATGGCGACCTCGGCGGGCGATGTTTCGGCGGCCAGACATCCGACCGGGGTCAGGCGCGCACCCGAGAGATCAGCGGGCAGCGTGGCGATCGAGAGGCCCGCGCACCCCTGCACGCCCGCGCGCACGACGGTGAGACCATCCGACGTGGATGTCGCGGCCAACGCCCCGGCAACCTGCGCGCTCGACCACGCGCCGTCTGACTGCTGCGACAGAAGCTGGTCGGTGCACAACACCGTGAGATTCGCGGTGCCCGGAACGACCTGGCGCGGGTTGGGGCACGGCGGCGTGACGGGTCCGGCGGGCGTCTGCACGACCGTGGGCTGGGCCGGGTCGATGTAGGTGGCGGCGGCGAGCTCGGCCGCGTTGGCCGACCACGTGCTGCCGGCCGAGAACGTGCGGAACGCCTCGAGCGTGCAGTCGTCGCCCGTGGTGCCGACCACGGCGGCCGAGGAGGCACCGAGCGACGTGAAGCGGAAGATCTGGCGCAGGTCGAGGGATGCCGCGGGCACGTTGACCCAGGTGACGCCGCCGTCGGTCGTGCGCTCGATCACGCCGGCGCCCGTGGGGCACGAGCCCTGCGTGGCCCGCCAGGCGGACGTGCCGTTGTCGGCGGCGATGAAGCGGGTGGCCGGCAGGGTGTCATCGACGGCGCCGGGGGCACCCGTCGCCGGAGCTCCCGAGCCCGAACCCGAACCGGCGCCACCGGAGCCCGGAGCCGGGGTGGCCGGGGTCGCGGGCGTGTCGGTGAACGTGGGGATGGGGCGGGACGTCGACACATCGGCCGGCGTGCGGTTCTGCGCCAACGCCAGAGCGATGACGACGACGTCGATGACGAGGAACAACGCCACGCCGACGATCAACCAGGTGCGCCACCGCGGCTGATCCGACGAACCGCCGTCGCGACGCCACAGCGACCGCGGCGCCCCCGAACGCTTACCCCGTGCCATGCGCGCCGTCCGCTACTTCGCGGCTCGCGCGAACGCGGCCGTGATCGTGGCGACCGAGGAGTCGAGCTCGTCGGCGACCTCGGCATAGACGGCCTCGGACTGGCGGTAGGGGTCGACGACGTCATCGATCGTGGGGTCTTCGGGCGGCAGGGCGAAACCGCGCTGCGCCGCCACCGACATCACGAGGTCGGAGAGCGAGCGGATGGCGCGCCACTCCCCCTCCTCCAGCGAGTCGACCAGCCGCGCGAACTGGCGGATGGTGAACGTGTAGCGCGACGCGCGCGGCAGCAGCGAGACGACCTCGCTGCGGTGCGCGCGCGTGGCGACGAGCACGAGGTCGGCGGCCGAGACGAGGCCCTCGGTGAGCTGCGTCGAGCGGTGCGCCTTGGGGGCCACTCCGTGCGCGTTGAGCTGCGCGGCCGTCTCGGGCGTGAGATCGTGACCGACCATGGCCTGGGTGCCCGCGCTCGACACGTGCGCCGCGATGCCCGCCTGCAGGAAGGCCGACTCGAGCATCTGCTCGGCCATCGGCGAGCGGCAGATGTTGCCGGTGCAGACGGTGAGAACGCGCAAAGCAGGAACCTTCACAGTGGGTAGTACACGGATTGCGTCAGACACGAGCGAAACCTTTCCCGAACTTCATCCCAGGGTAGAACTGCGCGCTGCACCGCGGGTGAACGGGCTGGCTGGCGGACGCCCGACGCGGTGCGCGGCATCGCGCGAACAAGGTGTGTGACGGGCTAGGCGCCCTTGGTGGTGGTCTTCTTGGAGGGGGTGGGCTTGGCGGGGCGCGAACCGTCTTCGGCCACGGCCGACTGGTCGACCGTCTCTTCGTCGCCGTAGCCATACCCGTAGGCGTAGCCGTAGCGGCCATATCCGTAGGCGTCGGGGCCCTTGGTGGGCAGCATCGTCAGCACGAGGCCCGAGATCGGCGCCCCCACGTTCTCGAGCGCCGAGACGGCGCCCTTGAGCTGGTTCTTGTGCGTGTGACCCGCGGCGACCACGAGGATCGAGCCGCCGACGCTCTTCGAGAGGATGGCCGCGTCGGTGACGGGCAGAAGCGGCGGCGCGTCGAAGATGACGGCGTCGAACTCGCGGTTGAACAGGGCGACGAGGTCGGCCATGGCCGACGAGCCCAGCAACTCGGACGGGTTCGGCGGGATCTTGCCGGCCGGCAGCACGAAGAGCTTCGAGCGGCCCCACGGCTGCACCACGTCGAGCAGTTCGGCGCGGCCGATGAGCACATCGGTGATGCCGACGGCGCCCTCGAGGCCCATGTACTCGGCCACCTTCGGGCGGCGCAGGTCGGCGTCGACGAGCAGCACGCGGGCACCCGAGTCGGCCAGCGAGATGGCCAGGTTGGCGGCCGTCGTGCTCTTGCCCTCGGACTGCACCGAGCTCGTGACCACGAAGCTGCGGTCCTCTGAGCCAATATCGAGGAACGACAGGTTGGTGCGCAGCGTTCGGAACGACTCGGCCCGCGGGCTGCGCGGATCGGCCTGCACGATGAGGGGGCGCGTCTTGGCCTTGGGGTCGAACGCGATGCCGCCGATGATGGGGGCATCGGTGAGCTGGGCCACGTCGCGCTCGTTGCGCACGCGGTTGTCGAGGGTCTCGCGCAGCACCGCGATGGCGAGGCCGAGGGCCAGGCCGACGAGCGCGCCGAGGGCGACGTTGAGCGGAACCTTGGGACTGACGGGCGACTGCGGCACCGGGGCATCCTGCACGCGCGTGAGCTTCACGGGGCTGGTGTTCTCGCTGCCGGCCTCGGGGGCCTCGATGTCTTGCACAACGGCTGTGAGCGACTGTGAGATGGCATTGGCCAGGTCGGCGGCGAGCACCGGGTCTTCGTTCGACACGCTGATCTCGATGAGAGTGGTGTCGAGAGGAGCAGAGGCCGAGACGGCCGACGCCAAGTCATCCGACGTCATGTTGAGCTCGAGGGCCGCGATGACGGGCTGCAGCACGATGGGGGTCGTCACCAGGTCGGAGTAGGTCTTGACCCGCTGCACCGTGAACGAGTTGCCCTGCGCCAGATCGGAGACGTTCTGCCCCGACGACGTGCTCACGAAGACCTTCGTGGATGCCGTGTACATGGGTTTCTGCAGCAGAGAGAACGTGGCCGCCGCCGCCACACCCACGAGGGTGAGCAACACGATGAGCAACCAACTCTTGCGCAGGATACGGATGTAGTCGCGAAGCTCCACTCGAGCGTCCTCCCCTATTGAACGAGCGGGCAGAACGTGAGAACGCCCGGGTTCATGATCCCACACGGCGGGTGGATGCGCGCATTTGGCGGGTTACAAGCAGGTTAACCCCGCCAGCCACACCCACAGGAGGGGGCCGAACCCCTACATTGGTGACATGGATGCCGCCACGTCACGACCCCTCGCCACGCCCCGCGTGCCGCGCTGGGGTGCCACTGACGCGGCCATCGGTGTGGGATTGGCGCTCGTTTTCGCCGCCCTCCTGCCCCTCATCCTCACCTCCGGGTGGACGACCACCATCGGCGTCGCCACGTTCCTCAGCTATCTGGTGGTGTGGGTTCCGCTGCTCGGCGCCGTGCTCATCGCCTCGTTCCTGCGGGGGCGCCGCTCGCTCACCGCGGACTTCGGACTGCGCTTCCGGTTCATCGACATCCTGTGGGGCCTCGGCGTGGGGCTGCTCGCGCGCGTCGCCGCCAGCCTCATCGAGATCGCCTTCTACGGGCGCATGAGCATCGGCTATGTCACCATCGGCGAGGTCGAATACAACGCGGTCTGGGTGTTCGGCACGCTGTTGGCGCCCATCGTGTTGGCACCGCTGATCGAAGAGCTGTTCTTCCGCGGGCTGCTGCAGCGTTCTATCTATAACGGGGCCGTCGCGGCATCGCGAGACGGGCTCACGGATGACGCGGCCGGCGACCTCGCAACGGCCACCGCCCCCGTGGTGCTGGCCGCGACCGGCCCTCAGCCCACCACCGGCCTCGGCCACACCGCCTCGGCGCTCGACCACGCGCACCGGGATGCCTCGCACACCCACCCGCATCCGACCCTTGCCGATGCGGCCGCCCTGGCCGCGGCCCGCCCCGTCGGCGTCTCGCGCGACCGTCGCCGCGCCACCGTGACGGCCATCATCGCCTCGTCGGTCGTCTTCGCGGTGGTGCACGTGCTGCAGACGCAGTTCGGCGTGGGCATGTGGTCGGTCGGGCTCTCGACCCTCATCCTCGGCCTCGGCACCGGGGCCCTCGCGGCCTACACCGGGCGCCTCGGCGGCGCCATCATCGCGCACGCCACGTTCAACGGGCTCATCATTATCGCGGGGCTCACGGCTGCTTAGGCCTCTCGGCCCGCATCGATGCCGCTAGGCGTCGGTTGCGCGGGCGCGGTAGGCGGCGACGGCCTCGGCCGTGTCTTCGATGATGAGGTCGGCGTTGATCTGGGCGGCCGCGAAGTTGCCCGCGGCGACCGCGGTCGAGACCTGGGTGCGCAGCTCGGAGACGTTGCCAATGGCCCAGACGCCGGGGATGCCGGTGGCGCCCGCCTCGTCGACCGCGACGAACGTGCCCATACCCGTCGGGTGGTCGGTGGGGACGACTCCGAGGGGCGCGAACGGGGCGATGCGGGCCTCGACGCGGGAGCCGACCGCCAGGGCGTCGAGCGAGAAGGCGGTGCCGTCGGCAAGCGTGACGCCCGACATCCGGCCGTCGTCGTTCAGCGTGACCTCGGCGACGGGGCCGCGCACGACACGGATGCCGCGGGCCGCCAGTTGCTCCCACTGCTCGTCGCTCGGCTCGAAGACGTCATTGAGGAAGAAGGTGAGGTCGGCTGTCCACTGGCGGAACATCCAGGCCTGATGGAACGACAGCGGGCTCGTCGCCAGCACGCCGATGCGGCGGTCGCGCACCTCCCAGCCGTGGCAGTAGGGGCAGTGCAGCACATCCTTGCCCCAGAGCGGCGCGAGGCCCGGGATGTCGGGCAGCACGTCGACGAGACCGGTCGCGATCAGCAGCCGGCGCCCGAGCACCTCGGAACCGTCGTCGAGCGAGGCGACGAAGAGACCGTCGGGGTCGCGGCGCGTGTTGACGACCTGGCCGTCGCGGATGACGCCGCCGTAGTGCTCGACCTCGGCGCGGCCGCGGGTGACGAGCTCGGCGGGCGGGATGCCGTCGCGCGTGAGGTAGCCATGCACGCCCTCGGCGGGCGCGTTGCGGGGCTGGCTGCCGTCGACGATGAGCACGCTGCGGCGGGCGCGGCCGAGGACGAGTCCGGCCGAGAGGCCGGCGGCGCCTCCCCCGACGATGAGGACGTCGACGTCGTTCGGGCGGGCTGCGGTGGGTGCGGTGTCGGGCTGTGAAACGAATGTCATGGTGATCTCCTTCTCCTCCATCCTCGACGGGTCGAGCGCGAGGAGCAAGAGGTCTTGCCGAATGCGCAAGATGGGCGCGAATACGCATTGTGCGCGGGAGAAGCCTGCGTATAGCGGATACTTACGGGTATGGAAACTGAACCTCGGGCGTCAACGGCGACGGCCCACGTTCTCGACGCACTCGTGCACGTGATCGCGCGCGACGGGCTCGAAGCGGCATCGATCGACGGCCTCGCGGCCGAGCTGGACGTGACGGTCGCCGAGCTGACCACGCATTTTCCGTCGAAGGACGAGCTGCTGCAGGCGGCGATGGATCACATCATCGCGGGCTTCCGCCGCCGCTTCGAGGCGATGGAGGCCGCCACGCCGAGCGTGCGGGACAGGTTCGAGCAGATGTGCATGGCGCTGGCCTGCGTGACCGACGACGGGCGCGAGGCCGCCATTGTGTGGCTGTGGTTCGCCGCGAAATCGACCTCGAACGACGCGTTCGCGAAGAACTACCAGGGCGCCTGGAAGCGACTTGAAGAACGGCTCGAAAAGGTCGTCGCCGAGATATACCCCGAATTGCATGCGGGTTCGGAAAGCGCGCTTTTGCTCGCCACCCTCGACGGGATCGCGCTGGCCCGAGCCTCTGAGCCGCCGCGCATGCCGCCGAACCGCGCGGCCTATCTCGTCGAGAACGTGCTGCGCCGGCTCGACGACCGCAGTCTCGGCGCCGAGCGCTACAACGACTGAGCCCCTGCCTCAGAGACCCCGGGTCTGGCGCGGGGTCATGCCGAACTCCGCGCGGAACTGCTCGGTGAAGCGGCCGATGTGCGTGAACCCGGCCCGGCGCGCGATGTCGGCGATCGTGCCATCCTCAGGGGTCGCCCCGCGCAGCGTCGAATACACCGCGTCGAGGCGCACGCGTCGCAGGTAGGCCAGCGGGGTCATATCCATCGAGCGACGGAACGCATTCTGCAGGCCGCGGATGCTGTAACCCGACGCCTCGGCGACCGACGCCACCGTCACCACCCCCGTCGCGTTCTCTTCGATGAAGCGCAGCGCGCGCCGCAGGTTGGCCGGAGCCCACAGCTGCTCGCGCAGGTCGGGGGCATCCATCGTGGTGTTGGGGAAGACGCGCAGCATGGTCGAGGCGAGTTCTTCTCGAGCCTCGGCCCGCTGCAACGGGGTCGGAGTGGGGTTCGCGGCACCGAAGACATCCCGATTCAGGTGTTTGACCATGGCCGCCCACTGGGTGCCGAGGGCCGGGGAGATCGGGTTGACGCCCGTGAACGAGTGCCGGCGGGGGTCGCCGCCCATGAGCCGCACGAGGCGATCGACCTCGCTGACGTCGATCGTGACGATGGCCATGCGCAGATCGCTCCAGCCGACCGTGCAGATGGTGCGCGGGTAAAGCATGGGCTGCGTGACATCGACCGAATCGCGGCCCGTGACGAGGCTCATGCGACCGGCGAGCAGGTGCCCGACGAAGTAGCGGTCCTCGAGCTGCACGTTGCCCTCGGCGCGCGAGTCGAAGGCGACTCGGCTAACCGCGAGCCTGCTGTCCCCCGAAATCGCGTGATCGATGGCGAAACGCTCGGGCTCCTCGGTCGACAGAGACACCGCTGAATAGTGCCGGGCTAGCACCGGCAGGGCCTCTTCGGGATCGCGTGTGCGGAACCGCGAGGCGGTGAAGTCGTCGTTCATATCTCAGACCCATTTTCCCGCGCAATACCCCGGGGAGGCAATATCCAGAATGCGCACAGGGCCTGATGGGCGTGAACGAACTACTGCGGCTTGTGGGCGTAGGTGTAGCGGTAGTAGTCGGCGAGCTTCAGGCCGGATGCCGCATCCTCGTCGACGATGACCGTGGCACGTCGATGCAGCTGCAGCGCCGAGCCCGGCACGAGAGCGGTCAGCGGACCCTCGACCGCCGCCGCGATGGCCGCCGCCTTGCCCGCGCCCTGGGCGACGAGCACGACCTCGCGCGCTTCGAGGATGGTTCCGAGCCCCTGCGTGAGGCAGTGCGTGGGCACCTGGTCGGGACTGTCGAAGAAGCGCGCGTTGTCGAGCCGGGTCTGCGGGGCCAGGGTCTTGATGCGCGTGCGGGATGCGAACGACGACGTGGGCTCGTTGAAACCGATGTGGCCGTTGGCGCCGATGCCGAGGATCTGCAGGTCGATTCCGCCGGCCTGCGCAATGGCCTCGTCGTACTCCTGGGCGGCGCGGTCGAGGTCGTCGGCGCGGCCGTCGGGCACGCGCACGTTCGACGGGTCGAAACCGAGCGGCTCGACGACATCCCGAGTGATGACGCTCGCGTAGGACTCGGGATGCTCGAGCGGCAGGCCCACGTATTCGTCGAGCGCGAAACCGCGCACCCCGGCGAATGAAAGCGAACCCGCCTGCACGCGGCGGTGCAGCTCGGCGTAGACACCCTGCGGGCTCGAGCCGGTGGCGAGGCCGAGGACGGCGTCGGGTTTGCTCGCGACGAGGTCGGCGATGCGGGCGGCGGCGAGCTCGCCGACATCCTGGGCGGTCGGAACGATGATGACTTCCACGTGATTCTCCTGAATACGGTTTCGCTAGACGGAGCGCTCGGAGGGCGAGGCGGCGAGAGCCACGGCCCGCCGCACGTTGCCGTCGGCGAGCGCCAACAATGCCGCGGCCTGCGAGGCGTCACGGTCGGCGAGCAGCATGACGACGGCCGTCTTGGCGTGGTCGCTCGCGGCCTCGAGCGCCCGGTCGGCCCGATCGCGGTCGACGTGCGCGGCCTCGGCCACGATGCGTTGCGCCCGGTCGACGAGTTTGGCGTTGGTGGGGCGCAGGTCGACCATGAGGTTTCCGTAGGCCTTGCCCGTGCGCACCATGCTGGCGGTCGTGAGCATGTTGCAGACGAGCTTCTGGGCGGTGCCGGCCTTCAGGCGCGTGGAGCCCGTGAGCACTTCGGGGCCCGTGAGCACCTCGATCGCGACATCCGCTTCGGCGCTGATGCGGGCGCCGGGGTTGCACGAGATGGCGACCGTTGCGGCCCCCTGCTCGCGCGCATAGCGCAGGCCGCCGATCACATAGGGCGTGCGACCGCTGGCGGCGAGGCCGACGACGACATCGGATGGTCCGACGTGCGCCGCCTCGAGTTCGGTGACGGCGAGCGCCGGATCGTCTTCGGCCCCCTCGACGGCGCGCACGAAGGCGTTCTCGCCGCCCGCGATGAGGCCGAGCACCTCGGAGGGGTCGGTGCCGAACGTGGGCGGGCATTCGACGGCGTCGAGCAGGCCGAGGCGACCGCTCGTGCCGGCGCCGATGTAGATGAGCCGTCCGCCCGCGCGTCGCGCCGCCGCGATGAGGTCGACCGCCTGGGCGATCTGCGGCAGCACACGTCGCACGGCGGGCGCGACGAGCTGGTCTTCGTCGTTCATGACCTCGAGCACGCGCACGGTGTCGAAGGTGTCGAGGTCGGTGGTCTTCGGATTGGGGCCCTCGGTGTAGAGCGAGGCGAGGGAGTCGAGTTCTTCTGAGGACATCTGTGTTCCTTGTTTCACGTTCGGCGAGGTGTGGCCGAGGCAGCCGGTCGGTTGGTCAGCGCTCAAAGCGCAGGCGGCGGGGCGGGCCGGTGAGCACGCGCTCGGGCAGCGACTCCCCCGGCACGATGGCGCCCAGCACGCTCGCGTGACGCGCGCCCGTGCACGACGGCAGCGTTCCGGTCTGGCCGTTGACGGTCAGGAAGCCCAGCACGGCGAACGCGAGCGCCTCCTTCGCGGCCGACGGGAGGCCCAGCGTGTCGCTCGTGACCACGTCGGCGTGCGGCAACTCGGCGCGCAGCATCCCCATCAGCACGGGGTTGTGGGTGCCGCCGCCCGCCACGATCACGCGGTCGGCGCCCCGCACGGCATCGGCCACGGTGCGCGCCGTCAGGGCTGTCAGAGTGGCGACCAGATCCTGGATGCTGGGCGTCTCGTATCCCGCCAGGAATGGCGCGAGATAGCCCAGGTGGAAGAGCTCCTTGCCCGTGGACTTCGGGGCCGGAAGCGCGTAGTAGCCCTCGTCGAGCAGGCGTTCGAGCAGCGCCTCGTCTACGGTGCCGGCGGCCGCGAGTGCGCCGTCGGCGTCGAAGTGCTCGGCGCCCAGCGTGTGTTCTGTGACCACGGCGTCGATGAGGGCGTTGGCGGGGCCGGTGTCGAACGCGATGGGGTCGGCCGAGGGCGACACGAGCGTGGCGTTGGCGATGCCGCCGAGGTTGACGGCGGCGGCTGAACTGCCGGCCAGCCAGAGCGCGTCGATGATGCTCACGAGCGGCGCACCCTGCCCGCCCGCGGCGACGTCGCGCGAACGCAGGTCGGCGACCACGGTGACGCCCGTCTTCTCGGCGATCCAGGCGGGTTGGCCGAGCTGCAGCGTGCCCTCGACGCGGCCGTCCTCGACCCAGTGGTAGAGCGTCTGGCCGTGCGAGACGATGAGGTCGGCGCGGCCGTCGCAGAGTTCGTCGAGGGCGCGGGCCGCGACATCCGCGAACGCCTGGCCGATGCGCGTGTCGAGCCGGCAGACCTCGTCGACCGAGGTGCGCGCGGGCGGCAGCGCGGCCGAGATGGCGGCACGCAGCTCGGGGGCGTAGGGCACGCTGATCAGCCCGAGCGGTGTGACCACGAGCGTGTCACCGTCGACCCGGATGTCGGCTGCCGCGGCGTCGATGGCGTCGTGCGAGGTGCCCGACATCAAGCCGATCACACGGGTGGATGCAGAAGTCATTTGCGCAGCTCCTTGCGGTGGGCGTCGCCCTTGAGCGTGGCGATCGCGATGGCGCTCACGAAGCACGTGGCCATGACGTAGTAGGCCGGCACGTCGATGTTGCCCGTCGCCGCGATGAGCGACGTGATGATGAGTCCCGCGCTGCCCGAGAAGACGGCGTTCGAGATGGAGTAGGCGAGGCCGAGACCCGTGTAACGCACCGTGGTGGGGAACATCTCGGCGAGCATGGCCGGCCCGGGGCCCGCGATGAGGCCGACGGCGAAGCCCGCGACGATGACGGCGAACGAGCGAACCTCGACAGTGGAGTTCGGGTCTTGCAGCAGGTTGAGCAGCGGCAGGGCCAGCACCAGGATGGCGAGCGAGCCCGTGAGCATGACCCAGCGGCGGCCGATGCGGTCGGAGAGCCATCCGGCCGGGAGGATCGCGGCGGCGAAACCGAGGTTGGCGAACACCGTGGCGAGCAGCGCCTGCTGGAACGACGCGTTGAGCGTGCTCTGCAGGTAGGAGGGGATGACGACGAGGAACGTGTAGCCGGCGGCCGACCAGCCCATGAGGCGCGCGATGCCCACGACGATGGCCTTGGCGGTCTCGGCGGCACCGGCACGGATGACGGGGGCGTCGGCCAGGGCGGCGGCATCGGCGCGAGCGGCAGCATCGGCCCCGGCGGGCGCACCGGCTGCCTTCGCCTGCTCCACCTTCTGGAAAGCGGGGGTCTCCTCGAGGTTTAGACGCAAGAGCAGCGCCACGGCACCGAGGGGAAGTGCCACGAGGAAGGCGATGCGCCATCCCCAGGCCGCGAGATCGGCTTCGCTCAGCAGGGTGGCGAGCAGGGCGCTCGTACCGGCACCCGCGAGCAGGCCGAGGGCGACCGTGAAGGACTGCCACGCGCCGTAGATGCCGCGCTTGCCGGCGGGTGCGAACTCGGTCATGACCGACACGGCGCCGCCGAACTCGCCACCGGCCGAGAGGCCCTGCAGAATGCGCACGAGCGTGAGCAGGATGGGCGCCGCGATGCCGATCGAGGCGTAGGTGGGCAGCACGCCGATGAGGGCCGTGGCCACGGACATCATGATGAGCACGATGATGAGCGTGGGTTTGCGGCCGATGCGGTCGCCGATGCGGCCGAAGAGCGCGGCGCCGACGGGGCGGAAGAAGAAGCTGATGGCGAAGGAGGCGTAGGTGGCGATGAGGGCCTCGACCCCCGACTGCTGGCCGCCGCTGAAGAACTGGCTGGCGATGATCGTGGCGAAGAAGCCGTAGATGCCGAATTCATACCATTCGATGAAGTTTCCGACACTGCCGGCGACGATGGCGCGGCGGCGTGCTTTCGGGCTCACGGTGGGAGCGGTGGCGATAGACACGGGGGTACCTCCTTTGGTTCCGGCGGGGATGTCACCAACCGTAGGACATAAAGTTACCTCATTTGTTTCTTCTGTGTAACTTTTGTTCCTCGCGGCCGGACGCGGGACAATAGGCTGGCGATGACACCACCCGCCCCGACGAAAGCGCAGAACATGAATCCACGCAAGGGGCGCCCGGGTTCGCGCACCGTGCTCATCGAGGTTCGCGCCCTGCTGCCCACGCTGCGGCCGGCCGAGCGGCGCATCGCCGAGGCCCTGCTGGCCGACCCCGAGGCGTTCGCGGGGCGATCGATCGGCGAGATCGCCGAGCAGTCTGAGACCTCGACCACAACGGTCGTGCGGTTCACACGGCGCATGGGTTATGAGAAATACCGCGATCTGCGGCAGGACCTGACCGAGCAGAACCTGCGCGAACGGTTGGCGGCCGACGAATCGTCGGTGCCGACATCCGATATCTCGCCGGATGATTCGCTCGCCGATGTGGTGGCCAAGATCGCGGCCACCGAGGCGCGGTCGATCGCGGACACGGCCGAGATCCTCGATATCGACAACCTGCAGGCGGCCGTCGACGCGATCACGGGCGCACGGCGTGTGGATATCTATGGCGTGGGTGCGAGCGCGATCGTGGCCATGGACCTGCAGCGCAAGCTCTCGCGCATCGGGCGGGTGGCGCTCGAATGGTCGGAGGCGCACACCGCCTGGACCGCCGCCGCCGTGCTCGACGCCGACGCCGTGGCGGTGGCGATCTCGCACTCGGGCGCGACGACCGACACCTATGAGTTCTTGCGGCTGGCGAAGGAGTCGGGGGCCGCGACGATCGCGATCACCAACGACGAGAACTCGCCCCTCGCGGGGCTGGCCGACACGGTTTTGCGCACGGCCGCGCGGGAGAGCCCGCTGCGATCGGGGGCGCTCGGAAGCCGCATCGCGCAGTTGCTCGTCGTCGACTGCTTGTTCACCGGGGTGGCGCAGGCCAACTACGAGGCGTCGACCTCGGCCCTGCAGCGCACCTACCGGGCGGTTGCGCGAAGCTGAGCGATCGCGCCCTGCGACGTGAGCCGCTACGCCGTCGCCGTCGAGGCGCCGCGACGCGCGGGCAGGCCGACCTGGGCCCGCCACCACGGCGTCTCGACGAAACCGCGCTTCAGGAACAGCAGCTCCATGGCGGCGTTCCAGCCGAGCACGCCCTCGAGCGTCGACAGCGACGACGTGATGAAGCTATAGAGATCCTCGGTCGACGGCGTGATGACCTCGCAGAACAGCGAGTTCTGGTCGAGCGTCGCCGCGAGATAACGCACGGCGGGGTAGGCGCGCAGGGCTTGAGCCACGGCCTCGAGCTGGCCGGGCGCCACGTTCACGGTGAGCAGCGTCTCGGCACCCATGCCGAGGGCCGAGGCGGGCACGAGCGTGAGGGTGTCCATGCATCCGAGTTGCCGCATGCGCTCGAAACGGCGACGCACGCTCGACTCGTTCATGCCCAGGCCATCGGCCACCGACTTGAAGGTGAGGCGGCCGTCGTCGCGCAAAGCGGTGAGGATGGCTCGATCCTGGTCGTCGAAGTGGCTCGGGTCGCACACCCCGGCGTCGACCTGCGCGAGCGATTCGGCCGCCGACTCGGGCAGCTTCATGGTGCTGGCGAACAGCTGCCGGCTCCAGTCGTAGCTCACCTTGTAGACGTGCATGATGAGGTCGCTGCGCCACCGCTCCACGCCACGGATCGATTGCAATTGCTGGATGATCTGGGGGTAGTGCGTCGAGCCGCCATGCACCACGAGCTCGGCGATCAGGTCATAGCCGCCCGTCACGAGCGTGATGAAGCGCACATCCGGATGCCCGACCAACTCTTCGGCCACCTGCAACTGGGTGCCCGGCGCGCAGTTGATGCGCACGAGGAACGCGTCGACGGGACCCTCTGAACCGAGCGCCGGCAGCACAGCGATGCGCGCCACACCCGAGCTGAGCAGCTGTTGCCCGCGCCGTGTGACGGTGGCGACCGTTCCGCCCACCATCTCGGCGATGGCGCGCCAGCTGGCCCGCCCGTCGTGCTGCAACGCCACGATGATGCGGCGATCGAGTTCGGTCAGCTCGTCGAGCATCTTCACCGGCACGTTCGGCTGCCCTACGGCGCCGTCGGGGTCGGGTCCGGCGTGTCGCTCGGGTCGCTCGCCGGGCTGGTCGCCGTCGTGGGCGGGTAGACCCGGTGCAGGAACGTGCGCACCTCGTCGGTCCATGCTTCCGCCTCCTCGATCTGGGGTGAGTGGCCCGACTTCTCGAAGATTCTCAACGTGCTGTCGGGAATCAGCCGATCGATCGTCTCACTGCACGATACGGGCGTGATCCAGTCGGTACGCCCTACCGTGATGAGAGTCGGCGCTGTCACCCCCGGCAGCGCCTCTTTCAGATCGTAGTGCGGAAGGTTGTGCGAAAACGCGTAATTATGAGCTTCGTATCGATACGGCGTGGCCTCGACCTTGCGCTCGACGGCCGCGGGGTCGTATTCGAAGTCGTAGAGGGGCAGAATCTCGCGCCAGCAGTCGCGCAGGTCGTCGTTGTCGCGCACGCGGCCCTCGTCGATGCGGTCGAACTTTTCCATGTCGACCGTGACCCGATCGCTCGCGAGCGCGTTGGCGCGCGACAGCTCGGAGTGGCTGTTGTCGGCGGCTGTGTCGCGCAACACCATGGCGGCGACGCGGTGGGGGTAGCGGATGGCGTACTCCATCGACATGAAGCCGCCGTAGGAGCCTCCGGCCATGACGACCTGCTCGACGCCCGCCCATTCGCGCAGCGCGTCGAGGTCGGCCGCCCACTGCTCGTGCGAGAAGACACCGTTGCCCTCGCTCTGGCCCGAGCCGCGCGCGTCGAACACGATGACGCGGTATTCGTCGGCCAGGCGCCCGAAGCTCGCGCGCGGTTCGGCCCGTGAGCCGAGGCCCGGCGCGCCGTGGTGGGTGAGGATGACGGGCGCGCCTTCAGGGCCGAGAACCTCGACGGCCAGGCGGTTGCCGTTGATCTCGACCATCTGGGCTTCGCTCGTGGCGCGGGCGAATTCGGGGGAAACGGTTTCGGATGTCATCGCTGACCTTTCTGTCGACGTTCGGTGCGTTCGGTGCGTTCGATGCGTTCGATGTCCATCACAGCTCGATGAGGCAATCGTCGAGCCGCCGCGGGAAGGAGGTGAGGGGTTCGGCGCCCTCGGCCGTGACGAGCATGCTGTCCGAGATGCGGTAGCCCGCGTGCCCCGTCACATAAATGCCCGGCTCGTTCGAAACGACCATGCCGGCCTCGAGCACCGTGGCGTCGCCCGCCTCGAGCCAGGGCGGTTCGTGCATGCCCAGCCCGATGCCGTGCCCCTGCCGATGCAGGATGTACTCGCCGAGCCCCGCATCCCGGATCACGTCGAGGCACAGCTCGTTGGCCTCGCGGCACTCGAGCCCGGCACGAATGGTCTCGCGCCCGCGCTTCTGCGCCTCGTAGATGGCGTCGTGATAGCGAATCTGGGATGCCGTGGGCTCGCCCATCACGAACGTGCGCTCCCCCTCGACGAAACGCCCGCCCACGGCGCAGCCGAGCGACAACATGAAGGTGTCTCCGGGTCGCAGGCGATAACTCGAGGGCAGCCCGTGAGGTTTCGAACTGTTGGCGCCCGAATAGACGAGGCCGCCTGCCAGGAACGAGCCCACCACGACATCCGCGTGCTCGTCGTACATGACGCCCGTGCCGATGCGACCGACGTGCGCCGCCAGCTCGGCCTCGCTCGGCATCTGGCCGCCCGCCACGACGGCGTCGCGCACGAGCCGCACGCCCGCGTCCAGCATGCGGTCGGTGATGCGCGCGGCCTCGCGGTGCAGCTCGACCTCGCCGGGCTGCTTGATGAAACGTGAGTGCAGGATCACATCGGTGGGTTCGAGCTGCGCGAACGAGAAGGCCCGCGTGGCCGCGACGAGCCGCTCATACGAGATGGTGGTCGAGTGGCCGACCCGCAAACGAGCGGAAGCGGAGACGGAGACGGAGACCGACGATGCCGCAGCGCCCGGCGACGACGAGAAGCCGGCGACGGCGGCCGGTCGCACCCGCTCGGCCAAGACATCCCACGGGCTGACGACACCCGGAAACTCGGGGTAGTCGACGAGTTCGGCGTGCGCCGACTGGCTCTCGGCGTGTTCGCGCTCGAGCGCGGGCAGCAGCAGAACGCACCGACCGGATGCCTCGAGCCACACGACCACGGGCCGCTCGCCCGGGTGGTGGAAGAAGCCCGTGAGGTAGGCGACATCCTCGGGATCAGCGGTGACGACCGCATCGAGCCCGGCCTCTCGCAGGCGTTCGATGACGCCCTGCTGCACGGTCTCGAAGAAGTCAGAGCCGAGGCGTTGTGTGAAAACCATGTCTACCTCCGGCGGGACTTGGGGTTGCGCGCGTCGTTGTAGGCGATCGACAGGAGCGTGGCCGACAGCACGAGCGCGAGGATGGCGAGCGAGGGGAACAGCGTCAGCCACCAGGCGCTCGACATGGCGCCCGACTGCTGCGCCTCATAGAGGATGCGGCCCCACGACCACGTGTTCGGGTCGCCGAGGCCGAGGAACGCGAGCCCGGCCGCCGAGAGCACGGCGCGCGACGCGGTGACGACGACCGACACGACGATGACGGGCGTCACGGCCGGGATGATGTGTTTCGTGATGATCCACGCCGGGGATGTCGTCATCAAACGCGCCGCGTCGACATAGGGCAGGCCCACCACCGTCAGGGCCTGCGAGCGCACGATGCGCGTCACCTCGGGCCACGAGAACGCGGCGACGACGAGGATGATCGTGGTGGTCGACGGCCCGACGAGCGCCGCGATGAGGATCATGAGGGGCAAGACGGGCAGCGACAGCATGAGGTCGACGAGCACCGAGATGGGGCCGTCGAGCTTGCGGAAGTAGGCGCCGACGACGGCGACGAGCGTGCCGACGGCGATGGCGATGAGGCTCGCGAGCACGGCCACGAGCAGGCTCTGCTGCGTGCCCCAGATGACCTCGCCGAAGACGTCGCGGCCGAGCGAGTCGGTGCCGAACCAGTGCGCTCCGGTCGGGCCCTCGAGCACGGTGTCGCCGTAGCTGCCCGGGTAGGGAGCGAGCAGCGGCGCGGCGACGGCGACGAACACGAGAACCGCCATGACGGCGAGCGCGAGCAGGCCGAGGGGCTCCTTGCGGAAGGCCCGCCACGTTGCCGCGCTCGCGCGCAGGCTTTCCGTCGCGACAGGCTCTGCGCCGGTCGAGGCCACGGCCGCGCGATCGCGCTCCGCGTTCTCGCTGGCGTCGGCCGGCTGACCGGTCGCAGCGTCGGTCGCGGCGGCGGTTTCGGCGGGGTCGACGCCCGCGGTCGTGCCCGCGTCGGGGCCAGCGCCCGTATCGGTCGAAGAGTCGGTGGGAGAAGACATCCGCTCGCCTTTCATCGCGCTCATGAGGTTTTCACCCGGGGGTCGAGGAGTCCGTAGACGAGGTCGGTGAGCATGTTGATGACCACGACGGTAAGCGCCAACATGAGGAACGCTCCCTGGAGGACGGGGAAGTCGAGCTGCGTGACGGCCTCGAAGATGCCGCGGCCGATGCCCGGGTAGGCGAAGACGGTCTCGGTGAGCACCGCGCCGCCCACGAGGAACCCGAGCTGCAGGCCGATGAGCGTCGTGGTCGGCAGCAGGGCGTTGCGCAGGGCGTGCTTCCACAGCACGCGGCGGGGCGGCATGCCGTTGGCGTGGGCCAGGGTCGTGTAGTCCTCGCCCAGCGCATCGATCAGGGTCGAGCGCATGGTCAAGACATACGACCCGAGCTGAATCAAGACGAGGGATGTCGCGGGCAAGACCAGGTGCTGAATAACACTCAGATACCACTCGCCGCCGTAGGTGCCGTTCGTGTAGGCGCCGCCGATGGGGAACCAGCCGAGCGTGAGCCCGAACGTGAAGAGCAGCAGCACGCCGACGCTCGGAACGAAGAGCGACTGGCCCGTGACGCCGACGATCTGCACGAGGCGGTCCCAGCCGGTGCCGCGGCGGGCGGCGGCCAGGACACCGAGCGGCACGCCCACGAGAACCGTGAAGACGAGGGCCGTTCCGGTGAGGAGGAGCGTCCAGGGCAGGCGCTGCATGAGCACGTCGAGCACGGGGATCGATTGCGTGAACGAGACGCCGAGGTTGCCCTGCACGAGCTGCCAGAGGTAGAGGCCGTATTGCACGATGAGGGGCTGGTTGAGGCCGTATTGCGTGAGCAGGGCCTCGCGGGCCTCGTCGGTCATGTTCGGGCTGGCCACGGCGAGCGCGGGGTCGCCGGGCAGCAGGCGCAGCAGCAGGAACGTCACGGTCACGGCGAACCAGATCGTGAGGATTCCTCGGCCGAAGCGGCGGAGGACGAATGACCACAGAGACACGAGGCGCGGCCCTTTCCAGAGAGAAGGTGGAGCGTGGGAAAAACGCGTGGAGGCGGCATCCGCCCGGTTGGGGGCTCGGGCGGATGCCGCTCTGCTCGTTACTTCAGGTGAGCGGATGCCACGCTGATCGGGTTGACGATCGACAGAAGCTCACTCGGCTTCGAGACGAACCCGGTCCACTTGTCGCTGTGCGCGAAGTAGAGGTTCTGCGTGTACATGATGTTGTCGTACACGTTCTCGTTGACGATGGCGGCGGCCTCTTGCATGAGCTTGATCTTCTCGTCCTTATCGGTGGTGGCCGATGCGGTTGTGATGAGTTCGTTCAGCTCGGGGTCGTCGACGTAGCTGTAGTTGATCGCGCCGTCGGGCAGGTAGGCGAGCGTCATGTTGGTGACCGGGTCGTCCATGATGGCGAAGTTGCCCGCATAGATGTCGAAGTCGCCGGCGTTCGTCTGTGCCAGATAGGTGTTGCGCTCGGTGCCCTGCAGCTCGATCGTGATGCCGGCCTTCGCGGCCGAATCCTTCACGAGGGTGGCCCACTGGCTCGTCACCGAGTCCTGCAGCGAGTAGATCAGGCGGAACGACACGGGGAACATGCCCGAACCGTCGGCCGTGTAGCCGGCCTTCTCCATGAGCTCGCGCGACAGGTCGGTGTCGAACTTATACTCCTTGATCGACTTGTCGTAGTAGTCGGCCAGCACGGGCATGAGCGGGCTCGAACCCGTCGACACGGCCTGATCCTGCAGCACGACCTTGCGAATCGCGTCGTAGTCCACGGCGTGCGCGAGGGCCTGGCGCACCTCGACCTTGGCCAGGTCGGGCTTCGTCATGTTGTAGGTCATGTGGGCATAACCGAGACCCACCGACTCTTCCACCTCGATGCCGGGCGTGTTCTGCAGCGTCTTCACCTGCGCCGGGGGCAGCGCGTTGGCGATGACATCCACCTCACCCGACTGCAACGCGAGGATCTCGGTGTTGATGTCGGGGAACACGCGGTAGACGACCTTGGCGGATGACGGGGTGCCACCCTCGATGAGCGGGTAGTCGTCGACGCGGTCCATCGAATAGCTCTGGCCGACCTGCACGTCGGTGAGCACGTAGGGACCGGCCGAGACCCAACCGCCGTCGCTGCCGTCGTTCGGGAAGTTCGCGACCGAGTCGGCCTTCTCGAAGACGTGCTGCGGCACGACGTTGCCCCAGAAGCCGATCTCCTCGACGATCGAAGAGTCGGGCTGGGTGAGCTTGATCTCGACGCGCGTGTCCGAGACGGCCTCGGCCGACTCGAAGTTGGCGAGCTGGCCGTAGAACGTGCCGGAGGGCTGATCCTGCTTGACCGCGTTCATGGTCCACGCCACGTCCTCGGCCGTCAGCTTCTCGCCGTCCGACCACGACAGGTCGTCGCGGATCTCGTAATAACCGGTGGTCTCGTCGACATACCCCCACTTGGTCGCCACCTGGGCTTCCTTCGAACCGTCGTCGGCGATCGACAACAGGTGGGGGTACATCAGGTTGGTGATCCAGTAGTCGCTGCGGCTGTTGCCGATGAGCGGGTTGTAGTTCACGACGTCGGTGGTGGTGGCGATGGTGAGCGTCTCGCTCGACGCCGTCGCCTCTCCCCCGCCGGCTTCGGGCGGAGCGCTCGGGGCGCACGCGCTGAGTGCGAGTGCCGATGCAGCCAGGGCGGCCACCGCGGCGATTCGCGTAGTTTTTTTCATTTAGACCCAAACCTCCTTCAGTACCCGCAGAGTGTTTCCACCGACGACGGCGCGGATTTCGTCATCGGAATAACCGTGTTTGACCAACCAGCCGATGATGTTGAAGAACTCTTCGGCCGGGTTCTCGAGACCGTCGACATAGGCGACCTTCTCGTATTCGACAGCGCCGTGGGCCTGCCCGAGGGACAGGTTGGAGCTGAAGGCATCGTGCAGTCCGACGTGGTCGCCGAACAGCGTGTCGGGCCCGAAGCTCACGTGCTCGAGGCCGACGAGGTCGACGCAGTACTCGAAGTGATCCATGACCGACTCGATCGAGTGGCGGGGATGCTTCGGCGACAGCGTCGTGTGGGGTGCGGCCTCGAGGCCGATCACGCCGCCACGCTTGGCGCATTCGACGATGGTCTCGTCGGTCTTCATGCGGTTGGTGGGCCAGACGGCGCGGGCGCCGGCGTGCGTGATGAAGACGGGCTTCTTCGAGGCCTTGATGGCGTCGACGGCCGTGACGTCGCCCGAGTGGGACACGTCGATGGCGATGCCGAGCTTGTTCATGCGCTCGACGGCGCGCTCGCCGAAGTAGGTCAGGCCGCCGTCGCCGCGTTCCTTCAGGCCCGAGCCGAGCGTGTTGGCCTCGGAGTAGGCGATGCCCATCTGGCGCACGCCGAAACCGTAGAGCACGTCGAGCCGGTCGACCTCGTTCTCGATCATGGTGGATGCCTCGAGCGCGAACACGTGGGCGATGCGGCCCGTCGCGGCGGCGTACTCGATGTCCTTGATGGTCTCGCCCTTGATGACGAAGTCCTGGTGGGCGAGGTCGGCCATGCGCACGCCGAGGTCGAAGAGCACGTCCTGGTACTTCCAGCCGGCGTCGCTCGAGATGCAGCACGTGCCATCCATGCCGTTGTCGAAGACGGCCGTGATGCCCGAACGCGAGAGGCCCTCATAGCCCGTGGGTTCGCGGCCCTGGCGGATGTGGTCGCGCAGCTGCGTCATGTCTTCGGGGAACACCTGCACGTGGTCGTGCAGCGAGATGACGGTCTCTTCGCGCAACAGCTTCGTCGTGCGTTCCTTCTCGGCGTCGGACAGGTCGAGGCCGGTGTATTCGGGCACACGCCCGATCTGCTTGGCGTAATCGAAGTGGCGGTAGTCCTTGCCGGCTTCGAGGTAGTCGTAGGCGGTGTAGCCGGTGTAGCGCTCAGAGGGTTCAAGCACGCGTGGTTCTCCTAACGATTGCGATGCCGCAAGCGGCGTGGTGCACCGACTGTTCTCGGCGTGGTAGACCCCACTGTCGGTTACGACCGGCGCTGGTGTCAACAAAATCGAAGATATCCGGCGCAGTGTTTACCAATTTGAAACATTTCGGCGCTTTTCCCGTGACATTATGAATTTGTGGACATCTCAGAGAACAACGCATCAACGGCTCAGGCGACGCTCGCCCCACCCGTCGTCCTGCGCGTCGACGGGCTGAGCGTCAGTTTCACGGGCGGCCCCGACGACATTCCGGCCGTGCGCGACGTGGGCCTCGACATCCGCCGCGGTGAGGTCGTGGCCCTGCTCGGCGAATCGGGTTCGGGCAAATCGGTCACCGCGCGCGCCATCATGGGCCTCGTCGACGAGCACACGCGCGTCAGTGCCGACACGCTGACTCTCGGCGACACCGACCTACTCGCCATCACGCCCGAGCAACGGCGCCGGTTGCGGGGCGAGCGCATGAGCCTCGTGCTGCAAGACGCGCTCTCGGCCCTCAACCCCGTATTGTCGATCGGCGACCAGATCGGCGAGCTCTTCCGCGTGCACCGCGGCGCCACGCGCAAACAGGCCAAGGCGTCGGCGGTCGAACTGCTCGGGCTCGTGGGCATCCCGGCGCCCCAACAGCGGGTGGATGACTACCCCCACCAATTCTCGGGCGGCATGCGTCAGCGCATCCTCATCGCCATGGCCATCGCGCTCGAACCCGAACTGCTCATCGCCGACGAGCCGACCACGGCCCTCGACGTCACGGTGCAGGCGCAGATCCTCGACCTGCTCGACCGGCTGCGCTCCGAGCTCGGCATGGGCATCCTCTTGATCACGCACGACCTGGGCGTCGTCACCGAGGTCGCCGACCGCCTGGCCGTCATGTATGCGGGGCGCGTCGTCGAACGCGGCGACGCCGACACCGTGCTGGCCCGGCCGGCGCACCCCTACACCGAGGCGCTGCTGCGTTCGGTGCCGCAGGCGAGCCTGCGCGGCGGAAGGTTGCTCACGATTCCCGGGTCGCCGCCGAGCCCCGGTCAGGTGCCCACCGGATGCTCGTTCCACACGCGCTGCCTCTTCGCGGTCGACGTGTGCCGCACCACCAGACCACCGCTCGCCGACGTGGCACCGGGCCGTGCGGCCGCCTGCCACCGGAGCGACGAATTGCTGACGGGAGCCCTGTCATGAGCGACACCTCATCACCCCTCATCGAGCTCGGACCGACGCGCACCGAGCCCGAGGTCGTGCTCGAGGCATCCGATCTCGTGCGCACCTTCTCGGGCGGCAGCCGCCTGAAACCGCGGCACGTCTCGGCGGTGGATGGCGTGAGCCTGACGCTGCGGGCCGGCGAGACGCTCGGCATCGTGGGCGAGTCGGGCTGCGGCAAGTCCACGCTCGCGCGCATGCTCGTGGGCCTCGAGAAACCGGATGGCGGCACCCTGCGCTACCACGGCGACGACGTGACAGCGGGGCGCGTGCGCGATCGGCGGCTGCTGCGGCGCGGCGTGCAGATGATCTTCCAAGACCCGTACACGTCGCTCGACCCGCGCATGACCGTGGCCGATCTGATCGCCGAGCCCCTCGCCGCCACGCGCACGGGCACCGCCGCCTCGCGCCGCGAACGTGTGGCCGAGCTGCTCGAACTCGTGGGGCTCGCCCCCAGCATGATGAGCCGTTTTCCGCACCAATTCTCGGGCGGGCAGCGGCAGCGCATCGGCATCGCCCGGGCGCTCGCGCTCGACCCCGACGTGTTGGTGTGCGACGAACCCGTGTCGGCGCTCGACGTGTCGGTGCAGGCGCAGGTGATCAACCTGCTGGGCGATCTGCAGACACGGTTGGGCGTCTCGATCCTGTTCATCGCGCACGACCTGTCGGTGGTGCGCCACATCGCCGATCGCGTGGCCGTCATGTATCTCGGGCGCATCGCCGAAGAGGGCGACACGGCCACGATCTACGATCAGCCCTCGCATCCCTACACGCAGGCCCTGCTGTCGGCCTCGCCCACGCTCGACCGCGCCGACCGGGGCCGCCTGGCCCGCCGACGCGTGTTGCAGGGCGAGCCGCCGTCGCCCGTGAACCCGCCCACCGGATGCCGCTTCAACCCGCGCTGCTGGCTCGCGACCGACGAATGCCGCACCGACGTGCCGTTGCGGCGCGAGTTCCCGGCGGGTGCCGCGCGCACCGTCGCGTGCCACCACGCCGAGCGCGCCGTCGCCGAGCTGTCGGCGGCCGGCTGAACCACGTCGCTTCAGTGCTGAGGCGCGGCCCCGAACTTCGGGCTTCGGGGCTCGGGCTTCGGGACTCTGCTCGAACGCGAGAAGGGCGCCGGATGATGTCATCCGACGCCCTTCTGTTACGGGGTCATGCCCCGATCCCGCTTATGCGCGGTGGGCACGGCGGCGGAACGCGGCGATTCCGACGAACGTGAGACCGGCCGCGAGCGCCGAACCGGCGACGATCGGCAACACAGATGCCTCGGCACCCGTTGCCGCCAGGCCGCTGCCCGCGGGCTTGGCGCCCGCCGGCTTACCGGGGACGACGGCCGCGGGGGTGATCGTCGGGGTCGCCGAAGCCGAGGGCACCGGGGCGACCGGCGTCGGGCCGGCCGTCGGGGTGGCGGGAGCGGTCGGCGTCACCACAGGGGTGGCGGGCGTGGTCGGCTGCGGCGCCGTCGGGGTCGGCGTGGGGGTCGGCTTCGGCACGGGCGTTCCCGACACCGAGATGATGGTGTTGTCGTTGCTGTCGCTCGCGACGGGCGACACGGTGCGCAGCGCGACCTCGAACTCGAGCCGCGTGATGGGGGTCGGCGACGAGACGACGAGCGACCCGCATCCGGCCCCCGGTGTCTCGGTGCACGGGCTGTTCAGGCCCCACACCGCACCGGATGCATCCGTGGTGAACGAGGCACCCGGGGACGGCTTCACCGTAGCGCCGGCCGGCTGCGACGAAACCAGGCGGTAGGCGTCGCTGAAGAAGGCCGTCGGCTGTCCGACGATGATGGGGCCGCGTGAGCCGATATCGGACAGGTGCACCTTGACGTCGGTCATCGGCTCGCTCAGCTCGACGACGAGGCGCCCGGGCGCGCACGTGGTCGTCTCACCGGGGCAATCGGTGACGGTCTGCACCTTGGCGCCGACCGCCGCATCGAAGGGGCCGTCGAGCGCATACTGGCCGGCCGCGCCGAGGTAGGAGAATTGGTCGTTCGTGACGCCGCTCATGAAGTAGCGGTCGGGCGAGCCCGAGAAGGTGAGGTTGGCTGTGGCACCGGAGGGGAGCGCCAGAGTGGCCGAGGTCGGCGAGTTGATCGTCACGGACTTCGTATCCTCGGCGAAGGCGGCGGGCGCACCCAGGGCGGCGAGCACCACACCGGAGGCGATGGCCGCGGAGAGCAGCCCGGCGACGCGATGAGGCGAACGCCCGGGGCGAGCGGCTGGGGTGGACGAATGAGACAGCTGCATGATGCATCCCTTGTGTCGACGAGTGGAATTCCAGAATGGCAAATCCGACTCGACGCCCGCCCCGCTCGCGACCCCGCAACTCGAGGCATCCTCAGTTCAGGAGGGTCATGCACCGGCCCGTGCGGCGCAGTTGCAGCCCTCGGACGAGGGGCACCCGCGCGGGGGACACAAACAAACAACTCACATCGCGTGCCGAAAATCGGCGTGTCGCACGCATCCGTGGACAGGAAGCACGACTGCGGCCTGTTGAGAACGGCCGCGCACGGGCGGAACTAGCGGCGTCGCCCATCCCGGCGACGTCCACCCCGGCGCCGCTGCAGCACGGCGGCCATGCCGACCCACAGGGCCGTGAGCACGAGGTAGAGCACGCCCGTTCCGGCGTCGCCGCCCGTGAAGGCGAGCGCGGCGAGGCTCGCGAAGACGACCGCCGCCACCCCGCACAGGATCGTGCCGATGAACGGTCGGCCTCCCCCACCGCTCACGGGCGGCCGCCGTCTCGATCGCGGTCGCCGCCGGCCGTGCGCCCCGCGCCCAGAACACCGCCCGACTCCTGCAGGTAGCACACGCCACACAGCGACTCGTAGGCGACCTCTTCGCCGTCGATCGCCACCTGGGCGCCATCGAACGTGAAGCGGTCACCGATGAGCCGCCCGTTGAAGATGGCCTTGCGGCCGCACCGGCAGATGGTCTTCAGCTCTTCGAGGCTGTGGGCCACCTCGAGCAACCGCCGGCTGCCGGGAAAGGCAACGGTCAGAAAGTCGGTGCGGATGCCATAGGCAAGAACAGGGATGCCCTCGAGCAGGGCAATGCGCAACAACCCGTCCACCTGGGCATCCGTCAAAAATTGGGCCTCGTCGACGAGCAGGCAGCTGACGTCTAGCTTGTCGGCGGCCAGCCGCTCGGCGCGATGGCGCTGGAAGAGGTCGTACGAATCGTCGGCACCCGTGATGACGTAGTCGACCTCGCGCGCGACGCCCAGGCGGCTCTGGATGTGGCGGTCGCCCTTCGTGTCGACGGCGGGCTTCGCGAGCAGCACGCTGTGCCCGCGCTCCTCATAGTTGTAGGCCGCCTGCAGGAGCGCCGTCGACTTGCCCGAGTTCATCGCGCCGTAGCGGAAGTAGAGTTTTGCCACGCGGAAAGCCTAGTCGGCGGCACGGCCGGCGCACGACGGGAGGCCCGGACGATCGATATCGTCCGGGCCTCCGTGGTCATCCGGCCACCGTGCGGGGCGGCGGGATGATCGTGTGCGTCGTTCTAGCGGTTGCGTCGCACCCGACGCGTCACGGCGATGACCGCGCCGGCGAGCGCGAGTACGGCGGCACCACCCGCGACGAGCGACACGTCACCCGCACCGGTCGACGGAAGCGTGGCCGGGGTCGGCTTCGGCTTCTCGGGAACGATCACGGCCGCCGGAGTCGGCGTCGAGGTTGCGGTCGGGGTGGGCGTGGGCGTGGGCGTGGGCGTGGGCGTGGGCGTGGGCGTGGGCGTGGGCGTCGGAGTCGGGGTAGGAGTCGGGGTAGGAGTCGGGGTAGGAGTAGGCGTCGGGGTTGGGGTCGGAGTCGCCGTAGGCCTCGGCGTCGGAGTGGGCGTCGGTGTCGGCGTGGGAGTCGGTGTCGGCGTCGGCGTAGGCGTAGGCGTAGGCGTAGGCGTAGGCGTAGGCGTAGGCGTCGGCGTCGGAGTAGGCGTCGGAGTCGGCACGGCCGCAGCACTCACCGAGACCTTGTATCCATCGATGCCGCCCCCACCCAGGATCATCGTCCCGGTTGTGCGCGCGTCGAATCGAAGCTCCGTAACGGGCTTGTCGCTCGCGATGACCAGGGAACCACAGCCACCGGTGCTCGTCGAACATCCGGTCGATATTCCGCTCAGGAAACCGTCGCCATCGTCGAGGAACGTGTTACCGCTCGACGGGCTCATCGCAGCACCGGCGGGGATCGACGACGCCAGCTTCCAGCCGTCGGCCCCGTTTCCGCCACCGAATTCGGCGATATGCACGGACAACCCCGTGACGGGCTTGCTGAAGCTCAGGATGATCTGGCCGTCGTTGCAGGTCTGTCCCCGGCGGCAGCTCGTGGGAACATCGACCCTGACGGACTGTGTCTGATCGGGGTCGATCTGGGGGCTGTACATGCCCGCCGTCGAGTTGCCGAGATTGAGCACGCCGACCTCGTCGAACGTGCGCGAACCACCGGCGAGCGACATCGTCGCCGTCACCCCACCCGGCAGCACGAAGCGAGCCTCTGTCTCGCTGATCTTCTCGACGGACGACGGCTCGGCCGCCAGGGCCGCACTGAGCGCCGGGGCCGTGATCACCGCCCCCAGCAGGATGCCAACAGCTCCGAGCTGCAGGGCGGTCGCCCTCTTTGTGTTTCCGACAGACATACAGATCCCTCTCGTCGATACATTGATATATCAATGCTAGCAAGAAGGACGCCTTGTTCGACAGCGCTCGACGGGATCGCGTCCCGGGATCGAAACGCCCGGCCGCAGACACGAAGAGGCGGCACCCGGCCTCAACCGGATACCGCCTCGAGTTCCGCGCTCGGTCGCGCGGAGGAATGCGCGCGTCAGTCGGCGATCTTCAACGCCTCGGCGGTCGACGCCATGACGGCGCGGGCCTTCTCGGGGTTGTCGTTGAGCGTCTCGCCGTAGGTGGGGATCATCTCGCGGATGCGGGGCTGCCACGAGGCGAGCTCGTCGGGGAAGCAGCGCTTCAGGACATCCAACATGATGGGAACGGCCGTCGAGGCGCCGGGCGAGGCGCCCAGGAGACCCGCGATCGATCCGTCGGCCGCCGCGATGACCTCGGTGCCGAACTGCAGCACGCCGCCCTTCTTCGCGTCCTTCTTCATGACCTGGGCGCGCTGGCCGGCCGTGATGAGGTACCAATCCTCTTCGCGCGCCGTGGGCATGAACTCGCGCAGCGCGTCGAACTTCTTGGCGCGCGACGCCAGAAGCTCGCCGATGAGGTACTTCAAGAGCGACGGATTGTCTTTCGCGACCGCCAGCATGGGCACCAGGTTGTGCGGGCGCACCTGCGTGACGAGGTCGGTGATCGAGCCGTTCTTCAAGAACTTGGGGCTGAAGCCGGCGTAGGGCCCGAACAGCAGGCTGGCCTCGCCGTCGACCACGCGCGTGTCGAGGTGCGGCACCGACATGGGCGGCGCGCCCACGGCGGCCTGGCTGTAGACCTTGGCGGTGTGCTCGGCGACGACCTTCGGGTTGTCGGTGCGCAGGAACTGGCCCGAGATGGGGAAGACGCCGTAACCCTTGACCTCGGGGATGCCCGACTTCTGCAGCAGCTTGAGAGCCCATCCGCCGGCGCCCACGAAGACGAAGCGCGCGTTGATGGTGCCGGGCGTGCGGCCGACCAGGTCGCGGAAGCGGATGCCCCACGTGCCGTCCTTGTGCTTCTTGAGCCCGCGCACCTCGAAGTTGAGGTTGAGGCCCACGCCGCCGTCGGCGACCGCAGCGTCAAAGAGCTTGTGGGTGAGCGCGCCGAAGTCGACGTCGGTGCCCGTGTGCACGCGCGTGGCGGCGAACGGCTCGCCCGCACGGCGCTTCTTCATGAGCAATGGCGCCCACTGATTGATGACGCGGCTGTCTTCGGAGTATTCGATATCACCGAAGAGCGGCTGTTCCTTCAGCGACTCGTAGCGCTTCTTCAGGTATTCGACATCGCGTTCGCCGCGCACGAACGTCATGTGCGGCGCCGTGTTGATGAACGACGACGGGTCGCCCAGCTGCCCCTCTCGCACGAGGTGCGCCCAGAACTGGCGGCTGAGCTGGAACTGCTCGTTGATGCTGATCGCCTTGCCCGGGTCGACCTCGCCGTCGGCGCCCTGGGGCATGTAGTTGAGCTCGCACAGGGCCGCGTGGCCCGTTCCCGCGTTGTTCCACGGGTTGGATGATTCGAGGGCAACGTCGCCCAGTCGCTCGAAGACCTCGATGGTCCAATCGGGCTGCAATTGCTTCAGTAGAACGGCGAGGGTGGCACTCATGATGCCGCCGCCGATGAGGACGACGTCAACCGGCTTTTTATCGGTCATTCCCCTAGCTTATGCCGAGTTTCGTGAGCTCTTCACGCATCCGATCGGCCATCTCGGTGTAGCCCTCGTCGTTGGGGTGCAGGCCGTCTCCCGCCATCCATTCGGGGTGGCCTTCGATCCAGTGCGAGGCACCCGGAATGTAGTCGGCATCGGCCTCTTTCGCGGCATCCTTCACCCAGCCGCTGATCACGCCGAGCGATTCGGGACGGTCGTCGGTGTACCAGAACGGTTCGACCACGATGAGGCGCGCGTCGGGCAGGGCACCGTGCAAGGCGTCGATGTCGCGGTCGATGGCCGCGTGGATGTCATCCGCCCGGCTGTCATACGAGAAATTGTCGTTCAAACCCATCGTCACGAACACGATGTCGGGATCGGCGTCGATGACCTGCTCGACGAGATCGACATCGGGCGTGCGGTTGTTGACGAAGCCCAGGCCGTTGACGCTGGGGTTCACCTCGCGCCAGCCGTTCTCACGGCAGATGACCGTCGACCAGCGGTTGGCGGCATCCGTGGCGCCCGTGCCGAGCGTGTAGGAGTCGCCATAGAACGCGACGACCGGGGCGTCGGCCGGCAGGTCGGGGGCGGGCACGGTGGATGTCGGGCCCGAGGCATCCCCACCGCCCGGTGCACAGCCGGCGAGCGCGAGCGGCACGGCGACGAGTCCCGCGAGGACGGCACCCCAGCGGGAGAGGCGGGAACGCACAGAGGGAGACGACGTCATATCCCTTGTTCGGCGCGGGCGACATGCCGGATTGCGCGCGGCACAAACTGGGGACACGATCGCGCTCAATTCGCCCCGTTTCGCGGGATAGAGTTATCCACACTTCAGGCCCCGAAAGAATCGCGAGGACACCGTGGGCGCTGCCCCGAAACGCCGACGCCTCACGGCGACGCTGGCGATCATCTTCGCGCCGCTGCTCGCCATTGGGAGTGTGTTCGCCATCGTGTTCCTCACGCCGCCGCCCGATCGCAACCCGTTCACCGAGGTGAGCCTCTACGCAGACCCCGACTCGCTTGCGGCCAACGCGGCCTCGGACGCGACACGAGCGGGTCAGGCCGCGAACGCCGCCCTCTACCAACGCCTGGCCGACACCCCGACGGCCATCTGGCTGACGCCCGAGGAATACCCGCGCGGCGAGGTCGGCACCTATGTGCGCCAGGTCACGGGCGATGCGTTCCGCACGGGCCACCTCCCCGTCTTCGTCATCTACGGCGTGCCCAATCGAGACTGCGGCAACGAGTCCTCGGGCGGCCTGTCGAGCACCCAGGACTATTACAGCTGGGTCGGCGAGATCGCGACGGCGGGCCAAGAGAGCTCGGCCGATTCCGAGAAATCCCCCATCTACATCGTCGAACCGGATGCCCTGGCCCTCGCCCAGCAGTGCAACAACGAGTCGCAGCGCGTGGGCGAGGTGCGGTCGGCCGTCGACATCCTGCACAAGGCCGAGGCCACCATCTACCTCGACGGCGGGCACTCGACGTGGCGCAGCGCCGAAGACATGGCTCGCCTGCTGACCGACGCGGGCATCGGCGAAGCGCGCGGTTTCGCCAGCAACGTCTCGAACTACAACGCCGACGACATCGAACACGACTACGCCGAGAAGCTCTCGCAGCTCACGGGCAACAGCCACTACGTGATCGACACCTCGCGCAACGGCAACGGATCGAACGGCGACTGGTGCAACCCGAGCGGCCGCGCCCTCGGAGCCACCCCCGGGATCGTCTCGGACGGCAGCCACCACGACGCCAACCTCTGGATCAAGGCACCGGGCGAAAGCGACGGGCAGTGCAACGGTGGACCGGTCGCGGGCGCCTGGTGGCCGACGTCGGCACTCGAACTCACGCGCAACGCCGGGTGGTAGCCGCGTCACCCGCGCGGGGGGCAAATGATACCGTTTATCACTTGATCCGAGGAATTATGCGTTTTAGCACTTCTCCATTGGTAGCATCGGCCTGATGATGACTCAGGGGGAACGGCGCGTCGCCGTCATAATCGAAGACGACCCGGACATCCGGCACCTGTTGGAGACCGTGCTCACACAGGCCGGTTTCGAGACCGTTTCGACCGGCAACGGGCTGGACGGCGTCCAGGCCGTGCGCGCCTACGACCCCATCGTCACCACGCTCGACGTGAGCCTTCCCGGCATCGACGGCTTCGAGGCCGCCCGCCGCATCCGCGCCTTCTCATCGACCTACATCGTCATGCTCACGGCCATGAACGAGGAGATCGACACCCTGCAGGGGCTCGAGGCGGGCGCCGACGACTATCTGACCAAGCCCTTCCGGCCGCGCGAACTGCGCGCCCGCATCGAGGCCATGTTGCGCCGCCCGCGCGCTGCGGGGTCTCCCCTCGGCAGCGCCGACGCCGTGGCCGTGCAACCCTTCGGCTCGGAATCGAGCGCCCCCGCGGCACCCGGCGTCATCACGCCCGTGAGCGCCCCGCCCGAGCAGACCACCCACACGCCCGCTGCCCCGGCACCCGTCACCTACTCCCCCGCCGCGCCCGCCGCGTCGGCACCGGCTTCGGCGACGCCCGATGCGCCCACCCCGGTCGAATCGGCGGCCAGCCCTGCCGGTGGCTCCGCCGCAGCGCATCTCGACGATGCGCCCGCCGCACCCGGGTCGACCGATGCCGATGCCGCCCCCGCATCCGCCGCCCACACCCAGACCGAGGGATGGCTGACCCACAACGGGCTGCGCCTGCACCCCGAGATGCGCATCGTCGAGCTCGACAAAAAAGAAGTGGACCTCACGCGCAGCGAATTCGACCTGATCCACGCGCTCATGGAATCGAATCGACGCGTGCGCTCGAAGGCCGACCTGGCGCTGCTGCTGCGCGGCGAGAGCTACGTCACCGCCTATTACATCAATGAAGCCGACAAACGCGTCGTCGAAGTGCACATGGGCAACCTGCGGCGCAAATTGGGCGACAGCATCACCTCGCCGCGCTGGATCGAGACCGTGCGCGGTGTCGGCTATCGCCTGGCCGCGGTCGAGGCCTGACGCTCCGACGATACACACCATGAAGCCCCGCTCCTGGCGGGGCTTTTGTGTGCCCGGCGGGGCGAGGAGGGATGCGGCGGGTACGACGGGGATACTCGGCGGGCACGACGGGGATGCTCGACGGGTACGACAGAGATGCTCGACGGGTACGACAGAGATGCTCGACGGGTACGACAGAGATGCCCGGCGGGTACGACGAGGAGCGCTCGGCGGGAGCTGCGGCGAATCTGGCGGAGTCGCGGGGGCGAACGGGGAAAAGCGGGGAAGAACGGCGAGGGGGAGATCCGCGGCGGTGGCTGGGAGCATCCGCGGCGGGTGTTGCGGTCTTGCGTCTTGCGGTGGTGCGGGCTTGCGGTGGTGCGGGCGACGGCCGGGGAGCCGTCCAGGAGCGAGAGAAGCTCAGGAAGCGCTTGTGCCGGCGGGCTCGGGATGCTCGAGCATCCAGATCAGCTCGGCACAGGTCAGGCCGCCCAGTTCGTGCAGGCGGGCCACGTGCTTCTCAGCTCCGGCCACGTCGCGGCGTTTGACGGCCGAGTGGATGAGCCCCGCGGCGGCCTCGAGCATCATCGCGCCGATCATCGTGGAGGAGGAGCGGATGGAGAGGAGCACGACATCCGCGTCTTGCAGATTGTTGGTGGTGAGGGCCTGTTGCAGGCGTTCGGTGCGCGGTGTCCACAGGCTCACGAAGTCGAGGACGAAGCGCCGCTGACTCGCGGCGTCCCCCGACAGGTGGTCGAGGAGCCGCGAGTAGCGGTGGTGTTCGATGTATCTGGTCTGGATCAAACTTTGTAGCCTCGCTGACGACGGATCAATTTGGTGAACATGCTGAGGGTCTGCAGCACGGTGATGACGCCCAGGATAGGCCAGCCGATCCACAGCACGGTGGACTGCACGACCACCGAGAGCTGGAACCAGGTGAAAACCAGTACCGCGAAGATGGCGACGGCCACGACGAGGGGCACGAGGTAGGCCTGTCCGGCACCGCGCTCGGCCTTGGCCTGGGCGGCCCAGTTGTCGACCTGCTTGCGGCTGGCGAACTTGGTCCAGGCGCGGACGAAGTGTCCGAGGCGCACGATCATGTAGATCTCGGCCGGGATGTACAGCGCGGCGAACAGGATGTCCTTGGCGTTGCGGTTCTTCATCGACAGCGCCACGCGCAGGTTGAGCAGCGTGGCCGTGATCGGCGGGATGAGCCAGATCGGGCTGAAGACGAAGGCGCTGATCGAGAGCGATGCGACGAGCAGCGTGACGAAGAGCAGGCGGCTGAACATGTTGATCAGCATGGAGAAGTGCTCGAACCAGCGCAGGCGCAGGTTGGGGTGGAACGGCTGGCCCTTGGTGTCGCCGCGCTGGCCGGGCCACATGAGCTCGATGGCGCCGAAGTTCCACTTCACCTGCTGGGCGTCGAGGCCGCGCAGGGTGGTCATGCCGCCGACGTTGGCGCGGGACTGGGCGCTGATCTTGGTCAGGTAGCCGGCGCTCTTGATCTGCAGCGAGAGGAGCGAATCCTCGACCTCGGAGTCCTTCACCCACGGGGTGGCCTGGTGGTTCTCGACCATCACCTCGCGCAGCGTCTTGACGGCGAAGATGGAGAACTGGCCGCCGAGCACGGCCATGTTGCGGCCCTTCAGCATGTTCTGCATGTTGAAGGCGGCGAACTGGGCGCGCTGGCCGGCGATGAGGAACGAGGGGATGACGCCCTTCATGTCGCTGTCGTCGATCGAGTAGATCGCCGAGATGCCACCGATGCGGCTGTCCGAGGCGATCTCGGCTTCGAGCTGCTCGACGGCGATGGGCTCGGCCGTGGTGTCGCCGTCGACACCGAGCAGGTAGTCGCAGCCCTCGACGAGCGAGAAGCCGTAGTTCAGGGCGCCGACCTTCTTGTCCTTGTTCTCGCCGATGTCGTGCACGTAGATCTCGGTGCTCTGCTTGCCCTCGCCCTGGCCGCGGGTGTGCGGGCCGGCGTAGTGGCTGGCGATCTCGACGGTGTCGTCGGTCGTGTTGTTGACGATCACGTGGATGACGTCGGGGATGCGCGTCTGGTTCAGCAGCGAATCCAGCACCGATGCGATGGACTCGGCCTCGTTGTAGGCCGGGATGATGCAGCCGATGGTCGGCTTGTAGGTGGGCAGCGCTTCGACCGACTCCATGAAGTCGGCGGCGTAGGCCTCGAGGTCAGGGTCGATCTCGACGCGGGAAGAGACGTAGGGGTTCTCGTTCGTTGCCATGATGGGTTCCGGCAATGCTTTCTCGGGTGTCGGATTGGACATTGCCTACTCCATTCGTTTGAGGGTTCGGATAGATGCTGAGCGGGTCGAGCTGAAGTCTGGGGTTCGTGCTGGTGTTTCCGTGGCACTTCGGGGTGCTGTTTAGAGTCTCCACGGCCCACCACAGGGTTTGCGCGAGGATCGGCTAGGATCGCGTCAAGACTTGCTCAAGATTTGCTCAGCTCCGGTCGGGGCCCGAAACCCGAGACCAGCTCATACCTCCCGGGGGGACCCCATGCCGTTGCGCCGACGACTCGTCAGCACCGCACTCGCCGCCGTCGTTGTCGCGTCGCTGACCGCCTGCGGCACGCCGCCGTGGATGACGGGGCGCACCCCCTCGGCCACGCCGTCGGCCACGCCCACCGCTGTCGCCATCCCCACGCCCACGCCCGTTCCCACGATCGAGACGATCCAGAACGACCTCGCGGCGGGCAGCACCAAGCGCAACCTCGGGGCCGGCAACATCAACATCACGGTCGACTATTTCTCGACGCTCATGATGAACGAATGGACGGCCGGGGCCAACAAGCCCATCAGCTTCTCGCTCACCGCCGCGTTGGCGACGGACGACGATGGGCAGGACATCTTCCTGTCGCGCGTGAGCGTGACGACGTCGGTGCAGGGCAAGGGTGGCGTATCGCTGCCCGCTCCGGGGGCGTTGAGCGACCAGGCATCCGTGGCGCCCGGCTACCTCGTGAAGTCGCCCTACAGCTACAGCCAGACGTTCGTGCTGCCGGCCGTGGATGCCGCGGCCACCGAGGTCACTTTGTCGTTCACGTATGAGCTGCTGCTGCAGACCACGCCCACGTCGAGCGAATACGCCAAGCAGACCGCGACCGACACGCTGACGATCGCCATCGCGCCGTAGCTCGCTGATCAGCGCAGGGCCGCGAACGACTGCGAACGGTTGCCGCCGGCGGCCTTCGCCGCGCGCAGAGCCGCCTTCACCTGGTCGGAGAGCGTGGCGTAATCGGCCGGGCCGCGCGTCGTCGTCGCCACACCGAAACTGGCCGAGATGCGAATTCCGGTCACGCGATCGAGGGGCTGATCGACGAGCGCCGTCTGCACCCGCTCGATGAGGGGCTGCACCTCGCGCTCGTGATTGATGATCGCGAGGATCGTGAAGCGGCCGCCGCCGTTGTGGCCGATGATCGCCGACAACGGCGCCTGTTCGCGCAGCGCCGCCGCGAACCGCGCGATGGCCTGATCGCCGAGCGAGCGGCTGAAGGCGTTGTTGAGGTCGGTGAGGTTGTCGACCTCGGCGCCGATCATGGCGATGGGCTGCTTCTGCATGCGCGCGCGCTCGACGCGGTCCTCGGCCCCGCGGGCGAAGGCGCCGTCGCTCAGAACGCCCATCGAGAACTGCGCCTCATCGGCCGAGCCGCGACCGCGGCCCAAGAAGCCGCCTGGGCGTTGGCTCGACCATTCGGCACGCAGGATCGACATCGAGAGCGCCGCCGACAGGGTGAGCAGCGTGGCGACGAACGTCGTGATGAGGGTGTTGAAGTAGGTCTGGAACACGTCGCTGAGGGGGCCCAGGGTGAGGAAGACGGCGAGGCGGGTGCCGTAGAAGACAGCGACCGTCCACAGCACGGCCGACAGGATGCGCGCGTTGATCTTGTCGTTCAGGCGGCCGCGCAGCGTCTCGATGCCGCCGAGCGCCGCGAAGAGGGCCACTCCCCCGAGCTGGCTCTCGCCACCAGCCCAGTCGCCGCCGTTCGGGCCGTAGAGGACCGCGTTCGCGGCCACGAGGAGGGCGGCGATGCCGACGATGAAGAACCACGAGCGGCGGCCGTTGAAGACACGCGCACCCGACCACATGGCCCCGATCGAGGTGACGAAAGCCGCGTTGCCGATGGCCACGGCCCACCAGGCATCCGGGATGCTTCCCCAGACGGCGTAGCTCAATGCCGTGAGCATGCCCATGACGAACGCGATCGACCACAGGCGGCCCACGGGGTCGTTGCGACGCAGGGCCGTGTTCAACACGAAGGACACGCCGCACAGCACGACGACGAGGCCGTTGACGACAAGCAGCGTGTTCAGGTCGAGATTCATGAGGGCCTTTCGCGCTCAGGCGCCCAGGACAGCCTGGCGGGGCAGCGTGACGATGATGGTCGTGCCCTCTCCCGGGATGCTTTCGACCTGGACCTGGCCGTTGTGTTGTTCGATGATGTTGCGGGTGATGTTGAGCCCGAGGCCCGTGCCGTGCACACTCGATTGCCGCACCGAGTCGGCCCGATAGAACTTCTCGAACAGCCCCTTCTGCTCCTCGGCCGACATGCCGATGCCGGTGTCGGCGACGCGCAGGGTGACGGTGTCGTCGGTCTCGGAGATGCTCACCATGACGATGCCGTTCTCGGTGTTGTACTTGATGGCGTTCGAGACGAGGTTGTCGATCACCTGGCGCAGGCGGAAGCCGTCGGCCTGCAACACGATGCCGGGATCGGCGACGGTCTCGAGCGTGATGCCGCGCTCCGATGCCGCGGGTCGCAGGCCCTCGAGCGACTGTTCGACGACCTGGTTCAGGTCGGTGCGGCTGAACGTGAGCAGGTAGAGGTGCTCCGAGTCGGCGGCCGTCGTGAGCAGATCGGCCACGAGGGCGAGCATGCGGTCGGCGTTGTTCAGCGCGACCTCGATCATGGCGCGCGAGTCCTCGTCGACGCTCTCCGAGTCGAGCACCAACTCGAGATAACCCAGGATGGAGGTGAGCGGCGTTCGCAGTTCGTGCGACACCGAGGCCACCAGGTCGTCGCGCGCTTTGATGGCTTTCAGCTCGGTCGTGACGTCGCGCGACACGATGACCGACCCGTCGCGTTCGCCCTTCTCGGAGACGAGCTGGCGGCCCGAGAACGAGTGCGCCGTCGAGGGACTGTCGGGCGACGCCATCCACACCGTGACGTTGTCGAACGTCTCGCCGTGCATGGCCCGGGTCGACGGACGCTGTTCGACCGAGAGCGGGGTCGTGCGGTCCTCGCCGTAGAGGTTGGAGATGAACGAGGTTCCCTCGAGGGCGCCGTATTGGTCGAGCAGGCGCCGGTAGGGCTCGTTCGAGATGGTGACGCGGCCCACATCGTCGAAGCCGACGACACCGAAGTTGACGGCGTTGAGCACTTCGTCGAGCGTGCGCTTGTCGCGGCGGGCCCGGGACAGCGCGTCCTCGAGGAGCAGGGCCTGTTGGCGCAGGAGCGTGCGCTGGGCGCGCGAGCGTTTGGCGGTGAGGTAGGCCGTGGTCGAGACGAAGAAGAACGTGATGGGCAGCACCAAGAGGCGCGGGAGGTCGTCGACCTGCAGGTCGCCGGGGCTGAGCGCCGCCGACATCCAGAGATAGAGGGATGCGAGGAACGGCGCCACGACCGCGGCCGTGAACCCGAAGTAGGTCGACAACCAGATGATGGGGAAGACCATGAAGAGGGAGGCCGCGAGCGCGGGTTCGCCCTCGCGGAGGAACGCGAGGGCGATGAGGTCGAGCAGCGGCAGCACGATGACGACGGCCCGCGGCACCAGGCCCCAGGGGATCACCGCCGACAGCACGGTCGAGACGAAGACGACGCCCGCGCCGATGAGGAACATCGGCGACGACGCCGTCTCGGGACTCAAGACGATGACCACGCAGACGAGGATGAGCACGGCGACGGACAGCAGCAGCTGCGTCAGGAAGACGTTTCTCTCGAGCCTCTCGCGTTGCCCGGCCAATTCCTCGACGGGCGCGGCGGAAGTGGTCATTGCATGAGACTAGCTCAGACGGCGGCGACGCGTGCGGCGATGAGTTCGGCGATCTGGACGGCGTTGAGGGCGGCGCCCTTGCGCAGGTTGTCGTTGCTGATGAACAGCGCCAGGCCGCGGCCGGCCGGGGCACTCTGGTCGGCGCGGATGCGCCCGACGAACGACGGGTCCTGCCCGGCAGCCTCGAGTGGCGTGGGCACATCGCTGAGCTGCACGCCCGGCGCGTCGGACAGCAGTTCGGTGGCGCGCTCGGGGGTGAGCTCGCGCTCGAACTCGACGTTGATCGAGAGCGAGTGACCGGTGAAGACGGGGACGCGCACACAGGTGCCCGAGACGAGCAATTCGGGCAGCTCGAGGATCTTGCGGCTCTCGTTGCGCAGTTTCTTCTCTTCGTCCGTCTCGTTGTCGCCGTCGTCGACGAGGTTGCCCGCGAAGGGGATGACGTCGAAGGCGATGGGCCGCACGTAGTTGACGGGTTCGGGCAGCTCGACCGCGCGGCCGTCGTGCACGAGGCCGAGAAGGTTGGGGGATGCCGTGGCCACACGAATCTGCGTGGCCAATTCTTCGGCGCCCGCCAGTCCCGAACCCGAGACGGCCTGGTAGGTGGAGACGATGAGGCGCTGCAGGCCCGCTTCGGCGTCGAGCACCTTGAGCACGGGCATGGCGGCCATGGTGGTGCAGTTCGGGTTGGCGATGATGCCCTTGGCGGCCTGGTCGATGGCGTGCGGGTTGACCTCGCTGACGACGAGCGGCACCTCGGGGTCCATGCGCCAAGCGCTGGAGTTGTCGATGACGGTGGCGCCGGCCTCGGCGAAGCGGGGTGCGTGGGCGCGTGAACCGGTGGCGCCGGCCGAGAAGAGTGCGATGTCGAGCCCCGAGGGGTCGGCCGTGGCCACGTCTTCGACGACGATGTCTTCTCCCGCGAAGCGGATGGTGGTGCCGGCGGATCGCGCGGTGGCGAAGAAGCGGATGCTGGCGAGCGGGAACCCGCGCTCTTCGAGCAGTTGGCGCATGACGCGTCCGACCTGTCCGGTGGCGCCGACGATGCCGACGTGTACTCCTGTTGCCATGGCGGGGACCTCGCTTGTTCGGGGAGTGGGGTTCTCGGGGTGGTGCGGTGCGGCGCTCTTAGCGGCCGGTGCCCGCGTAGACGATCGCCTCTTCGTCGGCGTCGAGGTCGAATGCGGCGTGCAGCACGCGCGCGGCGTCGTTGACGCTGTCGGCGCGCGTGACGACGCTGATGCGGATCTCGGAGGTCGAAATCATCTCGATGTTGATCGAGGCGAGGTGCAGGGCCTCAAAGAGTTTGGCGGAGACGCCCGTGTTGGTGCGCATGCCGGCGCCGACGAGGGCGAGCTTGCCGATCTGGTCGTCGTGCTGCAGGCCGAGGAACCCGACTTCGCCCTGGTCGGCTTGCAGGGCCTTGAGCACCGCCTGGGCTTCGGATTTGGGCAGCGTGAACGAGATGTCGGTGAGCCCGGTCGCGGCGGCGGACACGTTCTGCACGATCATGTCGACGTTGGCGTTGGTTTTGGCGACGATCTTGAAGATCTGGGCGGCTTTGCCGGGGACGTCGGGAACGCCGACGACCGTGATCTTGGCTTCGGAGAGGTCGGTCGCGATGCCGGTGACGATGGGCTGTTCCACCTGTTCGCCTTCTTTCGGGTTGATGACGAGGGTTCCCTCGTTGTTGTTGAACGACGACCGCACGTGCAGGGTGACACCGTGGCGTCGAGCGTACTCCACGGCGCGGATGTAGAGCACTTTCGCGCCGGCCGCTGCGAGTTCGAGCATCTCTTCGCTCGTGATGGTCTGGATTTTGCGGGCCCGCGGCACGACGCGGGGGTCCATGGTGAAGATGCCGTCGACGTCGGTGTAGATCTCGCAGACGTCGGCCCCGAGGGCGGCGGCGAGGGCCACGGCCGTGGTGTCGGAGCCGCCGCGGCCGAGGGTGGTGATGTCCCGCGTGTCGCGGTTGAAGCCCTGGAAGCCGGCGACGATGACGATGGAGCCTTCGTCGAGGGCTTCGCGCAGGCGCACGGGCGTGACGTCGACGATGCGGGCGGCGCCGTGCTGCGCGTCGGTGATCATGCCGGCTTGACTGCCGGTGAACGAGCGCGCGTCGTAGCCCATGCTCTTGATGGCCATGGCGAGGAGCGCCATGCTGATGCGTTCTCCGCTCGAGAGCAGCATGTCGAGCTCGCGGGGCTCGGGCAGCGGCGTGACCTGGTGGGCGAGGTCGAGGAGTTCGTCGGTGGTGTCTCCCATGGCGGAGACGGCGACGACGACGTCGTTTCCGGCGCGGCGTGTTTCGACGATCCGCTTGGCGACGCGTTTGATGCTTTCGGCGTCGGCGACGGATGATCCGCCGAACTTCTGCACGATGAGGCTCACGTGGTTCTCCTGTGGGGGCGTGGGGCCGGGGCCCGAATCACCATTGTAGGGGCGACGACATGTCGCTTCGTCAATGTGTCGGTGGCCCTCACGCCGCGGTCCCGTTGCTCGACGGAACGCTGACGTCCCGGGGTGCGGCGGGCCTATTTGACGACGGTGCGGCCTTCGAAGGCGCGCCCGAGGGTGACTTCGTCGGCGTATTCGAGGTCACCGCCGACGGGGAGCCCGGAGGCGAGGCGTGTGATGCGCATGCCGAGGGGGCTGAGCAGGCGGGAGAGGTAGGTGGCGGTCGCTTCGCCTTCGAGGTTGGGGTCGGTGGCGATGATGACTTCGGTGACGGTGTCGTCGGCGAGGCGCTGCATGAGTTGGCGGATGCGGAGGTCGTCGGGACCGATTCCGTCGATGGGGCTGATGGCGCCGCCGAGCACGTGGTAGCGGCCCCGGAATTCGCGGGTGCGTTCGATGGCGACGACGTCTTTGGCTTCTTCGACGACGCAGATGAGGCTGAGGTCACGACGCGGGTCGCGGCAGATGGAGCAGGTCTCTTGTTCGGCGACGTTTCCGCAGATGACGCAGAAGTGCACTTTGTCACGCACGATCGTGAGGAGTTCTGCCAGGTGCGCCACGTCGAATGTTTCGGTCTGCACGATGTGGAACGCGATGCGTTGTGCCGATTTCGGGCCGATGCCGGGCAGGCGGCCGAATTCGTCAATGAGTTCTTGAACGATTCCTTCGTACATTGCTTATTGGCCTCGATTGAATCGTGTGGCGGGAACGTGCGGCTGTTCTTCGAGGAAGGTGGCCCCGAGGAGTTCGCGGACGACCGCCTCGCCGTAGCGGGTGGAGGCGGCGGGGTGGCTTTGGTGCCCGGCGGTGGGGCCCGGGTCGACTTTCGGCTCGGCGGCGCGCTTTTTGGCGCGCGCGACGGCGGGTGCCGGCACATCGGGGGCGGCGGCTGCGGGGGCCGCAGCCGGGCGGGCGCGCGGCGCGACGGGCGGCGGCCCGACCGGCGGGATGATGGTGGGGCCGGACGACGGCGTGGCCCAGGGCGAGGCCTCGACGGGTGCGGCCGATCCGAACCCGGGGTCGGGGAACGGAGCCTCGTCGTCTTCGGGCGGGGGCATGTCGTCATAGGGGGGCTCGTCGTTGACGGGCGGCGCCTCGGCGTCGGTCTTTGGGGCGCTCTTCGCGGCGGTCTTCGCCGGCGCGCCGGCAGGGGCGGATGTCGCAGCTGACGCGCTCGGGCCTGTTGCGACCGGGTCTGTTGCGTCGCGGGCTTCGGCGTCGCGGGCTTCGGCGGCGGCGTCATGATCGGCCGCGCTGCCCGCTGTGTCGTCAGCGGTTGCCGGGGCAGTGACGCGTGCCTCGGCGGGTGCGGCGGCAATGTCGCCGTCGGCGTCGGAAGGGAGGTCGGATTGCGGGATGGCGACGACGTGCCATCCCGAGCCGTCGACGTTCGCGGTGGGCATGCTGGCAGCGGCAGTGGCGCGGTTCGCGGGACGCCCCGTGGTCGAGGCGGGTGCGGTGGACGAGGCGCCTACCGACGCAGCGGACGCGGACGCACCGCCGGAGGTCGCCGCGGGGGCGTCGTCGGTGCGCGGACCGGTGGGTGCCGATGTCGCAGGCGGCGTGGTCGCCGGCGCGCCGGGTTCACCGTCTCGTGGGCCGGCAGCCGGGCCGCGTGTTCCGCCCGAGCCGGGGCCGGGGTCGACGCGCGCGATGTATTTCACGCGGATGCCGAGCACGTCGACGATTGCGCGACGCAGCCACTCGCTCGGCCCCTCGCCGGCGTCGGCGCGTTTGAAGCCTTCGACGTCGTTGTGGCTCGGGAAGGTGAGCGTGAGGATGTCGCCTTGCAGGGCGCGCACGGTTGCCGTTGCGGCCACGAGCCATGCCGGGCGGCTCGTGTCGGCCACGCGCTCGAGGATCTCGGGCCAGGCGTCTTTGAGCTGCTGCAGCGACACGGGCGCGGCGGCGGTCTCGGCCGCAGGAGAGGAGAGGTCGCCCGAGGGAACCGACGCGGTCGCGGCGAGGTCGGGTGCCTTTTCGGCGGCCCCCGGTGCGGAAGCAGCAGCCGGGTGAGGATCGGCAGCGGTCGGAGCGTCGACCTGGTCTGCGCCGGGCGATGCCGTGTCGGCGGCGTCGACGAGCGGCTGCTCGGCGAGACCGGACGACGCATCCGCCGACGTCTCGTCACCGTCGGACGGATTCTGATCGGCCGCATCTCGAGCGAGGTCGGCGGAGGTGGACTGCGCCTCTGTGGGCTCGGCGGAAATGGACTCGGCAGAGGTGGGCACTGCAGGAGAGGGCACTGCAGACGTCGGCTGCGCCGTGCTGTCGGCGACCTCGAGTCCCCACGAGGCGGCCGCGGCTTTGGCCAGAGCTTCGCCGGTTGCGGCGGTATCGGCGGAACCGGGCGCCGAAACATCGGCAGACGCAGCAGAACCAGACTTCTGAGCGCCGATCGAGGCGGCATCGCCCACAGCCTGATCCCGAGACGAGGGGACATCACCTGCGGGTGCCTGATCGTGTGAGGCCGCCGGGCCCTGCGAAGGAGTCGGCGCCGGAGAGGGCACCGGAGCGCGCGTCGCAGCCGGAGCCCGAGTCGGAGCGGGAGCCCGCGTGGGGGCGACAGCCGCTCCCCCGGCGGAGCGCGCGCTCTCGGCCCGAGGCGCGTGCTCGGCGTTGTTTCCGCCCGAGCCGTCGACGCCTACGCGCCGCTCGAGCCGCTCGACGCGCGCGAGGGCGCCGCGCGAGCTGTCGTCCATCGAGGGCACCAGAATGCGCGCCGTCATGAGTTCGAGGTGCAGCTTGGGCGACGTGGCGCCCGTCATTTCGCTGAGGGCCGCGTTGACGATGTCGGCCGTGCGGCTCAGCTCGGCCTGCCCGAAGCTGTCGGCCTGCACGGCCATGCGGTCGAGCTCGTCTTGCGGGATGCCGCGCAGCACCGCCTGCGCACCGGCCGCACCGGTCGCGCCCACGACGATGAGGTCGCGCAGGCGCTCGAGCAGGTCGTCGACGAAGCGGCGGGGGTCTTGACCCGTCTGGATGACCCGGTCGACCGCATTGAAGGCCGCGGCTGCGTCTCGGGCCCCGAGCGCTTCGACGGCGTCGTCGAGCAGCGTGGCGTGCGTGTAGCCCAGCAGGGCGACGGCCCGTTCGTAGTCGACGCTCGTGCCGTCGGACCCCGCCATCAGCTGGTCGAGCAGCGACAGCGTGTCGCGGGCCGAACCGCCACCGGCGCGCACCACGAGCGGCAGCACGCCGGGCTCGACCGTGACACCTTCGAGATCGCACATGTGCTGCACGTATTCGAGCATCTGCGCCGAGGGGATGAGCCGGAACGGGTAGTGGTGGGTGCGCGACCGGATGGTGCCGATGACCTTGTCGGGCTCGGTCGTGGCGAAGATGAACTTGATGTGCTCGGGCGGCTCTTCGACGATCTTGAGCAGCGCGTTGAAGCCCTGCGGCGTGACCATGTGGGCCTCGTCGAGGATGAAGATCTTGTAGCGGTCGCGCGCGGGGGCGAACACGGCGCGCTCGCGCAGGTCACGCGCGTCGTCGACACCGTTGTGGCTCGCCGCGTCGATCTCCACGACGTCGAGCGACCCGCCGCCGTCGCGACCCAGCTCGACACAGCTGGGGCACACGCCGCACGGGGTGTCGGTCGGGCCCTCGGCACAGTTGAGGCAGCGCGCGAGGATGCGGGCCGACGTCGTCTTGCCACAGCCGCGCGGGCCGCTGAAGAGGTAGGCGTGATTGACACGGTTGGTGCGCAACGCCGTCATGAGCGGATCGGTCACCTGCGACTGACCGATCATTTCGGCGAAATTCTCTGGCCGATAACGGCGATATAAGGCGGTGACCACGAACCCAATGCTAGCCGCCACCACCGACATTCGTCGGGGTGGCAGACTCGAGGCATGAGCGCACAGGGAACCGCCGCCCGCGTCGTCGCCGTGAGCCGCGACGACGCCCACAATTTCAGCAAACCGACCGCCCCCGACATCCGCCTGGTCGCGGGCCGCGGGGTCGAGGGCGATGCCCACTTCGGCGAGACCGTGCAGCACGTGCACCGCCTGAAGAAAGATCCCGAGGCGCCCAACCTGCGGCAAGTCCACCTCATTCACAGCGAGCTGTTCGACGAACTCGGCGAGCAGGGCTTCGAGGTGGCACCCGGCGAGCTGGGCGAGAACGTGACCACCGCGGGCATCGACCTGCTGGGGCTACCAGAGGGCACACGGCTGCGACTCGGCCCCGACGCGCTCATCGAGATCACGGGGTTGCGCAACCCGTGCACCCAGATCAACGGCAAAGAGCGCGGGCTCATGAAAGCGGTGTTGGGCAAGGATGCCGAGGGACAGGTCATCCGCAAAGCCGGCATCATGAGCATCGTCGTCACGGGCGGCACGGTGCGCGCGGGCGACCCCATCGAGATCGAGCTGCCCGCCGAACCGCACCGCCCGCTCGGCGTCGTCTAGCGCGCAGGAAGGCGTCACGCGCCTCCGCTAGCATCGACGAAGAACCGATCGACGCGAAAGGCACGACATGGATGGTCACACCGCTGTCGGCCTGATCAGCGAGGTCTTCACGTGGTTCGGCCTGGGCCTCGGCATCGTGTTGCTCGGCATCGGGCTCATCCTCGGCAGCGTGCGCAAACGGTGGATCCAGGTGGATGGCGTCATCGCCACGGGCCCGAAGGGCACCATCGTGCGCTGGCTCGACGACGACCACGACGTGCACGAGGCCCCCGCCTCGACGGCCGAGGCGTTGCGCGCGCAGGTGGGCGACGACATCCCCCTGTGGTTCAACCACCGCGCCCCGTGGATCTGCCGCACGCGCGAGCCCGAGATCGACGGCCGCACCTTTCGGCTGATCGGGTGGCTGCTGCTCGGCATCGGCATCGTCGCCGCCATCGTGGGCATCGCCATCCAGTTCATCGAATTCGGCTGATACGGCCTCACCCCGCGGCCCGGCGAATCAGGGTGCGGGGGTGGCCGCCGGGTGTTCGTCGGGGGTGAGGGTGGCGGCCCAGGAGGCGAGCATGCGCAGGGCGTCGGCGGTGGGCGAATCGGCGGGGGCCGTATAGACGTTCATGACGAGGCCGGGCTCGCTCGGCAACTCCATGGACTCGTAGTTGAGGTCGAGGTCGCCGACCACCGGGTGATGCAGGCGCTTCACGCCGCTGCGGTGGAACATGACATCGCGCGACGCCCAGCGCTCGCGGAACAGCTCGCTCTGCGTCGAGAGCTCGCCGACGAGGCGGATGAGGTCGGGGTCGTGCGGGTTGCGGCCGGCCTCGAGTCGCAGCATGGCGGCGCCGTCTTTCGCGACCTGGTCGTAGTCGCGCCAGAAGTCGCGCGCCGCGGGGTCGAGGTAGGTGAACCGCGTCGTGTTGACCGGGCGGCTCGGGCTGTCGAAGACGGGCGAATAGAGCGCGCGCCCCATGCGATTGGCGGCCAGGATGTCGTGGCGCCCGTTGCGCACCCACGCCGGCGCGTCGGACATGGCGTCGAGAACCTGCTGCACAGGCGCCCGCACCGAGGCGGCGGGCTTCGTGACGGGACGGCGCCCGGGACCGGCGGCCCGCGCCAGGTCGAACAGATAGGAACGCTCGGCGTCGTCGAGCTTCAGGGTCGTGGCGAGGGCATCCAGCACGCTTTCGGAGGCGCCGGCCAGGTTGCCGCGCTCGAGTCGCACGTAATAGTCGACCGAGACGCCCGTGAGCATGGCGACCTCTTCGCGGCGCAGGCCCTGCACGCGGCGGTTGCCACCGTAAGCGGGCAGCCCGGCTTGCTCGGGCGTGATCCGGGCCCGGCGCGAACTCAGGAACTCACGAATGTCGGCGCGTACATCTCCCATACGCCCACGGTACGCGCTGCGAATGCGGCGTGGGAGGGTCTGCGGCTACCTGCTTGGCGTGCGCAGCGAAGCCCCCTCCTGTGCGGAGAGGGCCTCGGGTGCTGCGGGCATGGGATGCGGGAGGCTACGGCTTCTTGCCGGCGGCCTCGTCGTCCTTTTCTTCGAGGCGCTCGCGGAAGATCGCCTCGGCGTCGGTCTCCTGACCCGGCAGGTCGTCGCCGACCGGGGTGCGTGCGTCGTCGGGGAAGTCGGCGGCTGCGAAGCCGTTGATATCGCTCATGCTGTCTCCTTCGGTTGCCTCCAACGCTACGCCGCGGTGTGCTCCGGCGAAACCCCGTTGACGCTCCCGATCCCATACCGCAGTCGTGAGTGCGACACACCGGCATCCACCCCTCTTTCAGGGGACAAGCGGCTCGCTGTCGGGATGCTTCGCCAAGCTGTTTGCGCGGAGGCCGGCCACCGATGTCCCCCGCCCGGTCTCCCGTCCGTCACTCGTTCCACGTCAGGAGACACATGTTCCAGCGCACCTCGACCTCTGCCGGCCTTCTGTTGCTGCGCCTCGCCGTCGGCGGCATCTTCATCGCCCACGGCGCCCAGAAACTGTTCGTCATCGGGCTGCCCGGTGTGCAGCAGATGTTCGAGGGCATGGGACTTCCGGCCCCCGCCATCCTCGCCCCCGTCGTGGCGCTCGTCGAGTTGCTCGGAGGCCTGCTGCTCGTGCTGGGCCTCGGCACCCGCATCGCCGGCATCGCGCTCGCCGTCGTGTCGGTGGGCGCTCTCGTCACCGCACACCTGCCGGCCGGCTTCTTCGCTCAGGACGGCGGCATCGAGTTCACGCTGCTGCTCGCCGTCGCCTCCGTCGTGCCCGCCCTCACGGGCGCCGGTGCCTTCAGCATCGACGCCGTCATCGCCTCCCGCCGCGGACAGACCGCGCGTTCACCGCGCGCCGCGACGGCTTGAGGGGAATGACGACACCACACACCGCGTTCGATCAGAGGTGACCCCTCGACGGGGCCCGTCGTCATCGAAAGGAATCGCATGACCGAGAAAATCTGGTTCATCACCGGCACATCCAAGGGCTTCGGCCGCGAGTGGGCCACGGCCGCACTCGAACGCGGCGACAAAGTCGCCGCCACCGCCCGCAACGTCGACACGCTCGACGATCTCGTCGAGAAGTACGGCGACAACATCCTGCCCCTCACCCTCGACGTCACCGACCGCGAGGCCGACCTCGCCGCCGTGAAGCAGGCCGCCGAACACTTCGGCCGCCTCGACGTCGTCGTCAACAACGCCGGTTACGGCCACTTCGGCTTCATCGAAGAGGTCACCGAGGAGGAGGCGCGCGCGCAGATCGAGACCAACGTCTTCGGCGCCCTCTGGGTGACGCAGGCCGCGCTGCCCTACCTGCGCGAGCAGAAAAGCGGACACATCATCCAGGTGTCGTCGATCGGCGGCATCAGCGCGTTCCCCGGCATCGGGCTCTACCACGCATCGAAGTGGGCGCTCGAGGGCTTCAGCCAGTCGCTGGCGCAGGAGGTCGAGTCGTTCGGCATCCATGTCACGCTCATCGAACCCGGCGGCTTCTCGACCGACTGGTCGGGCCCGTCGGCGAAACGTTCCGAGGAGCTGCCGGCCTACGCCGACGCACACCGGGCGATGGAGGAGGGACGCAAGCAGCGCGGCGGGACCCCCGGCGACCCCACGGCGAGCGCCGCAGCCATCCTGCAGATCGTTGATGCCGACGAGCCACCCCTGCGCGTGTTCTTCGGTTCTCAGCCGCTCGGCATTGCCAAGCACGAGTACGAGAACCGCATCGCCACGTGGGAGAAGTGGAACGACGTGTCGGTGCTGGCCCAGGGCTGACCCCACGGACAACGCTTGACGAGAGGCGGGTCGGGAACGTGATGTTCCCGACCCGCCTCTCTGTGGAAGGAACCCCTAGGCCTGGTGTTGCGCCGCCTTTACGGCTCGAAGGCTCGCGTCACCCGCATCATCGCCGCAAGAACGAAGACACTGACCACGAGCGCAGCCCACCGTGGCCACACCTCCTCTGTCACAGCGCAGACGAGGAGCACGGGCAATGTTGCTACCGAAGCTGATATGAAAAGACGACCGACCAGTCGGAGCAAGCTGGACTTCATCACGAAGACTGGCCGCTCATGCGCGGTCCTGCCGTTTCAACGCAGCGGCTCGGTAAGCATCCTGATCGGCCCACCGGTTTCCGAGAACGGCGAAAATCAGGATGTCTATGACAACCAGACCTGGCCATACCCAGGGCGAAACCTGCTGTCCCAAGAGGACCGCGCCGCCGGCTAGAAGAATGAACGACCCGAGCGAGGCGAGTCGACGCGCCGGTGTAGCCGACACGGCTCGACGGCTGTCGGCGGCGAAAAGGGTGCGGATACTCATCGGCAGTAACCATCCTTATAGGGCACTCCGCCCACGACTCCAGGTCCGATGAGCAACCTGAGGCATTTGCCGGCACCATACGCCCGGTTCGCATTGACGATGATCGATCCAGCGTTGAGGCCACAAACCGCGCCGCCCAAGTACCCCGTGGTTCTTGCCGCCCAACCACATACGGTCGCAAGGCCAGTTGCGGTTCTGGCGGACGACGTTTCCGAGCGTGTCAGCTTCACGGACGGTAGGAGGTTGAACCATTCGAACTTTGGGTCGGCCACGACGGGGTAGGCCACCTTGGTCGAGGTGTGATCCACAACCTGGGTCAGGATGGCCCCCGCAAGCTCATAGCGGGTGGGCACCGAGGCACCATTCGCGTCGAGAGCCCAGGGCGGGGCAATGGTCGCCACTGGTTCGCCGTGGCTATCCAGGATGAAATATCCCCTATCAGCCTCGACGAGGGTTCCTCCTTCCGGAACGGCGATGTCGTAAGAGAACTGGGTCGGCGCGGAGGACGACTCGATGACTGTCGTGAATTGAACCGCACCAGCCTGCTTCACCGATGAGACGGTGGTGGTGTCATTCGCGTTGTCGTACGCAACCACACCGGGCGCGATGCCGCGAGCCTTCGCCTGGTTAGCTTCAAAAGGAAGCTCGATTTCTATCGCTCCTTGCGGCGTGTCGACCGTGACGGGCGAGCCTACCGCAGTGGGAAGCGACACATCGCCCTCTGCAAGTTCGACACTGAATGGAGTGTCCGCGACCTCTTCCGTGGATACTTGCGCGTTCCCATCTAATGCATCCGGGGCAATGCGCTCCAGCGCTGCGCGTGTCGCCGAGGCAGGGTCGTGCGCGGCAGCTGGCAGGACAGCACCGCCCGTCAGCAGGCTCGCAAGCACTCCAGCGGTCACCAATTTCGATGTGGTTCTCATGGGTATCTCCTATTCGTCGTCGAATCTCGATACCTTCACCCTCCCGAATGAGTATTTCTCATACTGATAGTTCACCGGGAAGAGCAAGCGAAAGGGGTGGGTGCCGTTACGGCACCCACCCCTGACTTTTCGCGCGGCGCGCTAGCGCTGGACGATCATGATCCAGCTGAGTTGCACGTCGGTGCCGTCGCCCGAGCCCACCGGGGTGAGCGTCAGGTCGAGGGCGCCGTCGGCCGCCACGGCGCGGTTCGTGAGCGACGCGACCGTGTTCTGGCCCGTGCTGGGTTGGGCCGCGACGACCTGCTCGCCATTGACCGCGATGGCCGCGCGGCGGTTCTTGGCCCACTGCGACCACGGGTCGTACAGGCCCACGTAGACGTCGTAGCTGCCGGCATCCAGACCCTCGAAGCGGTAGCCGAGGCGCTTGTCGGTCGCCGTCGCCGAGACGTAGCGCAGCGACTCGAACAGCGACCCCGTGTTCGTGCCCGTGGCCGGGTTGGTGCTGCCCCAGCGGAGACCCGTCACCGGATCGGCGGCGAGTTGCTGATCGAACGTCGAGTTCAGCAGGGGCGTCTGGTCGGCGACGGCGGCACGGATGGCGTCGTATTCGGGTGAGGCGGCGCCCCCGGCATCCACCAGGTAGCGCAGGCCCTTCGGCACGACGATCGTCTGGCGGGTGATGGGTTTGGCGATGCCGTCGACGGATGCCGTGAGGGTGACAGGGCCGGGAACGTCGAGGGATCCCGCGGCCCAGGTGACGCCGCGCGTGGACGTGACGCCCGACGACGTGACAGTGGCGGAGGTCGGCAGGCTGGCCGCATCCCCCAGCGTCACGGTCGCCGGGAGTTCGAGGTCGACGCTCACCGAGCCCTTGCCCTCGAGGTCGTCGAGCGTCCACTCGTCATACCAGTTGAGCGACAGCTGGCCTTGCTCACCGAATTCGAGAGGAAGCCACACGGCGGGTGCGTTCTTCAGGTCGTTGGGCGTCCAGCGGTCGCCCATGTAGATGAACTTGCCGGCGGCCGGGTCGATCGGAATGACCGACGTCGACTGGCTGCCGTGGGTTGTGGATGCCGTGGGACCCGTCGCCGGGTTGCCCTTGTCGGTCCACTCCCCCAGCATGCTCGTCGCCGTGGCGTATTTCGCCGGGTTCGGGTTCCAGCCGGTGGCCCCCGACGTGATCAGGTAGTACGTGCCCTGGTAGAGGAACACGGCCGGGGCCTCACGTTGTCCGCCGATGTAGGTGCGGGTGAAGTCGACACCCTTTTCGGCTTTCTCCACGGATGTCGAGAGGAACATGTAGTTCGAGCTCAGTTTCGAGACGAACAGGGTGAGGTTTTCTTCACTGGCGTAGATGATGTAACCGGTCTTGTCGGTGTCGACGAACAGGTTCATGTCGCGCGCCATCCCGGGGCTGTCGGGCTGATAGTTCGGCTCACCTTCTGGCGCCACGTTCAGCCGGTAGCTGTCGACGTAGCGGAACGGGCCCGTGGGCGAATCCGACACCGCGACACCCGCGTTGGCCTTGGCGTATTGCGCGTTGGACGTCGCGCTCGGGCCGTCGGCGTGCACCCACAGCACCCACTGATCGGTGCTCTCGTTGTAGATCACCTTCGGGCGTTCGAGGATGGCGGCGTTCACGTTCGGGTCGGTCTGCACCGTTCCGAGGTCGCGGTAGACGGCGGCCTTCTGCTCGACCGTGTAGTCGGCATAGAGCTCGGCGAAGTAGGCGTCGTCCTCGAATTGGGCGGGCGCCGACATGGCCTGCAGGGCGAGACCCTCGTCGTGCCAGTTGTAGAGGTCGTACGACGAGTAGACGTGCACGCCGCGGCTGGCCGAGTACCCGTTCCAGCGGTCCTCGCCGTACCAGTAGTAGAGCGTGCGGCCGTCGGCGTCCTTCGACGGCACGACCTGCCCGCCGTGAGCCTGGATCGGGTTTCCGTTGTCGTCGACCCACGCCTGTCCCGGGCGGAACGAGTCGTAGGTGACGAGCGGGCGGAGCGCCAGGAACGCCGTGCCGAGGGCGTCATACGAGGCCCGGATGGTGGCGGTGTCGGTCGAGCCGTCGGTCACGAGCTTCTGCGCACGCGCGATTTCGGCGTCGAGGGCGGCGAGCGAGTCATCCGCATACCCCTCGCGCTGGGCGGCACCCAGGGTGACGGTGCGGATCTTCTCGGCCAGCAGCTCGGCGCCGTAGGTCTTCGGCGCGCGCACGATCAGGTAGTTGACGGCCGGATCGGTGTAGGCGTTGGTGCGGCCGGCGGGGCTGTGCACCTCGAGGTCGAGCGTGCCGTCGGTGACTTCGACCGTGTAGGTGCGCTCGAGCAGGCTTCCGGATGGCGCGTTGACCTGTTCGAGGCTGCGGCCCTCTGCCCGCAGGTCGACGTCGCGGTTCGTCCAGCCCGAAGGCAGCTGGAAACCGAAGCTCACGTCATACGAACCCTCGGGCAGGTCGAAGGCGTAGTCGACGGAACGGGTGTCGAGCTTGGCGCCGGTCGGCGGCTTGTCGTAGCGCAGCGAGGCCGTCTTGTCGGTGCCCGCCGAGTCGTTGGCGGTCGGCGTGCTGTTGGCATCGGACACGAAGCCCCAGCTGCCGCCCGTGGTCTGGTCGACGCCGTAGGGCTGGTCGGTCTTCTTCTGGAAGAGGCCGATGTGGTCGCCCGGCGATACAGCGCTGGGGTTGGCCGTTCCCGCGTTGGCGAAGTAGAGCACGAAGTCGTTGTCGACCAACTGCTGCAGGGTGGGGCTCGGGTAGGTGGGCGCGAGCGGGGCGGCGTCGGCCGCTGTGGGCGGCTGGGCGACGAGCGAACCAGTGACCGCGAGCCCGAGGGCCGTGGTGAGCGCGGCGCCGCGGCCGAGGGTGCGACGCAGCTTCGAGGTGCGGGTGCGGTGGGTCGCGGATGCGGCTGCTGCCGTCTCGGGTTCAGCCGAGGTAGCTGCTGCCGGCGCGGACGAAGCGGAGGCAGCATCCTCGTCGAGGAACGACGCCGCGCTGGCCGACGAAACGGCGTGGCGCGAACGGCGGACAGCGACGAGCAGGCCGGTCGCGGCGCCGAGGATGGCGACGGCGAGCGCGAGCATCGTGGCGAGGTCGACGCCCGAGAGCGCGAGGCCTCCGGGGGCCGAGCCGGTCGTTCCCGAACCGGTGGTCGTTCCGGCGCCTGTGCCGGCACCCGTTCCGGAGCCGGTTCCCGAGCCGGTGCCGGGCTGCGTGCCCGGTTGGCCGGGATCGGTGGGCGTCGTCGGCTCACCGGGGAGCGATTCGGGTGTGTTGCCCGCGCCACCCGGTGCCGCAGCGAACGCGGGCGCCGCGCCGGCGAGAGCCGTCGCACCCGTTTCGGTGGCAGCGATCGCGGCGAGGGGCCCGTCCGGCAGGTCGGCTGCGCGGGCATCCTGTTTGCCCCACACGATCGCATCGCCGTCGGCGGTCAGTGCCGCCGAGAAGTACGGGCCCGCGGCGAGGGCCGCGATGTCGGAACCGGGCGCGGTGACGGTGGCCGGCGCATCCGCCTGACCGAAGGCGTCGCCACCCCAGGCGAAGACGCGGCCGTCGTCGGTGAGCGCGAGCGCCTGGTCGGTGCCCGCCGCGACCTGAACGACCTCTTCGTCGGCGAGGGCGTCGGGAACCTCGAGCTGGCCCACATCGGAGCGACCCCAGGCCACGACATCCCCGTCGGCGGTGGCGGCGAGCGTGAAGCCCGAACCGATGGCCGCACTCGTGACGGTCTCACCGTCGAGTGCGGCGGGCACGTCGTTCTGGCCGAAGCCGTTGTCGCCCCAGGCCACGAGGGAGCCGTTTTCGAGCACGGCGAGCGAGCTGGAACCCCCCGCGGCGATCTGCAGCACGCGTGTGGCGGCGGACGGCACCTCGGTCTGGTCGTCGCCATCGCGACCCCAAGCCACGACATCGCCAGCGGATGTGAGCGCGAGCGAGTGATTGGCGCCGGCCGCGATCTGCGTCACAGTGCGGTCGGCGAGGGCGGCGGGCACGGATGCTTGGCCGAAACCGTTCGCGCCCCAGGCCGCCACGCCACCGTCGGAGGCGAGGAAGAGGGTGTGGTCAAGGCCGGTGGCGAGGCCCGCGCCCGGTGCCGAGGCGAGCTCGGTGGGCACGGCCGATGCACCCCAGGCCACGAGAGTGGTTGCGGGATCGCCGGCAGCAGGAGTTGGAGCCGGGGCGGTCGCGGCGAGCGCCGCCGAAACCGGGCCCGTCGCCAGGAGGAGACCCCCGGCGAGAGCGAGGGCGGCCGCGCACGGCCGCTTGAAGGAACGAGAGGTCATTGAATCGCTTTCACGTCGGTGTGGAAGGAGAAGGGAGTTGCAGAGGAAAGAAGAAAGAGGAATGGGGAAGGAGAAAAAGGAAAGAGGAAAGGGGAACGCGTCGTGGAACGAACGAACGAACGGCGAGCGATAAGCGAGCGATGAGCGGGTGCGGGCCGACGAACGACCCGCACCCCTCTCACCTACTCAGCGCTGGTCGAACCCGCGCGGCGTCGACGCACGAAGACGAGCGCCGCACCGGCCGCGAGCAGCAGCGCGCCGAGGGCCGCGAAGCCGCCCACCTGCGCACCCGAGTTCGCGAGCCAGTCGGAACCGTTGGCCGTGCCGGCCCCGGAGCCCGAGCCGGCGCCCGAACCAGCGCCAGAACCACTACCCGCACCGGGCGTGCCGGTTCCGGGCGTACCGCCACCGGCACCCGGGTCGGTCGGGTCGACCGGCTCCACGGCATCGGCCACGAAACGCACCGCGTAGGTCGACGACGCCTCACCGTTCTCGGCGGCGACCGTCACGGTTCCGACGGGTTCGGTGGCGGCCGCATCGGGCTGCGCGATCGTCACGGTCGCATACGGGTCGGCCGAGCGGGCGCCCAGCACGGGAGTCTCGGCGGCAACCGCAAGCGCGAGCGCGGACGCACCCGGCGCAACCACAGCGGCCGATCCCGCGGCAGACGACACCCGCGCGGCCGGCGCGGCATCGGCTGCCGCATCCGCCCCCTCGGTCAGCGCCGCAATCGGCACCCGGTATTCGAGCGTCTCGGCATCGAACCCGGCAACGGCCTCACCATTCACGGTCAACTGATCGAGCGTCGCATCGGTTCCGACGCCGGGCGCACCGGGCGCCCACACCTCGAACTCCGACAGCGCGATGCACGCGTTGGCGCGGGCCGTCATGGTGGCGCGCAGCTTCGACGTCGTCACCGGGGTGGCGAGCTCGAAGACATCGTCGGTCACCGTGGTGGGCTCGGCGTTGACGGGCACCCAGGCCGAGGCCGCGGCATCCCACCAGCTCAGCTGCACGGTGTCGGCCGGCAGCGTTCCGCCGTTGTCGTTGTAGAAGCGCAGCGTGACGTGGTCGATGGTGGTCTCGGTGGCGAGATCCATCTGCACCCAGTCGCTCGGGCGCCACTGACCCGACACCCAGTTCGTCCAGCGGTTCGAGTCGACCACGCCGTCGTTCACGTTGGTCACCTTGTCCCACTGTCCGCTGAAGGATGCCGTGGGCGTGCCGTTCGGCGCCAGCGCCACGTTCACGAGCGACGGGTTCGTCACCTGCACGCGCACGGTCGCGGGCACGGAGCCCGCCGTCGTCGCGCCCGCAACGGTCACGGTTCCGACCGCGTCCCAGGCATCCGCGGCGACCTCGTCGAGGTCCCACGTCACGGCCACGTCGACCTGTTCGCCGCCCTCGGTCACCGCGGTGACGGTGGCGGGCAGCTCGGGTTCGTGCCCCAGCCACGTCTTGGCGCGGGCGGGCAGCGTCGAGGCGAGCGTTCCGACGACCACCTCGGCGGTCACGTCGCGCGTGTCCCCCGCGGGCCCCGTCGCGACACCCGTCACGGTGACGACGCCGGCGGCCGAGAAGTCGACCCCGTCGGTGGTCCAGGCGACGGGCACCTGCGCCGTGGCGCCGGAGGCCTGAGTGGCCGAAACCGTTTCGGGCAGCGCGGGCGTCACGCCGGGTGCCGTGAAGACGCGCACGGGAGAAACATCCGACAGCGACAGGTCAGACACGATGAAGCGCTGGTTGTCGGCCGACGATCCCGTCCACAGACCCACGGATGCTCCGGCCGCCGTCGATTGACCGCCCACGTCGAGCAGCGTGCCGTAGGCCTTGTTCACGAACGTGTAGCTGCCGTCACCCGTCGTCGACAGGATCCACCGCGAGGCGGCGGGCTGCGCGCCCGCGTTTGCAGCGGCGACCGCGGTGGTCAGAGCCGTGCGCGACGACGCCGACAGGGCCTGCCCGCTCGCCACGTTGAGCACGCGGTATTCCTCGCGGTTCGAGACGCCGTCGGTCAGCTTCTCGACGCGCCAGTGCTGCGCGCCCTTCGTCTGGTCGACGTTCTCTTGCGTGACCTTCCCGGCGGTGGCCGAGAGAGCCTTCGAGGCGTGGGCGCTCGTCAGCTGGTAGACACCCCGGTCGGTGAAGACGCTCGCGTCGGCGGCAACACCCGAGACACCGTCGACCACGAGGGTCGTGACGGAGGCGGCGGGCAGCGTGACGGTGGCCGATCCGTCGGTCACGGGGATGGCGGGCTGCGCGACGAGCGCACCCGAGGCGTCGGTCACGATGGGCGTCACGGTGGCACCCGCGGTCGAGGCGAACTTCGTCAGGTCGATCGCCACGGTCTTGGCGGCCGTCGCGTCGTTGATGGAGACGAGCGTCGCGCCCGAACCATCCCCGTCGATCGCGGCCGTCGTCTTGGTGTCGTTGACGCCGACGATGTGGTCGCCCGGCTCGATGTAGTGCGTGTAGTTGCGCACGGTGTTGTATTTGGTGTTCGTGCGAATCGTGTAGTCGCCCGTCTCGTTGCCGTTGAAGGGCAGCTGGATGCTTCCCCAGTTGGCGTTCTCGGCGGCGGGCGTCATGTTGTCGTAGTCCTCGACGGGCTGCCAGAACACCCAGGCCGACGGCTCGAGTTCCCGCAGGTCGTCGGTGATGCGACCGGCCATGCCGAGGCCGGGGGCCATCGACTCGAAGTTCTGGCCGTTGCCCCACGACCCCTCGACCTCGCTCATCCACAGCGGTTTGTCGGCGGCCTTGGCGATGTCGCGCACGCTCGTGCGCTGACCCGTGCCGTAGGTGTGCACGTTGAGTTGCTCGATGAGGTTCTTGGTGGCGTCGGCGTAACCGTTCCAGGTGCTGGCGAACCGGCCCGGGTTGGTCTCGTCCATGCCCGAGATCTTCGAGTCGCTGCCGTACTTCGCCTGGGCCTTCGCCAGCGCGGCGAAGATCTTCTCCTGCGTGGCGGGCGGGATGTTCGCGCCCTCCTGTCGCCCGTAAGCGGTCCAGTACCCATTCCAGGGCTCGTTCAGCGGATCGATCGTGTCGACCGTGATGCCCTCGGCGTCTTCGAGGTGCTCGGTGGCGCGGGCCATGTAGGCCGCGAAGTCGTCGATATCGGCCGCGCGCATCTGATCGGCGTTCTTGTCGACGGCGCCCGAGACCACGCCGCTGTTGGTCATGAAGTAGGGCGGCGAGTTAGAGAACGTCTCCCATGTGTCGACGCCGCGGGCCTTGGCGGCCTGCACCCACCAGCGCTGCGTGGGGTCGGCGTCGAAGTTCCACATGCTGTCGTCGTCGGGGTTCCACCAGTCGCGCGCGTTCTGGTCGAGGCCGGCCGGGCGCTTCCACCAGCCCTCGACGTCGCCGCCCGGGCGCAGGTAGGAGGGCGTTTCGGGCGCGTCGCCGCCGCCCACGTTGTAGCGCGCGATGTTGAGGTTGAGGCCGTCTTTTCCGAAGACCATGTCGGCGAGCTTGTTGCGCACCTCGTCGGGGTAGTCGCCCGTGGCGTTGGCGAACCACACGAGGCTCGTGCCCCAGCCCTCGAATTCGGGCTGCTGGTAGGACGGATCCGGCGTGATCGTCTGCGTGGCGGATGCCGCGGCCACCGCCGCCGGGGACGTGACCGCCTGGGTCGTGGCGGCCTGGGCCGGCGCGGTCGCCGTGGGCGCTGCGTGCGCCCCCGCTCCGGCGAGGGCGACACCGGACGCGGCGAGCGCGCCCGTCAGTGCCATCGAGACGGTGCGCCGGAGTCGGCGCCCCCGGGGTGTTCGTGCTGTCATAGGACGTGCCCTTTCGCTTCATTGCGTGTGATGAGGGTGCATCGGGTCATGCGGGTGCTGCGGTGGTGCGGATGTGCTGGTGCTGCGGGTATGTCGTACTTCGGGGTTGGACCCGCGGGCCGACCGTGGCCGGCCCGCGGAGATCTAGAACTCGGTGTGTCCGAGGTCGGCCGCGCTCACGAACGTGAGGGTCGCGTCGGGGATGGCGTGCAGTTCGAAGAGCACGATCTCGTTGGCGCCGGGCTTCAGGGTCGAGGCGGGCACGTAGAGCGTGTTCTGCGGGCCCCGGCGCCAATAGCGGCCCAGGTTGAAACCGTTCACCCAGGCCACGCCCTTGCCGAGCGTGGTCGTGTCGAGGAACAGGTCGGTGGGGGCGTCGAGCTCGACGGTGGCGCGCACGAACGCGGGGCCGGCGATGGCGGATGCCTCGGGGTCGGGTGCCGCTGACCGCGCGAACGCCTCGGACACGGGCGACAGGTCGTCGAGCCCGAGCGGCTGCAACTCCCAGCGCTCGTGCGCGTGACCGTCGATCGTGACGGGCCCGATCAGGCCCTTGTCCTCGCCGATGCGGTGCCCGTAGTTCACGCGACCCTGGTCTTCGACGAGGATCTCGAGCGTGCCCAAGGCCTCGAACGGCAGGCCGATGGCGCGGTCGTGGTTGTCGCGCGACAGCACGCCGACGGGCTGACGGTTCAGGTAGACGAGCGCGCGGTCGCGCACCTCGCCGATCGAGAGAACCGGCGCGCGCCCCGTGCCGCGGAAGTCGATCTCGGTGCAGTAGACGCCGAAGCCCGTGTAGTGCTCCACCTGGTCGAAGGTCGGGATGCTGCGGTGCGGAATGCTCTCGCCGAGCGCCGACGCGACCTGCCAGAAGGGGACGACGGCGTCGGCCGGGGCCCGGAACGCCGGAGCGGGGGTCGCGGCATCCGGAACCTCGTCGGGAACCGGCGCATACTTCGCGATCACGTCGCGGAACGCCCAGAACTTGGGGCCCGGGTTGCCGGCCTCGTCGAGCGGGGCGTCGTAGTCGTAGCTCGTGACGGTGGGCTGATAGACGCCCTTGTCGTTGGCGCCGTTCGTGAAGCCGAAGTTGGTGCCGCCGTGGAACATGTACAGGTTGACGGATGCCCCGGTCGCGAGCAGTTCGTCGAGCTCGCGCGCGGCCTCGGCGGCCGGCGTGGTGTGGTGGTGCGAGCCCCAGAAGTCGAACCAGCCGTTCCAGAACTCGGCGCACATGAGGGGGCCGGTGGGCTGGTGGCGGCGCAGCGTGGCGAGACGCTCGATGGCGCGCGACCCGAACGAACCGGTCTTGTGCAGGCCCGGCAGGCTGCCGGTGGCGAGCATCTCGTCGGTGGGCTGGTCGATGGTCGTGAGCGGCACCGTGATGCCGTGCGCGCGGTTGAGCGCGACGAGCGCCTCGAGATACTGCTTGTCGTCGCCGTAGGCGCCGTACTCGTTCTCGATCTGCACGAGGATGACGGGGCCGCCGTTCGTGATCTGCGCGCGTTCGACGATGGGCAGCACGCGGTCGAAGTAGCGCTCGACCTCGGCCATGTAGAGCGGCTCGAAGCGGCGCACACCCACGGCCTCGTCGCGGAACAGCCAGGCGGGCAGGCCGCCGTTGTCCCACTCGGCGCAGATGTAGGGGCCCGGGCGCACGATGGCGTACATGCCCGCGTCGGCGATGAGCTGCAGGAAGCGCTCGAGGTCGAGGCGGCCCGTCAGGTCGAAGTGTCCGGGGTTGGGCTCGTGCAGGTTCCACGGCACGTAGGTCTCGATGGTGTTGAGGCCCATGAGCTTGGCCTTGTGGATGCGGTCGGCCCACTGTTCGGGGTGCACGCGGAAGTAGTGCAGCGCCCCCGCCAGCACACGGAACGGCTGCCCGTCGAGCTCGAAGTCGGTGTCGCCGATGCGGAAGTCAGGCACGGGTGTCCCCCAGGGAAGATGTCGTTGCGTCGGAAGAGTCCGACGGAGAAGCGGCGGATGAAGAAGCGGATGTCGCGGCAGGAAGCGTCTCGGCGGCGGCGGTCGCGGCGAGGCGAATGATCGACCACGACAGCGCGGGCAGGGTGGCCGAGACGGCGGCAGAGCCAGCGGCGGCGGCGCCAGACTCGGAGGAAACCTCGACGCCCGCGAGCCGCACGAGCCCCACGCGCGCCGGTTCGGTCGCCGTGTTCGAGGCGTGCCGGTCGAGCCCGTCCGGCACGGTCAACGTCTCGGCGTCGACGAGCGCGAGCCCCGCGACATCCGGGATCTCGACGCTCAGGGCAAGCACGTCGGTCGTCGACCGGTTCACGAGGAACAGCACCACGTCGTCGCCGTCGCGCGTCGCCGCGGCATCGACGACGGGAACGGCGCCGTACTTCTGCGTCTCGACGACGGGCGCGCCCGAGACATCCACCTCGAGGATCTCGCCGCGCGCGAACCGGGCGGTGCGCTCGAACGGGTGGAAGGTGGTCTGCCGCCACGCGGGCCCGCCGGGCTCGGAGCGGATGGGCGCGATCACGTTGACGAGCTGCGCGAGGTTGGCCATCGACACGCGGTTGCCGTGGCGCAGCAGCGAGTTCAGCAGCGATCCGACCACCACGGCGTCGGTCACGCCGTACTCGTCTTCGATCAGCCGCGGTGCCTCGTTCCACTCCCCCGTCAGCAGGGGTTCCTTGTCGACCTCGTTGAAACGCGTCTGATACCAGACGTTCCACTCGTCGACGCTGATGCCGATGGGCCGCTCGATGCCGGCCTCGGCGCGCACCTCGTCGATGATCTGGGCGACCTCGTCGAGGTAGCGGTCGAGGCCCACGGCCGAGGCCAGGAAGCTGTCGGCGTCGCCATCGAGCTCCTCGTAGTAGGCGTGCACCGAGATGTGGTCGACGAGCCCGGCCGTGTGCGTGAGCACCGTGCGCTCCCAGCTGCCGAACGTGGGCATCTCGGCGTTCGACGAACCCGCGGCCACCAATTCGATGCGCGGGTCGACGAAGCGCATGAGGCGAGCGGTCTCGGCGGCGAGGCGGCCATACTCGTCGGCCGTCTTGTGGCCGATCTGCCAGGGCCCGTCCATCTCGTTGCCGAGGCACCAGACACGGATGTCGAAGGGCTCGTCGGCCCCGTTGGCCCGGCGGGCGTCGCTCAACGCCGTGCCGCGCGGAATGTTGCAATATTCGAGCAGTTCTGCGGCTTCGGCGACGCCGCGGGTGCCGAGGTTCACGGCCTGCATGACCTCGACTCCCGCCGATGCGGCCCAGGCGGCGAACTCGTGGATGCCGACGCGATTCGTCTCGATCGAGTGCCACGCGGCATCCAATCGCACGGGTCGCTCGTCGACCGGTCCCACGCTGTCTTCCCATTTGAAACCCGAGACGAAGTTGCCGCCCGGGTAGCGCACGATGCTGACGCCGAGCTCGCGCACGAGGTCGGCGACGTCGGAACGGAAGCCCCGAGCATCCGCCGTCTCGTGGCCGGGTTCGAAGATGCCCGTGTACACCGCGCGGCCCATGTGCTCGACGAACGAGCCGAAGAGCCGCGGGTTGACGGGGGCGACGGGGGTGCGGGTGTTCAGGCGCAGCGAGGCGGTGAGCACGGGGAACCTTTCGAGGGGGAAGGAGATGGCGGGCGGAGGGGGATCCGCCCGCCATCTGGTCGTTCTGGCCGGAGCTGACTGCTCCCCGGGCCGGTTACTTCACGGGCTGGCTACTTCTCGGAGACCGTGAAGCCCTGCTCGGAGCCGTAGCTGGCCGAAGCCTTCTGCCAGTCGGTCAGACCCTCGTTGAGGTCAGACTTGTTGGCGTAGGCCTGGCCCACGGTGTCGTTGTAGATGCTGTTGGCGTAGACCTGGAAGGGCAGGTACTGCCATCCCTTGACGACGTTCTTGGCCGAGTCGGCGAAGACCTCGTTGATCTTCTGGCCGCCGAAGTACTCGCTCTCGTAGCCGAGGAATTCGTCGGATTCGAGGTCGGCGTTGGTCGACGGGAAGCCGCCCTTGTCGATCGAGATCTGCGTGCCCTCTTCGGCGTTCATGTACTTCAGGAAGGCTGCGGCGACGAGCTTGTTCTTCGACTGCTCGAGCACGGCGTCTCCACCGCCACCGTTCTCGGCCGTCGCGGTTCCGCCGGCCTCGTACTGGGGCATGGGGGCGACGCGCCACTGGCCGGAGCCGTCGGGGGCCTGGCCCTCGAGGTTGCCGGGCATCCACGAACCGATGATGAGCGTGGCGATCGAACCGTCGGACAGGCCGCGGAACCACTCGTCGCTCCAGGAGGAGGTCTGGGCCACGTAGCCGCCCTCGACCAGCTGGTTCCACTTATCGGCCCACTTCTTCGAGCCCTCGTCCTGCAGGTTGATACCCACGTTCTCGCCGTCGACCGTGTACGGCTTGCCGCCGGCCTGCCAGATCATGCTCGTGGTGAAGCCCGCGTCGCCGGTGTCGTTGGTGATGTAGGCGTTGGGGTCGGCGTCGTGGATGGTCTTCGCGGCGGCGATGTACTGGTCCCAGGTCTCGGGCACGGCGATGCCGTACTTGTCGAAGACGTCCTTGCGATAGAACATCGCCATGGGGCCTGAGTCTTGCGGCAGCGCATAGAGCTTGTCGTTCAGGTTGACCGAGTTCCACGTCGATGCGGTGAACTTGTCTTCCAGGTCGTCGAAGCCGAACTTCGACAGGTCGGCGAGCGAGTTGCCGAGCGCGAACTGCGGCAGCGCGTAGTACTCGATCTGAGCCACGTCGGGGGCGCCCGAGCCGGCCTTGATTGCGTTCTGCAGCTTGGTGTACTGGTCGTTGCCGGTGCCGACGTTCTCCACGTTGACGGTGATCTTCGGGTACTTCTCCTCGAAGGCCTTGGCGATGTCCTCGACCGCGGGGGCCCAGGCCCACACGGTGATGGATGATTCGGTCTGCAGGGCCTTCTCGAGGTCCTCTGCCGAGCCGGAGTCGGCCGAGCCGCCGGGGCCCGACGAGCAGGCCACGAGCGAGGCGCCGGCGGCGATGCCGACGGTTGCCGTGGCGAGCGTGCGCCAAACGGTCTTCTTGAAACGACTGTTCATCGTTTTCCTTTCACGTCGTTGTAAACGGTGTTCGGGTTCTGGTGTGGATGCGGAGCTGTGTTGCGGGTGATGCGGTTGGTGCGGTGAAGGGTGCTGCGGGTGAGACATCCGCGGGTCGTCGTTACTGCTTGACGCTGCCCGCGGCGAGGCCCGACTGCCAGTAGCGCTGCATGAAGAGGAACGCGATGACGATCGGGATGATGGTGAGGAACGAGCCCGTGATGACGAGGTTGTAGATGGCCTCGCCGCCGGCCGTCGAGGCCTGGTTGTTCCACTGGTTGAGGCCCACCGTGAGGGGGTACCACGTCGACTCCGACAGCATGATGAGCGGCAGGAAGTAGTTGTTCCAGGTGGCGACCATGGTGAAGAGCAACACCGTGATGAGACCGGGGCTCAGCAACTTGAGCGAGATGGTGAAGAAGGTCCGGAATTCGCCCGCCCCATCCATCCGCGCCGCCTCGAGCAACTCGGTGGGCACCGAATCGATGGCGTAGGTCCAGATGAGGTAGAGGCCGAAGGGGCTGATGAGCGAGGGCAGGATGATCGCCCACGGCGTGTTGGTCAGACCCAGCTGGCTGAACATGAGGAACGTGGGAACGGCCAGGGCAGTTCCGGGGACGGCCACGGCGCCGAGGACGACCGCGAAGACGCCCTTTTTGCCGGGGAAGTCGTACTTGGCCAGGCCGTAACCCGCCAGTGTGGCGAGGAAGGTGGCCCCGCCGGCGCCGACGACCACGTAGAGCACGGTGTTGCCGAACCAGCGGATGAATTCGCCGTCGTGGTAGGCCAGCGTCTCGCCGATGTTCGCGAACAACGAGAAGTCGCCCGAGAACCACAGGCCGAACGAGTTGAAGAGAACGTCCTGCGTCTTGGTCGAGTTGACGAAGAGCCAGAACAGCGGAAGCAGCGCGTAGACGAGCATGACGGCCATGACGACGGTCAGCCAGACGGAACGCTTCTTGCGGAAGCCGCCCTCCTGCGGTTTGGCGAAACGCGGGCGGCGCTGGCCGGTCGACGAACGTCGGGCGGGGCGCACGCGGCCGGTCGTGGCGTCGATCTTGTCGGTGGGCTGGTTCGAGGGGGCGGGCGCTGCGCCCTGTTGCACGCTGGTCATGGCGTCACTTCTCCTTGCGCGAACCGGAGTTCTGCACGATGTAGGCGATCACGGCGGTGACGACGCCCATGATGATGGCGATGGCGGCCGAGTAGTTGTACTGCTGGCCCGAGAACGACAGGTTGTAGGCGTACATGTTCGGCGTGAAGAACGTCGAGATCGTGTTGGGCGCGAGCGATTGCAGGATGTTCGGCTCGTTGAACAGTTGGAAGCTGCCGATGACCGAGAAGATGCCGGCGATCACGATGGCACCACGGATGGCGGGCAGCTTGATGCTGCGGATGATGCGCCACTGGCTGGCACCGTCGAGCTCGGCCGCCTCATAGAGGTCCGTCGAGATGACGCGCAGTGCGGCGTAGAAGATGAGCATGTTGTAGCCCACGAACTCCCACGTGACGATGTTGCCGATCGACAGCAGCACCCAGTTGTTCGACAGCGGGTCGGGCAGCTGGATGCCGAAGAAGTCGTTGACGTTGCCGACGAGGCCGAAGCGGTTGCCGTACATGAAGCCCCACATGAGCGTCGCGACGACGGCGGGAACGGCGTAGGGCAGGAAGATCGAGATGCGGAAGAACGACGACAGGTAGAGGCGCGCCGAGTCGATGGCGAGCGCCGCGAAGAGGGCGAGGCCCAGCATGATGGGCACCTGCACGCAGAGGAACAGGGCGACGCGGCCGAGCGAATCCCAGAATTTGGGGTCGGAGAGGGCCTGCGTGTAGTTCGAGATTCCGACGAACGCGTTGCCGCCGATCAGCTGCTCTTTGAAGAGGCTGAGGTAGATCGCATAGATCACGGGTGCGACGAGCACGAGCGCGAAGACGACGAGGAACGGGGCCACGAAGGCCCATCCCGTCCATCTGCGCTTGTCTCGCCGGAGAGCGGCCGGCCGCGGGGTGGCGGGGGCGTCTGCTGACAGCGTCGTCATGGGAAATCCGGTTCGTTGGGAGCGAGTTTCGGTGTAGTGCGATGTTTGCGTAAACATCTGCGTTCTGATGGTAGCGTGTTTACGTAAACATGGGGTGTGGGTTACACCTTTACACGACAACAGCGTCGCGTCAAGTGCGGCGAGAAGGGGGTCTCGAGTGCCTGTCGACGACGCCACCTCCCCCGTTCCGCTTGCCGCTCAGGCGCTGGTTGGTGACGTTCAATCGGCGTCACCATCCACTCAATCGGCCGCGCCCTCGCGTGTGCGCGGCCCGTCGATGGCCGACGTGGCGAAGCGCGCGGGCGTCTCGTCACAGACGGTGTCGCGCGTGTCGAACGGCCACCAGAACGTCGACGCCGACACCCGCGACCGCGTGCTGGCTGCCATGTCCGCGGTCGGCTACCGCCCCAACAGCGCCGCTCGTGCGCTGAAGACGGGTCGCTTCCGCACCATCGGCGTCATCATGTTCACTCTCTCGACCTTCGGCAACATGCGCACGCTCGACGCCATCGCGACGGCCACGGCCGAGGCGGGTTATTCGATCACGCTCATGCCGCTCAGCCATCCGACCCAGGGCGAGGTCGCGGGCGCCTTCACGCGTTTGAGTGAGCAAGCCGTCGACGGCATCCTCATCATCATCGAGGCACACATCCTCGACCGCGCCGACATCTCGCTGCCCGCTGGCATCCCGGTCGTCATCGTCGATTCGGATGCCGCGGACCCCTACACCGTGGTCGACACCGACCAGCGCCAGGGCGCCCGGCTCGCCACGGAGCATCTGCTGGCGCTCGGACACCCGACCGTGCACCACGTGGCCGGCCCACCGACCTCGTTCTCGTCGGCGCGACGCACCGAGGCGTGGCGCGCGTCGCTCGAGGCCGTCGGCGCGCCCGTCGACGAACCACTCGTGGGTGATTGGTCGGCCGAATCGGGCTATCGCATCGGCGCGCAGCTCGCGCAGAACCCCGCCGTCACGGCCATCTTCGCGGCCAATGACCAGATGGCCCTCGGCGTGCTGCGGGCCCTGCACGAGGCGGGCCGGCCCGTGCCGGACGACGTGAGCGTCGTGGGCTTCGACGACACCGAGGAATCCTCGTCCTACTGGCCGCCGCTCACGACGGTGCATCAGGACTTCTCGGCCGTCGGCCGCATCTGCGTGCAGCGCCTGCTGGCCGAGATCGAGCAGAACGCGGCAGCGGCGGGCACCACCATCGTGCCGGTGCGCCTCGTCGAGCGCGCGTCGACGGCCCCCTTTGCCGCCCGCGTCGCAACGACCCCCTAGCCGAGCCGCCCCGCCGACCCTTTCCGCTGCCCACCGCCCCGTCGTCGCGCCCGCCTTGCCTGCCCGCCTTGCCCGTCCGCCCGCCTTGCCCGCCGCCGCCGCCGCCGAGAATAACGTGGCAACCCCTCACATTCCACGGCCCGATGTGATCGGATGGTTGGGGGCGATCAGCGCGGACCGCCCGACGAATCATCCGCACACGAAGGGCTGAAACATGGGCACGATCGCAGCGAACATCGTCGACACACTCACGGCGTCGGGGGTGAAACGGGTCTACGGCCTGCCGGGCGATTCGCTCAACGGTTTCACGGATGCGTTGCGCGCCGACGGCACCCTCGAGTGGGTGCACGTGCGCCACGAGGAGGGCGCCGCGTTCGCCGCGTCGGCCGAGGCCGCGCTCACGGGCGAGTTGGCGGTCTGCGCGGCCAGCTGCGGCCCCGGCAACACGCACCTCGTCAACGGCCTCTACGACGCTAACCGTTCGCGGGTGCCCGTGCTCGCGATCGCCGCCCACATCCCGAGCGCCGAGATCGGCTCGAACTACTTCCAGGAGACGCACCCGCAGGAGTTGTTCCGCGAGTGCAGCGTTTATTGCGAGCTCGTCTCCGATCCCGCCCAGATGCCGCGCGTGCTCGAGATCGCCATGCGCACGGCCATCGAGAAGAAGGGTGTCGCGGTGATCGTGATCCCGGGCGACATCCTGTTGAAGAAGGCCGACAGCCCGCGCACGGTCTCGATCCGCCCGACCCAGAGTTCGGTGCTGCCGTCGGCCGAGGGTCTCGCCGAGGCCGCCGCGCTGCTGAACAAGGGCGAGAAGGTCACGATCTTGGCGGGCGCGGGTGCCGCTGGCGCGCACGACGAGTTGTTGGCGCTGGCCGACACGCTGGGCGCCCCGATCGTGCACGCGCTGCGTGGCAAGGAGCACGTCGAATACGACAATCCCTTCGACGTCGGCATGACGGGTCTGCTCGGTTTCGCGTCGGGCTACCGCGCCATGGAGACGTGCGACACGCTCCTCGTGCTCGGCTCCGATTTCCCCTACCAACAGTTCTTCCCCGAGAAGGCCGTCAAAATCCAGGTGGATGTCCGCGGCGAACAGCTTGGCCGCCGCACCCCGCTCACGCTGGGCCTCGTCGGAACCGTCAAGGACACCGCGGCGGCCCTCACCAACCTCGTGGAGCGCAAGAAGAAGCGTTCTCACCTCGAGGACGCCCTGAAGCACTACAAGAAGTCGCGCAAGGGCCTCGACGACCTCGCCGACAACGACCACAACCGCTCGCCCATCCACCCGCAATACCTGACGCGCCTGATCGACGAGTTGGCCGACGATGATGCCGTCTTCATTCCGGATGTCGGCTCCCCCGTCACCTGGGCGGCTCGCTACCTGCACATGAACGGCAGGCGCCGCCTCATCGGATCGTTCAGCCACGGCACCATGGCGAACGCCGTGTCGCAGGGGCTGGGTGCGCAGGCATCCCACCCGGATCGCCAGATCATCGCGCTGGCGGGCGACGGCGGTCTCACCATGCTGATGGGCGAGTTGCTGTCGCTCGTGCAGAACAAGCTGCCCGTGAAGATCGTGGTCTTCAACAACTCGTCGCTCAACTTCGTCGAGGTCGAGATGAAGGCCGCGGGCATCGTCAACTACGGCACCGACCTGGTGAACCCGAACTTCGCCGAGGTGGCGAAGGCCATGGGCATCCACGGCGTGCGCGTCGAGAAGCCCAACGACCTGTCGGATGCCCTCCTCGAGGCCTTCGAGCACGACGGCCCCGCGCTCATCGACGTTGTCACGGCGCGCCAGGAGCTCTCGATCCCGCCGACCATCACGGCCGAGCAGGCCAGCGGCTTCACGCTCTACGCGCTGCGCACGGTCATGTCCGGCCGCGGCGACGAGCTCCTCGACCTCGCCAACACCAACGTCCTGCGCCGCATCTTCGACTGACCAGCCTCACGGAACATCTTTTTCGCATCTGGGATATTCCATCTGAACCATTCCCGCCGGAATATTCCATATGGAATACGGACGAGACCTCACTGCTGGCGGCGTCCTACCCCGGTTTCACGCTCGCCGTCACCGCAACTACCCCGGTCTTCGCCCTCGTCGCGGGAGAGGACTGTTCCGGTTGGAATATTCCATCCGGAATAGTTCGCCTGGAAGAGGAAAATCGAGAAAAAAAAGTCCGTCGCGGTTGGCCGTGAGAGGGAGGGGCGTGGCGCGCGCATGCGCTCCCACGCCCCCGAGTCAGGTGCTGCTAGCTTTTTTCGACGCCGGAGGTGTCGTTCTCGTGGCCCGGGTCGTCGGCCGTGCCGTCGGTGTCGCCGTGGGTGACCTCGTCGCGCGACGGCTCGTCGGCTGACGCCTCGGCAGCGGACTCGTCGGGCTGCTGCGGGTCTTCGGCGGTCGAGACATCCGATTCGTGCGCGCCCGACTGGATGTCGGGGGCCGCGAGACGGATGCGGTCGGCCGACTCGTCGTCGGGCTGCTCCTGCGAGGCGCGCTCGGCTTCCACCCGCTTGAGGTAGTTGTCGATCTCGCGCTGCGTGCGCTTATCGTCCCAGCCGAGCGCCTCCTGCATGAGCGCGGCCGCGACCGGCGCGGCAGAGACTCCGCGGTCCCAGGCCTCGATCGAGATGCGCGTGCGGCGGGCCAGGACATCCTCGAGGTGCAGGGCACCCTCGTGCGTGGCCGCATAGACGACCTCCGCCTGCAGGTAGTCGTCGGCGCCCGGCAGCGGCTCCTTCAACTCGGGGCGTTCGCGAATGAGATCGAGCACCTCATCCGACAGGACACCGAAGCGGTTGAGCAGGTGCTCGACCCGCGTGGGGTGCACGTCGAACGCCTTCGCGATCTTCGCGCGCTTGTTCCACGCGGCCTGGTAGCCCTCGGCGCCCAGCAGCGCCACGTTCTCGGTCACACTCTCGGGGATCTTGCCGTCGAGAGCGGATGCCGCAGCATCCACCGCGTCCTTCGCCATGATCCGATACGTCGTCCACTTGCCACCCGCGATCACCACGAGCCCCGGCACCGAATGCGCCACCAGGTGCTCGCGCGACAGCTTCGACGTCTGGTCGCTCTCCCCCGCGAGCAGAGGTCGCAGCCCGGCATAGACGCCCTCGACGTCGTCGCGCGTCAGCGGCACCGCCAGTACCGAGTTGACGTGTTCGAGGATGTAATCGATGTCAGCGGCTGTCGCGGCCGGGTGAGCCTTGTCGAGGTGCCAATCCGTGTCGGTCGTGCCGATCAGCCAGTGCCGGCCCCACGGAATCACGAAGAGCACACTCTTCTCGGTGCGCAGCAGCAGACCCATGTTCGACTGGAAACGGTCGCGCGGCACCACAAGGTGCACACCCTTCGACGCGCGCACCTTGAACTGCCCGCGCTCCCCCACCATCGACTGGGTGTCGTCGGTCCACACGCCGGTCGCGTTCACGACCTGCTTCGCGCGCACGTCGAATCGCTCGCCCGTCTCCAGATCGTGCGCCTTCACGCCGACGACCCGCTGGCCGACCTTGAGGAACCCTTCGACCCGCACCCGGCTCGCGGCGTGCGCGCCATAGTAGGCGGCGGTCCGCACCACGGACGCGCCATAGCGCGCGTCATCCACCTGCGCGTCGTAGTAGGTGAGCCCACCGACAAACGCGTCGGATGCCAGCGATGGGAGAGCCCGCTGCACACCACGCTTCGACAGGTGACGGTGGTGCGGCACACCGGGCGGCCGACCACCCGTGTAGGAGAACAGGTCATACAGCAGCATGCCCGCGCCGATGTAGAAACGCTCATAGAACCGCTTCTTCAGCGGGTAGAGAAAACGCACGGGCTTCACGAGGTGCGGCGCGATGCGCTGCAGGAGCAGGCCACGCTCGGTCAGGGCCTCGCGCACCAACCGGAAGTCGAGCTGCTCGAGATAGCGGATGCCGCCGTGCACGAGTTTCGACGACCGGCTCGACGTTCCCGACGACCAGTCCCGGGCCTCGAGGATGCCCGTCGACAGGCCGCGCGTCACGGCGTCGAGCGCACTGCCCGCGCCCACGATGCCGCCGCCCACGACCAAGATGTCGAGCTCTTTCTCCTTCAGGGCGGCGATCGCCTGGGCGCGTTCCTCCGGCCCGAGCTTCGTCGTTCTGCCGTTGTCGTCTCGGCCGTGATTCGGATGCGCCATCGGAGTCCTCCTGGGTAACCGCCTGCCGCTTCCGCCGGATCGGTGACCGCCACGACAGGCGATGTCGGCCACGTTCCCGACGCTAATACGCCCGCGGCATGCGAACAAGCGCTTGTGCCGCACATCCGCTCACAGTATGAGCATCGCTCGCACCTCGCACCTCGCTACGCGTCAGCGCATCGCGTCAACGAGGCAGGCCGGCAGGGGCGCCTTTCGCCGGAAACACGTGATGCCGACCCCCGAAGGGACCGGCATCACGGAAAGGTGCAGAGTGCGAGAGGTCAGCTCACGCGGTAGGGCGCAACGACCACGTCGATGCGCTGGAACTCTTTCAAGTCGGAGTAACCCGTCGTCGCCATCGAGCGACGCAGGGCGCCGACCAGGTTGGCCGTGCCATCCGCCGACGTCGCGGGCCCGTAGAGGACCTCTTCGAGCGTGCCGATCTGTTCGACGGGAACGCGGTTGCCGCGCGGCAGCTTCGAGTGATGCGCCTCGGCACCCCAGTGGTAGCCGTGGCCGGGCGCGTCAGTCGAACGAGCGAGGGCGCTGCCCAGCATGACCGCGTCGGCGCCGCAGGCGATCGCCTTGACGATATCGCCCGACGTGCCGAGGCCACCGTCGGCGATGACGTGCACGTAGCGGCCGCCCGATTCGTCCATGTAGTCGCGGCGAGCGCCGGCCACATCGGCGACGGCGGTTGCCATGGGGGCGTGGATGCCGAGCGTGGCGCGCGTGGTCGACGCCGCTCCCCCGCCGAAGCCGACGAGCACGCCGGCCGCGCCCGTGCGCATGAGGTGCAGCGCAGCCGTGTAGGTGGATGCACCGCCCACGATGACGGGAACGTCGAGCTCGTAGATGAACTTCTTCAGGTTGAGCGGCTCTTGGTTCTTCGAGACGTGCTCGGCCGACACCGTGGTGCCGCGGATGACGAACAGGTCGACGCCGGCCGCGACGACGGTCTCATAGAGCTCCTGCGTGCGCTGCGGCGACAGCGCACCCGCAACCGTTACACCGGCCGCGCGGATCTCGGCAAGCCGAGCCGTGACGAGTTCGGGCTTGATGGGCTCGGAGTAGATCTCCTGCATCCGAGCGGTGGCCTGGGCCGCGCTCAGCTGCGCGATCTCGGCCAGGTAGGGCTCGGGGTTCTCGTACCGCGTCCACAGCCCCTCGAGGTCGAGCACGCCGAGTCCCCCGAGCTGCCCCATCATGATGGCCGTCGACGGCGACACCACCGAGTCCATCGGTGCCGCGAGGAACGGGATGCCGAACTGGTAGGCGTCGATCGACCACGACACCGACACGTCTTCGGGATCGCGCGTCCTGCGCGAGGGAACGACCGCGATGTCATCGAAGGCATAGGCACGTCGGGCGCGTTTGGACACACCGATCTCGTTTTCGTAGCTCACCCCCCTACCTTATCGTCGCCGACGCCCGGCCCCTCTCGCGCGGCATCGGCTTCCCATCCCCGGCGAGGCCCACGGACACCCCCGACAATTGCCCCGCCGCTCCCTTGCGCCACTCCCTCCGGCCCTTCCCATCCGGCCCCCGGCAGGACGAAACCCCCGCCTCGCAGTCGAGACGGGGGTTTCGGTCAAGCGGTGCGCGTGCGCGTGCGCGTGCGCGCTAGCGGTAGTTCGGGGCCTCGACGACAATCTGCACGTCGTGCGGGTGCGATTCCTTGAGGCCGGCCGGCGTGATGCGCACGAACTTGCCCTTCATCTTGAGCTCCTCGATCGAGCGAGCGCCCACGTAGAACATGGACTGACGCAGGCCGCCGATGAGCTGGTACGAGACCGCCGAGACCGGCCCGCGGTAGGGAACCTGACCCTCGATGCCCTCGGGGATCAACTTGTCGTCGGAGGGGACATCCGACTGGAAGTAGCGGTCCTTCGAGTAGGACGTCTTGGTGCCGCGCGTCTGCAGAGCGCCGAGCGAACCCATGCCGCGGTAGCTCTTGAACTGCTTGCCGCCCTGGAAGATCAGGTCGCCGGGGCTCTCGTCGGTGCCCGCGAGCAGCGAGCCCAGCATGACGGTGTCGGCGCCGGCGACGAGCGCCTTGGCAATGTCGCCCGAGTACTGCAGGCCACCGTCGGCGATCACGGGAGTTCCCGATTCGCGGGCCGCGAGGGATGCCTCGTACACCGCGGTCACCTGGGGAACGCCCACCCCGGCCACGACGCGGGTGGTGCAGATGGAGCCGGGCCCGACGCCCACCTTGATGGCGTCCGCACCGGCGTCGATGATGGCCTGAGCGCCCGAACGCGTCGCCACGTTGCCGCCGATGATGTCGACGCCCGCGAAGGCCGGGTCGTTCTTCAGCTTGCGGATGACGTCGAGCACACCGGCCGAGTCACCGTTGGCCGTGTCGACGACGAGCACGTCGACACCGGCGTCGAGCAGGGCGCCGGCACGCTGCCACGCGTCACCGAAGAAGCCGATCGCAGCGCCCACGCGCAGGCGGCCCTCGTCATCCTTGGTCGACAGCGGGTATTGCTCGGTTTTGACGAAGTCCTTGACCGTGATGAGGCCCTTGAGCTTGCGGCGCTCGTCGACGAGCGGCAGCTTCTCGATGCGGTGCTGCGCCAGCAAAGCCATGGCCTCGTCGGAGGAGACGCCCACGGGCGCCGTGACGAGGTTGTCGCTCGTCATGACGTCGCGCACGAGCGTGGTGGCCTTTTCGAACGGCGAGACGAAGCGCATGTCGCGGTTGGTGACGATGCCCACGAGCACGCCCTCGCCGTCGACCACGGGCAGGCCCGAGACGCGGAACTGTCCGCACAGCGCATCGACTTCGGCCACCGTGGCGGTGGGTGTGGTCGTGACGGGGTTGGTGATCATGCCCGATTCGCTGCGCTTGACGCGGTCGACCTGGTCGGCCTGGTCTTGGATCGAGAGGTTGCGGTGCAGGATGCCGATGCCACCCTCGCGGGCCATGGCGATGGCCATGCGCGCCTCGGTGACGGTGTCCATAGCACTCGAGAGCAGCGGGGTATTCAACCGGATGCGCTTCGTGAGACGCGATGACGTCTCGGCTTCACTGGGGATGACGTCGGTGTGCCCGGGCAGAAGCAGCACATCGTCGTAGGTGAGACCGACAAAACCGAAGGGATCCGGCTGATCCATCATTTCTCTTTTCCATGTTCGAGGCCGAGCAGAAGGCGGATTCACACCTCTGGGGATCCGGTACTTAATACTAAACGAGCTGTACCCCCTTGTATTCCTCGGCTCCAGGCCCCACTATCGGGCAGTGGCCGTCAAAGTGGACGGGGTGAAAAAAACGAGTGCTGTGCCGGAAACATATTCGACACATACCCGCTGTAGCGTCGGCCACCAGTCAGCGCACGAAGACGGAAACTGGGGGCAACCGCCCTCCCGTCTCACACAATGGAGGTGCAGCTTGGGCCGTTCACGACCACACGCGATGGTGGGTCGCCTCGCCCTGGTATTTGCCAGTGTCTTATCCGTCTGTTTCGCTCTCGTCGTCAGTATCGGGATGCCGGCCGCCAGCGCCTCTGCGGCCGCCCCGGCATCCGTCGACACCGTGCACCTGTCGGCGACCCCGGCACCCAGCCCGGAACCCACGAGCGACTTCACCAGCACCTTCACGGTGTCGGGAATCATCAAGTCCGGGGACGAGGGCGTCGAAAGCGTCGACGTCGCCGTCTCGGGCAACGGATTCGACGAAACCGTCAGCACGAACGCCCAGGGCCGCTGGACCGTCAACGTTCCGGAACCCGGCACGTACACGGTCGCGCTCGACGAGTCGACCCTGCCCGACGGCGTCGCCCTGCGCGACGGCACCGAGGCCAGCAAAGAGATCACGCTCGCTCAGACCAACTCGGTCAGCGTGCTGTTCCCCACGGGTGAGGACACCCGGCAGACCACGGGGTTCGGCGAGCAGCTGCTCATCCGCATCGTCGCCGGCCTCAACTTCGGCCTGCTGCTGGCCCTCGCGGCCATCGGCATCACGCTGATCTTCGGCACCACGGGCCTCAACAACTTCGCCCAGGGCGAGATGGTCACGTTCGGCGCCATCATGTCGTGGGTGTTCGGCGTGCTGCTCGGCCTCAACATCGTGGTTGCGACCATCGTCGCCGTGCTGCTGGGCGCCGTCTTCGGCTATCTGAACGACGCCGTGATCTGGAAACCCTTGAGGCGCAGGGGGGTGAGACTCGTGCAGGCCATGGTGGTGTCCATCGGCCTCTCGATCGTGTTGCGCTACGTCTACCTCTTCAACATCGGCGGCCAGACGAAGACCATGAACGTGGGCCTCTCGACACCCGTCATCATTGGTCCGCTGCGTTTGACGGTCGCCACGCTCATCAGCATGGGCCTCAGCGTCGTCGTGCTGCTGGCGGTCGGATACTTCCTCACCCGCACGCGCATCGGTAAGGCTACGCGCGCCGTGTCGGACAATGCGTCGCTCGCCGCCGCGTCCGGCATCAACGTCGACCGCATCATCCGCATCGTGTGGATCTTGGCCGGCGCCCTGTCGGCCCTGGCCGGTGTGATGTTCGCGCTGTACCGCCAGGTCTCCTGGGACATGGGGTTCCAGATCCTGCTGATGATGTTCGCCGCGGTCACACTCGGCGGGCTCGGAACGGCCTTCGGGGCGCTCATCGGCTCGATCGTCGTGGGGCTGTTCGTCGAGCTCTCGACGCTCGTGCTGCCGCCCGACCTGAAGTACGCCTCGGCTCTCGTCGTTCTCATTCTCGTTTTGCTCGTTCGCCCGCAGGGCATACTCGGCCGCCGCGAGCGGATCGGTTAGGGAGATACTCATGGACTGGGGAAATATTCTCGGCAATGCGGCGGGCGAGCTGATCAGCCCGACCACCGCCGCCTACGCCCTCGCGGCCATCGGCCTGAACATTCACTTCGGCTACACGGGCCTGCTGAACTTCGGCCAGGCAGCCTTCATGCTCATCGGCGCATATGCGTTCGCCATCTCGGTTCTCACGTTCGGCGCGCCGCTCTGGGTGGCCGTGCTGGCGGCGTTCGCGGCATCCATTCTCTTCGCCTTCGTGCTTGGCATTCCGACGCTGAGGCTGAGGGCGGACTATCTGGCCATCGTGACCATCGCGTCGGCCGAGATCATGCGTTTCGTCGTGACGACGACCTCGCTCACGAACGTGACGGGTGCCGCCAACGGCCTGAGCAACTTCTCGGGCGGTTTCTACGACATCAACCCGCTGCCCGAGGGCCGCTACGGTTTCGGCCCGTTCGTCTATTCGTCGGACCAGTGGTGGGTGCGCCTCGTCGGCTGGGGCATCGTGCTCCTCGCCACCCTGCTCGTGTTCCTGCTGATGCGCAGCCCCTGGGGTCGCGTCGTCAAGGCCGTGCGTGAAGACGAGGATGCCGTGCGCGCCCTCGGCAAGAACGTCTACTCCTACAAGATGCAGGCACTCGTGCTCGGTGGTGTCTTCGGCTCGCTCGCCGGCGTGATCTTCATCCTGCCGCGTGCCGTCCAGCCCGCTAACTACGGAACGGCGCTCACGTTCTTCATCTGGACGATCATGCTCCTCGGTGGGGCCGCGACCCTCTTCGGCCCGATCATCGGCGCCATGATCTTCTGGGTCGTGCTGTCGCTCACGCAGGGCATCCTCTATGGACTCATCGATGTCGGCATCCTGTCGTTCATCTCGACCAGCCAGGCCGGCCAGATCCGATTCATCCTCGTGGGTCTCGCACTCATGCTGCTGGTGATATTCAGGCCACAAGGCATATTCGGTAACAAGAAGGAGCTGTCGTTCAGTGTCTGATCACTCGTCTTCTGCAGCAACGCCCGTGGGCACGGCGACCTCCGTGCTCGAACATCCGCTCGTCGACGGCCCCGTCGGCCCTGGATGTCGCAAGACCGACCCCATCGTGATCGCCGACGGCGTGACGCGGCAGTTCGGGGGCCTGACGGCCGTCGACGTCGAGCACGTCGAGATTCCGCGCGGCCAGATCACCGCCCTCATCGGACCGAACGGCGCCGGCAAGACAACGCTCTTCAACCTGCTGACGGGCTTCGACAAGCCCAACACGGGCACCTGGCAATTCGACGGCAAGTCCCTCGCGGGCGTCTCGGCCTACAAGGTGTCGCGCTCGGGCATGGTGCGCACGTTCCAGCTGACCAAGTCCCTCGGCCGCCTCACCGTGCTGCAGAACATGCTGCTCGGTGCGCAGAAGCAGAAGGGCGAGAACCTGTTCCGCGCCCTGTTCCGCGCCCTGTGGAAGGGTGAAGAGGCCGACATCACGACCAAAGCCGAGGAACTGCTCGCGCGCTTCAAGCTCGACGAGAAGTCCGAGGACTACGCGGCATCCCTGTCGGGTGGCCAGCGCAAGCTGCTCGAAATGGCGCGCGCCCTCATGACCAACCCGCGCCTCGTCATGCTCGACGAGCCCATGGCCGGCGTCAACCCGGCCCTCACGCAGTCGCTCCTCGGGCACATCAAGGACCTGAAGAGCGAGGGCATGAGCGTGCTCTTCGTCGAGCACGACATGCACATGGTGCGCCACATCTCCGACTGGGTCATCGTCATGGCCGAGGGCAAGATCGTGGCCGAGGGGCCGCCCGAGAAGGTCATGGAGGATCCGGCCGTGATCGACGCCTACCTGGGCGCGCACCACGACACCGACCTCGGCGACATCGACGGGCCCAACCCGGTCGAGGAGGCCGAGAAGGCCGCCGCCGCGCGTCACGCCGACGAGCACGATGACCACGAACAGAAGCACGGGAAGGACGAGGCATGAGCCACGCAGCCGAGCCGGATGCATCCGGAACCCCCACCACCGGGGCTGCCACGACAGCCGGCACCGCCACCGCCGAGCGCGCCGTCATCCGCACCGATGTGCTCGTCGCCGGTTATCTGCCGGGCGTCAACATCTTGAACGGATGCAGCATCGAGGCCCTGCCCGGTGAGCTCATCGGCATCATCGGCCCCAACGGCGCCGGCAAGTCGACGCTGCTGAAGGCGATCTTCGGACAGGTGAACGTGCGCTCCGGCACCGTGCACCTGAACGGCGAAGACATCACGGGGCTCAAGGCCGACAAGCTCGTGGCCAAGGGTGTGGGCATGGTGCCGCAGAACAACAACGTGTTCCCCGGCCTGACGATCGAAGAGAACCTCGAGATGGGCATCTTCCAGAAGCCCAAGCTGCTGAACGAGCGCATCGACTTCGTCACGACGCTGTTCCCCGAGCTCGGCAAGCGTCGCAAGCAGCGCGCCGGTTCGCTCTCGGGCGGCGAGCGCCAGATGGTGGCCATGGGCCGCGCGCTCATGATGGAGCCGAGCGTGCTGCTGCTCGACGAGCCGTCGGCCGGCCTCTCCCCCGTGCGCCAGGACGAGACGTTCCTGCGCGTCAAGCAGATCAACAAGACGGGCGTCTCGGTCATCATGGTCGAGCAGAACGCTCGCCGCTGCCTGCAGATCTGCGACCGCGGCTATGTGCTCGACCAGGGCCGCGATGCCTACACGGGCACCGGTCGTGACCTCATGAAGGACCCCAAGGTGATCGAGCTGTACCTCGGCACCCTGGCCGCCGATCAGGATGCGGCCCGGGGGATCTAGCCCCGAGCATCCCCCACGCGTTGCGCGACCCGCGACGCAGGAAGCCCCGACCGCGTGCACGGTCGGGGCTTCTTTGTGTGCGCCGGGCCCGGGGCGCCCGGCGCCTCTCGGGCTCTCGTCGTTGACATACTGTGTGGCACACACTAACGTGTGGCATATGCAAGACAAGGATGCGACGTACTTTCAGGAGCTCAGGCGCGGCACGGCCGTGCTCGCCTGCCTCCTCGCGCTGCGCACGCCCAACTACGGCTACGCCCTGCTCGAGCATCTCGAGGCCGCGGGCATCGAGGTCGAGGGCAATACGCTCTACCCGCTGCTCCGGCGCCTCGAGGCGCAGGGCCTGCTCACGAGCGAGTGGAACACCGACGAGGCCCGCCCGCGCAAGTTTTACAGCACGAGCCAGGCGGGCATCGACCTCGCCCAGCGCCTGTCCGCCGATTGGGAGCGTCTCACCGACTCGCTCCGGCACCTGACCGAAGGGACCGCACGATGAACGCCTCCGCCTCCGCCTCCGCCTCCGCTTCCACCCCGGGCGCTGGCGCCACTGCCGCCTCCGGCGTCACTCTCACCGACCGCTACATCTGGGCCGTCGTGCGCGCGCTCCCCGAGGCGCAGCGCGCCGACGTCGATCGCGAACTGCGCGCCAGCATCACCGATGCCCTCGAGGCGCGCCTGGAGGGCGGTGAGGACGCCTCACACGCCGAGCGCGACATCCTGACCGGTCTCGGCGAACCCGCCCGCCTGGCGGCCCGCTACGCCGATCGCCCCCTGCACCTGCTCGGCCCCGAGTACTACCTGGCATGGAAGCAGCTGCTCATCCTCCTGCTGGCGATCATCGTGCCGCTCGCGGCCGTCGCCTCGGCCACCATCCAGGCGCTCACGGGTGCGACCTTCGGCGGCGTCATCGGTTCGGCCATCGGGCTCGCGATCTCGGCGGGCGTGCACGTCGCGTTCTGGACCACTCTCGCCTTCGTCGTCGTCGAGCGCACGCGCACCGACCGGTCGCCCCTCGTGCCGTTCTCGCTCGACGCGCTGCCGCAGCCGCCGCGTGCCGGGCAGCCGGGTCTGGCCGGATTCGTCTGCACCACCGTGCTGCTCGCGGCCTGGATCGCCGCACTCATCGGGCAGCAGTTCTGGCCATTCGTGACCGACGCGTCGGGCGAGACCATCCCGGTTCTCGCGCCCGCGCTGTGGCCGCTGTGGGTCGGCGTCTTCGTCCTGCTCGCTGTGCTCGAGATCATCTGGGCATACGCACTGTGGTCGACGGGCCGATACACCCGGATGCTGTTCCTCACCGGCGCCGCGCTCTCCGTCGCTTTCGCGGTGATCGCCTCCATCCTTCTCACGCAGGATGTGATCAACCCCGAGTTCGCGCGCGCCGTCGGTATCGCCGAGTGGACGGGGCGCGGCAAGGTCGTCAACATCGTCGCAGCCATCGCGGTCGGCGCGGTCGCGGCCTGGCGCATCGTCGATGGATGGATCACCTTCGCGGCGTCGCGCCGGCAGGGCTGAGGCGCCGCCAGGGCTGAGGCACCAGCAGGGCTGAGGCGCCGGCGGGGCTAAGACACCGCCGGGGCCGACGGGCCAGTGGCGGCACTCCCCTGTTCGCGGCACAGCCTCGGTCGCGGCATCTCACGGGGTGCCACGCGAACGGGCCGGGCCTCCGTGAGGAGACCCGGCCCGAGACCGTTGCAGTTGTGCCTTACTTGAGCGAGCCGAACTCGACGTTCAGCGGGGCGTAGGTGTTGTCCTTGCCGTACTGGTAGATGCCCATGTACGCCTCGGTGGGGTCACCGTTGTCGTCGAAGGTGATCGGTCCGGAGATGCCGTCGTAGTCGATGTCGGTGCCGGCTGCGAGCAGGTCGGCGCACTCTTCGAAGGCCGTGCACTTGGTGCCGCCCTCCGAAACATCCTTCAGCTTCGACTGGATGGCCGGGCCGGTGGTGTCACCGGCGGCGATCGCGGCGAGACCCATGAGGATCACGGCGTCGTACGACTCGGCGGAGTAGCTGTAGTCGGCCAGGTCGGGGTCGACACCCAGCAGCTTCGACTTGAAGTCATCCTCGGCGAATACGCCGGGCAGGGTGCCCTTGGCGCAGTTGAGGAGGCCCTTGTCGAAGTCCTTCGAGTAGTCGGACAGGTTGCCGTCGACGAAGTACGTCTTGCCGCCGGAGAAGCCCTTGGTGCCGACGAGCTCGGGCATGATGACCTTGGTCTGGTCGAACGCGATCACGGCGATGGCGTCGGGGTCTTCGGCGAGCACGGCGTCGATCTGGGCGCTGAACTGGCTGTCACCCTCGTTGAAGGCTTCGGACGCGACGACCTTGCCGCCGGCTGCCTCAATAGCCTGCGTCACGTTGTCGGTCAGTCCGGTGCCGTAGGCATCGTTCAGGTAGATGATGCCGACGTTCTCGTTGCCGTCGCCCACGATGGTGTTGCCGAGCACGCGGCCCTGCAGCACATCGGAGGGGGCGGTGCGGAAGTAGTAGCCGCCGTCGGGGTAGTCGCTGAACTCGGGCGCCGTGTTGGCCGGCGAGATCTGCACGACCTGAGCCTGCGTCACCTGGTCGATGAACGTCTTGGTGACACCCGAGGATGCCGCACCGACGATGCCCGAAACGCCCTGGCTGATGAGGTCGGTGGCCGACTGGGTGGCGATGTCGGTGGTGGTGTCACCGGAGTCGCGGTTGATGATCTCGACGTTACCGCCGAGGACGCCGTCCTTCGACGCGTTGATGTCGTCGGCGGCGAGCTGCACACCGGCGATCTCGGGCGGGCCGAGGAAGGCGAGGCTACCGGTCGTCGGCAGGATGGTGCCGATCTTGAGTTTGGTGTCACGAGCAACGGCCGCCGCGGGTTCTGCGGGGCTGAGGTTCGGAGTCGAGGTGGCCGCGTCGGGCCCGCACGATTCGGCCGAGGCGGAAGAGGTCGTCTCCTCGCCGGACCCACCGCTCGTACATCCGGTCAGCACGAGAGCTGACACGGTGAAGGCGGCGATACCCGCTGCGTAGCGCAGCGGCTTCTTGCGAATGGAACTAAGTGGCGCTGTGTTGCTCATGGTGCTCCTTATGACGTCGCTGATGTAAGGGCACGACAACTGCGAAGGTGCCGTTAGGTCACGTTAAAGGCGGGAAGGTCCCGCCACGTTCCGGTCATGTTACGCGCGTGTAACGCTCTGGGGGAAGGTTTATTTGCGCTGGCGTTTTGTGGCCACTATCGCGTCGACGCTGAGAATGACCAGCGCGACCCACACGAGACCGAATCCGACCCAGCGCTCGAGGGGCATGGCCTCGTGCAGAATCGCCACGCCGACGGCGAACTGGATGATGGGCGCCACGTACTGGATGAACCCCATCCACACGAGCGGCAGCCGCCGGGCGGCCGAGGCGAAGAACAGCAGCGGAACGGCCGTGATCACACCGGATGCAATGAGCAGCAGCGTGTGCCAGATGCTCACGTTTCCGAACGTGATGCCCGTCGTGAGCCCCACGATGACGAGTTGCACGATGGCGACGGGCGCGAGCCACACGGTCTCGAGCGCGAGGCCGGACACGGCATCCACCGACCCGCCGACGCGTTTCTTGATCAGGCCGTAGAAGCCGAAGGAGAACGCGAGCACGAGCGAGATCCAGGGCAGCCGGCCGTAGCCGACGGTGAGCACGACGACGGCGAGGATGCTGATGCCCACGGCCAGCCACTGCGACACGCGCAGGCGTTCCTTGAGCAGGAGCACGCCGAGGAAGATCGTGACGATGGGGTTGATGAAGTAGCCGAGCGCCGCCTCGACCACGTGGCCCGTGAGCGTGGCGATGACGTAGGTCTGCCAGTTGGCATAGATGAAGAGGCCCGCGAGCCCCATGGTGAAGAGGATGCGCGGCTGCTTGACGACGGCCACGAAGGGTTTCCACGCGCGCGTGACGGCGATGAGGATGGCGCAGAAGACGAGCGAGAACAGGATGCGGAGGGCGACGACCTCCCACGGGCCGGCGGGCACGAGCGTGAGGAAGTAGAGGGGCAGCACGCCCCAGAGGCCGTAGGCGGAGACGGCGTAGATGAGGCCGGCGCGGCGGTGCGCGGCATCGGTGAGCGCAGGTGCGGGCGCGGCGGCGGGTGCGGCCGGGCCGTCGGATGCGTCGGGCGCGGCATTCGAGGCGGCGCCGGGCGCGGTGGCGGGGGTATTCGCGAGGTTCAGGTCGAGGTCGACCTCTGACGGGTCCGAGGGGTTTTGCACTCTCTCGATGTTAGACCTGCGCCCGGGCCTGGTCGCGCGGAAGAACGGTCACGCATCCTCGCGTTCCTGCCAGCGCAAGCAGTGCCTGGATGGAACGGCATCTCCCCCGTGGACGCGACAACGCCCCGGTGCCGAAGCATCCGGGGCGTTGCGGTGGTTCTGGTGCGCTGCGTAGCTGCCGCGCGGGGGGTCGTCGTTATCGGACGATGACCGCGAGCACGTCGCGAGCCGAGAGCACGAGGTAGTCATTGCCGTCGAACTTCACTTCGGTTCCGCCGTACTTGGAGTAGATGACGCGGTCGCCGGTGGCGACGTCGAGAGGAACGCGGTTGCCGTTGTCGTCGATGCGGCCGGGGCCGACGGCGACGACTTCGCCCTCCTGGGGCTTTTCTTTGGCGGTGTCGGGGATGACGAGACCGGAAGCAGTGGTCTGCTCGGCTTCGACCTGCTTGATGACGATGCGATCCTCGAGCGGCTTGATGGAGACCGACACGGTTGACCTCTTTCTGAACAACGTACGAAATGGACTGGTGGCCCGATGGACGCGAGGCCCGGCGGGCGTTAGCACCCTCACTGCGAGAGTGCTAATGCCAGTGTAGGCAACCGGCTGGCACTCGTGCAACGTGAGTGCCAATTATTGCGGCGATCCGTGCGCGGACGGCTGGCCTCGGCCCGGGAAGGTTGACGGTAGGTTGACGTGGTGGAGAAAACCGAGCTCGTCGAACTTCTGACCCCCGCAGGCCTCACGCTACTCGACTCGATCGATGTCGATGCGCTGGCGTCCGATCCGGTGTCGACCGTCGCCCGGTTGCGCGAGGCGGGTCATACGCCCGCGCTCGTGCAGGCCGTGCTCACGCAGGCGCGTCTGCGGCGCAAGGCCGTCACGAAGTTCGGTGATTTCGCGAGCCGCATGTTGTTCACCGAGGCGGGCCTCGAGCAGGCCACGCGGTTGCGGGTCGCGGCGGTGCACGCGGGGCGGTTCCAGGCGGCCGGCATCCGTTCGGTCGCCGACCTGGGCTGCGGAAACGGCGGCGATGCGATGGCTCTGGCCGCCCTCGATCTCGATGTCACGGCGGTCGATTCCGACGAGGTCACGGCGGTCGTGGCGAGTTACAACCTGGCGCCGTTCCCTTCGGCGCGGGCCGAGCACGGCGATGCGGCGGCTTTTGATGTGGATGCGGTGGACGCCGTGTTCTTCGATCCGGCCCGGCGCACGGCGGGGCACCAGAACACGTCGCGGTTGACCAAGCCGTCGGACTATTCGCCGTCGCTCGATCTCGTGTTCGACGTGGCGTCGCGCCTGCCGACGGGTGTGAAGCTCGGGCCCGGGTTTGATCGTGAACTGATTCCGGCCGAGGCCGAGGCGCAGTGGGTGAGCGTCGACGGCCAGGTGGTGGAGATGGGTTTGTGGTTCGGCTCGCTGGCGCGGGCGGGTGTGCGTCGCGCGGCCCTGGTGTTGTCGGCGGCGGGCAGCGACGAGTTGGTGTCGGATGCCGACAGCGCCGACGTGGACGTGCGCGAGCTGGGTGAGTTCGTCTACGAGCCGGATGGCGCGGTCATCCGGGCGCGTCTGATCGGTCAGCTGGCGACGCAGGTGGGTGCCGGCATGGTGAGCGACGGGATCGCTTATCTGACGGGCGACGAAGCCGTGCAGACGCCTTTCGCGTCGGTGTTCCGGGTGCTCGAGCGGTGGCCGCTCGACGAGAAGCGCATCAAGCGCGAGCTGAAGGAGCGTGGCGTGGGCACCGTCGAGATCAAGAAGCGCGGTGTGGATGTCGATCCCGCCGCGTTCCGCAAGCGCCTGGCCCCGAAGGGCCGCGGCTCGGCGACCCTGATCTTGACCCGGGTCGCCGGCCGCCACACGGCGCTTCTCGTGGAGCGCGTTACTTCAGATAGTCGATGATCGTCAGGATGCTGTAGGCCAACCAGGCGAGCGACAGCAGCGTTCCCACGCCTCCCGTCACGACCGCGGCGAGCGCCATGCCCGACGCGTGGGGTTCTTTGCGGCGGGCGCGCAGGCCCAGTACGAGCGCGACGATGGCCACGGGCAGTGTCCACCCGAAGATGATGCCGCCGATCACGCCGATGACGCCCAGCACGACGCCGGTCGTGGCGAGCGGATGCCGGGGCTTCGACGGTTTCACCGGGATCGCGCTGGCCGCCGCGATGCCCTGGTCATACCCGGGGTATGCCCCGTAGCCGACCGGAGCCTGAGTCTGCGCGCCGTATCCCGCCTGGCCGCCCGCGCCGCCCTGACCGCCGGCTTGAGGCTGGCCATACTGTTGCGGCTGACCATAGTGTTGCGGCTGACCATACTGCTGCGGCTGACTCGGGTAGTGCGTCTGGCCGGAGCCCTGCGGCTGGCCCGGGTACTGCGTCTGACTCGGGTAGTGCGTCTGGCCGGAGCTCTGCGGCTGTTGCGTGGCCTGCTGAGCCGACGGTTGAGAAGCGGGCGAGGACTGGCCGTACTGCTGAGACTGCCCATACTGCTGCGGCTGACCGAACGCCTGCGGCTGACCGTACTGCTGAGCCTGCTGCCCGTATGCCGGCGCCTGTCCCGATGCCTGGCCCGATGCTTGGCCCTGTTGCGCGGCCGACGGGGGCTGAGCATTCTGCGACGGCTGCTGACCGAACGTCTGCGGCTGCCCGTACTGCTGAGCTTGGCCGAACTGCTGCGGCTGCCCATACTGCTGCGGCTGACCCGAGGGCTGAGACTGCCCGTACTGCTGCGGCTGACCGTTGCCCTGCGGCTGGCCGGGCTGCTGCGGCTGACCGGGCTGCTGCGCCTGGCCGTAGCCCTGCGGCTGCGGAGGCTGACCGGCAGACTGCGGCTGCCCATATGACTGCGTCTGCCCATATGATTGCGGCTGCCCATACGGCTGCTGCGGCGCCCCGCCCTGCTGCCATGTCGGCACGGGCTGCCCAGGAGCCTGCCCGTTCGCGCCGGCAGCCTGCCCGTTCGCGCCGGGAGCCTGCCACGACTGCGGAGGCGTGGGCGGCACGGACGGCTCGCCCTGGGGACGTTGTTCGTCGGTCATGAGGTCTCCTTCGCCGGGCGTCTGCCGCCGGGTCTAGCGTATTGAGTTCCCGACTCAGACTCCACCGACGGAGCCGCCTGTGGATAACTCCGCACCGAACTTCCGCGCAGGGCCCACGCAGACCCCTCGCAGACCCTCAGCGCACCTGGATCTCGGTCACGGGCAGCGACGAGTCGGCCGGGAAGTCGAGCGTCGACGGCGCGTGCCCGTTCATGATCAGCTGCGCCCCGAGTTCGGCGATCATCGCCCCGTTGTCGGTGCACAGCGACAGCGGCGGAATGCGCAACTGCACCCCGGCGGCCTGAGCACGCTCCGCGGCCAGCTCGCGCACGCGCGCGTTCGCGACGACGCCTCCGCCCAGCAGCAAACGGGGGACGTCGTAGTCGTGGCACGCCGCAATGGCCTTGGTCAGCAGAACATCCGCCACGGCCTCGCGGAAACTCGCCGCGACATCTGCCACCGGCACCTCGTCGCCGTCGTCGCGTTTCTTCTCGACCCAGCGCGCAACGGCCGTCTTCAGCCCCGAGAACGAGAAGTCGTAGCGGTGCTTCTCGAGGTCCTTCGGCAACGTCAAACCACGGGGAAAACGAATCGCCTTCGGGTCTCCGGATGCCGCCACCCGGTCGATCTGCGGTCCGCCCGGGTAGGGCAGCCCCAAGACGCGGGCCACCTTGTCGAAGGCCTCGCCGGCCGCGTCGTCGATGGTCTCGCCCAGCAGCTCGACGTCGCTCACGAGGTCGCGCACGAGCAGCAGCGACGTGTGCCCGCCCGACACGAGCAGCGCCACGGTCGGGTATTCGAAAGCATCCCCCGCGGGGTCGAGGATGTCGGCGCCGACGTGTCCGACGAGGTGGTTCACGGCGTAGAGCGGTTTGTCCAGCGACACGGCGAGCGCCTTGGCGGCGCCGATGCCCACCATGAGCGCACCCGAGAGCCCGGGGCCCGACGTGACGGCAATCGCATCGAGGTCGTGCAGGCTGATGCCCGCCTCGGCGACGGCCTCGTGGATGGCGGGAACGATGGCCTCGAGGTGGGCGCGCGCGGCGACCTCGGGCACGACGCCGCCATACCGGGCATGCTCGTCCATCGACGACGCGATGGTGTTGCTCAGCAGCTCGCGCCCGCGCACGATGCCGATGCCGGTTTCGTCGCACGACGTCTCGATGCCCAGGACGAGCGGGTTGTCGGTGTTCACGCGGGGGCCTCCGTGGCGGTGATCTCGTGGCCGACCGCCAGGCCGGGTTGCGGCTCGGGGACGGTGAGTTTCATGACGACGGCGGCGACGTCATCCGGTTGGTAATAGTGCGGACGCACCGCGATGGGCACGAAACCGAGGCTGTCATAGAGCCCCTGCGCGACCGGGTTGTCTTCGCGCACCTCGAGGAAAACTTCTGAGACGCGCCGACGTCGGGCTTCGCCGAGCAGGGCGCCCATGAGCACGCGACCGAGGCCCCGTCTGCGCGCGTGTTCGGCCACGGCGATGGTCTGCACGTCGCCGTCGCGCGATCCGGCCGGGGCGAGAAAACCCGCATAGCCGTCGATGGCGTCGGGGGTTTCGGGATGGAAGGCGACCACGTAATAGGTGTGCGGCGAAGCGACATCCGCTCGCATCATCTCGTCGCTCCACGCGTCGGTCTCGAACACGCTCGTCTCGATGGCCATGATGGCGGCAACGTCGTCGAGCGTGGCGCGGCGCAGCTGCCAGGTCACGCCGTCACCCGCTTGGGGCCCGCCGACAGCGTCACGTCGGGCGAGCGCAGGTAGAGCGGTTCGTCGGCGGGGAAGGGCAGCCCGGCGGCATAGCGTCGCTCGGCCACCATGCCGAGGGCGCTGGCCGACACGGATGTCGCATCCACCCGGTTCGCGGCCTCGGGCAGGTCGTCGGGCTTCGCCAGGGCGGGTCCCTGCACGCGCGTGTCGGCGTCGCTGTAGGTGGAGTAGTAGCGCTCGCGGCGGCGGGCATCGGTGACGACGAGCAGTTCGCCCGTTCCCCCGGCTTCGTACCAGTCGGCGGCGATGGCGTCGTGGCTGACCATGGGCACGAGCGGTTTGCCGGCGCCGAGCGCGAACACCCGGGCCGCGGCGATGCCGATGCGCAGGCCCGTGAAGGGGCCGGGGCCCATGCCCGCGACGACACCCGAGAGTTCGTCGACCGTGACGCCCGCCTCCGCCAGCACATCGCGGATGAGCGCGCCCACGACCTCGGCGTGGCGCATGGTGTCGGCCTCGCCGCGTTCGGCGATCACGCCGCGTTCGAGGTCGACGACGGCGACGCTCGTTCCGATGGAGGAATCCAGGACCAATAGCACTCCCCCAGCCTACCTTCGGGGCGCGGGCCGCATTCGGCTCAGGCCTGCGGCGAGGACCGCATTCGGCTCAGGCCTCCGGGGCCGCCCGCCGTTCGATGCGCACGCGGCGCACGTCGGTGGGTCGCTCGAGGCGCACCTCGTACCAGGCGTCGGCCACCCCATCCAGCATGCCGTTGCCCCACTCGACCACCACGACCGAGCGCTCGAAGTCGATGTCGAGGTCGTCGAGTTCGAGCGCGCTGCCCAGGCGGTAGGCGTCGACGTGCACGAGCGGCGGTCCGCCCACCAGCGAGGGGTGCGTGCGCGCGAGCACGAACGTGGGGCTGGTGACAGGGCCACGGATGCCGAGGCCCTCGCCGATGCCACGGCTCAGCGTGGTCTTCCCCGCCCCGAGCGGCCCGTCGAGCACGACCAGGTCGCCCGCCCGCAGCAGCCCCGCGAAACGGATGCCGAGCTCGTGCATGTCCTCGGCCGTCGGCACCTCGGCGTCGAACGGCAGCTCGAGCACGTCGGACGTCACCGCCGCGCCAGCCTCCGCCCGGGAATCGGTGCCGGCACCGTCGCCCGCGCCGCTTGTCGCCTGGGGCCCGTTCACGAGCGGTACTCCTTCCGCACCCGCGGCCCGATCCGCGTCACGATCTCGTAGTTGATGGTGTCGGCGGCATCGGCCCAGTCATCCGCGGTCGGCTCGCCGTCGTTCCCCGCGCCGAACAGCACCACCTCGTCGCCCACCGCGACCTCGTCGGAGCCCACGTCGACGACGAACTGGTCCATCGCCACGCGCCCCGACACGGTGTAACGGCGGCCGTTGATCGACACGGGCCCGCGGTTCGAGGCGTGCCGCGGGATGCCGTCGGCATACCCCAGCGGCACGAGTGCGAGTCGTGTGGGCGCTTCGGTGCGGTACGTGTAGTTGTAGGAGACGCCGGCTCCGGCATCCACGGTTCTGACCGCCGCCACGCGCGCCGTCAGCCGCATCACGGGCACGAGGCCGAGGTCCGCCGACGTGCGGTCGTCGAAGGGACTCAGGCCATAGAGCCCGACGCCCAGCCGCACCATGTCGTAGCGCGACTCGGGCAGGTCGATCGCGGCCGCCGTCGCCGCCGCATGCAGCAGAACGGGTCGAAGCCCGGCCTGAGCGGCCAAGCGGATGCCGCGCTCGAAGCAGGCCAGGGCCGCGCGATCGTCCTCGGGCGAGGTGTTCGACAGGTGCGTGAACAGCCCGTGTACGCGCAGCAGCCCGTCCGATTCGAGCGCCTGAGCCCGCGCGAACAACGCATCCCATTCGATCTCGGAGGCGCCGTTGCGGCTCAGACCCGTCTCGAGCTTCAGCTGCACGACGGCCGGTCGCTCGCGGGATGCCGCGGCCGCCACGCGCTCCAGCTGCGACGCCGATGACACACCGATCTCGATGCCCGCATCCAACGCGTCGTCGAAGGCCACGTCGGGCCCGTGCAACCAGCACAGAATCGGCGCCTCGATGCCCGCCGCCCGCAGCGCCAGCGCCTCGTCGAGGTCGGCCGTGCCCAGGTAGTCGGCGCCCGCCGCGACCGCCGCGCGCGCCACCTCGATCGCGCCGTGGCCGTAGGCGTCTGCCTTCACGACCGTGAGCACCTTGACGTCGCCGACGATCTCGCGCACGCGGCGCAGGTTGGCGGCCACCGCGTCGAGGTCGATGGTGGCGCTTCGGAAGTCGGTCATGCTGCTATTTTGCCTCAGCTTCGGGGGCCCGATCGGCGGGTGCGTTGCGCTCGGCGACGACGAATGCCATCGCGGCGCCACCGTCGTGGCTCATCGACAGATGCACGACGTCGATGCCGCGCGCAGCGACCCGCTCGGCCGTGCCACCCGAGAAACGGAACATCGGGTCACCCTCGGCGTTGTTCGACACCTCGATCTCGAGCCAGCGGATGCCGTCCGACGAACCGAGCGCCTTGATCAGGGCTTCCTTCGCGGCGAACCGCCCGGCCAGCGACCGCAGCGGTTTCTCGCGCTCGGCCGTCGTGAACAGGCGCTCCTTCAGCCGCGGCGTGCGCGACACCGAGCGCTCGAAACGCGCGAGGTCAACGAGGTCGACGCCGATACCGACGATCACCGTGCACCTCCTGGAGCGGGCACCCCGAGCACAGCCGACGGCCGCAGACCGACCGTGCCAAGCGAACGACCGACAACCGGCATGCTGTGGTCGTTACTCGACGGTGACGGACTTGGCCAGGTTGCGCGGCTGGTCGACGTCGAGACCCTTGGCCGTCGACAGTTCCATCGCGAAGATCTGCATCGGGATGACGGCGAGCAGCGGTTCGAACAGCGGCGCGGCGAGCGGAATCCGCAGCACCTCGTCGGCGAAGGGCAGCACCGCGGCGTCGCCCTCTTCGGCAATCGCGATGATACGCGCGCCGCGAGCCCGGATCTCCTGAATGTTCGAGACGACCTTGGCGTGCAGCATGGCCGAACCGCGCGGGCTCGGCACGATGACGAACACGGGCTGGCCGGGCTCGATCAGGGCGATCGGTCCGTGCTTCAGCTCTCCCGCCGCGAAGCCCTCGGCGTGGATGTAGGCCAGCTCCTTGAGCTTGAGCGCGCCCTCGAGTGCGATCGGGTAGCCCACGTGACGGCCGAGGAACAGCACGGCGCGGCTGTCGGACATCCAGTGCGCGAGCTCGCCGATGACCTTCTTCTCGTCGAGCACGAAGCGGATCTTCTCGGGGATCGAGCGCAGCTCCTCGACCTGCTCGGCGAGGAACTCCGGCGTCTGCGTGCCGCGGATGCGTGCGAGGTGCAGCGCGAAGAGGTAGAGGGCCGTGATCTGCGCGACGAAGGCCTTGGTCGATGCGACGGCGACCTCGGGGCCCGCGTGCGTGTAGACGACGGCATCCGATTCGCGCGGGATCGTGGCGCCCTGCGTGTTGCACACGGACAGCGTCTTGGCGCCCGACTCGCGCGCGAACTTGACGGCCATGAGCGTGTCCATGGTCTCACCGGACTGGCTGATCGAGACCACCAGGGTGCGCGGCGTGATGACGGGTTCGCGGTAGCGGAACTCGTGGCTGAGCTCGACGTCGACGGGGATGCCGGCCCACTTCTCGAGCGCGTACTTGCCCACCATGCCGGCGTAGGCGGCCGTGCCGCAGGCGATCACGACGATGCGGTCGATGTCGCTGAAGAGCTGGTCGAGGTCGGCGAGTTCGGGGATGACGATCTGCCCGTCCTCGATGCGACCGCGCAGGGTGTTGGCCACCGCGTCGGGCTCTTCGTCGATCTCCTTGGCCATGAAGCTCGGCCATCCGCCCTTCTCGGCGGCCGCGGCATCCCACTGCACCTCGAAGGCTTCGACCTCGACGGGGGCGCCGTCGAAGTCCGTGACGGTGACCGACTCGGGTGTGATGGTGACGATCTGGTCCTGGCCGATGGCGAGGGCCCGGCGCGTGAAGGCGACGAAGGCCGCGACATCCGAACCGAGGAAGTTTTCGCCGTCGCCCAGGCCGATGACGAGGGGCGAGTTGCGGCGGGCACCGACGACCACGCCGGGCGAGTCTTGGTGCACGGCGAGGAGCGTGAAGGCGCCCTCGAGGCGCGAGACGACCGAGCGGAACGCCTCTTCGAGGTTGCCGACGCGGCGGTATTCGCGGCCGATCATGACGGCGGCGACCTCGGTGTCGGTCTCGCTCTCGAACGTGAAGCCCTCGGCCAGCAGCTCGGTCTTCAGCGTGTTGAAGTTCTCGATGATGCCGTTGTGGATGAGGGCCAGGCGGCCGTCGTCACCCAGGTGCGGGTGCGCGTTGCCGTCGGTGGGGCCGCCGTGTGTGGCCCAGCGCGTGTGCCCGATGCCGGTGTGCCCGGCGGGCAGCGGGTCGGCCTGGATGTCGTCGACCAAGACCTTGAGCTTGCCGGCACGTTTGCGCGTGTGCATGGCCCCGTCGTCGTCGATCACAGCCACGCCCGCGGAGTCGTATCCGCGGTATTCGAGGCGGCCGAGACCGGTGAGCAAGACATCAAGTGAGTCGCCGTTTCCGACGTATCCAACGATTCCACACATGTTCGACAGCCTACCCGGAATAGACTGTGTCCCTATGTCAGGAGCCCCTCGAGCCGACCCGTCGGCCACGCCCCACTCCCCCGCGACGGGCCAGGTCACGACCGCCTCCGAGTCGACGCCCTTCGTCGAGATCCTGCGCTCCGACTGGGCGCGACTGGCCCCCACCACGTCGTCTCCCCTGACGGATGCCGAGATCGTGCAATTGCGCGGCATCGGCGACCGGCTCGACATGGGCGAGGTCGCCGAGGTGTACCTGCCGCTCAGCCGCCTGCTCAGCCTCTACGTGGCCAACGCGAAGAAGCTCCACGACGACACCACCGCTTTCTTGGGCGGCAGCACCGCCCGCACGCCCTTCGTCATCGGCGTGGCGGGTTCGGTCGCCGTCGGCAAGTCGACCGTCGCCCGGCTCCTGCGCGAACTCATGGCCCGCTGGCCCGACACCCCGCGCGTCGAACTCGTCACCACCGACGGGTTCCTCTACCCCAACGCCGAGCTCGAGCGCCGCGGCATCATGGCCCGCAAGGGTTTCCCCGAGTCCTACGACCGGCGGGCCCTGCTGCGCTTCATCACCGAGGTGAAAAGCGGCCGCTCCGAGGTGCGCACACCCGTCTATTCGCATATGAAGTACGACATCGTCGAAGATGCGCACGTCGTGGTGCGCCGACCGGATGTCCTCATCGTCGAGGGTCTCAACGTGCTGCAGCCGGCGCCCAACGGTCGCAGCCTCGCGGTGAGCGACCTCTTCGACTTCAGCATCTACGTCGACGCCCGCACCTCGGATATCGCGCAGTGGTACGAGGATCGCTTCATGCAGTTGCAGCAGGGCGCCTTCGCCAACCCCAACTCCTACTTCAACGTGTTCACCGATCTCACGGCCGAGGAGGCGCGCAAGCGGGCCCGCCTCTACTGGACCGAGATCAACGAGCCCAACCTGGTCGACAACATCCGCCCGACCAAGGCGCGCGCCAAACTCGTCCTGCGCAAGGACTCGAACCACTCGGTCAGCTCGGTCCTCCTGCGCAAGGTCTAGCGGGCCCCTCCCGGGAACGCGTCAGACGCCCGGGCGGTCGGAGAACGCGTCAGCGACACCGGCGTTCGGAGAACGCGTCAGCGACACCGGCGTTCGGAGAACGCGTCAGACGCCCAAGCGGTCGCGCACGACATCCGCGAGGCGGTGCGCGAGTCGATCGGCCGTGGGCTGATCGGCGGCTTCCACCATGACGCGCACGAGCGGCTCGGTGCCACTCGGTCGCAGCAACACACGACCCGATTCGCCCAGCTCGGCCTCAGCCTCGGCCAGCGCGACAGCGAGGGGCTCGTCGGTGTGCAGCGCGGCCCGATCGACCCCGCTCACGTTGACCAGGATCTGCGGGTAGACCGACATGACGCCGGCCAGTTCTTTCAGGCTCTTGCCGGTGCGCGCCATCTCGCTGACGAGGTGCAGCCCCGTGAGGATGCCGTCACCCGTCGTCGCGAAATCACTCATGATCACGTGGCCTGACTGCTCGCCGCCGAGAGAGAAGCCGCCCTCGTTCATGGCCTCGAGCACGTAGCGGTCACCCACGCGCGTCTGCAGCATGGTGATGCCGTTGTCCGCCATGGCCATGCGCAGTCCGAGGTTGGACATGACCGTGGCGACGAGCGTGTCGTCGCGCAGGCGCCCGCGCTCTTTCATCGAGACCGCGAGGATGGCCATGATCTGGTCGCCGTCGATGATGTTGCCGTCGGCGTCGACGGCCAGGCAGCGGTCGGCGTCTCCGTCGTGCGCGATGCCCACCTGGGCGCCGTGGGCGAGCACGGCTTCGGCCAGCAGGTCGAGATGTGTCGACCCGACGCCGTCGTTGATGTTCATGCCGTCGGGATCGTTGCCGATCACGGTGACCTGGGCCCCCGCGTCGCGGAAGGCCTCGGGCGAGACGCCGGCGGCGGCACCGTGCGCGCAGTCGAGCACGACGTGGATGCCGGCGAGCGGATGCGGCAGCGTGCTGAGCAGGTGAACGACGTAGCGGTCTTCGGCGTCGGCGAACCGACGAATGCGCCCCACATCGGCTCCGATGGGTGCGAGTTTCGGTTCGGCGAGTGCCTCTTCGATGCGGTCTTCGACCTCATCGGCAAGTTTGCGGCCCCCGCGGGCGAAGAACTTGATGCCGTTGTCGGGGGCGGGATTGTGCGATGCCGAGATCATGACGCCGAAGTCGGCGCCGATGTCGGCGATCAGGTAGGCGGCTGCCGGGGTGGGCAGCACGCCCGCTTCCAGCACGTCGACGCCGGCCGAGGCGAGCCCGGCGGCGACGGCGGCGGAAATGAACTCGCCCGAGACACGAGGGTCTCGGGCGAGAACTGCAACCGGACGGCGTCCGGCGTCGCGAGCCTCCGCGCCGAGCACGCGCGCGGCGGCCTGAGCCAGACCGAGCGCGAGCTCGACAGTGAGGTGTTGGTTCGCGACGCCACGGACGCCGTCGGTTCCGAAAAGACGGGGCATAAAGCTTGAGTCTAGGTTCGGCGAGCGATTAACGCTTGGAGAACTGCGGAGCCTTACGAGCCTTCTTGAGACCAGCCTTCTTGCGCTCCTTGACGCGAGCGTCACGCGAGAGGAAGCCGGCCTTCTTGAGGGTGGCGCGGTTGTTCTCTTCGTCGATCTCGTTCAGGGCACGAGCGATGCCGAGGCGCAGGGCGCCGGCCTGGCCGGAGGGGCCACCACCCGAGATGCGGGCGATGACGTCGTAGCCACCCGCGAGGTCGAGAACCGTGAACGGGTCGTTGATCAGCTGCTGGTGCAGCTTGTTGGGGAAGTACTCGTCGAGCGCACGGCCGTTGACCGTGATGGTGCCCGAGCCGGGGATCAAACGCACGCGGGCAATAGCCTGCTTGCGACGACCGACGGCTGCGCCGGGGACGCTGAGGGGTGCGCGCGGGGTCGACGGTGCGGCCTCGACGGGCGTCTCGGTGGAGAACGTCTCCGGGGTTTCGATGGAATCTGCGATCTTCGCCACTGTGGGAATCCTTAAAGTCTGTCTACTCGGCGCTTACTGGGCGACCTGGTCGAGGGTGTAGGTCTTCGGCTGCTGAGCAGCGTGAGGGTGCTCGCTGCCCGTGTAGACCTTCAGCTTGCGCAGCTGGGCGCGGCCGATGGAGTTCTTGGGGAGCATGCCGCGGACGGCCTTCTCGACGGCGCGGGCCGGGTTCTTCTCCAAGAGCTCGGAGTAGGTGACAGCCTTGAGGCCGCCCGGGTAACCGGAGTGGCGGTAAGCCTTCTTCTGGTCGGCCTTCGAGCCGGTCAGGGCCACCTTGTCGGCGTTGATGATGATGACGAAGTCGCCCATGTCCATGTGGGGAGCGAACGTCGGCTTGTGCTTGCCGCGGAGGAGAACGGCGGCGTGGCTGGCCAGGCGGCCGAGAACCACGTCTTCGGCGTCGATGATGACCCAGTCACGCTGGATCTCACTGGCCTTCGGGGTGTAAGTGCGCGTCACAGTAGTGCTGCTTTCTTGTCGTAAGTTGGTCGTTCGTGAATCCCACTCCGTGCGGCGTGTTCTCGCGAGAAGATTCTCGGGGAACGCGCCAGGTGGAGGGCTCAACTACGGGTGCCTGACAGCATGCGCAGACACCAAGGGTCAACATTACCCCACGGGCGTTGTGACGGTCAATTCAGGGCGGCGCCGGATGGGCGCTCGGCGCGGCTACTCGTCATCATCGTCATCATCCACAAGGCCGCTGAGCGTGCGGCGCTGGCGCGTGAGTTGCGCACGCTCGGCGAGCTCGGCGTCATCCGGATAACCGACCTCGACGAAGGTGAGGCCCCGGGCCGGCATGACGGGGAACAGGGCCGCGCGGTTCTGCTGGTCGAAGAGCGGGAGGAGGTCGGACACTCTGATGCGCCCGAGGCCGACCGCCACGCATCCACCCACGAGCGCGCGCACCATGCTGTGGCAGAAGGCATCGGCCCGCAGGTGGGCGCGCAGCTCGCCGTGCTCGTCGCGACGCCAGCGGAACTCCTGCAGCGTGCGGATGGTCGTGGCGCCCTCGCGCGGTTTGCAGAAGGCGGCGAAGTCGTGCAGCCCGACGAGCGCATCGGCGGCGCTCTGCATGGCATCGACGTCGAGCGTTTCATTGAGCCAGAGGACGGGGTTGCGGTCGAGGGGGTTCCGCACCGAGACGCTGTCGGCGATGCGGTACTCGTAGCGGCGCCAGAGGGCGGAGAAGCGGGCGTCGAAGCCGTCGGGAACGATGCGAGCACGGCGGATGAGGACATCCGCGTAGGTGCCGATCGCGCCGTTGGCCCGCCGCAGGAGCATGTGGCCGGGGTCGTGCGTCACGGTCGGGTCGTTCTGCGAGGTCGAGAACCGCGTGAGCTGCCAGTCGTCGAGGTCGACGTGAGCCACCTGGCCCGTCGCGTGCACCCCGGCGTCGGTGCGGCCGGCGACCGTCAGCACGATGGGGCGGCCGCGATTGCCGAGCACGCGCGAGATCGCCTCTTCGAGCACGCCCTGCACGGTGCGCAGACCCGGCTGCTTGGCCCACCCCGCGAACGCCGTGCCGTCGTAGGCGATGTCGAGGCGCAGTCGCGTGGTCGCGCCATCCGATCGGGTTTCAGCCATCCGACCATCGTAACGCGCGAGAAACACGGCCGATCCGGGGCGGCAATACGCCGTGGATACAGTGAGGCACCCTGCACCACTCCCCGGCGGTTTCTCTCCCCGCGGCCTCGTCTTCCCCGCCGTTGGAGCCGTTCTTCGTGAAAGAAAGTAGGACTGCGTCCTGATGCATAACTCTGCCCTGCGTCGCCCCCCACTCCGATCGGCTCTCTTCGTCGGAACCCTCGCCCTGGGCCTCACCGCCCTGTCGGCCGGCCCCGCTCTCGCCGCCTCGGCGCCCGGCTCGGTCACCCTCACCGCCACTCCGGCCTCCGTCACCGTCGGTGACACCGTCGACCTCAGCGTCGGCCTCGTCGGCACCACGGATGTCTTCACCTACACCGTGACGCTCGACTACGACCCGGCCGTCTTCGACTATGTCGACGACAGCATCACGGGCCCGGCCGGAGGCTTCGACACGGTCGACGAGAACGATGGCAGCCTCACGATCGTGCACACGCGCCTCGGCACGTCCCCCACCGTCTCGGGCGACCTGACGGCGGGTCTCGAGTTCGCCACGATCGGTGCCGGCGACACGACCATCGAGGTGTCTTCGGTCACGATCGTCGACTCGGCCAACACCACGGCGACGGTCGCGGATGCCGCAGCCGCCGATATCGTCGTCGAACCCGTCGCGACCCCCACCCCCACTGCATCGCCCGAGCCCACCTCCTCGGCCACCGCCGCTCCGGCCCCCGCGGCCTCCTCGACGGCGACCCCCCTCCCCGTCACCGACCGCCCGACCAGCCCCCTCGCCTCGACCGGTGTCGGCTTCGGCGTGGCCGGTCTCGCCGCCGCAGCCGTCGCCGCCATGGGCGCCGGACTCGTCGTGGCCCGACGTCGCAAGGCGGGTACCCGCTGATGCGCTCCTTCCGCTCCTCCCCCACCGCTAGCGGGGTCGACCGACCCCTCGTCTCCCAGAGGAACCGCTCCGTGCCCACCAACTCCGCATTCTCAAGGCGCTCGCGCCTCACGGTGACGGCCGCCACCGGCCTCGCCTCCGTGCTGGCGCTCGGCACGCTCGCCGTCGTGCCCACCGCCACGGCCGCCACCCCCGTGGCCGAGCCGGCGGCCGCCGCCCTGCTCGCGCCGTACTACACCGACCTCGACCTCACGGGCGACCGTCAGGTGACGACGGCCGACCTCGAACTGCTCGCCTCGCACCTCGGCGACACCGATGCATCCACCGGCTGGTCAGCGGTCGCCGCGGCCGACACCGACGGCGACAAGACCATCACCGCCACGGATATCGCCGCCCTCTCGCAGCGCATGATCTACGACGACGGCGACTTCGAGCTGATCGAGGCGTCGACCATCGACATGCAGGCCGCCATGAACGCGGGCGTGCTGACATCCGTCGAGCTCACGCAGGACTACATCGACCGCATCACCGCCTACGACAAGGCCACACCGGATGCCTCGGCCGTGGGTCGCGCGCTCAACTCCATCATCACCGTCAACAAGCAGGCCCTGACGGCAGCCGCCGCGGCCGACGCCGAACGCGCGTCGAAGGGCATGACGAGCATGCTGCTCGGCATCCCGATCGCGGTCAAGGATAACTACGACACCAAGGACATGCCCACCACGGGCGGCTGCGGCTGCTGGGACGACAACCAGACGACCACGGATGCCGCCATGGTCGCGGGCCTGCGCAACGCGGGTGCCGTGATCCTCGCCAAGGCCAGCCTCGACGAGTTCGCGTTCGGGTTCGCCTCCGAGTTCTCCTCCTACCAGCCGGCCGGCACCTCCACGCTCGTCGCGAGCCCCTACAACCTGTCGCGCACGGCGGGCGGTTCCTCGGGTGGCACGGGCGCATCGATCGCCGCCAACCTCGCGGGCATCGGCTTCGGCACCGACACGGGTGGCTCGATCCGCATCCCGTCGACCTACAACCAGCTGGTCGGCATCCGCCCCACCGTGGGTCTCGCCAGCCGCGACGGCATCATTCCCCTCGCCCTCAGCCAGGACACGGGTGGTCCCATCGCCCGCAGCGTGACGGATGCTGCCGTGGCACTCGATGCGGTCACGGGCGTGGATGCGGCCGACCCGGTCACGTCCGAACAGACCGGAAAGGTGCCCGAGTCCTACACGTCCTCGCTCGACCCCGAGGCGCTGAAGGGTAAGCGCATCGGTTACGTGACGACCATGATCGGCACCAACCCCACCAACGTGCGGCTCTGGAACCAGGCCAAGGCCACGCTCGAGGCTCAGGGCGCAACGGTCGTCGCCGTCGAACAGACGCCGGCCTTCAAGCGCGTCCTCGACGAGGGCAGCGGCTCGACCAACGAGTTCAAGCACGACCTGAACGAGTACATCGCCAACCACCTCGCCCCGAACGTGATCGCCCGCTCGCTGCAGGGCATCGTCGATTCGGGAAAGTACGTTCCGAGCCGCAAGTCCACCTACACGGGCCGCGACGCCATCACCGAGGCGCAATACCAGGCCTGGGCGGGCCCGACGGGCACACACACCACGCAGATCGCCACGGGTCAGGCACTCGTCACCAAGATGATGGATGACCTCGCCCTCGACTCGCTCGTCTACCCGTCGGGCACGCCCTACAACACCCAGTCGACGAACATGCGCCTCAGCCCCAACACGGGCATGCCGGCCATCTCGGTTCCCATGGGCCAGGCCATCGCGGCCGACAACACCATCACGGGCGCGGGCGTCAACCTCGAGTTCCTCGGCCGCGACTACGCCGAGGGCACCATCATCGGGCTCGCCTACGCGTTCGAGCAGGCCACCCACTACCGCACCACCCCGGCGCTCTACGGCCCGCTCGGCTAGCCGGCGCGCGCCACACGCAACACACGCAAGAGCGGTCGGGATGTCCTCACATCCCGACCGCTCTTCTGCATCCTGCCCGCCCGCGCTGTTCTAGTAGGCGGCCACCAGCGCGACCTCGCGCGTATCGGGCCGGAACCCCAGATTCGTGTACAGCGTGTCGGCACCGGTCGGGCTCTCCGAGTCGACGTCGAGAATGGCGCGTTCGTACCCCACGGTCCGCAGCGCCGCGAGCGTCGCCGCGATGGTCGCGGGCGCGAGCCCCTGCCGGCGAAAGTCTCTGACCACACCGACGAGCTCGATGTATCCGCTGGTGAACCCCTGCGCCGCCCAGTCTGCCTCGTTCACGGTCACGAGGCAGAACGCGACGACGCGACCCGTCGCCACCTCGACGGCCACGCGCGACAGCTCGTTCCGAAAATGCGGCGCCCCCGTGAAGTGCCCCCACCGCTCCGGCGCGGTCGGCTGACTCCCCCAGTGATCGCGAAATGCGTCGTTGCGTGCCAGCCGCGTCTCTTCGGCCACATCAGCGCCGAAGGCCCTGATCTCGACCCCCTCGGGCGGCACCAGCTCGGGAATCGGGTCGCCCACCTCTCGCACCATCGTCGTGAAGTACCGAGCAACCTTCAGCCCCGTGCGTATCGCCACCGAAACGGCATCCGCGTTCCCCTCATCCTCATACGCCATCACCCACCCCGGCAGCGTCGCGGATGTCGCGGCCAGTTGCTGTTGCGCCCGGGCATGCTGCCACGCGAATAAGAGCCGTCCGATCCCGCGTGCCCGATACTCCGGATGCACGCCGCCCATCAGGTACACCTGCACGCGCGTGTCATGCAACGGATGCAGCACCACCGCGCCATAGGCCACGACGACGCCCGCCGCGTCGAATCCCACGATCGTATCCGCGGCGTTGTCGACGGCCGACGACGTCAACTGCTCGGCGATCCACTCCCGCGTGGTCGCATGCGTGGGGTGATCGGCCGCGTCGATCGCGTGCTGCGCCGCGACGATCGCGTCAAGGTCTTCCTCGGTGGCCGGCCGCCACACCGCGACATCGGGATGCTCGAGCCCCGGCAATTCGCGGGGCTCGTCGACTCGTTCGTCCAGGGGTCTCAGGCTCTCGGTCATCCATCCACCCTACTGAGGCGGTTTCGGCGTCGTCACCCCACCTCGACTGGCCGCCCCTTTCCCTCGCCGCTCGGAAACGACGAAACCCCCGCCGCCTCGAGGGCGCGGGGGTTTCGTTCGTGATGACGAGGTCGACTACTTGGCGTCGTCGGCCTTCTCGTCGGCGGCAGCCTCGTCGGTGGCGGCAGCGGAGGTGTCAGCCTCGGCAGCGTCATCGGCGACAACCGTCTCGTCAGCGGCCGTCTCCTCGACGGGCGCTTCCTCGGCCGGGGCCTCGGTGGCGACCGGCTGAGCGGCGGCGGACTTCTTGGCCGACTTCACCTTGGGCGTGACGGGCTCGAGAACGAGCTCGATCACGGCCATGGGGGCGTTGTCGCCCTTGCGGTAGCCGGTCTTGATGATGCGGGTGTAGCCACCTTCGCGCTCGGCCACGAGGGGAGCGATCTCGGTGAAGAGCTCGTGCACGACGGACTTGTCGCTGATGATTCCCATGACGCGACGACGCGCGTGCAGGTCGCCACGCTTCGCGAACGTCACGAGACGCTCGGCGACGGGACGGAGGCGCTTGGCCTTCGTCTCGGTGGTGGTGATGCGCTTGTGGGTGAACAGCGCGGCGGCGAGGTTCGCCAGCATGAGGCGCTCGTGTGCAGGACCGCCTCCGAGGCGGGGGCCCTTAGTTGGCTTAGGCATTCTTGTCGTTCTCCAGAGTTATGTGGTGAAAAGTGTCTCGAGGACGAGACTTAGATGGTCTCTTCTTCGTAGCCGCTGTAGAAGTGGGCGCCGTCGAAACCGGGCACCGAATCCTTCAGCGACAGACCCATTTCGGTGAGCTTGTCGCGAACCTCGTCGACCGACTTCTGGCCGAAGTTGCGGATGTTCATCAGCTGGGTCTCGCTCAGAGCGACGAGCTCGGAGACCGTGTTGATGCCTTCGCGCTTCAGGCAGTTGTAGGAGCGAACCGAGAGGTCGAGATCTTCGATCGGGATCGAGAGCTCGTTCGAGAGAACGGCGTCGACGGGTGCCGGGCCAATCTCGATGCCCTCAGCCTGGTTGTTCAGCTCGCGGGCGAGACCGAACAGCTCGGTGAGGGTGCGTCCTGCCGACGCGATGGCGTCGCGCGGGGTGATCGCGTTCTTGGTTTCGACGTCGACCACGAGGCGGTCGAAGTCGGTGCGCTCACCGGCACGAGTTGCCTCGACGCGGTAGGTGACCTTGAGAACGGGCGAGTAGATCGAGTCGACCGGAATCTGGCCGGCTTCGCTGAACTCGTTGCGGTTCTGGGCCGACGACACGTAGCCACGGCCACGCTCGATGGTCAGCTCGAGTTCGAACTTGGCCTTCTCGTTGAGCGTCGCGATGACGAGGTCGGGGTTGTGCACCTCGACACCCGCGGGAGCGGAGATGTCGGCGGCCGTAACCTGGCCGGCACCCGTCTTGCGCAGGTAAGCGGTGATGGGTTCGTCGTGCTCGGAGGAGACGACGAGGCCCTTGATGTTGAGGATGATCTCGGTGACGTCTTCACGCACACCGGGGATCGTCGAGAACTCGTGCAGAACACCATCGATGCGGATGCTGGTGACAGCAGCGCCGGGGATCGAGGAGAGCAGCGTGCGGCGAAGGGAGTTTCCGAGGGTGTAACCGAAGCCGGGCTCGAGGGGTTCGATGACGAACCGGCTGCGGAACTCGGAGATGTTCTCTTCGGTGAGCGTTGGGCGCTGTGCAATAAGCACTATGTGGTCCTTTCGGCTAAGTGTCCGCTATATGACACTTGCGTTGGCGAGGTTGTGAGGTGCGCGCTGGAGCTCTGGTATCGCATCGCGACCCTGAGACGCCAGCGCCGGCGGAGCCTGGGGCTCCGCCGGACTGACATCTAAAGGATTAGACGCGACGACGCTTGGGCGGGCGGCAACCGTTGTGCGCCTGCGGGGTGACGTCGTTGATCGAACCGACCTCGAGACCAGCGGCCTGCAGCGAACGGATCGCGGTCTCACGACCCGAACCCGGTCCCTTGACGAAGACGTCGACCTTCTTCATGCCGTGCTCCTGAGCCTGGCGCGCGGCCGACTCGGCAGCGAGCTGCGCAGCGAACGGGGTCGACTTACGCGAACCCTTGAAGCCGACGCCACCCGAGGAGGCCCAGCTGATGACCGCACCGGTGGTGTCGGTGATCGAGACGATGGTGTTGTTGAAGGTCGACTTGATGTGGGCCTGGCCCACGGCGACGTTCTTCTTTTCTTTCTTACGCGGCTTGCGGATAGCCGACTTGGGTGCTGCCATGATTACTCCTGAATCCTGAGGCGGGCTGCGCTGGCCGAGGGCCTAGCGAGCCTTCTTCTTGCCGGCTACGGTGCGCTTCGGGCCCTTGCGGGTACGAGCGTTGGTCTTGGTGCGCTGTCCGCGGACGGGCAGGCCGCGACGGTGGCGGATGCCCTCGTAGCTTCCGATCTCGACCTTGCGGCGAATGTCGGCGGCAACCTCACGGCGAAGGTCACCCTCAACCTTGTAGTTGCCCTCGATGTAGTCGCGGAGGAGAACGAGCTGATCGTCGCTCAGATCCTTCACGCGGATGTTTCCATCGATGGAGGTGTCGGCGAGGGTCTTGAGGGCCCTCGTGCGGCCAACACCGTAGATGTACGTCAGTGCAACTTCCACGCGCTTATCGCGGGGAATGTCTACTCCGGCGAGACGTGCCATTGTGGCTTCTCCTGTTATTTGAAGTGGAGGTCTGCAGCAGATCCGGTGCCCGGGCCTCCAACCCGGGGTGTCCCCCGCCGACTCACGCCGACGAGTTCTGGACCTGCCTCAATACATATTCAGTTGTGGTGGATGTCTCCACCATTCCGCGAAGCGGCGGTGCCGGCCGTGAGGCCGGCGGTCGGGACTAGCCCTGACGCTGCTTGTGACGCGGGTTCTCGCAGATCACCATGACGCGGCCGTTGCGACGAATGACTTTGCATTTTTCGCAGATGCGCTTGACGCTGGGGTTGACCTTCATTGTTCTTTTCCTTTGTGTCGCTGTCCTCGTGCCGGATGCTGTCTTCAGCAGGGAGCGGAGCGAACTCCGCGACCTTCCCGGCCGTTACTTACAGCACACCTTTCCGATCGACACGCCCGATTGCTCGCGCGTGCCCGTGTGAAAGATGAGTGTCTACTTGTAGCGGTAGACGATCCGGCCGCGGGTCAGGTCGTAGGGGCTCAGCTCGACGATCACGCGGTCCTCGGGGAGGATGCGGATGTAGTGCTGGCGCATTTTGCCCGAGATGTGGGCAAGCACCTTGTGGCCGTTGGTCAGCTCAACGCGGAACATCGCGTTGGGCAGAGCCTCAACCACTGAGCCTTCAATTTCGATGACGCCGTCTTTTTTGGCCATAGCCTCACTGTCGCAATAGGTAGGGTGTGCTGGTCATGCGTTGCATGCGGTGCCGGACACGCCAAAAGCGTGCCTAAAGCACCAAAGAACGATCTTATGCGATGTCCTTGCTATTTACCAGTCCGTCTCTATAATTCCTGCGCACGCGCCGCGACGACGTCGAACACGGATGCATAGAGGGGGTGTTCGGGCGCCAACCCGAGGTGTTCCTCGATGAATTGCTCGGTCGTGAGCGTCGAGAGCGCCGTCTTCATCAGCACGCTCTGCTCGTCATCCACGTCGTCGAAGCGCAGGGCCGCACCGATGGCGGCGACGAGGGCTACGGGGTCGGTGCCGCGCTCGGCCAGCTGGGCGGCGGGCGAGATGAAACGCTCGTTGCGCGACAGCTTGCGCAGGGGCTGGCGGCCCACGCGCGACACGGTGTCGGGCAGGTGCGGGTTGGCGAAACGCTGCAGGATGGTGGCGCGGTATGCGTCCTGCTCGGAGACGTCGAGACCGTGCTTCTCGACGAGGAGAGCCGAGGTCTCTTCGAGCGTGGCGCGCACCTTGGCCGCGACATCCGGATCACCGATGGCGTCGGCAATGGAGTCGTGCCCCGCGAGAGCGCCGAAGTAGGCGGTCGTGGCGTGGCCCGTGTTGACCGTGAAGAGCTTGCGCTCGATGTAGGGCTCGAGGTCGGGCACGAAGTGTGCGCCCGGGATGCGGGGGGCGTTGCCGCCGAAGGGCGGCTCCTCGATGGCCCACTCCGAGAAGGTCTCGACCGTGACGTCGATGCCGTCGGGGCCGGTGGGCTCCTGGGCGGGGACGATGCGGTCGACCGCGGTGTTGGCGAAGACGGCCTTCGCGGCCAGCTGCTCCCAGGCGGCGTCGCCGACGGCGGCACGCACTTCGGTCTGCAGGATGTCGGTGGCGTTGACCGCGTTCTCGCACGCCATGACGGCGAGGGGGGCGGCATCCGCGGGGCGCTCGGCGATGCCGCGCGCAATGGCGGGCGCGACGAAGCGCAGGATGTTGGGGCCGACGGCCGTGGTGACGATATCGGCTGAGGCGATCTCGGCGACGAGTGCGTCTTCGTGCGACCGGCTGTCGATGGCGCGCACGTTGTCGACGACGTGGTCGGTGCCACCCTCGCCGACTTCGTGCACCGTGAAGTGGCCGACGCGGTCGATGCGCTCGGTCAGCTCGCCGTTGACGTCGGCGAAGACGAGGTCGTAACCGGCCTCGTGCAGGAGGACTCCGATGAACCCGCGCCCGATGTTGCCGGCGCCGAAGTGGACGGCCTTCATTCGGCGTTCACATCCCCGAGCAGGGCGAAGATCTCGTCGGTGGTGGAGGCATCCGCGAGCTTGGCGACCTCGTCCTCGTCGGAGAAGATGATGGCGATGCGCGACAGGATGTCGAGGTGCTCGTTGTTGACGCCCGCGATGCCGACGACGAAACGCACTTCTTCACCCGCCCAGTCGATGGGCTGCTCGTACCGCGTGAACGACAGGGCCGAACGCGTGATGGTGTCTTTCGCGTCGTTGGTGCCGTGCGGGATCGCCAGGAAGTTGCCCATGTAGGTGCTGACGGTCTCTTCGCGCTGCAGCATGGCGGCGTAGTACCCGTCCGAGACGGCTCCGACGCGCTCGAGGATGTCGGCGGCCCGGCGGATCGCCTGCTCTTTGGTCACGGCATCCGACACGATCTCGATCTGATCGGCGGCAAGAATCTGTTCGCTCATGGTCCTGTTTCTTCCTTACGTTCGGTTCGCCGGTGGACGAACCCAGTCTGGCAAACACGACCGGGCGGGTGGCTGTGAGTTGCCGCCACCCGCCCGGCCCTGTCATCCGGTTATTTCTTGTGCTCAGTGCCCTTCGGCGCGAAGCAGTTCGACGACCTCGTCGTACTTGGGGCTGTTCATGAAGTTGTCCACCGAGAGGTGCGTGGCTTCGGGGGTCTTTCCCTTGGCACGGTCGGTGAGCTCGCGCTGCGTGATCACGAGGTCTTCAGAGCCGTCGAGGTTGGCGATCGACTTGTTGGTCACGTCGACGCCGTCGATGCCGGCCTTCTTGATCTTGTTGCGCAGCACCGAGGCGCCCATGGCGCTCGAACCCATGCCGGCGTCGCACGCGAAGACGATCTTGTTGATCGGCTTGCGCTCGAGCGTAGCCACGAGGCCTTCGTCGGTCGCGGTGGCACCGGCTGCAGCACCGTCATGCTGGATGTTGCCGAGCACGCTGGACTTCTTGCCCTTGTTGGCTTCGGTCTGCGCGATGGCGGCGCTCAGGTCACCGGCGTTGCCCGCGGCGATGTCGCGCTTACGCGTGGCCCGCAGGATGATGGCCGAGATGATGAACGACACGGCGGCGGCCAGGATGACCGACAGGATGACGCCGACGTAGCTGCCCTTCTCCGTGACCGCGAGGATCGCGAAGATGCTGCCGGGCGACGCGGGGCTCACGAGACCCGAGTTGAAGGCCACGTTGGTGGCGATACCGGCGGCACCACCGGCGATGACCGAGAGCAGCAGGATGGGCTTGGCGAGGATGTAGGGGAAGTAGATCTCGTGGATTCCACCGAGGAACTGGATCACGATCGCGCCGGGAGCGGTGGCGCGGGCGCTACCGAGACCGAAGAACGCGAAGGCGAGCAGCAGACCGAGGCCGGGGCCGGGGTTCGCCTCGAGCAGGAACAGCACGCTCTTGCCGGCATCCTGTGCCTGCGCGGTGCCGATGGGGGTGAGCACGCCGTGGTTGATGGCGTTGTTCAGGAACAGCACCTTGCCGGGCTCGATGAAGATCGAGGCGAGGGGCAGCAGCTGCGCGGCGACCAGCCAGTCGACGGCCGACTCGAGCCACGCCGTGATGGTGCTGATGACTGGGCCGATGGCGAAGAACGCGCCGATGGCGAGGATGGCGCCCAGGATGCCGGCGGAGAAGTTGTTGACGAGCATCTCGAAGCCGGCCTTGATCTTGCCGTCCCAGAGCTTGTCGACCTGCTTCATGATCCAGGCCGCGAGGGGGCCGACGATCATGGCGCCGAGGAACATGGGGGTTCCGCCGTCGAACACGGGGGTGCCCATGGTCGAGGCGATGACGCCCATGGTCGCGATGGTCGCCACGACGCCACCACGGGTGTCATAGATCATCCGACCACCGGTGTTGGCGATGAGGAGCGGCAGCAGGAAGAACAGCGTCGGGTTGACCAGGGTCGCGATCTGCTCGTTCGGCAGCCAGCCGGTGGGGATGAACAGGGCCGTGATGAGGCCCCACGCGATGAAGGCGGCGATGTTGGGCATCACCATGCCCGAGAGGAAGGTGCCGAAGCGCTGCACCCCGACTCGGAATCCACCCTTTTGGGTGGGCGTTGACGTCGTCGTCATGATCAGTTCTCTTTCGTTGTGATTCGGGTTGCCGCGGCGAGCGCTGCGGTCTTGGCGTCGGCTGCCTCGTCGGCGGCCAGGGCGGACTCGGCGATGGTGCGTGCCTCGTCGAGGGTGACGGTGAGAAGGGAGGCGCGCACATCTGCGAGCGCCGCCGGGGACATGGACAGGGAGGTGACACCGAGGCCCGCGAGAACGATCGCGAGCAGCGGGTCTGCGGCAGCCTCGCCGCACACGCCGACGGGTTTGCCCGTCGACTCCCCCGCACGCGCAACCTCCTGGATGAGCCGCAGCACCGCGGGGTGCCAGGGGCTCTGGAAGGCGGCCACCGAGCCGAGCTGGCGGTCGGCGGCGAGCGTGTACTGGGTGAGGTCGTTGGTGCCGATCGACGCGAAGGCGGCGTGCGGCAGAATGCGGTCGGCGAGGAGCGCGGCCGAGGGAACCTCGACCATGACGCCGGCTGTGCGGATGCCGTATTCGGCGGCGATGGTGACGAAGTAGACCGTCTCTTCGACCGTCGACACCATGGGTGCCATGACCCACAGATCGGCGGATGTCGCGGCGTCTGCTTCGGCGAGCGCCGTGAGCTGGTCGCGCAGCAGGTTCTCGCTGGCGCGCAGGGCACGCAGGCCGCGCAACCCCATCGCGGGGTTCTCTTCGTGTGCGTCGTTGAGGAACGGCAGCGGCTTGTCGGCCCCGGCGTCGAGCAGGCGCACGACGACTTTCTTGCCGGGGAAGGCTTCGAGCAGCGCCGTGTAGGAGGCGCGCTGGTCGGCGACGGTGGGGGCCGTCGTCGAGTCGAGGAAGAGGAACTCGGTGCGGAAGAGTCCCACACCCTCGGCGCCGCGTGCGACGGCGGGGGCCGCGCCGGCCACGTCGCCGAGGTTGGCGAGGAGGGGCAGGGGCGTGCCGTCGGCGAGGCGGCCGGGCTCGGCGGGCAGCTCGGCCTGGGCGGCGCGGGCGCGGATGCGCTCGGTCGTCGCCTCGATGAGAGCGGCATCGGGGTTGAGCGTCACCTGGCCGGTGGCGGCGTCGACCACGACGACGTCGCCGTCGGCCAAGCCCTCGGAGGTCTGCGTGCCGACGATGGCGACGATCGACTTCTCGCGGGCGAGGATCGCCGTGTGCGAGGTGGGCCCGCCGTCCGTGGTCACGAGGGCGAGGACGCGGTCGAGGTCGAGCACGGCGGTGTCGGCCGGCGCCAGGTCACGCGCGATCAGGATGAACGGCTCGTCGCGCTCGGGAACGCCGGGGGCCGCGACACCGCTGAGGTCAGCGATCACACGCTGCGACACGTCGTCGAGGTCGGCGGCGCGCTCGGCGAGATAGCCGCCGAGGGCCTCGAGCTGGGCGCGGAACGACGAGAACGCCTCGAATACCGCGCGCTCGGCGGTGCCGCCCGCGGCGATCTTCTGGTCGATGAGCTCGGTGAGGGCCGGGTCCTCGGCCATCATGGCCTGCGCTTCGAGCACTTCCTGTGCCGCGCCGCCCGCCTTCTGGCCGCGCGCGTCGAGCTCCTGCGAGACGACGGCGACGGACGTGCGCACGCGGGCGGTTTCTTCGTCGACCGAACGCGTGGAGGCGACATCCTTCGGCTCGGGAAGGGCGGGAGCCATGAAGGCGACGGGGCCGACCGCGGCACCCGTGCCGATGCCGACACCCGTGAGCGTGGTGATCTCGGGCGCCTGGCCCTGAGTGGTGGTGGCGCTCGTGGCGGTGGCGCTAGGCATTGTCGTGGTCCGTGGCCAGCAGCTCGGTCAGGGTGTCGAGAACCTGCTCGGCGTCGTCGCCCGAGCCGTCGGCCGTGACGGTCACCGTGTCGCCGTGTTCGATGCCGAGCGAGATGACGCCCAGGATGCTCGCCGCGTTGACAGCCTTGCCGCCGTCTTTCTGAATCGTGACGGGGATGCCGGCGCCCGAAGCCGCCTGCGCGAACAGCTTCGCGGGGCGCGCGTGCAGCCCGTTGGCCGAGCCGATGCTGACAGTGCGTTCAATCATGGGGTTCCTTACGGGGTGGTGATGGGTGCGGCCAGTGCCAGGTCGAGGGCCCGGTCGCCGGATGCGTCGGTGAAGATGTCGGTGGGCAGCAGAACGGCACGGCCGCCGGAACGCTCGACGCGATCGTTCAGCTCGTCGAACCGGTCGGCGAGGTGCGGGCCGATGAGGACGACGTCGGCACGGTTGGCGGATGCCTCGGCGGGGCGCAACTCGCCACCCAGCGTTTCGTTCGCCTCGGGGATGCGCTCGACCGACCCGGCTTCGACGACATGGTCGAGTCCGCGGGATGCAACGGTGCGTCGAACGCGCAGAGCGACGAATGTGCTGGACGCGCCCGCGCCACACACAATGAGGATCCTCATTGACTGCCTCCGCTTTACAACTGTTGCTTCGGCAGGATGCTGCCGACAATGCCATATTCGTCTCGCACAAGCATGCGTGCCACTAGATCGCTTTCCGCCACCCCGGAAAGGCGGGTGCGCTGACCTCCTATACGGGTTCGAGATGGTTAACTCGAATAACGCGGGAAGGAGGTTCGGTGATCCGCGACAAACACGAACGGCTCCTCACCTACCTCGCTCGCGACGGCGGCTGGGTGACGGCCGGCGAATTGAGCGACGTCCTGGGCGTGACCCCGCGCAGTGTGCGCAGCTATGTGACGCAGATCAAAGACGAGGCTGCACCGCTCGCGCCCATCCGCTCGGGCGGCGAGGGCTATCGCATCGATCGTGAGGCCTACACGCAGTTCGTGCACACGGGCGCGGGCGATGCAGAGACGCCCCGCGACCGGCTCTACGCCATCGTGCGACGGCTCATCGACAGCCCCGATGGGCTCGACGTGTACGAGCTCGCCGCGACGCTGCACGTGAGCGACTCCACGATCGAGGCCGATCTCGGGCGGGTGCGTCAGCTGCTCTCCGGTGAGACACTCCGCCTCGGGCGCGCCGGCAGCATCGTCACCCTGACCGGAACCGAGACCGCCCGGCGTCGCCTGCTCAGCCGCATGTTCCGCGAAGAGACTGAGCGCGGAATGGTCGAGCTCGTCGCCATCCAGCGTGAATTCTCGGCACAGACCCTCGGCGCCTTCAAGACCGATCTGGTGCAGGCGCTCACGGCGCGCGGCTACTACGTCAACGAATACGGCATCGCGGATGTCCTCCTCCACATCGCCATCGCCGTCGACCGGGTCTCGAAGCACCGCGACATCGAGACGAACGCACCCCAGGCGGATCTGCCGCCCGAGGGTGTCGGGCAGGACCTTCACTCGCTCATCCAGACGCATTTCGAGGTCGACCTCGGCGGAGCAGAGATCGACTACCTGGCGCATCTGCTGGGCACCCGCGTCATCACACCGGGAGCCGAACCGGCCCACGCGCACGCTCACGAGGGCGATGACTACCTCGACCGCGACATCCTCGAGACCATGCGCGACATCACGCAGGCCGCGAGCGAGCAGTACGTCGTCGACCTCTCGGACGAGGATTTCCTCGTGCGCCTGTCGATGCACGTGCAGAACCTCGTGCGGCGCGCCAAAGATCGCTCGTACTCGCGCAACCCGCTCACCAAGAGCATCAAGAGTTCGTTCCCGATGATCTACGAACTCGCCGTCTACATCGCCAGCCGCCTGCAGGAACGCGCCGCCATCACGGTCAACGACGACGAGATCGCCTACATCGCCATGCACGTGGGGGCGCAGCTCGAGCGGCAGATGTACGGTGACGACCTGGTCACCTGCACCATCGTGTGCCCCAACTACTACGACCTGCACAGCCTGCTGCTGCAGCGCGTCGAGGGGTCGCTCGGCACCGAGCTGCGTGTGCGCCAGGTGGTCACGCGCAGCGACGTGGACTGGTCGACCATCGACACCGACCTCGTGCTGTCCACTATCGAGCCGCCAGTGCCCTCCCCCGGGGTCGTCGTCATCCAGCCGTTCCTCACCGCGGGCGACATTGACCGGGCACGCCGCGAGATCGCCGAGATCAAGCGCATGCGTCGGCGCGAGCGCATCAAGGGCCAGTTGCTGAAGTACTTCCGCGAGGATCTTTTCTTCCGCAACCTCACGGTCGCCGACAGCGACACCATGATTCGCACCCTCGGCGAGCGGATGGTCGAGGCCTCTGTCGTCGATCAGGGCTATGTCGAGGGGGCCCTGCAACGCGAGCGGATGTCATCCACCGCCTTTACCGAGGCACTGGCCGTGCCGCATGCCATGACCATGACGGCGACCCGCACCGCCATCGCGATCTCGGTCAACGAGACGCCGCTCCCCTGGGGCGAGTACCGTGTCAACGTCGTCGCATTCATCGCGTTCTCCGCCGTTGACCGCGGCAGCTTCCAGAGCGTCTTCGACCAGTTCGTCGAGGTTTTCTCGAACCGAGCCGACGTGCAGCGCATCGTGCGCAACGCCGTCGACTTCCCGAGCTTCATCGACGAGCTCGTCCACGTCATCGACGCCTAGGCCCCGCGAACGCCCGTTCGCGTCCTACCCACCTAACGGCCTGCCTGCGCTCGGCCCCGCTCGCGCCTCGCGCCGCAGCGTCAGCGCGTCAGCCGGGCAGCGCCTCAGCGGGTCAGCGGGTCAGCGGGTCACCGACCGAGTAGCGCGTCGTTGATACGCGCCGTGAGCTCGACGTCGACCTCGAGGGGCTGCCCGTCGAGCGACCGCAGCGGTGCGGCCAGACGAACGCTCGACAGCAACCAGGCGGCGTCAGCGCTGCGCACCTCATCGATGGTGAGAAGCCTGTAGGCCGTTCGCTCACCCCACCCCTCGAGCAACTCGAAGAGGTCTCCCTGGGTGGTGCCGGCGAGGATGCCGTTCACGGGTGGCGTGGTCACGAACTCGCCGTCGAGCTTCACGACCAGGTTCGAGGTCGGGGCTTCGAGCGCATAACCGTCCGTCGACACGAAGAGCGCCTCGTCGGCGCCCTGCCGTTTCGCTTCACGCAGAGCGGCCATGTTCACGGCGTAGGACAACGTCTTGGCGCCGGCAAGGAGCCATGGCGCCCGCCCGGCCACATCGCTCGGGTAACCCCGCTCGAGCACGACCACGTCGATGCCATCGCGTCGCTGGCTCGCGAAAGCGTCAGCGGAGATCGCGGTCACGACCATCCATCCGGTCGGGATGCCCGTGCCCTCGACGCCCCGCGTCAGCACGAGCTTGATCGAAGCCTGCCCCGGAGCGTCGATCTCCTGCGCGGCGCGGCGGACGACAGCGTTCAACTGCTCGACGTTCGGCTCGGGCAGGTCGAGCGAGTGGGCCGACCTGCCGAGTCGCGCGAGGTGCGCGCCGAGCGCGTGAACGCGCCCCTCCATCGTGCCGAACGTCTCGAAGATTCCGTCTCCTCGAGAAGCGCCGAGATCGCGCGCGTCGAGCAGCGCTTCGTCCGGCCCCATCTGCGTGACACTCCCCCACCATCCGTCGGCGGGTTGCTGCTCGTGAGCGGCGGCGAGGTCGATGCGGTAGACGTTCTCGGTCATCGGGCGGCCTTTCAGGCGATGGGTGTCGGCGTCACGCCGAACTCGGCCAGTTTAGAGGCTCCGCCGTCGGGTGCGGTCAGCACCCAGATGCCGTCTTTGTGCACCGCGACGCTGTGCTCCCAGTGGGCGGCGTCGAGGCCGTCTTCGGTGGCAACCGTCCAGTCGTCGTCGCGCACGTAGGTCTCGATCGATCCGGCGACCACCATGGGCTCGATGGCGACGACGAGTCCGGGCTTCACCTCGGGCCCCTTCTGCGAGACCCGATAGTTGAAGACGGGCGGCGCCTCGTGCATCGACCGTCCGATGCCGTGTCCGATGTAGTCAGTCAGGATGCCGTAGTCCCCACGAGCTTCGACATAGCCCTGCACGGCGTCACCGACCTCGTTGAGGTGTTTGGCGCGCGCAAGACGAGCGATTCCAGCCCACAGCGAGCCTTCTGTCACATCGGATAGCTTCTGTCGCGCGGCCACGAGGTCGGGGCGCGCCGGGTCGGGGATGACCACGGTGATGGCCGCGTCGCCGTTCCAACCGTCGAGGATGGCGCCGCTATCGATCGAGACGATGTCCCCGGGTTCGAGCGGGCGGGCATTGGGGATGCCGTGAACCACGTCATCGTTCACGGACGCGCAGATTGTGTGGTGGTAGCCGGGCTCCAGCACGAAGTTCGGCTGCCCGCCGAGCGCCACGATCGCCGCTTCCGCTGCGGCGTTCACGTCCAACGTGGTGGCCCCGACGCGGATGCCGGAGCGAGCCGCCTGGAGCGACGCCGCCGTCGCGGCGCCAGGCGCCATCATCAGGCGCAGCTGCGCTGGCGACTTGTAAATAGATCTGCGCAGCATTCGCTACTCCTCCCGGGGCACTATCGCCCACGACTCACCATGCTCGTTGTGTGGAGCGCTCCTCGTGCGGGGTGAGCGCCGTGCGACCGTCGCCCTGGGCGATGTCTGTTCCTGGAATTCGCCGGCTCGGTGCTCGCACCGCGAGACCTCCGTCTGCGAAACAGTCGCTGTGAGAGCGCGAACGCCCGGCGTGTCGACCTTATGTGCCGACGCAGAAACTAAGCGTGGACGCCAAGACCGCGGGCAGCGAGACCATCGCGCACACGTGCCGCCACGTCGTCTACCGTTCCCAGCCCATCGACCTCGACGACCGCGCCGCGTTCGGCGTAGATCGCGATGACCGGCTCGGTCTGCTCACGGTAGAGATCTTGGCGGTGACGGATGACGTCTTCGGTGTCGTCGACACGACCCTGCTCGAGCGCACGCTTCGTGAGGCGCTTGACGACCTCGTCCGTGTCGGCCTGCAGCTGGATCACGGCGTCGAGTTCGGCGCCGCTCTCGGCGAGGATGCGATCGAGCTCGTGGACCTGCTCGGTCGTCCGCGGGTAACCGTCGAGCAAGAAGCCGCCCTGCGCGTCTTCCTGCTTCAACCGGTCGGCCACGATCGAGTTGGTCAGCTCATCGGGAACGAATCCGCCGGAAGCCATGACCTCTTGGACCTGTTTGCCCAGTTCGGTGCCCTGCTCGATGTTCGCGCGGAAGATGTCCCCCGTCGAGATGGCGGGGATGCCGTAAGCCTCAGCGACCGCCGAAGCCTGCGTGCCCTTGCCAGCCCCGGGGGGACCGACGATGAGCAAACGGATGCCTCGGTCGCCGCTCAACGCAGGAGTCCTTCGTAGTGACGCTGCTGCAGCTGCGAGTCGATCTGCTTCACGGTCTCGAGTCCGACACCGACGATGATCAGGATCGATGCGCCACCGAACGGGAAGTTCTGGTTAGCGCCGACCAGGGCCAAAGCGATCAGCGGAATGAGTGCGATCAAACCGAGGTAGATCGATCCGGGAAGGGTCACGCGGGTGAGCACGTAGTCGAGGTACTCGGCGGTGGGGCGACCGGCACGGATGCCGGGGATGAACCCGCCGTACTTCTTCATGTTGTCGGCCACTTCTTCGGGGTTGAAGGTGATCGCCACGTAGAAGTAGGTGAAGCCCACGATGAGCAGGAAGTACAGGAGCATGTAGAGCGGGTGATCGCCCTTGGTCAGGTAGTTCGTGACCCAGGTGACCCACGCGGCCGGCTCTTGTCCAGCGGCGGGCTGGTTGAACTGCGCGATCAGAGCAGGCAGGTAGAGCAGCGACGAGGCGAAGATGACGGGCACGACGCCGGCCATGTTGACCTTGATCGGGATGTACGTGTTGTTGCCGCCATAGGTGCGGCGACCCACCATGCGCTTGGCGTATTGCACCGGGATTCGGCGCTGCGACTGTTCGACGAAGACCACGAGTCCGACGATCAAGAGGCCGACCGCGAGAACGAGGAGGAAGGTCTCGACGCCACGCGACTGCCAGATGGCCCACAGCGAGGCGGGGAACGTGGCGGAGATCGACGTGAAGATCAGGAGCGACATGCCGTTGCCGACACCGCGTTCGGTGATGAGCTCGCCCATCCACATGATGAGGCCGGTGCCGGCGGTCATGGTGATGACCATGAGCAGGATGGCGTACCACGCGTCGTTGGTGAGCAACTGCGAGCACTCGCCGCCGGAGTTCGTGCCGAAGAGGGCACCCGATCGGGCGACGGTGATGAGGGTGGTCGATTGCAGAACACCCAGGAAGATGGTGAGGTAACGCGTGTACTGCGTCAGCTTGCCCTGGCCCGCCTGACCCTCTTTGTGCAGGGTTTCGAAGTGCGGGATGACCACGCGCAAGAGCTGCACGATGATCGACGCGGTGATGTAGGGCATGATTCCCAGCGCGAAGATCGACAGCTGGAGAAGCGCACCACCGGAGAAGAGGTTGACGAGTTCGTACAGACCGGAGGTTCCCTGGTTCTGTGCGAGACACGCCTGCACGTTGCCGAAGTCGACAAACGGTGCCGGGATGAAGGACCCCAAGCGGTAGAGGGCGATGATGCCCAGAGTGAAACCGATCTTCCGACGCAAGTCGGGTGTGCGGAAGATCCGCGCTACGGCGCTAAACAAGGGGGTGCCTCCTGAGGGTTAAGCGGGGTCGGCCCGGGTGGCCGCTTTCACGACCACCCGGGTGAGTTCCTGACACGGAACAGCCCGAAAGCTACTTTACAGAGCCCCCGGCTGCCACGATCTTCTGCTCGGCAGAGTCAGAGACCTTGTCAACCGCTACGTTCAGCTTAACTGAAATGTCACCGTTGCCGAGAACCTTGACCTTCTCGTTCTTGCGAACGGCGCCCTTGAGCACGAGGTCCTGGATGGTGACGTCGCCACCGGCCGGGTAGAGCTCGGCCAGCTTCTCCAGGTTGACGACCTGGTATTCGACGCGGAACGGGTTCTTGAACCCGCGCAGCTTCGGCGCACGCATGTGCAGCGGCAGCTGACCACCGGCGAAACCGGGACGAACGGAGTAACGAGCCTTCGTACCCTTGGTTCCACGACCCGCGGTCTTACCCTTGGATCCTTCACCACGGCCGACGCGCGTGCGTTCCTTCTTGGAGCCGGCGGCGGGACGAAGGTGGTGCACCTTCAGAACCTGCACGCGGGCCTCGACCTCTTCTGCTGCCTTCTTGGCCGGAGCCTTCTTGGCGACAGGAGCCGACTCGACGGAAGCGGCGTCAGCCGAAGCTGCAGCCTTCTTCGCGGGAGCCTTCTTGGCCGGAGCCTTGGCGGCGGGAGCCTTGTCGGCAGCAGCCTTGGGCGCTGCCTTCTTGGCGGGAGCCTTCTTGGGGGTCTCCTCGGTGACGTCTTTCTTCTCGTCAGCCATTAGTCGATCTCCTCAACTTTTACGAGGTGAGCAACAGTGTTGACGTAGCCGCGGTTCTGCGAGTCATCCGGGCGGATGACCGTCGAGCCGATGCGCTTCAGTCCCAGGCTGCGCAGAGTGTCGCGCTGGTACTGCTTCTCACTAACTTTGGACTTGATCTGCGTGACCTTCAGGCGACCGGCCATTAGGCACCTACCTTCGCGGCAGCCGCAGCAGCGACAGCCTCAGCTTCGGCGCGCACGAGGCGGGCAGGAGCGACCTGGTCGAATTCCAGACCGCGACGGGCGGCAACGGCACGAGGTTCTTCGAGCTGCTGCAGGGCCGCCACCGTGGCGTGCACGATGTTGATCGTGTTGGACGAGCCGAGCGACTTGCTCAGGACGTCGTGGATGCCAGCGCACTCGAGCACGGCGCGGACGGGACCACCGGCGATAACACCGGTACCACCCGAGGCGGGGCGCAGGAGGACGACGCCGGCAGCGGCTTCACCCTGGACGGGGTGCGGGATGGTCGAGCCGGTGCGAGGAACGCGGAAGAAGTTCTTCTTCGCCTCTTCAACACCCTTCGAAATGGCGAGGGGAACTTCCTTCGCCTTTCCGTAGCCGACGCCCACGAGGCCGTTGCCATCGCCGACGACGACGAGAGCGGTAAAGCTGAACCGACGTCCACCCTTTACGACCTTCGACACGCGGTTGATGGTGACGACGCGCTCCAGGAACTGGCTCTTGTCGGCATCACGGCTGTTGCGGTCGCGGCCCTGGCCACGCTCGCCACGGCCGCCACCACGGCGCTCACCGCGCGCGTCGGTGCGACCCGCGTTGTCGGTGCCAGCAGCGGTCTCGACCGGCTTCTCAGCGGCAGTCTGGTCAGTCGCCACTTCCTGCTCCTTCTTAACTTCGTTGTCGCTCACAGGTTCAACCCGCCTTCGCGTGCGCCTTCGGCGATCGCAGCGACGCGTCCGGCGTAGCGGTTACCGCCACGGTCGAACACGACGTCTTCGATGCCGGCGCTCTTGGCACGTTCGGCGACGAGTTCGCCGACGCGCTTGGCCTTAGCGGTCTTGTCACCGTCGAACGACCGGAGGTCGCTCTCGAGCGTGGAGGCGGAAACGAGGGTGTGACCCTTGCTGTCGTCAACGACCTGCACGAAAACGTGACGGGACGAGCGGTTCACGACGAGACGGGGACGAACCTCGGTGCCTTCGATCTTCTTGCGCAGCCGGGCGTGACGACGGTCACGCGCAGCAGACTTGGTCTTAACGGCCATGGTTACTTACCCGACTTTCCGGCCTTGCGGCGAACGTTCTCGCCGGCGTAACGGACACCCTTGCCCTTGTAGGGCTCCGGCTTACGAATCTTGCGGATGTTGGCAGCAGCCTCACCGACGGCCTGCTTGTCGATGCCCGAGATCGTGAGCTTGTTGTTGCCCTCGACCGTGAGCGTGATGCCGGCGGGCGGTTCGATCATGACGGGGTGCGAGAAGCCGAGTGCGAACTCGACGTTGGCGCCACGCTGCTGAACGCGGTAACCGGTACCAACGACCTCGAGGCCCTTGGTGTAACCCTCGGTGACACCGATGATCTGGTTGGCGATGAGCGTGCGCGTGAGGCCGTGCAGCGAACGGGAGTCGCGCTCGTCGTCGGGACGGGTGACGAGCACCTGGCCCTCTTCGATCGCAACTTCGATGGGCTGGGCGACGGTGAGCGCGAGCTCGCCCTTCGGGCCCTTCACGGCAACCTGGCGGCCGTCAACCGAAACGGTGACGCCGGCAGGAATCTGAATGGGGAGTCTTCCAATACGAGACATGAATGGCTACCACACGTAGGCGAGTACTTCTCCGCCTACGCCCTTCTTCTCAGCCTGACGGTCGGTGAGCAGACCGGAGGAGGTGGACAGGATGGCTACGCCGAGCCCGCCGAGAACGCGGGGAATCTCGGTCGACTTCGCGTAGACGCGGAGGCCGGGCTTCGATACACGCTTGATGCCGGCGATGGAGCGTTCGCGGTTCGGACCGAACTTGAGGTTCAGCGTGAGCGTCTGTCCGACGCGGGCGTCGGCAACTTCCCAGCCCGAGATGTAACCTTCGGCCTTGAGGATGTCGGCGATGTGCCCTTTGAGCTTGGAGTGCGGCATCGACACGGTGTCGTGGTGCGCCGAGTTCGCGTTGCGCAGTCTGGTCAGCATGTCTGCGACCGGATCTGTCATTGTCATATGATTTTTCCTTTTGTCACCAGGTTTCGGCGCCCGTTACACGAACGACGACCTGTGGTGGTACGGGCCCGGGAAAACCCCGGGCCCGTTGCCCAACACATGACGAATCAGATGATTCGAAAGTTAGTTGGAAGTTTCGGTACTACGGAACGGGAAACCGAGCGCCTTCAACAGCGCACGACCCTCTTCGTCCGTCTTCGCGGTGGTGACGACAGTGATGTCGAAACCGCGAACCCGGTCGATCTTATCCTGATCGATCTCGTGGAACACACTCTGCTCCTGAAGACCGAACGTGTAGTTGCCGTTTCCGTCGAACTGCTGGTCGCTCAGACCGCGGAAGTCGCGGATGCGGGGCAGTGCGAGCGAGAGCAGACGGTCCAGGAATTCCCAGGCACGGTCGCCACGAAGCGTGACGTGTGCGCCGATGGGCTGGCCCTCGCGCAGCTTGAACTGTGCGATCGACTTGCGGGCCTTGGTGACCTGCGGCTTCTGGCCCGTGATCTTGGTGAGGTCGGAAACGGCACCGTCGATGATCTTGCCATCGCGAGCTGCTTCACCCACACCGGTGTTCACGACGACCTTGACGAGGCCGGGTACCTGGTGCACGTTGCCGAAGCCGAACTGGTCCTTGAGGGCCGGAACGATTTCGCTGCGGTACTTCTGCTTGAGGCGCGGCTGGATCTTGCCAGCCGGCGCAGCAGTTGCGGTGTCGGTCATTACAGGTCCTTACCAGACGTCTTGGCGTAACGAACGCGGACCGTCTTCTCGACGCCGTTCTTCGTTACGGTTTCGTTGCGGTGACCGACGCGAGTCGGCTTCTTGGTCTCCGGGTCGACGAGTGCGACGTTGGAGATGTGGATCGGCGCTTCGTGCGTCTCGATGCCACCAGTCTTCGATCCGCGCTGGGTCTGACCCTGGCGGACGTGCTTGGTGACGTAGTTGACGCCTTCGACGATCACGCGGTTCTTCTCGACGAGCACCTCGATGACTTTGCCCTGCTTGCCGCGGTCTCCGCCGCGGGCCTGGGTTGCGCCCGAGATGACCTGCACGAGGTCGCCCTTTTTGATCTTTGCCATGACTTAGATAACCTCCGGTGCCAACGAGACGATCTTCATGAACTTCTTGTCGCGGAGTTCGCGACCGACCGGTCCGAAGATACGGGTGCCGCGGGGGTCACCGTCGTTCTTCAAGATCACTGCGGCGTTCTCGTCGAACTTGATGTACGAGCCGTCCGGGCGGCGGACTTCCTTCTTCGTGCGAACGATGACCGCCTTGACGACGTCACCCTTCTTCACGTTTCCACCGGGGATAGCGTCCTTGACCGTTGCCACGATCGTGTCACCCAGTCCGGCGTAACGGCGGCCGGAGCCTCCGAGAACGCGGATGGTGAGCAGCTCCTTGGCGCCGGTGTTGTCGGCCACCTTGAGCCGGGATTCCTGCTGAATCACTTGATACTCCTTCTACGAAGCAAGCCCGCGGGGGCTTACTTGGCCTTCTCGAGAATCTCGACCAGGCGCCAGCGCTTCGAAGCGCTCAGGGGACGGGTCTCGCTGATGAGAACGAGGTCGCCGATGCCGGCGGTGTTGAGCTCGTCGTGAGCCTTCACCTTGGACGTGCGGCGGATGACCTTGCCGTACAGCGGGTGCTTCACGCGGTCTTCGACCTCGACGACGATGGTCTTATCCATCTTGTCGCTGACGACGTAGCCACGACGAGTCTTTCGGTAGCCGCGGACAACAGCCTCGGCGACCTTCTCTTCGGTCTGAGCCATAGTTACTTGGCCTCCTCAGTCTCGGTCTCGGCTGCCGCGGGTGCAGCATCCTTCTTCTTGGTCTTCTTCTCCGCCTTGGCAGGTGCTGCCTCGACGACGGGGGTGGCGCGAATGCCCAGCTCGCGCTCACGGATGACCGTGTAGATGCGGGCAATGTCGCGCTTCACGGCACGCAGGCGGCCGTGGGTCTCGAGCTGGCCGGTAGCGGCCTGGAAGCGCAGGTTGAAGAGTTCTTCCTTCGCCTTACGCAGCTCTTCGACGAGACGCTCGTCTTCGAAAGTGTCGAGCTCAGTCGAGGTGAGCTCCTTGGAACCGATCGCCATTATGCGTCGCCCTCCTCGCGCTTGATGATGCGTGCCTTGAGGGGCAGCTTGTGAATTGCACGGGTCAGTGCTTCCTTGGCCAGCTCTTCGCTGACACCGGCGACCTCGAAGAGGACGCGACCCGGCTTGACGTTGGCGACCCACCACTCGGGCGAACCCTTACCGGAACCCATGCGGGTTTCAGCAGGCTTCTTGGTGAGCGGACGGTCGGGGTAGATGTTGATCCAGACCTTTCCGCCACGCTTGATGTGACGCGTCATGGCGATACGAGCGGACTCGATCTGACGGTTGGTCACGTAGGCGGGAGTGAGTGCCTGGATGCCGTACTCGCCGAAGCTGACCTGGGTTCCACCAGTGGCCTGACCGGTACGGTGCGGACGGTGCTGCTTGCGGTGCTTTACACGACGGGGAATCAGCATTATGCCGTTGCTCCTTCTGCAACCGGAGCCTCCGTGCGCGGGGCACGGCGGGGACGGTCGTTGCGCTCGCGGCTCGGCGACTTCGCGTTAGCCTGCTCGCGAGCGAGTTCCTTGTTGGTGATGTCGCCCTTGTAGATCCAGACCTTCACGCCGATGCGGCCGAAGGTGGTCTTCGCCTCGTAGAAGCCGTAGTCGATGTTCGCGCGCAGGGTGTGCAGGGGCACACGGCCTTCGCGGTAGAACTCCGAGCGGCTCATCTCGGCGCCGCCGAGGCGGCCGGAGACCTGGATACGGACACCCTTGGCGCCAGCGCGCTGCGCGCCCTGCAGGCCCTTACGCATCGCGCGGCGGAAAGCCACACGAGCGGAGAGCTGCTCGGCGATGCCCTGGGCGACCAGCTGAGCGTCAGCCTCGGGGTTCTTGACCTCGAGGATGTTCAGCTGGATCTGCTTGCCGGTGAGCTTCTCGAGATCTCCACGGATGCGCTCGGCCTCGGCGCCGCGGCGGCCGATGACGATTCCGGGACGAGCCGTGTGGATGTCCACACGTACACGGTCGCGGGTGCGCTCGATTTCGATGCGGGAGACGCCGGCACGGTCGAGCGAGGTGCTCAGCAGCGCACGGATCTTGACGTCTTCAGCGAGGTAGTCGCTGTAGCGCTGACCCTTCTTCGTGCTGTCGGAGAACCAACGCGACACGTGGTCGGTGGTGATTCCCAGACGGAAGCCGTACGGGTTTACTTTCTGGCCCATTACTTGCTCACCTTCTTCTTCGTGCCAGCGGCAGCAACGGTCTCATCCGGCGTGGCGAGCACGACGGTGATGTGGCTGGTGCGCTTGTTGATGCGGAAAGCACGACCCTGGGCACGGGGCTGGAAACGTTTGAGGGTCGTGCCCTCATCAACGAATACACGGGCCACGTAGAGGTCCTGCTCGTCCAGGTAGGTGTTCGAGGCATCGGCCTTGACGCGAGCGTTCGCGATAGCCGAAGCAACCAACTTGTACACGGGCTCCGAAGCGCCCTGAGGGGCGAACTTCAGGATGGCCAGTGCTTCCTGCGCCTGGCGGCCACGGATCAGGTTGATGACGCGACGAGCCTTCTGGGGGGTGACGCGGATGTGTCGCACACGTGCGATTGACTCCACCATTTCTCTTCCTCCTTCACACCACCGCTTAGCGGCGGCGGCCCTTCTTGTCGTCCTTCACGTGTCCACGGAAGGTGCGGGTGGGGGCAAACTCGCCGAGCTTGTGGCCCACCATGCTCTCGGTGACGAACACCGGGATGTGCTTGCGACCGTCGTGCACGGCGATGGTGTGTCCCAGCATGGCGGGGATGATCATCGAGCGGCGCGACCAGGTCTTGATCACGTTCTTGTTGTTGGCTTCGTTCGCCGTAACTACCTTGCGGAGCAGGTGGTCATCAACGAAGGGGCCCTTCTTGAGACTGCGTGGCATCTTCTACAACTCCTACTAGCGCTTCTTGCCGACGTTACGGCGACGAACGATGAGCTTGTCGCTTTCCTTGTTGGGGTGGCGGGTGCGACCCTCTTTTTGGCCCCAAGGGCTGACCGGGTGACGTCCACCGGAGGTCTTACCCTCACCACCACCGTGGGGGTGGTCGACCGGGTTCATGGCGACACCACGCACGGTCGGGCGGATGCCCTTCCAGCGGTTACGGCCGGCCTTACCCCAGTTGATGTTGGACTGCTCGGCGTTGCCGACCTCGCCGATGGTGGCGCGGCAGCGTGCGTCGACGTTGCGGATTTCACCCGACGGCAGACGAAGCTGCGCGTAGGGGCCGTCCTTGGCGACGAGACGCACCGAGGCACCGGCGGAGCGGGCCATCTTGGCGCCGCCGCCCGGCTTCAGCTCGATGGCGTGAATCACGGTACCGGTGGGGATGTTCTTCAAGGGCAGGTTGTTACCCGGCTTGATGTCAGCACCCGAGCCGGACTCGATGATGTCGCCCTGCTTGAGCTTGTTGGGCGCAAGGATGTAACGCTTGGTGCCGTCCACGAAGTGGAGGAGCGCGATACGGGCCGTGCGGTTGGGGTCGTACTCGATGTGAGCAACCTTGGCGTTCACGCCGTCTTTGTCATTGCGACGGAAGTCGATGACGCGGTACTGGCGCTTGTGGCCACCACCGATGTGACGGGTCGTGATGCGGCCCTGGTTGTTGCGGCCACCGGTCTTGGAGAGCGGACGCAGAAGCGACTTCTCCGGGGTCGAGCGCGTGATTTCTGCGAAATCGGAAACGCTCGATCCACGACGACCAGGGGTCGTGGGCTTGTACTTACGAATAGCCATGTCTAATTTCCTCTAATCCCGGTCGTCTTAGCCGACTGCCGTGAAGATGTCGATGGAACCGGACTTCAGCGTGACGATCGCACGCTTCGTGTCCTTGCGCTTGCCGAGACCGAACTTGGTACGGCGGGTCTTGCCCTGACGGTTCAGGGTGTTGATCGACGCAACCTCGACCTTGAAGATCTTCTCGATGGCGAGCTTGATCTCGGTCTTGTTCGAACGGGGGTCAACCACGAAGGTGTACTTTCCCTCGTCGATCAGGCCGTAGCTCTTCTCGGAGATGACCGGGGCGATGATGATGTCGCGGGGGTCTTTGTTGATCGCGGTCATGCCGAGACCTCCTCAGTAACGTCAGCCGACGAAGCCGATGCGGTGACGGACTTGCCTGCAACAGGACCGGCGACGAAAGCGTCGTATGCAGCCTTGGTGAAGACGATGTCGTCGGACACGAGCACGTCGTAGGCGTTCAGCTGGTCGTATTCCAGAACGTGAACGGTGGGGATGTTGCGGACGGCGAGCAGGCTCGCCTCGTCGCCGCGCTCGATAACGATGAGCACGTGCTTCGAGGAGGCGATGGTCGCCAGGTACTCGGCTGCAGCCTTCGTGACACGCTCGGTCGACACCGCGAGGGTCTCGACGACGTGCAGGCGGCCTCCGCGGGCCCGGTCGGAGAGCGCTCCGCGCAGGGCGGCGGCGATCATCTTCTTGGGGGTGCGCTGCGAGTAGTTGCGCGGGGTCGGTCCGTGGACGATGCCACCGCCGGTCATCTGAGGGGCACGGATCGAGCCCTGACGAGCGCGACCGGTTCCCTTCTGCTTGAACGGCTTGCGGCCGGCGCCGGACACCTCGCCACGGTTCTTGGTCTTGTGCGTTCCCTGACGGGCGGCAGCGAGCTGCGCGACAACGACCTGGTGGATGAGGGGGATGTTGGTCTGAACGTCGAACACCTCGTCGGGGAGGTCGACCGAGCCGGTCTTCTTACCCTGGGTGTCGATAACGTCGAGTGAGGTAGACATGGAGGCTACGCTCCCTTCACTGCGTTGCGGACGAAAACGATGCGGCCGCGAGCGCCGGGAACGGCACCCTTGACCAGCAGCAGGCCCTTCTCGGCGTCGACCGAGTGAACGCGGAGGTTGAGCACGGTCACGCGCTCACCACCCATGCGTCCGGCCATGCGCATGCCCTTGAAGACACGGCTGGGGGTCGACGAAGCACCGATGGAACCGGGCTTACGGTGGTTGCGGTGAGCACCGTGCGAAGCGGAGACACCCTTGAAGTTGTGACGCTTCATAACACCGGCGAAACCCTTACCCTTGGACGTTCCGACGACGTCGACCTTCTGGCCGGCTTCGAACGTGGCGTCGACAGAGAGTTCCTGGCCGAGCGAGTAGTCGCCGGCATCCGCGGTGCGGACCTCGGTGACGTGGCGGCGAGGCGTGACGCCTGCTTTGTCGAAGTGACCGGCGTCGGGCTTGTTGACCTTGCGCGGGTCGATCTGGCCGTAGGCGATCTGAACGGCGTCGTAACCATCGACCTCGGGGGTGCGAACCTGGGTGACGACGTTCGGGGTGATTTCGATGACGGTCACGGGAACAAGCTTGTTGTTCTCGTCCCAAACCTGAGTCATGCCGAGCTTCTTGCCGAGCAGACCCTTGGTGGTCTTGTTAGTCGTAGACATAGTTTCCCTTGTCCTCGCCGGCTCAGAGCTTGATCTCGATGTTGACGTCCGCGGGGAGGTCGAGTCGCATGAGCGAGTCGACGGCCTTGGGCGTCGGGTCGATGATGTCGATGAGGCGCTTGTGTGTGCGCATCTCGAAGTGCTCGCGGCTGTCTTTGTACTTGTGCGGCGAACGGATGACACACACCACGTTCTTTTCCGTCGGAAGCGGCACGGGGCCGACGACGGTTGCACCTGCACGGGTTACCGTGTCGACGATCTTTCGCGCCGAGGTGTCGATGACCTCGTGGTCATACGACTTAAGTCGAATGCGGATCTTTTGTCCCGCCATGTGTGACTCACTCTCTTTTAAGCGTCATACGTTTTATCGCATTGGACGCGCTTCGTGGCGTAGTAATACGCCGGGCACTCCTGGTGTCGCACCACTGTTCATCTGTCAAGTCTCGCCCGGCACCTCTTCACCCGGTCTGTGCCGCATTCCGCACCAGCGGAGGCATTACACAGAAAGGCGCGAATAAACGCGACTGCGAAGGGGATTCGTTTAAGTGTGTGTTGTGCTGCCTGCGGCCTAGACGAGGTCTATGCACAGCCTGGCAGTGATTCCGAAGCTCTCGGGCGAATGAACGCACACGGGTAGCCGGAAGTTCTCAACTAGAAGAGTCTGACAGATGTTTGGCATCGATGCAACCCGGGCGTGTCGCGCAGGAGACCCTCGCCCCGCAGCGCTCAGCGCACCGCTGAGAGGCCCCGCTCACACCATCCGCCCGGCGTTAAAAAGCGCCGCCCGGATCCGAAGACCCGGGCGGCGCCGGTGAAGCTATGCAGCTGAGCTGCGGGGAACTACTTCAGGATGCTGGTGACGGTACCGGCACCAACGGTGCGGCCACCCTCACGGATCGCGAAGCCGAGGCCCTCTTCCATGGCGATGGGCTGAATCAGCTCAACGGTCATCTCGGTAGTGTCGCCAGGCATGACCATCTCGGTGCCCTCGGGCAGCGTGATGACGCCGGTGACGTCGGTGGTGCGGAAGTAGAACTGCGGACGGTAGTTCGCGTAGAACGGGTTGTGACGCCCACCCTCATCCTTGGACAGGATGTACGCGGTGCCCTCGAACTGGGTGTGCGGCGTGACCGAACCCGGCTTGACGACGACCTGGCCGCGCTCAACGTCTTCGCGCTTGGTGCCGCGGAGCAGGAGACCACAGTTCTCGCCGGCCCATGCCTCGTCGAGCTGCTTGTGGAACATCTCGATACCCGTGACGATGGTCTTCTGCGTCGGGCGGATGCCGACGATCTCGACCTCGGAGTTGATCGCGAGGGTTCCACGCTCGGCGCGGCCCGTGACGACGGTTCCACGACCGGTGATCGTGAAGACGTCTTCGATGGGCATCAAGAACGGCTTGTCCTTGTCGCGCACCGGGTCCGGGATGGACTCGTCGACGGCGTTCATGAGCTCGACGATTGCGTCGACCCACTTCTCGTCGCCCTCGAGAGCCTTGAGGCCCGAGACGCGAACGACGGGGGCGTTGTCGCCATCGAAGTCCTGGCTCGCGAGGAGCTCGCGAACCTCGAGCTCGACGAGCTCGAGGATCTCTTCGTCGTCAACCATGTCGGACTTGTTCAGCGCGACGAGCAGGTAGGGAACGCCGACCTGCTTGGCGAGCAGAACGTGCTCACGGGTCTGAGCCATCGGGCCGTCGGTGGCGGCGACAACGAGGATCGCGCCGTCCATCTGAGCAGCACCGGTGATCATGTTCTTGATGTAGTCAGCGTGACCCGGGGCGTCAACGTGCGCGTAGTGGCGCTTCTCGGTCTCGTACTCGACGTGCGAGATGTTGATCGTGATACCGCGCTGGCGCTCTTCGGGAGCGGAGTCGATCGACGCGAAGTCGCGCTGAACGTTGGTCGCGGACGGGAACTTGTCGGCGAGCACCTTCGAGATAGCTGCGGTGAGGGTGGTCTTGCCGTGGTCGACGTGACCGATCGTTCCGATGTTGACGTGCGGCTTGGTCCGCTCGAACTTGGCCTTAGCCACTATGGTCCTCCCTAGGACATTGGTGTAAATAACCCGGGCGCTGGAATGCGCTCGGTTCTCTACGGGATTTGTGTACTTATGTTACTTGATCGTGACTGGGCCCGATACACCGGCGGCGACCGGGCCCGTCAACGATTGGGGCTGTGAGGCTATTCGCCCTTGCCCTTTTGCACGATCTCCTCGGCGACGGCCTTGGGGACCTCAGCGTAGCTCTCGAAGGTCATCGAGAACACCGCACGACCCGACGTCTTGGAACGCAGGTCACCGATGTAACCGAACATTTCCGACAGCGGAACGTTTGCACGAACGACCTTCACACCGGAGGCATCTTCCATCGACTGGATCATGCCACGGCGGGAGTTGAGGTCGCCGATCACGTCGCCCATGTACTCCTCGGGGGTGCGCACCTCGACAGCCATCAGCGGTTCGAGAAGAACCGGGCTGGCCTTGCGTGCGGCCTCTTTGAAGCCCATGGAACCGGCGATCTTGAAGGCCATTTCGGAGGAGTCGACGTCGTGCGCCGCACCATCGAGGAGGATGGCCTTCACGCCGACCATCGGGTAGCCAGCGAGAATACCCACGTTGAGGGCATCCTGGAAACCGGCGTCGATGGAAGGGATGTATTCACGCGGGATGCGTCCACCGGTGACCTTGTTCTCGAACACGTAGGTCTCTTCGGGAGTGACTTCCATGGGCTCGAGAGCGAACTGGATCTTGGCGAACTGACCGGAACCACCGGTCTGCTTCTTGTGCGTGTAGTCGTGACGCTCGACCGACTTGCGGATGGTCTCGCGGTAGGCGACCTGAGGCTTTCCGACGTTGGCCTCGACCTTGAACTCGCGCTTCATGCGGTCGACGAGGATGTCGAGGTGCAGCTCGCCCATGCCCTTGATGACCGTCTGACCGGTCTCGGGGTTGAGCTCGACGCGGAAGGTCGGGTCTTCTTCGGCCAGCTTCTGGATGGCCGTGGAGAGCTTCTCCTGGTCAGCCTTGGTCTTGGGCTCGATCGCGACCTCGATAACGGGGGCCGGGAACGTCATCGACTCGAGGACGACCTGGTCGTTGGGGTCACAGAGGGTGTCACCCGTGGTGGTGTCCTTCAGACCGATGACCGCATAGATGTGGCCGGCGGTAACCGAGGGGACCGGGTTTTCCTTGTTGGCGTGCATCTGGAAGATCTTTCCGATGCGCTCCTTCTTGCCCTTGGTGCTGTTGGCGACAGCGGCACCCGAGTCGAGGTGACCGGAGTACACGCGCACGTAGGTGAGACGACCGAAGAACGGGTGCACCGCGACCTTGAACGCGAGGGCTGCGAACGGCTCGGTGGAGTCGGGGTGACGGAGGACGATCTTCTCTTCGTCGCGGACGTCGTGGCCTTCGACGGCCGGCACGTCGAGCGGCGACGGCAGGTAGTCGATGACGGCATCGAGCATGGGCTGCACACCGCGGTTCTTGAACGCCGAACCACAGAGGACCGGGTAGATCTCGCTGTTGACGGTGAGCTTGCGGATGGCGGCCTTGATCTCGGGGACCGTGATCTCGTCACCGGAGAAGAAACGCTCCATGAGCGCGTCATCGGTCTCGGCGACGACCTCGAGCAGCGCGTTGCGGTACTCGGCGGCCTTGTCGGCGAGGTCGGCGGGGATCTCCTCGATGGCGTACTTGGCGCCCATCTCGACGTCACCCTTGGAGTCGCCGCGCCACGTGAGCGCGCGCATCTCGACCAGGTCGACGACACCCTCGAACTCGCTCTCGGAGCCGATCGGCAGCTGGAGAACCAGCGGCTTGGCCTTCAGGCGGTTGATGATCGTGTCGACGGTGAAGTAGAAGTCGGCGCCCAGCTTGTCCATCTTGTTGACGAAGCAGATGCGGGGCACGTCGTACTTGTCGGCCTGACGCCAGACGGTCTCGGACTGGGGCTCGACGCCCTCCTTGCCGTCGAAGACGGCGACGGCACCGTCGAGCACGCGGAGCGAACGCTCCACCTCGACGGTGAAGTCGACGTGACCGGGGGTGTCGATAATGTTGATCTGGTTCTTGTCCCAGTAGCACGTCGTCGCGGCGGACGTGATGGTGATGCCGCGCTCCTGCTCCTGCTCCATCCAGTCCATGGTCGACGCACCGTCGTGGGTCTCACCAATCTTGTGGTTGACGCCCGTGTAGAACAGGATGCGCTCGGTCGTCGTGGTCTTGCCGGCATCGATGTGGGCCATGATGCCGATGTTGCGGACCTTGTTCAGGTCGGTGAGCACGTCAAGTGCCACTGGGTTCCTCCAGGAAGTTGTTGTGTGTGCCGCGAGTGCTACTCACGGATTCCCACGCGGTGTTGCCCGCGAGGGTCCGGGGCCCGATAAGGGCCCCGGCGCCGGCATCCGATGATCGAATCGAACAGCTCGATCGCCAGACGCCGGCGTGCGGTAAAACGGGGTTTACCAGCGGTAGTGCGCGAAGGCCTTGTTGGACTCGGCCATCTTGTGAGTGTCTTCACGACGCTTCACAGCGGCACCGAGGCCGTTCGAGGCGTCGAGGATCTCGTTGGTCAGACGCTCGGTCATGGTCTTCTCACGACGACCCTTCGCGTAGCTGACGAGCCAACGGAGAGCCAGCGTGTTGGCGCGGTGAGGCTTGACCTCGACCGGCACCTGGTAGGTGGAACCACCGACACGACGCGAGCGGACCTCGAGCGTGGGGCGAACGTTGTCGAGCGCCTTCTTCAAGGTGACGACGGCGTCCTGGCCGTTCTTGGTGGAGACACCGGAGAGCGCGTCATAGACGATGCGCTCGGCGAGGCCCTTCTTGCCGTCAACGAGGATCTTGTTGACGAGCTGGGAGACGATCGGCGCGCCGTAGACGGGATCTGCGACGACGGGGCGCTTCGGAGCGGGACCCTTACGAGGCATTACTTCTTCTCCATCTTCGCGCCGTAACGGCTGCGAGCCTGCTTGCGGTTCTTGACGGCCTGCGTGTCGAGGGCGCCGCGAACGATCTTGTAACGGACACCGGGGAGGTCTTTCACACGACCGCCGCGAACGAGCACCATCGAGTGCTCCTGCAGGTTGTGGCCCTCACCGGGAATGTAAGCGGTGACCTCGGTGCCGTTGGAGAGCTTCACACGAGCGACCTTGCGCATCGCCGAGTTCGGCTTCTTGGGGGTGGTGGTGTACACACGGGTGCATACGCCACGCTGCTGCGGGTTTGCCTTCAGGGCGGGAGCCTTGGTCTTGGAGACCTTCGGCGTGCGACCCTTCCGGACCAACTGCTGAATAGTTGGCACTACTTCTCCTTGTTTGTGCTGCACGGTGACAGCGGATGTGCTTTTAGCATTCGACGCGCCGATTGCTCGGTGCGTCGAGTTCGATTGGATCCGTCAGGATGAGCAGAGGCTCAGCCAGTAGGCGACGGATATGCCGTGGGGGCTGGTCGATGGTCGACCCGACCCGATGTGTGAGAGATGTGAACCCGAGCAGACCCTTTCGGGCACGGTTCATGGCACGACAAAGCGCACACCCCTGCAATGTTACGCGGCGGGGGTCGGGCGGTCAAGCCGGAGCAACAACCCTCGGGGCCCGCTCAGCCGCGCGAAATCGCAGAGACGAAGGTGGCACCATCCGCCGTGATATCGGTGATGTCACCGTTCACGAACACCGAGATAGGGCCAGCCGTCGCCGTGCCGGTCGCACCGGATGCGTTGTCCCGGATGTCGGCCGTCAGGTTGGCCTGACCGGAGGCGCCCGTCGACACGCGGTAACCGGTGCCGTTCCATTCACCGATCGTGAACGTCGGCCGGGGGTCGAGCGTCCACTTCGTGTTCGTGTAGGTGTAGGCGGGGTTCTTGCCGGTCGCGTAGAACGAGCAGCCGGCGGGGTCGAACTCCGTCGACGCCTGGCAGGCGTCCAACCAGGCGTTGACCGCGTCGTTGGCCTTCTGCGTGCCCGCATCCGTGAGCCCGACCGTCAGATCGGCTGACGGGGCTGCAGCTGAGCCCGTGAAACCCTCGACCGTGACCTGCTGGGCCTCGACCGAGAAGAACTCGTTGTCTTCGGCCAGGGCGACGTCATATGTGCCGGGGAGCGCGCGGAGCGACTCGGCGCCTTCGGGGATTGCGATGCCGGAGATGGCGGGAGCTACGGCCGAGGGGCCCGTGATACCGACCGTGATCGTGCCGAGAGGGACCTCTTCGAGCGCCCACTTGTCGAAGAAGATCGCATCCTTGCCGTCTTTCTGCAGGGTGAATTCTTCGGTGAGCTCGTTGTCGCCCTGCGTGATGGTCGCGGTGACGGTGGCGGTGTCGCCGGATGTCGTGGTGCGACCGATCTCGTAGGCGGAGGGGCGGTCGGCGACCTCGGCATAAGCCTTGTTCGTGAGCAAGACGTCGGCGTCGGCGTCGACATCCGTGCCGGCCAGCTTCAGCGCCTCGGCGGCGTCACCCTCGACAAGGGCGTCGAGGTAGGCCGTGACCTGGTGTTCCGGCGCGTGGGCCGCCGTGCCGACGGAGTAGCCGACGATGCCGCCCGCGATGAGGAGGATCAGGACGACGACGGAGGAGACGATGGCGATGATGGGACCGCGGCGGCGCTTCTTGCGCGGGGCGGCGGCATCCGTGTGGGAGGTCGGGCCGGAGCCGGTCGGAGGGATGGGGCCGGTGTAGGGCGTGCCCTGGTGTGGAGCGGCGGACGCATTCGGCGCCGAGTAGCCGGGAGCAGCCGGGAAGGCGCCGCCGTTACTCGCGCCGGAGGGCTGCTGAGGGCCCGCGGGTCGTTGAGGGCCGCCGGGCTGCTGAGCGGGGTACTGCTGAGGCGAGGGCGGCGTCTGACGGTTCGGATACTGCTGCGTGGGGTTCTGCTGGCCCGACTGCGCGGGGTACTGCTGCGTCGGCTGCTGCTGGCCCGGCTGCTGCTGGGTTGGCTGCTGCTGGCTTGGCTGCTGCGCGGGGTACTGCTGGGTCGGCTGGGCGGGCCACTGCTGCGACGGCTGCTCCTGGCCTGACCCGGCGGGGTAGTGCTGCGGGTTCTGCTGCTGCGCGGGGTATTGCTGGGCCGGCTGTTGCGGCGATGTCTGCGCGGTGTAGGGCTGCGAGTTCGGCTGCTGCGAGTTGGGGTGCTGCGCAGGGTTTTGCTGCTGCGCGGAGGGCGCGGGGTGCTGCGCAGGGCTGGGCGCGGGGGCGCCGTTCGCGGGCATCGGGGGGACGGGCGGGAGCGGCGGGCGCTCGGGGCGGTTGTCGTCGTCGGTCGGCTGCGTCATGGTGTCCCCCGGGATGTGGAATGAGTTGTTGCTGAAAGTTTAGTGACGCCTGCGTGTGGCTCGGACATCCATCACCATTGCGAGGGCGGCGCGTCGAGCTCGAGGCTGAGGTCGGAGAGGAGGGCCGCGACCTGCGGTTCGACATAGATCGCGACGGCGCGCTCGATGCGACCACGGTGCTCGGCCATCGCGATGCAGACCAGTTTGCCGGCGTGGATGGCGCATTCGTCGGCCAGGCGTATCTCGGTGCGCAAGGCCACTTTCTCCTCGTCGGAGAGTGGAGGCGGCGGGGGCGGCGGCGTTGCGGCCTGCGGCGTGTCGAGGTCGGCGAGGCCGGCGAGCGTGAAGAGGTACGGGGCCGACGGGTCGGGCTCGGGGTCGAGGGGCAGGCCGTCGTACTCCGGCTCGAGGCCGCGTTCCGGGCGGTAGGTGGCCGCCTTGCGTCGCTCCGCTTCGATCAGCTCATGGCGAAGGAGAGGCAGATTCTTGTTCGTGTAGTCGTCGACGACGTCATCGACGATGGCCTTCACGCGCGTGGACAGGCCGTGCTGGACGGCGTGCGGGACATCGTGGTCGAGACCCGCAGCCGCCATGACGGGAGAACCGAAGCAACGGCGACACACCCGCGTGCGCCCCGTGTGGGTGGACGGGTGCCACCGGGGCAACCACTTCAGCCACGCGTCGACCGCCTGGCTGACACGCGTCTCGAGCGACCGGTCCATGACCATACGTTACCCGCGATCCCGTTCCCACGGCCAGAGCGGGCGGCGCGGATGTTCGCCACCCACGATCACGAGGATCGCGAAGACCAGCGCGACGACCAGCGCGGCGATGCCCGCGGCGAGGGCGAAGGGGCCGAGGAACGTGTCGCGGGCGAAGATGACACCCGCGAGGATGCTGCCCGTCGTGGCCGCATAGAGAACCGCGCCGGAGAGGGCGTAGACGAGGTAGGTCGCCAAGCCGGTCAGGACGGCCCAACCGACGGGCACGCGTGAGGCGTCGGAGGCGGGTCGGTGCGGGTATGCCGTCGACGGGTCCGGCGGAGAGGAGGGCGGCGCGTCGAAGGACCGGGCATCGAAGGACCGGGCGTCGGGGGCTGGAGGCGAGGAGTGCTGCGCGTCGGGGGTGCGCGGCTGTTGCGCGGCGGGGGTCTGCGGGGCGCGGAGGGTTGCAGCGCGGCGGAGGAGCGAGATCAGGAACGCGGCCAGCGCGAAAGCGACCATGGACGGGCCGACGAGGGGGCCGGCATCCGGTTCGTCGATGACCTCGAGGTTGGTGAAGAGGCTGATGAAACCGAAAGCGCAGACGACGAGGGCGAAGAAGGTGATGCCCGCGAAGATCGCCAGAACGACGGGATAGCGGTTGGGCTCGCCGGACGGGGTCGACATGGCAGCGCGTCAGCGGCGACGGATGTGGACGGCGTACTCGCCGAAGCGCAGGGACTCGTCGTCGGCAATGGGGGTTTTGACACCGGGGTCGACGAAACGCTCGGCACCCGAGGACGAGATGAGGGAGGTTCCGTTCGTCGACTCGAGGTCGATGACCCAGAGGCCCGAGGGATCGAGGCCCACGGCAGCATGGGTCTTCGACACGCTGCGCTGCGTGTCGTAGAGACGCGCTCGCGCGGTGATGTCGAGGTGGGGCTGTTGCTGCGGGTCGCGGCCCAACAGGATGCCGGACACGAGAGGGACGACCTGGCCATCGGGAAGCTCGAGTTCGATGATCGAGGCCGACGAGACACCGCGGGCTGGGGTCGCAGGAGCGACCGGACGCGCGGCGGGCTGGTCATTCGCGTCGACGAGAGAACCGGATGCCGCAGCCGCCCCGCCCTCTACGGGAAGAGCGTGTGCGGAAGAGATCGGGGTGGGCTCCGGAAGGGCCGAGCCAGCCGAGTCCGACTCGGTGGGGCTCGAGGCAGGAGCTTGCGGGGCGGGGGCTTGCGAGGCAGGGGCGGGGGCTTGCGGCGCGTCCGTGGGGACGACCGGGGCCGCCGGCACCGAGGGGGCTGCGGGCACCGAGGGGGCCGCGGAAGGCGCAGCTGGCGCGGGTGCGACATCGGGCGGAGTGGGCAGGGGCGATGCGCCGATCGTGCCGGGTTTGCGGGAGCCGGGGGCCACCGGGATCGTTCCGCCCGTGATGCCGAATTCCGGTTTGAGAACCGGGATCGGGTCTCGCGAGAAAGCCGACTGGTCGGTGCGGGGTGCCGTCATGCCGGGCGGCAGGCCGATTTTGCGTGCCGGACTCTGCCCGGCCGATTGGTCGGACGAGGGAGACCCGGACGGCGACTGCGACTGCTGTGGCTGCGACCGCGGCTGCGACTGCGACTGGGGCTGCGGCGAGGACGTCGGCTGCTCTGCGCGCGACGCGACGGGAGGGAGCGGTGGCGCGGGCGGAAGAGGAGGGGGCGGCGGGAAGGGCGCTCCGGGAGGAGTCGGGTCGGAACCGGCGGCACCCGGAACGGGCGGCAGCGGCGGGCGGGGCGGGATGGCAGCATCCCAGCGTTCACGGTCGGTCACTGCTACTCCCCCTTCTGCTCGGGCTGATTTGTCTTCTGCTCGGACTGTCCGGATGTCGGCCGGTTGCCGCGCGGGCGCTTCGGCTTCGACGTGGACTGTTTCTTCGTCGTGGACTGCGGCTTCGACGAGAGCGAACCCGAGTTTTTCTTCGACGCACGTCCTACGCTACGCCGCGCGGGAGCGGGCGCGCCACCCGTCGACGGTTCGGTGCCGGCCGGACGGGCCGAGCGCTTGGGGTTGTGGCCCGGGGCTGTGAGACGGTCGCTGACGCGGCGCTTCGAGTTGACGCGGAAACGGCTGCGCTGGCGACGCCACCAGCCGACGGCCGAACCGGTCGAACGGATGCGGCGCTCGGTTTCGTCCCAGATGGCGTCGACGTCGGCTGCGGGGACATCTTCGCCGGCGAAGACGGCGCGGTCGGCATCCCGCGCGACGGCCGCGAACGAATCGCCGGTCGACGACGTGGGGGGCATCGAGGAGGCCGACGGAGCCGGGACTCGAGGGTCAGGGGCCGTGGCCGAGCGGTGCCCGGTGGCGGGTGACGGCTTGGCCGACGCGGACGCGGGGACGGCGGCGGCGAGGGCCGCAGCCGTGGCTCGACGCGTCATGCCCTGCGGCACCTCGACGCCGTACTCGGCGTGACGGTCGAGAAGTTCATCCCAGGCTCCGGCAGCCTGACGGTCGGGAGTGGGCGCATTTCGACGACGCTTCACGCGGCGGCGCTTGATGGCCATGACGATCAGGATCGGGATGAGGTAGGCGAGGATCGGCACGGCCAGCGCGGCGGCGAGACCGTACATCCAGGTCGGGACGACGATCTGGTCGTCCTTCTTCTCGTCGTTGCTGTCGTCGATCTCGACGTTGGTGAGCAGGTCTTCGTCGCGCTTGTCGACACGCGGGGGCTGGCGCACCTGCGGCTGCGGTTCGGTCTTGGGCTTCGGGTTCTGGTCCTGCGGGATCTCGGTCTCGTCGGGCGTGGGATCGAATTGCACCCAGCCGACACCCTCGAACGGCACTTCGACCCAGGCCGTGACATCGTTGCCCGTGACCTTGGTGGCGCCGTCTTCGGAGACGTTCTCGGGCGCGAAACCCATCACCACACGGGCGGGGTAGCCGAGCTGCCGGGCCATCAGCGCGAACGCCGAGGCGTACTGCTCCTGGTCGCCGATCAGCTGGTTGCGCGTGAAGAGCTCCTCCATGCGGTCGGCACCGTGGCCGGCGCGCGAGGTGGCCGTGTCGCTCGCAAGACCGTGGCTCAGGTATCCACTCGTCTTGAGGTTGTTCTCGATGGCGCGCAACTTGCCGATCGGGCTCGTGGCATCGCCGACGAACTCATTGGTCTTGGCCTTGACGATGCTCGGCACGCGCTGCACGGCCGGCAGGGTGACCGAGGCGACGGGCACATCGGCGAGGGCGTCATCGGAGGGCTGCGTCTGCAGGACGGACTGCAGGTCGTAGGTGAACTTCGGTCCGATGCCCGAGGTCACGACGGCCGTGGCGGTGTCGGCGTTGAAGCGCAGGTCCTGCGACTTGTCGGGCGTCTCGGGGAGTTCGAGGCCGGTCGGGTAGCCGACGACGGGCAGCCAGGGGCCCTGGTAACCGGTGACCTGGACGTCGATGTTGCGCGAGCCCTTGGCCGTCAGCAGTTCAGGAGCGGGCAACTGGCGCGAGACGAGCTGAAACGAGCCAGAACCGTCGGTCTGCACGTCGGCCGGCGCGAGCTTCCAGAGCTCGCCGTCATACGTGTCCATGGTCGCGAGGCGCAGGCGGTCGCCCTTCTCGAGGCCCGTGACCTCGAACAGGTCGGTCTCGGCGAGGTTCTTCGTGTACTGCCGGAAACCACTCAGCGGGCTCGGGTACTCCTCGGGGTCGAAGGGCGGTTGCACATGTTCGCGCACGACGACACGATCCGCGGATGGCGGGGTGAGGAGACCGGCGCCCAGCCCGGCTACGAGGGCGGCGGCCAAGACGACGGCACCTGTTCCGAGCAGCTTCGAGCGGACGAGACCGGAGCGGTCTTGCAGGCTCACGTTCTCGGCCGAGCTGCGGCGCCAACTCAGCCACACGAGCGCGACGGCGGCGAAGACGATTCCGCGCGCGGCGGCGAAGAAGGGGCGCTCGGTGCCAATGACGACGCTGAAGATGTAGAGCGCGGCCGGGCCCGAGAGCAGCACGGCGAGTCGACCGGGCGTGCGGTCGTGGCGCGGCATCCACCGCAGGGTGAGGATGGCGGTGACGAGGCCAACGAGCCACGCGGCGACATAGGGCAGCACGTTGATGTACTCGGGGGCGCCGACGGGCGGGGCAAGGGTGAGGATGTCTCGCCATCCGAAGACCGCGCCGAGGGCGAGGGAACGCAGCGTGACGAGCGTGGGCAGGACGCCCGCGAGAGCATCCGCCGTCACCGCGAAGGCGCTGCCGAAGACGAAGTAGCCGACCAGGGCGAGGAGGGCCGTGAGGAGGGCGTTGAGGCGCCAACGGTGCGAGAGATAGCCCGCGGCCGTGCCGACGACGAGGCCGCCGACGGCCGCGAGGAGGTACCAGTTGTCGCTGAACGCGGGGGCGAAACCCCACAGGCCGATGAGGCTGAGGAACGAGACGACGCCGAGGTCGCGCCAGGCGAGCGGCGTGACCGTGCCGCGCGGGAGGGGCGGGCGAGGGGCGGCGGGTTGGCGGGGGGTGCGCGGCGGGCGACCGCCGGACGAGCCGCGAGTGTCGGCGCGGTCGGCTCGATTAGACCGGCTGAACCGGTCGCGGAGTGATGAGCGACCGGTCGACGACTCTTCGGGGCCGGCTCGGCCTGCGCGATCCGTGCGGCCGGCGCGATCCGTGCGGCCGGCGCGGCCTGCGCCCTCGGCGCGCTCGGCGCGACCCGCTCGGCCGCGACGTGAGGGCTTCTCGGATCCAACCGAGGGCGCGCCTGCGGCGTCACCAGAAGCGCCCGCGGCGGGAACACCAGCGGCCGGCGGCGGGGTGATGCGCGAACCATCCCGGTTCGGCTGGGGGAACACGCCGCTCATACGGCCCTCGCCATCACGCGCGGGAGGTCGGTGAGAGCCCCGATCGAGATCACGCTGAGGCCCGCGACATCCGTCAACCGCGCCTTCTGGCCGAGCGCCACCGCGATGGCGATGACGTTGGTGTCGCCGCCGAAGAGACGCTGCACGGAACGGTAGTCCGAGGCATCCATCAGGGAGCCGGCGACGATGACGACGACGCTGGGCGGGGGCAGACGTTTTGTGGCCTCACGGGCGAAGGTGCGCGCGTTGCCCGTCTCGCCCTCGAGAGGTTCGATGCGGCACGAGTCGTCGAGGATGGAGACGACCGAGTGGGTGCGCAACTGCAGACCCTCGGTGACGACACTGATCTGGGTGCCGTCGCGGATGACCTGCGAGGCGATCGAGGCGGTGGCCGACACGGCCAGCTCGAACTCATCGTCGGAGGCGTAATAGCGGCGGTCGCGCGAGTGCACGATGGTCAACTGGCTGCGCCGGGACTCCTCGAACTGGCGCACCATGAGCTGGCCCGTGCGCGCCGACGAGCGCCAGTGCACGTAGCGCACGTCGTCGCCCGTCACGTAGTCGCGCAGCGCGTGGAACGAGATGTCGTTGTTGGTGATCTTCTTCGTGATCTGGCCCTCGAGGTCGCGCACGAGACCCGCGGCCGTGGGGTGCAGGCGCGTGGTCACGGGGTGCACGAAGAGTTCGATGGGCTCGGTCCACTTCACGACGCGGCGGAACAGCCCGAGCTGGTCACCGCGCACCGACACGGCGGGGCCGGCATGGATGACCGCGCGGCGGTTCGTGGGAACGGCGAACAGCTCCTCCGTGTCGGCGTTGGCGGCCAGACCCGGGATGGCGAACTCGGCGAGGCCGCGCCCGACGGGCAGCTCGAGCGTCGTGGCGGTCGAGCGCTTGTCGCCGATGTTGGTGATGAGCACACGCCCGATCGCCCGCTCCCCCACCGTCACGCGGCGTGGGTTGAGCTCGATCTCGACGCGGAAACGCGAGCGTCCGAAGAGGAAACAGGCGGCGACGATGCAGGCCACGGCCAGCGTCGCACCGACGAGGAGCAATTCGGCCCAGCCGAAGACGGCACCCACGACGAGCGCGGTGGCCGCAGACGCGAGCACGAGCCATCCGAGGGGCGAGACGACCGCGAGAACCGGGCGCACGTAGCGCCAGGCCCACAGCGCCCACGACGACACGACGCGCCACAGCGGCTCGAGTCGGCGGGCGACGACGGCCCACGACCGGCCGAACGCCCGCGCGACAGAGCCCCCCGCCTGGCGGATGCCGGTCAACGGCACGCTCAGGCGGGGTCTCGTCGGACGGACGGTTTCGCTCATGCGGCGCGGTAGGCCGGGGCGGGCAGGTCGACGACGATGCCCGCGATGATGTCCTCGGCCTTCACACCGGCGAACTCGGATTCGGAGTCGACGATGAGACGGTGCGCGAGAACGGGCACGGCCAACTCGGCGACATCGTCGGGCGTGGCGTAGGTGCGGCCCTGCGATAGCGCCCACGTCTTGACCATGCGTGCCAGCGAGAGACTGCCGCGCATGCTCACGCCGAGCGCGATGTCCTTGTGGTCACGCGTGGCTCCCACGATGTCGGTGATGTACTCCATGACGCTGCGGTCGACGTGCACATCGGTGGCCAGCTCGGCCATGGCGATGAGGGCATCCGGCCCGATGATGGGCGTGATCTTCGACGCACGCGAGCGGTTGCCCGCATCCATCAACAGGTCGACGGCGATCGAGCGGTCGGGGTAGCCGAGCGTGGTCTTGATGATGAAACGGTCGAGCTGCGCTTCGGGCAGCTTGTACGTTCCGGCCTGCTCGACGGGGTTCTGCGTCGCGATGACCATGAAGGGCCGGCCGACCGGGTAGCTCTCGCCGTCGACCGTCACCTTGCCCTCCTCCATGACCTCGAGCAGCGCGCTCTGGGTTTTCGGCGACGCACGGTTGATCTCGTCGGCCAGCACCACGGAGGCGAAGATCGGGCCCTTGTGGAACTCGAACTGGTTGAGCGACTGGTTGTAGATCGTGACGCCCGTCACGTCGGAGGGCAGCAGGTCGGGCGTGAACTGGATGCGCGAGTTGGTGCCCTCGAGCGTGTTGGCCAGCGCCTTGGCGAGCACCGTCTTACCCGTGCCCGGGAAGTCTTCGAGCAGCACGTGACCCTCGGACAAGAGAGACGCGATGATGAGCTTGATCACGCCCTCCTTGCCGAGGATGGCGCCGCCGACGTTCGTGACCAACGAATCGAACGCCCCGGCGAACCACGTCGCCTGTTCCTGACTAACGCTCACGTTTTGCTCTCTCTTCTCGGGTTAGAAATGCTGCGGGTGCTGACAACCGAATCGGATGCTTGCTACCAGACGACCTTGTTCGACTCGACGCCGTTCACGCTCACCCAGTGGTCACCGTGGTTGCCGTTGTAGCAACCGGTCTGGGTGGTGAGGTTGCCGTCGCCATCGGTGATGTACGCCGGCGAACCGGGTCGCGGACCGCTCGACGGGTAGTTCCAGTCGGAGCTGGAACCATCCACGCCGCGGCAGCGCACCTCGACCGTCGTGTTGGGCGGGAAGTTCTTCGCCGTGAAGGCGAAGTGGTAACCCGTGCCGGAACCGGCTACGGCCTTGGGGCCACCCTGCGACATCGTCACGGAGGGCTTGGGCGGTGGGGGCGGCGGCTTTTCTTCGACGTTGGCGCCGTTGCTGTTCGCCGACCAAGCACTACAGCCGGCCTCGTTGTTGCAGGCTTGAACGCGCAACGTGTAACTACCGACTCCGACCGTGCCGGATCGGGCGCTGAGCCCTGTTGTCGAGCCCTTCGTCCCGTTGGAGAACTCGTAGTTGTAGGTGACAGCGCTTCCGCCCGTGTCAGCCGTCGCGGGCCATTTGCCCGAGATGGTCGTCGGGGCGAATTGGTCGTCACGCGTGGCCGTGGGCTGACCCGGCGTCGCCGGCTTGTCGTAGGACGTCTCGCTGCTGGGAGGCGAAGCCTCGCTCTGGCCGACGCCGTTCGTTGCAGCGACGGTGAAGGTGTACTTCGTACCGTTCTCACCGGCGAACTTCAGCGTGCACGGCGCGGCGGTCGGGCAGCTCTGCTTCGTGCCACCCGGTGTGCGCGTCACCGTGTAGTCGGTGATGGCCGAGCCGTTGCTCGATCTCGACGGGTTCACTTTGACGGTGATGTTGCGCGGGGACGCCGTGAGGTTCGGCGCGCCAGGCGCATCCGGCTCGCTCATGACCGTCACCGACACACGCCCCTGGGCGCGCCTCGACGGGTCCTTGGTCGCATCCTCGATCGTGTAGAGCACGCTGATCGTCTGCGCCTTGTCGGGGCCCGGCGTCACCGTGATGTTCTCGCCCTTGATGGCGGCCTGCGCGTTGCCCGTCTCGACGGCCGCATCGACGATCGTGAGGGGTTTGCCGTCGTTGCCGAAGGGGTTGAAGTCGTTCTTCAGCACGTTGAGGGTGACGGGCTTCGACGGCCGGCCGTTGCCCTCCGAGTCCTGCACGGCGGAGGGCAGCGGGCGGGTCGACTTCACGACGCGCACCGTGACGGTTCCCGGCACCGTGAACTGCTTGAACTTCACATTGAAGGTGAGCGTGGTGGAGGTGCCCGGCTGCACACCGAACGGCGCACTGACCGAGATCGTCGAACCGCTGAGGGTCGGCTCGATGCCGCCGCTCGCGCCGCCCAGGTTGTCATAGGTCATCTGCGGGATGAGAGCGGGGTTCGGGTGGTTCGTCGCCGCGCGCAGGTCGACGGTCTGCGGCGCCTCGCCGGCCTCGATCGGGATCTCCTGGGCCACGAACGTGGGCGGGACATCCTCTTGCTCGGGGTCGCCGACCGTGATGGGCAGCGTGAGCACCTGGTGACCGGTCGACGTGCCGTCGGTCGCCTCGAACGTGATCGACGCGGGACCGCGGTAGTCGCGGCGCGGCGTGTAGGTCAGGGTCTTGTCGTCGGGAGCGTTCTTGCTGCCGTCGCTGTTGGTCGAGGTGACCGAGCCCAGCTCCTTGATACTGATCTCTTTGCCGCCGGGCGAGTAGGCGACATCCGACAGACGCCAGGTGCGCGACTCGTTCATCGGCACGATCTGCTCGGGCAGGTTGGGGCGCAGCTCGGGCGGCATGCCGTCGGAGAACGGGGGCACCACGATGAAGGCGGCCGTCGACAGGTTGTCGGTCTCGTTGGTCAGGCGGTAGGCGATGGCCGTTCGCGCATCGCCCAGCGTCACACGCACCTGACCGTTCGAGAGGATCTCGGCCTGGCCGGCGTTCGGTCCCTCGACGTCGACCTTGAGCTCGTCGTTCGTTCCGCCGGGGTTGCTGGCGCCCTGCTTGACGTCGACGTCGACGGTCTTCTTGTTGACGACATCCTTCGCCTCGACGATGTGGTCTTGCACGATGGGCGGCTGCAGGCGCGCGGCCGTGGTGACCCGCACCTGGATGAACGCGTTGTCCGTTCCGCCGTGGCCGTTGTTCATGGCGTATTGCACGCCGAACGTGCGCTCCTCGTCGGGCGCCTGGATCTCGACGTTGGCGCCGGACACCTTCGCCTCGATCTCGGCGGGCACCTCGACGAGCTTCTTCTCGAGCTTCAACTCGTAGCCGTTGGGGTCGGAGTCGTTGGCGAGCACGGGCACGGTAACGACGCGACCCGGCTGCACCTCGACGATGTCGTCGACGGCCTTGGGCGGTGCGGCCTCGGCGGGGCGGGCGATGACGCCGATGTTGATGGTTCCGGTGGCCGTTGCGCCGTAGGTGTCGCGCACGCTGTACTCGAAGGCATCCGTGCCACTCGTTCCCTCGAAGGAACGGTAGGTGATGCTGGTCGATGTGCTGTCGATGATGGTGCCGAGGGACGGCGGGCGCACGAGGCCGTCATAGACGACCGAGTCGCCGTCAGGGTCGAGGCCGTCGAGCGGGATGTTCACGGTGACCGTCGCGCCCGAGAAGACGCGGGCGTTGAGGGCACGGGGCGTGGGCGTCTGGTTGTTCTTCTCGTCGGCGGCGACCACGTTGAACGTGACGGTGGCAACGGCTGTCTGCTCGAACTCGTCGGTCACCTTGTACTGCGCCGTGTAGGTGCCCGCCTCGCGCGGCGCCTGGAAGCGCACCTCGTTGTCGGCCACGAAGGCGAGCCCCGCGCTCGGCGCCTGCTGCAGGTCGGGAGCGACCTTCATGACGGTGTTGTCGGGGTGCACGTCGTTGTCGAGCACGGGCACCGAGACGATGTCGCCCGCACGCACCGTGATCTGGTCGTCGGCGGGGATGGGCGCCTGGTGCTTCTGGAGCGGCGGGATGGGCACCACGGTGACGGTCGTGACGGCGTCTTGCGTGCCATCCGAGACCGTGTAACTGAATTGCAGCTGGCCCGTGACGGCGGCCGAGGTGGTGACGCGGATGACCTGCAGGTTCAACACCTCGACGGAGAGCTGCGCGGCGACCTCGTCGGGCACGTCGACCGAGCGCACGGCGAGCACGTTGCCCGAGGCCGAGACGTCGTTCGTGAGCACGTTGATGGAGGTGGGCTCATTCGGGCGCAGATAGCCGATGTCGCGCACGGCGATGGGTTTCTGCGCCTGGGCCGGCTTCTCGTTGACCTGCACGCGGATGATTCCGGGGCTCGACTTGCCCGCGGCGCCGACCGTGTACTTGATGTAGAAGGCACCCGGGGCGCCCGAGAGAACGCGGATGCTGTCGTCATCCGGGTTGACCGAGGTCTGCAGGCCGGCCGTGATCGACTCGGCGGCGAGCAGGTCGAGCTTCTCCCCCGAGGGCGAGACATCGTTCTCGAGCGGGAACACGTCGGCGGGTTCGCCCACGAAGGTTTCGATGTAGTCGGGCGTGCCGACGGGGTTGAGCGAGTTCGGCGGCTTCACGTCGAGCACGAACTTGCCCTCGGCGCTGGCCGTGCCGTCGCTGACCACGAACTTGATGTCGCGTGTGCCGAGCTCGCCCGAGGTGTGCGTGACCGTGATGTAGCCGTCGGGCGAGAAGCGCACCTGGTCACCGGCATCCGAGGCCGCCTGCTGCAGGTAGATGTCGTCGCCGTCGGGGTCGCGCCAGTCGGTGAGGGCGTTGTAGGTGACGCTCTTGCCCGATTCGACGGTGGTCGCGGCCTCGCGGTTGGTGATGGGCGCGGCGTTCTGGTCGGCCGCGACGAGCTTCACGTTGACGTTCGCCTCGGCGACACCGCCCGGCCTGCCGTCGGAGACCGAGTAGCGGAAGGACGCCGTCGCGCCCGCGCCCGCGTTCGGGTTGGGCGTGAATTGCAGGGCGCGGCCGCCGTCGATGGTGTCGAGCGTGCCGGTCTCGGGCGGGATGGGGTCGTAGTTGTTGATGACGAGCACGTCGCCGTCGGGGTCGGTGTCGTTGTCGAGCACGCCCAGCACGGTCGATTTGCCGGGGCGCGCGCCGAACTCGTCGTCGCGCGCGAGCGGCGGCCGGTTCTGGTCGGTGCGGTCGGCGATAGTGTCTTCGAACGATTGGGTGGAGGCCTTCTCGTCGCCCTCTTCGCCCTCGTCTTCTTCGGGCGGGGTGACCTCTTCCCAGTTCTTGACGAGGCGCATGTTCGAGTCGACGAGCCAGACGTCGCCCGACTGGATGTTGTTGAGCGCGATGACGTTGCGGTTCACTCGGAAGACGAGGTTGGCTCCCTTGGAGAGCGGCTCGACATCCTGAACATCGGTCACCTTCGCGTCACACGCGGCGATGTAGCGGCTCGCGCCGGCCCAAGCTCCGTGGATGCACCCGTTGAGGTTGACGGGGGCTGAGACTCCCTTGGGGTCGCTCACGGGCGTGGTGATGCGGGCCTTGATGGTGCGCGTGTCGCCACCGTCGAGTGGCACGTCGATGAGCGTCGACCCGGTCGCCACGATGACGTTGCCGGCCGTGGCGCTCGGCTGTTGGATCTTGAGGGCCGTGTCGGGCAGCTTCAGCGGTTTGCCCTCGCCCGTGATGATGCGGTTCTTGTCGGTGTCGAGCAGCACGGCCTCTTCGCCGGCCGCGGTCAGCTGGAAGTCCTTCACCGCGGGGATGGTGGTGACGACGGGGTCTCCACCGTCGGCCTTGTAGGTGTAGAGCTTCTTCTTCGAGGGCGACACCGCGAAGACCGTGCCCTCTGATGAAACCGTGGCCTGGGCATCCCGGCCGAGCTTGGCGATGGACTTGGTGTCGGTGATCGAGAAGTTCAGGCCGTTCTGGATGTCGGTGATCCAGAGTTCGCCGTTCGACGGGTCGAGCACCGAGAGGCGCGTGTCGCCCAGGGTGATGGCTGCGGCGGGCGGCAGTTCGGCGCGTTCGACGAGGGTGACGTTGGCGGGGTCGATGCGTTCGACGGTGGAACCCGAGCGGTCGTGCATGAGCACGTTGTCGCCGTTCTGCAGCACATCGATGTCGTTCGAGACCGTGGCGACCGAGGCATCCAGCTCTTCGATCTGGCGGTTGAGGCGGCCCGCGAGCAGCTTCTGACCGTTGGTGACCCAGACATCCTTGGCCTGCAGCTCGACGTCGGTGACGGGGAAACCCTGGTGGATGATGGCGGCGGCGACGGGCACACCGACGAGGACCGAAACGGCGACGATCGACGCGGTGACTTTACGGCCGCGCAGCCACGTTTTCATGCCCATATTCGTTCGCCCCGCCCAAGGAGATATTCACTCGCGTATCGAATCATGTGTGCCCAATGTGATGACACCCGAAAAGGCCACATCAGCTCACTTAAGTTAGCACGCACTTCTGTGGCCCCCGCATCAGGGGTTGACCTGCTGTGGTCGGTCGAGTAACACGAGGTCTTCGGTGTCGACCAGACGGCTCGAGACCGCGTACTCGACAAGGCGCGCGCGGCGGCCGGTGGCCAGTTTTCCGCGGCCGCCTCGCAGCCCGCGCACGCCGATGCGGTCGAGCTTGTCGCACACGTTGTCGAGCTTGCGATTGAACGCGGTCTGCGTCCATCCGAGTCGCGCCGCCGCCTCTGCCGACGCCGGGATCTCGCCACGACCGGGGGATGTCTGACGCAGCACGTTCTCGGCGAGCGCCACGATCAGCAGCCGCTGCGAGGTGGTCAGGTGCACGGGGCCGACCGTCGTCGTGCCGGCCTGCATGGTGGTCAGCGACGACGTGCCGAAGAACTCGGCCTCGGAGTGGATGGTGAACTCATACGTGGTCGACCCCGCACTGAACATGACCATGAGCTGCGGGAACACGATGGGCAGGCGGGCGCCGGGGGCGAGCCACGCCTGCACCTGGCCGGTCGTGTCGGTGACGGTGGCCGAGAGCAGGTTGCCCACGTTCGACAGCCACCACAGGCCGTTCTCGCTCGAGATCGAGAGGAAGCGGCGGTGGAGGAACGGGTTCTCGTCGATGATCAGGTCGGATTCGCGGCCGACGAAGAACGGCTGGTCGGGCGTGAGGTCGTACCACTCCCCCACGAATTCGATACGCGGCGGCTTCATCAGCTACACATCTCCGTGGGTTCGAGCGACAGTTTTCCGCCGCGGTTGATGCTGACCTCGATGCAGACCGTCTGGCCGGGCTGGACACCCTCGATGACGGCTTCGGTGTTGGGCGTCGAGATGGGGTCGGTGGCCGGGCCGTCGGTGCGCTGCCAGACATAGCGGTCGCCCTCTTCGCCGTCGGGGTTCGACCACGTGAACGTGAGCGCCGTGGCGTCGCCGTTGGGCGTGATCGCGCCGGCGACGGGGCTCGGGATGCCGACCGTGTCGATATCGCTCGAGGCCTCGGGGGTGGGCTTGGCCGGGCCCGGGGCGGGCGGGGCCAAGACGATGGCGGCCGTGACCGCGGCGGCGAGCACGACCGCGGTTGCCGCGGCGGCCCAGATGGGCCAGCGCTTACGGGGGGCGCGGGTGCCGTCGGAGTCGCCGTGTGCGCTGCCGCCGCCGACGGTGTCGCCGGAATCGGAGCCGGCGGGCGCACCGGGTTCGGCGATGACGCGCGGGCGCAGGACGGTGTTCTCGCCGAGCGGGCGAGCGGGGGCGCCGGAGGCTGGTGAACCAGGGCTGCCGGGCGCGGGCGCCGCGGGCATATCGCCGGGCGTGATGCGTGGGCGCTTCGGATCGGCCGTGCGCGCACCGGATGCCTGACCGGCGCCGGGGGCGGCGGGGGCGTCGGTGGGTTGCGCATTCACGGGCGTGACGCCGCGGATGACCGTGGGGTCGGCGGCGGGCGCCGGCGTGGGCGCGGCAGGGGCTGCGGGCGCCGGGGTGCGCGGCCGTTCCTCGGGCTGCGCCTCGATGGTCGACACCTGCCGGATGCGCGTGGCGTCGCCATTCTCCTGCTGCGAGTCATCCGGCCGCTGTTCGACGATCAGATTGGGAACGTCGATGGGCGTCGGCGAGTAGGACAGCTCCATCTCGACCCGCTGCAGGGCGCGCGCGAAATCGACGGCCGTGGCATAGCGGTTGGACCGGTCGACGGCCATGCCCTTGTTGAGCACGGCGACGAGGGAACGCGGAACGTCGGTGCGGTTGAGCGGCGTGATCGTGCCGCGCTCGATGCGTCCGATCAGGTCGACCGTGCCGTTGGGCTTGCCGGGCACCTCGAACGGCGTGTGACCGGCGAGCAGCGTGTAGATCGTCGCGGCGAGCGAGAACACGTCGCTGCGGACATCCGGCTGCGGGTGTTCTTCGAAGAGCTCGGGCGGGCACCACGGGATACTCATGCCCACCGTGCCCGTCGACGTCGCACCCTGCGGGGCGTTCGCGGCGTCGGCAGCCTCGTGGGCGGGCAGCTCGGTGTCGACGGCCGACGAGATACCGAAGTCGGCGAGCGCGGGCCACCCGTAGGCGTTGGTGAGAACGTTGGCGGGCTTGATGTCGCGGTGCAGGATGCCGGCGGCGTGCGCGGTGGCCACGGCGCTCGACACGCGCACCCCCGTGCGCAGGGCGTCGACAACGCTGAACTTCGCTCGCTTGTATTGCTCGGCCAGTGACGGGCCGGCACAGTACTCCATGACGAAGTAGGGGCGGCCGTCGTCGGTCACGGCGGCGTTATAGATCGTGACGATGTAGGGGTGCGCCGAGAGCTGCGCCATCAGGTTGGCCTCGGCGACGAAGGCGCGACGGGACTCGTCGGTCGTCTCCTCGGCAGCCAGAACCTTCACGGCCACGAGGCGGCGGGGAAGCTCCTGCTGATAGAGGTAGACGTCGCTGAAACCGCCCGAACCGAGCACGCGGTCATAAGTGAGACCGGTGAGCCGCGGCGGGGCGGCGACGGGACGCTGCGGCACCTAGGCCTCCGCAATCGTCAGGGTGATGCCGCTGCCGAGGTCGACGACCGTGCCCACGATGACGGGCGTCGGTTCGCCGCCGCGCAGGGACAGCGGGGGTTTGCCGGGCTGGATCACCTGGGTGCCGTTCGAGGACAGTAGGTCGGTGACCACGACGGTGCCGCCCTCGACCGCGATGCGGGCGTGGTTGCGCGAGATGTCGTCGGCGCTCAGCGTGATGAGGTGCGGCAGCACCGAAGCCGGAACATTGGAGACACTCGGCGCGCGACCGATGATGACCGGGGCGTTGAGTTCTTGCGACCGGCCGTCGGGCAGCACGAGCACATAGCCGCCGGAGCGGTGGGCGTCGGTCTGGTCGGCCGGGGCCGATGCGGAGGCTGCGGGTTCGGCCGAGCCGTCGCCGTGGCCGCCGGCGCGGGCACGGCTCTCCTCACGGGCCTGACGGATATCGGTCGAGAACACCGTGCTGCCGTCGTGGTCGCCCGTCGCGACGGTGGGGGTTGCGGCGGCGGCGGTCGACGACGGTGCCTCGCTCGCTGGAGCGGGAGCGCCGGCGCCCTCGCCATCCTCGTCGTCTTCCTCGGCCACGGCCGCCTGGCCGACGGGGCGGAAGATGGTGGCGCCGAAGAGGTAGTCGTAGCTCTCGGCGTCGGAGGCGGCACCGGCGGAGTTGGCCGCCGCGCCCTCGGACGAATCGTCGCTCACTTCTCCGTCGTGACGCGCCGTCGTCGTGTGGAAGACGCGGGTCTCTTCGACCGGCGTGGCCGCAGGGGTTGGAGGGGTTGCCGGAGTGGACGCGCTCGACGGGTGGGCCGGGGTGGCTGCATCGGATGTCGCCGCCGGGCCGGCCGCGTCGCTCTCGACGGAGGTCGAGGCATCCTGATCGACGCTCTCGCCCGTCGTCGCCGAGCTGGCCTCGGGTTCGGCGTTCGCGGCGGACTGTTCGCGGCGGCGGGCACGCGTCGGCACAATGACCGTCGCTCCGTCGATGGCGTCGTCGACCTCGGAGAGTTGCGCGACGGCCTGGGCGGTGGCTTCGGCGCCGCGAGCGCCCGAGAGAGCGGAGGCTGCGGCATCCGTGGCCACCGATGTCGCCCAGACGGCACCCCCGGTGAACGGCAGGTCGAGAAGCGCGGATGCGAGTTCGCTCGAGGCGCCGTCGGATGCGGACCCGGTCTCGACCCGGAACCCGGTTGCGCCGTCGACCAGCTGCTCGCTCCACGTCATGAAACCACCGGCGACAACGCGCTGATCGCCGTCAGCCCCGTGCACCGTGACCTCGGGTGTGCCGCGCACGATCACGCCGAGACCCTTGTCGCCCATCTCGCCGTCGACCCAGAACAGCAGAGCGAACGGCCCCGTCGATTCAAGCCCCTGCGAGGACAGGATGTCGACGAGGTTCGACACCGAGGTGCCGGCATCGAGCACCGCCAGGCAGCGTTCCGCGCGCGCGGCATCGCCGTCGATACGTGCCACAAGCAGTCGCCCGGTCGCCGCGACGACCAACCAGTCGCCCGCCGATCCAGGCGTGTAGAGATACCCCGTCATCGTGTCCCCTATAGCCTCGGAAGGGTCTTCTCGAGATAACCGAGTGACCGGTTTTCATGATATCCCGGGCCCGGCGGGGTCGGGTCGAGCGTCGTCGCCCGCACCACCAGCACGGTCACGTTGTCGCGGGCGCCGTTTTCGATCGCGAGGCGCAGCAATTCACCGGCCGGATCGTCGGCGTTGGTGGCCAAAACGGAGCGGATCTTGTCGTCCGACACCTCGCGCGTGAGGCCGTCTGAACAGATGAGGAACGTTTGTTGACCCGACGTGGGCAGCAGCCAGACGTCGGCATCGGCGTCGGCATCGACGCCCACCGCGCGCGTGACGACGTTGCGTTCGGGATGCCGCTCGGCCTCGTCGGTGGTGATGCGCCCCTGATCGAGCAGCTCTTGCACCGCCGAATGGTCGACGGTGATCTGCTCGAACTCGCCGTCATCGAGCAGATAGACGCGGGAGTCACCGATGTTGAAGGCCATCCAGTGCAGATCGGTCTGCGCCGACAGGGTCACGAGGGCGAGCCCCGCGACCGTCGTGCCGGCGATGCCGACCTCTCCGGACCACGATGCGATCTGCGCGTTGGCCGCCGTCAGTGCGGTGAAAACCGCTTCGGGGCTGGTGGCGACACCGGGTCGGATGCTGTGAGCCAACGATTCGACGACAGCCCGGCTCGCCAGGTCTCCCCGCGTGTGCCCGCCCATGCCATCCGCGACCGCGAAGATCGGGGCTTGGGCGAAGAAGCTGTCTTCGTTGATCTCGCGCACGCAGCCCGTGTCGCTGACACCCGTCACCGTCACGGTGACGATGCGCTTCGCTGAGGCGATCGTGGATTCTCGGGCCATCACCCCCTCAGCCTAGGGGTTTGGCGGGCTGACGCGATGGGGAGTTCTCTCCATGCGCCTCACGAACAGGGTGTCAGCGGACGACGGCGTAGTCGGCGCTCGTGCCCATCCCGGTGAGGAACGGCGCGGCCGACGCGGTGAAGGTGCCGACGGTCGCATCGTCGGCCGCGACCAGCTGACGGGCGAAGGCCGCGTAGCGCAACGTGTTGTGGGCGCCCGCGATGCCGGGGGCCGCGGTCTCGCCCTGAAGCCTAGGCGCATCGCCCTCGAGCGTCGACCACGTCGAGCGGCTGGGGTTGGAACGGCCGTCGAGTTTGGGCACGGCATCCTGCGTCAATTCGAGCGAGAGCACCGAGACCGTCTCGGGAATGTTGAAGCTGGCGATGGGCGCCCCGGCCGTGAGGATCTGCGTGACCGTGAAGGGGAAGTCGGGGTCGGAGACGAGTTGCGCCGCGGTGATTCCGCCGAGGCTGAAGCCCACCATCATGACGGGGTCGTTCGCACCGATGCCGGCCTCGGTCATGGCTGCCGTGACCGCGCGGCCGAGCGCCGTCTGGGCGCCCGACATGGCCACGACATCGGCCACGACGTCGTTGGGGTGGCTCGCCGCCATGGGGTCGATGAAGCTGCCCTGGGTGGAGGGGATCTGCACGGTCCACGCGCCCGAGGCGAGCCGGGTGATGCGGATGTCGGCGAACGACGTCCCCCCGCGTAGGTCGATCTCTTGCTGCACCGTGAAGAGCGACGCAAAGTCGGATGCGGGCTGCGGCGCCGCCGCGATCGGCGTGACCGCCCCGGCCGCGGTCGAGCTGGCCTGCGCCGCCACGGTCGATGCCGTCGTCGACACGGCGGCCGACACGGTCACGGCCGACACGGTCGCGGTCGAACCGCCGGCGGCGACGGCCACCGCGGCGGACGCAGCGCCCGCCAGGCCCGCGACGCCGGGGAACACGCCCTGCAGGTTGGCGTCGACGAGCGCGCGGTCGAGGACGGGAAGCAGCGCGACGGAAGGAGCTGCGCCGCCCTGCCCCGTGCCGGCATCGCCGAACGCGCCGAGCAGAGAGCCGATGGACACCATGGCGGCGGCGATGCGGGTCGCGCCGAACGCCGTCGCGCTGTTCACGCCCCCACCGTCGGCGACCGGCTGGGCGATGCTGGCGCCGACGAACGCGAGGCCGGCGGGGCCGAACAGGCTCAGGGCCGAGGAGCTGAGCAGGGCTCCCCCGTTGGCCGACACCCACGAGAAGGCTCCCGCTCCTTCGCCCGCCAGCAGGTTGAGATCGGTGACGAACGACGCGGCCACCTGCTCACCGGCGACCACGAGGGCGTCGGCCCGCGACACGCCGATGCCGGCGCCGAGGCTGGCAACCACGACGAGGGTCGGCAGCGCGACCGTTCGGGGGTGACGCAATACCCGCACGATGCGGCGGCGCGTGGCGGTCGTGGCGGCGGAGAGGGCCCCGATGAGAGACCCGCGCAGGCCGTCGAGACTGAGCTCAGGGGCGCTGATTCCGGGAAGCGCGACGCGCAGGGTCGACCGTGACAGCCCCCTCGACTCGCCCGCGTGCGACACGTGGCACTCTCTCCCCTGGGCCCGGTGGTGCGTTCGGGCAAATCTGACGGTGTCCCCGGCTGGACGCAGACACGGATGTCGGCACGACTACCGCGCACCTTCGCCCGGGATGCTCGTGTCGCTCGACCACTTCACTGCACCCAGCCTTCCCCGTCAGATAACCACACTCCCGCGCGCGGACGGCAGGGAGGATTACCCCCAATTAGGGTACGTTTTCGGCGTTTACGGCGTGTCTGTCCTCCAAAAGGAGGACTCCCGACCCCCTGAACGGGGGCCGGGAGTCGGGAAGTACAGCTTGCCTCGGAGCGAGGCGGGGTGTTAGCCCTTGATGGCGTTGGCCAGCTCCTGGTCGGTGTTCTGCAGAGCGTCGGCGGCCTTGTTCAGGTAGTCCGACAGACCCTGGATGCCCGAAACAGCCTGCGTGGCACCCGTGGTGAACTGCGTGTAGGAGTCGTGGAAAGCACCCGACGCCGCGTCAGTGACGAAGCCCGACGACACCAGGTCGCCGACCAGACGCTGCAGCTCGTTGAGCTTGTCCTCGAGGGCGCCCTTACCGGTCGACAGCTGGCCAGCAGCGGTCTTCAGGTCACCGTAGGTTACGTTGAGGTTTGCCATGATGTGTCCAATCGGTCTCGGCCATCCCCACTGGATCGACCTTACGCATTCAAACTAACAAGGCCGCCACCGGAAGGCGATGGGTACCCCTCCCCATGTGGACAACTCTCGCCGAATCGGCCGGGGGAGAACGATCGAACGGGCCGCGCCTGCGTCAGTGCGAGGCCGGCGCGATGCCGCCCACGAGCGACTCACCCGCCGTGAGCGCCCGACCCGAACGCCACGAGTTCGCCGCGATGACGAGAGCGATCACGAGAGTCACGACGGCGCCGATCATGACCGCGGGCACGTAACTCGCCACGCCCTCCTCATCGGCGAAGGCGAACGGCAGCAGACCGAGGGTCCCCACGGCCAAGAAAGCGAGCACGAGTTCTAGCCTGCCCTGGTAGGACACGAGGGCGAAGAAGCCCTCCCCGCGGGCAGGTTTCGCCGTCAGCCCCTTCCGCTTGCCTTTCTTCGAGCGTTCGAGTCGCCCGAGACGGGCCGCGCGATCGTAGAACACGGCCTTGACGAACGAGGCGACCATGACGCCGAAGGCGCCCGCCGCGATGATGGCGTTCGCCGCGATGACGACCCACATGCTCTCGGGCGATCCGTACTCCGGCGTTTCATAGGGGTCGCCCGTCGCCGAGGCCCAGAGGGGCACGAAGACGATGGCGGCCCAGGACAGGAGCGGCACAAGCATCCACGCGACCCGTGAGAAGTACCTGCGGCGCGTGACATCGACACGGTTCGTGCCGAGGCCGAGCGGCCCACCCGACTCGGTCGTGATGCCCTGCCGCGAGAATTCGGCCATCAGGATCGCGGCCATCCCGAGAACGAGAAAGAGGAACTCGAGGCCGATGACGCTGTTCTGGTTCCAGAAGCGGCCACCGGGAAGGTCGTAGACCGAGCCCTCGTTCCACCACGCCGTCGTCGTCCAGAGGAAGAGACCAACCGTCAGGAGAGCGAAGAACGATCCGACGGCATAGGCGATGGCGACACCGCGGGTCACAGGGCCACCGTTTCTCGACCCGTCGAGGCGACCTCGGAGTCTTCCGGCTGCTCAGTCGGTGCCGGCACGGTCGGCACCGATGTCAGTCGGACCGAATCGATGACGAGATCGAACAGATCGACGTAGTTCTCGGTGCGGTCCACCATCGGCAGGTCCACATGGAAGCGCAGGAGATGCTGAGCGCTCGGATCGGGGACCAAGTAGTTGATCTTCAGGTGCGGGATGTCGCTCTCCCCTGAACGCACGGACGTCACGTAGGCGGTGCGCGCGGTGGGTCCGGGCCCTGCATCGAGCACGATGGCCTCGGGGAACAGCCGCTCGAGGAAGAGCGTCAGTTCATCCGAATCGCTGGGCAGCACGCTCTCGGCGGTCTCGTCGGGGCGCTTGACGATGTCGACCGTCAGCGAACCCGGGAACGGCATCCCCGGAACGAGCTCCAGCCAGAGCGAAAGCCCCAGGACATTGGTGGCCACCGCGGTCTCGGCCAGGTCCATGAGCTGGTTCTTGGCATCGCGGCGCACCCGGGCGAAACGGTCATCCCGCCCGACCTGCTTCTTCACGAGCGCCCGCACCGAACGCTCGGTCTCATCGGGGTCGTGGAGGGGGATGTTCGCCCACGTGCCCGGAAGCACGATCGTGAACTTCGCCGACTCCGAGCCGAATGCCTGTGTCATGCGAACTCCTTCAACTCGACCGTCAGGGTCGACGCGATGCTCCAGGTCTCGGACGGCATGTCCTCGAACGTGCCGAAGTCGGCGGTCGTGAACGTGAACTGGACGAGCTGCCGGGTGCCCTCGACGAAGACAGCATAGATGGCGCGTTCCTCGACCCAGGCATCTGCCTCCCCCGGCTCGCGGGCCGAGAGCACGTGGACGACTCCGACGGCGGGGCCGGCGGAGCACTCGAGCTGCCAGGACTGAACGGCGAGGCTCTGCTGCCCCGGCTGACCACTGGCGAGGGCCTGCCGCGCGAATTGTTCATAGGACTCGGGTGTGTCGCCGTCTTCGAGGTCGCGTACGGCGTGCACGAGGAGGGCGCCGACGCGGAGGCCGCCCTCGGTGCGCACGAGTACCGCCGCGGATGTCAGGCCGTCGTTCTCGAGACGCAGACGCTCGACGAGCCCCGTGACGTCGTCACGGAACAGCGGCGCATTGTCGTCGTCGACGGAACCCAGCTCATCCATGATGTCCTGGGCGACCTGTCGTGGCGGAACACTGTCGGTGAGATCGAGCGCGTACCACTCCGGCGGAACGTCGAAGCGGTACGTTTCGATCTCGGCCATCTCGCTCATCGAGAGGGCACCAGCACGGGCGCCTCGCCCTTCGTCGCCTGCTGAAGGATCGACTCAGGCTTGAGAGTCGCCTTCTGGTCAGTCGGATCGAAGGGGTTGTTCGACAGGGTCTCGATCTTGCCGGCGATTCCGCGGTACTCCATAACGGCCAACGATACCGTCAGGCTCTTCGGGATCGGTCCCCCGTTGCGCACCATGTCGCCGTAGATGTCGGGCGACTTCAGGCCCAGCGGGTTCGCGCGGAATTCGGCGAACCCCGTCTTGGCCTGCGAGGCGAATCCGGAGGGCGTGAAATGCGACTTCGAGAGCGGCTTGAAGGTACTCGTGAACGCGTCCTTCCACGTGATGTTCTGCTGGCGGGCCAGCTTCGCGGCACTCGATTTCGACACACCCGTGAGGCCCTTGAACTTCGACTTACTGATCGTGGCGAGGGGCTTCGCGAGGTTGGATGCCTTCATCGCCTTGCCGAGGATCTTCATGATGCCGGGGGCGACGACCGTGAGGACGAGGCCGACGACCGCAAAGGCGAGGTCACCCCAGGTTCCGGTGCCGTTGACGAGATTCACGATCGCGTCGATAACAGCGATGACCGAAGCAATGATGGCGATGGCAACGAGAATCTGGCCCAGGATGGGAACCCAGGAGAGGAAGAGGGCGAGCACACCGGCGATCTCGCCGACAAGCTTCGCCCCATCGACGATGGTGTCCCACACGGTGTTGTTGAGCTTGCTCTCGTCGATCGCGTCATCGATCTTGGAGCGCGCCGCGTCGGCCGCCGCCTTCCAGTTTTCGTAGGCGGTGTCGTAGGCGGCCTGGGCACTCGCGGCGCTGGCGTCCTTGGACTCGGCCTGGTCTTTGAAGAAGTCGGCCCACTTCTGGTCGCTCGCCTGGTCGGGCCCGGGCGTCGCCGCCTTCTGGGCATACTCGTCTTGGCGGGCGCGCTGGTTGTCTGCGGCCTCGGCGGCACCGGCCGCGTCGAGGATCGCCTTGTCGGCGTCGGCCTGGTACTGACGCAGGAGCGGAGCATATTCGGCGAGCGCTTCAGCCGTGCCGCGATAGCGCACCTCGGCGTTGTCGATCGACTCGGCGACCTTGGATGCGTCTTCGCGCACCGCGTTGATCGCGTCTGATGTCATGTCGCTCAGGGTGGCGACGCGCGTGAGCTTCTGGTTGGCCGTCCGAATGGCGTCGGCCACACCGAGGTAGGTCGCCGCTCGCGCCTCGATCACATCGGGGTCACCCGGGATCGGCTTCAAGTCTCTACTCATGATCTTCTCTCAACCGCGTTCAGTATGCCGTGGGTCCGTGGGGGTTCGGGGCGGGCGCGTTCTCGGGCGGAGCATCGAGGGCCTTGGCCAGCTCGGCATCCGCCTCGGTGAAGGCGTCGTTGATCGCTTTGAGGGTGTCGCGCAGCGTGGTGGCCGAGGCGATCATCTCTTCGCGTTTCTTGTTCCACTTGTTGCCGAAGCCCTCGACGGTGTCGCGCAGGCTCTCGTCTCCGACGGCCTCCGCGAGGTCGGACGCGAACGACTCCGAGTCTTCGAAGGCCGTGATGGCCGTCGACATGCTCGACACCGCGTCATCCAGTGTTTCCGAACGAATTTTCAAATCCGCCATGATGTGTCCTTCGATGTGGTCGCGACGACTGTGGGTGAACAGAGGAAGGGCGGGATGCGGGCTCGATCACCCGCACCCCGCCGAGGGGTATTAGCCCTTGATGGCGTTGGCCAGCTCCTGGTCGGTGTTCTGCAGAGCGTCAGCAGCCTTGTTCAGGTAGTCCGACAGACCCTGGATGCCCGAAACAGCCTGCGTGGCACCCGTAGTGAACTGCGTGTAGGAGTCGTGGAAAGCACCCGACGCCGCGTCAGTGACGAAGCCCGACGACACCAGGTCGCCGACCAGACGCTGCAGCTCGTTGAGCTTGTCCTCGAGGGCGCCCTTACCGGTCGACAGCTGGCCGGCAGCGGTCTTCAGGTCACCGTAGGTTACGTTGAGGTTTGCCATGATGTTGCTCCTTTTATGGGTGGAATTCGTGGTGGTACTGATGTCAAGTTATGGATGCCGGTGGGTCGTGCGTCACCGTCTACATGAAACCTAACGAACAGCTCGGCCGGCGTCGATGGGGAGCACTCCCCATGCACCTCCCGCTCCGCCATACGGCCTAGGCCAGCGGCATCTGCACGCGTTGGAACTTGCCCGACGCCACCATGACGCCGCGGCCTTCGGGGAACTCGGCGCGCGTCATCCGGGGCAGGGATGTCTTCACGATGACTTCGCCGTCCATGGTCTCGGGCTGCAGCAGCAGGCCCCGGCGCGCGTTCTTGAATTCGCCGAGCAGCGGCCACGAGCTGGTCCACGAACTCGACTCCGCCTCGCCGATCACGAGGTGGTCGCTGCGCTTGGCCGTGCGGATCATGTCGACGAGCGGGTTGTCGGCGGCCGTCTGCAAGAAGTCGCCGAGCTGCTCGATGATGACGACGATGCGGCCCTCGGTGTCCTCGTCGGACATGGCGGCGCTCAGATCCTTCGCCAGCTCGGCGGCCTGCTCGATGGTCGTCGCCGTGGCGACGAACGCGGGATCGCTGGCGAGCGGCGAGCGCTTGTTGCCGACGTAGTAGAGGCGGGTCTCATCGCTCGCGCGTCGCAGGGTGGCGGCGAGCGCGCGCAGGGCGTTCGACCGACCGGAGGCGGGCGGGCCCGACACGAGGAACGTTCCGGCGGCTTCGAGCCCCACCGGTCCGAGGTTCTCGTCGCCGATGCCCACGACGGGCAGCCCGTTGACCGTGGCCGGCAGGTCGTCGACCGGGTATTCGCGCGGAAGGGAGCGCACGGGCGGCACGGGTGCGACCCCCGCGCGCGTCATGGCGGCGGCGAGGGCCGCGGTGGCCTGCGACTGTTCGGCCAGCACGGGGGTTCCGCCGAGCACCGCGATCTGGGTCTCCTCGCCCTCCACGATGGCGCGACCGGCCGGTGACGCGGCGCTCAGGATGTCGTTGGGCACATCGAGCAGACCGTAGCCCCCGTCATCCGCGAGTCTCAGCACGACGCGACCCTGCACGCTCGACGACACCGAGCCGGGAACGGAACCCGGGCGGTCGGCCGTGAACGCCACGTGGATGCCGAGCTGACGACCGTCGGCGATGATGTCCTGGAACACCCCGTACCACTGCGTGCGACCCGAGGGAACCTCGTAGTCGGCCCGGAACGCGGGGAACCCGTCGATGAGCAACAGGATGCGCGGCTCCTCGGGTTTGTTCGCCAACCGCCGGTAGTCGACGATCGACGCCGCATTGGCCTCGGCGAAGCGGGGTGCGCGCGACTCGAGCTGCTGCTTGAGGTAGCGCATGAGTCGCACGACGCGCTCGTTGTCGTCGCCGTTGATGATCGAGCCCACGTGGGGCAGCGTCTCGAGCATGCGCAGGCTGCCGGCACCGAAGTCGAGGCCGTAGACCTCGACGGGTCCGCCGCGCGGCGTGATGGCCGCGGCCGTGGCGATGGTGCGCAGAACCGTGCTCTTGCCCGATCCACCCGTGCCATAGACCACGAGGTGGCCGTCGAGGTCGGGTCGGAAGTAGGCGGGCTTCTGCTGCTGGGTGTCGGGCAGATCGGTCACACCGAGAAGCAGTTCGGCGTCGCTCCGCTGCCGCAGCTTGCCGAGGTCGTACACCTTCGCGAGCTCATCGAGCCAGGGGCGGCGAGGGGCGGGGATGGCGGCGGACGACGAGGCCTGGATGATCGAGGTGACCAGTCGCTGCTGATCGGTCGGCCCGAGGTCGCGGTTCTCGTCGACGTCGGTGCGTCGCGCCTCCTCCCAGCGGTTCTCGGCGCCGAAGCGCAGCTCGGAGACGTCGATGCCGGGGCGCTCCGGTTCGCGCGCCGTCCAGCCGCCCGCATAGCCCGACTGGAAGGTGCGCAGACGGCCGGGGCCCGTCTTGGCGAGGCCGCGGCCCGGGATCGCCGGGTCGAAGTGCGCGGCGTCTTTCACGCCGACGACATCCTGGCTGTCGCTCTCGTCGGCCATGCGCAGGGCCACGCGGAGGTTGGTGTTGGCACGCAGGTTGTCCTTGATCACGCCGGCGGGCCGCTGCGTGGCCATGATGAGGTGGATGCCGAGCGAACGGCCGCGCTGGGCGATGTCCACGACACCGTCGACGAACTCGGGCACCTCGCCCACGAGGGCGGCGAACTCGTCGATCACGAGCACGAGGGCCGGCGGGCTGTCGGGGTCGCCCCGCTTCTCCAACTCGAGCAGGTCTTTCGCCTTCTTGCGGTTGAGCAGGTGCTCGCGGAAGTGCAGTTCGGCGCGCAGGCTGGTCAGGGCGCGGCGCACGAGGTGCGGGCTCAGGTCGGTCACGAGACCGACGCAGTGCGGCAACGTGACGCAATCGGCGAAGGCCGAACCACCCTTGTAGTCGACGAAGAGGAACGTGACGCGGTCGGGGCTGTACTCGGCGGCCATGCCGAGCACCCAGGCCTGCAGGAACTCGCTCTTGCCGGCACCGGTCGTTCCACCCACGAGCGCGTGCGGGCCCTGCGTGCGCAGGTCGAGGTGCATGGCCTCGACGCCGGCCGATCCGACCGTGGCGCGCAGCTTGCCCGCTCGGCGCTTCTTCGGCTCGACACCGGGGCGGCGATCGTGGATCGAGTTGTTCTGGCGCCACCGGTCGATCACGGCGTCGCTCTGCTCGACGAGCTCGTGGCCGAGCAGGCTCACCATCGAGACCGAACGCGGCAGGTCGCTCGAGTCGGCCGCGATGGCACCCGCATCGATGACGGATGCGAGGCGCTTTGCATAATCGAGCGCGACCGTCTCGTCGATCAGCTCGGTCACGGCGTCGTCGATGGTCTCGCCGAGACGCACGAGGCCGACGACGGCGTTCTCGTCACCGTTCGGCAGGGACAGGTAGGTGCGGCAGACGGCCGGCAGCGCGGGCACGTCGTTCGCGACCCAGATCGGGTAGATGCCGACATCCGCGGCCTGCTCGGCGAGCTGCACGAGCCGCGCGCGGTCGACCGACACGTCGTCCGAGATGATGACGACAACGGCGGGCAGGGGCGCGTCCACGCCGACGTCTTGGCCTTCGCCGACATCCGCGCCGCGTTCGATGGCGGCCCGGTCGACGCGCAGGGCGCCACGCTTTGCGGCCTTGCGCTTATCGGCCGAGCGCTGCTGCACGAGCCCCTCGAGCTCCGAGAGGAGGGCGGCGGCGCTGGAGGCGCCGTCGGCGAGGTGGATGCCCTCGATCGGGCTCTGCGGCGACGAGGTGTGCGGCATCCACTTGAGCCAGGTGAGGCGTTCGGACCAGGCCGGGCTCACGAGGGCCGCGACCGCCATCTCGCCGGGCGAGTGCAGGGCCGTGAGCTGCACGAGGATGCTGTTGAGCGCCCCCGCGGCGGCGGCGCCCTTGCCGGCAACGCCCAGCGCGCCGGAGTCGTAGAGGTTGTCGATGAGCGGCACGCCCGGCACGAACGCGGTCTTCTCGATGAGCGCGTCGAGGCGCTCCTGGAACTTGGGCAGCAGGTCGCCGCGCTCGCTCGTCTTGATGGTGTTGCGCGAGCGCATCGAGCCCACGCCGAGCCGCACGTTGAGGAAGGCCCAGTGCTCGGGGCGACGGGTCCAGAGCGCGGGCCCGCGGCGCATGGCCTGCTCGAGCGCCTCACCCGTCGACGGGGCCTCGGCGAGCCGCACCTCGCGCTCGGTGATGGCCTCGCGTTGCAACCGCTCGTCGAGGTCTTCGAGGTGCGTGTCGAATTGCGCGATGGCCTTTTTCAGGCGGCGCTTGTCGCGCGTGCGCGTGGTGAGGAAGTTGCCGATGAGCATCATGGGCGTCATGGCGACGAAGAGCAGCGAGATGGGGTTCTTCGTGATGAGGAACATGGCCCCGCCGAGCAGCATGGGCGTGAGCATGGCGAGCAGGGGGAACGGCTGGTTCTCCTTCTCGGCGGGCACCTCGGGGGCCGCGAACTCCTGGCCCGCATAGCGGCGCTCGACACGGGGCGACCGGTTGAAGAAGATGGGCCCGGCCTTGGGCGCACCGGCACCCGCCACGGATTCGTGCACCCGGATGCGCAGCTCGGTCTCGCCGAGCAGGATGGTGTCGACGTCGCGCACGTGCAGGCGTGTGACGATGCCGCCATCCACCTCGACGCCGTTCGCCGAACCCAGGTCGATGACGTCCACGCCGTCGCCCACCTCGAGCCGCACGTGCTTCTTCGAGACCATGCGGTCGTCGAGCACGATGTCGCACACGTCTTCGCGGCCGATCGTCACGCTGCCCTCGCTGAGCGACAGCGTGCGGCCCTTCTCCGAGCCGGTCAGGATCTCGAGCGTGGCGAGCGTGGGCGCGTTGCCCGTCTTGGCGGGCGAGAAGTAGCGGCCGGCCTCGGTCAGCGCGACCGTGGCGCCCGAACCGATCCAGGCCTCGCCGACGGGGGCGTCGGGCGGCAGCGTGAGCCATTCGCTGTGCCCGGGCAGGGCGGCCTGCAGCGTGAGGTCGGGCAACGCGTCATTCGACAGAGGGGATGCCGGAGCCGCGGCTGGTGCGTCAGCCCCCGGGTTGCCGTCGGGCTGGAACGGCGATGCCGGGTCGACGCGGGCGATCGTCGCCGCCACCTCGGCGATGGTGGCGGCGGCATCGGTCGTGACGACGATGTCTTCAGTGCTGCCCGAGGATCGCGCAAGTGTGAGCTTCAGTCGCATGGGGTGTCGAACCTTTCACCGGGCAGGCCCGGCGGCACGTCTCACCCCGGGACGGTCTTACCCTACCTGTGAGCGGTCGCTCTGTGACGCCACCTCGTCGTCATAGACGCGGCGCGCCTCGGCGTGCTGCTCGCGCAGCTTGCGGCCGCGGCGGCCGATCCAGGCGCCGAACCAGATGGGCAGCTCACGAGCGACGATGAACGCGAGCAGCGCGCGGGAGTCGATGAGCGAGCGGAAGACGAAGTCCGCGAAGTCCTCGGGGCGCGATTCGGCGAGGGATGCCGTGACCGACAGCACGGCGACGACGCTGGCGTAGGCCAGCACACCGACGATGAGGCCGAAGAGCACGTGCAGCCATCCGCCGGCCCGGTTCACGATGAGAACCCAGAGGATGCAGGCCACCAGGTAGACGACAACAGGAACCCAGAAGACCGGGGTTCCGAGGGCCTGGAGGACGCCCTGCGTGCCGTCGTCGACGGACGGGTCGAGGAAGTAGAAGGTGACGAGGTAGATGATCGCGCCGTAGATGGCGGCGAAGACGAGGCTCGACAGCAGCATCACGCCGATGCCGAAGCCGCGGTTGCTGCGCTTCACGGGCGTGGTCGGTGCCTGCACCTGGATGGAGCGGCGCTCTTCGTCGTTGACGGTGTGCGCGGTCTCGGTCGTCGTCGCGGTCGGGGTCGCCGTCGTGGTGCCGCGCTCATCGCGGATGGCGGCGCGCTCGCGATCGGTGAGGTCGCCGTCGGTGTGGGCGGCGGCAGCGGTGTTCGCGGTGTTCGTCGTGTTCGCTGTGTTCGCTGTGTTCGCGGCGCGGTCGGCGTCTTCCGCGCGGTCACCGCGCGAGTCGTCGTGGCGCGCGGCGGCGACGGATGCGGCACCCGCCGTTCCGGCGACGCCGGCTGCGGCCGGAGCGAAGGTGTGGTCGCGCGTGTCTTCGTCGCGGACGCGTTCGTCTGTCGTGCGCTCGGCGGCAGACGTTCCGGCGGAGTCGGTGTGCGGCGCCTCGGTGTCGTGGCCGGTCGCGGCCGTCGCCGAGTCGGTGTGCGCGGCGTCGTGACCCGTTGCGGCGTTCCCGTCGACCGCGGGGTCGTACATCTCGGATTCGCGAACAGTGCGGTCCTCTTCGGCGGGAACGGCGTCGTAGTCGACGACGTACTCTTCGCCCGGCGCCGGCTGCGTCGCGTCGGCCTGCTGCTCACCGTTCAGGTCGCGGCTGTCGTGGCCGTTGCGGCCGTCCTGGCCGTCGCGCTCGTCGTGCTCGTTCGTCGCCATGTCGTGCTCCTCGCTGTTCCGGGCCGGGCCCGCGTGGCGCCCACTCTACTGCGGGGTTCCAACGGCTCGCACGAGGTGGCGCCGCGAGGCGATTTATGCGTCGGCGACCGTGTCGTCGCTCCCGAAGGGGTGCAGGATGCGGCGCAGGAACTGCTTGGTGCGCTCTTCCCGCGGCGACTGGAACACCTGTTTCGGCGCCCCACGCTCCACGATCACGCCGCCGTCGAGGAAGACGACCTCGTCGGCGACCTCCCGAGCGAAGGCGAGCTCGTGCGTGACGACGACCATCGTCCAGCCCTCGGACGCGAGCTCGGCGATGACGGCGAGCACCTCGCCCACGAGCTCGGGGTCGAGCGCCGAGGTGGGCTCGTCGAAGAGCAGAAGATCGGGTTTCATGGCGAGGGCGCGCACGATTCCGACGCGCTGCTGTTGCCCGCCCGAGAGTTCGAACGGGTAGGAGTCGCGTTTGTCCGCCAGGCCCACGCGCTCGAGCAGGACGAGGGCTTCGGCCGTGGCCTGTTGCTTCGACATCCGCTGCACCTGCACGGGGCCCTCGATCACGTTCTCGAGCACGGTGCGGTGGGGGAAGAGGTTGTAGTGCTGGAAGACCATCGAGGTGCGGTTGCGCGCGGCCAGGACACCCTGCCGGATGTCGCGGTCGGCGAAGTCGACGCGCACGTCTGAACCGATCTCGAGCACACCGGCCTCGGGCCGCTCGAGGCCGTTGAGCGATCGCAAGAGAGTTGTCTTGCCCGAGCCTGACGGACCGATGAGCGCCAGCACCTGGCCACGCGCGACATCGAGGTCGACGCCGCGCAGCACGCGGTTCTCGCCGAAGCGCTTCTCGAGACCCGTGACCCGCAAGAGTGGCTGGCGCAGCTGCCCGGGGCGCCCGGTCGGCTCAGTGTGCGACATAGCGGTCCAACCTCTTCTCGAGAACGTTCTGGCCGGTCGACAGGGCCATGCAGATGATCCAGTAGACGAGGGCCGCTTCGAGGTAGAGCAGCATGAACTCCTGGCTGAACGCGGCGATGCGCTGCGCCTGACGGAACAGCTCGGTCACGAGGATCAGCGAGGCGAGCGAGGTGTCCTTCACGAGGCTGATGAAGGTGTTCGACAGCGGCGGCACCGACACGCGCGCGGCCTGCGGCAGGATCACGCGACGCAGGGTCTTGGCGGGCGACATGCCGAGCATGTACCCGGCCTCCCACTGCCCCTTGGGCACCGACAGGATCGCCGCGCGGATGACCTCGGCCGCATAGCCGCCCACGTTGAGCGAGAACGCGATGATGGCGCTCGGCCACGGGTCGAGCTTGATGCCGATCGTGGGCAGGCCGTAGAAGATCACGAACAGCTGCACGAGGAGCGGCGTGCCGCGGATGATCGAGATGTAGACACGCGCAATGCCCGAGAGCAGACGGTTCTTCGACAGCCGCATGAGTGCCACGGCCAGCGCCAGCACGAGACCGACGACGAATGACACGAGCGCGAGCGGGATGGTGCCCATGATGGCGCCCGACACGATGGGCCAGAGCGAGGTCCAGAAGAGCTCGAGATTGTCCATCGGATGCCTCGCCTCTCGTCTCTCGCTCGTTGATCACACGGGGCGGATTGCCCCGATCGGTCCATCCTCGCAGTCGCGCCTGCTCATCGCACCCGGGTTGTCGACCCTGTGGATGAATCAGCCCGCCGCCGCCTGTTCAGAACCCGCAGCGGCGCCGTCCGTGCTTACTGGCTGACGTCGCTGCCGAAGTACTTCTCCGAGATCTCGGCGAGCGTACCGTCGGCGCGCAGGTCGTCGAGGGCCTTGTTGATGGCGTCAGCCAGGTCGTCACTGCCCTTCTTCAGGGCGAAGGCGTTGCGCGACACGTCGTCGAGCTCGGCGGCGACCTTGATGCCGGCATCCGGCTGCTGCTTCAGGTAGTCGAGGTAGGTCAGCTTGTCGTTGACGGTGGCGTCGACGCGGCCCTGCTGCAGCAGCTCGACGGCCTGCGCCCATCCCTCGACGTCTTCGACATTGGCGCCCGCCGCGGTGGCCACATCGTGCCAGTTGCTCGTGAGCGACTGCGCCGTGGTCTTGCCCGACAGGTCATCGAGCGACGAGATGTCGGTGTTGTCCTTGGCCACGATGACCACGCCGGGCGAGATCGTGTAGGGCTCGGTCATGGTGTACTTCTCTTCGCGCTCGTCGTTGATCGACACCTGGTTCGCGATGATGTCGAAGCGGCCCGCCTCGAGGCCGGCGAAGATGCCGTCCCACTGGGTCTCTTCGAACTTCACGTCGACGCCCAGCTTGTCGGCAACGGCCGTCACGACCTCGACGTCGTAGCCCGTGAGGTCGCCCGCGCCGCCCTCGTGGTAGCTGAAGGGGCGGTAGGTGCCCTCGGTTCCGACGACGATCGTGCCGGCATCCTTGATCTGCTCGAGGCTTGTGGGGGCGGTGCTGCCCGAACCCGAGTCGGCTCCACCCGACGAGCACGCGCTCAGCCCGAGGGCGAGCGCACCGGCGGCCACTGCGGCGAAAATACGACGTGACGACATGGGGATGTTTCCTCTCGTTCGCACCCGCAACGACCAGCGGATGCCTCAGCACAAGTTACGTGGCCCGAACCGCCCCCGCGACTCGATGTCGCGGTGTTACGGCAGCCCCCGCCGCGTCGTCGCACCAGGCCTCGGCACGACCGGCTCGGAAAGCTCGACCTCGTGCTGCAACGCACGCACTCCCCCGCCCATTCCTGGGCAGCGCGACTTTTTTCAGCCCCAGAGTGTGCGGACCATATCGGCGGTGTATCCGGCCTGCGGCCAGTTGAGCCAGTCGGTCGCGAGCCAGACATTCTCCCGCAAGAAGTGCGACTGCCCCGACGATCCACCCTCGGAGTCGTCCTGCACGACGCAACGCGTGCCGCCCGCTTCGGCGTAGCAGGAAAAGTCGGCCGCCCGCAGGGCTGCCAGAGCCGCGGCGGACTGCTCGGCCGTGACTTGCTTGACCTCGGTGATGATGGCGAATTCGCCCGCCTGGCCCCAGCTGCAGCGCAGGCCGGGTAGATCGGCGAGCAGCGCCGCCACGGCGGGAGTCGTGCTCGCGGGCTCCTCGGCGATGGTCTCGTCGTTGAGAGGGCCGCCCTTCTCGAGCGTGGCGAACATGCGCTTGCTGTAGACCTGGTCGCAGCTCTGCGGGTTCGGTCCGGTGATCACGGGCGCCGCGGCAGCCGTCTCACTGGGCTGCGGCCGGGCCGTCTCGCTCGAACCACCCGAACCGGAGCCCGAACCCCCCGATCCCCAATCCGACCCGCCGGCGTTGGCACCGCCGAGACCCTGCACACCGACCAGCACACCGGCCACGAGCACGACGATCAACACGAGGCCCGCGGCGATGGCGAGCGTGATGTTGCGGCGGCGCACGCGGTCGTTCGGCGTGGGGGCAGCACTGTCTGCGGTCATGGTCGATCTCCTCGGTTCACGATGCCTTCACCTTACCCAGCCGAACTGGGCCGCGACCCGCGGGTCGTTCCGCCCGGGCCACGTCGCTCGTTACGAGAACAGCGTCTCGACGATGCCCTCGCTGTAGTTCTTGGGTGCCACGTTGACCCAGTGCGTGGCGATCCACAGGTTGCCGCGGAGAACGTGGGAGTAGCCGGCGACACCCGTGCCGGCGTCGTCCTCGGCGAACTCGAACGTGCACCGGATGCCGCCCAACTGCTCACCGCAGTCGTTCCCGTTTGCCTCGAGCGCGCGCACTGCCTCGGCGCTCTCTTCGGGTGTCACCTCGGTCACCCAGGTGATGATGCCGTATTCGCTCGGTCCGCCCCACGAGCACGCGAGTTTGTCGTGGGCCAACAGAAGCGCGTTGACGTCGTCGTACATCGTCAAGCGATCGTTCGACACGACGCCTGGATGATTGAACGGCAGGTCGGTCGCGTTCGAGAGTTCGCTCCACTGCTGCGGGGTGTAGATGGCCTCGCAGTCGGTCGGCAGAGCCACCTGGTCCACGACACCGCTCGCGTCATCGGTCGGTTGAGCGGATGCAGCCGGCCCGGGTGTCTGCGACGCGTCGGGCGTCGCGGGCCTCTCCGTTGCCACGGGGCTCCGCGTGTCCGCGCCGCCGGCGTCACCGCCGCTATTCGATGCACCGAGGAGTGAGGCGGTCACGATCCCACCGACGATGACGACTGCCGCGAGCACGCCGCCGACGATCCATCCGGTGCGGCTCTTTCGGGGCGCGGTCAGGCTGTCGGCCGCGCCGTCCTCACCCCCGCTGCGATCGTTGTCGAACAGCTCGGTTCGGCCGTCATCGTTGCTCACTTTTGCTCCCCTGGCACATCACGCTCACTGCGTGTTCCCACATCATGTCAGCCCGCATATTCGCGCAGGAGCATGCCGCCATAACGGTCTCGTAACGCACGAAAAGAGGGCCCCGGCAGATGCCGGGGCCCTCTTCACACACTCAGCCGAAGCCGGGCGTTGGATGCTGCTTAGTTGTAGGTGCCGGGAGTGAAGTCGTCGCTCGAGAAGGTGTCGAAGTCGACGAATCCGAGGTCCGCTTCATCGAACGCGCCATCGGACGCGAAGATGCGGTTCGGGTAACGCTCCGCCTTCGCCTCTTCCGTCGCCTCGACGGTGACGTCGCGGTACTTCGCGAGTCCCGTTCCGGCGGGGATGAGCTTACCGATGATGACGTTCTCCTTGAGGCCGACCAGCGGGTCGGACTTGCCTTCCATGGCGGCCTGCGTGAGAACACGCGTGGTCTCCTGGAAGGAAGCCGCGCTCAACCACGATTCGGTGGCCAGCGACGCCTTGGTGATTCCCATGACTTCCTGACGGGCCGAGGCCGTGCGCTTGCCCTCGGTGAGAGCGGCACGGTTCAGCTCGTTGTACTTCATGCGGTCGACGAGCTCACCGGGCAGCAGGTCGGTGTCACCGTGATCGACGACAGTCACCTTGCGGAGCATCTGACGAACGATGACCTCGATGTGCTTGTCGTGGATGGGGACACCCTGCGAGCGGTAGACACCCTGCACGCCACCGACGAGGTGCTTCTGCACTTCGCGGACGCCCTGCACGCGCAGGACTTCCTTCGGGTCGACGGCACCGATGTGCAGCGGCTGACCGAGCTCCACGTGCTGGCCGTCCTCGACGAGGAGGGTTGCACGCTTCAGCACCGGGTAGATCACTGCTTCGTCGCCGTTGTCGGGCGTCAGGATGACCTTGCGGCTCTTGTCCGTCTCCTCGATGGTGATGCGTCCCGGCGCCTCGGCGATCGGGGTCGCACCCTTCGGGGTACGGGCTTCGAACAGCTCCTGCACGCGGGGAAGACCCTGCGTGATGTCGTCTGCCGACGCGGAACCACCGGTGTGGAAGGTACGCATCGTGAGCTGCGTTCCGGGCTCACCGATCGACTGGGCCGCGATGATACCGACGGCTTCACCGATGTCGACGAGCTTGCCGGTGGCCAGCGAACGGCCGTAGCAGGCGGCGCAGACACCGACGCTGGACTCACAGGTCAGCACGGAGCGGACCTTGATCGTCTCGACGCCAGCAGCAACGAGCTTGTCGATGAGAACGTCTCCGACGTCGTCTCCGGCTTCGGCCACCACGGTGCCCTGGGGGTCGACGGCCTCGGCGGCGAGCGAACGAGCGAACACGGAGTTCTCGACGTTGGCGTCGCGCACCAGGGTGCCGTCGGCATCCTTGGCTGCGATGGTGAGGGTGAGGCCCTTGGTGGTGCCACAGTCCTCGTCGCGGATGATGACGTCCTGCGAGACGTCGACGAGTCGACGCGTCAGGTAACCCGAGTCGGCGGTACGAAGCGCCGTGTCGGCCAGACCCTTACGGGCACCGTGCGTGGCGATGAAGTACTCGGCCACGGACAGGCCCTCGCGGTAGGACGAGATGATCGGGCGAGGGATGATCTCACCCTTCGGGTTGTTCACCAGGCCTCGCATACCGGCGATGTTGCGGATCTGCAGCCAGTTACCACGTGCACCCGACGACACCATGCGGTTGATGGTGTTGTCTTCGGGGAAGTTCGCACGCATGGCCTCGGCGACCTTGTCGGTTGCCTCGGTCCAGATCTGGATGAGTTCCTGACGACGCTCGGAGTCGGTGATCAGACCCTTCTCGAACTGCGACTGCACCTTGGCGGCCTGCTTCTCGTAGGCACCCACGATCTCGCGCTTGTTCGGCGGAGTGAGGATGTCGGAGAGAGCGACCGTGACACCACTTCGGGTCGCCCAGTGGAAACCGGCGTCCTTGATGTTGTCGAGGGTGGCAGCGACGACCGTCTTGGGGTACCGCTCGGCGAGGTCGTTGACCAGCGTCGAGAGGCGTCCCTTGTCGGCGACGTCTTCGATGTAGGGGTAGTCGTAAGGCAGAGCCTCGTTGAAGAGCGCCCGACCGAGCGTCGTCTCGAGCAGGTACGGCTTGCTCTCGTCGAAGTCTTCGGGCGTCTGTCCTTCGGCGAAGTGCACGCCTTCGAGACGGATGCGCACCTTGGCGTTGAGGTCGAGCGAGCCCTGGTCCTTCGCGAGAATCGCTTCTGCGACGGAGGAGAACGCGCGGCCTTCGCCCTCGACACCCGACTTGAGGGTGGTGAGGTGGTGCAGACCGATGATCATGTCCTGCGAGGGCAGGGTGACCGGGCGGCCGTCGGAGGGCTTCAGGATGTTGTTCGAGGCGAGCATCAGGATGCGCGCTTCGGCCTGGGCCTCGACCGACAGCGGGAGGTGGACAGCCATCTGGTCGCCGTCGAAGTCTGCGTTGAACGCAGCACACACGAGCGGGTGCAGCTGGATGGCCTTACCCTCGACGAGCTGAGGCTCGAACGCCTGGATGCCGAGACGGTGCAGCGTGGGCGCGCGGTTCAGCAGCACGGGGCGTTCGCGGATGATCTCTTCCAAGACATCCCACACCTCGGCGCGCGAGCGCTCGACCATACGCTTTGCCGCCTTGATGTTCTGAGCGTGGCTCAGGTCGATCAGGCGCTTGATGACGAACGGCTTGAAGAGCTCCAGGGCCATCTGCTTGGGCAGACCACACTGGTGCAGCTTCAGCTGCGGGCCGACGATGATGACCGAACGACCCGAGTAGTCGACACGCTTACCCAGCAGGTTCTGGCGGAAACGACCCTGCTTACCCTTCAGCATGTCGCTGAGGGACTTGAGGGCACGGTTGCCAGTTCCGGTGACGGGGCGGCCACGACGACCGTTGTCGAACAGCGCGTCAACAGCCTCCTGAAGCATGCGCTTCTCGTTGTTGACGATGATCTCGGGGGCACCGAGGTCGAGCAGACGACGCAGACGGTTGTTGCGGTTGATCACACGACGGTAGAGGTCGTTGAGGTCGGACGTGGCGAAGCGGCCACCGTCGAGCTGGACCATGGGGCGCAGCTCGGGCGGGATCACGGGGACCACGTCGAGCACCATGGCGGCCGGCGAGTTGCCGGTCTGCACGAACGAGTTGACGACGCGCAGGCGCTTGATGGCGCGGATCTTCTTCTGACCCTTGCCCTCGGCGATCTGCAGGTGCAGCAGCTCGGCTTCGGCCACGAGGTCGAACGAGAGGAGGCGCTTCTTGATGGCCTCGGCGCCCATGTAGGCGTCGAAGTACAGGCCGAAGCGGTCCTGCAGCTCGTGGAACACGGCGTCTTCCGGCTTCAGGTCGCCGACCTTCAGGTTGCGGAAGTCGTCCCAGACGCGCTCGAGGTGAGCGATCTGCTCGTCGTACGACTTGCGGGTCTGGCTCATCTCCTTCTCGGCGGCATCCTTGGTGCGACGCTTCTGGTCGCTCTTGGCGCCTTCGGCCTCGAGGGCCGCGAGGTCGTCTTCGAGCTTCTTCAGACGGTCGGCGATGCGGCTGTCGCGCTGGTCACCCAGGGTCTTGATCTCGAGACGGAGCTCGTTCTCCAGACCGGGCATGTCAGCGTGGCGGGCCTCGTCGTCGACGTCGATCACCATGTAGGCGGCGAAGTAGATGACCTTTTCGAGGTCCTTCGGCGCCATGTCGAGCAGGTAACCGAGGCGAGACGGGACGCCCTTGAAGTACCAGATGTGAGTGACGGGGGCGGCGAGTTCGATGTGGCCCATGCGCTCACGGCGCACAGACGACTTCGTGACCTCGACACCGCAGCGCTCACAGACGATGCCCTTGAAGCGGACACGCTTGTACTTGCCACAGGAACATTCCCAGTCACGCGACGGTCCGAAGATCTGTTCGCCGAACAGACCGTCCTTCTCGGGCTTCAGGGTGCGGTAGTTGATGGTTTCGGGCTTCTTGACCTCACCGTACGACCAACGACGGATGTCGTCAGCGGTAGCCAGGCCAATGCGAAGCTCGTCAAAAGTGGTTACGTCGAGCAATTTCTCTCCTACTTAGGAAAACTCGTGAGTTCTTTACAGGGGCCTGGTCTAGATCTCGTCGATTGACGAGGACTCGAACCGGGAGGAAATGTTGATGCCGAGCTCTTCGGCGGCGCGGAATGCGTCGTCGTCGGTGTCGCGCAGGCTGACCGCGGTGCCGTCAGCCGAGAGGACCTCGACGTTCAAGCAGAGCGACTGCATTTCCTTGATGAGCACCTTGAAGGATTCGGGGATACCCGGCTCCTGGATGTTCTCACCCTTGACGATGGCTTCGTACACCTTCACGCGGCCGAGGATGTCGTCGGACTTGATGGTCAGGAGTTCCTGCAGAGCGTAGGCGGCACCGTATGCTTCGAGCGCCCACACCTCCATCTCACCGAATCGCTGTCCACCGAACTGCGCCTTACCACCCAGCGGCTGCTGCGTGATCATGGAGTACGGACCGGTGGAACGGGCGTGGATCTTGTCGTCTACCAGGTGGTGGAGCTTCAAGATGTACATGTAGCCGACCGAGATCGGGGCGGGGAAGGGCTCTCCGGAGCGGCCGTCGAACAGACGCGTCTTTCCGGTCGAGTCGATCAGGCGCTCACCATCGCGGGTGAGGGTCGTCGAGTCGAGCAGACCGGCGATCTCTTCCTCGAAGGCACCGTCGAACACGGGGGTCGCAACCTTGGTGCCGGGGGCCGCGCTGTGCGCTTCCTTCGGCAACTTCTTCGCCCAGGCGGGCGAACCCTCGACATCCCAACCCTGCTTGGCGACCCAACCGAGGTGGGTCTCGAGCACCTGGCCGAAGTTCATTCGACCGGGGATACCCAGCGGGTTCAGGATGATGTCGACCGGAGTTCCGTCGGCGAGGAACGGCATGTCCTCGACCGGCAGGATCTTGGCGATGACACCCTTGTTGCCGTGACGGCCGGCGAGCTTGTCGCCCTCGGTGATCTTGCGCTTCTGGGCGATGTAGACGACCACACGACGGTTGACGCCCGAACCCAGCTCGTCGTCGCCGTCTTCGGAGTTGAACTCCTTGACCGCGATGATCGTGCCGCGCTCACCGTGGGGAACCTTGAGGCTCGTGTCGCGGACTTCGCGGCTCTTCTCGTTGAAGATCGCGCGCAGCAGTCGCTCTTCGGCGCTCAGCTCGGTCTCACCCTTGGGCGTGACCTTGCCGACCAGGATGTCGCCGGGGCGAACCTCGGCGCCGATGCGGATGATTCCGCGCTCGTCGAGGTCCTTCAGCAGGTCGGGGCTCACGTTGGGAAGGTCACGCGTGATCTCTTCCTTGCCGAGCTTCGTGTCGCGGGCGTCGACCTCGTACTCCTCGATGTGGATCGAGGAGAGCACGTCGTCCTTCACCAGGTTCTGGCTCAGGATGATCGCGTCTTCGAAGTTGTGACCTTCCCACGTCATGAAGGCGACGAGGAGGTTCTTTCCGAGGGCCAGTTCACCGTTCTCGGTGGCGGGGCCGTCGGCGATGACCTCGCCGGCCTCGATGCGGTCACCCTCGGTGACGACAACGCGGTTGTTGTAGCTGGTGCCCTGGTTGGAGCGGTCGAACTTGCGCAGGTAGTACTCCTGCGTTCCACCCTCGTCGAGCTGCACGGTGACGACATCGGCGGAGACCTCGGACACGACGCCCGACTTCTGCGCGGTGACGACGTCTCCGGCGTCGATAGCGGCGTAGCCCTCCATACCGGTTCCGACGAGCGGCGACTCGCTGCGCAGCAGCGGGACAGCCTGACGCTGCATGTTGGCACCCATGAGGGCGCGGTTCGCATCGTCGTGCTCGAGGAAGGGGATGAGCGAGGTCGCGACCGACACCATCTGGCGCGGCGAGACATCCATGTAACCGATTTCTTCGGCGGGAACGAGGTCGACCTCGCCACCCTTCTTCCGAGCGAGAACGCGGTCTTCAGCGAAGCGCGCGTCCTTCGTCAGAGGAGCGTTGGCCTGGGCGACGATGAAGTCGTCCTCTTCGCTCGCCGTGAGGTAATCGATGTTGGTGGTGACTTCACCGTCGACGACGCGGCGGTACGGGGTCTCGATGAACCCGAACGCGTTGATGCGTGCGAAGGAGGCGAGCGAACCGATCAGACCGATGTTGGGGCCTTCAGGGGTTTCGATGGGGCACATGCGGCCGTAGTGGGACGGGTGAACGTCTCGCACCTCGACGCCGGCGCGCTCACGGGACAGACCACCGGGGCCCAGCGCGGAGAGACGACGCTTGTGCGTCAGACCGGCGAGCGGGTTGTTCTGGTCCATGAACTGCGACAGCTGCGACGTTCCGAAGAACTCCTTGATCGCGGCGACGACGGGGCGCACGTTGATCAGGGTCTGCGGCGTGATCGCCTCGATGTCCTGCGTGGTCATACGCTCGCGGACGACGCGCTCCATGCGGCTGAGGCCGGTGCGCACCTGATTCTGGATGAGCTCACCCACGGCGCGGATGCGACGGTTGCCGAAGTGGTCGATGTCGTCGACGTCGAGACGGATGTCGACGCCCTTGCCATCGCGCACACCGGAGTAGGTGGTCTCGTTGCTGTGCAGGCGCACCAGGTACTTGATCGTCGCGACGATGTCTTCGACGGTCAGGACCGAGTCGCTGAGCGGCGCATCGATGCCGAGCTTGCGGTTGATCTTGTAACGACCCACCTTGGCCAGGTCGTAACGCTTCGGGTTGAAGTAGAAGTTGTCGAGCAGCGCGCGCGCAGCCTCGGCAGCGACCTGCTCGCCCGGACGGAGCTTGCGGTAGATGTCGCGGAGGGCATCTTCCTTGGTGAGGATCGTGTCCTTCTCGAGGGTGAGCTCGATGGACTCGAAGCCCTTGAACTCCTCCATGATCTCTTCGGTCGTCAGACCGAGAGCCTTGAGGAACACCGTGACCGACTGCTTGCGCTTGCGGTCGATGCGGACGCCGACCTGGTCGCGCTTGTCGATCTCGAACTCGAGCCAGGCACCACGGCTCGGGATGACGCGAGCCGAGTAGATGTCCTTGTCGGACGTCTTCTCCTGCTGACGCTCGAAGTACACGCCCGGCGAGCGGACGAGCTGCGAGACGACGACGCGCTCGGTGCCGTTGATGATGAACGTGCCGCGCTCGGTCATGAGCGGGAAGTCGCCCATGAAGACCGTCTGAGTCTTGATCTCACCCGTGAGGTGGTTCATGAACTCGGCCTCGACATAGAGAGGAGCAGCGTAGGTCTTGCCACGCTCCTTGCACTCGTCGATCGAGTACTTCTCGGGCTCGAGGTAGGGGTTGGCGAACGACAGCTGCATGGTCTCGCCGAGGTCTTCGATCGGAGAGATCTCTTCAAAGATCTCTTCGAGACCCGAGTGGCTCGCGAGGTCGGTGCGACCCTGCGCGGTGGCTTCTTCGACGCGTGCCTTCCACACGTCGTTGCCCACCAGCCAGTCGAACGACTCGGTCTGCAAAGCGAGCAGATCCGGAACCGTCAGCGTGTCGGTGATTTTAGCGAACGACAGACGGGAAGCCCCGCGGCCGTTCTTGGGTGAGTTGGTGGATGCGTTGCGCGCAGCAGCCAAGGAAATAACCTCCGTGGACCCCGTCGGGTCAAGTTACTGTTAGTAATGGAGAACTCGTAGACCCCGCGATAAAGCCGGCCGGACATGATGCCCGAGCCCGAAAGCCGACCGCAATATGAAGGCAGAGGGATGTCTAAGAGCGCAAAGGTCAAGTGTATGCCCTCCGACGCGCCGTGTCCAGTTACTTCCTTGACCCGATTTCATTTCTCCTGTATACGACCTGACTGAGGGTCCGACCGCAGCCAGGCGCGACGCAGCCCCTGCGACATATGGCGCCACGTGACATCCCGAATGAAGATGGAGTCGATGGCGATCATGGCGAGGGAGAACCAGGGCAGTCCCATCAGAACGGCGATGCCGATGTGGAAGCTGAGCATGACGACGAGCGCGAAGATGCGGGTGCCGCGCCGCAGTAAGAGGAGCGGGAACGAGACCTGCACGAGCAGGGTCAGGATGGTGGCGAACGCCACGCCCGGCGCCCAGGTCGTCACGAGCGACGACAGCTCGGGCCACGTGCCGAACTGAGCGACGTGGATCGGGTCGTAGATCGCCCAACCGCCCGACCACGGCTCGCCGCCCGCCTTGTAGAGTCCGCCCGAGACGTAGATGAAGGACACCTGGCACGCGAGCACGATGATGGCCAGGTTGTGCGACAGGTTCGTCGACCATTCCGGGAGGACCCGCTGGAAGCGCCAGAGCCTGAGTGGCCAGATGCCGGAGCGTCCGGCATTGCGACGTCGGCGGCGAGCATCCAACGACCATCGTTCCGCCGGCGAGGCGAAGAAGATCGCGATGAGAGCCATCCGCGTGAGATTGTCACTCTGGTCGCTGACGTACTCGTTGATCTCGACGAAACCCACCCACAGGATGAATAGAGGGATCATCACGATGCGTGTGCGATAGCCGATGGTGAAGAGGACCGCGCAGACGCCGAGCAGGAGATAGAGCTCGGTGAATGCGAAGTCGTTCGCCGCGATGCTGGGGAAGATGTTGAAGGGCCAGAGCCGCGCGAACTCGCTGGTCGGATAGTCGAGCTGCCCCGTCCAGGCGGCGCCCCCGCCGAACGTATAGAGACGGGTAGTGAAGTTCGAGACGAGCGTGCCGAGAATGGTCAGGCCGAGCAGCATCCGGGTGATTGCGAGACCGTAGGAGGCCCGCTTGCGATCGAGGAGCCAGTCCTCGCCGAGGCCGAAGAGCCGGCTGACCAGTGCGCCGAACCCGCGGATGCCGTCGTGGAGCAGCGAGCGGAACGTGCGCCACGCCTGCCTCAGGGGAAGACGGCGGCGGGCGCCTGCGTGGACCTGAGCGGGCGTTGCAGGTGACGGTGCGGAGGCAGGTGCAGGCGCGGTCTCGGACACGGGCGAGGGGCGAGTGTCGGCTGCGGAGTCGGACCCGGCGGACTCGATGGTCCCGTCGGATCCGTTGGACACGTCAGACACGTCAGACACGTCGGATACGTCGGACGGCGCTTCTGGCGCGCGTGCGCCCCGGTCGGTCGTGGTCATTTTTCGAGCCTCTCGTATCCGGCACGGAACACATCGGCGAAGGCGTCACCGGACTGGCCGGGCATCGTGATGAGGCCCCGCCATCCGGTCGGGGCGATCTGTTCGCCGGGTCTCTGCGCTTCCGGGTTGTTGCGCTCGGAGAACGGAATGATGTTCTGGCGACTGGATTGGTATTGCACCCGGACGACGGAGTCACCCCAGATCGCACGCGCTACCTGCGTTGCATAGGCATCCGCATATCTCTCTTGGACGATGTAGCGGACGACGATGCTGTCGTCGGTGCCCTGAGTGTTCATCGCCTCCTGCATGCGGCCGAGCCAGGCGTCGCCGTCGAAGAAGTTCAGGGCGGCCGTTGCGCGCTGCTCGGGCGTCAGCAGGTCGTAGGCGCCCTTGAGGAGCGAGGACTGGTGCGTTCCGAGCCCCGCCGCGCGGGGTGGAAGCAGGTTATGGCGAGACATGGCGAGCTCGACATCGGTCGCACTCACCCACTCCGTCTCGCGCTGCTCGCCGTTCTCGTCCACCACGAGGGCGCGCACTCTGAGGTTGTAGTCGCCGTTGATCGGTTCGGGGGCGAACACACTCCAGCTCTGGCCGTACCACGGGATCATGTAGCTCGTCAGGACGGTGCCGGGGATGAGTTCGCGCAGCGGCGTGACGGGCCCGATCCACAGGAAACTGGCGAAGACGTGCCAGACGGTGAAGAGCACCCCCAGGCTCAGGACGCCACGCACCAGCGGGCCCCTCGGTCGGGTAGTGGAGCGGGTCATCTGAATCTCCTGACGCAACGGTCGACTTGTATAAATGTAAGTATATATATTTCAGTGTATTTTGCGAGGGTCTTCACACAGAAGCGGGGCACACACGTTGAGAACGTGAGCGCCCCGCTCCCTCGGAATGGCGAGGAACTAGTTCTGTGATGCCCGAGCGGCCGCGCGGCGACGCTTCGAGGCCGCGACGAGACCGAAGAGGCCACCCGCGGTGATCAGCGACAGGGCGGTGATCGTGAAGCCGTTCACATCGTCCGCACCGGTCGCGGAGAGCGAGCTGTAGTTCAGGCCGGTTGCCGTAGCAGATCCCTTCGACGAGGCCGAGGCCGAGCCGGTCGTTTTCACGTCGGAGTTCGATGAACTGGACGAGTTCGACGAGCTCGAGGAATTCGCAGTCGGCGTGGCGTTCGAGGCGCCTGATGCATCGGCCGAGGAGTTCGCGATCGATGCGGCCTTCGATGCCGACGAGTTGTCGCCGTTCGCGGCAGCGGACGCCTTGGCGTTCGTGCTCGAGGAGTTGTCAGCGTTCGCGGACGTCTTCGATGCCGAGATCGACGCAGCGTTCGCGTTGGTCTTCGACGTGCTGGATGCATCACGTGACGCGTCCGTGGTCGACGCCGACTGCGCAGCGATGCTCGCATCCGGGTTCGCCGCCGCAGAAGCCTGCGTGGTGGCATCCGCCTGCGCTGCAGCCTTGGAGGCCGCATTCGCCTTCGAGTCAGCCGACGCCGACGCGGCAGCGTTCTTGTTCACGTCACCCTTGGACGTACTGGACGCGTTCGAGTCCGGAGTCGCGTTCGCCTTCGGCGACGCGTTCGAGTTCGAAGTCGAATCCGGTGTCGCGTCCGCCTTCGGCGAGGCGTTCGAGTTCGCGTTCGCGTTGGAGTTGATCGACGCATCCGTCGACGAGTTCGCGATCGATGCGGCCTTCGACGCGGACGAGTTGTCGCCGTTCGCGGCAGCCGACGCCTTGGCGTTCGTGCTCGAGGAGTTGTCAGCGTTCGCGGACGTCTTCGACGCCGAGATCGACGCAGCGTTCGCGTTGGTCTTCGACGTGCTCGATGCATCACGCGACGCATCCGTGGTCGACGCCGACTGCGCAGCGATGCTCGCATCCGGGTTCGCCGCCGCAGAAGCCTGCGTGGTTGCATCCGCCTGCGCCGCAGCCTGCGATGCCGCATTCGCCTTCGAGTCAGCCGACGCCGACGCGGCAGCGTTCTTGTTCACGTCACCCTTGGACGTACTGGACGCGTTCGAGTCCGGAGTCGCGTTCGCCTTCGGCGACGCGTTCGAGTTCGAAGTCGAATCCGGTGTCGCGTCCGCCTTCGGCGAGGCGTTCGAGTTCGAAGTCGAGTCCGGTGTCGCGTCCGCCTTCGGCGACGCGTTCGAGTTCGAAGTCGAATCCGGTGTCGCGTCCGCCTTCGGCGAGGCGTTCGAGTTCGCGTTCGCGTTGGAGTTGATCGACGCATCCGTCGACGAGTTCGCGATCGAAGCGGCCTTCGACGCGGACGAGTTGTCGCCGTTCGCGGCAGCCGACGCCTTGGCGTTCGTGCTCGAGGAGTTGTCAGCGTTCGCGGACGTCTTCGACGCCGAGATCGACGCAGCATTCGCGTTGGTCTTCGACGTGCTCGATGCATCACGCGACGCATCCGTGGTCGACGCCGACTGCGCAGCGATGCTCGCATCCGGGTTCGCCGCCGCAGAAGCCTGCGTGGTTGCATCCGCCTGCGCCGCAGCCTGCGATGCCGCATTCGCCTTCGAGTCAGCCGACGCCGACGCGGCAGCGTTCTTGTTCACGTCACCCTTGGACGTACTGGACGCGTTCGAGTCCGGAGTCGCGTTCGCCTTCGGCGACGCGTTCGAGTTCGAAGTCGAATCCGGTGTCGCGTCCGCCTTCGGCGACGCGTTCGAGTTCGAAGTCGAATCCGGTGTCGCGTCCGCCTTCGGCGAGGCGTTCGAGTTCGCGTTCGCGTTGGAGTTGATCGACGCATCCGTCGACGAGTTCGCGATCGAAGCGGCCTTCGACGCGGACGAGTTGTCGCCGTTCGCGGCAGCGGACGCCTTGGCGTTCGTGCTCGAGGAGTTGTCAGCGTTCGCGGACGTCTTCGACGCCGAGATCGACGCAGCATTCGTGTCGGTCTTCGACGTGCTCGATGCATCACGCGACGCATCCGTGGTCGACGCCGACTGCGCAGCGATGCTCGCATCCGGGTTCGCCGCCGCAGAAGCCTGCGTGGTGGCATCCGCCTGCGCCGCAGCCTGCGATGCCGCATTCGCCTTCGAGTCAGCCGACGCCGACGCGGCAGCGTTCTTGTTCACGTCACCCTGCGACGTACTAGACGCGTTCGAGTTCGGAGTCGCATTCGAGTTCGAGTCCGGCGTCGCATTCGAGTTCGAGTCCGGCGTCGCATCCGCCTTCGGCGACGCGTTCGAGTCAGGCGATGCGTTCGAGTTCGACGAGCCGTCCGGGTTGGAATCCTTCGTCCCCTCGGTGTCGGGGTTGGCGTTCGCGCCTGTGGGGGTGTCGGTGATGTCGACGTTGATGCGGTGGCTGTCCTGCTGGACCTTGGTCCAGAAGCTTCCCCCGATGACGCCTGATGCCCGCGAATCCATCGTGACCTTGAAACGAAGCTCGGTGACCGTGCCGGTTGCCGTCACTTCGCCGCTCGAAGCGAGGTTCTGAGGGGCGCTGATCTGATTGGACGTCACGTTCAGACCGCCCGATGTCGACGACAGCGTGACCCCGGGCGTCTCGAGCGTGTAGCGCGCAGACGAGAGCACGGTGCCGGCGACGGGAACGGCGAAGGTGGCGCCACCGAGATCACTGAAGAGAATCTTGGGGTTGGTGACGGGTTTACTGAACTTGATCACGACGACACCGCGATCGCAGGCTTTGCCGTTGGCGCACGGGAAAGCCTCGTCGATACCGATGATGCCGAGGCCCAATTCGCCGGCGTCTGTGGTGCGGACGCCGACATCCCCGCCGCCCTGCTCGATCTGAACACCCTTGCCCTTGGCGGGGGTCTCGGTCTGGATGTTGATGTTGGTGGAGCCGACGCTTGCAGTCTGACTGCTGTTCGCGCCGGTGGTGCCCGTCCATCCGGTTGCGATGACGGCGGAGGCGGGCAGGGAACCCAAGGCGGCGAGCGCGACGACCCCGGCACCGACGAGCGCAACCTGGCTGCTGCGGCGGAAGCTGGCTCCCGGCTTGGCAGCGGCCTGACGGTTACTACTCCGGTGTGTCTGTGAATTCATGTGATGTGCTCCATTTTGTTCGTGAAAGGCGGGGGATGACTGACGCCCGAGTCGACCTCGGTCGAGATTCGGATTGACCGCACCCGGCCAGATGCGGCTTATGCAACATCAATATATCAAGATACATGTAGCCGGTGAGGCGCACAATGGGGAGCTCACGTGACCCCACCGAGGAAACGATTAGGCTCGCTACCATGACGACGTACCCGGCCATCACCCTCGGCATCAGCGGCTACCGCGCCGTCATCGAGCCCGACCGCTTCGTGCCGGGCAGCTACCAGCTCGTCGTCGACGGCACACCTCAATCGCACGTCAACCTCGACGATCCCGCGCAGTTGCACTTCGAATACATCCAGCGCATCGGCCACGTGATCGACGAGCTGCGCGAACCGGGAACCCCCATCACGGCCGTGCACCTCGGCGCGGGCGCTCTCACCCTGCCGAGATACATCGCAGAGACCCGACCCAACAGCCGACAGCAGGTGCTCGAACTCGAGACCGATCTCGTGCCGTTCGTGCGCGAACACCTGCCACTCCCCGCCCGCGCGAACATCAAGGTCCGCTACGGTGACGCCCGCGAGAGCCTCGCGAAACTGCCGGCCGGCCTGTTCGGCACGGCCGACATCGTGGTCGTCGACATCTTCGCCGGTTCGCGCACACCCGCCCACGTCACGAGCCAGGAGTTCTACGCGCAGGCCGCGAAGCTGCTGTCCCCCGATGGCATCCTCGCCATCAACATCGCGGATGGCCCGGGGTTGGCATTCGCGCGTGGGCAAGCAGCCACCGTGGCCTCCGTCCTCCCCCACGTCGCCGCGATGGCCGAGGCCCAGGTGCTCAAGGGGCGCCGCTTCGGAAACGTCGTGCTCGTGGCCTCGGCCCACCCGTTGCCGCTCGACTACATCCCCCGTTTGCTCGCGGGCGGCCCCCACCCGGCGCAGGCGGTACACGGCGCCGCACTCGCCGAATTCACGCGCAGCGCCCCCATCGTGACCGACCAGACCGCGGTCCCGTCGCCTCCCCCGAACCGTTCGGTCTTCCTGGCGAAGTAGCGGCCTTCCCGGCCGGCGCGACGACTACCGGGGATTTCCCAGCTCGGATCACGGCGGGTTCGTGGCAGACGGCGTGTCGGCCTCATCGCCGCGCCGCGGGCCGGGCCGCCATCGACAGGCCCGGGCGCAACCTGGCGGCGCGACATCCGCTCGTCTGAGAAATCGGTCGGTCAAAAGCGACAGGCGGGAGCGGATGCGGGGCGCTGGACGCCCACCGAGTTAGGGTCGGAACACCGCAACCCAGCGGCACGCAACACCGCCATTTCAGTCACACCCGGGGGCACCCATGAAGATCCTGCTCGGCTGGGACGCCGTCACCCTTCGCGAAAAAGTCGACCTGCGCGCCGCCGGCGAACGTCTGGCCGAACTCGGCGACATGCGCAATCTGCAGGCCCTGAGTGAGCGAGCCTGGCTGCTGAAGGTCACCGGTCAGCTCGATGAGGCACTGGATGTCGCCAGCCAGGCCGTGCGCCTCGCCCGCTTCACCGGCAACCGTCGCGATCTGTTGCTGCCCCGCATCCTGCGCACCCAGGTGCTGCAATATTTGGGGCGCTATGACGAGGCGATCTATGAATTGACCCTCTGCGCCGACGATGCCCGCACCCAGAACTGGCCGACCCTCGAGTCGGTCGCCCTGCAACACCGCGGGCGCGTGTTGTTCGACGCCGGTGAGTACGCGGCCGCGCTGGCCGACTTCAAGGCCGCCGTCTTCCTGCGCAATCAGGCGGGCGCCAGCGAGGCCGAGCTCGAGCCGTCGCTGATCGCCATCGCCGTCACGGAATCGTTTCTCAGCGAAAGCGCCTGACCGCCCAACCGCGACCCTGGATCGAGGTGTCCGGGGCGCTCGGGGTGTCCGGGGCGCTCGGGGTGCACGCGGTGCTCGGGGTGGTCGGGGTGCTCGAAACGCCCGGGTCGCCGGAATGACCCGAATCGCTCGACACTCTCGATGCGCGGATGTCGGAAGCGAGAGGTAGCCTTTTGCCATGTCTGATCTCGCCCGGGTGCGCGTGTGGGCCGATGCCCTGATTGCTCTGCACCTCGATGCGGCCTGGTCCTTCGACTTCGACAACGCCAAGCGCCGCGCGGGTCTCTGCAACTACACCGATAAGCGCATCACCGTCTCCCGCTATCTGGCGTCCCGATACGACGACGACGAGATCCACCAGATCCTCTTGCACGAGGTCGCGCACGCCGTGGCCGGGTCGCGGGCGGGGCACGGGCCTCAGTGGCGCGCGGTGGCCGCCGACCTCGGCTACGAGGGCTCTCGGCTGCACTCCGGCGAGACGGCAGACGAATTGGCCCCCTGGGTGGGCACTTGCCCCAACGGGCACACGCTATATCGCCACCGCAAACCGACCCGGCAGAGCTCGTGCGCGGTGTGCTCGAAGCGCTTCGATCCGGCTTTCGAGATTTCGTGGAGCAGGCGTGAGATCTCCGCGGCCACCCGGCGGCGTGCGGCAGCAGCTGGGATGGGCGACTGATGCCGAACACCTGGGTGGCGTTGTTGCGCGGCGTGAACGTGGGTGGCAACACCATCAAGTCTGCCGATCTGGTCGCGGCGATTCGGGAAGTCGGGTTTTCGCGGGTGAAGGCCGTCTTGGCTTCGGGCAACGTCTTGGTTGACGATGACGATGGCGACCAGGAGACGGGCACGGGCGCTGGCAACAATGGGGACATGGGTGCTGGCCCGGACACCAATAGCGGCGTTGGCGGACTATCAGCGGGCCTCACCCGCGGGCGCGCTGAGGTTCGGCGACGGCTCGAAACCGCCATCGATGCGCGCTACGGCTATGGGGTCCAGGTGGCGGTTGTGCGTCTCGACGAGATGCAGGCCGTGATCGATGCGTATCCGTTCGCAGAGGTGGCCGACAGGCATGCGTACGTGACGTTCGCCACCGACCGGGACGTCATCGCCGCGCTCGCCGAGGACGCCGCGGGGCTGCTCGCCGCGACCTCGGCTTCCGGATCGGAACGACTCGCCCTGGGCGACGGCGTCATCTATTGGGAGGTCGCGAAGGGCTCGAGCACGAACAGCCCGTTCGCGAAGATCTCCTCACGGGCCCGGTATCGCGCCGGTGCCGAGGTCATCACGACACGCAATCTGAGAACTCTGCGCAAGCTGGCCTGGTAGCGGGCTGGCGGCCGACATGCAGAAAGGCTCCGGTTCTGTGTCGAACCGGAGCCTTTCTCGATACCGCCAACGCGGGCGTCTGCGTCAGACAGTCGGTTACGGAGCGACAGTGACCGACGGGTCGAACGCGACGTAGCCTGCGAAGTCCTTGCCGACCCGCGAGGCGGCGCCGTCGTAGGGGGTCGGGTAGCTCCACGCCTTGTCGGCGTGGACGTCGTCGCCGACGCGCACGTTCCAGTACTGGGCCTCGCCCTTCCACGGGCAGGTGTACGGGGTGTCGGAGCTCTCGAAGAGTTCCTTCTTCAGGCTGGCCGGCGGGAAGTACCAGTTGCCCTCGATTTTGATCAGGTCGTCCTGCTCGGCTTCGGCGAGGACCGTGTCATTCAGAGTTGCTTTCATGGCGCGAGACTACGCCGACGCCCGCACGAATGCGAGGGCCTGGACAACGCTCTCAGCACCCTCACACAGGAATCGCTCGGCGCGGGCCCGCGACTCGTCAGGATGCCAGACGAAGAACCTTCACATCGGTGCGTGTGTCGACCTGCGCGGCTCGGACGACTTTCTCGCGCTCACCGGCGACGATCATCTCTTGGCCGACGACCGAGGCGGTGAACAGGTGACCGACCGCCTTCTGCAAACCCTCGAAGGCCGCGCATACGACGGCCGCTTCGGGCGACGTGAAGTCGATACCGGCCGTTGCGAGTGCGTCGATGACGGCACCGGCGGCGAGCGCGTCATGGCTGGCAAAAGCGCCCTCGCGACCCGCGGCGACGACCGCGATGGTAACGCGACGGCCGAGGCGCACCTGGTGCTCGAGCACCCACTGGGCCGCGGCCGTGCGGTTCGTGAGGTCGGCGGCAATGATCGTGGCGTCTTCGACGGCGCACGCCTGAACGCTCATGGTCTCGAACTGACCGAGCGAGTCGACCCAGATGATCACGTCGGCATCGGTCATGCGCTTCAGCCCCGGCTTGCCGAAGTCGAGGCGCACCTGGTACTTCGTCTGTGTGAGGGGGGATACGACGGTCTGCTGAACGCTCATCCGGATATCGTAACCCCGCCGAAACATGCCCGCGAACCGGCGTCAGTACCACACCCTGTCTGTGAGGGAACGTGGGTGCCTCTCATCGGCCGACGGCAGCCGCATCCCGTCACGGATGGTCTCGAAATCGAGACGCGAAATCTCGAGGATGCCTCGACGCAACTGCTGGCCCCACGTGCGCCGATCGCGCGTGAACTCGAGCAGGCCGACGAGCGGGCGCACGGGCTGGAACACCGTGTCGTCCATGAAATCGACGCGCCGCCGCCACGAGCGCGAGCCCTCGGACTGGTCGGCGAGGAACATCCGACCGTCGGAGATGCGGCCGATGGCCGTGAAGGCGCGCAGACGCTCGCCCTCGGGCGCTTCGTAGCGCGGGGAGTAGAAGACGATGCCGTCGGCCTCGGAGAAATCCTCGAGACCGTCTCGGCCGCCGAACGTCATCTCGACGACGCCGGCCGCGCGCAGGCGTCGCACCCGGTCGAGGGGCGCGACCACCAGCCAGTATCGGATCGCCACGTGACCTGTTTACCGCACCGGGGCGGCCGCGCGTCCACGGCGCGCTTGCCGAACACGCGCGGCGAGTGATGAAGAGGGACGGGAGGAAGGATGGGCGGCCGAGAAAAACTGGGGACGCGCAGGATGTCCGGGCGCAAGGCCCTGCGCGAGCGCATCCGGCGGAGGAGTATGGGGGTATGCATGTACAGCTGAAGTTGATCTTGGACTGCGACCCCGATGCCGCCTGGCGCGCGATCAAGTCGCCGACGGTTCTGACCGAGCTGTATGGCCCGCTGCTTCAGCCCGAGTCGCAAGAGGGCGCGTTCCCGACGATCTGGGGGCCCGGGTCGCACGCCGTCACGCTCAAGGCGCTCGGGCTCGTGCCGGTCGGCGGCCAAGACATCCGTCTCGACTTTCAGGAGAAGCGGCCCGACGGCGTGCGCATCATGCACGACAGCGGCGCGCCGTTGAGCGGGCCACTCACGCTTCTGACCCGCTGGGATCACCGCATGGCCATCGCGCCGGCGCCGGGCGACCCCACCAAGACGCTGTATCGCGACCGGCTCGAGATCTCTGGGGCCGTCGCGCCCGCGCTGTGGTACCCACTGTGGTCGCTGTGGCAGTGGCGCGGTGCCCGAATGGTGCAGATGGCGCCGACGTGGGCGTTCGATCCCGAACGGCAGAACGAGGACGATCCCGACGCGAATACGGGGGATGCCGCATCCGATGCACCCGCCGGCGACGACACCAGATTCGACGGCGACGGCTCGAAGCTGTAGTCTGGGAGGACTTGTGGGCGCTACGGTGCCCCTTGCGTCGTAGAACGCTTTCACACCGGCTCGGCCGGTTCACGGATTTCATACGGCGAACGGATGCGTCTTCCGACGCTTTCGCCACATCCACCCGTCGTGCCAGAGCACGCATCACCGGATCGCCCGGCAGTTCTTTCTGCCGTTCGACCACTGCCCCACCTCTTCGCCGTGCACCGGTTCATTCGAACAGGCACCGAAGGCGGCGTGGCCGAGGTGTGCGTGCGTCACGAACAGGGTGCCTGCCTGAAAGGCACAACCCCATGACAGAAACCGACACCACCTTCGCCGCTCTCGGCGTTCCCACCGCCCTCGTCAACGCGCTCATCGCCGATGGCAAGACCACGCCCTTCCCCATCCAGGTCGACACGCTTCCCGACACGCTGTCGGGTCGCGATGTGCTGGGCCGCGGAAAGACGGGCTCGGGCAAGACGCTGGCCTTCAGCATCCCGATGGCCGCCCGCCTCGGCACCACCCTCTCGGGTGGCCGTCGTCGCCCGGGTCGCCCCGTCGGCCTCATCCTGGCCCCGACGCGCGAGCTCGCCACGCAGATCGACGCCGTGCTCGCACCGCTCGCCGCGGCCTACAGCATGAAGACCACCACCATCTTCGGTGGCGTCAACCAGAGCCGCCAGGTCGCCGCCCTCAAGGCCGGCGTCGATATCGTCGTCGCGTGCCCCGGCCGCCTCGAAGACCTCATGAAGCAGGGCTTCGTGTCGCTCGACGCCGTCGAGATCACCGTGCTCGACGAGGCCGACCACATGGCCGACCTGGGCTTCCTGCCCGTCGTCACGCGCCTCATGGACAAGACCCCGACCGACGGACAGCGTCTGCTGTTCTCGGCCACGCTCGACAACGGTGTGGACAAGCTCGTCAAGCGCTACCTGCACAACGAGGTCCTGCACTCGGTCGACGAGGCCAACTCCCCCGTCGCCGCCATGACCCACCACGTTTTCGAGGTCAGCGACCTCGACCAGAAGAAGAACCTCGTGCAGGCCGTCGCCTCGGGCACCGGCCGCCGCATCCTCTTCATGCGCACCAAGCACCACGCCAAGAAGCTGGCCAAGCAGCTGACCGACTCGGGCATCCCCGCCGTCGACCTGCACGGCAACCTGTCGCAGGCCGCCCGTGACCGCAACCTCGCCGCTTTCGGCGAGGGCAAGGTGCGCGTTCTCGTGGCAACGGATGTCGCGGCGCGCGGTGTGCACGTCGACAACGTCGAGCTGGTCGTCCACGTCGACCCGCCCACCGAGCACAAGGCCTACCTGCACCGCTCGGGCCGCACGGCTCGTGCCGGCAGCGCGGGAGATGTTCTGACGATCATCACGCCCGCTCAGCGCAGCGACCTCAAGACCCTCATGCGTAAGGCCGACATCCAGGTCGTTCCGCAGCAGGTCACGCCCACCTCTCCCGAGGTCACCGCCCTCGTCGGCGATGTCGCGGCCTATGTGAAGCCCGCGCCGCGTGCGGCGTCGACCTCTCAGGGTGGTGGCTCGTCGAACGGTGCGAACGCGCAGCGCAAGCGTGCCGCTCGTGGCGCCCGTGATGGTGCGACGGCCGGCGCCGGTTCGCGCGGCGGCGAGTCGCGTGGCGGCTCCGCTCGTTCGGGTGAGCCGCGTCGTGACCGTTCGGGTCGCCCGGCGCGTTCGGGTTCCGGCGCTTCCGCCGGCCAGGGCGCAGGCTCGGGTCGCGGTGGTCGTGCCGCGACGCAGAGCTACAGCACGTCCACCGGTGCCCCCGCGAATGGTGCGGGCGCTGGTTCGGGTTCGGCTCGCCAGTACGACGGCGCATCGGATGCTTCTGCCACGCGTAGCCGCCCCACGGGTTCGCGTCGCGCCAGCCACTCCGGTGGCCGCAGCGGCGGTCTCGGCGTCGGCCAGGTCGTGAACACGCGCGGTTCGGGTCGCCGCTAAGCACTCCTGAAGAGCGGGTCTCGGTTTTTTGCCGGGGCCCGCTTTTTCGTACCCGGATGGCGGTGAACATCTGGTTCGGGCGCGGCGACACTGGTGGGCCCGACGTCGGAGGCGTGGCTCAGGTCTGGCAGCGCGGGCACCAGTAGGTGACGCGCAGTTCGAGTTCGGTGGCGCCGAGTTCACCCTTGCGGATCGGCGTTCCGCAGCGGCGGCACGGGCGCCCCTTGCGTCCGTAGACCCAGGTCTCTTGACCGGGCCGCTGGTTGCCGGTCGTGATGCGCCGGGGCCGGTCGCGATTGGCGTGCAGGAGGCGGTAGGACAGCTCGACGGCCGCCGCGATGTCGATCTCGCCGATGGGCCGGGTGGGCAGGATGCCGCGGATGAAGCAGATCTCGTTGGCGTACTCGTTGCCGATTCCGGCGAGGTTGCGTTGGTCGAGCAGCGCGACGGCCGAGGGCCGCTCGGGTTCGGCGGCGAGGCGGGACCGGGCTTCGGCAGCGTCCCAGTCGTCGCCGAGCAGGTCGGGCCCGAGATATCCCACGGCCTCGTCTTCGTCGCGCGTCTCGAGCAGTTCGACGATGCCGAGGTCGAAGCCGACCGCGACCCACTCGTCGGTCTCGATGATGGCGCGGGCCTGATAGGTGGGGCGTTTCCACGCCGTGCCCGGATGGTAGAGGTGCCACTCACCCTCCATCTTGAGGTGGCTGTGCAGCGTGTGCGTGCCGATGCGGTGCAACAGGTGCTTTCCGCGGCTGGCGACGTTATGGATGGTGTCACCCGTGAGGTCGCTGGTGGCGAACCGCGGCACGCGCAGGTCGAAGCCGGTGACGGTGCGCCCGGCGAGTGCCCGGTCGAGGCTGCGTGCAGACCGGTAGACGGTATCTCCCTCAGGCACGTCGGATCCGCAATCCTCGCGGCGTCTCGGTGAATCCGGCCTCGCGCAGCGGGACGGCGATGGGGGCGCCCAGCGCGAAGTCGCCGTTGACCTTTTCGATGGCGAGCTTGTCGACTCGGCCCGAGGTGACGGTGCGTCCGAGTGACAGCGCGGCAGCGTGCAGGACGTCGGCGTCGTCGGTGAAGGCGAGCATGGTCTTGCCGCCGCGCTCGAGGTAGAGCACGAGGTCGCCGTCGACGAGCGTGACGAGGCCGCCGGCCTTGCGGCCCGGTCGGTGTTTCACACCCGTGGCTTCGCTGCCGGGCCAGGCGAGCGCCGCGCCGTAGGGGTTGGCGGGGTCGGTGGCGGCGAGGGTGAGCGCCTGGAGTTCGGGCTTCTCGGTCGTGCTGTCGACGGGACGCGAGAAGCTGCGCAAGCGATCGATGGTGCCGGAGGAGGCGAATTGGGCCGCGCCGAGTTTCTCGACGAAGTAGCCGCGGCGGCAGCGCCCGGATTCTTCGAACCCCGAGAGCACGCGATAGGTGAGGGCGAACCCGCCGGGCACGCCCTCGGACACGACCGAGCCGCGCGTGACGACCCCGTAGCGCTCGAGCAGGAAGTCCGCCGTGGCGGCGGCGCGAACGGTGGTGTCTTGTTCAGCGAGGGGCAGGATGGACCAGCGCCCCCCGAGGGTCGGGCCGCCGATGCGTGTGGCCATTGTCGGCCGAGGCACGCTGCGCCCGCGATACATGCGGGCGCGCGGTGTGCGACGCGCCGTTCGATGCGCTCCCCCGCCGCCGAGCAACGTGCGCAGTGGCGAGAACGTGTCGTTCGTGATCAGGCCGGCCCAGACGAGGTCCCAGAGCGCTTCGACGAGCATCTTGTCATCGGTCGAGCCGGTGGCCTCGGCGAGCTGCCCGAAGAAGTAGGCGCCGCCTCCCCCGAGCGTGCCGAGGATTTCCTGCTGCAGGGGGCTGGGCGTGTGTTCGGGCTGGTCGGTGAGGGTCAGTGACAGCGTGTCGGCGAGGTGCAGGCTCACCCATCCGTCATTGCCGGCGAGCGTTCCCGCGCCCGACCAGACGACCTCGCCCGTCGACGTGAGTTCGTCGAGCATGGTCGGCGAGTAGTCGGCGACGCGCTCGGGAAGAACGAGCGACTCCCAGGCGGATGCGGGAATGGGCACGCCGGCCAGCTGCTCGATGACGGCCGCGACCCCGTCGACGCCCTTGAGGCGCCCACCCGTGTGCTGCCAGGCGGGGAGGAAACGGCCGAACGCCTGCTGATCGACGGGTTCGACCTCGTGTCGGAGGGCCGCGAGCGAGCGCAGCCGCAGCCGTCGCAGCACCTCGGCGTCGCACCATTCGGTGGAACCGGCGGCGTCGGCCGTGAGCCCGGCTCTCCCGCCGGGGAGGAATTCCCCGCTGATGACGCGGCGGTCGGCGGCGAGACGGTTGAGGGTCTGCTGCACGACGGCCGACCCGAGGCCGAAGCGCTCGGCCACCGTGTGCGTGGTGAAGGGCGCATGGGTGCGGGCATAACGGGCGACGAGGTCGCCCACCGGATCGGCGACGGGTTCGATAAAGGCCACGGGCACGCCGATGGGCAGCGGAACACCGAGCGCGTCGCGCAGGCGGGAGGCGTCTTCGATGGCCACCCACCAGTCTCGCCCGGCGAACGTGACGGGCAGCGCCCGCTTGCTCGAGGCGAGGGCCGTGAGGTGCTGCAGCGCGTTCGGCCGGTCTTCTTCGGTCAGCCGCGCCTCGATCTCGCCGAGGCCGAGCGGGCCGAGGAGGCGCATGAGGTCGGCCACGCCTTCGACGCCGTGCATCTGCCGCTCGGGGGCGAGCCGCTGCAGCTCGAGCTCGGTCTGCTCGATGACCCCGGGGTCGAGGAGCTCGCGCAGCTCGACCCGGCCGAGAAGCTCGCCGAGCATGGTGCTGTCGATGGTGAGCGCGGCGGCGCGGCGCTCGGCCAGGGGGCTGTCGCCCTCGTACATGAAGGCGCCGACATAGCCGAAGAGGAGCGAGCGGGCGAAGGGCGAGGGGTCGTCGGTGGTGGTGTCGACGATGCGGATGGCGCGGCTCGCGATCTCGCGCGCGATACCGAGCAGCGACGGCAGGTCGTAAGCGTCTTGCAGCACCTCGCGCACCGTCTCGAGAATGATCGGGAACGTGGGGTATTTTCGCGCCACGTCGAGCAGCTGGGCGCTGCGCTGACGCTGCTGCCACAACGGCGACCGTTTGCCGGGCGAATAGTTGGGCAGGAGCAGCGCCCGCGCGGCGCACTCGCGGAAGCGCGAGGCGAAGAGCGCCGACCCACCGACCTCCTCGGTGACGATCTGCTGCAGCTCGTCGGGCTCGAAGACGAACAGATCGGCGCCCGGGGGTTCTTGGTCGCTATCGGGGATGCGCACGATGATGCCATCGTCGCTGGCGACCGCCGACCCGTCGACGCCCAAGCGCTCTTGCACACGCGCCCCGATGGCGAGGGCCCAGGGAGCGTGGACCTGCATGCCGAACGGCGAGTGCAGGATGACGCGCCAGTCGCCCAGCTCGTCGCGAGACCTTTCGACGACGAGCGTCTTGTCGGTGGGCACGTGCCCCGTCGCGGCGCGTTGCTCGCTGAGGAAGGTGGTGAGGTTGCCAATGGCCTTCTCGTCGAGGCCGGCAGCCTGCAGGCGCAGCGCGCTCTCCTCGGGTTTCGCCCCGTCGATGTCTCGGATGAAGGCTCCGACGGCTCGGCCGAGCTCAGCAGGTCGCCCCAGGCCATCGCCCTTCCAGAACGGCAGCCGACCGGGCTGCCCGAACGCCGGTGTGACGAGCACGCGGTCGTGGGTGATCTCTTGGATGCGCCAGCTGGTGGCACCGAGGGCGAAGACATCCCCCACCCGGGACTCGTAGACCATCTCCTCGTCGAGCTCGCCGACGCGCGCGCCCGGGCCGACGCCCGTCGTGCTCTTCTCGCCGGGCACGGCCTCGCCGACCATGAACACGCCGAAGAGACCGCGGTCGGGGATGGTGCCACCCGAGGTGACGGCCAAACGCTTCGCACCGGGGCGACCCGAGATGCTGCCGGCGTCGCGATCCCAGACGATGCGCGGGCGCAGCTCGGCGAACTCGTCGGACGGATAGCGGCCGGCCAGGAGATCGAGGGTGGCCTCGTAGGCCGATCGGGGCAGATTCTGGAAGGGCGCGCTGCGCCGCACGGTCTCGAACCATTCCTCGACATCGAGGTCGTCGACCGAGGCCGCCGCGATGGTCTGCTGAGCCAGGATGTCGAGCGGGTTCGTGGGCACCTGCAGCGACTCGATCAGACCGTCGACCATGCGCTCGGAGGCCACGGCCGTGTGCACGAGGTCGGCGCGATGCTTGGGGAAGAGGATGCCGCGCGAGGTCTCGCCGACCTGGTGGCCGGCGCGACCGACGCGCTGCAGGCCACTGGCGACCGACGGCGGCGACTCGACCTGGACGACCAGATCGACCTCGCCCATGTCGATGCCGAGTTCGAGGCTCGAGGTGGCGACCACGCAGCGCAGGCGACCTGTCTTCAGGTCGTCTTCGATGACGGCACGCTGTTCTTTCGACACGGAGCCGTGGTGGGCGCGGGCGAGCACGGGCGCATCGTCGGCCTCGGCCGTGGCGGTGGATGCTGCGGCACCCGACCCGCGGGTCTGGCCGCTGCCGCCCATCATCTCGGCGGGAGCACGACGCGGGGCGCCCGCGGCGACCAGGGCATCGGATGCGACGGACGCGGTCAGCGCGTCTGTGGGTGAGGAAACAGAGCCCGCGGCATGCGTGTCAGCCCCACCGCTCGCCTCAGCGGCCAGCGCCAGGCGTTCTTCATAGATCTCGTTGAGCCGCGCAGTCAGGCGCTCAGACAGACGCCTCGAGTTGGTGAACACGATGGTGGACCGGTGCTCGAGGATGCGATCGACGATGGCCTCTTCGACGTGCGGCCAGATCGACCCCGTGTTCTCTTCGGGGCTGAACACGCCCCCGGCGGAACCCTCGCGCGGGGACGTGTCGACCACGCCGGGGTTGGTCATGTCGTCGACCGGCACCACGACGCGCAGGTCGAACTTCTTGTTGGAGGGCGGCGCCACGATCTCGACCTCGGCCCGGCCGCCCAGGAACCGCGCCACTTCTTCGCGCGGCCGCACGGTCGCCGACAGCCCGATGCGCTGCGCGGGCTTCTCGAGCAGCCGGTCGAGCCGCTCGAGCGATAGCGCCAGGTGCGCCCCACGCTTGGTGGCCGCGACCGCGTGCACCTCGTCGATGATGACTGTCTCGACGCCCGTCAACGTTTCTCGTGCCTGGCTCGTGAGCATCAGGTAGAGCGACTCGGGCGTGGTGATGAGAATCTCGGGCGGATGCTTGAGCAGCGCCCGCCGGTCGTTGGCCGCCGTGTCGCCCGAGCGCACGCCGACCGTGACCGACGGTGGCTCGAGGCCCAGGCGCTTGGCCGTCTGCGTGATGCCGACGAGCGGCGCCCGGAGGTTGCGCTCGACATCGACACCGAGGGCCTTGAGCGGGGAAATATAGAGGACGCGCGTGCCGGGCTGCTCGCGCGGCTCGGCCATCAGGCGATCGAGCGACCACAGGAAGGCGGACAGCGTCTTGCCCGAACCCGTCGGGGCGACGACGAGCGCGTTGTGACCGCGGGACACCGCATCCCACGCGCCGGCCTGGGCGGCCGTGGGCGCGGGAAAGGCCCCGCTGAACCATTCCCTGGTCGCGGGAGAGAACCGTTGCAGAACGTCGCCCATGTCACCATCCTGCCCCCGACCACTGACATTCATCGGGGAGCGCTGGGCACCTTGTGGATGACACCGTCGTGCAGTAGCGACTCAGGCGGCGAAACCACGCTCCACGAACCCGGCGACATCGGTGAGCTCCTGCGGCGAAACGGCGTGCCCGAGCCCCTCGTAGATGCGGCCGCTCAAGGTGCTGTGCGCCGGGAGCCAGTCGGTCGTGCGCACGATCGCGGCCTCGGTGATGACCTCGTCGAGGGTGCCGCGGCCCCAGAACACGGGCGGGAGCGACTCGGCGAGCGCGACATCCCCCTCGTGTTCGCCCTCGTAGACGAAACCCGAGAGATTCACGACGAACGAGAAGCGTTCGGGTTGGCGGCGCATCAATTCGATCGCCATGACGCCACCCTGCGAGAACCCCAGCAGGCCGATCTGCGCGGGAGGCGTCTCGAGCGCATCGAGCCAGGCCATGACCGCGTCGATGGATGCTTCGGGCGTGGCGTCAGCGGCAACGACGGGCACCCGGGGCGCGCCGCCGTCGATGTCGAGCGCCGCCGCGTGGTCGGCTGCAACGGAGTCAGCATGCACGGCCGGGTCGACGGCATCGTCTGCGGGGAGACCCGGGATGGAGACATCCGCTCGTTGTCTCAGGCGGAACCAGGAGTAGCCGTCGACGGGCCAGGGCGCCGTGAACGGGGCGCGCAGCGAGGCGATGACCGGGGACAGGGGGAGATAGGGCGACAGGGAGAAGAGGTCTGCTTCGTTCGACCCGTAACCGTGCAGGATGACGAGCAACGGTCGGCCCGCGCGCTGCTGAGGGCCCGCCGACCACAGCACGGCACTCTCATCGATCCGTACGTCGTCCATGCCGCCTCCACATCGTTCTCCACAGCCTGTCAGGCAGCATATCCATCCACACCGACACTGCATACGTCGCTTCCGCTCGCCCGAGGGGGTAAGAATGGACCATGGCCGTTCGCACCCCAGACCCCGACCCCACGCCCGATCCCGGTGGCAACACCAACGCCGGGTGGTTGAGCGATGTCGAACTCGAGCAGATCCGCCGGCGTCTGCCCCTGCTCTACGTCGAGGCCGTGCCCGTGCGCGTCGACGGTCTCGGCAACGTCACGTCGGTGGGCGTGCTGCTGCGCGCCACCGCGCTCGGCGAAATGACCCGCACGATCGTTTCGGGCCGCGTGCTCTACGGCGAAACGCTGCGCGACGCACTCTTCCGTCACCTGGAGAAAGACCTGGGCCCCATGGCCTTCCCGCTGTTGCCGGCCTCGTCGGTGCCCTTCCAGGTGGCCGAGTACTTCCCGATTCCCGGTGTCAGCGCCTATACCGACGATCGGCAGCACGCCGTGTCGCTGGCCTACGTCGTGCCCGTGACCGGCACGTGCGAACCGCGACAGGACGCCCTCGAGATCACCTGGATGACACCCGAAGAGGCGGCCTCCGACGATGTCGCCTCCGAGATGGAGGGCGGCCGCGGGGCACTCGTGCGCGCGGCCCTCGCCTCCGTCGGCGCTCTGCGCTGATGGGACCGCGCCCAGGCGCTCTGCGCTGATAAGACCGCGCCCAGGCGCTCTGCGTTGATAAGACCGCGCCCAGGCGCTCTGCGTTGATAAGACCGCGCCCAGGCGCTCTGCGCTGATAAGACCGCGCCCAGGCTTCTCTAGGCGTCGCGGATGTCTTCGCCCTGCACGAGCGCTACCCACTTCGTCAGGATGACGGCGCCCGCCTCGTCGTGAATGAGCGACTCATGGTGATAGATCGGGTACGGCTTCTCGGGCACACCGTCCGCCGGACGGACGTCGATGTGCGCCACGTCGTGACCGTGTTCGTGCAGCCAATCGGCCATCGCATAATCACTGCGCGAATCCCCCATGGTGCGCCACGAAGCGGGCATCATCACGCCATCCTGCTCGAGCAGTTCGACCAGACGCGCCGCCCCCAGGTCTTTGCCGACCCGCACCGACTCGATATCGGTCGAGATGATCGTCGGGTCGACCCTGACCGTGACGAGCCCCTCGGCATCCGGGCGGTGATCATCAGTGCGCATGACGCCGATCCCCCGTGCCGACAACCGCTGCATCGCCTCTTCGTCGAAGACGGGCTGCACCGCCAGATAGTCAGCGGAGTCGACACCGACATGCTGCTCGACCGACACCATCGCGCGCTTGGTGCGGTCGAAGAACATGCTGTCCGCGAACCGATCGGCAACGAGCTGCTCGATCTCGTGTGAGTAATCCTCATCAAGGGCGAGGGATGCGTCGACGAAGATGTCCTCATCGGCAATGTGCTCACTCGCCGCCGGGATGCGGAACCACACCGCACCCTTCTCGCAGATCGCATAAACGCGAGCCGTCTCGGCAAGGCCGGCCCGGCGCAACTCGGGCACGACGACCTCGCGGATGAAAGCATCCGACCGGCCCGTGTTGAAAGCGACGGGCACCCCCGCATTGGCCAGGGCCACCAGATCGGCCGCGATGCTCGGAACGGCGAGAGTGCGGGTCACCGGACTGGCGAGAGGGCCATCGACATCGAGCAGCAGACCGAGGGGCGAAGGTGTCGTCATGCCGCCAGTTTACGGGCGCACGCGAAACGACCCCCGACGCGAACGTCGAGGGCCGTCGGGCCACGGCTTCCGCCGGGAAGACTAGGCGCGGCTGCGGATGTAGCGCAGCAGCCAGATGATCGCGCCGATGAGCACCAGCGCGAGACCCAGCCAGATCAGGAACTTCAACGTGGCGACGACGCCGCCGACGATGAGCAAGATGATTCCGATGACGATGAGTGCGATGAGAAGAGGCATGACCTCCACTATTCACCCGCCGAGAACGTCGTCCAAAAGCCACCCAGGGGGTTGCAGAGACCTCGTGCCGTGTGATGAGGGCTCGAACGGCGCGCCCGACAAATGCGACAGACGACCCCTTCGCATGGGAAGATTAAACGAAAGCTCGAAGGTTAGGGATTATTTGATGAGTCTACGCAGGCGTGCCGTCGTGGCGATCGCAGCATTCGCACTCGTCTTCAGCTCGATGGGGATCGCGTCACCGGCATTCGCCGACGACTACCCGAGCTGGGACGACGTGCAGAAAGCGCGCCAGAACGAAACCTCGAAAGCGGCGGAGATCGACAAGATCAACGGCCTCATCGACCAACTCTCGACCCGCGTCGCCGAGGCCCAGTCCGCGGCCGTCGTCGCGGCCAACGCGTATCAGGAAGCCCTCGACAAGGCCACGGCCGCCGAGGAGGCCCAGGCCACCCTCGAGACGCAGCTCGCCGCCGCGACCGAGAAAGCCGCCGCGTCGCAGAAACAGGCGGGTTCGCTCTTCGCCCGCCTCGGCCGCATGAACAACGGCGACTCCAGCGCCGGAATCTTCGTCGACGCCAAGAATGCCGACCAGACCCTCTACAAGCTCGGCGCCCTCTCGCAGCTGACGAGCCGCAGCGCCGATGTTCTCGAGAACGCCAAGAAAGATGCCAACCAGGTCACGGCGCTGACCGACCAGGCGAAGGTCGCGGCCACCGAGCTCGAAGCCCTCCGCGCCGACGCCGAAACGAAACTTCAAGCGGCCAACGACGCCGCCTCGGCCGCCCAGGATGCACTGAGCGAGCAGGAACAGAACGAAGACCGACTCACCGAGCAGCTCGCGAGCCTCAAGGGCACGACGGCCGAGGTTGAAAAGGGCTACCAGGACGGCGTCGCCGCACGTAAGGCGGCCGCAGAAGCTGCCGCCCGCGCCGCAGCCGAAGCAGCCGCTCGCGCCGCCGAAGCCCGTCGCGCCGCAGCCGCAGCTGCTGCTGCCCAGGCCAACGCCGGTGGCGGCGGAGGAGGAGGTGGAGGCGGCGGAGGCGCTGCTCCCGCCCCCGCACCGGGCGGCGGAGTCGGAAGCGGCACCGGAACCTTCTTCTCGCCCTCGGCACAGGGCTGGTGGCGTCCCGCTGCGGGCGGCATCACCTCGTGGTACGGCCCCCGTCAGATTCTCTGCGGCGGCACCGGCTGCTCCACGTCGTTCCACCAGGGCATCGACTTCGGTGGCGGCTGTGGCTCGACCATCAAGGCGGCCACGAGCGGGCGCGTCTCGTTCGTGGGCAACGCCGGCGCGTTCGGCAACCGCGTCATCATCGACCACGGCGGCGGAGTGCAGACGGTCTACGGTCACATCCTCGGCGGATCGACCCGCGTCAGCGTCGGCCAACAGGTCTCGGGGGGTCAGGCCATCGCGGCCATCGGTCGCACGGGTGTTGCGACGGGATGCCACCTCGACCTCAAGGTTCTCATCGGCGGGGCCCACACCAACCCGGCCACCTACCTGCGCGCGCGCGGAGTGGTCGTCTAGTCGTCAGCGGCATGACAGGAGGGGGTTCTCGTAGTCACGAGAACCCCCTCCTGTCTCTATCCGTGGTTAGCGTCGGCCGATGCCACGCGAACGACGGCGTCGGACCGCCAACACGAGGCCGAGAAGGGCCGAGGCGACAGCGAGGACGAGGGGCACCCGCACATCCGAGGGTCCGGACTGGGCGAGCGAGAGTGCCTCCGACGACGGCCGGTGGTCGTCCGGGTCGAGTTTCGAGCCCGTCGGCCCTGCATCACCCGAGACGTTCCCTGGGGTGCCCGCCGCCTGTGTGGGTGCCGCCGTCGACGACGGAGTGCCGGTCGGTGTGGGGGTCGGGGTGGGGGTCGGTGTGGGGGTCGGGGTCGGGGTCGGGGTCGGGGTCGGTGTGGGGGTCGGTGTGGGGGTCGGGGTCGGTGTCGGGGTCGGTGTCGGGGTCGGTGTCGGTGTGGGCGTCGGTGTGGGCGTGGGGGTCGGTGTGCGCGTGGGGGTCGGTGTGGGAGTGGGGGTGGGGGTGGGGGTGGGGGTCGCCCCTCCGCGGATCAAGACCGGGGACGAGAAGCTCGAGCCGTCCTGGCGGACGAACGTCAGGGTCTGGCTGCCCGCCGGTGCATCCTGGGGCACGGCCCACGTCGCGGTCACCGCACCTTCATCGTCCGCAACGAGATCCTGCGTGGGACCCACGGGTGGCTTGAAGTGGAACGGTTCGCGCGGGATCAACCCCGTGATCGCGACCGACAGCTCGTCGCCCCGGCCGGCCTCGGCAGGGGTGACGGTGGCATTGGCCCGAGCCGGGCGGCGCAGCGCCTGGGCCGCCGACCCGAGGATAGCGACCGTTTGGTCGACCACGGCGGCCCGGTCGGATTCGAAGGCGGGAGAGGTAACCTGCCCCGCGGGAATCGACGCGTAGCTGAGCGACTTCGTGTGCAGGTGACCGCCCGCAACATCGGTTCGCCCCATCTGAAGACGCAGCCGGTTCGCACGATAGAAGCTCTCGTTCGAGAGGTAATCGCCGCCCCCGCCTTGCACGGCGAACCACGTCGGGTCGATCGCCGTGACCGTGCCGCATTGCGTGATCGCGGGGTCACGGAGCGCCGTCGGCGCTGCACAGACGCTCCCGTTCAAGCGAACAGGAGCGGGCCCCGTTGACGCATCGACCATCGCTTGCCACGGAAGGGACGTCTCGATGAACTGGGGCGATGTCGTGGGCTGAGGCCAGCCGAGGTCGGCGGGCGCCACCGGCGCCTCCTGCCGATATCCCTCGGCCACTCCCTGCCGGAGGTTGTCGGGGTCTCCCCCTCGCCACACCCCCGCGAAACGTTCGATGTCGAAGCCATCCTCGCGCCCCTGGCTGAGGGTCACCAGCATGTCGATGCTCCGCGCACCGTAGCGCAGGCCGGGGCCGTAGACATCCTCGACGATGCCGGTGTCGAAAGCGGACCAGTTGACGGGCAAGACGACGGCCTGCACGACCGCGGGACCGGTGGGGGTGTCGATCGTGGTTCCGTCGAGAACGAGGGCGGCGGAACCCGAGGGGTTGGACCGTTGCCCGACATCGTCGAGGAGGAAGGGATCGAACCCCGTGGTGAGGATGCGCCGCACGGTCGGGTCGTCGGTATGCGCGGCATCCCCGAAGCCGCGTGACGACCTCTCCAGCGAGAGGAGGAGGGCCTCAAGTTGTGGAGCGCGAGCGGGATCGGCGGCAACCCAGTTCTTCACAGACATGCGTGCCGCCAACCGAGCCCAGTAGAGCCCGCGATCGTCATATCTGTCGCCACTCGCCTCGGGGTTCTTACCCTGAGCTCCGGCGACCGCGCGCGTCCAGAGGGCGGCACCTGCATCGGCCACGACTTGGGGTGCCTGTGCCGACGATGCGGTCATCAAACGATCGTCGAGCTCGACGAGGGGTGATTGAAGCCCGCTCGATTGGATGAATTGGCTCGATGTCGGCTCAGACGAACCGGCTACGACATTGTTCAGCCGGGCCTCTTCGACGTTCGGTGCCGTCGTATCGAGTGACGGCGCGCCTGCAGCAACCACGGGCGATGCCAGCGCGAAGACCAATCCGCACACCAGGGCGGCCGAAGCGGCCGCAGCGGGGACCCGACCGCTCTGCGAGAACCGTTGCGGTGGCGTGGGTGGGAAGCCTCGTCGACGCGCGCGGGCGGGAGATGTGGGAAGCGGCATGGGGTTCCTTCTGAAGCTGAGCCCGCCCGAGGGACGGGAATGCGTGGACGACTCTGACGTGCAATATATCAGAGTTCTGACTAGCTCAGTGAGGAGTGGTGTCCGAACCGCGTCGCCGGGATTCGGCCGCCGCATGCAAAAAGCCCCTGACTCTCGGAAGAGTCAGGGGCTCGTGGCGGTGGCGGTGGGATTTGAACCCACGGAACGCTTTCACGTTCACACGCTTTCGAGGCGTGCTCCTTAGGCCGCTCGGACACGCCACCGAGAAAGAGTGTAGTTGACCGAGGCGGTCGAGCGCGAATCGAGGTGGCTGGGCGACATCCGCCCGTTGTCGGTGGTGCCGGTTAGGCTCCTCGTATGGCCAAACCCAGCTCCCAATTCACCTGCACCGAGTGCGGCTGGAAGACGATCAAGTGGGTCGGCCGGTGCGGCCAATGTCAGGCCTGGGGCACCGTGGTCGAGAGCACCAACGACATCGGCCAGCTCGCCCGGCTGGCGCCCGTGCGGGTCAGCGACGCCCGCAGCGCGCGGCCCATCACCGATCTACCCGAGACCGAGTTTCTGCGCTGGGCGAGTGGCATCGGCGAGTTCGACCGCGTTCTGGGCGGCGGCATCGTTCCCGGCGCGGCCATTCTGCTGTCGGGAGAGCCGGGCGTGGGCAAGTCGACGCTGCTGCTCGAGGTCGCCGCGCGGGCGGCCCAAGGCGCACGCGTGCTCTACGTGAGCGCCGAAGAGTCGGTGGGCCAGGTGCGATTGCGCGCCAGCCGCACCGGGGCGCTCACCCCCAACCTGTTCCTGGCCGCCGAAACCGACCTGGCCACCATCCTCGGGCAGGTAGATGCGGTCGAGCCCAGCCTGCTCATCGTCGATTCCGTGCAGACCGTGTCGTCGTCGATGAGCGACGGTCTGGCCGGCCAGCCGGCGCAGGTGCGCGAAGTGGCGGCCACACTCATCCGCGTGGCGAAAGAGCGCAACCTGCCCGTTCTCATCGTCGGGCACGTGACGAAAGACGGCACCGTGGCCGGCCCGCGCCTGCTCGAACACCTGGTCGATGTGGTGTGCCATTTCGAGGGCGACCGCCAGACCTCGCTGCGCTTCGTGCGCGCGCTCAAGAACCGCTTCGGCCCCACCGACGAGGTCGGATGCTTCGAGATGACGGGCGACGGCATCGAAGAGGTCCCCGACCCCAGCAGCCTGTTCCTCAGCCGGGGGCTCGCCGTGTCGGGCACGGCCGTGGCCATCGCGCTCGAGGGCAAGCGGCCTCTTCCCGTTGAGGTTCAGGCGCTCGTGGCCCCGAGCTCCACGCCCAACCCGCGTCGCGTCACCAACGGGGTAGATGGCTCGCGACTCGCCATGCTGCTGGCCGTGCTCGAACGGCGAGCCGGTGTGAAGCTGGCCGACAAAGACGTCTATGTGTCGACGGTCGGCGGGGTGCGCCTGGCCGAGCCGGGGGCCGACCTCGCGATCGCCATCGCGGTGGCCTCGGCCGTGAAGGACCTCGCCATCCCCCACGATGTCGCCACATTCGGCGAGATCAGCCTCGCGGGCGAGGTGCGGCCGGTCAACGGGGCGCGGCAAAGGCGGTCAGAGGCGCAGCGACTCGGTTACAAGACCATCATCGACGCCGAGGCATCCACGCTGCGCGAGGCCCTGAGGTTGGCCCAGAGCGCCGCATCCACACCCCGCGAGCGAGAGCTCGACGCGGCGTTCTAGGGGCGCCACAGGCGGTGCTGAAGGCGGCACGGCTCTCCTGGGTCGAGGCACCCCGGCGCAGAACGTGCCGACAGCGCTCATGGCGCCGACGTGCTGACCGCGCCGACGTGCTGACCACTCTGGGCTAAGGCGCGACGACGCCCGGATCGATCGGCGGCGAACCGCCGTCGAGATCGAGCACGCGCAACAATTCGGCAGGATCAGCCTGCATCGGGTGCGGTCCCGCGATGTCGAAGAAGACCGTCTCGATCTCGTCCCCGTGCACGCGCAGGAACTCGTGCAGCCACGCGCCGTCCTGCGCCGCGACGAATGGCGGCAGCGCCTCGGGCTTATTCTTCGCGTCAGAGAAGACCAGCAGCGCGAGACGCCCATCCTCGGGGCGGCGATACATCCACACCTCGCCGGGGGCCGTGGGCTTGTCACGGGGGGCCGGCTTCGCGAGCGGGACCACCAGGCGGTCGTTGCGCAGCGCCAGCGCCACCTGAGCCATGTCCTGCTTCTCGAGCGCCTCGGCGAGCAAATCGGAACGGAACGACACGGAAGGTTTCTTGGCCATGACAGCATTCTGCCAAAGAGCGGCGGCCACGACATCCGACCTCGCTGAGGGCTGAATCGAGGTCGCGCTGCCGCGCACCCGACGAACCGCCAGTGCACACCAGGAGCACATACCGGTCTCGGCATGAATCGGCAACGCCTTTTCATCGAGAACGCGGACGAACACACTAGGAGAATGCAAGAAATCACTTACGCGTCCAAGACCTTCGTCACCACGGACGCCATCTCCGATGCCCTGCTCGACCTCGTCACGTCGATCGGTCGGGCGTCCCACTCGGAGGCAGTGAATGTGCCCGCCTACACCGAAACCGGCACGCGCGTCGAGGCGAAGATGACGCTCGATGCATCGAGCGAATTGGTCGCGATTCCGGTCGACCTCGACATCGACGACGACTCGGCCAATGACGAGGCCGTCGAGGCAGCGCTGCGCGACATCCGCGGCCGCATCAGCAACTGGTCGACCACGGCGGTGCCCGTCAAGCCGGAAGAGGCTCTGCCCGTTCAGTTCTCCGACGAGTTCTAGGGCCCCGAGTCGTCCGGTCCCCTCGGAGCGCAGACGGCTTCCGGGCTCGGCTTTCAGGCATGAGCTCTCAGGCTTCAGGCCTGGGATCGCCTGCCGCTCGGAATGCGCCGCCCGCTGCTCGCCTACCGCACGCCGCACGCCGCACGCCGCACGCCGTACGCCGCACGCCGCGGGTTGATCGTCTGTTGTGCGCCGCACGATGTCGGCAGAATGCCTGCCGCACGCTCTGGCTGCTCTCCACGAGCCGCTAGTTCAGGATGAACTGCTTAGACGTGGTGCTTTCGACACCGGCGACCGACGTCTTCAGATGGTAGGACGCTCCCCCGGCGGGTGCCTGGTCGCGTTCGCCGTCGCACGATTCTGCCGATGACCGCGTGCGGTCCCAGGAGATGGGCGTGCTCGACGTGACCGTCTTACCGGGCTCGAGGTCCACCTCGGCGTCGGCCGGATCCTTCTGGCAGTCCGTCGACGTCCAGTACTGGTCACTGCCGCTCGTGATCGTGAAGACCTGCTGCGACGTGCCCACGTTCAGGCGGCACGGCTGCGTTCCCGTGTTCGTGACGGAGAGCGAGAGCTGCGGGTTCACTCCGGCGGCGTAGGTGGATGCATCCGTGAGCGCTTCGACCTTCACGGCGGATGGCTTGCACGTGCCGTCGTCGTTCACGCCCGTCTCTGCGGGGGTCGGCGTCGGGGTCGCCGCGGCGTCGGTGCCCGAGTCGGCGGCGCCGGCTGCAGGAGCGCTGGGGGACGGCGTTGACGTCACGGCGGTGACGTCGGTCGAGCGGCCCGAACTCGAGCCGGGCTTCCAGATCACGAGGGCGATGATGCCGATGATCGCGAGCACTCCGAGCAGGACGAACAGGCGACGACGACGGTAGACGGATGCCGGCAGCCGGTCGTTCGTGGCCCCGCCGGGGTGCTCGGAGGAAGTCATACTCGCATCGTAACGAGGCGCATCGACTGCCCCGGAACACGACATCGGAGGGTCGTCAGATCGACGGCCCTCCGATGTGTGTTCAGTTATGACGGCGGGAAACCCCGCCGGGTGTTACGACGTCGCGTCAGCCGTTCTGGCGGGTGCGTCGCACGCGCGCCGCGGCGAAGACTCCGCCTCCGGCCAGGAGCAGGAGCAGACCGGCCAGCAGACCCTGGCTCAGTTCGCCACCGGTGTTGCTGAGCGAACCGGTGCCGGTGCCGGCACCCGTTCCGCCGACGCCCGTTCCCGAGCCGGTTCCCGTGCCGTTACCGGCGCCCGTTCCCGGGTCTGCGCCGGGATCGGTGCCGGGGGTCGGAGCCAGCACGGTCACATCGGTCCAGCCGATGACCGCGCCGGAGGCATCCTGCACGGCGATGCGGTGCGCACCGGGCTCGGTGCCAGCCGGAACCGTGACCGTGACGTTGCCGTCGGCGTCGACCTGCGTCCAGCCGTCGCTGATCAGCACGGGCTCGGAGTACAGCCAAACCGAGACCCACTTGCCGATCCAGTCGCTGCCGACGTTGATGACGATCGTCTTGCCGGCCAGGAACTCCTTCACGGTGGTGATGAGGTCCTTGAGCGCGTCGATCAGAGCGTCGACACCGGCGGGAACAGGCGGCGTGGTCGGCTCGCCCGGAACGGTCGCGCCGGTGACCTGGAGGGGCACCCGCACGACGGTCTTGCTCTCGGCAGCGGTCAGCGTGACCGTCTGGGCTCCGGACGCAGTGGCCGGCACCGTGAAGGTGACGGTTGCCGCACCGGCGGTGACCGGGACGGTTGCCACGGCGGTGTCGCCGACCGTGACGGCCAGTTCGGTGTTGACCGGGGCGCCGAGCGACGTCAGGTCGAGCTTCGAGACCTCGAAGGTCACGGTGGAGCCCGGCTCGACGGCCGCGGTGGGAACACCCGTGACGGCGACCGCGCGGCGGTCGAACGACGGGGACGCACCCTTGTTGGCGCTCAGGTAGCTGATCCACGCGTCGCGGTCGACGAGACCCGAGTCGCGCGTGTTGGTGCCGTTGCCGAACTCACGGAAGTTGTCGCCACCCTGCAGCAGGAAGCTGAAGGAGCCGATCCGGTAGCTCTTGGCGGGGTCGATTGCCGCGCCGTTCACCGAGATGCTCGTGACCCGGTCACCCGCGGCGCGCGAGGCGTCGTAGGTGTAGGTCACGTTCTTCGACAGGCCGAGGTTGAGGAACGGCCGGCTCGGCACGGTGCCGTCGGCGTTCGTCTGCCACTGCTGCTCGAGCACGGTCTTGAACTGCGCGCCCGTGAGCGACGTGGTCCAGAGGTTGTTCACGAACGGCAGCACGGCGTTGGCCTCGGCGTAGGTGATGATGCCGTCGGTGCCGTAGATCAGGTCGGCGCGCAGGCCGCCCGGGTTGACGATGCCGATCTCGGCGCCACCGCGTTCGGCGGAGGACAGCGACGACACGAGCGAGTCGGCGACGAAGTTGCCGAGGGCGGACTCCGAGGCGCGGTCGTCGGTCTTGCCACCCGCGAAGGCGCGGGTGATGTCGGCCGTAATCGAACCGATGGGCTGTTCGCCGACCTCCTTGGCGGACGCGAGGGCCGCGTCGACGATCTTCTTGACCTCGGCCACGCGCGGGTAGGCGGCGACGAGGGCGGCGTCAGAGGTGGTCACGCGGGCGATGTTCTTTGCCGTGTGCGCGGTCACTTCACCGGTCGCCTTGACGACGTCGAGCGTGATCTGGCCGATGTTCTCGCCGTAGTTGCCGGTCTGAACGATGGCGCGGGTCTTGCCGGGCTTGCCGGGGATGGCCGCGTCCCACACGTACTGCTTGTGCGTGTGGCCCGTGAAGATGGCGTCGACCTCGGGGCTCGTCTTCGTGACGATGTCGGCGAAGGCGCCGCCTGCGGCGACTTCCTGCTCGAGCGTGGCCTTCTCGGGCGTGCCGGCTCCGGCACCCTCGTGGTACTCGGCGACGATGACATCCGCTTCGCCGTTGGCGGCGTTGCCGTCGCTCAGCTGGGCGGCGACACGGTTGACGGCCTCGATGGGGTCACCGAAGGTGAGGTCGGCGATACCACCGGGCGAGACGAGCGTTGCGGTCTCTTCGGTGACGACACCGATGACACCGACCTTCACGCCGTCGACGTCGATGACCGTGTATTCGTCGAGCGCCGGGGTGGTGGTGCCCTTCTTGTAGACGTTGGCGCCGAGGTAGGGCCAGGAGGCGTTCTTGCCGCCGTCGATCACGCGGTCGGTGAGGTCGGCGAAGCCGCCGTCGAACTCGTGGTTGCCGACGGCCGAGGCGGCGAGGCCCAGGGCGTTCAGCACGTCGATGGTGGGCTGGTCTTTGTCGACCGCCGAGGCGAACAGCGAGGCGCCGATGTTGTCACCGGCCGAGAGGAACAGCGAGCGGCTGTCGCCGAAACCGAACTTGGCACCCTCGACGGTTCCGGCGAACTTGACGGTGTTCTCGTCGATGCGTCCGTGGAAGTCGTTGATGTTCAGCAGGTTGATGCTCGTCGTGGCCGACGTTCCCGTGTTGATACCGACGACGACCGGGTCGTGGTCGCTCGAGCGGAACGGCGAGGCGTCGTACAGGTTCTTCGCGTTGTAGTTGAAACGCGAGTACTCGAGGGCGACCGATTCGACGGAGTTGATGTTCCAGACATCCGCACCCGTCACGGTCTGGTCGGCCTCGGGCGAGGCGAACACGTGGTCGAGCGAGCCGACGGCACCGCCGTAGGCGTAAGTGTATTCGCCCGTCTTGGCCTCCTGGCTGATGTAGCCGGCCTTCTTGATGACGTCGATCGGGTCTTCGGCCGCGTAGGCGTTGAAGTCGCCGACGAGGAAGACCTTCTTGGTGCCGGCCTGCGTCTTCATCTTCTCGGCGAAGGCGACGAGGTCGGTGGCCTGGCGGGTGCGGTCGCCCGTGAAGGCGCCCTGACCCTTGTCGGCGTTGTCACCGGTGGCCGCATCGGAGGAGCTCTTCGACTTGAAGTGGTTGGCGATGACGACGAAGGTGCTGGATGCCGGGTCACCGACAGGCTTGAAGGCCTGGGCGTTGGGCTGGCGAGCGTTCGAGAAGTTGGCCGAATCGGTCAGGATGGTCGACTCGCCGACCGTCTCGATGACGGCCTTCTTGTAGATGAAGGCCGTGCGGATGACGTCTTCCTTGGCGGGGAGCTTGGCGGGCGACGGGACGAACGCCCAGACATCCGAGCCGGCTGCCTTGTTGAGCGCCGCCACGAGAACGCCGAGCGCCTCGTCACGGGGCTTGCCGGCGGCGGCCGCGGAGTTCTCGATCTCTTCGAGCGAGATCACGTCGGCGCCGAGGCCGTTGATGGCCGCGACGATCTTGGCCTGCTGGCGCTCGAGGTTGGCGTCGTTGGCCGCCCCGCGCACGTTGCAGCCGCCGTTGACGGTGACGGGCTTGTCGGCGCGGTCCTTGTAGAAGGTGCAGCCGGCGACCTCGTCACCCGTGGTCGAGAAGTAGTTCAGCACGTTGAACGTGCCGAGGCGCACGTTGCCACCGACGTTGCGGGGGGCGGCCTCGCGCGTGTTGGCGAACGTGACGGGCTGGACGGTCGCCGCGTTGGCGTCGGTCAGCTGCGACGTGGGCTGGAACTTCCACGAGCTGTTGCGGTAGTCGAGGATGACGGGCTTCGTGAACGTCACGGCCGCACCGACGCGCACCGGGTTGGTGGTCGACAGGTAGGGCAGCGGGATGCTCTCGCCGATCTGCGGCTGGTCGTCGCGCGGCAGGAAGTTGATCGTGGACGCGTCGTCGAGCTTGACGAGGCCGGCCTTGGTGCGGGCCACCTCGGCGTCGTAGGCGGCCGAACCCGGCTTGCCGAGCACCGTCGGGTTGATCGCGGGCGTCGTGCCGACCATCAGGCCGATCTCGGCGTACTGGTTGGCGGCGTAGTTGTCGGTGACCGTGTAGGCACCCTGCGGCTTGATGATCATGCCCTCGAGCACCTCGCGCTGGGCGTCGGTGGCGGGGTAGGCGACCTCGGCGGGTGTCGGGGCGACGACACCGGCCTTGTCGAGCTGCTTCAGGTCGGATGCCGCGGCAACCGTGACCTGCGTCAGGCCGAAGTACTCGGAGACGGCGCCCGTGACCTCGACGTAGTCACCGATGGTGACGGAGGCGACGGTCGACGGCGAGTAGACGAACAGGCCCTCGGAGGCGAGGTGCTTCGTCAGGTCGAGCTTGCCGCCCGTGGCGGGCGTCTGGATGTAGTAGCCGCTGAAGCCGCCGTCGGAGTAAGCGGCCGTGACGACACCGCGCGCCGCGACGCGCTTGCCCACGAGGGGGCTGGCGTCGGTGGTGCCCTGGATGTCCCTGATCGCCGTGAGCTCGGCGGGTGTGCCGGGAGCCGGGGTCTCGGTGGGGCCCGGGGTGGGCGTGCCCGTGGGCGCGACCGTCGGCGTGGGAGTGGGTGCCGGGTCGGTCGGCGTCGGTGCCGCGGTCTCGCCGGCGGCGTTCGTCGGCGTGATGGTGGCCGAGAGGGTGAAGTCGGCGGCGTTGTCGTCGCTATCGGCGAAGCCCGTGCGGTTGAGGGACTTGACGTCGGTGTTGCTGGCGGGCGCCGTGGCGACGGCCTTCTCGAACGTCTGCGACGCGCCGTAGCCGAGCACGTCGGCGAAGAGCGGGTTGGCCGAGGTGTCGCCGGCGGGGGCCGTTGCGGGGGTGGTGCTCTTGACGAGGGCGAGCGTGCCGGTGGTGCCGCTCGGGGCGATGGTGCCCACGACATCCGGGGTGGGGAGCGCCGCGCCGACGGGGGCCGTCGTGCTGTTGCTGTTGCCCGAGACGAGGAAGTAGCCCTTGGGGGCGATCGAGCCCGTGAGGGGCGTCACGCCGCCGAAGCTGTCGGCCTCGGTGCCGGTGGCCTTGCGGTATTGGAGCGACCAGCCGCTGATGTCGATGGGGGCGTCGGTCGGGTTGTAGAGCTCGACGAACTTGTTGGTGAACGCGGCGCCGCGGCTTCCACCGCTGAGATAAGCCTCGTTGATCACCACCCCCGTTCCGTCTGGGGCGGCCTGCGCCGGAAGCACCGACAGTGGTGCGGCGGCGAGGCCGATGAGGGTCGCGAACGCGAGGAGTCTTCCTCGGCGTTGGGGCTCGGACATGGGTCTCCCTGGGGATGATGCGACGGGTGAGCACGCGAGTCGAGGGTGCGCGCCATCGCGCACCCAACTCGGGCGGCGACCTAGTCAGGCTAGGAAGCCGCCATAACCGCTCTGCGTCTGACAGATGAACAGTTGGTAAAAAAGTAACCCCAACGGGTGACACTCCAACGGGGCTGCAACAGATGAGCAGCGACACGCGCTAAGGGTGCCACTAAAGAGCAGCAAGCGGATGTTGCGGGCGAGAACCGCAGCGTCAGACGATGGTTTTCATCATCCGGGTGTTGCCGAGCGTGTTGGGCTTGACCCGGGCCAGGTCGAGGAACTCGGCCACACCCTCATCCCGAGAACGAATGAGTTCGTAGTAGACCTCGGGGTCGACGACGGTCTCGCCGATGGGCAGGAAGCCGTGGCGCTCGAAGAACGGCACCTCGAACGTGAGGCAGAACAGGCGGGTCACGCCGAGCTCGAGCGCGTCCTCCTCAAGCCGGGCCAGGATGGCTCCGCCCACGCCCGCGCGCAGGTGCTTCTGCGAGACGGCCAATGTGCGCACCTCACCGAGGTCCTCCCACATCACATGCAGCGCGCCGCATCCGATGAGCTCGCCCTCGGGCGTCTCGGCCACGCGGAACTCTTGCACGGCCTCGTAGAAAACGACGCGCTCCTTGCCGAGCAGGATGCGCTCCTGCACGAGGGGTTCGATGAGCGCCTGGATCTTCGGCACGTCGCTCGTGCGCGCCCGTCGCACCGTGTACTCGGTGCGCACCACGTGTTCCGCCATCTGCTGCCTCCATCCGCCTCGCCGGCGTCACCGTGATGCACCCTTCGTGCGCCGGTGGCCGCCATCCAGCCTAGACCCGGGGCCGCACTGCCAGTCCGGGGTTGTGCGCAACCGGTGGCGGCGGCGCGGGCCCGGGCGTACCGTTGCCGCATGAGCGATGCACAGGACAAGCCCACCGAAAACGACCCCTACTCCGACTTCTCGATCCCCCAGGACACCGACCTCGTGGCCGACCAGCCCGCCGGCGAGCAGGATGCCCCGGCGAAACGCGATGCGGCTGACCGCGACGCCGACCCCGACCTGAACGGCCTCGAGGAGAAGTAAGCCCGCCGCCCTAACACCCTCTTAAACGCCGAATGCGGCGACACAAACCCTGAGGTTCGGTCGCCGCATTCGACGTTACGGGCAGTCGACGTGAACGCCGACCGTGCCGACTAGTCGCTGGTGATCGCGAGGTCGGGGGTGGATGCCCCCGTGCCGAGCGCCGCACCGGCGTTGACGTTGGTCGACGCGTAGCCTTCGCGCTGGCTCGTCGTGAAGACGAACGTGCCATCGACGAAGTCGACGTGGACGTGGTCGCCCGCACCGAGCTCGCCGTGCAGGATCTTCTCGGACAGCGAGTCCTCGACCTCGTGCTGGATGGCGCGACGCAGCGGCCGGGCACCGAGCGACGGGTCGAAGCCGACCTCGATCAGGCGCTCCTTGGCGGGCAGCGTGAGTTCGACGGTCATGTCGCGGTCGAGCATGCGCTCGCCCAGACGCTTGATGAACAGATCGACGATCTGCAGCAACTCGGGCTTCGAGAGCTGCGGGAACACGATCGTGTCATCGACACGGTTGAGGAACTCGGGCTTGAAGTGCTTCTTCAGCTCTTCGTTGACCTTGCCGCGCATGATGTCGTACCCGGTGGAGGAGTCGCCCTCGACCTGGAAGCCGACCGGCCCGCCAGCGATGCCCTTCGAACCGAGGTTCGTGGTCATGATGATGACGGTGTTCTTGAAGTCGACGACACGACCCTGACCATCGGTCAGACGGCCCTCTTCGAGAATCTGCAACAGCGAGTTGAAGATGTCGGGGTGGGCCTTCTCGATCTCGTCGAACAGCACGACGCTGAACGGCTTGCGGCGCACCTTCTCGGTGAGCTGGCCGCCTTCTTCGAAGCCGACGAACCCGGGAGGGGCACCGAACAGACGCGAAACGGTGTGCTTCTCGCCGTATTCGGACATGTCGAGCGAGATCATCGCGCCCTCGTCGTCGAACAGGAACTCGGCGAGCGCCTTGGCGAGCTCGGTCTTTCCGACACCCGTGGGGCCGGCGAAGATGAACGAACCGCTCGGACGCTTCGGGTCCTTCAGGCCGGCACGCGTGCGTCGGATGGTCTTGGAGAGCGCCGAGATGGCCTCCTCCTGACCGATGACGCGCTGGTGCAGGGCCTTCTCCATGAAGACGAGCCGCGAGGACTCTTCCTCGGTGAGCTTGAACACGGGGATGCCGGTGGCCTGGGCCAGAACCTCGGCGATCAGACCTTCGTCGACCGTCGCGGTGGTCTTGACCTCACCCGAACGCCACTGCTTCTCGAGGCGCAGACGCTCGCCGAGGAGGTTCTTCTCCTCGTCGCGCAGCGATGCGGCCTTCTCGAAGTCCTGGTCTTCGATGGCGGCTTCCTTGGCCTCGCGCACCGTGGCGATCTTCTCGTCGAATTCGCGCAGCTCGGGCGGGCTCGACAGGATCGACAAGCGCAGGCGGGCGCCGGCCTCGTCGATCAGGTCGATGGCCTTGTCGGGCAGGAAGCGGTCGCTGATGTAGCGGTCGGCCAGGTTGGCGGCGGCCACGATCGCACCATCGGTGATGGACACCTTGTGGTGGGCCTCGTAGCGGTCGCGCAGACCCTTCAAGATGTTGATCGAGTGCGGGAGCGACGGCTCGGCGACCTGGATCGACTGGAAGCGACGCTCGAGCGCGGCATCCTTCTCGAAGTGCTTGCGGTACTCGTCGAGCGTGGTGGCGCCAATGGTCTGCAGCTCACCGCGGGCGAGAAGCGGCTTGAGGATGGAGGCGGCGTCGATCGCACCCTCGGCGGCACCCGCACCCACGAGGGTGTGGATCTCGTCGATGAAGACGATGATGTCGCCGCGCGTGCGGATCTCCTTGGTGACCTTCTTCAGGCGCTCCTCGAAGTCACCGCGGTAGCGGCTGCCCGCGATGAGCGAGCCGAGGTCGAGCGAGTAGAGCTGCTTGTCCTTCAGCGTCTCGGGAACATCGCCCTTGACGATCGCCTGGGCGAGGCCCTCGACGACGGCCGTCTTTCCCACACCGGGCTCACCGATGAGGACGGGGTTGTTCTTCGAGCGGCGCGACAGGATCTGCATGACGCGCTCGATCTCCTTCTCGCGCCCGATCACGGGGTCGAGCTTGGAGTCACGTGCGGCCTGGGTGAGGTTGCGCCCGAACTGGTCGAGGATCTGCGAACCACCCTGAGCCTGCTGCTCGGCGGGGGCACCGCCGACGGCAGCGGTCTCTTTGCCCTGGTAGCCCGAGAGCAACTGGATGACCTGCTGGCGCACGCGGTTGAGGTCGGCGCCGAGCTTCACCAGAACCTGGGCGGCGACGCCTTCACCCTCGCGGATGAGGCCGAGCAGGATGTGCTCGGTGCCGATGTAGTTGTGGCCGAGCTGCAGTGCTTCGCGCAGGGACAGCTCGAGGACCTTCTTCGCCCGCGGCGTGAAGGGGATGTGGCCGGTGGGCTGCTGCTGCCCCTGGCCGATGATGTCTTGCACCTGCTCGCGCACGGCGTCGAGCGAGATGTTCAGCGACTCGAGCGCCTTCGCTGCAACGCCCTCACCCTCGTGGATGAGGCCGAGCAGGATGTGCTCTGTGCCAATGTAATTGTGGTTGAGCATCTTGGCCTCTTCTTGGGCCAAAACGACAACGCGCCGAGCTCTGTCGGTGAATCTCTCGAACATGTTCACTCCTTGGGAAGGCCAGACAGGGAGGTGGCTTCCGATACAAAGAGAGTAACCGCGGAATCTGCCAAAAAGTCCGCTGTTCGCCGTGGGCGTGACCCCCGACATCCGGGTGGTAATTCTGCCGGGGTCGCGGATGCCTCAGCGGAACGTGACGGTGCGTGCAAGGTCGTCGAGCAGCTGGCGCATGCGCTCGAAGACGACCAGATCGTAGCTTGCCGTGTAGAGACGAGCGACCTCGGATCCCACCGCGAAAACGTAGTCCGTGCGCGCCACCACGGCACTGGTGCCATCGTCGAGGTCCAGGTAGCGGGTGACACGCACGCCCTCGACCCCGTCGGCGTTGTGGATCGACTCGACGGACGGATTCTCGATGGAGGTCGGATCGTTCGCGCCCGCGAGAGCGGCCAGGTCGCGCACATCGAACTCGGAACGCGCTTCGAGCACCAGATCGGCCAGGTAGGCGTCTCCCCCCGCGAACGCGAGGAAGCTCCGCGATGCACCACGTTCTGCGCGCGTCGATGCGACGAGGCGGGCCGTCTCGGCATGGGCGGACGCGTCGGCCGATGACAGGCGCCCCTGCGCCACGAGTTCGGCGATGAGATCGTCGGCCCAAGCGGCCACGGTCGGCCATCGATCGAACGGCCACTCCGAGGGAATGCCGATCCAGGCGTCGGGATGAGTGACGAAAACGCTCACAATCTGGGTTCTGCCTTTCTGACTGAGCTGCCGTGATCGACTCCGTGGTCGCGGGCATAGCGCCGGAACCTCAGGGTGGAGGCGATGGCATCGAAGAGTTCCTCGACGGCCGCTGAGACCCGCTCGCCATCGGGCATATCGAATCGAGCGATGCTGGCCGTCACGCTCAACCAGCGGCTGGTACCGGGCACGGCGGCCAGGTAGGAGATGCGACGGGTAGGCGGCACGTCGATGCCTTCGGGCCCCGTGCGCGGTTTCTCGTCGCTCACGCGTCGCACCGCGAGCACCCCGCCGATCTCGGTCGCGCGCGATTCGCCCCGGGCCGCGAACTGGAGGAGGACGTCCTCGGGTGTGCCACTACCGGCGGGGGGAACGGGCTCGGAGACCACGATCCCGAGCGGCACGGGTGCCCCGGCGAGCAGGTCGAGCGGGATGTACAGGTCGACGCCGCCGGCACCTCTCGCCTGAGCGACCGCCGAATCGAGCGCGGCCCGAACAATGGAACGCGCCCGTGTCGCTTGGTGAGGGGGGAGCTCGCGACCGACGGACCGGACGAGGTCTCGCACGGCAGTCCCTGCGGGGTCGCTCCCCGATGTGGCGATGTCGAGAGGGATGCGATGCCACCCCTCGGGCACCGCGAGCCAGTAAGGCAATCGGTCAACCATTCTTCGCTCCCCTGCCTGCAGCACGGGCGCTACGCCCGGAGTTACCCGGGAGGGTCTTCCACGCGCGGGCGAGACCGACGCCGCCCACGACGACACTGAGGAGGACGGGGAGCGCCCACAGGCCGAAGCCAGTGCCCGCCGAGTAGTACAGACCCGCAAGCAGGGTGAGCGCACCGCCGAGCAGCAGGGTCAGAGCGCCGATCGACCCGGGCGACGCCCACAGCACCAGTCGTTTGGTGAACGAATCTCGGTATTGCCGCCACGGATTCCACACCACGGCGAGCGCGAACGCCATCACCGCGGGGAACAGGAGAAAGAGCCACCACGGAGCCGGGAGCGGAAGTGCGCCGGCGACTTGTTCGATGCGCCCCGCGTTGTCGGGAAGGGAGGAACGACCAGGTGCTCCCGATATGAGAGCCAGAACGAGATTGACCACGAGGAGCACGGGGCCGTAGAGCAGATAGGCAAGGGTGTTGAGCGCGACCACGACGGCGGTGCGGCGCCCCGGAGCGTGGCTCACCCTCGCCCTCTCGGTCGCCGTCACCAATTGAGGTCTCGCACGGTCGACGTGCTCGCCTCTTGCATCGTCGAGGGGGTCATGGCCGAAATAGCCGGCGGGATGACAGCCGGCAGGACGGCATTGCCCACGTAGCCGCTGCCCCACAGGAACCGGCTGTTGCTCGCGGCAACGGCGGCCGCCGAGGTGGCTCCACTTCTCAGCGTCATATTCGCGATGATCGCCGTCTCGGCGAGCGCGCGCGCCTCGGACCCGATGACGGGCGCAAACCGCAGGTTCTCGACACCTTCGCGCGCGGCCGTCTCGACGAGCTCGACGGCCACAGAACGTGTCACACCCGATACACCGCTTCCTGCGGCGGAGGCCATCTGGGAGGTCGCGGCGGCGCTGGCCGTGGCACCCCTCGTCGCCGCGAGCCCGCCCTTGATGAGTTTGCCCGCACCGAAGGGGAGGACGGCCAGGGCGATCTCCGTGATCGCATCGACCCAGGACTTGTTTCCCGTGAGTGCCTGCATGGTCGCGTTCAGCACGGTAGCGACGGCGACGATCACAACGATCGCGCCCACGATGAGGTTGAGCCCGGGAACGAACATGGCGACAACGGCCAGGATGCCGGCGACGACACCGGCGATCGTCAAAACCGTATCGACCCACGGGTTCTCCTCGAAGAACTGGTCGACGTCATCCCAGAAGCCGTCGTTGAGGTCGCTCGCCTGCTCGACGTCGTGGATCGCATTCTCCGCGGTCGTCGCAGCGGTATCACGCGCGTCGATCGCTTCCTGCAAGAGGGTGATGGCCGCCTGCAATGACGCTGCGGCTCCGTCGGCTTCCGAACGTGCGCCATCACGCAATCCCTCGATGCGCGTGCGGTCGGCGGGTTCGAGGGCCGGGTCGTCGAGCTGGCGCTCATAAGCCGTGGCCTCCGAACCCGACGACTCTGTCGACGAGACAGCCGTCTGCGCCTGTGTCAGGGCCGTCACACTCGTCTCTTGGGCCGAGGTGAGCTCGGGCGCGTAAACGAGGAGGGCATCACCCGTGCCTCGGTATCGCTGCTCGGCCCGGTCGATGCGACCCGCGACCTGTTCGGCGATCTCGCGGAAGGCATCTACTGCCTCGCTCACGGTCGCCTTGTCATCGAGCAGCGCGCGAAGGTTTTGCGAGGTCTGCTTGATAGTCTCTGCCATCGCGACATAATTGTTGCCGGCGCTGGTCACGACAGCCGGATCGCCGGGAACGGGATCTGCGCCGTAATTGAGTGCCGTCCAGTCAGTGGGGCGTGCCATCAGTTCTCCTCCGTGAGTGCCGCCGCGAGGTCGTTGTCCACGCTCTCGAAGCCCTCCCGTACGCTCGTGAGCTGCTCGCCGAGGGAGGTGAGCTGTTCACTCAGCTCGGACCGGCGGTGATCCCATCCTTCAGCGAAAGCAAGGACGCGTTCCCCCAAAGCCATATGGCCCACCGCGACGGCGACGTCGTGGCTCTCACCGTTGGCTCCATCGAACTCTGCACGGATGCGGGCCAGGCTCGACACCATATCGTCGAGCAACGCCCCGTCGATCACAACCTTCTCCACGCCCCGCCCCTCTCGTTCGTCGTGTGTCCACGGTATCGAGCCCATAACGACGAAGCCATGGGGAGGGCTCCCCTGTGGATAACTCGGGCGTGTCGTCCGCTACTGCAGGGCGGAGGTGAGGCGGGCGATGTTGTCGAGGATGGTGGAGCGGAGCGGCTGCGTGAGCCACTCGTCGAGCGTGAGTTCGCGGCTGACGCTGCGGTAGTGGTCTTCGACCTGGCGCATCTCGTCGACGAAGTCCGCCCCGCGCACCATGAGCGAGACCTCCATGTTGAGGCCGAAGGAACGCATGTCCATGTTGCTCGAGCCGATGACCGCGATCTCGTCGTCGATCGTGAAGTGCTTGGCGTGCAGGATGTAGGGCGCCGGGTACATCCAAATGCGCACGCCCGCGCGCAGCAGTTCTTCGTAGTAGGAGCGCTGCGCGTGGTAGACGAGCGCCTGGTCGCCGATCTCGGAGACGAACAGATTGACCGGAACGCCGCGCTGCACGGCCGTGGTCACGGCATAGAGCATGGCCTCGTCGGGCACGAAGTAGGGGCTCGTGATGTTGATCTGGTGCTGCGCGTTGTAGATGAGCGCGAGGAAGAGGCGCAAGTTGTTCTCGCCGTCGAAACCGGGGCCGGAGGGCACCACCTGCAGTTCGAGGTCGCCGGCGTTGGTGGCGGCATCCAGGATGCCCGTCTCGTTGGTGAGGATCTGGTCGGTTTCGGAGTACCAATCGCTCAGGAACACGGCGTTGAGAGCGGCCACCGTCGGGCCCTCGATGCGCGTGACCAACTCCTGCCACTGCAGGCCGCGCTTGATGTTGCTCGACTTGTTGTAGCTGCGGTCGATCACGTTCTGCGAGCCCATGTAACCGATCGCGCCGTCGACGATCAGCAGCTTGCGGTGGTTGCGCAGGTCGGGGCGCTGGAACTTGCCCTTGAGCGGCTGGAGGGGCAGCATCAGGTGCCAGTCGGCGCCCATCTCGGTGAGGCGGCGCAGGGTCTTCTTGTAGTCGCGCGTGCGGAAGCTGGCGAAGTGGTCGAGCAGCACGCGCACGATGACGCCGCGCTTGACGGCCGCCTCGAGCGCGTCGAACAGCGGGTAGGTGGTCTGGTCGCACGTGAGGATGTAGAACTCCACGTGCACGAAACGCGTGGCGCGACCCACTTCCTCGGTCATGGCGTCGAGGGAGGCCTGGTAGTCGGCGATCAGCGTGGCGTCGTTGCCGCCCTGCAACGGCATGGAGCCGAGCCGGCGGTTGAGCGCGACGACGCTCGCGAACCACGGCGGCGACTCGTCGGTGAGGTTGGCCCGCACGAGGTCGCGCGTCGTCTGCCGGATGTAGACGTTGATGTCATCCTGCTTGCGCCGTCGTTTGCGAGGCAGCTTCGGGTTTCCGATGAGCAGGAAGACGACGATTCCGACGAGCGGGATGAGGAAGATCGCGAGCAGCCACGCCATGCCTGCCGTCGGGCGGCGGTTGCGCGGGACGATGATGACCGCGAGAACGCGGACCGCCAGGTCGAGGATGAGCAGCGCGATGCCGAACCAGCCCGTGAAGCCGTATGTAGTCACCGACTCTCCTCACGTTCGACTCGGCCCGTTTGCGGCCTTAGCCTAGCGTGCGCACAATGCACGGATGCTTGGGGCGGCGCTATTTGCCCGCGGGCGGCAGGCCCAGGCGCACGCGCTCTTCGGCCTCGATCTCGGCGTAGGCCTTACGCTCGTTGCGGTCGGAGCGGATGATGGCGCGCATGAGGAACCAGAACACCCCGCCCACGAGGACCGTGGGGGTGAGTGACCAGATGGCTGCGACCCAGAAGTTATCCATGACTCCTCAAGGATACGCCCTGTGGCGGGGACACGCCGAGCCGAGCGCAGCAACCCGCACCGCAGCAAGCACCGCAGCCAGCGCCGAGGCCAGCGCTAGCTGCCGCCAGTCAGGCCGCCGTAGACACCCGTGACGATGAGGTAGAGGCCGATGCCGCCCACCACGATCCAGATCATGACGCGCGCGTTGGTGGGCTTCTTGGGGTCGCCCGGCTCGGTTTCGTTCTTCGGCAGATAGCTCATGCTGAGGCTCCTTCGCCTACTTGACCAGGGGGAACAGGATGGTTTCGCGAATGCCGAGGCCCGTGATCGCCATCATGAGGCGGTCGATGCCCATGCCCATTCCACCCGACGGCGGCATGCCGTGTTCGAGCGCACGGAGGAATTCTTCGTCGAGACGCATGGCCTCGACATCCCCCTTGGCGCCGAGTTTCGCCTGCTCGACGAAGCGCTCGCGCTGGATGACGGGGTCGACGAGCTCGGAGTAGCCCGTGGCCAGCTCGAAACCGCGAATGTAGAGGTCCCACTTCTCGACGACGCCCGGAATGGAGCGGTGCTCGCGCACCAGCGGCGACGTGTCGAGCGGGAAGTCCATGACGAACGTGGGGCGCTCGAGCGAACCCTTCACGAAGTGCTCCCACAGCTCTTCGACGTATTTGCCGTGCGTGGGCACGCCCACCTCGAGTTCGACCTCGTCGGCCAGGGCCTTCAGCTCGTCGAGGGGCGTCTGCGGCGTGATGGTGCGACCGGATGCCTCGGACAGCGACTCGTACATCGACAGGCGATCCCACTCGCCGCCCAGGTCGAACTCGGTGCCGTCGGCCCAGGTGACCACGTGCGAACCCGAGACCGCGAACGCCGCGTTCTGGATGAGCTCCTGCGTGAGGTCGGCGATCTGGTTGTAGTCGCCGTAGGCCTGGTAGGCCTCGAGCATGGCGAACTCGGGGCTGTGCGTGGAGTCGGCACCCTCGTTGCGGAAGTTGCGGTTGATCTCGAACACACGGTCGATGCCGCCGACGACGGCGCGCTTGAGGAACAGCTCGGGCGCGATGCGCAGGAAGAGCTCGGTGTCGAAGGCGTTGGAGTGCGTGGAGAACGGGCGGGCTGCTGCACCACCGTGGATGGTCTGCAGCATGGGCGTCTCGACCTCGAGGAAGTCGTGCGCGTCGAACGTGGCGCGCAGTGAGGCCACGGCCTTGGCGCGGGCGCGCACGGTCTGCCGGGCCTGGTCGCGCACGATGAGGTCGAGGTAGCGGCTGCGCACGCGCGATTCTTCGCTCAACTCGTTGTGCAGGTTGGGCAGCGGCAGGAGCGCCTTCGAGGCGATGGCCCAGTCGCTGACCATGATCGACAGCTCGCCGCGGCGGCTCGAGATGACCTCGCCCGTGACGAAGACGTGGTCGCCCAGGTCGACGAGTTCCTTCCAGGCGGCCAGCGATTCTTCGCCCACGTTGGCGAGAGAGACCATGGCCTGGATGCGGCTGCCGTCGCCCGATTGCAGCGACGCGAAGCACAGCTTGCCCGTGTTGCGCAGGTGCACGAGGCGCCCGGCGAGTCCGACCGTGACACCCGTCGTGGCGTCGGCCTCGAGGTGACCGAACTCGGCGCGGACCGCAGGAATGGTGGTGGTGATGGGCAGCTGCACGGGATAAGCGCCGCCCGCGGCATCCGTTCGCTCGCGAATGAGGCGCTCACGCTTCTGCAGGCGCACGGCCTTCTGCTCGCTGACCTCGTCGGCCGTGAAACCGTTGTCGCCGGCGGCGGTCGCGGCGGCGCTCGTCGGGTCGGATGCGGCGGCGTCGGCCTGGGCGGGGGTGCGGGGGGCGTCGTGGCGGTCGTCACTCATTGCGGAAGCGTCTCCTTGTGGGGTCACCACAGTTTAGTTGACGTAGAAGTCGCGGGAGCCGTCGACCCGTTCCCCGCCGACGGCGAGCTGGATGACGGCACGCACCACGCCGCGATAGCCGTCGTCGAGAGGTGAGTTCGTCTCCGGGTTAACGAGGGCCAAGCGCGTGAGCGTGACATGCGACTCGCCCATGATGGCCGATTGCGCGGCGGCGAGGACGGCGTCGAGACCCCGGTCGGCGGCCGATTCGGCGGCGTCGAGGGCGGTGCGGAGGAGCGGGGTATCGGAGTGGGGCACAGGCCGATCGTAGTCGAGGCGCTCAGCGCAGCTCGTCGAGCCCCGGCAGCGCGCCGGGCGGCGTGGCGCGCCGCAGGGCGTTGTCGACCGTCGAGCGCACGAGGGAGGAGAGGAACCCGCCGGGGTTGTCGACGCCGATCTCGGCGAGGATGCCCGTGGCCTGCGTGACGATCGAGCGCGAGAACTCCGAGGCGATCGAGACGGCCTCGGCATAGGCCGCGCGGTCCTTCTCGTCGACGACGACCGGTTCGCCGCCCATCTCCACGACCAGGGCTTGCGCGATCGGCAGAACCGGGGCGGGCGCCGTGACGGCGAACGAGGTTTCGGTGAGTCGCGAGACATCCATGCTCGACCCCGTGAATTCCATGGCCGGGTGGATGGCGAGCGGGATCACACCGGCGGCCAACGCCGGCTGCAGCACCCCGATGCCATAGAGCGGCGCCGTGTGCATGACGAGCTGGCCGGGCTGCCAGGTTCCGGATGCGGCGAGACCCGCCACCAGCTGCGGCAACTCGCTCTGCGGCACCGCCAGGATGACCAGCTCGCTGCGCTCGACGATGACCGGGATGTCGAGCACCGGCACGCCCGGCAGCATGGCCTCGGCGCGATCGCGGCTCTCATCGGAGATGGCACTGACGCCCACGATGGCGTGGCCGGCACCCGCGAGGGCGACGCCCAACACGGGACCGACCCGGCCGGCGCCGATGATGCCGACGCCGAGACGCCCGGCGCGTGCGCTCATCGCTGCTCGCCGCTCTCGCCCCAACGATGGCTGCGGTCGGCCGCGGCCGCGCGCACGACCGCCTCGGAGACGGTCTCGAGCAGCAGCACGGCGTTCGCCGTCGACATCGTGGGAACGGTCGCCGTGACGGGCCCCATGACGGTGTGGGCCTGCGCCGACGACAGCCGGAAGAGTCGCTCGAGCGGCCCCTGGGTCACCTGAATGGACTGCAGACGCGCGAGCGGCAGCACGTCGAGTTTGCGCCAGACCACGCCGCGGCGGAACAGCAGCACTCCCCCGCGCAGCGCGAACCCGGTGCGCTTCCAGGCGAAGGGGTCGAGCCAGCGCGCGCGGCGGGGGGCGATGGTGAAGCCGTGGGAGGCGGGGTCGGTGATGGCCGCGCGCAAGTCGGTGAGCAGGCCATCCGTCTGCGCGTCGTTGACGATGAGGCCGAGAACGCGGGTCACATCGTCGAGTTTTCCCACGGGCAGGATGGTGGTGTTACCCCGGGCGGCGTTGGCGTCGGTGAGCGAGACGCCGGCCTTGTTGATGCGCACCTGCCACCACCCGAACGGACGCCAGAGGATCGACTGGGTCACCTCGATGGCGTGCACGCGCCCGGGCGGGATCGTGTCATTGCTGGTCGAGAGCAGGCCGAAGCCCACGCGCACGCCCGAGGGGGTTCCCGCGATCGAGTAGCGCAGCGACTTGGTGATGGTCGACCAGATGTAGCCGGCCACACCCAAGACGGCGGGGATGGTCCAGAAGAGAGTGAAGAACTGGTCGTTCGCGATCTGGATGGCGGCGGCGACGATGACGGCCAGACCGATGAGGGTCGGCCATCCGATGATCGTCGAGGCCACGAGGCGGCCGACCGGAATGCGCACGACCGACTCGGGCGGCGCCTGGTCGGGGTCGAGCTCCGGCGACAGGAAGTCGTTGACGCGCTCGGTGACGACGCGGCTGATGGCGGGATCGTCGCTGCGCACGAGGCCCGCCGGCCCCACGCTCACGACCGGAGCGCTGCCCCGCTCGGCGAGTTTGGCGCCCGAGGCGAGGGTGAGGACATCCCGACGCAGGCCGTCGGCGTCACGTGCGTAGAGGTATTCGAGCTTGACGTTGGCGTCTTGACCCGCGACGCTGACCTCCATCTTGGCGGCGCCCAACAGGCGGGCCAGGAAGGGCTTGTTGATGTTGACGCCCTGCACGCGGTCGAGTTTGGCCTTGCGGTTGGTGCGGAACACGATGCCCGAGCGCACCTCCACGGCCTCGTTGGTGATGCGGAACGTGTGCATGCGCCAGGACAGGAAGAAGGTGCCGATGATGATCAGGAGGAGCACCAAGAGCGCGAGGAGCGCCCAGCCGACGAGGCCCTGCTCCCAGACGAACGAGACGGGGTCGCCGTATTCGCGGTACTCCTCGTCGCCGAACTGCGGCAGGAAGAGTTCGACGAGGCGCTCGCGCAGGTTGGCGATGACGAAACCGGCGACAGCGATGAAGAAGATGCCGCCGCGCAGGAGGGGTGTTGCGGGGTGCAGGCGGTGCCACTCGCCGTCGGCGAGGATGTGGGAGGAGGACGGTCGCTCGGGGGCCTCGTTCGTCACAGTCCGGTCCGTCGGGTCTCGGCGACCGCGACGAGGTGGTCGCGCAGGCGGTCGGCTTCGTCGGCGGGCAGGCCCGGCAACACGACACCCGTGGTGGCGGATGCCGTGACGAACTTCAGCTCGGACAACCCGAAGGCGCGGGCCACGGGCCCGCGGTTGACGTCGATGAGCTGCATGCGGCCGTAGGGCACGGCCACGAAACGCTGCCACATGATGCCGCGGCGGAACAGCAGGTCGTCGTCGCGCAGCAGATAGCCGATCGAGCGCACGCGGCGCGGCGTGAAGATCATGTAGATGAGGGTGATGAGCGCGATCGGGCCCGCCACCCACCACTGCCACACGGCCTCGCTGATGACGGCGATGAAGATCGCGGCGGCGGCCAGCACGGCGAGCGTGATGACCGAGCCGATGAGTTCGACGACGATGAAGCGCTTCGACACGCGCTGCCAGCCCTCATGCGGCAGGTCGAGGCGCCCGAGGTCGTCGGGCGTGTGCGCGGCGAGGTCCTCTCGGGCGGCCTCGTCGACGGCGCCGCCGGCGGGCTGTGGGGCGAACTCGTCGGGCGACCCGGCAGGCTGCGGCGCGAACTCGCCGCGCGAGGCGGGCTCAGTGTGAGGGTGCGGCTCCGGCAGTGTCATCGTCGTCATCATCCTTTGGAAGCGTGCAGAGGTGCTCGGCAACGAGGGCGGCCGCCAGCAGGATTGCGGCTGCTGCGAGTGCGGCGATCGTCAACCACGTCGAGCCTACCGCGGGCATCACCGGCCGGGTGAGGAGGAAGCCGAGCGCTCCGAGGGTGACCCCGATGAGCAGGCCACCGACCAGGCTGCAGGCCTTGGCGAGCACGACGACGCGCATCGCCCGGAACGGGTCGATCATGCGCTGCGCCTTGCCCGTGACGGCGCGACGGATCGGGATGGCGAAGCCGACCACGATGGCCGCGACCGCGAGAAGCGTGGCGGAGAAGGTGACGGGCGGGATGACGAGCGGGCGCCCCCCAGCGGCGGACGCGTATTCGATGAGGTAGCCGATCGCCAGGCCGACGATGGCGAGACCGATGATGGGCGTGGCACGCGTGCGGGTCACGGGCGGTCCTTTCGCAGGGCGGCGAGCAAGGCGTCGGCGCGCCCGAGACCGGGGAGCGCGGCATCCGGGTCGACGTCGAGCCAGGGCGCGAGCACGAAGTCGCGTTCGGCGGCGCGGGGGTGCGGGATGGTGAGGTCGGGTTCGTCGACGGTCAGCGATCCGAAGGCCACGATGTCGAGGTCGAGCGTGCGGTCGCCCCACCGCTCGGTGCGCACGCGGCCGTGTTCGCGTTCGACGCGGTTGAGTTCGGTGAGCAGCGCTCGCGGGCTGAGGGTGGTCGAGAGCAGGGCGACGCCGTTGAGATAGCCGGGCGCGTCCGGGTCTTCTCCGTCGGGTTTGACCGCGACCGATTCGTGCAGCGGCGAGATGCGCGTGACCGTGATGCCGTCGGTTGCGTCGAGGTCGGCGAGGGCGTGGCGGATGGTGGTCTCGCGATCGCCCAGGTTGGCGCCGAAGGCCACGACGGCGCTCGTCACGCCGAGAGACAGTTGCGAGGGCCGACGGACGGGCGGATGAACGGGTGGCTTGGCGATGGGCGTCATGCGTCGGCATCCGCTCGGTCGGCTGAGCCGTGTCGGCCCGGTCGCGCGCCCGTGGCGTGGTCGTCGCGGGTGGCCTGATCGTCGCGCGTGGCGTGATCGCCGGATGCGGACGGCGCCCTCTGCTCACGCTCGATGCTCACCGCGACATCGGCGAAGGGCACCGAGATGGGCGCATCGGGTTTGTGCACGGTGACGCGCGTGCGCTCGGCAGCCGGGTAGCTCAACACGAGGGTCGCGACGCGTTCGGCGACCGTCTCGATGAGGTCGACGGGGTCGCCGGCCACGGCCCGCGCGATGCTTTCGGCCAGCTCGCCGTAGTGGATGGTGGTCGATACGTCGTCGCTCGCAGCCGCCCGAGCCAGGTCGAGCCACACCGTCACGTCGATGACGAAGTCTTGCCCGTTCTCGCGCTCGAAGTCGTAGACGCCGTGGTGCGCGCGCACCCGCAGGCCGGTCAGCTGGATGGTGTCGAGGCTAGCCACGTCGTCCACTCTGCCATGCGCGCCAGGTGTCGAGGGCGAGTCGGGTGGCGGATGCGTCGTGCACGCGCACCCCCCACGCCCCGGCCTGCGCGGCCAGCACGCTCGTGACGGCCGTCGGCAGGTCCCGCTCGGTCATGGGAGCGTCGTCGGGCAGCAGCGCGCCGAGGAACCGTTTGCGGCTCGTGCCCACGAGCACGGGGTAGCCGAGCTCGAGCAGCTCGTCGAGGCGGGCCAGGAGCTCCCAGTTGTGCGAGCCGTTCTTCGAGAAACCGAGCCCCGGGTCGAGCACGATGCGGTCGCCCGAGATGCCCGCGGCCCGGGCGTCGTCGACCCGCTTCGAGAGTTCGTCGCGCACCTCGGTGACGACGTCGTCGTAGTCGGCGAAGGCGTTCATGGTGGCCGAGTGCGTGCGCCAGTGCCCGATGACGAAGATCGCCGGCGTGGATGCAATGGCCGCGGCCATGCCCGCGTCGGCGAGCCCGCCCGACACATCGTTCACGATGACCGCGCCCTCGTGCACGGCCCTCGCCGCCGTTTCGGCGTTCATGGTGTCGACGCTCACGGCGATGTCGCGGCCTGCCAGCGCGCGCACGAGCGGCAGCACGCGGCGCTGTTCCTCGGCCGGTGTGACGCGGTCTGCCCCGGGGCGGGTCGATTCGCCGCCCACGTCGATGATGTCGGCGCCGTCGGCCGCGAGTTGGAGCGCGTGCGACAGGGCGGCATCGGCGTCGATGAACTGGCCGCCGTCGCTGAACGAGTCCGGCGTGACGTTGACGACGCCCATCACATGCGGCGTCTCGGAAGTCATCACGGTGTCGCCCCGGCATCCGGCGCTGGACGCGCACCGATCAGCGCGAAGATCTCGGCCCGGGCAGCCGGGTCGCCCAGCGTGCCGCGACTCGCGACCGTCACGGTCGAGCTGTCGCGCTGCTGCTGCCCGCGGGCCACGACGCAGCCGTGCACGGCGTCGAGCACCACGAGCACGCCGCGCGCCTGGAGCCCGCGTTCGAGCGTGTCGGCGATCTCCTCGGTCAGGCGCTCCTGCATCTGCGGGCGCGACGCGATGGCGTCGACCACGCGCGGCAGGCTGCCGAGCCCCACCACGTGCTCACCCGGCACATAGGCGACATGCGCCGTGCCGAGGAAGGGCAGGAGGTGGTGTTCGCAGATCGAGCGGAACGCGATGTCGCGCACGAGCACGACCTCGCCAGCGCGGTCGCCGACCGGCACGGTGTTGGCGAGAAACGCCTCGGCGTCGACGTGCAGTCCGCCGAAGAACTCAGCGTACGCCTCGCCCACGCGACGTGGCGTTTCAGCCAAACCCTCGCGCGAGACATCCTCACCGATAGCGGCGAGGAGCTCGCGCACGGCCGCCTCGATCCGGGGCCTGTCGACGCCCGTCATGCGGTTTACGCCGTCGCGGGACGCGGGTTGGGGTTCGTCCGCAGGTCGGGGCGTTCCTCGGACTCCACGCCGCCGTCGGTCACACCGGGGTCGACGGGGATCTTGGTCTTCGCGGCCACCACGATGGGCGGGCGGTCGGACACGGGACGCTTGTCGCTCGACAGCCACTGCGGGCGCTCGGGCAGCTTCTTGACGTCGGTGAAGATCTCGGCCAGTTGGGTGTGGTCGAGCGTCTCCTTCTCCATCAGCTCGGCGGCGAGGCGGTCGAGGATGTCGCGGTTCTCGGTGATGACCTGCCAGGCCTCGTCGTGAGCCTGCTCGATGAGGCGGCGCGTCTGCTGGTCGACGCGCTCGGCGATCGACTCGGAGTAGTCGCGCTGGTGGCCCATGTCGCGGCCGAGGAACATCTCGCCCGAGGACTGGCCGAGCTTCACGGCGCCCACATCGGTCGTCATGCCGTATTCGGTGACCATCTTGCGCGCGATGCCCGTGGCCTTCTCGATGTCGTTCGACGCACCCGTGGTGGGGTCGTGGAACACGAGCTCTTCGGCCACGCGACCGCCCATGGCGTAGGTCAGCTGGTCGAGCAGTTCGTTGCGGGTGACCGAGTACTTGTCCTCGAGCGGCAGCACCATCGTGTAACCGAGGGCGCGTCCGCGCGGGAGGATCGTGACCTTGGTCACGGGGTCGGTGTTGCGCATCGAGGCGGCGGCCAGCGCGTGGCCACCCTCGTGGTAGGCCGTGATGAGCTTCTCGCGGTCGTTCATGATGCGTGTGCGGCGCTGCGGGCCGGCGATGACGCGGTCGATGGCCTCGTCGAGCGCGCGGTTGTCGATGAGCTGGGCGTTGGAGCGGGCCGTCAGAAGCGCGGCCTCGTTCAGCACGTTGGCCAGGTCGGCACCCGTGAAGCCGGGCGTCTTGCGCGCGACGACCTCGAGGTCGACGTTCTTCGACAGCGGCTTGCCGCGGCCGTGCACCTCGAGGATCTGGCGGCGACCCTGCAGGTCGGGTGCGTCGACGCCGATCTGGCGGTCGAAGCGGCCGGGGCGCAGCAAAGCGGGGTCGAGGATGTCGGGGCGGTTCGTCGCCGCGATCAGGATGACGTTGGCCTTGGGGTCGAAGCCGTCCATCTCGACGAGCAGCTGGTTGAGCGTCTGCTCGCGCTCGTCGTGTCCACCGCCCATGCCGGCGCCACGGTGGCGGCCGACGGCGTCGATCTCGTCGATGAAGATGATGGCGGGGGCGTTCTGCTTGGCCTGCTCGAACAGGTCGCGCACGCGGCTGGCGCCGACACCGACGAACATCTCGACGAAGTCAGAACCCGAGATGGAGTAGAACGGAACACCGGCCTCGCCCGCGACAGCACGCGCGAGCAGGGTCTTACCCGTTCCGGGAGGGCCGTAGAGCAGCACACCCTTGGGGATGCGGGCGCCGACGGCCTGGAACTTGGCCGGGTCTTTCAGGAAGTCTTTGATCTCTTCGAGCTCTTCGATGGCCTCGTCGCTGCCGGCCACGTCTTGGAAGGTGACCTTGGGGGCCTCCTTCGACACGAGCTTGGCCTTGGACTTGCCGAACTGCATGACCTTGTTGCCGCCACCCTGCATGCTCGACAGCATGATCCAGAAGAAGACACCGATGAGCAGCAGCGGGATGAGCAGGCTCAGCAGGCTGCCCCACCAGCTGGGCTGGGGCACCTTGTCGTTGAAGCCCTCGGCGGGCGCGGCGGAGTCGACGGCATCGACGACATCGGCGGCGCGGGCATTGAGGTAGTAGAACTGCACCATGGTGCCGTTGTCACCATCGGCCGACGCAAGCGTGAGGTCAGCTCGGTTGTCACCCTCGGTGAGGATGACCTCCTTGACCTTGTCGTCCTTCAAGAGCTGCAGACCGTGCTCGGTGGACACCTCTTTGAACCCGTTGATGTTGAGCAGGCTCGAACCGACGAAGAACACGACGACGGCGAGCAGGATGTAGGGAAGCGGTCCCTTGAAGATGCGCTTGAAATTCATGTTGCTCCGGGCCGCAGCCCGTCACCTTTCTGCAGGTGGGTCGAAGAGGGCCACAATCGCCCGTGTCGCACCAGGGTATCTCTAACAGTCTGAGCGCCCACTCTGTGTTCCCCGTGGGCGTAAAGCGCCCGGATCAGGCGTAGACGTGCGGCGCGAGCACGGCCACATCGCGCAGGTTGCGGTAACGCTCCGCGTAGTCGAGGCCATAGCCCACGACGAATTCGTTCGGGATGTCGAAACCGACGTAGCGGCAGTCGATCTCGACCTTGGCGGCATCCGGTTTGCGAAGAAGTGCACACACCTCGATGGAGGCGGCACCGCGCGCCGCGAAGTTCTCGAGCAGCCACGACAACGTGAGCCCGGAGTCGATGATGTCCTCGACGATGAGCACGTGGCGGCCCTCGAGCGGGGTGTCGAGGTCCTTGCGAATCTGCACGACACCCGACGACTTGGTGCTGTTGCCGTAGGACGAAACGGCCATCCAGTCGATCTCGACGTGGTTGCGCAGCTCGCGGCTCAGGTCGGCCATCACCATGACGGCGCCCTTGAGCACACCCACGAGGAGCAGGTCTTCGCCCTCGTAGTCGGCCTCGATGCGCCGCGCCAGCTCGCGCAGCTTGTCGTGGATCTGCTCCTCGGTCACCAAAACTTGGGCGAGGTCGCCCTGAACGTCCGTCGATTCCATGATTCGAGTGTACGGATGTCTCGGGCCTCCTGGGTTACGCGTCAGCCCCCTCGGAGGTGCGCGCCGTGAAGACGAGGAGTGCACCTTCGCGCGTGACGCTGATGCCCGGCACGTCGATGGGGCCCTGGCCGCGCCAGTCGGTGACGAGGCGTGCGATCTCGAGGGTGTGGGCGCGGTTCAGGTATTGGCCGAACTCGCCTGCGGCCACCACGCGGATGATCCGGTTGCGCAGGGCCGCCGGGTTCACGGCCAGAGCGCGCACGTCGACCGCGATGCCCGCCTCGGCCGGCTCGCAGATCTCCTCGATGATCTCGTCGACCATGCGGTCGAGCGCCTCGCTGTCTTCGCGCAGGATGTCGGCGGTGCGCACGAGCGCCTCGGCCACGCCCGGCCCGAGCTCGCGCTCCAGGACGGGCAGCACGGCCTTGCGCACGCGCACGCGGCTGAAGCGGTGTTCATCGTTGTGGGGGTCGGTCCACGCGTCGAGGCCCAGGGCGTCGCACGAGGCGTGCGTGGTTTCACGGTGCACCCCGAGGAGTGGTCGCAGGTAACGGTCGGCGAGCTCAGACATCCCGCGCAGGCTCGCCGGTCCCGCACCCCGGGCGAGACCGAGCAACACGGTTTCGGCCTGGTCGTCGAGCGTGTGACCGATGAGGATGTGGGACGCCCCTGTCTCGGCGAACACCTCCGCGAAGGCGTCATACCGTGCGTGACGGGCTGCTTCTTCGGGACCCGCGCCGCTCGACACAACGACCTGTTTGACGATGACGGGGGCGAGGCCGAGAGCCGAGGCTTGCTCGGCGGCGCGGGCCGCGACATCCTCGGAGCCGGACTGCAGGGCGTGATCGACGATGACGGCGCCGGCGCGGATGCCGAGCTTGGGCGCCTCGAACGCGACCGCCGCCGCGAGGGCCAGAGAATCGGGGCCACCGCTCAGGGCGACGAGGACGAGAGGGCTGCCCTCTTCGGCCACGTGTGCGGCGAGCGAACGCCGCACGGCCGCGCGCACCTCGGCCGTTGCCGGATCGAGGGGACGGCGATGTTCAGGGCGCGCGGAGGGAGGCATCCAGTAACGTTATTCCAGACTTCACGAGCAAGGAGAAACTCATGGCAGGTTACGACGTCGTCGTAGAAATTCCCAAGGGCAGCCGCAACAAGTACGAGGTCGACCACGAGACCGGTCGCGTCTACCTCGACCGCGTGCTGTTCACGTCGTTCGTCTACCCGACCGACTACGGCTACTTCGAGAACACGCTGGGCCTCGACGGCGACCCCGTCGACGCGCTCGTGCTGCTCGAATACCCCGTGTTCCCGGGCGTGGGCGTGAAGGTTCGCCCCGTCGGCGTGCTCAACATGAGCGACGAGGCCGGTTCCGACGCCAAGGTCGTCGTGGTTCCCGTGAAAGACCCGCGCTGGAGCCACATCCAGGACATCGACGACGTTCCGCAGCAGACGCGCAACGAGATCGAGCACTTCTTCACGCGTTACAAAGACCTCGAGCCCGGCAAGTGGGTCAAGATCGAGGGCTGGGGCAACGCGGCCGAGGCCGAGCAGATCGTGCAAGACGGTTTCACCAAGCTGAAAGAAGAGGGCGGCCACTAGTCGCTGGCTTTCATTTGGGGATGCCCTCGCTCGCGTGTGCGGCGGGGGCATCCGTCTTTGCGCCCGCCGGTTTTCACGGTGCACGGCCTCGCCGGCCTCGCCGGCCGCGTCGCATCTGCCCGCCGATCCGTTGCGGCGCACCTGACCGGGCTCGTCGTGTCACTCCGAGGTCGCTCCCGGTCCGCCTCGATACGTTTTGCCAAAGTGCCGCCGAATCCGTATGCTTGGTCGTCGGTAGTTCAGTGCCCTCGGGCACACCGGCCCCATCGTTTAGTGGCCTAGGACACCGCCCTTTCACGGCGGCAGCACGGGTTCGAATCCCGTTGGGGTCACGGTACTACTACACTGAAGAACAGCAACACCGCACAAAACCAGCTCGAAACTCCCGTGTAAAAAACGGAGCGAAACATACGGCATAATGGTCAGGTGCGAAAAGCACGAAAACACAGCAACACAATATCGAGGCCCTGTAGCGCAGTTGGTTAGCGTGCCGCCCTGTCACGGCGGAGGTCGCGGGTTCAAGTCCCGTCAGGGTCGCCAGGTCGAATGCCTCTCCTTTTGGAGGGGCATTTCACCATGGAGGCGACAGCCTTCGGCTCTGTAGCTCAGTTGGTAGAGCGTTCGACTGAAAATCGAGAGGTCACGGGATCGACGCCCGTCGGAGCCACCACAGCGAAGCAATCTCAATGCGAAATCCCCCGAACGCCTCGCGGCGCCGGGGGATTTCTCGTTAAGCGGGTCGTGCGAGGCAGACGCCGATCAGTCGAAGAGCTCGCTCAGCCAGTTGTCTTTGCGCTTGCGGCCCTGGCCGTTGCGGTTGTCGTTGTTGTAGCGGCGGTCGTCGTCGTAGCGGCGGTCGCTGTCGCGGCTGCCGTAGCCGTTGTTGTCGCGGTTGCCGGTGATGCCGCCGAGCAGGCCGCCCAGTCCCCCGCGGCCGAAGTCGTCGCTGTCGTCGCGGCGGCGGTGGTCGTCGCGGTCGCGGTCGCGCGGCGAGCGGTTATCGCGACCGTTGCTGTAGCCGCGGGCCCCGTCGTCCCAGCGGTCGGAGCCGCGGCCCGGGAAGGGGCGGTCGGCGTCGCGCGGAAGGCCCGTGTAGGGGTTGGGTGCATCGGTGTGGCCGCCGGGCATCCCGTTGGCCGGGCCCTGCTGCACGGACGCGGCCTCGGCCGAGGCGGCTGCGGCGGCTCCGCCGAACTCGCGGCTGGCGCGGTCGAGGATCTTGTCGAGCTCGCCACGATCGAGCCACACACCACGGCAGGTGGGGCAGTAGTCGATCTCGACGCCGGAGCGTTCGCTCATGACGAGGGGGACATTGTCGACCGGGCAGTTCATTGCGGATTCCTCACTGAAGTGGCGCGGGATGCGCGGGGTGACGCGGTTGTGCGTTCACCGAATCTAATCAGGAGGGACTCAGAAACCGCTGGGAGGCGAGCGGCGCTCCGCGGTGATCTCAGTCGTCGAGGTCGCCCCAGCGGCGGGTCTCGGTCGCCGCAATGAGGTGGAGGAGCGCCTCACGCAGAACGTCGTGCTGCGGCAGCTCGGGGAAGATCGTGGCCTCGAGGTCGTGCGCGCGGCGGAAGGCGTCGGCACCCTCGGGGGTGATCACGACCACGTGGCGACGACGGTCGGATGCGTCGGCACTGCGTTCCACATAACCGTCGCGCTCGAGCCGGTCGAGGGTGCGCGACATGGTCTGCGTCTGCACGCGGGCGCGGCGGGCCAATTCGATCTGGCTGGCGGGTCCGGTCGAGAGGAAGTGCAGCACGATGAGGCCCGCGTGCGTGAGTCCGTGGCTTTCGAGCGCCTCGGCCCAGGCGTGTTCCACGAGGCGCGAGGCCGTGGACAGGAGACGGCCGGTGGGCCAGGCATCCATCGGGCCGCCCTCGGGGTTCACGCTGGCCGGCGGCGTGGGCGATGCCGTGGACGACGAGGACGCCGAAGCAGAAGCTGAAGCATGCGCAGAAGCAGAAGCAGAAGCCGAGTCGTGGGGCGCAGAACCCGCGGCAACGCCCTGTTGAGGGGTGTTGCGCGGCTCGGGTGTCATGGGACTAATGTACTCCTGGTAATAAACAGTCAGCAGGCTTACTATTTTCACGTCGACGTCACGTCGGCCGGAAAGGCACACCGTGAGTTCTCCGCGCACCCGCTGGTTCGGGTTGGTTTTCATCAGCATCGCCGTCGCGCTCATCATCGTCGATTCCACGATCGTGAATGTCGCCATCCCGTCGATCGTCGACGACCTCGGCATCAGCTCGACCGAGGTGCAGTGGGTGCAGGAGTCGTACACGTTGGTGTTCGCATCCCTGTTGCTCGTGTTCGGCACGCTCGCCGATCGCATCGGCCGGAAGCGCATGCTGCTCATCGGCGTGACGATCTTCGCGCTGGCGTCGATCGCCGCGGCCCTGGCGCCGACCGGGGGTGTCCTCATCGCGACGCGCGTGGTGCAGGGTGTGGGCGGCGCGATGGTGCTGCCGACGACGTTGTCGCTCATCAACGCAACGTTCCGCGGCAAGGAGCGCGCGATCGCGTTCGCGGTGTGGGGGTCGACGATCGGCGGCATGACGGCGCTCGGTCCCCTGCTGGGCGGCTACCTGACGACGTATGCGTCGTGGCGGTGGGCGTTCGGCATCAACATTCCTCTCGGCATCCTGATCGTCATCGGCGTGGTCGTCACGGTGAAGGAGTCTCGGGGCTCGGGGCAGACGCGGGTCGACCTGGTGGGCGCACTGCTGTCGGTGATCACGTTTGCCGCGCTGGTGTTCGGTTTGATCGAGGGGCGCACGTTCGGGTGGTGGCGGGCGGAGGACGGCCTCGCGTTCGGGGACTGGGTGTGGCCGTTCTGGTTGTCGCCCATTCCGCTGGCCTTCGTGGTGTCCGCCGTGGCCGGGTTCCTGTTCGTGTGGAGCGAGCGGCGCAAGGAGCGGGCCGGCAAACCGACCATGTTGAGCGTCGGGCTGTTCGGCATCCCGTCGTTCCGCAATGGCAACATCGCGGCCCTGATCGTGTCGCTGGGTGAGTTCGGCATCATCCTGTCGCTGCCGTTGTGGTTGCAAAATGTGATCGGCTACAGCGCCTTGCAGACGGGTCTCGTGCTGCTGGCGTTGGCCATCGGGTCGTTCGTGGCGAGCGGGTTTGCGGGCGCGTTCGGCAACAAGGTTGCGGCGGTCACGATCGTGCGCGTGGGTTTGGCGGCCGAGATCGTGGGTGTCGCGGGGCTCGGGTTCGTGATCGGTGTGGATACGTCGTGGGCGGCGCTCGTACCGTTCCTGTTCGTCTACGGTTTCGGCGTGGGTCTTGCGACCGCTCAGCTGACGGGTGTGGTGTTGCGCGATGTGCCGGTGGAACGCTCCGGGCAGGGGTCGGGCACGCAGTCCACCGCGCGCCAGGTGGGTTCGGCTCTCGGCATCGCTATTCTCGGCACGATCCTGTTCACGAGCACGGGCGGCATCCTGGGCGGCAAGCTCGACGACGCGGGGGTGCCGGCCGAGCAGCGCGATCAGGTGGTGTCTGCCGTGGTCGATAGCGCGGGTTCGGCCCTGCCCGGTCTGGCGGACAATCCTCGAACCGCTGCGATTGCGGATGACGCACGCGAGGCTTTCAGCGAGGGAACGAAGTTCTCGGCGTTCGCCGCCGCGGGCTTCTTGACCCTCGGCTTCATCGCCACGCTCTCGCTGGGGTCGGGTCGACCGGCGCGAGAGCGTGACGACGTCAGCTCACCTGGATCTTCTTCGCGCGAGCCTTGAGCGTCTTCTCGTCGATCGGCAGCTCACCGGCTTCGCGTTTGCGCGCGAAGTAGGACGCGGCCTCTTCTTGGCGGGCCTGCTCGGCGCCCGTGGCGATGGGTGCGCGCACGTGCTCGGGGCCGTAGCCGAAGGCTTCAACGAGGTCGGCGGCGTGGGGGCGCAGGCGCGCGATGAGCCGGTCGATGTAGGGCCCGACGGCGCCGGCGCGCTGGGGTGAGAGTCGCCCGGCGATGAGGTACCACGCGAGGTGCTTCTCGACGAGGCCGAGGCCGAAGAGGTCGCGCACCCAGGTGAGCACCTGGCGCGTGTCGCTGTCGGCGATCTTGTCGAGACCGGCCGTGAAGGCCTCCCATTGCAGGAGCTCGGCGTGGGCGCGGGCCGCCTCGATGAGCTCGTTCTGGTTGTCGTTGAAGAGCGCGGCGGCCTCGACGGGGCCGAGCTTGCCGGCGGGGCGCAGCTTGGCGGCGAGCTGCTCGACCATGGTCTCGACGCGGCCGGTGAGGAGTTCGCGCTGCGTGTCGGTGTCTCGGAGGTGTCCGACGGAGCGCGCCGTGGAGCCGAGGTCGGCGACGGTCTGCGCGAGCGAGCGGAGTCCCGTGCCGTGGACGGCGCGGTCGGCGACCTGACCGGCGGCATACTTGGCGAGAACTTTGGCGTCGGCGCCCTTGAAGCGCTTGGCGACGTCGCCCAGCAGCCGCTTGCCGACGAGCTGCAGGAGCACGTTGTTGTCACCCTCGAAGGTGGCGTAGACGTCGAGGTCGGCGCGCAGGCCCGTGAGCCGGTTCTCGGCCAGGAAGCCGGCACCGCCGCAGGCCTCGCGCGCCTCTTGCAGGGTGTCGAGCGCGTGCCACGTGGACAGTGACTTGAGCGCGGCCGCGAGCGTTTCAAGGTCTTGGCGGTCGTCGTCGGTGTCGGCGGCGCCGCTGAAGACACCGTCGAACTTCACGAGCAGGTCGTCGTGGGCGAAGATCTGCGCGTAGGTGGTGGCGAGACGGGGCAGGAGCCGGCGCTGGTGGCGCTGGTAGTCGAGGATGACTTCCTCATGCGTGTCGCTGCCGGCGTTGAACTGCCGACGCTCGCTGCCATAGGTGATGGCGATCTGCAGGGCCAGGGCGGATGCCGCGGTGGCCGCGCCGTCAAGCGAGACGCGTCCCTGCACCAGGGTGCCGAGCATCGTGAAGAAACGGCGGCCGGGGCTCGCGATGGGCGAGGAGTAGGTGCCGTCCTCGGCGACGTCGCCGTAGCGGTTGAGCAGGTTTTCGCGCGGGATGCGCACGTCGTCGAAGTGCAGCCGGCCGTTGTCGATGCCGTTGAGGCCACCCTTCAGGCCGTCGTCTTCGCCACCGACGCCGGGGAGGAAGGCGCCGTCGGCGTCGCGCAGCGGCACGTAGAAGCAGTGCACGCCGTGGTTGACGCCGTTGGTGATGAGCTGCGCGAAGAGGGTGGCGGCGGTGCCGTGGACGGCCGCGTTGCCGAGGTAGTCCTTCCAGGCCGCGCGGAACGGGGTCTGGATGACGAACTCGTGGGTGTCGGGGTCGTAGGTGGCCGTGGTGGCGATGCTCGAGACATCCGAGCCGTGGCCCGTCTCGGTCATGGCGAACGCGCCGGGCACCTCGAGGCTCATGGCGCCGGGCAGGAAAGCCGTGTGGTGCTTCTCGGTGCCGAGGTGCAGGATGGCTGCCCCGAAGAGGCCCCACTGCACACCCGACTTGATCTGCAGCGACGGGTCGGCGAGGACGAGTTCTTCGAAGCCGGCGATGTTGCCGCCGTGGTCGTCGTGGCCACCGAGACGGGTGGGGAACGCGCGGTGGACTTGGCCGTTCTCGACGAGCTTGTGCAGTTGCTCGAAGACGCGCTGGCGGTGCTCGACCATGCCGAGGCTTTCGTCGCGCTGCATGTCGGGGCGGCCGGCGAGGGCCCGCGAGGCGAGGCGCGCCTCGGGCCAGCTGCCGAGGAGGGTGTGGGCGAGCGAGGGGATGTCGACGCGCGGCCCATCGCCGTCGTCGGACGCGGAACGCGAGCGTTCGGGGCGCGGTGCTTCGGTGGCGGCCTGCGTCGGGCTTTCGGCGTCGACGCCGCCGGGGCCGGGGAGGTGGGAGACGGCCTCGGGGTCGACGAGCGCGTCGGGGGCGACGGTTTCGGACGCACCGGGAGCGGTCAGCTCGGCCGATGCGCGGTCGGATGCCTCGGGGCCCGTGTTTTGCGCGGCGAGGTCGTTAGGGGTTGCGTCGGTTCGGTTGCTCATTGAGATCTGCCTTTCCACACTGAAATCTGTGTCGATAGTAGGAGTCCGCTAATGATCCGTGAAGCGATGCGTGGGATTGCCACAAAGGTGCGCGAGCCGCTCGCGGCCGTCGCTGTCGATTTCTACAGGGATGCGGGCGATACCGGCGGTTGGCTAAGCCGAGGCGGAGGCCTGCTCGGCGACGACGCTCAAGAGGCCCTCGCCGTAGGCGGCGAGCTTCTTCTCGCCGATGCCGCTGACGCCGTCGAGGTCGGCGAGCGATTGCGGGCGCAGCTCGGCGACGGCGCGCAGGGTGGCGTCGCCGAAGACGATGTAGGCGGGAACGCCCTGCTCCTTCGCTTCGGCCGCACGCCAAGCGCGCAGTGCCTCGAACAGCGGGATATCGGCCTCGGCGAGGTCGACGACGGCCCGGCGGGAGGACGAGGAAGACCGGCCGGAGGAGGCCTGACGCAGCGGCTCGTTGCGCATGCGCACCGTGCGGTTGCCGCTCAGCACCTCGGCGCTCGCGGGTGTGATGACGAGCGTGCCGTATTCGCCGCGCGCGGCCAGGAGATCGGCGGCGAGGAGCTGGCGCACGACGCCGCGCCACTGCTGATCGCTGAGGTCTTGGCCGATGCCGAAGGTGGCGATCTGGTCGTGACCGAACTGCTCGACGCGCGGCGTGCGCTTGCCGCGCAGGATGTCGACGATCTGGCCCGCACCGAACTCTTGGTTGCGCTCACGCTTGAGGCGCACGACCGTGGAGAGGAGCTTCTGGGCAGGAATCGTGCCGTCCCACGTCTCGGGCTTCTCGATGCACGTGTCGCAGTTGCCGCACGGCTCGGCGTCCTGGCCGAAGTAACGCAACAGGTTCTGCCGTCGGCAGTCGACGGTCTCGCAGAGCGCGAGCATGGAGTCGAGGTGCTTCTGCAGCTTGAGACGGTGCGAGAGGTCGCCGGGCGACTGCTCGATCATGCGACGCTGCTGCACGACGTCTTGCAGGCCATAGGCCAGCCAGGCCACCGACGGGAGGCCGTCTCGGCCCGCGCGGCCGGTCTCTTGGTAGTAGCTCTCGACGCTCTTCGGCAGGTCGATATGCGCGACGAAGCGCACGTCGGGTTTGTCGATGCCCATGCCGAAAGCGATCGTGGCGACGATGACGACGCCGTCTTCGCGCAGGAACCGGGCCTGGGTGCGCGCACGCGTGACCTGGTCGAGGCCCGCGTGATAGGGCATGGCGTCGATGCCGTTCTGCTTCAGGAACTCGGCCGTCTTCTCGACCGTGTTGCGGCTGAGGGCGTAGACGATGCCGGCCTCGCCCGAGCCCTCGCGCCGGATGAAGTCGAGCAACTGCTTGCGCGGCTCGTTCTTCGGCACGATGCGGTATTGGATGTTGGGCCGGTCGAAGCTGGCCACGAAGTGCTGAGCGCGCTCGAGGTGCAGACGCTCGGTGATCTCGCGGTGCGTGGCATCGGTGGCCGTGGCCGTGAGCGCGATGCGCGGCACATCGGGCCAGCGCTGCACGAGATCGCCCAGCGACAGGTAGTCGGGGCGGAAGTCGTGACCCCACTGCGACACACAGTGCGCCTCGTCGATCGCGAAGAGCGCGACCTTGCCGTTGGCCAGGAACCGCTTGGTCGACTCGGACGAGAGCCGCTCGGGGGCGACATAGAGCAGATCGAGCTGGCCGTCGAGATAGGCACGCTCGACGCGCTCCCGCTCGGCGGCGTCTTGCGAGGAGTTGAGGAAGGCCGCCTGCACGCCGACGGCCGTCAGCGCGTCGACCTGGTCTTGCATGAGCGCGATGAGCGGCGAGACGACGATGCCCGTGCCTTCTCGCAAAAGCGCCGGGATCTGATAGCACAGGCTCTTGCCGCCACCCGTCGGCATGAGCACGACGGCGTCGCCGCCCGAGGCGACCTGCTCGACGATCTCGGCCTGCTCACCGCGGAACTCGTCGTACCCGAAGACACGGTGCAGGACTTCGAGGGCGGGCGTCACGCCCATAACGCTACCTCCTTCCACCGACATCGCTGATTCAGGGGGCGGGCCAACCGACGCAGCGGGCGGACCCGTCGGCTCCTCGGCCGACCGCCGCTGCTCGGAGAGATCGAGAACGCGAGGATATGCGCGGCGCGGCGCTCGAACGGTGGGGCTGGCCATGATGTTCTCCTCGTCTGCGGGAGCCGCGCGGCTCCCCGTGAGACGAAAATACGGGGGAGCTCACCCCGAGAGGTGGGCTCCCCCGCATCCGTGGAGAGATCGGGCCGATCGCGCCTGTGGAGAACAGAACGCGACCGGGCCGAGGGGCAGCGACCGGCAGGGCCAGCCGCCAGAAGGAGTTAGCGCACGCCGGGCTCTTCGGGGTGCGACGACGCCGCGCCCGAATCATCCGCGACACCCGCCGGCTTGCGGCGACGCAGCACCAGCAGCACGATCAGACCCGCGATCAGCAGCACCGCGACGGCGCCGCCGATCCAGAGGATGTCGCCAGCGGCCTGCGACTGCTCGCCCGCCGCCGCATCGGTCTGCGTCGTCATCTCGGGCTCGGGGGCCGGGGCCGCCGAATCCGTCGCGTCGGGCGCAGGTGCTGTCGTGGCCGCATCCGTCGACGGCTCGGTCGCCGCTGGGGACGATGCCTGTCCGCACACCGGGGCGCTGGTCTGCCCCTCGGCGAGCGTCTGGGTGGCATCGGGGGCCCACGTGAACGTGAACTCGTTGGAGATCGGGTGACCGTCGGTCGAGACGACCTGCCAGATCACCGTGTACTCCCCCGGCTGGCCGAGCTGCGCGGGCATCGTGAGCGCCGGGCCGTTGACCGTCGTGCAACCGTCACCATAGAAGGTCTCTCCCGGGCCCTTCACCTGCAGCTGGTTCGAGCCGCTCTCGCCGCCGAGATCGAGCAGGGCGTCGTTCGTCGTGATAACGATCTGGCCCGGCTGCTCGGTGACGGTCGAACCCGCGGCCGGGTTGGACGACACGAGGTAGTTGTGCGCCTCGGCCGCCGAACCGCCGAGCGGGGATACTCCGAGAATCGTGCCAACCGCGAGCGCGAGCGCCCCGGCGAGAGCGAGACCGGACTTCTTTCCTGTGGTGACAGTCATACGTCAGCCTTTCTGGGTGCGACGACGGGTGGCGACGACGGCCGTGACGACACCGGCGGCGCCGACGACGATTCCGAGGATTCCGAGCGTGCGGGCGACGACATCCGGGCCGGCCTCCGTGGTGGCGGCGGCGTTCTCGGACGACGCAGAGGCGGCCGAAGCATTCTCGTCGCCGTCGGCGTCAGAGTGCCCGTGGGCTCCCGACGCCGAGGCCTCGGTGACGGTCACCTGCGGCGCGGGCGACTCCAGCTCTTCCGGGTCCTGGCCGTCTTCGGCAACCTGGGTCCAGTCGGTCTGACCTTGCTCGCAGGTCTGCACGACCGGGAAGCTCAGGGTCTTGCCCGCGGCGTCCTCGGGCAGCTGCACCTGGAACGACACGGTGTCGCGGTAGCCGTCGGCGAGCGGCGTCTTGGCCGTGTAGACCACTGTTCCCACGCGCTCGGCCAACGACTCGCCGTGGCTGTCGGTGATGGGGTTCTTCAGGTCGGTCATCTGCTTCTCGATGTCCCAGTTCGGGGTCACCGTCGGCGTCACGGCGACGATCTCCTCGGGGATGTCGAAGCTCAGCTTCGTGGTGGGCGAACCGTCGCAGCCGTGGCCGACCGCGAAGCTCAGCACGGTGTAGGAACCGGCGGCCGTGTCGGAGGGTGTGACCGAGACGTGGGCGCTCGCGGCGAGCGGCGCGGCCAGGGCGAGGGCGACGCCGGCCGTGAGGGAGCCGACGGCGAGCAGGGGGGTGCGTTTCTTCATGCGAATGAGTCCTTGTCTGGTGGTCGCGGCAGGGCCTGCGACCGATAACTGTGAAATGGGGATGGTGCGACGTGCGGGTCAGGCCGCGAAGGCAGCCGAGACTCCGCGCGGCGGGCCGCGATGTTTCACAGAGGACAAGAAGGGAGGGGCGACGGGCGCGAGGATGCGGCGCACCACCACGGGAACTGAGACCGACAACGGCGTGCTGGCCGCGGCGACGGGTCGGAAGAGGGTGAGGAACGTGAGGCGCAGGGTGTCGAAGAGGCGCCAGAAGACGCGTTCTCCGTGCAGCACGACGGCGACCGTGACGAGGGCCGCGAAACCGTGAGCGGCCCACATGAGGGCGTCGGAGTGACCGGCGGCGTGCGCGTGCGAACCCGCGGACATACCCATGGCCGCGTCAGCGCCCGACAGCGTCAGGGCCGACGGCGACAGAGAAGAGGTGGCAGACGACGAGGCCAGCGGGGCGGATGCCGCGGCGTGGGCCTGCCCGTGAACGTGCGCTCCCGACATCCCGAACACCGATTGGGCGCTGCCCGACACCGCCGGAATGGCCGTGAAGAGCGCGTGATAGACGGCCTGGCTGACGAGAACGGCCGCGGCCGTGCGCCACGGAGTGAGGCGGTGGCCGGCGAGCGCGATGCACGCGAACGACGCCACGACGAGGCAGAGGGCGACGGCCACGAGGCTGGGGGCTTGAGACCCGGCGGACGCGTGCGAGAGGGCGGCGACGAAGGTGGAAACGGATGCGGCGACGAGGCCGCGCGCCACGCGGGCTGGGCGTGAATGCATCCGTTCCTCCTGTTCCTGTGGTCAACGATAGTCGAGGGCGGGTCGGGGCCAGACATCGACGGGTCGGGCTTGATTCGGAGCCGATAGCGTGGATGGGTGGGTGCCGGGCCGGGCCCGTTCGGAACAAGCGCCGCGCGGAGTAGGTTGTGGCACACGAAGGAGCGTGCAGGATGACTGACGAGACATCGCCCGAGACGGGCAACGAAGCTGGCACCGAGGCGAACGAAACGGGCAGCGCGAAGACCGAGGCGAACGCCGACGACGAGCGCGTCGTGCGCAACGACGAGCGCGAGCGATACGAGTTGTGGCGCGGCAACGCCCTGGTGGGCGTGGCCGATGTGCGCGAGATGAATGGCGCCACCGTGTTCACCCACACGGGCATCCGCCCCGAGTTCCAGGGCGCGGGATCGGGCTCCACCCTGGTCAAGGCCGCCCTCGAAGACACCGTGGCACGCGGCGAGAAGATCGTCGCCGGCTGCTCGTTCGTCGCCGACTACGTGGCCGAACACCACGAGTTCGACGAGCACCTGGCCTCGCCCGACACGCTGCGATGACGAAGACCGCACGATGACGAGGCTCGACGGGCACAACACCGAGAGCGTGAGCCGGCGCCCCGACACCGACGGGCCCGAAATGCTGCTGCTCGAGCCGCGCGAGGTTCCGCTGGGCGGGGTGCGCGGCATTCAGGTGCACCGGTTGTTGCCGCAGCGCGCGCTGCCCATGGTGGGCGCGTGGTGCTTCTTCGATCGCTTCGACGAGCAGGCGCTCATGCGCGTTCTGCCGCACCCGCACACGGGCCTGCAGACCGTGACGTGGCCGCTCGTGGGCGATATCCGGCACCGCGACAGCGTGGGCAGCGATGTGACGCTGCGGCCGGGCGAACTCAACCTGATGACGAGCGGGCGCGGGGTGTCGCACTCCGAGTTCTCGATCGGCGAGGAGCCCGGGCCGCTCGAGGGCCTGCAGTTCTGGGTGGCATTGCCGCCCGAAGCCGCCGCCGGTGAGGCCGCCTTCGAAACCCACGCCGATCTGCCCGTTTTCACCGACGGCGCGTTGCGGGCCACCGTCTTCCTCGGCGAGCTCGGCGGCGTGCGCTCCCCCGCCACGACCCACACCCCGATCGTGGGCGCCGACGCCCGGTTGCCGGATGCGGCGAGCGCCACCATCCCCCTTCTGCCCGGGTTCGAATACGCCATCGCCGTCCTGTCGGGCGCGCTGCGGGTGGGCGACGCCCTCCTCACGTCGGGCCCCATGCTGTATCTCGGGTTGGATCGCGAGCACGTGACCGTGCAGGCCGAGGGTGACGCCCGCTTCATCCTGTTGGGTGGCGAGCCGTTCGCCGAGGACCTGATCATGTGGTGGAACTTCGTCGGCCGCAGCCACGACGACATCGTGAGCGCGCGCGACGATTGGGAGGCGCAGGCCGGCCGTTTCGGGCATGTCGAGGGGCACGCGGGTGCGCGTATCCCGGCGCCGCCGCTGCCGAATGTGCGCCTGACCCCGCGTCGCCGTCGCCGACCGCGCGCCGTCGACCCCGTCTGACCCGGCCCCTGTCGTCGGCCGCCAGGTGATGCGCGATCTCGCCCTGGTAGGTCGGGAAGGAAGGGCGTAAGCTGTGGTCAGACCACAGGCGCACTCACTGCACCGTCGCTCGCACCACGGGCCTCAACTACATTGGATGAACGCGCCCCCGCCTCGACACCAGGACTCACCATGACGAGCATGAATACCCGCCTCCTCCTCACGTGCGCCGCCATCGGCGTGGGCGGCGGCCTGGTGTTCGCGGTCACGGGCTACCTGCACGTCGTCGTGCTCGCCACCATCCCCGTCGTCTACGGCGTGCTCATCGGCGTCTACTTCTTCCCGGGCGTCGTCGCGCAATCGCTGCTGCGCCGGCCGGGTGTCGCCGTCGTCACGGGCGTCATCGCGGGGCTCACGGCGTCGGCCTTCAACCCCACCAACGTCTGGCGGCACATCGGCACGGGGCTGCTCATCGGCCTGCTGCAAGAGTTGCCGTTCGCCCTGTCGCGCTACCGCTACTGGAAGGCCTGGGTGTTCTATCTCGCGGCCGCCATCGCCGGCGTGGTCTTCGGCGGCGTCGTGCTGATCGCGCTCGGCGTCGACCACTTCGCGCCCGTTGCCGAGGTCGTCTCGATCGCCGTGTGGGTGCTCACGCCGCTTCTCGTCACCTGGCTGGCGCGCCTCGTGGCCGCCGGCATCGACCGCACGGGTGCCGCGCGCGGGCTGCAGCACGACATCGATCGGCGGCCGGCGCGCTCCCCCGGTTCGGGCGCCGGTTCCGGTTCAGGTCTCCCCCGCCTGGCGCACACGTGACGGATGCGGTCCTCCCCGCGCATCCGGCCCCGCCGACGCCCGAGCCACGGCTGGTCGTCGACGGGCTGCGCATCCGCCACGACGGACGGGACCGCTTCAGCCCCGACGGCGTGACGTTCACCCTGCGGGCGGGCGAGGTCGTCCTCCTCATGGGACCGAGCGGTTCGGGCAAATCGACGCTCGCCCTCGCGCTCAACGGTCTGGTGCCGCACGCCGTTCCGGCCGACATGCACGGCAGCGTGCGGGTGGAGGGCATCGATACCGCCGACGCCTCGGTGGCCGCGCTGAGCGAGCACGTGGGCATGGTGTTCCAAGACGCCGACGCCCAGATCGTCACCGGCAGCGTGCTCGACGAGGTGTGTTTCGGGCCCGAGAACCTGAGCCTGCCGGTGCCCGAGATCCTGCGTCGTGCCGAAGCAGCGCTGCGCCGTGTGGGCCTGTGGGAGCGACGGGACGACAACCCGGACATACTGTCGGGCGGTGGGCGCCAACGCGTCGCGATCGCCGCCGCGCTCGCACTCGACTCCGACATTCTCGTGCTCGACGAACCGACCGCCAATCTCGACGCGGCCGGCGCGGACGATGTGTACGACGCCCTCGCCGAGATCGCGTCCGACGGGCGCCACACCATCGTGCTCATCGAACACGACCTCGACCGGGCCGTGCGCATCGTCGACCGCGTGATCGTGATCGACGGCGACGGGCACCCCGTGTCCGACGGCACGCCGCGCGAGGTCTTGGTGGGGTGCGCAGATGAGCTGCACGAACTGGGGGTATGGTTGCCGCCGGCGACAGAGGCGGGGCGGTGGTTGCGGCGGGCGGGGATTCTCGACGCGGGCGCCGCACTGCCACTGACGGGCGAGGAGTTGACGGCGGCTCTGGACGCGATTCCTCGCGAACGCGTGTCGGGGTTACTTGCCGTGCCGGCATCTGCATCGGCATCGGCATCGGCATCGGCATCGGCATCGGCATCGGCATCGGCATCGGCATCGGCGCGAGCGATACCGGCTGCGCCGAACGCCGCGCTCGGACATCCGCAGCCCGCCATCGTGTTGGAGAACGTCTCGGTCACACGCCGCCGCACCCGCATCGTGCACGACGTCTCGCTCACGATCGGCCGGGGCGAGTTCTGGGCGATCGTCGGCGTCAACGGGGCCGGCAAATCATCCCTCGTGCAGACCATCGTCGGCATCACGGCCCCCTCGTCGGGCCGCGTGCGCGTACACGGTTTCGATCCGGCCCGCACCGACGCGCGCCGCCTCTCGGAACACGTCGGGTTCGTCTTCCAAAACCCGGAACACCAATTCGTCGCCCACACCGTCTTCGATGAGCTCGCCTACGGTTTGCGGGCACGCCGGGTCGACGAGGCCACCATCGAACGCCAGGTGACCGGGATGCTCGAGCGTTTCGGTCTGGCCGACGCCGCCCCCGTGCATCCCTTCCTCTTGTCGGGCGGGCAGAAGCGGCGACTGTCGGTGGGCACGGCGCTCATCGCGGGCGCCTCCACCCTGGTGCTCGACGAACCGACGTTCGGTCAGGATCGCGAGCGCAGCGACGAACTGCTCGACCTGTTGCAGACGCTCAATCGTGACGGAACGACCGTCGTCGTCGTGACGCACGACCTGCAGCTGGCGGTGGACCACGCCGATCACCTGGCGGTCATGGCGGGCGGCCGGCTGGTGGAAGCGGGCCCCCTCGACGGCGTTCTCGGCGACGAAGCGATCCTCGAACGCAACGGGCTGCGGATGCCGCCGCTCGTGCGCGCGTTCCAGGCGGTGACGACGCATCCCGAGTGGCGACGGGTGCGGCGGCTCGGCCAGATCGGCGACGACCGCGCCGCTGGCGACCGGAGAGCCGACCCGTGACGGATCCCTATCGCAGCTTCGTATCCGCGCGCCCGCGACACTACCTCTACGCCCTCAACCCGCTGGCGAAACTGGTGGCCGTGCTACCCGCCATGGCGGCGCTTCTTTTCACGCGCGACATCCTGACCCCGCTGCTCTTCCTGATGCTCGCGCTCGCCGTCATCGTGACGGGGGCTCGCATCGGCCGACGCACCGCCCTGTTGCTCGGCGCGGCCCTCCCTGTGCTGATCGTCGTCTTCGCGCTGGGTTTCGGCGCATGGACCGACCCGGCGGCCGCGCTGCGCTCGACGCTCCTGCCCGAAGGCCTCTTCGGCCTGCCACCGGATGCCGTCGTCGTGCAGGTGGGCGACTACCGCTACACGGTGGCCGCGCTCGGCGTGGGCCTCGCCACGTCGTTGCGGCTGTGCAGCATCCTCACGCTGTCACTGATCGCCGGTCTGACGACGGCAGGGCCCGACCTCGTGCGCTCGCTCGTGCAGAACCTGCGCGTGCCCTACCGCTTCGGCTACACGGCCCTGGCGGCCTATCGTTTCGTGCCGCGCTTCGGGCGCGACCTCGAGCAGCTGCGGGCGGCGCGCCGGGTGCGCGGCGCGGCGGCCCGTCGGGGGCCCGCTGCATGGGCGGCACGCACCGTCGGGATGGTCGTGCCCCTCCTGGCCGGCGGCATCCGACACGCCGAGCGGATGTCTTTCGCCATGGATTCTCGAGCGTTCGGAGCGTCCCGGCACAGAACTGAGCGATACTCGGTTCCGTGGCGCGCTCGGGACACCGCGTTCGTCGTCATTCTGCCGCTCGCGTCCTTGGCCCTGTTCGTCGTCGGGCAGCGCTAAAACGACTAATCCTCACCGTTTTCCCGATTGCGCCACCAGCTGTCGACCGGGACTCGTTCGGCGCGCAAAAAAATCGAGCGGCGGCCCCGGATGCGGTGCTACAGTCCCGAGCAACAGACGACAACACGACGCCAGCAAGGGGATACCATGACCGAGCACAGCGACGCCGCATCGGTGCCCGCAGACGACTACGGCCCCGTCGAGGTCCTCGTGCTCGCATTCCCCGAGGCGGGTCCCGGCCCCGCTGTCGCCCAGGCCGTCGCGCAACTGGCCGACGTGGACTCGGTGCGTCTGCTCGATCTCGTCTTCGTGAGTAAATCGGTGGGCGGCGAGGTGTCGATCCTCGAATGGGATGAATTCCATCACAATGCCCCCGAAGACTTCGAGGCGTTCCGCGAAATCGTCGCGGCCCTCGACCTGGCGGCACACGGCCTCACGGGCGAGACGGATGTCGCCGATCTCGCGCCCCTCGTGACCGCCGGCTCCTCGGCGGCCATACTGGTCGTAGAAATGTTGTGGGCCAGGGACTTGGCGGCGACGATCTCGGCGGGCGGCGGAGCAATCCGACACGTCGAGACGATTCCGGCGTCCGTGGTCAACGAGATCGTCGCCGAAGCATCCGGACTCTGACGAAACGAGACGAACATGCCTTTCCTGAGACGCATCGGACGCGGGGGTCTGCTGCAGGCCGCAGCCCGGACCGCCGTCATCGCGGGCACCGCCACGGCCGTGTCGGGAGGAATCAGGCGCTTCCAGGAGCGCGACCGCTACGACGAAGCGCCCGAGCCCGCTCCACAGGGCGGTCCGCAGGGCTACGGCCAGCAGAATTATGGGCAGCCCGCGTCCGGCACGATGCCGACCCCGGCGCAAGCCGCCGAGCACTACCCGACACTACCCGGCGCAGCCGACGGCTACGACGGCGCGGATGGTTCCGTCGGCGCTGCTGGAGGCGGGCCCGGCCCGGTCGCCGGCCCCGCGGGAGGCGCCGATCTGATGCAGCAACTCGAACAGCTCGCGGCGCTGCACCAACAGGGCGCGCTCACGGCGGAAGAGTTCGGCGCGGCGAAGAGCAAACTGCTCGGCTTGTAGGTCTTCCCCATCACTGAACCGCTCGCCCCCGAGCGTGTTCTCACCGCGCAATTCTATCGAACATATGTTCTACTAGGTGTATGAGATGGAACGCGCAGGCAATCGCTACAGAAGACGCCGACGCGCTTCCCGGCCTCGCCAAGCTCAACAACCTCGTGCGCACCGTGCAGACGCCCGAGTTCGCCGGCGTCACCTTCCACGAGGTGCTCGCCAAGTCCGCGCTCAACAAAGTGCACTCGCAGTCGAGCGTTCCCTTCGGCTGGACCATCAACCCCTACCGCGGATGCTCGCACGCCTGTGTCTATTGCTTCGCGCGCCCCACGCACACCTACCTTGATCTGAACGCGGGCGCCGACTTCGACAACCAGGTGGTCGTCAAGGTCAACGTGGCCGAAGTCTTGCGCACCGAGCTGGCCAAACCGAGTTGGGGGCGCCACCCGGTGGCGCTCGGCACCAACACCGACCCCTACCAGCGGGCCGAGGGCAAGTACAAGCTGATGCCCGGCATCATCGAGGCCCTGGCCGCGAGCGGCACTCCCCTGTCGATGCTCACCAAGGGCACGCTGCTGCGGCGCGACCTGGGGTTGCTGGCTGCGGCGGCCGAGACCATCCCCGTCGATCTGGCGATGTCGATCGCGATTTACGACCCCGAGTTGCAGCAGTCGATCGAGCCGGGCACCCCGTCGGCCACGGCTCGACTCGCCACCGTCACGGCGGCACGTGAGGCCGGTCTGCCGTGCAGCGTGTTCCTCATGCCGATCCTGCCGCACCTCACCGATACGCGAGAACACCTCGACAATGCCCTGCGCATGTGCGCCGAGGCGGGCGCGACGTCGGTGCTCTACACGGCGCTTCACCTGCGGCCCGGCGTGAAGGGGTGGTTCATGCACTGGTTACAGCGCAATCATCCCCACCTCGTGGCGTCGTATACCGAGATGTATGCCGAGTCGTCCTATGCGCCGAAGGAGTACCGTCGGTGGCTGTCCGAACGCATGGGGCCGCTCATGCGCACGCACGGTCTCACGCGCGGCGAGGAGGACCCGGTGACGGGCGGCATCCGTTCGGCCGCGCTCGGCATGTATACGGGCGGCGACGGCGAACGTCGACGGCGGCCGGCCGGCTCCGATCCGTCGAAGATGGCGTGGTCGGCGGGGGCCACGGGCGCGAAGTCGGTGGCGGCGCCCGCGCCCAGCGGGCCGCGCTTCGAACCCAGCCCGGAAGAGCCGCCACCCACCCTGTTCTGAGGCCCCTGCAGAATCAATGAGCGCCTCATCAACGCAAAAACGGGCCGCCCCCTGAGGGACGGCCCGTTCATGTGCGAAACGCGGGTGTTACGCCGTGATGTCCGCGAGGGTCATGCGGCCAGCGAGACCTTCGATGATGTCGTCGCCCGGGCGGGCTTCGACGAAATCGGCCTCGATCTCGGCGCGACCGAGAAGCTCGGTCATGCGACGCTGACGGCTGCGCGGGATCAGGGTGACGACGACGCCCTCCTTGCCGGCGCGGCCGGTGCGACCCGAGCGGTGCAGGTAGGTCTTGTACTCGTCGGGCGCGTCGGCCTGCACCACGAGCGTGATGTCGTCGACGTGGATGCCGCGGGCTGCGACATCCGTGGCTACGAGAACCTTGACGCGACCGCTGGTCACCTTTTCGAGGTTGCGCGTGCGGCGGGCCTGGTTCAGGTCACCGTGCAGGGCGACGGCGGGGATGCCGGCATCCTCGAGCTGGTCGGTCAGACGCTCGGCGTAGGCACGGGTGCGGGCGAAGATGAGGGTCTTCTCCTCGCGGTCGGCCAGCTGCTCGATGAGCTGATCCTTGTCGCGGTGCTCGACCACGAGAACGCGGTGGTCGATGGTCGAGGAAGCCTGGTCCTCACCGGCGACCTCGTGCACGGCCGGGTTCTGCAGGAACTCGTTGACGAGCGCCGCAACACCCTTGTCGAGGGTGGCCGAGAAGAGCAGCTTCTGGTTGCCCGAAGCGGTCTCGCGGATGATGCGCTGCACGGGCTCGAGGAAGCCGAGGTCGCACATGTGGTCGGCCTCGTCGAGAACGACGATGGAAACCTCGGAGAGGTCGAGACGACCCTGCTCGATGAGGTCTTCGATGCGGCCGGGCGTTCCGATGATGATGTCGACGCCGCGCTGCAGGGCGCCCACCTGGCGGCCCTGGGGCACGCCGCCGTAGATCTGCGTGGTGAAGAGGCCGACGCTGCGGGCGATGGGCTGCACGGTGCGGTCGATCTGCAGGGCGAGCTCACGTGTGGGGGCCAGGATGAGCGCGCGGGGCTTGCGGCCCATCTCGCGTCGCTTGCCGCCACCGTTCTCCATGAGCTTCTCGACCAACGGAGCACCGAAGGCGATGGTCTTGCCCGAGCCGGTGCGGCCGCGGCCGAGCACGTCGCGACCCGCGAGCACGTCGGGGATCGTGGCGGCCTGGATGGGGAACGGGCTTGCCGCGCCGAGTTCGGCGAGGGCGCCGGAGATGTTGCCGCCGAGACCGAGGTCCTGGAAGGTCACACCCTCGACATCGGTCGCCGTCGTGGCCTGGGCCTCGAGGCGCTCGAGCACGACGTCTTCGTCACCGGAGAAGCCGGGGCGGTTCGCGGCGTCGCGCTTCGGGTAGAAGTCGCTCGCGCGGCCCTCGTTCTCGGGGCGGCCGTCGCGCGTGAAGGTGCGGGGCGGCTTGGCGTCGCGGAATGCGGGCTTGTCGTCGCGGAACGCGGGCTTGGAATCGCGGTCGAAGCGGCGGGGCGCGTCGTTGTCGCGGCGGGGGGCGCGGTCGTCGCGGTTGAACGAACGAGGCGCGTCGTTGTCACGACGGGGCGCACGGTCGTCACGGTTGAACGAGCGCGGGGCGCGGTCATCGCGGTTGAACGAACGAGGCGCGTCATTGTCGCGACGGGGCGCGCGGTCGTCACGGTTGAAGGAGCGAGGAGCGCGGTCATCGCGGTTGAACGAGCGCGGGGCGCGGTCGTCGCGGCCGGCCGAACGCGGAGCGCGGTCGTCACGGTTGAACGAACGAGGAGCGCGGTCATCGCGGTCGAAACGGCGAGGCGCATCGTTGTCACGACGAGGAGCGCGGTCGTCACGGTTGAAGGAGCGAGGAGCGCGGTCATCGCGGTTGAACGAGCGCGGGGCGCGGTCGTCGCGGCCGGCCGAACGCGGAGCACGGTCGTCACGGTTGAACGAACGAGGAGCGCGGTCATCGCGGTCGAAACGGCGAGGCGCATCGTTGTCACGACGAGGAGCACGGTCGTCGCGGTTGAACGAACGAGGCGCACGGTCGTCACGGTTGAACGAGCGCGGGGCTCGGTCATCCCGATCGAAACGGCGGGGGGCGTCGTTGTCGCGGCGAGGGGCGCGGTCATCGCGGTTGAACGAACGCGGGGCGTCGTTGTCGCGGCGGGGCGCACGGTCGTCACGGTCGAACGAACGCGGGGCGCGGTCGTCGTCGGAACGCTTCGCACGGGGCTCGTCGGAGTAGCGGCCGGCGTGCTTCGCGGCACGCTCGTCGGCGTTCCAGCGGGCCTTCTTGGGGGCGTTGGGGTCGGCTGCGCGGAATCCGCGGTGGCCTTCGCTGCGGCTGCCCGGCTTTCCGGCGGGGCGCTTTGCGGCGTAGTTGGGGTCGTAGTTCTTGGCGGGTCGTCCGCCGACAGGCTTCTTTTTAGGCATGATACTTTTCCGGGTTATCTCTTTTTGCGTGAAAACAGCAAGCAAGAAGAGCCGCATACGTGAAGCGCGGCAATCTCTCTCATACCCGGGCGAGCAGTGGCCGGGGACCGTTCACATCGTGTGAAATTCATCTGCGTTCTCGCAGTGAAACCGGCCCACCAGACTTACAAACCCTCTCCGCGTCACAACCGCGGTGCCTAGAGCCGACCTGCATACGTTACACGAGCAAGGCACGGATGTCATCACCCCGACCGAAACGGCCGCGAAACATGCCTGCGCCATGCTAGTCATCATGAGCATCACGATCACCCCGGAACCCGCGCGCCAAGCCGAACTCATCGAGCTGATGGAGGCGGGCGCCGCGTATGCGCACAGCCTGTACCCGCCCGAGGAGAACTTCCTCCTCGACGTCGAAGAGCTCGAGGTGCCGGGCATCGTCGTCTACGTGGCCCGCGACGACAGCGGCCGGGCGCTCGGCATGGTCGCCCTCGTGCCGCTCACGAACCCCGCCTCCGGCACCGGCACGCCCGGCGAGGTCGAGGCGGAGGTCAAGCGCATGTTCGTGCACCCCGACGGCCGCGGGCAGGGCATCGCGACGACCCTGATGGATCGCCTCGAAGCCGACGCCGCGGCATCCGGATTCACGCGCATCGTGCTGGAGACCGGCACCCTGCATAACGCAGCCCAGGCCCTTTATACGCGATGCGGTTATGCGGAGATCGCGCAATACGGTCCCTATGCGGGAGCGGCCTCGAGTCTCTGCATGGCGAAGCCACTCCGACCCGCGGCCTGATCGTCGCGCCGCGTCATGCAGAAACCCCGCTGACCTCTGGCGAGGCTGGCGCAGGCGCTCAGCATCAGAGGTCGCGGGGTTTCGGAACCGCGGGATGGCGAGGTGTTACTTGCGCAGCGCCTTTGTGACCGACGCCGCGAGGACCGCAGCCGCCCCGGCCGCCACCGAGTAGACGAGCGGACGGTGGCGGATCGCCCACGTCTGCACCGTCTCGCCGTGGGCCTTGTCATCGAAGATTCCGTGTGCACCGTGGTCGCCGGGCGTGGGCTCGTAGAGGTTGGTCGGCAGCATCGGGTTCTTCTTCTCCGGCGCCTGCTGGCCGCTGTAGGCGGAGTTCGCCAGGTAGCGATCCATGAAACCGGCCGCGAAACGGTTGCCGAGCACGGTTCCGACGGTGGCCTCGCCGACCCAGGTGCGCTTGCGCGGCTTCTCGGCCACGTCGGCCACCACGCGGGCGCAGACTTCGGGCTGCGAGATCGGCGGAACGGGCTGCGGGTGGTCGGGCAGCTGCGACTTGACCCAGCTGAACTGCATGGTGTTCATGGCGGGCATGTCCACGGTCGAGATGGAGATGTTCGACTTGTTGTGGGTGAGCTCGGCGGTGACCGACTCGGTGAAGCCCTGGATGCCGTGCTTGGCGGCGCAGTAGGACGCCTGCAGCGGGATGCCGCGGTGCGCCAGAGCCGACCCGATCTGGATGATGTGGCCGGCGTTCCTCGGCGTCATACGCTTCAGAGCGGCCCGCGTTCCGTTGACGAAGCCGAAGAAGTTGACGGCGAAGGCGCGCTCGAAGTCCTCGGGGTCGGTGCTGACGAACTCGCCGAAGACGCCCACCATGGCGTCGTTGACCCACAGGTCGATGGGACCGAGTTCGGCTTCGACGCGGTCGGCCGCTGCGTCGACGGCGTCGCGGTCGGCAACGTCGGTGGACACTCCGAGGCCGCGGCGACCGAGCGCTTCTACGTCGGCGACGGCTCCGTCAAGGCCTTCCTGGCCACGGGCGAGGATGGCGACATCCCAGTCACGGGCGGCCAGCTCGCGCACGATGGCGCGACCGAGTCCTGCGGATCCTCCGGTGACGACTGCAACTCCACGGCTCATGAACTTTTCTCCGATTTCTTCAACGTGCGTAGGGCGGAACCCTTGTGGGCCGCTTTCTTTCCCGACTTCTCCGATTCGACGATGTAGGCGGGTTCATCGCTTGTCGCGGTGAAGTCCTGCCCGTCGAACGTGAAGTCCTTGTCCTTCTTCTCGCGCACGACGCCCTGCGTGCGACCTTGCGGCGTCGACCAGCTCACGCGGTCTCCGATCTTGATGCTCATGGCATCCCTTCGCTTCGGTGGTGCGGGGCGGATGGGAAAGGGGGTGACCCTACGCTACGCCGAGCAATTTTCGCGGGCAGCCCCTTGTGAGTTGAAGCGGGCTCGACTAGTCGGCGTGCCGGGGGCGTCCGTTACCGCGACGAAACAGTGATCCGTCATGCTGGATGCATGGAACACGAACCCATTACGGTTTCCATCGAACGGACGGTAGACCCCGCCCGCATCGGTGAAGCCACCATCTGGGTACAGGCTGGCATCAACCTCGCCAACAAGTACCCCGGCTTCCTCGGCTCCGGCTGGGTGAGGGCCGGCGAGACATCCGACATCTGGTACATGCTGTACCGCTTCCGCGACGACGAGACACTGCTGGCGTGGGAGAACTCCTCCGAACGCGCCTGGTGGCTGTCGAGCGGCAAGGACTTCATGCAGCATCGCCGCAGCGAGAAACGCACGGGCATCGAGGGCTGGTTCGACGCCCCCTTCGCCACGAGCGTCTCGGCCGCGCACGGACCGGGCGGCCCCGAAGCGACGGGAACTCAGGTCACCGTGCCGTTGGCGCCGCCGCGCTGGAAGCAGGCGGTGAGCATCTGGCTGGGCTTCTTCCCCGTGAACCTCGTTTTCACGTTCCTGGTGACGTGGCTGGTGCCCGGGTGGGAGACGTGGGGCGTGCTGCTGCACGTGCTCGTCTCGACACTCGTCTTGACGCCGATCATGGCCTACTGGGTGTTGCCGTGGGTGACGCGGATGCTGCGCCCCTGGTTGCAGGCACCCTCACGTTCGCGCGGCCAGCTCGAGGCGTAACCGTTCAAACCCTCGCGGTTTGGAGGTGGGTTCTGCTGACCCCGGCGACGCGAAGATCCGTCGACCGTTTTGCGCGCTCGACACGGGCGGGCTCGTCGCTTAGCGCTTGAAGCGGGCGGCCTGCTCACCGCTGAGCGCGGCGTCGAGACGTTCGGCGAACTCGGGCGGCATGGTCGGCAGGTCTTCACGGCTGAACCAGCGCGCTTCGAGGTTTTCGCCGTCGGCGGGGGCCGGTTCTCCGCCGTCGTAGCGGCAGAGGAACGTGAAGTCGATGTACTGCGCGCGATCGCCGTTGGCATAGACGTGTTCGGCCGTCGTCTGAATGCTGGCGAGCCTGACGACGGTGGCCCGGATGTCGGCCTCTTCGAGGACTTCGCGTTCGGCGGCGACGGCGGGCTCTTCGCCCGGGTCGATGATGCCCGTGACGGGTGTCCAGTTGCCGTTGTCGGCCCGGCGCACGAGCAGCAGGTCGCCGTTGTCGCGCTGCACGACAGCCGTGATGCCCGACAGCCACAGAGGGTGGGTGCCGATCTTCGCGCGCAGCTCGAGGATGAAGTCCGGGGTAGCCATGCGACAAGCCTAAGGGCGGCGGAAGTCTCTCCGCCGCCCCTCGGCTCAGCCGCTAGTGCTCGTGCCGCTCGTCACCCTCGCGGTGCTCACCGTCTTCGGCACTCTTGCCAGTGCTGGGCAACTCGCCGTTCTCGGCGTGTTCGCCGTTCTCGGCGGCCTCGACGTTCTCGACGTTGTCGGCGCTCTCGCCGCTGTCGACGCTGTCGACGCTGTCGCCATGTTCGTCGTTCTCGACGTGTTCGCCGCTGTCGCCACGTTCGTCGTTGTCGGTTGCGTCGACGACCTCGTTCGGGCGCTCGGCCTGCTCGGCGTCCTCAACGCGCTCGGCCTGCTCAGGCTGCTCGGCCTGCTCGGTCTGCTCGGCCTGCTCGGCCTGCTCGGCCTGCTCCGCATCCTCAGCCGGCTCGACAGGTTCGCGCGGATCAGCGTCGGCAGCGCTCGGCGCATCGACGACGCCCGTAGCGGTGCCCGCAGCCGCACCCGCACCGGCAACCACGCCGGCCGCATGGGCCGGCACGTGCTCGGCACCGGCCGGGCGGCCACTTTCGACCGCCAGCATGGGGCGCGAGCGGGCGACCTGGTCGGCGCGCGCGGCGCGTTTGGCGTTGCGGCGCTCCTTGGCACCCTCGACGAGGTTGTAGAGCGTGGGCAGCACGACGAGCGTGAGCACCGTGGAGGACAGCAGTCCGCCGATCACGACGATGGCGAGCGGCTGCGAGATGAAGCCGCCGTGCCCCGTGATGCCGAGCGCCATGGGCGTGAGCGCCAGGATGGTGGCCAGGGCCGTCATGAGGATCGGGCGAAGTCGTCGGGCCGAACCGTGCTCGACCGCCTGCGCCACCGTCATACCGCGTCGGCGGTACTGGTTGACCAGGTCGACGAGCACGATGGCGTTCGTGACCACGATGCCGATGAGCATGAGCACACCGATGAGCGAGGCGACGCCGAGCGGGATGCCCGTGACGACCTGCAGCGCGATGGCACCCGTCGCCGCGAACGGCACCGAGATGAGCAGCAGCAGCGGCTGACGCAGCGACCGGAACGTGGCCACCATGACGATGTAGACGATCAGGATGGCGGCGAGGAGCGCGAGCCCCAGCTGGCCGAACGCGTCGGACTGGCTGGATGACACGCCACCGAGCGACGCCGTCACACCGGCGGGCAGGTCGGCATCGTCGATGGCCGTCTGCACTTCGGCGCTCACGGCGGCGATGTTGTCGCTCGCCGGGGTGGCGCTGATGGTGGCGGTGCGCTTGCCCTCGGAGGAGGAGATCGACGCCGGTCCGTCGACGAGGCCGACGGTCGCGAGCGAGTCGAGGCGCACGGGGCCCGTCACGGTGGGGATGGTGAGCTCGGCGAGCTCGGCCTCGGTCGTGGGCGGGTTGTCGGACTGCACGTAGATGTTCAGCGTGGTGCCGTCGATCTCGACCGTGCCGACGGTGGTGGGCTGCGTGGCCTGGGCGACGAAACCGCCGAGGGCGACCTCGGAGTAGCCGGCCTCGGCCGCCTTGTCGCGGTCGATCTGCACGCCGATGTAGGGGCGCGTCTCGCTCAGGTTGCTGACCACCTGCGTGACACCCTCGAGACCCGTGACGGCCTTGACGAGTGTGTCGTTCGCGGTGGTGAGGTCGTCGCTGTTGGGTGATTCGATGTCGATCTCGACATCGCTCGAGCCGCCGAAGCCGGCCGAACCGGAGACCTCGATCTCGCCGGCGCCGTCGATCTTCTCGAGCTCGTCGCGCACGGTGTTGCGCAGCGCTTCCTGGTCGACGTCATCCGAGGACGTGATCGAGTAGGTGATCGCGCCCGCGCCGCCGCCCGAGAAGGCGTCGCGCAGGGTGGAACCGCTGGAACCGATGGACAGCTGCACGGTCTCGATGCCGTCGATGGTGCGCAGCTCGTCTTCCACGGCCGAGGCCGCGTCGTCCTGAGCCTGCAGGCTGGCGCCCACGTCGAGCGTCTGCGTGACGGTGAGCGTGTTCTGGCCCGAGTCGCCCAGAAAGTTGGTCTTCATGAACGGCGTCAGCGCGAACGTGCCGACGAGCACGAAGACGGCGATGAGCAGCGTGGAGACGGAGTGCTTGATGGTCCAGTGGATGACCGGCAGGTAGCCCTTTTGCAGGCGCGTCGGGTGGTCGAGGTCGTCGACGTCGTCCTCGCTCTGGCGACGCGCGCGGCGAGAGCCGGGCAGCGGGATCGACGACGTGGTGGTCGGAACGGAGTCGACGCCCCGCGCGGCGCGGGCACCGGCTTCAGACGAGGTGGAAGATGCATCCGTTGCCGCCGTCTTCTTGGCCTTGGGCGCCCGCAGGAACCAGTAGGCCAGCACGGGCACGATGGTGAGCGCGACGAGCAGCGATGCGAGTAGCGCGATCGTCACGGTGAGCGCGAACGGCCGGAACAGCTCGCCCGTGACATCGCCGACGAACGCCAGCGGCAGGAACACCGCGACGGTCGTGATGGTCGAGGCCGTGATGGCGCCGGCGACCTCGCGCACACCCTCGAGCACGGCACGTGAGCGCTTCTCGGGCGAACGGTCGTTGAGCGATCCCATGGCCAGGTGGCGCTTGATGTTCTCGATCACGACGATGGAGTCGTCGACCACGCGCCCGATGGCGATCGTCAGGGCGCCGAGCGTGAGGATGTTGAGCGTGTAGTCGGCCGCCTGCAACCCGATGAAGGTGATGAGCACCGACGTGGGGATGGAGATGGCCGTGACAATGGTGGCGCGGATGTCGAGCAGGAAGAGCAGGATGACGAGCACCGCGAACACGAGACCGAGGAGGCCCTCGACCGTGAGGGTCTCGATCGACTGCTCGATGTAGGGCGCCTGGTCGAACACGATCGTGAGCTTGGCGTCGGAGCCGATGGAGTCGGTGAGGCTCGGCAGCAGGGCGCGAACGGCCTTGGACACCTCGACGGTGTTGGCGGCCGGCAGCTTCGTGACGGCGATCGTCAACGCGGGCTCGCCGTTGACGCGCGAGATGGAGGTCTGCGGGTCGTCGGTCAGCGCGACCGTGGCCACATCGCTGAGCTTGGTGACGGCCTGGCCGGGCTGCGGATCGGTGGGCAAGAGGGGCAGGCCCGCGATGTCGTCGACCGAGCCGAGCTTCGAGCCCGTCTGCACCGAGAACGTCTTACCGTCTTGCGTGACATCGCCCGCGGGGATGAGCACGCCGTTGGCGTCGAGCGTGTCAGAGATGGCCTGCGTGGTGAGGCCGCGCTCGGTGAGCTTGCCCTGGTCGGGCGTGATGGTGATGCGCTGCCCGACGTCACCGATGAGCTGCGCCTCGCGCACGCCGTCGGTGTCTTCGATCTCGGCGAGCGCGTTCTCGCGGATCTGCGTGGCCAACTCTTTGGTGTCGGTGTTGGACGTGACCGCGATCTGGATGACGGGCAGATCGTCGATGCTGCCCGAGATGACCTGCGGGTCGACGCCGTCGGGCAGTTGCGACTCGATGCGGTTGATCGCTTGGTCGATCTTCTGCTCGGCCGTGGCGAGGTTGGTGCCGTAGGTGAACGTGGCCGAGACGACGGACTGGTTGGTGCTGGACGTGGCGCTCGTGGACTCGAGGTCGGGAACACCGCGGATGGCCGATTCGATCGGGTTGGAGACGTCTTCACTCACGACCTCGGGGGCGGCACCGGGGTAGCTCGTGACGATGGCCAGCTGCGGGAACTGCACGCTGGGCACGAGCTCTTGCTTCAGCCCCGTGAGCGCCAGCGCGCCGAAAATGGCGACGACGATGGTGACGAGGGCAATGAGCGCCTTGTTCTTCATGCTGAGGACGGCGAGCGAGTGCATCTGTCTCCTGGTGCGGTGAGTGTGCGCAGACAGCGCTGACTTCTCGAATTCTGTCACACGGCGGGTAACGGTGACCTGAGCACTCTTCTAAGAACTCGTCTCGGCGCGACGCTGCGCGGCCCCCTCGACCAGCGCGTAGAGCGTGGGCAGCACGACGAGCGTCAGCACCGTCGACGACAGCAACCCCCCGATCACGACGATCGCGAGCGGCTGCGAGATGAACCCGCCGTGTCCCGTCACGCCGAGGGCCATGGGGGTGAGCGCCAGGATGGTGGCCAGCGCGGTCATGAGGATCGGGCGGAGCCGCCGGGCGGAACCGAGCTCCACGGCCCGCGCCACGGACATCCCCCGCGCTCGGTATTGGTTGACGAGGTCGACGAGCACGATGGCGTTGGTCACCACCACCCCGATCAACATGAGCACCCCGATCAGGGAGGGCACGCCGAGCGGGATGCCGGTGACCACCTGCAGCGCGATAGCTCCGGTGGCGGCGAAGGGCACCGACACGAGCAAGAGGAGCGGTTGCCGCAGCGACCGGAAGGTGGCCACCATGACGATGTAGACGATCAGGATGGCCACGAGGAGCGCCAGTCCCATATCGCCGAACGCGTCGCCCTGGCTCGCCGTGATGCCGCCGAGCGTCGCGCTCGCGCCGGCCGGAAGCGCGGCGCCGTCGATGGCGGACTGCACGCGTGCGCTCACCGCGGCGATGTTGTCGTCGGCGGGGATGCCGCTCACCGTCGCGGTGCGCGCGCCCTGGGCCGACGTGAGGGATGCCGGCCCCTCGACCAGCCCGACCGTCGCCAGGGTATCGAGCCGCACCGGCCCCGTCGCGGTCGGGATCTCGAGCGCCGCGAGCTCGGCCTCGGTGGCCGCCGGCCGATCGGACTGCACGAAGACCTTCAGCGAACTGCCGCCGATCTCGACCGAACCCGCCGCGGTGGGTCGGGTGGCCTGCGCGACCAGGGCGCCCAGCGCGGCTTCGGTGTAGCCGGCCGCCGCTGCCTGGCGGCGGTCGATCTGCACGCCCACGTAGGGCCGGGTGGCGCTGAGGTTGCTGACCACCTGCGTGACGCTGTCGACGTCCGCGAGCGCGGCGACGATCGCCGCATTCGCCGCGACCAGGTCGTCGCTCGTGACGGCGGTCACGTCGACCTCGATATTGCTCGACCCGCCCCAGCCCGAACCCGCCACCTCGAACGAGCCGACCCCGTGGATGCCCTCGAGCCGCTGGCGCACCGCCACCCGGAGCCCTTCCTGGTCGACGCCCTCGTCGGTGGTGATCGAGTAGGTGACGGCGCCCGGCGACCCGCCCGCGAAGGCATCCCGCAGCGCCGATCCGCTCGACCCGATCGAGAGCTGCACACTGGCCACGCCCTCGACCCCGGCCAGCTCGGCCTCGACGAGGGCGGCCGCGTCGTCTTGAGCCTGCAGACTGGCGCCCGCGTCGAGGGTCTGGGTGATGGTGATGACGTTCTGGCCCGTGTCGCCCAGGAAGTTGGACTTCATCAGGGGGGTGAGCGCGAACGTGCCCACGAGCACGAGCGCCGACAGCAGCAGCGTCGACACCGAATGCGCCATCGTCCAGCGGATGATGGGCAGGTAGGCCTTCTGCAGGCGCGAGGGATGCTCGAGGTCGTCGGCCGGGCTCTCGGACGCCGCGGCAGCCGGGGCGCGCAGGAACCAGAACGCGAGCACGGGCACGATCGTGAGGGCGACGAGCAGCGAGGCGAGCAAGGCAATGGTCACGGTGAGCGCGAACGGCCGGAAGAGTTCGCCCGTGATGTTGCCCACGAAGGCGAGCGGCAGGAACACCGCGACGGTCGTGAGAGTCGACGCGGTGATGGCCCCGGCCACCTCGCGCACCCCCGACAGGATGGCGCGGGACCGCTCGGCGGCGCCGTGGCGCGGCCGCACATCGTCGGCGAGATGCCGTTTGATGTTCTCGATCACCACGATCGAGTCGTCGACCACGCGGCCGAGCGCGATCGTCAGGGCGCCGAGCGTCAACACGTTGAGCGTATAACCGCCCGCCTGCAGCCCGATGAAAGTGATGAGCACCGAGACGGGGATCGAGATCGCCGTCACGATCGTGGCGCGCACGTCGACGAGGAACAGCAGGATGACGAGCACGGCGAAGACCAGGCCGAGCAGGCCCTCGATGGCGAGCGTCTCGATCGACTGCTCGATGAACGGCGCCTGGTCGAAGACCACGGTGAGGGCGGCATCCGAACCGATCGCGGTGGTGAGGCCGGGCAGCAGCGCCCGCACGGCGCGGGACACCTCGACGGTGTTGGCCGACGGCAGCTTCGTGACGGCGATGGTGAGCGCGGGTTTGCCGTCGACGCGTGAGATCGACGTGCGCGGGTCGTCGCCGAGGGCGACCGCGGCGACGTCCCCGACGGTCACGACCGCGCGGGAGCGCTGCGACCCCTCGGCGACGAGTGGGAGCGCCGCGATGTCGTCGACGGACGCGAGTGTGCTGCCCGTCTGCACCGTGAACGTCTTGCTGCGGTCGGAGACGTCGCCGGCGGGGAGAAGCTTTCCGTTGGCCGCGAGCGCGTCGGTGACGGCCTGGGTGGTGAGTCCGCGGCGGGCCAGCTCGGCCGAGTCCGGCGTGATCGTGACGCGCTGCCGCGTCTGGCCGACGAGCTGCGCCTCGCGCACGCCCGCGACATCCTCGATGTCGACCAGAGCCGTCTGTCGGATGCGTGTCGAGAGCGCCGAGGGGTCGCCGCCGGAGGTGACCGCGATCTGCATGACGGGGAGGTCGTCGATGCTGCCCGAGACCACCTGCGGGTCGACGTCCTCCGGCAACTCGAGCGCGATGCGGTTGATCGCCTGGCCGAGCTTCTGTTCGGCGGCCGCCAGGTCGGTGCCGTAGGCGAACGTGGCGGTGACGACCGATTGATCGGTGCTGGATGTCGCGCTCGACGACTCGAGACCGGGCACGCCCCTGATGGCCGCCTCGATGGGGGCGGATACGTCGTCGTCGACCACCTCGGGCGTCGCTCCCGGGTAGGCCGTCACGATGACGATCTGGGGGAACTGCACGTTGGGCACGAGCTCCTGCTTCAACGCCCCGAGGGCGAGTGAGCCGAAGAGCGCCACGACGGCGGTGGCGAGGGCGATGAGAGCCTTGTTGGTGAGGCTGAGGGCGGCGAGCGAATACATGTCTCTCCCGGTGCAGGGGAACGCGCACATCGCGCGATGCATTCAGCATACTGATATACACAGCAGCACCGCACGCCGCGACTACACGAGCGTGCTCGCAGAGGGCATCACGGGCCGGCGGGCGCCACCCACGGCCAGCCAGGCGGCGTGCAGGCGCTCGACGGCCCGCTCGAGCGTGTCGACCGGGTAGGTGATCGGCACGCGCAAGAAACGCTCGAACGCGCCATCCGACCCGAACCAGGGGCCCGCCGCCATGACGAGACCCGAGGTACGCGCCGTGAGGGTGAGCGCGCTGCTCACCGGCTGGCCGAGGCCCACCCAGACCGCCAGGCCGCCCGCGACGTGCGGCACCTGCCACGTGGGGAAGCGCGCCGCGAGCAACTCCTCGACGCGATCGCGCGACCGGCGCAACTGCACGCGGCGCGCGGCGATGATCTCGTCGAGCTCGGGCATCAGCTCGGCCACCGCCAGCTGCTCGAGGATGGGGGTGCCGAGATCGAGACTCGAGCGCGCGGCGACGAGGCGGGCCACGAGCGAACGATCGGCACGGATCCATCCGATGCGCAGCCCGCCCCACACGGTCTTGCCGATCGAGCCGACGTTCACGACCGTGGCGCCCGTGTCTCCCGCCGAGACCGGCACGAACCGGCTGTCGACGCCGTCACGGTCGATGTCGAGCTCGGCGGTGGTCTCGTCGACGAGCACGGTCGTGCCCTGCCGCGCGGCGGCCCGCAACATGCGGTCCCGCTCCGCGGCGGACATGCTGGCACCCGTGGGGTTGTGGAAATCGGGCATCAGATAGGCGAGCTGCGGGTTGGTGCGTTCGAACGCGTGCTGCAGCGCCTCGGCATCCCACCCGCCGTCGGCCGTCACCGAGACAGGCACCAGCCGGGCGCCCGCCTCGATGAAGGCGCGCTGGGCATGGGGATAGGTGGGGGCCTCGATCACGACGCGGTCGCCGCGCGAGACCAACACGCGCGCGAGCAGACCGATCGCGTGCTGCGCGCCGATGGTGACGAGGATCTCGTCGGGCTCGGTCGGCAGACCCTGCGCCGTATATCGATCGGCGATGGCCTGGCGCAGGTGCGGCAGCCCCACGGCGTCGTAGTCCCAGTCGGCGGCGAAGAGGGGCAGCTGCTCGGCCGCGCGCAGCACCGCGGGCGCCACCTGGGGCGCGCACGGCATGGCCGCCTTCGTGAGGTCGATGGTGTCGGGAGCCTCCATTCCCGCCGCCGGACGCCCGAACGGATGCTGCGGCAGCCGCGCCTCGCTGCCAGACCCCTGCTGACTCGCCAGGTAGCCCGCCGACCGCAGGCGGCCGTAGGTGGAGGCCACGGTGGTACGGCTCACGCTCAGGCGCGCGGCCAGTTCCCGTTCCGCGGGCAGCCGCGTGCCGACGGGAATGCGGCCGTCGACCATGAGCAGGCGCAACCGATCGGCCAGGTCTTCGTTGGCCGCGCCGCCGTTGCGCCATTCTCCGAGCAGCGATTCGAGGGATGCGGCACCGAGCCGTCGCGCAGTCATGGGGCCACATTAGCCGAATTGGCATCTTGCGGGAAGGCCACTTTGCCAATTGGATGTACATATGACCCGCCGCATCCTGCAACTCCTCCTCGGCCTCTTCCTCTACGGAATCGCGATCGCCCTGATCGTGCGCGCCGCGGTCGGCGTCTCGCCGTGGGATGTGTTGACGCAGGGCATCTCGCTCAAGACGGGTCTGCCGTTCGGCACCATCACGATCGGCGTCGGCGCAATCGTGCTGCTGCTGTGGATTCCGCTGAAGCAGAAGCCCGGAATCGGCACCGTGCTCAACGTGCTCCTCGTCGGGCCGAGCGCCGACATCGGCCTGTGGGCCATCCCCGAGGGTCTCGACCTGTGGGTGCGCATCCTGCTCTTCCCCGCGGGGCTCCTGCTCCTCGCCGTCGCGACGGGCCTCTACATCGGGGCGCATTTCGGGTCCGGGCCGCGCGACGGTCTCATGACGGGCATCCACCAGCGCACCGGCTGGCCCATCTGGGTCGGTCGCACCATCGTCGAGGTGACCGTGCTGACCATCGGATGGCTGCTCGGAGGCAACCTCGGCATCGGCACCGTTCTCTTCGCCGCACTGATCGGGCCGCTCTGCACCTATACGATCCCGTTCTTCCGCCTGCCCGTTCCGCCGACGCGCGCCGAGAAGCAGGCCGCCCAGCGGGAGGCCGCCCTCCAGGGGACGGTGCCACCCTCGGCGCATCCGACGATCGACTCGCCCGCGAACTGAGTGCGGCGCTCCTACCGCAGGTTGCGCTCGGCGTAGACGGCCAGCGCGTCACGCACGAACGCCGCGCCCGCGACATCCCCGTAACTCGGCCAGAAGCGCTCGTCGGCCACATACATGTCGCCGAGACCGGTCAGATAGGCCGCGCCGACCTCGTGCCCCTCGGTCGCCGCCTCGAGCCAGCGCACATGCCGGCCGGCGAGTCGTTGCGCCTCGTCGCCACCGACCGGGATGCCGCGCGCCGCCGCATCCTGCCACGTCTCGTCGAGCGCCTCGGTGTCGGCCTGCAGCGCCCGACGGCCTTCCTCGCCGAGCCCGCGCCACCACGCGGCGGAGTCGGCATACGCCTGCGCACCCCACAGCCACTCGACCTCGTCGCGGTGCACGCCGTCATCGAAACCACTGTCGCCTCGGCCACCGAAGCCGTCTGGGCCACCTGATCCGACTGGGCCGCTCACACCGTCGAACTCCTCGTTCTCTGCCACGATCGGGTCTCCTTGTTCTCGACCCAGGGTGTGTTGCGCGGCGACCCGCCGTCAAGATCTGACGCGAAACGATCGAATAACCTTCGCGTCCAATGTGAGCCCTTGCCCTCCTGTGGAACGCGTTATATCGTGAGTTCACACACGCGATATAGCTCGACCGAGCCTCGACCGAGAATCGCCCAAGAAAGGCCCGTCATGACCCTCGAAAAATGGATCGTCCGCCCCGGCGAACAACGCGTCATCGATCTCGGCATCGTGCGCTCGCTCAAGGTCGCCCTCGCCGGCGGCCAGATCAACCTCGTCGGACACGACGAAGAGACCGCCCGCATCGAGGTGCACGAGGTGCACGGCAAAGACCTGAAGATCGAGATCAACGGCGACCGCCTCGACATCGACCACCCCCAGGTGGCCTGGAACAACTTCCTCGAGGTGTTCCGCAACTTCGGCCCCAACTCGGCCAAGGCCACCATCAGCCTGCTCGTGCCCCGCGCCGTGGCCCTCACCTTCGGCACCGTCACGGCCGGCGCCCTCGTCACAGGGCTGACGAGCGATGCCAAGCTCAGCACCGTGTCGGGAGAACTGCAGCTCGACGGCATCACGGGCAACATCGACGTGCACAGCGTGAGCGGTGAGGTCAGCATCCAGAACCACACCGGGCGCGTCGACGTACAGACCGTCTCGGGCGACATCACGGCCACGGGCCGCATCGAGCGGTTCTCGGCCGACGGCATCACGGCCGACACGTTCCTCGACATCCGCGGCCCCGTCGACAAGATCTCGTCGAACACCGTCTCGGGGGCCCTGACCGCGCGCATCGACCCGGGCCTCGGCGCGCGCTACGTGGCCAACACCGTCACGGGCGCGCTGCGTCTCGACGGCAACGTCATCACGAGCACGCGCGGCCGCGGCTACAACACGACCACCATCGGCTCGGACGACAGCTTCTACGTCGACATCGCGGCCAACTCGGTCTCGGGCGACATCTCGGTGCTGCGACGCGATCGGGATGACGCGGGCCACACCCCCTCGGCCACGTCCGCGTCGGCGCAAGCCACGTCATCATCGTCCGCGCACGGTGGCTCCGGGTCAGACCACCCGGCCGAGCCCTTCGCCCCCTCCGCACCCGCGAGCCCCGCCGAATGACCCCCGTCTTCGCGCACGGCAGCCTGCGCCTCTACCTCCTGCACCTGCTGCAGGAGTCACCCAAACACGGCTACGAGCTCATCCAGGCGCTCACCGATCGCTTCGGCGGCACCTACTCCCCCAGCGCCGGCACCATCTATCCCCGGCTCGCCAAGCTCGAGGAGGAGGGGCTCGTCACCAAGACCACCGACGGCCGCAAGTCGATCTACACGATCACGGATGCGGGACGCGCCGAGTTGGCCGCCAAGGCCGATCAGTTGTCGTCCATCGAGAACGAGGTCACCGATTCGGTGCGCCGCCTGGCCGACGAGGTGCGATCGGATGTGAGCGTCGCCATGCGGAGCCTGCGCGCCGACCTCGCCTCGGCGGCCCGCGAGCCCGAACCGCACGGTCAGAAGAAGTCGTGGTCGGACTGGGGGTTCGGCAACCCGTGGGGCGACGCTTCGGCGCGCACCGAGCACGGCCGCGGCAGCGCGGCCTCCGGCACCACGCCCGATGCGAATCGCACTGGCAACGGCTCCCCCGGCGGCACGACCGCATCCGACAATGACAACCGAACGACTGATTCCACGACGACGGGTTCCGCCTCCGGCTCCGGCGCCTCGGCGAGCAACGCATCGCCCGGGGCAGGATTCGCGGACAACGAACCTCACGCTGACGCAACCGGTGCCGGCTCAGACTCCGAGCGGAACGCGTCGGCGAGCGCCGCGGGCAACTCCTCGACCAACTCGTCGGGCAACGGATCGGGCAACACGTTCGGCAATGCATCGAGCGATTCCGCGAACGGGCTCGACCCGCGGGTCGCCGCGCGGTTGGCGCTCGGCGAGGCCGAGCTATCGCTCAACGACGCCCGACAGCAGATCCGGGCCGAGCTGCGGCGCCGCGCCGCGGACGGCTCGCTGTCGAGCGACGACGTGCGCGAATTGCGCTCACGTCTGGCCGATCTGGTGATCTGGTTGCGCAAACGCTGACCTTCGGCATCCGCTGTCTGACAGCGCGCTGAGCCCCGACCGAACGCTGGTCGGGGCTCAGCTGCATGTCGGCAGCGAACTGCCGCGCGCCCGCCGACCCCCGGTCGAGGGGGCCTCACGATACCGCCGCCGAACACCGCGTAAACACCGACCTCCGACGGCTAGGCGGCGGCCCCACACAGGAGTAGGATCGCCGCTCGTGACACTAGACGGGCGCGAGCCGCAACAAGAGGGTCGGTCGGCGAAACGCTGGCTGATCGGTGAACCCCTCCCCACCGAAAAACTCGAGGGGCAGCTGCTGCCGAAGCGGCTCGCTCTGCCGATCTTCGCGAGCGACGCGCTCTCGTCCGTGGCCTATGCCCCGCAAGAGTTGCTCATGATCCTGCTGCTCGGCGGCCTGGCGTTCCTGAGCTTCGCCCCCTGGGTGGCCGTGGCCGTCATCGTGCTGCTGCTCGTCGTCGTCGCGAGCTACCGGCAGCTCATCAAGGCCTACCCCTCCGGCGGTGGCGACTATGAGGTCGCCCACAAAAACCTGGGCGAGAAGGCCGGCCTGATCGTCGCATCCGCCCTGCTCGTCGATTACGTGCTCACCGTGGCGGTGTCGGTGGCCTCGGGTGTCGACAACATCATCTCGGCCATCCCGATGCTGAACCCCTATCGCATCGAGATCGCCGTGGGCTTCGTGCTCGTCATCATGGCCGTGAACCTGCGGGGCGTGCGCGAGTCGAGCAAAACCTTCGCGATTCCCACCTACCTCTTCATCGCCAGCGTCTTCGTCATGATCGTCGCCGGCCTCGTGCGCACCCTGTTCGGCGACGCCCCCGTGGCCGAGAGCGCCTCCTACACCGTGCAGGGCGAGAACCTGACCCAGGCGGCCTTCATCCTGCTGCTCTTGCGCGCCTTCTCGAGCGGATGTTCGGCGCTCACGGGTGTCGAGGCCGTCTCCAACGGCGTCCCCGCGTTCCGCCGCCCCCAGATCAAGAACGCGCAGACCACGCTCGTGCTCATGGGCGGAACCGCCATCGTTCTGTTCGCCGGCCTCACCGCCCTGGCGCTCATCTCGGGTGTGCACTACGCCGAGAACGCGTGCCACCTGCAGGGCTTCGCGAACTGCGAGACCGCCCCGCAGCCGAGCCTCATGGCACAGGTCGCGACGGCCGTATTCGGGGCCAACAGCATCCCCTTCTTCTTCATCCAGGCCGTCACGGCGTGCGTGCTTCTGCTGGCCGCCAACACGGCGTTCAACGGCTTCCCGCTGCTCGGCGCCGTGCTGGCCCGCGACTCCTACGCTCCCCGCTCGCTCAACACGCGCGGCGACCGCCTCGTGTTCTCGAACGGCATGATCATCCTCGGCCTGGCGGCGTGCGTCATCCTCGTCGTCTATCAGGCAAACCTCACGCAGCTCATCCAGCTCTACATCATCGGCGTGTTCGTGTCGTTCACGCTGGGGCAGATCGGCATGGTCAAGCACTGGCTGCGCGCGCTCAGGCAGCACGACGCCAAGCCCCGCGAGATCTGGCCGTCGCTCGCCATCAACGCATTCGGCGCGCTGCTCACCGCATCCGTGCTCATCGTCGTGACCATCACCAAGTTCACGCACGGCGCCTGGCTGGTCTTCGTGCTCATGCCCATCCTCTACACGCTCATGCTCGGCGTGAACCGCTACTACCGGGATGTCGAGAAGGAGATCGAGGTCGACCCCACGACCACCTTCGGCGCCTCGGGCGACCACGCCATGGTGCTCGTCAACCGGATGCAGAAGCCCACGCTCAAGGCGCTCGACTACGCCATCGCGGCCAACCACGCGAGCCTCGAGGCCGTGCACATCGCGGTCGACGAGGAGTCGACGAAGAAGCTCGAGAAGCAGTGGTCGGAGATGAACATCCACGTGCCGCTGACGGTGCTCGAATCGCCGTACCGCGAGTTCGCCATCCCCGTGCTGAAGTACATCAAGGCGCACCGCGAAGAGCACGGCTCCGAGGTCGTCACCGTCTACATGCCGATGTATATCGTGGGGCACTGGTGGGAGAGCCTGCTGCACAACCGCCGCGCCAAACGCATCCGCCAGCAGCTGCTGCTCATGCACGGTGTGTCGGTGACGATCGTGCCGTGGCTGCTCGACTCGTCCGAGCTGATCTACGGGCGCCGGTCGCGGCCGCTGCCCGGACAGGAACGACGCGGCGAGCCCGTGCGGCCCGAGAAGGCCGTGCCGCGCGGACCCGTGAAGAGCAAGAAGTAGCTCCCTATGATGGGGACGTGGCAGTCTCCGACCTCTCCAACACCGCGCAGGACTACCTGAAGCTCATCTGGTCGAGCCAGGAATGGCCCGGGCAGCATGCCACCGTGAAGTCGCTCGCCGCTCAGCTGGGCGTGGCCGTGTCGACCGTGTCGGATTCGCTCAAGCGGCTCGACGAGCAGGGGCTGATCACACATGCGCCCTACCGCTCGATCGAGCTCACCGAGCGCGGCCGCCGCTACGCCATCTCGATGGTGCGCCGGCATCGGCTGATCGAGACGTTCCTGGTGCGCGAGCTCGGCTACGGCTGGGACGAGGTGCACGACGAGGCCGAGGTGCTCGAACACGCCGTGAGCGACAACATGATCGAGCGCATCGACGAGAAGCTCGGGCATCCGACCCGCGACCCGCACGGCGACCCGATCCCGTCGGCCGACGGCGACCCGCACCTGCCCGACGCCGTGCGGCTGAGCGACCTGCCCGACGGCACCGCGGGCGTGGTGGTGCGCATCTCAGACGACGACCCCGACATCCTGCGCTACCTCGACGAGCTGGGCCTGGGCCTCGACCACCCCGTCACGGTCGTGCGCAACCGCGACTTCGCGGGCACCGTCTCGGTGCGCGTCGGCGAACCCGCCTCAACCGTCGAGCGCGAACTCGGTATGCCGGCGGCCCGAGCCATCTGGGTCACCGCCGACCGCTGAGCCGGCGGCGACCCTCGCCGGTTCCTCAGTGGAACTGAGGGATGATCATGTAGAGACCGTAGAGGACCGCAGCCACTCCGACCGCGAAGCAGGCGTAGGCGCCGACGGTGGCGGCGGGCGGCCGGTGCCCGACATCGCTTCCGGCCGCGAGCAGGCGCAGGGCCGTGGCGAACGACGAGACGATGACGGCCGTGGCGACGAGCGCCACCACGAAGACGAGGGCGAACGCGCCCCAGTCGATGCCCAGGAAGTTCGTCATGCGGAGGCCCCTGCTTTCTCGGTGGGCGCGGCGGGATCGGCGTCACCGGCGGCGGATGAGTCTTCGTTCACGTTTTCGTGCGTGACCGGGTGGCGGCGCGACAGCACGTAGAACGTGAGGCCGCCGGCAACGGCGAGCACCGCGACGATGATGAGACCAGCCGTGCTCTGTGAGGCTGCCCAGGCCGCGAGCCCGCCGACGATGGCAGCCGCCGGCAGGGTGAAGGCCCAGGCGATGGCGATCTTGCCGACCACGTTCCAGTGCACCGACGCGAGCTTCTTGCCGAGCCCCGCGCCCACGATCGAGCCCGACGTGACCTGTGTGGTCGAGAGCGCGAAGCCCAGGTGGGACGACACGAGGATGGTGGCCGCCGAACTGGTCTCGGCCGCGAACCCCTGCGGCGACGTGATGTCCGTGATGCGTTTGCCCACGGTGCGAATGATGCGCCATCCGCCCAGGTAGGTGCCGAGTGCGATCGCCAGACCACACGCCCCGATGACCCAGAACTGAGGGCCCGTGCCGCTCTGCTGGTAGCCCGCGGCGATGAACGTGAGCGTGATGACACCCATGGTCTTCTGCGCGTCGTTCGTGCCGTGGGCGAGCGAGACGAGTGACGCCGAGATGGTCTGCCCGTGCCGGAACCCGGCCTCCGACCCGCGGATGCTCGCGTTCTTCGTGATCTTGTAGGCGAGGTAGGTGGCGAGCAGGGCGATGGCCCCGGCCACGAGCGGCGAGATGAGCGCCGGCAGCAGCACCTTCGAGACGACCGCGCCGAAGTTGACGGCGTCGAAACCGGCCCCGACGATCGCGGCGCCGATGAGGCCACCGAAGAGCGCGTGCGTCGAGCTGGAGGGGAGGCCGAGGTACCACGTGGCGACGTTCCAGAGCACGGCTCCAACGAGCCCCGCAAAGATCATGACGGGCGTGATCGCCACGCCGCCATCCCCCTCGTTGATGATGCCACCCGAGATCGTTTTGGCGACCTCGGTGCTGAGGAACGCGCCCACCAGGTTGAGCACCGCCGAGATCGTGACGGCCACTCGCGGTTTGAGCGCCCCCGTCGCGACCGAGGTGGCCATGGCGTTGGCGGTGTCGTGAAAGCCATTCGTGAAGTCGAACACCAGGGCGATGGCGACGACCAACATGACGGTGACGAGGACATCCATCGAGACGCTCCTTCCCCTGCGGCGACGGACCGCGGGCGGCGGCTCGCTGCCGCACCCAGACAGTCAAGTCCTGCGTCTCTCCCGCGTCATCCCAACGGCAGGTGAACATCGGATGTCGCGCCACCCCACTGGTCGACATCGGCGATTTCGGGGTCCATGCTGGTGCCGTGGATGTCGCACGCACCCCGCTGCACCGACGCATCTTGGCCTGGACCGTGGCCGCGATCGCGTGCTTCGCGCTGGCGGTGACATTCTTCGCCCTCGGGGCGGGCCTCTGGATGTCCGGGCAAGACGTCGGTTTCATCGGCATCCTCTTCGCGCTCTTCTGGTTCACGCTCGCGATGGGACTGGACGTCGTGTCCCGGCGACAGAGGTTGCGATAGGGGCCACACCGATCAGACGAACGGATGCCGCGGCGTGCGACCCCGAGCTGCGGTATCCTGACACACGGAGTCGGCGCCGAGACTGCGCCTCCACTCCTGCATACCGGCTGGGACTCGTCTCCGCCGGGCGTTAGCGTTCACGCCACATGATAAGCTGGCGTTTAGTCTTTATCGTTCCCTGGTTGGTGAAACCTCCGGGCGGCACCATCCGTTCGGCAACTGATTCGTGAGGGGGTCTCGCATGGGGCGCGGCCGTCAAAAGGCAAAGCACACGAAGATCGCACGTGAGCTCAAGTCCTTCAGTCCTGATGTCAACTATGACGCTCTCGAGAGAGAGCTCACAGGGCACCCATCCGACGAATACAACGACGAACTGTCGAAGTGGTCGGAGTACGTCGGCGACGACGTCAACCGCGACGAACCCAAGCGCGCGTAGAGCCCCGCTCCGCCGCCCGTTCGCTGCGCACTCCGCACACGCAACAACCTCGAAACGGCCGCTCCACCTCCACGGTGAGCGGCCGTTTCACATGCGCCGGGTGACGCACGCTTATTGCGTTACTCGATGGCACTCGATGAAAGCGCGGATGATAGAAATGACCGCCCGCCCCCGCGGGGACAGACGGTCAACTCAAGCATTCCCTCGCTTATGCGCACACCGTGAGCGCCTCGACGTCGCGGCTCAGGGCATTCTCCCCGCCCAGCAACACCACTCGCCGGACACCGTGTGAAACAAGAGCATCGTTCACGACGGCCGGAATACAGTTCTGACGCACCGTGAAAAGCGGCGAAGCTGTCTTACCTGCGAGGGCCGTGCCGGCCAGGGCGTCGGGGAAGTTCGTTCCGACGGCCAAGTACGCGATATCCGTCTGTTCGAAAACCGCGTCCGCGATCGCGGCGGACGTCTGGAAACGGTCGTCGCCGGAGATCCTGTAGACCTCACCATTCACCTTCTCGTCGACGGAATCCAGGAAGGCGTCCGGAACGGCATTCTGCCCACCCACAGCCAGCACAGATTCGACTCCCAACCCGTTCAGGGTCGCCGTCAGTGGGTAATCCGCGGGCTGCCGAGGGTCAACCAGGATGACGGGCGCATCGAGTGCCGCGCCCGCAGCGCCGGCGGACAAAGCATCCGGGAAATTGAACCCCGTTGCGAGGAAAGCCTCGGTGGCAAGCGTGTCACGCCAAATGTAGGAAGCTACTTCCTGCGATGTCCTGAAGCGGTCAGTACCGGAATAACGCTCAACGGTGGCGACCCCAGCCTCTCGGCCGATTCGCGAGCCGACCGAACGGCTCACCGCGTTCTCTCCACCGATGATGATGACCTTGTTCGGGCGCAGACGCTTGATCTCCGTCATCACGACGTCAGGCACCGAATCGGGCGCGACCAGCAGAAGCGGAGCGTTCTGGTGAGCGGCAGCCGGCCCTGCCGACAGCGCGTCGGCGTAGGAGACACCGTTGACGATGAACAGCGAATCGACGCCGGGAGCCCAAGCGCCCGATGCAGCGACGGCGCTAGCGAACCGGTCGGCGCCCGCGATGCGCGAGACCTCGGGTTTCACCTGGTCCGCGACCGCAGTGGCGACAGCGGCGAACGAACCGGAGGCCGCATTCTGGGGCAGCGCCGATGCTGCCGACGCGTAGGCGGGTGCGCCGACGAATGCGGAACTCGCCACAACAACAAGGCCGACCGCGGCGACCGTTGCGCGCGATAAACCTGAACGAAAAATAGACATGTGGCCGCAGCCCTCCCCCTCAGCACGAGTGTGCTGAATCAGAATAGGGGAACGCGCGACGGGCCCAGCTCGCTCACGCCCCTCCAGTTGGGGGGGTCATTCGGGGCGGTCGAGATACGAGGTCAGCTATGCCGCGGCGCCGGCGCGCTTGCGGGCGCGGCGGGCGTTGTACCAGGCCCAGAACCGGGCGAGCTGGCGTTTGACGAACGCGGCGACTTTCTTGGCCCACGCGAACTCGGTGCCGAGGATGGCGAACCCGAGGAAGACGACGAGCCAGCCGGGGCCGGGCAGCGGAACCATGATGAGGCCGACGACGACGACCGTGCCGCCGATGAGGGCCACGGCCACACGATAGGCGGCACGCGCCCACGGCCACTTGTCGAGGTGGGCTCGCAACGTGCGCAAGAACTGGCGCAGCGGCTGGCGGGGGCTCTCGCCGATCGCGATATCCCTGCTCATCTGCTGCTGCCGCTCGTCCATAGCCCCAAACTAACGGATGCCCGAGCCACAGTCACGGGCAACCCCGAGCCTCCCAGGCCATCCGCCGGTGTCGCTCAGCTACCGCACCGGTTCACGCCACAACAAGCCGGACGCGGCATCCCGACGGCACAACGCCGCGGCCCGCCGGAGCGGCGCGCGATGGACGTCCGGCACAGCGGCACAGCGGCACAGCGGCACAGCCAGAGGCGAGACCAGCGACCCGATCCGCGCCACGCCACGCCCCGCCGCAACCTAAGACAGCTGCGTGCGCTCGACCCAGTCGAGGTATTCGGGGGTCACAGTGCCCGTGACATATTCGCCGGTGAAGCAGCTCATCTCGAGCTCGGTGACCGACGAACCCTCGAGGATGGCGCTCTTCATATCGGCGACCTCCTGGTAGATGAGATTGTCGGCGCCAAGTTCGCGCGCGATCTCGGGGATCTTCTTGCCGTGCGCGATGAGCTCGCCGCGCGACGGCATGTTGATGCCGTAGACGTGCGGGTAGCGCACGGGGGGCGCGGCCGACGTGAACGTGACCTTGTTGGCCCCGGCCGCGCGGGCCATGTCGACGATCTCCTTCGACGTGGTGCCGCGCACGATCGAGTCGTCGACGATGAGGATGTTCTTGCCCTTGAACTCGCTTCCCATGGCGTTGAGCTTCTGGCGCACGCTCTTCTTGCGCTGCGCCTGCCCGGGCATGATGAACGTGCGGCCCACGTAGCGGTTCTTGTAGAAACCCTCGCGGTATTCGACGCCGAGCTTCTGCGCCACCTGCATGGCGGCGGGGCGGGACGAATCGGGGATGGGCATGACCACGTCGATATCGCCCATGGGCGTGTACTCGGCGATGGTGTCGGCGAGACGGTTGCCGAGACGCAGACGCGCCTCGTAGACCGAGATGCCGTTCATGATGGAGTCGGGGCGGGCCAGGTAGACGTACTCGAACGAGCACGGCACGAGGCGCGGGTTCTTGGCGCACTGACGCGAGTAGAGCTCACCGCTGATGGTGATGAAGACGGCCTCGCCGGGCGCCACCTCGCGCACCGTCTCGTAGCCGGCCGACTCGAGCACGAGCGACTCGGACGCGACGATGTATTCATAACCGACCATGCCGACGGCACGACGGCCGAGCACGAGCGGGCGAATGCCGTAGGGGTCGCGGAATGCGAGCAGGCCCTGCCCGGCGATCATCGAGATGACGGCGTAGGAACCCTCGACACGCTCGTGCACCTGCTCGACGGCGGCGAAGATCTGGTCGGGGTCGAGCTCGAGGCCCGAGACCTGGCTCTGCAGTTCGGTGGCGAGCACGTTGAGCAGCATCTCGGTGTCGCTCGTGGAGTTCACGTGGCGACGGTCGACGTGGAACAGGTCATCCGCCAGCTCGCGCGTGTTCGTCAGGTTGCCGTTGTGCACGAGCACGATGCCGTAGGGGGCGTTCACGTAGAACGGCTGCGCCTCTTGTTCGTTGCCCGCGTCACCCTTGGTGGCGTAGCGCACGTGGCCGAGGCCCATGGTGCCGAGGAGCGAGCGCATGTCGCGCGTGCGGAACGCCTCGCGCACCTGCCCCTTCGCTTTGACCATGTGCACGGTGCGACCGTCGACGGTGGCGATGCCCGTCGAGTCCTGGCCGCGGTGCTGCAGAAGGAGAAGGCTGTCGTAGACCTGCTGGTTGACCGGCTCGGTTGAGACGATGCCGACGATTCCGCACATGCTTAGTGAGCTCCGGGGTGCTGAGAGGTGAGGGAGAAACAGGAAGAAATCATCAGGAGGCGTATGAGCCGACGAGACGCACGGCGCCTCCGTCGACACCCTTGGCGCCCTGCTCGAAGCCGGCGAGGTCGCGCTCGCCCATATGGATGGTGCCGACAGGCCACGTGGGGATGCCGGTGTTGGTGAGGTGCGTGGCGATGGCTGCGGCATCCGCTGCACTGACGACCGCGAAGAAGCCGATGCTGAGGTTCCAGGTGCCCTCGGCGCTTTCGAGCGTTGTGCCCGCGAGGTCGCTCAGAATGCGGAACACGGGGGCCGGCGACCAGGTGCTGCGGTCGACCTCGACCCACGAGCCGACGGGCAGCACGCGCGCAAGGTTGGCCGCGATGCCGCCGCCCGTGACGTGCGAGAGCGAGTGGATGCTGCGCCCCAGCGTCTCGTCGGCCAGCAGGTCGACGAGCGGCGACGTGTAGAGCCGCGTGGGCTCGAGCAGGGCCTCGCCCACCATGCCGCCGAAGTCGTCGGAGTGGTCGGTGAAGCCGATGCCGCGCTGGGCGAGGATGTGGCGCACGAGCGAGAAACCGTTGGAGTGGAGGCCCGAGGATTCGAGCGCGAGCACGACGTCGCCGTCGGCCACGAGGTGGGCGCCGCGCACGTCGTCGGCCTCGACCACACCCGTTGCGGCGCCGGCGACGTCGTAGTCGTCGGGGCCCAGCAGGCCGGGGTGCTCGGCGGTCTCGCCGCCGACGAGGGCCGTGCGGGTGTCGGAGCAGGCGCGCGCGATGCCGGCGACGATGTCGGCGATGCGGGCCGGCACCACCTTGCCGCAGGCGATGTAGTCGGTCATGAAGAGGGGTTTGGCGCCCACGACCACGATGTCGTCGACGACCATGCCGACGAGGTCTTGGCCGATGGTGTCGTGCTTGTCGATGGCCTGCGCGATGGCGACCTTCGTGCCGACGCCGTCGGTCGAGGTGGCGAGCAGCGGCTTGGACATGCCGACGAGGGCGGATGCATCGAAGAGCCCGGCGAAACCGCCGACCCCGCCCTGCACCTCGGGCCCGTGCGTCTTCTGCACGGCGGCCTTCATCAGCTCGACGGCGAGGTCACCCGCCGCGGTGTCGACCCCGGCCTCCCGATAGCTGGCCGACCCCGTGGGGTCTGCCGCGGTTGCGGGGGCGGTGCTGTTCGACACGGAAGAGTTCATGCTCAGGCGTTGCCCTCGGGTTCGTGGGGAGGAATGCGTGCACCCAGTTTATCTGCTCGGGCGCGCATCTCACGACGGCCGACGGTTCGTTCGAGCAGGATGGCGACGAGGCTCAGCAGCGCGATGCCGATGACGCCGCACACCAGCAGCAGGAATCCGAAGACCTGGATGCGCGAGTAGTCGGGGTTCTCGGGGAAGACGAGCGTGAGCACGAAGGCGACGATGGCGCCGAGAAGCGCCCCGAGCAGGATGAAGTTCAGGTAGCGCGGCGACCGGCGGATGACGATCTCTTCGTCGGCGTCTTCGAGGGTCTCGACGAAATCGGGCTCGGGTTGCGGCGCGGGTGCTGCGGCGGCCGGCGCGGCGGGCTGCGGCTGCGCCGGGGCCTCGGCGTGGCCGTCGGGCAGCGGCGCCCCGGGATCGTGCGATGCGGGCTGCGCGTCGCCCTGCGGGTCCCGGTCTCCGGGGGGAATGCTCATAGGTCTATTGTCGCGCACTTTGGGAAGGCGCACGCCGAGGGATGTCGGGCACACGCCGAAGGACCCGACATCCGTGGATGCCGGGCCCTTCTCGTCGTTTCTCAGCGGGTGAGAATCGGCGACCCCAAACTGGTGCGTGTTACGGGTGGAGCTGGATTACTTGGTGGCGACGGTGATCTTCGCGACACCGACGAGCATTCCGCCGGCGACCTTGTCGGTGCCGAAGGTCTCGTTCAGAAGCGCCGCAGCGTCGTCAGAGATGTGGACCGTGGTGCCCTCGAGGATCGCGTTGTCGCCGTCCATCTGGAGCGGCTTCAGGGTGCCACCGTGGAGGTCGAACAGGACGGCGTCTTCAACAGCGACGGTGCCATCGACGGACACGTCACCCATGAGCTTGGAGGTGCCCGGGTCGATCACGAAGTTGCTGAGCTCGACGACCTTCGCGCCAGCGGTCAACGACAGGCCGGAACCCTCGTGGTCGATGGTGCCCTGCACGTAGGGACGGTAGTCCTCCTGCGGGTCGTAGTAGTCCACGTTGCCGCCCGTGATCGGGAACGAGAACGTGCCATCGGTGAACGTGGCCGTGCCAACGGTGCCAGGAGTCAGACCCAGCGAGGTCAGAGCGTCAACGAACGACGCGTCAACGGCAACCTGCGTGTCGACACCCTTGGAGAGGTCGGGGATCGACGCAACCGGAGTGGGCGTCGCGTCAGCCGACGACGAGGAAGAGCTGGAGGGCGAGGAGCTGGACTCGGTGGAGGTTCCACCGGTCGAGCACGCGGCCAGAGAAAGGGCGAGAGCGCCAGCAGCAGCAACTCCGAGTGTGGTTTTCATGTACTTACGCATGGTGTCAATCCTTCGTTCGTAGGTGGGGCGGATGTCCCGGTGGATCGTGCTTGGTGATGTCAGGGGTTCGGGACCGTCCCAAAAAAGGATTGGTGTCGTGACCTTTCCGTTATATTGCGCCCCGCTAACTCCCAGGAACGGGCTACCAGGGCATACGAAAAGGCCGCGAATCCGGGGATTCGCGGCCTTTCGCCGTGCGGGCTGTGTTGTCTTGCTGGGCCGAGGTTAGCTCCAGGTCCAGGAGGCGAGGATCGACTCCGAGATCTCGACGGCCTCGGTGTCGGCGACATCCGTGCCGAAGGAGAAGGTGACGATGTAGGTCTGGTCGTCGTTCGTGCCGTAGTACTGGTGGATGCGGTAGGTGGCGCCGCTCGCGGTCATGCCGGCGCTGATGTGGGCGGACTCTTTTCCGCCGAACGTGACGCGGGGCTCGACCGTGACGTCGGTGGCGCCGGCGGCCTCGAGCTCCTTGGCGGCCATGCTCTCGACCTGCTCGGGCGTGAGCGCGCCAGCGGGGCTGAGGATGACGTTGACGTTGTTGGCGAAGTCGGTGGTGGTGGTGACATCCGCCGCTGCCGTGTCGGTGCCGGGGGCAATCGACTTGTCCTGCAGCTCCCAGCCTTCGGGAACGTTGTAGGTGTAGCCGTCGCCGGTGATGAGGGCACCGGCTGCGGGGGCGACGTCGAGTTCGTTCGCCGCGGACGAGGGCGTCGACGAGGGGCTTTCACTCGAGGAGGACTCGGCGGCGGGCGTGGAGTCGTCGTTCGAGGGGGTCGAGCATCCCACGACGCCGAAAGCGAGCGTGAGTGCAAGGGCGGACACGGTGAGGGCGGGAGTTCGGCGCATAGCTCCGAGCGTAGTGGCACGGCACACACCACTCAGGATGCATTGTGCCGGCCGCAGAGCGCGTGATAGGGCGCCAGGGGCGCCGAAAACCCGCATTACCAGTCGTACTCGGCCTGGACCTCGCGCTCGTCGGCGTACTCGGTGAGCACCGTCAGGCCCGAGGTGAGGGTAAGCGCGACGAGCGTGGCCAGGGTGGCCGTGATCGAGCCGAACCTCTTGAGCGTCATGAGGCGTCGTCATTTCGATCGGGGGCGGATGTCGGTGCCGTGTCGGCTGCCGCGGTCGAGCGTGAGCGACGCACGCGGGCAATGACGAAGACCGCGACGCCCACAAGCAGGAGGACCGCCGCGACGCTGATGGCGATGATCGGGGTGGCGCCCGTGGAGGCAAGTGCAGAGTCGGCTGATGGACGGACCGGAGTCGCGCCCGGGGTGCCCGCGGGGTCGGAGGCGCCCGGCGTGGCCGAGGGGGCCGGCGTCGGGGTCGGTGACGGAACGGGAGCCGGAGCAACCGCGTCGGCGAGGCAGGCGATCGTGCCCTGGCGGAGCGAGTGACCGTCGGTGCCGTTGTCATCCGACCAGATCGCCGGCTTCAGGCCGTCGGTGCACTGCGCGTTCGGTGCGATCGCGAAACCCTCGTTGTTGACGTTGGGCATGCCGGTCGGGCGTTCGAGCACAGCCGTGATGGTGAAGCGGCCGGGAGCGGCAGCAGCAGCGGCGACAGCAGACGTAGGCGCTGCAGCAGCAGCGGCGCCAACCGGCTTCGGTGCGACGCTCAGGAGCGCCGAGCGGCCCTCGCACGTGTCGTCGCAGACGGCCCAGAGCAGGTCGGTCGCGGGGTCGTATTCGAGTTCCATGATCGACGGGAAGCCGCTCGAGATCGTGGCGACACGGTTCACGGCGCCCGAGTTCTGATCGAGAGCGTAGGCGTAGATGCTGCCGTTCGCTTCGAGACCGACGAAGAACAGTCCGTCGCCGTGGTTGGGGTAGCTGGCCGGGCGATACGCGGCGCCCGTGCGCTCGTCGACGAAACCCTGTGCGACGAGGTCGGCGTCCGGAATCCAGGTGATTCCCTCGAGGCCGGCGTTGGCGCCGATGGTGGGCACGTCGGTGGCGAGGTCGGCGGCGAGGTTCCATTCGCGCGTGGCCGAGAGTGCGGCATCCGTCGTGGTCACGTCGTAGCGGATGATCGAGGGGCGGCTGATCTTGGAACCGGCGTTGTTGCGCTCGGTCGAGACGAAGATGCCGCCCGACGGGCCCGCGTCGGTGAACGCGACGCCCTCGGCATCCACATCGCCCGTGCCGTCGGCGTAGTGCAGGAGCTTGCCGTTGGACCAGCCGTCGTCGGTCGAGGGGGCCCAGCCGGTGGCGGAGGCGTCGAGGCGGTACAGGGTTCCGGGGCCGTTCTTGACAGCCCAGAGGGTGTCGGCGTCGGAGGGGTCGGCGGTCTGCTCGAAGGCGAGGCCGCTGAGGTTGGTGCCGAACAGGTTGGCGGGGTCTACCGTGTCGACGGTCTGCTCGCCGGCCCACGGGAGGGTGACGATGTCGCCGCCGCCCGTGCCGCCGTCGTCTCCCCCGCCGGTGCCGTCGCACACGTTCGGGGCGCCCTTAGTAGAAGACGTCGTGGCGGCGAAGGGGCCCGTCGCGTCGGGGCAGCGGCCGAGCGTGAGGGCCGCGTGGCTGGTCCAGGAGTGCTGGTCGACGAGCGTGACGCCGTCGGGCGCGAAGAGGCGCACGGCGTCGGCCGAGCCGAGACCATAGCCGAGCGTCGACTCCTCGACGATGAAGAAGGCCCCGGGGGCGATGGTCGAGCCGGCGGGCAAGACCGTGACGTGGTCGTCGGCGCTGTCCTTGACGATCCAGCCGCTCAGGTCGATGGCAGCGGCCGTGGGGTTGAGGAGTTCGACCCAGTCGCCGGGCGTTCCGCCGTTCGACTCGATCTCGTTGATGCGTACGCCGGCGCCAGCCACGGGGGCGCACGCGTTGGCGGCGCCGCGCGTGGGGGCCGTAGTCAGGGCGAAGGCTCCCGTGCCGTCGGCGCAGCGGCCGTAGGTGGTGGCGGCGTGGGCGGTCCAGGAGTAGCTGTCGATCAGCGTCGAACCGTCGGCGGCGAAGAGGCGGGCCGAATCGGCGCCACCCAGTCCGAAGGTCACCTCGGGGTCGCCCACGGCGAGGAAGCCGCGCGCGGGGATGGTGCTGCCGGCGGGGAGGACGTAGGAGTGCGTGTCGTCGTCGTCGCGCAGGACGAGGCCCGAGGCATCCACGGCGGTCGTGCCGATGTTGGTGAATTCGACCCAGTCGCCCGGGGTGCCGCCCGAGGATTCGACCTCGTTGATGCGCACGACGTCGGCGGGATCGACGACGCAGGCGTTCGGGGCGCCCTTGGTCGGCGCGGCCGTGAGGGTGAAGGCACCGGCGCCGTCGACGCAGCGGCCGTAGGTGGTGGCGGCGTGGGCGGTCCAGGAATAGCTGTCGACGAGCGTGGTGCCGTCGGGCGCGAAGAGGCGGGCGGAGTCGGCCTTGCCGAGGCCGTAGCTCATGGCCGGCTGGTCGAAGACGAAGAATGCTCCGGGGGCCAGGATGGTTCCGGCGGGCAGCGCGTCGGTGCGGGTGTCGGTGTCGTCCTTGACGATCCAGCCCGAGATGTCGACGGGCGCCGTGCCGATGTTGGTGAGCTCGACCCAGTCGGTGGGCGAGGCATCCGATTCGACCTCATTGATACGGATGGAGGCGGCGGCATCGGCTGCGATCGGGGCGGCGGCTGCGTCGGCAGCAGTGGCCGGGGCGGCGAGCGCGGCCGGGGCGAGCAGGGCGGCGGCGACCGGCAGGGCGAGCGTGAGCGCACCCCACGAGGACCGAGAAAGTGAGCGCACGGGCAAGCCTTTCGGGCGAAGAACGAGGGATTCTTCGATCGTGGCCGTGCTGGGCGAACCGCAGGTGAACGGCAGGCGAATCGCGGGCGTCGCGTCGACGCCTGACGTTATGTGGCGGCGGGCTCAGAGACGAGGCGGAGGCCGCCCGTGCGGTTGGCGACCTCGAGCAGCGCTTCGACCCACGCCTTGTTGAGGGGGCCGGACGGGTGGCGGTCGTAGCTGAAGTAGAGGGAGGCCGCGCTCGAGAGCCACACGGTGCCGAATCGGCCTTCCTCCCCGTCGAGCGCGACGTCTTCACCGACCAGGGGTTCGTCGCCCCAGCTGAAGGTGAAGCGTTCGTCGCGGCGCAGCTTGGTGAAGATGGCGACCTGCAGGTGGCGGAGGCCGCGGTCATCGATTTCGATAGCGGGGGCAATCCCGTAGATGAGTTTTCCCATGGTGCTAGTCCCTTGTTGGAGCGCGTCAGGCATTTCTGACTTGGGGGGACAGTATCAGGCGGGGGCCGCGGCGTTGAATCGTGCTCATCTTCGTCATCGGGCGATCAGCGTCGGACGCCAGGTGTCTGGCGAACGGGTGAGAGGCAGGGAGAACAGAATCGCCCCCGGCGCGTGGGCACCGGGGGCGATCTGGTGAGGGCCGCGTTTGGGGAACGGCCCTCACGGCGTGAGCTTAGGCCAGGGGGCCCGGCGTCACGTCGTTCGAGGCGGGGCCGGAGCCGGAGCCTGTTGCCGCAGCGCCAGAGGCGGAGCGACGACGGGCGACGACCAGCCACACGAGCGCCAGGGCCGCGAGCAGCACGAACGCGGCGACGATGGCCCAGACGATCCACGAGGTGTCGCCCGTGGACGCGGCCGGCGCGGCGAGCTCGGCCCGGGTGTCGGTCGTTGTCACCTCGGCCTCCTCCTCGGCAGCCGGGGCCGCGGCGACGCCGCAATCGGCGGGCAGCGGAACCGTGAAGGCGACCGGGTCGAGTTCCTCGCCGGCGGCGTAGGTGCCGAACGCGGCGGCCCCTTCGTCGGTGAGGACCGCGGCGATGTCGGCACCCGTGACGCTGCCGGCATCCTGGTTAACCGTGCCTGACGCGAGGTCGAGTTTCGCGAACCGGATGGCCGTGTCAGCGATGGCCTGACCGTCCTGCGTCGTGCCCGAGACGTCGAGCAGGATGTAGGCCGTGGTGTCGTCGACGAACTCGATCTGAGGGTTCGTCAGGGTCGTGTTCAGGGCGCCGTCGTGGCCCGTGAAGCGGATGCTGCCGCCGAACGACACCACACCCGAGGACTCTTCGGGATTGTAGGAGCCCTTCCCGCCCGTGAAGCCGAAGGTCGGGTAGGTGTAGGTGGCGCCGTCGGCGAGCTCCCACCCACCGCGGGCAATGCCCTCGATGTAATTGCGGAACGACTCCTTGAAGCCCCAATCGAGCGTGGCGTTCTCGACCACGCACGACCCCGCCGCGAGCGTCGTGACCTCGGGCAGCTGGAACACGACACCCTTGCTGATTGACCCCTGGAACGTGAGCGTGTGCTCACCGGGTTCGAGCGTGGCGGGAAGCTTGCCCGTCCAGGTGACGACACCGGACGCGTCGGCGCTGAGCCCCGAGGCGAGCACGGTGGGCGTCGAGTAGACGACTACGCGGATGTTCTTCTCATTCGACTTGAAGCCGTCGGCCGAGACCGTGACCTCGTCGCCCGCGATGAGCTTTGCTCGCGTCTCATCGGTCAGGACGATACCCGTGCTCGCGGGTGCGGTGGCCGGCAGGCGAGGCGTCGTCGAGGCCGAGGCGGCGGCACCGGATGCCTGGGCCACCGTTCCCGCAGTGCCGGCCGGAGCAGCCCCCGCCACACCGATCGTGAAGGTGAGCGGATCACCCGTCGCATAGCGGCCCTGGAAGACCTCGGAACCCGCGGCCGTGAAGGTGACGGGCGCGTTGCGGTAGGTGACCGAGTTTCCCGTCGTGGAGCGCGCGGCGGACTGCAGGTCGAGCGTGGCGAGCGTGGTGGGCGTGCCGTTGACGGTCGCCGACAGTGTGCCCGCGGTGGCCGAGGTGACCTGGATCTGCGGGTTGGCGAGCGTGACGTCTAGCGCCCCGCCGTGGCCCGTGAAGCGGACGGCACCCGAATAGCCGGCGGAACCGGTATTCGAGCCGAGGTCGAACGAACCGTTCGACTGGCCGAACTGGAAGGCGCCGCCGGAGCTCGTGGCTCCGCCCGACACCTGGATGGAACCCTTGGCAATCGGGCCCGTGATGTAGGCGCGGAAGCTCGAGACGACACCCCAGCTGAGCGAGCCGGCCCGCGTCGGGTCACTGACGGGCGCCGTGGGCGTTGTAGGCGTGGTCGGCGGTGTCGGCGAGGTGGGCGGCTCGGGCGTGATGATCGATGACACCGAGATCGTCACACGATTCGAGGTGCTGGGGTCGAGACCCGTCGACGGGTTCGGCAGGAACCGCGCCGTGATCGAGTGCACTCCGGCGGAGAGCGTCGAGGTCGAGAAGGACCCGGAGCCCGCGCGGACGGGCACGTCGCTCGCCAGGACGGTGAAGCCATCCAGCAGGGTGACGGTGCCGTCGACGGCGGGACTCACCGTGAGGTCGAAGCGCACCGAGTCGCCCACCGAGATGCTCGTGGCCGAGGCGGCGAGTGTCGTGCTGGTGGACTTCGCAGGCTGCGGCACGAGCGTGAGCTGCTGGAACGTGTCGAGCGAGCGGTTCGTGACCGACAGACCGTGAGCGGCGCTCGTGGCGACCTGGTAGTCGACGCCGTAGGCCAGGGCCCCGGCGGGAATCTTGATCGCGAGCGTGAAGGCGCCGTCGACGATCTGGCGCGGCATGACCCAGTTGGTCGACAGCCAACCCTCGGCGATGAGCGGGCCGTTGCCCGACCAGATCGCGCGGTCACCGAGCAACACGTAGGCGCCGTTCGCGGCCGCCTCGCCCGTGAAACCGGTTCCCTTCACCGTGAAGGTGTTCTCGACGGCGGGGTCGATATCGGATGCGGGCGTCACCGTGATCTTCGGCTGCGCAACGGGCACGGGCTGGCGGATGGCCAGGCCCGCGAAGGAGTCGAGCGTGCGATTGGTGATGGACAAACCGTGAGCCGCGCTCGTGGCGACGTGGTAATCCTTCGACGGGTCGAACGTGCCCGCGGGGATCTTGAGGGTGACGGTGAATTTTCCGTCGACGATCTGGCGCGGCATCACCCAGGAGAGCGCGGCCCAGCCGGTCGACGGCAGAGGGCCTTCGCCCGCCCACTTCGCCTTCTCTCCGAGCACGACGTAGGCGCCGTTGACGGCGGCGTCGCCGACGAACCCGGTGCCCGTCACGGTGAAGGTGTTCTCGACGGCGGGGTCGATATCGGATGCGGGCGTGACCGTGATCTTCGGGTCGGCAACGGGTGCCGGCTGACGAATGCTCAGGTCGGCGAACGCGTCGAGCGTGCGGTTCGTGACCGACAGGCCGTGTGCGGCCGACGTGCCCACGTGATAGGCCTTCGAGGCGTCGAACGTGCCGGCCGGGATGGTGAGTGTCGTGGTGAATTTTCCATCGACGATCTGGCGGGGCATGACCCAACCGAGACCGGCCCATCCCTCGGCGGGGAGGGGGCCCTCGCCCGACCACTTGGCCTTCTCTCCGAGCACGACGTAGGCGCCGCTCGCAGCACCGGGGCCGACGAAGCCCGTGCCCGTGATGGTGAACGTGTTCGCCACGGCCGGGTCGATGTCGGCGGCCGGTGTGACCGTGATCTTCGGATCGGCGACGGGCGCGGGCTGGCGGATGCCGATGGCCGCGAAGGCGTCGAGCGAGCGGTTGGTGACCGACAGGCCGTGCGCGGCCGACGTACCCACGTGATAGGCCTTCGAGGCGTCGAACGTGCCGGCGGGGATCGTGAGCGTCGTGGTGAACTTTCCGTCGACGATCTGGCGCGGCATCACCCAGGAGAGTGCCGCCCAGCCCTCGGCGGGGAGCGGGCCTTCGCCCGCCCACTTGGCTTTCTCGCCGAGGACGACGTAGGCGCCGTTGACGGCGGCGTCGCCCACGTAGCCCGTGCCCGTGACGGTGAAGGTGTTCGAGACGGCGGGGTCGACATCCGTCGCGGGCGTCACGGTCAGAACGGGCGCGGCGACAACGGCGGCGGCCTGAGTCGCGGCAGCCGACTGCTCGGGCGCAACAGTCGCGGTCGCGGAATCGGGGGCGAGCGCCTCGGCCGTCGCGGCGGTCGCGCCGGCGAACGAACCGCCGATGATGAGCAGGCCCGCGGTGAGGCTGGCGAGGGCGGCGCGCAGGGGGCGCCGCGTGCGCGGCCCGGGCTGTGCGGAGGGGTGTGTTGTCACGGGGTGTGTGCTCCTGGTGGCATACCTGTTGACGGTCCGAGAAGGGGTCGGACCGCTGGTGGCGGTGCGCGCATGGCGCGGGGTCGGGTGCTGTGTGAGCCGCGGAATCCCGCCGATGTGGCGGGTTAGGTGAGGCTATGCTAAGAAAGTATCGGGGCCGTCGAGCCCCTGTCAAGCTCAGGTTAGCCTTACCTCATTAACTTCCACAGAATCGGCCTCGTGCGCATCCTTCATCGCCCTCGTCACCGCTCCGAGACATCGACCGACCGCGCGGCGTCATCCGGCCTCTCGGCCTCGGCTCGTCGACCGTTCGCGCTCGGCATCGCAACGGTAGCCGCGGCCGCCGCGATCACCCTCGCGCTCACCGGATGCCAGACGGCCGGCGATCCGACATCTGGGCCTGCCTCGGGCGGCACCACGTCCGCGTCCGTGCCCGCGTGCCCGGGTAGCGCCACACCGCTCAGCGAACTCGCGCTCACCGACGACCCGGCGGCCGTCGAGGGCGGCACCACCGCATGCCTCGAGAACCGGGGCGTGCAGCCCGTGGCCGAGGCTCCGACATCCGATCTGCCCGTCACCGTGACCGACAGCGAGGGCAACACCGTCACGGTCGAAGACGCGAGCCGCATTCTGGCCATCGACATCTCGGGCACGCTGGCCGCCACCGTGTGGGGGCTCGGGCTGGGCGACAACCTGGTGGGCCGCGACACCTCGACCACGTTCCCCGGCACGGCAGACCTGCCCGTCGTCACGTCGAGCGGCCACTCGCTGAACGGCGAGGCGATTCTCGACCTCGCGCCGACCGTGGTGCTCACCGACACCACCATCGGCCCGAAAGAGGTGCGGCAGCAGCTGCGCGACGCCGGCATCCCCGTCGTGGTCATCACGCCCGACCGCCGCATCGACAACGTCGACCAGATCATCGGCGAGGTCGCCACCGCCCTGGGTGTGAGCTCGGTTGGTGAGCAACTCTCGACGCGGGTCGACGGCGAACTGGCCGCGGTGACGGCGCAGGTGAACGAGGTGGCGGCTCGAGCATCCGATCGACCGCGCGTCATGTTCCTCTATGTTCGCGGCAGCGCCGGCGTCTATTACATTTTCGGCGAGGGCTCGGGCGCCGACACCCTGATCGAGACCATCGGCGGCGTGGATGTCGCGGGCGAGATCGGCTGGCAGGGTATGAAGCCCATGACGGCCGAGGCTATCGTGCAGGCCGCTCCCGACGTGCTGCTCATGATGACCGACGGGCTCGAATCGGTGGACGGCATCGACGGGTTGATCGAACGCATCCCCGCCATCGCCTCGACGCCCGCCGGGCAGCACAAACGCGTCATCGACATGGCCGACGGCGATGTGCTGAGCTTCGGGCCGCGCACGCCGCAGATCGTGGATGCTTTGGCACGGGCATTGTGGGCGCCCGAGAGCGTGGGTGCCGCGGGCTCCACGACACGCAGCAGCCCGAGCGCCGAATGACCGCCGATACATCCGCCGCCCGACCAGCCGAGATGCCCGCCGACACGGTCGCCGCTCCGCCGGGCCGCGCCGGCCGTCACCCGTTCCGCACCCGCAAGGCCGTCCTCTTCACCGCCCTGGCTGTCGCGCTCGTCGTGGTCGCGCTGATCTCGGCAGGCACCGGCCAGCTGCCCGTGCCGCCGCACGAGGTCGTGCAGGTGATGTTCGCGCGGCTCGGGCTCGACCTGGGCATTCCGCTCACGCATCCGAACGCCGAGCAGGCCCTCGTGACCATCCGTTTTCCGCGCGTGCTCATGGGCCTGCTGATCGGCGCCGCCCTGGCCGCCGCGGGCATGCTCATGCAGGCCGTCTTCGGCAACCCGCTCGCGGATGCCGGAGTCGTCGGCGTCTCGTCGGGCGCCGCCCTGGGTGCCGCAACAGCCATCACGCTGGGCTGGACGTTCGCGGGCCAGTGGACCGTTCCCCTGCTGGCCTTCGCCACGGGACTCGCAACCGTGCTCATCGTCTATGCCACGAGCCGCTCCAACGGTAAGACCGAGGTCGTGACGCTCATCTTGACGGGTATCGCCGTGAACGCGTTCGCGGGCGCCGGGCTCGCGCTCATGACATTCATCGGCGACACGTCCACACGCGAGCAGATCATCTTCTGGCAGCTCGGCAGCCTGAACGGTTCGCAGTGGTCGCAGGTGGGCATCGTCGCGCCGCTCGTGGCCGTGGGACTCGTGGTCGCGTTCCTCAGCGCGCGCACGCTCGACCTGTTCTCGCTCGGCGAGCGCAACGCGCGCCACCTCGGGGTCAACGTCGAAGGCGTGCGCATCCTCATCATCGTGGTCGTCGCGCTGCTCGTGTGCGCGGCCGTGGCGTTCGCCGGCATCATCGCGTTCGTGGGGCTCGTCATTCCCCACCTCATGCGCATGATCATCGGGCCCGCGCACCTGCCGCTGCTCATCGCATCCGTGCTGGGCGGCGCCCTGCTGCTCGCGACGGCCGACCTGTTCGCGCGCACGGCCGTGCCCCTCGCCGATCTGCCCATCGGCATGATCACGTCGCTCGTGGGCGGGCCGTTCTTCTTCTGGTTGCTGTTGCGCACGCGCCGCAAGGCGGGGGGATGGGCGTGAACGCCGCCCTGCGCGCCCGGTCGGTGTCGGTGTGGATCGGCCGCGCAGGCATTCTGACGGATGTCGATCTCACGGTCGAGGCGGGCCGCGTGCACGCGCTCATCGGGCCGAACGGTGCCGGAAAGTCGACGTTGCTCGCGGCGTTGGCCGGTGACATCCGGCCAGCCGCCGGCAACGTTTCGGTGCACGGCACCAACCTGAACGCCTGGAAACCGAAGCAGCTCGCCCGCGAACGAGCCGTGCTGCTGCAGGAGAACCGCGTCTCGTTCCCCTTCACGGTGGACGAGGTCGTGCGCATGGGCCGCTCCCCCTGGCGCGGAACCGCAGCCGAGGCGGAGGACGAGCAGGCCGTCGCCGACGCCATCGCCGCGACCGAGCTGCATCCCCTGCTCGAACGCCCCGTTCCCTCCCTCTCGGGCGGCGAACGTGCCCGCGCCGCCCTGGCCCGTGTGCTCGCCCAACGCGCCGGAATCCTGCTGCTCGACGAACCGACCGCCGCCCTCGACCTCAAACACCAGGAGGACGTGCTGCGGCTCGCGCGCGAACGAGCTCGCGCCGGGGATGCCGTCGTCATCGTTCTGCACGACCTCAACGTGGCCGCGGCCTTCGCCGACACGATCACCCTGCTCGAGAACGGGCGGGTGGTCGCGACGGGGACGCCCGCCGAGGTGCTCACGGCCGAACGCATCCGGGCGGTCTATCGCCAGGACGTCGACCTCGTGCCGCACCCCGCGACGGGTCAGCCGATCATCGTGCCCCAGCGCTGACCGCGCCGCGAGAAGCGTTGGGCTCGCGAGCGGCAGCGCTAGCGCTCACGCCCACCACGGAACCGGAACTGGAACTGGAACCGGCACCGGCACCGGCGGCGGTCACGGCCAGCGCGATGCGCACGATCGACGCATCGCCCGGATGCAGCGGGTCGACGCCCGTGACCTCCTTGAACCGCCCCAGACGGTTGAGCACCGTGTTGCGATGACAGTACAGCGCCTGCGCCGCCCGGCTCACGGTGCCCTCGCGCAGCACAGCCGCCACGGTCTCGCGCAACAGGGCGGCTTCGCGCGGCGGGCAGCTGTCGAGGGGCCCGAGCACCGAGCGTTCGAGCACGCGCCCGAATTCGCCGAGCGACGCGGCCGCCACGGCATCCCAGTTCTCGCGCACCGAATAGGCGCCCTCATGATTCTCGGGAACCGCGGCCGCGAGTCGCCGGGCCGTGCGCCACATGCGGCTGACGCCGGCCAGGCCGTCGGCACGCGGCGAGATGCCGACGGGAAGCTTGAGCAACCAGGGCGGCGCAGCATCCTGACCAGGTTCGCACTCGAGCAGAATGAGCGAGCTGCCCTCGATATCGTGCAGCTGCTCGTCGAGCCCGTGCGCGGCCGCCGCTCGCCGCAACTCGGCATGGCGATCCGCGGCCGAGACGGCCACGAGAAAACGACTGCGCGGGTCGACCCGCAGGGCTTCGGCCACCTGACCCACGAGCCGCGGGTCGTGCTCCTCGGCGGCGAAGAGGCGGCGCAACAGGAAGGCGCGCTCGTGTTCGGCCTCGCGTTCCATCACGGCCAGCTCGGCCAGATATCCCGCGTGGATGTCGGTCGTGTGCACCTCGACGGCGTCCCAGATCGGCACCACCTGCTCGGCGAATTGCACGAGCGACTCGGGCGGCACATGCCGGCGCAGCGCCCGCCAGATCAGCCGGAAGTCCATGCGCACGGCCCGCAGCAACGAATCGATCGGGATGCCCTGGCGCGCCCTCTTGCGGCCGGTCTCGGTCGATACGATGCGCAGGTCCTGGGTCACGGGCAGGTCGCCGATGAGCCGCAGCAACAGCTCGAGGGAGGCCGTGGCGGTGTCGACGATCTCCTCGTCGGTGATGGCCGAGGCGGGGTAGCCGCTCAGCTGGCGCACCTCGGCGAGATACTCGGCCGCGAGGGCATCCAACTCGCCCAGGCAGGCCAGGATGGCATGTTCCACGGGGGTGCCGCTGACGGCCGGCCAGAGCTGTTCGGTGTCGCTCGAATTGTGCATCTGCACAAACCTTCCGCCTCATGGGTTGCGCGCATCCATTGCCGCCACCCCTCGATACGCCCAGGATAGAGCGAAACGTCCGGCTCAGTCATCCGCTCTTCACGCGCCGTTCACCGCCACCGATGGAATTCCCCACAACATCGGTCCCTGTTTCTCACGGAGGGTTTCCCATGGACACGCCTACGCCCCACCCCGACTCATCGCGCAACACCCCCGGCACGACGGCCGCCGCGGCCCCCGCGACACCCGACCCAAGCCTCCCCACGGTCTCGGGCAGCGACGCCGCCCGCATCGCCCGCGCGGCCTTCGTGGGCACGGCCCTCGAGTGGTACGACTACTTCCTCTTCGGCACCGCCGCAGCCCTCGTCTTCAACCGCCTCTTCTTCACCGAGCTCGACGCCACGGCCGCCACCCTCGCGGCCTTCGCCACCTTCGGTGTCGGCTTCGCGGCCCGCCCGATCGGCGCCCTGCTCTTCGGCTACATCGGCGACAAATACGGGCGCCGCCCCGCGCTGCTCACGACCATCGTGATGATCGGATGCGCGACCGGGCTCATCGGCTTCCTGCCCGACTTCGGCTCCATCGGGCTGGCCGCGCCCATCATGCTCGCCGTCCTGCGGCTGTTGCAGGGCCTGGCCGTCGGCGGCGAATGGGGCGGAGCCGTGACCATCGCGGTCGAGCACGCACCGCTCGAGAAGCGCGGCCGGTTCGCGGCCCTCGTGCAGATCGGCTCACCCGTCGGCACGCTCGTCTCCTCGGGAGCCTTCGCGCTCGCGCTGCTGCTGCCGCCCGACGTCTTCGACGCGTGGGGCTGGCGTCTGCCGTTCCTCGCGGCCTTCCCGCTGCTCGGCGTGGCCCTCTACATCCGCCTGAAGGTCGAGGAATCCCCGATCTTCCAGGACCTCGTCAAGCAGGAACAGCGCTCCCGCATCCCCGCCGTCGACGTGTTCCGCAAGGCGGGCGGGCGGCTGCTCGTGGCCATCGCGGCCGCCATGCTGGGCGTCGGAGGCTTCTACATGATCACGACGTTCGTGGTCAGCTACGGCACCAACACCCTGGGCGTCGACCGCGGCGTCATGGTCAACGCGACGCTCGTGGCCGCGGCCTTCCAGATCGTCGTCACCGTTTTCGCCGGGCGCCTCGGCGAGAAGTTCGGCGCCGGCCGCATGACGGTTATCGGCGGGTTGCTCACGGCCGTCGCGGCGTTCCCGATGTTCTGGCTCATCGACACCAAGAACCCGCTGGCCATCATCGTGGCCGTCACGGTCGGCATCGCCATCGTCACGATCGCCTACGCCGTGACCGGTGCGCTGCTCACCGAGCTCTTCCCGCCCGAGCTGCGCTACTCCGGAGTGGCCCTCGGCTACAACATCGCGGGCGCGCTGACCGGGTTCCTGCCGCTCATCGCGACGGCGTTCCTCGCGGCATCCGGCAACGCCTCCTGGTCGGCCGCCCTCATCCTCATCGTCATCTCGCTCATCACCGTGCTGGGCGGCGCCCTCGGCGAGCGCCTGCGCATCACCGACAAAGCAATCGTCGAATAGTCAGTCAGTAAGGAACTCTCATGGATAACGCACGCACCGAACGCATCTGCCAGGCCGTCGACGACGCCTTCGACGCCCAGCTCGCGCTCACGCAGCAGCTCGTCACCCACCCGTCGCGCCGCACCCGGGAGGGGTCGGCCCAGGACCTGCTCTTCGCCGAGATGCAACGCCGCGGTTTCGACATGGACCGCTGGGAGCTGGACGCCGCGCAGCTGAGCGAGCACATCGGCTACGGCCCCAGCACCGTCTCGTACGAGGGCATGACCAACGTTGTCGGAACCTATCGGCCGGCCGAGACATCCGGGCGTTCGCTCATTCTCAACGGGCACGTCGACGTGGTGCCCGAGGGGCCCGAGCAGGTGTGGTCGCGTTCGCCGTGGGATGCGCCGATCATCGACGGCTGGCTTTACGGCCGTGGCAGCGGCGACATGAAGGCGGGCCTCGTGGCCAACCTGTTCGCGTTCGACGCCGTCGTCGCCGCCGGACTGCGGCCCGCGGCCCCCATCCACTTCCAGTCGGTCGTCGAGGAGGAGTGCACGGGCAACGGCTCGCTATCGGCGCTCCTGCGCGGCTATACGGCGGATGCGGTCATCATTCCCGAGCCCGAAGAGGACATGCTCGTGCGCGCCAACACGGGCGTCATCTGGATGACCGTGCGGGTGGCCGGCGAACCGACCCACCCTCGCGAAATGGCGTCGGGTTTCAACGCCATCGACGCGGCCCACCATGTCATGACGCAGCTGCGCCAGGTCGAGGAGCGGTGGAATGCCGAGAAGGGCTCGCACCCCTACTTCGAGGACCTCGAGCATCCCATCAACTTCAACCTGGGCACCATCTCAGGCGGCGACTGGCCCTCGAGCGTTCCCGCGTGGTGCGAGATCGAGGTGCGCGTGGCGCTCTACCCGGGCGTGACGGCCGAGGATGCCTGGGGCGAATTGACCGAGGCGCTCGCGGCGATCGGCACCGATCCGAACGGGCATCCGATCACGGCGACGGCCTCGCGCACGGGTTTCTACTCCGAGGGCTATGTTCTCGAAGAAGGCTCGGATGCCGAGGCCACCCTGGCTCGCGTGCACGAAACCGTCTTCGACACGAAGCTCGAATCGTTCACCACACCGGGCTACCTCGACGGTCGCGTCTTCACGCTCTACGGCAATACCCCGACGCTCGTTTACGGACCGATTTCCCAGGCCATCCATGGTTTCGACGAGCGCGTGGACATCGAATCGGTGCGCCGGATCACCAAGAGCATCGCGCTCTTCATCGCCGAATGGTGCGGCACGACGGATCATTCGTAGCGGCGGTGCGGGGCGGATTGGGCCCTTATCCTCAAAGCGTTGAATAGCCTGTTCAAGCTGGCAATATGCCCGGCTGTGGTTTGGCGGAGCCTGTGAGCGATAATCTGCGAACTACCTCACCTTGAGCTGTTGCACCCCCGCTCATTCGGGGGCGGATTGGGGTTCCCATGGGAACCGACACGCAGAAACACGCCACTATTCACCGCACCGGTCTTCGCCGGCGCCCGATCGGTCTGTTCGGGGGCGCGGCCCTAGCCGTCGCCGGCACGGCCGCACTCATCATCAACCTCGGCGCACCGGCGGCCTTCGCCGCCGAAGCCCCCGTCGGCCTCGGGGCCGTCGCCAGCTACTCGGTCCTGGGCGGCGAGACCGTGACCAACACGGGCCTCACGGTTCTCGACGGAGACCTCGGCACGACACCCGGCTCGGCCATCACGGGCTTCCCACCCGGCATCGTCGGCGGCACGACCCGCGTCGAGGCCGCAGCGGCCGACGCCAAAGCATCCCTGCTCGTCGCCTATGACGACGCCAGGAGCCGCGCCACCACCGCGAGCGTCGCGGGCGACCTCGTCGGCCAGACCCTCGTCGGCGGCGTCTACACCGCCTCCGGCCCCCTCGCGGTCTCGGGCACCCTGACGCTCGACGCACAGGGCGACCCCAACGCGGTCTTCATCTTCCAGGCCGCCAGCACGCTCATCACCGCGTCGAGCAGCCGCATCGCGCTTCTCGACGGCGCGTCGAGCTGCAACGTCTACTGGCAGGTCGCCGAGTCGGCCACGCTCGGCACGAACTCGCGCTTCACCGGCACCATCATGGCGCTGCAGTCGATCTCGGTGACCACCGGCACCCGCGTGGACGGCCGCGCGCTGGCCCGCAACGGGCAGGTCTCGCTGCAGTCCAACGTCTTCCAGTCGACGACGTGCGTCACGGCGCCGCTCATCGGCACGCCGACCGACACGGCAACACCTCCCGGAACGGGCACACCCACCGATGGCGGAACCGGCGGCCCCGGCACCCCGACCGACGGCGGAACGGGCGGACCGGGAACGCCGACCGACGGCGGAACGGGCGGACCCGGCACACCCACCGACGGCGGACCCGGCACCCCCCGGTAACGGCACCCCCGGCACCGGCACCCCCACCGACAACGGCGGCGTGCTGATCGTTCCGACCTCCACGCGCGGCCCGAACGGTGGCGGCAACGCAAACGGCAACTCGCCCGACTCGCTCGCCAACTCGGGTGCCGATTCGGCGGCCAACGGATGGATCGGCGTCACGGCCCTGGGCCTCGTCATCGGTGGCCTCGGCCTCGCCGGAGTCAGCCTGCGTCGCCGCGAGAACGCTCGCACGAAGGCGTAATCACCCATAGAGAACGGCCGTCCGCTCCCCCACGGAGTGCGGGCGGCCGTTTTCGTTTGCGCACACCGAGGCCGGGTACGCTCCACGTCGCTCGCTGCTCGTCTCCCGCTGCAAGCTGCTCATCTGGCGGCGCGCTACTGTCGTGAGAACGGCCCGCCCGCCGATCTCACGTTCGGGTGCGCCCGCGCGTCTTCCCCATGATGACAACGAAACCGCCTTTCGACAGGGTCGTGACCGAACACGGCGAGACGGTCCTGCGCGTCTGCCGCGCCGTGCTGGGTGCGCATACCGACGCGGACGACGCCTGGTCCGAGACGTTCCTCGCGGCCCTCGGGGCGTGGCCCGCGCTCCCCCTGTCGGCCAACGTCGAGGCGTGGCTCGTGACCATCGCGCATCGCAAGGCCATCGACATCACGCGCGCCCGCAGCCGCCACGCCATCCCCGTCGGCGACCTCCCCGAACGCGCGTCGACTCTCGGCATTCCGGATGCCGGTGACCTCGACCTCTGGGCAGCGCTCGCCACCCTGCCGCACAAACAACGCCTGGCGGTCGCCTACCACCACCTCGGCGGCCTCCCCTATCGCGACGTCGCCGAGCTCCTGGGCGGGTCGACGGATGCCGCACGCCGCGCCGCCGCCGACGGCATGACGTCCCTGCGCGCCATCCTCGTCGCCCCGCCTTCCCCCACCGATTTCCTATCTAAGGAGACCTCATGACCGAGCACGACCAGTCCGCTCGCCTCGATCCGCTCCCCGTCCCACCGACACCGCCCGCGCACCTCGACGCGTTGCGCGCCCGCCTGGCCGACGCGGCCGCCGACGCCGAGCTGCTCGACCTGGCGTTCCGCACGATCGACAGCCCCGTCGGCGACCTGCTGCTCGCGACATCCGCACAGGGTCTCGTGCGCGTCGCCTTCGCCAACGAGAACTTCGACGCCGTGCTCGACACGCTCGGAGCCGCAATCGGCCGACGCATCCTGAACGCCCCCGCCCGGCTGGACGCCCCGGCCCGCCAGCTCGACGACTATTTCGCGGGTCGCCGCACGGCCTTCGACCTCACCCTCGACCTGCGGCTCTCCGCCGGGTTCCGGCGGCTCGTGCAGCAACACCTGCCCGAGATCCCCTACGGCCGCACGGCGTCCTACAAGGAGATGGCAGCGCTCGTCGGCAATCCCGGAGCCGTGCGCGCGGTCGGCACGGCGTGCTCGACGAACCCGCTGCCCATCGTGGTTCCGTGCCACCGGGTCGTGCGCTCGGACGGCTCACTCGGCGGCTACATCGGCGGGTTCGCGGCCAAACAGGCGCTCCTCGACCTGGAACACGCGGCCGCACAGCCGTGATTCTGGTCCGCTGAGCGCGGTCACGAGACGGCTTCCGTCAAGCGCGAGCCCCGGCTCAGAAGCGCTCGGGTTCGGCCTTCGCCTCGTCGATCAGGTCCTCGAACATGACCAGCACGTCATACCGCCAGCGCAGCGGGATGTCGTGCAACGCGTCGCCGCGCCGGTCGATGTCGGTCAGCGCCGCCCAATCGAGCGCCGCATCGATCTCGTCCGGGAGCGAGGCATCCACGAAGGCCGCCTCGGCCTCGGAGAACGTCATAGTCTCTTCGATGTCCTCGTTGACGCCGTCCTGGCTTTCCAGCACGAATTGCTCGAGGTCTTCGAGCTCGTCGGCGTCGACCGCGGCGAGCGCCGCCAACGCCTGGTCATAGCTCACCAACTGGTCGGTTGGAAAAGCCCTCAGGTTGATCGTGCCATCGCTCGTGAGCCACATACTTCGAGCTTAGGCGGTCCCGCAGACGCGGCGCCCGACATCCGCTCGAGAGAGCCCCCACTGGCACCCGAACGGGGGCTATGCTTCGTGCAGGCGACTCAGAGTCGAGCCGCTTCCGCTGACACCGGGAGTACCCATGAGCACCAACGATCACTCGCAATCGATCATGCGCAAGAAGCCCATCGACGCGCCGGGCGACGAGTCCCAGGGCTCGAAGCTCTTCAAGAGCCTCGGCCTCTGGCAGCTCACCGCCATCGGCGTGGGCGGCATCATCGGCGTCGGCATCTTCTCGCTCGCCGGCCTCGTGGCGCACGGCAGCGACACCTCGGCCGCGGTCGGCCCCGGCGTGCTGTTCTCGTTCCTCATCGCGGGCCTCGCGTCGGCGGCCGCAGCCCTCTCCTACGCCGAGTTCGCGGGCATGATCCCGCGCGCCGGCTCGGCCTACACCTACGGTTACGTGGCCCTCGGCGAGATCATCGGATGGTTCATCGGCTGGGATCTGCTGCTCGAATACGTCGCCATCGTGGCGGTCGTCGCGATCGGCATCTCGGGCTACTTCGATGCGGCACTGTCGGGCATCGGCATCCATATGCCCGCGTGGATGACGTCGACCGCCGACGAGGGTAAGGGCGGCGTGATCAACCTGCCGGCCATCGTTGTGTGCCTGCTCGTGACCTTCATCCTGAGCCGCGGCACGAAGGCGTTCGGGCGGTTCGAGCTCGTCGCCGTGGCCATCAAGGTCGTGCTCATCCTGTTCATCATCGGGCTGGGCGTGTTCTATATCGACACCGCCAACTACAACCCGTTCCTGCCCAACGGCTTCGGGCCCGTGTTCGCGGGCGCCGCCACCGTGTTCTTCGCCGTGTTCGGCTACGACGCCATGTCGACGGCGGCCGAGGAGGCCAAGGACGGCAAGAAGCACATGCCGAAGGCCATCATCCTGTCGCTCGTCATCGCCATGCTGCTCTACGTGGCCGCCACGCTGGTGCTGACCGGCATGCAGAACTACACCGAGATCGACCCGACCGCCGGGTTCGCGTCAGCCTTCTCGAGCGTGGGGCTGCCCGTGATCGCGACGATCATCGCCGTCTTCGCCGTGCTCTCGATCCTCACCGTCATGCTCACGTTCCTGTTGGGCGTCACGCGCGTGTGGTTCTCGATGAGCCGCGACGGCCTGCTGCCCGGCTGGTTCGCCAAGACCGACCGTCGGGGTGTTCCGCAGCGCGTCACCTGGATCGCCGGAGCGGCCGCGGCCGTCCTCGCCGGCATCCTGCCCATCAAGCAGGTCGCCGATCTGACCAACATCGGCATCCTCGCCGCGTTCGTCGTCGTGTGCGTGGCCGTCATCGTGTTCCGCCGCACCAAGCCCGACGCCCCGCGCACGTTCCGTTTGCCCTGGATGCCCGTGGTGCCCGCCTTCGGCGTGCTCGCCTCAGGCTTCCTCATCTTGCAACTGCACTGGGAGACCTGGCTGCGGTTCGGCATCTGGCTCGTGATCGGCCTCATCATCTACTTCGCGTATGGCCGCCGCCACTCCCTCATGAATCCGGACAGCCCGAGGCACCAGGTGAATCAACGCTCGTAGACGTCCTTACGGCTCAGTCGAGGTCCGCCTTGACCTGATTCCAGGGCACGTTATCGCCCTCCTCGGCCATCGCATCGTCGAATGCCGCAGCGTCCTCGGCGTCCTCGCGCGCCGCCTCCTGGTCGGAGAGGTCGTGGGCCCGCTCGTCGATCTCCTCGCCGGACGCGTCGTCATCGTCGGCCGCTTCGGCGGTGGCCGTCATCGAGGCTTCGGCGAAGGCATCCGAGGCGAACACGTTCAGCCCCAGGGCACGGGACAGAAACGCCGTGGCCTGCTTGCCGCGCACACTGTTGCCGGCGTCGTCGAGCGGCGGCGAGAACACGCCGATGCCCGCCTTGCCGGGCGCGACCGTGACGATGCCGCCGGAGACCCCCGATTTGCCGGGGATTCCGACCTCGAACAGCCACTCGCCCGAGCGCTCGTAGAGGCCGTTCGCGGCGAGCACCGCCAGCGTGTCGCGGCACACGTGCGGCGCCACGACTCGCTCCTTCGTGATCGGGTTGACCCCGCCATCCGCCAGCGTCGCCCCCATGACGGCGAGGTCGCGGGCCGTCACGAGAAGCGAGCACTGCTTCGTATAGACGTCGACCACCTCGAGCGGATCCTTCTCGATGCGTCCATAGCTCTCGAGCAGGCGCGCGATGGCCTGGTTGCGCTGATTACCGGCGCGCTCCGAGCGATAGACGTCGTCGTCCAAGACCAGGTGGCGGCCCGCGAAAGCCGAGAGCCCCTTCCAGATCCAGCGCCACTGTTCGTCGCCCGTGCCGGGGGCGAGGGATGTCGTGGTCAGTGCCCCGGCGTTCACCATGGGGTTCATGGGGTGCCCGTCGTTGAGCTCGATCGCGACGACCGAGTTGAACGGCATGCCCGTGTTGTTCACGCCCACGCGCTCGTAGGTGGCGTCGTGCCCGAGCTCTTCGCAGACGAGCGCATAGACGAAGGCCTTCGAGATCGACTGGATCGAGAACGCGTGATCGGTGTCGCCCGCGTCGTGCGCATCGCCCGAGACGTCGACCACGGATACGCCGAAGAGGTTCGGGTCGGCATCGGCCAGCGCGGGGATGTAATCGGCGACGGACCCGCCTTCGAGCGATTGGTTCCTCTGGTGCGCCTCCTCCACGAACTCCTCGACGAGATCGGGCGCGGGCAGCGTGCCGGTCGAAACGCGTTCGGGAACGCCGTGCAGGTCGAATTTCATGCGGTCCTCTCCGGCACCGCGCGATCCACGGCCTGTGCACCCATTATCCCGGGCGCTCATGAACGGGCTCCCGCTGCCGACTCCCACTGCTGCGTGCTTCAGACCCGGTCGCCCCCAGCACGGGCCTTGGCCGATCGGCCGGGTCGCGGTCATCCTGCAGGACCGTTTCGCTCGAACGAAGGGGGCCCAAAGGCTGAGGCGCCCTCACGAACGCCTGCGTAGCGTCGGAGCGAGGGAAAAGGGGACCGATGCACACGACGGCAGAACTGACGGTGGATGCCGCAGCCATCGCCCACAACACGCGCCTGTTCAGCGAGCGCGCCGCGGGGCAGCTCATGGCCGTGCTCAAGGCCGACGGCTTCGGGCACGGCAGCCTCGCGCCCCTCGTGCTCGCGAACGGCGCCGACTGGTTGGGCGTGACGAGCATCGCCGAGGCGATGACCCTGCGCGCCGAAGCGCCCGCGGCCCCGCTCCTGAGTTGGCTCAACCCGCTCGACGCCGACTATGAGGCGGCTATCCGCGCCGACGTCGACCTGGCCGTGTCGAGCATGAGGCAGCTACGATTCGTGGCGGCCGCGGCATCCCGCGCCCGTCGGGCCGCCCGCGTGCACCTGCACCTTGACGTTGGCATGAACCGCGACGGTGCGCCGCGCGGTGAATGGGCGGCGCTGTGCGAGATGGCGCGGCTGTGGCAGGCCCAGGGGTCGATCGACGTGGTCGGTGTCATGGGGCATCTGTCGAGCGCCTCTGACCCGGCCTCGCCCGAGACCGACCGCGAGCGCATGATCTTCGACAACGGCGTGCGGGTGGCGCGCCGCCGCGGACTCTCGCCGAGGATTCGTCACTTGGCGGCGAGCGCCGCGACGCTCACCCGGCCGGACACGCACTATGAACTCAGCCGCGTGGGCGCCGGGCTCTACGGCATCGACCCGTCGCGCACGGTGGCGCTGCGACCGGCGCTCACGCTCACGGCCCCGGTCGTGTCGGTGCGGCGCGTTCCCCGCGGTTCGGGTGTCGGCTATGGGCACACCTACACGACGTCCTCCGAGACCACGCTCGCGCTCCTGCCGCTCGGTTACGGCGATGGTTTGCCGCGCACAGCCTCGGGCCGCGCCTTGGTGCAGCTGCGCGGCCGCCGCTACCCCGTCGTGGGCCTGTTCTCGATGGACCAGATCGTGGTGGATGTCGGCGACGACGGCATCCAGCCCGGCGAACGCGCCACGGTGTTCGGCCCGGGAACCTCCGGCGAACCGACCGTGGCCGAGTGGGCCGACTGGGCGGGCACGCTCGAACACGACATCGTCGTGGGCGTCGGTGCGCGCGTGCACCGGGTGGACCGGCGCACCATCCCGGCGGATGCGGCGGCATCTGCTGCCCTCCCGCAACCGACCGGCCTGCCGGAACCCATTGCGCCGCCGGAACCGAGTGGCCCACCGAAATCCCCGGCCGTGCCCGCCCTTGCCCGTTCGACTGATCGACCCGCCGGCAGCGACCGAGCCCTCCCCCGACGAAAGAAGAATTGTGCAGCGATCTGATCTGACCCCCGACGAACGCGTGCGCGTCTGCGTGATCGGCGGCGGCGCCTCCGGCGAACACGATGTCTCTCTGGCCTCGGCCGCAGGCGTCGCGGGGGCACTCGACCGTGAGCGGTATGACGTCTATCGCCTCACGATCGGCCGGGACGGCGGGTGGTTCGATGGTTCGGCCACTGACGAACGCTCGCGTCTGACGGCGGCCGAGGCGGTGGCGGGGCTCGAGGGGATGGATGTCGTGTTCCCCGCGCTGCACGGCGTGAACGGGGAGGACGGCACGATGGCGGCCCTCATGGGGGTGGTGCGGGTGCCTGTCGTGGGGGGAGGCATCCGCCCGGGCGCTCTGGCGATGGACAAATGGGTGACCAAACTCATCGCCGGGGCGCTCGGCATCGCGACCGCGCCCGCCGTCTACGTCGTCGGGGGCCGGGTCGTGGCGGGAGGCGGGGTGTCGTCTCCCGCCCTCACGGTAGCCGAGGGCGTCTCCGTCGCGGGCCTCACGTATCCCGTCGTCGTGAAACCGGTTGCGGCCGGGTCGAGTCACGGCGTGAGTGTTGTGGCCCAGGCATCCGACCTGCCGGCCGCTGTCGACGAAGCCCGCCGCCACGACGAACACGTGCTGATCGAACAGTTCGTCGAGGGCCGCGAGGTGGATGTCGCGGTACTCGAACACGCCGACGGCCACCGCACCATCGGCCCCGGGCTCGAGATCGCCGTCGACACGGGAGACGTCTTCGACACCGACCAGAAGTACGGCGGCCACGTGCCCTTCGTCATCCCGGCGCGCGTCACCGACCCCGAGCTCGAGGCCCTGCGCACGGCCGCCGACACCCTCTTCACGGCGCTTGGCTGCCGCGGCATCGCACGCTTCGACTTCTTCGTCACCCCCGGCGGCGTCCTCCTCAACGAGGTCAACACCATGCCCGGCTTCACCCCCGACTCGCAGGTGCCGAAGATGTTCGACGCCATCGGCATCCCCTACGCCACCCTCCTCGACGAACTCCTCACCACCGCCCGCGCCTGAGTCCTCGGACGCGAGGTCACCCGAGGGCGCACGTCACGTCGAGCGCAGGCCCGCGCATCCCGTATTTTTGAGGGAGGGCCGGTCGGGCCCGACGACCAGGGGGATGCTGCGTGACCACGTTCGCGGGCCAGAATACGACTCTCAACACCGCGCCACTGACGGCGCGCGTGAAGCGGCGCGATGTGCGGGCCTTCTACAAGAGGTTCGTGCAGGACTATCCGATCGCGCGGGCCCCCATGGCCCGGTTCCGGCGGTTCATCCTCGGCGTCGGCGTGTTCATCACGCCCTTCGGCGTGTTCGGCCTGCTCATCGGCTTCTTCGCCGAGCTGGCCGACGACGAGCCCGACAAGAACTCCGAGCTCGCCGGCATGTTCGGGTTCGGCATGCTGCTTCTCGTGGCCTTTTGCGTGATCCTGTGGGCGTGGCTGCGCCTGCGCGCGCGACGGGACACGCCCAAACGGCACTACCGCTTCACGTGGTTCGCGTTGGTCAACCGACTCGTCTACGTTCCGGGCCCCTTCGTCACGATGCATCTGACACCCTGGGCCGATCACGGGATTTTCCGCGTGGCGCGGGTCTTCCGCTCGACCGGGCCCCGACCCATCGAGATCGCGAACTACGAACTGCTGACGGGGGCGCAGGGCAGCCGCAACACGCAGTTCGGCGGCTACGCGGCCCTGCGTCTCGCGACGAGCCTTCCTCACATCGTGCTGCAGTCGCGGGGCCGCGGGTCTCGGCGCTTCTCGTTGGCGACCGTGCCGAGCGGCGCGCAGAAGCTGTCTCTCGAGGGTGATTTCGACGAACACTTCACCCTGTTCTGCCCGCGCGGCTACGAGCGGGATGCCCTTTACCTGTTCACCCCCGACGTGATGACGCGCCTCATGGACAACGTGCGCGGCTATGACGTCGAGATCATCGACGACTGGCTGTTCCTCGTGTCCACGCGCGACGTCGTCACGCTCTCCCCCGATCGCTGGGATGCCTTGACCGACGCCGTCGACGCCGTGAGCGCCAAGCTGACCCGCTGGGAACGCTGGCGCGACGACCGCCTCGGCGGCGAGAGCGGAATCGACCGGGCGCGCGCCCTGTCGACGGCCGGTCTGGCCGGGTCGAGCGCCGAGATCGAGGTCGACGTAGCTCGCCAGGCATCGCTTGCGGGGGCCGGCATGACGGCCATCCCGGGTGACCCGCGCCGGGCCGATCCGAGGACCGCTCAGCGCGGACAGGTGAGCAAGAAGGGCCGGCGCCTGCGCATGGGGTTCGGCATCGGGTCGCTGATCTGGATCGTGCCGACGGTGATCATCGGCGCAGCGCTCATCCTCGCCCAGGTGATTCCGAACTGATCCTTGCTGCCGGTGCGGGTCGAGGAACGTCGACCATGACCCTCGCGAAGCCGCATTTGCGAGACTAGGGTGGCTTTCATGACGCAGATACGGATTCGTGAAGCATCACAGTTTCTCGGCGTGAGCGACGACACGGTGCGCCGCTGGGTCGAGAGCGGCGCCCTCGAAAGCGAGAAGGATGCGTCGGGGCGCACCGTCGTCGACGGCCTGTCGCTGGCCCGACTGGCCCGCGAGAACGCCGTGCTGCCCGCCGACCCCTCCGAGATCGGCCGGTCGGCACGCAACCGTTTCGTCGGCATCGTGACCGACATCGTCATGGACACGGTCATGGCGCAGGTCGAGATCCAGGCCGGCCCACACCGTGTTGTGTCACTCATGAGCAGCGAGGCCGTGCGCGAACTGGGCCTCGAACTCGGCTCGGTGGCCATCGCCATCGTCAAGGCCACCAATGTCATCGTCGAGACGCCGGGGCGCAGCTCGTGAGTCGGCCTCAGCGCGACCGACCGCTGTTGCGCCAGGCCTTCGGGGGCAGGCCGAGCACAGCCGGCGCGCTGCGCATGGGTGAGCGGGGCACGGCCAGGCGCCGGCTCCGCGACATCGCGCTCGCGCTTGGCGTCGGCATGACGCTCGTGGCCGGAGTGGCGGCCTGTTCGTCTCCGTCCGATGGCGGGGCCGCGGCAGAAACCGGCGAATCGGATGGCTCGCGCGCAATCACCGGCGAGATAACCGTTTTTGCGGCCGCATCCCTCACGGGCACCTTCACCGAGCTGGCCTCGGATTTCGAGGCCGCCTACCCGGGCACCACGGTGACGCTGAACTTTGCGGGATCGTCCGACCTTGTCACGCAGATCGTCGAGGGCGCGCCCGCCGACGTGTTCGCGTCGGCCGACACGACGAACATGGCGAAGCTCGCCGACAGCGACCTGCTCGACGGCTCGAGCACAGACTTCGCGACCAACACCCTCGAGATCGCGGTGCCGTCCTCGAACCCGGCCAAGATCGCATCCCTCGACGACCTGGCTCGTGCCGGCGTGAAGACCGTTATCTGTGCGCCGCAGGTGCCCTGCGGATCGGCGACGGTGGCCATCGAGAAGGCCTCGGGCGTCCACATCCAGCCCGTCAGCGAAGAATCCTCGGTGACCGACGTTCTCGGCAAGGTGACGTCGGGAGAGGCCGACGCCGGCCTCGTCTATCTGACCGATGTACGTGCGGCGGGCGACACCGTCGTGGGCATCCCGTTCGACGAATCCGCCGAAGCCGTCAACACGTACCCAATCGCCACGTTGCGCGGCGCAAGTGAACCGGATGTCGCGCGCGCGTTCGTGGCCCACATCGCGAGCCCGGCCGGCCAGAAGGTACTGGCCGCCGCCGGATTCGGCGCCCCGTGAACCCGCCCGTGATGCTGAAGGCGATGCACGTGCGTCGGCGACCGCACCCACCTGCCGGTCGCGCGGCACGGCATCCTGGGCCCGCGCCGGCACGCCCGAAAGAACTGCGATCGTCGACACCGTGAGCGGCGCTCGAGGTGAACGCGTCACCGGCGCGAGCGGGGCCGGCGTCAGCGTTCCGCGATGGCTCCTCGTCGTGGCGGCCGCGGGCGGATTGTTCGTGGTGGTGCCGCTGGTCGCGATGATCGCCCGCGTCAACTGGGGTGAATTCATCCCCCTCATCACATCGGAATCGTCGCTGCAGGCCCTCGGGCTGAGCCTGCGCACGTCGCTCACCGCCACGGTGCTGTGTCTCGTCTTCGGCGTGCCGCTGGCCGTCGTGCTCGCGCGCAGTCGCTTTCCGGGACAACGCGTGGTGCGAGCGCTCGTGCTCTTGCCGCTCGTGCTGCCGCCCGTCGTCGCGGGCATCGCGCTGCTCTACACGTTTGGGCGGCGCGGGCTCATCGGCCAGCTGCTCAGCTCGTGGGGCATCGACATCGCGTTCTCCACGACCGCCGTCGTGCTCGCTCAGACGTTCGTCGCTCTGCCCTTCCTGGTGCTGAGCCTCGAGGGCGCCCTGCGCACGTTCGGTGGGCGTTACGAGACGGTCGCCGCCACCCTCGGGGCCGGGCCGACGACCACGTTCCTGCGCGTCACGCTGCCGCTCCTGTTGCCCGCCGTCGTGTCGGGGGCCGTGCTGTCGTTCGCCCGCGCGCTCGGCGAGTTCGGCGCCACCCTCACCTTCGCGGGCAGCCTCGCGGGCACCACCCGCACGTTGCCCCTCGAGATCTATCTGCAGCGCGAGACCGACCCGGATGCCGCGGTCGCCCTCTCCCTCGTGCTCGTCCTGGTCGCCGTGCTCATCGTCGTCGCCTCGCAGTGGCTGGCGGGGCTGCAGCCGGGCGCCCGCCGGGCCGACCGCGGCGGACGTTCCAGAAGCGGCGCGCAGGTGCATGCGGACGCGGATATGCAGCCTCAGCCACGCCGGGCGGCCGTTTCGCTCGACACCCGATTCCGGCACGACGAACGCGATGTCGAGGCTTCCTTCGAGGTCCGGGCCGGCGAAACGGTCGCGATTCTCGGTCCGAACGGTTCGGGCAAGTCGACGGCGTTGGGCGCGATCGCTGGGGTCCTCACGCCGGGCCTCGGTTCCCGCATCCGTAGCTCGCGTACTCTCGTAGATCGCGGGGTGAACGTGCCGCCGCATCGCCGGGGCGTCGCTCTCCTGGCGCAAGACGCCCTCCTCTTTCCGCATCTGTCCGCGCTGGAGAACGTGGCATTCGGTCCGCGCAGTGCGGGGGCGTCACGACGGGTCGCGCGCGAGACGGCGCTGCGGTGGCTCGAGCGGGTGGATGCCGCATCCCTGGCCGATCGGATGCCGTCGACCCTCAGCGGCGGGCAGGCTCAGCGCATCGCGATCGCGCGAGCCCTCGCTACCGACCCCGAGGTGCTGCTGCTCGACGAACCGATGTCGGCCCTCGACGTGCGGGTCGCCTCGGACCTGCGCCGCCTGCTGCGAAAAGTGCTCGCCGACCGCACGACCATTCTGGTGACACACGATGTGGTCGATGCGTTGACGCTCGCGGACCGCGCGTTCGTCATGAACGGCGGCCGCATCGTCGAGCACAGCTCGCCCCGCGATCTCATCGGACGCCCGCGCACGCCGTTCATGGCGCAGCTCGCGGGCCTCAACTTCTTCGAGGGTGAGCGACACGGCGATGTCCTGCACACGGACGACGGGCTGCGCATCCCGCTGCCTCCGCGGGGCGAGCGCGAGCGCGCTGTCGTCGGATCACCGAGCCGTCCCGACGCCGCCGATCCGACGAGGGTGACGGGCAAGCGCTGGGTTGCGGTCATCTCGCCCGCATCGGTCGGAGTACGCCGCTCGGAAACGACGCCATCCGAATTCTCGGCGAGCGAAGAGGCGGAGGCGACCTACGCGGAGGAACCGAATGGCGGTAGCGCCGCACACGTCGGCCAGCAGAGCGGCATTACCGCCGACATCCTCGACGTCGAACCGCACGGAGACACGGTGCGGGTGCGAGCGGCGCACGTGTTCGCCGACCTTTCGCTGCGCCGCTGGGCGGCCATGGACATCGACGCTGGAGACCGCGTCACGTTCTCGCTGTCCTCAGACGACATGGTCGTTTTTCCTGCGCGCCGCACACGCACCGACGCATCCGCCTGAACCGACACTCACCCCACCACCCCGGGCGTTTTCTGAGAAAAGCTCAATAGGCTGCGTCCATGACACGCACCGTCGAACCATCGACCGACTGCCATAGACCCAGCGCCCGGGTGACCCCGAGCGCACACCGCACCTCGCAGGGGGTGGCCCGATGAACGGCGATCTGCTGCTCAACATCGTCCTCGTCGTCGTATTCGTGCTCATCGGCGGCGTGTTCGCGGCCACCGAAATGGCCCTCGTCACGTTGCGCGAGAGCCAGGTCAACGCCATCGCCCAGCGCGGCAAACGCGGCGAAAAGGTGGCGAGCCTGGCCCGCAACCCGAACCGCTTCCTCTCGGCCGTGCAGATCGGCGTCACGGTGGCCGGCTTCGCCTCGGCGGCCTATGGAGCGTCGTCGATCGCGCCATCCGTCGTGCCGCTCTTCGTGGCGTGGGGGCTCAGCGAACAGCTGGCCGGCACCATCGCGACCCTCACGTTGACGCTCATCATCGCCTATCTCTCGCTCGTGCTCGGCGAGCTCGCACCCAAGCGGCTCGCGATTCAGCGCAACGCACAGTTCGCCTACGCCGTCGCGCCCGTGCTGAACGGTTTCGCGCACCTCATGCGGCCCGTGATCTGGCTGCTCTCGCTGTCGACCAACGCCGTCGTGCGGCTGCTGGGCGGCGACCCCAACAAGTCGAGCGACGAACTCTCGGATGAGGAGCTGCGCGACATCGTGTCGAGCCACGAGGGCCTGCCCGACGACGAGCGCCGCATCCTCGACGACGTGCTCTCGCTGCGCGACCGCCAGATCAGCGAGGTCATGCGCCCGCGGCCCGAGGTCGTGGCGCTCGACGGCGCCGGAACCATCGCCGAGGCCGTCGACCGCGTGCAGGGGCTGCCGTTCTCGCGCTACCCCGTGGTCGACCAGTCGATCGACGACATCACGGGCTTCGTGCACGTGCGCGACCTCTATGACGCCGCGGCCACCGACAGCTCGCGACCGCTCGGCGACGTGAGCCGCGACATCCCCTATCTGCCGTCGACCGCGCGCGTGCTGCCGACACTCACCGGCATGCGGGCGCAGAACCAGCAGATCGCCGTGGTCGTCGACGAATACGGCGGCACCGACGGCATCGTCACGCTCGAAGACCTGGTCGAAGAGGTCGTCGGCGAGATCTTCGACGAATACGACACGGATGCCGCACCCCGCGAACTCGCGGACGAGGGCGGTGTCATCGACGGCCGCCTCAACATCCAGGACTTCGAGGAGGCGGCGGGAGTCAGCATCCCTCGAGGCACGTGGGACACCATCGCCGGGTATGTGGTGCACCGACTCGGGCGACTCGCGGCCGTCGGCGACGTCATCGAGTTAGAGGATGCCTCACTGAAGGTGACGGCCATGGACCGGCGCCGCATCGCCGAGATCCTCGTGACGAAGCGACCCGCGGGCGACCCCGCGCCCGCCGACGTTGCGCAGGAGCACTGACGCCGGGGCAGGAACGCCGGGACGATGACGCGGAGATCGTGACCGGGAGGTAGGCTCGCGGCGTGGAAAACAGCGAACAGACGACGCTTGAAGCCCTTCTCATCCGCGCGGCCGATACGGGGCAAGGCATCCCGGATTTCCTGGCCGCGCTGCTCGACAGCACCGTACTCGTGCCAGGGTGGGCCGAACCGGCCGCAGACGGCGAGGGGCAGATGGTCACCTTCGCTCCCCTCACGTCGGGCGACGGCAGCTCGGTGCAGCCGTTCTACACGTCGGAGGCGCGGCTCGCCGAGACGCAGGCCGCCATCCCGGGTTACGAGACGCGCTACCTCGCGCTGTCCTGCCGCGCGTTCTGGGACATGACTCGGGGCGCGCGCCTCGTGCTGAACCCGCATTCGCCGCAGGGCAAGGAGTTCCTGCCGGGCGAGATCGCGCAGCTGCTCGACGGCATCGCCCCCATGACCCCGAACGTGCTCGCGAAAGACACCGAGGTTCTGGTCGGCGCTCCCGCGCAGGTTCCGGATGGCATGGAGCAGACCCTTGCCGAGCTGTTCGCGCGGCATCCCCAGGTCGAGCGCGCGTTCCTCGGCTGGAAGGTCACGCCCGAGAACAACGACCAGGCCTACCTGCTCGTGCTCGTCGGTTCACGCGACACCCGCGGGGCCGTGAGCGACGACCTGGGCAGCGCCCTCGTCTACTACTCCCAGGTGCACCCCGTGGATGTCGCATTCGCGGGCCCGCGCGAGAAACACCTGCTCACGAGCCTCCAGCCCTTCTATACGCGCCCCTCGCCCCGGCGCTCCCTCTTCGGCCGCCGCGGCTGAGCCTGTCGGCACTGTTGCTGACCGCGGTCGTCGAGTAGGATTGAATCCTATTCACCGGAGGTCGACCATGCGCACGACTCGTCAAATGAGCATCACACTGCCAAACGAGATGGCCGACGCTGTTCGGGAGCGCGTCGAAGCGGGCGGGTATGCCAGCGAGAGCGAAGTGATTCGCGATGGCATTCGCAGCCTTCTGGCGCGAGACGCGGCCATCGAACGCTGGTTGCGCGAGGACGTGGCGGCTGCCGCTCAGACGCTCGACAATGATCCCAGTGCCGCGCAAACGATCGACGACGTTCGCGCTCGGCTCGCTCAGCTCCGCGGCGACACCGCGTGAGGCGGGCGCTCGTCTTCGCCCCGCAGGCGGAACGAGCGCTTCTAGACCTCCAGCTCCACATAACTGAGCAAAGCTCGGTTGACCGTGCATCGCGCTACGTTGACCGCATCCTGGAGCACTGCGAACTCCTCGCCGACTTCCCCGATCTCGGCAAGGCCCGAGACGACATCGCGCCGGGCGTGCGAGTGACGGGCTTCGAGCGTCGGATCACTCTCGCATACAGCCTGACCGCGCGCGAGGTGCGCATTCTCGGCGTCTATGCGAGCGCGATGGACTGGGAACGGCTGATGCGCGACGAGTCAGCGCGCCCAGCGGTAGGGGGTCGTGGTCGAGACCTTGACGAGGCCCGAGCGCTCGAGAATGGGGCGCGAGTACTCGGTCGAGTCGCTGTGCACGAGAGTCTTGCCGAGGGCCAGGGCGGCTCGCGCGCGGGCGGCCGTCAGCGCGCGATAGATGCCGCGGCCACGATAGGCCTCGAGGGTTGCCCCGCCCCAGATGCCGACGAAGTCCGTGCCGGGCACCGGTTCGAGGCGGCCGCCCGACACCATGCGGCCGTCCGTCTCGGCCACCCAGAGCTGCATGCCGTCGTTGCGGGCGAGGCGCGCGAGCAGCGCATCGGCGATGCCGGGGTCGACGTCTTCGCCGAACGCCTCGTCGATCATGGCGCTCATCGCGCGGACATCCGCCTCGTCGGTGACGACGCGCAGCGTCACGCCCGGGGGTGTCGGGATGTCGCCGGCCAGGGCTTCGAGCGGGCCGATCATGATCGATTCGACCTCGTCGGGTTCGAAACCGTTCGACCGCAGGGCCTCGTCGAGGCCGGGTGCGCGATCGTGACCGCGGGTCTTCCACTCGACGCGCGTGATCTCGGGCTGCACGACGTAGTGCGCGAGCGCGTCTTGCACGAGAGCCGCGATGGCTGCGGCATCCGCATCGCCGAGGTCTTGGTAGGTGATGAAACCTCGGCCACCGGCGAAGGTGACGAGCCGGAGCGGGCCGAGGCGTGTGACACTCACCGCGCTCGGGGTCTCGGCATCCGTTCGGAGCTGTTCGTCATGGGCCTGGAGGTAACGCTCAATATCAGTCATCGGGGTTCATCGTCGCAGGCGGGCGACGCGGGCACAATGCCGGCGGGCACACGATAACCGCGCGTCCGGCGGCTGGCAATGCCCTGTTGCGGGGTCGAAGCGGCGGTTTGACTAGTGTCTCGACGGAAATACGACACGAGACACGAGACACGACACGCGCAGCGGGAAACGAGGGTTCATCATGAAGGCAGTTGTCTGGCACGGTATCGGCGACATCCGACTCGACGAGGTGGCGCAGCCCACCATTCAGGACCCGCACGACGCGATCATCCACATCACGCGCAGCGCCATCTGCGGCACCGATCTGCACTTCGTGCGCGGCACCATGGCGCCCATGCGTGAGGGCACGATCCTCGGCCACGAGGCCGTCGGCGTGGTCGTCGAGGTGGGCGACGCCGTGCGCGGTTTCAGCCCCGGCGACCGCGTCGTCGTGAATTCGACCATGTCGTGTGGCGCCTGCCGCTACTGCCGCATGGGCAAGACCAGTCAGTGCGATGTGGCCAACCCGAACGGCCCGCAGGCCGGCACGAGCTTCTTCGGCGGCCCCGAGACGACCGGCCCCATCGACGGCCTGCAGGCAGAGTACGCGCGCATCCCGTGGGCGCAGAACAGCATGCACCCGCTGCCCGACAACGTCTCCGACGAGCAGGCGATCCTGCTCTCCGACATCTTCCCGACCGGATGGTTCGGCGCCGAGCTCGCGGGCGTGACCCGTGGCGACGTGGTGGTCGTCTTCGGCGCCGGTATCGTCGGGCAGTTCGCCGCGGCATCCGCCTTCAAGCAGGGCGCCGGACGGGTCATCATCGTCGACGGTGAGGAGTCCCGCTTGGCCGCTGCCCTGGCCCAGAACTGCGAGATCGTCGATTACAACCGCGAAGACCCCGTGCAGACCATCATGGATCTGACGAACGGCATCGGCGCCGACTGCGTGATCGATGCCGTGGGTGTGGATGCCGAGCACCCGAAGCGCGGTCCGGCCGCGGTATCCGACGAGGACGCCGCGAAATTCGACGCCGAGGTCGCGCAGATCGCGCCGGATGCCGACCCCGACGCCACCCAGTGGAAGCCGGGCGACGGCCCCTCTCAGGCGGCGCGCTGGGCAGTCGAGGTGGTGGCGAAGTACGGCCGCATCGGCATCATCGGCGTGTATTCGCCGACGGTCGAGCAGTACCCCATCGGCGAAGCCATGAACAAGAACCTCACGATTCGAGCGGGCAACTGCGACCACCATTCGGTGACGCCTCCCCTCATCGACCTCGTCGCGTCTGGCCAGTTCGACCCGACCGCGCTGATCACCGGGCACGAGCACATCGGCGACGCGATTGCCGCCTACGAGGCATTCGACCGTCGCGAACCCGGATGGATCAAGGTGGAACTCGTCTGAGGGCGGGCGGGCCATGTCCCCCGGTGACGAAACCGCCTCCGCGCAATCCGGCGTGCCCGATAGCGAGGCGACCGACGACGAGCGCTGGCTCGTCGTCAACGGGCGGCGCTGGCGGCGCACCGATCCGAGCCTGCCCGAGGACGTCGTCGCCGCGCTGAAATCCCATCTGGGCCGCGGGCGGTCGGGTGTGCGCACGGCGAAGAAGGATGCCGACGACGACGCGGTTGCGGCGGCACGCAAGCGTGTCGGGCTCGCCAAGCACGGCCTCGGCGAGCGCGGGCCGTATTGGTGGGACGATACCCCCGCCGACAGGTTGGCCCGAGCACGCGAGGCCCTGGCCGCACTGGATGCGCTCGACGAGCCGCCCACATCGCGCACGAGTTCTTGACCTTCCCAAACCGCGTCCTCACGCTCAGGACACAGCCACGCGGGTGACGAAACGGTCGGCCAGGTTTCCGGCAGACCCTTGTTAGAGTCGAGACTCAGGATCGACGAGGGTGGGAAACATGACTACCGACGAGGATGCTCTCGGGCTGCTGCTGGCCGAGAACGAGGAGGACGTCGACGACAATACGTCGACCGAAGCCGTGCGCGCCGGGACATCCGCCGTGGTTCTGCTCGTCGTCGCCACCGCCGCGGTGAGCATCACGATTTCGGCGGCCGCCTGGATCGCGATCTTCTCCGCACCCTTCTGGATGCCGCTGTTCGGCTGGTGGGTGCAGGGCTCGCCCATGGAATACGGCCAGCCCTGACACGTTGGGTTGGGCATGACTACGATCGTGCATTTCGAGATCCAGCTCGACCCGGCGAAGCTCGCCGACGCGTCCGAGATCCTCAGCGAGACCCTCGCGGCGACCCGCGCCTGGCCCGGCAACGAAGGCCTCGAGGTGCTGGTGTCCGACGACGACCCCGCCACCATGATCGTCGTCGAGAAGTGGGCAAGCACCATCGACCACACCCGGTACGTCGAGTGGCGCGCCACTCCCGAGGGCGGGGGCGGACGCATCCGCGAACTGCTCGCGGCACCGCCCACCACGCGCGTGTTCTCGGAGCAGTTGCCGCTCACGCTGGCTGTATAGCTGCACCCCTAGCCGACGGGTAGGAAAACGGGGAAGGCAGCAGTGGGGCCGCCGCAGACCTGGTCGTCCGAAAGCCACGTCCACGCGAGAGGTGTCGTGATTGCGCCGACAGTCGAACCATCCTCGCGGTAGGCCGTGACGGTCGCTTCGGGCACCTGGCCTGCGAACAGCGTGACCTGCCACGTCGAGCCGTTCACGGGCACGATGTCGTAGACGGAGCCGACGGTGTCGTCCTCGGCGCGCTGCTCGGCGGTGCGCGAACACCGGCCCTCCGAGTCGCAGAACTCGATGGATGCCGCCTCCGCCACCTGCCCCACCGTGACGACGGTCAGCGACTGGGTGTAGCCGATGGCCGGGCACGCGACGCCGCCGCCCCACCCGGCACATCCCGCGAGCGTGAGCGTGAGCCCAAGGAGGGCGAGTGCCGCGGATGTCACGACCGGGCGTGCGTGGCGCCGTGACGAACTCATGACTCGACCGTGCCACGCCGCGCCCTGGAGCGGTATACCGAGCGCCTTTTCGTTGCCCATTGGTTACGAGCACGCACCAACGCAGCGCTCTAGGCTCAGGGTGTGTTGATCTGGATCAATGGGACTTTCGGTGTGGGGAAGACGCAGGCCGCATTCGGGCTGCATCGCAAGCTTCCGGGGAGCGCGGTGGTCGACCCCGAGCTGTTGGGCTTCGGCATCCAGCGGATGTACCCGCCCGCCATTCGGGATGATTTTCAGGAGACGCCATGGTGGGCGCCTACCGCGGCCGAGATCTTGGTCGACATTTCGCGCAAGCATCCCGGCACGCTGATCGTGCCGATGACGCTGAGCGATCCCGTGAGGCGCCGAGTCATCTTCGACGCCTTGCACGGGGCGGACATCAAGACGCTGCATGTGACGCTGCTCGCGAACCAAACGACAGTGCTGCGGCGTTTGCGGAGCCGTCTCGACGGTCGAAGCAGCTGGGCCGCGCAGCGCTTCGAGGACGCCGATGCAGCCCTGAGAGCCGACCCGTTCGGCGAGCGTCTCGCGACCGATGGGATGAGCGTGCCTCAGGTCGTAGAGCACATCGGCGCACTTGCGGGTGTCTCGCTCTCGCACTCGCTCGCCGAACGGCTCGCTCAGCCTGCGCGGCGCCTCGGCGTGACGTTGCGCCACATTCGATGAAGCTCGTTCCGGCCGCGAGCTAGCGGGCGATGAGGCCGCGGATGAAGGCGGCGACGTCGGCGGGGGCGCGCTCGGCCATGTAGTGGCCGGCCTGGCTGGGCTCGTAGGTGAGGTCGGGGGCCCAGGCGGCCCAGAGCGACGACGCGTCGAAGCCCAGCTGCGAACCCCAGTCCTGCGAGAGGATGCCGACGGGCATGGCGAGTTGTGCGCCCGCGGCACGGTCGGCGCGGTCGAGGTCCAGGTCGATGCCGGCCGAGGCGCGGTAGTCGGCGACGATCGAGGGGATGGCCGCGACCGACGCGTCCACATAGTGCTGGCGGATGTGCGGCGGGAACGTCGCACCGTCGGTGTCCCAGGCGTCGAGGAACGACGCGAAGAACTCTTCGCCGGTGGCCGCGATCATGCGCTCGGGCAGGCCGGCCGGCTGGGCCATCAGGTAGAGGTGCCATGCCACCTTCGCGTCGACGCCGTGCAAGACATCCCACATGTCCATGGTGGGGAGAACGTCGAGGCCGGGCTAGAGAAGTCGTTCATGATGCCTTTCGGGAGGGGTCAGTCGGAGGCGGGCGCGCCGGAGAAGATGCCGCGCGGCGGTTCGGAGGCGGGCGCGGCACTGGCGGCGAGAGCGGGGATGAGGATGCTGTCGATCAGCGTGTCGAGGTAGGCGTCGTCGACCGTGAGGCCGTTCAGCCGGCGGAGGAGGAGAACTGAACCCGTCACCTCTTCGTAGGGGAAGGGTTTCGCGCCGGCCGGGAGCTCGCCGCGAGCGATCGCGGCCTCGAGCACGGAAGCGGGCAGCCGCGCGCCGGTCGGTCCTGTCGCAATCTCGAGGTATTCGCAGAGTTCGGCATCCTCGAGGCCGGCCTGCAACAGCATGAGGCTCATCGAACCGTCGCTGGCACGCAGCGTGGTGTTGAGCCGGCGGCACAGGGCGAGCAGGTCGCCGCGCAGCGAACCCGTGTCGATGGCATCCTGCGTGTGCCCTGACGACGGCCCGGCCTTCACTGCGGCGACAACCATGTCGCGTTTGGTGGGCCAGCGGCGATAAAGGGTGGCCTTGGATGCCTTGGCGCGACGCGCGACCTCCTCGAACGTGATGCTGTCATAGCCCGTGTCGGCGAGCATCCCGAGCACGGTCGCGAGGATTTGACCCTCGCGGACTGCGTCGCGGGGGCGGCCCCCGGCCGAGGACGTCGGGGTGGAAGTCGTCAGGGCAGAGGCAACGGAAGATCGATCGGAAAGATACGGCACGTTTCGTATCGCAACACGTCGGGATGGCCAACCGACGACAAGGGCGCCCAGCTGCAAGCCGGGCGCCCTTCCGGTGTAACTGCTTATTCCGCGCTCATGCGGTCACCGGTTGTCGTCGTCCGCCGCGGTGTCGATCACGGCGCCGGCGGCGCGGGCGCGGTAGCGGCGCGCAAGGACGAGTCCGGCGGCGACGAGGGCCGCGGCGAGGAGGACGCCCAGCGTGGGGGCGACACCGCTCTGGGCGAGGTCGCCGGGGCCGCCGCCGCCCGGGTTTGCGCCGGGAGCCGGCGTTGCGGAGCCCGCGTTGTCGGACGGGACGCCCGGGGTCGGCGCTGCCGTCGGAGCCGGGGTCGGAGTGGCCGTGGGGTCGTCGGCCGCGACGACGACCGCCGACGCGCGGGCGCTCTCGAGGTAGGGGTCCTTGCCGGCCGCGTGCGCGAACACCCAGACCGTGAGGGTCGTGCCGAGTTCGTCGTCGGTGGGCGTGAAGGTGGCGCCCACCGCATCCTCGATCAGGGTGTCGTCGGCGTACCAGCGATATTCGACAGGGTCGCCGGCCGGGTCGAAGGCCGGCAGCGTCACGTCGACGGCCGCGCCGACGCGCGGGGCTTCGGCGAGCGCGAGGGTCCCGGCGGCCGCGACCGCTCCGTCGGCGACCGCGGGGATGACGTGCGCTCCGTAGTCGACCGTCTCCCCCGCCTCGATGGATGCACCCAGCGGGACGGGCGCGGGCGTACTGCCCGCCGAGCCAATGTAGGCGACGTAGTTGCCGACCGGAACGCGAGGAATCGTTACGAGACCCTCCTCGTCGGCGAACGTCTTGGTAGTCGTGACGGCCGCGCCGTCGAGCGTCTTACCGCGCAATTCGGCGGCCGCATCATCCAGGTCGATGAGCGGTGTGCCGTCCTCAGCCGTGACCGTCAGTTCGAGGGCACCGCCCAGCAGGCGCAGGTCGACGTCGGCGAAGGGCGTGGCGGATGCCGCGGCGCCCGTCACCGCGAACTGCGGCTCGTCGTCGCTGTAGTCGTCGTCGCCCGCCAGGGATTCGCCCAAAGCGAAGCGCGCCGACGAGAATTCGGTGCCGTAGTCGAGGGTGTATTCGCCATCCGGGAGGAAGTCGAGGGTCCACGAACCATCGCCGGCCGTGTCGGTTTCCTGTTCGAAGACGTAGGCGTCGGCCGCCGCATCCCAGCGGTAGGCCGAGACGACGACCTCCGAGACGGGGCGGTCGAGCTCGGTGACGACACCCGAGATGGATGCTTCGGCGGGCGCGGCCACTGCGGCGCCCGCCCCGAGACCCACCGCGGCGAGAGAGAAGACACTCACGGCCCCGAAGATGCGCACTACACCCGCGCGCCGCGTGGCACCGTTCGGAGCCGACTTCTCGTTCCGTCTGCCGGACATCTCTGTCATCTCTCCCCTTCGCATCGCGCCACTCGCGCTTCTCGCGTCACTCGCGCTCATCACGCATTGATTTCCCACATCCCCGCCGCGCATCAGATGACCCGCGCAATGCCGTAGGGGCGAACCTGCACCGGACCGAGCAGCCCATACGCCTGCGAGCCCACCGATGAATACACCGTCGGGTTCACGACGCGCAGCCGGTTGATCAGGGTCGAGGCCACCTCGACGCGCACGGTGTTGCGGCCCGGCCGGGCATACGCACTGATGTCGAGGCGAGTGTCGAGGATGTCTCGCTCGGCAACCAGTTCGCTGTTCACCCACACCTTGAAGGTGTCGATGAGCTGCCCCAGGTCGAGGTAGATGCCGACGCGGCCGATCTTCCACGACGCGGGGTCGAGCGTCAGTGTCGTCTTGTAGACACCGATTCCCGAGGCATCCACCACCCCCGGGATCTTGTTCCAGGGTTGCAGGCTGTCGAGCGCGATCGTATGCATGACGTGTTTCGTCTCGATGCGCGCGGGGTCGACGGGCTGCCAGTCGTCGAGCTCGAGCTGCCACGACGGCAGATCGATGGCCGCGGGCAGATCCTTCACGGTCACGGTCTTAGTGCGGCCGTCGGACAGGGTGGCCTGGTAGGTGCCGGTCGCCTCGGCGACGAGCTCGGCGGCACCGGAACCGGAACCGGCACCGGCCCCCGCCGCGAAGCGCGCACCCGTCGCGGTGGTCTCGACCACGTGCACGAGAGGCGCCGTGACCCCCGCGTACGAGCGGCCCGCCAGCACGATGATGGTCGACTGCGCCGGGGCCAGCCGCACCCGAACCCGCACGCGCGAACCCTCGCGCCGGTAGTGCGCCACGGGCGTGATGCGCCCCGTCCAGGCATCCAGCTCGTAAGGGATGCTGTCACCCGACTCGGCCGTCAACCACACGTCCTGATCGATGAGGACGAGCTTGTCCTTCGGCGGATTGTGACGCGTATTGGTGAGGAAGTAATAGTCGACCTTTCCGTCCACGCGGCGGATGTGCTTGAGCATCGACGAGGAGTGCTCGACATCCCGCCCGATGCCGAGCGCGGCGAGCGCGATCGGGATGTCGTCGTTGCCGAGCGCGGTCGTCGAGGTGGGCAGCGCCTTCACCTGCGCCAGAAGCGAGGCCACCTGCTGGTTTGCGGATGCATCGCGCAGCCCGGTCGCCTCGGGGTTCGTCCAGTCGCCGAAGAAGATGACGGGGAGGCCGGCTTTCGCGTGACCCAGCAGTTTGGTGGCCGCCGCCACCGACATGGTGGCCTCGTTGCCGCGGAACCGGTCGATGTCGAGGATGACGACGCGATAGTTTCCGCCCTCGGGCGCGAACCGGCCGTTCTTCATGACGGCACCCGGCAGCTCGAGCGACGAGTTCGCCAGGAACCCGTGCGTCCACCCGATCGGGATACCCGAGGCCGTCGCCCAGGGCGCGCCGATACCGGTCTGCGCCCACCCCTTCTGACGCAGGAACAGGATGTCGTAGCGCGCACGCCCCGTCTGCAGCACCTGCTGCGTGCGGGCGATGAAGGCCGAAATATCCCGAGCGTGGGCCCAGTTCGGCGTGCGCGGACCCCACGCCTCCGAGTAGCCGACGGCGTTGTTGTAGTACGGGCTGAAAGCCGCGAACCCGGGCCAGCCGAGGCCCGGCGCGGTGGCGTAGGGGAAGCCGTGCAGCACGGTCTGGTTGACGCCGCCCGCGAAGGTCTCGTTGAGCGTGTTGAGCACCTGGGTCCAGGTGGTGTTGTAGGCCTTGCCGAGGAACGCGGCCGCCTCGCACGACAGGATGGTGTGGCCCGCGATATCCCGCCCCGACGCCAGCACGCGGTAATCGTCGAGGTTCTTTGCGCCCAACGACTCGGTTTCGGGAATGTCGACGATGCCGGCCTGCTGAATCGAGTCCTGCTCGAGGCCATAGGCCTGCACGCGGTAGGTGAGGCCCAGTCGGTGCGCCCAGTCGCGCAGCGGGACGAGGTGGTTCTCGGTGTAGAGGTCGCTCAGAACCTGGTTGTAGTCATCCCGCACCCGCATGTTCTTCACATCGTCGAAGTCGTAGAGGTACTTCTCCTTCTGCTCGATGATGACGGGCAGCCAGGGCAGCAGGTCGTAGCCCATGCGCTTCTGGAACTCCTCGACGAGGTTGCGCGTCCAGATGGTCGAATGCGTCTCGATCTCGAGCGAGTCCTCGAAGAAGCTGCCGCCGGCGCGCGTCAGCAGATCCTTCACGCGCGGGGTGACGATGTTGGCCTCCCAGTAGTCGATCACCGCCTGGGCGCCGGCCTGGCTGAAGTGGTCGACCACATAGGCGGTCGGCGAGGTGTGCGGGCCACCCTCGGCCTCCTGGCCCGAACCGCGCCGCCAATACGCGAGCAGAACCCACAGTTCACCGGATGCTCCCGAGGGCGCCGTCCAGTCGAGCGACCCGTTCGTGACCTTGTTCGTGAGGTCGACGAGTGAGGATCGCTGCAGAACGATCTGCCCACGCGTCGGCTTGGTGAGAATCTTTGCGGCGTGCACCTTTAGAAGAATCTTCTCGGTCACACCAGCGGATGCCGCCACCACCGGCTCGGGCAGTACGGCGTTGAAGCGTCCGCCCGCCGGCACCTCCACCAGGCCGTGCGCCACCTCGGTGAGCGCCTCGACGGACTGCGGCGTGATGTTCGGCAGGGCTGCGGGCCACGACGGACCGAGCGTCACGTCGAGCGTGATGCCGCGCTTCTCGGCCGCCACCAGCGCGGCCTCGACGGCGGCCAACCAGCGGGGGCTCCCCCATCCGAAATTCTTCACGTCGAGCAGGTTCTTGGGCACGCTGTGGTGCACATCGGCGATCTCGAGCCCGCCGAAGCCCGCGTCGGCGACCTGGTTGACCTCGCGCACGATCTCGTCGATCTCGACCTCGCCGTTGGGCCACCACCAGCGGAACTTCGGCGCGACGCTGGCGGGTGGCGTGGCAAAGGAGGCGGCGTTCGGCGCGGCGGCCGCAGAGACCACGGGGGCTCCGAAGGCCTGGCCGGCGGCACCGCGCGCGGCGGTCGCGGCGATCGCGGCCCCCATCGAGGCGGCGGCCGTGTAGCCGATCAATTGGCGGCGGGTGAGGTGGGGTGCGCGAGACGGAGTCATCGTGGCCTTCCGGACAGAACGCGCGCACCTTCGCACCGCGTTGTGCAAACCTGTGAATCGTTTCAGTAAGAAACTTCACTGACCATATCCCGGCCCCCGAGCAGGGGTCAAGCGTTTGCCCACAAACGCAGCCCGACTAGCGCGTCGTCGAACCCGTGCGCGTGATGACGGCGCGCAGCGTCTCCAGGGGTGCTTTCGGCGTGCGGTCGTCGGCCAGCAGACCGTTGGTCTCCTGCAGCGTGTCGACGAGCTGCGTGTAGCAGAACCCGGCCACGAACGAGCTGGCCGCGACGGCACCGACGACGGCCTCAAGGCGGTCGACGAAGTCCTCCGAGCTGGTCGCCCTCGAATAGCCCCACGCATCGTCGGGCACGGCCTTCGAGGCATAAGAGATGCCGCCGAATTCGGTGACCATGACGGGCCGGCCGCCCACCTCTTGCCCGTCGAGCAGCATGCGTCGGCCGGCCGGGCCGAAGCCACCGAGCACGGCGGCACAGGCATCCTCGTCGAGGTAGCGGGCCCGCAACACCTCGCCCGACCATTCGTAGTCGTGGATGCTGAGGATGTCGGAGTCCACGTGCTCCCACCCGTCGTTCGACACGACGGGCCGCGACGGGTCGAGCGCCCGCGTGAGCGAGACGAGCGAGCGCGCGTAGGCCTGCATGCGCTCGTCGTGCGCGATGTGCTGCACACCCCAGCTCTCGTTGAGCGGAACCCACGTGACGATGCAGGGGTGCGACAGGTCGCGCTCAATGACGGCGGTCCACTCGGCGCTCAGGCGGGCGACGGCGCGCGGACTGAACTCGAACGCACCGGGCGTCTCGGCCCAGACCAGCAGGCCGAGCACGTCGGCCCAATAGAGGAAGCGCGGGTCTTCGAACTTCTGGTGCACGCGCGTGGCATTGAAACCGAGCTCTTTGATGAGCTCGGCCTCGCGTTTGAGGGCCGCCGGGCTGGGCGCGGCGAGGTGTGATTCGGGCCAATAGCCCTGGTTCAGCACACTGCGCACGTAGTAGGGGCGGTCGTTGAGCAGGAAGTGCCCGCCCGCGACGGCCGCCGAGCGCAGGCCCAGGTAGGAGTACACCTCGTCGACCACTGCATCGTCGGCGCGCACCGTGACGCGCACATCGAGCAGGCGCGGATGTTCGGGCGACCACAGCAATTCTTCATAGGCCTGCCCGTTCGTCTGCAAGGGCAGCGCCACCACGAGCGCCGTCGTGACGTCGAGCGCGCGCATGGTCTGGGAGGCGAGCTGCTCACCCTCAAACGAAACGACCACGTCGAGGCGCACATCGGCGTCGGCCGCGGGTCGCCGGTTCAAGTCGAGCCGCAGCGCGATCGTGCCGCCCGGAACATCGGGGGTGGCGTGCACGAGCGTGACGAAGACATCCGACGTCGACTCGAGCCAGACGGGCTGCCAGATGCCCGAGGTGCGGTGGTACCAAATCGAGTGCGGCTCGAGCCGCCAATCCTGTTTGCCGCGCGGCTGCGACACGTCGAAGGGGTCGTCCTCGACACGCACCACGAGCGTGTGCGTGGCGCGCTCGGCACCGGCACCGGTACTGGCACCGACGACGTCGGTCACGTCGAACGAGAAGGGCGTGTGCCCACCCTCGTGCGCCCCGAGGTGCACACCGTCGAGCCACACCTGCGCGCGGTAGTCGACGGCGCCGAAGTGCACGTGCAGTCGGCGGTCGGCGCCGAAGCCGGCGGCCGCCAGATCGTCGGCGGTCAGCTCGCGGGAGTACCAGACCACGGGATGGAAACCCGTGTCGTGAATTCCGGAGGCCTCGGACTCGAACGGGAACGGCACCTGGATGCTGCGGCCGAAGTCGGGCGAGGCGAACCACCGCTCGGCCAGACCCTCGTCGGCATCGTCGAAGGCGAACGACCACGTGCCGGTGAGATCAGCCCAATCGGGGCGCACCAGTTGCGGTCGTGGGTAGGTGCCGTCTTGGCGGCTGGCTCGAAGGGCCTCGTCATCGAGGCGCGCGGGGCTACTGCTCATGCACACATCATGCACGCAATTTACTGCGCTGTAAACTCTGCAATCCCGACACCGGCGTGTCGCCGCGAGTCGAGCAGGTCAGGCTGAGAGAGAGTGCGAAAGCGATCCGGAAGCCCCCGCATCGACGTCGGCATCGACGTCAGAGGCGGCGTCCGAGGTGGCCCCGGAGGCCTGCAACGAACCCGGCGCACTCTCGCGCAAAGCCAGCTCGAAATCGACCAGACGGTGCCGGCCGATGCCGTCATAACCGTCGATGCGCTCAGCCAGCATCTCGAGCGCCACCCGCGCCAACTCGTGCGTATTCGGCGACACCGACGACAGGCTCGGGAACGTCGTGGCGTCGAACGCGATGTTGTCCCAGCCGATCACGGCCACATCATCCGGAATCGAAATGCCCCGCTCGTGCAGAGCACGCAGGGCACCGATGGCCGCGAGATCGTCGCGGCACATGAGCGCATCGAAGCGGATGCCGCGATCGATCGCCTCTCCGACCGCCCGGGCCGCCTCATCCGACGCGATGGCCCCCGTGGGGATCAACAGGTCGTGTTCGACCGGCAGGCCGCGGCTCTCGAGGCCCTGTTGATAGCCGACGATGCGCTGCCTCGACGTCCACGACAGCCCCTCGTTCTCGTGCCCCACGAAGGCGATGCGCGTGCGACCGAGATCCGCGAGATGCTCGGTGGCCACGGTCGCCGCCGCGACGTTGTCGATCATGACGCGGTCGACACTGAGCGGCGCGGGCCCCTCGCCCAGCAAGACCATGGGCAGGTCGCCGTGCCGCTCGGCGATCTCGCGCGACGACATCTGCGAGGGCTGCAACAGCATGCCGTCGACGAGGCCGGCCTCGCTCGCGGACAGCACCGCCCGCTCACCCTCGATGGTGCCCTCGGTCTCTTCGAGCAGCACGCGATAGCCCGAGCCCGTCGCCGCGGCCGCCTTCGAGACGACGTTGGCGAGCTCGGAGAAGTAGGGCAGCCGCACATCCGCGAAGGCCAGCGCGATCAGGCCCGTGCGCCCCGTTGCGAGCCGCCGGCCGATGGCGTTGGGCCGATAGCCGAGCTCGTCGATGGCCCGCTGCACGCGCTCGCGCATGGGCGCCGACACGTTGGGGTGGGCGTGCACCACGTTGGAGACGGTCTTCATCGACACCCCGGCGTGCTCGGCCACGTCCTGTAAGCGAACTCCCGCCATGGTTCCTCCGATGTCGCGTCTGCTGTGTCACGTGCGCTGCCGATGCCACGACCATGGATGGCTGCACCGACGTCGCTCGCCCCGAACTCTAGACCCGGAGCATCCCGTGCCGCCAGATTACCGCGCTGGAGATTTGTCTAGATCTTGACGCCCGACTTCCAGCGCTGTAAATTCACCTTCGACGCCCGATCATTCTTGAGGGGCGCCACCCTGTGCACCGCCCATCGGGCGTAAAACTCAAAGGAGAGTACTCATGAAGAAGGGAACCGCCCGCAGAGCACTTGCGGCGACACTGGCGCTCGGCGTCGGCCTGGCCCTGACCGGCTGCGGGTCATCGGGCAGCACCGGCGGAGGCGCCTCCGTCTCTGGCGAGGACTACGACGGCCCCAAAGTCTCGATCAGCTTCTGGAACGGCTGGACCGGTGGCGCAGCCCCCGTTCTCGTGCCGAAGCTCATCGAGAAGTTCAACAGCGAGCACGACAACATCGAGGTCAAGAACGTGCCCATGGAATGGGCCGACGTCAACAAGAAGCTCCCCCTCGCGGTCAAGGCCGGCAAGGGTCCGGATGTCGCGGTGGCCCACGGCGACGACGTGGCGACCTACGCGGCGCAGGGTCTGCTGCTGAAGGCCGACGACATCGTCAAGGCGCTCGGCTACTCGGCCGACGACTTCCCCGAAGGCCTCATGGACGCGGGCGCCTACTCGGGCAACCAGTACGGCATCCCGTGGAGCGTCACGCCCCTCGGCCTCTACGTCAACAACGATGTGCTGAAGGCCGCGGGCATCGACCCGGCCACCGTCCCCTCCGACAAGGACGCCTACATGAAGGCGCTCGAAGCCCTCAAGGCGGCCGGCGTGCAGGGCGAATGGGTCGACGGCTACGTCTTCACGGGCACGTTCGAGTTCCAGTCGCTGCTCTGGCAGTTCGGCGGCGACCTCTACAACGAGGATGTCTCGAAGGCCACGTTCAACTCCGACGCGGGTGTCCAGGCGCTCACGCACATGACCGACCTCATCAAGGACGGCTACAGCCCCGCCAACGTCGCCCAGGACGGCAACATCAAGGGCCTCCTGGCCGGCAAGACCGCCTACAACTGGAACGGTGTCTGGCAGACCACCAACGAGGGCTTCAACTCGATCGACTGGACGGTTGCCCCCGTTCCGCAGATCGGCACCGAGAAGGCCGTCTGGTCGAGCTCGACGCACTGGATGTTCCTGAACAACAAGGGCCAGGACAAGAACAAGACGGCCGCGGCCGCCACGTTCGTCAAGTGGATGAACGCCAACTCAGCCGGTTGGGCCGAGACCGGTGAGCTCCCCGCCGCCAACGAGGTGCGCAACGACCCGGCCCTCGTCGAGAAGTACCCCAACCTGAAGCCGTTCCTCGACCAGCTCCCCTACGCGCACTACGAGACGAGCGCCCCCGGCATCACCGCCGCGAACGCGTTCATCACGACGGCGCTCAACGAAGCGGTCACCGGCAAGAAGGACCCGAAGCAGGCCCTGGACGACGCGGCCGCCAAGGCCGACGAGGTCCTCAAGCAGAACAAGACCAAGTACGGTGACTAATTCCAGCACGATGGCCGGTCCCAACCCGGCCGCGCCCGCTGTGGCGGTGCCCCCGGCTCGCCGACGTTCACGCGTCGGCAAGTCGGGGGCACCCCGCCGCACCGGCACCGCCTACCTGTTCCTCGCGCCCTTCCTGATCCTGTTCGGCATCTTCGTGATCGCGCCGGCCATCTTCGGCCTCGTGATCAGCGTCACCGACTGGAGCCCCTACAAGGCCGAGCAGGCCTTCATCGGGCTGCAGAACTACATCGACCTCTTCACCCCCGGGTCGATCACGTTCGGCGACTTCTGGCAGAGCATGGGCGCCACCGGCATCTTCACGCTGCTGAGCGTGCCCGTCATGCTCGTCGTGCCGCTGCTGCTCGCGGTGCTGCTCAACAACAAGATCAAGGGCGGCACGGCGTTCCGCGCCATCTTCTTCGCGCCCTACGTGCTCGGCGTCGCCGTCATCGGCGTCGTGTGGCGCTATGTGCTCGACACGCAGTCCGGCATCCTGAACTACCTGCTCGGGCTCGTCGGTCTCCCCTCCGACCTGCCGTGGACGGTCGACGTTCCCTGGGCCTGGGTCTCACTCGTGGGCGTGACCGTGTGGTGGACGCTGGGCTTCAACGCCGTCATCCTGCTCGCGGGCCTCAAGGGCATCAGCGCCGACCTCTATGAGGCGGCCTCGCTCGACGGCGCCGGCGCGATTCGCAAGTTCTTCAGCGTGACCCTGCCCGGGCTGCGACCCGTGATGCTGTTCGTGACGACCACCACCATCCTGGCCTCGGCGAACATGTTCGGCCAGTCGTTCATCCTCACCAAGGGTGGGCCGGGCAACGCCACGCGCACGGTCATCATGTACATCTCCGACCAGGGTCTCGCGCAGAGCAACATGGGCGCGGCCTCGGCCATGAGCTACATCCTGTTCGCCGTGCTCGCCATCATCAGCGTCATCAACTTCCGTCTACAGCGCGAACGCGCGGAGTAAGGACAAAGATGTCTACCTCAACCCCCACCCGCCCCCGCGGCGGCGACGACGGCGTCGAGGGTGCCGGCAACGCCAACGGAAACGGCAGCGCCAGCGGCAACGGCGGCGCGAGCAGCGGTTCGGGCAGCGGGCGCGGCCGGGCGGATGCCTCACCCACCGCCGCGCCGAAACGCCGCTTCCGGCCCCGCACCGTGCGTGAAGCCATCCTCTACGTCGTGCTCGTCGTCGTGTCGCTCATCATCGTGCTGCCGCTCCTGTGGGTGCTCATCACGTCGTTCAAGACCGACGGCGACGTCATCACCAACCCCTACGGCTTCATCCCCAACCCGTTCTCGACCGAGGCCTACGCCACACTGTCGTCGGGGCAGCAGCCGATTTTCCGCTGGCTGCTGAACAGCTTCCTCGCGGCCACGCTGCAGACCATCCTCATCCTCGTCACCGCATCGGCGGCCGCCTACGCCCTGGCCCGGCTCGAGTTCCGGGGCAAGAAGCTCGTCTTCGGCCTCATCATCGCGACGCTGCTCGTGCCGCCGGTCATCTTCCTCATCCCCAACTACCTGATCGTGCAGAACCTCGGATGGCTCGACACCATCTGGGCGATCTCGATCCCGGGTGCGGCGAGCGCCTTCGGCGTGTTCTTCCTGCGCCAGTTCTTCGTCGGATTGCCCATGGAGATCGAGGAGGCGGCGCGCATCGACGGCGCCGGCGATCTGCGCATCTTCCTGCAGATCATCGTGCCCCTGTCGCGACCGGCGCTCGCCACCCTCGCGGTGCTGAGCTTCCTGGCCAACTGGAACGACTTCCTGTGGCCCATCTACGTGCTCCTCAGCCCCGAGAACCTCACGCTGCAGCCGGGTCTGTCGCAGCTGCAGGGCGCCTACTCGACGCACTTCTCGATCGTCATGGCCGGTGCCGTGATCGCGTCGGTGCCCGTGCTCATCCTGTTCGCGCTCGCACAGCGCCAGATCGTCGACAGCGTCGCATCCTCGGGCGTGAAGGGCTGATGCGGATGCGGGAACGCGGCGCTCGGGCCGGTGCCCGTGCTGGTTCGGGTATTGGCGCGACAAGGCGGGCGGATGCGCGAGCGATCAGTGCGCTGGCCGTTCTCGCCGCGGGGGCCCTCGCCCTGACCGCGTGCTCGGGCGCCGGCTCGGGCGACGGGGGCGGTGGCGACACCGAGGCTCCAGCATCCGCGACGCCCGCTTTTGCGATCGATCAGGATTTTCCCGACCCCGACGTGTTGCGCGTCGGCGACACCTACTACGCCTACGCGACCAACAGCCCCGCGGCGAATCTGCAATACGCCACGTCGACCGATCTCGAGACGTGGCAGGTCGCCGGCGACGACGCCTTTCCCGACCTGCCCGCCTGGGCCGACGAAGGCCGCACCTGGGCGCCCGATGTGACCGAGCTGGCCGACGGGCGTTTCGCGCTCTACTTCACGGCGCAGGATGCCGAGTCGGGTCAGCAGTGCATCGGCGCGGCCACGGCCGATGCGCCGACCGGCCCGTTCGTGGGCACGAGCGACACCCCGCTCATCTGCCCGCTCGACGAGGGCGGCGCCATCGACGCGTCGAGCTTCACCGACGCGGACGGCTCGCGCTACCTCGTCTGGAAGAACGACGGCAACTGCTGCGGACTCGACACCTGGTTGCAGCTATCCCCCCTCGGCGCGGATGGCGTCACGCTCGCCGGTGAGCCGACCCGCCTGTTGCAGCAGACCGAGGCGTGGGAGGGGTCGCTGATCGAGGCGCCCGTGATCGTGAAACACGACGATGCCTACGTGCTCTTCTACTCGGCGAACGACTATGGCGGCGAGGCCTACGCCACGGGTTACGCCACCGCCACGGCGCTGGCCGGCCCCTATACGAAGGCCGACGGCCCGCTGCTCACCACCGAGATCACCGACGACGCCTACGTCGGCCCCGGCGGTCAGGATGTCGTCGCGGGACCCGATGGGAAAGACCGCATCTTCTTCCACTCGTGGGATCCGGCGATCGTCTACCGCGGCATGAACGTGCTGCCCCTCAGCTGGAACGGTTCGACGCCCGTCGTCGACCTGCCGTAACCCCGGGCACTCCGCCCTCAGACACCCCGCTCGACCAACCCTCAACGTGGAGGAAACATGAGAAAGCTCTCCCTTGCCGCCGGCTTCACGGCCGCGGCCCTGCTGCTCGGGGTGGCGCCAGCCGCCGCCGCGGGCGCGGGAATCGCCCAACCGGTCGCGACCGGCGCGAACGGCGCGACGACGACCGCATCTGCGTCTGCGTCTGCGTCTGCGTCTGCGTCTGCGTCTGCGGCAACCGTCGGGGCCCCGGCATCCGTCACCCCCGCCACGGGCGCCCGCGCCGCCGTGGCCGCAAACACGTTCACGAACCCGCTGACGCTCACGCTCGCCGACGGCCGACCCGCCGAACAATGCGCCGACCCCGACGTGATCCGCTCGGCCGACCCGGCCGACGCCGCCTGGTACCTCTTCTGCACGCGGGACGCACTCGACTCCGAGGAAACGAACCCCGACGGCAGCCTGCGTTTCTACAGCATCCCGACCTATCGGTCGACCGACCTCGTGACCTGGACGTTCGTCACCGAGGCGCTGCCCGAGAAGCCCGCCTGGATCAATGACGGCGACATGTGGGCGCCGGACGTCGTCTTCCTGAACGGCAAATACAACCTCTATTACACGGCCACCAAGACGGTCGGCCCCGACACCAACGGCGACGGCGTTCCGGATGACGGGGGCGCGGCCATCGGCGTCGCCACCTCGGACAGTCCCGCCGGCCCCTGGACCGACTCGGGCGGACCCGTCGTCGCACCGGCCGCCCCTCCCGGCGGCAACCCCAACGACCGCCGCTGGACCTTCGACCCCGAGGTCATCACGGCCGACGGCCAGAACTACCTCTATTACGGCAGCTACTTCGGCGGCCTCTCGGTGCGCGAGCTCAGCGCCGACGGCCTCACCACCGACCCCGCCACTCAGGTGCAGATCTCGATCTCGAACCGCTACGAGGGCACCAACGTCGTCGAACACGACGGCTATTACTATCTGCTCGGCTCGGCCACCAACTGCTGCGCCGGGCCCCTCACGGGCTACGGCGTCTTCGTCGGCCGCTCGACCAGCCCCACCGGGCCCTTCGTCGACAAGACGGGCACATCGCTCCTCGCCGGCCGCGTGGGCGGCACCCCGCTGCTGCACCAGAACGGCAACCGCTGGATCGGCACGGGCCACAACACCATGGCGACCGACCTCGCGGGGACATCCTGGATCGTCTACCACGCCGTCGACCGCAACGACCCCTACATGGTCGAGGGTGAGACCTACACGAAGCGCCCCGTGCTCATGGACCGCATCGACTGGGTGGATGGCTGGCCCACCGTTCGTGGCGGCGCCGGTCCGAGCGACACCCCTCAGCCCGCACCCGTGACGGTTGCCGGACAGGCCGCCGCTCCGGCATCCACCCCCGTCGTGCAGCCGAAACCCGGCGAGACGATCGCCGCACTGTCGGATGACTTCGACGGTGACGCGCTCGGTGCCCAGTGGTCGTGGATTCGCCAACCGGATGCCTCGAGCTTCGGTGTCGCCGACGGCTCGTTCAGCTTCGACACGCAGGCGGGCGACCTCGGCCCCGAGGCGAACGCCGCCGGCCTCGTCACCGAGGCCGCGCCCGAGGGCGACTATGTGGTCGAGACGCGCGTGTCGGTGAACGTGCCCGCCGAGGGCTGCTGCCAAAACTACGTGCAGGGCGGCATCGTGCTCTACACCGACGACGGCAACTTCATCAAGCACGCGGTGTCGTCGATCTGGGAGACCCGCCAAACCGAGTTCGCCAAGCGTCAGAGCCCCGTTCCGGCCGGATACCCGGTCTACGGCAACGGCGTCGGCGGCCCCGTCGGCGACGAAACCTACCTGCGCATCGTGCGCCAGCACAGCGAAACCGAGAACCTCTACACGGGTTACACGAGCCTCGACGGACAGACCTGGGATGAATCGGGCACCTGGACGACCCCGCTCGGCGTGACGCCGCGCATCGGCCTCGTCTCGATGGCAGGCTCGGGCTTCACGACCACGTTCGACTACGTGCGCGTGTCGGGCCTGGCCGCAGCCCCGGTCGAACCGCCTGTCGACCCGACCACTCCCCCGGTGCCGCCCGTCACGCCGACCCCCTCGGCCACGGCCGTGCCGATCGTGCCGGGCGCGACCTCGTCGGCCGCTCCCGCGGGTGACCCGGATGCCATCCGCCGCGGTTCTCTGTCTCAGACGGGTGCCGACGGGTCGACGCTCGGGCTCGTCGCGGGCATCGCCGCCGTGCTGGTGGTGGCGGGTCTCGTGCTCGTCCTCCTGCGGCGCCGAGCCGCCAAGCACAGCACCGACCGCAGCTAACCCGCCGCACCACTGAGGGCCGGGACGACACGTTCATCCCGGCCCTCTTGCCTCTTCCGATATTCCGGAATAGACTGCACATGCAGACCCCCCCGCACACGTGGATATGGGGGTCTCGCTGTTTAAGCTCAGATGGATTGAGACTCTCGAGCGAGATCTCGCTCGGCCAAGTAGGTTCGATACCAGTCCCAGGCGAAGGATTGCGCGTCGTGACGGTCAATCGCCGCGTTCGCGCTCCACGCAACGAGATCTGCCATCTGTATGAGCTGCGAGGCGCCGGAGTCGAGATGCACGGCATCCTCGATGATGCGCCGTTGCGACAAAGGCAACTGCCGGTGCGTCGAGCGATACGACGTGTCCGATCCGTCGCCGTCCATGAAGATCACCCATAGACGATCAAACCCGACGCCGGATGGCCGGAATCGTCGATGTAGATCATTCGGTTCAGGGAGGCTGGCATGAGCACACGGTAGGAGCCTCACGGCTCTCAAACTGTGCGCGAGATCAGGCGGGGCTGCTAACAGTGGCCGAGGGCCGTTAGCACGTCGGCGACGTCGCGTTCGTCGTTCCAGAGGTGGAAGGCAACGCGGGCTCGGCCGGCTCGACCCGAGGCCGTGATGCCGTGGGCGGTGAGGGCCGCGAGATCGTGGGCCGAAGCATCCGGCCACGTGACGATGGCCTGGCCCGCGCGAGGGAGGCCGAGGCCGTCGCAGAGCGCGTCGCCGAGGGCCGTGTTGTGGGCGTGCACCTCGGCCAGGTCGAGCGAGGCGAAGAGGTCGATGGCCGGTTCGGTGCCCACCCAGACGGGCCAGGCGGGCGACACGTCGAACGCGCGCGCGTCGGTGGCGAGCCGCATCTCGGGGCCGTAGCAAGAGGCCCAGACGTCGTCACCGGCATACCAATTGGCCTGGATGGGGACGAGCGTGCGCTGATAGTCGGCGCCGAGGGTGAGGAACGCGGCGCCGCGCGGGGCACACAACCACTTATAGGCGTGGCACACGGTGGCGTCGAAAAGTGAGGCATCCACGGGCATGGCGCCGGCGGCCTGCGTGGTGTCGCACAGCGTGAAGGTGCCGGTGGATGCCGCAGCCTCAACGATTGCCGCGACATCCGCCACCCGGCCCGACGCCGATTGCACGAGCGAGAACGCGACGAGATAGGTGTCGGCCGTGATCGAGTCGGCGAGCGCCTCGACGGGGACGTGTCGCACACGAACGCCGCGGCGCTCGAGCACCAGGAACGGGAACACCATCGAGCTGAAATCGCCGGCGACGCACAGCACCTCGGCGCCGTCGGGCACTCCGGCGGCGAGAACGCTGACCATGGCGGAGACGTGCGAGCCGATCGCGATGCGGTCGGGCGTGACGCCCACGAGGCGACCGTAAGCGTCGCGCGTGCGGGCGATGCCGGCATCGAAGGCGGCGGGCGAGCACGTGCCCTCGGCCCAGTTCTGCTGGTCGGCGCGCATGGCGGCGAGCGTGTCGGCGCTGGCGAGGCCGACCGAGCAAGCGCCAAGGTAGCGGCGGCCACCCACGAACTGGGCGCGCGCCTCGTCGAGGGTGCGGCGGGAGCGCGCGAGCGTGGTCATGCCTCCAGGGTGCCCGTGCGGCATCCATTCGACAACGACAGCTTCTCTATCGGCGGCATAACACCGGGTTATGCTGGGCCCATGACCGAGCCCCGCACACTGCTGGCCGCCGACCTCGACTCGCAGACCCTGCGCGTGGTGCGGGCCATCGCCGACACCGGGTCGATCACGGCCGCCGCCGCACGACTCGGCTACAGCCAGCCCGCGGTCAGCCAGACCGTTCGGCGCCTCGAACAGCGGTTGGGGATGCCGGTGCTCACGCGCGTTCCCCGCGGCGCGTTGCTCACCGAGGCCGGCGACATCCTGGCGCGCCACGCGGCGACGGTGCTGCGCTCGATCGACTCGGCGGCCGAGGAACTGGCCGAGCTCGCCGGACTGCGCACGGGGTGGGTGCGCATCGCGGCGTTCCCGTCGGCGTCGTCCACCATCGTGCCGCGGCTGATCGAGCGCATGAGCGCCGACTACCCGGGGCTGCGGTTCCGCTACATCGAGGCCGAACCGCCCGAGGCCGTTCAGGCGGTGCGCGATCACACGGCCGATATCGCGCTCACGTTCAGTTATCCGGGCGACCCCGACGACCCGCACGGGGCGAGCGCAGCCGGGCTGACCGCGACACCGCTGTGGCGCGAGGACATGATCCTGATTCTGCGACGCGATGCCGGTGCGGGCCTGTCACCCGACGCGTCGCCCCTCGCCCTCGACTCCCTCGCGGGTGCCGGCTGGATCGCGGGTTGCCCGCGCTGCCGCGGTCACCTGTTGCACCTCTGCGCGGCACACGGTTTCACGCCGAGCATCGACTACGAGACCGACAACGTCTCGGCCGTGCTCGCCATGGTGGAGGCGGGGCTCGGGGTGGCGCTGCTGCCGTCGTTGGCGCTCGCGAGCGTGCCACTGCCCGCGAACGTGGTGGCGCGGCATCCAGCGACCCCCGACTCGCGCACCGTGCACCTCGTGTCGGCCGAGGCCTCGCACCGGGTGCCCGCCATAGCCGCCACCATCGCGGCCATCGACGCGCTCGACACCTCCGCCTGGGGACTCGCGACCGCTCGCTCCTAACCATCCCCCGGCGTATACTCGCCGACGTGAGTCTCATCGTGTCGAACCTGCCCGCGGGGCGTCTGGGGGTTGCCGGCGTATCGTTCGCCGGCATCAGATAGCCGCCTTTCCCGGTGTTTCCGGCGCCGCCCGGCGCCACCCCGCCGCGGTTGCCCGCGCCCGCTCGACAGGAGTGGGCCCGATTCGTGCACCCGGCACCCGCGAATCCGCAGAGTACGAGAACGACAATGAGGACGACACGCGCGCATCGACGCTCGTGCGTTCCAGACAAGGCGATCACCCATGCTTCCCCTGACCGAAAAAGACATCCGAGCATCCTTCATCAACGCGTCGCAGCGCGAGCGCAAGGAGCTCAACCTGCCCGCCCACCTCGACAGCATCGACTGGGAGGCCATCGACTACCTCGGATGGCGTGACCCCAAGGCCCCGGCCCAGGGCTACGTCGTGCTGCACCTCGACGGTGTGGCCACGGGCATCCTGCTGCGGAAGGGCGACGTGCAACCGCGCACCCGACCGCAGTGCGCCTGGTGCGAAGACGTGGAGCTGCCCAACGACGTGGCCTTCTTCAGCGTCAAGCGCGGTGGTGCGGCCGGGCGACGCGGCGACACCGTCGGCACGCTCGTGTGCGCCGACTTCGAATGCTCGGTCAACGTGCGCCGCCGCCCGACGGTCGCCTACGTGGGCTTCGACGTGGATGCCGCGAAGCAGCACCGCATCGACGTGCTGCGCGAGCGGTCACAGAGCTTCGTGCGCGGCATCCGCGGCACCGACTAACGATTGCGGCGCTAACATCACCCTTCGATAACGTTTACCCCCCGAAAGGGTGTCGTAACGTCCCGTTCACAAGGGGTGGATAGGTTCTCTCACATCCACCACTTTTCTTGAGACAGGACAACTATGCGCTTACATCGCATCGTCGGCATCGTGGCGTTGACGGGGCTCGGCATCGTCGCCGCAGCACCCGCCACCGCCGCGCCCGCCGCAGCCGGTGACACCGTCGAGCTCACATTGCTCGCCACCACCGACACCCACGGACACGTGTTCAACTGGGACTACTTCGCCAACGCCGAATACACGAAGGACGCCGACATCCTCGGCCTCACGCGCGTGGGCACGGTCGTCGACGAGGTGCGCGCCGCCAAGGGCCCCGAATCGGTGCTCGTCTTCGACAACGGCGACGCCATCCAGGGCACACCCCTCACCTACTACTACGGCATGGGGGATGGCGCAGCCAGCGTGCTCGACAACACCATCGAGCACCCCATGGCCCAGGCTTTCAACGCCATCGGCTACGACGCCCAGGTCGTGGGCAACCACGAGTACAACTACGGCCTCGACATGCTGAGCGCCTATGAGAACGACCTGCAGGCACCGCTCCTCGGCGCCAACGTGATCGATGTGAAGACCGACGCTCCGTACCACAAGCCGTACGAGCTGATCGAGCGCACCATCGACGGCAAGCAGGTCACGGTGGGCGTGCTCGGCGTGGTGACACCCGGCATCCGCATCTGGGACAAAGCCAACGTCGACGGCATCCTCGAATTCGACGACATGGTCGAGACCGCCAAGAAGTGGGTGCCCGAGATCGAGGCGCAGGCCGACGTCGTGGTCGTGCTCGCCCACACCGGCCAGGGCACCGTCGCCGACGCCGACTACGTGCCCGCCGACCTGAACGAAGACGTGGCCAACAACATCGCCACGCAGGTGCCCGGCATCGACGTGCTCGTCGCCGGCCACAGCCACCAGGACAAGCCCGAGACCGTGCTCACCAACGTGGCCGGCGAGAAGGTGCTCATCACGCAGCCGAACTACTGGGCGCGCGGCGTGACCGAGACCACGCTCAACCTGGTCGAGGATGCCTCGGGCAACTTCGACGTGAACTGGGCGGATGCGGCCAAGCCCACCGTCAAGCCGCACTACGGCAAGGACACCCCCACCCAGAGCCAGAAGGTCGTCGCGGCGCTGCAGGACGAGCACCAGCAGACCATCGACTACGTGAACACGCCCGTCGCGCGCTCGACCGAGGCGCTGCCCGCCGAGACCTCGCGCTACGAGGACACGGCGATCATCGACTTCATCAACTACGTGCAGGCCGACACGGTCGAGACGGCCCTCGACGGCGGCCCGCTCGCCGACATCCCGGTCATCTCGCAGGCCTCGCCGTTCTCGCGCACCGCCATGTTCCCCGAGGGTGAGGTCACGATTCGCGACATCGCCGGCCTCTACATCTATGAAAACACCCTGCGCGGGGTGCAGATCACGGGCGCGCAGCTGCGCGACTACCTCGAGTTCTCGGCGCGGTACTTCAACCAGGTCGCCCCCGGCGCCGCGTTCGACCCCGAGACGGGCACCAACGCCGTGACGGCCGACCGGCCCACCGGCATCCCGGACTACAACTACGACGCCCTGTCGGGGGTCGACTACGAGATCAACGTCTCGCAGCCCGTCGGGTCGCGCATCCAGGGCCTGTCCTACGCCGACGGCACCGCCATCGCCGACGACGACCAGTTCGTGCTCGCCGTGAACAACTACCGCCAGTCGGGCGGCGGCGGGTTCCCGGCCGTGGCCGACGCCCCCATCGTCTATGACGAACTGCAGGAGATCCGTCAGCTGCTCATCGACTGGGCCGGCGCGCGCGGCACGATCGACCCCGCCGACTTCTTCGTGCAGAACTGGGCTCTGTCGACGGCCGCCGTCGTGGCGCCCGAGCCGACCCCGGTTCCGACCGACCCGGCCGACCCGACCGACCCGGCCACTCCGGCCCCCGGCGCGGATGACGAAGCAGGTTCGGGCTCCGGCTCCGGCACGGGTGCGGGCTCCGGCACGGCGGGTTCGAGCTCGAACACGGGCTCGCTCGCGAACTCGGGTGCCGAGAACGGCGCACTCGCCCTGGGCGCGGCCACTCTGCTCCTGATGCTCGGCGCCGGCTCGACCGTTATCGCGCGCCGACGACGCCAGCGGGCATAAACTCGGCACGACCTCAACGCGAGGGGCGCTCACCGGATGCGGTGGGCGCCCCTCGTCGCTTCCGTCCCCGCCTGAACACCCAACCCGAGGAGAACTCGTGAACGACGTCGACCCCTACGGACTGCCGACGTTTCCGGGCGAGGACGTGCTCGACGGGTGGGTCGACCACTCCGAGATCCAGCTGCGCGACGTGCGCGTGTTCACGCGCGGCAGCCTCACGGCGACGCTCATCTCGCATCCGGGCGTCTGGGATGTCATCGTGAGCGACGGCGCGGGCAACGTCGAGTTCCTCGTGGCCGATGTCGAAGACGTCGCGCCTACCTTGTACGAGGTCGCACGCCGCATGTAGTTCCGGCCGCGCGCCCGCAGAGCGAAGGGCGGTCACCATCCCGATGACCGCCCTTCGCCTGTCTGTCGGCGCAGCCGCTACTTCGCGACGGGGCCGTACAGGTTCTCGATCTCGTTGAGCTCGAGATCGGCGGTCGCTTGGATGAGCGCGAGCAGCTCGGGGTCGAGACCCGGGGCGAACTCCTCCATGCGCTCGGGGGCGATGGTGATGGGGCTTCCGACGGGCGCCTGCTCCGAGGCATCCAGTTCGGTGCCGTCGTTCGAGGGCGAGGCGCCGCGGAAGATCTTGCCCGCCTCGGACTGCCCGCGCAGGTCGAACGAGTACTGCTTGCTCTGCAGGCCGCGGTCGACGAGCTCCTTGACCTCGGGGAACGCCTCGGCGTTGGTCTTGGGAATGGGCAGCAGCTTGCCCCAGTCGACGCCGAGAGACTCGAGGGCCTTTGCATAGGCGTTCTCGTGGGCCTGGTCGCGCACGATCAGGTAGGAGATCGTGGATCGCGCCGTCTTGTTATCGGTCATCTCATAGATGCGGCACTTCTGCAGGCGGCCGGTCGACTCGAGCATGAGGTTGTAGAGCAGGTCGAGCGTGAGGTTGCCCGAATTGTAGACGTAGCTACCGCTCCACGGGTTGCCGGCCGCGTCGACGGGCAGCGCGCCCTGGGCACCCACGAGGTAGTGGTGGATGTTGCTGTGGTCGAGGGCGATGTTCAGCGGAATGGCTCCGCCGGCGCCGGCCTTGTCGAGCGGGTCGGTGGGCTTGCCCTGATACTGCGGCGACCCGTCGAGCAGGCGCGAGATCGTCGTGCCGATCAGCTCGACGTGGCTGATCTCCTCGGTGCCGATGCCCTGGATGAGGTCGCGGTACGGCTTGGCGGCCGGCCCGCGGAAGTTCATGGCCTGGAAGAGGTACTGCATCATCGTGCGCATCTCGCCGAACTGGCCGCCGAGACCCTCTTGCAGCGCGTTCGCGGCCGCGGGATCCGGCTCGTCCTGGGCGATCTCGTTGATGAAGTCCTGAACGTGGAAATACATCTGTGCCTCCTGTCTGGGTGGCGGCGGGATGCCGTCACAGACAGACTGCGGGCTGTCGCGCATCCTGAATAGCCCATTGCCAAATACCCCCGAATGGGTGACAGTGACCCCGGATGTCGGCGGTCAGGCCGTTGCGCGGGCGTCGACGGTTTCGGCGTTGCCCGCGAGGATACGATCGAGCAGGCGTTCGTAGCCGTCGACCATGCGCGTGACGGTGTAGGGCGCGGCGGATGCTTCCACCCGGGTGCGGTCGCGGCGGCGGGCCGTGCGGATGGCACGCCCGAGGGATGCCGCGCTGTCGTCTCGGGCCAGTGCGCCATTGGCCGTGGAGATGAGTTCGGGAAGCGCGCCGTTCGGCAGGGCCGCGACCGGGGTGCCGAGGCGCAGGGCTTCGACGACCGAGAGCCCGAAGGGTTCGGCCCAGAGCGGCGATGCCACGAAGACGGAGGCCGCGGCGAGAAAGCGGTCGAGTTCGTCGGAGTCGAGGTGACCGACATAGGTCGCCCCGCGACCGAGAAGGGGTTCGATGTCTTCCTCGAAGTAGCGAGGGTCGGCGATCGGGCCCGCGATGCGCAGCTCGATGCCCGCGCGCGCGGCGGCCTCGATCGCCACGTGCAGACCCTTCTCGGGCGTGACCCGCGCGGCCCACGCGGCGTAGGGGGTCGGCGTGGCGGAGTCGGCGTGCGCAACGGCCCCGCTGTCGGCGAACCCGGCCACGGCTTCGCTGAGCGTCGCGGCGAGGTCGGCGCTGCCGGCGTCTGCCGGGGTTACCCCTGCCGCCGAGGCCGAACGGGGCAGGACGCCGTTGTGCACGACGTGAACCTCGGGCAGGATCAGGCGCCACGGCGCCGCATTCGATTCGGACACCGTGACGAAGAGGTGCTGCGGCGAGGGTGCCCACCCCGGGCTCGTGACGATGGCGTTGACATCCGCGAGCGTCGGCGGGGTGTGAAGAATGGTCAGCATGGGCAGGTGCCGCATGTGCGTGTAGGGCAGCACGCTGAGCGAGTTGTTGATGACGATGTCGAAATCGCCCTCACTGATGATCTGGATGCTGTGGTGCACGGCCTCGGCCAGGAAGCCCTTCTGCTGCACCCGCACGAGCGGCGACGCCGCGAACACGAACTCGAAGTCCGCGGGCACGAGCGGATACACCGCGGCCGTCGTCTCGGAGCCTTCCTTCGCAAAGAGCGTCACGTCGTGACCGCGCGCCACAAGCTCGTCCGCCAAGTTCGCCGTATGGGTCTCGGTTCCACCCTGAAACGGCTCGGCGATCGGGTGATGCATGTGGCACAGCACGGCGATTCTCATCTGCGGGCGGGTCTCCGTTTCTCGCGGGATCGAACGGCGTGGTCGCCGGAGCGGGACTCGTCCCACTAGCCGATCATCGCTGAGAAGGGGCCCCCAGAGAAGGCCTTGCGAGAACTGTTCACCGGGGGTACAACTTCGCGTGACACGCCGGAAACACGGCGTCAGAGGCGCGAACGGTCAGTGACCCACCTCGGACGACACGACGGGGATGCGCTCGGCATCGAGGACCTCGACCGATCCCTGCCGGTTGGCGGCCCAGCCGAGGAGCGCCGGGTCACCTCCCACGACCACGGCGCGACCCGTCGTGCGCAGGAGCGGCAGATCGCTCTCGTCATCCCCGTAGGCGATGCTCCGGGCAAGGTCGATCGAGTGCTGGGCCGCGTGCTCGCGCACCGCCGTCGCTTTGGTCTCGCTCACCATCGCGCGCACCATCTCCCCCGTCACCTGGTCGCGCACCACCACGGGCGTCGTGCACAGCACCTCGGTGACGCCGAAGTGGGCCGCAATCGGGGCGAGGCAGGGCCACCACGAGCCACTGACGAAGACCACGCGGTGGCCCAGGTCTTGGTGGCGCCGCATCCGCTCGATGACGGATGGGGTGAAGCCGTCGCGCACAGCAAAGTCTGCAAACCAGTCGGCGCCCGCGCGCTCGAGGCCCGACCAGGTCTCGCCCGCGAAAGCCTCGATGAACAGGCGGTGCAGGGTGACGCGATCGTGCGTGGCCGCGACGGCGCGCTCAAGGCCCGCGACCCGCTGGGCGACGAAGCGGCCGCGAGGGTCGGCGGCATAGAAGTCGAGGAACGAACGCAGGGTGCCCGTGCGGGTGATCGTGTGGTCGACGTCGAAATATGCCGCCTGGTCGGTTGCCATACGTCGAGTGTGTCAAGGCGCGAGGGGATGGCGCGCCCGCTTCGCCCGTCGTTCATGCAAACATCACGCATCGTTCTCAGGATAAGTAGAGCGCACACCTTGATGCCGGGGAAGAGTGATCCTGCGCTATCCGACTCCACCCGGCCCATCCGACACCACGACGAGGACACCATGCACACGACATCCACTCCGCCAGCCCCCTCCGCCACGACGACCACTTCGACAGCAGCAGCCGCACCCGGCGCACCCGACACATCCGACACATCCGACACATCCGACGCCTTCGATACCCTGCTCGGGCCCGCCGCGAACCGCTACTTCGGCACCGGCTATCGGCGCATCGACCAGAAGCTGCTGCAACTGGCCGACACGACCGCCGAGAACACCGACACCGCCGCCCCGACCTCGCTCGCGGCATCCGGTGTCGCGTCGATCACCTACCCCGAGGATTGGTCGACGAAGGGCGGAAGCGCGCGCGTGCCGCACCTGAGCACGCTCGACGCCCTGGCTCTCGCCGCCGAGCTGGCGGAGGCCTACCTGAGCCGCATCGGCGTGACCCCGGATGGCATCGAGGCGTCGTGGCTGGAACAGTTCGCCGTGCGCGCGGGCGCCACGCCGCTCGAGCGGGTCGATGCCATACCGGTCGCGCTGACTGTCTCCCGCCCCATGGAGGCCACCGCGCGGCCCGACGAGTTCCGCACGGTGCTCGCATGCCGGATCGGCTCGCTCTCGGGCACGGTGACGCTGCGGCATCCGGCCCCGTCACTCTCCGGCCTGCCGTGGGCCGCGACCCTGGGGGCGATGCGAGAGCCCCGCATCCACACGACCCTCTTCCGATCGATGGAGCATATGTCGTCGCTGAGCACGCTCGACGAGACGGCCGCCACGCTCGACATGGAGCACACGGTGCGACCCTCGGGCACGGCACCCCGCCGAGCCGCCGGGCTCGAGGCGCGCTACTGGCCGTCCATCGGGCTCACCGACGCGGCCGCGATCGGCGGCCAAATGGCCCAGGTGCTCATCTACGCGGGCGACGAGGTGGCGCGCGACAACACCAACACGTTGTGGATGCGGCGCGCCACGTTCACGGCCACCTCACCGGTGCGCGTGGTCGGCGTGCCGCAGCCGTCGCGCATGATCGTCACCCGCCGCCGCGCGCTGCCCCACGACGGACGGACGCTGCACAGCGTCGACGTCGAGGCCGGCATCGGCGGGATTACGGTCACGTCGTCGCTCGCCTATTTCGCCGACTGAGCGCACGCAGGCCAGCTGAGCGCACGCAGGCCGGCAGCTGGCCAAACCTGCAGACCGGGTGCGCGGCAGCCCGGCGTGAGCGTTGATCGTCTACGCCGCGTCGGGCTGCGCGTCGTCGAAGAGCGCCGCCGCGTCGGCCAGATAGCCGTCGAGCCGGTCGCCGGGCACCATGCCCCGCAACACCACACCCCACATCACCCGCAGCGATCGATAGAGGTCGGCGCGGCCCGTGAGCACATTGGAGACCACATGCGTTCCCGTGAACGTGGCGACGACCATGCGACTGAGGTCGGCGGCCTCGAAATCCGAGCGCAGCTCGCCCTCGGCCACGGCCTCTTCGAACACCGCCGTGATGCCGCCGATCCATTCGCGGTAGAAACCGTTGGTGGGCGTGGACAGCGTTCCCTGCTCGAGCGAGAGCCGGATGCCCGCGCGCACGACGGCGTCGGTGATGAGCTGGTCGGCGATCGCCTTCGAGCCGTGCAGCAGCGTCTGCAGCGGGTCACGCCCCTGCCCGGCCGCCTCGAGCGAGCGGAACGTGCGCGCGTTCTGCTCCTCGATGATCGCCAGCGCCAGCTGCTCCTTCGACGGGAAGTAGAAGTACAGCGACCCCATCGTGGCCCCGCCCTCGGTGGCGATCTCGCTCAGGCTGGCCTGCGCGAAGCCCGACCGGTCGAACACGCGGGCGGCGCCCTCCAGCAACGCCTCGCGGCGCTCGTGGCCGCGCTGTTGCTGCGGTGCTCGTCCCGTCATGCTCACTCGTGACCATCCCTCGTCGTCGTCTCCCCACTCATGTTAGGGCCGCCATGTCCGGAATCTCCTGCGCGAACACACCGCGTCACGTTGCGTTAACGGGTTCGACCGGTTTCGTGGGGGGCGCCATCCTCGACGCCCTCGACCGATCGGATGCCGCCACCACGGTGCTTGCACGCCACCCCCGGCTCGCGCATCCGCGTGTCGTTGCGGGCCATCTGGGCGACACCGATGCGCTCGACACCCTGGTGGGCGGCGCGGCCGTGGTGGTGCACGCGGCGAGCTACATCGGCGCCGATCCCGAGCTCTGCCGCGCCGTCAACGTCGAGGGAACGCGGCGCCTGGTCGAGGCCACACGCCGGGCCGGCGTCGAGCGCGTGCTCTATGTCAGCACGGCGGGCGTCTATGGCGATTCCCTGCGCGGCGGCGAAACCGAGCGCACGGCCACACCCTCCCCGCGCAGCACCCTCAGCACGAGCAGGCGGGATGCCGAGAACATCGTCCTCGACGCGGGTGGCACGGTCATCCGCCCCCACTTCGTCTTCGGCCCGGGCGACCGCTGGTTCCTCGGCGGACTGCTGCCGCTCATGCGCGCCCTCGACGCGCGCATCGGGTCGGGCTCGGCGCTCGTCTCGGTGATCGACCGCCGCACGCTCGGCGAGCTCATCGCAGCGCTGGCCCTGCAGCCCTTCGACAGTGCGGCCGGTGTCTTCCACGCCGCCCTGCCCCGCCCCGTGCCATTCGGGCAGCTCGTCGACGCGCTGTTCGTCGGCCTGGCCACGGCTCCCCCGCAGCGGGTGCTCAGCCCGGCCGCCGCCTCCCGCCTCGCGGCCCCCCTCGGCGTGACGCCCAGCCAGATCGACGCCATCACGCGGGACACCTGGTTCGACACGTCGGCGATCTGGCGCGGGACTGGCCTCACGCAGCCGAAACATCCCATTTTCGACGCCGCGAGCCTCGCCTGGTACGCAGAACGCTGGCAGCCGCGCCTCCCGCACTGAGCCGTTCTGCTTGAAAAAGCGCCCGGTGAGCCGCGGAAACGCCCGGATGTCTCTGGGTCGTTCATCCCGCATTCATCCGCGCCTCATCCATTGTTCCAAAACCGAGTTGTTCGTCCTACTTGTGAAGCGGATGCGGGTGAGTGAGACTCATGCCGAAGCGCACATCGGCTTCACATCTCCACCACTTTCCGTTCCCGCCAGCGGTCGCCCCGTGCCGCGGAATGGACCGGACTCGACCGCAGCCCATCTGCAACGGAGCCCACTCACGGGGCGCGGCACTCAACGAGGCCCATCCTCCTGAGCGCATACAACATCCACTGAGAAAGGACACTCCCGTGTCACGACCCACCTCACGGATCACGAAGGCGTTCGTCGCCGTCGGAGCCGCAGCTCTCGCCCTCACCGTCACGGCGCCCCTGGCCGCGAACGCCGACCCCAGCACCACGGGTCGCGCCAACCAGATCAGCGGTTCCGACACCATTCAGGACGTTCTGAACGGCATTACGAACGGCTACACCTCGAACGGCGTGGCGCGTGCCGCGACGCAGACCGACCTCGGCTCGTGGAACGCCTTCGGCGCCCCCGACCCGATCACCCCGAAGGCCGGCGGACAGGCCGTCGGTCGCCCCCACGGTTCCGGCGACGGCGTCAAGGCGCTCAGCGCCTCGTGGAACCCCGCCAACGACCTGTTCGTTCAGACCGTCAGCGGTGTCACCACCAGCTACGACCTGAAGAACGTCGGCACCGGCACCGACAACGACGGCGTGCGCGAGTTCGACTACGCGCGCAGCTCGTCGAAGCCCGGCACCACCGTCATCCCCGGCACGGCCAACGACAAGCTCACCTATGTGCCGTTCGCCCGTGACGCCGTGGCGCCCGTGCTGCAGAAGGGCGCCGGCACCACCTACAACTCCGTCACCAACCTCACCACCGACCAGCTGAACGCCATCTTCGGCGATGGCACCTCCGACGACGGCAAGATCACGCTCGTCTCGAACAAGCCCGTCTACAACACGGCGCCCGGCACCTCCACCAACGCGCAGCTTCCGCTGAACCCGGTTCTTCCACAGGCCTCCTCGGGCACACGGACGTTCTTCCTCAGCGCCATCGGCGTCGGCACGGTCGGCACCTGGGTCACCGGCGCCACCACCGGTGGCGTGGCCGAGAACGACGCATCGGCCCTGAACACGGCCGGCAACATCGCGCCGTTCTCTGCCGGTCAGTGGATCTCGCAGAAGAAGGGCACCGTCGCCTCGACCTTCACCGGCTCGAACTCGGCGACGCTCTCGCTGCTGCAGACCAACGGCGTGCTCGCCACCACGGGCTCGACGGATGCCACGCTCGCCCCGAACGCCGCGTACTACGGCTCGGCCACGGCCGAACCCACCGCTGCAACGTTCCGCTTCGCACGCGACACCTACATCGTGTACCCGACGCAGAACGCCGCAACGGCTGACAGCTACGCGCGCGGCCTCGGCCAGAAGCGCGTCGGCACGAGCTCCACGTACGTCGTCACCGAATTCGGATTCCTGCGACTCGAGTACACCGGCACCACCGGTCGCTACGCGTCCAACTGGACCAACTAGTCCCATCGAGGGCCGGGCGAGTTCACTCGCCCGGCCCTCACCTGCGCGGCCCCTGACCGCGCCCTCCCCGCCACCGGCGAGCGGAGCACTCCCAGAGAAAGAGAACGAACCCCGCATGAAACGCACACCCGGCCTCACCCGAGTCTCCCTCGCCGGACTCGCCCTCCTCACGGCGAGCATCGGCGCCCTCGCCGTGGCCGCCCCCGCCACCGCCGACGTGCAGCCGGGGGCAACTCTGTCGGTCAAGCCCGGTGTCCTAGCGGATGGAAAGCCGGCCGACTCCCTTGCGGCTTTTCAGCGAACCATCGCCGTTCCCGTCGCCACGACATCACTGATCTGCCCTGAACCCGCGGGGTTGGAAGTGCAAGCTGGAGCATTCCTCGCCGAACAGGGTTCGGAAGGGTGGCCTGCAAGCAAGCTTCCGTGGGAAGCGAACATCGCCGCAACCCTCGGCGGATCAGGCATCATTGAAGATGGAAGCGTAGACAATCCGACGCAGCCGATCTCGGATGCATATTTCGATGCGAGCGCCCGCCAGGCCACTCTCACCGACTTCGTTCAAGCGGGTCACAGCTATTCCCTGGGCTTGTACTGCTTCGACGCGACAAACTTCACGACCTTCCCGGGCGCGGACGGCAATGCAATCGTCACCTTCGGCACCCTCACGATCGACTCCACGGGAACGAAGTGGTCGTTCTCGGCCCCGAAGGTCGCCTCCACCACGACTCTGACGGGCGCCGTCAAGGCGGGCGCCGTCACGCTCACCGCCAAGGTTCCCTTCGACGCATCCGGCACAGTCGACTTCTTCGAGGGCGACGCCAAGGTCGGCTCGGGCACGATCGCGGCCGGCCAGGCCACGGCGACGGTCACCGGTGCCAGCATCGGCTCGCACACCTACACCGCCACCTACACCGGCAGCGACGCCTACACGGCCTCGACCTCCACCGCGCTCGTCATCGACGTTCCGAAGGCCGCCACAACGGTCAACCTCGCCGCCGCGGCCAGCGGTGACACGGGAGCCACGCTCACCGCGACCGTCGTCGCCGACACCGTGACCGCGACATCCGCCACCGGCACCGTCGACTTCATGCAGGGCACCACCAAGCTCGGCACCGGAACCGTCGCCAACGGCGTCGCCACCTACACGGCCGCGGGCCTCACACCCGGCGCGACGGTCGAGTTCACGGCCAGCTACGGCGGCGACGCGAAGTTCGGCGCCTCCGCGGCGTCGGCAGCGGCATCCTTCACGGTGCCCGCCGCCCCGATCGAGCTGACCGAGGGCGCCACCGCGAAGCCCGACGTGCGCTACTACGTCGACGCCCCCGCTGGAACCTTCACGGCCGGCGAGAAGATCACCGGCGTGGTCACGTCCGACCCGATCACGCTCTCCGAGACGGCCACCGCGGCCGCCGACGGATCGGCCCGCTACGTCTTCACCCTGCCCGCCGCACTGTTCGCCTCGACCGACGCGGCGCACACGCTGACCCTGACCGGCGCAACCTCGGCGAACTCGTTCGCCCGGGCCTTCGTCATCGTTCCGGCCGCCGTCACCCCCACCCCCTCGGCAACCCCCGGCGCGAACACCCCCGACGGCACGAACCCCGGCACCACCGGATCGGGCACGGGAACGAACGTCAACGGACTCGCCAACACCGGCGCGGCCCAGCTGCCCCTGATGCTCGGCGGTCTCGCCGCCCTCATCGCGGGCCTCGCCGCCGTCGTCGCCAGCCGCATCCTGCGCACGCGCAAGCGTGCCGCCGGCATCCACCGCACGAGCAGGCACTAACCAGCGCTGCCCCGCACCAACCAGCACCAACCAGCACAAAACAGCCGGGATGGTGGGCGCCGAACAGTCGCCGCCCACCATCCCGCCCCCTCTTCTTCCGGCACACCCCGCTCCGCCGCAGACCGACTCGACCCGCACGACCCGAGGACCCCTTGATGATCTCCCGCCCCACCCTGATTCGATCCGTTTCCGCCGTCGTCGGAACGCTGTGCCTCGTCGGGCTGCTCGCCACCGGTACCACGGCCACTGCCCCCATCGCGGCCGCGGCCCCCTCGACAGCCGAGTGGGGGCCGCAGGGCGCCACCGTCACCGACAACCAGAAGACGGTGCGGTGGGACAACCGCGACAACCCCGCCGAGAGTGTCGTACCGCGGGACGCGACCCAGGTCATCCCCTTCACGGGCGGCAAGACCTATGAGGACATCGCGGCGCCGATCAAGACGGGCTGGCGCGACCTCTTCTCGAACCTCACGATGACTGTCGGCCAAACGGACAATGTCACCGGTCAGGGCGTTTCCGTCTCTGTCACGGGCTTGCCACCCATCGTCGACGACAACGGTGTGGCCATCAATAACGGCTCGGCGCTCATGCTCTTCCAATGCTGGGGAGCCCCGGGTTCCGACGGGAAGCCCAGCCCCGACGCGACCTCACCCGACCCGCGCACCTGCCAAGAAGGTCCGGGCGGCAGCGACCTGGAAAACGGGGAAGCGTGGTCGAACCGACTGTTCGACGGTGACGCGCTGGCGCGATCGAGCGACTTCAAGGACCGGCGGGGTATGCCCTGGCTCGCGATCGACGGCACCGAAACAGACGCGGTCGACGGCAGCGGCACGATCCTGAGCCGCATCACAACCAATGAGCAGAGCCGCTTGCAGACATCCTCGTCTCTCGGAGCAGTCAACCGCTCGTTCGAGATGCAGACGGGCACCGAGTCCACGTTCCTGGGCTGCGGCATGCGGAACGACGCTCCCTCGACGCCGAACTGCTGGCTCGTAGCCGTGCCCTATCGCGTGGGCACCAGCCTCGGCGCCCACCCCTCCGGCCTGACCCCGTCGATGTGGGGCCAACGCATGCAGGTGAAGATCGGCTTCGCCGATGCGGCAGGAGTGTGTGCGAGCAGCGATTCGCGTGTGCTCTCGGCCGGATCGGAACTGGCCTCGCCCGCGATGGCGTCCTGGATTCCCGGCCTCTGCAGCACTGCCGGTGTCTCCACGGGATACTCGCAACTGAGCGACGACCAAGCCCGTCGCTCGCTCGACTCCGGCGCCAGCCCGCTGATCCTGTCGAGCCGCCCCACGAAGAATGACGCCACCTATGTTCCGACCGCTTTGAGCGGCGTCACGATCGGGTTCAACTACGAGAACCGCTGCGCGACCGACGGGTGCGACCGGGGAGCTGTCCTGACCGACATCCGCCTCAACGCCCGCCTCGTGGCGAAGCTGCTCACGCAGAGCTACGGTTTCGACACAGCCGGAAGCTTGCTCGCCTCGAAGGCCCCCTGGGCGCAGTCGTCGCTCAACGACTCGCTCTCGAGCGATCCCGAATTCCTCGCACTGAATCCGCAGCTAAAGGGCACGCTCGGCAGCTACGGCAACGACGGCATCCGTAAGCTCGAAACCGAGACGCTGAAATCGGATGCCGCAGCGGCGCTGTGGGACTGGGTGGTCGCCGATCGCGACGCCCACGCCTTCCTCGACGGTTGCCCCGACCCCGCGGGCCTCACCGTGAACCCGTGGTACTCCACCCGGACATATGCCGAGTGCGCGGGCGACAAGGCGACGCTCGAGAAGGCCGCGGCCGAGAAGCGCAACGCCACGAAGACGCCCGAAACGTTCGACCGCGACACCCCGCCGAGCTACCCGCCGACGCAGAGCTCCTACCCGCAGATTCTCTACGCGTCCTCCGACCCGATCGGCACGCCGCCGTCGACGACGCCCGGAACGCCCGCTCCCGGCACGCCCCCGACGCCCTCTGAGTATGTGGCCGGCGCGACCATGGTCGACATCTACCCGTCGGTGGCCGACTCCGCCGCCGCCGCCCGCAACGGCCTGCGCGCGGCGCCCACCCGGGGCAAGTGGTGCGACGGCAACACGGGAGGCTGCGTGCCGGCGCTCTGGAAGGCCGGAGCCGCCCCGCAGGTCTACGGCTCGCGCAACATCGCCGTCGCCACCGACTCGGCGAGCGCCGCCCGTTACCAGCTCGTCACCGCGTCGCTCTGCACCACCGACGGCAGTTCCTGCGTCGGCGCGAACGAAGACAGCCTCACGAAGCAGTTCGGGCGCTACACGTCCACGGGCATCACGTCGCCCCTGAAGGCGCCCGCCGCCCCCGACTATGCGGGCGGCGCCTACCCGCTGGCCGTGCCCGTCTACGGCGTGGTCGCCCAGCGCAGCCTCACCCCCGACTCCGGCCGCACGTTCGCCAAGATCTTCGGCTACATCACGGGCCCCGGCCAGCAGCCGGGTTCGGCACGCGGGCAGCTGCCGCCGGGCTTCGCACCGCTGAGCGGCGACTTCGCCTCGCAGGCCACGACGGCCGTGTCGGCGCTCAACTCGGTCGTCGCGCCGGCCGCAGCGGCACCCGGGGGCGCGGCGAGCGCGGGCGTGCAACCCGGGGTGGCGAATGCCGCACCGACGGGTGTGGTGCCTCGCACGGTCGTGCCACCCGTGGCTGCCGCATCCGCCCCCAATGCGGCCACGGCCGCGAACGCCGCCAACACGCCAGCGCCCCTCGCGGGCGCGAAGACCGCGGCGACCGAGATCGGTTTTCCGCAGTATGGCTTGATCGCCGGGCTGGCGGGCGCCCTCGCGGCCGGAATCTTCGCGCCGTGGCTCGGGCGCCGTCGCAAGGAGCTGGCCGAATGAGCATCGACGTTCCCCCGCGCCCCGCGACCACGCAACCCGACTACCCGGTGACCGGGTCGGAGGATGCCGCCCCGCAGCCCCTGGCCCACGAGAGCGAATTGTCGGACAAGCTGTTCCGCGGCACCACTCGACTCGGCGGCGCCATCGTGCTGTCGATCATGGTGCTCGTCGGCGCCTTCCTGACGATCAACGCGGTGCAGGCCATCAGCGCGGTCGGTATCGGAGAGTTCCTCACGGAAACGAAGTGGACGCCCGAGACCAACCAGTTCGGCATCGCCGCCCTCATCACGGGCACGGTCATGATCGCGATCGTGTCGCTCATCATCGCCCTGCCGCTCAGCCTGGGCCTCGCGCTCTTCACCACCGAGGTGGCTCGCGGCGCCGGCCAGCGCACGCTGCGTTCGGTGATCGACCTGATGGCCGCCGTGCCGTCGGTCGTGTTCGGCCTCTGGGGCCTCGCCTTCCTGCAGCCCACCATCGTGCCGTTCGCCCGCTGGTTGTCGACCTGGTTCGGCTGGATCCCGATCTTCGCGGTGGATGGCGCCGATCCCGCCAACCCGCTGCCGAACGACTCGCTCTACACCTCGTCGACGTTCATCGCGGGCCTCGTCGTCTCGCTCATGATCGTGCCCATCATGGCCTCGCTCATGATCGAGTCGTTCTCCCGCGCCCCCATCGGCGAACGCGAGGGCGCCTACGCTCTCGGCGCCACCCGCTGGGGCATGATCCGCTCGGTCGTGCTGCCGTTCGGCAAGGGCGGCATCATCGGCGGAACCATGCTCGGCATGGGCCGGGCGCTCGGCGAGACGATCGCGATCTATCTGATCATCTCGCCGCTGTTCGAGATCAACTTCCACATTCTCGAGCGCGGCGCCAACTCGATCGCCGCCCACATCGCCCTGCGCTACGGCGAAGCGAACCCGTTCGCGATGTCGGCCCTCATGGCGGCCGGCCTCACCCTGTTCCTGCTCACGATGGCCATCAACTTCACGGCCTCGACCATCATCGCGCGCTCCCGCTCGGGCGCCGAAAGCGAGGCATGATGACGACCACGGATGCCGACCGCCGGGTCTTCGGCCCGCAACCCGCCGAGGCGGAACCCGCTGCCACCCGGCGCGAACGTCTGGCGGCCGAGGCCGCGCAGCGCGCCGCGCGACAGGATGGCGAGCCCGAGAACACCGCCCTCGAGGAGGGCTCGCACGCCGACGATCGCGCCTCCCGCATCGGCAGCCCGTCCACGATGGTCGCGGCCCCCGCCACGACCGCGTTCGCGCCCATCCGAGACGCGCGGGGCGCCCGACCGCCGTTCGACGCGCTCGTCACCCCCGACGCAGGTTCGGCACCAGCCCTCCCCGCGACATCCGTGATCGTCGGCGTCGGCGCCGGTGTCGGCCCAGCGTCGTCTGCCGCCGCGACCGCGACCCCGGCCGCCGAGACCTCGCTCCCCCGCCTGGCCCTCGACGACGCGCAGGCTCCCGCCATCCCGGTCATCATCGGCACCTCGCGCGACGACACGCTCACGGTCGTCGGCTCGGCCATCGCGGGTCTCAGCGCGGGCGTGCTCTTCACGATGGTGTTGGGCCTCATCCCGGTGGGCTGGCTGTTCTTCACCTCCTATGTGTGGTTCGTCTTCCTGTACACGGCGCTCGTTCTGTTCCGCGAGCGCGGCCCGGCCGTGGTCGACCGCTTCTGGACCGTCATGCTCTATTCGGCCGGTTTCGCGGTGGTCGGCACCCTCGGCCTGGTGATCGGCTTCACCCTGATCAGCGGTCAGGATGTCTTCAGCCAGATCTTCGATCCCGCCTCGAACCAGAACGTCGTCGAACGCCTGCACTTCTTCACGCAGGACATGTCGGGCGTCGGCCCCCTCGCCGCGCTCACCGATGGCGGAATCCTGCACGCCATCGTCGGCACGCTCATCCAGATCGGCATCGCGGTGTCGATCACGGTGCCGCTCGGCCTGACGACGGCGCTGTTCCTCGCCGAGGTGGGCGGCAAATTCGCTCGCCTGGTGCGCACCGTGGTCGAGGCCATGACGGCCCTGCCGAGCGTGGTGGCCGGTCTCTTCATCTACGCCGCGGTGATCGTGGCGATCACGCGCGAGTTCAACGGTTTCGCGGCATCCCTCGCCATCACGGTGCTGATGTTGCCCATCATGATCCGGTCTGCGGATGTCGTGCTGCGCCTCGTGCCCGGCAACCTCCGTGAGGCCGGCCTGGCGCTCGGCGCGAGCCGCTGGGCCGTGGTGTGGCAGGTGGTGCTACCGACCGTGCGCTCGGGGCTCACGACAGCGCTCATCCTCGCGACCGCGCACGGCATCGGCGAAACCGCACCCGTGCTGCTGACCGCCGGCGTGACGAGCAACCTCAACTTCAACCCGTTCAGCGGGCCCATGGTGAGCCTGCCCCTGGCGGCACTCGAGTTCGTGAAGTCGAGCCAGAACACGATGAAGGCTCGGGGTTTTGCCACTGCCGCGGTGCTGCTGGTGCTCGTGCTGATCCTGTTCCTCATCGCGCGCAAACTCGGTGGGCAGGAGCCCGGCAAGTTGACGCCCGGGCAGCGGTCGGCGCTCAGCATCCGATCGCGCAAGACCGCCGAGCGCATGGCGGGCAGCGCGCAGGTCGCGGCGCAGCAGCTCGCCACCGGGCGCTACACGCTCGTCTCGCCCATCCCGGTGCCGCCGGGGCCTCTCCTCACCGAGACCGCCCGCCACGCGGATCCCTACGACCGGCCGCGTCCCGAGACATTCATACGCCCGCACGCCGACAGCCCCGACACACCCGACTCACCCGCTTCGCCCCGCACTGGAGAACCCTCATGACCCGTTCAACCCCGCAGCCCCGCGATCGCGACCGCGCCGGCACCACGCGCCCCCGCCGCCGGGGTGCGCGCCTGCTCGCGCTCGCGGCCATCGCCGGAATCTTCGCGCTGACCATGCCCCTCAGCGCCGCCGCCGCGCAGTATCAGCGCATCTCGGGCGAGGGCTCGAGCTGGGCCGGCAACGCGGTGGCCCAGTGGCAGGCCGATGTGAAGAGCCGCGGCGTCACGGTCGACTACACGCCCAACGGCTCGTCGACGGGCCGCAAGTCCTTCGCGCAGAAGGTGAACGCCCAATTCGCCGTCTCAGAGATCCCCTATCGCGGCGACACGGCCGACCCGAAAGACACCTCCTACCCCGACTTCGGCTTCTCGATGATGCCCATGGTGGCCGGCGGCACGTCGTTCATGTACAACCTGCCCGTCAACGGCAACCGCTACGAAAGCCTGAACTTGTCTCAGGATGCCGCGGCCAAGATCTTCACCGGGCAGATCACGCAGTGGAACGACGGCGCCATCGCGGCCGACAACCCCGGCGTCAACCTGCCCGCCGCGCCCATCACGGTGGTCGTGCGCTCAGAGGGTTCGGGAGCCACCGCGCAGTTCACGCTGTGGCTGCAACGGCAGTTCCCGAGCTACTACGCGTCGCTCTGCAAAACAACGGGCGGATGCGACGGGGCACACGCCACGAGCTACTTCCCGACATCCAACCTGAAGAACTTCGTGGCGCAGAACGGCTCGACCGGCGTGACGAAATACACCGAGAGCACCCCCTACACGATCAACTACGACGAGTACTCGTATTCGCAGGCCGTCGGCTTCCCCGTGGCGAACCTCAAGAACGCGGCCGGTTTCTATACCGTGCCCACCGACACGGCCGTCGCCGTGGCGCTCACCCAGGCGAAGATCAACACCGACCCGGCCTCAGAGAACTATCTGGCGCAGGACCTCTCGGCGGTCTACGCCTACGGCGACCCGCGCAGCTATGCCCTGTCGGCCTACTCCTACTTCATGGTGCCGACGCAGGAGACGCCCGTCTTCAAGAACGCGCACGGTGCCAGCCTCGGCTTCTTCACGCAGTACGCGCTGTGCGAGGGGCAGCAAACGATGGGGACCCTCGGCTATTCGCCGCTCCCCATGAACCTCGTGCTCGCGGCCATGGAACAGATCCGCAAGGTTCCGGGCGTGGATGCCGACACCATCGCCAAGCTCGACGCCGTGAAGAACTCGACGCTGGGCGCCGACGGCGGCAACCCCTGCAACAACCCGACCTTCAAGCCCGGCGACTCGCCGAGCCACAACAACCTCGTCGACACGGCGCCGTTCCCGGCGGGCTGCGATGCGGCCTGCCAGGCGCCGTGGAAGCTCGCGGGCGCCGGCGTCAACGCGGGCCCCGACTTCGGTGCGGGCACGGGTGCTCCGGCAACCGGCGGCGGGGCCGGCGGCGCCGGAACGGGCGGCGCGGGCACGGGCGGCGCGGCCCCGGGGACCACCGACCCGAATGCGGTCGGCGCGGCCTCGACCGAGGTGTGCGACCCCGACACGGGCGTGTGCACGAGCGACTCCGAGCTGACCGCCGGGGGTGTCGGCGCCGTGAAGAGCGTGCCCGTCGTGCTGGCCACGCAGAACGGATGGGCCGGGCAGCAGACGCTCATGGCCCTCGCGCTCATCGGCCTGGCGGCCGTGCTCGTGACACCGCCGCTGACGTCGCAGTTCTTGCGCAGGCGGCGATGAGCGCCACGACTCTCGGCACGAGGAAGCCTCGCTCCTCCAAGCCGCCCCGCACGAAGACCCCGCGCGTCGACGCACCTGCGCAACAGCGTGTGCTCGCCCTCATCCTGACCATGATCTCGGCGACGATTCTCGCGCTGCTCGCCAACCTCGTGCTGATCTCGCCGATTCAGAACTATGCCTCGCAGAAGTCGTTGTTCAGCGAGCTGCGGCTCAGCCTCGCTGAGGGGTCGGCACCCACGGGCCCCGTCGACGAGAACGGGCAGTTGATCCCGCCGGGCACGCCGCTCGCGGTCTTCGCGGCCCCGAGCGTCGGGCTGCCGCAGGAGGTCGTCGTCGAGGGCACGGCGTCGGCGCAGACCATGCTGGGCATCGGCCATCGCCGCGACACCGTGCTGCCGTGCCAGGTCGGCACGAGCGTGCTCATGGCCCGCGCGAGCAGCTATGGCGCGGCGGGTTCCGGCTTCCAGGCCCTGAAGCAGGGCGATCGCTTCGGGGTGACGACCTCGCAGGGGGCCTGCAGCTACGAGGTGATCGGCATCCGCATGGCCGGGGACACCGCGCCGCCGCCCGTCACCGGCCGCGAAGGCCGTCTCACCCTGACGACCGCCGCGGGCGCCCCGTTCATGCCCACCGAGGTGTATCGCGTGGACGCCCGACTCGTGAGCGACGGCTTCGACCGGCCCGCCGTGGCCATCCCCACCGCCGCCCTGCCGCCCGCCGAGGCCGCTATGGGCACCGACTCGAGCAATCTGTTCGGCCTGGTGCTGCTCGTGCAACTGCTCGTGGCGCTCGGCTTCGCGCTGGCCTGGCTGTGGCGCCGGTGGGGACGCGGCCGCACCTGGCTGGTCGGCTTCCCGCCCGTGCTCGCCGTCGGCCTGCTCGCCGCCTCCGCCATCACCCAGTGGCTCATCCCCAATCTGCTCTGAACCCGGTTCGAAAGAAGACGAGATCTCATGCCCACCAAGCCCAGCCCCCTGTCGCGCCTGCGTCGCACGCGCACCGAGAACGCCGCAGACAGCACGACCGACAACACGGCCGACAGCACGACCGACAACACCGTCACCTCCGCCATCCCGACCGCTTCGGAGAGGGCCGCCTCGGATGGGGCCGCCTCGGATGGGTCTGCCCCGGCCGAACGCCTCGACACCGAGGTTCTCTCGGTCTGGGCGCGCGAGGCGGGCGCCCCCCTCTCCGGGCCGCAGACCGTCGTCGGCCCCGCCCGTGCCGGCGCGCCCACGTCCGGAGGATCGGACGAGTTCATCGCGCACTCGCAACCGCCCGCTCCCACAACGGTGGGCGGCCAGGAGGTGCGTCGCGCCCTCTTCGGCGACGTCGAGCCGGCCGAGATCGTGGCCGACTCCATCACGGCCTGGTTCGGCACGCGCAAGGTGCTCGACCGCGTATCCCTCACCATGAGGAAGGGCGAGGTGACCGCGCTCATCGGCCCGTCCGGATGCGGCAAGTCCACGTTCCTGCGCATCCTCAACCGCATGCACGAACTCGTTCCGAGCGCGGCCCTCGCCGGAGAGGTGCGGCTCGACGGCAGCAACATCTACGCCGCCGACCAGCGCATCACGGCCGCGCGCCGCTCCATCGGCATGATCTTCCAGAAGCCCAACCCGTTCCCCGCCATGTCGATCTACGACAACGTGGTGTCGGGACTGAAACTCTCGGGCATCGGGTCGACGCGCGAGATCAGGGACGTGCTCGTCGAGGATTCGTTGCGCAAAGCATCCCTGTGGGACGAAGTGAAGGACCGCCTCGATCAGCCGGGCGGTGGGCTCTCGGGCGGCCAGCAGCAGCGCCTGTGCATCGCGCGTTCGCTGGCCGTCTCGCCGCGCGTGTTGCTCATGGACGAGCCCTGCTCGGCCCTCGACCCCACCTCGACCCGCCGCGTCGAAGAGACCATCGAGCAGCTCAAGGGCTCGACGACGGTCGTGATCGTGACGCACAACATGCAGCAGGCCAACCGCGTCTCCGACGATTGCGCGTTCTTCCTCGCGGCGCAGAACACGCCCGGCGTCATCGTGGAGCACGGCGCCACCGAGGCCATGTTCGACCGCCCCCGCGATCAGCGCACGAGCGACTACGTGAACGGGCGTTTCGGATGACCTCCTCCCGCAGCTTCGTCGTCGGGCTCGCGCTGTGCGCCTTCCTGGTGCTCGGCGCGGTCGGCTACGTCTTCGGCATGCCGAAACCGGCGCCCATGGTGGCCGAAGCACCCCCGGCCGCGGCGATCGGCGTGCAGGCGACCGGGGCCGACGGCGGGGGCATCGGCCCGGGTTACGCGGGCGGGTCGGGTGACGCCCAGCTCGCGGCATCCCCCTCGACCGTGACCATCGATGCCGGATGGCTGGAGCGCACGGGTGTGGCCACGGGCATCCCCCAGCGTGCCCTGCGTTCTTACGCGACCGCGGCTCACCTCATGGGCTCGTCGAACCCGGGCTGCGCGCTCGGCTGGAACACGCTCGCGGCGATCGGCCAGGTCGAATCACAGCACGGCAGCCACGACGGCGCGGTGCTGCAGGACGACGGCACGACCGCGCCCGCGATCATCGGCCCCGAGCTGAACGGCGAGCGATTCGCCGCGGTGCCCGACACCGATGCGGGGCAACTCGACGGCGACGTGCGCTGGGACCGCGCGGTCGGGCCGCTGCAGTTCATCCCCTCGACCTGGGCCGTGTCCGGGCTCGACGGGGACGGGGACGGCGTGGCCGACCCGAACGACCTCGACGACGCCGCCCTCGCCGCGGCCGGTTATCTGTGCGCCTCGGGCGGGGCTCTCGACACCGACGCCGCCTGGGTCGCGGCCGTGCGCTCCTACAACCACGACGACGCCTACGTCGAATCCGTGCGGCAGCAGGCGCTCGCGTATGCCGAGCAGACGGCCCGGGCGGCGATCCAATGAGTCGGCGCGGCGCCGCGCCGGGCGGGGACGACCCGGCCGACGCGAACGACCTGCTCGCCGGCCGCTACCGGTTGGGCGACCCGCAGGCGCCCGCGCACGAGCTCTTTGCGACCCGTTTTGCGGCCCACGACGAGCTGCTCGACCGCCCCGTCGACGTGCTGCTCTTGCACGACGGTATGCTCGCCGACCCCGTGGCGACCGCGCTGTTCGCGGCCGGGGTGGCCGCACCCGCGCGGCTCACGCATGCCGCCGCCCTGGGCATCTTCGACGCGGGCACGGGCGAGTTCCGCGGCCGAACCGTGCGCTGGGCGGTGCGCGAGCCCCTGCGAGGCAAGAGCGTGGACGGGTTCGCGCGCGATGCGGCGGTCACGGCAGCCGACGGATCCCGGCTCGTGGTCGACGTCGCCCGCCACGTGGCCGAGCTGCTGCAGCTGCTGCACGACCAGGGCATGACGCACGGCAACCTGGGGCCGTCGACCATCGTCGTGGCGAGCGCTCCGGGGCATGCCACCCGCGTGAAGGTGGTCGGGTTCGGGCCGCAGGCCTCCGACCTCGCGCGGGCCGACGCGGGGGTATCGCCGACTCGGCTGCTCGAACGGTTCGGCGAATCGGTGCGATATCCGGCGCCCGAGCGACGGAACGGTGCGGCCCCGCGGGCGGCCGACGACGTCTACGGTTTCGGCGTCATGCTCGACACGCTTCTGCTGGTCGTCGACGACGGAGAACGAGGCGCGGGGCGGCACGACACATTCGACGCCCAGGAGCCCGACGACGGTGAAGCGACCGTGCCGTCTGCGCCGGGCGCGCTGCTGCGGCGTCTCGGCCGGATCGCCGCCATCGCGCGAGCCGAGGATCCCTCCGATCGGTTCGCATCGGCAGGCGAATTGCAGTCCGCCGTCATCGAGGCCATCGGTCCAGGTGGACTGCTCGGTGTCCCCGAAGCCGATTCGCTCGGCGGCTTCGAAGCGGTCAGCGCGGCTAGCGCACACTCCGGCGTCGCGCACTCCGGCGCAGCCCACCACCTCGCCGCCGATCGCACGCCCACCGAAGCCATCGCCACCGTGCGACGCGGCAAACTCGAACGCCGCATCGCCACCGCGACGGCCCTGCAGCACGAACTCACGCGCGAACTCCCCCGACGGCGCCGACGCCGCGCGGCGACCCGCGGCACCGCCCTCGCACTGGCCTCGGCCGCCACGATCGCGGTGCTGACCTGGTCGGCGATCACCTCGTTCGGCCCGACCGCGTCGTCGGCCATCCGCGAAGGCGTCGTCCTGCCGACCGTCGCGGGTCAGAGCGTCGACGAGGCAACCCGCCTCCTGGTCGACGCCGGCGTCTCGCCCGCCGGTCAGCGCAGCGAGGCCGACCCGGCGGCCCCCGACGGGCAGGTCATCGGCACCGACCCGGCGGCCGGCACCACCCTCGGCGTCGACGCGCCCGTCACCCTGATCGTCAGCTCGGGGCCCGATCTCGCCGCGGTGCCGTCGCTGACCGGACGCGCAGTGAGCGACGCCGAGGCCCTGCTCAAGGCATCCGGTCTGGTGCTCGGCGAGATCCGCAAACGCGACGGGGTGGATGCCGCGGGCACCGTGCTCGCCACCACCCCCGTCGCCGGAACCGACGCCCCCGCCGGTTCGACCGTCGCCCTCACCGTCGCGAGCGGCCGTTCCACCGTTCCGGACGGCCTGCCCGGGCTCGCCCCCGACGATGCGGCCGCCCGGCTTGAGGCCCTCGGCTTCTCGGTGCGATTTCGGCAAGAACCGCGGGACGACCAGCCCCCCGGATCCGTCGCGGCCACCAACCCTGCTGCCGGGACCAGCGCCCCGCACGGCACGGTGGTGAGTGTGACCGTCGCGGTCGCGGTGCCGCCCGCCGCACCACCGTCGACGTCCGGCCCCGGCAACGCCACCTCGTCGCCCAGCCCCACCGCGGTGCCTCCTCGACCAACGACCGCACCCACTCCCGCGCGCCCGCCCGCTCCCGCGTCTCCGCGGCCCGCCACCCCCGAACGAAAACCGGTCGCCGAATGAGCACACGCCCCCGCCGAAACCGCAGCGCCGGCACATCCCTCGCGGACTGGGCGATCGGCGCCCAACCCGACCTGCGCCGCGGCCGCCAACAGACCCGCGTGCACTTCACCGAATTGCCCGGACCCACCAGCACCGAGACGGCCGCGGCATGGATGGCGCTGCATCGCAGCATTCCCGACGACGTGCGGCCGGCCCACGTCGACACACCAGCGGAGGGGGCGCCGCTCGTGTTCTGGCGCCTCGTGCGCGGCCGCTTGCCCGTCGCCATCAGCGCCGACTACTTCACGACCGTCGAGGCGGCGCGGCGCAGCATGCGCTCCGTTCAGGCGGCGGCGCGCGAACTCGTGCTGCACGCGCGCACCGACATCGGGGCCGGGTCGGTGACGATCACGGACTGGTTCGCAACCCTCGACGACGTCTCGGTGCTGCGCAGCCTGCCGAACGCCCGACTGCTGCGCTCAGAGCCCGGCGAACCCTCCCTGCTCGACGCGCTGCAGGCCGCCGACCTCGAACCATATGTGCACCGGCCCCAGCCCGACGAGGTGATGCGCACCCTGCGACGCGAGCGCACGCAGACCTCGGAACAGACGTAACGCGATCGTCACGTCACGTCCCGGATATGTGCCGTTTACCGGGTAAAATCAAGTGATGTCCCTCGGTGCTCTGCGCCGGCGACATCGCCGCGCGGGCGTTCGATTAGATGGGCTAATCAGCGCCCGCGCTGTGCATTCTTCGGTGCCCGCGCTGTGCCGGTGGTCAGGGCGCGACGCTGTAGTCGCCCGTCGCGGGGTCGCGACGCACGAGCCCCCGCTCGACGAACTGGTCGAGCCATCCCTGCATGGGCCAGAACCCCCAGCGCTCGGCGAAGAGTGAGCCGTTACGCACGATGTCGTCGACGTGCTGCACCGGCGGATTGGTGGTCGGGTGGTACTGGTGGAACGCCTCGGCGCCGCCCACCCAGCGGAGGGGCACGCCGGCCTCGCGAGCGGTCACGGCGAAATCGGTGTCCTCGCCGCCATACCCCGAGTAGCCCTCGAAGAACCCGCCGATCCTCAGCCAGGTGTCGGGCGTCGTGGCGAACGAGAGGGACCAGAAGGCGAGGTGGTCGCCGGGGGCCGTGGCGCCGGCATCCAAGCGCGGGCGGAAGCCGTGGAAACGGGCCGCATCGGCGAAGAGGTCGGGGCGGCCGTAGTCGGTGCCCTCGGGCAGGTAGCCGACCGCGCCGCACACGAGCTCACCCGGATGTGCGCGCACGGCGTCGTCGTAACGCGAGAAAAGGTCGGGGTCAGGCAGGCAGTCCACGTCGAGGAAGACGAGCACGTCGGCGCCCCGTTCGCGGGCGGCTGCGGCACCGGTGTTGCGCGCCCCGGCCAGCGGAAGGTGAGCACCCGTCGAGGGACACTCGATGACGCGCGTGCGCGGCCGGTCGGCGTAGCGCGGGGCCACGGCCGGGTCGTCCATGGCGACGATGATGTGCAGTTCGGGGACAGCCTTTGCGCTGTCGATAGCGGCGAGTTGGCGCGCCAGGTGCTGCTCGCGCCCGTGCACAATCGTGATGAGGGCGAGGCCCAGGATGATGCGGGGAGCGTGGTCCCTCGGCTCAGTCATGAGCGATCCTCGGCGACGTCGCGGATGACCTGTGCCGCACGCTCGGCCGCGGCACCGTCGACCCAGGCCGCCCACCCACCACCGTCGGTTGCCCCGAGTCGGGCAGCGAGCGCGGTCCAATCGGCGCTCTCGGCGCTCTCGGGAGTCATCACCTCGACGGGCAGGTCGGAGGCCGCGAGCGCCGCCGCCAGGGATTCCTGCTCGGCGAACGGGCGCTCTTCTGCCACGAGCACGGCGGGCACCCGAGCCGAGGCGATCTCGGCGACGGCGTTCTGCCCGCAATGCGAAAAGACGAGGGATGCTCGAGCCAGCGCGGCCTCGACCTGCGCCGCCGAGGCATCCACGAGCTCGGTGAAGCGGCGCTCGGGCAGGGCAGCGCGCGCCGCCCGCACGACGGCAGCCAGGGCCCCCGGGCCGGTCCCGCCCGTCCCCGAGAAAACGAGAATCTCTCCCGGAGCCGGAACTGGTGCCTGAGCGGTGTCAGTGGCGGTGTCGCCCGTTCGTCCGGCGGCAGGGAACCGGCTGAGTGCGCCGACGGTCGCGAGGCGCCCCCCGAGCGGCTCCGCCGTTTGCAGCACGTCGAAACCTGCCGGCCAGAACCCGATGACGCGATCGGCGATGCGGTAGGCCAGACGGTGCGCCTCGTCATCCCTCCGCCCGGGCTGGGCCACGACGACGACGGGGACGCCGTGGAGCCGCGCCAAGAGTGCGACCTCGACCGACACATCCGTCACGATCACGCGCGGACGGGCCCGTTCGAACCACGCCGACAGCGCCGCCGCCCGAGCGCGCACCCCGGCCGCCCGGCGCGGGACCCAGTGCAGGGCCCCGCGCGCGGTCGGGTCGATGGGTTCGTCGGTGTCGGGACCGGTATCGGCGGGCAACTGGAGCCAGTCGCCCGTCCACCCGGCGGGCCGTGCGAGCGACGAGAGCCCCGTGAGGTCGTCGCCGAGCATCCGGGCGAGCGCGGTGGCGCGACTCAGGTGCCCGGACCCATGGTGGTGGACGTAGTAGCCGATCATGCGGTCCTTACTGAGGGGAGTTACTGGTCGAGCGTGTCGCTGCTCTTCTGGGCGGCCAGCGGCTGCTCGTCGGCCGCGTGTTCGGCGGTCTTCGTGGCCTCGTCGACCTTGTCGTCCGAGACGCCCGACGACGACTGGTCGGGTTCGTTCAGCGATTCGACGGTCTCGTCGGGGTGCGCCTCGTGTGCGTCGTTGTGGTGGTCCATGTCGAGCTCCTCACTTATAGGAATCTTGCTCACCAACCATCCGTCATCGCCCGCCTCACGTATAGCGGGTTGCGTTCGCAGACATTCTCACTGCGGGCGTCGCAGGATGGGCAACTCGCCCGTGAGGTCGGCTCGCGAACCGGAGGCGTGCACGCGGCCAGCGGCCACCGCATCCGCCCACGCTTCTCGGCCCGTGGCGAGGGCCAGCCACGTGGCGGCATCCATCTCGACCACGTTGGGCGGGGTGCCGCGTGTGTGCCGGGGGCCTTCGATGCACTGCACGGCCCCGAACGGCGGCACGCGCACCTCGAGCGTGTTGCCCTCGGCGCGTTCGGCGAGCAGCTGCAGCGTGTAGCGCACGGCCGTGGCGGTGTCGTCGCGCGCGGGCTTCGGTTCGGCCTGCAGGGCTCGATAAACGGATGCCTCACCAGAATCATCGGGGATACGCGCGCGTGCCATGCCCAATAGGCTAGTACCCGTGAAAATCCTCGTACTGGGCTCCGGTGCCCGTGAGCACGCCATCGTCCTGTCCCTGCTCGGCGAAGAGGCCGGTCACGACATTCAGGCGGCCCCCGGCAACGCGGGCATCGCGCTGGATGTGCCCGTAGTCGAGCTCGACGCCAACGACCCTGTCGCGGTCACCAATCACGCCATCGCGTGGGGTGCCGACCTCGTCGTCGTAGGCCCTGAGGCTCCCCTGGTGGCGGGTGTCGCCGACGAGTTGCGCGAGCAGGGCATCCCCGTTTTCGGTCCCGGCAAGGCGGCCGCGGCGCTCGAGGGGTCGAAGACGTTCGCGAAGCGCATCATGGAGGCCGCTGGTGTTCCGACGGGCCGCGCGGTTCGTGCGGGCACGCTGGCCGAGGCCACGGCCGCGATCGACGAGTTCGGCGCGCCGTATGTGGTGAAGGCCGATGGTCTGGCCGCGGGCAAGGGTGTTCTGGTGTCGGAGGATCGCGAGGCGGCCATCGCCCACGCCACGCACTGGTTGCAGCACGGCAGCGTGCTGGTCGAGGAGTTCCTCGACGGCCAGGAGGTGTCGCTATTCCTGGTGAGCGACGGGCACACGGTCGTTCCGCTGTCGCCGGCGCAGGATTACAAGCGACTGGGTGATGGGGATGCCGGGCCCAACACGGGTGGCATGGGCGCGTATTCGCCGCTGCCGTGGCTCGACGAGACGTTCGGCAGCGAGGAGGCGTTCACGCGCGAGGTCGTCGAGACGATCGCGCGCCCCGTGATTGCGCAGCTCGCGTCCGAGCGCACCCCGTTCATCGGTCTGCTCTACGCGGGCCTCATCCTCACGTCGAAGCGCGAAAGCGCCTCGGATAACGGCATCCGCGTGATCGAGTTCAACGCGCGTTTCGGCGACCCCGAGACGCAGGTCGTGTTGCCCCGTCTGGCGTCCCCGCTGTCGCAGCTGCTTTTCGCGGCCGCCACCGGCACGCTCGGCACCGTGCCCGCGCCGGCCTTCTCCGAGACCTCGGCCGTGACGGTCGTCCTGGCCAGCGAGAACTACCCCGACACCCCGATCACGGGCCGCCCGCTCACGGGTCTCGCCGAGGCATCCTCGCTCGAGCACGTGCACATCGCCCACGCGGCCACCCGCACCGCGGCTGCTTCGGACATCTCGGGTGCTTCGGGTGCTTCGGATGACACGCTCCTGGCTTCGGGGGGCCGCGTCCTCAGCGTCGTCGCGCTCGGCACCACGTTCACCGAGGCGCGCACCCGCGCCTACGACGCTCTCGGCCGCATCACGCTCGAGGGCGGCCAGTACCGCACCGACATCGCGGCCCGCGTCTCTGGCTAGCTACGCCGCTTAGCCGACAGTTGCGGCCGGGGTTATGGTTGCGGTTTGGTGGCGGCTCCGTCGAGCCAGAGCGTCTCGGACTCGTCGCTGTGAGTGCCGCCCGACCCGACATGCTTCGGGTCGATAGCGGCGCCCTTCTTGATCACGTGCACGAGGGCCATGCCGTGCCCACGACCCAGGTCGTAGTCATCCTTCAGCCAGGCGAGGATCTCGCCCGCCTTCACGGCCGGATCGTCATAACCCCTCTTCAGCGCGATAGTGACGAGCTGGCGCGGCGTGAGGCCGGTCTTCGTCTCGATGGCATCGAGATAAGCCTGGAACGACATGTGTTTCCCTTTCGTCGAGCAATCACTCGAACTTTCGCGGCGTCGGGTAGTAGGTGGCGCGGGCGTCGGGCGTGTCCTGCAGGTTGAGCGTTTCGCCGCGAACGGCGACGCCCGCCCCGGCCACCTGGTCGCGCCGCGGGTTGAGAACGTCGAGCTGCAAACGGGTGAGGCCGAACCGCGCACAAATCTCGGCGAGCACATCCCCATCCGCAACCACGTAGCGCGCCGGGGTATCCCCTTCGAGCTCGACCGTTCCATTGGCGCCGGCCGCCGAGCCACCATCGCGCGCGACAATCTGTTTCGGCAGCTCAGGGACGTCCCACTCCCACGGCGCCGCAGCGATGACCTGAGCGGGGCAGTTGACGAAGGTGCTCGGATCCCCCTGCCAGACGTCGTTGATCTCGACGGTGCGCCACCAGCGTGGGTCGGCGAGACTCGGCGTGTCCCAATGCGCGACGACCTGCTCGGTGCTCGTGCCCTCGGCCGAGATCTCTGCGCCATCAATGCTCATGCCAGCGGGGCAATCCCCCGGCTGCACGTCGGCGTCGGGGCTCACCGACAGCGAGAACAGGCGCCCCGTCCGATTGACGATGTTCTCGGCTTTCATGGTGAGGTCACGGTTGTCTGCGACGACGAGCGAGACATCCGCTGCGACGGAACCGTCGGGCGCGGCGACCCGAGCGCGCGCCAAGACGTCGCCCGGCTGATAGTCGGCGAGGAAGAACTCGTCGGTGGGCTTGGGCTCGGGTGTCGCCTGGGCCGTCGAGGACTCCGCGTCGACGGATGCCGCTGTCACACTGTCCCCGGCGGCGGGCGCCGGTGCCGTGCATCCGCTCAACAGCAGCACAACCGCGAGTGCGCCTCCCGCGACCCGCCCCGCCCCATACGTCGTCGTTGACATCCCCACGGTTCTCCGATTCCGGCGGAATCCCCCTCCGCGCCCCCTGATCATAGGGCGCTGATGCAGCGAGGGCCAGAGTAAGTCCGCCCTGCGCGGTCCCCGTCACGGCAGGTCATGGAATTGCCGGTAGGGCGGCGCATGCGGTTGGATCGAGCATGGCCTCTCGCGACGCATCCGAATCTCGAGCGTTTCTCGTTTTGCACGGGTATGACAACTTCCGGCCCGTCGAGCATTGGCAGCATCACCTGGCCGCCGAGCTCGGCGAGCGGGGCGAGCGCGTGGTCTATCCGCAGCTGCCCGAGGCCGAGGCGCCACAGGTGGATGTCTGGGCCGACGCGGTCGCCCGGGCCCTCGCCGAAGCATCCGACGACGGCCGTCGCCGCGTGATCGTCGTGTGCCACAGCCTCGCGTGCATCGTCTGGCTCGCCGCACGGCCCGCCGAAGACGCGGTCGAACGCGTGTTGCTCGTCGCGCCGCCCGAACAGGAGGTCTTGGCCGGCATCGACGCGCTCACGGCCTTCGTCGCGCTGCCGCTCGTCGCACCCACCACGCCCGCGCTCCTCGTGGGCTCGGACAACGACCCCTATTCACCGAACGGCGTTGCGGCATCCTTCGCCGACCCGCTCGGCCTCCCGGTGGCCGTCATCCCACACGGCGGACACCTCGAGCCGAGTGCCGGCTATGGGCGCTGGCCGTCCGTGCTCGACTGGTGTCTCGACGGCAGCACGACCATCGTTCCGGCCGCGGGCTAGACCCGGAGCGCGCGCCGGCAGCTCGAGCGGGGCCTCCGGGGCCGAGACCGGCTAGAAGTTGCCGTCGATCTCGCGCACCACGTCCCACGCGCCGTCTTCGCTGTTCGAGAGCACGACCACGTCGACACCGGCCGCCGGGTAGTGCCGCACGATGCCGCTCGAGCCGGCACCCACGCCATCCGCGTAGTAGGAGCGCACCTCGCCGTCGTCGTCGAGATCGAACTCGAGGCCGAAACCGTAGAAGAGGTCCTCGTCGAACTCGACCTGCGGGGTGAGGAATTCTTCGGTCATCTCGGCCGTCAGCAAGCCGCCGGAGCGCAGCGACGTCAGGAACGCGAGCAGGTCGTCGGCCGTGGCCTGGGCACCCGAGGCCGGGTTGCCGATGGGCGGGGCCTGGAAGACGCTCTCGATCCAGGTGCCGTCGTCGGACTTGTTCCAACCCTCGGCGATGGCGGGGGCGTCGCCGCGGCGGTCCCAGAAGCCCGCGCCCGGCATGTCGGCGACGTCGAAGATGGCCGAGGTGACGACATCCCGATAACGCCGTTCGGTGACCGATTCGAGCGCGAGACCGGCCAGAACGTAGCCGCTGTCGCTGTAATACGGCTCAACCCCGGGCTCGGTGACGGCGGGTTTCTGAGCGAACGTCGCGAGCAGGTCGATGGTCTCGGTGAGCGTGTAGACGGGCACGCGGCTCCACAGCTCGTCATAGCTTTCGCCCGCCTCCTCGTCGACATCGTCGGCCACTCCCGACGTGTGCGTCAGCAGGTGCAGCAGCGTGACCTTCGGCGAGATGGTGGTGTCGTCGAGGTCGACATAGTCGTGAATGGATGCCTCGAGGTCGAGCTCGCCCGTCTCGACCAGTTGCAGCACCGCAACGGCCGTGAACAGCTTGGTGATGGATGCCGTGTCGAACCGGGTGTCGAGGGCGACGGGCACGTTCCAGCGCCGCGACGCCAGGCCCGTGGCCGACTCGAACAGCGTGCCGCTCGCATCCACGATCTTCACCACACCCGAGAACTCGGTTTCGGCGATGACTTTTTCGAGCGCGACGGTGTCCATCAGATCAGTGTGCCACCTCCGCCCCGGGTGTCGGCGGTCGTTCCTATACTCGGGTCATGGTGAGCTTTGCCGACAAGCCGATTCTCGACGTGACCCTCGACGGGTGGCAGGCCTATCTCGAGGGCACGCCCGATGACGGCGGCGTGCGCCTGAAGCTGCGCAAGAAGAACTCGACCGCGCCCGGTTTCACGTGGTCGGAGGCGCTCGACGTGGCGCTCTGTTACGGCTGGATCGACGGGCAGGCCGGGCGTTTCGACGAGGACTACACCCTGCAGGCGTTCACGCCGCGCCGCAAGAACAGCCCGTGGTCGCAGATCAACCGCGAGCACGTGCAGCGCCTCATCGACGAGGGTCGCATGCGGCCGGCGGGTCTGGCCGAGGTCGACCGCGCGAAAGCCGACGGGCGGTGGGATGCCGCCTACCGCCAGAAAGGCGCCGAAGCCCCCGCCGATCTGCAGGCTGCCCTCGACGCCAACCCCGATGCGGCGGCGTTCATCGCCCGGCTCACCAAGGTCGAGGCGTTTCGCATCTACTTTCGCATCGGCAACATCAAGACGCCCTCGGTGCGGGCGGCACGCATCGCCGATGTCGTCGAGAAGGCCGCGCGCGGCGAACACCACTACCGCTAGCCGCGGCACCCCTGTCGAGAAAGGCTGATCGAATGGTGAAGAAGACCGCCGACTCTGGGCCCAGCACACCCGCAACGGTGGCGCTGACGCGCGCGAAGATCGCGTTCACGCCGCACGCCTATGCCCACGACGACGGCGCAACGGATTTCGGCGCCGAGGCGGCGCGCGCTCTGGGCGTCGACCCGGCGCGCGTGTTCAAAACCCTCATGGTGCAGACCGACCAGGGTCTCGGCATCGGCATCGTTCCCGTCGACGGCCTGCTCGACCTGAAGGCTGTCGCGGCGGCCCTCGGCGGCAAGAAGGCCACCATGGCCGATCCGGCGCTGGCCGAGAAGAAGAGCGGCTACGTGGTCGGCGGCATCAGCCCCATCGGCCAGCGCATGCCCCTCCCCACTGTCCTCGACGATTCCGCCCTCACCTTCGCGACGATCTTCGTGTCGGGCGGCCGCCGTGGCTTCGACATCGAGCTCTCGCCCGCCGACCTGCTGCGGGCGACGAACGGCCGGGCTGCGCACATCCGCCGCTAGCCTGTGTCAGCCACTAAACGCTCGGCACAAGCCGGCGCCGCCGACCGGGCAAGGGTGGGAAAACGGCTCTCCCACAACACGCGTAGACGGGTAGGGATCGACATTTCCGGCCACAGCTCTCGAAGAATGCGCCCGTTCAGAAGCCGGGTCATGTCTTCCGTTCGCCCCTCGCAGAGAACGGCCTTGTAGGCATCGACGCGGTCCCATTCATTCGATAAGTCGAAGACGTGCTCAGGGCCCCAGTAGACATGATGCGGTAACGCGAGAGTGCCCTCGGCGGGGCCCACGAGGGCATCCAGAGAATCCGGCACGTCATACGGCTTGATGTCGCGGTAGAAAACACGGCGATCGGGTGGCGCACTCGCGCACGCTGAAATGCTAATTCCATCCTGCATACTCAAGTTCTACTGGTCGGCCTCTGGGGAGCCGAAGAAAAAATGCGCCGATTCGACTCAGGCTACGGGAGCCCCGAGCGCAAGCGTTTCATCGGCGATGGCGGCCGCGTCGGTGTCGTGGGTGGCGAGCACGACCGTGACGCCGCGGTCGCGGGCGTCGCGCAGGGCCGCGAAGACGAGGTCGCGGCCCGCGTCGTCGATGCCCGTCGTCGGCTCGTCGAGCAGGAGGAGTTGTGTGCGCGCGGCGAGACCCTGGGCGACGAGGGCGCGCTGGCGCTGTCCGCCCGAGACGTCGCCGAGGGGTGCCCGGGCTAGGTGACGGATGCCGAGCAGGTCGAGCGTGTGGTCGACGATCGTGCGGTCGGCCGAGGTGGGGCGGCGCAGCATCCCGAGATCTGACCAGCGGCCCATCGAGACTGTTTGGCGCACCGTGAGGGGCAGCGCGTCAGCCACGGCGCTGCGCTGCGCGACAAAAGCGACGCGCCCGGGGAGGTTGCGCTGGACGGTTCCGGAGGTGGGCGCGATCACGCCGGCGACGAGCCCGAGGAGCGACGATTTGCCCGATCCATTCGGGCCGGTCAAGGCGGTTATCCGGCCGTGTGGGATGCGCGCGCTGAAGTCCTCGAAAACGGCGTGCCGGTCATAGCGCAGGCTGACGTTTGTGGCGGTGATGGCGGCATCCATGGGTTCCCTCGGTTTAACGATAACGGTTCTCATTACCTATAGTAGCGAGCATGGATTGGATCGTGGAGCCCTTCGAGGTGGCCTTCGTGCAGCGCGCGCTGTGGGGCGGCATCCTGGCCTCGGCGTTGTGCGCCATCGTCGGCACCTGGGTCGTCGTGCGCGGCATGGCCTTCCTCGGCGACGCCATGTCGCACGGCATGCTGCCCGGCATCGCCATCGCATCGCTACTCGGCGGCAACGTGCTCATCGGTGCCGCGGCAAGCGCCGTCGCCATGTCGCTCGGCGTCACCGCCATCACCCGCCGCTCGAAGCTCTCGCACGACACCGCCATCGGCCTGCTCTTCGTGGGCATGCTGTCGCTCGGCGTCATCATCGTGTCGAAATCACAGTCCTACGCCGTCGACCTGACCGGTTTCCTCTTCGGGGATGTCCTCGCCGTGCGCCCGCAGGACCTCGCCGTGCTCGCGGCCGCCCTCGTCGTCGCCGCGATCGTCAGCGTCGTGTTCCACCGCGCGTTCGTGGCGCTGGCGTTCGACGAACGCGTCGCCCGCACCCTCGGACTGCGTCCCCGCCTCGCCCAGGCCGTGCTGCTCAGCCTCGTGACGCTGGCGCTCGTGGCATCGTTCCACGTCGTCGGCACGCTGCTCGTGTTCGGTCTACTGATCGCACCTCCCGCCGCCGCGGCCGTCTGGGCCCGCAGCATCCCGGCGATCATGGCGGGCGGCGCGGCGCTCGGGGCGTTCTCGGTGTTCGCGGGGCTGCTCGTCTCGTGGCATGCGTCGACGGCCGCGGGGGCGACCATCGCGGGGATGTCCGTGCTCCTGTTCTTCGTGTCGGTCGGGGTTCGCGCGGTCGTGCGGCGCGAGACCGGGCACGCGGGACCGGACGCCGACACCGACACCGACACCGACACCGACACGGCTACGGGCAGACACACCGGCACTGACACCGACGACACGAACACGGCAACACCCGCAACATCCGCATTGAAAGTGAGCTCCACATGACATCCCGTCAGCATCGCGTCGGCCTCGGCGCGACCACGTTCGGCCTCGCCGCAGCCCTCGCCCTCACGGGGTGCGCGCCCGGTGGCGGCCCGAGCGGCACCGACGAAAAAGGCACGGATGCCGCATCCGACGCCGCCCAGCCCCACGGCTACGTGGAGGGCGCCGAGGAATCGGCCGAACCCCAGAACGGACTCATCTACGCCGACGCCTCGACGGGCGAGGTGCACCTGCTCGACCTGCTGTCGGGCGACACGAGCACCCTGAGCGACGGCGACACGAAGGCGCCGACGATCGATGCTCTGCGCACCGACGGTCGCTACGCCTACGCCTCGAGCGCGTCGACGGGCGCCCTGTCGGTTTTCGACGGCGGCACCTGGACCGTCGACCACGGCGACCACAAGCACTACTACCGCACGACGCCCGACGCCGTCGGCGTCATCGAGGGAGCCGCGGGAGCGAGCGTCGCGTCCTCGCGCACGTTCGTCGCGATCAGCGGTGCCGGCGCAACCGCGAACGGCGTCCTCGACCGGGCCAAGCTCGACGACGGCACCCTGTCGGAGAATGCGGACCTCACCGAGGGCGCGGCGAGCGCCGCCCTGGCCGTACCCTTCGGCGAGAACCTCATCACGGTCGCCGGCGACGCGTCCGACTCCCCCGCCGGCACGGTTCAGGTGCACGGTCCCGACGCCGCCGACCTCGGCACGCTCGCCGACAGCTGCACCGCCCCGGCCGGCACCGCCACGGCCCGCACGGGAATCGTCATCGGCTGCGCCGACGGCGCCCTGCTCGTCACCGACACGTCGGGCAGCTTCGCGAGCGAGAAGATCGCCTACCCCGAGTCCCTGCCAGCCGGTTCGCGCGCGACATCCTTCGACTACCGGCCCGGCGCCAACTACCTCGCCGCCCGCGCCGCCGACAACACGGTGCTCTCGCTCGACGTCTCCGATCGCGCCTGGTCGGTCGCCACATCCGCGGCCCCGGTGCGCGCCGTCACCTCGCCGGGCGACGGGTCGACCGTGCTTGCCCTGCTCGCCGACGGCACGCTCAATTCCTACTCCACCGACGATGGCTCGGTGATGACGAGTGTGCCGCTGCTCGCGGGCGGCGCGAGCACGGGGGCGGATGCGGCGAGCGGCACCCCCAGCATCCAGATCGACACGTCGCGTGCCTACGTCAACGACCCCGGCGCCCGCCAGATCCACGAGATCGACTACGCCGACGGACTGCGCCTGACGCGCAGCTTCGACACGACGATCACCCCCAGCCACCTCGTCGAGGTCGGGCGATGAGGCGCGCGACGTTCTCCGCAGTCACCCACTTTCCTGGCGGCAACGCCCGGATGCCGGTGCCTGCCGATCGGGGACAACACAGACGCCGCTCCCGGGTCGTCGCCCTCGTCGCCACGGCCCTGACCGCCGCGGGTGTGCTGACGGGCTGCAGCCCCGCCGGGGATCGCGCCGGCACGGTCGTCGTCACCACCAACATCCTGGGCGACGTCGTGCAGAACATCGCGGGCGACGAGGTCGAGGTCGAGGTGCTCATGGGCCCCAACGCCGACCCGCACTCGTTCGGCATCTCGGCGAAACAGGCCGCGGCGCTGCAAAACGCCGACCTCGTCGTCTACAACGGCCTGGGACTCGAGGAGGGCGTGCTGCGCGCAGTCGACGCGGCGGCAACGGATGGCGTGGCCACACTCGCCGTCGGCGAAGAGGTCGATCCCCTCACGTTCGCGTCCGACCAGGCGGGCGAGGGCGCCGCGGCCGACGAGCACAACGCCAGCGCCGGCCAGCTCGACCCGCACTTCTGGACCGACCCGGCCCGCATGCGCACGGCCGTCGACGCGATCGCGGCCCGCTTGATCGCAGAGGTCCCCGGCATCGACGCGCAGGCCATCCAGTCCAACGCCGATGCCTACCGCGACGAGCTCACGACCCTGGAGTCCCGCATCCAGGACACCGTCGACCGCATCCCCGCCGAGAACCGGGCGCTCGTCACCAACCACCACGTGTTCGGCTACTTCGCCGAGCGGTACGGCTTCGAGGTCATCGGCGCGATCGTGCCGTCGGGCACCACACTGGCCTCGCCGAGCGCCTCCGATCTCGACTCGCTGGCCTCGGCCATCCGCTCGTCGGGGGTGCCCGCGATCTTCGTCGACTCGTCGCAGCCCGACACGCTCGGCCAGGTGCTCGCCGACGAGGCCGGACTCGACGTGGCCGTGCTCTCGCTCTACTCCGAGTCGCTGACGTCGGCGAAGGGAGGTGCCCCGAGCTACATCGACATGATGGACGCCAATGTCGAGACGCTCGCCCGCGGACTCTCCCCCTGAATCATCCCCAGCACTCACCCTCGTTTAGAAACGTGAAAACATGCAGAAGAAAACTCGCTCCACCACGGCCCTCGCGGCCCTCCTCGCCGGCGGCCTCGCCCTCACCGGTTGCGCCTCGGGAGCCTCGAGCACCTCGACGCCCAGCGCCTCCTCCGCCCCCGACAGCCACTCGGATTCGGCGGGCTCGGGCGCCCTCGCCGTCAGCTACGACGGCGGCATCTACCTGCTCGACCCCGAGACCCTCGAGGTGACGAAGGACATCCCCCTCGACGGCTTCAACCGCCTGAACCCCGCCGGCGACGACCGCCACCTGTTCGTGTCGACGAGCTCGGGCTTCACACTGCTCGATGCCGAGGCCGGAGAGCTGACCGACCAGACGTTCGGCGGCGAGAAGCCCGGCCACGTGGTGCGCCACGACGGCCGCACCGTGCTGTTCACCGACGGCACGGGCGAGGTCGAGATCTTCGACACGCACGACATCGAGCACGCGAGCGACGACGACGCCCAGGCCCTCGAACCCGAAGAAACCTACAAGACAGCGGATGCCCACCACGGTGTCGCGGTCGAGCTCGCGAACGGCGAACTCGTCGTCACCCTCGGCACCGAGGAATCCCGCCCCGGCATCATCGTGCTCGATAAGAACCGCACGGAAATCGCGCGCAACGAGGACTGCCTGGGCGTGCACGGCGAGGCGACGGCCGAGGACGAAGCCGTCGTCATCGGCTGCGAGTCGGGCGTGCTCATCTACCAGGACGGCGAGATCACCAAGGTTGCGAGCCCCGACGCCTACGGCCGCATCGGCAACCAGGCCGGCAGCGACGAGTCGCCCATCACCCTCGGCGATTACAAGACCGACAAGGATGCCGAACTCGAGCGCCCCGAGCGCGTCTCACTCATCGACACCCGCACCAAGGAGCTGACACTCGTCGACCTGGGCACGAGCTACTCGTTCCGCTCGCTCGCGCGCGGGCCGCACGGTGAGGGCCTCGTGCTCGGCACCGACGGAGCCCTCCACGTGATCGACCCCGAGGCGGGAACGGTGACGAACAGCATCCCCGTCATCGCCGAGTGGAGCGAACCCCTCGACTGGCAGCAGCCCCGCCCCACGATCTTCGTGCGCGACCACGTGGCCTACGTGACCGAGCCCGCCTCGAAGAAGATCCACGCCGTCGACATCGAGTCGGGAGAAATCCTCACCACAGCCACGCTGCCCGAGGCCTCGAACGAGCTGTCGGGCGTGCTCGCCCACTAACGGCACGACGCAACCCGACACGGGGCGGTTCGCGGATGTCGCGAGCCGCCCCCGTGCGCATACCCCCGTACTTACACCCCTCTGCGCGCACCCCTCGTCGAGCGCAACCCGTCGCACGCCACCCGCGGCCCCGAATACACTGCCCTGACACCGACCGGCACCGCGGACACCGCCTCCGCTCGAAAGGATCCCCGTGAACGACGAGCTGCACCACTACCGCCCCGAGGGCCTGCCCGAGACCGATGTCTACCTGAGCCGCACGTTCGCGGCGCCCGTCGAGCGCGTGTTCGCGTACTTCACCGAGCCCGACCTGGTGGCGACCTGGTTCGGGCCCGAGACCTTCACCACACCGCGCGAGACGGTCGAGATCGACGCGCGCGAGGGCGGCGTCTGGAAGCTCGCCATGCAAGACCCCGAGACGCACGAGCTGCTGCCCATCGACGGCGTCATCACAGCCTTCGAGGCCCCCACCCACCTGGCCGTCAGGCTCGACGCGCAGACGGGCGACGGCGCCGAGCTCAGCGACGTGCGGCTCGACATCCGCTTCCAGGAGCGCGACGGCCACGGCCGCCTCACGCTGCACGAGACACCCTTCGACCTCGAGGGCCGCCACCAGACCGAGCAGGGCTGGCGCCTGTCGTTCGACAAGCTCGACGCCGAGCTCGCCATCCCGGCCGAATAGCGGCACGAGCGCGCGGCCCGACTCCACACCGCAACCCCTCTCGGGCATCGGATGTCGCGGCTAGGGTCGAGGCATGGAATCACGCATCCTCGGCCGCACGGGCCGCAACGTCTCGGTCATCGGTCTCGGCACCTGGCAGCTCGGCGCGGACTGGGGTGACGTCTCGGAAGACGACGCCCTGGCCGTGCTCGACGCCTCGGTCGAGAACGGTGTCACCTTCTTCGACACCGCCGACGTCTATGGCGACGGCCGCAGCGAAAGCCTGATCGGCCGGTTCCGCGCCGCGAACCCCGATCTCGACCTCACGGTCGCCACCAAGATGGGCCGCCGCGCCGAGCAGACGCCCGAGAACTACACGGCCGCAAACTTCCGCGCCTGGGTCGACCGCTCGCGCACGAACCTCGGTGTCGACACGCTCGACCTCGTGCAGCTGCACTGCCCGCCCACGGCCGTGTTCCACAACAACGCCGTCTACGACGCGCTCGACGCCCTCGTCGAGGACCAGTCGATCGCGGCCTACGGTGTGAGCGTCGAGGAGGCCGACCAGGCCCTCGCGGCCATCGAGCGCCCGGGCATCGCCACTGTGCAGATCATCTTCAACGCCTTCCGCCTGAAGCCGCTCGACGCCGTGCTGCCCGCCGCCGCCGAGGCGGGCGTCGGCATCATCGTGCGCGTGCCGCTCGCGAGCGGCCTTCTCTCGGGCAAGTACACGGCCGAGACCACCTTCGCGGACTCCGACCACCGCACGTTCAACCGGCACGGCGAGGCCTTCGACCAGGGCGAGACGTTCAGCGGCGTCGACTTCGAGGAGGGCGTCGCGGCCGCGCAGGAATTCGCGCGCGCTGTTCCCGAGGGCGTCTCGGTTCCGCAGGCGGCACTCAAGTGGATCGTCGAGCAGCCGGGCGTGAGCACCGTCATCCCGGGTGCGCGCAATGTATCGCAGGCGACGTCCAACGCGCAGGCCGCCTCTGTGCCCGAGCTCGGCGCCGACTTCGATCGCGTCGTGCACGACATCTACGACCGCCACTTCCGCGCGAGCATCCACCCGCGCTGGTAAGCATCGTCTGCCGCCCGTCGGCCGCGCGCCCCACACGCAGCGAAGCGCCCCTTCCACCGCACACGCGAGGGGAGGGGCGCTTCTTCGAGGGTCCGAGCCGGCGCCTTCGGGTGGCGCCGGCCGGAGGATCGGCGGCCGGCGGGTTAGCCGCAGGCCTTCAGGGCGGCTACGTCGGCCGAGAGCACGTTCGGACCGCCGAGGAGCGTCACCACGGTGGTGCCGAGCCGGTCGATGGCCTGCAGAACGCTGGGCACCACGCATCCGGGGCCGGTCAGATAGACCGGTGATCCCTTCGTGCCCGCGAGCGCCGCGCCCACCAGGGCGTCGGGGAAGCCGACCCCCGAGGCGAGATACACGGTGGCGCTCGAGCCGAAGGCGTCGAGGTTGATGGCCTCGGCGGTGGCGTAACGGTCCGCACCCGAGAGGCGCTTCACGGCCGTGGGCCCGAAGCCCGCCTTCAAGCCGTTCTCGATACCGACGCTGACGGCGTTGGGGCCGCCCGCGATCTTCACCGTGGTCGTCTTGAGCGTCTTCAATGCCGCGAGCGTCGCGGGGTCGAGGGTCGTGTTCGTTCCGGGGACGAGCACGACGGGAGCCTGGGCCTTCGCGGCGGCCGCCGATGCCGTGAGGGCGTCCGGGAAGTCGTAACCCGTTGCCACGTAGGCCGTCGGCGCGTTGGTGCCGAAGGCGTCGGCGGCGATGGCCCGCGAGGTGCCGAAGCGGTCGTCGCCCGAGAGCCGGACGGTCGGCGCGAGCGCCTTCAGTTCGGCGAGCACGCTGTTGCTGACGGCGTTGACGCCACCCGCGATGACGATCTTCGCCGGTTTCAGCCGCTTGATCTCGGCCTTCACGGCGGCCGGCAGGGCTTCGGGCGCCGTGAGGAGCAACGGCGACGAGAAGTGGGCGGCGGCCGGGGCCGCACTCAGGGCATCCGGGAAACCGTAGCCGTTGGCGATGTAGAGGCGAGCGACACCGGGGGCGAACGTCTGGGCCACGGCGATCGCGGTGCCGAAGCGGTCGGCCCCGGCGAGACGATTCGTCGTCACGTTTCCGGCGAGCACGGCGGACGTCGCAGCCGACGTCGCGGTTGCGGTCGGCGGCGTCCAGTCGGGCGCCGAACCGGTGACCCGCACCGAGAGCTGCGCGCCCCGATCGGCGGCCGTCGCGGTGTAGGTCGCCGAGGTCGCGCCGGCGATATCGGTCGCGCCGCGCAGCCACTGATACGTGAACGTGGTCGATGCCGGCGTCCACGTGCCGGGGTTGGCCGTCAGCGTTTCACCGACCTTGGCCGTGCCCGTGATGGTGGGAGTTCCGGCCACGAGGGTACCGGGCACGGCGGGCGCACCCACGGTGTCGTAGAGCGCGTAGTCGTCGGTCGTGATCTCACCGTTCTGGAACATGTTGAGACCGAAGCTCAGCCCGGTGGTGCCGGCGGGCAGGGCGGGCGTCGTCCATTCGGCCTGCGTCCACGTGGCCGCGGCTGCGAAGTAGGCGCTCGACGTGTAGTACGACCAGAGGCCGGCCGTGTTACGCAGATAGACGTTGATCTGGGTGGGCGCGGTCGAGGTGAACCAGGCACGCAACGAGTAGGTGTGCCCGGCCGTGACGGTGGGGGCGCAGGCACCCTGGTCGAAGGTGGACAGCAGCTGACCGTCTCCGTCGGTGTGGCCCGTCACCACGAGCTTCTCGGCGACGACTCCGGTGCGTCCGGGGGTGACGGTGCTGAAGGTGCGCGTGTTGGTGCCGAAGCCGGCCGTCGACCAGCAGGCCGGGATACCGGATGTCGCGACATCCTCGAGGCTCGGATTGATGATGCCGTTGACCCCGGCGCCCGGTGCGGGCGGGAGGGGCTGACTGACGACCGGTTTCACCGCGCCTCCGACAGCGTCTCCGACCGTCTTAACGACGGTGTTCTCGGTGGCCGCACGGGGGGTCAGCCAGTCGGTGAACTGCTTCAACAGGGCGGGCGAGATCGCGAGCGAGTCGCACGCGTTGTCGCAGACGTGATGGAACGTGAGCTGCACCCATCCGCCGCCGTTGTTCTCGGCGTTGAGCACGGCATTCTGCAGATCGGTGAGGGTCCAGGACGAATCGAACTGGTCGAGGGCCCGGGTGTAGAAGGGGTCGGCGGGCGGAAGCGCCTCGGAGAAGCCGCAACCGGCGCAGCCGAAGCGGGACTCGATGTCGCCCAGGCCGCGGGCGGAGTTGTAGCCGCAATCGGCGACGGCCTTCTCGGCGGCGGCGTCGACGGCCGCGAAGGGGTAGGCGAAGCTGCGCACGTTGGCGAAGCCCCAGTCGGCGAGGGTCGCTCGACTGTTGCAGGCCTCGCGCGTGGCCTCGGCCGCCGTGATGGTCGTGAAGTCGGGGTGGGTGACCGAGTGGCCGCCGATCTCGTGGCCGCTCGCGCCGATGCCCTGCAGCTGAGGCAGGGTCAGATATCCGGGGGCGCCGATGTAGCCCGTGATGGCATAGAAGGTGGCCTTGATGCCGGCGGCGTCGAGGATGGGAAGTGCCGCCATCTGGTCGGCGTTGGTGTCGTCGAAGGTGAGGCTGACAACTGTTTGCGGGTCGGTGATCGCGGCGCGGACGGAGGAGGCGGCAGTGCCTGTCGTCGGTGCGGCTTGAGCGGCCTGCGCGGCCAGGGGCATGACCCCGAGCGCGAGGGCGGCCGCCAGTAGTGCGGCGAGAGGCCGGGCCCGGAGGGCGTGCGGCATCGCAAAACGTGGACTCATGGGAAGCTCCTGATTCGGGTGGCCGGGAGGTGAACGGCCGATGCCTCAGTCTTGAGGCGCGTTTAGGTGCGGAGCAACGATTCCGGGGACGCGTGCGGATTGCGGCCCGGTAACGTGCGGGTATGCGCCTCTTGCGGAAACCCGCAATCGAGCGGCTACCCGGATGGCCGCGCCTAGCCGCGCGGCAGGTAGCGGTGTTCGGGGCGCCCCGTGCTGCCGTAGTTGAGCTGCACGCGGATCGACCCGTCGGCCGCGAGCCCCGAGAGGTAGCGCTGCGCGGTCGCGCGCGAGACGCCCACGCGCTCGGCAACGTCGACGGCCGAGAGCTCGGCATCAGCGCGCTCGACGGCATCGAGCACGGCCTGTTCGGTGGCCGACCGCGAGCGCGAGCCCCCCGGGCTGTCCCCCGAGTGCACGATGCGCAAGCCCCGTTCGATAGCCTCCTGGTCGAGGGTGCGGGCGGGGTCGGCGGGCACGACGTTGGCGAACCGCTGGAACGCCGCGATGCGGTCGGTCAGCGCGTCGGCCGCGAACGGTTTGATCAGGTAGCACAGCGCCCCGCGGCGCAGGGCCGTGCGCACGGTGTCGGCGTCGGAGGCGGCGCTCAACAGGAAAACATCCGCATCAATGTCCCGCAGCAGATCGAGGCCGCTCTCGTCGGGCAGGTAGGCGTCGAGCAGCACGAGCCCCGGGCGGTGTTGCGCGATGGCCTGGCGAGCGGCGGCCGCCGTGCCCACGGGTTCGAGCACGCGCACACCGGGCACGCGCGCGGCATATTCGGCATGCAGGCGCGCTACACGGAAGTCGTCGTCGACGACCAGGACGACGAGATCGTCGGATGCTGCGCTCACGGTGTTCCTTCGTTCGGGATGTCGGGGCGGGCGGGGCGGTCGGGCTCGACGGCGCCGGGCAGGCGCACGCAGAACACCGCTCCGTGTTCGCCGGGCACGCCGCGCGAGGCCAACCAGAGGTCGCCGCCGCTGCGCCGCGCGATGTCGCGGGAGAGTGGGAGCCCGAAGCCGAGTCCGTGCACGGCATCCGGATCGGGTTCTGCGCGATCGCCGACCTCCTCCCGGGCATCCACCCCGTTCCCGGAGTCCATGACGGACAGGTAGAGGTCGGCCCCGTCATCCAGCACCTCGACCTCCACCCACGCCGGCGAGACCTGCCCCGCCACGGCCGCCGCGACGGCGTTGTCGATGAGGTTGCCCAGCACGGTCGTCACGTCTTCGGCGGCGACCACGCGACCCGTCACGAGCGTCTCGGCGCCGATCGTGAGCAGCACCCCCTTTTCGGAGGCCTCGATGCCTTTCGCCCCGAGGAACGCCTGCAGATAGGGCTCGGTCAGGCGGTCGGCGTGCTCGACGGGGTATTTGAGCGGGCCGTGGTTCAGCACATCCGCCAGATAGCGTTCGGCCTGGTCGTGCTCCCCCGTGGCGATGAGGCCCGAGATGGCGTGCAGGCGGTTGGCGAATTCGTGGCGCTGCACACGCAGCGCGGTCGTCATGGCATTCACGGCGTCGAGTTTGCGGCTGAGCGCCTCCACGTCGGTGCGGTCGCGCACGATCACGACGCGGCCGAGGTGGGCGCCGTCGCGCGACACGGTCCGCACGTCGATGAAGACGACGCGGCCGTTCAGCAGGAGTTGTTGTTCGGCGCCGTCACCCCGCACGAGCGCGCGGAAGTCGGCGGGCAGACCCAGTTCGTCGAGCGTGTGGCCCACGGCATCCGTGACCCCGAGCACCCGGGCCGCCTGGTCGTTGCACACCGTGATCCGGTCGTCGGGGCCGAGGCCGATCACGCCTTCGCCCACGCCCGAGAGCACGGCCTCCTGGTCTTGCACGAGCGCGCGCAGCTCTTCGGGTTGCAGGCCGAGCGTCAGCCGCCGCAACCGTCGCCGAATCAGAATGGATGCCGCCACCCCGACACCCAGGGCCGCCAACGCCCCGATCACGACGGGTGCGATTTCGTCGCCCAGCGTGTCGAACACCGTGGAGGCCGCGAAGCCCACGCTGATCTCGCCCACCACGTCGTCGGTCGACCCGGGTGCCGCTCCCGGCGCCAGCACGGGCACCTTCGCGCGCGCCGAGTCGCCGAGTGTGCCGCGTTCCCAGGAGACATCCTCGCGTCCGGCGAGCGCGACGTCGGGGCTCGTGCTCACGGTCTCACCGAGTTCGTCGGGGTTCGGATGCGCGAGCCTGATGCCCTGATCGTCGGTGATGACGACGAACAACGCGCCGGTCCTCACGCGCACGTTCTCGGCCACGGTCTCGAGCGGTCCGTCCGCGAGCTCGGTGGCCGACGGTGTGCCCGGATCGGCCGACCACTCAGCCACGTCGGCGCGCACATCCGGGTCTTCGGCCACGCTGCGAGCGATGGCCAGCGCGGTGGCCTCGGCCTCGCGCACCAGTTGCCCCGTGCCCACCCACACGAAGACACCGGCCGAGATGGCCACGGTGGCGAGCACGACGGCCACCTGCAGGATGAACACCTGTGTGACGAAGCGCAGCGGCGCTCGCGGCGGTGTTCGCAGCGGTGTTCGCGGCGTTCGAGGCGTTCGCGGTGCGCGGGGGGCGCGCGTTGCGGGTGTACCCGGCATGCGACCTCCTTCGCCTCGTCGCCCTTCAGGGTACCCAGATGAACGCGCGCCGACCCCCTGAGCACAATGCGCAAAACCGGTTTTATGCGTGCTTTCTCCTAAACGCGGCAAAGCAAGACAGCGGATGCCGCGTCTGCGAGCCTCTGGGGGCGGCGCACCATTCCGCAGACAAAACAGACAAAGGAGTCAGTGTGTCTCTCGTCATTCTCGGTTTCGCCATGATCGTCACCTTCATGGTGCTCATCATGACCAAGAAGCTCACGCCCGTCGTGGCCCTCATCCTCGTCCCCACCATCTTCGGCCTGTTCGCCGGAGCGGGCCTCGGGCTCGGCGACATGGTCATGGAATCCGTCGGCAAACTCGCGCCCACGGCCGCCCTGCTCATGTTCGCCATCATCTACTTCGGCATCATGATCGACGTCGGGCTGTTCGACCCGCTCGTGCGTTTCATCCTGAAGGTGGCCGGCAACGATCCGGCCAAGATCGTCGTCGGCACGGCGCTGCTGGCGGGCGCGGTCTCGCTCGACGGCGACGGCTCGACCACGTTCATCGTCACGACGGCGGCCTTGCTGCCCATCTACCTGCGTCTCGGCATGAGCCCCGTCGTGCTCACGTGTGTGGCGGGTCTCGCCAACGGCACGCTCAACATCGTCCCCTGGGGCGGTCCCACGGTGCGCGCCGCCGCGGCCCTCAAGGTCGACGCGAGCGCCATCTTCGTCCCCATGATCCCGTCGCTCATCGCGGGTCTCGTCATCGTCTTCCTCTTCGCCTGGATGCTGGGGCTCGCCGAGCGCAAGCGCCTCGGCCGTTTCGACGCCGACGGCAGTCCCCTGGGCACCGACGGCACGCTCGCGGGCACCACGTTCGGCCGCGCCCGCGGCACCACCGACACGGATGACGCGACCCCGGGTTCCGGTTCCGGTCTCGCCGGCTCTCGCGGCCGCTTCGGCTCCGCCGGCACCGGTTCGAGCTCGGGCACCGCCTCCTCCACACCGGCTGGTTCCCCCGCCACCGTCGACGCCTCGGGTGTCGCGGTCATCACGCAGCCCATCGCGACCGCCATGTCGGACACCATGCTCGACTCCGACCGCCCCACCCTGCGTCCCAAGCTCATCTGGTTCAACCTCGCGCTCACGCTCGCGGTCATGACGCTCCTGGTGCTCGACCTGGTGCCACTGTTCTACGTCTTCATGATCGGTTCGGCCATCGCACTGCTCGTGAACTTCCCCAAGATGAAGAGCCAGGCATCCGAGATCGTGGCGCACGCTCCGAGCGTCGTCGGCGTCGTGTCGATGGTTCTGGCCGCCGGTGTGCTGATCGGCGTACTCGACGGCACGGGCATGGTCGACGCGATGGCGAACTGGTTGGTCGAGGTCATCCCGGCGTCGATGGGACCGTTCCTGGCCGTCATCACGGGCCTGCTCAGCATCCCGATGACGTTCTTCATGTCGAACGACGCGTTCTACTTCGGCATCCTGCCGGTGCTGTCGCAGAGCGCCGCGAACTTCGGCATCGACCCGGTCGAGATGGCTCGCGCGTCGATCACCGGGCAGCCCGTGCACCTGCAGTCTCCGCTGGTTCCCGCCATCCTGCTGCTCGTCTCCCTCGCCAACGTGAACCTCGGCGACCACCACAAGAAGGTGCTCTGGCGGGCCGCCATCGTCTCGGTCGTCATGCTCGTCGTCGGCGTCCTCGTCGGCTCGATCCCCTGGGGTTGAGTCGCGTGCTCTGGCCTCGGCCGGCGCGGGGATGCGGTCAGCGCAGTCGCTTGCGCATCTCGAGTTCGCGCGTGCTGGGGTCGAGCACGTAGGGCACGGTGACGCCCGTCGCGTAAAAACCTCGTCGCTCGTAGGCGGCGATGGCGCGCGGGTTGCTCTCGTGCACGTGCAGCAGCAGCTCGTCCCCCTCGCCGCGGGCCCACTCCTCGACCCCGGCGAGCAGCAGGTCGGTGACGTGCGAGTTCTTGCCGCGGTAAGCGGGTGACACGTACACGCCGACGAGTAGCGGTTTCGACCCGACGGCGTCGTCCACGTAGCCGCCCATGATGCCGGCCCAGGCTCCGGTGTCGAGGTCTATGGCGACGAGGGCCGTGCTGTGCGGGTTGGTTCCGCGGCGGCCGCGCTCACGCCATCCGGCCTCGGTGACGCGGTGCGCGGCCTCGAGGGTTTCGCCGAATGCGATGGGGGTGTCGGCGAGCATCTCGAGTCGCAGCGCACGCACCTGCTGCCAGTCGTCGGCCGTAGTTGCGCGCACCTCGATACGTTTCTTCGCCATCGTCACACCCTAACCGGATGCCGTGGCCACGCCGATCCGGACCGCGCCCCCCTGCGTCCTCCGCGGTGGGGCAGCTTCGCGGGGCGCGGCCAGCACCGCGGCCGGCGTTCCCGCTACGGCCGCGTCGCCTGGGCTTCCTGCTCCGTCGCTGCGGCATCATCCGGCGCAGCCTGGGCCCGCGGACCCCACTGCGGCGGTTTCGGCTTTGCGAAGAACACGACGATGACGCCCCCGATGAGCGCGACGGCGGCGGGCAGCAGCAGGGCCTGAGCCATGGCCGCGGTGAACCCGGCGTGCAACGCCTCGGGCAGTTCGCCACCGGTCGTGGGCATCTCGCCGCCGGGTGCGGCACCGGATGCTCCGCCACCCAGTTCGGCGCTGATGCGAGCCTGCATGAGCGCCGCGATGGACGCGCTTCCGAGCACGGCGCCGATCTGCCGGGTGGTGTTGTAGACGCCCGATCCGGCGCCGGCGAGCTGCGGCGGCAGGTTGCGCGTGGCGGTCGTCGACAGCGGACCCCAGATGCCGGCGTTGGCGAGGCCGAGGACGGCGCTCGGCAGCAGGAACATCCATATGGGGCGGTCGGGTGTGAGCAGCAGCGAGTACCAGACGAGCGCGAGGGCGAGCAGTAGCATGCCGGTGACGGCGATGTAGCGGGGGTTGTAGCGGTCGATGAGCTTGCCGGCGACGGGCGCGAGCACGCCCGAGATGACGGCCATGGGCACCATCATGAGTGCCGATTGGGTGGGCGTCAGGCCGAGCACGGTCTGGTAGAAGAAGATGAGCGGCAGGCTCATGCTCGTGATGGTGAAGCCGACCGTGGTGATGGCGCCGTTGGCGAGCGAGAAGTTGCGGTCGCGGAAGAGTTTCAGCGGCAGGAGCGGTTCGCCGCGGTTGTAGCGCTGCCAGACGACGAAGCCGATGAGCACGACGATGCCGGCCACGATGAGGCCCCAGACGGTGATGGGCCCGGCGATGGTGCCCCAGTCGTAGGCCTCACCTTCCTGGATGCCGAACACGAGCAGGAAGAGGCCGACGGCCGAGAGCACGACGCCCAGGATGTCGAATTTGTGCGGGTGTTTTTCGAGCGAGGGCACGAGACGCGCGGCGAGCACGAAGGCGACGATGCCGATGGGCACGTTGACGAAGAAGATCCATTCCCAGCCGAACCCGTCGACGAGCACGCCGCCGAGGATGGGGCCGACGAGCGTGGCGACGCCGGCGGTGGCTCCCCAGAGTCCCATGGCCGCGCCGCGGCGGTCGGGCGGGAAGATGCGGGTGATGACGGCCATGGTCTGCGGGGTCATGAGCGATGCGCCGAGTCCCTGGAACACGCGGGCCACGATGAGCATCTCGATGCTGCCGGCGAATCCGCACCAGGCCGAGGCGAGGGTGAAGATCACGAGCCCGCCGAGGTAGAGGTTTTTCGGCCCGAACCGGTCGCCGAGCCGCCCGGTGATGAGCAGCGGCACGGCGTAGGCGAGCAGGTAGGCGCTGGTCACCCAGAGCACGGCGTTCAGGTCGGCGCCGAGCCCGCGCATGATGGCGGGGTTGGCGACCGAGACGATGGTGGTGTCGATCAGGATCATGAAGAATCCGATGACGAGTGACCAGAGTGCCGGCCACGGTTTTGCGATGGTTTCCACGGTGTCCTAAAGATGCGAGGGCTCAGCGTCAGGCTGGGCCGGGTGAGGGGTGGGGATGCTTGTAGGGAGAGTTCGATGGGACGTTCTCGGTGCCGCCGCCCCCGTGGCACGTCAGTTCGTGGGTTCAGGCAGCTGCGTGCGGGCCGCTGAGCCAAGCCATGCTCGCGCTTCCGCTTCACGCTGCGCGCGTTCCTTGAGTTCTTCGGTCGAGTCCCGGGTCGCGCCGGCCGGTTCGGCCTCACGTTCTCGGGTGTCTTCTACGATGGCGACGCCACTCACCCGGCGCTCGTGCGAGGCGCTATCGAGCGTTCCGCGTGCCACGGCTGTTTCTTCGGGCGGTGGCACGGGAACGTTGTCTGAACGAAAACGCCGCCCGGATGCATCCCCCGCCGCCATTCGACGCCGACCGCTTCTCGTGCCGACGTGCGATGAGGCGGGTCCGTTGCGAGCGCGCTCTTCGGGACTGCGGTCGTCGTGCCAGGGGATGTCTCCGGCGTCGAGCCTGGCCAGGAGCTGCCCGTTCCAGTCCATCTCCGCGCAGATCATGTGCCGACGGAATTGACGGTGCAAGACGTACATCTCGGGCACACCGCGCTCGTCGGCCTGTCTGGTGGCTTCGTCGATGGCTTCGATCTCGGCGGTCAGGTGACGATTGCGCCGCGCGACGGCTTCGTGAACGACATCGGCCGCGAGCGCATGCATCCCGGATATGGCGAGGATGTATTCGGGATACTCCTCGGCAGGCAGTTCTACCATGTGCTGCAGTTCGCGTTCATAGGCTTCGCGTCCGGCCTGCGTGATTTCGAACGTGGTCCGCTCCGGTCTCGGACCATCACGGAATGTTTCGAATTCGGCGGCGTATCCGCGATCTTCCAGCGCGTACACCGCGCGGTACAGAGATCCTGGGCTGACGTTGACGACGCGATCCTCGCCGCGCTTCAGGGCCAGCTGATACATCTCGTAGGCATGCATCGGTCGTTCCGCGAGAAACCCGAGTGCCGCGACGCGAATCATCGGCATCCCAAGGCCTTCGCCCTGTTTCCGTCGATTCATATCATCACCGCCCCCATCGTCCTGTCGGCGACAGGCACATTCTTTCCACGTTTTCGGTATTCCAGATGGACTATTCCATCTGGAATAGTCCATCTGGAATATACCGCCTGGAATAGCTCAAACCAAGAAAAAAGTGCGGCCCAGGCAGCACGGGGCTGCTCGAGAACGTCCGCCATCTCCGACGACATCCGAACGACACGATGCGGAGCTCGAACGCCTCCGCGGTCTCGGCAACAGCAGCAACGCACGACGGAGCGGCAGGCCGCTAGGAAACGAGGCACGACGAGGCGACGGTCCGCTAGGAAACGAGGCACGACGAGGCGACGGTCCGCTAGGAAACGAGCCACGACGTGGCAACGGTCCGCGAGGAAACGAGGCACAACGTAGCGGCAGGCCGCGAGAAAACGAGGCACGACGTGGCGACGGACCGCGAGAAAACGAGGCAGACCGAAACGACGGGCCGCGACGAAACGAGGCACGCCGTGCCTCGAGGCGACGTGGTGCGGGGCGAGGCTACGGAGCGTGGAGAGGCGACCAACGGATCGACGGAGCGCGGAGCGGCTCGACGGAGCGCGGAACGGCTCGACGGAGCGCGGAACGGCTCGACGTGGCGCGGAGACGCGGCCAACGGCGTGGGAGGCGGCGCCACAAGGAGGCGCCGCGCGGAAGTGGGGGCCTTGCCGAATGTGACGTGGCAGGCGCCAGACGGCGGGACCGTCAGACGGTGTGGCGAAGCGGGCCCGTCACGACCCGCTAGAGCGCTAAGGGGTGGGCGCGGTCGGGCAGTAGAGCTGCGTGCGCTCGCCCGAGCGGTCGACGCGGTGCTCGGACATGGGCGCTCCACAGAGCGGGCACGGGTTGTCGACCGACGACGGCGCCAGCGGCTCGTTGCGATCGCCGAGGGGCGGCGGGCCCAGATAGGGCAGCAGCGTGGCGGTGAGCCAACCGGTGATGCCACCGGCCTCCTTCACCGTCAGACGCTTCTTTTTGCTTCGTGCCATAATGATTAGTGTACATACTAAACGCGGAGGGTGCTCGGATGTCGGCAGCTGAACGAACGCACGCAACGGCGCAGACCGCGGCCGGGGCCGAGATGCTGCCCGCCGAGGCCGATGTGCTCGCGCTCGAGAACCAGGTCTGCTTCGCATTGGCCGTCGCGTCGCGCAGCGTGTTGGCGCTGTACCGGCCCGTGCTCGAACCGCTTGGGCTGACGCATCCTCAATATCTGGTGATGCTCGCGCTGTGGGAGAACGAGCCGCACTCGGTGAAAGAGCTCGGGCAGGTGCTGCAGCTCGAGCCGGCCACGTTGTCCCCATTACTCAAGCGCCTGGAAGCAGCCGGGCTCGTGCAGCGCCGGCGCTCCGCGCACGATGAACGCGTTCTCGACATCACACTGAGCGACACGGGGCGGGCGCTGCGATCGAAGGCCGAAGGCATCCCGACCACCATCGTCGGAGAACTTGGCATGACGCTCGACGAACTCGACGGCCTGCGCTCCACGCTGCACAGGCTCATCGCCGCAGCGGCACCCAGCGAGCCAGCAGCACCCTCCGCGACTCGGTAGCGCAACCGCCGCCGAAGCCGGAGCCTCGTGGAAGCCGCTGTGCAACGGAGGTCGCTGCTCGAAGGAATACACCGCACAACCGCCGCCGCGGCGCCGCGCTCGTCCGGCCTCACAAAGATGCTGCGCGAACCGTGCTCCGGTTCGACGCCCGGGTCAGGGCCAGAGCGTCGACTCGATCGACGACGTCATCTCCTGGGTGATCGTGTTCTCGTCACCGATCGTGCCCGCAAGCCAGGTGGACACCCACAGGCCGTCGCGGAAGAAATACTCTTCGGCGGTGTACCACTCGTCCAGCCGCTGGAAGATGCGGCATTTCGTGCCCTCTTCCCAGTCCTCGCACGAGGCACCGTTCGCCACGGCGAGCGCGATGGCCTCATCCTGCTGCGCGGGCGTGACCGCGTTGACGGAACTCGCCGTGCCGCCCTCGGTGGGTCCACCCCAGCGGCACTCGATGCCCGGCAAGCTCGCGCGGAGCGCCTCGATATCGGGGATGCGCGAGATGATCGGCTCGAGAAGCGGGCTATTCAACTCGGCCGAACCATACGTGTCGAGGTAGGCCTGGTCGAAGATCTTGTAGCAATCCGTCGGCAGAGCGACCGGAGCCGCCGGCTCGACGGGAGCCGCGCTGGACGTGGCCGGGGGCGCGGCGGTCGGTGACGCGGACGAAACCGCGGTGGCCGACGCCGAGACCGAAGCCGAAGGTGTCGACGACGAGAGGGGGTTGCTGCCCGAACGAGTGAGGAAGAACACGACGACGAGCGTGATGATCACCACCGCGGCCAGAATTCCGCCGACGAGGAGCCACACCCGGCGCTTCGAGGACGACCCCTTCAGAGGTTCGCCGCTCGCTCCGACGTCGGACGCTCCGGAATCCTCCGGCTGCAGACCATCGCGCGAACCCATCGACATGCGAACCCCCATCTCGAGGGCGTCGATGCGCCCTCCCCCACTCCGAAAACCTTGTCGTGGTCCAATCTATCGGGCGGCAGCGCGCATCGATGAGCACGGGGACTCCGCGATAATGGGCGGGTGAGCGATTACCTCGAACTGCCCGGCTTCACCCACGTCTACTCCGGCAAGGTGCGTGACCTGTACGAGCCCGACGCCGAGCGCACCGATGGCGCGGCCGGGCGCATGCTCGTCGTCGCCAGCGACCGGGTCAGCGCCTTCGACCACGTCCTGTCGCCCGCCATCCCGGGCAAAGGTGAGCTGCTGACCACGTTGAGCCTGTGGTGGTTCGACCAGCTGTCCGATGTTCCCAACCACCTCGTGGCCGATCACGAACTGCGCTCGGATGACGCGGCCAGCGATCCGGCCACCGTGCGCGAAATCATCCCCACCGAGGTGGTCGGCCGCAGCATGCTCGTCAAGAAGCTCGACATGTTCCCCGTCGAATGCGTCGTGCGCGGCTACCTGACCGGGTCGGGCTGGAAAGAGTACGAGGCCGACCAGAGCGTGTGCGGCATCCCGCTGCCCGCCGGCCTGCAGAACGGCGACCGGTTGCCCGAGCCGCTCTTCACCCCCGCCTACAAGGCGCCGCTCGGCGAACACGACGAGAACATCAGCTACGAGCGCGTCGTCGAACTCATCGGCGCCGACGACGCGGCAGCACTGCGCGACCTCTCGCTCTCCATCTACCGCCGCGCCTCCGCCCTCGCCGAGCCCGCCGGGGTCATCCTCGCCGACACCAAGTTCGAATTCGGCCGCGACCCCCACACGGGCGAGATCGTCCTGGCCGACGAAGTGCTCACGTCCGACTCGTCCCGCTATTGGGATGCCGAGGCGTGGGCATCCGGCGGAACCCCGGCCGAGCGCATGGCCTCGTTCGACAAGCAGATCGTGCGCGACTGGCTGGCCGCGAACTGGGACCAGACGGGCACCCCGCCCGAGCTGCCCGCCGACATCGTCGCGCGCACGACCGAGCGCTACCAAGACATCCTCACGCTTCTGACGGGTGCGGCGGCCGCCACCCGATAGGGCCCGGCGCTCAACACGTCAACCACTTGTCTGCCCCCGGGGGCTGGATAGCCTGAAAGTATGGCTGTCACAGAACTCTGGCTCATCCGGCACGGCGAGAGCATCGCCAACCGGGCCGCGAGCGCCGCCGAAGCGGAGGGCGCCGAGGTCATCCACATCGAGATGCGCGACGCCGACGTGCCCCTCTCGGAGGACGGCGAGCAGCAGGCCGCCGCGCTCGGGTCGGTCTTCGCCGACCACGACGAACGGCTGCGCCACGACAGCACCCGACTGTGGGTGTCGAACTACCTGCGCGCCCGACAAACCCTCGCCATCGCCCTCGATGCGGCGCAGCTGCCGCTCTCGCCGCGGCGCGACGAACGGCTGCGCGACCGCGAGCTCGGCATCCTCGACCTACTCACGCGCCACGGCGTGCAGACGCGGCATCCCGAAGAAGAGGAGCGCCGCGACTGGCTCGGCAAGTTCTCCTACCGACCGCCCGGCGGCGAATCCTGGGCCGACCTGGCCCTGCGGCTGCGCAGCGTGCTGCGCGACATCGAGGACGATGCGCACGACACCGGTTCGGACAGCCTCGGGGTGATCGTCGCCCACGACTCGATCGTCATGCTGCTGCTCTACGTGTGCCTCGGCTGGGACGAGGCCGAACTGCTCGAATTCGCCGCGTCGCACTCGGTGAAGAACGCGTCGCTGACCCGCATCAGCCGCGGCGCCCCCGGCGAGCCCGGCGAGCCCTGGAAGCTCGACGATTTCTCGGACACCACCCACCTCGAACGCGCCGGCGCACCCGTCACCCACCACTCGGGCGAGCGCGACGACACCCGCAGCGACGGGTCGCCCGAGGCGGCCGTCATCGGAGGAAGAGCATGAGCGACACCGACACGACATCCGCAGCATCCGCAGGCGACTCGACCGCACGGTCCGCGCAGACACCCAACGCACAACTCGAAGCGACGCCGTCGCCCACGCCCGCAACCACGCCCACGCCCACGCCGACCGTCATCACACCGAACCTGTTGCGCGAGTGGACACTCCCGGGCGGTGGTGACTCGAAGTACGGCCGCGGGCAGGTCGTCGTCGTGGGCGGCGCCCTCCGGTCCCCCGGTGCCGCGCAGCTCGCGGGTCTCGCCGCCCTGCGCGTCGGGGCCGGCCGGCTCACACTCGCCGTCGCCCGGTCGGTCGCACCGCACGTGGCCGTGGCCGTGCCCGAATCGGGCGTCGCACCTCTCGCCGAAACCGACGACGGACACGTCGCGGGCTCCACGGTGCGAGACATCGCCGACGACCTCTCCTCCGCCGATGTCGTGCTCGTGGGGCCGGGGCTCGACGACGCCGACGAAGCCGAAGCGCTGCTGCGCGAGCTCCCCGACCTGCTCGGGGACGACACCATCCTGGCCCTGGATGCCTACGCGCTCGGCGTCCTCCCGAAAGTCGACGAGATCGTGCAGACCTTCGCGAACCGACTCGTCCTCACCCCCAACACGAGCGAAGCCGACCGCCTGCTCGAGCGCGATTCCGACGAGGATGCCGACACCGACCTCGTCGCCGACACCCTCGCCATCGCGCGCCGCTACCAGGCCGTCGTCTCATGCCACAACGTCATCGCCCACCCGGACGGCCGCGTCTGGCAGTCGGGCACGGGTCACAGCGGCCTCGGCACATCCGGCTCGGGAGACGTTCTCGCGGGTGCCATCACGGGACTCTGCGCGCGGGGAGCCGAGCCAGCGCAGGCCGCCGTCTGGGCCTCGCACGCACACGCCGCCGCCGGAGATCGGCTCTCGGTGCGCGTCGGCCCGCTCGGTTTCCTCGCTCGCGAACTGCTCGACGAGCTGCCCCTCATCCTCGTCGAGGTCGAAGGCTAGTCAGTCGTCGTCGCGTTTCCCGTCGCGGCGCCCTGAGCGCTGCGTCCCGCGCTCCGACATCATCGACAGCACGAACAGCAGCCACAGCAGCGCGAAGATCACGAGCGCCGCGACGAGGTCACTCCACCGTGCGGGGAAGAGTCGGCCGTCGATCGACAACACGAGCACCGTTTCGATCACCGCGAAAGCCCCGAAGAACACAGCGAGGATGATTCGAGTCTTGCGAATGCTGCGGCCGCGCAGATGCATCTCGGTGCGGCGCATCTCGAGGATCAGAGCCAGCAGGAGCACCGGCATGATCTGTGAGAGCGCCGTCGCCGTGGGGGCATCGAACAGCCACATCTCCATGATGCGAGGTTACGCGTCGCGCCGCTTCAACAACACGGCTGCGACGACCAGCGACACGACGGCCCAGGCCACGCTCACGATAACGGCGACCCAGCCCTCGACATCCATCGACCCGGTCGGGATGGTGTGCATCTGCCCGCCCGCGCTGGACAGCAGGTAGGGGGCGAGGTCGTGCAGCCACTCGAGCGGAACGAGCAGGAAGAGGGGCGGCAGGATGAGCAGCACACCCACGGCCGCGGCGATCGCGCCGGCGCCGCTGCGGATGATCGTGCCGAGGCCCAGTGAGAAGACCGCCACGATGGCGAGGTAGGCGGCGCCGCCGATGAGGGCGATGACGGTCTGCGGGTCGTCGAGGTGGGCCTCGAAACCCTTGCCCTCGAGGATGGGCGTGACGATCAGGTAGGTGCCGAACAGCGTGATCAGCCCGACGCCGAACGTGACGAGCGCCAGCACGACGGCCTTGGCGAACAGCACGGGCAGGCGCTTCGGCACGGCCGCGAGCGAGGAACGGATCATGCCCGTCGAGTACTCGCTCGTGATGTTGAGCGCTCCGAGGATGGCGGCGACGAGCGAGGCCATCGACATGCCCGCGGTTGCCGAAGTAAGGGCCCAGTCGGTGGCGGCGGCAGCGGCAGCATCGGCCGGGCTGCCCGGGCCGCCGGGACCAGAAGCGGCACCGGCATCCCCCGCCTCGAGGAAGGTGGCGATCAACAGGCCGAGACCCACGCTGATGAGCACGAGGATGGCGAGCGACCACACGGTCGAGCGCACGGTCGTCAGCTTGATCCATTCGGAGACGAGCAGGCCGCCGAAGGTGAGCTTGCCGCGCTGGGCGGGTGCGGGGGCGCCCGCGTGGGAACGGCTGGGGGCGGATGTCGTGCTCATCGGGTCGCCTCCTGGGCGTCGGAAGCGGAAGCAGAAGCCGAAGTAGACGGCGCGGCGGCGTGGGCACCGGCGGGCGCCGAGTCCTGCTCACCCACCCCGGTTCGATACTCGACCTCGTCTTGCGTGAGGCGCATGAACACGTCCTCGAGCGACGCCGACGTGGGCGTGAGCTCGTGCAACGCGATGCCGTTCGCGGCGGCCGTATCGCCGATGATCTCGGCGGTCAGCCCCGTCACCGAGGCGGTTCCGGGAGACACGGGCGCGAGCGCGACGTTCGGCCGGCCGAGCGCCACGAGGGCCGCGGCCAACTCGTCAATGCGCGGGCTCTTCACCTGCACGGCCGCGGTCTGGTCACCGGCGAGGATGTCGGCGATCGGAGCATCCGCAATCACGCGACCCCGGCCCAACACGATCAGGTGGTCGGCGGTCTGAGCCATCTCGCTCATGAGGTGCGACGACAGCAGAACCGTGCGCCCCTCGGCGGCGAGGTAGCGCACCAGCTGGCGCACCCAGAGCACGCCCTCGGGGTCGAGGCCGTTGACGGGTTCGTCGAGGATGAGCACGCGCGGGTCGCCCAGCAGGGCCGCCGCGATGCCGAGGCGCTGCCCCATGCCGAGCGAGAAGCCGCCGACGCGTTTCTTGGCCACGCCCGTGAGTCCGGTCATCTCGATGACCTCGTTCACGCGCGACGTGGGGATGCCGTGGGTTGCCGCCATGGCGCGGAGGTGGTTGTAGGCGCTGCGGCCCGTGTGCACGGCCTTGGCGTCGAGCAGTACGCCGACCTCGTGCAGCGGGGCCGGGTAGTCGGCGTACGGCTTGCCGTCGACCGTCACGGAGCCGCTCGTCGGGCGGTCGAGCCCCACGATCATGCGCATGGTGGTGGACTTGCCGGCGCCGTTGGGCCCGAGGAACCCCGTGACCTTGCCGGATTGGACGGTGAAACTCACGTCGTTGACGGCGGTCTTATCGCCGTACTGTTTCGTGAGCGAACGGGCTTCGATCATGCGGATGTCCTCACTGTGGCGGAGATTCCATGCTGACAGGGCGACCATACGGGCCACAATCGTCCGTCAGGGGGACATTCCGCCCGCGACTGCACCCGTCGGAGTAGGCCGCCGGAGTCGACCGCGGGGTGAGAGCGAGCGATTGTACGCTCACCGTCGCACGCGAAGAAAGCCCCTGCAGAGCATCCGCACCGGGCGTAGGTTGGAGTCATGAGCGACAAGATCGAGACCCCAGAGGAAGATTCCAACGGTTCGACCAACGTGTCCGACGAGGAGACGCAGAAGACCGACAACCTGCCCGACGGCACGGGCACCGATGGCAACGACGACGAGCCTCAGGCCGACACCGTTTCGGGCGGTTCACCCGAGTAGGGCGCCCACCCACCATCGCCCCCGTCATTCGGAGAACACTCCGGGAGGCGGGGGTTTTTCTTTGCCGCCGGCAGCCTGTTGCCCGGAGCCGACGCCGGAAGCCGCGGCCTGGAGCCGGCCCGCCGCCAAGAACCGAGGACCCATGCAAACCTTCGTGCCCTTCGCCGATTTCGACGAGAGCGCCCGCGTGCTCGACGACCGTCGCCTCGGCAAACAACGCGTCGAGACGCTGCAGATCATGCGCGCCCTCACCATCCCGACCTATGGATGGCAGAACCACCCCGTCACGCGCATGTGGCGTGGTTACCGAGCCGCGCTTATGGACTATCAGGAGGCGACGTGTGCCGAGTGGGTGCGCCGCGGTTTCGGTGACACGTGCCTCGAAAAGACGCTGGATGACCTCGCCACCGCCCCGGCCGACCTCGACGCCTACATCGGCGAGACGTTCGAACGCCCGCCCTGGCTCGCCGACGAGTCGATCATGCTCTCGCACCGCTCGAACCTGTTGCGCAAGTTTCCGGAGTTCTACGCGCCCCTCTTCCCCGACGTGCCGCCCGACCTCGACTACGTCTGGCCCGTCACCGGCCCGACCGTCTAGCGCCACCACCGCCGCGCAGGAAACGCAGACCGACCCTCAGTTCCGCGGGGTGAGGCCGCAGAGCCGAGGGCCGGTTGATGCAGCGGCGCGCGCTGCCGAACGTGCGACCTAGATGAGGCCCTTTGACAGTGCGTTGGGCGTGCCGAAGCGGTGCGCCGTGATGCTGACGGCCTGCTCCTGCAGGAACGGGAGCAGCTCGACGCGGCCCGACTCGGTGACCGGGTTGCCGTAGATGCCGAGGTCGGGACGACCGCCCGTCGCGGCGGCCAGGGCCGAGACCGAGCCGCCGATGAGGCGCACACGGTCGGCGCGGCTGCGGCCGGCGCGGGCGAGGAATGCCTCATCCGACTCGACCGTCACGCGCAGGTCGCGCGCCTCGAGAACCGACTGGATGCGTGCGGGCAGCGCCTCGGGCACCGACACCGTGGGACGCGCACCGGCTGCGAAGGCCGCCGACACGACGCGCACGAGGTCGGCGAGCGACTCCCCCTCCGACAGGCGGATGGCCGTGTGACGCGGCAGGTAGCGGAACACGTTGCGCTCGGCGCTCAGGCCCGAGACATCCGTCGCGGTTCCGAAACGGGTCGCCCACGCTTCGGCGTCGCTCGCGAGTGCGCGCTCGAGGCGGTCGATGGCGGGGATGCCGGAGGTGGCGTCGAGCCCGCCGGACGCGAGGGCCGCGTCGCGCAGCGCCACGACATCCGGGTTGGTGACGGGCGTCGACGCGGATGCCGTGTCCGACTGCCAGGAGCCCAGACCGATGAGGTAGTTCGGTCCGCCGGCCTTGGTGCCGGGGCCCACGGCCGACTTCTTCCAGCCGCCGAACGGCTGACGACGCACGATGGCGCCCGTGATGCCGCGGTTGATGTAGAGGTTTCCGGCCGCGACATCCGCCAGCCACACCTCGAGGTCGGCGGGGTCGAGCGAGTGCAGCCCGGCGGTCAGACCGTAGTCGACCTCGTTCTGCAGGGCGATGGCCTCGTCGAGCGTGGCCGCCGTCATGATGCCGAGGATGGGGCCGAAGTACTCGGTCTTGTGGAACGTCGACCCTCGGCGCACACCGTCACGGATGCCGGGGCTCCACAGACGCCCGGTGTCGTCGAGTTTCTGCGGCTGCACGAGCCAGCTCTCGCCCGCGCCCAGTTCGGTGAGGCCCGAGAGCAGCTTGCCCGCGGCGGGTTCGATGACCGGCCCCATCTGCGTTGTCGCATCGGTCGGGTAGCCGACCGTGAGCGACGACACGGCGTCGACGAGCTGGTCGTGGAACCGGCGCGAGCGGGCCACCGAGCCGACGAGGATGACGAGCGACGCGGCCGAGCACTTCTGGCCGGCGTGACCGAACGCCGAGTTCACGACATCCTTCACGGCCAGGTCGATATCGGCGCTCGGGGCGACGATGATGGCGTTCTTGCCGCTGGTCTCGGCGAGCAGGGGCAGGTCGTGGCGGAACGAGCGGAACAGCTCGGCCGTCTCGTAGCCGCCGGTCAAGATGACGCGGTCGACGCTCGGGTGCGCGATGAGCTCGCGGCCGAGGGCCCCCTCGTCGACCTGCACGAGCTGGAAGACGTCGGTGGGGATGCCGGCCTCCCACAGCGCGTCGGCCAGCACGGCGCCGCAGCGGGATGCCTGGGGCGCGGGTTTCATGATCACCGACGACCCGGCGGCCAACGCGGCGAGCGCCGACCCGGCGGGAATCGCCACGGGGAAGTTCCACGGCGGGGCGACGACCGTGAGGCGCGCGGGCACGAAGGTGGCGCCGTCGACGCGGTCGAGTTCGCGCGCCTGCTCGGCGTAGAAGTGGGCGAAGTCGATGGCTTCCGAGATCTCGGGGTCGGCCTGGTCGACGGTCTTGCCGGTTTCGGCGGCCATTACCTCGATGAGGCGTGCCCGGTTCTGTTCGAGCACGTCGCCCACGCGGTGCAGCAGTTCGGCGCGGCCGTCTCCGCCTCGCGCGGCCCAGTCGCCCGCGGCTTGCGTGGCCGTTGTGATGCGCTCGGTCAGCGCCTTCTTGGTCGTGACGGTGGATGCCTCGAGCGTGTCGAGCCCCAGCCGCGTGTCGGCCACGCGCGACAGGATGTCGCGGGCCCACTCGCGGTTGGCGGGCAGCGACGGGTCGGTGTCGGGCGTGTTCTCGAACGTGTCGGTGGGCGCGGCGGCGGCCGGCAGCTGGCGGTTCTGCGTGCGGTTCGGCCCGGGCACGGCGCGGTCGAAGTCGGCGAGCGAGGCCAGGAAACGGTTCTTCTCGCGCTCGAACAGCTCCTCGTTGGCGGACAGCTCGAACACGGCCGACATGAAGTTCGACGACGAGGCGCCCTCTTCGAGGCGGCGGATGAGGTAGGCGATGGCCACGTCGAACTCCTGCGGGTGCACGACGGGCGTGTAGAGCAGCAGGCTGCCGACATCCTTCTTGACGGCCGCGGCCTGGCCCTGCGCCATGCCGAGCAGCATTTCGAATTCGATGCCGTCGCGCGCGCCCCGGCGGCCGGCGAGCAGCCAGGCGAAGGCGATGTCGAAGAGGTTGTGCCCGGCCACACCGATGCGCACGTTCTTCACGCGGTCGGGGTGCAGGGCGTAGTCGACGACGCGCTTGTAGTTGGTGTCGCTGTCCTGTTTGCTGCCCCAGGTGGCGAGGGGCCAGTCGTGCAGCGAGGCCTCGACCTGTTCCATGGGCAGGTTGGCACCCTTGACGATGCGCACCTTGATGGCGGCACCCCCGGTGGCACGGCGGGTGGCGGCCCACTCCTGCAGGCGCATCATGGCCGAGAGCGCGTCGGGCAGGTAGGCCTGCAGCACGATGCCGGCCTCGAGGTCGTGGAACTCGGGCTTGTCGAGGATGCGCGTGAAGACCGCGATCGTCAGGTCGAGGTCCTTGTACTCCTCCATGTCGAGGTTGATGAATTTGGGCGTGGATGCTGCGGCCGCACGCTCGAACAGGGGCGTCAGGCTCTCGACGACGTGGTCGACATCCTCGTCGAACGCCCACGGCGAGTGCGGGTTCACCGTCGAGGACACCTTGATCGACACGTAGTCGACGTCGTCGCGTGCGAGGAGGGCGTGGGTTCCCGCGAGGCGGCGCGATGCCTCCTTCTGGCCGAGGACGGCCTCGCCCAGCAGGTTCACGTTCAGGCGCACGTCGTCGCGCTTGATCTTGGCGATGGCCGCGCCGAGCTTCTGGTCGGTGGCGTCAACGATGAGGTGGCTCACCATCTGGCGCAACACCTTGCGGGCGATGGGGATGACGACGCCCGGCAGGATGGGGGCCGCGATGCCGCCGAGGCGCACGGCCGCGCGCATGGGCACCGGCAGGAACGCGGGCACCTTGGGGGCCAGACGAGCCAGGTTGCGCGCGGCGACGGTGAGGTCCTCGGGCCGCACGACGCCGTCGACGAAGCCGACCGTGAAGTCGAGGCCGTTGGGGTCTTTCAGCACGCCCGCGAGCTGCTGCGCCGAGGCGTCGACGGGCTGGTCGTCGGCCGCGGTCAGCCAGCGGCGCACGAGCGCAATGGCCTCGTCGGACAGGCCGGCGAACTCCTGCTCGAACGAGGTGTCCGCGGCGGCGGCAGCGATGGAAGCGCTGGCCGAGCCCTCCTCACGCGCGGGTTCGGGGGCCGAAGCGGAGCGGTTCTCGGTGACGTCGGTCATTGACTGTCCTTTACGCGGAGGCGGCGCCGGTCGGGCGTCGCCTGAGGAGGTGGGGGTGAATTCAGTATGCGTTCGCAATCTAGTTATGAATAGCAACTCTTTCCGAGCGGTATCCATTAGTATTTCCGAAGAATGAAGGGGGCCGGATGCTCGACGTGCGACGATTGCGCCTGCTGCGCGAGCTCAGCATCCGCGGCACCCTCGCCGACGTCGCCGCGGCACTGAATTTCAGCCCCTCGACGGTGTCGCAGCAACTCTCGATCTTCGAGCAGGAGACGGGCGTCGAGCTGCTGCGCAAGGTGGGCCGGCGCGTGCAACTCACCCCCGAGGCCGAGATGCTCGTGGCGCACACGGCCGAGCTGCTCGACATCCTCGAACGCGCCGAGGGCCAGCTGCGCGGTGCCGAAGATCGCGCGAGCGGCACCGTGCGCGTGGCCGTGTTCCAATCGGCGGCGCTGGCGCTCATGCCCGACGCGCTCAACACCATGCGCACGCAGCATCCGGATGTCCGCGTCGAGATGACGCAGCGCGAACCCGAGACCGCGCTCTCCGAGACCTGGGCGCGTGACTACGACATGGTCGTGGCCGAGCAATACCCGGCCCACGCCGCGCCGCTCTGGCCCGACCTCGACCGACAGCAGCTGACGACCGACGCCATCCGCCTGGCCGCGCCGCCCGAGAGCCGCCAGCTGCACGCCGTCGACCGCATCGAGGACGCCGCCGACCTCGCCTGGGTGATGGAACCGCACGGCACGGCCTCGCGCCACTTCGCCGAGCAGCTGTGCCGCCGGGCCGGTTTCGAACCCGACGTGCGCTATCAGACCGCCGACCTGCAGGCGCAGATCCGCCTCATCGAATCGGGCAACGCCGTCGCGCTCATGCCCGATCTCGTCTGGACGGGCCGCGACACGTCGTGCCGCCTGATCGACCTGCAGGACGCTCCCCGCCGCACCATCTTCACGTCGGTGCGGCACTCGGGCGCCGAACACCCGGCCACCGTCGCCTTCCGCGCGGTGCTCGCCTCGACGGCACGGGCCCTCGCGGACGCGAATGGTGCCACTGAGCGCCCCTGATTCCATCCAAATACATGGTTTCCTCAGGTTCGGACGGTACTTTCTCCTCCGCAAGGGGAGTAATCCACCAACGGAAGCTTCGTCAATACGGACCCATCGCCGCGTCCCGGAGCAACGGCCATCACACGCGCAACCCACGCGATGGCGGATGAGACTTTGAATCCTATTTCGACGACCCCTTGGAGCCTCACGTGAACGTGACCCCCACCATCTGGCTGATCACCATCGCGGTGACCATCGCCTTCTTCGTGTACGAATTCTTCGCCCACGTGCGCAAACCGCACGAGCCCTCGATCGGCGAATCCGCCCGCTGGTCGGCCTTCTACATCGGCCTGGCCCTCATCTTCGGCGTGGGCATCGGCATTTTCTCCGGCTGGAGCTTCGGCGGCGAGTACTTCGCCGGCTACCTCACCGAGAAGGCCCTGTCGATCGACAATCTCTTCGTGTTCCTGATCATCATGACGGGCTTCGCGGTGCCGAAGGCCTACCAGCAGAAGGTGCTGATGATCGGCATCATCATCGCCCTCATCCTGCGCGGCATCTTCATCGCCGTGGGCGCCGGCCTGATCGAGAATTACTCCTGGATCTTCTACATCTTCGGCGCGCTGCTGCTGTTCCTGGCCTACCGCCAGGCGTTCAGCAACCACGAGAGCGACCCCGCCAACGGCAAGATGATCACGTTCGCCCGCCGCATCCTGCCGCTCACCGACGACTACCACCGCGACCGCATTACCGTGAAGATCAACGGCAAGCGCTTCTTCACCCCCATGCTGCTGACGATCATCGCCATCGGCTTCGTGGACCTCGTGTTCGCCGTCGACTCGATCCCCGCCATCTACGGCCTCACGAGCGAGGCCTACATCGTGTTCACGGCCAACGCCTTCGCCCTCATGGGTCTGCGTCAGCTGTACTTCCTCATCGGTGGGCTGCTCGAGCGCCTCGTCTATCTGGCGCAGGGGCTGGCCGTCATCCTGGCGTTCATCGGTGTGAAGCTCGTGCTGCACGCCCTGCACGTGAACGAACTGCCCTTCATCAACGGCGGCGAGCACGTCGAGTGGGCGCCCGAGATCCCCATCTGGTTCTCGCTCGTGTTCATCGGCCTGACGATCGCCGTGGCCACCGTTCTCAGCCTGCGCAAGACGCGCGGTCAGGCGAAGCAGACCGCCAAGGTCGGGGCCCCGGATGCCGCCACCGCCCACGCCGCCGGTGCACCGGTCGAGGGCTCGGCCAAGCCGGCGCACCCCACCGAATCGGGCGTGCAGCCGGGCACGGCGCCCGACGTGGGCGACAAGCGTTCGGTCGACGAGAACCGCTAACCCCCTGCACCACCTCGCGAAGCGCGCGGGCATCCTCGGATGTCTGCGCGCTTCGGCGTTTCGCGGCCCCCTCTCAGCACGTCGTCTCCGTGTGTCATCCTGGCCAGATGACTCGATCCATGAAGCCCACCCCACGCCACTCACGCACGAAGGCGTCGCGACTGGTCGGCACCCTCGGTCGGGTGGGCGCGCTCGGTGCGGGCCTCGCACTCCTCGCCGGCTGCGCGTCGTCGAACCCGGCGAGCTCCGGCGTGACCACCGAGTATTCCGGCTCGTTCGTGCAGCAGACGCCCGGGCAGGTCGTCGTCGATTGGCCGGCCGGCGCAGCCGTCGACTATCAGCTCGGCGGTGCCTACGAACCCGATGCGGGGGTCGGCATCGTCGTGCGCGACAGCGCCGAGACGCCCGCGCCGGGGGTCTACTCGATCTGTTACGTCAACGGGTTCCAGACGCAGCCGGGCGCCGAGTGGCCCGAGGAGTTGATCCTGCACGACGCGTCGGGCGCCGAGGTCTTCGATCCGGGGTGGCCGGATGAGCGCATCCTCGACAGTTCGACGGCCGAGAAACGTGAGGGCATCGTGCGTCAGTTGACCGCGGTCGTGGGGCACTGCGCATCCGACGGCTATCAGGCGGTCGAGTTCGACAACCTCGACTCCTACACGCGGTCAGATGGCGCGCTCGACGTGGCCGACGCCGAAGCGCTCGCGACGCTGCTCGTCGGGCTGGCGCACGACAACGGTCTCGACGCGGGTCAGAAGAACACGGCCGAGCTCGGCGACCGCGGGCGCACCACGATCGGTTTTGACTTCGCGGTCGCCGAGGAGTGCCAGCGCTTCGACGAGTGTGCGGTCTACGCCGACGTCTACGGCGACCGCGTGATCGACATCGAATACACGGATGACCTGGGCGGCACGGTCGCCGAGGTGTGCGACGACCCGCAGCTGCCCGCATCCACCGTCATCCGCGATCGCGATCTCGTGCCCGCCGGCGACGAGGGCTACGAGCTGCAGCGCTGCTCCTGAGGGGCGCGTCCGCGTCATTCTTCGTCACAGTTCGGGATTTCGAACTGACCTCCAGGATGCGTCCTTAGCGTGGGGGCAGTCCATCCGTATTCCGAGGAGTTTCGATGACCGATATCCGCACGCTGCCCTCCGCCGAACCGCTCAAATTCGCCTACTGGGTGCCCAACGTCTCGGGCGGCCTCGTCGTCTCGACCATCGAACAGCGCACCTCGTGGGACTACGACTACAACGTGAAACTCGCGCAGACCGCCGAGCGCGTGGGCTTTGAATACGCGCTCAGCCAGGTGCGATACGCGTCGAGCTACGGCGCCGCGCAACAGCACGAGTCGACCAGCATGAGCCTCGCCCTGCTGCTCGCCACCGAGAAGCTCAAGGTCATCGCCGCCGTGCATCCCGGCTTCTGGGAGCCCGCCGTTCTCGCCAAGTTCATCCTCACAGCCGACCAGTTCTCGAAGGGCCGGGCTGCCGTCAACGTCGTCTCGGGATGGTTCAAGAACGAGTACACCGACCTGGGCCTGCCCTGGCTCGAACACGACGAACGCTACCGTCGGTCCGCTGAATTCATCGAGATGCTGCGGGGGCTTTGGACGACCGAGGAGTTCGACTTCAACGGCGACTTCTACCGCTCGCACGGGTTCAGCCTGCGACCCGGGCCCTACCCCGTGGAGGGGCGAGCGCATCCCGAGATCTTCCAAGGCGGCAACTCGACGGCAGCCCGCTTCAACGGTGGCGCCCACGCCGATTGGTATTTCTCGAACGGCAAGGACTTCGACGGTTTCACCGAGCAGTACGACGATGTCACGGCCGTCGCGCGGGCGCACAACCGCACGGTGCGTTTCGGGCTGAACGGGTTCACCATCGTGCGCGACAGCGAGGCCGAGGCCCGCGAGCAGCTGCGCGAGATCATCGCGCACGCCGACGTGAAATCGGTCGAAGCGTTCCGCGCCTCCGTGCAGCAGGCGGGAGCCTCGACGGGCGACAAGAAGGGCATGTGGGCCGACTCGTCGTTCGACGACCTCGTGCAATACAACGACGGGTTCCGCACGCGACTCATCGGCGACGCCGAACAGGTGGCCACGCGCATCGTGGACTACAAGAAGCGCGGCGTCGACCTCATGCTGCTCGGCTTCCTGCACTTCATCGAGGAGGTCGAACAGTTCGGCGAGAAGGTTCTGCCGATCGTGCGCAGCCTCGAGGCCGATCTGCTGCGCGCGGGGGACGTCGCCGACTAGCCGACTAGCTGGCTAGCTGGCTAGCTGGCTAGCTGGGTGTGCGGCCGAGCAGAGATCTCCCCGGTCGCACGGGCGCGGCGAGCTGTCACGCGGATTGCCAGAAACCCGGGGCATCTGCCATCCTCGATAGTCCCCGCCGCACGGGCGGACGCACCACCGGGAGATCCACCATGAGCATTTGGCGCACGAAGAGTGTCGAAGAATCGCTGGCCGACAGCAAGCTGGAGGGTCAGAGCCTGAAGCGCTCGCTCGGCCCCGTCGACCTCGCGCTCATGGGCGTCGCGGTCGCGGTGGGCGCCGGAATCTTCTCGGTCGGCGCCAAGGCCGCGGCCAACTATGCGGGCCCGTCGGTGACGATCGCGTTCGTCTTCGCCGCCGTCACGTGTGCGCTCGCGATCATGTGTTACGCCGAGTTCGCCTCGGCCGTGCCGGTCGCCGGTTCGGCCTACACCTTCACCTATGCCACGCTCGGCGAGTTGCTGGCCTGGATCATCGGCTGGGACCTGATCCTCGAAATGCTCACCGCCGCGGCCGTGATCGCCAAGTACTGGGGCATCTACCTGGCCGACGTGTTCGCGATCCTGGGGTGGAACGTGCCCAAGACGCTCGACGTCTTCGGCGTGCAGATCAGCTGGGGCGCGTTCATCATCGTCGCCATCTTCACCACCCTGCTGGCCATCGGCACGCAGCTCTCCTCGCGCGTCAGCTCGGTGTTCACGATCATCAAGATCGCCATCGTGTTGTTCGTCATCGTGGTGGGCGCGTTCTTCATCCGCCCCGAGAACTACTCGCCGTTCATCCCGCCGGCCGTTCCCACCGAGGGCGGCGCAGCGGATGTCTGGACCCAATCACTCTTCGCCTTCGCCACGGGTGCGCAGCCCGCACAATACGGTTTCTTCGGACTCATCGCCGGAGCATCCCTCGTCTTCTTCGCCTTCATCGGCTTCGACGTGGTGGCCACGAGCGCCGAAGAGGTGCGCAACCCGCAGAAGAACCTGCCGCGCGGAATCTTCGCGGGCCTCGGCATCGTCACCGTGCTCTACATCGGCGTCACCCTCGTGCTCACGGGCATGGTGCCCTACACGACCCTCGCCGAAGCCGACGATCCCTCGCTCAGCACGGCTTTCACGGCCGTCGGCGCGAACTGGGCCGCCGGCATCATCTCGGTCGGCATCCTCGTGGGCCTCACCACCGTGATCATGGTGCTGCTGCTCGGCCTCGCGCGCGTGATCTTCGCCATGAGCCGCGACGGCCTGCTGCCCGGATGGCTGAGCAAGACGTCATCCAAGAGCAAGACGCCCATCCGCACGCAGATCATCGTCGGTGCCCTCGTGGCCGTCATCGCCGGCTTCACCGACGTCGGCGTGCTCGAAGAAATGATCAACATCGGCACGCTGTCGGCGTTCGTGCTCGTGAGCATCGGCGTGGTCGTGCTGCGCAAGAAGCGGCCCGACCTGCCGCGCGCGTTCAAGGTTCCGCTGTCGCCGTATCTGCCGATCCTGTCGGCCGCGCTCTGCCTGTGGCTCATGCTCGGGCTCACGACGCTCACGTGGGTGCGGTTCGCGGCGTGGCTGGCACTCGGCCTCATCATCTACTTCACCTACAGTCGCCGTCACTCGCGCGTGGGCCTGGCCGAGAAAGCCGCGTCGGGCGCGTTGCGTGACGGGTCCACCGAGCCGCGGGCCTGATCGGGAATGCCGCGGGCGCGACATCCGTTTTCATGAATATGAATACGTTTGAGGCGACCGTGCCCACGCCCGGCGACAAGCTCGCCGCCGACACCGCAATGGGCCCCGTGACGCTGCTCGTGGCCGACCTGGATGGCATGACCACCTACTACCGGGACGCCGTCACGTTGCGCGTGCTCAGCGCCGACCGACACACCGTCACGCTCGGCCGCGGCACCACGCCCGTCGTCATCCTCGAGCACTCCCCCGCCCTGGCGCACGCGCCCAGCGGCTCGGCCGGGCTGTTCCACACCGCCATCCTGTTCGACACGCAGGCGGCCCTCGCGGCATCCCTCTACTCGGTGGCCCGCCACGCGCCCGGAACCTTCACGGGCAGCGCCGACCACCTCGTCAGCCAGGCCTTCTACTTCACCGACCCCGAGGGCAACGGCGTCGAACTCTATTGGGACCGCGACCGCAGCGACTGGAGCTGGGTGCACGGCCAGGTCGAGATGGACACCATTTTCCTCGACCCGAACCAGTACCTCGCCGACCACCTCACCGACGAGGCCGCCGACGCCCCGGGTGACGAGACGCTCTTCGGCGGCGCGCGCGTCGGCCACATCCACCTCTCGGTGGGGGATGTCGCCACCGCCCGCAGCTTCTACGTCGACACGCTCGGCTTCGACCAGACGGCGGCCGTCGGCAACACGGCCGTCTTCGTGTCGGCGGGCGGCTACCACCACCACATGGCCATGAACGTCTGGAACTCGCGCGGAGCCGGGCCGCGCATGCCCGCACTCGGCCTCGGTCGCGTCGACATCGTCGTGCCCGACGGCGACGCGCTCGGCGCCCTGGGCGAGCGCCTGGCGCACTACCGCGTCGAGCGTCAGGACGACGGGCGCACCGTGAGCTTCGACGACCCGTGGAACAACCGCCTGTTCGTGACGACGGGCGCCGGCGCGGCGTAAGCGGGGCGTTCCCGCTGCACATTCGCAGCTTTGGGCGACCCCGGCCCCCTAGTGTGTGACCGTGACACAGGGCGGGGATGATCGGGGGGCGCGGCGCGGCGTGCGGTCCCCGTGGGCGATCGATCTGCTCGGCGTCCTCGTGGCCGTGCTTCTCACCCTGCTCGCGGTGCTGCATCTGCTGTCGACGTCGCGTTCGTGGCTGCTATTCTTCGACGGCGACTCGATCATCCTGCCGCTCTTCGAACGCTCGCTGCAGGCGGGGCAGCCCTTCGAATGGGCCATGTCGACGACTGTCTTCCTCATCGAGATCCCGGTCTATCTCGTGCTGGCCGTCCTCACGGCGAACCCGTTCGATGCCCTCACCGTGAACGCCGTCCTCAATCTCGTCGCCCTCTACGCGCTGGTCCGGCTGATCGCCGGGCTGAGCCTTCCGGGGCGCGGCCGCCGATTCGTCGTCGCGGTGAGTCTGCTGACGTTCGCCGTGCCGCTCGCCGCCACCCTGCTCGAGTCGACCACCAACGCCGACTCCTTGGAGCTCTTCTCGCTCCTCGCGACGACCACGTATTACTACCCCACCGTGCTCGCGATGCTCGTGGCGGCCTGGCTGCTGGCACGGCTCGTCGAGCGTGACGCACCGGCCGGCCGGGCCACCCGTGCCGCGTCGAGACGTCGAGTGGCGCTGCTGGTGACTCTCGGCATCCTCACCGTCGTCAGTGTCACCTCGAACCCGCTCTATGGCGTGTGGACGGCCGCGCCCGCCGTGGTCACGCTGATCGCCCTGGCGGGTCTCGGCCGCATTCCCTGGCGCGCGGCGCTCACACCCGCGGTGATCCTGATCGCTGGATGCTTCGGCGGCATGCTCGTGCGCAAACCGCTCGCCCCCTACCTCTCGATGGACCCGGCCAACTACCTGCACATCGGAGACATCCTCACACCCCTGCGGTTCTATGGCGCGGCGATCGTCGACATGTTCTCGCGTCCGGCAGGCGTCATCGAGCTCGTTCTGCTGTCTGCCCTCGCCAGCGTCACGGTGGTGGCGGGCTTCGCCGCTCTCCGGATGCCGCAGCTGCCCGTGCGCCGACAACTCCTCTTCCTTCTCGCCGCCGTCACGGTGCTCGCGGTCGCGGTGGGTTCGGTGCTCGTCGGCACCAACGCCACCCGTTACTTGCAGCCGCTCGCGTTCGCGCCGCTGCTCGTGTTGCCCGCACTCGTGGGCCAGGGCCTCGACGCAGTGCGTCACAGGAAAAGCGTGCGTGCCTCATTCCCGAACCGGGGCGCTGCCGGGGCGCGGACCGCCGCACGCGTTTTCTCCCAGCCCGACGTCTCGACGCCCGCGCCCCCGCCGAGCGCGTCGACGACTCGCCGCGCGGCCCTCGGCCTGGTCCTCGTTGTCCTGCTGCTGGGCGGCATCACGGGCACGGGTGCTGCGGTCGCCGCGTCGGCGTCTCGGGCTCATCTGCCCGGCGCGGCCTGTCTCGAGGGATGGCTGGCCGGGCGCACGCTCACGGGGGCCGGCCAGTTCTGGGCTATCCGCGGGTTGAAAACCTATGGCGCACCCGACGTGCGTCTGGTGCAGATCGACGAATATCTGAATGCCCGACCGTGGATGGTGAACCTCGCCGATTACGACGGCACGCCGCTCTCCTACCTCATCGTCGACGATCGTTCGGCATGGGGCGAAGAACTCGTCGACACCATGGGAGCGCCGCGCGCGAACATCTCGTGCGGCACCTACACGATCCTCGACTACACGGGCACGCGCGGCGAGAGGGTCCTCACCACCCGCGTCACCGAATCGGCCACCCTGCAGCGCGTACAGCGGGGGTTCGAGTCCCGGCCGCACGGTTGAGGCGGCGCTTGCTATCGGGTCTCCGTTTTCCGACCCGTGCCGCCGGTCGACCCCTCCCGCGTGAACACCGTGGCGCCGATCGGCCTCACTCAGAGGTCGACGTCGTGCGCCGGCACGCTGCCGCTGTGCGCATCGAGGGAACCCATTTCGTCACGATGGGTCTCGGGCCGCTCGTTGTCCTCGGTGGACACCTGCGCGAGGGCGATCGGGATGTTGGGGCTGATGAGGATCTCGACGGGTTGCGGCTTGCCCTCCCCGAAGTTCACGGTCATCCAGCGGGGGCCGGTGCCGGCCAGGCCCTCTTCGATCGTCTTCTTCACCGCCTCGACGGTGGTTCGGGGCAGGGAGTAGTGCATTCCGCCATAGGCGATGTCGACGCGGCGCATGGGTCTCCTTAGGCGGCGGGTTCTTTGACCAGGTGCAGGCCGCCGGGCGAATTGGCCGTGGCCGTGAGCGCCTCGATCCACGCCTTGTTGATCTGCGGTGGCCGGCCGCCGAGGAACTTGTAGACCAGCGAGATGGTGGGGTCGAGCCACACCGTCGTGCGGCCATCGCCGATATCGGCGTCGTCCTTCCAGCTGAAGATGAAGGATTCGCGGCGGCGCAGCTTTGCGGTGATGACGATTTGCAAGTGAGCCAGCGTGCGGTCATCGAAATCGATCACCAGCGATGCGTCATAAGTGAGTTTTCCCATGGCGTCTTTCCGTTCGTTGAGCACCCACGTTCCTCGCCTTCGGCGGTGAGCGCAATGGCATGCTCGAGTTTGATCAGGAACCCGTCTCAGACGTAGTCGTCGTCGACCGCCTCGACGTCGCCCTCGTCGAAGGGCCGCCCGGTGCCGACCGCGAGGTTCTTGACGAGCGCGTGCAGGGAGTCGACGAGTTCCTCGTCGACGATCTCCTCTGCATTGTCTGTGTATGCCTCGGCGACGAGTTGGCTCGCCGGCCCGAGGAGGAGGTTGGCCCGCCCTTGCGTGCCGTCGTCGCGACGGATCGGGATGTCCACTGTGGCGGATGAATTCCGCCGGGCGAGCGCACCCGCGTAGGCGAGGACCGCCCGCGAAATGTCGGTGCCGGTGCGAAGGGTGTCATTCGCGTAGTAGATCATTTCCATCCCGACAGTCAACGACCGTGAACCGATCCTGACAACCCTCTTGCGTTTGCGGCCCGCAACCTGCTTCGCGGCCATCCGTGCGCTGAACGCAGAGGGGGCGCGAACACCCTCGGACGATTCGACCTGGCTCGGCGATACCGGAATGATGAGACCAGGTCAACAGCGAGGGGCGCACCGTGAGCGACGTACGACAACAATCCGATCCAGGTCTCGATGCCGCGCCGTCGTTCACACCGGGGCGGGCCGGCGGTGTCATCGCGGCGATCTTCATGCCGGTGGGGCTGCTCATCGGCTGGATCATCCAGTTCTCGGCGTTGCTGGCTCGCGACTTCAGCGGGGCGGGCGGCGACTCCGACGACGTCGTGCTGCTCGTCTGGTTTCTCGTCGGGGCAGCGGTCGGTGCCGGCATCCCGCTCGCGGTGCTCATCGTGACCGTGCGCGGCGTGCGACGAAACCCGAGGTTCTCGCGCATCGCGCTCGTCGCATCGATAATCGTGCTCGTCTTCGCGGTGCCCTCGAACCTGATCCTGCTCGGATTCCAGATCCCTCAGGCGATCGACGAGGTGGTGTCGAAAGCTCAGCCGCCCACCGCGGCCGAGACCCACTTCTCGAACGGGAGCGCCGCCGCCGAGCTCAGGGAGTTGGGTGATCGCACGGTCGAGATCCTCGGCGGCGATCCCAGCAATTCGTTCTCCCCGAATGGCCTCCCGGTGCGGGCTCTGGCCGAGGAGTGCACTCTCGAGAACTCGAAGCCCGGCACGAGCTGGAGGTACTCGTTCGCGGCCGAACTTCTGGTCGACGCGGATGGCGCACCCCTCGTGGCTGAGGGCGACGACAGGCTTCCGACCGCGACCGACGATCTCGATGGCGTGCGCGCGTATTGGGAATCGAAGGGCATCGCCTCCGAGGCCGACTCGGCGTCGGCGGCGGGCAACCAATTCGTTGCCCAGGCGGACTGGCTGGATACCTACTCCTACGCCCGCCCGGGCCCCGATGTGATCTTGACGACGATCTGTCTCGCCGACTGACGACCTACTTGATCTTGGCGCGCAGGGCTGCGGCGGCCGCTCCGACGTCGGGGGCGCTGTAGATCGCGCTGCCGGCGACGGCGACGTCGGCGCCCGACTCCTGCACCGACTCGATGGTGTCGACGGTGATTCCGCCGGCCACCGAGAACGGCACGCCCGAGGAGGTGCCGTCGGTCAGCAGCGTGCCGAACGTGAAGCCATCCTCGGCCTGCTCGTCGAGGCCCGCGTGCATCTCGACGAACTGGGCGCCGAGGGCCACGACCTCCTTGGCGCGGGCGGACTTGTCGGGGACGCCGATGAGGTCGACGACGATGCCCTTGCCGTGCTTCGTGGCGGCCTTGACGGCTCCGACGATGGTGCTGTCGCCCGCGACGCCGAGAACGGTCACGAGGTCGGCTCCGGCCTGGAAGGCGATGTCGGCTTCGAGCTCACCGGCATCCATCGTCTTGAGGTCGGCGAAGACGATCTTGTCGGGGTGGGCGTCCTTGATGGCCGTGATGGCGCTGAGGCCGGCGCTCTTGATGAGCGGCGTGCCGAGCTCGATGATGTCCACGTGCGGCGCGGCGGCGGCTGCCAGCTCGAGGGCGGCGTCGGTCGTGAGGGTGTCCATGGCGAATTGCAGTTTCATTGTGTTCTTCCTTGACGGGTGTCGATGGATGGATGAGCGAGAGCCGTGCGCTCTACTCGAGGTTTGCGTGGCGCGGCCAGATGTCGTCGGCCGTCAGCCCCGACGCCTTCCACAGCTGGTGGAACACGGCGTCGCCGATCAGCACGACCGACTGCTCGAAGAGGCTGCCGGCGTATTGCGCCGAGGCTGTGCCGGAACGGTCGAGCTTGGTGGCGGCGGGGACGACGATCGCCACGTCGGCGAGATCGGCGAGGGGCGAGTCTGCCGCGGTCGTGATGGCCGCGATGCGCGCGGAGACCGACCGGGCCGTCTCGGCGGCGTGCACGACGCTGCCGGTGGTGCCCGACCCGCTCGCGGCGAGCAGCGCGTCACCCTCGCGGATGGCGGGCGTCGTGGTCTCACCGACGACGAAGACCGTCAGGCCCAGGTGCATGAGGCGCATGGCCGTCATCTGCAGCGCGAATCCCGAGCGGCCGGCCCCCTGCACGAAGACGCGATCTGCGCCCGAAAGCAGGTGTGCGACGGCCTCGAGCTGACGGTCGTCGATGCTGTCGGCGAGCGCGTCGAGTTCGGCCATGATGGTGGCCAGGGCGGTCGCTTCGGTGTCGGTGTCTACGGGCATGACTCCAGTCTGCGAGGGTCGGCCCGCGCGTGCGGCCACCCTTTGGAACCGTTCGACCTACCCATTCGGACAGGGTGGGTCGCGAGAGTAGGGTGGGTGCCATGACGCCCGGCCCCGCTCCCGCACCCGATCCTGCTGAACTCGCCACGCGCGAGCTGCTCCTCGAGCACGCACACACGGCCGCCGAGCAGGCCGACCGGCAAGCCCTCGCGCTCGAGTCGATCCTCGCGATCCTGCGATCTGCCCGCCTCTCCGACACGGCCGCGCGCACCATGGCCATCGATGTCGCCGCCGCCGCGCTCGTGCAGATCCGCGTCGCGACCGACGAGCAGCGCGAGGCCATGCTCGAACCCGTCGTCGGTGCGTTCGCGCGACTCCAGGCCGACCTGCGCCCGCTCGCGCGGTTCGGCGACCTCGACGTGCAATTCGTCGAGCCGCCCGTCACCGGCCGAGCCCTGCCGGGTGAGGTCGCTCACGCCGCGCGCGCGATCGTGCGCAGCGCCGTGCTGGCGTTCGTCGACACCGGGGTCACGCGCCGCGTGCGCATCCAGTGGGACTGCGACGGCCTCAACCTGCTCATCGGCATCCGCGACGACGGCCGCGGCGAGCTCACGGCCCACGACGATTCGCTGCGACCCATTGCCGAGCGGGTCACTGCCCTCGACGGCAAACTCAACGTGGCCTCGACACCGGGCTGGGGCTCCGAGCTCTCGATCGCGCTCCCCCTCGATCCTCCGGCCGAGCCCGATCACCTGACGGATGCGGTGACCCTCAGCCCGCGCGAACGCGAGGTCCTGCGCCTTCTCGCCTCGGGCTCACGCAACAAAGACATCGCGCGCACGCTCGGCATCAGCGACAACACGGTCAAGTTCCACGTGTCGAACCTGCTCCGCAAGGCCGGCGCCCGCTCACGCGCCGAACTCGTCGCCCAGGCCCGTTAGGCGCTTTCTTATCGCCGATGTCGGTCCCGAGACATCAGACGAGGTCGTCGCCCGGGCGCGTCTCGGTGAGCGGATGCGGGTGGCCCGGCGTGCGCGGCGCGGGCGGGTAGCCCAGGCGCGTTGCGAGGGAGTCGGCTTCGGCGAGCGCGAGGTCGCGGCGCAGACGTTGGCGGTCGACATCCGCTTCGGTGACGGGTTCTGCGCTGGGCTCATCGTCGCCCTCGGAGCGACTGGCTGCGCCACGGGGCACTGATGCGTTGCCGGCGCCGGAAGCCGCGTCGGCCTGCCACTTCCAGTATTCGAGGTCGTCGAGCGCGGCCTCCTCGTCGTCGACGATCGCGTAAGCCGAGGCGAGCTGCCACAGCGTCGACCAGGGTGTCGAGTCGACGACCGGCACGCCGTAGCTGTCGAGGCTCTGCAGGCTGAGCGCGGCCCCCGACTCGATGACGTCGTCGGCGGGCACCGTCTGGCCGGGGCGGTAGAGCAGCGGCAACAGGATGGAGTCGACCACGATGCCGGCGCCGATCGCGATGAAGATGCTCGAGAACGTGTTGTAGCCGATGGCGCTCAAGATCGCGAAAACGACGACGAGCGTGATGACGAAGATGACGATGGTTCGCACGCGTCGACTGCTCTTGCGGGCGGCCGCGGCTTGCCTCAGCGCCTCGAGCGACAGCTCGGCCCGCGCCGCGGAGTGCGCCTGGGCCGGGTCGACGACATACAGACCGGGATAGGTCGGATGCCTGAAAACACCCTCGTGCGCCTGCGTGACCGCCATGCGAAAAGTCTAACCGCGCTCGTCGAGCAGGCGGCCGAGCGGAGTCTTCGTCACGTTGTCGCTGACGATGCGCTGCACGACGGGCGACGGGTCCTGCTCGAGCGCGTGCCAGAGCGGCAGCACCTCGTCGGGGTCGGCGAGCACGATGATGCTCCACGCGTAGGACATGGTGGCGGCGAGCGAACGTTCCTCGGCTCCGAGTGGGCCGTCGACCTGCGCGAGCAGGGCCATGGCGCGCTCGCACGCGTGTACGGCCACCTGGCGGGCGGCGGCGTTCTCGAGCACGCGCGGCTCGCACACCGTCTCGACGGCCGTGCGCACGAGCACGATATCGCCCGAGTCAGACCAGCCCTCGACCAGACCGAGGACGGGTTCGACGTGCTCGTCGGCACCCTTCTGCAAACCGCGGGCCACAGCGTCGCGCACGCGCCAACGCGGGTCGACGGCGAGCTTGTCGAGATCTTTTGCGAGTTCTTCGGCGAGATCGTGCGGGCCGCCAAAAGCCCGAGCAACACCCGTGGCACCGACCATGGCCAGGAATTCTTCACGCGAACCCGACAGGCGGCGCAGCTCGTCGAGCGGAAGCGCCTCAGAGGCCATGTCGAGCACAGCCACATTGGCGCGACCGGGCAGACCCGAGCGTTTGTACAACGCCTCGTCGAGGTCATCCGGCTCGAGGGCGACGAGGGCGTCGCGGCTGATCGGGGCGGGTTCTTGACGGCGTGCGGGTGTGCGACTCATCTGTGAAGCTTAACGGCCGCGGCCGACAGACGCCCCGACCCTCCATACGGCCCCGCGCGCGAACTGTCCAGGGGTGCGACAGGTGAGGCCCAGTCATCTACAGTTCGAGGACGATGACAGATATAACCCCGAGATCCACCGTGTCCGTCGTCATCCCCGTTCTCGACGATGCCGAACCCCTGCGCACCTGTCTGACGGCCCTGCTGACCCAGACGCGACCGCCCGACGAGATCGTGGTCGTCGACAACGGCTCGACCGACGACAGCGCCGAGGTCGCCCGCGAGTTCGGCGCGCGCGTGGTGCAAGAGTCTCGCCGCGGCATCCCTGCGGCGTCTTCGACCGGTTTCGACGCCGCGACAGGGTCCATCATCGCGCGCCTCGACGCCGATTGCGTGCCCGGCGAGCGCTGGCTCGAACGCGTCGAGGAGGCCATGCTGCGCGAGCCCCAACCGGCCGCCGTGACGGGCCCGGCCGCGTTCCACGACGGCCCGGCACCCCTGCGCTTCGTCGGCGCCTTCGCCTACCTCGGCGCCTACTTCGCGTTCGTCGGCCTGGCGCTCGGTCGCCCGCCCCTGTTCGGCTCGAACTGCGCCATCCGAGCGGATGCCTGGGCGAGCATCAGCGCCGAGGTGCACCGCCACGACTCCCACCTGCACGACGACATGGATGTCTCACTCCACCTCGACCCGCTCTGGCCCGTGCGCTTCGTTCCCACCGTCGACATGCGCATCTCGGCGCGCCCGTTCCGCAGCATGTCGTCGCTCGCCACCCGCTTCGACCGCGGCCTGCACACGCTGCGCTCGCACTGGCCCGACGAGTTCCCGTGGCGCCGCATCCTGCGCCGTTTCAACGCCGCACCCCCTCGCCGCAGCCCCCGCTTCTAGCGCGCGCCTATGGCGACACGCCGAGGGAGGCCCCTGTTTCCGCGGCAGCAAATTTTCGAAGTGGTCGAGCCGGGCACGACGTTCTAGCGTTGCGATGTCTTAACTGACGATCACGAGGAGCCGAGGATGTCTGACCCCGTCATGTTCGTGTGCGTTGTTTCTGCCGGCTTGAGTATCGGCGTCCTTCTTTCGATCACGTCGGCGCCGCGAAGCGACACCCTGGCACAGGCGGCGGTGTTCGTCCTCATATTTGTAGCGGTGCTCGTGATGGCCTGGGGAGGAGCCGGCTTGATCGCGCCCGCACTTTTCGGTGTGTCCGCAGCCATTGGGAGTGCGCTCATCGGAGGTTCCCGGTGGAAAGACAACCCGCTTGTTGCCGGACAGTCGTATTGGCAACGCGTGTGGACGACGTTTTGGCATACCGGCGCCCTTCGTGCCGCCGAGAAAAAGAAGCAGCACGCGCATTCGGGTGTGTGAGAGTCATCGGTCGACAGGGCGGGATGCTTTCGCGCTCCCGCCCTGTCGTGTGCCCGGGGATTGGGGTTCCCTCGTGCTGGGCGTTGGGCGCTGGGCGGTGAGTGCGGTTACGGGGCGAGGCCCACGCGCACGTGGGTGCCCGAGGCGGCGAGGTCGAGCGCGTCGTTGGCCCGGGCGAGGGGCAGGGTGTCGCCCACGAGGGCGGCGAAGGGATGCCGGTGCCACGCCATCCGCGCGAATTCGACGGCTCGCAGCAGATCTTCGGGCAGGTAGTCGTGCAGTCCGGCGACCGTGTGCCGGTGTCGCACGAGCGCGGCCGGGGCGATGTCGCCGCCCGCCGCCAGGCTTTCGGTGGAGGGCGGGCTGCCCACGGCGTCGGCGGCCCCCGCGAGCACGAGCACGCCGCCGTCGACCAGCACCGCGCGGGCACCGTCGACGGCGGCCAGCGCACCGGAGGTCTCGATGGCGACGCTGACGGGTTCGCGGCCCGCGATGGCCAATTCGTTGAGCGCCCAGCCGAGGCCGCCGGGTGCACGGCGCCCGAGCGACGGATCGGCGACGGCTGTCGCCCCGAAGTCGAGGGCCAACTGGCGGCGCGCCTCATCCGGCTCCGACACGATGACGATGGCGCCGGCCTCGGCGGCGAGCGCGGCGGCCGCGAGCCCCATCATCCCGGCGCCCGCGACGAGCACGGTGCGGCCGTCGAGCCCGCAGCTGGGGCCCGATCGACCCACGGAGAGTAAACGGAGGGTGGCGGCGGTGCGCAGGGCAGCGGCCGCGCGGGCGACGGCCCCGGGCGTCGGCGCCAGGACGGTCGCGGGCGTCGTCTCGTCGACGATGGCGACGGCCGTGCCCGCCAAGACCTGCACGTGGCTCGCGAATCCGCCCGAGAGCTCCCACCCGCGGTGCACGCGGTCGTGCCCATAGCGTGAGGGCCGGGTGCAGTCGCGCGGCGCGTCGGCCAGGCAGCGGCTGCACGTGCGGCAGGCGACGGTCTCGGCCCACACCACGCGCATGCCGACGACGAGTTCCCGGCCGTCGGCCGCGCTGGCCCGCCCACCCGAGATGGACACGCCGTCTGAGCCGGGGGCGCCCCCCATCGCCACGATGCGGCCGACCTGTTCGTGGCCCAAGACGAGCGGTGCGCCCGTCGCCTCGGCGACAGCCCGCACATCGGCACCCGACACGGTCGCAAGTTCCACGGCGACCAGCAGATCCCCTTCTGCCAGCGCCACCCCCGGAACGGCGATCTCGGCGAGAGACGAACCGGCGCCCGTCCACACCATGGCCACGGGCGCCGGCTTGATCAAGACGTCGGTGCTGTTCGCGGCGACGATGGTGTGAGACATCCGTTCGCCCTCCCTCGGTTGTGTCGGATGCCGGTGCCAACTGCGACGGCGGCGCCCCCAGATCTCCGACAGTAGGCAGCGGCGGGGTCGGCGCACTGGCCGCTCGGTAACCGGCAGGTGAACGGGCCGCGAAGGTTCAGCTTTCGGGCGCCAGCGGGCGGATGATGTCAGCCCGCGAACATGCGCGAACGCCCGGCTCGTTCGGCCCACGCTGCCGACGGTCGGAACTGCCCGGTCGCGGCCAGCACGATAACGAGCACGAGAGGCACCAGCCATCCGGACCAGCCGAGGATGCCCGCGTGCACGGTGTCGACCTCGTGCCCGCGCGCCACGAACACGATCGAGAGCCCCGCGGCCGCATTGAAGGTGCCGTGCGCGATGGCGGCGGGCCACACCGATTCGGAGCGCAGGCGCAGCCAGCCGAAGACGGCACCCGACACCGTGCAGACGCCGACCATGAGCAGTAGCGCGAGCCAGCCGGGCGCGCCGGGATAGTTGTAGCCGAGGAGGATGAGGGGCGCATGCCACAGGCCCCAGATGAGGCCCGAGAGCAGCAGCGCGGGCACGAGTCCGAACCGCAGGAGGTGCGGCAGCAGCCATCCGCGCCAGCCGAGTTCTTCGCCGAGGGCCGGAAGGGTGTTGATCAGGGCGCCGATCAGCACGTTGAGGAATTGGGCGGCGACGAGCAGGGCGATCGGGGCGGGGAGGGCGGCCGCGTCACCCGTGATGCCGGCTCGCGCGAGGGACTGCTCGATGAGTTCACGGAATCCCGAGAAGGTGACGAAGTCGGCGGGGTAGACGCCCAGCAGGGCGCCGACGGGTAAGGCCGCGAAGACGAACGCGATCGTGCCGAAGAGCGCGATCGCGCAGTAGCCGATGAAACGAGGTGCCGGGGTGAGTGGCCAGAGGCCCAGGCGGCGGAGCGGTTTGCGGCCCCGGTCGACCGTTGCGACGACGACCGCGACGGCGATGGTGGGCGTGAGCATCATGGCCACGGCCAGTTGCGGCGCGAGGGGGTTGGCGAGGCCACCGTCGACCCAGAGCGGGGCCGCGACCAGCCAGGCGAGCCCGAACGAGAGGACGAGGAACAGGGCCAGCGCGAGGGCCCACCGCGCGGTCGAGAGGGAGCGGGTGCCGGCCGGGTCGAACGGGGCGGCGGGCGTGCCGTCGGCAGTAGCAGCCGAGCTCGTCGGCGGGATTCCGGCGGCGGGATCAATCGGCCGCGTCCCGGACATGTCCATGGCGTCGGAGCGGGGCTGGTGGATGTGTGCGCCTGCGTTCGTCATCCGTCCCCTCTTCGTTCACAACCGAGGATTGGTCGGCCCCCCGGCGGCTCCAGGGTATCGGACGAGGCATTTCTGGCGAAGGCTGCCGCAATCGGTGCGCCAGAATCGAGATATGACCGCCTCCGTCGAGATCGATACCGTCCTTCCCGTTGACGGGCCGCTGGACGTGAGCTCGCTGCGACGCTTCCTCGACGCCCATGTCGTGACGGGGCTCGATGTCGTCGACCACACGGCTGGCACGACGACCCGCTCCCTCGACGGTCCGCACGGCCCGGCGGTTGCCACGATCTTCTGGCCCGACGAGGTCGGCGATTCGGAGAAACGCTCTCCTCTGAAGCTTCACCTCCGGCTGTCGCACGGCGACGATCGCGACGCCGTCGTGGCGCTATTGCGCCGCTGGCTCGATCTCGACGCCGACTCGGAGCGCATCGCCGCCGACCTCGGTCGGGACGACCGGCTCGGGCCACTCGTGGCCGCCCGCCCCGGGCTCCGCATCCCGGGGTCGGTCAACGGCGCCGAGACCGCACTTTTCACGGTGCTCGGGCAGCAGGTTTCACTGGCGGCGGCCCGCACATTCCAGGGCAGGCTCGTCGCAGCCGTCTCGCCGGAAAACGAGTGGGGATTCCGTTCGTCCCCCGACCCGGCCGTCATCGCCGATGCCCACACTGAGGACCTGCGCGCGGCCCTCGGCATCACGCGCAGCCGTGTCGCCGCCCTGCAGGCGCTCGCGCGCGTGCTCGCCGACGGCCTCGAATTGGCGCCGCATGTCGACCATGCCGACGCCCGCCGACGCCTCCTCGCCGTGAAAGGCATCGGCCCGTGGACCGCCGACTATGTAGCCCTCCGCTGCCTACGCGACGACGACGCCTTCCCCTCGGGCGACCTCATCCTGAAGCGTGCACTCGGCGCGAAAACGCCGGCCGAAGCCATCCGTCTGGCCGAACCCTGGCGCCCGTGGCGCGGCTACGCCACGCTGCACCTCTGGACCGCGGCCGTCTTCGTCGACGCGCAGCACCCCATGCACGCCCTTCCCCCGGCCTGACACCAGCGCCCGCCGCCCCACGCCACCCGGGCTGGGGGTACGAGCGTAGCCTTCCTCCACTTCTGGAGTCACATATTACTGACCGCGCCCGGTATCCTTAGGGGTCCTAACTACTTCTCGGGGGAACTCTGATGGCAAACGTGTTGATCGTCGAAGACGATCGCGACCTGGCCACGCTTCTCAGCATCCGCCTGAAGAAGGCCGGCCACGACGTGTCGCGCGAGGCCGACGGCGCTTCCGGGCTCGCGGCTGTCACCGCCATCCACCCCGATGTCGTCATCGTCGACTGGATGATGCCGGGCCTGTCGGGCATCGACGTCTGCACCGCCATCCGCAACGATCCCGCGCTCGAGCGCACCCCCGTGCTCATGCTCACGGCCAAGACGTCGCCCGCCGATGCCGAGGTCGCCTTCGGCGCCGGCGTCGACGCGTTCCTGTCAAAGCCCTGCTCGACCGCCGAATTGCTGCAGCGGGTCAACGCCGTTCTCGAGAGCCGCCGCGCCAGCTAACGCGGCAACACCAGAGCCACAGTGGTGCCCCGGCCGGGCACGCTGTCGATTTCGATGCGGCCGCCGTGGCTTTCGATGATCGCCTTGACGATCGACAGGCCGATGCCCACGCCCTGCACCGCGTCGTCCCGCACGCCCTGGGCCCGGTAGAACTTCTCGGTCGACTGCCGCACCTCTTCGCGGTTCATGCCGCGCCCGTCATCCGACACGGTGATGCGGGCCTCGGCGTCGTCGAAACCGAAGCCCACGCGCACGATCGACCCAGCGGGAGAGTACTTCACGGCGTTCGAGATGAGGTTGTCGATGGCCTGCTCGAGGCGGTGCGCATCGGCCTGGAGCCGAATCTCACCCGAGATGGTCTGCGTTAAACGGATATCTTTCGACCGCGCCATGGGCCCCAACTTGTGCACCGATTGGCGCACCACCTCGGCGGGCGAGATGTCGGTGAGCAACGTGGACATCCGGCCATCCGACACCGAGAGAAGCTCGGTCACGCGCCTCAGCAACTCTTCGGCATTGCGGCGAATCACGGCCGTGTACTCGTCGACCCCCAGCGCCTCGGTATCGATCTCCTCCTCGACCAGCTCGAGGAACCCGAGAATGGATGCGAGCGGCGTGCGCAGTTCGTGCGACACCGTCGCCAAGAACTCTTCGCGCAGGTTCACGGCCTCGGCGAGCGCCGTCACATCGTGCCCCACGATGACCGTTCCGAACAGTTCCCCGTTGGGCCGACGCACCTGATCGGATGTCGCGAGGATCGCGATCTGATCCCCCTCGGGCCCCAGCCATTCCAGGTGGTTCTTGATCAGGTCGCCCCGCAACGCCCGGGGAATGACCTGCTGATCGAGCGGGATGAGCGTGACCCGGTCGGCCTCGCGGGCCTCGGGCCCGGCATAGGGCGGCACGTCGGCACGGAACCCCGACCGCTCGGTCATCTCGGCGGCGCGCGGGTTCGAGCGGGACAGCTTTCCCTCGGCGTCGTAGAAGGCGACGCCCGCGTTCACGGTTTCGAGGATCGCGGTCGACAGCGCCTCGGCATCCTGCGACCGGCGCAGCGTGCGATTGACCTCGCGCCCGCGCGCGGCGACGGCCGCCTGAGCCCGACGCAGCTGCGCGGCCGCGACGTTCACGGTGGCCGTGATGCCGATGGCGATGGTGGGGAGCATGACGATGTTGAGCCATTCGAGCGGGGTGCGCGGCAACCCTCCCGTGGCGAAGAACGGGAACACCACGATGAAGAGCGTGCCGGCGACGGCGACGACGGCGGCCCAGCTGCGGAACCCGTAGGCGATCCAGAGCAGGGGGAAGACGCAGAGCAGGCCGGTCGACGGCACGAACGGCAGCAGGATATCCCGCATGAAGGCCACGGCCACCAGGTCGAGGGCCGGCACGACGAGCATCCAGTGCGGGTTGACCTTCTCCCACGGCACCACGAGCGCGGCCACCGTTGCGACGGCGGCGATCACGAAGCCCGTCAGCAGGATGGGCACGTCGAGGGTGTAGGGCAGGATGATCGCGACGGCGATGAAGAGGCCGAGAGCGCCCAGGGCGAAGGGCAGCTGGGTGCGGTAGAACACCCGGAAGCGTCCGCGCAGCGACGGTTGCGGTTCGAGAAGGGGCATGATGCTCCGAAAGGCAGGCGGGTAAAGAGGTATTCGGGGGTACGTCGAACATTAGGTCATGCACAGCACTCTCCGTGCTTCGTCGCAAGGACGTTTCTCCCGTGCACGGCCCTCGCTAGGCTGTCCGAACGCCAGACCGGTGCACCGAACGGGAAGGATGCCCATGCCACTCGATCCCTATTTCGACGAGATGCTGCGCGCCAAGCGCGTCGACACGTTCGCGGGGGTGCGCGCGCAGATCGTCGACGTGGTGCGCGACATCCTGCCCTTCGCGGTTCCCCCGGCACCCTCCGGCCCCACGCCCCCGTCGGCCTCTGCCACGTTCCTTTTCGGGGCCGACAGCGTCGGCAACCCGAGCGCACCCCCGAAGGGCAGCAAAGCTGCGGCTCCCTCGACGCCCACCGGGGCCCCGGCCGTCGCACCCATCGACCGAGACGCCCAGCGCGCCCGCGACCGCGAGAAGAAGGCCCTGCACAAGACGGCCGCGTGGAAGTACCGCAACGCGCAGAAATGGGACACCAAGCTCTATAACAAGGTCGGCTGGCCCGCCCCCGAGCTCGCCTCCGACGACCACACCGTCGTCGTGCCGGGCTACCCCGACGTGCGCGTGCGCATCTACCGACCGGATGACGCAGCCCCCCGCATCCCCGCCGTCATCACGTTCTTCGGCGGCTCGTTCCAGTTGGGCGGCATCGACTGGACGAGTGTGGACGCCTCTTACCGCCTGCGCACCCGCGATTCCGGCGTCGCCCACGTGGCCGTCGACTACTCCCGCGCCCCCGAGTGGCGCTACCCCACGCCCGTCGAGCAGGGTTATGCCACGCTCGCCTGGCTGGTCGAGAACGCCGACGAGCTGGGCATCGACGCCGCACGCATCGCCCTGAACGGCACCTCGGCCGGGGGCAACATCGCCGCGGCGACGGCCCTCATGAACCACGATCGGATGGCGCATCCGCTCGCCCTGCAGCTGCTCGAGGTGCCCGTCACCGATCTCACGGGCAGCCACATCGACCTGGCGCCTATCCGCGCCATGGGCATCCCCACGTTCCTCGCCCGCCGCGAGCTGACTTCGGTTCCCCAGACGTACCTCGGCGACCGCTCGCGCGACCGCGAACGCTATGCCTCTCCCCTGTTGGCGGATGATCTGAGCGGGCTGCCGCCGGCCTACGTCTTCACCTCGGAGTTCGACGCCCTGCGCGCCGACGGCCAGGCCTATGCCGCGGCCCTGCGACGCGCCGGGGTCGAGGCGCACGCCGTGCAGTATCAGGGCGCCAACCACGAGGCAGCCATGTTCACGGCCGTCGTGCCGCTCGCGCGCCGCTGGCACCACGACGCCGTCGCGGTGCTGCGCACCCTGCATAGCTCCCACCGGGGTGAGGCCCATCCGCTGAGCGCCGTCGAACAGAGCAGAGATGCATTGCCGAGTTAGGTAGCCCTCATTTGCATAGGGCGTCTGGTAACTAGATCGTCTAGGGTTGAAGCATGCGGCGAGAACAGACACGCGAGTCGACGGGGTATTGGTACTCCGACGATGATGCGAGCCCTCGTGGCGTCGATGTTCTCAACGCATTGCGCCTCTACCGCGCCTCCGAGAGCGCTCTCCGCCGCCGCACGCGATCAGCCATGGGCATGGGCGAGACCGACCTCGTGGCTGTGCAATACCTCCTGCAGCAGCAGCGCGCCGGCAAAACGGTCAGCCCGAAAGAGCTGGCTGCGCACCTGAATATCTCGTCGGCCAGCACGACGATCTTGATCGACCGCCTGGCCAAGTCGGGGCACGTTGAGCGCGTACCGCACCCCACCGATCGCCGCGCGCTCATCATCGTGCCCACCGTCGAATCAGACAGCGAGGTGCGGGCCACCCTCGGCACGATGCATACGCGCCTCATCGAGGTCGCCGACTCGCTTGCCCCGCAGGATGCCGTCACCGTCATGCGCTTTTTGGAAGATATGCGCGCCGCCATCGACTCGGTCGAATAGCGCCTCCACCAGCGCATTCCTCCGCACGCGCCGGAGAAGCCCAGGTTTCCGGAAGGTGAACTTTCCCTTCATCGTTGCGCCGCCGAGTATTTAGCTAGGTAGACTAGCTACTAGACGCTCGGAGAACTCGGCGCCTCACATTCTGAAGGAGAACGACCATGGGAACACTCATTTACGGCGCGGATGGCTCCAACATCACCTTCGAAGATCGCCTGCTCGCCCACCTGCAGATCGCCATCATCACCAAGTTGCGTCGCAATGAGCCGCACACGTTGTCGTGGGAGACCCCGTCCTATGAGGGCAGCGGCCGCTCCACCGTCTGGCTGCACCCCGCCGTGCCCATCCAGTTCAAGTTCTCGGGCAGCAAGAAGCCCGCCATCAACCGCATCTGGGTCGAGCAGCTGCTGCACAGCGCCAACAGCACGGGCGGCCTCCAGGTCATCCCCGAGCCCCGCCCGACCAACACCGTCGAGGGTTCGGAGCAGAGCCCGGGTGCCACCCAGGCGACGATCCCGGCCGCCCGACTGACGCGCACGACCGCGTCGCCCACCGCCGCGCCTGCCGCCCGCCGCACCCGCGCGACGATCACCGCGTAGCGACATCCGACCACGAGGTCGATGCGGGCGTGACACGCCCCTCACCTCGGCCCTCTTCATATTTCCGCACGACCGATCGACCGAGCCCCGTGCTCGGTTTGTTCGGTTAACGAGCAAAAAAGCAGAATGATCAGCTAGCTGTCACTAACGGCAGTAACCTCGAAGTGATGGATACTTTTGACGACGAGCAACTCGAAGTAGGCGACACGCGCACGATCGACGTGGGCGGCATCGAAACGCACATCAGCCGTGTCTCGGCCAGCCGCTGGACCGTCATCGAAGAACCCGGCTCGGCCCTCGCCGGCTGGATCAAGCGCTCCTGGGATGCCGACGCCGTCAGCTGGGAGGCCCACTCGGTGCGCGTTCCCACACCGTTCGAGTCCCAGTCGTTCACCGACGGCGTGCGCTTCATCGTCGAGGCCGGCCGCTAGACACAGCGCGTCACCGCCGTCTGCGCCTGCGAATCTCGCGCAAGGGGTTGTCGTTCCCGCTTCTCCCGGGTGAAATAGCCACAGACCGACGACGATGTCGGTTCCCGCATCCCTTTGCGGCAGCCCGTCGACCCACCCGAACGCGAGTCGACCTCAACGATCACAGGAGATCGTCATGAGCGCACCGATCCCGACCGAGCGACCGCGCGGCCGCCACGCCGCCCCCACCCCCGCCGACGACTTCCTCATCCCCGACGCCTCGATCTACGACGTGCTGTTCGGCGACCTCACCGACGACGAGCTCCGGGCGACGGCGATCATCGACGGTCCCTCGGGTGCCGAGACGAGCTACGGGCAGCTGGTGCGTCAGATCGATCTGACGGCCGGCGCACTGGCGGCACGCGGCATCCGGGTCGGCAGCGTCGTGGGCGTGCTGTGCCCCAACGTGCCTGTGTTCGCCACGGTGTTCCACGGCATCCTGCGGGCGGGCGCCACGGCCACCACTATCAACTCGCTCTACACCGCGCGCGAGGTCGCCAACCAGCTGCGAGATGCCGACGCCCACTGGCTCTTCACCGTCTCGGCGCTGCTGCCGCACGCCGCCGAGGCCGCCGTGGAGGTGGGCATCCCCAAGGCGCAGGTCATCGTCATCGACGGCGCCGACGGGCACATCTCGCTCGCCGACCTGCTCGCCGAGGGACGCGAGGCGCCCGACGTGCAGTTCGACCCGGCCGAACACCTGGCCGTGCTGCCCTACTCGTCGGGCACGACCGGCAAGCCCAAGGGCGTCATGCTCACACACCGCAACCTGGTCGCCAACATCCTGCAATCGCAGAGCCACATCAGCCTCGGGCGCGACGACCGGGTGCTCGCCGTGCTGCCGTTCTTCCACATCTACGGCATGACGGTGTTGCTGAACTACGCCCTGTTGCAGCGCGCGTCGCTCGTGACGGTGCCCAAGTTCGACCTGCCCGAGTTCCTGCGCATCGTGCAAGACACGACGTGCACGTGGGTGTTCGTGGCGCCTCCCATCGCGGTGGCGTTGGCGAAGCATCCGCTCGTCGACCAGTTCGACCTGTCGAGCGTGCAGGTGATCTTCTCCGGCGCAGCCCCGCTCGACGGCGCCCTCGCCCGCAGCGTGCAAGACCGCCTCGACTGCATCGTCTGCCAGGGCTACGGCATGACCGAGACCAGCCCCGTGACACACGCCGTTCCCACCGACCGCACCGACATCGACCGCAGCGCCATCGGGCTCCCCCTCTCCGCCACCGAAGCCCGCCTCGTCGACCCCGAAACCGGTGCGGATGTCGCCGCCACCGATCCGGGCCCGTCGACGCCCGGCGAGCTGCTCATTCGCGGGCCCCAGGTGATGAAGGGGTATCTCAACAACCCCGAGGCGACGAGCGCCGCCCTCGACGCGGACGGCTGGTTGCACACGGGCGACATCGCGACGGTGGACGAGCAGGGTGTCTACACGATCGTGGATCGGCTGAAGGAGCTCATCAAGTACAAGGGCTATCAGGTGGCGCCGGCCGTGCTCGAGGCCGTGCTGCTCAGTCATCCGCAGATCGCCGACGCGGCCGTGATCGGCGCACTCGACGACGACGGGCAGGAGATTCCGAAGGCCTTCGTCGTGAGACAGCCGGATGCGGCGCTCACCGACTCCGACGTCATGGACTTCGTGGCCGCCAACGTGGCACCGCACGAGAAGGTGCGCCGCGTCGAATTCATCGACGTTATCCCCAAATCCACCTCGGGCAAAATCCTCCGCAAGGACCTGCGGGCGGGTGGCGGGCACTGAGGCGCGCTGGATAAAACGGGGGACGGAGGCGCGGGGGTGCAGCGGGTAGACTGGGCGCATCCATCCCCCTGACACCCGGGAGTCACAGGTGCCCACAATCGTCGTCGAGGTCATGCCCAAGGCCGAACTGCTCGACCCGCAAGGAAAAGCCGTCGCCGGCGCACTGCACCGGCTCGGCAAGAACGAGTTCACCGGTGTGCGCATCGGCAAGCGTTTCGAACTCACCGTCGAGGGCGAGGTGACCGAGGCCACGCTCGCCGAGGTGCGCGCCCTGGCCGACGACATGTTCAGCAACCAGGTGATCGAAGACGTGGTGAAGATCTACGTCGCCGAAGACGCCGTGGTCGCACCCGCGGGAGCCTAACCCCATGCGCATCGGTGTCATCACCTTCCCCGGCTCGCTCGACGACCGCGACGCCCAGCGCGCCGTGCGCATGGCCGGCGCCGAGCCCGTCGCCCTCTGGCACGGCGACCACGACCTACAAAACGTCGACGCTATCGTGCTGCCCGGCGGCTTCAGCTACGGCGACTACCTGCGGGCCGGCGCCATCGCCTCGCACGCGCCCATCATGTCCGAGGTCATCGACGCCGCCGAGCGCGGCGTCCCCGTGCTCGGCATCTGCAACGGCTTCCAGATGCTCACCGAGGCCCACCTGCTGCCCGGCGGGCTCATCCGCAACGACCACGGCTCGTTCATCCGCCGCGACCAGACCATCGTCGTCGAGAACGCCGACACCGCTTGGACGACGGACTTCGAGCAGGGCGAAGAGATCGTCATCCCGCTGAAGAACGCCGAGGGCGGTTTCATCGCCTCGCAGACCGAGCTCGACCGGCTCGAGGGCGAAGGCCGCGTCGTGTTCCGCTACAGCGGCATCAACCCCAACGGTTCGCTGCGCGACATCGCGGGCATCACCAACGAGCGCGGCAACGTGGTCGGCCTCATGCCGCACCCCGAGCACGCCATCGAGGCCGGTTTCGGCCCCGACACCACGCTCGCCATGCGTTCCGGCATCGACGGTCTGCGCTTCTTCACGAGCGCCATTCGCGCGCTGCAGACGGTTTAGCCCTCACCGGATCAACCGCGTGACGACCGACACGCAGGTGCCGAGGCCGGCCGGCGGCCGCCCCGAGTGGGCGCGCCGGCTGACCGGCATCGAGGGGCTGCGTGGGTTGGCCGCCCTGGCCGTGCTCGTCTACCACGTGCAGCGCAACCTCAACCGGTCGAGCGCCGACGTGTGGCCGCTCGGCGAGGTCTCTTTTCTCAGCCACGGCCTCACGCTCTTCTTCACCCTGTCGGGCTTCCTGCTCTTCCGCCCGTTCGTGGCGGCGCTGCTCGACGGCCGCGAACACTTCGGCACGGCGCGCTACCTGCTCAACCGCGTCATCCGCATTTTCCCGGCCTACATCGTGGTGCTGCTGTTCTCGAGCATCGTGCTGCAGGTCGCCTATCTGCCGCGCCCGGTCGACGGCCAGAGCGCCGAGTTCGGGCGCCTCGATGCGGGCGACACGCTGCTCAACGCCGTGCTGCTGCAGGGCTACTTCCCCCGCACCGTGCGTTCGGGGCTCGAGGTCGCCTGGACCCTCGGCGTCGAGGTCGCGTTCTACGTGCTCATGCCGCTGCTCGCGTTCGGGGCGGCGTGGCTGGCGCGACGCTTCGTGCACCCGCTGGTGGGCAGCATCCTGCCGGCCGCGTTCTTCGCCGCACTGGGCATCGCCGGCAAGGTGTGGATGCTGTCGAGCGAGGTCGGCATGGACGGCTCAGAGAAGCTCAGCTTCGAGTGGGGCGCCAACTGGACCACCGTCGTGGCGCGCAGCATCCTCGTGCACGGCGACCTCTTCGCCTACGGCATGATCGCCGCCATCATCTTCATCTATGCCGAGTCGGGGCGCATCTCACTCAAGCGTCTCAACCGCTGGCGCTGGGCCGCGGCGCTCGTGGGCGTCGGCGCGCTCGTGCTCGCGACGACCGATATGACGGGGCCGTTCTCGTCGAGCCTCGTGGCGATCGCCTCGGCCGCCGTGCTGCTGCTTGCGGCGACACCACGGTCGGCGGGGCATCCGGGCTGGGCGGGGCGCCTGTTCAGTTCGCGTGGGCTCGGATGGTTCGGCCTCGTGTCCTTCAGCATCTACCTGTGGCATCTGCCCGTCATCCGGTTCATGCAGGTACACGGGCTGGCACTGCCCGACACACTGCCCGGGTTCGTCGGAAACCTCGCGATCGTGTTCGTCGTGACCATCGGGTTGTCGGCGCTCACGTACTACTTCGTCGAGGCGCAGGCGTTGAAGTTGAAGAAGCGCAAAACGCCCACGCCGAAACCGTCGTCTGCGGCCGACGGCGAGACGTCGGGGCTCGGCTCGGCCGACACCGGCCCGCGCTGACACCAGCTCCCCGCCCAGCCGTCGCCATCGTCGACCACGCCGCCGCCGCTGGCAGAGACGGCGCGTTCCGGCGGAGGGGTCAGACGCCGGTCACCTGCGCGGCATAGACTCGGCGGCTATGCGGCGAATTCCTCAGACGCCCCGACCCGCGTGGCGTGTACGCTGCGACGAGGTGGGCTTCAGTTTCTACGACCTCGAATCGGAGGGTGGCCGGCCGTATTGGAACGAGACGGCGGCCTACGCCTTCACGCTGCCCGAGATCGAGCTGCTCGAGAGTGCCACGAAGGAGCTCTTCGACCGCTGCATGGATGCCGTCGAGCACATCGTCCGGCAGGGCCGCTTCGACGAGTTCGGCATCCCGGGTCGCTATCACGAGCTCGTGCGGGCCTCGTGGAACGACGACGACCCCACCGTCTACGGGCGCTTCGACCTGGCCTATGACGGCGGGAGCGGCGTGAAGTTGCTCGAATTCAACGCCGACACCCCGACATCCCTCGTGGAGAGTGCCGCCGCGCAGTGGCAGTGGCTCGACGACCTCAAGGCCGCGGGACAGCTGCCGGCCGGCACCGACCAGTTCAACGGGCTGCACGAGTTGCTCATCGAGCAGTGGGAACACGTGCGGCAGGCGCGCTGGGGTCTCGCGCCGGGCGCGCTGCTGCACCTCGCCTCGCTGCACGACTCGGGTGACGGCGCGCTCATCGTCGAGGACTTCGACACGGTCGCCTATATGGCCGAGACCGTGAAGGCCGCCGGTTTCGAACCCAAGCTCGTCTTCATGGAGGATCTGCGCTGGGATGTCGACAGCCAGCGTTTCCTCGACGGCGACGATGTCCCCGTCAAGCAGATCTTCAAGCTCTACCCCTGGGAGTGGATGATCACCGAGCAGTTCGGAGGATTCCTCACTGTCAGCCGCGGCACGACGCAGTGGGTCGAACCCGCCTGGAAACTTTTGCTCAGCAACAAGCAGCTGCTCGTGGTGCTGTGGGAGCTGTTTCCCGACCATCCCAACCTGTTGCCCGCCTTCACCACGCCGGATGCGCTGGCCGGACGTTCCTACGTGTCGAAGCCGCGGCTCGGGCGAGAAGGCGCGAACGTGACGGTGTTCGGCGCCGATGGCGCGGTGGAAGCATCCGCGACCGGGGCTTATGGTGACGAAGGGTTCGTTTATCAGGAGCGCGCCGCCTTCGCGGACCTGCCCGGCAAGACCGCCGTCATCGGCAGCTGGATCGTCGGCGAGACCCCTGCCGGCATCGACATGCGGGAGACGAGCGGGCCCATCACGGGCGACCTGGCCGAGTTCGTGCCGCACTACATCGAGGAGACCTCATGAGATCGGTTCCGTCATCCGGGCCGTCGTTGTCGGGAATCGCGCGCACCGAGCGGGCCCAGCGCGGGGTGGCCGTCGTGTCGATCGCGGGCGCCGTGCTCGCGCTGTCGGGCTGCGCGCCCACCGAAGAAGGCATCGTGCTGGAGGGTGCCGACGGCGAGAAATACGTCATGCCCGAGAACGCCGAGCGGCCCATGTACGACTCGAAAGAAGCGTGCATCGCCGATGTGACGGCGCAGATCCAGCAGCTCGAGAGCCAGGGCGAGACCATCGCCGACAGCCCCGAAGATCTGTGCGAATCCTCGGATGCCTACCCGCAGGGCCACTACGGCCACCTCTGGCTCGGCCCCATCCTGTTCGCGGGTTCGCGCTGGAACTCGCCCGCCGTCGCTGGCTGGGCCAACGTGCCCTCTGGCGGTTTCGCGGCGCCCGGCTCCAAACTGCAATCGGATGTCGTGACCCCCGCCCCCGCCGGTGCGACCACCGGCCAGCGCGCGCCCCTCAAAGGCGGCTTCGGGTCGTCGGGCAAGTCGGGCTTCGGCTCGGCCGCGGGCGGCGGGTCGTCGGTCGGCGGCTGAGGGCCTGGTCCGGCCTAAACGTCGCTGCGCTCGGAGGCGATGCGCGACCGGCCATCCTTCGTGGGCAGGATGACGTAGTCGGTGTGTTTCGCCGAGAGCCCGTCGCCCGCCGTGCGACCGCGCAGGCGACGCAGGGCCCAGGGCGCGACATCGCGCGAGAACCACGTGCCGACGGGCGGCTCCTCGTCGTCGGCGTGCAGGGCCGCATCGAGCCCGCCGAGCGCCTCGGCATCGGGCACGCCCAACATCTCGGCCGCGCGGTAGGCCAAGAAACGGTGTCCGCTCGAGCGCAGGTGCACGCGATCATCCGCCCACAGGTCGATGGCGCCGATGGCCGGGTGCGATTCGACGTCGAGCAGGATGGCGCCCGTTTCGGCCGCGATGCGCCGCAGCTCGGAGTTGAAGGCCGCAAAGCGCGGGGCGAGCAGGCGCGCGGCCCGGCGGTGCGGCAGGAAGGGCGTCACCAGCAAGACGTCGCAGCCCGCCTCGCGGAGTCGCGAGACGGCTGAGGCGATGTCGGCCGCGAGACGCACCGGGTCGGCGGCGGGTGAGACGAGGTCGTTCGAGCCCATGAACACCGAGACGAGATCGGGTTTGAGCGCGAGGGCCGCCGGCAGCTGTTCTTCGAGCAGGTCGCGGATGCCCCGGCTGCGCACCGCCAGGTTGGCGTAGCGGAAGGGACCCGAAGCGGTGTTGGCGAGCAGCTGCGCCAGGCGGTCGGCCCAGCCGCGGTAGGTGCCGGCCGGCATGCGCGATGTGTCGCACAGACCCTCGGTCAACGAGTCGCCGAGGGCCACGAAGCGCGACCAGCGGGGTCGGGCTGCAGCATCCGTTCGGGCGGTGGGCGCCGAGGGGCGAGTGGATGCGCGGGCGAGCAGCGCGTCATCGATCGGACGCAGCAGTCGCGCCTCCTCGTAGTGCGCCACCAATTGCCGGGTCAGGGCCTGCCAGGTGCGCTCGCGCACGCTTTCGCGGGCGGCCGCAGCGAAGGCCCGCCGTTTGGCCGCATCGCCCAGCAGGTCGGCCACGCGGGCGCGCAGATCATCGAGGTCGCCGGGGCGATACAGCCAGCCGTCCACGCTCGACCGCACGAGGTCGACCGGCCCGCCGCGACCCGTCGCCACCACGGGCACACCGCTCGCGAGCGCCTCCTGGATGGTCTGCCCGAACGTCTCGCTCTCGCCCGGGTGCACGAACACGTCGAAGCTGGCCACGGCCTCGCCGAGCGCGTCGCCCGACAGGTGCCCGAGGAAGACGGCGTTCGGGATGAGGCGCTGCAGGGCCGCCCGTGCGGGGCCGTCGCCCACGATCACGAGGCGGGCGCCCGGCAGGTCGGCGAGCGCGCGCAGATCTTCGACCTGCTTTTCGGGGGCGAGGCGGCCCACGTAGCCGACGATGAGTTCGCCGGGGGCGACGCGTTCGCGCCAGTCGTCGCTGCGGCGTTCGGGCCGGAACCGTTCGGCGTCGACCCCGCGGCCCCAGCGGCGCAGGCGGTCGACACCCAACGACTCGAGTTGCGCGATCGACGACGACGAGGGGGCCAACGTGAGGGTTGCTCGTCGGTGGAGGCGGGTGACGTGGCCCGCCGCAAAGGTCGTGGCCTGCGGCATCCCGTATTTGGCCGTATAGGCCACGACATCGGTCTGATAGATGGCGACGGTCGGGATGCGCAGCGCATCGGCCGCGCACACGCCCTGCCAGCCGAGCACGAACGGTGACGCCAGGTGCACCACATCGGGCGCGAAATCACGCAGGATGCCCGTGAGGCGCGCCGTCGTGGCGAACACCACGCGCACCTGCGGATACGACGGCAGCGGCAGCGAGCGCAGCAGGCGCGTGTGCGCGGCGAGCGATTCGGCGATGCCGGCTGCCGGGCGCGGCGGAGGCATCGGGGCTAGAGGTGCGCCCGGGTCAGTCGGCTCGAGCAGGCCTCGGGCTGCTCGCCCGGATGCAGACGCGCCGGGCGTGAGCCGCGCGGGCGTCTCGGGCGCGATGACCAGGGTTTCGTGTCCGTCGGCGGCGAGGTGGGCGAGGACCTGCAGAACGGAGTTGGTGACCCCGTTCATGTGGGGGAGGAAAGACTCGGCGATCAGCGCGACCTTCATGTCTTCAGGATGCTCTCCCCCACCCGTTTTGGGGCCGGATCACGCCATTCTTCGTCGGCTGTTCACCGAATGCACGACGGAGGGTCACCCGCGGTTCTCCCGGTGCGCCCGGCTGACCAGTCCGCTGAGTGACAACATCCGCTTCGACGCCCGCCGTTCCGCCCACGTTCACCACGACATGGCAGCGTGGCGCGCGTGGACGACGTGATCAACGCACTCGCCGGCAGCCCCTGGCTTCTCGCCGCGCTGTTCGTCCTCGTGCTGGGCGACGCGTTCCTCGTCATCCTGCCCGGCGAAACGGTCGTCACGGCGGCCGCGGCCCTCGGCGCCTCGACGGGCACACCACCCGTTCTCGCCGTCATCCTCGTCGCCGCCCTCGCCGCATTCCTGGGCGACGCCGCCTGCTTCCTCATCGGGCGTCGCGTCGGCCTCGACCGCTGGACCTGGATGCGTGGGCGCCGCGTCCAATCCGCGTTCACCTGGGCGCGGGGCCGACTGCACGGCAACACGGCCGTCGTCGTCTTCACGGCCCGCTTCATCCCCTTCGCGCGCCTGGCGGTCAACCTCACCGCCGGAGCCTCTGGCCTCTCCCCCGCCCGCTACCTCGGCGTCGCGGCCATCGCGGCGAGCGCCTGGGCCGCCTACCAGAGCGTCGTGGGCGCCGTCGTCGGCCTCCTCGTGCCGGGCGGCCCCATCGTCGCCGTCCTCGTCTCGATTGTCGTCGCCATCGCCCTCGGCCTCACCGTCGACCTCCTCCTCACGCTCCGCGCCCGCCGCCGCGAAACCTCGAGCGGCAGCTGACCGCTCCCTCCTGTCTTCGGCTACTCAGGCGGCGGTACTCACTTGCAAGCCCGCATCAGCTCCTCTATTACTCAGCTCCGGGCCAATCCGACGCTCACATCCGCGCCCATCTACTCATGTTTGCGATCGCGCTACTCAACCTGTTGCGGAGCCATTGTGCGGGCCCACTGCGCTCTAGTTCACTGATCCCAGGCAGCAGGAGGAACAACCCATGTCGATCAGGATTACATCGCCGTCCGCGAAAATCGGACTCGTCGTCGCATGCGGAGCCCTCTTCCCAGCGATCGGGTTTCTCGCAGTATCAGTCAGCGGCTACAACGTGGGTTCGCTCGTGATGACCGCTTTGGTCGTGCTGCTCGTCAGCTTCTGCTCACGAACCTTCCGCGGGCCCAGCGAGGATGTCCGGAGCCGTCGGCCCGCTTGGCGCATGACCGAGAAACCCCTCGCGGGTTACGTGGCCGCAGCATATCTTGTATTTGTCGGAGTCGGGTTGATCACCCAGCGGCCTGAGCCCGTAGCGCCGGCCATCGCCTGGTTATGTTGCGGCATCTTGTTTGTCGCTGCCGCCGTGTTCGTGAATTCCTCACTCAAACTCGCTCGCGGGCCTCACCTAGCCGGGGTCTGAACGCGAACCGCACCCGCCGCGGGGCGTCAGACCGAGGCGCCGATGAAGGCGAGCAGGGCGCGGCCGTAGGCTTCGGCCGGTTCGGGATGCTCGAACACCGAGCGTTCGCCGCGGAATTCGATCTCCACCTCGAACGCGTCGACCGTGCGGCGCAGCGCCCGGAACGTGGAGCGCAGCAGTTCGCGCAGCTGGTCTTCGCGGGGCAGCCACAGCGCATCCGCGATCGCGACTGAGTCGAGCGCCCACTCGGTCGTGCCGTTGAAGCCCAGCACAGTTCCACCGGGGTAGTGATGCGCTTCGATGGTCATGTCGCTGACCGTGAAAACGTCGGCCTCGGTCTCGAACTCCGCCGAATCGGGCAGGTCGATCTGAAAGCGGTCGCCGGATGCGGGATGCCACACCAGGCCCGCCTGTCGAAGTTCGAGCGCCAAATCGCGGGAGATCATCCTCCCATCGTGGCCCGCCCAGCCGCTCCTGGCGAGGGGCTATCGGCGTTTTCCCGGCTGAGACGCCGGGCTCTAGCCACGAGCCCGGGACGGGCGGCGGCCGACAACTCGCCGAAGCAACGATGCCGCCACCGAAAGCTACGAGACGGGCGCCTCGGTCGGCAGGATCGTGGGCGTCGGCGTGGAACGGCCCGCCCGCTCATCCAGGATCGCCACCACGAGGGCCCGCGCGGGGCCATAGAACTTGGTGTAGTGCTCACTATCGGCGTTGCGCTGCACGGCGTGCGCGGCCTCGGTGGGGCGCAAGGCCTGCCATCCGGGCACCTTCTGCAGGTCGCGGAAGAACATCGTCGACGCGTGCACGGGGTCCATGCGCTGCTCGAGCGAGCCCCAGTGCCCGTTGTCGCGCTGCTGGAACAGCCCGCGCGAATCGGGCCCGACGAGGTCGCCATAGTTGATCGCACGCAGGCCCGACTCGCCCATCGCGGTCATGACCCCGATCGTGGCCGCATCGTCGCCCAAACCCTGAGCGGATGCGACGTCGATGATCGTCTCGGCATTGGCCCGCTGTTCTGGCGTGTACAGGTCGAGCGTCGACAGGGGCGCCGGAGGCTGCGCCAGCATCGACGACGTGATCCCGGATGCCGCCCAGAAGTAGGCGGCCGTCAACCCGCCGATGCCCGTGACCACGAGCCCGACCACCACGAGAACAGCGATAGTCGTGCGCGACAGGCGACGGCTGCCGCCGCGAGGGCGGGGTGGGCGCCGCCCGTTCGAGCCGGGGCCCCGTCCTCTGCCACCGGATGAGCCACGGCCACCCGAGCCTCCGCGACCGGTTCCGCGAGCCGACGCGGCGGGACGCACGGGCTTCGCGGGCGCACGACGGCGACTGGCGACATCCGCCGATCGCTTCGTCTGACCGGGCTTCAGGCCAGACTTGGGGCCGGGCTTCTGGCCGGGAGGCGTCTTGACCCGGGGGATGGTGGGCGACGCGGCAGCACCGGATCGCCCGGCACGCGCGCGCGGGGAGGAAACCGCTCTGCTCGAAGCCATCCGCGCATTCTTCCAAACCAAGATGACAGGGACGTGTACAGCGTCTGGGAGGCACGTGCCGCTCACCTAGAATGGGAGGCGTCCGGCATCCACTCTCTTGCCTAGGAGTCCCTTCCCCGTGACCGACACCACCACACCAGCCCGCATGCACGTTGCCGACACCGTGCAGAACGCTGCGTCGACGCCCGAGAAGGAACAGCCCTACGCTGCCCTCGGCCTGAAGCCCGACGAATACGCCTCGATCAAAGAGATCCTCGGCCGCCGCCCCACCTCGGGTGAGCTCGCCATGTACTCGGTCATGTGGAGCGAGCACTGCTCCTACAAGTCCTCGAAGAAGTACCTGCGCCAGTTCGGCCAGAAGGTCACGCCCGAGATGACCAAGAACCTCATGGTCGGCATGGGCGAGAACGCGGGCGTCGTCGACGTCGGCGAGGGCTGGGCCGTCACGTTCAAGGTCGAGAGCCACAACCACCCCTCCTACATCGAGCCCTTCCAGGGTGCGGCAACGGGTGTCGGCGGCATCGTGCGCGACATCATCTCGATGGGCGCGCGCCCGGTCGCCGTCATGGACCAGCTGCGCTTCGGTTCGCCCGAGCACCCCGACACGGCGCGCGTCGTGCACGGGGTGACCTCCGGCATCTCGTTCTACGGCAACTGCCTCGGGCTGCCCAATATCGGCGGCGAGACCTACTTCGACCCGGTATATCAGGGCAACCCGCTCGTCAACGCGCTCTCGGTGGGCGTGCTGCGGCACGAAGACCTGCACCTCGCCAACGCGACCGGCGTGGGCAACAAGGTCGTGCTGTTCGGTGCCCGCACGGGTGGCGACGGCATCGGCGGCGCCTCCATCTTGGCCTCCGACACGTTCGCCGACGGCGGCCCCACCAAGCGCCCCGCGGTGCAGGTGGGAGACCCGTTCGCCGAGAAGGTGCTCATCGAGTGCTGCCTCGAGCTCTACCGCGAGAAGCTCGTCGAGGGCATCCAAGACCTCGGCGCGGCCGGCATCAGCTGTGCCACGAGCGAGCTCGCCTCGAACGGCGACGGCGGCATGTACATCCAGCTCGAGAAGGTGCTGCTGCGCGACCCCACGCTCACCGCCGAAGAGATCCTCATGTCCGAGTCGCAGGAGCGCATGATGGCCGTCGTCGAGCCGTCGAAGCTCGACGCTTTTCTCGAGGTCGTCAAGAAGTGGGATGTCGAGACCAGCGTTCTCGGCGAGGTCACCGACACCGGCCGCCTCGTCATCGACTGGCACGGCGAAGAGATCGTCAACGTCGACCCCCGCACGGTCGCGGTCGACGGCCCCGTCTACGACCGCCCCGTCGCCTACCCCACGTGGATCGACGCCCTGCAGGCCGACACGGCCGAGGCGCTCCCTCGCCCCACCGACCCGGCCACGCTGCGCGAACAGTTTCTGAAGCTGCTCGGCTCGGCCAACCTCGCGGACAAGAGCTGGATCACCAACCAGTACGACTACTACGTGCTCGGCAACACGGCCCTGGCCTTCCCCGACGACGCCGGCATGATCCGTGTCGACGAAGAAACGGGTCTCGGCTTCTCGATCGCCACCGACGCCAACGGCCGCTACTGCCAGCTCGACCCCCGACAGGGTGCCCGCCTGGCCCTGGCCGAGGCTTACCGCAACGTGGCCGTCACGGGCGCCGTGCCCGCGGCTGTCACCGACTGCCTCAACTTCGGCAGCCCCGAGAACCCCGAGGTCATGTGGCAGTTCTCCGAGGCCGTCGAGGGCCTCAGCGACGGCTGCCTCGAGCTCGGCATCCCCGTCACGGGCGGCAACGTGTCGTTCTACAACCAGACGGGTGACGTGCCCATCTTCCCGACGCCCGTCGTCGGCGTGCTCGGCGTGATCGACGACGTCGCGCGCCGCGTTCCGAGCGGCTGGCAAGACGAGGGCGACAACATCTACCTGCTGGGTGTCACGGCCAACGAGCTGAGCGGTTCGGCCTGGGCCGGCACCATCCACGGCCACCTCGGCGGCCTGCCCCCGCGCGTCGACCTGCAGGCCGAGAAGGACCTCGCCGGTCTGCTGCACGCCGGCGCCCAGTCATCCCTCATCGGTTCGGCGCACGACCTCGCCGACGGCGGCCTCGCGCAGGCCCTGGCCGAGAGCGTCATGCGTTTCGGCGTGGGCGCGCGCGTCTGGCTCGGCGAGATCATGGACCGCGACGGTGTCGACGCGTCGACGGCCCTCTTCTCCGAGTCCACCGGCCGCGTGATCGTGTCGGTTCCCCGCGAAGACGACGTCAAGTTCCGCGGCCTGTGCGAGGGGCGCGGTTACCCCGTCCTGCGCATCGGCGTCACGGTCAAGGCGGATGCCGGCACCCCCGCGTCCCTCGAGATCCAGGACCAGTTCACGCTCACCGTGGACGAGCTGCGCAGCACGCACCGCGCCACGCTGCCCGCGCTCTTCGGCCCGACCGTCGGCTAGACCCCTCGCTAGCTCAGAAAGGCCCCGACCATTTAGTCGGGGCCTTTTTACGTCGAGAAGCATCCGGATGCCGGCACCTCAGCGCTGCGTGACGCGCGCGGTTGCTCAGGCGACCGGCTCGGTGAGGCCGAGAAGCACGGCCGGGAGGACGCGACGCGCGTTGGCGCGGGCCAGGTCGTCGGTGGCGACATCCGGACCGGCGAGGATGGCGTCATAGGTGGCCTGCTGCGCGAGCGTCGTAATGATGCGGGTGGCCTGCAACGAGTCGATGGTGAAGCGCAGCCCGACCGTGCCGACGGCCTCTTCGAGCAGGCGGGCGAGACGCGTGTCGATGCGCGTCTCGTAGTCGATGTAGCGCGCGGCGACCTCGGGGCTGCGCAGCGCGAGCGTGCGGAACTCGGACTCGACGATGCACCAGTGCCGGTCGTTGGGCTGCAGCAGCATGAAACGATCGACGATCTCGGCGACGGCCTCGATGTCAAGGGACTCGACCGGCGTCGCGAGCGTGGGGAAGATGATGTCGATCCCCTCTTGGAGGCGGTCGAGACGCACACCGTTCTCGCGCTCGGCGAGAGCGAAGAAGAGCTCCTCCTTGCTCGCGAAGTTGGAGTAGAAGGCGCCGCGCGTGAATCCGGCGCGTTCGGTGACGGCCTCGATGGATGCGGCGTGCACACCTTGCTCGGCGAACACATCGAACGCGGCATCCATGAGGCGTTCACGCGTCTTCTGGCGGCGAGCGGATTCGACAGCGGGTTCCACGTCTACGGGCTGGGTCGTCATCCTGAATCCTTCCTGACACCGCGAACGAACGTTTGCGATACACGATTGTATCGAATACATTCGTGTATTGGATACGTCGTTGTATCGTAACTTTTCCGTCCCCAAAGGAGAACCACGTGTCCTCTCTGCTCTATGCCCTCGGCCGCTGGTCGTACCGCAGCCGCAAGCTCGTCCTCGTGCTGTGGATCGCCGTGCTGGCCCTCGCGGGCGGCAGCGCCGCGCTGTTCAACCAGGGCACCGACAACGCATTCTCCATTCCGGGCACCGAATCGCAAGAGGCGCTCGACACGCTGTCGAGCACGTTCCCGCAGGTGAGCGGCGCGTCGGCGCAGATCATCGTCACGGTGCCCGAGGGCGACGACATCAGCGATCAAGACGTGCAAGACGCCGTGAAGACGGCCGTCGACGATCTGGGCGACAGCGAGCAGGTCGCCGCCGCCACCGATCCGTTCGGCGAGAACGCCGCGGGGGCCATTGCCGACAACGACCGAGCCGCGCTCATTTCCGTGCAGATGGATGTCGGTCAATCCGAGGTCACGGCCACCGCCAAGTCCGATCTCGAGAAGATCACCGACGAGCTCAACGAGGCTCTCCCCCAGGGCGCGAAGGCCACGCTCGGCGGGTCTCTCTTCGCCACCGAGCTGCCGGCCGTGACCATCACCGAGGGCGTCGGCCTCATCGTCGCGCTCGTCGTGCTCGTGCTCACCTTCGGCTCGTTCCTGGCCGCGGGCATGCCTCTCCTCAGCGCCATCCTGGGCGTCGGCATCTCGATCGCCCTCATCTTCGTGGCCACCATCTTCGGCCCGATCTCCTCGACCACGCCGCTGCTCGCGCTCATGCTCGGGCTCGCCGTCGGCATCGACTACGCGCTCTTCATCATCTCGAGGCACCAAGACCAGTTGCGGCAGGGCATGCAGCCCGAAGAGTCCGCCGCGCGCGCCGTGGCCACCGCCGGTTCGGCCGTCATCTTCGCCGGACTCACGGTCGTCATCGCCCTGCTGGGCCTGAGCGTGGCGGGCATCCCGTTCCTGACCACCATGGGCACGGCCGCCGCTGTGGCCGTTGCCCTGGCCGTGTGCATCTCGCTCACCCTCATCCCGGCGCTGCTCGGCTTCGCCAAGGGTCGCATCAACCCCAACCGTCGCGCCCTGCGCAAGCAGGCGAAGGCCGAGGCCGGTTCACACAGCACCGATCGAGCGGATGTCGACACCGACGATTCCTCGACGCGCACAGGCTCCAGCGGCACAACCGGCGGCAGCGCTACCGGCATCGGCGCTCCCGTCGACGCCCACGCGGCAAACGCCGCCTCGGATGCGACCGCTCCCGCCGAATCATCCCGCCCCGTCTCGGCGGCCGCCGCCTCGCGCGTCGACTCCGAGCCCGTTCTGCTCGAGAACCTCTTCGCCGAGGTCGACGGCGACACCGTGCAGACCACGCACGGGCGCTCGGGCGCTCACGCGGCCGCCAACACGACGCCGCCCGCCGCCGCATCCGCTCGCCCCGCCGGCTCGCCGCTCACGCAGGCCGACCAGAGCCGCCCCGCCATCGCCCCGCCGCCCGCCCCGGGCCCCAGCGACCAGGCCGTGCACCACCAGAACAAGTTCTTCAACGGCTGGGTGCGCGCCGTCACGCGCTTCCCGCTGCTCACGATCGTGCTGGTCGTGGGCATCCTCGGCCTCGCGGCCGTGCCCGCCCTGCAGCTGCGCCTCGGCCTGCCCGACGCCGGCTCGCTGCCCGCATCCTCGAGCGCTCGCCAGGCCTACGACCTCATCGGCGAGAACTTCGGCGAGGGCAAGAACGGTCCGCTCATCGTGACCGGTTCGATCGTCACGAGCAACGACCCCGTCGGCCTCATGAACGACATCGCCGACGAAATCCGCGACATGGATGGCGTCGACTCCGTGCCGCTCGCCACCCCCAACGAAACCGCCGACACGGGCATCATCCAGGTCGTCCCGACGGGCGGGCCCGACTCGCAGTCCACCAAGGACCTCGTCGCCGACCTGCGCGCCCAGCACGACCACTTCGAGGACAAGTACGGCGTCGACCTGGCCGTCACGGGCACCACGGCGGCCGGCATCGACGTCTCCGACCGCCTGGGCGCAGCCCTGCTGCCCTTCGGCATCCTGGTCGTCGGCCTCTCGCTGATCCTGCTCACCATGGTGTTCCGCTCGATCTGGGTGCCCATCAAGGCCACCCTCGGCTACCTGCTCAGCGTCATCGCGTCGTTCGGCGCCGTGGCCGCGGTCTTCGAATGGGGATGGTTCGGCGAGGCGTTGCATGTGGAACAGACCGGCCCCGTGATCAGCTTCATGCCGATCATCCTGATGGGCGTGCTGTTCGGCCTCGCGATGGACTACGAGGTGTTCCTCGTGGCCCGCATGCGGGAGGACTATGTGCACGGCAAGGATGCGCGCAAGGCCGTCACGACGGGCTTCGTGGGTTCGGCCAAGGTCGTCACGGCCGCCGCCGTCATCATGTTTGCCGTCTTCGCGGCCTTCGTGCCCGAGGGTGACACCTCGATCAAGCCCATCGCCCTGGGTCTCGCGGTCGGCGTGTTCGTCGACGCGTTCATCGTTCGCATGACGCTCGTGCCCGCCGTGCTCGCCCTGCTGGGCGAACGTGCCTGGTGGCTGCCGAAGTGGCTCGACCGCGCCCTGCCGTCGTTCGACGTGGAGGGCGAGGGTCTGCAGCGCGAGCTCGACCTGGCCAACTGGCCCGCCCCCGGCAGCACGGATGTCGTGGTCGCCGACCGCATCGGCCTGAAACCGAGCGCCAACGCCGAACACGCCCTCTTCCACGACCTCAGCTTCGTGCTCCCCGCCGGCCACACGCTCGTCGTGCACGGCGAACACCCCGCCGCGGTGCGCGCGCTGCTGCTCACGATTTCGGGCCGCGCCAAACCCGACGAGGGCACGCTCAAGGTGGCCGGCCTGGTGTCGCCCATCCGCGCCACGACCATCCGCTCGCGCGTCGCCTTCCTCACGGTCGACGACTCGGTCGATGCCGTCGGCCGCATCCGCGACATCGTCGACGAGCAGCCCGCGCTGCTCGTCATCGACGGCATCGACCGGCTCACCGACCACGCCGCGCGCAAGCAGGTGTTCGTCGAGCTGAGTGAGGCTCAGGCATCCGCCGCCCGTCGCGACGCCACCCTCACCCTGGCCGTCGGCACCGTCGAAGAATGGCCGCTGTCCGACGCGATCCCGGCCGGCGACGGGTTCGTCGACCTCTCCCTCGAAACATCTCGCACCCGCACCACGAACACCGCGGAGGTCCCCGCATGAGCATCCTCACCCGCCTCGAACGCGCGCGTTCCTCGAAGCGCATCACCGTGCTGTCGCTGATCGGTATCGTCCTGGTGCCGCTCGTGGTGGCCGGCATCCTCGTGTGGGCCCTCTTCAACCCGCAGGACCGGCTCGATCAGGTCACCGCGGCGATCGTGAACGAAGACGAGCCCGTGCAGGTCGAGGGCCAGACCGTGCCGCTCGGCCGCCAACTCTCGGCCGGTCTGGTCGACGGTGGCGCCTCGTCCGACGCGGGCGAAGACGGCACCTCGAAGGCCGCCGCCAACGACAACACGAGCGACACCAACTACGCCTGGAAGATCACCGACGCCGACGAGGCGCGCGAGGGTCTGACGTCGGGCAAATACGTGGCCGTCGTCACCATCCCGAAGAACTTCTCGAAGGCCGCGACCTCGTTCGGCGGCGATGCGGCCGACGCCGAGCAGGCCACCATCGACGTGGCCACCTCGAAACAGAGCCGCCTCGTCGACGACGCGATCACGCAGACCATCTCGTCGACGGCCGCGAACCTCGTCGGCAACGGCCTCACCACGAGCTACCTGCAGAACGTCTACGTGGGCTTCAACACGCTCGGCACGCAGCTCGGTCAGGCGGCGGATGGCGCGCAACAGCTCGCCACGGGAACAGACTCGTTGCGCGACGGCGCCGTGCAGCTCGCCGACGGCGTGAACCAGCTCGCGGCCGGGATGCCGCAGCTCACGTCCGGCGCCTCGCAGCTGGCCTCGGGCGCCGCCCAGACCAATACGGGTGCGCAGCAGTTGGCCAACGGGCTGAACGCCGCGGCCACCCAGGTCGGACAGTTGCCCGCGGGCATCCAGGCCATCGCCACCGGCTCGCAGACCCTCGCCGACGGCGTGCAGGGCGTGGCGACGGGTATCGCCGGCACCGGCGGATTGAACGAGCAGCTGGGCAAACTGTCGCAGGCTGCCGCTCTGTGCACCTCGGGAGGACCCGGGGCCGAGCAGGCCTGCCAGGGTGTGGCGCAGGGCGTGACCGCCCTCTACGGTTCACCGCAGTACCAGCAGCTGGTCGGCGGCGTACAGCCTCTCGCCGACGGCGCCCAGACCGCGGCCACCCAGATCCAGGGCTTCGCGGGCACCGCCCCGCAGCTCGCCTCCGGCATCCAGCAGCTCGCCGCCGGTTCGACGCAGCTCGCCAACGGCACCGCGCAGCTCTCGACGGGAGCCTCCGGGCTCTCGACGGGTCTCACGACCCTCGCCGACGGCGTCACCCAGCTGGGCACGGGCGCGACGGGCCTCGCCGACGGGTCGAAAACCGTCGCCGACAGCACGCACACGCTGGCCGACGGCCTCGACACGGCCGTGCAGTCCATCCCGAGCTACAGCGAGTCCGACCGCGACAACCTCGCCAAGGTGGTGAGCCAGCCCGTCACGACCGACGGCGCCGAGGCGAACGCGCTCTTCGGCACCACGAGCATGCCGTTCTACGCCGTTCTCGCCCTGTGGCTGGGCGCGTTGGCCACGTTCATCGTGTTGCGCGCCATCCCCTCGGCCGTTCTGTCGTCGACGCGTTCGTCGCTCAGCCTGGCCGTGCGCACGTGGCTGCCCGCCGGTCTCGTCGGCATTCTGCAGGGGCTGCTGGTCTCGGCCGTGATGCAGCCCGCGCTGAAGCTCGACGCGCCCGAGTGGATCGGTTTTGCGGCCATCGCCATGGTCGCCGGCGCCGCCTTCGCCGCAGCCAACCAGGCTCTCATCGCCGTCTTCGGCGGGTTCGGTCGCTTCATCTCGATGATCGTCACGCTCGTCACCCTGGCGACGGGCATCATCGCGACGGTGCCCGATCTGCTCGACACCGTGTTCGAGTACACGCCCGTGCAACCGGCGCTCAACGCCCTGCGCGCCATGGCCCTCGAGACCGGAGGCGTGGTCGCGGGCGTCACGGGCATCGTGCTCTGGCTGCTGCTCTCGCTCGTCGTCACCACGCTCGCGATCGCCCGACGCCGCAGCGTGTCGGCGGCGCAGCTGCGGGCCCTCGGCGAGGCATCGGCTCCCGAACCGTCGTCGGCCCGCACCGGCGCTCGAACCCCGGCGACCGTCTGATCAGCGGCGCCGTTCCACAGCTGATCACCGCGCGCCCCACGGCGTGACACACGGATGCCCCGAGCCACATCGGCTCGGGGCATCCGTCGTTTCTACAGCTATCGGTTTCGGGTCGGGCCCCGTGCGAATGCCGCGGCGCCCAGCACTCGGGTAGTCAGCACTCGGGCAGTCAGCACTCGGGCAGTCAGCACCCGACGCGACGCGCTTAGCTCTTCGCGTTCTCGGACGAACCCTCGCTCGCGCTCAGCGGTTCGGCGATGTCCTCGAGCGATTTGCCCGCGGCCTCGACACCGATGAACACCTCGACGAGACCCGCCGCGATCATGAGGCCGGCTCCGATGTAGTAGCCCACGGCCACGGCCTGGATCGAGTCCTCGACGAGGCGGCCGAACAGGATCGGTCCGACGATACCGCCGAGACCCGTGCCGAGCGCGTAGAAGAACGCGATGGCCATGGCCCGGGTCTCCATCGGGAAGATCTCGGAGACGGTCAGGTAGGCCGCACTGGCACCGGACGAAGCGAAGAAGAACACGATGACCCACGCAATGGTGAGCGTGGTTGCATCCAAAACCTCATTGCTGAAGAGCATCGCCGTGACCACGAGCAGCACACCCGAGCCGATGTAGGACACCGAGATCATCACCTTGCGCCCGATGCTGTCGAAGAACCGGCCCAGGATGAGCGGGCCCGCGAAGTTGCCGAGCGCGATGGGCACGAGCGACCACGGCGCCACGTCGTCGGGCACGTCGAGCAGCTGCGTGAGCACGAGCGAGTAGGTGAAGAACACCGCGTTGTAGAGGAACGCCTGACCGGTGAACAGCGAGAGTCCGAGCACAAACCGTTTCGGGTATTTGGTGATCGCAACTTTGGCGATTTCTCCGAATCCTGTGGATTTACGCTGGCGAATCTCGAGCGTCTTATCGACGGTCTCCAGCTTCTCTCCGGTCTCCTTTTCGATCTCGGCTTCGATCTCGCCGACGAGTTTCTCGGCATCCTTGTCGTGGCCGTGAATGAACATCCAGCGCGGCGACTCGGGCACGTTGCGACGAACGAGCAGGATGACGACACCCAGCACGGCGCCCAGACCGAACGCCAGCCGCCATCCGATATCGGCCGCGAAGAAGTTCTCGTTGAGCAGCAGCACCGACACGACGGCACCGAACGCGGCACCCAGCCAGTAGGACCCGTTGATGGCCAGATCGACGAGTCCGCGGCGGCGCGCCGGGATGAGTTCGTCGATGGCCGAGTTGATCGCCGCGTACTCGCCGCCGATGCCGGCGCCGGTGAAGAAACGGCAGATGAAGAAGAAGATCGGGTTGAACGAGAAAGCCGTCGCGACGGTCGCCAGGAGGTAGACGCCGAGCGTGATGAGGAACAGTTTCTTGCGCCCGAAGCGATCGGTCAGATAGCCGAAGAAGAGTGAGCCGATGCAGGCCCCCGCGACATAAATGGCGGCCGCCAAACCGATATCCGATGCACTCAAACCGAGCCCCGCTTCTGGGTCGGTCAGGCGGCTTCCGATGGCGCCGATGATGGTCACCTCGAGGCCGTCGAGAATCCAGACGGTGCCGAGCCCGATCACGATCATCCAATGCCATCTGGCCCACGGCAATCGGTCCATGCGGAACGGGATGCTCGTCGTAATCGTGCCCAGTTTCGTCTCAGTCATCGTCGCCTTCACTTCCTGGCCCGGGTGGCCGACAGAAACACTACTCTCGGCGAATACTCAGATTCGAGGGGGCATCGGGGGCTAGACGTGAGCAAAACTTCGGCGTAATGTCCTGGTCACACCTTTGGGGGGTGAATGCGATGACGCTAACTGCAGATCAGGTACCCGTTCGGGAGGGAAACACTCCGAACGGCGCTCAGGTTGCGCGCGTCATCGAACGCCCCGCCCACGCATCCCGACTGGCTCGAATCCTCCTCCTGAGTTCGGCCGTCACCTTCGGTTGGATGCTCGCACTCTTTTTCTTCGGCACCTCGTCGGCCCACGCTGCCGACTCGGCCACCCCGCCCGACTCGAAGCCCGGCCTCGTCGGCAACCTCGTGTCCGGCGTCGTCGGAGCCGTCGAACAGCCCGTCAACCAGGTCGTCTCGGGCGCGACCAACACGGTTTCGCAGGTCACCGAGAAGGTCGTGGCCCCCGTCGTCCAGCACGCTCCGGCCCCCGTTCGCGAGGCCGTCGCCGTCGTTCCCGCCGTGACCAACACGGTCTCGGATGTCGTGGCGCAAAAGCCCGTGACGCAGATCGTGAAGCCGGTCGCCCAGACCGTCGACACCGTCGTCACGGAACTCCCGGTCGTGGGAGATATCGTCACGTCGCCGGTGGTCAGTGACATTGTCGGCAGCAACCCCGTGCAGGGCATCACCGACCCGATCACGGGCACCGTCGACACTTCGCTCGGCACGGTCGTCGGCGGCACCGACACCATCGTCGACGGCAGCATCCCCGGCACCACGCCCGGCTCCGGCGGCGTCGTTCCTGGCCTCCCCGGTCTTCCCGGCGGCAGCATCGGCGGCGGCGTTCTCCCCGGCCTCGGTGGGCAGGATGCCTCCCCCGCCGCAGTCGCCATCGCCGAGCTGCGCGCCACCAACGTCGACGCAGCCCTCGCCATCTCCCCGTCATTCGGCCCGGCGGGCTCGTCCCTCCCGGCCACCCCGTTCGCGGGCGCCGACACGGACTTCGGCTCCCCCACTTCTTCCGCCGCGGGCGCTATCGCCACCGACTCAGCCCCGTCCGAATCCCCGCTCGGCCACTCGCCCCTCGGCAGCCCCGATTCCCCGTTCGGCCCCGCCGCGCCCGCCAACGGCAACGGCTCCGGCTCGGGCTCGAGCGGTTCGTCCGGCGGCCCCGGCACGGGCAGCGCGCTTGACAGCGCCGACTTCTCCTTCCAGGCCCACCTCCTCGGCCTGGTTTCCCACACCCCGGTTTCCGACGACCTACCGTCGTCGCCCGTTTTCGAATCCGACGTCACCCCTGATTGAGCTGGTCCGGCCACGCCTCTGAGCGCGTGGCACGCGACCATCCGCCCCACCCGGGGCACCATTTCTCAATCATTTGGAGTGCACGGATCATGAACATCAACGTCAAGAGAGGGCTCTACTGCGCCCTCGCCATCGGAGGCCTGTCCCTCCTCGGCACCACAGCGGCCCACGCCGCCGACGGCACGTCCGGCCAGGACGGCCTCATCTCGGGCAACCAGGCTGGCATCTCGGTCAACCTGCCCATCTCGCTGGGCGGCAACGGCATCTCGCTGCTGGGCGACAGCTCATCCTCGGATGCCTCGACCTCCACGTCCCCGGCCCCCGCCGCACCCAGCGGCACCACGTCCGGCACCGATAGCGCGGCGGGCGGCAACCAAGCCCTCGTCTCGGTCAACGTGCCCGTGACGGTCGGCGGCAACTCGATCTCGCTCGTCGGCGACTCGTCCTCGAGCGACTCGGGCACCGCGGTCGCCCCTGCACCGGCGGCTCCGGCACCTGCTCCGGCGCCCGCACCGGCCCCGGCTCCCGCACCCGCACCGGCCCCGGCTCCCGCTCCGGCTCCGGCTCCGACGACGGATGGCAGCGACTCGCTGCTCGGCGGCAACCAGGGTCTCATCGACCTGAACCTCCCCGTCACGGTCGGCGGCAACGCCATCTCCGTGGTCGGCGACTCGGAGTCCACCGACTCGGGCACCGACGTCACCTCGGGTGACTCGGCGGGCACGTCGAACGGTTCCGGCTCCACCACCACCGGTGACGACGGCATCCTCGGCGGCAACCAGATCGTTCCGGGCGTCTCCGTTCCCGTGACCGTCGGCGGCAACGCCATCTCGGTCGTCGGCGACAGCGCCTCGAGCGACACCACCACGGGCAGCACCTCCGGCACCGGCACCGGTTCGGGCACCGGCAGCACCACCACCGGCGAGGATGGCATCGCGGGCGGCAACCAGGTCATCCCGGGTGTCACCCTCCCCGTCACGGTCGGCGGCAACGCCATCTCCGGCCTCGGCGACTCGGAAACCTCCGGCACCAGCACCGACGTCACCTCCGGCACCGGAACCACCGGAACCACCGGAACCGGAACCGGCTCGACCACGAACGGTAACGACGGCATCGCCGGCGGCAACCAGATCATCCCCGGTGTCACCCTTCCCGTCACGGTCGGCGGCAACGCCATCTCCGGCCTCGGCGACTCGGAGACCACCGGCACCAGCACCGACGTCACCTCCGGCACCGGAACCACCGGAACCGGCTCGACTACCAACGGTGACGACAGCGTTGCCGGCGGCAACCAGGTCATCCCCGGCGTCAGCCTCCCCGTCACGGTCGGCGGCAACGCCATCTCCGGCCTCGGCGACACCACCTCGACCGACTCCGGCACCACGGTGACGGGCGGAACGGGTAACGGCACCGGCACGACCGGCGGTAACGACGGCGTCCTCGGCGGGAACCAGATCATTCCCGGAATCGACATCCCCGTGACGATCGGCGGCAACGCCATCTCGGTGATCGGCGACAGCGAGACGGAAGGCGGCGACACCACGGTGACCACGCCCACCACCCCCACGACGCCGACCACCCCGACGGATCCCACCGACCCGACCGACCCCACCACCCCGACGGACCCCACGGACCCGACCACCCCGGTCGACCCCACGGACCCGACGGACCCCACCACGCCGACCACCCCCACCACGCCGACGACCCCGGTCGACGGCACCGATGACGCGACCGTCACCGGCTCGGTGGCCGTGACCGGTCAGGCGCAAGCTTTCGGAACCTCGAAGGCCGGCACCAGCGGCACCGACGCCTCGGCCCTGGCCGACACGGGCGTCGACACCACCGCTCCCATCCTCGGCCTGATGGCCCTGCTCATGGTGCTGGGTCTCGCCCTCGCCGCGATCAGCCGTCGCCGGATGGGCGCACGCCGCTAGAGCAGCACACCCGCAGCGATCGCCCGGGTGTCGTCGGTCCACCGACGGCACCCGGCATCGCCATGCCCGCTAGACGTCGAGGTAGTCGGCACCCGTGAGGGCTCGCGCCTCGGTCCAGACGGCGCGACCCACGTAGGGGCCCGTCGTCGAGTCGGCCGGCTTTGCGTGGATGGGGGCGCCTTTCACGCGGAAGCGCGGGCCGTAGAAGACCGGGGCGGGCGCGACATCCGTGGCTCTGCTCGAATAGTCGAACGCCTCGGGGTCGGCCGCGGCGCGCACGATGGGCCAGGCGCCGCGGTCTTTGCCCTGGGCCCAGAGACCCTGCAGGTTGTCGGCGAAGCGCTGCCCGAACGATGGTTCGGAGACGCCCGGCACGATGGGGCTGCGGCCCGTGATGGCATAGCCCGGGTGGGCGACGAGCGCTCGCACGCCGCTGCCCGCGAGCCCCAGTCGGCGGTCGAGCTCATAGCCGAAGACGCTCATCAGGATCTTCGATTGCCCATAGGCCTGCCAGCCCGAGTACTTCTTCGTGAGCTGCAGGTCGTCGAGGTGCAGGCCCGTGATCTCGGTCGCGAGGCTGCCGAGCGTGACGATGCGCGACCCGGGCGTGCGCTCGAGCGCGGGCAGCACGTGCTCGACGAGCGCGAAGTGACCCAGGAAGTTGGTCGCGAGAACCAGTTCGAAACCGTCTTCGGTTTCGCTGCGTTCGCGCGGAAAGTGAACGAGGCCTGCGTTCTCGATCAGTCCGTCGAGCCGGGGCAGCGCGCCCAGTTCGGCACCCGCCCTGCGCACGGATTCGAGTGACGAGACGTCGAGGATGACGACGCTCACGTCGGCCGCGGGCAGGCGGCGGCGGATGGCGGCAGCCGCAGCATCCGCTCGCTCGCGATTGCGGCAGCACAGAATGACGGATGCTCCGGCCTCGGCCAGCTGGAACGCGGTGAAGAACCCGAGCCCACCGTTGCCGCCCGTGATGGCGAACACCTTGCCGGTCTGCGACGGAATGCGCCGCGGGTTCCAGCTCATGCGCGCGGCTCAGACCCTGAGGAATCTTCGACCTGCGACGCGATCTGCTCGTGGTGGTGGATGACCTCGGCGACCACGAAGTTGAACCACTTCTCGGCGAACGCGGGGTCGAGCTGCGCGTCTTCGGCGAGCGCCTTCAAGCGCCCGATCTGACGGCTCTCGCGATCGGGGTCGGCGGCGGGCAACCCGTGCTCGGCCTTCAACCGGCCGACGGTCTGCGTGCACTTGAACCGCTCGGCAAGCAGGTGGATCAGGGCGGCATCGATGTTGTCGATGCTCTGCCTCAGGCTGTTCAGTTGCGCGCGCGCCTCGGTGTCGACCATTGCCCAAATCTACCCTCGACACCGGGCGCCCGCACACAGGATGTCGCGGGTGTCGGCCCCTCCCCAGAGACCGTTCACCCGCGACACCTGTTCTGCGGCCGGGCGGGTGGATGCGCCGACACCCCTGACGCGACATCCGCTCACCACCCGGCCGGGCTTGTCCGCGCTAGACCCGCTCGGGTTCGCGCAGCACGCGCGTGAGCACCGGCCGGGTCGACCGCAGCGCCAGCCACACGAGCGCGATGCCGACCAGGAATGACCCCGCGATGAGGGCGAGCGAGGCCGGCGCGATGATGAGCGCCAGGCCGACGAGCGGGAAGACGAGGATGCCTCCGAGAATCGCCGAGCCGAGCGAGACGAGCAGCACGGGCAGCATCACCTGGCGGCGACGGGCCGTCTCGACCGTGGGCCGCGGCATGCCGAGTCGATCAAGGCTCACGTAGAGGTCGCGGCGGTCGAGTACGGCGGCGGCCTGGCTCACGCCGATCGAGCAGGCGACCATCACGAACGAGATCACGAGGGTCATGACGATTCCCGTGCGCATATCGATGAAGATCGGGTCGCCGTCGGCGTCCCCCGCGAAGGAGACACCCGTGCCCGCCACGACGGCGACGAAGCTCGTCATCGCCAGACCCGAACACAGCCGCCAGGCGGCCTTCGGCGATTCGAGGATCCCTCGAGCCGCGATGAGCTTCTCGGCCGTGCGCGCGGTGCGCAGCTGGATGCGCGCCATCACCCGGATGGCGAACGGACCGATCAGATTGAGTGCCGCGACGGCCACACCGAAGCATCCGGCGAGCACGAAGATCATTGTGATGATGCCGCCCGCCTCCTCGGTGATCGCGCCGAGCAGATTCAGGCCGGCGAAGGCCGCGACGACGATGACGACTCCGGCGACGGGGGCGATCCATCCCGTCTTGGGCGCGTTCTGGCGCGTGCGCACCCCGAGCGGCGAGATGGCGACGGCGCGCAGGCCCACCGCGGCGCTGATGGCCGCGAGCGCCGCGATGGCGACGACGACCAGGGCGAGCGGACCGAAACCGACCCACAGTTCGCCGGCGCCGATCGCTCGTCCGGCGAAATGCACAAGGCCCACGAGGGGCATCAGCGCGACGTACAGCACGACCCCGACGAGCGCACCCGCAATGGCGACGAGGGATGATTCGAGCACCGTCATGCGCACGACCACACCGGGTGTGGCCCCGAGCAGTCGCAGTGTCGCGAGCCGATCGTCACGCCGACGGGCCGACAGACGTGCCGCCGAACCGCCGAGCGACAACAGAGGCACGATCAGCAACGCAAGAGCGAGGAGGCTGAGCGCCTGGTAGGTGATCGCGTCGGCGATCGTCCATCGCCAGAACATGAGCACCCCGCCCAGGACGATGAGGATGAGGGCGGTCGTCACGGCGAAGGCGACGCCCGGCAGGATGAGGGTCGCGGCACTCTGGGCGCTGGGGCGGCCGAGCAGCCAGGTCAGTTTGACGATGGAGGGGCGGCCCGTTGGGCGCGACGACGACGACGCGGCGGCGCGCGGAGGCGTGAACGGGGCGGCGACACTCATCGGTGCTGCCCGCCGTTGTGGTGCGGGCGGCCCTGGGGCTGCTGCGGGTAACCGTAGGGGGCGGCCTGCTGCGGGTATCCGGAGGTACCCGGCTGCAGCGGGTAGCCGCGCGGAACATTGGCCGGAACCTGGATCTGCGAGGCCGGCATCTCGTCTGCCGGAAGTGTCGCCGCCGAGGCCACGCCCCAGCCGTCTCCATAGAACATGGGTCGAACCTCTCTCTGCGCGCCCGACGGCGCCTGCTGCCCCTGCGGGTTGGAGGGGCTCTGGGTGTACTGCTGGGTCTGGTGGGTCTGCTGCGTGTACTGCTGGCTCTGCGGGGCGCCGGGGTGGCCGGCCTGACCGGCTGCGTTGGCATAGCCGCCCGGGTGTCCCGGCGTCGGGGCTGCGGTCGAGGCGCTGTCGCTCACGATGCGTCCGTCGCGCACCCGGATGACGCGCGAACACCGCGCGGCAACACCCTCGTCGTGCGTCACCATCACGAGGGTGTGGCCCTGGCTGACGGTCGATCCGAGGAGGGCGTTCAAGACATCCACCGAGGTGTGGGAGTCGAGCGCGCCAGTCGGCTCGTCGGCGAACACGACGGTTGCGCCGGTGACCTGAGCCCGGGCGATGGCCACACGCTGGGCCTGGCCGCCCGACAGCTCACCGGGGCGACGCGCCTCCATGCCGGCCAGGCCGAGCGCCTGCAACCAGTGCTGGGCGCGCGCCTCGGCCTCGCGCCGCGGGTAACCCGACAACATGAGGGGGACCGCGACGTTCTCGACGGCCGTGAGTTCGGGGATGAGGAGCCCCTGCTGGAACACGAAGCCGAAGGATTCGCGGCGCAGGCGGGAGCGGTCGGTTTCGGAGAGGGCCGACACCTCGACGGGCGAGGCCGGGCCCTGGAAGACGACCTGCCCACCATCCGGCGTGATGATGCCGGCGAGGGTGTGCAGCAGGGTGGTCTTACCCGAACCGGATGCACCCATGATGGCGACGGATTCGCCGGCGCCGATGGCCAGGCTCACCCCGTCGAGGGCCTGCGTGGTGCCATAGGACTTCACGAGGTTGTGTGCGCTGAGCAGTGGTTGTGTCATGTATCCAGCCTCGCCGTGGCGAGGTTTCGGCACATCGGGCACGGGGGCGAACCGGGGTCGTCCGTTCGTACCACGCGGCTGGACGCGCGGCGGCACCGCGGGGTCAGGCGCGGTCGGCGGTCTCCCCCGCTGTGACGACGGGTGCCGGGTAGGTCTCGAGCCGGGCCTCGAGCGCGGCGCGCACCTGCGGCCACTCCTCGACGATGATCGAGAAGAGTGCCGTGGTGCGCCAGGTGCCGTCGGCGCGGCGTTTGTCCCGGCGCACGAGGCCCTCGAACGTGGCGCCCAGTTTGGCGATGGCGGCGCGCGAACGGGCGTTGCGTTCATCCGCCTGGATCTTCACGCGGCCGAAACCGTTGTCGAACGCGAGCGCCAGCATGAGCAGCTTGGTGTCGACGTTGACGGCTGTTCCCCAGACGCGCGGGTCGTAGGCGGTCCAGCCCAGGTGCGCGTGCTCGCTCGGCAGGTCGAAGTCCCCCAGCGTGGATGTTCCCACCACACGCCCGTCGTCGGCGCCACCGTGCAGCCGCACCACGTAGGGCTGGTTGCCACTCGCCGTGCTGAAATACCCGGCCGCGAAACGCCGGAACCCGTCGATGTCGTGGGGCAGACCTTCGGGACCGCCGCCATACCCTCCGGCGAACACCTCCGGGTGCCCGATCGCCTCATACAACTCGCCGAAATCCGCCTCGGTCAGCGGTTCGATCCGAACGAATCGGCCGACATGCACGGCCAGCTCGGGCACTCTCGCGGTCATGCATCCACCCTAACCGGCGCACGCGCGGCATGCGCCGACGCGTCAAACGCGGTAAGAAAGGTGCATCACATCACGGGGGAGAATGCACATGACCGACAGATATACCCGCTCGACACTGATCGCCGGCGTCAGCCTCACGGTCGTTGGCCTCGTCGTCAGGATGTGGGCGCTCGACGCGGTGCTCACGGTGAACACCTTTCCCACCGACGCGGGCGGGTCTGGCATCGGAATCGTCGCCCTGCAGCTCATCTCGCAGATCCTCGCCACCGTGGCGCTGCCGCTCGGAGTCGCATTGATCGGGGCCGCGGCCGTCATGGTCAAGATCGACCGCACCGCAGCGAGCCAACAGGATCGCTCCACCGATGCGGTCGGCGGCTAACCGGCTGTAGGCACCGGGAGGAGGTAGCTGGGCGAGGGGGCCTCGGTGGCGCCGAGGAACTGCGAGGGGATGCCGCGCGCGTCGAGGCGGAACGATGCGACCTCGTCGGAGTGCTGGTTGGCGACGTGTACGAGGTCGCCGGCGACGCGGAAGTGGCGGGGGTGCTTGCCGCGGGTCTCGACGTCGGCGAGGGGTGACAGGTCGGCGCCGTCGCCGCCGATGCGCAGGGTGCTCAGCCGATTGGTGCCACGGATGGCGACGTAGAGGCGGTCGGCGTCGGGCCCGGCGATCTGCAGCTCCGAGGCGTTGTCGCCGTCCTCGAGCGAGTCGGCCGTGGCGAGCTTCGAACGCACGACGCGTAGGCGTCCCCGGTCACGCGGCGCGAGCACGAAGATCTCGTTCGAGTACTCGGTGACGACGAAAAGGTGGCCGCTCACGTGCCAGGTCAGGTGGCGGGGACCAACACCGAAGGGCAGCATGATGGTGTCGTCGAGGATGAGGCCGGCTCCGTTTGCCGTGCGCCGCCAGACGCGCACGGCGTCGTGCCCGAGGTCGGTCGACACGATGCGGCCATCGGGCAGCGTGAGGGAGGCGTGGGCGCGCGACTGGCGCACGGGCATGGCTTCGAGCACCTGCTGCGCGAGCGAGAAGTCGGTGAGGGCGCTTTCGCCGAAACCGCTGGCCTCGAGCGCCGAGCCCGCAAACGGGTCGGCGTAGGGGTCGATGGATGCCGCGGCCTCGACGGGACGGCCAGACGGGCGGCCGGTCGGGGCGAGGGGGATGGTGACGAGGCGGCCGTCGCCGTAACAGCTGGCCACCAGCATCCCGCCGTCGGGGGTGACGTGCAAGTGGCAGACGGCCTCGCCCACCTCGATGGGGTCGCCGACCGGCACGAGACCGTCGACGCCGCGGCGTTCGAGCACCTGGACGGCGCCGATGCCCTCGAGCGCCGCATAGACGACGTCGGCCGACGGATGCCGGGCCAGGAACGACGGCGAGTCGAGCGACACTGTGGGCGCGTGACGCAACGTGCCGTCGGGTTGCTGCCGCAGAACGCTCACACCCCGCGCGTTGCCCTGCGAATCGGGCGTGTAGGCGCCCAACCAATAGGAAGGGACACTCGCGTCTTCGCCGTTCACATCGCTCATGGCCCCAGTCTGCCAGCCGGTGAGGACGGTGCGCACCGCTCGTAACGGCCGAAGGACCCGGCCGGGCGACCGAGTCCTTCGAGCATGGTGCGCAGCTGCGCCGTCCGCGTTCTAATCGATGAGGTCGTGGCGCACGACGATCGCGTCGCGGCCGGGGCCGACGCCGATGGCCGAGATGCGCGAACCCGACATACCCTCGATCGCCAGCACGTAGTCCTGAGCATTCTTCGGCAGGTCGTCGAACGTGCGGGCGCCCGTGATGTCTTCTTTCCAGCCGGGGAAGATCTCGTAGATGGGCTTGGCGTGGTGGAAGTCGGACTGCGAGACGGGAACCTCGTCGTGGCGCACGCCGTCGACTTCGTAAGCGACGCACACGGGGATCTCGTCGAGACCCGTGAGCACGTCGAGCTTGGTGAGCACGAAGTCGGTGACACCGTTGATGCGGGCCGTGTAGCGGGCGATCGGAGCGTCGTACCACCCGGTGCGGCGCGGGCGGCCCGTCGTGGTGCCGAACTCGAAACCGGCCGAGCGCAGGAACTCGCCCGACTCGTCGAAGAGCTCGGTGGGGAACGGACCGGCGCCGACGCGCGTCGTGTAGGCCTTGACGACGGCGATGACGCGGTCGATGCGGTTGGGGGCGACGCCCGAACCGGTCACGGCGCCGCCCGATGTGGCGTTGGACGACGTGACGAACGGGTAGGTGCCGTGGTCGATGTCGAGCATGGTGGCCTGGCCACCCTCGAACAGCACGGTCTTGTCGTCGTCGAGCGCGCGGTTGAGCTCGAGCACGGTGTCTTTCACCATGGGGCGCAGGCGCTCGGCGTAGGACAGCAGGTCGTCCACGATCTCGTCGACGTGAATGGCGCGGCGGTTGTAGATCTTGACCAGCATGTGGTTCTTCATGTCGAGGGCGCCCTCGACCTTCTGCCGCAGGATGTTCTCGTCGAACAGGTCCTGGATGCGGATGCCCACGCGGTTGATCTTGTCGGCGTAGGCCGGCCCGATGCCGCGGCCGGTCGTGCCGATCTGGCGCTTGCCGAGGAAGCGCTCGGTGACCTTGTCGAGCGTGCGGTGGTACTGCGTGATGACGTGGGCGTTGGCCGAGACCTGCAGCTTCGAGACATCCACACCGCGCGCGCTCAGCGCCTCGAGCTCGTGGAAGAGCACCTCGAGGTCGACGACGACGCCGTTGGCGATGACGGGCGTGACACCCTCGGTCAGGATGCCGGAGGGCAGCAGGTGCAGCGCGTATTTCTCGTTGCCGACGACCACCGTGTGGCCGGCGTTGTTGCCGCCGTTGAACTTGACCACGTAGTCGACGCGCGACCCCAGAAGATCGGTGGCCTTACCTTTTCCTTCGTCGCCCCACTGGGCGCCGATGAGAACGATTGCTGGCATAACGAATGATGCCCTTCCGGTCGGGATGCTTCGAATATGAGCCGACTGATGCCGCCGAGCTCGGATTCCCGGCCGGGCCGAGAATCGCGTGGTGCTCAGATCAGTCTAGGCCGCGGATGAAGAAGGCCTCGGTGGCGGGCGGCGGCGTGCGGGGCTCGCCCTCGGTCTCGATCTGTGCGGCCGCGGTCTCGTCGGCTCCGCGCAGGAACTCGGTCAGGCGCTCGACCTCTTCGGTCTCGCCGATGGCCTCGGCGGCGGCGCGCAGAGCATAGAGCGAGCGCAGCACGCCACGGTTGGGCTCGTGCGACCACGGGATGGGGCCCTGGCCGCGCCAGCCGGCCTTGCGCAGCGAGTCGAGCCCGCGGTGGTAGCCGACGCGCGCATAGGCGTAGCTCTCGAGCGGGTTCATCGGATCGAACTTCTCGACCGCCAGCACGGCCCAGGCGAGCGACGACGACGGATGCTGTGCCACGACGTTGGTGAGGGCGACGATCGGGTTCTCGGACTCGGCGGCCGCGGCGAGGGCACCGACGACCTCGGGCTCGGCGGGAAGGAGAACCTCGGGCTGGGGCATCAAGTTGTTTCCGGTCACACTCCGATCCTACCAACGGGGGTGCGGCGGCGGCCGGGAATTTGGGCGCTCTCGGAGCCTGCCGCGAGCCCCGCGCGGAGCCGCCCGTGCTGGCCCCTGGCCCCCGACGCACGCCCCCGGATGCCGGGCCCACGGACGCTGTCCCCGAAAGCTCGCCGCACGGACGCGAAGAACCCGGCGTCGTGACGACGCCGGGTTCCCGGTGCAGACATCCGCTCTGGTGCGAGCGGCGCGAGGCGTGGACTAGATCAGGCCCTTTTCGGTCAGCCAGTCCTTGGCCACCTTCTCGGGCGAAAGCTTTTGGTCGCCCTGGTTGAGGGTGTTGAGGTCGATCAGGTCGTCGGTCGTGAGTTCGGCCGAGACCTTGTTCAGCACGTCCTTCACCTTGTCGCTGGCCTTGTCGGACTTGATCAGCGGCAGGATGTTCTGCGGCAGGATCAGGTTCTCGGGGTCTTCGAGCGTGACGAAGCCGTTCTCCTTGATGGAGGGGGTGGTGCTGTAGATGTCGGCGAGCTGCACGGTGCCGTCGATCAGGGCCTTGGCCGTCAGCGGTCCACCACCGTCAGAGACGGGCGTGAAGGTGAGCTTGTCGGCCGGGACACCGTAGACCTCGGTGAGACCCTTGGGGCCGTACGGGCGGTCGGCGAACTCGGGGTTGGCGCCGATAGCGAGCGTGCCCTCGTAGTCCTTGAGGTCGGCGAGGCTCTTGATGCCGTTCTTCTCGCTGAAGTCCTTGGTCACGTTGTAGCTGTCGGCGTCCTGGGCCTCGGCCTGGTCGAGCACCTCGATGCCCTCGGGCAGGGCGTCACCGATGGCCGCGTAGACCTCTTCCGACGTCTTGGCCGTGGTCTCGGCATCGTAGAACTGCAGCAGGTTTCCGCTGTAGTCGGGGATGAGGTCGATGGAACCGTCTTCGAGGGCCTTGAGGTAGACGTCGCGCTGGCCGATCTGGCCGGCGAACGTGACCGTCACGCCTTCGGCCTCAAGGGCCTGCGTGTAGATCTGGGCGATGATTTCGGACTCGGCGAAGGACCCGGCACCGACGGTGATCGAGTCGGCCGAGCCGGACGAACCGGAACCGGAAGTGGAGTTGTCGAGCGGGTCGCCGCTCGAGCAGGCTGCGAGGGAGAGGACCGCGCCGGCGGCGAGAGCCGCGACGGCCAGGCGGCCACGTCGTGATGAGAACATGCTGCTTTCCTTACTGTCGGATGACAAGGGTGGTGCAATCGGAGTGCGATAAAGCGCTGTGAAGAGGAGCTAGCTGGAGGGCGTCAACGCGGCCTGGGCGCTGGCGCCCTTGGCGGTACGTTGCGGAACACGGGACCGGATTGCCCGGACCCCTGCCGGGACGACGAGACGCTGCACGAGCACGAGCAGGCCGTCGAGGACGAGAGCGAGAAGGGTGACGAGGAGCGCACCGACGAGCACCTGCGTGTAATCCCTGACGGGCAGGCCGTCGAAGATGAAGCGTCCGAGCCCACCGAGGGAGAGGTAGGCGGCGACCGTGGCGGTGGATACGACCTGCAGCACACCCGAGCGCAGACCGCCCACGATGAGGGGCAGGGCCAGGGGGATCTCGACCTTGGCCAGGATCTGCCATTCGGTCATGCCCATGGCCCGCGCGGCGTCGACGGTCTTCGGATCGACGGCTTCGATTCCCGAGTAGGTGCCCGCGAGGATCGGCGGGATGGCCAACACGACGAGCACGATGATCGACGGGATGATGGCCTGAGCGATGCCGAAACCGAAGGCCACGGCGAGGTAGACGAGCAGGCCGAGCGTGGGCAGGGCGCGCAGGGCCCCCGTGACGATGACCGACGTGCCGCGGAACCGACCCGTGTGACCGATATAGAGGCCGAGGCCGATGGCGATGACGCCCGCGATGAGAATGGTGAGACCCGTGTAGGCGAGGTGCTCGGCGAGGCGGGCGGGAATTCCGCTCGGGCCCATCCAGTGGGCGGGGTCGAGGATCCAGGCGATGGCGTCGCTGATGGCGTTCACGCGGTCACCGCCTTGCGTCGGCGGGGCGCACGGTCGCCCGTGCGGGCGGCGGCCTCGACCTTGGCCCACGGCAGCACGACGCGGCCGAGGAGGATGAGGAGGAGGTCGAAGACGACGGCGATGACGACCGTGAGCACCACACCCGTGAAGATCTCGGTGGCGAAGCTGCGCTGGTAGCCGTCGGTGAAGAGGTAGCCGAGGCCCGACAGGCCGACGAGGGCGCCGAGCGTGACGAGGCTGACGGTGCTCGCCGAGACGACCCGCAGGCCGGCGAGGAGCACGGGACCGGCGAGCGGCAACTCGACCTTCCAGAAGCGGCTCCACGGGCCGTAACCCATGGCCGTCGCGGATTGGCGCACATCGGGCGAGATGGAGTCGAAGGCATCCGCCGCCGTGCGCACCATGAGCGCGATCGCATAGATCGTGAGCGTGGCGATGAGGTTGAGCGGGTCGAGGATCTTGGTGCCCAGAATGGCCGGCATGGCCACGACGAGCGCGAGCGACGGGATCGTGTAGAGCAGGCCCGAGACCGTGAGCAGCACACCGCGCGAGACGCGGTAGCGATGCGCGATGTAGCCGATCGGCACGGCGAGGATGAAACCGAGCAGGATCGGCGGAATGCTCAGCAGGATGTGGTCCCGCGTGAGCATGACGATCTGCTCGATGTTGGCGAAGACCCAGGTCATGAGGGACCCGCGCCATCGCTGAGGATGCCCGCGAGCCGACCCGTTCCGTCGACGACGACCTGTTTGCCGTCGACGTTCTTCACGTGCAGGGCGCGTGACCCGCGGTCGGAGCCGACGAAGCTGGCCACGAACTCGCTCGCCGGGTGGGCCAGGATCTCTTCGGCCGTGCCCGCCTGCGCGATGTGCGCGCCCTTTTCAAGGATGACGATCTGATCACCGAGCAGCAGGGCCTCGTCGATGTCGTGCGTGACGAAGACGATGGTCTTGGCGAGATCGCGCTGGATGCGCAGCAGTTCTTGCTGCAGCTCGGCGCGCACGAGCGGGTCGACGGCGCCGAAGGGCTCGTCCATGAGCATGATGTTGGGGTCGATGGCGAGGCCGCGGGCGACACCCACGCGCTGCTGCTGGCCGCCCGAGAGCTGGCTGGGGTAGCGCGTGGCGAGCGAGCGGTCGAGCCCGACCGTGTCCATCAGGGCGAGCCCGGCCTCATGGGCCTGCTTCTTCTTCACGCCCTCGAGCAGGGGCACGGTGGCCACGTTGTCGATGACCGTGCGGTGCGGCAGCAGGCCGGAATTCTGCATCACATAGCCGATGCGGCGGCGCAGCTTGACGGGGTTGAGCGTGGAGATGTCTTCGTCGTCGATGACGATGCGACCGCCGGAGGGATCGACCATGCGGTTGATCATGCGCAAGATGGTGGTCTTGCCGCAGCCGGACGAACCGACGAAGACGGTGGTCTTGCGCGAGGGGATGTCGAGCGAGAAGTCGTCGACCGCGAGCGTGCCGTCGGGGAAGCGCTTGGTGACGCCATCGAAGCGGATCATGCCTGCCTTGCCTTTCTGGCTGAACGCGAAGGCATTCATGCGCCGTGAACACGCGGTGCGAAAGCAATGCGTGATCCGTGTCTACGAGGTACGTACGACACCGGCCAGAAGGGGCGACACAATCCGGGGCGTGCAGAGTGAGCGATCAGAGAATCTCTCGCTCCACCTAGCCGGTAGATCAATAGCGTAGGCACATGTCCTGACAATATCCACCGCCGCGGATGCCCTGGCGAAACAAGACGTCATGATGTAGGAACTCGTCGCGAATTATCTTGCACACGACTGTGCAAGATCGTACGATGGATGTCGTGACCACAACATCCCCCGACCGCCCCGCCCGGCGCGACGCCACCCGCAACCGCGCGGCACTCATCGACGCCGCCATGGTCGAGTTGCGGGACGACCCCGACGCCAGCCTCGACGCCATCGCCGCGCGCGCCGGCCTGTCCCGCCGCGCCGTCTACGGCCACTTCGCCACGCGCGAAGACCTCGTGCTCACGGTTGTCGAAGCCGGCGCGGCGCGCATCGCCCAGGGCATCGGCACGGTCGGCACCGACGACAGCCGGGTCGCGATCGCCACGATCGGCGCGCGGCTCTGGGCGTCCGTGTCGCATGTGCGAGTGATGGCCGACCTGGCTGTGCGCGGGCCCTACCGGTCCACCGTGGCCGCCGCGCTCGCGCCCATCCGGCGAACGTTGCGGGATGTGATCGAAGACGGCGTGTCGCGGGGGCAGTTGCGGCGCGACATCCCGCCCGCCGTCGTTGCCCGGCTCGTCGAGGATGCCGCGCTCACCGTTCTCGGCGAGGCCACGCGCTCGGGGATCGACGACGACCACGCCGCGCGACTGGTCATGCTCGCGGGCCTGAGCGGTGCCGGGCTCGGATGGCAGGAGGCCGGGCTCGTGGTTGACGAAACGCTGCGCAACGGATTGGTGAACGCATGAGAGTCGAACTTGCAGACGTGACGAAAGGTCGGGATGCGTCCTCACTCCCCGCCACCTCGCTGTCGTTCCAGACGGGCAGTGCCACGTTCTCGCGCGCCGAGACGGCGCAGCGTCCCACGGTGTTGGGGCTCATCGCATCCGGCCGCATGAAGCCCGAGACCGGCAGCGTGACGATCGACGGCACGCCCGACACCAAACGCATGCGCGCCGAGATCGCGCTCATCGATGCCCCGGACGTCTGCGAGCCCAACAGCAACGCCACCGTCGCGGGTGTCACGGCCGAAGAGCTCATGTTCGCCGGCCGCCCCGACCACCCCGTCGCCGTCAGCCGCTGGCTCGCCGAACACGGCTGGCAGGAACTGTCGCGCACCACGATGGCCACCCTCGAACCCACCACGCGCGTGCGCCTGCTCACCGAACTGGCCATCCTGCGCCAGGGCGTCGGCGCGCTCGTCATCGTCTCGCCCGACCGCCACGGCGGCAACCCGCTCGATTGGTGGCGCGTGGCCCGACAGCTGGCGGCGCGCGGCTATGCCGTGCTCGTCATCGCGGGCGACGCGGCGGCCACCGCCATCGACGCCAACACCATCCAGAAAGTGTCGAGCACCGTGCCCGCCGACACCGTGCCCCTCTTCGGCACCACCGACGAAACTTCGGAGAACCCGGCGTGAAGATCTTTGCCATGGTGCGAGCCGAGCTCGCCCGCCTCTGGTCCACCAAGATGGCCCGCCTCGCCCTCGTGGCGCTCATGTGCGTGCCGATCATCTATGGCGGCCTCTACCTCTGGGCCAACCAAGACCCCTACTCGAAGCTCGACCAGGTGCCCGTGGCGCTCGTCGTGAGCGACACCGGTGCGGATGACAACGGCACGACGACCAACTTCGGTAACGACGTGGCCGACCAGCTGATCGAAGACGGCAGCTTCCAGTGGCACCGCGTGAGCGCCAAGAACGCAGCCGCGGGTGTGAAGAACGGCGCCTACGACTTCTCGGTCACGCTGCCGAGCAACTTCTCGCAATCGCTCACATCCTCCGACAGCGACAACCCGCGCCAGGCCGAGGTGCTGCTCACCACGAACGACGCCAACAGCTACCTCGCGTCGACGATCGGCGAGCAGGCCGTCAAGACGATCCAGACATCCATCGTGAAGACCGTGAACGAGAAGGCCGCCAACACGTTCCTGGATGGTTTGGCCGAGGTGCGCGTGAACCTCGTCGACGCCGTCGACGGCACGCAGAAACTGCTCGACGGCGCCAACACCGCCGTCGACGGGTCGGCGCAGCTGGCCGACGGCACCGCTCAGCTCGCCACGGGAAGCGCCACGCTGCGCGACGGCCTGGCCGAGCTGCAGTCGAAGACCGCGTCACTGCCCGCACAGAGCGCGCAACTCGCCGCCGGCGCGGCCCAGGTGGCCGCCGGAAACCAGAAGATCGCTGGCTATGGCACCCAGGTCGCCGGTGTCACGCAGCAGATCGCCGACGAGGTGCCCGCCGCCCGCGCCCGCATCCAACAGGACCTCACCGACCTCGGCCTCGACCAGGCGCAGATCGACCGCGTGCTCGCGGGCCTCGACCCGCTCGGGCAGCGCATCACGACGGGCAATCAGCAGGTGCAGGCCGCGGCCGGGCAGCTCAATACCCTCGCGTCGGGCGCGCAGCAGGTCGCCACGGGTGCGCAGGCGTTGGCGGATGCTTCGCCCGCGCTCGTGCAGGGCATCGGGCAGGCCGCATCCGGTTCGAACCAGCTGGCCGACGGCGCGAGCCAGGCCAACGACGGCGCCCAATCGCTCGCCAGCGGTCTCGTCACCCTGCGCGACGGGTTGCAAATCCTCGAGGATGGGCTGTCGAGCGGTGTCTCGCAGATCCCCGACAACACGGATGCGCAGCGCGACGCTCAGGCGAAGAACATCGCCGACCCGGTGACGCTCAAGAACACGGCCGTCACGTCGGCGGGCACCTACGGTGCCGGACTCGCGCCGTTCTTCGTGTCGCTCGCCGCCTGGATCGGCATCTATGCGCTGTTCCTCATCGTGAAACCCGTGTCGCGGCGCGCCATCACGGCCCTGCACTCGCCCATCAAGGTGACGCTGGCCGGATGGATCACACCCGGCGCGCTCGGGGCCATCCAGATGGTGGCGTTGTTCGGCGTGTTGGCCGGGGCGCTGCACTTCGAGATCCAGAACCCGATCGGCACCTACGGCATGATGGTGCTCGCGTCGCTGACCTTCACCGCGATCATCCTGGCGCTGAACATCTGGCTGGGCAGTGTGGGGCAGTTCCTCGGGCTCGTGCTCATGGTGCTGCAGCTGGTGACCGCCGGCGGCACGTTCCCGTGGCAGACCCTGCCCGAGCCGCTCGCGTGGTTGCACCACTTCTTGCCCATGGGCTTCGCGGTCGACGGCATCCGGCAGCTCATGTACGGCGGCGATGCGGCGGCGGCCGGGCACGACGCCATCCTGCTCGCCCTCGTGCTGGTCGGCGCGCTCGTGGTGGCCGCCATCGGCGTCACGCGCATGACCCACTTCCGCACGCTGCGCGACCTGCAGCCGAGCCTCATCGGCTAGCGCGGCGGCGCAGCAGCCCGTGCCCGAACTACTCAGGCGGGCGCGCGCTATGCGGAGAGGGACTGGAGGTAGGCGTTGCGCTCTCGGATGAGGTGCTCGAGGTAGCGGGCCAAGACGAGCTTCTCGACGAGACGGCCGAGGGGGCCGAAGGGGGCCGCGAACGAGACATGGTCGGTCATGCGCGTGCCCGCGCCGTCCGGCAGGGGTTCGAAACGGTGCTCGTGGCGGAAGAACCGGAACGGGCCGCGCTTCTGCTGGTCGACGAACGAACGCGGACGGTCGAACGCCGTGATCCGGCTGGTCATGCGGATGGGCACGCCGAAATGCCAGGCGCGCCACGTGACCTCCTCGCCCAGACCGATGAGGCCGGACGTGACGCCCGCGACGGCCCGCTCCCGGGACCGCTGCATCGAAGACGTGTGCGCGCCGATGTCGAGCGACAGATCGAAAAGGCGCTCGGGCGCGAGCACCGAATCGGTCGTGCACACGAACGAGACCGACATCTCAGGCGCCGAAGGTGACGTGTTGCAAGACCCAGGCGTGCATGGTGACGGCGGCGGCGGCCGAGGCGTTGATCGAGCGGGTGGAGCCGAACTGGCTGATCTCGACGACGGCGTCGGCAGCCGCGATGGCCTCGTCCGAGAGGCCCGGGCCCTCCTGTCCGAACAGGAGGAGGCAGCGCTCGGGAAAGGCGAACGTCTCGATGATGACCGAGCCGGGCACGTTGTCGATGGCGATGATGGGCATCGACTGCTCGCGGGCCCAGGCCACGAGGCCCGCGACATCCGCGTGGTATTCGACGTGCTGGTAGCGGTCGGTGACCATGGCGCCACGTTTGTTCCAGCGGCGACGGCCCACGATGTGCACGGTGTCGGCCGCGAAGGCGTTGGCGCTGCGCACGATCGAGCCGATGTTCATGTCGTGCTGCCAGTTCTCGATGGCGACATGAAACGGATGCCGGTGCCGGTCGAGGTCGGCCACGATCGCGTCCATGGTCCAGTAGCGGTAACGGTCGATCACGTTGCGGGTGTCGCCGCGCTCGAGCAGCTCGGGGTCGTACCAGTCCTCGACGGGCCACTCGCCCACCCACGGGCCGACGCCGTTGGTCGACAGCTCGTTCGTCGGATTCGGCGTTTCGTCAGGCATCCGCCAAATCTACCGCTCGGGGATGCCCACGCCGTTTTGGTAGCATCGGCTGGCGGTGAGCTACCGCCCCTCCCGACAGAAAGCGGCCCTCGTGACCTCTCTCCCCCGCCTCGTGGCCTTCGACCTCGACGACACCCTCGCGCCGTCGAAGACAGCCATCGATCCGCGGATGTCTGAGCTGCTCTTGAGCCTGCTCGACCAGGTCGAGGTCTGCATCATCTCGGGCGGCAACTTCACCCAGTTCCAGAACCAGGTCGTCGACCGTCTCGAGGGCGCCAACCCGGAGCGGCTCGCGAAGCTGCACCTGATGCCCACGTGCGGCACGCAGTACTACCGCTACGTCGACGGCTCGTGGGCGCAGATCTACGCCCACAACCTGAGCGACGACGAGAAGGCGCGCGCGCTGGCGGCGGTCGAAGCATCCGCCCGCCGTTTGGGGCTGTGGGAGAGCGAGGTGTGGGGGCCGATTCTCGAGGACCGCGGGTCGCAGATCACGTTCTCGGCGCTCGGGCAGCAGGCGCCCGTGGCCGCCAAACAGGCGTGGGACCCGACGGGGTCGAAGAAGGAGTCGCTGCGCGAAGCCGTGCAGGCCGAGCTGCCCGACCTCGAGGTGCGTTCGGGCGGTTCGACGTCGGTCGACATCACGCGCCGCGGCATCGACAAGGCCTACGGCATGAACAAATTGGTCGAGCTGGCGCACACGCCGCTCGACGACATGCTCTTCGTGGGCGACCGCCTCGACGAGGGTGGCAACGACTACCCCGTGAAGACGCTCGGCGTCGAGTGCATCGCCGTCGAGGGCTGGGAAGACACGGCCGCACACCTCGACGCGCTCATCCCCCGCCTCGCGGCGCGGTAGGCGCCGGCTCCGCCGACCGGCTCCGCCGGCCCGCCCAGGCGACGTGGACGGCACAGCGGGCTCAGCCGACGCGGCGGTAGGCGATCAGGCCGGGGACGCGGCCCCGCGCAGCGAGGGCGTCGCCGCGGGCGAAGTCGCCCCAGAGCTGCCGCAGGATGGTGCCGTTGGCGTCGATCTCCTGACGAGTGGCGCCCGCGACGAGGGCCGCATCGCGCCAAGCCGCCTCGTCGCCGAAGAGGAGCGGCAAGTCGATCATGTGCGCCGCACCGAAGGGGTTACCCGGCGCCTTCCACGACACGACGTAGCTGTGCACGCGGCCGCCCGCCTTCGCGTGGCGCCGAGCGAAACGACTGTCTGTGCGCCCGTAGACCAGCCACGTGGCGAGACCGACGATGGCCTGTTGGATGACGGGGCCCACGACCGGCAGCCCCACCCACCGCTTCAGCTTGGGCAGGTTGGGCACGAAGAGCCGCCCCTCCTCGGACGTGTGACCGATGAGCACGTCCACGCGCGGGGCCGCCTCGTTCCAGGCCCGCTCGATGTTGCGCTCGGCGGGCAGCGGGTCGAACCCGTATTGCGTGCTGAACGGCATGCCACCCTTGAGCCCGAACGGCGCCGCGATGCGCTGCAGCTTGGCCGACAGGGCGACGACCTTGTCGACGGGCGTTTCGGTCGTGACCTGCGCGGCGGCCTCGGCCATGAGGGAGGTCATGCGGGCGCGACCACGCGCGAGCCCGAGGGGTGCGCTCTGGATGATCGCGCGCGAGAAGAGCGAGGATGCCTCGGGCACCGCGAGAAGGTGAGCCACGGCATCCGCGCCCGCCGATTGCCCGAACGCCGTGACGCGCGCCGGGTCGCCGCCGAACGCCTGAATGTTGCGCCGCACCCAGCGGAACGCCTCGAGCATGTCGAGCAAGCCGAGGTTGGCGGGCCGCTCGTCGGTGCCGTCGCCGAGGAAGCCCAGGATGCCGAGGCGATACGTGACGGTCACGACGACGACGCGCTGCTCAGCCACGAGCGCCGCCGGATCCATCACGGGCAGGTCGCCGGCACCGTTGGCGTAGGAGCCGCCGTGGATCCAGACCATGACGGGCACGGTCTCGCCGCGCGCGAGATCGGCTGGCATCGTGACGGACAGTTGTTGGCAGTGCTCGCTCGGATGCCGGTCGGGCGTCGCGCCGAGCACCTGCTCGAGGAACGCGTTATAGGGCTGAGGGGATGCGTGCGACCACTCGGTGGCGCCCAGCATGTCGCCGGCACCGCGGTCAGGCACCGGCCGCGGCCGCTCGAAGCGCTCGGCTTCGGCATAGGGGATGCCCGTGGCCCGCACGACGGCGCCATCGTTCCAGCCCTCGACGGGTCCGCACGGCGGCTCGAAGCGGGGCGCCGAGCCCGAATCGAAACGTCGCCCAGACAGATTCGGCGACCCAGAGGTTGCGGGGGCGGCGGAGGCGGCGGGCGGCACGTTGTGGTCAGACATCCCCCTCATTCAATCACCGCCCCCGACGAGCGACCTCGGAGCGGCGTGAACGTTTGCGGGGAGGATCGTGGGAGCACAGACATCCCCTCGCCTTGTCACCCCGAACCTCTAAACTGGCCACGGACAGAAAGAGGTCGCAATGAACACTCGTCGCGAAGACGTCGAATGCTGGTTGACCGACATGGACGGCGTTCTCGTCCATGAGAACCGTGCGCTGCCCGGCGCCGCCGAGCTGCTGCAGCAGTGGCGCGACCAGGGCAAGCCCTACCTCGTGCTGACCAACAACTCCATCTTCACGCCGCGCGACCTCAGCGCGCGCCTGCGTCAGTCCGGCCTCGAGGTGCCCGAAGAGTTCATCTGGACCTCCGCTCTCGCCACCGCCGACTTCCTCAAGAACCAGGTGCCGGGCGGTTCCGCATTCGTCATCGGTGAGGCCGGCATCACGACCGCGCTGCACGAGGCCGGGTTCATCATGACCGAGACCGACCCCGACTACGTGGTCGTCGGCGAGACCCGCAACTACTCGTTCGAGGCCATTACGAAGGCCATCCGCCTCATCATCAAGGGCGCGCGCTTCATCGTCACCAACCCCGACGCCACGGGCCCGAGCGCCGACGGCGTGCTGCCCGCGACGGGTGCCATCGCGGCGCTCATCACCAAGGCAACGGGCAAGGAGCCCTATGTGGTGGGCAAGCCCAACCCCATGATGTTCCGCTCGGCGCTCAACCGCATCGGCGCGCACTCCGAGAACACCGGCATGATCGGCGACCGTATGGACACCGACGTGGTGGCGGGCATCGAGGCCGGGCTGCACACCATCCTGGTGCTCACGGGCATCAGCGATCAGGCCGAGATCGACCGCTACCCGTTCCGCCCCGATGAGATCCTGGGCGGCGTGATCGACCTGCTCGATAAAGACCCGGTGGAGTCCGACGACTTCGAAGGCAGCTCGACCGTCCCGGCTTCCTAAGCGGAGCCCCGGTTCAGACTCGGGCTCTGGTCCCAGCTCCGGCTCCGGCACCCACTCAGCGCAGCTGTTCGCGCGCCACGCTTTCGACCACGCTCGAGACGGCGTCGAGCGTGGGTGAGGTCAGATTCCACCGCTGCCAATACAGCGCGATATCGATCGGATGCTCGGGCGCCAGGTCGAGCAACACCCCCTGGTCGATCTCGGCCGCGCATTGCTGCTCGGGAAGCATCCCCCACCCCATGCCGAAGACGACCGCGCGCGCGTAATCGGCCGACGTGGGCACATAGTGCCGCGGCGAGCGCAGCGATCGTCCCGTGTAGTCGCGGAAGAACTGCCGCTGGATCTGGTCTTTTCGGTCGAAGTTCACGACGGGAGCCGACCCGAGCGATTCGACCGAGGCGCGTTCGTCGAGAAAGCGCTGGGCGAACGACGGGCTGCAGACCGCCCGGTAACGCATGCGGCCGAGCGACGTGACCGAGCATCCCTGCACCGCCTGCGACGCCGAGGTGACCGCCGCCATGACGGCTCCCGAGCGCAGCAGCTCTGCCGTGTGATCCTGATCGTCGCGGTGGATGTCGAACACGGCTTCGACGCCGGTCACCTCGTACAGAAGCGAGGCGGCCTCGAGAAACCAAGTGGCCAGGCTGTCGGCGTTGACGGCGACGGGCACCGTGACGACGCCGCCATCGGATGCCGCCCGCCCGAGCTCGCGCGCCGTGTCTTGCTGCAGCAGCTCGACCTGTCGGGCATAGCGCAGCACGACGTCGCCCGCCGCCGTCAGGCGAACGGGGTTCGACCGCTCGACCAGGATCTGGCCCGCGGTGAGCTCCATGGCCTTGATTCGCTGCGAGACCGCCGAGGCCGTCACATGCAGTCGCCGCGCGGCACCGTCGAAGGTGCCCTCGTCGAGGATCGCGCTGAGCGTCGCGAGCTGTTCGGGGGTGAAAGCGACCATAAGCGCAGCTTACGGCGCAGAAGAATCTTTAGCTGTACTGCACACCCCGGCATCCATACCGTTACATCGTGACCTTCTCCACCACCCTCCTGCCCGCCCTGCTGGGTTTCGGCACCGGGCTCGCCCTCATTGTTGCGATCGGCGCGCAAAACGCGTTCCTGCTGAAGCTCGGCCTCACGGGTCGCAACGGTCTCGTCCTCGCGGTCGTCGCCATCTGCGCGATCTCGGATGCCGTGCTCATCGTCGTCGGAGTGCTGGGTATCGGCGCGGTCATCGAGGCAGCCCCGGTGGCGCTCGTCGTCATCCGCGTCCTGGGAACGGTGTTCCTGATCGCCTACGGTCTCTTCGCCGCCTGGCGGGCCCTCAAGCCGAAGGCGCTCGAACCGGGCGCCGCATCACCGCGCATCTCGCTGCGAGCGGCCGTGTTCACAGCCCTCGCGCTCACCTGGCTGAACCCCCACGTCTATCTCGACACCGTGCTGCTGCTGGGATCGGTCGCCAACCAGCAGGGCGAAGCCGAGCGGTGGTGGTGGGCGGGCGGCGCCGTGCTGGCGAGTTTCACCTGGTTCACGCTGCTCGGGTTCGGGGCGCGGCTGCTGCGGCCGTTCTTCGCCAAGCCGTCGTCGTGGCGCGTTCTCGACGCGCTCATCGCGGTCGTCATGCTGGCGCTCGGCATCCGCATGGCGCTCGGCCACTGACAGTCGGGAACGGATGTCCAGGCCCGGATGCTCGGGCACGGATGCTCGGACACGGATGATGGAGCGCCGGCGCTCGGGCACGCAGGCTCAGAAACTCAGCTTCCGGCGAGAGACCCCGTGATGGGCTGGGCGCTCGACCGGCTGACGAAGCAGTAGTAGCTGCGCTCGCCCGCTGCCCACTGCTCGGCCGTGACCGGGTAGCTGCCCTGCACCTGAACGTCGTTCAGGGCGCCCGCCGCGGCCAGGTTCAGCACGCCGGGTGCGCTGCAGAGCAGCGAGATCTGGCCCGCGATGGCCGCTTCGCCCGGGAACGCCGCGGCCGGGTCTTCCGACACGGCCGCTTTCTTCACCATCTGTGCGGCGTGCGGGGTGGCGCAGTCGACCACGGTGAACTCTTCGACCCACGGGTTCGTGTAGGGCTCGAGGCATTCGCCGCCGGCCAGCAGCTTCCAGTCATACGTGCCCGGCGCGAGCGGTCCGGCGGCCGGGGCTGCTGGGGCCTCGGGCGTCGGCTCGGGGGCGGATTCGGCCGTGGCCGTCGGCGTTTCGGATGTCGCGGGGCTCGCGGTCGGTGTCGCGGTGGGTTGCGTGGCGGGCCCGGCTACGAGCCCGGGGATGCGCGTGCCCAAGAAGAAGAGCCCGACGAGGATCAGCACCAGGACGAGCGCCCCGGCCACCAGGATCAGGGGGCGAGGGAACCTCGAGGCGACGGTGTTGCCCGCGGGCGGACGCGTGCCGCCGTCGCCAGCGCCTGGCCCGGAGCCACTCGCGCCGCCGGTTGCGGCCCGGGGACTCGAATCGTGTGCCGACATGGCGTGATCGTCGTTCGCGCGGGATGCGGCGCGACGGGATGCTTCGGTTCCGGCAGCTCCGGCCGCGTTATGTGCCGGACCTGTCGATTCTGGGGCACGATCCGCCGCGGTCGCCGCTCCGGCCGCACCGAGAAGCTGCGTCGGCGCGTTGTCCGGTTGACCGGGCTGGCTGACGTCGCCCCCGAAGGGAGCTTCCGAGTCGGCAACGGGCAGCACGACAGTGGCATCGGCGGCGTCGGCACGTCGATCGGATGCGTCGGCGCGGGGCCCCGCATTGTCGTCCGTGTCGTCACGCTCGAGTTCGTCTGCATCGTCGTCGCCGAAAAGCGACCAGGAGTCGGTATCGGTGTAGGCGTCGGTGTCGGCGCTGGAACCGGTGCCGGAATCGCTGCCGGTGCCAGTGCCAGTGCCAGTGCCGGAGTCCCCCGCGGCCTCGCGACCGGTCGAGCTCGCAGCCGGTTCGCGGTCGTCGTTGCGCGAGGCGAACTGCAGTTCCGAGAAGTCCATCGCCTCTGTCGGGGCGTCGACGGACGCCGAGCGCGAACCCGCGTCTGCGCGGGCGGCCGCATCGTCCTCCTCGCCGGAGTTCATTCCGTCGGCTCGTTCGTTCCCGCCTGCGGCAGAGCCGGCAGCGGCGGCAGTGGCCGCGGCGAGTCCGGCGACGCCGGCTGCCGACGCTGCGCCGCTCGCGGCTTCGCGGTCGCGCATCGCCGCGAGCTGGCGTTCCAGGGCCGCTTCGTATTCGGCGGCCGCGGCGCGGGCTGTCTCAGCGTCGGCGGCTCGCCGGAGTTCGGCCTGCCGCTCGACCTCGGCGGCACGTTTCTCCTCGGCGACACGAGCAGCCTCGGCAGCCTGTTCGGCCTCAGCAGCCCTCTCGGCCTCGGCTGCACGTTCGGCTTCAGCGGCACGATCGGCTTCAGCAGCACGCTCGGCGTCAGCCGCACGCTCTTCTTCAGCCACACGTTCAGCCTCGGCCACGCGCTCTTCCTCGGCCACGCGCTCGGCTTCGCGGCGCGCATGCACGCGGGGGTCGAGTTCGTCGTTGCGGCTGAGCTCCCAGGAGAAGGGAACCTCGCCGAGGTCTTCGGTCAAGAAATCTTGAGCGTGACCGCCCACACGACCGTCCTCGTCGCGCGCGGCGCCATGGCCGTCTCCCGACACCGTGTCTCCGTCGGGGTCGACCTCGTCGGTCGCTGATCCCTGCGCCTCGGCGGACGACGCGTCCTCAGCCGTCGCCTCGTACGGCCGCTCACCGCGCACGGCGGCCAACTCTTCGGGCGTGAAACTCAGGGCCTGCGGATGCCGCAGCGAGGAGCGTGGCACGTCTGCGGGCGCATCCTCCTCCGCGGCAGCGATGCCGCCAGTGGCCGCGGCGCTGGCGCCGTCGGAGTGCGACTCGCCCTCACCGCCGACCTGCGCATCGGCATCGGCATCGGCATCGGCATCGGCATCGTCGTCATCGGCGCGGGCCCACTCGGGCACGGCCGCCTCGCTCGGCGGCGGCGTGAAGGTCGCGCGCCGCGGCGCGTAATTCTCATCGTCACTGGTGTGCACATCGATCAGGTCGGTGTCATCCAGTTCGTCCGCCGGCAACTCGTCGTCGGCGCTCGACTCCTCCGGGGCCACGACAGGCATCCGCGCCGTGCGCGATTCGCGCCGCGTTGTCGGGGCCTCGCCCGTGGCCGATCCCACGCCGGACGTGTCGTCACCGTCGGTCTCGTCGCCAGCTGCATCGCCCTCTGACGCCCCGCGCGAACCGCGCAGCCCGTCGAGTCCGAGTGATCCGGCATATGTCGCCGTGCTCGAGCGAGACGAGCCTTCCTCACTCGGGTAGGCATCCGTGGCGCCGTCGTCCGAGTCCTGCTCCGACGCGGCGTCGTCGGGCTGCGCACCGGGTCGGGCGCGCCACCAGGGCGACAATTCGGGGGTCTCGTTGCGGTCGGCCGGGTTCGCCGGGGCGCGGAACAGATGCTCGGTCGACGGCGAGGCGGGGATTCCACCAGCCGGCGTGCCGAAGGCGGGCATGACGGGCATGGGTCCCGTCTCGACATCCTCGGTGTTCGCGGCATCGTCGGACGAAGCGGATGCGAGGGCGCCGGTCTCGGGCGTCTTCTCCGTGTCGTGCTCGGTGCTCGCCCCGAGCCACGACATGAGCTGCTCTTCGGCCTTGCGCACCGAACCGCGCACACCGGTCGGAGCAGAGGCCTCGGCATCGGACGAAGACTCAGACCCCGCAGCACGCGGCGCGACGGACGAACCGTCGCTCACCTCATCCGCAACGTCGTCGTCGTCAGCGTCGTCGTCATCGAGCTGTCCGAGCAACCATTCGGTGCCGAGCGGCAGCCCCGCCGTCTCGACGGGCGGCTCGTCGGGGTGTGTGCCGGGCGCGCCCTCGACGGCGTCTCGGTCACGGGCCTCGTCGCCGTCGTTCCGTTCGGGCTGGTCGCCCCGCCGTCGCTCGTCGGCCACGGTTACTCCAGGCCCAGATCTGCCAGCCCGATGGCGGCGAAGTAGGGGTAGCCGGCTTTCTCGATGATCTCGCGGGCACCCGTGTTGCGGTCGACGACGACGGCGACGCCGACGACGATGGCGCCGACCTTCTCGAGCGCCTCGGCGGCTTTCAGCGGCGAACCGCCCGTTGTCGAGGTGTCCTCGAGAACGATGACACGCTTGCCGGCGAGATCGGGGCCTTCGACCTGCTTGCCGCGGCCGTGGTCCTTGGGTTCCTTGCGCACGACGAACGCGTCGTAGGTGAGGCCACGGGCGGCACCCTGGTGCAGAATCGCAGCGGCGACGGGGTCGGCGCCCATGGTCAGACCACCGACGGCGAAGACATCCGGAACCGGGGCGATCAGGTCGATCATGACCTGGCCGATCAGCGGAGCGACGCGGTGGTCGAGGCTCACCTTGCGAAGGTCGACGTAGTACGTGGCCTTCTTGCCGCTCGTCAGGGTGAAGTCTCCGTGGAAGACTGCCTCGGCCGAGATGAATTCGATGAGTTGTTGGCGCGCATCCGTCACAAGACGACAGTTTACGGGTGAACGGGCCCGGAACGTCCACACGACGGGCCCGGATAGCATTGTCGGCATGCGCATCGCCACCTGGAACGTCAACTCCATTCGCACCCGAGTGGGCCGCGTCGTCGACTGGATGGTCCGCGAAGACGTCGACGTCTTGGCCATGCAAGAGATCAAGTGCCGTGACGACCAGTTCCCGCACGATCCCTTTACCGAGGCCGGTTATGAGGTCGTCACGCACGGCCTCAACCAGTGGAACGGCGTGGCCATCGCCAGCCGCCTGCCCATGGATGACATCGCCACCTCGTTCGCGGGCATGCCCGGTTTCGGCAAGGCCAACGCCACCAAGACGACCCCCGTGCTCGACCCAGACGGCAACCCGCTCGAGGCGCGCGCGATCGGCGCGACGGTCGACGGCGTGCGCGTGTGGAGCCTCTACGTTCCGAACGGCCGTGGCGTCGACGACCCGCACTACGAGTACAAGCTGCAGTGGCTGAACGCGTTGCGCGAAGACACGCAGGCGTGGCTGGCCGACGAGACGCTGCCGCTCGCGCTCATGGGCGACTGGAACGTGGCCCCCTCCGACAGCGACATGGGCGACCCCTCGTTCGGCCCGGGCAGCACCCACATCTCGGGCCCCGAGCGCGACGCGTTCCACGCCTTCGAGGCCATCGGCATGGTCGACGTCGTGCGCCCGATCGTGCCAGAGGGCTACACGTTCTGGGACTACAAGCAGCTGCGCTTCCCCCGCAACGAGGGCATGCGCATCGACTTCATCATGGGTTCACCCGCGTTCGCCGAACTCGTGACGGATGCCTCGATCCACCGCAACGAGCGCAAGGGCGACTCGCCCAGTGACCACGTCCCGGTGCTCGTCGACCTGGCGCTCGAGGGCGAGGACGAAGACCGCCCGATGATCTTCGGCTGACACGAGCGCGGCTCGGTATTCAGCGGCCTCGCGCATCCGGCGACTTCCGGGTACGGCGGCTCACGCATCCGGCGGGCTCGCGCGTCCGACGGCGCGGCCTGTCCGGCTAGGTTGGTGGGGTGACGACGCGACGACGGGTATGGATGCGCTGGGCGATCGCCGCGGCATCCGTCGTGGTCGCCGCCGGCCTCTGTGCTCTGCTCGTGGCCACGGGCGTGCTGTGGCCCAACCGTTTCTTCGCCGCCGGGTACTCCGTGCGGGGCGTGGACGTGAGCGTGTATCAGGGCGATATCGACTGGGACACGCTGGCCGATCAGGACATCGACTTCGCGTTCATCAAGGCGACCGAGGGGTCGGGCAGCCAGGATTCGCGGTTCGCCGAGAATTGGCAGGCCGCACGCCAGACCGATCTCCTCGTCGGCGCCTACCATTTCCTCAGTTTCGACAGCTCGGGCTCGACGCAGGCCGACAACATCATCGCCACGGTGCCCAACGAGACCGGCGCCCTGCCCGTGGTGGTGGATGTCGAGTGCTACGCCGACTACTGCGCGACGATGCCCACGAAGCAGCAGGTGCGAGACATCCTCGACCCCCTGCTGGCCGACCTCGAGGCGCATTACGGCGCGCCACCCATCCTCTATGCCACGGCCGACTACTACGACTCGTATTTGCGTGACGGCTATGCCGAGAATCCGATCTGGATCCGCTCGGTCTTCACCCCGCCGACGCTTCCCGATGGACGCGCCTGGGATCTCTGGCAGTACTCCAACCGCGAGAAGCTGCCCGGCTACGAGGGCGACGAGGACTACATCGACCTCAACGTCTTCCGCGGCACGCTCGACGAGCTGAAGAGCCTGCGCGCGTCGGGCCAGCGCTAGAAGCGCCCCGTCGCCTCCCAGTAGCGCACCAGTTTGAGCGCGAGGTGCAGCGAGCTGCGGCTGATGCCGTCGTCGAGCGCGGCCTTGACGGGCGGCGGCATGTTGTCGAGACGGTAGTAGAGCGTGGTGCGGTGGATGTGCAGGCGTTCGCAGGCGTCGCGGGCTCGACCCCCGACATCCAGATAGGTCTCGACGGTTTCGCGTTGCAGTGGGTCGCCGCCGCCTGCCGTGAGTGCGTGGGCGGCGGGCGAGAACGTCTCGAGTTGTGAGCGATCGGCCTGGATGGCGGCGAGCATCGTCCAGGCGCCGAGCTCGCTGATGTCGGCCCGGGTGACGCCCGGTTTGATGGCACCCGCCAGGTCGGCGGCGAGCGCGGCCTGGTCGGCGGCCGCGCTCAGGTCGTCGTGGTCGCGCGAGTGCCGGGCCGAGCCGATCGAGTGGATGGCGACGGCCAACTTGGATGCCTCGGCCGGGATGACACGGTCGGCCACATCGTTGTCGGCGGCGCGCCCGACGAAGAAGAGTGTGCCGTCGCGATCGCCGAGGAAGCCGATCGCGGGTGCGCTGAGCGAGCCGAGGTGACGGCCGAAAGCCACGCGCTGGATGGGGCCGATGCCCGGGTCGATGGCCACGGCGCGCACGATCGTGTTGCCGCCGCGTTCGATCCAGTTTTTGCGCAGCGCCTCGGCGAAGGCGGCGCGGCGCTCGGCCTCGTCGGCCGAGATGAGCCGGCCCATTACCGCGGCGCGCAGCGAGGTGGCGGCATGGGGGTTCTCGGCGAGGAGGTGCCGAGCGATCATCACCGACGCGTCGATGGCGGCGTGCTGGGCTTCGGTCAGCGCGGGCAACCCCCCGACGATGATCGACATCATGGCCAGCAGGGTGTCGTCGTCGCGGATCGGCACGACGAGTCGCGCATGGGTGCCGAACGGAGCGAACGAGACGATGACGGGTTTCGTGGCCTGTAAGACCCCCTCGTTTTCGAGGTAGGTGCGCGGCTCGGGCGCGAGGGCGCGACGCAAGAGACTGTTCGTGCGGATGTCATCGACGTCGTCGCCCTGCGGGCTGGCCGCGAGGGACCGGAATTCGCGGTCGCCGATGACGACGGACCGCCCGAGCGCGAGGGACAGCTCGTCAACGAGTTCCTGCAGGTTCATCGACTTCCTCTCTGATCGGGCGATGCTCTCTCTGCATCATTGTGGTGCTGTGCCCCGCTGGACAAGTGACGGAACAGGTCTGGACAGGTGACGGAACGGGAATGGGCTGCCGAACGTATCGCCGGGACCCGCTTCGCCGTAGGTTCGGCATGACCGCAACACTTCCGGCTCGCGAGAGGGACAACACGCATGCCTTACATCACCACTACCGATGGAACCGAGATCTATTACACCGAACAGGGCTCGGGTCAGCCCGTGCTGCTCAGCCACGGCTGGCCGCTGTCGTCGGACGCTTGGCAGAAGGAACTGAAAGTCTTGGCCGATGCCGGCTACCGCGCGATCGCGCATGATCGCCGCGGCCACGGGCGCTCGTCGAAGACCTACACGGGCAACGACATGGACACCTATGCTCAGGACCTCGCCGAACTGGTCGAAGCCCTCGACCTGCACGATCTCGTCGTCATCGGTCATTCGACCGGTGGCGGCGAAGTCGTGCGCTACGCAGCGCAGCACGGCGAGGGGCGCGTCGTGAAGGTCATCACCGCCGGGGCCGTTCCGCCCCTCATGGTGAAGACCGACGATAACCCCGAGGGCACGCCCATCGAGGTATTCGACGGCATCCGCGCCGGTGTGCTCGAGGATGCGTCGCAGTTCTACCGGGACCTGAGCGAGGCGTTCTTCGGCGCGAACCGCGAGGGCAGCTCGGTGTCTCAGGGAGCCAAGGATGATTTCTGGCGCCAGGGCATGCTGGTCAACCTCGCCGCGGCCTACGACTGCGTGAAGGCGTTCTCCGAGACCGACTTCACCGATGACCTCAAGGCCCTGGATGTGCCGATCTTTATCGCGCACGGCGACGACGACCAGATCGTGCCGATCGCGGCGGCGGCCGAGAAGACCATCACGCTCGTCAAGGACGGCACCCTGAAGGTCTATGCGGGTGCCCCGCACGGCATCCATGGCGCCTACCAGACCGAACTCGACCAGGACATTCTCGAGTTCATCAAGAAATAGCCTGGCGCCGCGCCTGACCTGCGCACAGGCCGCGCCCGCAGACTCTGCGCGAGGTAGGTGGCGTTCACGCAGACACTATCGGTGCGAACGCGGGCGTGCAGACCACGAAGCGGCTCACCCCAGGGTGGGCCGCTTCGTGCGTGCTGCTGACGTCTGCGGGCATCCATGCCCGCGAGTACGGCTCGTGCCGCGGCACGAGACTGTCGCGTGAGCGACCCGCTCCCGGCGAAGCCGTCCCGTCACGACGACTAGTTCTTGAAGACATCCTTGACGTCTTCGCCGGTCTGCTTGACGTTGGCCTTGGTCTGGTCGGCCTTGCCCTCGGCGGCGAGCTTGTCGTTGTTGGTCACGTTGCCGACCGCTTCTTTCGCCTTGCCGGCTAGTTCTTCAGCGGCGTTCTTGATCTTGTCTGCTGCGCTCATGATGAGCCCCTTTCACGAATCGGGTTACGTACACGGATAAGACGGGTCGTCGCCGGGTTTCGTCACGAAACTCATGCGACTTTTTCTTCATACCGGGTTCGCTGCCGTGCCCGCAAGCGGATTGTGACCACTTCGGGGCAATCCGAAGGGGCCACTGCGCGGCACTCCTCAGCCGCCGAAGAGCTTGCCTAAAAAGCCCTTCTTGCGCGAGTAGCCCGCCGCCGTGAGGGCGTCGATGAGCGGCTGCTTGATCTCGTCGGTGTCGAAGCGATAGCCGAAGAACTGGCCCGTGTGCGTGCCTTGGCGGTCCGTCGACTCCGAGGCGAGCGCGAAGCTCTTGTTGAGCGTGAACGACTTCTGCGAGCCGCTCTGCCACTTCTTCTCGCCGTGCAGCCCGTCGGCGTTGACGGTGGCCTCGGCATCCGCCGACGTTTCGTCGAATTCCCACGTGCCGTCGTCGGGGTCGAGCGTCACATAGAGGTCGTAGGACCCCTGGCGCACGCCCGCGCCGAAGAAACCGAGCCACTTCTGGTCGGCGTACTTCCACGTGGCGCGGATGCCGACGGCGGTGGGTTCGTAGAAGAAGGGGCGGTCGTCGCTGTTGAGCGCGAGAACCCGGTTCTGAGCATCCTGCATCGATTCGGCCATGCGGTGAGCATAGGGCAGGATCGCGCTGACCGGCAGTGGCGAATTGGCCTCTTGCCCGGGGAGCATGGCCCTCGTCAGACTGAGAGGATGACCGCTGATGTCCTGCGCCTGAGCGCCTTCGCCGATGGAAACCCCGGGGGCAACCCCGCCGGAGTCGTGCTCGACGCGCGCCCCCTCGACGGCGAGACCATGCAGGCCATCGCGCGCCGCGTGGGATACGCCGAGACGGCCTTCGTCGTGGAGCACGCCGTGGGCGGCGACCCGCGGCACGTGCGCCTGCGCTATTTCTCGCCTGGAGCCGAGGTTCCCTTCTGCGGCCACGCCACCATCGCCACGGCCGTCGCCCTCGCCGAGCGGGACGGTGTGGGCACCTACGTGTTCGGCACGGCCGCGGGCGATGTGCGCATCGAGACCTCGACGGGAGCCGACGGCGCGGTCACGGCCGCGTTCACGAGCGTCGAACCCGAGGTGCGCGAGCTCGGCGGCTCCACCACCGCTGAACTGCTCTCACTGATCGGCGTCGGGCCGGATGACCTCGACACCCGCTTCCCCGTTCGCGAATCCTTCGCGGGCAATTGGCATCCGGTCGTCGCCATCCGCGAGCTCGAGCGCTTCGACGCGTTCACGTTCGACCCGGTCGCCATGCGGGCGCTCATGGACGCGCGGGGCTGGGCGGGCACCGTTACGGTCATCCACGTGCCCGATTCGGATGCCGGAGGCGACACGCCGCCCGCCCACCTCGAGATCGAGGCGCGCAACCTGTTCCCCGTCGGGGCCATCACTGAAGACCCGGCGACCGGTTCGGCCGCGGCGTCCCTCGGCGGCTACCTGCGGTCGCTCGGTGCCGTGACGACGCCGGCCCGCGTGCTGGTTCGTCAAGGGCGGCACGTGGGATTGCCCAGCCTGCTGACGGTCGACATCCCGGCGGCGGGTGGCATCACCGTGACGGGCACGGCGACGCCCATCGACGCGCCGGAGCTCCCTGCCTGACGCAGAAATTCTTCGGGCAGCGACGGCATGGCAGCGCCATACTGAGGCATGGGTAGAAGCGACGCTGCGGCGGACGAGTATTGGGCGGGGCTCGAGCATCCGATGGCCGAGTCGGCCCGTGGCTTGCGCGCGGCGCTCCTCGATGCCGCGCCCGACGTCGTCGAGACGCTGAAGTGGAAGGCCCCGAACTTCGCGACCGTCGACGATTTCGCGACCTTCAACTTTCGGCGGCCGACGGCAGTTCAGGTGATTCTGCACACGGGCGCGAAACCGAAGCCCGAGCATCCCGAAATCACCGTGGATGCCCCGGCGGGCTTGTTGCGCTGGGCCGACCGCAACCGAGCGGTCGTCACCTTCGGCTCATCCGACCAGATCCTCGAACACCGCGACGCCTTCGCCACCCTCGTCCAATCGTGGGCCGCGCAGCTGCGCTGACTGCGTACCAAACTCAGAAATCAGCGGCCGGAGCGGCGGTCCGACGGGTCGCCGTCGCCGGACGCGGGGCCGCCGCCGATGGGTGAGCGGTTGGCCACGGCCGGGAACGCACCCGTGTGGCCGTCGCGCGCCTTGGCGATCTCGAGCACGCGCGGTTTGGCGAAGTGCCAGCCGACGATGAGGGCCGGGATGATGAGCACGAGCGACGAGACCGTGAGGGTTCCCGTGGGCCAGTCGAAGGCCATGAGCACCAGCACGACGGCGAGGAAGACGAGCGTGATCCACGACGTGACGGGTGCCCCCGGCATCCGGAATGACGGTCGTTTCAGGCGACCCTGAGCCGCCCAGCGCTGCAATTGCATCTGGCAGATGACGATCATGGCCCACGTGCTGATGATGCCGAGCGCGGCCACGTTGAGCACGATTTCGAAGGCTTCCTCGGGGACGAAGGCGTTGAGGGCGATGCCGAACAGCGCGATGACGACCGTGAGCATGATGCCGCCGTAGGGCACACCCGCCTTGTTCATGCGCGTGGTGAACTTGGGCGCGGCGCCCGACATCCCCATCGAGTGCAGGATGCGGCCGGTCGAGTAGAGGCCAGCGTTCAGGCTCGAGAGCGCCGCCGTGAGCACCACGAAGTTCATGATCGACCCGGCGATCTCGCCCGTCTCGGGGTTGCCGAGGTGCGAGAAGAACGTGACGAACGGGCTCTGACCCGCCTTGTAGGTGTCGTAGGGCAGCAGCAGCGAGAGCAGCAGGATCGAGCCGACGTAGAACACGGCGATGCGGAACACGACCGAGTTGATGGCGCGCGGCATGACCTTCTCGGGGTTGGCGGTCTCACCGGCCGCCGTTCCCACGAGCTCAATCGAGGCGTAGGCGAAGAGCACACCCGTTACGGTGATGACGCCGGGCAACAGACCCGTGGGGAAGAAGCCGCCGTTGTCGGCCAGCATGGCGACGCCCGTGACACCCTCCTCGGTGGGCCAGCCGGCCGCCAGGAACACGGTGCCGATGCCGAGGAACGCCACGAGCGCGACGACCTTGATGAGCGCGAACCAGAACTCGAGCTCACCGAAGACCTTGACCGACACGAGGTTCACGCCGAGCACCACGACGAGCGCGATGAGCGCGAGAAGCCACTGCGGCACGACCGTGAACATCGACCAGAACTGCGCATAGAGCGCCACGGCCGTGACGTCGACGATGGCCGTCATGGCCCAGTTGAGGAAGTACATCCATCCAGCCACGAAGGCGGCCTTCTCCCCGAAGAACTCGCGCGCGTAGGACACGAACGACCCGGAGGACGGGCGGTGCAGCACCAGCTCGCCGAGCGCGCGCAGGATGAAGAACGCGAACACGCCGCACACGGCGTAGACGATGACGAGCGACGGGCCCGCGATGGCGAGCCGGCCGCCCGCGCCCATGAACAATCCCGTGCCGATGGCGCCACCGATGGCGATCATCTGCAGCTGACGCGACTTCAGATTCTTCTGGTAGCCGGCCTGCTCGGCGTCGAAGCTTGAGTTCGGTTGGTAGTCCGGAAGATCAGCCGTGGTGTCGGGCTTCGCCGAGGGGGAACGGCCGGCGTCGGGGGAATGCGTCATGGGGTCGTCCTTTCGCAGACGGCCAGCATGCCACGGCTCCGCAAAAAACTGAGATTTCGACGCCCTCCGTTCGGCGTGTCGCGCGGGAGGGCAAATCTTATTGGTCGGCCGGGGTCTGTTACGTCGTGTGACAGCAGGCGAAACATCCTCACGAGGCCCTGGGTAGCGTTGAAACATGGCCACCCTCACCTCCACCACCGCTGCCAACACGGCGTTCTCGGTGCGTTTCGACGGGCTCAGCCGCAGCTTTCCGGTCGAGAAAAAGCGCGGTCGCGCCGCCTCGACGACGGATGTCGCCACCCCGGCCTCGGGCGAACGCACCGTGTTGCGCGACATCGACCTGACCATCGCGCCCGGCGAGGTCGTCGCCATCCTGGGCACGAGCGGATGCGGCAAGTCCACGCTCCTGCGCATCGCGGGCGGCCTCGACACGGCGTCGACGGGTGACGCGTTCATCGACGACCAGCCCGTCGCCGGCACCGACGGCCGCACGGCCATCGGCTTCCAGGAGCCCCGCCTGCTCCCCTGGCGCAGCGTCACCGACAACGTGGCCATCGGCCTGCCGCCCGGCACCGACAAGAAGGCCGGCGCCGAACGCGTCGCCACCCTCATCGACCTGGTCGGCCTCGGCGAATTCGCCGGGCACCGCCCCCGTGAAATCTCGGGCGGCATGGCGCAGCGCACCTCGCTCGCCCGCGCACTCGCCCGCAACCCCGGCGTGCTGCTGCTCGACGAACCCTTCGGGGCGTTGGATGCGCTGACCCGGTTGAAGATGCAGGACCTGCTGCTCGACATCCATCGCGCCGCCCCCACCACCGTGCTGCTCGTCACGCACGACGTCGACGAAGCGCTGCAACTGGCCGACCGCGTCATTCTGCTCGGCCGCGAAGACGGGCGAGACGGCTCGACCATCGTCGAGACCCTCACCGTGCCGGGCGAACGCCCCCGCGACCGCGGATCGGCAGACCTGGCCGAGCTGCGCGGACGCCTGCTCGACGGACTCGGCATCGACCGGCACACCCGCCGCTGACGCATCTCACCCGCTCTCCCGTTCCACTCCTCCCCCCACCGCCCTCCTGCACCATCAGCCCAGAAGGACCCTCATGCGCAAGAAACGTCTCAGCATCGCCGCCGTCGTCGCGGGCGCCGCCACCGCCGCTCTGCTGCTCTCCGGCTGCGTCGCCGGCGAAACCCAGAACCCGAGCGCTGGCTCCGACAACGACCAGGCCTCCTCCGACACGAAGACCGAGGGCGGCACGCTCAACATCGACTTCGCCACCTACAACCCGCTGTCGCTCGTGATCAAGGACCAGGGATGGCTCGAGGACGCCCTCGACGACCAGGACATCACGGTCAACTGGGTGCAGTCGGCGGGCTCGAACAAGGCCAACGAGGCCCTGCGTGCCAACGCCATCGACGTGGGATCGACCGCCGGTTCGGCCGCGCTGCTCGCCCGCTCGAACGGCTCGCCCATCAAGACCATCGACATCTTCTCGCAGCCCGAATGGTCGGCCCTCGCGGTCGGACCGAACTCCGACATCACCTCGGTCGAGCAGCTCAAGGGCAAGAAGATCGCCGCCACCAAGGGCACCGACCCCTACTTCTTCCTGCTGCAGGCGCTCGAGGAGAACGGCCTCTCGGCCAGCGACGTCACGATCGAGAACCTGCAGCACGCCGACGGCTGGGCCGCCCTGCAGAACGGCTCGGTCGACGCCTGGGCCGGCCTCGACCCCATCATGGCCGGCGCCGAAGAAGCGGGAGCCAAGCTCATCTACCGCAACGTCGACTTCAACAGCTACGGCTTCCTCAACGCGACCGAGACGTTCCTCGACGCCAAGCCCGATGTGGCGCAGACCGTCGTCGACACCTACGAGCACGCCCGCGCCTGGGCCGCCGAGAACCCCGAGAAGACTGCCCAGATCTTGGCGGATGTCGCGGGCCTCGACTCGGCCGTGGCCACCAAGGTCATCACCGAACGTTCCAACCTCGACGTCGACAACGTTCCCGGCAGCGCGCAGGAGAAGGTGCTGAAGGTCATCGGCCCGATCTTCGTCGAATCCGGCGACGTGCCCGACCAGAAGCAGATCGACGACGCCCTGGCATCGCTGCTCGACCCCGAGTTCGCCGAGAAGGCCGACCCGGACGCCGTCGGCTCGAAGTAACGACGCCGCACGCCGCAGCCCGGCCGCCCGCCCGCACTCGCCCCGCCCTTCGATCGCAGAGGATTCGATGTCTGACAACGACCAGCTGACGAACAGCGAACAGGTGCGCCGCGGCGCGGTCGGCGTGGTGCCGCCCGCCGCCGAATACGCGACCCCGGCCGCCACGCGCGTGCGCCCCGACGTGGCGGCCCGCAGCGAGGCCAGCGACCGCCGGGTCGACTCCGCTCGCGGGCGCCGGCCGCTCACGCGCCGCACCTGGTTCGTCATCGTGGGCGGCAGCATCCTGCCGATTCTGATCCTGGTGGGATGGCAGCTGTCGACATCGCTCGGCCTCGTGCCCGTGTCTCAACTGCCCTCGCCCGCCATGGTCTGGAACGCGGGCATCGACCTCATCCAGCGCGGTCTGCTCGGCCAGTACATGGCCATCTCGCTGCAGCGCGTGCTGATCGGTTTCGCGATCGGGGCTGTGCTCGGAATCATCCTGGGTGCCGTCGTGGGGCTCTCGCGCCTCGCCGACATCCTCGTGGCCCCCACTCTCGGCGCCATTCGCGCGGTGCCGTCGCTCGCCTGGATTCCGCTGCTCATCCTGTGGCTGAAGATCGGCGAAGAGTCGAAGATCACCCTGATCGTGATCGGCGCATTCTTCCCCGTCTACACGACCATCTCGGCGGCGCTGCGACACGTCGATCGCAACCTCGTCGAGGCCGGGCGCGCGTTCGGGCTGCGCGGTGTGAAGCTCTTCACCACCATCCAGCTGCCGGCCGTGCTGCCCTCGGTCATCTCGGGGCTGCGCCTGGCGCTCGCTCAGTCGTGGCTGTTCCTCGTTGCGGCCGAGCTGATCGCCTCGTCGATGGGCCTCGGCTTCCTGCTGATCGATTCGCAGAACAATGGGCGCATCGACCGCATCTTCCTCGCCATCATCCTGCTCGCCGTCATCGGCAAGCTCACGGATGCCCTGGTCGGCGTGCTCGAGCGCTGGGTCAACAAGCGCTGGGCGTGACCCGTTCGGGCCCTTCTGCGTGAGAGGCCGGTTGCGCGGATGATTTCGCGCGCGTCCGGCCGTCCGCGCACACCTTTTCGCTGAAAGACGCAACCGAAAAGCGCGTCTTCTTCGTTAGCGTTGAGCCACACGCTCGATCTTGCGAAGGAGGTTCACCATGTCCGAAAACAGCACACCTGCGCACACCGCAGCCGTCGTCGGCGAACCGGAGGTCGTCGAAGACGAGCTCCTCTCGCAGACCTCCCCCGCGACCCGGGCGAATCGCGCCCTCGTCGAGACGCCCGCGTGGCAGAACCTCAAGCGCGCGGCCACGCGGCTGCAGGAGCTGCAGCTGCGCGACGGCTCGATCGGCGAGGCCGGCGACACGAGCGACCACGACGAAGCCGCCCGACTCGTGCAGACGGTGCGCGACAGCATCCGTGAGTTGGCGCCGTCGTTCGAGCACGATGCCGACTACCTGCGGCTGGTCGACGGCGACTTCGCGCGCTGGGCCGACGGCGGCTTCGGCGTGCCCGACTTCCTCGACTCGCTGCGCGCCTTCCAGCCGCAGCAGAACCGCGTCGACGGGCTCGCCCACCTCGTCGTGTTCCCCATGTACACGCAGAACGGCAGCACGAACCGGTTCGTCGAGGCCGTGCTGGTCGAGACGATCTGGCCCGAATTCGTGCACGATCTCGAGGCCGGTGACTACGAGAACAAACTGTTCGTTCCGATCCGCTTCCTCGACTTCACGCCCGGGTACGACACCAACTCGGCCGTGCTCTTCCCCGAGACCGTGGCCATGCGTGAGGTGCCGACGTTCACGTGGGGCGCCATCTTCGCCGACCGCGAGGCCGCCCGTTTTCGCCGCGTCGTCACCGAGGCCGCGAGCATCACACGCCTCGACCTGCCCGACGAGGCCGCGGCGCTCCTCGCCGACCAGCAGCTGGCCGAGCACACGTTCGTCATGTGGGACCTCATCCACGACCGCACGCATATGCGCGGGGACCTGCCGTTCGATCCGTTCATGATCAAACAGCGCATGCCCTACTTCCTCTACTCGCTCGAGGAGCTGCGCTGCGACCTGACGGCGTTCCGGGAATCGGTGACCGTGCAGGCGGCACTCGGCGCCCGTGAGGACGCGTCGCTCAGCGAGATCGAGCGCACCACGTTGCGCATGGCCGGGCTCGTGCAATACGCCATCCTGTTCGACCGGCTGTTCCGGTTCCCGCTGACGGGCGACCGCGTGCGCAACTACGACGGCCTCGGCGGGCAGCTGCTCTTCGCCTGGCTGCACCAGCGCGGCGTGCTGCACTGGACCGACACCCGCCTGGCCTTCGACTGGGATGCCGTGCCCGCCGTCGTCGTGGCGCTCAGCGACGCGATCAACGAGTTATACTGGCGCTCGATCGACCGGCCGAAGGTGGCGCACTGGCTGGCCGCACATGAGCTGATCTCGGCAACGCTCGCCCCGCATCCCGCGTCGGCATGGGCGCGGGGGCTTCCCGACGAGGTGCTGCAGGGCCCGCCGAAGGGCTACACGGATGCCGTGCTCGACGACGAATTCCCGCTGTCGATGTTCTATGAGGCGCTGGGCAAGAAGATGGCGCCCGTGATCGCCTCGACGAAGGGCCTGCACTAGACGGCAGGAGGTGGCGCAGGCGGCAGGCGGCGCGGGCGGCGGCCGGGTACGTTACGCCTCGTACACCCGGGCCGCAAGGCCGCGCCACCCTCTGCCGTTCCCGAGCCGAATTCGATAGCGTCGGAGGAACGACGCGCCCAGCACATTCGCCGAGCACACTCGCCGAGACGACCTCAAGGAGACCGGACCAATGCGCCCCAAGTTCATTTTCATCCTCATCATCGCTTTCCTCGCCTACGTGCTGGGAGCCAAGGCGGGTCGCGCCCGTTACAAGCAGATCTCCAAGTCGGTGAAGAAGTTCTGGAACGACCCGCAGGTGAAGAAGGCCCGCGGTCGCGCCAAGAAGGAACTCGCCAAGGCCGAGAAGGCCGCCAACAAAAAGGTCAAGAGCCTGCGCTAAAGCGCCTCACGGCATGAGCGACCCGGGCGGGGGAAGTCTTACTTCCCCCGCCCTTCGTTTTGCCCCAAGTGTCTTCTAGAATATGAACTACATCATTTTAGAATTGGAGACATTATGGGCAGCGCGACCAAACCCCTTCTCATCCTTCTCGCCGTCCTCGGGGCGCTCGGGCTGGCCGCGGCCGGTTTCTGGGTGCTGAAATCGCTCTACGATCAACCCATCGACTCCTACGTCGTGAGCTACAGCGTCGAGGGCTTGCAAGGAACGGAGAAGATCACCTACCTGTCGGCGACGAACGGGCTTCCCACAGATGTGAAGATGCGGCCGGCTCAGGCCTCGGGCAGCGCCTGGTCACAGAAGGATGCCGTCGTGGGCGCAAAGGACGAAGCCCGCGTCGTCATCTCGGGATCGACCTCCGATGAGATCGTGTGCACGATCATCCGCGACGAGGGAATCGAGTTCGAGAAGGCCCTCACTGTCACGAAGACACACGAAGGCGGCGACACGATCTGCGTCGCGCAACCCCGCTGAGCCGTCGAGTCCTCGAGTCGGCTCTCCTACTCGGTGTCAAGCCTTTGCCTCCCCCGCGCTCGCGGCGTAGTTTCGGGGTGATCGACAATCGCCGGGAGGCCACATGACCGTCAAGAAATTCGTCACGCTGACCGTTATCGCCGGTGTGCTCTACGCCCTGGGCTCGCGCGTGGCTCGCTGGTCGAACGAAACCGCCACGTCGACCAAGAAGGCCGCCAAGAGGTCGTCCAAGTCGTTCGACGCCCTGCGCAAGCACGAGACCCCGAAGAGCGCGAAGCGGGACCGAGACGACGCGGCCAACACCTCCATCGGCGCCCGCGCCACCCTGTCCATCGCCAAGGCGTACCGCGACGCGAACAAGAAACGGGACTTCGGCCTCGGCCGCTGACGCTCGGCTGCCCGGCTGACCGACTGCCCGGCTGCCTGGCTGCCTGGCTGCGCCGAGGGGCCTCCCTCGCACGACGGAGGCCCCTCGGCCGGCCGGCGGCTACGTTAGAAGCATGACCGGCGCCGCCTACCTCGACCCCGACGAACCGGGATGGACCCGCCCGGCTCCCACTCCCGGCGAGCGCCGCACCGACCTGGTCCTCGCTGTCAGCCTCTTCGTCGGCTCCATTCTGAGCCTCATGCTCTACACGGTCGCCGGGTTCTATGACGATCCCGCCGACCTCGGCATCAGCATCCTGACCCTGGCCTTGATCACCCTGCCGCTCGCGCTCCGGCGGGTCTGGCCGGCCTCGGTCGCACTCGTGCTCTCGGCCGTGTTCATCGTGATCGGCCAGCTGCACGTCAGCGAGCTGCTCTTCTGCAACATCGCCCTCTTCCTGGCGCTCTATTCGGTGGGCGCCTGGACATCGGATCGCCGACGCGCGTTCGTCGTGCGCATCGTCATCGTGTTCGTCATGCTCGTGTGGCTGTTGATCTCGATGTTCCTGGCCACCACCGATCCCGACGCCATGCCGGGTTTCTCGCGCGCCGGGCTCTTCTCGCCGCTCGTGGCCTACCTGCTCATCCAGATCCTCACGAACATCCTCTACTTCGGCGCGGCCTGGTACTTCGGCAATCGGGCCTGGGATGGCGCGAAGGAACGTGCTGTGCTCGAACATCGCACGGCGCTGCTCGATCGTGAGCGCATCCGCTCGGCTCGTCAGGCCGTATCGCTCGAGCGTCTGCGCATTGCGCGCGAATTGCACGACGTGGTGGCGCACCATGTGTCGGTGATGGGAGTGCAGGCGGGGGCAGCACGCACCGTGCTGGACCTCGATCCCGTCGCCGCGCGGGCGGCGCTGGGCGTCGTGGAGGACAACGCGCGGTCGGCCATCGACGAGTTGCGCGGCATCCTCGGCACCTTGCGCGAACCGGAACCCGAGACCGCCACCGACGCCGAGCGCGAGCGCCAGACCGACGCAGAGTCTGAGGCGGCCTCTACGGTGAGCGTCGACAGACTGCCCGACCTCTGCGAGGAGTCGACCCAGGCCGGCGTACCCACGCGCTTCGAGGCGGTCGGCGCACCGCGGCCCCTGCCGAAACTGGTGTCGCTGACGCTGTATCGGGTCACACAGGAGGCACTCACCAACGCGCGCAAATACGGCGGCCCCGACACGCGAGCCGACGTGCGCCTGCGTTACCTCGGCGAGGCCGTCGAGATCGAGATCACCAACAGCGGATCCCTGGCCGTGACCCTGCCGTCGCGGCGGCGCGGCACCGGGCTCGGGCACGTGGGCATGCAGGAGCGCGTTCGGGCCACCGGCGGCACGCTCGAACTGGGGCCGCGGCCCCGGGGCGGCTATCTCGTGCGGGCGCGCATCCCCGTTTCCCTCGATGATCGGCTCACGGGCCCGAACGACTCTCACGAACGGATGGTGTCGGCATGACCGATTCGACGCAGGGTGGCCTGAACGCGGCCGCGGAAGCCGGTGCGAATACGGGCTCGACCGCCGGTGCGGGCGCGGGTGCTGGTGCGGGCGCGAGCGGGCCGATCCGCGTGCTGCTGGTCGACGACCAGGAGCTGCTGCGCGCGGGTTTCCGCATCATCCTGGGCGCCCAGCCCGGTATCGAGGTCGTCGGCGAGGCCGGCTCGGGGGCCGAGGCGATCGTGGCCGCGGCATCCCTCGCGCCCGACGTCATCTGCATGGACGTGCAGATGCCCGGAATGAACGGGCTCGACGCCACGCGCGCGATAACGGGCGACCCGTCGATCGGCGCCGCCGTCCTGATTCTGACGACCTTCGACCGCGACGACTACCTCTTCGACGCCCTGGCGGCCGGCGCGAGCGGGTTCCTGCTGAAAAACTCGTCCCCCGAGCAGCTGATCGAGGCCGTGCGGGTCGTCGCGAGCGGCGAGGCGCTGCTGTCGCCCACCGTGACCAAACGCGTCATCGCCCGCTTCGGCGGGGTGGCCGGGCGGATGTCGCAGCCCTCGTCACCCCCAGCGTCGGGCCTCGGCGCCGCGCCGGGCACCCTGCCCGATCACCCTCGCGACGGCCGTGCGGCTCTGGGCGGCCCGAACGACGACGAGCGTGCCGCCTACGCCCTCCTCACCGAGCGGGAGCGCGATGTCTTCGCCCTGCTCGCCGACGGCCTCTCGAACCAGGAGATCGCCTCGACGCTCTATGTCGGCGAGGCGACGGTCAAAACGCACGTGTCGAGCATTTTCGCCAAGCTGGGCGTGCGCGACCGCATCCAGGCCATCGTGTGGGCGTTCCGCAGCGGCTACGCCGTCTCGGACGCCTGAGGCGTGGATTCGACACCCTCCCCCGCCAGGCGGAGACGCGAGAACCCGCCCCGCGGCTGATGCCCGACACGCCCGCCCCGCTCTAGCTTGTAATCACGCAGAGAATCGGAGGAGCCAGCGTGCTTCAGCTAGAGAACATCACCCGCTCATACGGCGACCGGCAGGTGTTGCACGACGTGTCGTTCACGGTGCAGCCCGGCCGCATGACGGGCTTCGTCGGCGGCAACGGTGCCGGCAAGACCACGACCATGCGCATCATCCTCGGCGTACTGTCGGCCGACGGCGGCACCGTCACGAAAGACGGCAAGCCGCTCACGGCCGGCGACCGCCACCGCTTCGGCTACATGCCCGAGGAACGCGGCCTCTACCCCAAGATGAAGGTCGAAGAGCAGCTCGTCTACCTGGCCCGCCTGCACGGCTTCTCGTCGTCGCGCGCCACGCAGAACACGCGAGAACTGCTCGAATCCCTCGGCCTCGAGGAGCGCGCCAACGACACCCTCGAATCGCTGTCGCTCGGCAACCAGCAGCGCGCGCAGATCGCGGCGGCCCTCGTGCACCAGCCCGATCTGCTCGTGCTCGACGAGCCGTTCTCGGGTCTCGACCCCCTGGCCGTCGACACCGTCGTGGGCGTGCTGAAAGAGCGAGCGGATGCCGGCGTGCCCGTGCTCTTCTCCTCGCACCAACTCGATATCGTCGAACGCCTCTGCGACGACCTCGTCATCATCGCCAACGGAGAGATCCGCGCCTCGGGTTCGCGCGAGGCGCTGCGCGAGAAGCACGCAACGCGCCGCTTCGAGCTGCAGGCCGGCACCGATATCGGCTGGATCCGTGGCCTGCCGGGCGTCGACGTCGTCGAGTTCGACGGCGGCTACGCGCTCTTCGACGCCGACACCGACGAGACCGCGCAGCTCGTGCTGCGGCGCGCGGTCGAGGCCGGCGCCGTCACCACCTTCCACCCGCAGCGTCCCTCGCTCGCCCACATATTCCGAGAGGTCATCCGATGAGCACCCGCACCTCGCCCTCGCCATCTTCCCCGACGCCGCCCTCGCGCGGGACGTCGTCTGCCCCCGCGTCGGCCCGACCCGCCGCGCCGCAGGCCCCCGGCTTCGCATCGAGCGTGTGGCTCGTCTCCGAGCGTGAGATCCGCGCCCGCCTGCGCAGCAAAGCGTTCCTGATCTCGTCGGCCCTTCTGCTCGTGATCATCCTCGGTTCCATCTTGTTCGCGGGGTTCTCGGCCAACTCGGCCGGCAGCGAGGCCACGAAGGTGGCGGTCGTCGATGCCACGAGCGAGGTCATCCCGGCCGCCGCGGCGAAATCGTTCGACGTGACCGTGGTCGACGACGAGCAGGCCGCCGAGAAACTGGTGCGCGACGGCGACGTCGAGGCCACCATCCTGCCCGATCGTTCGGGCGATTCGCCGCTGCTCTTCGAGGTCGTGGCCAACGATTCGGCGCCGACCTCGGTGGTGCAGGCGCTCAGCACGGCGCCCAAGGTCGTGCTGCTCGACCAGGGGGCGGATGCTGGATTCCTCGGCTATCTCGTCGCCATCGCGTTCGGCCTCGTGTTCTTCTCGTCGGCCATGACGTTCGGGTCGACGATCGCGCAGAGCGTGGTCGAGGAGAAGCAGACCCGCGTGGTCGAGATCCTCATGTCTGCCATCCCGGTGCGCGCGTTGCTGGCCGGAAAGGTGTTGGGCAACAGCATCCTCGCCTTCGCGCAGATCGCGCTCATCGCGGTGATCGCCATCGTGGGCCTGACGGTGACGGGGCAGAGCGATCTGCTGACCGGCCTCGGCGCGCCCATCGTGTGGTTCGTGATCTTCTTCGTCATCGGGTTCGTGCTGCTGGCCGCGCTCTTCGCCGCGACGGCCGCCCTGGTCTCGCGCCAAGAAGATGTCGGATCGACGACCATGCCCGTCACGATGCTCGTCATGCTGCCCTACTTCGCGGTCATCTTCTTCAACGACAACCCGACCGTGCTGGCGATCATGTCCTACATCCCCTTCTCGGCGCCCGTCGGTATGCCGGTGCGTTTGTTCCTCGGAACGGCCGAGTGGTGGGAGCCGCTGCTCTCGCTCGCGATCCTCGCCGTGACCACGGTCGTCGTGCTCCTGCTCGGCTCCAAGATGTACAGCAACTCGCTTCTGCGCACGGGGGCGCGCGTGAAGCTCGGTGAGGCGTTGCGCGGCTGACGCGTTCGTTCTCCCCAGGCAGCGGCCGCCCCGTTCATCCACAGTTTTCGGCCAGGATGCGCGGGGCGGCCGCTCTGTGCGAGATTAGGGGTGTGAGCCTTCCACTGCATGATTCCGACGTCCGCAACTTCGCCAGCGACAACTACGCGGGGGTGCACCCCGAGGTCATCGAGGCCATCGCCCAGGCCAACGGCGGGCACCAGGTGGCCTACGGCGGCGACCAGTACAGCGAGCGCCTGACCGAGATCTTCCGCGGCCACTTCGGCGAGCAGGCCGAGGTGTTCCCCGTCTTCAACGGCACGGGTGCCAACGTTGTCGGCATCCAGTCGATGCTGCCGCGCTGGGGGGCCGTCATCGCCGCCACCACGGCCCACATCAACGTCGACGAGGGTGGGGCGCCCGAGCGCGTCGGCGGCATCAAGATCTTGGGCGTGCCCTCCCCCGACGGCAAGCTCACGCCCGAGCTGATCGACCGCGAGGCCTGGGGCTGGGGCGACGAGCACCGCGCGCAGCCGCTCGTCGTGTCCATCACGCAGAGTACCGAGCTCGGCACGCTCTACACGCCCGACGAGATCCGTGCCATCGCCGACCACGCTCATGCCCACGGCATGTCTCTGCACCTCGACGGCGCCCGGCTGTCCAACGCGGCCGCGGCCCTCGGTCTGCCGTTCCGTGCCTTCACGACCGACGCCGGGGTCGACGTGCTCTCGTTCGGCGGCACCAAGAACGGCCTCATGTTCGGCGAGGCCGTCGTGTCGCTCAATCCGGCCGCCACGCAGGGTCTCGTCTACCTGCGCAAGCTCAACATGCAGCTCGCCTCGAAGATGCGCTTCCTGTCGGCGCAGCTGATCGCGCTGCTCGAGGGCGACCTCTGGCACCGCTCGGCCAGCCACGCCAACGCCATGGCGGTGCGCCTGCGATCGGCCCTCGAAGAGCGCATCGCGGCCGGTCAGGCCCCCGGTCTCGGCTTCAGCCAGCCGACCGAGGCCAACGCGGTCTTCGCCGTGCTACCGCCCGGTGTCGCCGATACCCTGCGCGAGTCCTTCCGCTTCTACGACTGGGATGCGGCGACGGGCGAGGTGCGGTGGATGTGCGCGTTCGACACCACCGAGGCCGACATCGACAGCTTCGTCGAGGCGATCTGCCGGGTTTTGGCCGAGGCACCCGCCGCGGGTGTCGCGCCCGCCTCGCACCTCGTGGGGCACCCCATTCCGGGCGAGGCGCTCTAGCGACAGACCGGGGCGGCGGCGCACTGGGGTCGTGGGCGGCGACACCGGCATCGGCATCGCACCGGCACCGGTACCCGCCCGGCCTGAGAGGACTCGCCGATGGCGGTCAAATCTGTGCGTGCTCTATCCCCAAACCGGGCCACCCCGGGACGGGTTACCGATTCTCGCGAAACCGGCTCTGTCCGGGACATTCTTCCGCGCCCCTGATCGACGCCGCCTCGCCGCGTCGAGCGGCATCCCGCCAAGCTGAGTGCGGGCCTCTGCAAGGGGGGCACCCTTCATAGACGGCGGAGGTATCCTGTCCCCGACAGCCCGGAGGACCCATGCCTAAACAGGAACGCGCTCGCGCGACGCGACAAGCGATCGTCGAAGCCGCCGGCGTGGTGTTCGCCCGATCGAGCTACGCCAGCGCCAAACTCAGCGAGATCATCACCGAGGCGGGCGTCACCCAGGGCGCCCTCTACTTCCACTTCGAATCCAAGCACGCCCTGGCGCTCGAGCTCATCCTGCAACAGCACGAGCTATGCGTCGCAGCGGGCGCCGAGCTGCTCAGCGACGACATGCCCGGTGCCGAGGGCCTCGTGCGGCTCACCCACACGTTCGCCCAGCAACTGCGCACGCTGCCGATCGTGCAGGCCGGCATCCGACTCAGCACCGAATCGGCCGGCTACTTTCCCGAGCACGCCCGGGCCCCCTACGAATTCTGGATCGCGCAGAGCGCCGAGCACCTGCGCAAGGCCATCGCCGAAGGCGACGTCTCGCCCCGCATCGAGGTCGACAGCATCGCGCGCTTCGTCGTCGAATCGTTCACGGGCACCCAAATGGTCTCGGCGGTCTTCGACGACTGGGCCCGCCTCGACAACCGCATCACCAACATGTGGGACATCATCTTCGCGGCCATCGGCTGCCCCGACAGCCGCGACCACCTGCTCGCGGTTCCGCGACTCGTGCACGGCGACGGAGCCCCGCCCTCGATCTGAGATCCCTAGACCAGATCGGTCGGCCGGGCGTCGACGCGCACTTTCGAGAGATGCCCGCCGACGCCCCCGAGCCGACAACCTCCCCCGAGGTGTCGATCTGGGCCCCCATCAGTGGTTCCCCAAGGGAAACCGACTGGGCCGTTTGTTTAAAATACGCGACGTTCGGCGTCGGCGCAAGAGAGCGCGATCATTTGCCGAAACCTCGACGGCCGGACCAAGGAGGCGGTAACCGCGGCGACGAATCCGTAATGCCAGCCTCGCGTGAGGGGAGGCCGCCGACGCACCCCGCCGCGTCAGTGCGCGCGCGAAACGGGGTAGGTCTCGCCGACCGGAACCTCGACGGGCAGGGTGTTCTCCTGCTGGGCGAGCGGGCACGCCCACGCGGGGTCGTAGGCGCAGGACGGGTTGTAGGCGAAGTTGAGGTCGAGCACGAGGCGACCCGCGCCGGCGCCGTGGTCGGGAGTGGCAGCATCCGTCGCCCCCGCGGTGCCCAGGTGCGCGCCCTTGATGGTGTCGAGCAGGTAGCGGCCACCGCCGTAGGTTCCGCCCTCGGCGCCGGCCAGGCGGTCCTTGACGGGGACGAAGAGGCCGCCGCCGTAGCCCGCGTGCTTCCACACGGCGAGCGAGCCGCGGTCGCCCGGCAGCTCGGCCGTGCCGATGAGCGTGAAGCCGACGACGCCGTCGGTGCCCGTGGGAACGGCGATGTCACGGCCCTCGTCGACGGGCGCGACATCCACCTCGAAGCGCCAGGCCGCGTCGTAGTCGGCAACGGGCAGACCCGAGAACGTCTCGGCATCTTCGGGCAGGAGAGGCGAGGCCGGGTGCGTGTCGAACAGCTCGTCACGCCGGTCGCGCCAGAGACGGTGCGCGGCCGCCGGGTCGGACGCCGCGACGCGTCGCACGTCGGCGTAGAGCTCGAAAATGCGGAAACGCCAATCGGCGGTGTCGAGGGCAGTGCCGAGAGTAGCCATCGGGCCACACTACCCCCGTCGTGTTAACGAGCGTTTCACTCGGCCGCGCACCGCACTCTGCGCCCGCCTAACCTGGAAGCATGCCCGACGATCTCGCCCCCGCATCCGCCGCCGCTACGCCTGGCTCGAGCACGCCGGGCCGCCCGAACACCGCGACGACCGCCGCCACAACAACCGGCGCCTCGCACCCGACGATCGCGAACCTGCTCGACGAGACGCGCGCCTACCCGGCACCCGCGGCCATCGCGGCGAGCGCCAACGTCGACGCCTCCTGGTGGGCACGAGCGGATGCCGACCCTGACGCCTTCTGGGCCGAACAGGCCGCGCGGCTCGACTGGCACACCCCGTGGCAGAGCGTGCACACGTGGAAGCCCGCCGCGCCCGATGCATCCGGCACCCTCTCGGTGCCCGAGACCACCTGGTTCGCGGGCGGGCGACTCAACGTGGCCGTCAACTGCGTCGACCGGCACGTGCAGAACGGGCTCGGCGACAAGGTGGCCGTGCACTTCGAAGGCGAGCCCGGCGACCGACGCAGCCTCACCTATGCCGAGCTTCAGCGCGAGGTCTCGAAGGCCGCCAACGCGCTCACCGAGCTCGGCATCGGCGTGGGCGACCGCGTGGTCATCTACCTGCCCGTCATTCTCGAGACAATCATCGCCACGCTCGCCGTGGCCCGCATCGGCGCCATCCACTCGCTTGTGTTCGGCGGCTTCTCGGCCGAGGCCCTGCGCTTCCGGGTGGAGGACACGCGCGCCAAGCTGCTGATCACGACCGACGGCCAGTTCCGCCGGGGTGCCGCCGTGGCCGTCAAGGACAACGCCGACCAGGCCGTGGCTGGAGTCGAGAGCATCGAACACGTGCTCGTCGTCAAGCGCACGGGTGACGACATCCCCTGGACCGCCGGCCGCGACGTCTGGTGGCACGACACCGTGGATGCCGCGAGCGATGTGCACGAACCCGAGTACTTCGACGCCGAGACCCCGCTGTTCATCATCTACACCTCGGGCACCACGGGAAAACCCAAGGGCCTCGTGCACACCTCGGGCGGATACCTGACCCAGGCGTCCTTCACCCACTGGGCCATCTTCGACGCCAAACCCGACGATGTGCACTGGTGCACGGCCGACCTCGCGTGGGTCACGGCGCACACCTACGAGATCTACGGACCGCTCTCGAACGGCCTCACGCAGGTGATCTATGAGGGCACGCCCAACACCCCGAGCCGCACGCGCCACTTCGAGATCATCGAGCGTTACGGCGTGACCACCTATTACACGGCGCCCACGCTCATCCGCACGCTCAGCACGTGGTTCCCCGACGGGCCGCCGGCCGAGTTCGACCTGTCGAGCATCCGCATTCTCGGCACCGTGGGCGAGGCCATCAACCCCGAGGCCTGGATGTGGTTCCACACCCGCATCGGCCGCGGCGAGGCGCCCATCGTGGACACGTGGTGGCAGTCCGAGACGGGGGCCGCGACCATGGCGCCACTGCCGGGTGTCTCGACCCTGAAACCCGGTTCGGCCAACCGCGCGCTGCCCGGCATCTCGACGCTCATCGTGGACGAGGACGGCGAGCGCGTGCCCTACGGTTCGGGCGGCTACCTCGTCGTCGACCGCCCGGGGCCGGGGCTCGCGCGCACCGTCTGGGGCAACCCGGAGCGCTATCGCGACTCCTATTGGGCCAAGTACTGGAAGCAGGGCTACTTCTTCTCGGGCGACGGCGCCAAATGGGATGCCGACGGCGACATCTGGGTGCTCGGCCGCGTCGACGACGTGATCAACGTGTCGGGGCACCGCCTCTCGACCATCGAGATCGAGTCGGCGCTCGTCGCGCATCCGGCCGTGGGCGAGGCCGGTGTGGTGGGGGTCAGCGACCCGATCACGGGGCAGGCGATCGCGGCCTATGTCATCCCGTCGTCACTGCCCCAGGATGCCTCGGGCGCCGACGACGCCTACTGGGTGCAACAGGCCGAGGCCCTGCGCGAGACGTTGCGAGCCTATGTCGCCCAGGCGATCGGCCCCATCGCCAAACCGCGGGATGTCGTGATCGTGCCCGACCTGCCGAAGACCCGCTCGGGCAAGATCATGCGCCGGCTGCTGGGCGATATCAGCGACGGCCGCCCCCTCGGCGACACCACGAGCCTGCAGGAGGAGACGACGCCCGCCCGTATCGAAGCGATCGTAGCCGCCACCCGGGCCGCCCGCTAGCGAAAGAACTCCCCATCGACGGCTCTGACAGGATGGACGGATACTCGATAAACAGCCACCGCCTTCGACGATGACAGTGAGGATGCCTCGCATGACGAACCCCGACGGAACCCCCGCCGACCAGCCGACGCCCGCCCAGCACCCCGGGCACGAGACGCCGCAGCCGTCGCCGTATGACGAACCGCAGCAGCAGTCGCCCTACGGACAGCCCCAGTCGCAGTCGGAGCCGCAATCGCCGTATGGCCCACCCGTGCCGTTCGCCGAGCCGACGCACGAGCAGTCGGGCTTCGCTCAGCCTCCCTACGCCCCGCCTGTTTCCGGGCAGCCCGGTTATGGCCAAGACGGCGCTGACCAGCCCGAATACGGCCAGCCCGGCTACGGCCAGCCCGGCTACGGCCAGCCCGGCTACGGCCAGCAGCCGCATGGCCAGCCCAACTACGGACAACCCGGTTACGGCCAGCCTCCCTACGGCCAGCCCGCCTACGGCGCCCCCAACTACGGCGCCCCGAACTACGGCGGCCCCGACCGCGGCGCCGACAAGTCCGGCGCCCAGCTCGTGTGGCTCATCGGCCTGGTCTCGCTCTTCGGCTTCTTCTACCTCTCGCCGTTCTTCTCGATCATCGCCACGCTCATCGTCTGGTCGACCGTGCGCCACCGCGGCCCCCTCTCGGCCGGCAACGCCCGCAACGCCATGAACTGGCAGATCACCTACCTGCTCGGCCAGATCGTGGCCTTCGTCGCGCACTTCCTGGTGCTCGCAACCTTCGGCGGCGGTGGTTTCGTCTCACCCCCGCTCTTCACGGTCCTCCTCATCGTCGTGTGGAACGTCGTCAACCTCGTCGCCCTCATCCTGGGCGGCGTGCGTTCGTCGCGCGGCGAGGTCTACCGCTTCCCGCTGACCGTGCCGTTCCACATCCTCACGCAAAAGTCCGAATAACCCGACAGACGAGCGCCGGATGCTGCGAGCCTCCCGCCCGCAGCCGGAATAGTCGCAGCATCCATACGTTTACATACGTAGTCAACGGCGACGCTCTGACAACACACCCCCAGAACCAGAACGAAAGAGCACGGATGACCGACATCACCACCCCTGCCCGCACCGCCGACACGAGCGTGCCCATCCTCGACGTCCTCTCGGACCGCTGGAGCCCGCGCGCCTTCGACGCCACCGCCACCATCGACGAGCAGACGCTCACCGCCGCCCTCGAGGCCGCCCGCTGGTCGCCGAGCGCCGCCAACACGCAGCCCTGGCGTTTCATCGTCGGCCGTCGCGGTTCCGACACCTTCAACACCATCGCCGCCCACCTCATGGGCTTCAACAAGGCGTGGGCCGGCAACGCGGGCGCGCTCATCGTGGCCGTCGCCGAGGTCACCGACGCCGACGGCAAGCCGCTGCCCTGGGCCGTCTACGACCTGGGCCAGTCCATGGCGCACCTCAGCATCCAGGCCCACCATGACGGCCTGCACGTGCACCAGATGGGCGGCTTCAAGAAGGACGAGCTGGCCGAGGCCTTCGACCTGGGCCCCAACCACCAGATCCTGACCGTGTCGGCCATCGGCCACGTGGCCAGCCCTGACACGCTCGAGGACAAGCTGCGCGAGCGCGAGGTCGCCCCCCGCGAGCGCAAGGCACTCGACGAGATCGTCCTCGTCAACGAGTAGTCCCTCAGTTTCAGCCACACGACGCGATGCCCCGACCGGATGCTTCCGGCCGGGGCATCCGCGATTTTGAGGGTCCGCGCAGCCGGGGGTAGTCTCCCGACTATGAACACCACCATCGATGCTGTTGTTCGCCCGGTTCGCGACGTCGACGCCGAATCACTCGGGCGTGTGCACGCCACCTGCTGGCACGAAACCTACGACCACCTGATCAGCGACGAAGCGCTGCGGGCCGTCTCACCGCGCCGCATGGCCGAGCTGTGGACGCACTACTCGTCGCTCGGCGACGGCCGCTGCCTCTACGCCGCCCTCGTCGACGGCGAGATCGTCGGCTTCTCGGGTTCGGGGCCCAGCCGCGACCCCGAGGTCACCGACCGCTCCGAGCTCTACTTCACCTACGTGCTGCACGCGTTCCACGGCACGGGCATCGGCCAGCAGCTCTTCGACGCCGTGCTCGGCGAGCAGCCCGCGTTCCTGTGGGTGGCCGAGGACAACCCGCGCGCGCACCGCTTCTACGCCCGCAACGGCTTCACGCCCGACGGCGCCCGCCAGACGCAGCCCTTCCTGGGCGAGGAGATCACCGAGGTCCGCCTCGTCCGCTGATGCAGCGACCATGATTCATTGACTTCAGAACACATTCAGAACTATGCTGGGGCGATGCGAACCTTGGACATGCCTCATAAGTCGTTTCAGTCATCAGACCTGAGCAGGCATTCGAGCACCGTCTTCGAGGCAGCGGAAGACCATCCGGTGCAGGTCACTCGTCGTGACGGTGAGGATCTCGTTCTGATGTCGCAGCGAGAAGCAGATGCGCGCGAATCATTGCTCCAACTGGCAGCTCAGCTCATCGCGGCGGCCACGAATGAGCGAGGCACGCTCGCCGAATCCATGGCTGAGCTGTTCCCCTGGATGCTGGCGCTCGATGCGGCCGACCGCGCCGCCTGCGCTAGCGACTTGCTTCATGCCGCGCGCGCATCCTTCGCGACCAATCAGGCGCACCTTGCCGTTGCCGAGATCACTGCCTGGCGCGAGACCGCAATAGCGATCGCCGCAGGACTCACGCGCACCGATGTCGACTGGATCGACGACGAGCCGGTCGGCCGCCCCTAGGCCATGGCAAAGCTCGACAGAGTCCCCCGCCCCACCAAGAAGAGCGAATACGCGATCACGTTCGCATCGACCCAGGCGAGGCGCGGATGGACAGATCTCTGCGCCACCATTCGCGGCCCCCTCGCCGACTCGTGGGATTTCCTCACGAAACATCCGCTGGCCGTCACACCCACGAACTACCGCCTGCGTGGGGAGCTCGGTGTCATCGTCCGAGACGGAGTCGAACACGATCGATGGCAGCATAAACCCACCCAGCAGGGCGATGCCCGAATCTGGTTCTATGTGGTCGACCGCACGGTTCATCTCGAGAACGTGCACACCAGGCATCCCAACCAGACGAAGTGATCGTCAGGCGCAGGCGCCCAGGCACGCGAAAGGGGGGCCGCCCGTAGGCGACCCCCCTTTTGTGCTGCGTGCTGAAACTTAGTCGCAGACCTTACCGAGGTCGGTGAAGGTGGTCTGCACGTCGGTGGCGCTCTCGGTCAGCGCGTTGACGTCGGCCGTGGTCGGGTCATCGGCGTACTTCTCGAACTCGTCCGACATGGCCGAGATGGCCTTCTCGGCCTTGTCGGCGGTCGGCTTGACCTCGTCGTTGGTGACCTTCTCGGCGTTGTCGCTGAACGTGTCGGCGAGCTTGCTGATGGCCTCGGACGCGGCGTCAGGGTCGGTGGCGAGGCTCGAGGAGCTCTCGGTCAGCTCGGTCTGCAGCTGCTGAATGCCGCTCTCGAGCTCCTTGCACGCGTCAGCCTTGCTCTGGCCGCCGGCACAGCCGGACAGCAGGAAACCGGCGATGGCGAAGCCGGCGATGAGTGCGGTGGTCTTGGTGCGTCGTTCCCTCATGGGGTCCCCCTCGGGTGATTCGGATGTTCTTGGCGAGATAACGCTATCGAACGTGAGCGTTGCTCGCGATGGGTACCACTCCCCGCGCGACCTGCGCTAGAGCGCGTCGGCCGTGAAGAGCTGCGCCTGTTCGGGCGCGAGGAGCGGCACGGCGAGGCCGATCTCGGCGAGGATGCGGCCCGAGAGCACGGTTTCACCGGCCGCGATCCAGGCGGGAGGAGCATCCTGGATGGCGCGCGGAGCGGCCCCGAGCGTGAGCGGGCGCACGCGGTAGAGGCGGTCGGGGTCGAGACCCGGGAGGCGGAGCGGCGACGGCACCGCGGTGCGCGGGGCGGCCAGGGAGACGTGGGCGAAGAGCGCGGACGTGTGGTCGCGGGAGACGACGCCGTGGGCGTGCAACGCGGGGTCGGAGGCATCCGATCGCACCACGGTGCCCGAGTGCAGCAGGTCGCGCCGGCGCTTGTAGGTGTCGATCCAGGCGGCGATGGTGTCGAGCTCGGCGGGTGAGGCCTCGTTCAGGTTCCACTCGATGCCGGCGCTGCCGAAGAGGGCCGTGACCAGCCGGAACTCGAGGTCCGAGGTGCGCCAGGTGGTATGCGATTGCGCGGCGCCCAGGTGGCCGCCGAGGTATTCGGGCGGGATCACGAGCGACGTGTAGCGCTGGATGGCCTGGCGCTCGAGCGGGTCGTTGGTGTCGCTCGTCCACACGCGTTCGACGCGTTCGAGCACGCCCAGGTCGATGCGCGCCCCGCCCGACGCGCACGACTCGATCTCGACGTGGGGGTGGGCCGCGCGCACGGCGTCGAGCAGGCGGTAGAACGCGGCGGTCTGCCGGTGGGCCGAGCCGCCGAGCAGGTCGCGGTTGTGATCCCACTTGAGGAACGCGATGTCGTATTCGCCGAGGAGCGCGTCGAGGCGGCCGAGGATGTAGGCGAAGGCCTCGGGGTTCGACAGGTCGAGCACACGCTGGAAACGCCAGGTGGGAGCATCCGCGTGACCGAGAATCCAGTCGGGATGCTCGCGCGCCACGGTCGAATCGGGGTTCACCATCTCGGGCTCCACCCACAGCCCGAAGTCCATGCCCTGCGCGCGCACGGCGTCGATGAGCGGGGAGAGCCCGTCGGGCCAGCGCGCGGCGTCGACGAACCAGTCACCGAGGGCGCGGCGGTCGTCGGTGCGGCCCTCGAACCAGCCGTCGTCGAGCACGAACCGTTCCACGCCCACGCGTGCGGCCTGGTCGACGAGGGTCAGCAGGGTGGGCAGGTCGTGGTCGAAGTAGACGGCCTCCCACGTGTTCAAGACGACGGGGCGGGGGCGGCGGATGCTGCTCCACGAGCGGATCCAGGGGTGCAGGCGGGCCGACACACCGTCGAGACCGGTGGCCGAGTAGACGGCGACGGTCCACGGGGTCTCGTAGTGCTCACCATCCGCGAGCATGATTTCGCCGGGTGCGAGCAGTTCGCCGCTGCCCGAGACCGAGGCGCCGAGCGGCGAGCGTTCGGCCCAGAGGACCTTGTCGCCGCTCCAGGCCAGGTGGGTGGCCCAGACCTCGCCCGTGCGGAACGTGAAGCCGGGGGTGCCGGCCGCGAAGAGGAACGCGTCGTCGTGGCCGGGGCGGCCGTGGCGGTGTTCGCGGCTCCAGATGCCCTGGCCGAGGGTGTGGCGCTGCGGGGTGCGCTCGTGGGTCCAAAGACCCGTGAAGTCGAGGAGTTCTCGGGCGCGGTCGGGGAGCGGCAGGGCTGCGGCGACGCCGTCGACGGCAAGAGGTGAGGATGCATCGTTCCGCACGCGGTGGCGCAGGCGCAGGACGCCCTCGGGGGTGAGCTCGAGCGTGACCGTCACGGTGACGGCGGCTGCGGCATCCGCGAGCGTGAAGATGAGGGATGTTTCAGAAGCGTCGGTCGCGACGAGGCGCAGCGCGAGCGGTTGGGATACCGAAGGGGCAGGCCCGCCCACGCGGTGAACCTCGAGCCCGGGCCGCCCGCTCCACCCGTCGAACAGGGTCGGCACGAGGCTGAGGCGCGGGGGTTCGTCGATCGACGAGGGCGGCACGGCGGCCACCAGGGCCCCGGCCAGGCTGTCGAGGGCAGATGAGTCGAGCTCGCCGACATCCGCCCCCCAGTGCAGAATCGAGGGCACCTTCGCGCCGCGGGCATCGACGATCAGGCTGACGCCCGCGGCACGAAGGTGGTGAATCACGGTGCAACTACTCCTTGACGGGGATGGACTGGGCCTTCAGCGCGTCGACGGTTGCCGACTGGCCCTTCTTGAGTGCGTCGAACAGGGTTCCGTCGCCCGAGACGGCGGACTTGAAGCCATCCGACACGTCGTTGTAGGTCTGCGTCATGGTCGGACCCCAGGCGAAGTCTTCGGCGACCTCGGCGGAGGCGTCGGCAAACACATCGTAGATCGGCTGGTTGCCGTAGAACTCGACGCCCTGCTTGAGGATCGGCAGGTTGAGGCCGTCCTTGGTGGCGGGGTAGATGTTCGCCGACTCGTTCAGCATGGTGAGGGCCTCTTCAGAGGTGTTGAGCCACAGCGCGAACTTGGCGGCCTCGTAGGGGTGCTCCGAGCCAGTGAAGACGGCCGTCGACGAGCCGCCCCAGTTGCCGGCAGCCTTGTCGCCGGATTTCCACTGCGGGGCCTGAGCAACGGACCACTTGCCCGCGGTGTCGGGTGCGCCCGAGGCGATGGAGTTGGCGCCCCAGACGGCGGAGTTCCAGCTCCAGGCCGCGCCGGTGTTGTAGGCGTTGTCCCATTCGGTGGTCCAGGCGGGAACGGTGGAGACGAGGTCTTCGTCGATGAGTTCCTGCCAGTAGTCGGCCACCTTCTTGGAGGCGTCATCGGTCAAATCGACGGTCCAGTCGGTGCCGTCGTTCTGGAACCAGCTGCCGCCGGCCTGCCACACGAAACCGGCGAACTGGTTGATGTCGCCCTGCGAGAAGTTGGTGATGTAGCTGCCGGTGGCGCGCACCTTCTTGGCAGCCTCCTTGTATTCATCCCACGTGGTGGGGATGGCGATGCCGTTCTGCTCGAACAGGTCGGCGCGGTAGAACATGGCCATGGGGCCCGAGTCCTGCGGGATCGCGTAGACCGAGTCGGATTCGCCGAGCGAGACCTGACCCCAAGTCCAGTCGACGAATTTGTCCTTCGAGGCCATGACGTCTTCGCAGGCGCCCAGGTCCATGAGGCCGTTCTGCACGCGGAAGTTGGGCAGCGCGTCGTATTCGATCTGGCCGAGGTCGGGCGCGTTGCCGGCCTTCAGCTGGTTGAAGAAGTTCTGGTAGGTGCCGCTGTTGCCGTTGGGACCCGTCTGCACGGCGACCTGGATGTCGGGGTTCGCCTTGTTCCAAACATCCACGGCGTCTTCGATGCCGGGAATCCAGGAGGTGAAGCTGAGCTCGACTTTTCCGTCGGCCGGCGTGCAGGCTGCAGCGTCGCTGCCCTCACTGCCGGTGGTCGACGAGCAGCCGCTCAAAACGACGGCCGAAAGCACCGCTGCGGCGACCGCTGTTCTCTTGAGGTTCATGCTGTTCCGTTTCTGTGGGTGTGCGTGATCTATCGGGGTGAAGGTGATGCGGAAGGTGAAAAGTGAGGATGCCGGGCGCTACTTGACCGAGCCGGCGCCGAGACCCGAGCGCCAGAACCGCTGCAGCAGCAGGAACGTGATGACGAGCGGGATGATCGAGAGGAACGCGCCGACCAGCACATAGAGGCGCAGTTCGGGAATCTGATTCACCTGCGAGTTCCAGGCGTAGAGCCCGAGCGTCACGGGGAACAGCGTCTCGTCGCGCAGCATGATGAGCGGCAGGAAGAAGTTGTTCCAGATGGCCACGAACTGGAACAGGAACACGGTCACGAGCGCCGGGAACATGAGCCGCACCGAGATGGTGAAGAAGGTGCGGATCTCGCCGGCACCATCCAGTCGGGATGCCTCGAGCAACTCGTCGGGCACACTCGACGCCGCAAAGATGCGGGTCAGGTACACGCCGAACGGGCTGACGAGCGACGGCAGGAACACCGACCAGAACGTGTTGGTGAGCCCCACCTGGCTGAAGATGAGGAAGAGCGGCAGGGCCAGAGCGGTCGCGGGCACGAGCACTCCGCCGAGCACGACGTTGAAGATGGCGTCGCGGCCGGGGAAGCGGTATTTGGCGAGCGCATAACCGCACATGGCCGCGAACAGGGTGCCGAGCAGAGCGCCGAGGCCCGCGTAGAGCACGGAGTTCAGCATCCATTTGAGGTAGACGCCGTCGCGGTAGGCGATGAGCTGGCCGATGTTCTCGAACAGGTTGAAGTCCGCGAACCACAGGGCGGGCGTGTTGCCGAACTGCGGCGCCGACTTGGTCGAGGCGATGAACAGCCACCAGATGGGGATGAGGAAGTAGAGCGTGAAGACGAGCATCACGATCAGGGCTCCGGCGCGCGACAGGGGGCTCTCGCGGGGGCCGCGGGCCCGGGTCGTGTTAGAGCCGGCGGGGCCCTGGTGACCGTGACCGCCACCCGCTTGGCCGCGACCGCCGCGACGAATGCGTGAGGTGGGCGCGACATCCGACGCCTGATTCGAATCGGGCGAACCGTTGGCCGGGGAAGACAGGATGGCGCTCATTTGTCGTCCTTTCGCTGCGTGAACTTGAGGAAACCGAACGACAGGATGAAGGTGGCCAATGCCAGCACGACCGAGAACGCGGCCGCGAGGTTGACGTTGGGAATGGCCGACGTCGTGTAGACCGTGAGGTTCGGGGTGAACGTGCTCGACACGGCCGAGCTGAAGGTGCGGAACACCTGCGGTTCGGCGAGCAGCTGCAGCGTTCCGATGATCGAGAAGATCGCGGTGAGCACGATGGCGGGCATCACGAGCGGGATCTTGATCGACCATGCGATGCGCATCTGACCCGCGCCGTCGAGGCGGGCGGCCTCATAGATCTCGGTCGGGATGCTGAGCAGCGACGAGTAGATGATGAGCATGTTGTAGCCCACGAACACCCACGTGACCACGTTGGCGATGGCCCACAGCACGAGATCGGCCGACAGGAAGTCGATGTTCTGCGTGACCGCGGTGAAGGGCGACAGGTTGGGCGAGTAGAGGAACCCCCACATGATGGCCGCGATGACGCCGGGCACGGCGTAGGGCACGAAGAACGCGAGGCGGAAGAAGCGTTTGCCGCGCAGGATGGGCGAATCGAGCAGCAGCGCGAACAGCAGGGCGAGGCCCAGCATGACGGGCACCTGCACGGCGCCGAACAGCAGCACGCGGCCGACCGACTGCCAGAAGGGCCCGTTCTGGAACACCTGCACGTATTGCGCGAAGCCGCCGAACACCTCGCGCGCCTGGCCGAAGGTGCCGTCGCGCTGGATGACGAGCAGCGACTGGTAGACGGCGTAACCGATGGGCACGAGGTAGAACAGGGCGAACAGCACCGCGAAGGGTGCGATGAAGATCGCGATCGCCTTCTTGTGTTGCACCACCAGTTTGGGCGGGCGCACGCGGCGCCGGGGAGCGCTCACCGCCGCCGTTTCGACACTGACGCTCATCGCGCGGGGTCCTCTCTGATCACGCGCACGGCGCCGGCTGGCACGCGTGCGATGTTGTCGACGGTGTCGCCGGTGACGAGGTCGAGGCCCCGCGCCGGCGTCTCGACGTCGTGCGCCGAGTGGTTGATGAGGAAGAGGTAGCTGCGGGGGGTTTCGCCGGCGGTGGCGCGGCGGATGACCTCGAGCCCGGGTTCGCGCTCGTCCCCCTGGGGGCGGGCGGATGCTTCGGCCGCGGCGTCGCGCAGCACGGAGTCGAGCGCGTCGGGGTCGAGGCTCGTGGCGAGGTAGCGGGCGACGCCGGGGGTGTTTGCGCTGTCGCTGTTGCTGGCGACGACGTTGCGGGTGATGGCGGGCCTTCCGGTGGACGGCCCGTCGGCGAACGTGTCGAGAACCTCGGCACCGCGGGCTCGCACGCGCTCGGACCAGGCGGTCGCGGTCATCCCCGAGGCGAGCGTCAGCCGCTGCCCCGGCAGAACCGGTGCGAACTCTTCGACGTTGATGCCGAGCAACTCGCGGAACGCGCCCGGGTAGCCGCCGGCGCGCACGCGGTCTTCTTCGTCGACGATTCCGCTGAAGAACGTGATGACGACGTGGCCACCCGCGGCGACGTAGTTCGAGACGACCTCGGCTTCGGCATCCCGAACCAGGTAGAGCGACGGCACGATGACGAGCTTGTAGGCCGACAGGTCGGCGCCCGGGCGCACCAGGTCGACGGTGTGGCCGAGGCGGCGCAGCGAGGCGTGGGCGGCGTGCACCTGTGAGAGGTAGTCGACGCCGTGGCTCGGGCGGCTTTCGCCGTCGGCGGCCCACCAGCTCTCCCAGCTGAACAGCATGGCCACGTCGGCCTGCACGCGCGTGCCGGTGATCTCGTCGAGGCGGTCGAGAGTGTGGCCGAGGTCGACCACTTCGCGCCACAGGTCGCTGTCGGTGCCTGCGTGGGGCAGCAGCGCCGAGTGGAACTTCTCGGATCCCTGCAACGAGGCACGCCACTGGAAGAAGCACACCGCGTCGGCGCCCTTCGCCACGTGGGTGAGCGAGTTGCGGGTCATCTCGCCGGGGGCTTTGGCCAGGTTGTGCGGCTGCCAGTTGACGGCGCCCGTCGACTGCTCCATGAGCACCCAGGGGCCGCCCTGCGCGAGGCCACGCGTCAGGTCGGCGGCGAACGACAGCTCGGCGGTGGGGTCGGCGAGACGGTTGTCGAGGTAGTGGTCGTTGGCGATGACATCCATCTCGGGCGCCCACTGCCAGTAGTCGAGGTTGCGGATGTGGGCGGTGACCATGAAGTTGGTCGTGACGGGCACGCTGCTGTGACGGCGCAGCACCTCGAGCTCGGCTCGGTAATAACCGAGCAGTTCGTCAGACGAGAAGCGGTGGAAGTCGATGACCTGGCTCGGGTTGCGGCTCGACAGCGTCAGGCGCGGGGGCAGAATCTCGGCGAAGTCGCTGTACTGCTGACTCCAGAACGAGGTGCCCCACGCGGTGTTGAGGCGTTCGATGGTCGTGTAGCGGGCGCGCAGCCAGCCGCGAAAAGCTTCGGCGCTTTCGTCGTCGTAGCAGAGGGCGTTGTGGCAGCCGAGCTCGTTCGACACGTGCCACAGCTCGACAGCGGGGTGCTGGCCATAGCGCTCGGCGACCTTTTCGACCAGCTCGAGCGCGTAGCGGCGGAACACGGCGGATGACGGGCACCACGCCTGGCGTCCACCCGGAAAGCGTGTGGTGCCGTCTTCGACCTGCGGCAGGATCTCGGGGTGCCGGGCGGTCAACCACGGCGGGGCCGAGGCGGTGCCCGTGCCCAGGTTCACGCGGATGCCGGCGGCGTGCAACAGGTCGAGAATCTCGTCGAGCCCGTCGAAGTCGTACTCCCCCGGGCGCGGCTCGATGTGCGACCAGCCGAAGATGTTAAGGGCCACGAGATCGACGCCCGCCTCGCGCATCAGGTCGACGTCTTCGCGCCAGACCGACCGGTCCCACTGCTCGGGGTTGTAGTCGCAGCCGAACGCAATGCCGTCGTGCGAGAACACCGGCCGTGCGCCTGATGCTGGATGCTGCGTGCTCATGAATCCTTCCGCCCCGACTCGCGTCGGCGTCCTGTGAACGTGCACAGATTGCGGAGTGACAACTCCTCGTTGAGAGTCTGTGAACGTACACAGAGTAGACAGAAGCATTACGAGGTGTCAAGGTGGCGGGACTTCACTGCAGCGGAAATTGTCGGCATTCGAACCCGCCACAATCCCGCAACTCGGAGGCCAGAGCGATTGCCGGAAATGACCGCTCGTTCCGCTCATCGACACCTGGACGCCAAATTCATCCCTGATCGATTTGGCTTGCCTCACTCGCGGGACCGAGGACAACGATCATGCGGGCAGGTGAACGAAACAAGCCTCGTCTCCACCTCCGTTCCGGAGAAGTTCCTCCATTGGGAGGTGCCTAATTTCGCACGATCACTATGCTCGAACAGATTCGATCGTTTTGATCCTAGATATCCCGTAGCGCCATGGTCGGATGCCGCAGAAGTTTCACTTTAAGGGCGAGTACCATGATTTCTCCACCTCATCACTGAAGCACCCCTGCCAAATCAAACTATCCGCCACAGGGGCCACTGACGCGTTTCACGTCTCACTGCCTGTAGTTTCGACAAGGATCGAATTTGGGAGGGCTCATGTCAGAAACCAACTTGGAGAACCCGGCCGGTCGAGTGTTTATGCTCCTCAGCCATTGTTTGGAACTGTCCGCGGGTACCCAGTCGATCCTGTACGGATGGTCGACCTACTTTGGCCTGAACGGAGAGTACAGCCCTCAGTTTGCCGAATACGCAGCGGAGATGTATCGGCAACCGGCCCTCGCGAGGCAGGCGATTCAGGATCTGGACCACTCCCCCATATCTCCGGAGATCTTGGCCAAGCCGTTGGATGATGCTGAGACCATTCTCGCAATGGTTCAGTCCCCACGAGATCCAATGCACTCGATGCAAGAGAGAATCCGGAACACCGGGGTCCTCTACGGGCTCAGTGTGTGCAGTGATGTTCTAAGCAAGACACATCATGCTCGAGCCCACGTCGATAAACCGGTTCTCCAAGAAGCCCTTGCTCTGGTCAACGCGCTTGTCCAGCTGGTGAGGCAAAATGAAGCGCTTTCTGCAGGAGCGAAAGAAACACTCCTCAACCACTGCTCCAGGCTGCAGCATGCGATCTGGATGGTCGACATACGCGGGTCCGAACCGGTCGTGAACGAAAGAGACCAGCTAGTCGGCCACCTCGTCCTCAACCCCAACCAGAGTGCCGAGATCGCCAAACAACCCGAAATCAGAAGCAAATTGAGATCCCTGGTCGCCGCAGTGTCGAGCATTGTAATCCTGACAGGGGCCCCTGTTGCAATCTCCGCAAACGTCCAAACCGTGATCGAAATGCTAAGCGTCGATACGCACTCAAGTATCGAGGCACCTTCCGACGACACAGGGGATCAAGCCATTGTGATTGAAACAAACGCGCAACCGTGAGGCGAGTCAGTTGAAGGTCAAGATCGTCAACTACCGTTGTGATGGGGATGGGGTTCGATCTCATCATCACTGAGATCGAACCCCTTACCTATCTTTTGCGGACTGCCTTTGCCGAGATCACCTTCGGGCACTTCACTCAGTTCGAGATCAGGTCAGAAATGGGTAGCAGCGACCTCAACGACCACAAGCCCCCGACTTCCGTATTCGAAACACCCCCTGGCCTCATAGATCTCGCGCTGGGCCGTTATTCGCCTTGATCAGTAACTGTGCGACCTGGGGCTCCATTGCATACGCGTCGCCATCCCAATCCCACAGGTAATGCCACTGGCCTCCTGAGTGCGTACTGTAGACCGGTAGATCTGCTCGGCGGATTGCTTTACCTACGCCGCCAAGGATCCCCGCGATTCCAGATTTACCTTTTGGGTGATTGAGATCGCGGGCTATCTTTTCTGCTGAAACGAAGGCCGTGGCCTCTTTCGCCTGCCTGGCCAGGTAGATCAGGACACTTCGACCAGGGCCTGATACCTGAGCCCACAAGCGCTCAGCGACCACCTGCGCCTCATCACTTAGAGCCCACTGCGGAACTTGTCGCGAACTTATCACCGCCGGGAAACTAGTATCGGCTGGCTCTCCTGCAAGGAATTCGCCGAACCTGATATAGAAGTCTTCTACGCGATTCTCTGGAACATGAACAGTAATCTGGTGCATCAAAAACACTCCTTAAATATGTTAGAACCTATCTTGGTTACACTCTCATGATCATCGGAAATAATCAAGCTATCTTGCGAGCTGTCTTGAAAGGTGAAGTGCTCCAGCTTGTCCTTGCCCAACGCGCGCGAATCTCGACCACAGCGAAAACCGACGAAAATCGAAAAGGCGATCAACTGCACCACCTCCGGGAAAGGTCACAGATACCACCCACGCCGAGAGTCCGAGCCTGGCGAACAGTTGTGCAGGCGGCTCCGGCCACCAACGCCTCCGGCCGCCGCTTGACTGCTCACGTAAGGCGAGGTGGTGTGCCGTTCGGAATCGGACTCGTGGACACAAACCGCTCGGCAAACGATGAGCTGGATAGCATTTGGGGAACGGGGAACGACGGTGACTAACTACCGAATTGCAGCCCGAGCACCCCGCGCGACACGTGGCCCAGCCTGAAATATAAGCGACTTACATTCAAGGCGATAGTCCACCCTCGACATTGGTCCTAGGTGTCCAGCCCATCATCGGTCGACTCGTCGTCTACGAACTCGGCCATGACACTTCCAACCAGTTCTCTGACATCGATTGCGCCAGCGGATGGGCGCGGCCGACCCTCGGCAAAAGCCAGCCGAGCGGCAGCTAAGTCAGCAAGACGAACGGCTTGAATTACAATCACGCGCCGCAGTCCCGAGGAGACTTCACCGCGCTCGTGGGCTACGGCGGCGACACGCGCGAGGGTTTCCGCACGGCGGGCGATACGAACGTCGGGGTGCTCCCGTTCCTCACGCGCATCGTCCCCCACAAGTGAGAACCGATACGCGCGGGGTAACGCGACCCGCGGCGACACAGGAGGAATTTTCTCGTTTAGAATCGCGTGATACTTAGAGCCCTCGATCGCACGAACGTACACAGAATATTCGAGCGCATCAATTGCTGCAGTCTTTTCTGCTTTCGACAGCCCCCTGGCATCCTCGGCGGGGTATAACTCCATTTCGGCGACCTCGAAGGGATCCAGAATGCGATACGCGAGAGTGTCTGTGCGCTGGCCGCGAAGGTGCCGCCCCACACGTGTGCCGAAGTCCTCCCAGGTTTGCCCAACATAAATCGGCTCACCGTCATAATCGTAGAACGCGTACACACCAATGCACTTATTGAGCGCCTTACCACTGTCCAAATCGACAGTTGCTAGCGCATCAGACAAACGCTGACGGAACTGCTGCACAAATTTGGTCGGCATGGATCGCTTTGATGGTGGTTTACCCTGAGCATCGTTGTATGACGCGATGCCACGACTACCCACGGCGCACCTGAGCCATATCAACGTCGCGCGTAACGAACTCTCCCCGAACGAGAGGCATTAGATAGTGCTCCGCCAGCCATGACACGGCAGGCACAGCAACGGCATCGCCGAATGCAAACAGGGCCTGATTGGTGCGAGCACCCGAAAGGTTGTAGTCGTCCGCGCCCATCAGACGTGCGTACTCGAGAGGAGTCATCCACCGCACCTGAAGTCGATTGTTACCGAGCTTCACCACAGCTTGCTTGGAAGATCCGCCCCGTGCTGTGCGGAGGCAACCCGAAATGTCATCAGGTCGGACCTCCCACACGGCCACACCATTTCGAGTGCGCCGGTATGCCGTTCGGTACTTCACACCCGGTGTCCGACGCATACTTGCGATTCGGTCGCGCTGAACGGGCGATAGCGAAGAAGCGAAAGCTTCCGTACGTACGGTGTCCCACCAACGCTCATCGCTTGTAGGCATCGTCTCGACAAACTCACCGAAACCCGCCAAAAGAGGGGCAGGTGGAGCAGGCAGCGGCGCCCTGTGCATCCGTAGTGTCGGGTCGCCGTATACGGCCTGTAGCCAATCCGGGCGGAGCTCTCCGTCTGGCTCGACCGTGTCTTCGGGAGGGTTCAATGCGCCCACCAGGAATAGCCTCGGACGCGATTGCGGGATGAATCTGCGCGCGTCTAGTGCAAGCACATCAACCGAGTACCCGAGCTCGTTAAACGCCCGAACAGCCGCTGCAAGGTCGTCACCACCGTGGGAAGTCGCCAACCCGACTACGTTCTCTAGGACTACCACTTCGGGGCGGTCGTCTCCTAGCTCTTCTAAGAGCCGGACATATTGCCAGAACGCGTTTGACTCACCTGCGCGAAGGCCACCTCGGGACCCGGCAAGGGACAAATCGGTGCATGGTGAAGAACCCCAAGCTAGCTTCGCATCGCGAGGCAATTGGGCAACCTCGATCGCCCCTATGTCGCCGAGCGTGAAGCTGTGCTCTTCGCCGTCCACATCTTTGAAGTGGTTTCGATACAGGTCCCACTTGTCTTGCTCATAGTCATTCGACCAAGCGACGCGGAAGCCCGCTTTCTCTAACCCCATGCGCGCAAGGCCAATCCCCGCAAAAAACTCGAGGACCTTAGGACGAGCAGACGCTATGTTGACGATTTCAGGCACAGAACGACCATAACCGCTGCCACTGTCATCCTTCACTGCACGCTCCGAAGATCCGAGCCGAATCGCACTTGAAGTCACTTCCGTTCGCCCAATGGATACCGTGAAGCCAGCGGTTCAAAGACTACTGGCCTCAGCGACTGCCGCATCCACTACCGATTCCGTCAACTGCTTGTTCTTTGCTACTCGATCAAGGCTCCACTCCTCCGCCGCAGCAATTGCGGCCGCGAGAGTCTCGACTTTCGCCAAGGTTTCGATAACTTGCTCTCGAGAAGGGACATCACCAGCGGCGGCAAGCCTGGCGAGCTGCTTCGGGCTATATATTTGGGCGCCAAATTCCTCAGTCGCCCAGTAAAGACTCACGTAGTACCTGAAATTTGCTCTCAGCACGGCGTCTGTCTCGCTCAGAAGCAATGAGTCCACCATCTTTTGAACCCTGGCAATCCACAGGTACACGTCCAAAGGAAGGGCGGAGCTGAAAATATCCTTGTAGTCAGCATCCCTGTTTAGGAGAGTGGTTGGGCGGGCGCGGGCGTCATTGGGCCGCCCCAGGCCGATTGCCATAACCGCCTGACCGAGCGCTGGTATGCCAATGATTTTATCTGCCGGCTTGCCATGGTTCTTATAGAAATTTTTCCTGCGGTCGTAGAACCATCCACGGCCAAGGAAGTGAGCCTCTATCTGGCGATGGATCTCTTCGGTCGCGTGAAGAGATGCGTCCGGAACCTTCGTCTGACTGTTGGTCGCGCGTATGATTCTGTCCCGTGCCGCTTCATCTTGCGTTTTGATGACACGCACCTGCACGGCACGACCTGTGTTCAGGGTATTGCCCTCCCCCGCAGAAGCGACCGCTGTGTGGATCCTATGAGAGGTCTGCATGCCGTTCACGATCTGCACGCCGTCGAGCGTAAAGGTTTTGGCCCCTCCAATCGTCGCCTGTGAGCAGAGGACAGTCACACCGTTGTTGAGCCACCAAAAATCGTCGCCGTTGTCTGTTTCGAGTGTGGCCTGAATCTCACGGTTGACGCTTACATCTCCCTGAAAATCTCGAACGTTCCAGTCAAAGATATGCGGTCGCAAATTTCCGCGATCGTCCGAAAGGAACTTGTGATAATTCGCAAGAGTTACCAGCCCGATATATGACTCCCCTTTCGTCACGTAATCCTCGAATTGAATTTGGAGGTCATACTCCGGTGTAGCGCTAGCTTTTTCCCAAAGCTCGCGCGCACCGATCAAGCTCGCACTTGCGGAAGCGTTCGGCACTTTTTCCTGAAGCAGATTCGCCAAATCCGTCGATTTCTGCATAACCGGGGGACCCGCGGTGGCCGTGTCTCCACGCGTCACATAGTCAAAATGGAGGGAGATCTTCGGGGCGCGAGTGAGAAGCTTCTTCCATGCATCGGTGAAAAGGCGTACCCGTCCAATCACCTCCGCGGAATACAGAACGAGCAGCTCCTCATCGGTACTCTCGAGACTCAGCAATCGCCGAAGAGATGACTCGGCTTTGTCGAATGCCGTTTCCGTGAAGGACTCCTCCCTCTTGGCCTGGATGAAATAGCACTCCAGTTCGGCGCCCTTACGAATCTTGCTTACTTGGGCATCTTGGTCAAAGATCTCCGAATCCTCATCGAGGAGGGCGTCATCCAGGAATGTGTAGACCGCATCGATGCCGCCATCCTTGCCGCCGCCAATACGGCCGGTCTCGATCTCCTCCTCGCTGAGATTTCGTTCCCGAAGCATTGTCTCAGCGGCGAACAGCTCAAAAGCAATATCGTCTGGGTAAGGCACTGCTCGAGCCGATTGGGCTTCGTGAACCAAGTGGTCGATGAGGCTTCGTTCGTTACTTGACATGCGGTCCCCCCGCTAAAAGTGGTCGTTATGGCTCGTAGCTTACGGGCTTCTCACCATGAAGCGAGGTTAGATTTGCGCAGAACGACTACTCCAACAAAAACGTGCCTGCAAGGACCCCATGTACTTCCATATCGCGCATGCCGACGGAAAGACGATCGATGTTCATGGGACTCATTACCTAGGAAGCCTGCTCTCAGTGATATCTCCGCCTCGAATTCAAAGTGCCCTCTTTCAACCCTACGGATCTGAGATGTCTCACCACTCCCCGGCCGCCGAGGTTGAGCGCGGCGCAAAGCGCCTCGCAGGATTCTGACAGCTAGGTCCCGCAAGACTATGAGCGATTTTCCGCACGAAAGCTGCGTTACAAGACATAGAAAGATGCGTAACTGGTCGACTCATCGGGTAAGCGCGAGTCTCAACTAGGCAGAAATCCACGGAGCGCCAAAAGCAGGATCTCCAAGCCGCCGGGGTTCGACGTTACGACGTCGATATCGACCGGGCTGTTTCGGATGCGCGTGCTTCTCAGCCTCAGTTTGACCGGGCGATTGCCGCTACCTAGGCATGTCTCGGGCCGCTCTCTACCCTCGCATCCGAGCTATGACACAGCCATTCCTTATTTCAGTCCACCGAATAAAGGTGCCTCAGTCTTCCTTATGCGACTGAAGGATGAGCGCTGGAGGCAGATCAAGCAACAACCGACCATTCGTAACGAAAATTTGCTCGCGATAGGTCGTCGCGAGCGAGACATCAAGCCGGGCCGCTTCGCTCATGTTGAGTAGTTGAAGCCCAGTGATCAAGGCATGGTTCCGCGATGACGCATAAGCAATCATTTGGTCAGGGAACGCCTCTTCAATTCTGAGATCCGGCCCCAAAAGGCGCCAAGCATTAACTATAAGAATTGCTTTGGCCTCGTTGCCGTTCTCGATCTCTATCGCGCTCCACTTCTCGAGCTGTGCCGCATGCTTCTCCGACGCGCTCTTTGTGACTCCTTTGACCTCGACGACAATCTGGCCCTCGTCACACTCCATCCTCAGATCCCCGCGTCCAGGGGCTACCTCAAGAGCCCTAAATCCTATGGATTCGAGTGCGTCCTGCACCTGCCGCTCGAGCACACTATCTGTGGCGGAGATCAGCAACTTCCGGCGCTCGTCCTCGGCCTGCTCTCCTCGAATCCTTTCTAAATCGTCCTGAATCGATGCAAGGCGCTCCTCAAGGCTGGTGATCGCTGGCGCTCGCGCCACCTCTGACGCGAGCTGGTAGTGATCGAACCACGCAGGTCTGTCTTCTTCCTCCACGCTAACCAGAGCATTTACATAGGAGATGAGTTGGTTTAGCGGTTCGCCGCCGTCCGACTCATCCGGATCGAAGTGGCTCGGTGACGAGAACGCAGGAAGGACGACCACGTTTCCGCCACTTACCGTCTGCTCAAGCGAGGCTATGACGAGGTCAGTTCCAGTGACTGTTCCGAGGGCACGGCCCGGATAATTGGTCAACGTTGCTCTATAGCTCCATCGTCCCTGAGTCGACCGAAGCAGATCCCCGAATCGACTGTCGGCGGCCGAAAAATTTGTTCCATGGCCCAACGAGGCACCGAACTCGAACGGTAGGGCCCTGAACAGACCAACGGGCTCCACGATGTTGGTTGTTTGTCGATTTCTACCCGTGCCAGAGAACTCTTTCTTCCCGCTATTCACCCATATGTTCCGATCTGCATCGGCGAACAACACCAAGGTGCGGCCGAGCTCGAGAAACTTCGTCAATTCAATTCTTCGACGTGCGATCGCGCGGACCAAACTAACGGATAGAGACTCACTGAGGGCGGGATCTCCCCGATAATCGTGGCCCGCGGCGAGCATGCGTTTATAGGTGCCGAAGCAATCCCACAGGACTACGTCATAGTCGAAGAACGATGCAGAAGATTCGAATTTAGCTTCCTCATGACCGAGGACACCAAAAGTCGGATCGATAAAAAGGGCTTCCATGAGACGATGATGGCGCCATGTCATGTTGAATGAGTCGCTGATTAGGCAAATCTTCACGAGATGCAGAACTGGACGGATAAGACGCGAACGTCCAACGTGTCGTACGTTTCAACTAATTCTGGTAAGTGACATCGAACCCTGCCGCCGAGGAAACGTCCACGGGTGCTGGCGACCAACCCTTGGTCTCGCTTGCCAGCTCCTATTTCACGGACAAAGCGTCCGGTGGGGGATCCCGTATCGGACGCGATCCAATACCGGCGATATTGTTCGATCGTGAACTTTGCTGTTGATGAAACTTGGTACTGGCTTCGGCGACTAGTGGATCTCTTAGAAAGAGGCCCGAATCCTCGCGACGACATGGCCGACTTGTGGATTCCAATTGTCGCCGCAGTTGGAAGCATCCTTGTGGCACTTGTTTCGGCGATCATCGCAATTCGGAGCTTCCAGGTCGCGAAAGCCTCCGAGGAAGCTCGGAGGCTTTCGGAGCAGAGACGGGAGCGGATAGAACAAGAGCGACGCATCGATGATGCGCTTGTGCCCGTCCTTCATCTCATCGGCCGGCAATTCCCGGCTCTCGACGAGTGGTACAGGAAGGCGGAAATCGTGGAAAGAAGGAGCCTCACAATCCCAGGCACGTGGGACTTGGACTACCCGCCTCTCCCAGACCTGTCCGAGCTACAGGCAGCTTGTTACGCCGTGCGACTTCACGCCAAGTCCGAACGCGAGCAAGCGGTCAGCGAGGCGCTTTCGCACGCGATGACAGTCCTGCCAAACTCCGGATACCAAGATCGCCGTCTCGCGTTGCAATTGATCATGGACAACATCAGGCGATGGCGCTCTGCGGGATTGCTGGGCGAACGCTCCGTGATCGAATCGTTTAGAGGAATCGAAGAGAGCGTTCGACCAAAGTAGGTCTTGATCTCCGTGATGCTAAGCCCAGGTGGCGTCGACTGAATGGGTCGGGGGGCCGATGTCCTTGTAATGCTGATGCCGGAGCGCGGCGTATTCAACGTCGTGGGCGAACAAAAACTCTTCCAGCGGGAATGGGCTTCACACTCCCAAACCCAGGGGTGCGGGGGCCACTGTTTGTAGCCAATGTAGCTCCGCTGATCTGATCAAACACCGCAATGGCTGGCTGCGACGAGCATGGCCATGGACTGCCCATCGACTGGCCGACGAGATCGACCGGTCCGGATGAATCGACCTTGATCGCTGGTGCAACATCGCCGACCAAAACCGCCCGGGATATGTCCGCCGGTGCTCGCATGCTACCGTCGTGGCCGCGCTGGTCGATGACCATCGCCTTTCAGCCCTGCAGCGCTCGGCTCCCCCTAGCGGAGCCCCCTCCCGGACCACTGTCCGTTCTCCCCAGGGCGGTAACCATCAAGTTGTCCACAGAAGGGTCATCCGTTGCTTCCGATCGCGGACGGAAGGTGACGATGGGGCCATGGATGCAATCACGCTTCGCAGCGAATATATGGCCTTCGTCTACCGTCAGAAGCTTGGCCCCGACTGGTCTGCGCGAGATCAAAGCACTCTCGAGGTCACGATTGACATACTCGACGACCTAATGGCTGACTATCACCGCGGAGCGACAGATCAATGACTCCACTTTCAGATTTCGGTGAAATGTCCGCGAGCGACACACTACGTTCACGCGAATGGCACCCACGGCCCTGATTGCGTGACCGAACGGCCATCAACCTGGAGGCCACTATTCAATTTTGCACACCCAATTTGCTTGACTCTGCCGTTGCGTCAACTGGGATGGTTGCAGATATGGGAGAGAAGGGAGCACGCATGGACGAGTGGCCGATCAAAGATGTGGCCCGCGCGACCGGGCTGACCAGTCGAACGCTTCGGCACTATGAGCAGATCGGGTTGCTGCGGCCCTCGCGGGTGGCGAGTAACGGGTATCGGTTCTATGGGGATGCGGAGCTGTCGAGGCTCTATCGCATTCTGTCGTTGCGTGCGCTTGAGGTGCCCCTGGCGGACATCCAGATCGCGCTTGGTGACGACGCGTCGCTGGCCGAGACGATCCGAGTCCACCTCGCGCTTCTCGAAGAGCGCAGAGACCGAACGAATCAGCAGATCGCCGTCGTCAGGCAAACCCTGGACGCGGTGCAGAAAGGACGCGAGATGAGCATCGAAGAGGTATTCGCGGGCTTCGACCCGAGTCAATACGAGACCGAAGTGCGACAGCGCTGGGGCGACGACGCGTGGGAGGACAGTGCGCGGCGCCGAGACCAGATGACGGAGGACGAACGGCGAGCCGACGATGCGCGCAGCCTGGACGTGAACGCTGCGCTGCGGGCGGCGGCCGAGGCAGGCACAGACCCGGCATCGGAGGCCTTTCAGGCGCTGGTCGGGAGCCACCACCAGTGGGTGACTGAACAGTGGAACGGGCGGAAGCCTGATCGGGACTCGTATGCCGGGCTCGCCCAGCTTTACGTCACCGACTCACGGTTCGCTGCGACATACGGTGGCCAAGACAATGCCGAAGCCATCCGCGCCGCGATTCAAATTTGGATCGGAACGAATTTGGATTAGAGCATCGGGAGGGGCGAGGGATGCGAGACGACCGGCGCACAAATCGGGACGGCGCGGGCGGTCTCGGATGGTGTGAATGACGCATACCTGGCCGACATCATCGTTGACTCCGACGGCGGCCGGCGCCCGTCCACTCGGTCAACCTCTCTCGATTCTGCGAGCTCGCTCGGCCGCATCATCGGCAGCCACATAACCTCCGACGAGTCCGGGACCGATCGTGCCGCCGGCGCCGGGATAACGGGTGCCAAAGAGGTTCGCGGCCGTGTTGCCGATCGCGTACAGTCCATCGATTGCGTTGCCGTCGACGCCCAACACCCGGGAACGCTCATCCGTTTGCAGCCCGCCACACGTTCCTAAGTCACTGAGGACGATCTTTACGGCGTAGAGGCGGCGTGGATCGAGTGCGCGGAGGTTTGGGTTAGGCGAGATGGTTGGGTCTCCGTAGTAGCGGTCGTAAGCGCTCTGTCCGCGCATGAATTGCTCGTCTACGCCCGCGGTTGCCGCCTCGGCGAAGCGCGCGGCTTCATTGGAGAAGGATGTCTCATCAACGCCCATTTTTCGGGCCAGCGCTTTCCAGGAAGTCGCGTTAACGGCGATTCCTTGCTCGTACCAGGCCTTCGGGAGCGGCATATGGGGAAAAACGCTCCCTCCGAGGAGGTAGCTGTTGCGGTATTCCTGGTCGAAGACCATCCACATCGTGCCTACTGGATCGCCGGTGCGTTCCCGGTGCAGGATGCGTTGGCCGAACGACATGTAGTCCACCGCTTCGTTGATGAACCGGCGCCCGTGCCGATCGATCATGAATGAGCCAGGAAGGGAACGTTCGGCCAACATGACCGTGGGCGCCCTGCCCGCCAACGGCGCGAAGGCGGGGAACCACCAAGATTGGTCGAGCAGCGCTGTGCTACCGCCGACGGCAATGCCCGCTTTGATGGCGTCGCCGGTATTGCCGCTACTTCCGAGACTCCAGTCCTTCAGGTGTTTGGATTGGTGTCGTTGACGCCAAACAAGGTCGTGGTCGAAACCTCCGGCAGCTAAAACAACGCCCGCTCGCGCATCTATTTCCTGTTCTTGACCGTCCCTGCGCACGAGGATTCCGGATACACCGTCTTCGTTTCGATGCACCTCCAGCAATTCTGTGTTCCGCCACACGGGAATGTTTGCACGGAGCACTCCGTCGTATAAACCGGCCGCCAGAGCTTGGCCCCCCGCAACGTAGCGCCGCCCAATAAGAAGTCCGCCAACGCCCTGAATCGCTCGCCATGCTGCTACCGCAAGCCCCCTGACAGGGATCTTCACCATGAGGTTGAGCCACTTATAGTCACCGCCCGTAACGGCCATTGGGACCGGTGCCGACATCACGGATGGGCGGAGGTCGGCGCGATGAGGACCAAGGCGCGCGGCGTCGAAGGGACGACACTCGCAGCTGCGCCCCGCGGCTGACCCACCGGATACTTCGGGGTGATAGTCCGAATACCCCTGCGCCCAGGTGAATTTCATTCGTGTCATCCGGCGAAGCATGCGAACCGTGTCGTTGCCCGATCGCACGTATTTCCGAAGCTTCGCTGGGGTGCTTGTTTCACCGACCAGGGTTTCGAGGTATCGGTCCGCCCGCTCTACCGTGTCGCCTGCGCCTCGCGCCTCAAGAATCTCGTTGGCAGGGATCCAGAACGCGCCCCCTGATCGGGCGGTTGACCCACCGATCAGATCGGTCTTCTCAATGACGAGAACCTCGAGGCCACGTTCATGGGCGGCCAAGGCCGCAGCCAAACCTGTGCCCGAACCGACGATGACGAGATCGAATGTCTTACGCGACTTTTCCGTGAGCATCGTTGCCTTTCCGCCACGGCCTCAATGCCCTGGCGATCATTCAAAAAGGGATTAGCGCCGGCCGACAGCTGAGTCAGGTTCGCGGTGTGAAGGATAGCTGCGCCTCGTCGTGCGACCGGCACCGGACGCGGGATTCGATTCCGTCAGCTGAGCGAGAAATGTGTTCTGAACGGCCTGCTCTTGATAGGTGGCAACGTTTTTGACGCATTCAGGGCACCAGTGGCCCGCCGTGAGGATCAGCCGCGGGCTGCCTGAGAATTCGTGGCCCTCCGCGCAACGCCACGCCAGCTGCGTTGCGCCGTCACCTGTGACAACAGCGTCTGGGGGTGTCACTAATTCGCCGCCACGGTGACCCGCCACCCCTCGGTAATCTGATGTTGACCACGTGGACGGAGATTTTGTTTCGTCGTAACCGTGGTCAAGAAGCGTGGGGGTCCGATCCGGTCGGACGGGCCAGAACGTTTCCCACCCTCCGATGCGTTCCCATTCCTCGCGGCTGCCGAAGTACGCTGCGATCTTCTCCTCGTCGTTATCTCGAATGAAACCCATGGTGCCGCGGTGTTTCAACGTGAGCGGTTTGAGGACGAGGTTCTTCACGATCCAGGCCGGTACTCGGCCGGCAACCCGAAGGGACGGGTTCGCGCGGATCGCTCGCGCCAATGCGTCTTCGAAGCTGTCCTCCCGAAACGGAATCAGATCATTGAGTCGATCAGAGTCGACATACCACTGCCCGTGGAAATTTCGCGTCGCGAACCACTTCCGCTCGTACCATCTCTTCACATCGGACACACCTAATGCGCGCGTCATACGAGTCTGCAGCTCCCAGTTCGTGAGTCGCCAGCCTTCCCCGCCGCCGATATTGAAGACGCCACCCCAGAACTCTTCCGGAACGTCCGGACCACAGGCACCGACCATCAACCGCGATGCGTCCTCGACGGAGACCCATTCCATGACACCGTCGAACGGTGAGTGGGTCATGATCGGATCGCGGATCTCGAGTACCCCTGGGTGGAAAATGCCCGTCTGGCGCACCCACGCCCATTTCGGTAGCCCTGAATCGACGAGCATCTTTTCAGCGATGATTTTGCTCTGTCCGTATTCGTCGTATCGGGCGACACGAAGCGGGTCACCCACCCGCCCCCAATGGTGCGGCGGGTTACGGTCACCCGTCTCTGCGATCGAGCCGACACCCACCACCCCGATTGCTTCAGGATGTGGTTGGGACTGCACCGCGCGAATGATGTTCGCCATGCTGCCGACGTTGACCCGGTGGGCCAGCTCGGGATGATCGTCAGCAAACGGAGAGACAACGGCCCCGATATGCAAGACAAAATCCGCACCGCGCACGCAGGTCTCGACATCGGAGTAGTTCGTGAGATCGCCAAAGACGACCTGAAGGTTGTCCATGTCTTCGTACTCGCGAATAACAGCGACGTCTTTCGGAGAAGGGAGAACGAGGGCCACAACCTCGAAGTCATCGGCCCGCTGCCGGAACTCGTCGAGAACCCGGCGACCCCAGTTGCCTGCCGCTCCGGTGAGAAAAACTCGAGTGCGGCGTTTTCGCCCGGTAGTCATCGACATCGTTGCTCCCTTGCATGCACACGCCAGGTAGCGCGCGCTAGTAAACTGCCCTGATGCTAGCCTGGAGCAGCTAGACCGCGCAAGCGATCCGCGTCAGGAAGGGGGCTCCGTGGACACACAAACTGACACAGGCAAAGCGTCCCGTCGCGTCACAGCGAAGGACATCGCCACCTCGCTGGGCGTCTCACGCGCGACTGTCGGCTTCGTGCTCAACAACACCGCCGGCCAGACCATCTCAGAGGCAACCCGTCGGCGAGTGATCGCCGAAGCTCATCGGCTCGGTTACCGGCCACATTCAGCCGCACGAGCCCTCGCAAGCGGGCGCACCAACACCGTGCTGCTCATACTTCCCGACTGGCCGATCGACTTCAGCGTCCGAAACAACATCGAAGAAGCATCGAACGCGCTGGACGATGCCGGTTACACGCTCTTGATTACGACCCCCCACGACTCAGGGCGCGCCCGCCCCCTCTGGGAGACAGTCGACTTAGATGCAGTGATGGGCTACTTGCCGTTCACGCCCCAAGCCATCGAAGCGATGCGGGCCGCAGGCGTGACCCGGATCGTTCCAGACCCCGACACGCTCGCCCCGCCTTATGACGAGCCGGGCACCACCATGCAGGTGGAGCACCTCGCTGATTTGGGGCACCGCGCATTGGCCTACGCCGACACGGCCGATCCGCGTCTGACTACTCTCGGTCAAGAACGATGGGCCGCGGCTCAGCGTGCAGCGGAAACGGCGGGCTGCAGCATCGAACGGGCGGCGATAGATCTGGACGATGAGTCAGCCACCACCGCAGTACTTTCTTGGCGGGCAGCCAGTGTAACGGGCGTCCTCGCCTACAACGATGATGTGGCTGCAGCACTCGTGGGAGCAGCGCTGCGTGCGGGAATCGACATTCCCGGTGAACTGTCGGTCATAGGTCACGACGACGCCCCAATTGCCCGCCTCTTCGAGCCGCGCCTGTCGACGATCCGCCTCGACACCGCTGGCCTCGGCCGACAGCTCGCGGCCCTGACAATCGCCAGCATCGAAGGTTCCGACACTGCCCCAGCCGAGCAGGCGACCCCCACGGTTCAGCTCATCGAGCGTGACTCCACACGAGCGATTCCCGCGGACAAGCGGTAAAACGCACCCCGTGCCACTTCGCGACTGGCACCAGAGAGCGCGCCGCGTAACCGCCGACGCCGGGACTTCGGCATCCTCAGTAATTCGCCTGTATAACTTGCGCGCGCTAGTTGGGGTCGCTAAGGTCACGTGTACTAGCTCGCGCTAGCCGCTATCGATGAGGCCTTCCTCGCCGGATAGCCCCGATCGATCCCGACAATGGAGTCTTCAATGGCGAAACAACCAAGCGACGTCCCGGCCGCTAGCCCGATCCCCCCGCAACCGATCCCCAGCACTCCCCCAACCGCCACTTTCCCACCGGTTGAGGATGTCAACGGCGCCTCTGGGGCGGGCAGCCCGGCGGAAGAAAAGGTGAGCTCGCTCTACATCTGGCTGCAAGTTCTCGGGCAGTTCGGCGTCTTCGTGGCGTTCATCACGCCGATCGCCATCTCGCTCTCGATTCGCCTCTCTGAGCTCGCCCCCGGCCGGGAAGAATACCTTGGCTACATCACCGGTTCCGGCGCCCTGGTAGTGATGCTGACTGGGCCACTACTGGGAACTCTCAGCGACCGCACCCGAACCCGCCTCGGCCGCCGACGCCCGTTCATGATCGTCGGAATGCTGCTCGGTGTCATCTCGCTCATCGTGATGGCGCTTGCTCCGAACCCGATCATTCTCGGGGCGGGCTGGATCCTCGCTCAACTCGGGTGGGGTCAAGTGCTTGGCAACCTCCAAATCTCCATGGCGGACAGGCTCCCGGAAAGCCAGCGCGGCAAGGTGGCCGGACTCACAGGTTTCGCCACGCAGATCGCCCCCGTATTCGGTGTCGTAATCGCTGGCACACTGACCGGCAACTCGCTGTTGATGTTCCTGTTGCCCGGCGCCGTAGGCGTGTTGTTCGTAACCCTCTTCGTATTCCTCATCCACGAAGAAGACAGTCGAGGACGAACTTTCGACGAGAAACTCTCGGTCAAGAACATCCTGAGCAAATACGTTTTCAATCCCCGCCGCTACCCCGACTTCTCCCTGGTCTGGCTGGGCCGATTCCTGTTCTACTTCGGCCTCACCCTGAACACCACATTCACCGCGTTCTTCTTCGCCTCTCGCCTGGGCGTTCCCGTGACGGAAGTGGCTCCTATCATCGCGACGCTCGGCCTCTTCGGCATCTTCGCGACAACGCTAGGCGCCATTGGGGGCGGTTTCCTTTCCGACAAGCTGCGCCGGCGCCGCGTGTTCGTGTTGACAGGTGCCGTCCTCTTCGCCGCCGGCGCGATCACCACAGCTCTCGCTCCCGATGTCACGCTCCTTTATGTCGGTTCTCTCACGACGTCAGTCGGCATTGGAATGTTCGCGGCGGTCGACCAGGCGCTTCTGCTCGACGTGCTGCCCGAAAAGGACACGAGCGCCGGTCGATTCATGAGCATCACCGGTTTCGCCGTGTCGATCCCGCAAGCGGCGGCGCCGTTCCTTGCCCCCGTCTTCCTAGCAATCGGCGCCACGGCTGCGGGAGATAAGAACTACACCCTGCTCTACATCATCGCGGGTGCGATCACGATCGTGGGCGGCCTCGTCGTCCTTCGCGTACGTTCCGTTCGCTAAAGACGCCCCGCGCACTGCGCACAACTACCGAACACCTGAAGCTGCCGAGGAGCAATCGAATGTCTCTGTCCCCCACCTGGTCCGCATCGTTCATCACCCCGAGCACGTCGACTGGAAGAGCGAACGAACCCGCGTCGTATCTCCGCCGAGACGTACACGTTCGCGAGGAGCCGGTGCGCGCGACGCTGCACTCGACCGGAATCGGATTTGTCGAGCCACACCTGAACGGTGCCGTCGTTGGGGACGAGGTTCTCGCTCCAGGTTGGACGTCCTATCGCCATCGCCTCGTCGTCAGCAGCCACGACGTGACAAAGGACATTCATCTCGGTACCAACACCATCGGCATCGTGCTCGGGGAAGGGTGGGCTCTTGGACGACTGGGGTGGGAAGACAAACGCAACCACTACTCCGATCGACCCGCAGCCTGGCTGCAGCTCGAGATCGAATACGCCGACGGCGCGAAGGAGCTCATAGCGAGTGATACGTCGTTCCGCGCCGGCACCGGCGGAGTGCGCAGCAACAGCATCTACGACGGTGAAACCTTCGACGCGCGTCTCGAACCTTCCGGGTGGGACCGGCCGGAATTCGACGACAGCAGTTGGGGCGATGTCGATCTATTTGATTGGCCACTCGACACACTTGTCGAACCGATCGCTCCACCAATTCGCCGCATCCAGGAACTCGCGCCGGTCGATATCCTCAGCACTCCCGCCGGTAAGACCGTGGTCGATTTTGGGCAGAACATCTCAGGCTGGGTGCGGTTATCCGTGACGGGGGAACCGGGCACAACTTTGACATTGCGGCACGCCGAGGTGATGACCGCTGGCGAGATCGACGTTGAGACTCTGCGCACGGCTGCGGCTACCGATCGTTACACTCTGGCGGGTGGCGACACCGAAACGTGGGAGCCTCGCTTCACGTTCCATGGGTTCCGATACGTCGAGATCGAGGGCTGGCCGGGAGAGCTGAACCCAGCCTCAGTGCGGGCAATTGTGGCGCATTCCGACATGACTCGCACGGGATGGCTCGAAACGTCCAACCCGCTACTCAACCAGCTGCACTCAAATGCAGTCTGGTCCATGCGCGACAACTTCGTGGGAGTACCGACCGACTGCCCGCAACGCGACGAACGCCTCGGCTGGACCGGAGACATCAACGCCTTCGCTCCAACAGCCGCTTTCCTGTACGACGTGCGCGGGGTCTTGGGATCCTGGTTGCGCGATCTCGCCGCGGAACAACAGGAGAAAGGTTTCGTGCCATGGGTGGTGCCGGATGTGCTCTCCACCCCATCGTCGCCGACAGCCCTGTGGAGTGATGTGGCAGTAAGCCTTCCGTGGGCGCTCTTCCGCGAATATGGCGATGCCCAGATCCTCGAGGAGGCATACGACTCGATGACCACGTTCATTCGCCAGGTGGCCGATCTCCTCGATGACAACGGATTGTGGAGCAGCGGTTTCCAATATGGTGACTGGCTGGACCCGGATGCACCGGACGACAATCCGGCCGGCGGCAAAACCGACCGGCACCTCGTCGCTGCGGCCTACCTGTGTCGGACCACGCGCGAAATGGCCGAAACGGCGAGGATTCTCGGTCGCACCGTTGACCACGCGGAATTCTCGGAACTCGCCGCTCGGGTGCGTGGGGCGTTCCATGACGAGTACGTCAGCCCCTCCGGCCGGGTCGTCAATGAAACAGCCACCGCCTACGCCCTCGCCATCACTTTCGACATCCTTGACGAAGCGCAGAAGAAGCATGCTGGCGATCAACTCGCGAAGATCGTCGCAAAAGCAGGGTTCCGCATCTCGACTGGATTCGCGGGCACACCGCTCGTCACAGATGCTCTGTCATCAACCGGGCACCTCGATGAGGCCTACCTTTTGCTCCTGGAAACAGGGTGCCCCTCGTTCCTCTACCCCGTCACCATGGGCGCCACCACAATTTGGGAGCGGTGGGATTCTGTGCGCCCGGACGGCACCATCAACCCGTCCGGCATGACGTCGCTGAACCACTATGCGCTCGGAGCTGTCGTTGACTGGATGCATCGCACGATCGGCGGCCTCAATGCCCTCGAACCGGGTTACCGTCGCATGCGCATTGCCCCGCAGCCCGGCAGGGACCTGACGAACGCAACCCTCCGACACCTCACCACGTTCGGTGAGGTGCGCATTGCCTGGGCACTCGAGGATGCCACCATGACCGTCGACCTCCAGATCCCGGAGGGGACGACCGCCGAAGTCCTGCTCCCTTTGCACGCCGAGAACGACGCCATCGAGATCGGCGCAGGCACACACCATTTCGAGTATGAAGCCGACGTCGCAGCCAACCTCTCGGTATTCACCTTGGACTCCACTCTCGGCGACGTGGCTGCAGACGCGAACGCCTGGCGTCTCTTCATGGACACGTTTGGGAGCTTCTACCCCGGTGTGCCTCTGGACGGCACGGCACCTGAAGCCGCCACCATGTCGATCGCAACCATGCTCGACTACGTTCCCGGTGCCTCCGATGAATTCCGCACAGCCATTTCCAACACTTTGACCGCCGCCTCAACGGGAGCATCCGCATGACTATCGACATCAGCGCACTGACGCTTGCCCAGAAAGCCTCCCTTCTCTCCGGGCAGGACTTCTGGTCCACGAAAGCCATCGAGGAATTTGGCATCCCTTCGATCGTGCTCACGGACGGTCCCCACGGCATCCGGCGACAGGACGGCGAAGCCGATCACCTCGGCATCAATGACGCATTGCCCTCGACCTGCTTCCCACCCGCGGTGGCTGTCGGTTCGAGCTGGGACCCTGACGTTGCCGCACAACTCGGCGCCGCTGTGGGGCGGGAAGCCAACGCATTCGGTGTCGCCGTTGTGCTCGGTCCCGGGGTCAACATCAAGCGATCACCGCTGTGTGGACGCAACTTCGAGTACTACTCGGAGGACCCGCTGATTTCCGGTGTCCTCGGCGCCGCTCATGTCAACGCGATGCAAGCAGTTGGTCCCGGGGCATCCGTCAAGCACTTCGCCGCCAACAATCAAGAGCACGAGCGCATGCGGATCAGCGCCGATGTCGACGAACGCACACTGAGGGAGATCTACCTCCCCGCCTTCGAACGCATTGTCACCGAAGCCGCACCCGCAACGGTCATGGCTTCCTACAACAAAATCAATGGCGTCTACGCCTCGCATAATCCGTGGCTGCTCACCGAAGTTCTCCGCGACGAATGGGGATTCGAAGGCGCGGTGGTTTCTGACTGGGGCGCAGTTAGCGACCGCGTCGCCGGCGTAGCCGCGGGAATGGACCTCGAAATGCCCGGCAGCGGTGGCGCCACCGACCAGGCAATCGTTGACGCGGTCACACGTGGTGAACTCTCCGAAGCTCTCGTCGATGATGCGGTTCGTCGAGTCCTTGCCCTTACCGCGCGTCACCGCACATCCACCGGCCAGTTCGATGTCGATAGCCATCACGCGCTCGCCCGTCAGCTGGCAGCCGACTCTGTAGTCCTGTTGAAAAACGACGGGGACGTCCTGCCCATCAGCAATGTCTCGCGAGTAGCTGTGATCGGTTCTTTCGCCACCGAACCCCGATTCCAGGGTGGCGGTAGCTCCCACATCAATCCGACACGCACCGACGCTGCTCTCGATACCATTCGCGACCTCGCCCTTGAGCGTGGCATTACCGTCGAACATGCTGACGGCTTCACCCTGGCCGAAGACCCGGACGTCGACAAACGGCGCGCCCTCGCTGTTGAAGTGGCCGCCCGCTCAGACGTCACTATCGTCTTTGCCGGTCTCAGCGACCGCGAAGAATCCGAAGGCTTCGACCGCGAAACACTTTCGCTGCCGACAGCGCAGCTTGCCGTCATCCGCGATGTCGCCGCCGTTTCGGCTCGAACGGTCGTCGTGCTCTCCAACGGCGGAGTCGTCTCTCTCGAAGGCTGGCATGACGATGTTGACGCTATTCTCGAAGGCTGGCTGCTCGGCCAGGCAGGCGGTTCGGCCATCGCCGACGTGCTCTTCGGTGTCGTGAACCCTTCCGGCCATCTCGCCGAGACAATCCCGTTGCGGCTTCAGGACAACCCCAGCTGGAACAATTTCCCCGGTGAGCAAGGCCATGTGCGATACGGCGAGGGCGTCATGGTCGGATACCGCCACTACACGACTGCTGATGTGCCCGTCCGCTACCCGTTCGGCCACGGGCTGAGTTACACCACATTCGCAACTACCGCCTTGGTCACTGAGATCACCGGGCCAGACACCGCCACCGCTCGCGTCACCGTCACAAACACCGGTGCCCGGACCGGCAAGCACGTCGTGCAGGTGTACGTCGCAACGACGGCGGGGCCGGTGCGTCGACCGGTGCGCGAGCTGCGCGCTTTCCGTAAGGTCACACTGGAACCTGGCGAAACCCAAACCGTTGAACTCGCTCTTGATCGCCGTGCGTTCGCCTACTGGGACATCGAGCTCGATCGCTGGGTTGTTGCCCCAGGCGAATACACAGTGCAGATTGGCGAAAGCTCAGCAAGCATCTTCGCCGAAGAGACGCTGGCTTTGACCGGCGACGTGATCATTCGCCCTCTCACCATGGACTCAACAGTTGGTGATTGGTTCGCGCATCCGCGTGTCGGGCCGGCTCTCATGCAGGGTTTGACTGCCGGGATGTCTGAAGAACAGGCGCAGCAAGCAGATCAGAACCCCGATGGCCTCAAAATGGTCGAATCGATGCCGATGCAACAGTTCTTGGCTTTCACCGGTGGCGCATTCCCCGTTGAAATGCTCGAGCAACTCATGACATTGAGCTACACCACCGAGGATCAGGACGCTGTCAACGAGCTGGTCTGATGACATGAGTTGAAAAGGGCTATCGAAGATGTTCGCGTGGTGAGCGAGAACCCGAAGGGTCCCACGGGTCGCCGTCTGGGCGACCCGTGGGAACTCCTTCTGGATGGCATCGGGCTTTTTGTCACCGTGTCCTTCATCGGCGGTATCCTCCGTTCGGACACGAACCATACCGAGATCGTCCTGGCTGTCATCGCATGGGCAATCAGCGTGAGCCGCCGAATTCAGCCGGTCGCCGCTCTGATTGCCGCCACCGTGCTTTGTGTGATCTTCGCTCATCTTGAACAGCCAGCTGCGCTCTATTTGTGGTGCTTCGCACAAATTTGCCTATTTACCGTCGCACTCACGCGCTCAAGTCGCACGGTCATCATGTGCTCCGTGCTGCAGGGCTTGGGCTTGTACGGCAGTTTGGTCATCGCACTCAGTATCGGCCCGCTTGAGCCCACGGCGTTGGGTCTCATCGCATGGACGGCGGCCTCGGCGGGCTTGGGTTCAGCCATTCGCTTACAGCGCGTCCATGTGAGGGACATCCTCGACCGTGCCGAGACAAATCTGGAGTCTCGGCGGAGGGATGTGGAACAGCGGATTACTCTTGAGCGCCTGCGAATTGCGGCCGATCTCCACGACGTACTCGCCCATAACATCGCGGTCATAAGCGTTCATGCCGGAGCAGCGGAAGCACAGCTTGACCAGCACCCCGAGAGGACTTCCGCCTCCCTGCAGGCAATCCGCGGTGCCGCAGCCCGAACTCTGGATGAGCTTCAGGGGCTGGTCGGTGTGCTTCGAGAACCAGGCAGTAGCGGAAAGGCGATCGCGACGCCGTCACCTGGCATCGAGAACATCACCGAGCTGCTCACAACGTTCCGGGAAATCGGTCTATCTATCAACGCCGACATCAAGACAGTTCCGCATCACATGTTGACCCCAACGGTCGAGGTCGCCACCTACCGTGTGCTCCAGGAAGCGCTCACAAACGCGCACAAGCACGGGAAAGGCCGCGTCGATATCCGAATTACACGCGATCCGGGCGGGCTCCGCGTGACTGTCAGGAACGCAATTGCCACCTCCTCACCAAAACGAGTCGATGGTGGCTTCGGTCTCATCGGCATGCGGGAGCGCATCATCTCCGCCGGCGGCTCGCTCGACGTCGAAAATCACCTGGGCGTGTTCACGCTCAACGCAACACTCCCGCTCAACCCGGAACAAGACACATGATTCGCATACTCATCGCCGACGACCAACCACTTATCCGAATGGGCCTTTGCGGAATGCTCGAAGCCCGGAACAATTTTGAGGTGGTCGGCGAGGCGACAGATGGGGAACAAGCCCACTTACTGAGCCGTGACCTGCTCCCCGATGTGGTGCTGATGGACCTTCGAATGCCGCGCGTCGACGGAATCGAAGCGATCTCACGGATCCGCCGCGATCCTCGACTACGGCTCGTTCGGGTAGTCGTTCTGACGACTTTCGAAGACCAGGAAAATGTCGTTGCTGCTCTCACAGCGGGCGCTGTCGGGTTTCTGAGCAAGAGCGTTGGGCCGAGTGAACTTGCTGACAAGATCAGCGCCGTTGCCGCTGGCGGTCCGGGGCTCTCAGACGATGCGACGCTGGCGCTACTCGACAATCTGAAGACGCCGAGGCCCGAAGTATTGCAGAGCGGGCAACACATAGAACTCTCCGCACTCACTGACCGCGAACAGATGATTGTCGCTCGCGCTGCACACGGAGTCAGCAACGACGACATCGCCAAAGAACTTTTCATCTCCCCATACACGGTCAAGACTCACATCAATCGAGCGATGACAAAACTCGGTGCACGGGATAGATCTCAGCTCGTTGTGATCGCCATTGAAGCAGGACTCGGCCGCCCCCGTTAGCGCCCGCTACCATGAACGCAGTACGGCGATCGCCCCGAATGAACGATGATCCGATCCCGCCAGACGACGAAAGGTCGCTGGCCCATCTCCAAGCTGGAAGAGCCCGACTGTCGGGCAGCTTTTTGGAGAGGACATATCCCCTTGGCCCGCTTGCTTTACCGCGTCGGACGATTCAGCGCCCGGCATCGACTACTCACCTTCCTCACCTGGACCCTGACTCTGGTCGTACTTGCCGTGATCACACTCACCGGCATGAAATTCAGTGACGGAGCATTTGAGATCCCCGGGACCGAATCCAGTACCGCGCTCAACACCGTCGAACGGGAATTCCCCGACACCGCGACGCAACCCGGAACCGGCTCCCTGCAAGTCGTTGTGCAAACCCGCGACGACGAGAACGTCACGGACCCAGCCGCGGCAGCTCGAATCATCGAGCTGCGGGAAAACCTCTCCGGACTGCCTCATGTCGAAACCGTGAGTGACCCCCTCGATCCAGCAAATCCATATGTCTCCCCCGATCTCAGCACGGCTGTTCTCTCAGTCGACCTTTCCGGCATCACCGACGCGAACGCGGAAACCGTCTACGACGAGGTGCTCGAAGCCGCAGAGAACCAGCGGGATCAGGACTGGAAAGCTGTCGAAGTCGGCGGTTCGCTGGGCAGCGGAGTGCCCGAGATACTCGGACCGAGCGAGATTGTTGGCGTAGCTATTGCCTTCCTTGTTTTGGTTCTCACGTTTGGTTCGCTCAGAGCGGCAGGTGCCAATATGGTTGGCGCCATCGTGGGTGTCGGGGTCGGAATCCTCGGTGTTCTCGCTAGTTCCGCGCTGTACCCCATCGGATCCATCACCCCAATTTTGGCTGTCATGCTGGGGCTGGCAGTGTCCATCGACTACGGTCTCTTCGTCCTCGCGCGCTTCCGAGCTGAGCTGCGGGCCGGGAGAAAGATCGACGACGCCATCGGTATCTCGGTCGGCACCGCAGGCTCATCCGTCGTGTTTGCCGGCACCACCGTGATCATCGCGTTGACCGGCCTCGCCGTTGTAAACATCCCTTTCATCACAGAAATGGGGTTGGCCGGCGCGGTGGCCGTGCTCATCGCGATCTTGATGGCGCTCACCCTTCTGCCTGCCTTGATGATGTCGATGGGCCACAACGTTCTCCCCCGCAAAGAGCGTTCGCGTTATAAACGGTCGGTTGCCCCAACACGGGAGAGCGGCCTCGTTTCGCAGGGCGGCAAGGAGCAGAACACGAGGATCGGGTATCTCGAACGATGGGGAGCATCGGTGGTCAAACATCCCCTCATCTCAGTGATTGGAGCTGTGACGCTTCTGGTCATCCTGGCGGTGCCCGTGCTGTCTCTGAAGACCTCACTGTCCATGCCGGGCGGCGAAGACCCCGAGTCGACCCAGCGTGCCGCTTACAACCTCATCGCCGAAAAGTTCGGCGATGGAGCACAGAATCCGCTCATTGTGTTGGCCGAGGGTCAAGCCATTTCAAAAGCACAACCCGACATCATGTCGACATTGGAATCGATTCATGATGTTCAAACCGTATTTCCATCCGGAGTCAGCACCACGGGCGACACCGCCATCTTCACGGTCATCCCTGAGAGCGGTGCAGTCGATGAAGCGACGAAGGATCTCGTCCGAGACATCAGAGAATCCTCAAACGCGGTTCCGGGCGTTTCACTGCAGGTCACAGGTGTGACGGCTGTTGGAATCGACGTCGATCAGAAGCTTGGTGATGCTCTCGTTCTTTACATCGTCCTCATCGTCGGGCTGTCACTCATCCTGATGATGATCATGTTCCGGTCTATTCTTGTGCCTCTTATCGCGACCGCAGGATTTCTGCTTTCGCTCGGGGCAGGGCTCGGCGTGACCGTGGCGGTTTTCCAATGGGGATGGCTCGGCTCTCTGTTCGCGGCACCACTCGGTAATCCGCTCCTCAGCCTTCTCCCTATCCTCATCGTCGGCATACTCTTTGGCCTTGCGATGGACTACCAGGTGTTCTTGGTCTCACGTATCCATGAAGCCCACTCGAAGGGTCTCCCCGCTCGAGAAGCGATCCTGGACGGGTTCGGACGCACCGCATTCATCGTCGTCGCCGCGGCGACGATCATGGCCGCGGTGTTCGGCGGATTTGCGCTCAGCCCATCGTCGTTGGTCGCGTCAATAGCGCTCGCACTTGCGGTTGGGGTCGTTGCGGACGCGTTCCTTGTTCGAATGGTGATCGTTCCGGCGATCCTGTCTCTCACGGGCGAAGCCGCCTGGTGGCTACCGAAATGGCTCGGCAGAGCACTCCCACACATAGATGCCGAAGGTTCCGCGCTCGAGGCTCCGACGGTATCGACGGTACCGGACGACTTTGAAACCACATCGAGGGTGCAATAAGAGACACGCAGACGGGCGTCGGCGTCCAGGGATTTGAGGGAGCGCTCAGGTCCCTGGTTGCTGGCGTCCGATCCGCGTCTAGTCCCTATCAGACTTAGTAAGTTCTCAAGGTAGTACCGGCGTCGTGACCCAACACCGAAGCAGCCCCGAGGGCGAGCAACGCAGAGTCGGTGGCGACCGCGACTCGACTGAAACCGATAGACCGCAACGCCTCTGCGCGCGTGGGGTCCCCCGCGAAAGCACCTGTTTGCTTCTGTGTTCGTCGCGCGGCGGCGACGATCCGGGGAAGAGGGTCATCAGCGTGCTGAGCTTTCAGAAGGTCCGTGACATCGACTCCGAGGCCGATTGCAAGATCGAAGGGTCCGACAAAAACTGCGGCCACCCCCGGCACAGCAAGGATCTCTTCAGCTGCTTCAACCCCCGCGGGTGTCTCGAGCATCACCCAGACTTCGGGATTCGAAGCGGCCGGCGTGGGCGCGACGTGACCCCATTGGCTGACGAGTGAGCCCCAGCTGCGCCGCCCGTTCGGGGGATAATCGGCGGCCGCGACAGCCTGCTGTGCTTGCTCGACGGTTTCGATCATCGGGACGATGACGATGTCAGCCCCGAGGTCGAGCGCTCGTCCGATCCGGGCATCAGAGAGTTCTGCCACCCGTACTGCAACCATCGGAGACTGTGGGAGCGTGGAAAGCATTTGCATCGTCGACATCAGGGACGTGTCGTCGAATGCGCCGTGCTGCATGTCCAGCCCGATCCAGGCGAATCCACTTTGACCGATTTGCGCGACGGTTCGGGGCTCACCCAAAACGCACCACACGCCGTCTGCTGTGTCGTGTTTTGAACCACTCACTTTTTGGCCTCCATCCGCGGTAACCCGGCTGCTGAGCTCGCCCGAGACATTTGTTCTTCTGGTGAACCCGTGCCGGAACGTAATTGCATCCACCGCCAGGAGGGACACATCTTGGTTGTCTGGCACCGACATTGAACGCGATCTTTGTAAACACTACCGAGACGGCCTGCCCATCAATGGTGTTCTACAGTCCTGAGGTGAGGCGTTCGGTGGGACGCACGGCGGCCAAGACAATGCCGAAGCCATCCGCGCCGCGATTCAGATCTGGACCGACGGGAACCTGAGATAGAGCGTTCGAAGTTGCGCCGCGTCGAATGGCCTGAGCGCCGACGAGAACGACTCGACGCGCAGGATCCGCCCGAGGGCAGCCCCGGCCGCTAGTGGTCCGTCAGACGTTGGGACGCTCGGCGACCGGCGCCCACACCCAGTTCTTATCGTCGATGCGCGCGCCCCGGGCAAAAGAGACTGTGCCGGTCGAGACGGCGATTCCGGATGCCGCAGCGGCCTGTTCGACGGCGCGCGCGAAGGCCGTCCACTCCTTCGCCCCCTGCGGGAACCCCAGGTAATCACGGAACCGAGCCACGCTCAGCACGCCCGCACCCGAGGACGGCTCAGTGGTGAGCTGCGCGACGACGTCATCCTTCTCGACCCACTTGATCGCCCAGCCGCCGCCGACGTGCGCGCCGGCCTTGCGGGGCATCGTCGCCACGGCCGTGTCGACCACGTTATGCGCAGCAGCCTCGTCGGCATGGATAACGACCGTGCGGCCCAGGGCCTCGAGCACGCCGGGCAGTTTGCCGGCCGCATATTTCTCGCCGGCCTCACGCCCGGCGGCGTTAGCCCGACGTTTGAGGAAGGGCCGCGCGATGGGCCATCCGATCAGCATCACGAGGATGAGGACGGCGAGCAGGATGATTCCGATGTTGTCCATGATGGTGAGTAACGCTATTGGCGGACCACTCCGCACACCATGGGCACCTGTGCCCACCTTGCCAACTCGCTATCCGGGCGGGAAGTCGAAGAGGAGCTTTGTCGCAGCCACGAGGGCCATGACGCCCAACATCACCACGTGAGCCCAGCGCGGCGCTCGACCCACCGACCAGGAGACGGGCTTCTTGTACCAGGGCAGGCGGACCGGATCACCGACCCAGGTCGTTCCGTCGTGGAACATCCACCACTCGGAATCACCGGGGTATCGGTAATAGCTGGCGACAGCGGTCTCTGGGCTGTCGGGGAACTCCCCCTCTGCGGGCTTATCCGTGTCAGCTGGACTGACCCCCCGACGCGGGCCCTCGCTCATTCCTGCAGCATCCACAGCGTTTCGCCATCCTGCATCTCGGATGTCGGCGCCAGCCCCAGACGCCGAGCCACTCGAGCGGAACCTTCATGCCCAGGGTGAATATGGGCACGGATGTCGGTCACACCGCGTCCCCGGAGCCATCCGGCCATGCCCTCCGCCGCCTCCGAGGCAAAACCCTGGCGTTGCATCGAGGACGCGATCAGCCAGGCCAAATCCGCACGGGCACCCTTAGCGCGCTCCACAACTGTCGCCTGAACGTAGCCGATCGCACGGCCGCCTGCGTTTTCGCGGATCACCCAGTTCAGCCATCCCTCGGTGCCATCCGGCGAGCGCCCCTCCACCTGGCGTCGGTAGCGCTCCCGCAGAGCACGCTCCGAGGGCGGCTCTCCGCCAATGAACGTATACAAATCATCGGAGGCGAGGACGCCGATCATTTCCGGCGCGTGTTCCACCGTCAACGGCTCGAGAACGCATCGTGCGGTCACGATGGAGGTTGCCGACAGGTTCATCGTTCTCCGAGGGACTCGTAAAGGACCGTCGCGGATCGGCGGGGGTCGAAACGGTTGCTGAAGTCGATCTCGTTCGGGATCCAAACATCGCGCCACAGCGATTCGTGGGTGCGGCCGAGCTTTCTGTCGCGATCCATCCCGCGGGTCGCGGCCGTGTCGAGGTCGACGTCGCACCACACGGCTACGTCGAGGAGAGGGACGACCTCGGGGTGGAAGAGTCCGATCAGATCGACCACGAGCACGTCGGCGACCGGAAGGGACTCCGGGTCGCCCAGGGCACGAGCCGACCAGTCATAGCGGCGAAATTCACTGGGGCGCCGCTCTCGGAAAGGCTCGATCACGGAAGCGACCAGACGAGACCGGTCGACGCCATCCCAGTCGGTCGATCGAACATGAGACCGAGCCGGATCGAGGAAATCGTCGCCCCGCATTCTCACCGCGCCGGGCAGGGCTGCCACGAGTTCCCGGGCCAGTGTCGACTTGCCCGACCCGCAGTATCCCGAAACGCCGACGACAACAGGGCGAGCAGAGTCACGCGAGCGACCGGAGATGTGGTCGATGAGGTCGCGGCTCTGCATGGCCCCAGGCTACAAGCCCGCTGAGGTTCGCCGATCCGCCTCCGTTAGACGTTTGGCTAACTGAACGGTGACGAGACAGCGACGCTGCACAGAGTGTCGGTTAGAAGTTCACCATGAGACGCCAGCGATACGGGACGCCATTGATGTAGGCATCGACCGTGCAGAACTGCTCGATTGTGGCGCTTTGCGCGTAGCGGTCGGCCGCTTGAGAGCAGGTGCCCAATGACTCGTAGTAGTAGACGGCCTGAGTGGCCTGGGCGGGCTGGATGCCTGCAAAAAGCAGTCCCCCGGCGACCGCTGCGACCGCCGCTGCTTTCAGTGATTTACGTTTCATGATCGTCCCCATCCTGATTCGTGTTCCCCGGCCCCAACCGGTCGAGGCGTGCAAACACCCTTCCACAGACCCCGCACCCTTGTCACCCGTTCGGGGGTATTGGGAGGCTCGCGCGGCACCGCTTACCCGAAAGTGCGTATGCGGCGGCCCTTGAAGCGCGGTTGTCGACGGGGGAAGCTTGTGGGGGGTTGTTGCGCGTGAGCAGGCGGCGGCCGTTACGAGCGGCGAGACATCCGCCGTCATCATCGAGGAGGACTTCACGTGAGCGATGCCCAGACGAATGCAGCTGCAGCCACACTGGCCGTCACCGGATCAACCGGCGTGGTCGGCGGGCTCGTGGCCCGCGCTCTCGCTGATTATGGCGTGCCCCAGCGGCTTCTCGTGCGTGACCCGGCGAAGGCACCGCAGTTGGCGGGAAGCACCGTGCACCGCTCCAGCTATGGCGATGCCTCGGCGGCGGCCGAAGCGCTCAAGGGGGTCGAGACCCTGTTCATGGTGTCCGCGTCTGAAAGCGCCGATCGGCTCGAGCAGCACCGCACGTTCGTCGATGCGGCTGCCTCGGCTGGCGTTCGCCACATCGTGTACACATCGTTCGTGGCTGCAGCCCCCGACGCGATCTTCACGCTCGCCCGCGACCACTTCGCCACCGAGGAACACATCAAGGCGTCCGGGATGTCGTGGACCTTCCTGCGTGACAGCTTCTACATCGACTTCATGGAAGCCCTCGTCGGCGAAGACGGCGTCATCCGCGGACCCGGCGGCACCGGTCGCGTCGCACTCGTCTCTCGCGCCGATGTCGCCCGCACGGCTACCGCAGTGCTCCTCGATCCCGCCGCGCACGCCGGGCGCACCTACGACATCACCGGCCCCGAGGCGTTGAGCTTCGCCGACGTCGCCGCCACGATCAGCCGCATCCGCGAGCGCGACGTCACGTTCTACGACGAGAGCATCGACGAGGCCTACGCATCGCGAGCCCCCTATGGAGCGCCGGACTGGCAGGTGGACGCCTGGGTGAGCACCTACACCGCCGTGGCCAGCAACGTCATGGCGCCCGTGAGCGACGCGGTCGAGACCATCACCGGCGAGGCCCCGGAAAGCCTCGAGACCTTCTTGCAGCGAACGCCGCGCTGACGGGGCATCCGGAGCGCGCCATGCGGCTGCGCCACGGGCGGGGTCGACGCGCGCTTCGTAGTTCCAACACGAAGATCGCGACGCCAACGGGAACGAGGATCCCGAAATCCCACCAGGGTTCGGGGAGGAATACGGATCTCAGCGACCCGTTTCCATCGGAGGAGACACAGGTTGTGCCGAGAGGCACAAACGAGTGCACCTGATAGGCGCCCTCTGAGACATCCGTACCGATTGGAGCCTGTAGGCAGGTTTGGGCAGCGTCGCCCCAGTACGTTCGTTGGTGATAAAGCGTGGTCGCTAGGAGCCACACAATGAAGAACGTGTAGAGCGCGAGAACTCGCACGCGTTTCATAGGCCCCCAGCCTCGCCCTGATAGTCAGGTCCCCCAAAGCGTCACACTTCAGCAGTGATCACACTGACAGTCCCTCGTGCTGGTTTCAAGCTCGAGTGCCGAGGTGCCTGGGCATCAGCGCGGTCGGATGCTGCGGCGGTCGTTGTGGAGGTAGAAGAGGACGTAGGCGACGAGCGAGAGGGCGATGCCGGCGCAGAAGACGACGGATGAGGGCGCCAGTTTGAGGTCGGCGGCGCGGATGATGAGGGCGAGGACGATCGCGACGAGGCTGACGATCTGGGCCTGGAAGACCGTGCGAAAGGCGCTCCAGCGGGGGTCGCGCAGGAGCGCGAGGTTGACGATTCCGGGGAGGGTGAGCGCGGCGCCCATGACCTGGGCCGTGAGCGGGGTGAGCGTCCAGGGCCAGGCGGCGATGAGGGCATCCGCCTGGAAGAAGAGGGCGAGACCCGTGGCCAGCGACGCGACACCGATGGCCGCGAGGACGATGCGGGTGGGGAGGGGGACGCGGTAGTCGCGAGGGGCGTGGGTGCCGTCATCCGTGTGTCTGTTGACGATCATCAGGATGACAACGAGCGCGGGGGTCGTGAGGTAGAGGGCGAACCAGACGATGAACGAGATGTGGCCCGGGTGGAACTTGTCGAGGTGGAGGAGGGTCGCGACGAGGAGGAGGGTGGCGAAGACGAGGACCGCCGGGATGCCTCGGTTGACGGCGCGCCAGTTGCCGGGGCGCGCGGCGGCGGCGAAGAACCAGATGCCGCCGAGGTAGGCGCTCGCGAGGAACATGGCAGTGAGGGGCGGCTCGATGGTCCAGGCGAAGAGGGCGTCTGTGGTGCCGGGGAGGAGGTAGAGGAGGACGAAGGCGGCCGCGAGGAACGGGAGGAGGAAGGCGGCGAGGAGGCGGGTGTAGAGCTCGGCGCCGGTGGGGCGGGCGGCGGAATGCTTGTCGACCACCGCTGTGCTCTCGGTCATGAACGGGCCGCCTGTTCGAGGTCGGAAACGGTTTCGGTTTCGGCTCCGGCTCCGGCTTCGGCTTCGGCTTCGGCCGGAACGGGAGGCCGCGGCGTTGGAGGGCTCACGGCGAGCGCGACCGCTGCGGCCGGGAGGAGCAGGCGGCCACGCTCTTGGGCCGCGAGCAGTTGCGCCGCGGCATCGCCCGCCAGGATGGGCGCGATGGCCTGCTGGTGGAACGAGAACGTCGGCACGTTGTAGAGACCCGACCGCTCGCGCAGCGCTTCCGAGGCCCCGAGGAGGAGGCCGGTGCGCTCGATGTCTCCGTCGGCCGCGGCGACCGCGACGGCGCCCTCGAGGCCGTACGCCATGCCCTCGGTGTGCCCGACGAGCGCCGAGGCGCTGAGACTTTCTCGGAACAGCACGCGGGCGGTGTCGACATCCCCGAGCATGAGGTGCGCCCAGCCGAGGTGGTTCTCGGCGATGGCGGCGCTGAGGTCGTCGCCCTGACGGCGCGCGACCTCGAGGCTTTCTTCGAAACGGTTGAGCGCCCGGCGCAGCTTCTGGTCGAAGATGGCCACGCGGCCCAGCGTCACGAGCACGAGCGCCTCGCCCCACGTGTCGCCGGCCGAGCGCGTGAGGGTGAGGGATCGTTCGAGTTCGTCCTCGGCTTCGGCGGGTTCGGGCGGCGTCGTCGTGAGGAGCGCGAGCGCCAGGGATGTCCGGGCGAGGGCCTCCCCCGAGCGATCGTCGGCGGCGTGGAAGAGCGTCGAGCTCTCGGTCAGACCCGGGATGACCTCGACCGGCTGCTGCCAGAACGTGATCGCGCGGCTGTAGTAGAGCGCGGCGGCCCGGCTCGAGTCATCGACGGCGTCACCGGATGCGAGCAGCTCATCCATCCAGCCCCGCACCTCGTTGAGCAGCCCACCCATCCACCAATAGACGTAGAGGTCCCAGGCGAGGCGGGCCAGGCGATCCCACTCGCGGTGCTCGATGAAGTAGTGCACGGCGGCGCGCAGGTTGTCGCGGTCGTCGGCGAGCTGACGCATAGTCGCGTTCTGGGTGCGGCCGCGCAGGAGCGGTACCGACGCGTGACCCAGGTCGGCGAAGTAACGGGCGTGGGCGCGGTGGGTGGCGGCACCGGCATCCGATGCTTCGAGGCCCCGGCGGGCATAGTCGCGCACCGAGCCGAAGAGGGTGAAGCGCGCATCCTCGCCGTGGTCTTGCTGGCGGATGAGGCTCGAATCGGCGAGCGCGCCCAGGCTCTCGAGCACGTCGACGTCGGCGCCTTCACCCGCGGCGCCTTCCCCCGCTGTGCCGTCACCCGCGGCACCGCCGCCCGCCACGGCCTCGGCTGCGGTGAGCGAGAAGCCGCCCGAGAACACGCCCAGCCGCTGCAGCAGGGTCTTCTCGCGCGGGGGCAGCAGCTGCACGCTCCACTCGATGGTGTCCTCGAGACTGCGTTGGCGCGCGGGCAGGTGCGGGGTTCCCGAGACGAGGCCGCGGTGCTGTTCGAGGCGCGTGAGAACAACGGATGGGGGCAGCAAACGGATGCTCGCCGCCGCCAGTTCGAGCGCCAGCGGCACGCCGTCGAGCTTGCGGCAGATGCCGACGACGGCCGCCACGTTGTCCTCGGTGACCACGAACTCGGGCGCCACCGAGCGGGCCCGCTGCACGAAGAGTTGCACGGCCGCCGATTCGAGCACCGACGCGACATCGCGGTCGACGGCGGCGGGGAGGGCGAGCGGGCCGAGGTCGACGCGGTACTCGCCGAGCACGCGCAGCACCGTGCGGCTCGTCACGAGGAACGACAGACCGGGGAGCGCGGCGAGCAGGGCGATCAGGGCGGGCGTCGCGCCCATGACCTGCTCGAAGTTGTCGGCGATGATGAGCACGCGGCGGCCCCGCAGCGCTGTGGTGAGCGTGTCGACGAGGGGTTCGGCACCCGTGTCGCGCACGCCGAGCGCATCGGCGATGGCCGCGGGCACCTGGTCGGCGTCGTGCGCGGCGGCGAGCGAGACGAAGACGACACCGTCCGGGAATTCCTCACGAACAGACCGGCCCAGCTCGATCGCGAGGCGGCTCTTGCCGACGCCACCCGGGCCGGTCAGCGTGACGAGGCGCACATCATCCTGCAACAGGAGCGACCGGGCCCGCTCGAACTCGCGGTCGCGCCCGAGCAGCGAGGTCAGCGGGGCCGGGATGGCGCCGGCACCGGTCTCTGACGGCAGGTACTGCTGCGGCGGCGCGATCACGGCAGCGGCGCCGTCGGCCGACGCGTTCAGGGAGGCGTCGAAGCGGTCGGCCAGCAGGGTGGCCAGGTCGGCCTCGACCAGCTCGCGCAACTCCTCCACCGTGTCGAACGATTTATAGGATGCGCGGTCGTCGTTCTTGATGCGCTGCAACAGCTCGACCAGGCGCGGTTCGAGCACGTCGTCGGTCGACTTGATGTAGATCAGGCGGGGCATCATGGGCGGCGCGAGGTTGTATTCATCTTCGAGACCCGAGACCGTTTCGTCGGGTGCGACCCAGCCGTAGCGGCGCCAATAGATGCCGAGGAAGATTTCGCTGCGCTGCAGATAGGAGCGATAGAGGTCGCGCGGGGGATGCGGGCGAGCCCCGAGCTCGAACATCACGGGGGCCAGCCGCATCCGCTCGATCGCGCCGCGCACGGCCTGGCGTTCCTCCGCCAGATCGCGCAGCGTGGAGCTGACGAAGACGCGGAGAAGTTGGTCGGGGGTTCTGATCGAAACGGGAGTGAGATTCATGAAGCATCCGATGTGAGCGCTCTCGTGACCGCACACAGGCGGCGTGAAAAATGAGGATGTCCGTGGCGACAGCTTCGGCGAGAGGACCCCGTGTGGCGCGTGCGGCCTCGAACGGGTGCAGTCGATCAGGCGCGATCGACCGGGCGGGATGCCGTCACCCTATCCCGCGCTCCCCCTGCGCGGCCATCGTCCTCAAGTACAGAAAACCTCACCCCCGGGGTGGGTACGGAGTACCACGACGCGTCACGCGCCGCTCGTCGAGCGGCACACCGGGCCCACGGCGACGTTCAACGGTCGCAACAGGAGGGCACCTGCGGAAATCCGCCAAATACTCGCGGAATCCCGCTAGGGCGAGGGGCGTCAGAAGCACCAGTGTCGGATGATCTTGACGGCGGGCACTCCGGTCGCCAGCATGAGCCACATGACCATCTTCATCACGTGCCCGGTCGAGAGCGTCGAACGCGCGACCGCCTTCTACACGGCCCTCGGCTGGCAGCGCAACGACGAGATGTCGGGGCCCGATGCGTACTGCTTCGCGATCGCGCCGGAGCAGTACATCATGCTCGGCAGCCGGGCGATGTACGCCAGCGTCGGAGCCACCGAGGACCTCGTCGGCGGGCCCGACACCCCCTCCAAAGTCACGGTCTCGTTCGATCTAGGCAGCCAGGAAGCCGTCGACGAGCTCGTCGAACGCGCGGGTGCAGCGGGCGGCCGCATCGGCGACACGGATGACTACCCCTTCATGTATCAGCGCCAATTCGACGACCCGGATGGCTACCACTACTCGCCGTTCTGGATGAAGCCGCCGGTTGACGGGGATGCCGCCTCGGGCGACAGCACGGGAGCTGACGCAGGCTCATGAGCGGCCTCGCATGAAGGCCCGCGAGGCGGCCGGCCGACTAGTTTTTACGGTCGCGGCGGGCGGAGCCCAGACATCAGGACGGCGAACAGCAGCCGGCCACGGGGGTCGTCGGCCGTTGCCCCGAGCGTGCGCGCCGAATAAGCGAGACCGCACAGCAGCGCCAGCAGGTCGTCCGGCTCCAGGTCAGCGCGAAGGCGCCCACCGGTTGCCTCGCGCCCCATGAAAGACGACAAAGCCTCGATCAACTCGTCGCGCAGTTCGCCGGTGCGCTCAAGAGCACATTCGGCGCGTGAGATCACGGTCTCGAACAGCGGGTCGCCCAGGAGAAGTGCGAAGTACTTCTCGAGCACCGAGTCGACGGATGCCGCACTCGACGGTTGCAGCATCGCGCGCAGTTCGTCGAACCGATCCCAAACCAGGGTTTCTTCGAGCGCCTCCACCGAGGCGAAGTGCCGGTAGACGGTGGCCACGCCCGTGTCAGCCGCGCGGGCGATGGCGTTGAGCGCCAGGGCCTCTCCGCGCGCGTGGGCGGCCGCCGCGGCATCCAGAATGCGCTGCCGGTTGCGCACGACGTCTCTCCGCTGCGTTTCCACCTTTCCACTCTAGCGAAACGTATAGACTTTCCGTTCGGATAGCTTATCCGTTTAGAGTGTCACTCGAGTGAAAGGAATGAGATGCCCGCATCTCTTCGTCCCGTTGCCCTGATCACGGGGGCGAGTTCCGGCATCGGCCGGCAGTTCGCCCAGGACTATGCCGCGAAGGGGTTCGATCTAGTCGTCGTCGCGCGGTCGCGAAGCGCCCTCGACTCCCTTGCCGCCGAATTGACCGACATCCACGGGAACGAGGTCGTCGTGCACGCGGGAGACCTCTCGCAGGCGTCGGATGTCGCCACGCTCGTCGAGGCGATCGCGAAACTGCCCCGTCTGGACCATGTGATCTTCAGCGCCGGCTCCGCACCCGAGGGAGACCTCACGCGCATCGACCCCGCCGCCTTGCGGAGCATGATCGGCCTCAATATCGCCGCATTGACGCTGGTGAACCAGGCCGCCATCATCCGGATGCGGGCTGCCGGTCGTGGCGCGATCATCAATATCGCGAGCGTCGCGGGTTATCAAGCGACGCCCTACCTCGCCGCCTATGGGGCCTCGAAGTCCTACGTGCGCCTGTTCAGCGAGGCCATCTCGGAAGAGAATCGGAAGCACGGCATCCGCGTTCTGTCGGTGTCCCCCGGCGATACCGTCACGCCCATGAACCCCGGTGCCGCGAAGGGGAAACGCCAACCTCAGGATGTCGTCGACACGGCATGGGCGGCGCTCCACGGTTCGGCGCCATCGGTGGTGGATGGCGGGAGCAACAGAATGCTGGCGGCGCTCGCGAGAGTCCTTCCGACCCGTACCGGACTGCGCATCGCCGAGAAGATGTTCCGCGACAAGGCATGAGCTGAGGCATCCAAAACACTTGCTTAACCGGATGGCATGTGAAATGGTTTCCAACATGGAAAGTCACTACGAAGGCTCTCGCTACCCCGCCGACGACCGCAATCGGGATGCGCGCGAAGCGCTGGGCGCGCTCCAGTCAGACCGCTCAGCCCTGGCGGATCGGGTCGCGACACCGGGCTGGTACTACCCGCTCCTCGCCCTCGCGACCGCTGCCATCGTCGGCTCGCCCATCGGCACCGGGACGATCTGGCAATCCCTGCTGGTCACGTTCGCCTCGCTCGGCATCGTCTTTCTCGCGCTGGCCTATCAAAAGAAGACGGGCGTGACGATCACCCACACGGCCGGACCGCGCAGCCTCACCGTCGCCATCGTCATGGGTGTCGTCATCGTGCTGCTGCTCGGGGTGTCGTTCGCCCTCGCCGCCACCGGGAACGGCGTGTGGATCATTGCGAGCGCCCTCGCAGCATTCCTGGTGATGTGGCTGGGCGGCCGCGCCTATGACCGTGCCTTCGATCGGGAGCTGCGGCGTGGCCGATGATGCCCGCTTCTCGGAAGCGATCCACGCGCCGAACCGCCTGCGCATCTGCGGCCTCTTGCGCCCCGTCGACAGCGCCGAGTTCTCGGTTCTGAAAGACACGCTCGGGCTGTCGGAGGCAAACCTCTCGAAGACGGTCCGCAGCCTGGTCGAACTCGGCTTCGTGACGGTGAAGAAGTCGACCTCCTCGAGCCGCACCGACAAGCGCCTCACCACCACGCTCAGCCTGACGCCGCTCGGGCAATACACGTTCGACGCCCACATCGTGGCGCTGCAGCGGCTGGCCGCCGAGGCGCTGGGCGACCAGTAGGCGTCTGAAAGATGGCACCGGTGCGGCCTCCGCGGCACATCGGTCAGCAGACAGCGGTCGGCAGCCGCCGCGGCGCAACAGTCAGCAGTCGGCAGTCAGCAGGCGGCGGTCGGCGGTTGGCGGGTGGCCTGGCGCGAGAAGGCGCACCTCACGCGTCCGCGTCGCTTGAGGACACGCGCGGGCCCGGACGGTTGCGGCGGCCGAGGGCCTGGGCCGCGACGTTGGGGTGGTAGCCGAGGTCGCGGATGGCTTCGAGAACCCTGATCCGAGTGTCGTTCGCGACATAGGCGTCGTGGTTGATGACTCTCGACACGGTTTGACGGGAGACGCCTGCGCGGTCGGCGACATCCGCGATCGTGGGGGCTCGGTGTTCCGTCATCGATCGACGCCCGGGGTGGCGGTGCGGGTCGTGGTGCGGGTGGCGAGGACGCGAGCGAAGATCAGGACGAGCAGGCCCGCGACGGGGACGAGGATGAGGCCGAAACGCAGCGAAGATGCGTCGGCGATGGCGCCCACGAGGGGCGGCGAGAGCAGGAAACCGAGGCGGAGGAGCCATCCGACGATCGTGAGGCCCGCGCCGGGTTTGAAGCCGGGCAGCTCGTCGGCGGCCTGCATGGCGCCCGGGATGAGCGTTGCGACGCCGAAGCCGGCCAACCCGAAGCCGACGATGGTTCCGGGGATGCTCGGGAACGCGAGCGCGGCCCCCATTCCCACCAGCGCGAGCGCGCCGCCGAGGCGGGCGATCGCGCGCTGGCCGAAACGGTCCACCATGCGGTCGCCGAGCAGGCGGCCGACGAACTGCATGCCCTGCAGCGAGATGAAGCCGAGGCCCGCGACGAACGCGGAGGCGCCCAGGCTGTCGGAGAGGTAGATGGCGGACCAGGAGCTGCCGGCATCCTCGACGATGGCGCCGCCGGCCGCGATGACGACGAGCGCGAGCAGGGTGGCGTAGCGCCAGGCGGTGCCGCCGGGCTTCGCGGTTGCGGACGGGGATGCGGCCGGGGACGGGGATGCGGTCGACGCGGGGAGCGGCTCGGCGAGCGACCCGGCGAGCGGCTCGGCCACGGTGGGCGCGGCATCCGGAGTCGGCTCAGGCCCTGCCAACAGCCAGCGGTAGGACGCGACCGCGGCGACGCTGAAGAGGACCGCCGAGATCGTGAGGTGCAGGAGCAGCGGCACGCCGAGAGCCGCCGCGGCCGCACCCATCACGCCGCCGATGACCGCGCCGATCGACCAGATGGCGTGGAAGGAGTTGATGATCGACCGCTTGTAGAGCCGCTGCACGCGCAGGCCGTGTGAGTTCTGCGCGACGTCGGTGATCGCGTCCATCGCGCCCGCCAGGAAGAGCGCGAGGGCGAGGACGATCCAGCCGGGGGCAACTCCCACGAGCAGGAGCCCGATCGCGGTGATGACCGTCGCCGCGATGGCGACCCGTGACGAGCGGAAGCGGCGGATGAGCATGCCAGCCGTCAGCCCGAGCAGGAGCGCGCCCAGCGGGTAGGCCGCGACGGCCGCGCCGAATGCGGTGTTCGTGAGGCCGAGGTCATCCTTGATCTCGGGATAGCGCGGGAGGAGGTTCGAGATCAGCGCGCCGTTCGTGAAGAACAGGATGCCGACGGCGATGCGGGCGCGACGGGCCTCTCGGTGATCGAGCGAAGAGGAGCCGGGGGCGGCGGAGGAAGACAGGGGAAGCTCCAATCGAGATGAGCACCGTGAACGTTCACGGCGTAGGCGACGCTAGCAGTACACTCGAGTCCATGGCAAGAGAACGCGGCGCGAGCACGATCCTCGACGTCGCGGCGCGAGCCGGCGTCTCACGCCAGACCGTGACGCGGGCCCTCAACGACATGGTCGACGTCAGCGCCGCGACGAAGGCTCGCGTATTGGCCGCGGCAAACGAGCTCAACTACCGCCCGAACCGGAGCGCCCAGAGCATGGTGCAGGGGCGCACGACCACGATTGGGCTGGTACTCGAAGACCTGAGCAACCCATATTTCGCCGAGCTCGCCTCGGCACTCACGCGCGTCGCGGCCGAGCGCGGCTGGAGTGTGCTGCTCTGCGATATCGGCACCGATCGCGAGAAGGGTCGCGCGCAGCTCGCCTCGATCGCCTCGCGTGTCGATGCGCTCGCATTGACCGGATGCCGCTCCGACACCTTCTCCCTCCTGCCCGCCGCGGTGCTGCGCGAGGGCGGCCTGGGCCTGCCACTCATCATGCTCGACGGCCCCGCTCATCCCCGGCTCGACGCCCGCGTCGTGCTCGACGGCGCCTCGGGCGTGACCGCCGCGCTCGACCACCTCGTCGCGTCCGGCCGACGTCGCATCGCGTTCATCGACTCCGACGACGCGGGCTCGCGGGAACGACGCGACGTGTATGAAACGTATGTCGGCGAACACGGGCTCGATTGGCCGGGCCGCCCCCTGATCTCGGCCGACGAGTCCCTCGACGGCGGCATGACGGCCACCGAACGCCTCCTGCGCGAGGCCCCCGACACCGACGCGATCCTCGTCTACAACGACGTCATGGCCATGGGGGTGCTGAAAACCCTCAGCCGGCTCGACGTCCCCGTGCCGAGCAAGGTGGCCGTCGTCGGCATCGACGGCCTCGACATCGGCCGCCTCAGCAGCCCCGAACTCACGACGCTGGCCATCGACAAGACCGCCTTCGCCGAGGCAGCCGTCGGCCTGCTCGAACAGGTCCTCGACCGAACGGGCCCGCCCGGGATGCTCGAGGCCCTGGTCGGTCTGCACCTTCTCGTGCGCGAATCCGCCTGAAACGCTACTCGGGCGCGGACAACCGGGCGCGCTTGATGGCCTCGGCCCGGGTGTCGCGCGTCAGGATCATGACATCCCCGGGGAAGCTGACGATCATGCAGCCCAGAGCGCCGTTCACAGGATTGCCGTCGGCGTCGGCCAGGTAGCCCTGCCAGTAGTCGCGGCCGAATCGTTCGCAGATCACGTTGCCGACGTCGCCCGGTTGCACGATATAGCGGAGGGCGCCGTCGGGCAGCTCCGTGGCGTCGCCCGTGGCGAATTCGGTCGGGCCCGAGTCGACGAATTGGTTGGTGGGCACCGGGGAGGGCGTCGGCGTTGCGGTCGGCGTCGCGGATGATGCATCCGTCGTCGTCGAGGTCGGTGCCGGTGAGTCGCCCCGCTCGGGGCTGAGCAGCGTGCAGCCCGCCAGCACAGTGACGAGCGCCGCGGCGACGATCACGTTGCGGGTGACCACGCGAAGGTGACGAGGATGTATCGAGCGCATCGTCAGTCCGGTCGCTTGCAGGTGCTGTCGATGCGCTGCTGCTCCTGGTCGCTCAGCGCAGCCGAGGTCGTGTCGGGGAACCATCCCTGGTTCGGCCACTGGCTCACGAAGTCCTCGCGGCTGGGCGCCTTGGCGTTCGTGATTCCGTTGGCCTCGTAGCAGGGCACGAGGTATTCGGTCAGGTAGCTGTAGAGATAGTCGAGCTGGGCGGTCGTCATCGGCGCGACCGGTTTCGTGGGGTAGCCCGCCCAGCAGGTGAACGAGGCGACCTCTTCGGCCTCGGTCGAGGTGCTCGTGCCCACACTGACGGGTCCGCCACCGCCGACCGTCGAGCCGAGGTCCACGGGCAGGCCCGCGGCGGTGAGGCATCCGAGAAGGGCCGTCGAGTCGTTCGGGTCGCGGTATTCCTGGAACGGGTCGGCGGGGCGCACGGCGTCGGGATAGGTGGCCGTGACGGCATCCCACTGACGGTCCTGTTCTTCGAGGCGCAGCTTCTCGAGCTCGTCGGGGCCGGGCGTGGCCGGGGCGGGCGACGGGCCCAGATCGGTCATGGGGAACGCGCTTGCCGAGGGGCCAGCCGGCTGCGCGTCGCGATCAGGTCTTGGGCCCGACAGCCAGCCCGAGACCGAGGCCGCGACGACGAGGGCGACCACCACGACGACCGCGACGGCGCCGACGATCCAGAGGGCCCGCCGCCGAGGGGCCGGCCGGGCGTCGGCGCGACTCTCTCCCAGCGCGGCAGCCGCGATCGCCTCGGGGTCGTCGAAGGAGCGGACCCGATCGACGGCCTCCTGCGGCTCGAGGCCCGCCAGCTCTTCGGTGATGCCGGCTCGGATCGCCGAGGCGACATCGCGTGGCACGGGCCGCAGCGCTCGGTCGAGGCGTTTCAGGTAGGCCTGCGCCTCGGGGGGAACGGTGGTCATGCGTCGTCTCCTGCCACGATGTCTTGCACGGAACGGGTGAACGGCTCCCACTGGCGGCGGAATTCGCTCAGCTCGGCCTCCCCGGCGGGGGTGAGTTTGTAGTACTTGCGCACGGGCCCCGACCCGCTTTCGCCGGCGTAGGACGTGATCAGGCCGCGATCTTTCAGGCGCCCGAGCACGGGGTAGAGGGTGCCGATGCTCGCGATCATGCCGCGCTCGACCAGCTCCTCGGACAGCCGCCAGCCATACATCGGCTCGCGCGACAGGATGCCGAGCGCGCAGTATTCCACGACGCCCTTCCGGATCTGCGCCCCCACATCAGCTGTCATGTTTTGCATGTTAGCGTGCAATGCATAGTAGTGACAAGCGGGCACGCAAAAAGGGCGCCGCCGATCGGCAGCACCCCTTCTGACGTGGCGTTGGATGTGGCTCGACTACGGCCGGATGAGCACCTTGAGTGCCTCGCGGTCATCCATGAGGCGGTAGGCCTCGGCGATATCGTCGAGCGGCAGTTCGCGGTCGAAGACGCGGCCCGGGTCGATGGTGCCGTCGAGCACCTGCGGGATGGCGGCCTCGAGGTAGGCGCGCACGGTGGCGGGCCCGCCGGTGAGCGTGACGTTCTTGCCGAAGAGCGAGCCGAAGCCCACTGGGGCGTCCTCATACTGCGGAACGCCGACGCGGCTGATCGTGCCGCCGGGGCGGATGATTCCGTAGGCCTGCTCATAGGCGGGCATGTGGCCAACGGCCTCGAGAACGACGTGCGAGCCTTCGCCGCCAGTGATCTCCCTCACCTTCGCGACACCCTCTTCTCCGCGCTCGGCAACCACGTGGGTGGCGCCGAACTCGCGACCGAGGTCGGTGCGCGCGGTGTGGCGGCCCATCAGGATGATCGTCTCGGCACCGAGCTGCTTCGACGCGAGCACGGCCGAGAGCCCGACGGCGCCGTCTCCGACCACCGTGACGGTCTTGCCCGGGCCGACCTCGCCGCGGATGGCGGCGTGATAGCCGGTGAGGTAGACATCCGACAGGGTGAGGAGCGAGGGCATGAACGACTCGTCCGTGCCCGCGGGGATCTTCACGGCCGTGCCATCCGCCTGCGGCACCAGCAGCTTCTCGGCCTGCGTCGCCGAGGACGCTCCGTCGAAGAAACCGCCGTGAACGCAGGACGTCGTGACACCGTCCTGGCAAAAAGCGCACGTGCCGTCAGACCAGGCGAAGGGGACGATCACGGTGTCGCCGATGGCGAGGGTCGAGACATCCGTGCCGATCTGCTCGATGACGCCGATGGCCTCGTGGCCCATGCGTCGCCCCTCGGGCGTGTCCCCGAGGTCGTGATAGGGGTGGAGGTCGGAACCGCAGACGCACGCATGGGTGACGCGGATGATTGCATCCGTCGCTTCGCGCAGTTCAGGCTCGGGCACCTCGACGACGCGGACGTCGCCGGATTTGTACATCAATGTGGCTCGCATGAGCTTTCCTTTCGAAGTGTGTGGTCAGTGAGACGAGGTGCCGGTGAAGTCGTCGTCGGTGATGTGCTCGAGCCACCTCGTGGTGGCGGACGGGTCGTCGCCGTTCTCGAGCATGGCGATGTGCTCCATGAACACGCCCGGCGCCGCGGCGTGGAAATGCTCCTCACCCGGCGGTGTGTAGATCGTCTGGCCCGGGTGCACGTCGATGATCTGGCCATCGCGCGTGCCGAAGCGGCCGACACCCGCGGTGACCCGCAGGTACTGACCCTTCTCGTGGGAGTGCCACGCGGTGCGGGCGCCGGGTGCAAACCGCACGGTGGCGACGACCAGGTGTTGCCCGTCTTCGTGCGGCAGCGCGATCGGGTCGAGCCACACGTCGCCCGCGAACTGCTCAGGCGGGTTCTTCGTGGTGGGGGTGGCGGGTTCGATGTTCATGTCGCGTCCTGTCGGGTTCTGTGTGCCGAGGTGATCCTCGTTAACTGAACCGCGTCAGGCGCCGGTAAGGAAGGTCGCGTCTTGCCCGGTACTCGCAGAACCCCCTTCGGATCGCGTCACCCGGCAGTTGATCAGGGGCGCAGGATGCGGCGCACCGCCTCCACGACGAGTGCATCGTCGGGTCGCGTCACGTCGAGAGCGCGGTGGATGGTGAGCCCCTCGATCAGGGCGTCGAGCAAGCGTGCGGTCGACGGGTCGAAGTGCCGTTCGAGGGCGGCCCGGCTGCGAGCCATCCAGGTCTGTGTGATCGTGCGATATTCGGGCCGACGGGCCGCGAGCGTGTAGAGCTCGTGCGTGAGGACGAGGTCGCGGTCGGTGCCGAAGGTGTCGTGCAGGATGATGTCGACCACGGCGCGCTCGGCTTCCTCCTCGGATGTCGCACTGTCGAGGCGGCTCGCGAATTGTGTCGCGACCTGATCGGCGAAGAGCGTGAATGCCTCGCGGAGGAGCTCGTCCATCCCGGCGAAGTGGTAGGTCATGGACCCGAGTGGGACATCGGCCGCCGCGGCCACGCGCCGGTGGGTCGTGCCGTCGACCCCGACATCGGCGATCACGTCGAGGCAGGCTTCGATCACACGCTCACGTCGATGCGGATCAATGCGGCGCGGCGCCCGTGCCTGCATCACCGCGGCTCGTCGATGTCGCGGATCACGCGGGCGGGGTTGCCGACCGCGACGACGCCGGCCGGGATGTCGCGCGTGACGACCGAGCCGGCGCCGATCACGCTGTCCGAGCCGATGGTCACGCCCGGGCACACGATGACGCCGCCGCCGAGCCACACGTTGTCGCCGATCGTGATGGGCTGGGCGCCCTCGATCTTGTCGCGGCGGGGCTGCGCGGCGACGGGATGCGTCGGCGTGAGCAGTTGCACGTTCGGGCCGATCTGGCAGTCCTCGCCGATGGTGATGGTGGCGACGTCGAGGGCCGTGAGGTTGTAGTTGACGAACGTGCGCGCGCCGATGTGGATGTGCTCGCCGTAGTCCACGAAGAGGGGCGGCTTCACGACGGCGTCCGGGCCGAGCGACCCCAGAAGCTCGACGAGCAGGGGTCGGGCGGCCGCCTCATCCGCGAGCGTGGCTCGATAGTAGGCGTCGGCCAGGCGATCCGCGCGGCCGGCCCGGCGGGCCATCTCGGGGTCGTCGGCGATGTAGTCGTCACCGGCGAGCATCCGCTCGTAGTTGCTGCGGGAATCTCCGGGGAAGTGGTCGATCGTCATGTGTACAAGTGTACGCTTGGGCCGTGGTCGGCCGGGCCGCGCTGAGGAGAGGACATCCGCCATGACCGATATCGACTGGAACTCGGGCGCCTGGACGACCCCTCCGGCGCGCGTGGAGATCGCCGACGACGGCATGCGCGTGACCGCCGTCGAAGAAAGTGACGCCTGGCGCATCACGTCCTACGGCTTCATCCACGACACCGAGCACGCCCTGCTCGTTCCGTTCGAGCAAAACTCGGCCATGGAGGTCGCGTTCCACCTCGACTTCTCGGCCCAGTTCGACCAGGCGGGCATCTTCGTCAAGGTCGACGACACCACCTGGATCAAGACCGGCGTCGAACGCAGCGACGGCGAAGACAGCCTCGGCGCGGTCGTGACGCGCGGCATGTCCGACTGGTCACTCTCCCCCATCCCCGGCTGGCATGGCCGCCTCGTCACGATTCGCGCCAGCCGATCCGGGGATGCTCTCACCATCCGCGCCCGCGTCGACGACGAGGCATGGCGGCTCGTTCGCGTCGCACCCCTCGACCCCGACGCGGCGGTCACGGCGGGCCCGATGTGCTGCGCGCCATCCCGAGCCGACCTCACGGTTCACTTCACGTCGTGGCGCATCGTCGAGACCGACGAGAGCCTGCACCCCGAGCACTGAGCGGCGCCGGCCGACAGAAGCCCCGCGTCGGAAATTAGCGCGAGGATTCGGCGAGGTCAATCCCTGCCGCGCACGCCGAGAGGTCATCTAACGTCGTTATCAGAACCAGTCACGACGAGGGGGACGAACACCATGCAAAAGCTCTTCTACGCGAGCGGATACGTCATCTTGGGAGACGAGATCTGCACGGCCGTCGTCGAGTACGCCCGAGCCCTGGCCAACGTCGGCAAATCGGATTTGGTCACCGTTCCGGCCCTCTCGGACGAAGCCTTGCGCGGTGAAGCGCGACTTCTTCTCGGCCCGGCGAGCCAACTCTTCTCCTCGCCGGCACTCGACCGGGCCGTCGACCTCGACGATCCGACCGCACTGGAATCGATGCGGGAGAAGACCCGCAACCTCCAGCCTCCCAAACCCCGCGAGGGCGCCGACGACGGGCCGTCCGACTTCGACGCCGACTTCTAGCTCGAGCTGCCCCGCGGCATCCTCGTCGTGATGCCCGCATCAGGCGCTCCGGCCGCGTTCGATCGTTTTCGCGCACCCCGGTGTCTGAGCGTTCCGCGCTGGCACAGCCCGGCGCGAAGCATCCTGAGCGACCTCGGTGCTGTGCCAGACTCGAAGGGTGACGACCGAGGACCCGGCACAGCCGCCCGCAGACGCGGCGGGGGCTGACGCTTCAGACGAACGCATCCCCGACCCGGCCCCGAAGCACAGCCCGTTGTGGGTCGTATTGTCGCGGTGGTTGCTGGCGCTCGAGGCCTGGTTGCGGTCGAAGGGCGGCCCCGGGCTGCGCTACAGCCTGCGCGGGTTCTGGGCGCTCGTGGCGTTCGCCGGCATCGTGTTGCTCGTCGGCCCCGTCATCAACAAACCCCTCACGCTCGACGACATCACCGAGTCGGCCTCCAACGTCACCGACACGTGGATCGCGCGGCAGTTCACCGCCGACTACCGCGTCACCCGCGCCGAGGACGGCCGCATGGACGTGCAGGTCGAAGAGCGCATCACCGCACAATTTCCGGATGCGGCGAGCGACGCGGGTGACGGCGCGGGCGGCGAGCGCGGCATCCAGCGCACCCTCGCGAGCCAGTACCAGGGGCATGCGCTCACACCGGACGGCATCGAAGCCACGATGGATGGCAAGACACTCGACGTAGGCCGCTCGGAGACACCCACCCAGGTGCGCCTGACGCTCGAGGGCGACGACACCCTGCAGGGCACCCACGAATTCGTGTTGCGCTATAACCTGCACGACCTGGCCTTTTCGTCGATCGACCCCGACACGGGCCGCCCGGTCGACCTGCTGAAATGGGATGTCTTCGGCCCGTCCTGGCCGCAGGGACTCTCGGGCCTCGACGTCTCGGTCACGATCCCACGTGACGTGGACGAGCAGCTCATCCGGCAGCCGCGCAGCAGCCTGACCTGGCTCATGGTGGCGGGCGGCGTCTGGCTCGACCCGGAACCGCAGGCCGCGACGGGTTCGGCCGACGACGTCACCTACCGCTTCATCTCGGACGAGAACGTGCCGCCGCACGCGCACGCCGGTTTCGTGATGTCGTTCGAGCCCGGGGCCTTCACGATGCCCCCGCAGACGCCGCTCTACTGGGTGCAGGTCTACGGCCCGATCGCGCCGCTCGCCTTCCTCGCGCTGACCTTCTTGCTCGCCTTCGCGGCGCGCGCCGTCGCCTGGGGTGACGCGCGCGGTCGGCCCTGGTTCGTGGCGCAGCACGAACCGCCGCCCGGCATCAGCCCACATCTGGCGGCCCAGGTGTTGCGCCGTCCGCGTGCGGCCCAGCTCGCGGCGGCACTCAGCGCCGGCCAACGGCGCGGGCTCGATTCGGATGAGCGCACCTCACGCTTTGCCGAGGCGGCCCGCGTCGCCCGGGGCACCGGCACCATCGGCGACCTGCCTCTTGCGCTGCTGCGCTCGGCCGTCGCCACCGAACGCCGCACCCAGCTGACGATGGGACTGCGCCGCATCCCGCGCGGTTTCGTGCGCGACCTCTTCATCGCGGCACCGCTCGCGCTCACGGTCGTGCAGTGGGGGTTGCTGCGTCAGCTGTCCTATCAGGCCACGCTGTCGGTGGTGTGGTGGCCGGTGGCCTTCGTCGTCGTGTCCTCCGTGCTCGCGCTCTTGGTGCTGACCATCGCCCTCTCGGCGCGGCCCCTCACCCGGCGCGGCGCGTTGGTGAAGCAGTATCTGCGCGGCGTGGGCGTGTACTCCGAGCGCACGCAGCTCACCGCGCGCGGCCCCGTCGGCGACCGACTCCTGCCCTATGCCGTGCTGTTCGGCCCGCCGCGCCCGGTCGGCAAGCGTGTCGCCGCGCTCATCGCGGGCAGCATCGGCGAGACGGCCCGCGCCCGCGAATCCCGGGGCGACTTCTCGTCGGCGTCCTCCCTCTCGGCGGGTGCCCGCACCGCGATCCGCGGCCTCTCGCTTCTGCTCGTTGCCGGTTCGATCGTCGCGGTCGCCGTGCTGCCGAACCCCTACCCGGGCCCGGTCGCCTACCGCTCCTACAGCGGCGACGTGACCGGCACCCTCTTCACGAAGGTGCAATCCTTCGACGCCGTCGCCGAACTCACGCGCGCGGATGACGGCGGCGCACGTCTCGCGGTCACCGAGGAGGTCTCGGTGTCATTCGGCGACGAGGGCGCCCGCGTGCCCCAATTCGCCCAGCAGTGGCGCAGCAGCATCGACGGCTACGACCTGGGCCTCGAGGTGTCGAGCGTGACCGTCGATGGCGAGCCCGCGAAATTCTCCGTGACCCCGGATGCCGACACCCTCCTACTCGCCACCGAGCTGTCCCAGGTGCTGACCGGAACTCACGACATCCGCATCAAATACGCCCTCACCTCGCCCGTCGTGCCGGCCGAGGATTCTTCAGGCATCGCCGTCGATCGGATGGCCTGGGGCGCCCTGCTGACCGGATGGGCGAACGACGCGAACTGGGGCGACGACCCCGCTCCCTCTCCGCTGCGACTCGAGCTGCGCGTGCCCGACGAGCTTGCCGCGGAGCAGACGGCCGGTGGCTGGAACACGGCCGGTAGCGAGTCATCCGGCACCTCTGGCCTGCCTGGCGCCCCGGGCGATGCGGTTATCCCCTTCGGTGAGTTCGAGGCGACACCCGGCACGAAGGTCCCCTCTGTCGAGGAATCCTCAGATGCGGAGGGCATCCAGACGCACGTTCTCGAACTGAAACGCAATGGTGAGTCCGGCTACCCCTCCGAGCTCACGGATGACGATGCGGGAGCAACCCTCGACTTCCCGGCCGGCACGTTTGACCGCCCGAATACCGAGCAAGTGCGCACGCCCGAGCAGCAGACGTCCGCCGCCGTGACGCTCGCCGTGTTCGTGCTCGGCGGCCTCGGCTCTGTGCTCGGTCTCGCCGTCGCATTCGCCGGAGCCCGGAGAAGCCCAGGCATGTTCCGCCGCGGCATCCCCCGCGACCTCGCCCGCTGGCTGATGCCCTCCGTCGTCCTGTCGGGCGCCATCCTCTTCGTCTGGCTCAGCGCGCAAATGCCCGGCGACGAGCCCACGTTCCTGCCGCTCGCGCTCATCACGCTCGCCTCGGTGGTGCTGGGGGTGACGGGACTCGTGCTCACCCGAGCATCCCGAAACCGGTGAGCGTTGTGCGCCCGTTCGAGGCGCAGGCCCATTAGGAGAGGTCGCGACGGGCGCGTCGACGCTCGCTCACGATGAAGACGATGAGCAAGACGAGACCCGTAACAGTGATGAGGTAGGTGCTCAGCGAGGCGAGAATGCTGAGCGGGTTTCCCTTCGACGGATGACCGGCGAACATGATCACCGTCGGGTCGGTCGAGGCGTGCAGCAAGATGGGCCAGATCAGGCGGCCCGTCAGGCGCAGCGCCAGATACATGATGAGGCCGAAGAAGAACGTGTAGACCACCTGAGTGGCCGTCGTCGACAATCCTTGGTCGGTGGTGAAGAAGTTGCCGGCGTGCAGAGCGGCAAACACCGCCGAAGACACCAGCGCCACCGCGATCTCGCCGTGGCCGGCCTTGCGCATGAAGTTGACGACGAATCCGCGGGTCAGAAGCTCCTCGGCGAGCCCCACGAAGAGGCCCGTGAACAGCCACGACGCGATCAACGCCGCGCCCGCCGACTGCGTGTCGATCGACAGGAGCGCCGAGACGTTGATGAGGAGGACGACGACGATGCCGATCCACATCCATCGGCGGCCGCGAACCGGCTGCGGCCCGAAGAGCTCGCGCACCCAACCGAGCGAGGCCGCGAAGCCGAGCAGCACAGCCCCGCCGAGGATGATCGGCAGGCCCGTGCCGAGGAACACATCCATGGCGCTGCCCAGCTCACCGCGAACGCTACCGCCCGCCGGGAAGACGGCGTTCACGGCGATCGACAGCAACTGATAGATGCCGTAGTAGACGGCCGCGAGGAGCACCCCGCGCCACCACCCGCCCCGCTCCCAGAAGCGTTTCCACGGCGACCGCGGCTCGGGGGCGATTGTCGGTGTCGTGTCGCTCATGGCGAGCCTCTCCTCTGGCGGACCGGAATGACACCAACGCTAGCGGCTCCTGCGCACCCGAACAGGCAACGTTTCTCACCCCTCGCGGATGTCCCAGCGGAACAGCCGCGCAGCGAGGAGCGTCGCGACGACCGTGGCCGCGGCCATGAGCGCCCACAGCACGTAGACGCTGGTAAAGGGCGTATAGCCCGACAGGTCGGCGCCGGCCGCTTGGATGAACCAGGCGGTGGGGATGGCGTTCAGCACGGGCACCAGCCAGTCGGGAAAGAGCGACGGCGGGAACACGGTGCCCGAGGTGAGCAGCACAACGATCGGGATGAGCCCCGTGAACTGGTTCGCCACCTCGGCGTTGCGCAGCCGCGACGCCAGCAGGTAGCCGAACGAGAACAGCATGACGAGGCCGAGCAGCAGCGTGACGCTGAGACGCAGCGTCTGCAACGGGTCGAGATAGCCGCGCGCGATCGCGATCGCCAGGATGACGACGGCCTCGGCGGCCCCGAGCGCGAAACGGGCGGGGGTCTGCGCCAGCAGGAACGTGAGCCGCTTGAGCGGTGTGGTGCCGAGCAGCCGCAGGGTTCCGCGTTCGCGCAGGGCGACGAGGGGCACGGTCGTTCCCGTGATGGCGATGGCGAGATAGCCGACGACGATGCAGGTGGCCAGGTTCAGGCGCAGATAGTCACCGCCCGGGACATCCGAGCTGCCGGCCAGCACCGCGTTGAGCCACACGATCAGCAACAGGAAGAAGCCGAACATGAACATCATCGACGCCACGATCTTGCCGTTGCGCAGCAGCTCGAGCGCGCTCGCGCGACTGACCTCGACGAAGGGTGATCGGCGCGCCGGGCCGGCGGCACGCGGGCGGACGGTGGGCGGCGTGACGGCGCTCATTCGGCGCTCCCCTCGGTATGAGTGGGCGCGGGGCCGGATGCCACGTTCTCGGCCAGCTCGACGAACAGGTCCTGCAACGAGCTGCGATGCACCGCGAACTCGCGCGCCTGCAGCCCCGGCGTGAAGGTGATGGCGCGCAACAGGCCGTCCGGGTCATCCGTTTTCACGACGACACGGATGCCGCCCGCCACGTTCTCGGTCGACACCGCGTTGGCCCCCTCCATCCGCTCGACCGGGCCGAGGTCGGTGCCCGCCGCCACCACGAAGCGCACCGTGCTCTCGCCCGCGCTCTGCCGCACGAGGTCGGCCGGTGAACCCGACGCGACGATCTCGCCGCGCACCAGGATGGCCACCCGGTCGCACAGGGCCGTGGCTTCCTCCATGTCGTGCGTGGTGAGCAGCACTGTGACACCGCGATCGCGCAGCGCCCGGATGGTCGACCACAGGTGCAGGCGCGCGCTCGGGTCGAGGCCCGCGGCCGGTTCGTCGAGAATGACGAGCTCGGGGTCGCCGATGAGCGCGACGGCCAGCAGCAGCCGGCGCGTCTGACCGCCCGACAGGTGCTTCGCGCGGATGCCCTGGTCGGCGGTCAAACCGACCTCGGCGAGGAGGGGTTTGAGGGGCGCGGGCTGCGCGTGGAACGACGCGAACAGGCGCAGCGTCTCGGCGACCGTGAGGTGGTCGAAGAGGCTGGCGGCCTGCGGTTGCACGGCCACCCGGGCGGTGAAGGCGGCCCGGTCGGCGACGGGATCGAGGCCGAGCACGCGCACCGAACCCGACGTTGCGGCGCTCAGACCCGCGAGGCAGTCGATGGTCGTCGTCTTACCGGCACCATTGGGCCCCAGGATGCCGAACACCTCGCCGCGCGCGATCGACAGGTCCACGCCGCTCACCACCTCGGCGTCACCGAAACTCTTGGTCAGCGCGCGCACGTCGATGGCGGTGTCGTGCCGCGGGTCGTGGCCCGCTCGGTCGTCGTCGATCCCCATGATCCGACGCTACCGACCCGGCGCGCGCGGCACCTCCACCGGCAGGCGGAGCGGCCTCCGCCGAGGGGCATCGAACCGGTGCGGCCCGGCGCCCGCGCCTGCACCGCGCTCGCCTCGGTCATGGCGCTCGTCCCGCTCATTCCGCTCATCCCGCGCACCGCATGGCAGGATCGAGGAAGACCAGAGGGGGATGCATGCGTTCAGAGGATGTCGCGGCCAAGAAGTTCGGCACCACGCGGTGGCGCGAGGGCTACGAGCCGCGCGACGTCGACGAGTTGATGGAGCGCGTGCGCGAGACGCTCGCCGGCTATGAGCGACGTCGGTCGATCAACCCGATCACGTCCGTCGAGGTCGTGGAGGCGCTCTTCGCGCCGACGAAGTTCCGCGAGGGGTACGACCAGGACCATGTCGATGACTTCCTCGACGAGATCGTGGCGGCGCTCCGCGAGCACGAGGCGCGCTGAATGACCGGCGACTCCCCTGCTAGCGCCAGCCCAAGCCCAAGCCCCAGCTCTAGCGCCCGCTGCAACTCCAGCTCCACCGCCAGCCCCGTCCCCCGTCGAGCGGATGTCGCCGGTCTCGAGCTCGTGGGCGGCGCCGAGGCCCTGCGCGTGGGCCTGCACGACTACGACGAGCGGTGGCCCGAGATCTTCGAGCAGCACCGCCAGCGCATCGCGGATGCCCTCGCCCCCGCATCCATCGACATCGAGCACATCGGCTCGACCTCTGTGCCCGGCCTGGCGGCGAAACCGATCGTCGACATCGTCGTTGCCGTCGCCGACATCACGGCCGAGGAGGACTACCTCGACGCCCTGCTGGCGGCCGGCTACGCGCTGCGCGTGCGGGAACCGAGGCATCGGATGGTGCGCACGCCCGAGCGCGACATCCACGTGCACATCTACGAACGCGGCAACGCGGCCATCGACGAATACCTGCTGTTGCGCAACCATCTACGCTCCGACGCCGCCGACCGCGCGCTCTACGAGAGCACGAAACGCGCCCTCATGTCGCGGCAGTGGGACGACATGAACGCCTACGCCGATGCCAAGACCGACGTCATCCTCGAGATCAAGGCGCGGGCGCGGACTAGGCCGGCTTCGAGGTGAAGTAGACGTAGAGGATGGCGGCGATGACGTCGTATCCGTGACTGTTGGGGTGGATGCCATCCGACATGAACTCGGTCGTGGCCGAAGTCGCCCCGAAGTACTTGGGGATGTATTTACCGAGGTCGAAGAAACCGACTTTGGCGTTGGGGTTCGCTTCCAAGAAAGCCGCCACGGCGTCCGTCTGGGCTTTCACATAGTCCGACCACGGCAGCGTCCGCTTCGCCCCGAACTCGTACGGCATGATGATGAGCTTCGTCGCGGCCGGCTTCTTGGCGTGCATGAGCGTCAGGTAATTGATCGTGTGTGTGGTCACATCCGCGGGTGGGACCTGGTTCGCGTAGTCGTTCGTGCCCCACATCGAGGCGATGAGGTCGGGCTCATAGCGCACGAGGCTGTTCGCCCATCCGCTACTTCCCGTGCCCGTGCCGAGCCCTACTGGCGCGCCCGACGCCGCCGAGAACTGCCACGTCATCGAACCCGATTGGCTCGACTCGATTGCCTGGAATCCCGCCTTCTCGTCGCCGTCGTAGATGTCGAATCCCTCGATGAACACGCCTCCCGTCACGGCAGTGACCGTCACGGTCCGCTGTGCGGAGGCGATCGGGTCCATCGTGAATGTGCCCTCGGCGACCGAGCCGGGTGCGACCGGTTTCGGCGCACCGGATCCAATTTGCACGGAGAACGTGGTGCCGGCCGACTGCGCCCGGTAGGCGATGCGGATCGACGTGAACTTCTGCGTGAAAGACATCGATGTGATGACGGTCGGCTCGAGCAGCACCGAACGGCGCCCGAGGCCTTCCTGCGTGCTGCGCTTACCGTTGTAGGTGCTCGCCTGGATGTCGATGACGTTGTTGTTCTTCCCGTAATACGTCAGATAGGTGGCGGTCACGGGCTTCGGCACAGCCCCCGAGAATTGATACCGCGCGGGCACATAGCCGAGGCCACCCAGCGGTTGCTGCTTCGAGCGACGCAACCGGTCGAGCAGCAGGGCGGGGTAACCCTCCTGCGGGTTGGCGGCTCCATACGCCTCGGTGATGGAGTCGCCGTTGAAGACGATGCTCGCCGTCCCCGCGGCCACTTTCTGGAAGAATCCGGCCAGCGGATCGGTGGGCGCATAGGTGAGGCTCGCCGGGATGTAGGGCCGCGTGGCGGCGGCGAAAGCCGGCTGCCCGACACCGCCGGCGAGCAGCAGACCGGCCGCTCCGGCCGCCGCTCCCTGTAGGAGCGATCGTCGTGTGAAGGCCCGGCCCGGCGCCTCGGATGGGTGATTCGTGGACATGTTTTCCCCGCTGTCTGTCGACCCGATGATGGATGCGCGGGATCGACAAGCACCGCCCCCCACGATCATTCGTGGCCCGTCGGCGTCGCTCCACTCCCCCTGCGAAGGCCACCATAGGTCACGATCGCCGCGAGCGGAATAGGGGATTTCGAACGGCCCGCGAGACACGGCCCGCCGGCTCAGCTCGCGACGCGGGCCAAGGTGCGCCCCTCCACGAGTTCGCACGACAGCAGCGATTGGCGCGGATGATCGGCCGGGCTCGACAGCATATCGACGGCCAATCGGCCCATCTCGCGGCGCGGCAGGCGGAAGCCGGTCAGGCCGTCCGGGGCGTCGATCGACCCCGACAGGCTGACGAGGGAGAACACCTCGGGAACCGCCAGACCGCGCTCGTCGAGCGCCGCGACCAGGCGGTGGAGGAAGTCATCCTGCTCGACGAAGACGACCGTCGCGCGCGCGGCCTCGATGGCGCGGATCCACTCGTGCGGGTCGCCTTCGGGCGCCACATGCGTGCCGGCCTGGCCGACGTGCGTGTCGAAACCGGCGGCCCGGTCGACGTAGGACTCGGGGCCCGTTCCGTGACCCAGGTAGACGAAGCGCTCGTGCCCGAGCCCGCGCGCCCGCTCGACAAGCCCGCCCACGGCGTTCTCGTAGTCGGCCGCGACGTAGGGCACGGGGCCACCGACGTCGTTGCGGCGACCGATCGAGACGAACGGAAAACCGCTTCCCATCAAGAACTGCAGCTCCTGCGACGGCATGTTCTGGCCGAGCAGGATGCAGCAATCCGCGAGCCTCAGCCGCGTGACACCGGCACTCAAGCCGAGGTTCGAACCCGTGGCCCGCCCGCTCGTCAGCAGCAGCAGGTCGTGGTCGAGCCGCTGCGCCTCCTCCTCGATGCCCGCCAGGAACGGGTAGAAGAAGTCCTCACGGTCGGCCGGGAACAGCGCCTCGTACGTGTAGACGCCGATCATGCGATTGCCCATCTGCTTCAGGCGTCGCGCGATGGGGTCGGCCACATATCCGGTCTCCTGGATGATGCGCAGCACCCGCGCACGCGTGGCCTCGGGCACCCGCGCCAGATTCTCGTCGCGCTCGTTGAGCACGAAGGACACGACCGTTTGGCTGACACCCGCGAGCTTGGCGATGTCGCGCTGCGTGACCCGGAAGTTCATAACCACCCTCTTCGTCGAGTAATAGGTATTACGTCTTGACGGTACCAGATGGATGCCGCAGGCTCCTCGTAGGCCGCACGCGCCCCCGGACTGAAAGGCTACGACGATGTCAAAGAAGACACCATGCTCGAGCGACACCACCCACGAGAACGCACCCACCCCGACGGGGCAGGGATCGGCACGCCGCAACTTCCTGACCGCCTCGGCGGTGGCCGCGGCGGGAGCCGTCGCCTCGGTCGCGAGCATCGGGTCGCCGGCCAACGCCGCCACCGACACCTCCCTGGCGGGCAAGCCGAAGCCGCCGAAGGGCCCGAAGCCCACCGCCGTGACCGTCACCGAGGGCCCCATCTCGCCCCTCGACCCCGAGTTCGGTTTCGTCGACGTGGCCGGGGCCGACAACACGTCAGCCGTTCAAGCGGCCATCAACAAAGCCATGACGGCACCGGGCGGCGAGGTGTCGCTGCCCGCCGGCCAGATCCACGTGCGCGGCCTGTCGGTCGACTACCGCAACAGCCCCGTGCAGCCGGTGAACGGCCAGCCCTACGGCTACGCGGGCCCCAAGATCATCGGCGCGGGCATGCGTCAGACGAAGATCATCCAGATCGCCGGCGCTACCGAGGACATCTTCACCGTCACGGGGCAGGTGGGCGACAAGGCCGGCCCCGCCAACAACAACAAGGCGACCGGCGTCGTGCTGGCCGACTTCGAGATGACGGGCACCACGGGCGGCGGCCACGGGCTCTACCTGCGCTCGCTCGTGAACTGCGAGTTCCGCAACCTCTGGATCCAGAAAACCGGTAAATCGGGCATCTTCCGCGAGCGCGCGACCTTCGTCTCGGGCGTCAACGACGAGTACTCCTACGCCAACGCGTTCAACAAGATCAAGATCGTGTCGCCCGGCGGCTGGGGCGTGCAGGACTCGGGGCTGGCGTCGATCGGCGGTTCGATGACCAACGTCGAGGCCATCAGCCCGGGGCTCGGCGGATTCCTGCTGGCGCCCACCAACATGACGCTGCTCGACTGCCAGGCCATCGGCGGCACGGTCGGCCTGCAGTCGGTGCGCAACCAGAACCGCAAGTCCGTGAACTCCGGGCTGACCCTGCTGAACTTCCGCTCCGAGGGGTCGCGCAACGGCTACGAGATCAAGATCGACGCGGGCATCAGTCACATGATCGTCAACCCGAACTTCTTCCCCACGTCGGGCGCGCATTGCCTCGGCGTCGGCGTCGACGGGCAGGGCTCGGACTTCTACGTGCGCAACCTCACGGTCGTGGGCGGCTACTTCGGCGTCATCCGCAGCCAGTTCCCCACCGCCAAGGCCATCGTGCTCGGGCCGGATGCGCGGTCCACCCGTTTCATCACGCCCACCATCGAGCTCGGCTCGGGCGTCGACGACGAGGCCTCCCTCATCGTGGACAACGGCTACCGGTCATCCTTCGACCTGCCGGGCTACACGAGCATGGCGGCCGCCGGTTACACCACGCAGAACCGTTTCGCCGGCTCCGTGCCCACGCCCGCGGCCGGTTCGGTCAACGAGGGGTGGGAACAGAACGGCAGCGGATGGCGCAAGGTGGCCGTGTTTCCCGATGGACGTCGCGTGACCATCGCCTCCTGACCCCGTTTTCTGCCCACGTTTTTCCCCGCACATCCTCCTCACCAGAAAGTCCCCCGATGCACTTCAGTCGTTCCCAGGTCGAACTCCGCGTTGCCCGCTTCCGATCCGAGCGGATCCTTCCGGCGCTCTACCGCGAACGGTCACCGCTGACCATCACGGCGTGGGATGTCCCGGACGAACCCGTCCCCTTCGCCACCATGCGCGAGCACGCCGCCCAGTTCCGCCCTGTCACGATCGGCGAGGCCTGGGGCAAGCCGTGGGGCACGGTGTGGTTCCGCGTGACGGGCGAGCTGCCGGCGAGCTGGACCGATGAGGCACGCACGAACGCCGAACTGGTCGTCGATCTCGGCTACACGGGCGCCCAGTCGGGCTTCGAGGCCGAGGGCACGGTCTACTCCCCCGACGGGCGCATCGTGAAGGCCGTCGAACCCTTCAACCAGGCGGTTCCGCTCGATGGCGTCACCTCGGTCGACCTGTTCATCGAGGCCGCCTCCAACCCCAACGTGACGGGCGATTGGTCGTTCGCGCCCACGCCCTACGGCGACAAGGCCACGGCCGGCACCGACCCGATCTACCGGCTCGCGCGGCTCGAGATCGGCCTGCGCGACCACGCCGTGTGGGAGCTCGAACAGGATCTGCGCGTGCTCGTGCAGCTCGCGGCCGAACTGCCCGAGGCGTCGCAGCGCGCGGCATCCATTCTGCACGCCCTCGACCGCGCCATCGACGCGCTCGACCCGGCCGACGTGCGCGGCACGGCCGACGCTGCCCGAGAGATCCTCGCCCCCGCACTGGCGGCCCCCGCGTCGTCGAGCGCCCACCACCTGCACGCCGTCGGGCACGCCCACATCGACTCGGCGTGGCTGTGGCCGACGCGCGAGACCGTGCGCAAGGTGGCGCGCACGTTCTCGAACGTGTGCGACCTGATCGATCGCAATCCCGACTTCGTGTTCGCCGCGTCATCCGCCCAGCAGTATGCCTGGCTGAAGGCGTCCTACCCCGAGCTGTTCGAGCGCGTGCGCGCGCACGTGGCCACGGGCAACTTCGTTCCCGTCGGCGGCATGTGGGTCGAATCGGACACCAACCTGCCGGGCGGCGAGGCGTTGGCCCGGCAGTTCGTGGCCGGCAAGCGATTCTTCCTCGAGGAATTCGGCATCGACACCGAGGAGGTGTGGCTGCCCGACTCGTTCGGCTATTCGGCGGCCCTGCCCCAGATCGCCGCGGCGGCCGGAGCGCGCTGGTTCCTGACCCAGAAGATCTCGTGGAACGAGACCAACGTCATGCCGCACCACACGTTCCGCTGGGAGGGTATCGACGGCACCCAGATCTTCACGCACTTCCCGCCCGTCGACCTCTACAACTCCGACCTTTCGGGCGAGGACCTCGCTCGCGCCGAGCGGCAATACGCCGAGAAGGGCCGCGGCACCATGTCGCTCGTGCCCTTCGGCTACGGCGACGGCGGCGGCGGGCCCACGCGCGAGATGCTCGCGACGGCGGCCCGCACCGAAAGCCTCGAGGGGTCGCCGACCGTCGAGCTGTCCAGCCCGCGACGCTTCTTCGAAGAGGCCGAGGCCGAATACCCGGCGCCGCCCGTGTGGTCGGGTGAGCTCTACCTCGAGTTCCACCGCGGCACCTACACGTCGCAGGCCCGCACCAAACAGGGCAACCGGCACTCGGAGCACCTGCTGCGCGAGGCCGAACTGTGGGCCACCACGGCGGCCGTGCGGGCGGGTGCCGCCTACCCCGTCGAGGCGCTGACCGAGGCCTGGCACACCGTGCTGCTGCAGCAGTTCCACGATGTGCTGCCCGGCACCTCGATCGCCTGGGTGCACCAGGAGGCCGAGCGCAACTATGCGCGCGTGGCCGCCGTGCTCGAGGACATCATCGCCGCGTCGATCGCCGCCCTCGCGGGCAGCGGTGACGAGACCCTGCGGGTGAACGCGTCGCCGTTCGCCGTCGACGGCGTGCCCGCACTCGGGGGCGGCGCGCCGCTCGCGCAGCAGACGGGCACGGCCGCCATCACCCGCCAAGACGGCGTTGTCGGCAGCAACGGCGGTGCCGACACCGCTCAGTACTTGATCGAGAACGAGCACCTGCGCGTGGTGGTCGACCACCGGGGGCTCATCACGTCGATCGTCGACACGCGTCGGCAGCGCGAGGTCGTGCCCGCCGGGCAGACCGCCAACCTGCTGCAGCTGCACCGCGACACCCCGAACAAATGGGATGCCTGGGACATCGACGACCACTACCGCCGCCACACCGAGAACCTGACCGCGGCGGACTCCGTCGAGATCGTGTCGCTCGATGGTGCTTTGGGCGGTGGCCAGGCGGGCGGCTCGGGTCAGGCGCTCAAGATCTCGCGCTCCTTCGGCTCGTCGACCGTCGAGCAGCTGGTCTCGGTGCCCGCCGATGCGGCGACCATCGACATCCGCACCACCATCGATTGGCACGAGTCGCAGAAGTTGCTGAAGCTGGCGTTCCCGCTCGACGTGCACGCCGAGCGCGCGGCCTCCGAGATCCAGTTCGGGCACGTCTACCGCCCCACCCACACGAACACGTCGTGGGATGCGGCGCGCTTCGAGACATCCGCCCACCGCTGGGTGCACGTCGGCGAGCGCGACTTCGGCGTGGTCATCGCCAACGACGCCACCTACGGTCACGACATCGGTCGCACGCGCGGCGACGCGTCCCAAGGCCGCCGCACGCGCTCGGATGCCACGACCGTGCGCCTCTCGCTGCTGCGCGCCCCCGTGTTCCCCGACCCGGCCGCCGACCAGGGCCTGCACACGCTCAACGTCTCGGTGGGCATCGGCGCGACGATCCCGGATGCGGTCGAGGCCGGCTATCGGCGCAACCTGCCGTTGCGCACGCTGAACGGTGTGGCCGAGACATCCATCGCGCCGCTCGTCGTGTCGTCGAATCCGGCCATCGTGGTCGAGGCCGTGAAGCTTGCCGAGGATGGCAGCGGCGACGTCATCGTGCGGCTCTATGAGTCGACGGGGGCCCGCGCCCGGGGCACGCTCGACGCTGCCTTCGACGTGGCGCGCATCGACGAGACCGACCTGCTCGAACGCACCCTCGACGCTGCGGACGGACTCGTCGGCACCGACGGGGCTTCGGCCGAGCTCGACGTGCGCCCCTTCCAGATCGTGACCCTGCGCTTCGTGCGACCGTAGCCGCCCGGTTCGCAGAGACGATACGCCGAAACGCCTGGCCTCCCCTCAGAAGGGATCGGCCAGGCGTTTCGGCGTGCAGCGCGCGGTGCGCGAGAAAGCGGTCAGGCCAGAACCGTCAGGCCAGAGCGGTCGTGAACACCTCGAGCGACAGCGCGCGATCTTCGATGCCGCCGCCCTCGTGACCGTTATACGGCCACACCGTGATCTGCTTCGGCCCGGCGTACTCGTTGAACGATGCGAAGACCGTCGACGGCGGGCAGATGGGGTCCATGAGCGCGACGGTGTACCAGACAGGCGTGCGAGCACGGCGCGCGAAGTTCACGCCGTCGACATAGGCGACCGTGGTGGCGACATCCTCGACACGGGCCCGCTGGTTGGCCAAGAAGTGGGCGATCTCGGCATAGGGGTTCTCGTTCGTGATGGTCGTGGCCCGCATGACATCCGAGAGGAACGGCACGAACGCCACGGCAGCGCGCAGATCGTCGCACAGGGCCGCGGCCGCGATGGCGAGCGCGCCACCCTGGCTCCCACCCACGACCCCGACGCGCGCAGCGTCGACGATGGGCAGGGCGCGCACCTCGTCGACCGCCAACACGGCGTCGGTGATGAGGCGCCGGTAGTAATAGGTATCGGGATGCTCGATGCCCGCCGTCATCTTGCCGGGGAACGACGGCCCCGCACCGTGCGGATCGGGCGTGTGGCCGGTGGCCTGCCCGCGACCGGCACCCTGCCCGCGCGAGTCGACCACGACGTGCACGAAACCCGCCGACGCATATAAGAGGTGCGACAGCGGGTTGCCGCGGCCGGCGCCGTAGCCCAGGTATTCGACGACGGCCGGCAGCGGGGGTCCGTCGGCGGCACCCGCCGGCGCGATGACCCAGGCGCGGATGCGGTCACCCCCGAACCCCGAGAACTCGAGGTCGCTGATCTCGACCGCGGTCAGCGGGCTGCGGAACGGCCGGCTCGTCTGCGGGGCGCGCGCGGCGCGGGACTCGGCCAGGGTGCGCGCCCAGAAGTCGTCGAAGTCGTCGGGGCGGGAAACGGCGCTGCGAAACTCTCGCAGCGCCGCCTCGGGCAGATCGGTGAACATGCAGCGATCCTCTCAGCCTTTCAGGCCCGAATGGGCGAGCCCCTCGACGAACTGCCGTTGGGCGATGAGGAACACGATCAGCACGGGCACCACGGTCATGGTCGCCGCCGCCAGCTGCGTGTCCCACATCTCGCCGCCATAGGCGTCGGTGAAACGCGTCAGCGCCTGCGGCAACGTGAAGAGCTCGGGGCTCGTCAGGTAGACCGTCGGCTCGAGGTACATGTTCCACGAGCCGAGGAACGTGAGGATGGCGACCGCCGACAGCGCCGGCTTGGCGAGCGGCAGGCAGATGCGCCACCAGATGGCCACGCGGCCCAGGCCGTCGAGCCGCGCCGCCTCCTCCAGCTCCACGGGCAGCGAGATGAAGAACTGTCGCATGATGAAGGTTCCGAGCACCGCGGGGGCGCCGAACGCGGGCACGAGCAGCAGCGGCAGGTGCGTGTTGATCAGCCCCAGCGTCTTGAAGATCTGGAACAGAGGGATGATCGTCACCTCGCTCGGCACCAGCAACCCCAGCAGCACGATCAGGAACAGCGTGTTCTTGAAGGGGAACGGGATGCGCGCGAACGCGTAGCCCGCGAGGCTCGACACCAGCATCGTCACCACCGTGACGGCGATCGCGATGTAGAGGCTGTTGACGTATTGCTGCGCGAACGGCTGGAATGTGAAGGCCTCGGCATAGGCATCCACCGTCGGGTTGGCCGCGAAGAGCGTGGGCGGCGACGCGAAGATCTCGTTGAGCGGCTTGAACGACGACGTGATCATCCAGATGGTCGGCACGGCGAAGGGGATGACCAGCACGATCAACGCGCCGATCAAGATCACCGAACGCCAACGGCTGCGGATGCGGCGCTCCCGCGTGGTGACGAGCGGGTCGGGCTCGATCGGGCGACCAGCGCCACGACCGGGGCCCCGAGCATCCGACCGTGTTCTGAGTGTCGGCTCAGTCTTCATAGAAAACCCACTTTCGTCGGAGCTGCCACTGCACGACCGTGAGCACGAGCACGAAGCTCAGGAGCATCAACGCGAGGGTCGAACCGTAGCCGATGTCGTTGAACTGGAACGCCTGCTGGAAGACGTAGTAGACGAGCACGGTGGTGGACAGGTCGGGGCCACCCTCGGTGAGCACCGCGACCTGCGCGAACGCCTGCAGCGAGCCGACGATGGTGATGATGGCCGTGAGCAGCAGCGTGGGTGAGATGAGCGGCAGCGTGATGCGGAAGAACACGGCCGCGGGGCTGGCGCCATCCACGCGCGCGGCCTCATACAGCTCGCGCGGCACGCCTTGAAGCGCCGACAGGAACAGGATCATGTTGACGCCCACGCTGCGGATGACCTGCGTGATGATGACGGCGAACATGGCGGTCGGGCCCTGCTGCAGCCAGTTGGGGCCGTCGACCCCGAACATGAGCAGCAGGTTGTTGATGGCGCCGTTGTCCTGCAGCAGGAAACCCCACACGAGGGTCCACGCCACGACCGAGATGACGACGGGCGAGAAGAACAGGGTGCGGAACAGGGCACCGCCGCGGATCTTGCGGTTGAGCAGCACCGCGAGCCCGAGGCCGACCGCCAGGTTCAGGACGACGACGCCGCCCGAGAAGATGGCCGTGGCCCCGAGCACCGCGGGCAGTTGGGGATCGGCGATCGCGCGGGCGTAGTTGTCGCCCCCGACGAACGTCAGGTTCCCGGTGAAGATGTTCCACTCGTTGAGGCTGAACCAGATGCCGAGGCCCACCGGGATCAACACGAAGGCGATGATCCCGGCGAACTGCGGCGCGATGAAGACGTACCCGGCAACGACGTCACGCCGTTTGGTGGTCCAGAAGCTGCGCTGACGCGTTGTCGGCATGGTCTACTCGGCTGTCAGCAGCGGCTTGAGGGCGACGCACATCTCGTCGAGCACCCCGTCGACATCCGCATCGGGTGTCCACATGCGGTCGAGCACGGTCTTGCCGGTCTGCGCGATCTTGGCGGGACCCGTGTGCACGGGCGGCGACACGGCCTCGGGCAGTTCGTCGACCACGACGCGCTCGAGCTGTTCGGCCGAGAGCTTCGTGTTCACGGCGGCCAGCTTCTCGCCCGTGAGGAGCGATTCGCGGGGCGGCGGGAAGAACTGGGCGAGCTTGGCCGAGTTGGTCGGGTTGGTCAGGAACGCGAGGAAGTCGGTGGATTCCTGCGGGTGCTTGCTCGAGGCGAGCACGCCCATGCCGGCCTGGCCGAGCACCGAGTACTCGCCGGCGGGTCCGGCGGGCAGCGGGTAGATGTCGTACTCGAACGAGCCGTCGAGCAGCGAGGCGCGCGACACCTGGGCCGTCGTGAAGGCCGAGTCGCCGGCGAAGAAGTCCGCCGTCACGCCCGGTCCGGGCATCGACTTGTCCACGTAGATGGCGTCGTGCAAGAACTGGAACGCGTCGACCATCTCGGGCGTGTTCATCTGGCACGTGTCGCCCTTGGCGTTCCAGGCCTCGGCGCCCCAACCGGTCCACACGCTCGGCAGCGTCAGCCACGACGAGTAGTCGAAGTCGCGGATGACGAAACCGGCCTTGCCCGTCTTCTCATTGACGGCCGAACCCATCGTCGACACGTCGTCCCAGGTCAGGCCCTCGGGGTCGAAGGTCTGTCCCGCCTCGGCCAGCAGCGTCTTGTTGACGTAGAGGGCGAAGGGCGAGTTCGAGAAGGGGTAGGCGTAGAGCTGCCCGTCCTGCGAGAACGACTTGGCCACGCTCGGCAGGATGTCGTCGAAGTCGTAGCCGTCGGTGGCCTTGAACGGCTCGGTGAGCGGCACGAGGGCATCCGAGACGATGAGGTCTTTGGCGATGTCACCCACCCACGCCATGTCGGGGGCGTTGCCGCCGGCGATCTGCGTCGTGAGCGTCGTGTTGTAGTCGGCGAAGGGCAGCGACTCGAACGTGATCGAGCCGATCTCGGGGTGGCTCTGCTTGTATTCGTCGGCGACGGAGTTGAAGAGTTCGAGCTGCTTCGCGTCGGAACTCCACACCGACATGCGCAGGTCGACGCTTCCCGCCGCAGCCGTCGTCGGCGCGGTGGACGGGGAGCCGCCCGAACACGCCGTGATGAGCAACGCGCTCGCCGCCATCGCGGCGATCGTCGTCAGCTTCTTTGCTGTTGTCATTGCCTCTCTCATTTCTCGCTAGTAGCCCAGGATCTCGGGCCAGTGGATCTCGATACCGGCCGCCTGGAGGTGTTCCTGGAAGTCGGACGTGAGGTGGTCGTCGTCGTGCACCGCGCGGGGCGTGGTGCCGCCCTCGAGGCAGAACACCGCCAGGTGGCCGGCGGATTCGCCGATGTTCCACTCGACGGGGTGCAGCCGGTAGGCGCCGTTCGTGATGTGCGTGGTGCCGATGTTCTTCGACGCCGCGATCAGGTTCGACGTCGACGAGGGGATGAGCGCACCCAACGGAATCTCGAACGGGCTGCACTCGACGTCGATGTAGTTGTCGCCGCCCGTCGACGGGTGCAGGTCGATGCGGTACATGCCCACGCCGACCGATTTGTCGAAGGTCGCGGGCCCGGCGGTGCCGCGGCTCGCCACCGAGATGTCCTGCTCGACGATGGTCGTGAGCGCCCGGATGCGACGCGATTCGCGGATATAGGGCGCCTGGGCGAGACCGTCCGGGGTGCCGAGCACGTCGCCGCGCAGCCGCAGCCCGGGCCAGCCGGCTCCGCCGTCGGGGCGAGGCGCCTCGGTCTGCAACCAATAGAAGTAGGAGAGCGAGAGCTGGCGGGCGGCCTCGAGGTGGGTGGCGGCATCCGCGTTGTCGAGGATGGATGCCTCGAGGTAGTCGAGCATGGGCCAGTTCGCGACCACGATGTCGCTGTCGTAGGCGCCCGGCGTGAAGTTCGAGCGGGCGAGGATGCGGCGGAACATCCACAGGTCGGAGTCGCCGCCCGAGAGGCTCTGGTCGGAGTCGCGGCCGTCGACGAGCGCCGGGTTCACGACCATGGTGCGCTTCTCGGGCGTGAGCGTGCGCGGGTTCGGGGCGGTGAACGAGAGCAGGCGGTCGCCCCAGAACGGCGGCTCATAGCTGCGCCAGAAGTCGTAGTCGGCGGGGCGGTCGATGGTGTTGTCGCCGTCGGTGTGGTCGAAGGCGAAGCACCACGTGATGGCCTGCACGTTGTCGGGTTGAGCGGATGCGGGGGCGCTCGGCTCGTGCGTCTCCGAGCGGGCCTCGGCTCCCGTGACGTAGTCGGTGCCCGTGAGGGGCAGGAGTTCGCCCGTCTCGGTGGCGTCGAGGATGTAGGGCGCGGTGATGGTGATGGTGTCGGCGTCGGCGCGGTGCGAGCCGACGCGGGTGACCGTGACGCTCGAGACGGTTCCGTCGTGGTGCTCGGCGGCGATCGCCACATAGGGCTGCAGCACGACGAGTCGGCCGCTCGAGCGGTGGGGCGCGAGCATCCGCTCGATGACGGCGGCCGCGACGCGCGGTTCGTGGCACAGCTTGCTCACGAGGCCGGCGCCGGGGTTTAGACGCGGGTTGAGCCGGGCCTCGGCCGTGAGCGGGTAGTTGTCGCGGTAGTAATCGCGGATGCCCTCGCGCAGGGCCCGGTAGGACGCCGTGACACCGAACCGCTCGACCCATTTGTGCTCGTCGGGCGGAACGGCCTGAGAGGTGAGCTGGCCGCCGAGCCAGGCGAACTCGTCGGTGAGGACGGCCCGCCGGCCCGAGCGCACGACCGCCAGGGCCGCGGCCACGCCGCCGAGTCCGCCGCCGATGATCACGACATCTGTGGTGATCGTGTGGCTGGTCGCCTTCATTCACTGCCCCTTCGCAGGTAATTCGTATTGTGAGCCGATCGGGGTCGGTCCTGTGCGACTCTAACCGCTCGAATACCCGGAGCAAAGCAACCAGCCGAGGTAATCTTCATTGCCCGGCCGGGCCCTCGAACGGGACCTCGACCGGTGGGGTTGCGCGTCGCCGGGCAGAGGCCGACACGCAAGCCGCCGGGGCGTCGGGGCGTCGGACCGGCCGGTTAGTGGCCGCCGCCCAGGTTGCCCGCCAGGCGCGTGCGCAGCGAGGTGCTCGCCTCATTGAGGCCCGTGACGGTCACCGTTTTGCCGTGGCGCTCGTATTTGCTGATGATGGCGTCGAGCGCGGCGACGGTCGAGGCATCCCAGATGTGCGATCCCGACATGTCGATGATCACGCGCTCGGGGTCGTCGGCGTACTCGAATTGGGTCGTGAGGTCGTTGCTCGAGGCGAAGAAGAGCTCGCCATCGACGCGGTAGTACACCGTGGTGTGGCTGCCCGCATCCGAGGCGACCTCGCGGATGTCGCGCGTCACGGTTGCGAAGTGCGCCACCCGCCGCGCGAACAACACCATGGCCGCCAGCACGCCGACGATGACGCCGATGGCCAGGTTGTGCGTGATCACGACGACGGCCACCGTGACCACCATGACGAGCGTCTCGCTCTTGGGCAGGGCCTTGAGCGTGGACGGTTTGATGCTGTGCCAGTCGAACGTGCCCACCGACACCATGATCATGACGGCCACGAGCGCGGCCATCGGGATGACGGCCACGATGTCGCCGAACACCACGACGAGGATGAGCAGGAACACGCCCGCGAGGAACGTCGAGATGCGCGTGCGGGCCCCCGACGCCTTCACGTTGATCATGGTCTGGCCGATCATGGCGCAACCGCCCATGCCGCCGAAGACGCCCGACAGCATGTTGGACACACCCTGGCCCCAGGCCTCGCGGGTCTTGCGGGAGTGCGTGTCGGTCACGTCATCCACGAGCTTGGCGGTCATGAGCGATTCGAGCAGACCGACGAGGGCCATGGCGAGCGCGTAGGGCGCGATGATCGCGAAGGTCTCGCCCGTGAGCGGCACATTCGGGATGAAGAGCTCGGGCAGGCTGCGCGGCAATTCGCCCTGGTCGCCCACCGTCGGCACGTTGAGCGCGGTCACGACCGTGGCCACCGTGAGCAGCACGATCGCGACGAGCGGGGCCGGCACCACCTTGGTCAGCCGCGGCAGAAAGACGAGGATGACGAGGCCGATCGCCACGAGCGGGTAGACGAGCCACGGCACGCCGATCAGGTGCGGCACCTGCGCCGTGAAGATGAGGATGGCTAGCGCGTTCACGAAGCCGACCATGACGCTGCGCGGGATGAACCGCATGAGCTTGGCCACCCCGAGCACGGCGAGCAACACCTGGAAGATGCCCGCCAGGATGACCGTGGCGATGAAGTAGTCCATGCCGTAGTCGCGCGCGACGGGCGCGATGACGAGGGCGACCGCGCCCGTGGCCGCCGTGATCATGGCGGGGCGTCCGCCGAGGAACGCGATCGAGACCGCCATGACGAACGAGGAGAAGAGCCCGACGCGCGGGTCGACGCCGGCGATGATCGAGAACGAGATGGCCTCGGGGATGAGGGCCAGCGCGACGACGAGGCCGGCGAGCACCTCTCGCGTCAGGATGCGGGGCGTCTTCAACGCCGTGAGCACCGACGGCTCTGGCCGGTAGCGATTCGCGTCTGACGGGGACTTTTTCTGGGTGATAGCCACAGTGGCTCCTTTATGCTGGGGCACCTCGCGAGGGGCCGTTATTGACGTGTCGAGGCGCCCCGTTGCGCGGCCCACCGGGCCGATATCGGTCGATGTGGTGGGGAAAGAAGAGGGTCGTCGAAGAGGTGGTGACGACATCCCCACTCTACGCGGGCGTTAAACCCCAAGTCGGCGAAGCGCAAGGCCGTGCGCGGGGAGCGGCGCAAACCTAGTGTGAAGTCATGACTTCAGGCGATCAGTACACCTTCGGAAACCCCGTCGAACGATACGGACGGGTCGAGCCCCCCGTGCAGCACCAGCCCGAGCCCGGCGTGCAGGCGCAGATGACGCCCGTGCCCGACCTGGGCGAGAAGACCTACCGCGGCAGCGGACGCCTCGCGGGCCGCAAAGCGCTCATCACGGGCGGCGACTCGGGCATCGGCGGCGCGGTTGCGATCGCTTTCGCACGCGAGGGGGCGGATGTCGTCATCGTGCACCTGCCCGCCGAGCAGGAAGACGCCGACCACATCCTCGGGCTGATCAAGGATGCCGGCACCACCGGTCACGCGATCGCCGCCGACATCAGCGACCCCGCCCGGTGCCGCGCGATCATCGACGAGACCGTGCGCGTGCTCGGCGGCCTCGACATCCTCGTCAACAATGCCGGCAAGCAGGTGGCCGTCGACCGCCTCGAAGACCTGAGCGACGAGCAGTTCGAGCAGACCTTCCGCACCAATGTGTTCGCCAACTTCTGGCTCACGAAGGCGGCGCTCCCCCACCTGCCCGCCGGCGCCAGCATCGTCAACACGGCGTCGCTCGAGGCCTACAAGCCCGCGCCCGACCGCCTCGACTACGCGGCCACGAAGGCGGCGATCAACAACTTCTCGAAGGGTCTGTCGCAGCAACTCGCGCCGCGCGGCATCCGCGTGAACGTCGTGGCCCCCGGCCCCGTCTGGACCGCGCTGCAGGTGTCGGGCGGCGTCTCGGACGAGCAGATGAAGGCCTTCGACGACGAGAGCACCTACCAGCGTTCCGGCCAGCCGGCCGAGCTGGCGCCCGCCTACGTGTTCCTCGCCTCGGCCGAGTCGAGCTACGTCTCGGGCGAGACGCTGAACGTCAACGGCGGCATGGTCACTCCGTGAGCGCCGGCACGACAACGACTGAGCACGTCTGTACCGTCTTCTTCCTTCCCGGATTGGGTTTCAGCGCGGCCGCCGCTGCGCCTCTCGCCGCGGCGCTCGGCGACCGATTCCGAGTCGTCGGAATCGACCTCCCCGGACAGGGCTCGGCTCCTGACGCCGCGAACGGGTCGGTGGCGGCGCAGGTCGACGCCGCTGTGGCAACCATCGAAGCCGAGATCGACGGCGGGCCGTGGATGCTCGCGGCCCACAGCATGGGCGGCAAGGTCGCGGCCCTGGTGATCGCACGCGTCTTCGATGGCCGCGCCGAGGCCTTCGGGCTCGCGGGCGCCGTGCTGCTCGCGCCCTCCCCACCGACGCCCGAACCCATGGACGACGACAAGCGCGCCGAGATGCTGGCGTGGGTGGCCGACGGTCCTCTCGACGAGGCCGCCGCCCGCGAGTTCGTCTCGCAGAACGTGGCGAGCCCCCTCTCCGCGGCCGACGAGAAGGCCGCCGTCGAGCAGGTGCGTGCGACATCCGTGCTGTCCTGGCAACGCTGGCTCGACGTGGGCAGCCTCCAAGACGTGTCGGCCGAGATCGGCACGCTCGACCTGCCCGTGACCGTGCTGGGCGGCGAGGATGACGACGACCTGGGGTCACTCGCGCAGTCACGTCTCATCGCGGACGTCTACCCGCGGGCGCGTTTCGTGTCGCTGCCCGAGACCGGACACCTGCTGCCCTATGAGCGACCCGCCGAGGTGGCGGCCGAGGTGGTGCGCCTCTGGGAGGCTGTGGCCGCGGCATCCCCGACGATTCCTCGCGACTGGGGTCTCGTGATCGCCTCGGGGCGCACCGGCCGCGAGGCCCGCGCCCTGCTCTCGCGCCGCATGCTCGCCGACGACCCGGACTACCGCCCGCGCGCGCTCACCCCCGGGCAGCTCGACACGTTGCGCTCGCTCGCCGACCGCTTATTGCCGCAAGACGGCCCCAGACACATCGACCTCGCGGCGCGCATCGACCGCGACCTGGCCGATGGGCGCACCGACGGCTGGCGTCCCGCGAAACTGCCCGACGACCCGACCGCCTACCGCCTGGGACTCAACGCCCTGGCCGATGTCTGGCCGCACGCCGCAGCCGAGCAGGATGACCTCATCCGCGGCATCATCGACGGCGACGGCATCCCCGGCGGCCCGTGGGAAGGCGACATCGTGCGCCGCTGGTTCGAAGACGTGCGCAACGATCTGACGCGCGTGTGGCTCGCGCATCCGGCCTCGCTCGCCCGCATCGGCTACGACGGTTTCGCCACGAGCGGCGACCACGCCGAACCCGCGGGCTATGTGGCCCTCGCGGCCGGTCGACGCGACCCGTGGGAGCCCGCAGACCTCGGCGATCTCGGGGATATCACGCACGACGACAGGGAGCACACCGCATGAACCTCACCGACATGCGCACCTATGCCGAGGACGACGTCGTCGACGTGGTCGTGGTCGGCACCGGCGCGGGCGGGGCACCCCTGCTGGCACGGCTCGCCGAACGCGGACTGCGCGTCGTGGCCCTCGAGGCCGGCCCCAACTTCGACCCCGACGACTACACCAACGACGAGGTCGAGGCACCCCGCATCAACTGGATGTCGGAGCGTCTGAGCGGCGGCGACACCCCGACGGCATTCGGCCCCAACAACAGCGGCTTCGGCGTGGGCGGAAGCACCCTGCACTGGGGTGCCTTCACGCCGCGCCCCGACCCGCGCGACCTGTCGCTGCGCACCGAGACGGGCGAGGGCGCCGATTGGCCCATCGACCCCGCTGAGCTGACCGGCTACCTCGCCGAGGTCGAGCGGGTCATCGGTGTGTCCGGCCCGACGCCTTACCCCTGGGATGCCGAGCGCGAATACCTCGAGCCGCCCGTCGACCGCAACGCATCCGCCGATCTCGTCGCTCTCGGCTGCGAGCGCCTCGGCATTCGCGCGACCGATGCGCCCGCCGCCATCCTGAGCCGCGAGCGCGACCAGCCGCATCACGGGGCCCGGGCGGCGAGCAACAACCTGGGGTCGATTCACCAGGGCGAGCGCTATGGAACCAAGGCCACCACGGCCATCACCTACCTGCCGGCGGCCGTCGCGAACGGCGCCGAGATCCGCCCCGACGCCATGGTGCACGGCATCGAGCTCGACGCGCTCGGCCGCGTGTCGGCCGTCGTCTACCGCCAGGATGGTCGCGAGCACCGGCAGCGCTGTGCCGCTCTCGTTCTGGCGGGCGGCGGCATCGAGACGCCGCGGCTGCTGCTGAACACGGGTCTCGCCAACTCGAGCGGACAGGTGGGCCGCAACTTCCTGGCCCACGGCGCCGTGCAGGTGTGGGGTCGTTTCGAGGAGCAGGTGCGCGGCTATCGCGGCTACCCGTCCGCCCTCATCAGCGAGGACTTCGTGCGCCCGACCGACGCGGACTTCGCGGGCGGCTACCTCATCCAGAGCCTGGGCGCGATGCCCCTCACCTACGCCACCTCGCTCGTGCGCGGCGGCGGCCTGTGGGGCGACGAGCTCGTCGACGCCCTGCACGCATCCCGTTATTCGGCGGGCATCGGCATCAACGCCGAGTGCCTGCCGTCCGAGGACAACCGCCTCGTGCTCTCTGACGAGCGGGATGACTGGGGTGTCCCGCGCGCGATCGTGTCGTTCACTCCCGGCGACAACGAGAAGGCCATCGACGAGCACGCCACGGCGACGATGACGCGCATCCTCGAGGCGGCCGGAGCCCTCGACACGCGGGTTCTCGCCCGCACCGCACACACGCTCGGCACGTGCCGCATGAGCGTCGACCCCGCCGAGGGTGTCATCGACGGCGACGGCCGCAGCCATGACATCCCGAACCTCTGGATCTCGGACAACTCCACGTTCCCGAGTGCCCTGAGCGCCAACCCCGGCCTCATCCAGATGGCTCTGTCGCTGCGCACGGCCGATCGGATGCTGCGCTAACCGTGTCGGCGGTCGCGCCCGGTGTGCCCGCCGTGACCGTCTGGCGGCTCCACCCCCGCGCTAGGGTGGAGCCGTGAGCACACCGCCGATTCGCCGCAAACGCGCGACGATTCACGATGTCGCGATCGAGGCGGGGGTCTCGCGCGGCACGGTGAGCCGCGTCGTCAACGGCGAGCGCTACGTCTCGGCCGAGGCGCGTGAGGCCATCGAATCGGCCATCGCCAAGGTCGGCTATGTGCCCAACACGGCGGCCCGCAACCTGGTCATGCAGCGCACGCAGGCGGTCGGTTTCGTGGTGCACGAGCCGCACAGCCTGTTCGTCGACGACCCCAACATCGGCAACATCCTGCTGGGCGCCAACGAGGCCCTGAGCGAGGCCGATCATCAGCTCGTGTGCCTGGTCGTCGATTCGGAGCGCGACACCGACCGCATCACGCGCTATCTCTCGGGCGGTTTCGTCGACGGCGTCATCATGGTGTCGGCGCGCCAGAACGACCCGATCACGCGTGTTATCGAGCGCCTGGGCCTGCCCGCCACCTTTGTCGGGCACCCGCCCGATCTGCGCGCCCTCCCCTTCGTCGGCATCGACAACCGCAAAGCCGCGGCGGATGTCACGGCCGAACTCGTGGGCCGGGGCCGCCGTCGCATCGGCATGATCGCCGCGGCGCTCGACCGCGATTCGGGCTCCGACCGCCTGGCCGGTTTTCGGGATGCCCTGGGCGACCGTTTCGACGAGTCCCTCGTGGTCGACGTCCCCCTCTATTCCTATGACGACGGCTTCGAGGGCATGAGCGTGCTGCTCGGCCGCGACCCGTCGATCGACGGCGTGTTCGCGGCGTCGGATGCCGTGGCGGCGGGCGCTCTCGAGGCGCTGCGCGTCTCGGGGCGCCGCGTTCCTGACGATGTGTCGCTCGTCGGTTTCGACGATTCGGCGTGGGCGCTGCGCTGCCATCCGCCTCTCACGACCGTGCACCAGCCGGCCGCCGCGGTGGGCCAGCGCGCCGCCGAGGTGCTGCTCGCCCAGCTGCGCGGAGAGGATGTCTCACTCGAGGGCTCGCTCGTGCCCACCTCGGTCGTCCGCCGCGGCACGGTCTGACTCCGGCGGTACTATTCGGCCGGCTCGGGAGCGACCGCCGAGACGGTGAGCGCGTCGGCGACCGGGTCGAGGTCGACGCGCACGGTGTCGCCGTCGCGGATCTGGCCGGCCAGGATGCCCGTGGCGAGCCGGTCGTCGATCTCGTTCTGCATGAGGCGTCGCAGCGGCCGGGCCCCGTAGATGGGGTCGTAGCCGCGCTCGGCCAGCCAGCTGCGCGCGTCGGGGGTGACGGCGAGCTCGAGGCGCCGTTCGCCGAGGCGGCGCTGCAGCCGCTCGATGTAGAGTTCGACGATCTGGCCGAGGTCTTCTTCGCTGAGCGTCTGGAACACGACGATGTCGTCGAGTCGGTTGACGAACTCGGGTTTGAAGGCCTGGCGCACCATCTGCTGCACGGCCTCCTCTTTCGCCGCCGGGTCAAGCGTGGGGTCGACGAGGTATTGCGAGCCGAGGTTGGAGGTCAGGATCAGGATGGTGTTGCGGAAGTCGACCGTGCGACCCTGGCCGTCGGTGAGGCGACCGTCGTCGAGCACCTGCAGCAGGATGTCGAACACCTCGGGGTGCGCCTTCTCGACCTCGTCGAGCAGCACGACCGAGTAGGGGCGTCGGCGCACGGCCTCGGTGAGCTGGCCGCCCGCCTCATAGCCGATGTAGCCCGGAGGGGCACCGACGAGCCGCGAGACCGAGTGCTTCTCGCCGTATTCGGACATGTCGATGCGCACGAGCGCTTTCTCGTCGTCGAACAGGAACTCGGCGAGCGCCTTGGCCAGCTCGGTCTTTCCCACACCGGTGGGCCCGAGGAACAGGAACGACCCGGTGGGCCGATCGGGGTCGGAGATGCCGGCCCGCGTGCGGCGCACGGCGTCGGACACCGACCGCACGGCACGCTTCTGCCCGATCAACCGCTTGGCCAGCTCTTGTTCGAGGTGCAGCAGCTTCTCGGTCTCGCCCTGCAGCAGGCGGCCGACGGGGATGCCGGTCCAGGCCGCGATGACGGCGGCGATGTCTTCGCTCGTGACCTGGTCGTTGACCATGCGCGGCTCGGTGTTCTCGACCAGCTCGGCTTCGGCCAGCTCGCGCTGGATGACGGGGATCTCACCGTAGAGCAGGCGCGAGGCCTTCTCGAGGTTGCCCTCGCGCTGGGCCCGGTCGGCCTTGATGCGCGCGGCGTCGAGTTTCTCTTTCAGTTCACCCACGCGGTTGAGCTGCGACCGTTCGCGATCCCACCGCGCCTCGAGCTCGAGCAGCTCGGCTTCGCGCGTGCGCAGATCGTCGCGCAGCGTTTCGAGGCGCTGCTTCGATGCCTCGTCTTTCTCCTTCTTGAGCGCGAGCTCTTCGAGCTTCAGCCGGTCGACGCTGCGGCGCAGCTCGTCGATCTCGACGGGGGCCGAGTCGATCTCCATGCGCAGCCGGCTCGCGGCCTCGTCGATGAGGTCGATGGCCTTGTCGGGCAGCTGGCGGGCCGGGATGTAACGGTTGGACAGCGAGGCCGCCGAGATGAGCGCCGAGTCGGCGATCGTCACCTTGTGGTGCGCCTCGTAGCGCTCCTTCAGACCGCGCAGAATGGCGACGGTGTCGATGACCGACGGCTCGCCCACGAAGACCTGCTGGAAGCGCCGCTCCATAGCGGCGTCTTTCTCGATGTATTCGCGGTATTCGTCGAGCGTGGTGGCGCCGATGAGGCGCAGCTCACCGCGGGCCAGCATGGGCTTGAGCATATTGGCGGCGGCGACCGAGCCTTCGCCCGCGCCGGCACCCATGAGCGTGTGCAGCTCGTCGATGAACGTGATGACCTGGCCGTCGGCGTCGTTGATCTCTTTCAGCACGGCCTTGAGGCGCTCCTCGAACTCGCCGCGGTACTTCGCGCCGGCCACGAGCGCGGCCAGGTCGAGCGAGACGATCTGCTTGCCCTTCAGCGAGTCGGCCACGTCGCCCGCGACGATGCGCTGCGCGAGGCCCTCGACCACGGCCGTCTTTCCCACACCGGGCTCACCGATGAGCACCGGGTTGTTCTTGGTGCGCCGTGTGAGCACCTGGCTGACACGCCGGATCTCGGCGTCTCGCCCGATGACGGGGTCGAGCTTGCCGGATGCCGCGACATCGGTGAGATTGACGCCGTATTGCTCGAGCGCGCTCTTCTGGTCTTCCTGCGGCGGCATCTGCCCAGCTTGCATGTGGTTGATCTCCTCCCAGAGATAAGTTGAGTCGTTGTGACTCAATTTTACCTCGCGCCGACCGAGAATGGTAGGACGGGGGGATCAGCGACTGTGGAGAACGGATTCGTAGAGGCGCAGCATCCGGCCCGTTTGATAGCTCTGGCGAAACTCGATGGCCTCGGCCGGCACGATCGTGGGCCATGAACCCGAGCGGATGTCGGTTGCCGCGGCCACCAGCGCATCGGCGAGCGCCCGCACCGAACCATCCTGCGGTTGCCGGAACACGCCAGGCGGCAGCTCGCCCGCGATATTGGGGTCGCTCACGATCGAGGGCGTTCCCACGGCGGCGGCCTCGAACACCGTCATGCCCTGCGTCTCGAAACCAATCGAGGTCTGCACGAGCGCGTCGGCAGCACGGATGCCCGCGAGTGAATCGGCATAGGGCACCTTGCCCATGAACCGCACGGTCGAGCGCAGGCCCGCCGCCTCGGCCCGCTCGACGAACGCGCGCGCCTTGGCGAGCAGCAGCCCGCCGCCGTAGAGGCGGTACTCGGCGTCGACATCGGCCAGCCGCACGGCCTCGAGAAACTCCATCAACCGTTTCTCTGCGCTCATGCGCCCGGTCCACAAGAAGATCGGCCGGCGCTCCTCGGATGGCTCACCCGCGACATCCCGCGCCAGCACCCGCTCCACGACCTCGTCGTCGACGCCGTTCCAGATCACCTCGACGCGAGGGGCCACATCCTTCTGCTCGAGCAGCCGCGCGAAGTGGCTCGACGGCGCGGTCACCGCATCCGCCCGCAACGCCAACTCGTTGAGATAGCTCCACGCCGAGGGCGCCAGCGTCGACCGCTTGCGCAACACCCGATGCTGCCACCACAGCAGGCCGCGAATCGCCAGGCGGGGAAAAGGCACCACCTGTTCGATGCCGAACTCCATGTGGTTGTGCATGGTGTGCACCACCGGCAGCCCGTGCCGCTCGGCGAAGCGATAGCCGATCAGCGCGCCCCAGAAATCGCCCTGCACGTGCACGAGCTCGACGGGGGCGTGGGCCGGGATGCGCGCGTCGATGAACCGATCCGTGCCGCGCCCGGGCAGCGTGAGCGAGTATTCGCGATCGACCGTCACGGGCACCGACGGCAGGTCGAGATAGCCCGCATCGCCCGGATGCTGGCGGTGCATGCGCGGCGCCACGACCGTGACGGTGTGTCCCGCCCGCTCGAGAAAACGCTTCTGCAACCGGATGGAGACCTGCACGCCCCCGAGCGAGTCGGCGTGTTGATCGGTGACGATCAGAATGTGCATCGAGAACCTCCGGAAGACCTCGTCAGCCTATCGGGAACACCCTGCGCGGCATCCGTGTTGAAGTCCACATGACTACTCTCGGACTTATCGGCGCAGGCAACATCGGTTCTCAGCTCGCCCGCCTCGCGGCGGCCAACGGCTACGACATCGTGATCAGCAACTCGCGCACCCCCGACACGCTCAGCGACCTCATCCACGAATTGGGTGACAACGCCCGTGCGGCCACCCCGATCGAGGCCGCAGAGGCCGCCGACATCGCCGTCGTCACCATCCCCCTGAAGGCCATCGACCAGGTTCCCGTCGAACAGCTCGAGGGCAAGATCGTGATCGACACCAACAACTACTACCCGCAGCGCGACGGCAACATCGCCGAGCTCGACGACGAGTCGACGACCGTGTCCGAGATGCTGCAGAAGCTGCTGCCCGGCAGCTACGTCGTGAAGGCGTTCAACAACATCGCGGCCGCCGACCTCACCGCCGACGCCCGCCCGGCCGACGCCGACGACCGCCGCGCGCTGCCCATCGCGGGTGACGACGAAGACTCCAAGGCGAGCGTCGTCACGTTCATCGAGAAGCTCGGCTTCGACGTCGTCGACGCGGGCCCGCTGGCCGAGGGATGGCGCTTCCAGCGCGACACCCCCGCCTACGGCCTCAAGATGACGGCCGAAGACATCCACCCGAAGCTCGCCGAGGCCAAGCGCTACCGCGACATGTAATCGGATGTCTGAGCCGCAGGGCTCATGACGCCACAGGGGCTCGCCGGGTGAGAACTCGTTGGGCCCCTGTGTTCGTGGGGGCCGGGTTCGCCGGCCGCGTTCGTCCAGCCGGGTTCGTCGGGCCGGGTTCGTCGGCCTGGCCTTGTCGAGCAGGGTGCCCGCCAGGACGCGGCGCGCCTTAGGCCGGCAGGCTCTCCGAGAGCGCCGTGACCAGCGAGTCCTGCACCCAGCCCAGCCAGTCGTAGATGTCGAAGATGGCCGCGGCGTCTTCGTCGGTCGGCTCGGGTTCGTCGCCGTCTTCCTCGATGCCGAGGCGGGCGGCGAGCGTCAGCCGCAGGTCGGTCAGCGAGCGAATCCACGCCTGCACCTGCGCCGGGTTCAGCCGCACAAGCACATCGTCGGCGCCCGACAGGGTCGCGGCGATCGCCTCGGGGTCGCGCCCGTTCACGAGCGACGCGATCAGGTCTTCCACGTTCTGCAGCTTGCGATCGGTCGACGATTCGATCGTGTAGCGCCGGAAATCGACGGATGCCTCGGGGTCCTCCGGGTAGGCGTCGGGAAAGAGCCGCCGCACGGCCGGGTCGTCCCAGACCGGGTCGAGGTCCCCCTCGGAAACGTCCGCGAAGATGCGGCCGTCATCGTCGCCGAATTCGGCGTCGGGGTCGAAGAATGTGCCGGAATCCGCGTCGGCGTCGGCGTCGGCGTCGGCGTCGGCGTCGGCGTCGGCGTCGGCGTCGGCGTCGGCGTCGGCAGAACCATATGCACCCGCCGACCCATCTGCACCGACCGCGCAAGCTTCATCATCTGCACCGGCCGCGCCTTTCGAGCCCGTCGAGCCGGAACCCCAGCCCCGCGACCCCAGGATGCGTGCGGCCTCGTCTTCGTGAAAACCGTCGCCCGAGTCATCCCGAGCCCGCTCGCTCACGGCCTCGAGCAGCGACCGGAACTGCATGCCCAGGTCGGCCAGCAACATGACCTCGCCCGGCGTCAACTCGGCCGCGAGCAGCCCGTCGGCGAGGGCGCTGAAACCCTTCATTCCTCGACCCGCGACAGCGTCGCCCACAGGCCGAAGTCGTGCAGCGCCTCGACGTGACGTTCCATCTCTTCACGGTTGCCCGTGGCCACGACCGCGCGGCCGTCGTTGTGCACGGCCAGCATGAGGGCCTCGGCCTGTTCGCGGCTGTAGCCGAAATAGCTGCGGAACACGTAGGAGACGTAGGACATCAGGTTGACCGGGTCGTTCCACACCACGACCTGCCACGGCCGCGAGAGCGCCGAGGCCAGGTCGACACCCTGTTCGGTGTCGAGGTCGGGCGTGGCAAAATCCATGTCTTCAGCTTCGCACGGTCGGCGGAACGGCGCGACCGGGTTGATTTCGGGCGCGCGAGCGCGTGACCGTGAACTTGGTGTTCCGGCCGCGCTGCTCGGTGGGGCCGACGAGGCGTTCGAGGGCCGGGCGGTAGCCGAGGTGGGTGTTCCAGACCGTCCACAGCTCGCCGCCGGGCTTCAGCACGCGGGATGCGTCGGCGAAGAGTTTGAGCGCGATGCCCGCGTGCACCGTCGAGCCCACGTGGAACGGCGGGTTCAGCACGATCAGGTCGGCCGACGCGTCGGGTTGAGAGGCGAGGGCGTCGTCGCGCACCACCTCCACGCGGTCGGCGACGCCGTTCAGGCGGGCGGTCTCGCGGGCCGAGCGCACGGCCGCAGCTGACTGGTCCGTGGCGATCACGCGCAACTCTGGTCTGGCGCGGGCAAGCGAGGTCGCCAGGATGCCGGTGCCACAACCCAGATCGATGGCGTGCCGTGCGTCGGGCGCCATGTCCGGGAGGAACTCGAGCAGGTAGCGCGTGCCGATATCGACGCGCGTGCCACCGAAAGCGGCGCCGGCGGCGGCGACCCAGAGGTCGAGGGCGTCGTCGTGGCGGGACGCGAGGGTGAGAGGGGATCGACCCTTGATGTCCTCGCGTGTGGCCGTCCCGGTCGTGGCCTCGCCCGCCTCTGTACTCATGAACCTGATCGCGTCGACATCGGCATCAGCGTCGACATCCGCATCAGCATCGGCATCGGCATCGGCATCGGCGGAAACCGCGCCTGCAACCCGCGGCTTGCTCGCGATCAGCAGGCGCGACTTCTGGCGCGCCCGGGACACGCGCACGTCGCCGAAGTGCTTCGAGAGCACCTCGTTCATGGCCATGCTCATGTGTTTGATGCGTCCGCCGGCGATGACGACGACGTCGGGGTCGGCCGTGCGCGCGATGAGGGCGGCGAGTTCGTCGAGGGCATCCAGCTGGCGCGGGAGTTGAAGGAGGACGACGCGGGCGCCGTCGACGAGGGAGGGTTCGACATCCATGGACCCGAATGCGGTTGACGCGATGCCCTGCGCTTCAGCGTTGCGGCGGAGGGCCAGCTCACCCGAGTAGGCGTCCTGGTGCACACGCACCTCGTGGGCGCCGTGCACGGCGATGGCGCCGAGAGTGAGCGCGCCGTAACGGTCGTTCGCGACCACGACCGAGCCGGCGGTCGCGGCCTCGATCAGCTCGGCGGCCTCGTCGAGGATGAAGCGGTCGGTCGGGTCGACGGCAAAAAGGTTGGGCGCCTCCACATCGGGGGCGCGGCGCAGGGCGTCGAAGTCGAACTCGGGCACACTCCAGGCTAGCCGCCGCACGCCCCCGCGGGGGCCGCCAATGAACGCCTACTCGCTCAGAACGCGATCGATCGTCGACTTCATCTGCTCGTACGTCCACAGGTTGATGCGTTGGCCGTTGAGGAAGATCGTGGGTGTGCCCTCGACGCCCGAGAGCGTGCCGTCGGCCAGGTCTTTCTCCACGACGGCGGCAACCTCGGGCGAGGCGAGGTCTGCGGCGTATCGCGTCATGTCGAGACCCAGGTCCGCGGCGTATCCGGCGAAGATGGGCAGCGCCTCGGCTTCGGGCAGGTCCTTCCACGACTGCTGCCCGCTGAACAGCGCCGCATACATCTCGGCGAACTTGCCCTGCCGGCCGGCCGCCTCGGCGACGCGCGCGGCCGTCACGGCCTTGTCGTGCATCTCGAGCGGAAAGTTGCGCACCACGATCGTGATGCGGCCGTCGTATTCGCTCGCGATGCGCTCGACAAAGCCCGAGATCTGGGCGCACGGCGGGCACTGGTAGTCGGCATATTCGACAAGCGTCACGGTGTCGTCATCCGAGGTGGTGAGCGTGTTGTGCGCGTCGCCTTCGAGCACGGCGCGGTCGACGACGGGCGACGTCGGCGAGGGAACGGTCGTCGGGATGATGGGAGCTACGGGCTTCGCGGCCGCGCATCCGGACACGCTGATGACGGTGGCGAGCAGCAGTGCGGCCGCCGCGATGACCCGGCGTCGTGCCACGGCCCGGGCGGCATGAGCCGTGAGGGCGAGCGCGGCGGGGTGCGGGCCCGGCGAGAACTCGGGGGCGGGCGTGGCGGCGGATGTCATGGGCTTCTCCGGTCTCGGTCGGCGCTGCTTTCGCACACGCTAACATTGTGACCTACCGAAGTTTCACCACTCAGGACGACGTGTGCGAGCCTCCGCGCGGTCGCCAGACCATGAGTTCGGTGCGTCGCTGGGCGCGAGTTCCGCTGCGCAGCGAGACCACGTCGCCCGCGGCTCCGGCGGCGAAGATGCGACGGCCGGGGGTGCGCAGCAGGGCGTCGGCGAGCGCGTGTTCGAGTTCGCTGACGCGGCCGGTGAGCTCGGTGACCTGGTTCTCGAGCGCGAGAATGCGCGAGATTCCGGTGAGGCTGACACCTTCGGCGCTGAGCCGGGCGATCTCGCGCAGCTGGGCGACGTCGCGCATCGAGTAGCGGCGGGACTTGCCGGCGGTGCGGGTGGGCGAGACCAGCCCGAGGCGGTCGTATTGGCGCAGGGTCTGGGGGTGCATCCCGGCCAGTTCAGCCGCCATCGCGATCGCGAAAACGGGGGAATTCTCGTCCATCGGTGTCCTCTCTCAACGGCGTGTCGTGGATGCGCGAGGGGCGGCGCACCCGGGGACGACGACTCGTGTCGACATCCTCTGGTGCACCGCCCAACGCAGTGGTGCTTCTAGCCTTTGGCCCGCTGCAGCAGATCTTCGCGCGGGTTCTCGGCGGGTTCGGTGGCGTGGAACTTCTCGAGCGCCTCGCGTGCTTCGGCGCTGAGGTGTGACGGCACGGCCACCTGCACGACGGCCAGCAGGTCGCCGGTGCCCTTGGAGGTGGTGACGCCGCGGCCCTTGACGCGCAGCACGCGGCCCGACGGTGTGCCCGGTGCGACCCGCAGTTTCACGGGGTCGCCACCCAGCGTCGGCACCTCGATCGTGGCGCCGAGGGTGGCCTCGACGAACGTGATCGGAACGGTGACGCGCAGGTTGAGCCCGTCGCGCTCGAATACCGGATGCTTGCGCACCGACACCGTGAGCACGATGTCGCCCGGCTCGCCGCCATCGGGTGACGGCTGACCTTTGCCGCGCAGTTTGATCTTCTGACCGTCGCTCACGCCGGCCGGAATCTTGACCTTGATCGACTTGCCGTCGGCGCCCTGCAGGGTGATGGTGTCGCCCTGCGTGGCGGTGATGAAGTCGATCGTGGTGTGCGCCGTGACGTCGCGGCCACGGCTGGGCCCGCCGAATCCGCGGTAGCCGCCCGACGGCTGGCCGAAGCCGCCGCCGTTGTTGAACATGCCACCGAGGATGTCTTCGAAGCCGTTCTGTTGGTAGCTGTACCCCTGACGGGCACCGCCACCGAACATGCCACCGAAGACGTCGTCGAATCCGCCGTTGCCGCCGCCACCCGAGCCGGGGGCGGTGAAGCGTGCCCCCGAGCCCATGGCGCGGATCTGGTCGTATTCCTTGCGCTGCTCGGGATCGTTGAGAACCGAGTAGGCCTCGCTGATCTCTTTGAAGCGCGACTCCGACTTGGTGTCTCCCGGGTTGGAGTCAGGATGGTACTGCCGGGCCAGCTTGCGATATGTCTTCTTCAGTTCCGCCGGCGTGACGTCTTTCTTCACGCCGAGGACCTTGTAGAAGTCCTTGTCGAACCAGTCTTGACTTGCCATCGCGCCTACCCAGCAGGAACGGCGACGACCACTTTGGCCGCGCGCAACAGGGTGGAGCCGACGTAGTAGCCGGTCTCGACGACATCGGCGATCTGCTCGCTCGTGACGTCGGGGCTCGGCTGCTGGAAGATCGCCTCGTGGATGGTGGGGTCGAAGGCCTCACCGGCGGCACCGAAGGGGGTCACACCCAGGCGCTCGACGGCCGCGCGCAGTTTCTGCGCGATGGTCGTGAACGAGCCGCCCTCTTCGAGGTCGCCGTGCTTCTGCGCCCGGTCGAGGTCGTCGAGCACCGGAAGCAGCGCCTTGACGGTGTCGCCGACGGAGCGCTCGCGCTCCACCTCGCGGTTCGCCTCGGTGCGCTTGCGGTAGTTCGCGTATTCGGCCGTGACCCGCTGCAGGTCGACGAGGCGCTCGTTGGCGAGATCTTCTGCGCTCGACTGACCCGACAGGAAGTCGAGGTCGGCGTCGCTCAGGGAGGTCTCGACGTCGGGGCCTTCGGCCTCGATGAGCTCTTCGGCCTCGATGTCGGGGCCGGGCACATCGGCGACGGCCTGGTCGTCCTGGGCGCCGGGCGTGGTGCCCGACGCCCCGCCAACCTGACCCTCGCCCGGTTCGCGAACCGCCCCGGTCTCGGGGTCGATCTTGCGCTTGTCGTTGACGACGGGGTCGTCAGACCCCTCGTTTTCGGGGGTGGGGTTCTGGTCGGTCATTGCTTACTTCTTCTCGTTCTTGTCGTCCTCGTCGTCGACCACTTCGGCGTCGACGACGTCTTCGTCAGAGGAGGTCTCCTGCTCGGTGGGCGCCGACTCGTCGGCGGCCGGAGCGGACTCGTCGGCCTGGGCCTGCGCGTAGATGGCTTCGCCGAGCTTGACCTGCGACTCGTTGAGCTTGTCGTAGGCGGTCTTCACGGCATCTTCATCGTCGCCGGCGAGGGCGGACTTGAGCGCGTCGACATCACCCTGCACGTCGTTCTTGACGTCGGCGGGGAGCTTGTCTTCGTTCTCCTTGATGAGCTTGTCGATCGAGTAGGCGAGCTGCTCGGCCGTGTTGCGCGTCTCGGCCTGCTCGCGGCGCTTCTTGTCTTCGGCCGCGTTCTCTTCGCCTTCGCGAACCATGCGCTCGATGTCTTCCTTCGCGAGCGACGAGCCGCCCGTGATGGTCATCGACTGCTCCTTGCCGGTGCCCTTGTCCTTGGCGGACACGTGCACGATGCCGTTGGCGTCGATGTCGAACGTGACCTCGACCTGCGGAACGCCGCGGGGCGCCGGAGCGATACCCGTGAGCTCGAAGGTGCCGAGGTTCTTGTTGTCGCGCGTGAACTCGCGCTCACCCTGGAAGACCTGGATGGCTACGGACGGCTGGTTGTCGTCGGCCGTCGTGAAGGTCTCGCTGCGCTTGGTCGGGATGGCCGTGTTGCGCTCGATGAGCTTCGTCATGATGCCACCCTTGGTCTCGATGCCGAGGGACAGCGGGGTGACGTCGATGAGCAGAACGTCTTTGCGCTCGCCCTTCAGCACGCCGGCCTGCAGGGCGGCACCGACGGCGACGACCTCATCCGGGTTGACACCCTTGTTGGGCTCCTGGCCGCCGGTGAGCTTCTTGACGAGCTCGGAGACGGCGGGCATGCGGGTCGATCCACCGACGAGCACGACGTGCGCGATGTCCTGGACCTTCACGCCGGCCTCTTTGATGACGTCTTCGAACGGCTTCTTGGTGCGGTCGAGCAAGTCGGAGGTCATCTGCTCGAACTGCGCACGCGTGAGCGTCTCGTCGAGGTTGGCGGGGCCGTTCTCGGTGAGCGACAGGTAGGGCAGCTGGATGCTCGTGCTGGTCGAGGAGGAGAGTTCCTTCTTGGCCTGCTCGGCGGCTTCCTTGAGGCGCTGCTTCGCGATCTTGTCGTTCGAGACGTCGACACCGGTCGACTCCTTGAAGCGCTTGATCAGGTGGTCGACGACGCGCTGGTCCCAGTCGTCTCCACCGAGGCGGTTGTCACCGGAGGTGGAGCGCACCTGGATGGTGCTGAAGTCTTCGTCCTTGCCGACTTCGAGCAGCGAGACGTCGAATGTTCCACCACCGAGGTCGAAGACGAGGATGAGCTCGTCTTCCTTACCCTTGTCGAGGCCGTAGGCCAGGGCGGCGGCGGTGGGCTCGTTGATGATGCGGAGCACGTTAAGGCCCGCGATCTCGCCGGCTTCCTTCGTGGCCTGACGCTCGGCGTCGTTGAAGTAGGCGGGAACCGTGATGACGGCGTCGGTGACCGTGTCGCCGAGGTACTGCTCGGCGTCGCGCTTCAGCTTGGCCAGGATGCGGGCCGAGATCTCCTGCGGCGTGTACTTCTTGTCGTCGACCGCGAAGGTCCAGTTGGTGCCCATGTGGCGCTTGACCGACGCGATGGTGCGGTCGACGTTGGTGACGGCCTGACGCTTGGCGGTCTCGCCGACGAGGGTCTCGCCATCCTTCGTGTAAGCGACGACCGAGGGGGTGGTGCGCAGACCCTCGGCGTTGGCGATGACGGTGGGTTCTCCACCTTCGAGGACGGCCACCACAGAGTTGGTGGTTCCGAGGTCGATTCCTACTGCTCGAGCCATGTGTGTTTATCTCCTTAGGGGGTGGAACAAAGTTTCTCCGGCTGCTCAGTAGTTGAGCGCCGATGACTCAAGTTTACTCGGATGCCTCGGAGCGTCAAGTTCTCACGGCGAATCTTGAGCCTTGCCGACTCAACTTCGGGGCGACATCCGATTGTGGGGGTAATCATCCGCCTCGGCGTTACGGCGTCTCGCTAGGATGACCGCATGAGCGACAACAACCAGACCCCGCAGCACGACCCCGAGGGTGCGAACGGCGCCGGTCAGCAGCCGCCCTTCGGTGAGCACGGGGGCGAGCAGCAGGGCTACGGCCAGCAGCCGCCCGCCGGCGACCAGAACCCGGGTTCAACCGGCTACGGCGCCCCCACCTACCCGCAGCAGCCCGAGCAGGGTTATGGATATCCCCCGCAGGGTTACCCGCAGCAGCCCGATCAACAGGGTTACGGCTACCCCCAGCAGGGCCCGGGGCCGCAGGGCTACCCGCAGGACCCGAATCAGCAGGGTTATGGCTACCCGCAGCAGCAGCCGTACGGTCAGCCCGCCTACCCGCCGCCCTACTATGACCCCGAGGCCAAGAGCCGCCTGGTCGCGGGCCTGCTCGGCATTCTGCTCGGCAGCTTGGGCATCCACCGCTTCTACCTCGGCTATGTGGGCATCGGCATCGCCCAGATTCTGGTGACCATCTTCACCTTCGGTTTCGGCGCCCTCTGGGGCTTCATCGAGGGCATCATGATTCTCGTGAAGGCGCAGTCGTTCGCCACGGATGCATCGGGTCGCCCCCTGCGCGACAACTAATCTTTTCGCACCAATTCGGCCGCAGTTCGACCCCTCGAACTGCGGCCGTTTTGCTGCCCTAACGTGGAACATGGCACCCGCCGAGGGCCGCGCACCGGGTGGGGACGCCACGTGCGCGGCCCAATCTGTGCCAGGGCTCTTGAAAAAGCTGGCACTGCCTCAGCTCTTAAAGAATTAGGCCCCGGGGGGTTTCCCTAGCCGTAGCTGGTACGCCGTCAATCCCGGGGCTCTCACGCCCATCTTAGAACAGACGCCTTTGTCGCGGCGAAATGTCGACGAAAGTTCGGGTGGGGGTCGCCGTGGCGAAACCCGCGCGCAGTAGCCTGTGCTCATGAGCGAACTCGCGGGCAGCGGTGCCCCCACCCTCGTGCCGGCCCTGGCTGAAGCACCGGCCGCCGTGCCGAAACGAATCGTGCTGGCGTGGGGACTGTGGGACTGGGGTTCCGCCTCGTTCAACGCCGTCGTCACCACGTTCGTCTTCACCGTCTACCTCACCACCGCCGAGGGGTTCGGCGGCGAGACCGTCGTGTCGGCGCAGCTCGGTTGGGCGCTCGCGGGCGCCGGCCTGCTGATCGCCCTGCTCGCGCCCGTCACCGGGCAACGCTCCGACAGTTCGGGCCGCCGCAAATTCTGGCTCGGCGTCAACACCTACATCGTCGTCGCCATCACGGCCGCCCTCTTCTTCGTGCAACCCGAGCAGAACTACCTCTGGCTCGGCCTGCTGCTCGTCGCCGCCGGCAACGTGTTCTTCGAGTTCGCGGGCGTCAACTACAACGCCATGCTCGCCCAGATCTCCACACCCAAGACCCTCGGCCGCGTCTCGGGCTTCGGCTGGGGCATGGGCTACATCGGCGGCATCGTGCTGCTGCTCGTCGTCTACTTCGGCTTCATCAGCCCCGACGTCGGCCTCTTCGGGGTCACGGGCGACGACGGCATGGATGTCCGCGTCTCCATGCTCATCGCCGCCGCCTGGTTCGGCATCTTCGCGCTGCCGGTGCTCTTCGCTGTCCCCGAATACAAGGGCGTCGGCGCACGGCGGGAGAAAGTGGGCTTCTTCGCCTCCTACGGACGACTGGCCGGAGACATCCGCCACCTCTGGAGAGACAGCCGCACCACCGTCTACTTCCTCTTCGCGAGCGCCGTCTTCCGAGATGGCCTGGCCGGCGTCTTCACGTTCGGCGGCGTTCTGGCGGCCGGATCGTTCGGGTTCAGCCCCGGCGAGGTCATCATCTTCGCCATCGCCGCCAACGTGGTCGCCGGCATCTCGACCATCACGGTCGGGTTGCTCGACGACAAAGTCGGGCCGAAACCCGTCATCATCGTGGCCCTCATCGGAATCGTCATCGCCGGGTTCGCCGTGTTCTTCCTGCACGACGGCGGTCAGACCGTGTTCTGGATCTTCGGCCTCGCGCTGTGCCTGTTCGTCGGGCCCGCGCAGTCGGCGTCCCGCTCCTACCTCGCGCGCGTCATCCCCGCCGGCCGCGAAGGCGAAGTGTTCGGCCTCTACGCCACCACCGGGCGCGCGGTCTCATTCCTCGCCCCCACAGCGTTCGCCATCTGTGTGACGATCGGCGGCGCCCAGTACTGGGGAATCCTCGGCATCATCATCGTCGTCCTGATCGGCCTCGCGCTCCTCATCCCCGTCGGCCGCCGCCTCAAGCACTGACGCCGGGCGCGCGAAAAGGCGGTCGGCCTCCAGCTAGACCGACCGCCGCACCCGGCACCCCTGCCGGGAGCAACCGCTGCTACCGAGGTCGCACGCGGAGGTGGGTGACGCCGCCGTCGACGTCGAGCGCCGTTCCGGTGGTGGATGCCGCAGCCGGCGACGCGAGATAGGCGATCGCGTAGGCGACCTCCTCGGGCGACACCATGCGGCCGATGGCCTGGCGCTCGTCGAGGGCTTTGCGCTCGGCCACGGGATCGGCGAAGTTCTGCAGCATGCGGTCCACGAACGGCGTCGCCACCGTGCCCGGGCTGACGCAGTTGACGCGCACGCCCTCGCGCACATGGTCGGTGGCCATCGCAAACGTGAGGGCCAGCACGGCCCCCTTGGTCGCACCGTAGAGTGCGCGCTGCGGCATGCCGTTCAGCGCCGCGATCGAGCAGACGTTGACGATGGCCGCGTGCGACGAGGCGCGCAGGAGCGGCAGCGCCGCGGCCGAGACCCGCGCCATGCCGACGACGTTGACGTTGAACACGCGAGCCCACTCGTCGTCGTCGTTGTCCTCGACCGTGCCGATGGCCGAGATGCCGGCGTTGTTGACGACGATGTCGAGGGCTCCGAAACGCGACTCGATCTCGCGGATGGCGTCGGTGACCGAGGCCCGGTCGCCCACGTTGCACGCAATGCCGACGAGCGGGGCGGGGGCATCCTGCGGGTTGAGGTCGAGCACGACGACCTGGGCGCCGCGCGAGGCCAGCAACTGCGCCGTGGCCAGGCCGATACCCGAGGCGCCGCCCGTGACCGCGGCGACGAGGCCGCTCAGCTCGCCGGCCGGGGTGGATTCGGTGGTGCTCATCGTGCGGCTCCTTCGAGAGTGGTGGGGGAGGCGGGGGCTGAGGCATCCGCGAATTTGTTGGTCATCTCGCCGAGGCCGTCGATCGAGAGCTCGACCACATCACCCGCGCGCAGGTAGGGCGTGCCCTCGATGCCGAGCGCGACACCCGCGGGCGTGCCCGTGTTGATCAGGTCGCCGGGGCGCAGCACCATGAATTGCGACAGGTACCAGACGATGTGTCGGATGCCGAAGATCATGTCCGCGGTCGAGCCATCCTGGCGCTCCACGCCGTTGACACTCAAGCGCAGGCGGAGGTTCTGGGGGTCGCCGACCTCGTCGCGCGTGACGAGCACGGGACCGAGCGGATTGAAGGTCTCGCAGCTCTTGCCCTTGTCCCACTGGCCGCCGCGCTCGAGCTGGAACTCGCGCTCCGACACGTCGTGCGACACCACGTAGCCGGCGATCACGGCATCCGCGTCGTCGGGCGAGGCGAGGTAGCGCGCCGTCTGGCCGATGACGACGCCGAGTTCGATCTCCCAGTCGGTCTTCGTGGAGTTCAGGGGGATGAGCACCTCGTCGTCGGGACCGACGATGGTCGAGGGGTCCTTCATGAAGACGACGGGTTCGGTGGGCACGGCCAGATTGGATTCGGCGGCGTGGTCGGAATAGTTGACGCCGATGCAGACGATCTTGCCGGGCCGGTCGAGCGGGGCGCCGCGGCGCTGACCCGACGCGTCGAAGGCGGGCAGCGTGCCCTCGGCGAGCGCCGCGCGCACGGCCGCGAAGTCGTCGGCCGCGTGCGTGGCGAAGAAGGCCGGGTCGATCGTCGGGGTCACCGACGACAGGTCGAAGTGGCGCCCCTCCGATTCGACGACGGGGGTTTCGCTTCCGGGCACTCCGAAACGGGCAAATCTCATATTCTTTCTTCCTCTTCTACGTTCGGGTCTGCGGTCGCGTCGGCTCCGCTCTGCGGCTCCCCCGCCAGATACGGCGGGAGAATTCCGCCCGCGGCCGACGACTCATACGCCGCCTCGACGATGGCCATGGTGTCGAACACGTCGTCGACGCTGGTCGGCAGCTCGGAGACGTCGCCGCCGACGAAACGCTGCACGGCGCCCATCGAGCCGATGAAGGCATCCGGAAACCAACTGCCCTTGAACGGGATCGGCTGCCAACCCGCGGCGTGATCATCGTCGTACTGCACCTCGAGGCGGTCCTCGCCGCCCGTCGGATAGTCGAGCAGCAGGCCCATCTGGGCGCGGATGGCCCCGCGGGTGCCCTCCCACTTGATATAGCTCTCCTCGTATTTCTCGCCGTAGTCGTGATCGTGGTTGGTCGAGATGACCACGCGGATCTGCCGGCCGGGATAGTACAGGATGATGTCGCTGCGCGAATTGGCGTGCGCCTTGGCGGGATGCTTCACCGTCACCGCCGCGACCGACTCGGGGTTTCCGAGGAACGACCGCACGAGGTCGATGTAGTGCACGCTGTGCATGTTGATCTCGAGCCGGTCGAGCGTGAGCACGTGCGGGAACATCTGCCACGGCGTGTTCACCTGCACGCGGATCTCGAGGTCGTAGAGCTCGCCGATGTCGCCGCGCGCGATGCGTTCGCGGGCCGCCGCCACATAGGGCGCGAACCGCAGCTGCGTGTTGACCGCCGCGACCAGGTTCTTGCGGCGGCACAGCTCCAGAATGGCGCGCCCGTCGGCCAGGTGGTTGCCGAGCGGCTTCTGAATGAGCACGGGCGCGCCGTCGGGCAGCTGCTCGAGCACCTCGAGGTATTGCTCGGGCATGAGGGCGATGTCATAGACCGCATCGGATGGCGCAGCCGCCACGGCCTCGGCCACCGACCCGAACACGCGCTCCACGCCGAACTCCGCGGCCAACGCCTCGGCGCGCGCGACCGTGCGGTTGTAAATGCCGAACACCGGGTAACCCGCCTTGCGGTAGGCCGGAAGGTGAGCATCCCGCACGATTCCGCCCGCACCCAGGATGACGATGGGTCGCGGGTTCGAGGGCAGAGCGAGCGTGTAGGCGGCGGCCGGATGGAACTCGGCGCGATCTGGGGATGGCGCGAACGCGGGCACGAACTCGGGTGCGGAGGCGTCCCCGGGGCCCGGCACGCCCTCGGCCGGGGCGGCGGACGCAGACGCGGGCGCGCCGACGGGATCGGTGTGTGCAGACATCCGCTAGCCCTTCACCGCGCCGACGGTCTGGCCACGCATCAGGAACCGCTGCGCGCCGATGAACACGATGAGCAACGGGATCATGCTGAGGAACGTGGCGAGCGCCAGCTGCGGCATGTAGAGCTTCACATTGAGTCCGGCCGCGACCGTCGGGTTGAACAGCGGCGACGCCCCGATGAGCTCTTGCAGGCCGATCGAGATGGTCTTGTTGCCCTGCACCGAGCTGAGCAGCGCGAGCGGCAGGAAGTAGTTCGTCCAGTTGGCGACGAATGCGAAGAACGTGACGAGCGCGACGGCCTGCTTCGAGATGGGCGTGGCCACCTGGAAGAAGATGCCGATCTCGCTGAGCCCGTCGATGCGCGCGGCCTCGACGAGTTCCTGAGGCATCGTCGTCATGAAGTGGATGTAGGCCAGGTACACACCGAACGGGAAGAAGCCCATGATGACGGCGACGGGCCACAGCTCGCCCGAGGCGCCGATGGCGTTGACCTCGAGGAACAGCGGGATGACGAGCACCGTGTTGGGCATGACCATCGCGAGCAGCGTGACGAAGAGCACGGTGCGGCGAAAGCGGAACCGCAGGCGCGCGAGCGCATAACCGGCGGGGATGGCGGCGACGACCGCGAGGATCGCTCCGATCACGGCGACGAAGAGGGAGTTGCCGACCCACTGCAGGAACAGCCCGCCCTCGCCCGGCCCGAAGCCGTTGACCTGCGACCAGCTGTAGACGACGTTGTCCCACGAGACGCCGCCGAGCCCGAGGATGCCGCCCTCGCCGGCCGCGACCTCGTCCTGGTCGCGGAACGCCATGGCGACGAAGCCGATGATGGGCACGATGAAGATGGCGGCGACGAAGAGCATGGTCGCGACGCGGGCGACCCGGCCCACGCTCATCTGGTTGCTGCCGACGGGGCCGGCGAGCGCCTCCTGGTGGGCGGTCTTGGCGCGCTTCTGCGGTTTGGCCTTGACGAGTGACATTATTTCTCCTCCTCGCCGAACAGGCCGCTGCGGAACACGATGAGCAGGCCGATTCCGAGGGTGATGACGAGCAGGATGAGGGACATCGCCGCTGCGGCCGGGAAGTTGTAGTTCGAGAACGCGAACGCGTAGCCGAGCTGGGTGGGGGTCGTCTGGTCGGGCAGGGCGTTCGACGACACCTGGTCGAGCAGCTGCGGTTCGAGGAACAGCTGGAACCCGTAGGCCAGGTTCATGAGCGCCGCATACCCGATCCAGGGCCGGATGATGGGCAGCTTCACGTGCCAGGCGGTGTGCCACGCGTTGGCGCCGTCGATCGAAGCCGCCTCGAGCACCTCATCCGGAATGCCGTTGAGGCCGCCGTTGACGACCACGATCCACGTGCCGATGCCCTGGAAGAAGAGCATGCCGGCCAGGATGAAGGGGAGGTTGCCGTCGGTCGCGACGACGGCCTTGATGGTGTCGAGGCCCATGACGTTCCAGAGCCCGGCGATGGGCGACTGCGCGGGGTTCAGCAGGTAGACCCACAGCACGAGGTTCGCGATGCCCGCGAGCGCACCGGGGATGTAATAGAGGAACCGCATGGTGTTGCCGAAGCGGCCGGGGCTGGCGTGCACGAGCAGCGCGAGGCCCACGATGCCGAGCATCATGATGGGCAGCCAGACGATGAGAACGCTGAAGATGTTGCCGAAGGTCTGCCAGAAGCGGAAGTCGGAGAAGACCGTGACGAAGCTCGAGATGCCGCCAAAGCCGCCCTCGGGTTGCACGGGCGTTGCCGGCCGCTGCAGCGCGGTGTAGACCGCATAGAAGATGGGGATGATTCCACCGATGAGCAGCAGCACCATGTAGGGGCTCAGCAGGGTCCAGGCCCCGCGCACCTCCCGCTGGTGCAGCTTGCGGCGACCGGCCGCGCTCTGGCGTTTGGTGCGCAGGCCGCGGCCGGGTGGCTGCGGCTGGGCCTCCGCCTGGGGCGGGGCGATGGTGCCTTGGCTCATGACATCTTCCTCGATGTGTCGCTGGAACAGCGGGCTGGAGCAGTGGGGTGTGGGTCGTGCGGCGGTGCGGGTGGTGCGGCGGTGCGGGTGATGCGGCGGTGCGGTGATGCGGCGGTGCGGGTGATGCGGCGGTGCGGTGATGCGGGGAGAGTCGCAGCGTCGAGGCATCCGGTCGGGGGAGCCGGATGCCTCGACGCGCGTCTTACTTCTCGGTGATCGTGTAACCGAACGTCTTCGCCTGGTTGACGAGTTCATCGCTGAACTTCTTCCACGCGTCGTCGAACGAGTTGCCCGAGACGAGCGACGGTGCCATGGTCTCGGTCCAGATGCCGCCCGTGTTGTAGAGCATGTAGGAGTGGTCACCCGGAACGGCCGAGGCCGCTTCCTTGAAGGCTGCGAAAGTGGTGTCGTTGTCGGCGAAGTAGTTGGCCGACTTCTGCTTCTCGATCCAGGCATCCTGCACCGGGCCGTAGCCGGGAAGACCGGTCGACAGGTCGACCTGCCAGGCCGGGTCGGTGGCGACGAACTTCATGAAGATCTTCGCGTTCTCGAGCTGCTTGCCCTTGATGTGGCTCGACATGCCCCACAGGCCGCCACCCTCGTTGCCAGCGGAGGGCTTGGAGTCGCCGTCGAATGCGAGGGGTGCGACGGCCGACATCTCGCCCGCCGGGATCTTCCAGGTCTGGTTGAAGAGGTAGTCGCCCCACCAGAGGGCGCCGGGGCTCATGACCATGTCGGGGCCGACGGTCGCGGCATCCGCGTCGAAGATGCCGAGCGTGGAGAGTGCCTTGCCGTCGTACATCGTGGCGAGGAGATCTTGGGCCCGCGTGCACTTCTCGTCGCTGAGGTTGATGTGCACCTCGGTCTCGGACTTGCGGTCGTTGGTCGGGCAGCCGCTGGCCCACAGGTAGCGGTCGGGGGCGTAGGCGTCGCCCGTGAAGCCCGAGATCTTGCCGGGGTGCTCGGCGGCGATCTTCACGGCCAGCTCGGAGTACTCCTCCCACGTGGTGGGGACGGTGTAGCCGTTCTCGTCGAAGAACTTCTTGTTGTACCAGAACACGTCCGGGGCGGCGTCGTTGCGCAGGCAGCGGATCTTGTCGTCGAAGTTGCACATGGAGAGCACGGCCGGGTCGTAGCCCTCGATGGTGTCGGCCATGATGTCGGTGAGGTCGGCGGCGTAGTTCGACTGCGAGCTCGTGGCCCACGCGATGTCGTCGTTCGAGGGGAAGAAGATGGCGTCGGGCCAGCCCTTGCCGGCCTGGTCGAACTGCGCGAATTGCTGCTGCACGCTCTTGCCGCCGACGGTGCCGTCGATCTGGTTGACGGTGACGTCGATCTCGGGGTGCGCCTTCTTGAAGGCGTCGGCCGCGGGCACGCGGGGCGGGTCGACCCAGACGGTGATTGCTCCGCCCGAGTCGGTCTGCGCATCGGCGCCGCCGCCCGTCGATCCGCCGCCGCTGCACGCGGTGACGGCCAGCATGGTGAGGGCGACGCCGATTCCGGCAGCGCCTTTCAGAACCCGGCGGTGCCGGGGGGTCGAGGTCTTCATTGACGCTCCTTCAGTGTGAACGGGACCGCGGGCACTGCTTCGTGCGCACGGGGTGAGGGCCGATCTGTGTGGCGTGATCAAACGTTATATCAGCGGGATGCGCGTGGTCAATCGTTTGTTCACATCGGGTGAGGGGCGGAGATCGCGTCCTCGCTGCGAGCATACATCAGATGAATCGGGCGGCAAAGGGTTGTCTGGCGTTTCGTGCGGGCCAATTTGGGGCTTTTTCACCGCTCGCCTCACGTCAGACATTCGACTAATCGGCGGATGCAGCCTCCGCGCGCTCGAGCAACCCCGCGTCGATGCGATAGAACTCGGCGGCCGTGCCCCCGAAGATGCGGTCGCGATCGGCGGCGCCGAGGCCCGAAGTGACCTCACGCAGCCCCTCCCACACGCGCTCGTAGTCGCCCGCGAGCACCGAGATGGGCCAGTCGCCGCCATACATGAGGCGGTCGGGCCCGAAGAGTTCGAGCGCACGGTCGAAGAAGGGGCGGATGTCGTCGGGCGTCCAGTCGGCCATGCGCCCGGGCACGGCCGAGTAGAGCCCCGAGACCTTCGCGTGCACGAGCGGGTTCTCGGCGGCGCGTTCGATGAGCGACCACCAGGGCTCGCGATCATCCGCGCCGAGGCCGATCGGCGGCTTCGAGAGGTGGTCGATCACGATCCTGAGATTCGGATGCCGCTCCCCCAGCGTCGGCAGCAACTCCAGGTGCTGCGGCAGCACCGAAACGAGGTCGAACGTGACATCCGCTCGTTCGAGAACCGAGAGCCCCTCATCTACGTCCGGACGGAGCAGCCACTCGGGGTCGGGCAGGTCGTGGATGAGGTTGCGCACACCCACGACGTGCGGGTTGCGGCGCACCTCGTCGAGGCGGGCGGCCGCGCGGCGCGGATGCTCGAGCGGAACCGACACGACGACGGCCGCGACCTCGCGGTTTCTCGCCGCGACATCCAGCATGTAGTCGGTGTCGGCGTCGTTGTCGGCGGATTGCACGAGCACCGTGGCGTCGACACCCGCCGCGCGCAGGTGCGGGCGCAGCTCGTCGAACTCGATCGTGCGGTTGATGGGCCCGTGCTCCGGCCCGAGCCACGGGTAGCTCGCGCGGTCGAGGTTCCAGACGTGCTGGTGGGCGTCGATGATCACCGGGCGCTCCCGTCGGCGGGCGCAGCGGGCACGACAGGCGCAGCGGACGCGGCGTGCGCAGCGGGTTCGACCGGCTCGGCCGGCAGCTGCCACACCTGCGGAATGCCGCTGTCGCCACCCGAATAATCGTCGGGCACGTCGAGCAACTCCCCCATGCGCGCCTGCCACGGCACGTTAGCCGGATGCTCGCGCAAGAACGCCCGCATGGCCGCATAGTCCTCGCAGTCCACCACGTGGAAGAGGTCGAGCCCCGAGCGCCAGATCCGCCAGTCGAGCACGCCGGCCTCGCGCAGGGCGACGTCCAGTTCGGGCGGAATGACGGCGTGGATGCGGTCGTAGTCCGCCTCCTTGCCGGGGGCGAGTCGGGTGTGCAGGGCGATCGTTTCCACGGGCAACTCCTTCGTTGGGCCGGGCGGCGGGGTAAAGCGGCTGGCTGGGGGCGCAGGGTGGCGGGCGGGGCCGGGAGGGACCGGCTGCGAAACATCTGACGTTCACGCCATCCGGATGTCTAATCTAGCCACAGAGCGGGCCGACCGCGGAGGTTTTCTGGCAACCCGACGCTCCCTGGCTAGAATGATCGGATGACAGCACAGGCCGGCTCGGCGGCGCAAGGCGCGACAGCGGCACCGGACGGCACTGCGCAGGCCGGCCCCGCGGCGACGGGTCGCTCGCAGACCGACGTCGTGTTGCACGGCATCAAGAAGATGATCACCGACGGCACGCTGCGGGCCGGATCGCGGCTGCCGGTCGAGAAGGATCTCGCCGCCGAGCTCGGCATCTCGCGCGGGTCGCTGCGCGAGGGCGTGCGCGCGCTCTGCATCATGGGCGTGCTCGAGACCCGCCAGGGCGACGGCACCTACGTGACCTCGCTCGACTCGAGCCTGCTGCTCGCGCCCATGAGCTTCATGGTCGACCTGCAGACGCCGGATGGCGCCGAACACCTGCAATCGGTGCGACGCGTCCTCGAATCCGAGGCCGCCGCCCGCGCCGCGCTGCACGCTCAGCCCGAAGCCCTGGCCGAGGCCGAGACCGTGCTCGCGGGCATCGAGGACATGTCGCTCGGCGACGAACCCGTCGACCACCGCCGCGTGCTCGACGCCGACCTGGCATTCCACAGCATCATCGCGCGCGCGAGCTCGAACCCCGCGCTGGCGGCCCTCATCGAGGCGCTGTCGTCACGCACCATCCGCGGCCGCATGTGGCGGGCGATCAGCGAGCAGGGCGCCATCCGCGAGACACACCGCGAGCACCGAGCCATCCTCGCCGCCCTCGTGGCCGGAGACCCCGACCGCGCGCGCCTGGCGATGGGATCGCACCTGCTCGCGGTCGAGGACTTCATGCACACTCACCCGGCCGAGACGAGCGACGCCGCGGCCGACCTCCCCGCCCAGTAGCTGCCGGCCGGGAACGCGAACTCGGCGAGGGAGGCCTCGTGCATCTCGGCGCTGTAGCCGGGCAGCGTGGGCAGACGGTAGGCGCCGTTCTCGACGATGCACGGGTCCACGAAATGCTCGTGCAGGTGGTCGACGTATTCGGTGACGCGACCCTCGAGCGAACCCGAGACGGCCACGTAGTCGAAGATCGACAGGTGCTGCACGAGCTCGCAGAGGCCCACTCCGCCGGCGTGCGGGCACACCGGCACGCCGAACTTCTTGGCCATGAGGTAGACCGACAGGATCTCGTTGATGCTCGCGAGCCGGGCCGAGTCGAGCTGGCAGAAGTCGATGGCCTCGGCCTGGAACATCTGCTTGAAGAGCACGCGGTTCATGCCGTGCTCGCCCGTGGCCACACCGATGGGGGCGACGGCGCGGCGCACGGCAGCATGGCCCAGGATGTCGTCGGGGCTCGTCGGCTCCTCGATCCACAGCGGCTTGAACTCGGCGAGGGCGTTCACCCATTCGATGGCCTCGGGCACGTCCCACACCTGGTTGGCGTCGATCATCAGGTTGGCGTCGTCACCCAATACTTCGCGCGCGATGCGGCAACGGCGGATGTCGTCGTCGAGGTTCGCTCCCACCTTCAACTTCACGTGGCGGTAGCCGGCGTCGACAGCCTCCTGGCAGAGGCGGCGCAGTTTCTCGTCGGAGTAGCCCAGCCATCCGGCGCTCGTCGTGTAGCAGGGGTAACCCGTGGCCTCGAGTTCGGCGATGCGGGCCTCGCGTGTGGGCTGCAGCTCGGTGAGCATGGCGATGGCCTCGGAGCGCGTGAGTGCATCGGAGAGGTATTGCAGGTCGGCCACGTCGACGAGTTCTTCGGGCGTCATATCGGCGAGAAGGCGCCAGAGCGGTTTGCCGGCCACGCGCGCGGCGAGATCCCAGACGGCGTTCATGACGGCCGCCATGGCGAGGTGCTCGACACCCTTCTCGGGCCCGAGCCAGCGCAATTGTGAGTCGGATTTGAGCGAGCGGTAGATGCCGCCGAGGTCGCCCACGACATCCTCGACCCGGAGGCCGATGAGCGGCAGCGCGCGCTGTTCGGCGGCGAGCACGCAGATGTCGTTGCCGCGGCCGATCGTGAACGTGAAGCCGAAGCCCGACAGCTCGGGATCGTCGGTGCGCAGGATGACGTAGGCCGCCGAGTAGTCGCCGTCCTTGTTCATGGCGTCGGAGCCGTCGGCGGTCAGCGAGGTGGGAAAGCGCACGTCGACGACCTCGGCGGCGGTGATGGTTGTCATAGGGTTTCTCAGTTCTGTGGGGTGGTTTCGTCGGGAGGCAGCAGGCCCTCGTCGGTGAGGTCCTGCCAGAGGTCTTCGGGCACAGGCGCGTCGTAGCGCTCGACGTTGCTCGCCACCTGCCGGGCCGTGCGCGCGCCGATGGGCACCGACACGACGGCCGGGTGGCGCAACACGAACGCGATGGCGGCCTGAGGCAAGGTCACGCCGTGCCGCTCGGTGACGGCCGCGATGGCGTTGGCCCGTTCGATGAGGGATGCCGGCGCCTCGGTGTAGTCGAAGGTGGCGCCCGGTTGCGGATGCTCGGTCGCGAGCAGCCCCGAGTTGTAGACGCCCGCGAGCACGATGCCCACGCCGAGTTCGAGCGCGGCCGGCAGCAGATCGGCGGCGGCGCCCTGGTCGAGCAGCGTGTAGCGGCCGGCCAGCATGATGAGGTCGATGTCGGTGCGCCGCACGAACTCGGTGGGCAGGGCCGACTGGTTCATGCCCGCGCCGACCGCGCCGATGACGCCCTCGTCGCGCAGCTTCACGAGCGCCGGGATGGCCTCGTCGATCGCCTGTTGGCCGTGGTCGTCGGGGTCGTGCAGGTAGACGATGTCGATGCGGTCGAGGCCCAGGCGCTCGAGGCTGTCGTCGATCGAGCGGCGCACGCCGTCGGCGCTGAAGTCCCAGCGGCGGCGCATGGCGGCGTTCACCTCGAAGATGTCGTCGTCGCGGTGGCGCTCGCCGCCCGGGTTCGGCTCCAGCAATCGTCCGACCTTCGTCGAGAGAACGTACTCGTCGCGGGGATACTTGCGCAGGGCCTCGCCGAGCCGGCGCTCCGAGAGACCGAGGCCGTAGTGGGGCGCAGTATCGAAGTAGCGGATGCCCCGGGCCCAGGCCTCTTCGACCGCTCCTGCCGCCTCAGCATCCGTCGTTTCGCGGTAGAGATTGCCGAATTGGGCCGTGCCGAGGCCGATCTCGCTGAGCCGGAGCCCGCCGCGCGTGGTGCGTTGCTTCACCTCGTGTCTCCTTCGTCTCGGGGTGAGTGCTTCTCCTACAGTACGGGATTCATCGGATGTTTCGCAGCAATCACCGCGTCGAGTTCTCGGCGCGCCGACACCGCGCGCCACCGAGGGCGCGCCGGGGACAGCCCGAAGGGGCAACCGAACGGATCACCGCCGGAGGACGCGAGCTCGCCGAGAAGAGGAGCGAGGCGCCCAGAGCAGGCGAGAAGGCGCCGCGGGAGGGGAAAGACGCGCGGTGCGAAGCGCGAGGGGCGAGACGCGCGGTGTGCGAAGCGCGAGGGGCGAGACGCGCGGTGTGCGAAGCGCGAGGGGCGAGACGCGCGGTGTGCGAAGCGCGAGGGGCGAGACGCGCGGTGTGAGAAGCGCTCGAAACGGCCGAGAATGCGCCTTGTGCGTGTGTCGCTAAGACGCGCGCTCGTAGCCGGGCAGGTCGGCGACGGTCTCGACACGGGTATCGACCGCGGCCCACAGGTCGTCGAGCGAGAGGTGAAGCACGCTCGCGATCGCCGCGATCGTCGAGAACGAGGGAGTGGCAATGCGGCCGGTCTCGATCTTGCGCAGGGTCTCGGGCGAGATGCCCGCGGCAGTGGCGATGCCCACCATCGTGCGCTCGCCCCGGGCCGCGCGCAGAATAGAGCCGACCTCCCGGCCGCGCGCGAGCTCTTCGGGACCCAACGGAATTCGAACCATACCCACGATTCTAATCACGGGATAGTATTACCGGTATTGTTATTCGAAACGTGAGGATGCCTAGTGATTGAACTGTTCGACAAGACCGAGCTCGTGCGCGCCGAGGCCAGCGGCCACTTCGTCGGCGAGGTGCTCAGCACCCTGCGCGATCGCGCGACCGTCGGCATGAACCTGCTCGAGATTGACCGTCTCGCCGCGCAGATGATCGCGAAGGCCGGCGCCACCTCCTGCTACGTCGACTACGCGCCCTCCTTCGGCAGCGGGCCCTTCGGCCACTCCATCTGCACCTCGGTCAACGACGCCGTGCTGCACGGCAAACCGCACGACTACCGCCTCGCCGACGGCGACCTCGTCACGCTCGACTTCGCCGCCTCGCTCGGGGGCATCGTCACCGACGCAGCCGTGTCGTTCATCGTGGGCGGCACCAAGCGGCCCGAGGACGAGAAGCTGATCGCCGCGACATCCGACGCCCTGCAGGCCGCCATCGACATCGCAGGCCCGGGCACGCGCATGGGCGACATCTCGCACACCATCGGCGGCGTGCTCGAAGCCGCCGGCTACCGCGTCAACACCGAATTCGGCGGCCACGGCGTGGGCAGCACCATGCACCAGGACCCGTCTGTGCCCAACAACGGCCGGCCCGGGCGAGGCTTCACACTCCGCCCCGGCATGCTGCTCGCCATCGAACCCTGGGTCATGGCCGACACCGACCGTCTCATCACCGACACGGATGGCTGGACCCTGAAGAGCGCCACCGGCTGCCGCACGGCGCACACCGAGCACACCATCGCGATCACCGACGACGGCGCGCAGGTCCTCACGGTGCCGGCGTAAAACCGTCGGCAGCGGCCTCGGACGGCTACCTCGTGCGCTTCCAGTCCCCCATCGGGCCGCGCTGATCGGAAGCTACCGGGTTGCGGCGGCCCGGCCCACAGCCGGCCGACCAAAGCTCAGAGAGACGCCGTCGACTCCCGCTCGATGAGCTCGGGGGCCGCATCGGCGACCGTCACGTCCGAGACGGCTCCCCCCGACATCCGGGCGAAGACGGCCTCGGCCGCACGGCGACCCAGCTCGTAGAGCGGCAGGCGCACGGTGGTGAGCGGCGGCCACGTATTCTCGGCGGTCCAGGCGTCGTGCAGGGCGACGACCGAGACGTCGTCGGGCACCGAGATTCCCAGTGAGCGCGCCTCGGCGAGCGCCCCGATGGCCGCGTTGACGTTGGCGACGAGGATGGCGGTGGGCGCGCCATCCGCCGTCATGAGTGTGCGGAAGGCCTCGCGGCCGGCGCGCGGCTCATAGCCCAGCCGCGTGATGAGCGCCTCGTCGATGTCGACCGATGCCGCGGCCATCGCCTGGCGAAAACCGTCGGCACGCCGTTGCCCGCTGAACGATTCGGGCACACCCGTGATGAGGCCGATGCGACGATGCCCGAGCGCCAGCAGGTGTTCGACGCCGAGGCGCGCGGCCCGTTCGTCGTCGAGCACGACCGACCCCGGATGCCCCGCCTCGACCGAGTTGATGAGCACGACGGGCGCGCGGCCCGCCATGAGCCGGTCGACGTCGGCCGAGGTGACATCCTCGGCGAGTTGCACGAGCATGCCATCCACGCGCCCCTCGCCGATCAGGCGCTCGATCATGGCGCCGCCCGGCTGCATGTCTTCGGCGCGGCCGAGCAACACCATGTAGTCGCGCGCGATGGCCGCGTCCTCGACCCCGCGCATGAGCTCGGTGAAGATGGCGTTCGTCAGGTCGGGCACGACCAGCGCGATCACCTGCGAGCGGGACGTCTTGAGCGCACGCCCGGCGAAATTGGGCCGGTAGTCGAGGGTTTTCGCCGCCGCGTGGATGCGTTCACGGGTGTCGTCGCTCACGCGCGTGGCCGGGGCGTTCGAGAGCACGCGCGAGACCGCCGACACCGAGACTCCGGCGAGCGCCGCCACGTCACTCAGTGTTGCCATGTGGTCAGTTTGGCTCAGCGCGAGCGGTTACGCCAGGCGCGCCACGCGCCCGTGCACCACAACGCCCACAGCACCAGCACGGGCTGGAAGATGAGGCGCAGACCGCGGGCCGCGTCGCTGTTCAGGCCGAACGCGTCGGTGCGGGTGACCAGCTGCGAGATGTTGCCGGGGAAGATGACGACGAAGAACGCCGCGACGATCCATCCCACGTGCACGCGTTTGCCCGGCAGGGCGAGCAGCGCACCGCCCAGGGTGATCTCGACGATGCCGGATGCCACCACGACCGTGTCCTTGTCGATGGGCAGCCATTCGGGCACCTGGGCGCGGAATTCCTCGCGCACGAACGTGAGGTGGCCGATGCCGGCGAACAGCAGGAAGGACCCCAGCACGATGCGGCCGAGCAGGCGCGGAACGGTGCGCGGAGGATTGGCGGTCGCGGCCTTCACCGTGGCGCCCAACGAACGGGTCGATTCGCGCGCGGCGACGGCCGCTTTCTTCGAGGTACGTGACATTCCTTCAGTCTCACACCGCGAAGCGTCTGGCGCGCGAGAAACTGGTGGAGTGGAACATATGCGCAACATCCTGATCACCGCCCCCGAACTCGCCGCCGCCCTCGACGCGGGGCACCTCGACGGCGCGCCCGTGCGCGTTCTCGACGTGCGCTGGCGGCTCGACCGGCCCGACGGGCGTCCCGCGTTCGCGGCGGGGCACATTCCGGGTGCCGTCTATGTCGACCTCGAGAACCAGTTGGCCGCACATGTGCCCGCGGGCCGGGCACCCGTCGCCGGTCGGCATCCGCTGCCGTCTCTCGAGGCGCTGCAGGCATCGGCGCGCGCCTGGGGTGTGGATGACGGGGACGCGATCGTCGTCTATGACGACCTGAAGAACATGTCGTCGGCGCGGGCGTGGTGGTTGCTGCGCTGGGCGGGGGTCGCCGATGTGCGGCTGCTCGACGGGGCGCTGGAGGCGTGGACGGCGGCGGGGCTTCCGCTCGAGACCGGCCCCGGGACCGACGTGGGCCACGACGCGGATGCTGGGCACCCGGCCGCATCGCACCGGCAGGCTTCGCGGCACGGCTCCGTGACGCTCTCCCCGGGGCATCTGCCCACGATCGACATCGAGGAGGCTTCCCGCTGGCCGTCATCGGGCGCGCTGCTCGACGCGCGCGCCGCCGAGCGGTATCGCGGCGATGTCGAACCCATCGACCCCCGCGCCGGGCACATCCCCGGGGCCGTCAGCACGCCCACGGCAGCCAACGTCGATGCCGAAGGCCGCTTCCTGTCGCCCGACGCGCTGCGCGAACGCTTTGCCGCCGCCGGCATCGCCGAAGACACACCCGTGGCCACCTACTGCGGTTCGGGCGTCACCGCGGCGCACAATGCGGTCGCGCTCACGCTCGCGGGCTTCGACCCCGCGCTCTACCCCGGCTCGTGGAGCGAGTGGTCCACTCATCCGGACCGCCCCGCCGCCACGGGCGACGCCCCCCGCTGACTCTTCCGAAGCGGTTGTGATCGGACACGCCGCTGCGCGCAACATCCCACGAACTATCTCGGCGGCCCCGCACGAAGCGTTTATGGGGACATGAATGGCGGCTTTACGGGAGTGATCGAGACGCCAGTGAAATGATCCTCATCGCTGCCGGTTGCGAGAGCTGTGAGGGCAGAATTCCTGGGCCCGGGAAGCTTCGTGAGCGGGCTACCGTAGCGGTGTACGACAGGCACGGGGCACTGTCGCACGCTATGCATGATGGGGGCGAATGACGACATGGTCAGCGGGGGCACTAGCGACATTCTGGGCGGCGATACTGGCGAGCATCATCGGAGTCGGTTCGATCACCGCAACCGCTCTGAGCGGCTCTTCGTCCCGAAAGAGCATCGATCGCCTCGCAACCCGCGAACAGACGTGGACACGCTGGTCGTGGACGATCGAGAAGGCCCTCAGTGAAAACGCCGCCGAACGCGAAATGGGCCTGGCGATGATGGATGCCTTGGTGGACATGCCCTGGCTGTCCGACGACGATAGACGGATAGCTCTCGCCATTGCGAACGCCGTCATCGCCCGCAACGAACACGAAGGAGAAGTCGATGAGTAAAGACACAGAAGTGGCTCTGCAGCACGCTCGATCGATTCAGGCCAAGGTGTTGAGAAGCCTCGGCGGGTCGACGAACACGCGTTCAGGCCGTTTCTTGAACGCGCCCGGCGAGCCGCGCCATGCGAGATCGGCGCGCATGCACAGCGAGCGCTACGAGTTGGCTTCCGCACGCTAGGGCCTGCCGCTCCTCACGAGGTCGCTGAGAGCGCGCGCTTGTTGCTGAGGTAGAGGTGCGTGAGCACGAGCACGGTGTCGCCCGACTGGTTCACGACGCTCACCTTCTCGTGCACATAGCCGAGGGTGTCGGGGCGTTTGGTGTGGTCGGTCTTCTCGGTGATCTCGGCCGTCACCGTGATGGTGTCGCCGATGAAGACGGGGCGGATGAATCGCACCCGGTCATAGCCATAGCTCATCGCCTGCGGGTTGATGTCCCCGGCGGTCATGCCGACGGCGACCGACATGATCAGCGTTCCGTGGGCGATGCGCTGCCCGAACGGCTGCGTGGCCGTCCACTCGGCGTCCATGTGGTGGGGGAAGAAGTCTCCCGTCTGGCCGGCGTGCAGCACGATGTCGGTCTCGGTGATCGTGCGCCCCACCGAGGTGCGCGTCTCGCCGATCTCGTAGTCCTCGAAGTAGCGGTCGACGGTATTCATCGGGATGCCTCCAGGGGCAGGTCGGGATGTTCGGGCAGGCCGGGCTGATCGGGCCGGCTTGGCGAGGCCGCGGCGACGTCGAGCAGTTCGGCCGCGGCCTCGTTGAGGCGACGGGCGAGGGTGGCTTCCGGCATCCGACCGGCGACCGCCTCGGTGACCCACGGCGAGACCCGGTCTTGGAACTCGATATAGCCCGGTGTGCGCGGACGCACGTAGGCGGCTTCGAGCGTGCGGCGCGTGCCGCGGAAGAAGTCGAGGGTTTCGCGGTTGAGGCGGTCGTCATCCCAGGCGGCGGCGTTGCCCGGTTGCCCGCCGCCGTCGAAGTAGACCGAGCGTTGGGTGTGGGCCGAGGCCACCCAGAACGCGTAGCGACGGGCCTCATCGGGATGCGAGGTGTGCGCCGAGACGGCAAGGCCCGCGCCGCCGAGGAGCGACCCGGCCACTGAACGATGTGCAGCAGGGTGCCCCGACCCGGCCGCGCCCTCCAAGCCCTGTCCCCCGCCGTCGCCGATGGCGCTCGAGGAACCCGGCGCGACCGTCGGGATGTCGCCGTACTGCAAGCGGTGCGGCCGGAAGGTGACGCGCGAGTAGTTCGAGTAGCCGAACAGCAGCGGCGAATACGCCGACGGGTCGTCGGACGCCAGCATCTCGGCAACCTCGATCGGGTTCTGCCCGAGGTTCACGGCGGGCACGAGTTCGGCGAGCCGCCGCATATCGGCGAGCGCCGCGAGCGTGTCCTCCTCCGCCAAGAAATGACCGGGCCGGGATGTCGGCGCCTCCCCGTGCCCGGTCGACGCCCGGTTGCCGGCAATCGTGATGAGGCTCGAATACGCGTCGATGGGTTTCAGCGGCCAGACGACACGGCCATCGGCGGCCAGCTCGAGCACCTCATCCCAGGTCGTCGGCGGTGTGGCGAGCAGGTCGGGGCGGTGGGCCGAGACCTGGGCGGCGGCATCCGAGGCCAGGCCGTATTGGTGCCCGTCATGCGCATAGCTCTCGTGCGAGCGACCCACGCTCTGGCTGGCGAGCGCGGCCAGCTCGTCGTCGAACCCCGCCCCGTCGAGGCGGGCGAAGGCACCGGCCGCGGCGGCGAGCGGGATGTGCGGATGGTCGATCACCAGCAGGTCGTAGCGTTCGGCGAGATCTTCGATGGGCGCGTCGGCGAAGGCCTGCAGCGAGCGATACTCCCAGCGCACGACGATGTCGGGGTGCAGCAGCCCGAAAGCCGTCGAGCAGGCGACCTGGCAGTCGTAGCCGCGCGGATGTTCCCACGTGATGCCGCGCAGGATGACGGTCATCGCGCGGCCCCGGCCGGCTGCGGGGCGATGGCGCCCGGGGCTCCCTCGGAGGCGGCGGTGGCGGCAGCGGCAGCAGAAGCGGCCGGTGAAGCCTGGTTCGCCGAGTCGCTGGCCGCGCCCGCCCCGAACTCGGCGCGCACGGCGTCGTTGTGCTGTCCGAGCTTGGGGGCCGGCGTCTCGCTCGTCAGGATTCGCCCGTCGATGCGGATGGGGCTGCGCGTCGTGGTGAGCGTGAGGTCCGCGCCCGAGGCGGTGTGCGCGGCATCCCGCACCACGTTCTGCGTCATGCGCACAGCCGCGAACCCGTCGTGCTCGACGAGCTCGTCGAGGGTCAGCACGGGCGCGCACCAGACATCCGCCCGGTCGAGGATGTCTAGCCAATGCTCGGTCGTGTGCGTCGCGAAATGGGCCGCCAGCAGGGCTTCGATCTCCTTCTGCTGCGACCACCAGGCGTCGGGGTCGGTCAGGGCCACGAGCTCGTCGATGCCGAGGAGTTCTCCGATCACGGGGATCGGGTTCATGGCCAGCGCGAGGTAGCCGTCGGCCGTGGGGTAGGTGCCGTAGGGCGCCGAGAGGAACGCGTGGGCCGAATGCGCACCACCCCGCGTCACGCTGACGGTCGGGTCGTTGAGCCGCGTCGAGAGCAGCTCGAACTGCAGGTCGAGCATGGCCTCGAGCAGGCTGGTCTGGGCGTGTCCGCCGCGGCCCGTGCGTTCACGGCGGAACAGCAGCGCCGTCACACCCTGCGCGATGTGGCAGCTCGTGAGGTGGTCGGCGATCGAGAGGCCCACGGGCACGGGGCCGTCGTCGGCCGATCCGGAGAGCCAGGGCAGGCCCGACACCGATTGGGCGAGCAGGTCTTGGCCGGGGCGGTCCTTCCAGGGGCCGTCGTCGCCGTATCCGCTGGCCGAGCCATAGACGATGCGCGGGTTGATGGCCGCGACCGAGTCGTAGTCGAGGCCGATGCGTTCCATCACGCCGGGGCGGAAGTTCTGGATGATGACATCGGCCTGAGTGACCAGTTCTTTCACGCGCGCGAGGTCGTCGGGGTTCTTCAGGTCGGCCGTGATGCCCTCTTTGTTGCGGTTCATGGCGTGGAACGAGATCGTGTCGCCGTCGGCCGTGCGACCGGCGAAGGCGAGGGTTCGTCCGATGTCGCCCCCCTTCGGCCGCTCGATCTTGATGACGCGCGCGCCCAGGTCGGCGAGGCGCATGGCGGCGACCGGCCCGGCCAAGAACTGGCTGAAGTCGAGCACGAGCACGCCCTCGAGCGGTTTGACGAAATCGTCGGACATGTTCTCTCTTTTCTCGCGACGCTGCGAGCGGTGGATGGCGGTGATCAAACGTTTGTTCACACAGTAGCGCGCGCTCCGGCCCGGCGCAATCGGTCGCCGCACGGGTCGCGCGATGCCGGCCGCTCCGCCGCCAGAAGCGATGGACTTCTAAGCTGGAGTCGGGCGGGAGCCGCTCACACTCCGGTCGCGCTCGAGACCGATCCTCGCGCGCATCCCTTCGCCCCGCACGCACCGCCGCCACCACCGCCACCGCCACCGAGGAAGACATGACCAGCATCGTCTCGCTCATCCATACCGATCGCCTGTCCGACGTGGCCGAATACGCCTACGCGTCGACGATTCCCGCGGATGCCCGGCTGATCTTCCTCGCGGGCTCGTGCCCGCTCGACGCCGCGGGTGCCACGGTCGCGCCCGGCGACTACGCGGCACAGGCGGGCCGGGCCTTCGAGAACCTCGTCGTCGCGCTCGAAGCGGCCGGCGCGACCCCGGCGGATGTCGTCAGCACGCGCGTGCTCGTCGCCTCGTCCCAGCAGGCCGACCTCGTGACCGCGTGGCAGGTCGTGCGCGACGCCTTCGCGCCACACCAGCCGCCGAGCACACTCATGGGCGTCACCGTTCTGGGCTACGACGACCAACTGGTCGAGATCGAGGCGACGGCGGCGGTGGCGCGCTAGACCTCGCATCCCTGCAGTCGCGTCGCGCGTGAGGCACTCGGCATTGGGCATGCGGCGTCGCCGTCACGGCGTGTCGCATCGGGCCGCGCGAGCGCGCAAGACCCCTCGTCGTGTTTGATGTAGCCATGAACGCCCACCCGTCCCCCGCCGCGGCCCGCCGCCTGCACCTGCGCTCGCGCTGGCAGAACGCGGCGCGCTGGCCGCTCGTCGCGCTCGGCCTCGCGTTCGTCATCGGCTATTCGGTGTACGTGCTCGCCGAGGATCTCCCGCCCGAAACGCACGGCGCGATCTTCGCAATCCTCGCGCTCGCCTGGATCTGCTTCCTCGTCGACTACGTCGTGCGCCTCGCCCTCACACCGCTCGGCCACAAATGGATGTTCGTCCGCCACAACGTCGTCGACCTGCTGTCGGTCCTGCTGCCCGTGTTCCGTGCGTTGCGCGTGCTCGACCTGTTGCGCGACATCCCCTATCTGCAGCGCCGCAGCGGGGCCGCCGTGCGCACGCGGATCATCATCGTCGCCGCGGCCTACGCCGTGTTCTACGTGTACTTCCTGTCGTTGTCGACGCTGCAGGCCGAACGAAACGCGCCGGGAGCCCGCATCCAGGACTTCGGCGACGCGGTCTGGTGGGCCTGCGAAACCCTGTCGACCGTCGGCTACGGCGACATGTACCCGGTGACGACGGCCGGCCGGTTCAGCGCCGTGCTGCTCATGATCGGCGGCATCATCATCGTCGGCGTCGTGTCGGGCACCGTCGTGTCCTACCTGTCCGACCGCATCCGCCACGTGCCCGAGACATCCAACGAGGATGACTGAGCGTCGCTCCTTTCGAGGAGCGGGCCGCTGTTCCGGCACGGAGATGCCGGCTCGGCTCGGCAGAATCCGGTCAGGGCAGCTCGGGCGGCGTGCGCACCATGCGGTAGATCACGCTGCGGTTGACCTGGATCATCTGCTGCGGGTAGAAGCCGAGGCGCTGCAGCTCGGCGATGTCCTCCAGTGAGCGGCCCTCGCGTTCGACGGCCCAGACGGTGTTGTGCTCGAGCAACGCCGGGGCGGCCTCGGGCAGGGGGCGCACGACATCCCACAGCTGATCGCGCGCGGTGAACGGCGTCACGAGGGCCACATCGGTCAACCCCGCGAAACGGTCGGGGTAGAGGTCGATCGACAGGCGCGGCTTCTGCGACGGTTTGATGTCCTCGGCGAAAACGACCGCGTCACCCGGGGATGCATTGCGCTCGATCGCGTCGGCCACCTGCCGCAGATCGCTGCCGCCGTCCTTGCCATACGGCCCGCGCTGGGCCAGGTAGACAGGGGCCGCGAGCGAGGCGACGGTCAGGATGGCGAGGGCGGGAAGCATCCAGCCGGTTGCGCCGCCCTCACGTCGCCGCCGACGCACGAGGGCTGCGAGCGCCGTGACACCGAACCCCATGAGCAGCGCCACGGCGGGGGTGCAGAAGGCCACGTAACGCAGGTTGTACATGGGCGTAATCAGGGCATTGCCGAGGAACAGCAGCGCGGTCGGCGCGATCACCCACACCCCGAGCACGAGCGCCGCCCGCCGACCCGACCGGATGGCCGCCACGAGACCGACGACGATGAGGGCCCACGCCGCGACAGCGAAGAAGGCCGATCCGAACCACTGGCCGACGAGGGCGGACTCGAGTGTGGCGTAGTTGCGGCGGGCGAGGAAGCCGATCTGTCCGCGCTGCGCCAGGCCGAAGAACACGACGGGGGCGGCGAGCACCGCGGCGAGAACCAGCGCACGAGCCCACGCCCGCCACATCCGCGCGCCCGGTTTGAAGGCCACGAACACCGCGACATGCACGAGGGCGAGGAGCGCCAGGTAGAGGAACAGGTAGAGGCAGGCGGCGACGGCCACCCCGAAGAGTGCCCAGGTGCGCGGGCTGAGGTCGCGGCGGCGCACGAGGGCGACGAGCCAGTTGGTCAGCCAGACGGCGGCGGCCATGCCGAAGGCGTAGGAGCGCGCCTCCTGACCCATCATGGTGACCTGCGGGATGACGGCGAAGAGCAGCCCGGCCACGATCGCCGCCCGGCCGCCGAGCAGTTGTCGGCCGAGCATGACGGTTCCCGCCGCCGCGACACCCACGGCCACGGCACTCGGCAGGCGCACGGCGAATTCGCCCGTGCCCACGAGACCGGTCCAGAAGTGCAGGAACAGGTAGTAGCTGCCGTGCACGGCATCGATGTTGCCGAGCAGGGCGAAGAGGTTGGGGATGCTGCGCTCGGCGGACATGACGCTCGCGGCCTCGTCGCCCCAATACGACGCGTTGCCCGATCCGGCGGCCGAGACGAGGGCGGCGAGGAGCCCGATCGCCCAGGGGATCAGGGTGTGCCGGGTGCGCGCGGTGCGGAACCGGGCGGGTAGGCGAGGGCCGCGGAGGCCGGGGCGCGCTGAATCGCGAGCGGCGAGAGTCACACCCGCCGCGTCAGCAGAGCGAGCCGGGCTGGCGGCGCCGACCGTCGGAGTGGGTTCGGTGAGAGGCGACGTGCTCACGACAAACTCCTCCCGACGTTTCCACTGTGCCGCAGCCGGATGAATCGGCCCGACGTCCGAGGCAACCGCTCGGCGGATTGCCGGTGAACGTTCGGGGAACAGGCCGGGAGCCCTACCGCTTCAAGCTCATCGGGATGTGCGGGATGCCGTCCTCGTCGTACGGTTCTCCGTCGAGCGCGAAGCCGAATCGGCCGTACCAGTCCTCGAGGTGCGATTGCGCGCCCAGCAGCACGGTGTCGGCGTCGGCCGTGAGCTCGAGGCCGCGGCGCATCAGCACGGCCGCGAGACCCTGGCCCCGAGCATCCGCCGCCGTCGCCACGCGCCCGATGCGTTGCACGGGCGCACCCAGCCCGAGCACGCGAATGGTCGCCATCACATGGCCGTGCTCGTCTTCGGCCCAGACGAACAACGTGTCGGATGCCGCATCCAGCCCGTCGAGGTCGGGGTAGGCGCTCTGCTGCTCGACGATGAACACGTCGACCCGCAGTTTCAGGATGGCGTAGAGGGTGGGGGAATCGATGTCGGCGAGCGCCGCTTCCTTCACGATGACGGTCATCCCTCGATCGTAGGTGCCCGGTGCGCGCCTAAACTTCGAGGGTGACCGAGCATGACGACGAGAGGGCCCTCGACGAAACCGCCATCGGCGAGCTGCGGGCGACGATCGCGGCCGCAGCTCAGCGTCTGAGCGCCGCCGACGCCCGCACCGAGGCGCTCGCGCAGTATGTGCCCGAGCACCGCACCCTGCTGATCAAGCGCAACGCGGTGATGACGCCCATCGGGCGCGTGTGGCGGCTGGGCGTCTTCCTGCTGGGCGAGGACGGCACGCTCTATCGCACGGGGTCGCTGACGCGCGCCGTCGAACCGGGCCGGCCTGCCTACCAGTCGCTGTCGGCCGAGACGCGGCGCGAATACCGGGCGGCCGCCTCGCGCGGCAAGTTCACCGAGGGCGAGAGCGTGAACTACGACGCCGAGGTGGTCGAGCTCACGCCCGAGGCGCTGCGCGACGCCGATGGGCCGCTGTTCCTGCACGACGGGGCGGCGCTCGTGCGCTGGAATCCGCGCGCCACCGCCGACACCGCCACCCCGTTTTCGGCCTACCTCGCCGACCGCGTCGAGTTGGCGGTCAATCCGCCGGCCGGCGCCAACTGAGCCGTCCCGGGCAGGCCTCGGACGCGTCTCGAGCGGGCGCGGGCTCGGGCACGTCGCGGCCACACCTCGCCCAAGCCTCCAGCAGGCCTCCGCTCTCTCCACAACCCTCAGCGTGATCGAGGCCGCGCGTCTTACCCTGGATGGATGCTTCTGCCGCGCGTCCTCCGTCCCCTCCACGCCCAGCACCGCGCCCGGGTGCTGCCCGGCTGGCTGCTGAGCCTCGACCGCACCATCGGATCGCGCATCAACACGCACGCCACCCCCGCCGCGGTCGACACGGCCCTCTCCCGCCTCTCGCGCGCGGCCGACCACAGCAAGCTCTGGTTCGCCATCGGTGGCGTCCTGTTCCTCGTCGGCGGGCGTTCCCGCAGCGGCGCCGTGCGCGGCCTCGCAGGTCTCGCGGCGGCGAGCGCCGTGAGCAACCTCGTCGGCAAGAGCCTCTTCGGCGGCGACCGTCCCCTCCTCTCCGATGTGCCGGTCGGTCGACGCCTGCGCCGCACCCCGACATCCCCGTCGTTCCCCTCGGGCCACTCGGCCAGTGCAGCCGCCTTCGCCGCGGGGGTCGCCCTCGAGTCCCCCGCCGCCGGGGCCGTCGTCGCGCCCCTGACGGCCGCCGTCGCCTATTCGCGCATCCACACGGGCGCCCACTGGGTCTCGGATGTCGTGGGCGGCCTCGCCATCGGCGTCGGGGTCGCCCTGGTCGGCCGCGCCCTCGTGCCGACGCGTCATCAGCTGCGCCGCCGCGACCCGGGCCCGCGCGTCTCGCTGCCCGTGCTCGATGAGGGCGCCGGCCTCTTCGTCGTGGTCAACCCGTCCTCCGGCTCCGGCCGCGCGTCGGCGGCCCTCGGGCCCGACCCCGAGCAGCAGATTCGGCAGGCGCTCCCCCACGCCGACATCCACGTGCTCGCGTCGGGCGACGATCTGGCGGGCCTCTTCCGCGACGCGGCCGAGCGGCACGGTGTGCTCGCCCTCGGCATGTCGGGCGGCGATGGCTCCGTCGCGGTGGCGGCCCACGCCGCGCGCACGGCCGACCTCCCGCTCGTCGTCTTCCCGGGCGGAACCCTCAACCATTTCGCGGGCGCCGCGGGCATCGACAGCTTCGCCGACACCATCGAGGCCGTGCAGCGCGGCGAGGGTACGACGGTCGATGTCGCCGAGGCGCGCATCGATGGCGACGACCCGATCACCGTGCTCAACACGGCCTCGATCGGCGTCTACCCGGAGCTGGTCGAGGAGCGAGAGAAGCTCGAGGACAAGATCGGCAAATGGCCCGCGGCACTCGTGGCCGGGCACAAGGTTCTGCGGCGCAGCGAGCCGGTCGAGTTCCGGCGCCAGGACGGGCCCGTCCGGTCGTGGATGCTGTTCGTGGGCGTCAATCGCTACCACCCGCGCAACATCATCCCGCTGTCGCGGCGGTCGCTCTCCGACAACCTGCTCGACATCCGGTCGATTCGGGCGGATGTCTCGGCCTCCCGCCTGCGCGTCTTCGCCAACCTCGCACTCGGCAGCTACCTCTCGTCGTGGCTGCGCTCGGTGCCCGGCGTGGGAACGCTGCTCGCCGTGCACACCGAGACGCGCACGACCATGGATTTCCGGGTGGACGCGTCGGTGGCGTTCGCGCACGACGGCGAGGTGCGCGAGGCCGCGCCCGCAGGTTTCCCGGTGTCGATCGTCACGGTGCCGGGCGAGCTGTGCATCTACCGCAGCGACCGCAAACGCCGCCGCACCGTCAAGTGAGGGTGCAGCGGCGTCGGCGGTGAGGCCGCGCGGCCCGGTCGCCGAAGCGACTGCACGGGTCGCGTCAGCCGACCGGGAGGTTAAACGGCCGACCAGCCGCCATCCGAGGGCAGGATCACGCCGTTCAGATTCACGGCGTCGTCGCTCAGCAGGAACGTGATCGACGCGGCCAGGGCGTCGGGCTCCACGGCATCCGGCATCGCGGCCATGGCCAGGCGCACGCGTTCGGCGCCGAGCTCCGACCCGAAGCGCGCCTCGATGTTCGTGATGGTGGGCCCGGGGGCCACAGCGTTCACGCGGATGCCGGTGCCCGTGTACATGAAGGCGCTCGACTTCGTGAGTCCCGCCACCGCGTGCTTCGAGGCAGTGTAGGCGGCACCGGCGGCGGACCCGCGCAGAGCGGCCTCGGACGCGACGTTGACGATCGAACCCGTGCCGCGCGGCAGCATGACGGGCACGACGGCGCGCATGAGCTTCATGGTGCCGGTCACGTTGATCGCGAAGACCCGGTTCCAGATCTCGTCCGAGATCTCGTGCACGGGCGTCATATCGTCCATGATTCCGGCGACGTTGGCGAGCGCGTCGATGCGGTCACCCGCGGCCTCGACGATCGCGGCGACGGAGGCGTCGTCGGTGATGTCGCCGGCCACCGACACGATGTCCGCGTCGGGCAGGCTCGCGGCGAAGTCATCCAGGCGCTCGGTCGAGATGTCGACGGCGACGACGCGGCCGCCTTCGCGTGCAACCCGCGAGGCCACGGCGCGGCCGATGCCCGAGCCGGCGCCCGTGACGACGACGGTCTTGCCCGTGAAGCGCCCCTCGGTCACCTTCTCGACCCACTCGACGCGGGGTGCGCGGGCACGCGCGGGCTGCGCGGGCACGGGTGCGGCGGATGCGGCCCCCTCGGTGCTCGGCAGGTCGCCGGCCGCGGCGCGGGCCACGAGCACGTCGACTATCTCCTGCGGAAAAGCGCCCTGGCTCATGGCCACGAGGCGCCCGAGCGTGAGGTTGCGCACGGGGCGCAGCGAGTCGGGCGTCTGGCCGCCCTGCGCGAGCAGCTCGGCGAAGAGGGCGCCGCCGATCGGGTCGTCGAGCCAGTCGGCGATGGTGGTCTCGGCGGTGAGGTGGGGGGCGTTCTGGGTCACGATCATTCCTTCGTCTCGGTGGAGCGAGCCATACCGGACAACACTGTCCGGTTGTTATGCTACACCGATGCCCTCCACACCGAAAGCGAATCGCGGCCCCAGCGCGGGCCCCGAAAATCGCCGAGCGCTCATCGCCGCGGCGCGCGAGGTGTTCGCCGAATCGGGCTTCGCGGCGCCCCTCTCGGCCATCGCGCGCCGGGCGGGCGTCGGGCAGGGCAGCCTCTACCGACACTTCCCCGACCGCCTGTCCCTCGCGGTGGCCGTCTTCGACGACAACATCGCCGAACTCGAGGTGCTCGTGGCCGACGACGATGCCACCGTCAGCACCCTCTTCGACGCCCTGACCGAGCAGGCCCTCGCGTCGACAGCACTCGTCGAGGTCATGACGACGCATCGCCACGACCCGCTCGCCGAGCCCCTGCGCACGCGCGCCACGGCCATCGTCGAGGCACTCCTCGTGCGCGACCAGGCGGCGGGCCGCATCGGCGATCACGTCGAGACAGAGGATGTCCTCCTGGCCATCGCCATGCTCGCCATCCTCCTCTCGCGCACCGACGAGCGCGATCGCCCCGAGGTCGCCACCCGCGGCCGTCGCCTGTTCCGCGCCGCATTCGCCCTCCCCGGCTGAGCGCGCTCCGCACGCGGACACGACGAAGCCCCCTGCCGGAGAACCGGAGGGGGCTTCGCGTCAGCGCCGAGGCGAGCGGACGAGCTCGCTAGCTCGCTAGCTCGCTAGCTCACGACCGTCAGCGTGTTGGTCACCGAGATGACCGTCACGACCGAGGCGATGATGAAACCACCGAGGTAGGGGTTGTTCGTCGCGCGGTAGATCTTGCGTGAGATCACGGCCGCGGCGGCCAGAATCACGATCACCGGGAACAGCCAGATGCCGAAGATGCCGGCGAATCCGGGGATCAGGTCGCCCGTCACGAAGAACGTCCAGTACTGCGCGATGACGAGCACGAGCACGGGAAGCGCGTTGAACAGCGCCAGGATCGCCGTGTTCACCCACTCCTTCTTGCGGATGGTGAAGCGGTTGAAGCTGTTGATGGCCACCGAGTTCGCCACGTAGTAGACGAGGAACAGGGGCAGGTAGAGCACCGCGATCCACACCTTGTCGGGCGTGAACGCCTTCACCGCGAGCACCCAGATGCGGAAGTCCGTCTTGAAGAAGTAGTCCACGAGGAACACGATGCCGAAGGCGGCGACGACCACGACGAGGCCGAGGCCGATCGACTGCAGGATGGCCTTCCAGCCGGGCAGGATGCCGACCTCGCGCAGATTCTGCCCGTTCTTGCGGCCGAACAGCAGGTAGGAGACGACCATGACGACGATGCTGAACACACCGTTGATGGCGGCCCACAGACCGATGAAGAACGGCGCGCCCTGCACGATGAAGGTCGGTGCCGAGTTGTAGATGATGGGCGCGAGTGCCGTCGACTGGCTGAGGGCGATGTAGCTCCAGCCGGAGAACAGCGCCGAGACCACGAGAGCGCCCCAGAACCAGTAGAGGCCCTTGCGGGTGGACGGGTTGAGCTGGAACGGTTCGGTGCGGCGCAGGCCGGCGAAGGCCCGCGTGCCGAGCAGGGCCTTGGTGAAGGCCACGAGGAACATGCCGAAGCCGATCAGGCCGATGGCGTTGAAGAACGCCTTGATCTGCCAGGTCTGCGAGTCAGCGGCCAGCGGGCTGGGGGCACCGAGGGTCTTCTCGAAGAAGTCGATCGTGTACTCGGTGGTCTGCTTCGAGAACGGGCCCCACGGGTGGGTCTGCGCGGGCGTGTAAAGCACGCGCACGGCGTCCTCGCCGTCGACGGACTGCTCGTAGTACTCGCCGGCCGTGCGCTTGTCGGTGCTGTCGCCCTCACCGAAGTGCAGGAACGACTGCGCGTTGGGGGTTCCGACGAATTCGCGCGGGGTGGTGAGGGCGGCGCCGTCGGCGTCGTAGCTGCGGAAGAAGAACTCGTCGTACTGGTCGGCGACGAGCCCGACATCCCGGGCACCATAGTTGTTCACGTAGGTGGTGGGGTCTTCGAGGTCGGTGTAGAACGCCTCGTTATCGACGAGCAGCACGGCCGAGATGAGGGGCGTCTCGGCCTGGTTGTCGGCGATGACCGAGTAGTTGGCGGCGCGGGCGCCGTTGGAGTGGCCCTCGATACCGATCTTGGCGGGGTCGATGTAGGGCAGCTGGGCCGCGAGCTTCACCGCGTCGTACATGCCCGTGCCGTTCTCGGATTCGCCGCCGAGGGGCAGCGGGTCGGAGTTGCCGTGACCGTACATGTCGATCGAGATGACGACGTAGCCGCGCTTGGCGAGCTCGACGTAGTTGGCGTCCTGCATCTCGCGCGAGTTCCACCAGCCGTGGCTCACGACGATGACGGGTGCCTTGTTCTCGGCGGTCGCGGTGTCGGGTTTGAACAGCAGGGCGCTGAGTTCGCGGCCCGAGCTGGTCTCCCAGCGCATGTCCTTGACGGCCACGGTGGCGCCGTTGGTCTGCACGAAGAACGCGCCGACGGCCGAGACCAGGCAGAGCAGCAGCGAGAGCGCGAGCCAGAAGCTGTTGCGGCGAATGAATGGGAGCGGCGAGGCCGGGCCGGAGTCCGTGGTGCGGGCTTCGGTGTGACGACGCGAGGGGGTGGCCGATCGGCCGGTGGATGAGGTGTCCATGAACTGCTGTGCATCTCCTTTGATTACGAGCGCGCCCATGTTTCTGGCGCCTTGTCGATGCTAGCCGCCGGAAAACCGCGGAATGGCCGCGAGAACTGCACGGTTGTGCGTTTCTCACGGCCCGCATCGTCGGAAACTCCACTTGAGCAAACTTCAGATGCACGGATGCTTCAACGCGCCGCTGTGCACCCCCTCACGCACCTCAGAGCCTGATGTTCGCGGCGGTAAGCGCTTCCGCAACGCTTCTCATCCCGTCGGCATCGAGCGAGCGCACGGGACGCGGCAGGTGCATGCGCGGCACCAGCCCCAACTGCTCGGTCAGGGCGGCGACCACGCGGTAGGTGCCGTAGCGCGCGAAGAGCTGCCAGATCGGCTGCAGGCGGGCGGAGGTCGCCGCCGCGTCGTCGGCGGCCCCGCGCTGGGCGGCGCGCACGAGCGCGAGGCACTCGATCGGAAGGGTGCCGCCGAGCACGCTGAACCAGAGGTCGCATCCGGCCGACAGGCCCGCGGCGGCCGCATCGTCTCCACTCACGCCGATGGCCACGGTGGCGGGCACGAGCGCGCGCAGACGGGTCACGCGTGCCGCCAGGGCCTCCACGCCGACGGCCGGCAGCGGCAGCTTGATAGCGGCGACGGGCCGCAGCTGCGCGACCCGGCTGTGCAACTCGTCGCTGAACGTGACGCGGGTGGCCACGGGGTTGTCATAGATCGCGAGCGGCACGGACAGGTTGGCGCAGACCTCCTCGTAGAGCGCAAACACCTCGTCGTCCGACAGTGCCTCATAGGTCATGGGCGCGAGGATGACGGCCGATGCGCCGGCCTCCTGCGCGTCTTCGACGTGGTGCAGGATGTCGCGCATCCGCAGCGCGCCCACCCCCGCGATCACGGGCACCTCGCCGGCGTGCCGCACCGCTACCGCCACGGCTCGCGCGCGTTCGGCGCGGTCGAGGTAAGCGTAGCTGCCCGTCGAGCCGAGCGCGCCGATCGAGTCGACACCCGCCCGGGCGAGGCGGGCAATCAGGCGACCATACGCCGGTTCGTCGACTGCCGCTTCGGCGAGCGGGGTGGGGGCAAAAGCACTGAGTCCGATGAACATTGCAGCTCCTTCGATCGATTGGTGGTCTTGTGATATCCATATTCTGGTGCTCGAGCATGTTAGCTGGTACGGTCTGTTCATCGGCGGGTGCGCTAGGGTTCACCACCCTCTCGGGCACCGCCGCCTGTCGGCCAGCCGAAGGAGATGCCGTGAAGACAAGGTTCCCGCTCACGCGCCGGGTCGCGAGCCTGCTCGCCGCGGGCGCCCTGGTTCTCGGCCTCGCCGCCGGGCCCGCGCAGGCTTCGAGCAGCGCTCTCTCCGATCCACTCCTCGAAGCCACGGCGCGCGACACCTGGTCATCGCTGGTCGCCATGACCGACGAGCGCACGGGCCTCACCGCCGACGGCATCGCGGGGGACCTCGAGCCCGGCTCCCGATCGGGCTACACCTCCACCACCAACGTGGGCGGCTATCTCTGGTCGACCGTCGCCGCGCGCGACCTCGGCATCATCACGCCCGTCGAAGCGAGCCAACGGCTCGCCGCGACTCTCGGCACCCTCGAGACCATGCCGCGACACGCCGCGAGCGGCATGTTCTGGAACTGGTATCGACCGGTCGACGGGCAACCGGTGATCGATACGAACTCCGACGGGTCGACGAAGCCCCCGTTCGCCAGTTCTGTCGACAACGCCTGGCTGGCCGCCGCCCTGCGCGTCGTCGTGGGCGCCGAAGCCTCCCTCGCCGCGCGAGCCACGGCCCTCTACGACAGCATGGACTTCTCGGTGTTCTACGATCCCCGGGCGGTGAGCGCCCGCGGCACGGGCCTCAACCGAAACGGCTTCTGGCCCACCTCGCCCGCCGAATGCAGCATCCCCGGCAATTTTCAGAGCGGTCACACCGAGACGCTCTTCTACAACTGTTCGGCCTACGACACGACGGTCAGCGAGACGCGGATGACGACCTACCTCGGCATCGACAAGGGCGAGGTGCCCGCGAGCTCGTTCTACGGCACCCTGCGCACCATGTCGCCGGGGTGCGACGCCGACTGGCAGGAGCACAAACCGCACGGCGTCTCGCGCACCTACGACGGCATCACGGTCTTCGAGGGCACCTACCGCTACCGCGGCATGAGCATCGTGCCCGGGTGGGGTGGCAGCATGTTCGAGGCGCTCATGCCCGACCTGTTCGTGCCAGAGGCGTCGTGGGGGCCGCGTTCGTGGGGGCTCAATCATCCGCTGACCGTGCGCGCCCAGAAGGAACACGGCATCGACGAGGCAGGGTACGGCTTCTGGGGCTTCTCCCCCGCGAGCGATCCGTTCGGCGGCTATGCCGAATACGGGGTCGACGAGCTGGGCATCAAGGACGACGGCTATCACTCCGACCGCGAGCGCACGAACGTCGACCGCGATCATGCCGACTGCAACACGGGCACCAACCCGGCACCGACCTTCGGCGACGGAGTCGTCACACCGCACGCGAGCTTCCTGGCCCTCGGCTACGACCGCGCCGGCGTGCTCGACAACCTGGGCCGGTTGCGGTCGCAATTCGAGTCATACGGCCCCGGCGGTTTCTACGACGCCGTCGCGGTGCGTAGCGGCACGGTGGCGAAGCGCTACCTCTCTCTCGACCAGTCCATGATCATGGGCGCCATCCTCAATGCCGAGCGCGGGGATGCCCTCAAGGGGTACTTCGTCGACGAGCGATTCGAGAACGCCATCCGGCCGCTCATGCAGGCGCAGATCTTCGGCTCGAGCGCCAGCCCCGAGGCCCCCGCGTTCACGGCGCCCGCCTCGGGACATCCGCTTCCGGCCGGGCCGGTCGACTTCGAGGGCACGGGAGAACCGGGCGCGATCGTCACGGTCGGGGGCGTCGACGGACCCGTCGACGGGCCCGTCGCCGACGCCGGCGGCCCGACACCCGATTCGCACGGCGCGAGTTCCGCGGCTGGAGGAGCGGCAGGCCGCGCCGATGAGCTGTGTCGCGCGGTCATCGGGGCGAACGGCACCTGGGCGTGCACGGCCGCCGACACGAGTGGAGTGGGAGACTCCGTCGCCCTGAGCTCGCGCGCCGACGACGGCGTCGTGGCCCGCGGCGAGCCACTGTCGCTCGTCGCCGTCGTCCCCACGGCGACACCCTCGCCCACGGCCACACCCACAACGCCCCCGACACCGACACCGACACCGACACCGACGCCCACCCCCAGTCCGACACCCACGGCCACACCGACGCCGTCGGTCACTCCCGTTCCCAGCCCAACGCCCTCCCCTACCGTCGTGCCTACGCCTACGCCTACGCCTACGCCGACGCCGACACCCACGGCCACACCCACGGCGACGGCAACGCCGGCACCGACCGCTCCGCCGACCGGAACCCCCACCGCAGAGCCGACGGCTGAACCCTCACCCGATCCGACGGCAACCCCGTCACCCACCGCCACGCCGTCGCCCACCGCGCCTGCGCCCAACACCCCCACACCTCCAGGCCCCGACGACCCGACGGCGCCGACATCCGCCCCCACCGCGCCGGGCCCGAACGGCCCGTCCACCCCCGGTCTCGTCTCCCCCTGGTCCGCGCCCGCAGACCCCCTCGCCGACCCCTCGAACGTGCACCCGGCCACGGAATGGCCGCACCGGGGGCGGCCATTCCTCTCCCTGACCGGCCCCTCCGAGATCGTCTTGGCGGTCGCCGCCGTCCTCGGCGGCCTGGCGCTCACCCTCGGGCTCCTCGCCACGCGACGAGGCCACCGCCGCCACGGCACCGCAGACGAGTAACCTCCGCCGCACCGCTGGCGAGGAACCCTCGCGGCACCGCCGGTGAGACATCCGATCGCCCGCACACACGCAGAAGCGGCCGCATCCGAGTGGATGCGGCCGCCGACGCGTGTGAGGCCGGGCCTCAGTCGAACGCGATCAGGCGAGACCGCCGCGCTTCGCGACATCCCCGAGCCACGCGAGGCTGGGCTTCGGCGTGCGCACGAACGTTTCGCGATCGACCGCGATGAGGCCGAACGTGGGACGGAAACCCGACGCCCATTCATAGTTGTCGAGCGCGGACCAGTGCTGGTAGCCGAGCACCTCGACGCCGTCCTCCATGGCCGCGTGCAGGCCCGCGAGCGCGCCCTCGGTGTAGGCGATGCGGCGCGTGTCGTCGGCCGTGGCGATGCCGTTCTCGGTGACGATGACGGGCGTGTGGTCGCTCTTCTCCCACGCGCTGCGCACCCCCATCTGCAGGGCATCCGGGAAGAATTCCCAGCCGGTGAGCGTGGTCTCGACCTCGTCCGACACGGGCAGGGGGCCTTCTGGCCCGATGAACGTGCGTGTGTAGGCCTGCACGCCGACGAAGTCGTCGCCGGCGGACTGCTCGAGGTACCAGTCGTCGCGCGGGTAGCCGTATTCGTGCAGCTTCTCGTCGGCGCCGGGCTCACCCGTGGAGTGGAACGCCTGCGTGGCGACCGTCCAGCCGCTCTTCACGTGCGACAGCTGCGAGAGCACCTCGCGCGAGCGGTGGTGCGATTCGAGCAGTGTGTCGGCGACGCCGAGGTCGGGGTTCGGCAGACCGAAGGCGACGAGATTAGAGGCATCCTCACCACCGGCCAGCATGGCGGCGATGTTGGGCTCGTTGATGGTGCACACGTAGGTGACGTCGTCGAGGATGGGCAGCACGGCCTCGGTGTAGCGCGCGAACAGGTCGGCGGCGTCATCCGCTCGCCAGAAGCCGTCGTCGAACATCCAGCGCGGCACCGTGAAGTGCATGAGCGTGACGGTCGGGTCGAGGCCCAGGTCGCGCGCCGTGTCGACCATGCGGCGGTAGTGGTCGAGCTCGGCCCGCGAGAAGTAGCCACGCTCGGGTTCGATGCGCGCCCACTCGATGCTGAAGCGGTAGGAGTTGAGCCCGGCTTCTGCCAAGAGCTTCATGTCTTCGGGGTAGCGGTGGTAGCTGTCCATGGCATCACCCGAGGGTTCGACCATGTTCGAGTTCTCGGCGTGCTCCATCACCCACCAGTTGCTGTTGATGTTGTTGCCTTCGATCTGGTGCGCGGCGGTCGCCGCACCCCAGAGGAATCCGTTCGGGAAGCTCTTCACGATTCTCCTTGAGCTGATGGTTGGGGACGAGAGGGGGCGTCACGCGGCGGCGTGTGCGCCCCAGAAATCTGCGAGGGTGTCGGCCGTGGCCTCGGGCGCCTCGACCTGTGGCGAATGCGCGCCGCCGGGAATGACGGCATACTGCGCCCCCAGCCGTTCGGCCATGTCGCGCTGCCAGTCGATGGGCCACTTGTCGTCGTGCTCGCCGTGGGCCACGAGCGTCGGGATGCGGGCCTGCCGCAACTCGTCGGTCGTGTCGGGGTCGTTGCGCAGGATGTCGGCAGCCGAGAGCAGGTTGTCGCTCGACGTGCGTTCGGCGCGCAGCCGCAGGAACGCCCGCTCGGGGTCGAGGTGCGCGTCGGAGACCCCGTGCGTGTCGGGGTTGTCGCGGTACCAGAGCCCGATGCTGCCACCCGCGGCGACGGTGTCGGTCGTGTCCTGGTGGCGCCCCGGCCATCCGTTCGGGCCCGAGCACAGTAGCGTCAGGCTGCGGAATGCTTGCGGCTGGGCGATGGCGGCCGCGCGCGCGACGCATCCGCCGAAGCTATGGCCGAGCAGGTGCACGGGCTGCCCGTCACCGACGAGCCCGGCCACCTCGATGGCGTCCCGGGCGAAGTCGGCGAGCGCATAGTTCTCGACACCCGAGGGCGCCGCCGAATCGGCCTGACCGCGCTGGCTATAGGCATAGACCTCGAAGCCGCGTTCGGCCAGCAGGGGCACGAAGGTGCGGAAGTCCTCTTTCGACCCGGTGAACCCGGGCACGATCAGCACTGTCCCGCGCGCCAGGCCCGAGGGTTTCACGTGGAACGCCGTCAGCTCGCCCACCGCGGCCGGCAGCGCGACGACCGAGACGCCGTCGCCGACCGGGAGCGCCCCGAAGGGAGCGATCTGCCGAAACTCCGCCACTACGCAGCACCCCGCTTCGCCCGCGCCGGGTTCGGCACGGCATCGAGCAACTCGATCGTGTAGGGGTCGGTCGGATGCCGCAGCACATCGGCCGTGGCCCCGCGCTCCACCACGCGGCCCTGGTTCAGCACCATGATGTTGTCGGTCACGAGCCGCGCGCTCAGCAGGTCGTGCGTGATGTAGAGCATCGAGACACCCCACTGCTCGCGCAGGTCCTCGAGCAGCGCCAGCACGCCGGCGCGCAGCGAGACGTCGAGCATCGACACGGGTTCGTCGGCGATCAGCACCTGAGGGTCGCTCGCGAGTGCGCGGGCGATGACCACGCGCTGCCGCTGCCCGCCCGAGAGCTGGTGCGGCAGCTTGGCGGCGAACTGCTCGACGGGCGAGAGCCCCACCGTCTCGAGCAACTCGAGCACGCGCGCGCGGGCGGCGTCGCCGCGCAGGTCGGTGAAGTTGAGCACGGGTCGCGTGAGCGTGTATTCGACCGTGTGCAGCGGGTTGAGCGCGGCATACGGGTCTTGGAACACCATCTGCACGTTCGAGTGCAGCGACCGCAGCTGGCGGCGCCCCAACTTGTCGATCTGCAGGTCACCGAAGCGCACGGCCCCCGAGGTCGGTTTCTCGACGCCCGTGATGAGCTTGGCAATGGTCGACTTGCCCGAGCCCGAGGCGCCCACGAGCGCGAGCGACTGCCCGGGTTCGAGCGTGAAGGACACGTTGTCGACGGCGGTCACGGGCTTCTCGCCCCGGCGTGGCGGCGGGTACACCTTCGACACGGCGTCGACCACGATGGGCGAGTCGGCCGAGCGGGCCCCGCGCGTGCGCACCGAGGCGGGCGAGCTGGCCACGTCGGCGCGCGTCGCTCCGCGGGCCTTGCGCGTGGCCAGGTCGATGAAGCCGGGCAGCTCGACGACCTCGGCGCGCGGGTCGGCGTAGTGGCTCAGCAGCATGCGCGTGTAGTCATCCTGGGGGCGTTCGAGGATGTCGATCGACGGCGCGTCTTCGACGATGCGACCCTCGTGCATGACTAGCACGCGGTCGGTGGCCTCGAGCACGATGCCCAGGTCGTGGCTGATGAGCACGGCCGTGAAGTTCTCGCTCTTCTGCAGCGACATGATGGTGTCCATCACGGCGTGCTGCACGAGCACGTCGAGCGCCGTGGTCGGCTCGTCGAACACCATCAACTGGGGTTCGAGCGAGAGCGCGAGGGCGATCGACACGCGCTGACGCATGCCGCCCGACAGCTCGCCGGGGTAGCGGTCGAGCACCTCGGGTTTGAGCCCCACCTTGGTCACCAATTCGACCTCACGCGTGGCCCAGCGGGCGCGCTGGACGTGCCCGTGCGCCTTGAAGATGTCGACGAAGTGGTTGCGAATCGTGCGCACCGGGTTGAGCGCATTCATGCCCGATTGCAGCACCATTGCGAAACCGCCCTGGCGCTGTTCGCGCAGCTGCTCGGCACCCAATTCGCGGATGTCGACGCCGCCGAACAAGATCTGTCCGCCGTTGGTGCGTGCCGGCGGTTTCTGCAGCCGCGTGAGCGCGAAGCCCAGCGTGGACTTGCCCGAACCCGACTCCCCCACGAGCCCGATGAACTCGCCGCGCTTCAGCTGGAAGGAGACGTGGTCGACGGCCTGCACGGGCTCGGAGTCGTGCGACTCGTAGACGACCGAGAGGTCGCGCACCTCGAGCAGCAGCTCGGAGGCGGAGGGGGCGGGGGTGGTCACGGCATCCGTATTCGTCATTTGGAACCCTCTCGTAGGCGCGGGTTCGAGATCCCGTCGACGCCGAAGTTGATCAAGGTGAGGCTCGTCGCGAGCAGGGCGATGCAGAGGCCGGGCGCGAACAGCAGCACCCACTGGCCGGTCAGTAGCGCGTTGGAGTTCTGCGCCCAGAAGAGCATGGTGCCCCACGAGACGGTGGTCGAGTCGCCGAGCCCCAGGAATTCGAGGCCGGCCTCGGCGAGGATGGCGGCCGTCGCGGCCCCGAAGAAGCTGCCCACGATGAGCGACGTCATATTGGGCAGGATCTCGCGGAACACGATGCGGAACGCGCTCTCGCCCGAGAACCGAGCAGCCGTCACGAAGTCGCGCGACCGCAGCGACTGCGTCTGGCTGCGCAGCACGCGAGCGCCCCACGCCCATCCCGTGATCACGATGACCGCGATGATCATCGCGATGCCGCCGTTCTGCAGGTAGGCCGCGATGACGATCATGAGCGGCAGGCCCGGAATGACGAGGAACAGGTTGACGATGAAGTTGATGACGTCGGCGATGAAGCCGCGCACATAACCCCAGCTCAAGCCGATCAGCACGGCGACGACGGTGGAGAAGAAGCCGGCGACGAAACCGACGAACACGCTCACGCGGGTTCCGTAGATCAGCTGCGAGAGCACGTCTTCGCCGGCCGCCGTGGTGCCCAGCCAGTGGGCGGCGGAGGCATCCGACGATCGTTCGAAGCCGTCCTGCGAGCCCCCGTAGGGCGCGATCAGCGGCGCGAAGATGGCCACCAGGATGAAGAGGCCCAGGATGATGAGGCCGAGGCGCGACTTCCAGTTCGACCACAGGGTCGACCCGATGCGGGCCACGGTCTTCCAGCGACTCGGGCGCCCGACCGGCGCATCCGACACGGTCTTGATCTGCTCTGTGGTGGTCATCGGCGGGTCCTAGGGTCGAGAACGCCGTACAAGATGTCGACGAGGAAGTTGGCGATGAGCACGCTCACGGTGATCATCAGGAAGAGGGCCTGCATGAGCGGGTAGTCCTGGTTGACCACCGAGTTGTACAGCAGGTAGCCGATGCCCGGGTAGTTGAACACGCGCTCGACCAGGATGGAGCCGCCCACCACACCGCCGAGCGCCAGGCCGAAGCCCGTAAGGTTCGGCAGGATGGCGTTGCGGGCCGCGTAGCGCAGGGCGACCGTGCGACTCTTCAGACCGTTGGCTTCGGCGAACGTCACGTAGTCGTCGCCCAGGGTGTTGATCATGGCGTTGCGCATGCCGAGGATCCAGCCGCCCAGCGAGGTGACGAGAATCGTGAGCGCCGGCAGGGCCGCGTGATAGAGCGCGTCGCTGATGAAGGCCCAGTCGAACGCGGGCGTGGCCGTTGGCCCATAGGCGCCCGAGGTGGGGAACCAGTGGAACACGTAGCCGGCGAAGAAGAGCAGCAGCAGGGCGGTCCAGAAGTAGGGGAACGCGCTGGCGAAGGTGCCCGTCAGGGTGGGCAGGGCGTCGAGCCAGGTGCCACGCTTCCAGGCCGCGAGCACACCGGTCAGGGTGCCGAGCACGAAGGCCACGATGGTCACGGTGCCGACGAGGATGATCGTGTAGGGCAGCGCCTGCGTGACGAGCTCCGAGACGGGCTGCGGGTAGAACGTGAACGAGGTGCCGAAGTCGAGGGTGACGACCTGGCGCAGGTAGTCCACGTACTGCTGCCACAGGTTGCCCGTCGGCAGGCCCAGCTGGGCCTCGATGGCCGCGCGCGTGGCCTCTGAGACGGGGCCGTTCTGCGACAGCTTGGCGATCGCGGCGTCGGCCGGGGTGCCCGGCATCAGTCGCGGCAGGAGGAAGTTCAGGGTGACGGCCGCCCACAGGGTGAGCAGCAGCAGCCCGACTTTACGGAGTGCGTAGGCCACGGATCACTCACCGTCTTTCTGGGTTTTCTTCAGCGACGTGAAGATGAGGAGCGGGGTGGATTCGTAGGTCATGAGCGACGCATAAGGGTTCTCGGCGGTCGGCCATCCGGTGAACTTGGTCGTGTTGTAGAGGCCCCACGAGCCGCCGTAGTACACGCCGATGGCGGGCACCTGGTCGTACATGACCTTCTGTAGTTGGTAGCCGTAGTCGAGCTGGTCCTTCTCGTCGATGGCCACGCGGAACTTCGCCAGGATGTCGTCGACGGCCGGGTCGGAGAAGCGCTCGAAGTTGTTCGTCGCCTCCTCGCCCGCCGGCACGACGAACTCGCTCGACAGCAGACCGTTGAAGTCGCGGTAGACGTCACCCGTTCCGCCGATCGCGCCGATGGTCATGTCGTATTCGCCGTTGCGCATGGCGAGCTGGTAGGCGGCGGGCTGGGGCTGCACGACCTTCACGGTGATACCGATGTCGCCGAGCTGCTTCTGGATCTGCTGCACCGCGCGCAGCCAGTCGGTGTACCCGTTCGCCGTCATGAGCGAGAACTCGAGCGGTTTGCCCGCGGCGTCGACGAGTTTGCCGTCGCGCGGGGTGTAGCCGGCCTTCGCGAAGTATTCGAGCGCCAAGGCGGTGTCCTGCGTGACCTTGCCGTCGTTCGGCAGGTCGGGGCTCAGGAAGTCCTTCTGGTTGGGCAGCAGCAGGTTGTTCTGGCCGGCGCCCTGCATGTAACCCTCGGTGGCAGCGTCGGCGATCTTGTCGCGGTCGATGGCGTGCGAGAGGCCTTGACGGAAGTTGATGTCGTTGAACGGAGCCTTCGTCAGGTTCGGCAGCATGGCGATGGTGCCGCCCGGCGGGAACCAGTACTTGTTGTCCTTATTCGCAGCTCCCCACGTGCCCTCGACGTCGGAGATGTACTGGTAGGCCCAGTCATACCCCTTCGAGACCGTGTCGAGCTGCGTGTTGCTCGCGGGCAGCACGAGGTGTTCGGCGGCGACCTTGTCGGCCTGCCAGTAGCGCTTGTTCTTGTCGAGCGTGTACTGCTGCGGCGCGAAGTTGCCGAGCGTGTACGGGCCGGTGCCCACCGGCTCCACGTTGCGGAACGTGCCCGGGTCTTTCACGTCTTTCCAGATGTGCTCGGGCACGATGCGCGTCTGCGCGATCAGGTTGGCCGCCGGCACGTCGGGCTGGCTCAGGTGAATCGTGACGGTGTTGCCGGATGTCTCGACCGTGTCGATGTACTGCCACGCGCCGAGCATGTCGAGCGTCGGGTATTTCTTCAGCAGCTGGAAGGTGAAGTCGACATCCCTGGCCGTGAAGGCCTTGCCGTCGGACCATTTCACGCCTTCGCGCAGGGTGAAAACGATGGTCGAGGCGTCGGGCTGCTCGGTGGATGCCGCGAGCCACGGCGTTCCCTTACCGTCGAGGTTGTTGATGACCGTCAGCGGCTCATAGATGTAGAACGCGCCGATGCGCTTGTTCGCGAGGTAGGGGTTGAAGTTCTTCTCGAACATGGGCGAGCCGTTGTCGGCGCCGATGAGCATGGTGTCGTCGGGGATCGACGGGTCGGGCTGGCTCTCGATCTGAATGCTGCAGCCGGATGCCACGAGCGCGACGGCCGTGAGCAGTGCGACGGCCGCGGCACGCGCGCGTCGTCGAGGTCGGCGCGGGCCGGACCGGACTGGGTTGTCGGCGCGGGATTCGCGCCGGGGTGTGTGCGTCATTGACACCGTTTCGTCCTCATGTCTTCTCTGTCACGAGGCAGTCCGTGGGGGCTGCGCTGTTGTGGGGCTCGACGATCTTTTGTCGACGGACGCTCGGGGGCGCGTCCGCAAAACCGAGTGTAAGCGCATACATTCGTGGAGCGCAAGAGCGGATGTCGAGGCGACCTGCACAGCCACGATGTCCGCCCGAGTCTGAGGGCAGCTCGCAGCGCCCAGCGAACTGCGGCATCGCTCGGCAACCGTCAACCGGGCTCAGCGGCGTTCGGACGACTCGCGCAGCAGCACCTTCACGGGCAACCGGATCGACAGCGGTGCCTGCTCGCGATCGTCGAGCCGGCGGGCCATCACCTGGATGGCCGCGCGCCCCAGGTCGTCCATGGGCTGACGGATCGTGGTGAGTCGCGGCGTGGCGAGCGCACCGGCCTCGATACCGTCGAAACCCGTGACCAGGACGTCTTCGGGCACGCGGATGCCTCGGGCCTGCAACGCCTCCATGAGCCCCAGCGCGGTCTGGTCGTTCGCGCACACGATGGCTCGCGGCATCCGCTCGCCCGCCGCCAGTTCGGCCGCCGCCCGACGACCCGCTTCGCGCGTGAAGTCGCCGCGCAGGATCGGCACGGTCGAGGCGTCGACGCCGCGGGCCTCGAGGGCCTGGCAGAAGCCCTCCCACCGCTCGGCGTCGTCGGGCGAGTCGGCGGGGCCCGAGAGGTAGAGCAGCTCATCGGGTTCGAGCCCCGCGGCGACGTGCTCGGTGAGCGCGCGCATGCCCTCGGTGTTGGCGACCGACACGTGGTCGTAGGCGTCCTCGCGGCGCGGGCCGGCCACCACGACGACGGGCACACGACGGGACAACTGGGCCAGCACGTCATCGGGCACGCTCTGCGCCAGCATGACGAGTCCATCGACGCGGCCCGCCATATCGCGCACGGTCTGCTCGGCGTTGTCACCGCGTCCGATGCCGACCATGAGCACGAATCCGCGGCGCCAGGCCTCGAGCTCGGCACCGCGCAACACCTCGTCGAAGTAGAGGTTCAGCTGACGCACCTCGGAGGGGCCGCCGATGTCGTCGACGAGCTCGGCGCCGGTCGCGTGCGGGGCGTCGTCGGCACCCGTGAACACCGCGTCATCGATCTCGTCCATGGCGTCGAAACCCGGGAAATACAGGCCCAGCACACCCGTGCGCCGCGCGGCCAGGCCGCGGGCTGCGCCCGACGGAACATAACCGAGCTCGCCCACCGACGCGAGCACCTTCTCGCGCGTCGCCGCGCGCACATCGTCGGGCCGCGTGAGCACGCGCGACACCGTGGCGATCGACACCCCGGCGTGCGCGGCAACGTCATAGACGGTGGGTGCCTTGGCCATCCCGCAATCCTATCGAGCGGCCTCTTCGCTCGGGTCAGCCCCGTCCGCCGACGAACGCGAAGTCGTGGGGCGTGATCAGGAACCAGTACCAGATCATGAGCATCGTCACGAGGAAACCCGTGAGGTAGTTCAGTGTGAGGAAGCGCCGCCATCCCCGGTTCGCGGTTTCGGCCGTGGCGTCGGTCACGTTCCAGAAGACCGCGGAGTTCGCGGCATAGGGCAGCACGAGCAGTGCGGCGAGCGGCCCCGGCCACAGCGTCGGCAGCATGAGCACGCCCGCCAGCAGGTAGACGATGACGGACACGCGCACGGTGGGTCGCGCCCCGATGACCGTCGCGACCGAGCCGATGCCCGCCTCACGATCGGCCAGGATGTCTTGCACCGCGCCGAACGCGTGGCTCGCGATGCCCCACAGGAAGAATCCGGCGAGCAGCGACAGCAACTGCAGGTCACCCAGGTCGGCGCCCGCGAGCGCCAGCGCATAGACGGCCGGGCTGACGAAGTGCGTGCTCGACGTGAGCGAATCGATGAACGGCCGCTCCTTGAATCGCAGCCCCGGCGCGCTGTAGGCGACGACCGCGAAAACGCTCACCGCGAGCACCAGCCACGACAGCGGCGAACCCACGATCACGAGATATACCAGGAACGGTATGTTCGATCCCACGGCGGCCAGCAGCGTCACGCGGTGCAGTCTGCGATCGAGAACCGCGCCCTCGACGCCGCCCTTGCGCGGATTGCGCATATCGGACTCGTAGTCGAAGACGTCGTTGATGCCATACATCGCGAGGTTGTAGGGGATCAAGAAATAGATCGTGCCCACCCAGAACGTCACGTCGAGACGCCCGGTCGTCAGCAGATAGGCGGCGGCGAACGGAAAGGCCGTGTTCACCCAGCTGATCGGGCGCGACGACAGCAGCAGCGTTCTAACGGTTTTCATTGCGCCTCCCGAGCAGCACCCACAGCGACGGTAGCAGCAGCCCGGCCGCGATCGCGTAGGCGAAGTCCTCGAGCGGGGCCGCTCCGAGGAACGCGCCGCTGATACGCGCCGGGTCATAGGCCACCAGCCCGATGCTGATCATCACGTTGTCGAACACGGCGGTGAAGGCCAGCAGGATGACGAGGGCCCCGGCCACGGCGCCCACGAAACGCCCCGCGCCCCCGCGTCGCTGCGACACGACCACGGCGGCCACGAACACGAGCGCCGCCGGCACCAGGAACCACAGGTTGAGCAACCAATACGTCATCGCGCCGCACCGCCCCGCCGTGCGGTCACGTCGGCACCCGCGCCGCCCCGCACCCGGCGCCGGTCGGCCGCAGCGGTCAACGCCAGCCCCACCCCGGCGAACAGGTTCATCGCGAAGTAACACAGCAGGCACAGGAAGAACACTTCCTCGAGCGGCAGCTCGGTCCCCACGAGAACGCCCGTCATGAAGCTCGTCTCGCCGCGAAAGAAGATGCCCAACGTGATGCCGAAGACATCCCACACCAGGAAAAACACGACCCCCACCACGAGGATCACGGCTGCGCGCACGGGACCGCGCCAGAAGAAGAGGCGGAACCGCCGGTCGAGCATGACCATGCCCGTGAGCGAGACGGCGAGCGCCGCCAGGTAGATGAGCCCCATGCGGTTCAGCGCTGTCGGCGTCGAATCAACGGCTCGGGCAGCGGCCCCGTCGACGTGTCACCGTGCACGCGCTTGAGCACCAGCTCGGCGCTGATGAGGCACATGGGCAGCCCGATGCCGGGAATCGACGACCCGCCGGCGTAGTAGAGCCCGGTCACCTTCTTGCTCACGTTGCCGGCGCGGAAGAAGGCGCTCTGCGACAGGATGTGTGCGGGCCCGAGCACTCCGCCCTTCCACGAGTTCAGGTCCCGCTCGAAGTCGGCCGGTCCCACCTCTTCGCGCACGACGATGCGCTCCTCGAGGTCGGGGATGCCGGCCCACTCGGCGATCTGTCGGATGGCCGCGTCGCCGATCTGGCGCACCCGGTCGTCTCCGGCGCCGCCGATGCTCGGGTCGGCCGGGATCGGGATCAGCACGAAGAGGTTCTCGTGCCCCTCGGGCGCGACACTGTCGTCGGTCGCGCTCGGGCGGCAGACGTAGATCGACGCGGGGTCGGGAACCGAGGTCGGCTCGCCGAAGATGCGGCCGAAGTTGTCGGCCCAGTCCTCGGTGAAGAAGAGCGAGTGGTGCAGCAGCTCGGGCAGTTCGCCGCGCACACCGAGGTACAGCAGCACGGCGCCGGGGCCCGAGGTCTTCTTCTGCCAATACTTCTCGGGGTAGGTCTGCAGGTGCGGCGGCAGCAATTGCGTCTCGGTGTGGTGCAGGTCCGCGGCCGACACGACGATCTCGGCGTTGAGCGTGCGCGCCTCGCCGTCGGCATCCACATAGGCGACACCGGTTGCGGCCGGGCTCTGACCGCCCGCGGTGAGGATGGCTGTGACATCCGCGTTCGTGACGATCTCGACGCCCTCCTCGCGGGCCAGGTCGGCGATGGTCTCGATGAGCCGCACGAAGCCGCCCTGCGGGTAGAGCACGCCGTCTTCGAGGTCGAGGTGGCTCATGAGGTGGTACATGCTGGGCGTCGAATACGGCGACGACCCGAGAAACACGGCGGGGTAGCCGAGCACCTGGTTCAGCCGCGGGTCTTGCACATAGCGCTTGGTGAACGACGACAGCGGTTCGGCGAGCAGCCGCAGCAGCTTGGGCGTGCGCGAGAGCACATCGGGCCGCAGCAGCGGCAGGAACGACTGGAAGGTCGTGTAGAGGAAGCGCTTCTTCGCCATCTCGTAGGTGTCGGCCGCCGAGTCGAGGTAGTCGGCCATGCGCGCGCCCGCCCCCGGCTCGATCTCGTCGAACAGGGCCAGGCTCTTCTCGCGATCCGAGCGGATGTCGAGGGTGTCGCTTCCCCGCCCCTCGAAGAACACGCGATACCCGGGGTCGAGCGGCGTCAGCTCCAGTTGTTCGGCGCTCGTCGTGCCGAGCAGCTTGTAGAAGTGGTCGAACACCTCCGGCATGAGGTACCAGCTGGGCCCGGCGTCGAAGCGAAAACCGTCGCGTTCGCGCAGCCCGGCGCGGCCACCGACGTCGTCACCGCGTTCGAGCAGGGTGACGCGTTTGCCGTCGCGGGCGAGCAGCGCGGCCGTCGCGAGTCCCGTGATGCCGCCCCCGATGACGACGACCCGTTCGTTCTCGGTGATCTCGATCATCGGGGCATCCTTCCGGCCGCGGCGCGCGCGGCGAGCGCGGCCTTGACGGGGTTGGGCACACGCACGCGCGTGCTGGCGAGGGTGGCGGCGGGGGTCGCGCGAATGCGTTCGTTCAATTCGGCGAAGAGCGACTGGGCGAGCACGACGGCGCGGCGGCTCGACGCGGGCAGCTCGGGCAGCACGGCCGCCGAGATGGCGAGGTCGGTGTCGATATCGGCCACGAGCCGGTTCTTGTCGGCTTCGCCGAAGGCGTCGAGGTGCACACCGGGGAAATAGTTGCGGCCGAGCACATCGAAGTCGGCCGACAGGTCGCGCAGGAAGTTGACCTTCTGGAACGCGGCACCGAGGTGTTGCGCGCCATCCACGAGCCGGCGTTCCTGCTCAGGCGAGACGCGGTGGCCGTGCAGGAAGGTCTTGAGGCACATGAGCCCCACCACCTCGGCCGAGCCGTAGACGTAGGCGTCGAAGCTCTCGGGCGTGTGCTCGGTCTCTGAGCAGTCGGCGCGCATCGACGCGAAGAAGGGTTCCGTCAGCTCGCGCGTGATGCCCACGCGGCGGGCGGTGAGCGCGAAGGCGTGCACGACCAGGTTGGTGCTGTACCCGCGTTCCACGGCCCGGTCGGTCTCGGCCTCGAGCGCGTCGAGTTCGGCCAACACCGCGGCTCCGTCGAGACCGGCATCGGATGCCACACCATCCACGATCTCGTCGGCCAGACGCACCAGCGCATAGATGTTCTGCACGTGCACGCGCACACTCTCGCCGAGCAACCGCGTGGCCAGCCCGAACGACGTCGAGTAGTGCTTGATCACCACGGCGGCCGTCTGCACGGCGACCTCGTCATAGAGGCGGCGGCCCGTCAGCGGTTGGCCCGAGCGCGGGGCCTTCGGCGGCGTCATCGCGCGCGCTCCAGCACGTTCGCCACGATGGGTCGCAGCTCGTCGCGCGTCGCCACGGGGATCGACGGGGAGGTCAGGGCCTCCCACGCCCGGTTCGCGTAGTCGCGCGCCAGCGCCTCGGTGTAGGCCCGCGCGCCACACTCCTCGAGCACCGCGCGGATCTTCTCGGCGCCGTCCTCTTCGAGTGCCGGCGATCCGAACAGTTCGCGCACGCGCATCCATTCTTCGCGGGTCGAGGCGTAGGACACCAGGACGGTGCGCTTGCCCTCGCGCAGGTCACCGATGGTCGACTTGCCGGTCGAGCGCTCGTCGCCGAACACCCCGAGCACATCGTCGACGATCTGGTAGGCAATGCCGATGAGCCGGCCGAATTCGCCGAGAGCCGTCACGGTCGCGTCGTCGGCGCCGGCGAGAACGGCGCCCGATTGCAGGGGCGCCTCGAACGAGTAGACGGCCGTCTTCAGCCGTTCCATGTCGACGACCTCGTCGACGGTCGGGGCTTCGGGCCGCAGCGAGAAGTCCACGTCAGCCAGCTCGCCGGCCGCCGACGCCGACACCGCGCCGTCGAGCAGTTCCCGCAGACGCAGGCGGGTCACGTCATCCGCGCCGGTGCGATCGACGAGACCATAGGCGCCCGACAGGGCGAGGTCGCCCGCGATGACGGCCACCGACATGCCGCGGTGTTCGGCGGCGGGGGTGGCGAAACCGGCGGTCGTGGCCTGGTCGCGATAACTGCCCGACACGTTCGGGATGCCGCGGCGCACGAAGTCCCGGTCGATCACGTCGTCGTGCACGATCAGGGCGGTGTGCAGCATCTCGTAGGCGGCCGCGAGCTGTCCCGCGGCGGGCAGGTCGTCGCCGCCCAGCGACACGTACGCGGTCATCACCATGCGGGGTCGAAAGCGCTTGCCCCCCGACGTGTTCTGCTCGATGACGTTCCACAGTTTCAGGTAGCCGTCGCCCCACTGTTCCGCGCGGCGTTTCGCGAGCACGAAGTAGCGTTCCAGCGCCTCTTCCGCGTGCCGCAGTCCGCGAGAGGAGCTCTCGACCAGATCGGGATGGTCCATACTTTTGAGGCTACTTCATCGTTCTGAGAAATTAGTACGCTGGCTGACCATTTGGAGCACCCCTTGCTGTGGCGCAGAATAGGGGTATGACTTCGTCCGTCGAACAAGTGGTGCTCCTCGCAGAGGATGGCGCCCCGATCGGCGTCGCCGACAAGGCCACCGTGCACGATCTCGATACCCGCCTTCACCTGGCCTTCTCGTGCCACGTGTTCGACGAGGCCGGCCGCATCCTCGTCACGCGCCGCGCGCTGTCGAAGCTCACGTGGCCGGGCGTGTGGACGAACTCGTTCTGCGGCCACCCCGGCCCGGGCGAGGACCTCACCGAGGCCGTGCACCGACGCGCCGAACAGGAGCTCGGCATCCCCGCGGGTGCCCTGCTCTCGCTTGAAGCCGTTTTGCCCGATTTCCGCTACCGCGCGGTCGATGCCTCGGGCGTCGTCGAGAACGAAATCTGCCCCGTCTACCGCGCGATCGTCGACGCGAGCGCATTGCAGCCGAGCGCCGACGAGGTCGCCGAGTACTTCTGGGCCGAGCCGCACACGCTGTTGTCGGCCGTCGAGGCCACGCCTTTCGCGTTCAGCCCCTGGCTCACCCTGCAGCTGCCGGGCGTCATGGCGGCGCTGCACGCGGTCTAGGCTCCCGGCGCTCCCGCGTCGGTCACGCTCACGTCGGTGCGGTGGAAGTTGAACGACGAGCGGGATGCGGTGGGCCCGCGCTGCCCCTGATACCGCGAGCTGTATTCGGCCGAACCATACGGTTTCTCGGTCGGCGACGACAGCTGGAAGAAGCACAGCTGTCCGATCTTCATGCCGGGCCACAGCTTGATGGGCAGGGTCGCCACGTTGCTCAGTTCGAGCGTGACGTGGCCCGAGAACCCGGGGTCGATGAAGCCGGCGGTCGAGTGCGTCAGCAGTCCGAGTCGGCCGAGCGAGCTCTTGCCCTCCAGCCGGGCGGCCACGTCATCCGGCAGCGTCACCTGTTCGTAGGTTGCGCCGAGCACGAACTCGCCCGGGTGCAAGATGAAGGGCTCGTCGGGTTTCGTCTCGATCAGGCGCGTCAGCTCGGGCTGGTCCTCGGACGGGTCGATGAACGGGTACTTGTGGTTGTCGAAGAGCCGGAAGTACCGGTCGAGGCGCACGTCGACGCTGGATGGCTGCACCATCGCGTCGTCGGAGGGCGCGAGCCCGATGCGCCCGGAGGCCAGTTGAGTCTTGATGTCCCTGTCGGATAGCAGCACGCGCACAGTTTATCGACGGCCGGGCCGCCCCCGCTGACACACTTGCTAGGATGTCGGAAGCGCCCACCCCTGCGGCGAGCGCCACCCCGGGCCCCGGCCCGACACTTCGCGGATGTAGTTCAATGGTAGAACTTCAGCTTCCCAAGCTGATAGCGCGGGTTCGATTCCCGTCATCCGCTCACTTTCTTCAGCGCGTCACGTCCCACAGGTGATGCGCCGGGTCGTGCACGAAGTAGCGCGCCAGCGTGTCCACGGTGAACCGCGAGCCGTCGCTCCGCAGCCCCTCGCGTCCGCGCAACTCCGCGGGCACGCGTTCGAAGTCGGCCGCCACCCGCTCGGCCGCCGCGACGAGTTCCCGCGCCACCACGTCGGGGTCCTGTGCGGCGTAGTTCTCCTCCACCGCCGTGCGGTCCTGATCCCAGTCCTCGAATTCGGGCGCGTCCTCTTCGAGCATGAGCGCCAACCGCGTGTCGAACCGGCGGAACACATCGCGCACGTGCGCCGCATACTCGAGCGCCGACCAGGTGGCGTCGTCGGGTCGCTCGGCCACATCGGCGCGCTGCAGCACGGCGGGCCACGCCCGAGCGTTCTCGCGCACGAGGCCGGGCACCTCCTCATAGGGCGTCGCCGACGAGTCGAAGCCGCACTCGTCGCACCGCCGCTCCAACACCCAGGTCCAGTTCTTCGTATCAGGCTCGATCGTCATGCCCACACCCTATGAATGGATGCCGCGCCACCGCCGCCCCACAACCGCCACCCTCCCCCGACATCCCGCCACGGGCTAACATCGCACCCATGACCTTCTCCTTCGAGCCCGCGATCGTCGACGCCGTCCTCAAGCACATGAACGAGGACCACCCGGAAGACAACCTGCTCATCGCACGCGCCTTCGCCACCGAGGCGGCGGACGGCGCCACGATGACGGGCCTCGACGGCGACGGTGGCCTCTGGCAGGTGCGCTCCGGCACCGCCACGGCCGACGTGCGCGTGCCCTGGTCGAGCGCTATCACGGAACGCTCGGAAATTCGTCGAGAGATCGTCGTCCTTTACGACCGCGCGTGCGAGAAGCTCGGCGTGACGCCCCGCCCGCACGACTGAGCACCGGGCTCGGTGATTCCGCCCGAATTATCCTCTGACCAGGCTTTAGATATTCACCTACCACACGCCTACTCGCGCACGCCAGGCCCCCCACGAATTGGCACCAAACCTATTCTGTGAGTCCTCCGAATGAATAACATGTGCAAACAACCGTTGCACTCAGTTATTTGGAGGAACTCAAATGCGCACATCACCTAACCGCCTCGTGGCATCCGTCTTCGGTGCCGTCTACCTGCTCGTCGGTCTGCTCGGCTTCATCGTCGCCGGCGGCGTCGGCTTCATCGCCACCGAGGGTGGCCTGCTGCTCGGCATCTTCGAGGTCAACCCGCTGCACAACATCGCCCACCTGCTCATCGGTGCCGCCCTGTTGATCGCCGGTCTGTCCAACACGGCCGCCGCCAAGTCGGTCAACGTCACCATCGGTGCCGTCTACCTGCTGCTCGGTATCGTCGGGTTCTTCCTCGTCGGCACCAGCCTCAACATCCTCGCCCTGAACACGGCCGACCACTTCCTGCACCTCGCCAGCGCCATCGTGCTGCTGGGTGTCGGTCTCGCCGCCGACAAGGCCACGCCCCGCTCGGTTGCCGTCTAACCGATACACACCATCACGATTCGGCCAGGAATAACGGAGAGAGGAGTCACCGTGTCTCACACGACGCGCATCTGGATGGCATTGGCCAGCTTGGGGGCTGGTCTCGTGCACCTCGCCATCGGCGCGGGCTCCCCTCTCCCCCTGGCGATCTTCCTCATCGGTTTCGGTGTGGCCGAGATCGTGTGGGGCCTGTTAGTCATGGCTCGCGCGCACACTGTGTTGCCGCGCACCGTCATGGTGGCCTCGCTCATCCCGGTCGCGCTCTGGGCGCTGCTTCTCACGGTTTCGATCGTGGCGGGCAGTTCATCCCTGGCTTCCACCGTTCCCCTCCTCCCGATGGCAGTCGGGTCCCTGTTGAATCTCTATGTGTCGGGGTCGCTCGCCGTGGCCCGCCGACGTTTCGATCGCAAATCGGATGCTGCGGCATCCGTGTCGTCGACGACGTGGGCAGATGCGGCGGCGGGTCAGCCCCAAGCGGGCCGCTATGTTCTCGGCCTGGTGTTCGGCGCCCTGCTCGTTTCGGGCATGGTGACGCCGGCGCTGGCCGCCACGAACGCGGGTCAGTATGCCGTTCCCCACGGCTCGCACGGATTCGACGTGACCGATGGGGGTCACAGCAACCACTGAGGCATCCGCGGTTCGCGCCGCACGGTGTCCGATCGAGCGGGCGTCATCCAGACTTCGAGTCGGGATGACGCCCGCTTCGTTTTCGCCCCGAGGACTGGACAACCGCGGTTCCCCTCCCACTAAACTAAGCCTTACCTAACTTCGCCTTGTCTCTGGGAGCCGCCATGACACCCGTAATCCCCTTCTCCGCCGCCCTGCGCGAGCGCACCCGCACGGGTCACTCCTCGAGCGAGGGCGCCGACTTCATGGGCGATCTCATGAGCGGCAAGGGCACGCGCGACGACTACGTCTCCCTGGTGGCTCAGCACTACTTCATCTACGAGGCCATCGAGCGTTCGGCCGAGCAGATGAAGAACGACCCCGTGGCCGCCCCCTTCATCTCCTCCAAGCTCACGCGCCTGCCCGCCATCGAAGAAGACCTGCGCTTCCTCATCGGCGACGACTGGCTCGAGCGCATCGAGCCGCTCGCCACCACGCGCGCCTATGTCGCCCGCATCAACGCGGTCGGCGCCACCTGGGCCGGCGGCTTCGTGGCGCACCACTATACGCGCTACCTCGGCGACCTGTCGGGCGGCCAGATCATCCGCACCCTCATGCAGCGCCAGTTCGGCTTCGACACCAACGGCGTCGGCTTCTACCTCTTCGGCGACATCGCCAAGCCGCGCGAGTTCAAGGACGTCTACCGCGCGCAGCTCGACGCCGTGCCGTGGGACGACGCCGAGCGCGATCGCGTCATCGACGAGGTTCTGCTCGCCTACCGCTTCAACACCGAGCTCTTCATCGACCTGGCCGAGCAGAAGGCCGTCCGTGAGGGCACGTCCACCGAGGCCGTCGTCGCCTAGTCACCACGGCCGCCGTCCGCTGGGACGTGGCGCGCAGATCGGCGCGGCGCGAGGAAGCCCCGCCGTTTGCCGCTTCATCGTCGTGGGCCCGCTGAAGCGCGCGTGCCGGTACGCCCGCCGCTCAACACTTCCGGATCATTGAGCCAGCGATCGACTCGGCGACCGCGTCCGCGCCTACGCTTGCGCAACAGCTCACGATTGCGGCCGAGCGCGCCGATCGCGTTTTCTAGCGCTCGATGCCCCGCATGAACCGCTCGACGTCCTTGTCGACGATGACGTCGGAGGGCCGCAGCGGTCGCGTCAGATACAGCCCCTCGAGCGCGGTCAACCGGCTCAGCGCCACATAGGTCTGCCCGGGGCTGAACGCGCGCGCCCCGAGGTCGACGATCGCGCTGTCATACGTCTTGCCCTGTGATTTGTGGATGGTCACGGCCCACGCCAGGCGCAGCGGGAACTGCGTGAACTCCGCGACGATCTCCTTGCGCAGCTGCTTGGTCGCGGCCGAGTACGTGTAGCGGTACTTTTCCCACACGACGGGTTCGACTTCGAACTCGTGCCCCTCGACATCCACCCAGACGTTCGCGTCGATCTTGGTGACCTGCCCGATGGTGCCGTTCACCCAGCGCTGGCCGTCGCCTCCGCCGCCGGCGTCGTTGCGCAGGAACATGACCTGGGCCCCGACCTTCAGCTCGAGCGCCTCGTCGGCCGGGTAGGCCCCTTTGCCGAAGTCGCCCGACACCTCGGCTTTCGCGGTCAGCGCGCGGCCCGGCAGCTTGGCGAGCGAGGCGTGGTTGATGCGGTTGACGGCGTCGTTGCGGCTCGCCAGCGTGATGGTGCCGTCGTCGGGCGGGGTGCGCGCGCCCGTGCTGTTGAGCACGCCGGCGATCTCGGCCGTCACCTGTCCGTGCCGCACGGCGTTCAGCATGTATTTGAAGTGGTCGTCGGATTGCCGGTGGATCTGCCCCAGCTCGATCACGTTGAGCGGCGTCTCATGCCACACCTTCGCGTCGAAGAACCAGAACGAGCGGTAGTTGTCATTGATGTATTCGAGCTCATCGCCGCGGCCGGGCACGGGTGCCAGCTGGTAGGGATCGCCGAAGAGCACCACCTGTACGCCGCCGAAGGGTTCGAGGCGGCGCTGCCGGGCCTGGCGCAGGCTGCGGTCGATGCCGTCCATCAGGTCGGCGTTCACCATCGAGACTTCGTCGATCACGAGCGTGTCGATGCTGTTCAGCAGTTTGCGCACGTTGTCGGGCTGGTCGAGGTCGTGGTCGGCGATCAAACCGATGGGCAACCGAAACAGCGAATGGATGGTCTGGCCGCCCACATTGAGCGCTGCAACCCCGGTCGGCGCGCAGATGACGATCTGCTTCTCGGTGTTCCACGACAGGTGGTTGAGGAGCGTCGATTTTCCCGTGCCGGCGCGGCCCGTGATGAACAGATTCTCGCGCGTCTCCTCGATCCGCTCGAACACCGCCTGCTGTTCGGCGGAGAGGGTGATCTTGTTCTTCACGGCTGCCTTCGTAGTGCGGCGATCGGGCTCCTTTATGATAGCCGGGTGAGCAACGACCGCCCGACTGACCCCGCCTCCGCCGCGCCGACGCCGGCCCCGGGTGCGCCAGCGGGCCCGTACGCCGCCGGCACGCCCGTCCCGCCCCGCCCGGCCATGCCCCCCGCGGGCGTCCCGCAGCCGCCCTACGGCTCCGCGCCAGCAACCCCCCAGCAGCAGCCCGCGCCGCGCACGCCCGCTTCGCGCCGCCGCTCGGTGATCGCGCTCATCGTCGTCGCCGCCCTGCTCCTCGGTGCCGTGGGCGCCACGATCGGTGCCCTCAACCGCGACGTCTACTCGGCCGCCGGTTTCGTGCGCACCTACCTCGGCCATCTCGCCGCGCGGGATGCCGCAGCCGCCCTCGCCGTGCCGGGGGTCGCCGTCTCGGCCAAACAGCTCGCCGCTGACGATCTTCCCGCCGACGCCTCCGACGCCCTCCTCCGCCGCGCCGCCCTTGGCACCCTCACCGACATCGAGCTGGTCTCCGACACCGATCGCGGCAACGGCCGCCACGAGGTGCGCTACTCCTACAACGCGGGCGGCGTGTTCGGCGAGTCGACCTTCGACGTCGAATCGGCCGGAACCCGGTTCCCGCTCATCCCCGCCTGGCGCTTCCACACGAGCCCGCTGTCGGTCGTGAACCTCACGGTCGAGCATTCGACGTCGTTCCGCGCCAACGGTTTCGCGGTCGACACGCGGCAAGTAGCGCCCGAGGGCGAGAAGCCGGCCTTCAACAACGTCGTCAACCTGCAGGTCTTCACCCCGGGCCGCTACACCTTCGACCACGAGTCCGATCTCCTGACCGCCTCCCCCGACAAGCTCCTGGTCGAGAAGCCCGCCGCCGTCGATGAGGCCACGGTCACGACGGCGCCCACCGACGCTTTCGTCGACGCCGTTCAGGAGGCCGTCGACGACCAGCTCGACGCCTGCGCCGAGCAGACGGTCCTGCTGCCGACCGGCTGCCCCTTCGGCACCACGATCGACGACCGCGTGCAGGGCGATGCGGCCTGGTCCATGACCGAATACCCCGAGATCGAGATCGAAGCCGGTGAGGATGCCTGGAGCATCCCGTCGACGCCCGGCACCGCGCAGATCGAGGTCACCGTGCAGTCCCTCTTCGACGGCTCGGTCAAGCAGCTCGACGACGACGTCGACTTCGACATGGTCGGCTCGGTCTTCGTCACGGGCGACCAGAAGGTCACGGTCGTCACCGAACCGGCCCCCACCTCCCGCCGCAACTAGCCGTCGCTAGCGAGAGTCGCGCGCGGCCATCTTCTCGAGCCGCTGGTTGTATTCCTTGAGTTCGGCGTCGTCGGTGCGGTCCGCGTTGCGGTCGACGCGCTTCTGTTCCTTCGTGTCGCTCTTCGCCCACTGGATGGCCACGACGATCGCGAGCGCCACGGTCGGAATCTCGCCGACGCTCCACGCGATGCCACCACCGGTCTGCTGATCGATCAACGGCGTATCGCCCCAGGTGCGACCCATCGCCCCGAACCAGTCCGCGAGGAACAGCCCGGTGCTCGACATGATCGCGAGCCCGAAGAACGCGTGGAACGCCATGGTCGCGAGCAGCAACAGCAAGCGGAACGCATACGGCAGGCGGTAGGGAACCGGGTCGATGCCGATGAGCGACTGCACGAACAGGAAGCCGACGATGAGGAAGTGGATGATCATCCACTCGTGTCCGAAGTGGTCGGTCATGGCCCAGCGCAGCAGCGGCGTGTAATAGAACACCCACAGCGAGCCCGCGAACAGCACGGCCGCAACCAACGGGTTGGCGATCACACCGGCGAACTTGGAGTGCACGGCCAGCAGGATCCACTCACGGGCGCCGCGCGAGCCATCCGACCGCTTCTGAATGGCACGCATGGCGAGCGTCACGGGGGCACCGGGAACGAGCAGCACGGGCACGGCCATGGTCAGGCCCATGTGCCCCAGCATGTGGATGCTGAACAGGTAGTCCTGGTAAGCGTTGATGCCGCCGTTGGTGAGGTAGAACAGCACGAGCATGCCGAGCACCCACAGCACCGAACGGTAGACCGGCCAGGCGTCGCCGCGTTTGCGCAGGCGCCGCACGCCGGCGAGGTAGAAGAAGATGCCGAACGCGCAGACGAGCACCCAGATGAGGTCGAAGTCCCACGTGGTGAAGAGGCGCACGAAGGTGAGGGGCGCGGGCAGCGGCTCATCGGTCAGCAGCTGCGCGGGCGTCTGCACGGGCGGAACTTCTTCGCCCACGGGCGTCGCCGTGCGGGCGAGTGCCGCGGCCACACCCGTCGCCACTCCCATGAACGCGAGCTCGGCCGTGGCCAGCCACCAGAACCGACCGGTGATGGATGCCGCAACCGTCGTGCTCGCGGCGGCCATGCGGTCGATGATCCAGTTGCGGTGCAGCGCGCCGAACATGCCCAGCACGATCAGCGCCGCGACCTTGACCAGCACCAGCACGCCGTACGGGGTGAGCAACCGGTCGAGGCTGCCGATGCGCAACTCTGCGCTGACATAGCCCGAGACGGCCACAACGATGAAGCAGACGAGCGCCAGGGTGGAATAGCGTCGCAGCACGGCGATGAGACGCCCCTGCTCGAGATCCTTGCGAATGAAGACCAGCGTGATCAGCCCGCCCAGCCAGACGGCGGCGAACAGCAGGTGCAGCCCGAGCGCCGTGATGGCCGCGTTGTGCCCGGAGGTGCCGGCCGCGTGCCCCTGCTGGGCCATGGGGATGAGCGACGCCACGGCCAGCAGCCCCACGAAGAACATGAGCGTCTGCCCACGAATCGCGAAGCACAGCACCGTGACCGTCGCGCCGATGAGCGTGGTGGCGAGCCAGGCCTGGCCCACCTCGACCTGCGTGAAGAACAGGCCCAGCTTGGCGCCGAACGAGTCGTCGAACGACAACGCCGTGTTCGTGACGCTCAGGAAGGTGAAGAACCCCGTCAGACCGGATGCCACGGTGAAGAACCCGGCGCCGGCCGCGGCGATGTCGAGCGCATGCCCGTATTCGTCGCGTTTCGGGCTCAGCGCGAAGAGTGCCAGCGCCACCGAACCGATCATCACGGCCGCGCCGATGTTGACGAGCATCTTGGATGCCGGCAGCCCCCAGCGCACGAGAGCGCCCGGGTCGGCGAGCAACTGCGCCGTAGCGCCCCCGCCATAAGCGAGTGCGGCGATGAGCGCGAGGAATGCGACCACCAGAAGGGCCGCGGGCGCGGCGATGCGGGGTAAGCGTGGCACTTCATAAGCCTACGCTCTCCACCCGAGCGTTCCCTGCCCGCGCCGGCCCCGCACGGGAGCGTGGGAGCGCGTTAACGCCAGAAGGGGCGCCGCTTGCGCGACGCCCCTTCTGATCAGTGCAGGTGAGACTACTTGACCGCAGCCTTGAGCTTCGAACCAGCCGACACCTTGACCGAGTGGCCGGCGGGGATGGCGATCTCAGCGCCGGTCTGCGGGTTGCGGCCCGTGCGGGCAGCGCGCGAGGTGCGCTCGACGGCGAGCCAGCCCGGGATGGTGACCTTGACGTCGTTCTTCACCGAGTCGGCGAGAACGGAGAAAAGGGAGTCGAGGACGCCACTGACGGCGGCCTGGCTCTGGCCGGACTCGGATGCGACCTTGGCAACCAGTTCGGTCTTGTTAAGCGTCTTATCAGCCATTGAGTTGTCCTCCTCGGACGTGCTGTGTTGCACAGCGAGTTTGTTGTAGACGAATCGATGCGACCTGGGTCACATCCTTACCGGTCTCATCGACCGCCTCGAATGTACCAGGATTCCCCGCGTTTTCGCGGTTCATTGGGCCTAAAAGGCGTTTTCCGTCGGCGTGTCCCAGCAAACGTGGAGGCGTGGGAACGCCGAAAGGGCGACCGACGTGGTGTCGATCGCCCTTTCGGAACGTGAATGTCTGCTGATTACCAGCTGGACTTGGTGATGCCGGGCAGCTCGCCCTTGTGCGCCATGTCGCGGAAACGAACGCGCGAGATGCCGAAGCGCGAGAGGTGTCCACGGGGACGACCGTCGACCGCGTCGCGGTTGCGCAGGCGGATGGGCGAAGCGTCGCGGGGAAGCTTCTGCAGGCCGAGGCGTGCGGCCTCGCGGGACTCGTCGGTGCCGTTCGGGTCGACGAGCGCCTTCTTCAGCTCGAGGCGCTTGGCGGCGTAACGCTCGACGATAACCTTGCGCTGCTCGTTCTTGGCGATTTTGCTCTTCTTAGCCATGTTTAGCGCTCCTCACGGAATTCAACGTGCTTGCGCACTACGGGGTCGTACTTCTTGAGCACGAGACGGTCGGGGTCGTTGCGACGGTTCTTGCGGGTCACGTAGGTGTAACCGGTGCCGGCCGTCGAACGGAGCTTGATGATCGGACGTACGTCCTGGTGCTTTGCCATTAGATCTTCTCCCCACGGGCCAGGAGGTCCTTGACGACGGACTCGATGCCGCGTGCGTCGATGACCTTGATGCCCTTAGCGCTCAACGTGAGAGTCACGTTGCGACGCAGGGACGGCACGTAGTACGTCTTCTTCTGAATGTTCGGGTCGAAACGACGCTTGGTGCGTCGGTGCGAGTGCGAAATGTTGTGCCCGAAGCCGGGAGTGGCGCCGGTCACCTGGCAGTTTGCTGCCATGGTTTCCTCCAATTACCGCAGAGCGAATGCCCTGCCCAAGATCTCTTGTCGGCACAGTTCATCCCCAATCTGAAAGAAAGGGGGTATATGTGCGGTCTAGGCAGCGGAATCCACCCAGCCAAACATCAAGCTTAGACGCAGACACCCGGATGCCGCAACTCTCGTCGCCGGACTAGCGGGCGGAGGAGTTGGCCGCGGCCGCTTTCTGCGAGCAGGCCTCGCACAGTCCGAAGATGTCGACGATGTGCTGCGCTTCGGTGAACCCGTGCTCGCCGGCGACGCGGTGCGCCCACTGCTCGACCTCGGTCGCCTCGATCTCGACGGTTTTACCGCAGTTGCGGCAGATGAGGTGGTGGTGATGGGCGGTCGACTCGCACGCACGATAGAGGCTCTCCCCCTCGGGCGACTGCAGCGAATCTGCCTCACCTTCGGCCTGCAGGTCGGCGAGGGCGCGATACACCGTGGCCAGTCCGATGGGCGATCCGGTGTCGCGCAGCGAGGAGTGCAGGCTCTGCGCGCTGATGAAACCCTCGTTCTGGTCGAGCGCGCCGCGCACGGCCTCGCGCTGCCAGGTGTTCCTCTTCGCAACCATCATGTCTCCTCTGATCCGCCCCGCGATGGAACGTTTACCGCCACACGCGCCCCGGTCTACTGCCGGATGTGCGCCCCACTCGGACTCCCGGGTCAGACCGCGACGTTCTGTCGATGCATCCGACCCGCACGCGCACTCGTCCTCAACCCGATCACCCGGCACACCACGTAGATCGCGAACGAGATCGTGGTGATGTAGGGACTGATCGGCAGCGAGCCACCGATCGCCAACAGGATACCTCCGACCGCTGACACGAACCCGAAGATCATGGAGAGCAGCGGAACGAGCACGGGCGACGCCGACACGCGCAGAGCGGCGGCGGCCGGCGTCACCAGCAGCGCGAGCACCAGCAGGGCCCCGATGATCTGCACCGACACCGCGACGGTGAGGCCGAGTAGCACCATGAAGACGAGCGACACCGCGCGGGTGGGCACACCACGCGCGGCAGCGACATCCGCGTCGAGGCTGTCGAACGTGAGCGGTCGCCACATCAGCAGCAGCGCCACCATCACGACGATGCTGATGGCAATGAGGATGCCGAGCTGCGGGTCGTCGACCGAGATGATCTGCCCGGTCAGCAACCCGAACTTGTTTGCGCTGCGCCCCGGATACAAGGCCAGGAACAGGATGCCGAGCCCCAACCCGAACGGCATGAGCACGCCGATGATCGAGTTGCGATCGCGCGCCTTCGCCCCCAGCAGGCCGATCAGGATGGCGGCCACCAGCGATCCCACGAGCGAGCCCGCCACCACATTCGCCCCGAAGAGCAGGGCAGCGGATGCTCCGGCGAACGACAGCTCGCTGATCCCGTGCACCGCGAACGCCATGTCGCGCTGCATCACGAACACGCCGATCAGACCGCCCACGATGCCGAGCACCGCACCCGCGATGATCGAGTTCTGCACCAGGCCGAGCAGCTCGCCGTAGTTCTCGAAGTTGAAGAGACGCCCCCAGAGGGAATCATCCATTTTCACACCGCCGCCCACTGCCGCGACGAATCCCATGACACTCATACCGCCGCTCATCGCGCCCCACCGTCCCGCACATCGGGCAGACGTGTCGGCGCACCGGCGACTGCGCCGCTGCCATCCGATTCGTGATGATGCTGAGGTTCGCTCTCGGGAATCCCGACGACGACCACGCGTCCGCCCGTGCGCAGAACGTCGACCGGGGTGCCGTACAGCTCCGACAACACGTCGGCGCGCAGCACCTCGTCGGGCGTTCCTTCACGGAATCGCCCGCCGGCCAGGTAGAGGATGCGGTCGACCATGCCCAGCACGGGGTTCACGTCGTGTGTGACGAACACGACGGCGGTGTCATGCTCACGCCGGCGCCGATCGATGAGTTCGCTCACGCCGCGCTGGTGCTGCAGGTCGAGGCTCAGCAAGGGCTCGTCGCACAGCAGAAGGAGCGGGTCGCCGGCCAGCGCCTGTCCCACACGCAGCCTCTGCTGTTCTCCACCCGAGAGCACGCCGACGGGATCGTTGCCATAGGCCGTCGCCCCGACATCCGCGAGCAACCGGTCGACTTCGTCGCGCTCCCGCTTCCCCGTGAAGGGGATGCCGAAGCGATGTCCGTTCACACCGAGCGCCACCAGGTCGCGGCCCCGCATGGGCGTTCCCGCGGGGATCAGCTTCTGCTGCGGAATGTATCCGATGCGACGGTCCCCGCGCCGCGCGATGTGTCCGCCGACGTGCGCGCTGCCGGCATCCAGCTGCTGCTGCCCCAGAATCGTCTTCAACAGGCTCGTCTTGCCCGAGCCATTGGGGCCCAGCACGGCGAGAAATTCCCCGGGCCGCACATCGAGATCCAGCCCATCCCACAGCGTGCGCCCGCCGAACCCGAGCTTCGCCCCGCTCAACTGCAGAGCGGATGCCGCGGCCCCGGTCTTCCCGCGCCGCCGAGCCTCGGCCCCTCGTGGTCGTGAGGCGCCTTGACTCACTCCCTCAGCACCCGCGGGGCGCGCCGAAGCGCCACCGGCCGTTTCGGCGGTGGCGCCCAGGTCTTCGTTCGGAGAGCTCACTACTCGAGCACGTCCGAGACGGCCTTGATGTTCGCGGTCATCCAGCTCACGTAGGTGTCACCTTCTGGCATCGTTTCAGTGAAGGACACGACCGGGATGCCGGCATCCTTCGCCGCCTTCTCGACCTCAGCCGTTTCGGGCCCGCTCGTCTGCTCATTGTAGGCGAGCAGCGCCACCTCGTGATTGGTGAAGATGGCAAGCGTCTCCTGCAATACGGCCGGCGAAACGTCCGTGCCTTCCTCGATCGCCTCGCTGAACGCATCGGGCGTCTTGTTCTGCAAGCCGATCTCCTCGAGCAGGTACAGCGGCACCGGCTCGGTGATGGCGGCGCCCTTGCCCTCCGCCTGCGGCTTCAGCGCAGCCGCGGATGCTTCGAGCTCCTTCAACTGCGCCGAGAAGTTCTCATAGTTCTTCTCGTAGGTCTCGGCGTTGGCGGCATCCTTCTCCCCCAGCTCGTGCGCGAGTTCGTGCGCAACCTCGTCCATTGCCTGGAAGCTGTACCACACGTGCTCGTTGAAGCCCTCGATGTGATCGTGTCCCTCGTGCTCGTCCGCAGCCCCCGTGCTCGTGGCGTCGGCAGCCCCCGTGCTTTCCGCTTCAGCGGCCGGGCTGGATGTCTCGTCCTCGTGCTCGTGGTCGTGCGCCTCGCCCTCATGCCCGGGCATCAGCCCCGACAGCTCGGATGCATTGATCACGACGACGCCCTCGGTCGATCCGGCTTCGAGCAACGTGTCGACGAACGGGTCGTACCCACCACCGTTCTCCACGACGACGTCGGCTCGGGACACGGCCAGGCGGTCCTGCGCACTCGCTTCATAGCTGTGCGGGTCTTGCGCCGCGCTCGTGATGAGGCTCTTCACCTCGACGTCATCTCCACCCACCTGCTTGGCGATATCGCCGTAGACGTTGGTGGATGCGACGATCTGCACCTTGCCGGAATCAGCCGTACTGCCGCCCGTCGACGAACACCCCGTCAGGATGAGTGCGGCTACGAGCGGAGTGGCGACGATGGCGCCCAGAGCGGTCTTCTTCATGTCGAAAACGCTACCTTATTGATAACCGTAATCAAAATCGCTGACGACGCGGAGGGGTGATTGGAAGCTCGAGCTCGTTAACGACGGAGAGGCCGCCTTTCGGCGAC